>OW818656.1:2157500-4435914 GCA_942492965.1 uncultured Alphaproteobacteria bacterium | reverse complement strand
GCCGGCTGCTGCGGGCAATGTCGGCCGTCTGGCGATGCGGTTGGCGGATAGTCCATTGGCATGGTTCGAAGGCTATGCAGGCGATCTGGAAAAGAGCTGGGAGAAGTTTTCCCGGGACGGAAAATATTACCTGACGGGCGACATCGCCCGCATGGACGCGGATGGCCATATCCATTTTTGTCTCGCGACGATGATCTGATCCTGATGGCCGGCTATCGCCTCAGCCATGTTCGGGCGTTCCCGATGCGCTACGCGACGAAAGGCTGGAAGCCTGCGTTGTATTGTCCCCGGGGCAGGCCGGAACAGGAATGGGCAAGGCGCTGAAGCAATGGGTCAAGGACCGCTATGCGCGCCACGCGTTTCCCCATGTCATCCACTGCGTTTCCGCGCTCCCCACCACGCCGAGCGGTAAGATAAGGCGTAAAGAGCCCAAGGAGCAACGAATCGCGGAGATTGCCGCTCAGTATGAGTCTCACCCTGCGAGTTGCGATAGAGCCATTTGACCTTGAAGTCGTGATGAGTCCGGTGCGCTTATGCGATAAAATATACTACTTGGTATTCCGTTCGGGACGCGCCGAGCCGTGCATGCGGGCGAAAAATTATACTGGTAAGTATGTTAAATTCGCGCTATTGCCACCTATGATGGCGGCGCTTTGAGAGGAAAAGAGGTTGAAAAAAACTGCCGGCAGGCCTTCCGGGGGCGCAGGTGTCGACTATGCCAAGCTTCGTTTGGGTGTCGATGAAGGCAACATACCTTCTCTTCTCATGTGTCTCGTCCAGATGACCGGCGATGCCAAATGGCTGGAGGCGCCGTTTGCGCCGAAGCGCGGCAAAGGGCTTGATGACAATGATTCCGCGGGGCTTCCCGACGTGCTTCAGCGGCAAATTCGCAATGCAGCCTATGAAGCGATAGTGGCTTGGCTCAAAGGGAGGGAGCTTGCGCTGCCTCGCCCCTCTAACGTTCAGCTTGCGCACATGCTGAGCGTTGCCATGGTCGAGGACGTACCGGAAGAATATGGCGATGTCATCGCGGCGACAATGAGGCTTGAAGGGGAGGTGTCGACGCCCCGTTCCCAGCGGCCTTTGAGTGCCATCGTGATTGGCGCGGGCGTTTCTGGAATATGCGCAGCGATAAAGCTCGCCGAGATGGGCATCGAATGCCGGATATTCGAGAAGAACACGGAGTTCGGAGGCACGTGGTGGGAAAACCGATACCCGGGTTGTGGAGTCGATACGCCGAACCTTACCTACACCTTCTCGTTCCGCGGAGCGGACTGGTCCAAGTATTTCCCGCTTCGGGGCGAGATTTCCAACTATCTCGTTGAAACTGCGGTTGAATACGGGCTTTACGATCGCGTCAGCTTCGAGACGACGGTCGAGAAGGCTGAATGGATCGAAAACGAAAATCGCTGGAAGGTGACCGTAACCGACAAGGATGACCGCTCGGAGCAGCATTACGCCGATCTCGTATTCAGCGCGGTCGGCATACTCAATATGCCGCTGGTGCCCCAGATTCCTGGACTCGAAAGCTTCACCGGGCGCGTTGTGCACACCTCCGACTGGCCGGAAGACCTGGACGTGACGGGAAAGCGCGTTGCGGTTGTGGGTAACGGCGCATCTGCCATGCAGGTCGTGCCTGCGATTGCGGAAAGTGTCTCAGAACTCACGATTTTCGCGCGCTCGAAGCAGTGGGCGGCCCCATTTCCGCAGTTCAGGAAGCCTGTGCCAGACGGTGTTCGCTACCTGCTGCAAATCGTGCCGCTGTACCGGGCGTGGTGCGAGCAGCGTCTGTCCTGGACGTTCAACGACCGCGTGCATGGTACATTATTTCGGGATCCCGAGTGGGCGCACCCTGAACGTGCCGTCAATGCGATCAATGATGGTCACCGCGAGTACTTCACCCGCTATGTGATAGAAGAACTCGGCGATCGGCAGGACCTTTTGCCGCATGTTTTGCCCGATTACCCGCCGTTTGCGAAACGCATGCTGCTCGACAACGGTTGGTACCGCACGCTTCGCCGGGAAAATGTTCGTCTGATTCCGGAACGGCTTGCGGAAATTAAAGGGGATAGGCTTGTTGCCGGTAGCGGAGAGAGCGTGTCGGCAGACGTGCTCATCCTAGCCACCGGCTTTCAGGCTGCCAATGTCCTGGGGTCTTACGAGGTCGTCGGTCGCGACGGCCGGGTTCTGCGCGACTTCTGGGATGGTGACAATGCTGCTGCCTATCTCGGTACCGTTGTAGCCGGTTTCCCCAACTTTTTCATCCTGCTTGGTCCGAATGTCGGGTCGGGCCATGGCGGCAGCATGATCCGTTCGATCGAGAACCAGGCGCATTATGCGCTGCGGATCGTCGAGGAAATGGTTCGGCAAAATGCGCTCGCGGTCGACGTCAGGGAAGACGTTTATACCGACTATTCGGATCGGGTGGATGCCGCGCACGAGAAACTGGTGTGGACGCATCCCGGCACGGAAAACTGGTATCGGAACGCGCGAGGCCGCATTGTCGCGATCACGCCGTGGCGGAACGATGCCTTCTGGCGGATGACCCGGGACGCGGATCCGGCAGATTTCGTTTTTAAACATGATCGAACCGGAAACGCCTGACACTGGGTTGCGGCGTTTCAAAAGGCGTATACTCAACAGTATGATCCTGCGCGGGCCAAGGTTCATCAGTTGCTTGTAAAAATTGAAAAAAACGGCTGTTTTCCGCCTTATACTCTGCATTGCGCCTAGGAGCGATCATGCCTCGAAGGTGCTTGCAAAAAACTACTCACAAGTATATTCATCGGCGACATAAGTCATAAGACGATCGGGGAGGTGCTATTATGCGACGGAACTCATGTGTATTTGTGTTCGGTGTGAGCCTGCTGACGACGGCGTCGTTCTCCGGCGTTGCCCTGGCGCAGCAGGCTGGAGGCGCGGATGGCACCGACGAACCTCAGAGCTCGGAAATCGTTATCACGGCGACTCGTCAGAACACATCGCTGGCTGATACGGCGGCGGCGGTCTCGGCCATTTCCTCTCAGGATCTTGGGCCGGGAGGAATCCAGGACATCGGCGACTTGCAGTCTTCGGTGCCGAACGTCTCGATCGGCGACCAGTTCGGTGTGAACCGCACCTTCATTCGCGGTATCGGCATGACGAGCATCGATCTTGGTGCCGACGGTGCCGTTGCGTTCCTTCAGGACGGGGCGATGATCTCGCGGCCGGCGGCGCAGCTGGCAGGTTTCTATGATCTTGCGCAGATCGAGGTGCTGCGGGGGCCGCAGGGAACGCTTTATGGACGCGGCGCCACGGGCGGCGCGATCAACCTCATCACAGCGAAACCGACCGACGATTTCTCGGGTTATATTCGCGGCACTTACGCCAATTACGACGCCGTTACGCTGGAAGGCGCTGTTGGGGGCCCCATCGCATCGGACACGCTGCTCTTCAGGATCGCGGGTAAGAAGGAAAAACGCGACGGGTACGGCAAGAACCTCTTCACAGGCTCTGATGTCGACAACCGGGATGCCTACGCGGTGCGCGGGATTCTCGAGGCGCGTTTGTCGTCTGAGCTGACTGCCTCGCTCATCGTCGAGCACTATGAGGAAGACGACAACAACTACGCCTTCCACTACTTCGGGCCAACGATCGTTCCGGCGGATTCGCTGCCGCACAATTTGCTCGGCGGTGAAACCATCTTCGACTATTACGCCGCGCGCGGCGAGAAGCCGAATCTTCGGAACATCTATTCGGACGAGGACCCGATCAATAAGCGGAACGGCGAGAATTATACCGCACTTGTCGAATGGGACTCCGGGGATTTCAACTTGAAGTCGATCACGGCATACCGCGATTTCAAGCGTTTCAACAGGACCGATCTCGACGTTTCGGACGTCTGGATGTACGGCCAGAACAATTACGTTGAGGATGCCAACTCGTTCAGCCAGGAGCTGCTGCTGAATTACAAGAGTGACGGCCTCGATATCCTCGCGGGCGCCATGTATTTCGAGGAGGAGCTCTACGGCGAAGTCAAGGTGCCGACGATCAACCTCGGCCTTCTCTTCGGATTGCCGGCGGACACGTTCGACGACGGCAACTATTTCCAGCGTGGTACGGTCGATACGAAGTCTTACGGTGTCTTCGCGCAGGCTGCGTTCGATCTGACGTCGCAGCTGCGGGTCACGGCCGGTGCGCGCTACAGCTATGAGCGGCGCAAAGGCGTCGGCCAGTTCACTTTCGAGGCGGCGGGGATCGATATTCCCACCGACCGGAAGAAGGGATGGGGTGCGATCACGCCGAAGCTGCTCGTCGAATGGCGTCCGGCCGACGAAACGCTGATTTACGGTACGGTTACGCGTGGCTTCAAATCCGGCGTTATCAACGTTGGCAGTGCGAATTCCGTGATCGATCCAGAATTCGTGTGGAACTATGAGGCAGGCTTCAAGCAGCAGCTTGCCGACAACCGTATCCTGCTGAGCGGCGCTGTGTTCTATTACGATTATACCGATCTTCAGGTGGGCTTCGTCAACGCGCAGAGCATCGTGGAAACGATCAACGCGGGTGCGGCGAAGAATTATGGCGCCGAGCTTGAACTCAGCGGGCGTGTGAACGAAAATCTGACGCTCAATGCCTATGCCGCCTATCTCAATGCGAAGTTTCAGGATTTCTGCAACGGCTACTATGGTGCGGCCGTCAGCCGGCCGGGGATCTCCTACGACCCGTGCCCGTCGGACCCGGCGCTCGCGGATCTTGATGGCAAGCGCCTGCCAAATGCACCGAAATTCTCGTTTGGCGCTGGCTTTGATTACACGGTCGAGGTCGGTCCGGGCGAGCTGACGCTCGGCGCGGACATGAGCTATCAAAGCAAGGTTTATTTCACCGAGTTCAATAACAGGGATGCGGCACAGGGCGGATATGCGCTTGTAAACGCGAACCTCACCTACAAGCATGAAAGCGGCCTGTCCGCGAGCCTCTGGGCGCGCAACCTTACGGACAAGTTCGCGATCTCCAACAACATCGTGACCGCGCCGACCTTCGCGCTCGTGCGAGTGGGTTCGGTCATCCCACCGCGTACCTATGGGTTCACGCTCGGTTACGCGTTCTGATCGCGGTGGCTTCGTGGTCCGGACGTCGGGGATTCCGTCGTCCGGACCCGGATACCTTGGGAGGCCCCGGGAATGGACAGGTTCCGCATTGGAGACATGACGCTTCACCGGATTGAAGAATGGCAGGGCGGGTTCGCACCGCCCTCCGCGATGTTCCGGGGATTCGACGAAGCGCTTTGGCAGCCACACGAACATGAACTCGTGCCGGATTATCATCAGGCCGAAACCGGGCTTATCTACGGATTCCTGCAAAGCTGGCTGATCGATACCGGCGCCGAAAAGATTCTGTTCGACACCGGCGCGGGGAACGACAAGGAACGGCCGGGCATCCCGATCTTCGGTGGTCTGCAGACGGATTTTCTGGCCCGGCTGAGCGCGGCGGGATTCCAGCCCGGTGACATCGACACGGTGGTCTGTTCGCATCTCCATATCGATCACGTCGGGTGGAACACCACGCGCTCGGAGGATGGCTGGAAAGCGACATTCCCCAATGCGCGATACATCCTGCCGCTGGGTGACCGTGCCTGCTGGGATCCGAATGATGACAGCGCGGAGCCTTCGGCGACGGGTAAGGCGGTGAATGCTGGCGTGTTCGAAGACAGTGTTCAGCCGCTGATCGATCAGAACCGTGTGGAGTGGGCTGAGGCCGGCTTTGAAGTCCGCCCCGGAATCGATCTGTTTGCCGTTGCCGGGCATACGCCGGGGCACCTTGCGATGCGTGTTCTTGCCCGGGGTGATTCTGCCCTTTTCGTGGGCGATGTGCTTCACCATCCAATTCAGATCCATAACCCGGACTGGAACAGCCAGTTTTGCGAAGATCAGGATATGGCGCGCGAAAGCCGCCGTGCCGTTCTCAATGAAGCGGCGCAAATGGGGTCGCTTCTCGTTCCCGCGCATTTCGGCGGCGTGCATGCAGTCCGGGTTTTGCCGGAGGGCTCAGCGTTCAGGCCGGTCTATAGCCCCGAAAGGTTTGCGTGATGGCAGATACCGCGTCCGAGCGCTGGCTTCGCAGTTTCGCGATGGATCCGAACGATGCGGAATTGCTCGCCGATCCCTATCCGGCGTTTGCGGTGCTTCGCGAACACGATCCTGTCCATTGGTCGGGCCATGGCTATTGGGTGGTGACACGCTACGACGATATTCGTGCGATCGTGATGGATCGCCAGAACTTCGGTCAGGGGGACTTCGAGCGGAATATTCGCCTTCTCTACGGTGATGACTTTGACGTGTTGTCGCATCCCGCCTACCGCTGGCTCGCTGATGTGTTCGTGTTTCAGGATCCACCGAAGCATACGCGGCTTCGCGGTCTGGTGACGCAGGCGCTTACGGCCCGTCGCGTGCAGGCCATGCGGCCGCGTATTCAGGAGATCACTGACCGGCTTCTGGATGCAGTGTTTGATCGCGGCCGCATGGAATTTATCCATGATTTCGCTTACAAGCTTCCCACGGCCGTCATGTGCGATATGCTGGGCATTGATGCAGACGAGGCGGATGACGATCTCCTCATGGCACTCAATAAGGCGATTCAGGACAGCTTCCTCGTCCTCGAAATGCGGCCGTTACCGCCGGATGAGTTGAAGCTGGCCAACGATCAGATTCTGTTCCTTGAACGCTTCTTCAAGAAGGTCTTCGATCGCAGGCGCATTGAGCCGCGCGACGATCTCGCCACGGCACTTCTAAACGCGCGGGACGGCGGCAATGGTCTCTCCGAATGGGAGATGACAACCGTTGCAATCGCGCTGTTCGGCGCGGGGTTTGAAACGACCGCCCATATGCTCGGCAACGGGCTGCTGACACTGCACCGGCATCCCGAACAGTGGGCGAGACTTGTGAACGATCCAACGCTTGCAGCATCCGCATCCGAGGAAATCCTGCGTTTCGAAAGCTCGCTCACCATGACGTATCGCACGGCCTTTGCCGATACGACATTGGGTGGGCACACGATCGCGGCCGGGCAGCGCGTGATGGCGATGCTGGGCGCTGGCAACCGCGATCCGCTTGTTTTCACGGACCCGGACGTCTTCGATATCGCACGCGAAGGGCCTCGACATCTGACGTTCGGCGGCGGCATTCATTTCTGCGTTGGCGCGGAACTGGCGCGCCTTGAAGGCGAGATCGGCCTTGCGACGCTCGCAAGGCGATTGCCGGAGATGCGTGTCGATATTCGTGACCCGCACTGGCGCGGTGTGCATTTTCGCGGTCTGACCGAACTTCAGATCGCTTGGTAGGCCTTTAATCGCGTTTACTGAGCGGAAAGGCTCTTGCGGGCCACAAGAGCACTAATCTCTACGTCAGGAATGCCCCACGTTTTCAGCGCAGCATAGCCGCCTTCGCCGGGCAATGTCGGTGCGCTGCGGATTTGCGCAGGCGTGCGCGAAAACCGCGGAGCGGGATTGGGCTGTTCACGGTCTGCACCTGTGAAGACGCTTCGGCCCGCGTTCGCGGGGTGACGTACCGCTTCGTCCTGCGTCAGTACCGGCGTCACGCACGCGTCGAACGGTTCGAAAATAGTGATCCATTCATCACGCGTGCGCGTTTTGAACAGGGTTTCGAGTGTCCGCGCGCGCTCGGGCCAGAGTGCGCGGTTCATGTGATCGGAAAAGTCAGCGAGCTCAAGGCCAAGTCCCGCGATCAGTGCGGCGTGGAACTGGGGTTCGATTGCGCCGACCGCGACGTACCCGTCTGCGGTTTCATAGCAGCGGTAGAAATAGGCTCCGCCGTCCAGCAGGTTGGCGGCGCGCTCAGGCGACCAGAAGCCCATCGCCTTCCACGCATAAAGCTGGGTGAGCAGCAGGGCTGCGCCGTCGATCATGGCGGCATCGACGATCTGGCCGCGTCCACTCGATTGCCGCTCCACGAGTGCGGCCAGGATGCCTGAAACGACCAACATCCCTCCGCCGCCGAAATCGCCGACGACGTTGAGCGGAACTGGGGGCGGTGCGTCTGCGCTGCCCATCATGTGGAGGCCCCCGGTAAGGGCGACATAGTTGATGTCGTGTCCCGCCTTGTGCGCCAGCGGACCGCTTTGGCCCCAGCCCGTCATGCGCGCGTAGATGAGCCGGGAATTGAGGGCAGACGCCTCGTTGGGACCAAGTTGCAACCGCTCCATGACTCCGGGGCGATAGCCTTCGAGCAGGACGTCGGCCTTGCCGATAAGTTGCCGTGCAAGCGCGAGACCATCGGTGGATTTGATGTCGAGCGCGATCGAAGCGCGGCTACGGTTCAGAAAGTCCTGTCTGCCATCTCCGGGAGACAGGGCGGCATTACCCTTGCGGTCAATGCGCAGTACGTCGGCACCGTAATCCGCAAGAAGCATAGCCGCAAAGGGTGTGGGCCCGAGGCCGGCGAACTCCACGATGCGAATGCCTGACAAAGGCCCTGCCGCGCTCTTGTCGCCTTCTGTCGCCACAGTCATCCATTCCAAGTTGTATCAGGGGTGGTCCAGCATCATCGCCTACTTATGAGTATAATTTTGTCAAGCTGTCGATCGTGCAGGTCGCTTTTGAATATACTAGACAGTAGAATTTTGTTGTGCCAGCATAAGAAAAACTGCGGAGGATGACATGGCTGGTACGACAATGGGCTTTACGTCGACCGAGCGCGTCGTCATCGGCCGGCGGGCTGCAGAGGCTGTCGCGGACCAGGCTGCGCTTGTGGGCGCGCAGCGCGTGTTCATTCTTGCTGGCACAACGCTCGCGAACGCCACGGATGCCGTGCGCAATGTCGAGGCTGCGCTCGGCGCGCGCCACGCCGCGACCTGGACTGGCATACAGCCGCACGCGCCGCGCTCGGGCGTGCTTGCCGGAGCGAATGCCGCGCGTGCCGCCAATGCCGATCTGATCGTCACGATCGGCGGCGGATCGGTGACCGATGCGGGCAAGATCATCGCGCTGCTGTTGAAGCATGGCGTGCGAACGGTGGAGGCCTTTGAGCCGCTCAGAACCTATGTCACCGACGATGGGCGGGTCGTCAACCCGATCACTGTTGGTCCCGATGTGCGCGTGATCTGCGTGCCGACGACGCTTTCGGGCGGCGAGTTCAATGCCCTGTCCGGGGCGACGGATGAAACCGTGATGCACAAGCAAGGCTACGAACACCGCAACATGGCGCCCATCGCCGTGGTGCTCGATCCGGAACTGACGCAGCATACGCCCGAGTGGCTGTGGTTTTCGACCGGCGTGCGCGCGGTCGATCACGCGGTGGAGACGCTGGCCTCATACGATTCCAACGACTTCGCCGATGGGCTTGCGGACAGCGCGCTGCGCCTTCTTGTCGAGGGGTTGAGCCGCGTTAAGCGGGATTCCGGTGATATCGAGGGGCGCCTCAAGTGTCAGGTGGGCGCCTGGCAGTCGATGATCTCCATCATCGGCGGCGTTCCGATGGGGGCAAGCCATGCGATCGGCCATATCCTCGGCGGAACCTGCGACGTGCCGCACGGCTACACCTCCTGCGTGATGTCGCCCTATGTGCTCGCATGGAACGCCGAATACGATGACAGCCGCCAGAAACGGATCAGTGCCTGCCTTGGCGAACCTGAAAGCACGGCTTCCGCGGCGCTCGACCGTTTCATCCGAATGCTTGGCATGCCGCGCACGCTGGCGGACGTTGGTGTTGGCGAAGACCGCTTCCAACAAGTTGCCGAATATACCATGCTTGATATCTGGGGGCGGACCAATCCACGTCCGGTGCGGTCGCCCGACGATATACTGGAAATCCTGAGAAGGGCCGCATGAAGAGAGCAACACGCAGCAAAACGGTCGAAGTCCCGCCAGCGGCTGCATCGCGTCAGGCACGGCCTCGGGGCCGCCGTACGTCCAAGCCTGATGTCGTCGCGCTGAAGCGGCAGGGCATCCTCGAGGTTGCGAGTCGTCTGTTTCACGAGAAAGGCTATGAAACGGCAACGCTCGACATGGTGGCGGACGAGCTGAACGTCACCAAGCCGTACCTTTACACCTACTATAAGAACAAGGCCGAGATTCTGGCCTCGGTTTGCGCTGTGGGCGTAACGGAATCTCTGGATGCGCTGGACCGCGCGGCGGCGGCGCCCGGAAACTCGGTCGATCGTCTACGGGCAGCACTTCACGAGGTGGCCGCCATCATCATCGATCGCATGGAATATATCGTCGTCTACCAGCGCGAGATGAAAAACCTCACCAACGTCGATGCGCAGCAGATTCTGCGGCTGCGACACGAGTTCGATCTCAGGATCGCGCACCTTGTGGAGCAGTGCCGGGCGGACGGTCTCGTGAAGATGCATGACGCTGCCGCGATGTCGGTTTGGATGGGCGGTCTGCTGTCGTGGATCCCCAACTGCTACTGGCGGGGTAGCCGCCGCAAGCGCGAAGATGTGATCGAGCAGGTATCCCACGCCTGCATGCGGCTGATCGGCCTCGACTGAGGCTGGCGCGCAAGAATGCGTGCACATCGGTTGGAGCGTTTCCAACCGCAACGACGAACAAACAGACGAGGGGAGTTTCCATGGCTGACCCGATGGATGCCGCGCGTGATTTTCACGATCCACGCATTCCGAACAGGAACCAGTGTGTTCTACGCTATCTCGTGGATCGCTGGGCGGTGGAGCGCCCCGACAAGACCCATGTCATCTTCGAAGACGGCGAGGAGTGGAGTTTTCGCGACCTTCGCAGGCGCGTGATCGAAAAAGCTGCGGGCCTGCAGGCGCTTGGAATCAGGCAGGGCGATCACGTCGCGGTCTGGCTTCCGAACGGACCCGATGCGCTGCTCGTGTTCTATGCCATTAATTACATCGGCGCGGTATTCGTACCGTTCAACACGGCCTATCGCGGCGCGCTGCTGGCGCATGTCGTGGCGAATTCCGGCGCCAAGGTGATCGTCGTCCACCCGGAACTCGCACCGCGCCTTTCAGAGATTGACATCGCCGGACTTGAGCGTGCCGTGTTGACGACCGATCTTGAAGCCACCGATTTCGGCCTGCCAACCTGCCGTTTCGGCGAACTCTCCGGCACGGAAGCCGACCTGCTGCCGCTCGAGCGGCCGATCAATCCATGGGACATTCAGTCGATCATCTACACATCGGGCACAACTGGCCCTTCGAAAGGTGTGCTGTCGTCGTATCTTCACATGTTCTCCAATGCTGGCCCCGAAAGCTGGCCGATGGTGACGGAAGACGACCGCTACATGACCGTCGCCCCGATCTTCCATATCGGCGGCATGGGTCCGCCGTTCGTAATGCTCGCGCGTGGCGCGTCCGTTGCGGTGGTCAACAGCTACTCGACCGATACGTTCTGGGATGTGGTGCGAAAGACGGAAACCACGGTCGTCTTCCTGCTCGGCGTGATGGCGACGTTCCTCATCAAGCAGCCGCCTTCGGACCGGGAACGCGACCACAAGGTGAAGCTTGCGTTCATGGTGCCGTTCACCGATGACGCGCCGGCGTTCAAGGCGCGGTTCGGTATCGATATCTACACGATCTTCAACATGACGGAGATTTCCTCTCCGATCGTCTCAGAGGCAAATCCGACAAAGCGGGGCACCTGCGGGCGTCCGCGCCCCGATGTCGATGTGCGCCTCGTCGATGCGAACGACTGCGAGGTTCCGGTGGGCGAGGTCGGCGAGATGCTCGTCCGCACTGACCGTCCATGGGGCATGAACAGTGGTTACAACGCAAATCCGGTTGCGACGGCGGAGGCGTGGCGAAACGGTTGGTTTCATACTGGCGACGCGTTTCGCATGGACGAAGACGGCTATTTCTATTTCGTCGACCGTATGAAGGATGCGATCCGCCGCCGCGGCGAGAATATCTCTTCGTTTGAAGTGGAGGCGGAAGTCTGCGCGCACCCCTCTGTACGCGAGTGCGCCGCGATCGGGGTGCCGAGCGAGTATTCCGAAGACGAGGTGATGGTCGTGGTGGCGCCCGTGCCTGGCAGCACGATCGATATGGTGGAGCTGACGGAGTTCCTTGTGGCGCGCATGCCTTATTTCATGGTGCCGCGCTATATCCGCGTGATGAGTGCGTTGCCGAAGACGCCGTCAGCCAAAGTGCTCAAGGGTGATCTGCGAAAAGAGGGTGTGACTACGGACACATGGGACCGTGAGAAAGCAGGGATACGCGTCCGCCGCGAGGCTCTGGCGCAATGACAGTTTCGCACCATCCCGTTTACTCCGACAACAGGCTCAAACTTGGTGTATTCTGTGCCAACACCATGCCTGCCCTCACGACCGTGCCGGAACTGTTCAAGCCGAACTGGACAGAGTGTCTGCGTATTGCGCAGCTGGCTGACGAGGCCGGACTCGAAGCCATCGTCCCCATCGCGCGCTGGAAAGGCTATGTGGACGGAGACTTCGGGCATGCCTCGCACGATGTAATCGAGCCTTTCACCTATGCCGCCGCGATCGCGCAGGCGACGCGCCGTATCGGGATTTTTGCGACCACGCATGCACCGACCGTGCATCCGCTGATCGTCGCGAAGCAGGCGGCGACGATCGATGCGATTTCAGGTGGCCGTTTCGGTATGAACGTCGTTGGCGGCTGGAATCGCCGCGAGTTCGAGATGTTTGGCATCGAGATGCTCGGTCATGAGGAGCGCTATCAGTATCTCGCGGAATGGCTGACACTGATCCGCCGCCTGTGGTCGGAAACGCACGAGTTCGATGTCGATAGCCGCTGGTTCAGCATGAAGGGTGCGCTCTCTCGCCCACAACCCTTGCGGGGCGGTGCGGTACCGATCATGAACGCCGGCTTCTCTGAGACCGGCATGCGCTTCGCCGCGCGCCATTCGAACATAGGTCTTATAGGTCTCTTCGGCGAGAACCCCGATCAGTGGCGGGCTCAGGTCAATAAATACAAAGCGCTGGCGCGAGACGAATATGGTCGGGATGTTCAGGTCTGGACCAATGCTCAACTCGTGCTGAAGAATACGGACGCAGAGGCGAGCGACTATCTGCGCTACTACTCCGAAGACCGGGCGGACCACGCCGCCATCGATGGCTTCATTTCAACGCTGGCGCGCGAAAACGGCGTTGCTGAGGATTCGGAACATATGCGCTTCATGCGGCGGACGGTGGCGCTCGGTTCAGGAACGCCCATTGTCGGCGATGCGCAGACTGGGGCCGCGAAGCTCATAAGCATGGCCAATGCCGGCATCGATGGCGTGATATTCAGCGCGATCGACTATATCGACGTCTTGCAGCGACTGGCACATGATGTGTTGCCGCATCTTGTCGAGAATGATGTTCGGCAAAGGGAAGGCACTTCCTCCCTTTACGAATCAGGACTTTGAGACGCGCTTAAGTGTCGCTTCTGGACTCGAACCATCGGATCAAAAAGCCCCTTGGTATCGGTCATGGCATCGTTAATTTACACACATATAAGTTTATTGATTTTCTGCACCTTTCAGAGGGAAGTTCAAGCCCGACCGGGTGTCCGCAGCCGTCCGGACAACCCACATTCCATTAAGTCTGCAGCCGCGGGAAATTTCCTGCAGCCTGTTTGATGACAGAATCCTACGCTCGCTGTTTAATGCTGATAGCGGAGAGAGATGAACGCCCCCGTTCTTGCGCGGTACCAACGGTTCTCCGTAAACTGAACATCGTCTGCGCTGCGCGGCCCCGTATAGACGATACGGTCGCGATCATGCTTGCGGGCAAGGACGTTCTGCACGCTGGTCTCGATGGTAAGCTGCGGCGTCGCGTTGAACGTCCATTTTACGGTGGCGTAGGGATCGGCGAAGGTTCGGCGCACTTCGTTGATCCTCCGATAGGTCAGCTTCTGGCCGAAATACACGTCAAGCGCAAAGGTCGACCGCAGCCTCGGGCGATCGAGCGAGGCATGTATCTCACCCTCGAACGGTGCCAGAGCGGTGATCGGCCGTCGGTCTCCAGTTACGGGATCGCGCACACTGCTGCGCCGCCATTCGCCGCTGAACGAAACGCGCCCGCCCGAGAGGCCAACCGTATCAAGCGGCCATGTGAACCGGAGCACTGCGGCATTGACCGTACCCTCCCCAATGTTGCCCGGCGCATCGAGGCCATCCACAGGCAGGAGATCGAGCACATTGTCGATCCGTTCGTGGCGATAGGCGAGCGTAAGCGCCCCATCAGCCCCGAACCGTCGTTCGACATCCGCCTCTAACACCCAGGCGGTCTGAGGACGCAGATCGAGATTTCCGGCGTCCACCGTGCCTTCGATCAGCGATGCCGAGCTTGCGAAATCCGAGAAATCGAGCTGACCGACATCCCGCTCGACCCGCAAGCGAACCAGTCCGCGCGCACCCGGACTCCAGCGCAGCAGCAGCTTCGGTTTCAGAAATCCGAATTCCCGAGAATAGTCGAAGCCAGTGCTGTGATCCTTCTGCCCGAGCCGCGATCCCTCACCGCGCAGAGTCATTTCAGCCGTTAGCCGCGAGGAAACCGCCAGCTTCATCAATGCCGACAAGTCCGCTCGCCATTCCGTGATCGTCACATCTGCGCTGGGAAGTGTGATGGGTGTACCGGCAACCGACAGCGCGCTCACGCTATCCAGCGCATTGTAGGCAACCTCACCACTGATTTCCCAGGCCGGCCCGCGTGCCGGCGTGCGATCAACCGTTGCGCGCAATATGCGTTCATCGGCGACACTGTCGGACATATAATCGGACAAAGCGCCCCCATCATCGCTCGTCGAACGCACCGCGATGTCCTTGCGTGTCGCCAGCGCCAGCAGTTTCGTATTGACGTCTCCGAAGGGCCGCGACCATTCTCCGCCGAGTTCACCGCTGTTCGTTCGGATCCGATCATCCGTTCGCGCACTCGGCCCGAATGTATTGCCTTCCAGAAAGGCGAGCGTCTCGCGCGTACGATAATCCTGATGCGTGAGCGAGAGATTGCCACGCGCAGTGCCTCCCGCCAGCGGAAGGTCCGCAGCCATGCGCGCTTCCGCGCCGCGGATGGGGGAGTCCACAGAAATGCGTGCGCGTTCGAGAACGTCTCCTGAGGCACTGCGTTTCACACGTTCGCCGTTACCGCTTTCGTCCTGATTGCGCGAAAGCAGCAGTGACGCTTCCCAACCGCCCATGATGCCGCGCCGCGATGTTTCAGCGCGAAACGCTGGACGTGTGGTCCCATCGGTATAGGTGTAGTTCGAAAGCGTGAAGGCATGCACACTAGAGGCAACCGAAATCCGCACAACATTCGCCAGAAGCTGCGCGCCTTTCTGGTCGATCCCCGGCCGCGCCGTGCGGATGAGTTCAATGCGCGCAACTTGGCCCGCCGGTATCGCCTTCAGAATATCATCCAGCGTGCGGCTCTTTGTGGAAGGCCGCACGCCATCCACAAGAACGTTGCCGGCGGCGCCCGCATAGCCGCGAACGGCGTCGCCGGACGCGATCACGAAACCGGGCAGGCGAACCACCATGTCGTACGCGGTCACGGGCGCGGCCTGCTCAAAATAGGCGGGTTCAAACACGAGATCGTTCGCCGACCACGCGCGGCCCGGCATCGCGCCAAGTGCCACGGCCAACGCCAGAGCTGCAGTCTTCAACGGTGTTTCCCTTTGATGAATCTCGGCATCATCGCACGCAGCACGCTATCGCCGGGTCGCATTGCGTGGCCGATGGCCGCGATGGCGTGTGCAGCAGCGACACCGACAAAGAACCAGCCGCCCCATTTGTGTAAGTCGCTGAGGGCGATACTTGGGCCATCATGTCGGGCGAAAGGGGACGGTATGCCGATCCCGAATGGCAGTTCGAGCCGTGCGTTCACGAAAGCATCCATCAGATAGCCGCTGACCGGCAGTGCCAGGATGAGAACGAGCAGGGCGGAATGCACAAGCCGTGCCGGCGGTCCGCCTATTGCGGGCGGGCGTGCGGTCCTTCTGCGCACCGCGGCCCAGAAGAGCGCAAGGCCGAGAACCAGAAGACCGCCGAGTTTGTGCCAGCCGATCCACGCCTTATAGCGATCAATATAGGGCTGGCTCCAGTCCGGCGGCGAGAGCAGATAGATCGCAAGCCCCGCAACCGTGAGCGCCAAGAGACCCGTCCCCCAGTGCACCGCAACAATGGCGCTTGGCCAGCGCCGCTCTGCGCGGTCGTCTATGCTCACCAACCCACTGTCCGCACGGCCTTGCACTGGCGGAGCGCCGTTTCGATCGAGCGTACCGGAGCGATCTCGGCGTAGGCTGCGGGCGCCCGGTCGGTCGCCAGAAGATCGACACCGTCGGCCGCAAGCTCGGCATAGATGCCCTTCAGATCGAGGTTTTCGATCGCGCCATCCACATACCACAAGGTGCCGTAGGAGACGGTGTGTCCCTCGGCATGCAGGGCGTTCCAGAAGGAACGGTCGCGTTTGCCGATACCCGTCCATGGCACGACGCGACGCATGTCGATTCCTGCATCCTTCACGCGCTGCAATGCCACTGCATCGGGAATTTCGAGCGACATACTGATTTCGCCATCGAGGGTCTGAAGCCGCTTTGCGTCTTGGAGGTTGTTAATCAGCAGCATGAAGTTCGCTTGCGCGCCCGCTTCGCGAATTTCTCTCACGATTTGGGGCAGCGTCTCGCTGACCTTCACTTCCGCAAGAACCAGACCGCGCCCCTTCGCCCAAACCGCCATGTCGCGAAGCTGCGGGATTTGGAATGCTGTTTCATTCCCGTCATTGTCCTTGAGGCGAAGCGTGCGCAGCGCCCCCCAATCGTGGTCTGCGACCGCGCCCGTTCCCGTTGTCGTCCGGTCGAGGGTGTCGTCGTGCATCAGCACGAGCACACCATCGCGGCTCTGCCGCACGTCGACTTCGAGCAGGGCTGGAAACGCTGTGAGCGTCCGCGCCGCTGATTCAATCGCATTCTCGGGATAGCCAGGCGCGGCGCCGCCGCGATGTGCGCTGACCAGCGTGCCGATGCCGCGGGTGCAGGCGAGGAGGTCGTGCACGGATGCAAACGGGTTTGCGACCGGGACACGCGGTTCCGGAAGTGTCGCCGGGGCGGCAAGACCCGCCGAGGGTGTCAGGATGCCGATCAGCAGTGCACTAAGGATCGCTTTACGCATTGGCTTTTACCTTCGAGTCGGGAGGATCAGAAACGTGCTCGGGCACCGAGCTGCCAGGTGCGCGGCGCCCCCCGGTAGCTGTCTGGTTCCTCGTAGCTTTCGTCGAACGCGTTCCGCAGATTGGCGAACAGTTCGAAGCCGTCCGAAACGGTGTAGCGCGCCGAGAGGTTGACGAGATCATAGGCGGCGACCGTGCCGTTTCCGAGATAACCGCCGCCGGGTCCCCAGGGGCTCGTGTTCTCGTAGAGGACATCCTCGCGCGCACCGCGCCGGAAATAGTCGGCCGAAAACGACAGCGCTGAGATGGGTGTGACAGTCAGGCTGGCGGACCAGCCATGTTTGGGCCGCCGCAGCAGGCGGTCCCCCGTTGCATCGTTGACGGCATCGGTGCGCGTGTAGTTGACCTTGAACTCGGCAACGCCTTCAGCACGTGCTGTGAGGCTGAGCTCATAGCCGTCGATCGCGGCGCGTCCGATGTTACGGTTCTGGAGCGCAGCAGAGTCGTATTCGATGAGATTCCTGATCTTCGTATCGAAATAGGTGGCCGTGAGGCCGAGCCAGCCCTTTCTGCCGATATCCGTGCCCGCGTCGAGACCCGCTTCGAAAGATTTGCCGTGCTCGGGGCGCAGACCGGGATTACCGATGTTCCACGCGCTTTGCGTGAAACGCTCGCTCAGTGTCGGTGCCTTGAAGGACTTGCCGTAGGCGACATAAGCCCGGCCGCCGATCTCCGGCAGGCGAAGCACAGCGCCAGAATTCCATGTGGTGACAGATTTGAACGCTTCCGGATCATCGTGGCGGAGTGATCCGTTAAGTTCCAGCCGCTCTGCCATCGAAACCTGTGCCAGCGCATAGAATGCTGTCTGCTTTTCAGCGCGGGCCAGCGTTTCCGTGGTGCCGCTCAAAGAACGCACCTTTTCCTTCTGCCATTCGACGCCACCGGACAGCGTGGCTTCCGAACCTTCGACGGGCGTAAAGCTGATGCGGTTCCGCCATGCGGCGAAGGTACGGAGGCCGGTCGATTTGGCGTCGAGGCTGCCGAAGGCATTATTGGTATCTGGGCTATTGTGATCGACCCGTTTGTTGTCGACCTGTCCGAATTCGAGGTCACCCTGATAACGGCCGTCCAGCAGCGTGAGCCGCGGTGCGATGCGCCATACGAAATAGCGGTCCGTACCGCTGCGGCCTTCGCGGTCGAGTGCGGCATCGTCGAAGTCGGTCTTCGCCCGGCGGAAACGTGCGAGCCCGCGCACCATGAGCGCATCGGTAAGCTTCAGTTCGCCGTTCGCTGTCAGCGTGAGAAAGTTGCTGCCGTCGCGTTCGCCGAGATTGTCGGCGAGGCGGGCGGCGACGTTGTTGAAGCCGCCCGTCTCGAAATATTCCCCGGTGATACCGTAGGCGAGCACGCCGCTTGAGCCGCGCGCACCGGCAAGGCCCCGGTATGTATCGAGATTGCCCGCAGCAACCTCGGCGTAGGGCATAAACGCTTCATTGCCGCCGATACGCGGGATGAAGTTGATGACGCCGCCGATGGCATCCGAACCGTAGACAGCGGATGCAGGGCCACGCAGGACCTCGACGCGCTCCAGGTCGCCAAGCGTATCCGAGCCGAAGTTGAATTGACCGTTGGGTGTCGATGCATCGTTCATCCGGATGCCGTCGAAGAGTGCCAACGTATGCTTGGAATTTGTGCCGCGCGAGAAGACTGAGGTCAGCGTGCCGGCGCCGCCGCTTTGGACGACGCTGAGGCCGGGAACAGTCTTGAGTACGTCGGCGGCGGTCACGTAGCCTTTCTGCTCTATGAGGTCGCGTGTGATGACTTCCGTCCGCGCTGCGACGCTCTCGGCGCTCGACTTGCCGCGCATCGCGGTGACGATGATCTGTTCGTCTTCTGTTGCGGCGTCGTCTGCGTGTGCGGAGGGCGCCAGGACGGCGGAGAGGGGAAGGGCGAGTAACGCGGATATGTAACGATGCGCGGTCATAGGAAGGGCTACCTGTTCGTTTGCTTTCTGGGGGCACCTAGGGCTGCTGCATGACCGATCAATTTCACGACCATGAACACTGGAGGTCAGGAGCGTATGGAAACGTATGGCGCCCCGATCTGCCCACGAATCGGCCTGCAGAAGCGCGGCGCTGGCCCAGCCTGATCAAGCAGTTACGCCGAAGGGCAGGCCTCTCTCAGACCGCACTGGCGGAAGAGCTTGGGGTGCGGCAAGCGACGGTTTCGCGGTGGGAGAACGGGCATGACCTGCCCTCGTTGCAGCTTCGCCACCGGATGCGCACGATGTTGCAGACCTCGAATGCATCGTGCCTCAAGCAGCAGCTTCAGATTCGGCTGGCTTATGCGCCATCGCCGATGAGTATCGTCGGTCCCGGCGCCCGCTTCCTGGATTTCAGCCGCAGTTTTGCGGCGGAGACGGGTACAGTCGTTGAGGTCCTCAGGGGAAACCGAATCTACGGACAATTCGGAGAAACCGTCGATATGACGACGGAAACTTGGGAAAAGAGCGGCATATTCGGCGGCGATATCGCGTTCACCCTGACCGTGCTTGCGTTCAGGAATGCCGCTGGTCAGATGGTCCACCTCAAGAACTTCGATACGCCTTACCTGCTCGACGACGACGAAATCGTGACGATCTGCGAGACGCGGCGGATCGAGGAAAGCGCATATGACGAGCACATCCTGACTTACGGTGGCCCGGTGTTTTTCCTCAGTTATGACGAACTTGGGAGCTGATTCGCTTCCAGCACGTGGACTCAAACCATCGGGTTAAAAAGTCCCTTGGTATCGGTCACCAGAGACCGTCCGTGGATGATCAGGCGGCGGATTTCGTCCAGTCAGCGCTGCGCCATCTCATGTCCCACGGGGGGGCAAGAGGAGGGTCTCCTTGCGCGGGTTGCTGCCCGGAAGGCCTTCGTACCTGAAAATCAAACGCTCGAATGCAGGGGCTGAACAGCGCAACATCGCCGTGACGGCACTGCAATTCGGCATGAAATGCCCACCATCGCCTATACCGTAGGGCGGATAAATCCAAGCCATACGGAGGGAGACACCGATGACGAATGGAACCATGCCTCGCATGTTGCGACGGTCAGTTTATGCCGCGACACTTGCTGCAACAATGACCATTTCGGTTGCCGCCGAAGCGCACGGCATTTGGTTTGCGCAGCGCGCCAAGCAGCTTGCGCTGATCTATGGCGTGGGGGCTGACGACCTCGATATGGTGCGGCGCCTTCCGCAGGTGGAAAGCATCACCGCCTTTGACGCCGAATACCGCCCGATCAACGCCGCGGCGCGCATTGCCGGGGCGATCGTGCTGATCGATTCCGATGCCCAGCCGACGCTGGTCGCTGCGGTGATGCCCTATGGCGTGTGGTCCCGCGTCGGCGATGGCGATTTCGAGAAGAAGACGCTGCTTGAAATGCCGAACGCCACATTTTCCACCAAGAACGTCAAATACGCCGTCACCATCCAGGGTCCGCTGAGCAAACCGATCCCCGCGCTGGCCGGCCATACGCTGCAGGTCGTGCCGGTGGGGGACATTCCCGCAACGCTGGGAACGCCGATGACCTACCGCGTGCTGTATAACGGCGCGCCGCTGGCCGGGGCGCGGGTGATCAACGATCTCGTCAACGATCCCGATGCCAAGCCACTGCTTTCAGCGGCAGACGGAACGGTCACCCTGCCTGTGCGTAACCAGGGCCTCAATGTGGTCCTCGCGGTTTATGACGGGCCGAGCGACAATCCCAAACTTTACGGCCAGGTCGAGCATTCTGCGACACTGGCATTCACTTTGCCCCACCTCCCGGAATGAGGAGAAACCCCATGAAACGCGCATTGACCATTCTTGCAGGCTTGTCGCTTGCCTGTGCTCTGCCAGCATCCGCTCTGGCGCACGGTTCCACCAAACCGCAACATGGCGGGGTCGTGCAGATGAATGGCGAAACGCTGTTCGAGCTGGTGCGGGCGCCCGCGGGCGTGTCGCTTTATGTCATCGATGAGGATGAGCCGGTTGTGGCCAGCGGCATGACCGCGCGATTGAGCATCACCGCCGGCGGCAAGCGGCAGGACGTCGCTATGGTGCCGGGCAAAGGCAACCAGTTCGTGGCCAAGGGGCTTACCCTGCCTACTGGGGCCAGTGTCGGCGTGCAGGTCATCAACCAGGCGACGAAGGCACGCTACGGCACCACGTTCACCATCAAGTGATGTTGGCAAGTAATGCTGGCAGGCGTCCACGCGGGAACAGATATTGCGTGGGCGCCGGGGGGAGGGACGATGACACACACCGGCAAACCGGCCTGGGCCATCAAGGCAGCCTTGCTGCTCGCCCTGGCTTTACTGGCACTACCGTTCGAGGCGCTGGCCCACGGCGTTGCCGATAGCGACAAGGCCTTCATCCAGGCCAACCCCGGCATCAATATCCTCCCCTTCGCCTATCTTGGCGCCAAACACATGGTGACCGGCTATGATCACCTGCTGTTCCTGTTTGGCGTCATCTTCTTTCTTTACCGGCTGAAGGACGTCTGGGTCTATGTGACCCTGTTCGCGGTGGGCCACAGCGTTACCCTGCTGACCGGGGTGATGTTCAACATCCAAGCGAACCCATATCTGGTTGACGCGATAATCGGCCTTTCCGTGGTTTACAAAGCGCTCGACAATCTGGGCGCCTTCCCAACGCTGCTGGGCGTGGAGCCCAATCAAAAGGCGGCGGTGTTGATTTTCGGACTTTTTCACGGCTTCGGCCTTGCCACAAAGTTGCAAGACCTGATCTCCTCGCCCAGCGGCTTGCTGGTCAATCTCATCAGCTTCAATGTCGGAGTCGAGGCCGGACAGGTACTGGCGCTCAGCATCATCCTCATCCTGATGACCCTGTGGCGGGGCCGCCCCAGCTTCAAGCGCGGGATACTGCCCGCAAACGCTCTGCTGATGTGCGCGGGCCTTGTCCTCACCGGCTATCAGCTGACAGGCTATTTCATGGAGGGAACCGTATGACCGCCAGCGCGCCCTTACCTTATCAGGCACCGCCTCGCGCGCTGGCCCGCGCGTCCATTGCTGCTTCGGCGGCAGCGGCGGCCGTATTGCTCTTGTTCGTGCTGCCAGCCGAATGGGGGATCGATCCCACGGGGGCAGGCAACGCCATGGGGCTGACGCGCATGGCGCAAACGGACGAGATGGAGGATGAGGCGCAGGCGCCTGATGCTTCCGCCGCCGCAGCTGCCACCCTGACCATCGCGCCCCAGATCAAGGAAAACATCGCCACGTCCACCGCTTGGCGCGCCGACGAGAAGACAGTTACCCTCGCGCCGCACAGCGGCGTCGAGATCAAGGCCCACATGGTCAAGGGCGATCGCCTTGTCTTCCGCTGGGCCGCCAGTGGCGGCGCGGTTCGCATGGACATGCATGGCGAGCCGACGAACGGCAAGGAAGGCGAGTTCAGCACCTACTGGAAGCAGAAGGACCTGACCGAAGCGCAGGGATCGTTCACCGCGCCCTATGACGGGACACACGGCTGGTACTGGCGCAACGGTGGTGAAGTCCCGGTCACAATCACGTTGAAAACCGCAGGATTCTACAAGGACTTGTTCGAGCCGCCAGCCGAATGAACTTGGCCTGTGACGCGGTAAGCGGGAGGGTGGCCATGAAAATCACGATCGCTCACGTCGCCAAAATAGCCAGCACGGAAAATCGCGGCACAATGCGCGGTGGGTGACCTCACTTCACTACAATCCGCCGCCGCACGGGCCCTTTTCGGTGCAAGATTCTTCAGTTCGTCCATAATCTGCCGAGAGGGAGCAAGAGACCGTCATTCGAGCAGAGGGAGCTCCAGGCGGCGGGAACCACCGAAAACCGCATCACGAGATGCACTTGGCCAACCATCGCCAAATATAGGGGGGTACTATGACACGACACTCAGCATTCCGGGCAGCCCTGGCCACCAGCGTAGCACTGATGGCGCTGCCGACCGCCGTTGCCGCGCAGGACGCCGGCGGCACCGCAGGCGAAGACACCATCGTTGTTTCGGGGCAGCGTCAGGCCTATCGCGGTGATGTGCCTATCAAGGAGACGCCGCAGAGCATCCAGGTACTCGATGCAAAGATTATGTCGGATCTGAACATCACGCGTCTGGATACCGCGCTCGAGCTTGCCAGCGGCGTATCCAAGCAGAATAATTTTGGCGGACTCTGGGACTCCTTTGCTGTCCGCGGCTTTGCGGGAGACGAAAACTTCCCCAGCGGCTTCCTCGTCAACGGCTTCAACGGTGGTCGGGGTTATGGTGGCCCCCGCGATGCCTCCAACATCGAGAGAATCGAAGTGATCAAGGGGCCGAATGGCGCGGTGTTCGGCCGCGGCGACCCCGGCGGCACGGTCAACATCATCACCAAGAAGGCGGATGTCAGCGACACTTTTGGTAGCGCCGCGGTCTCCGCGGGAAGCTACGATACATATCGCATCGAAGGGGATGCCAACGTTGCGGTCAGTGAGAATTTCGCGATCCGCCTGAATGGCGCCTATCAGGAAGGTGACAGTTTTCGCGACACCATCCACAGCAACAAGCTGGTGCTCTCGCCATCCGCCTTGCTGAAGGTTGGTGACAACACCAGCCTTTCCTACGAAATGGAATTCGTCGATCAGGAGGTTCCTTTCGATCGCGGCGTGCTCGAGATCAACGGTCAGCTGGGCCTGATCCCGCGCTCTCGTTTCCTTGGTGAGCCGGGGGATGGACCGATCAAGATCAAGGTGCTGGGACACCAGGCCCAGGTCCAGCAGGATCTCGGTGGAAATGACTGGGTCGCAATTGTCGGCTTTGGCTATCGTGATACCAGCTTCACCGGTTTCTCGGCGGATCCCGAACTGGCACTTGGCCGCCAGATCATCGACAATGATTTCACCAACCTGTCCCGCCAGCGTCGCTTCCGCGACTACAACACCACCAACACGGTGATCCGGGGCGAAATCTCGGGCGAGGTCCACACTGGAAACCTGGTGCATCACGTACTGTTCGGTGCCGATTGGGATCGTTTCAACATCGACCTTTATCAACTGCGCTACCGCCCGCCCGCCTATGTCGCGGGAAGCCCGATTACCGCGGCTAACAATGCCGTCAACGTCTTCAATCCCGTGTACGGCCAGCTGCCCGTGCCAACCGGCATCGTTCAGGATTTCCGAGAGCTCCAGAAGTCCTACGGTGTCTTTTTTCAGGACCAGATGGACCTGACCGATCGCCTGAAGGTGCGGGTTGGCGGTCGCTACGATCATTTCAAACAGAACATCACCAATCGTGCTGCCGCATCGCCAACTCCCGTTACCAAAGAGCGCTTCAGCCCGACCGCCGGAATTCTCTATGAGGCCACCGATGCGGTCGGCGTCTATGCTGGCTATGGTACCGGCTTCCGCCCGAACAGCGGTGTCGATGCATCCGGCAACCCATTTTCTCCTGAGACCAGCAAGTCCTACGAGATTGGCTTCCGCTACACGTCGCCGGGTGGCGGCATCGTGGGAACCGTGGCCGCCTACAGCATGAAAAAGAACAACATTCTGACGACTGATCCGCTCAACGCCGGATTTAGTATTGCTGGAGGTAGGGCGCGCAGCCGTGGTTTGGAGGCAGATATCACCGCCAATCTTCCCGGTGATTTCATGATCCTCGCGACCTATTCCTACACGGATGCAGAATGGAGAAGCGCCTCGCTCGATCCAAATTTTGCGCAGTTGATCCAGCCGGGTGATCCGCTGATCAACATCCCCAAGCACCAGGCCAGCCTGCTTGTAACCAAGGGTTTCGAGCTCGGCGATGCCGGCAAGGTGACCGTGGGCGGCGGCGTCAATCATGTCAGCGAGCGCCTCGGCGAAACCGCGACGAACTTCTACCTACCGAGCTATACTCTGGCGCGCGCACTGCTGAGCTACGAGCCTAGCGAGAAAATCCGCGTGAGCTTCGATGTCACCAACCTGTTTGACAAGACCTACTATGCCAGCAGCTATGCCCGCCTGTGGGTCCAGCCCGGCACGCCGCGCACCTTTACCGGCCGCGTCGCCTTCTCGTTCTGACGAATTGGTATAATGGGCCGCGCACCAGTCTGGCGTGCGCGGCCCATGACCGCTCTACGTATGCCTTCCCGAGCGCTACTTCTTGTGTTTCACCGGCGGCTGGCGTTGGTCTTTGCACCCTTGCTCTTCCTGCAGGCGATGACCGGCACCATGATCCTGTTCCGGGCGGAGCTGATGAGGGTGAGTCTGCCCGAGCCGTCCGTGCGCCCCACCGCCACTGTCGATGTCCCCATCTCCACCATGGTCGCCGCGGCAACGCAGTCCGAACCGGGTTATCACGCAGTCCGCCTGTTCCTTCCGGCGACCTCGCGTGACGCCACCTTTGTCCAGATGATCGGTCCAGAAGGGGCCACACGCTATGTTGCGCTCGATCCCGCCAATGCGCGGGTGCTGGCAGCGGGTTCGATCTGGCGCTTCCCGGCCGAGGCCGCGCTGCAGATCCACTACCGCCTGATCGATGGGCGTTTCGGCATGGCCGTGGTCATGCTCAACGCAGTCGTGTTGATGATCATGTCCACAACCGGGATGCTTTACTGGTGGCCTGGCCGGCAGCGGCTGGCAAAGTGGCTGGCGATCAGATCCGCATCGCCGCCGCGTGCGCGGCTGAGGCAGTGGCACCGCAGCATCGGTGTGATCCTGACACCCGTGGTGCTTTTCAGCGCGACGACGGGTCTCCTGCTGATCCTGCCCGATCTTGCCGCTCCGGCGCCTCCTGTCGCGGCTGCGTTCCCGCCACCTGCCGCCTGGCCAATCGATCGGGCCTTCACCCGCGCAATGGCTGAATTTCCCGGCGCCCGCCCGCGGGATGTCCGGCTTGCCGCTGCGGATCGCATGGATGTGAATTTCCGTGCTCCCCGTTACAACAGCCAGGCAGTCGATGTTGTTTCGGTAAGGCTCTCCGATGGCTCGTTGCTCAAGCGACTGCCGGCCGAGCGCAATCCCGCGCCCTGGCTCACATGGCTTCCGTTGCACAGCGGGACGGCCATGGGTACGCCGGGCCGGATTCTTCTCCTGATTGAGGGACTTGCACTGATGACCCTGACGACGACCGGCCCGCTGATGTGGTGGCAGGCGCGCCGACCCAAACGCAGGAGCGTGTGATGGAGATTCTGTACCACGGCAATGCGGCAAGGGGCCTAGCGTGGCAGGAGGCGGTTACCCGCGCGCTGCCACAGGTGCGCTTCACTTGCTGGCCCGATGCCCGGAACCCTGCCGAAATCCGCCATATCGTCGCCTGGACCCTGCCGGACGAGGTCCTTGCGGCCCTGCCAAATCTCGAAATCCTGTTCAGCGTCGGCGCGGGCATCGACCAGCTCGACACCGCGCGGCTGCCCGCGCACCTGCGGATCGTCCGCATGATCGAGCCGGGGATCATCGGCACGATGGCGGACTATGTTGCCATGGCCGCGCTCGCGCTTCACCGCGACCTGCCCTTTCATGTGGCCGAGCAACGCGCCGGGCGCTCGTCGTGGCGCGACGTGGCGCCCGCGCAGCAATGCAGGGTTGGGGTGATGGGGCTCGGCGAATTGGGCCGGGCGTCTTTGGCGAAACTTGCTCCGCTCGGTTTCCGTCTGTCGGGCTGGAGCCGCTCGCAATACGCGATCGAGGGGGTGGACTGCTTCGCCGGAGAAGCTGGCCTCGCACCGTTTTTGGCCGGGTGCGACATCCTCGTTTGTCTGCTCCCGCTGACCGCCGAGACCCGCCATATCCTCAACCGCGACACCTTTGCCATGCTGCCCCGGGGGGCCAGGCTGATCAATGCGGCGCGCGGCGGGCACCTGGTACAGGACGATCTGCTGGCGGCGCTCGACAGCGGCCAGATCACCTCGGCCATGCTCGATGTCACCGATCCTGAGCCGCTGCCCGCCGGCCATCCGTTCTATTCGCATCCGGCGATCCTGATGACACCCCATGTTGCCGGGATCACCCGAACCGACAGCGCGGTTGTCTCGCTGATCGACAACCTCGGCCGGCTGCTTCGGGGCGAACCGCTTGTCGGCGAGGTCGATCGCGGTCGTGGCTATTGACCGGGCAATCGGCAGCGCGGCAGGACCTGCTGAAATTCTCCCAACAAAGACAGCACTTCACTGCGGCAAACTGGTAACTCGGAGCCAAGTTCTGGCAGGCCGATGGTCGTATCAGGGACGAAAGACCAAAGCCGGGCCATATCCGGCAAAAGAGGCTCCAGCGGTGATGTGTGACTTCGTACCCAGGTACATCAGCTTTGATTGCCACGGCAGGGCAATGCGCTTTCGCATGGCACGGAGCGCGCGCCAGTGCTGCTCCGGCGGGCTTCCGGCCGCTGCAGCAGACGACGTCTGCCTGGGCCGGTCCTGAAGCTCGAAGGGAGTACCTGATATGCAACGACGGCAGGCATCCGAACTGTTGAGCTCATCCCTCGTGATCAGGCCGATGGTGGCGGAAGATATCCCGGCTGCGACGGAGTTGTCGGAAGAGCAGCAATGGCCGCACCGTCAGGAAGACTGGGACCTGTTCCTGAGCCTCGGTGAAGGATTGGTGGCGGAGCAGGCCGGACAGGTGGTCGGCACGACCCTGGGCTGGCGCTTCGGCAGTGACAGAGCGGCCATCGGCATGGTCATAGTCAGGGCTGCGCTGCAAAGGCGCGGTATTGGCCACAAACTGATGGAAACAATGATCGACCAGCTTGGCGATCGATCGATTTCACTTAGCTCGACCGAGGCAGGCGTGGCGTTCCTCACGGGGCTGGGCTTCGTAGAGACCGGGCGCGTTTACCAGCACCAGGGGCTGGTTTACGAGGTGCCACTTTCGGACCTGCGGCCGGGCGAACGCGTTCGCCCGAAAGGCCGAGCGGACAGCGTGCTTGCCGAACTGTACAGCGATTCCAGCGGCACCGACAGGCATGAGCTGTTCCATGCCCTGGCCGCGAAAAGCCGCACCGTCGTCAAGTCACGCGAGCATGAGGCCGTTGGCTTCGCCATGCTGCGTCGCTTCGGGAGCGGCTGGTCCATCGCTCCGGTCGTGGCACCGGATTCGCACAGCGCGAAGACCCTCATCCTCCACTGGCTGGCGGCGAAGAAGGGCCGTTTTTGCAGAGTCGATGTCACGACCGAAAGCGGTCTCAGCGGCTGGCTCGAAGACCTTGGCCTGCCGTGCGTCGGCTCGGTCCGCACCATGGTGCGTGGCTCTGCGCCTGTCCCGGGTGCCAAGGCCAGGGTTTTTGCACTTGCAGCACAGGGGTTGGGGTGATGTTGGAACTCAAGGATACGGGCCTGCTGCGCCAGGCCGCGCTGATCGACGGTGAATGGCTGCCTGCTGCCGGGCGGGCGAACGTTGCCGTCATCGATCCCGCCACCGGTGCCGCCGTTGGCCATGTGCCCGATTGCAGCACAGCAGAAACCGAGCGCGCCATCGCTGCCGCCGAAGCCGCCTGGCCGGAATGGCGAAAGCGCACGGCGCATGAACGCGCCGCGCTGCTCGAACGCTGGCACGCGCTGGTGCTCGACAACCTCGACGACCTTGCGCGGATCATGACGGCGGAGAACGGCAAGCCCTATGCCGAAGCGCAGGGCGAGATCCGCTATGCGGCCTCGTTCATCAAGTGGTTTGCCGAAGAGGGCCGCAGGGTCGGCGCGCGCAATGTCGTTTCGCCCGACCGCGACCGGCGCATTCTCGTCATGGTCGAGCCGGTTGGGGTTGCCGCGGCGATCACGCCGTGGAACTTTCCGGCGGCCATGATAACCCGCAAGTGCGCCCCGGCGCTTGCCGCCGGTTGCACGGTCATCATCAAGCCATCGGACCTCACCCCCTTCAGCGCGCTGGCGCTGGTCGAACTGGCCGTGCGCGCGGGCTTCCCGGCAGGCGTGATCAACGTGGTCACGGGTATGCCGCAGGACATCGGCGCGGCGATCACGGCCAGTCCGGTGGTTCGCAAGCTGTCGTTCACAGGATCGACGCGCGTCGGCGCGCTGCTCTACCGTCAGAGCGCCGATACGGTGAAGAAGCTCAGTCTCGAACTGGGCGGCAATGCTCCGCTGATCGTCTTCGAGGACGCCGACCTTGATCTTGCCGTCAGCGCTACGATTGCCAGCAAGTTCCGCAACGGCGGGCAGACCTGCGTCTGCGCCAACCGCATCCTTGTCCACGATGCCGTGCACGACGAATTCGCCGCGCGGCTCGCGCGGGCGGTATCGGTGCTGAAGGTTGCGCCAGGGATGGAACCGGGCGCCACCATCGGCCCGATGGTGAACCAACAGACAGCGGACAAGGTCCGCGCCCACATCGACGATGCCCTGGCCAAAGGCGGCCGGATCATTGCCAGCGGCAGCGGCCGCGAAGGCGGGAATTTCGTGCTGCCCGTGGTGATCGAGGGTGCCAAGCCCGACATGATCTGCGCGTCGGAAGAAACCTTCGGCCCGGTCGCCCCGCTGTATCGTTTCGGCAGCGAGGCCGAGGCGCTCGATCTCGCCAACGCCACGCCCTACGGCCTTGCCAGCTATTTCTACACCCGCGACCTGTCGCGCGCATTCCGCGTGGCAGAGCGGCTGGAAGCTGGAATGGTCGCGCTCAATACCGGCACGATGGCTATGGAGATGGCCCCATTCGGCGGTATCAAGCAGTCCGGGCTCGGCCGCGAGGGCGGGCAATCGGGCATCGAGGAATATCTGGAAACCAAGGCCTTCCACATCGGCGGGCTCAATCTGTGAAAGACCGCCCGTGACCAGCAAGCGCAGCTATGCCATTTCCGTCATCGCCGGGGACGGCATCGGCAAGGAAGTGATGCCGGAGGGAATCCGTGTGCTCGAAGCAGCGGCTTCGCGCTTCGGCTTCACCGTCGAGCAGCGCTGGCACGATTTTGCCAACTGCGATTACTACGCCGCCCATGGCCGGATGATGCCGGAAGACTGGAAGGAACAGATCGGCACGCCCGATGCGATCTTCTTCGGCGCGGTAGGCTGGCCTGAAACCGTGCCCGACCACATCTCGCTGTGGCAGTCGATCCTCCAGTTCCGGCGCGAGTACGACCAGTACGTCAACCTCCGCCCGGTGCGGCTGATGCCCGGGATTCCGTGCCCGCTCGCGAACCGCAAGCCCGGCGACATCGATTTCTGGGTCGTGCGCGAGAACACGGAGGGAGAATACAGCTCCATCGGCGGCCACATGTTTCCCGGCACAGAACGCGAAGTGGTGATCCAGGAAACGGTGATGACACGCTTCGGCGTGGACCGCGTGCTGCGCTACGCCTTCGACCTCGCCAGCAAGCGCGAGCGGCGGCACCTGACCTCGGCGACCAAGTCGAACGGCATCGCCATCACCATGCCGTTCTGGGATTCGCGGGTCGAGGCGATCGCGGCGGACTATCCCGCCGTCAGCCATGACAAGTACCACATCGACATCCTTGCCGCGCAGTTCGTGATGAACCCGGACCGCTTCGACGTGGTCGTGGCATCAAACCTGTTCGGCGATATTCTTTCCGACCTCGGCCCGGCGATCACCGGCACCATCGGCGTCGCGCCGTCGGGCAACATCAACCCCGAGGGCGACCATCCATCGCTGTTTGAACCGGTACATGGTTCAGCGCCCGACATAGCGGGCAAGGGGATCGCCAATCCGATCGGCCAGATCTGGTCGGCGGCGATGATGCTGGAGCACCTTGGCGAAGCAGAAGCTGCTGCTGCGATCATGCGGGCAATCGAGGATGTCCTGACCACCCCGGCAGGTCGCACCGGTGATCTCAAGGGCAGCGCTGATACGGTGACATGCGGTAAGGCGGTGGCGGCAGATATCGGCTGACGTGATGCGGTACTTTATGCTGCGCTCGCGGTAGAAATGGTGCTGACGGCTGGAAGGGACGGGCAATTCGGTGCAACCGGCTTTCGCCCGTGCCTAACCTGTCGTCATGGCAAGCAATCCGAAGCAGCCGCTGGTCGGCTCCAACCTTTCGCTGGCGGACATCGACCGCAACCATCTGATCCACCCCGTCACCTCGTTCCGCGAGCACGAGCGTATCGGCCCGCGCATCCTGACCGCGGGCGATGGCATGTGGCTGACCGACGATGCGGGCCGCCGCGTGCTCGATGCCTTCGCCGGGCTCTGGTGCGTGAACGTCGGCTACGGGCAGGAGAGCATCGTGGAGGTGGCGGCCGAGCAGATGCGACGGCTGCCTTACGCCACCGGCTATTTCCACTTCGCGAACGAACCGGCGATCCGACTGGCAGGGGAACTGTCGGCGCTGGCCCCGGCGGGGCTTGACCACGTTTATTTCACCCTGGGCGGTTCGGACGCGGTGGACAGCGCGATCCGCTATATCGTCCATTACTTCAATGCCATCGGCAAGCCGCAGAAGAAGCAGTTCATCGCTCTCGAGTGGGGCTACCACGGCTCCAGCGCGAACGGGGCCGGGCTGACCGCGCTGGCCAACTTCCACCGGGGTTTCGATCTGCCACGCCCCTGGCAGCACCACATCGCCTCTCCCTATCCTTACCGCCACCCGCAGGAGGGCGACGACGCGGCTGTGATCGCCTCGTCCGTCGCCGCGCTCGAGGCCAAGGTTGCCGAGCTGGGCGCCGACAACGTCGCCGCCTTCTGCTGCGAGCCGATTCAGGGTTCGGGCGGGGTGATCGTGCCGCCCAAGGGCTGGCTGAAGGCCATGCGCGATGCCTGTACCCGACTCGGCATCCTCATGCTGGTGGACGAGGTCATCACCGCCTTCGGCCGCACTGGCCCGATGTTCGCCAGCAACGACGAGGATGTCTCGCCCGATTTCATCACCGTCGCCAAGGGGCTGACCAGCGGCTATGCGCCGATGGGCGCGGTGCTGATGGCCGACCATGTCTACCAGGCGATTGCCGACAGCGCGCCCGAGGCGCTGCCGATCGGCCACGGCTTCACCTATTCGGGCCATCCCGTCAGCGCGGCGGTCGGGCTCGAGGTGCTGCGGCTCTACCAGGAGGGCGGCCTGATCGCCAACGGGCGTGCCGTGGGCAGGGGGTTCGCCCGCCACCTCGATGCCATCCGCGAACACCCGCTGGTCGGCGATACGCGCGGACGGGGTCTGCTCGGCGCGATCGAGCTGGTCAGCGACAAGGCGGGCAAGACCGGGTTTGCGAGTGAGCTCGACATCGCCGGACGGCTTTCGCGGCTGACCTGGGACAACGGCGTGATCGTGCGTTGTTTCGGAAACGGCGTGATCGGCTTTGCGCCGGCGCTGTGTTGTTCGGACGAGGAAATGGACCTCATTTTCGAACGCGTCAGGAAATCGCTTGATCAGTTGCTGGAACAGCCGGACATTCGGGCCGCTATTCGCTGATCGCTTTTGGGGGAGTCTGATGGGATGGAACTGGGCCCGAAGCTAGACCGGATCGACCTGAATATCCTGACAAAGCTGCAGCAGTCGGGGCGCATCACCAATGTCGAGCTGGCCGATGCCGTGGGGCTTTCGCCCAGCCCCTGCCTGACGCGGGTCAAGCGGCTGGAAAAGGCGGGATACATCACCGGCTACGGCGCCCACATCAATATGCGCAAGCTGGGCGAGTATCTGACGGTCTTCACGGAAGTGACACTGAGCGAGCATCGCCAGGGCGACTTCTCGCGCTTCGAAACGCGCATCCAGAAGATTGACGAAATCATCGAGTGCCACACGGTCAGCGGAGGGTACGACTATCTGCTGAAATTCGTCGCCCGCGGCGTCGCGCATTATCAATCCATCATCGAAGGCATGTTGGAGGGCGAATACGGCATCGAAAAATACTTCAGCTACGTGGTCATCAGATCGCCGTTCATCAAGCATCACTATCCGATCCAGGACCTGTTCGGGAAGCAGAGCCTGTGACTGACCTCGCCCCGGATCTTGCGGATATCATCAGCCCTCTGGTGGCGCTGCGCCGGGATATTCACGCCCATCCGGAGCTGGGATTCAAGGAGCATCGCACCGCGGCGCGCATTGCCGCCGAACTTCGCGCTGCCGGGCTGGACGTGCACGAGGCCATCGGAGGCACCGGCGTGGTGGCGGTGCTGCGCGCCGGCGACGGGCCGAAAACACTGGGGCTGCGCGCCGACATGGATGCGCTGCCGATCGATGAGCAGACCGGCCTGCCCTGGGCCAGCACCCGGCCGGGATGTTTTCACGGTTGCGGCCACGATGGCCACGTGGCCATGCTGCTTGGTGCGGCGCAATATCTTGCGCGTGATCCCGGCTTTTCAGGCACATTGAACCTGATCTTCCAGCCTGCCGAGGAAGGGCTCGGCGGCGCCCGGCGGATGATCGAGGATGGACTTTTCGAGACGTTCCCGTGTGATCGGGTCTATGCCCTGCACAACTGGCCAGGGCTGCCGATGGGCACAATCGCTACGCGTGTCGGCGCCATCATGGGCGCGGCTGACAAGTTCGTGATCCGGATCCAGGGCAGGGGAGGCCATGCCGCGCTGCCGCAGGACACGCCCGACGCGCTGCTTGCCGCCGCCACACTGGTCCAGCAACTCAACACCATCGTTGCGCGCGACGTGCCACCCTCGGCCTCGGCGGTCCTTTCCGTCACGCAGATTCACGGCGGCCATTCGCACAACGTCATTCCCGCGGAGGTGCAGATCGTGGGCACCGTGCGGACATTCGATCCTGCCGTGCAGGATCGAATTGAAGACCGAATGCGACAGATACTGCGGGGCGTAGAGACCGGTTTTGCGGTGTCGGCAACGCTCGACTACGATCGCTACTATCCGGCAACCATCAACGATGCCGAAGCAGCCGAAGATGCCTTGGCGGTAGCCGCAAAGGTTGGCACCGCTCTTCGAGCGCCCGAACCGGCCGCCACATCCGAGGACTTTTCGTTCATGCTGCAGCGGCGCCCGGGCGCCTATATCTGGCTCGGCCAAGGGCGAGGCGCCGAACCCCTGGCGCTGCATAGCCCGCAATACGACTTCAACGACGACGTGCTGGAGATCGGCGTGCGACTGCACATTGCGCTTGCAAGGCATTGGTTGCGGCAGGTTTGAGGCGCGGCATGACGTGCCGCGCGGGACACCAAAAACGCACCGGTCCCTTGTGCTGGTTGGCAACAACGGAAGCATGTTGCGTGGTGGTGGTGGCCTTATGACCCCATCGATTGCAAGGTCAGCGAGCCTTGGGGGAACTGATGTCAGGCGAGAGGATAAGGGGCGCCATGCTATATACTCCCAGCTTCCGGCCCGCGTACATCAGCTTTGACTGTTACGGCACGTTGATCCGCTTTCGCATGGCGGAGATGGCGCGGGCGTTCTTTGCAGACCGGCTCCCGGCCGAAGCGATGGACGAGATGTGCCGCCGCTTTGCCGCCTACCGCCTCGACGAGGTGCTGGGCGCCTGGCAACCTTACCGCGAAGTCCTGCGCAATTCGGTACGCCGCACGGCGCAGGCAATGGGGGTCGAATACCGCGAAGCTGATGGCGATGCGCTTTACGAGGCCGTGCCGACCTGGGGACCGCATGACGATGTGCCTGGGGGACTTTCGAAAATCGCCGACAAGATTCCGTTGGTGATCCTGTCCAACGCCATGAACGAGCAAATCGATCGCAATGTCGCACTGCTCGGTGCACCGTTCCACCGGGTCTACACCGCGGAAAGCGCGCAGGCCTACAAGCCGCACATGAAGGCCTTCGAATACATGTTCGATCAACTGGGCTGCGGTCCGGAGGTCATGATGCACGTCTCTTCAAGCTTCCGCTACGACCAGAACACCGCCAGCGACCTAGGCTTCGGCTGTCGTGTCTTCGTCGCTCGAGGGCATGAGCCGTCGAATGCAAACTACCGTGACATCGAAATCCCCCATATCGGTTGCCTGCCAGCCGTGGTGGGGCTGTGACGTCTCTCCCGCTCACCCGTCGCGCAGCAATCGGCGGTGCACTCGCCGGGGCCGGGGTACTGGCGCTTGGCGGCTGTTCGGGTGGCACCGAAAAGGCACCGCGCCGAGGCGGGCTGGTGCGGGTGGCAGGCCATGCCGCCTCGACATCGGATACGCTCGATCCCGCCAAGGGTGCGACGACACTGGACTATGTCCGTCACCACATGCTTTACAGCGGCCTGACCTGTTTCGAGGACGATAGCCTTATCCCGAGCCTGTCGCTTGCGCGAGCGATTGAAACAGACGATCGTATCACCTGGCACATCGATCTGCAGCGGGGCGTTCGGTTTCACGACGGCAGCGAATTGACCGCGCAGGACGTGGTCCATTCGCTGCTGCGCCACAAGGACCCCGAACTCGGTTCAAAGGTCGCGTTCGTTGCCGAGCAGTTCGCCGAGGTCCGCAGCGAGGGCCGCTTCGGCGTGGTCGTCAGGCTGAACACGGCCAATGCCGACCTGCCCAACATGCTTGCCGTGTCACACATGCTGATCGTCAAGGCCGGGCAGGAACGCCCGGACGGAACAGGCTCCGGCCCGTTCAGGCTGGAGGAGTTCAACCCCGCCGTTCGTACGATCCTGGTGCGCAATGGTGAATACTGGATTCCCGACAGGCCAAAGCTGGACCGGGTGGAACTCATCGCTATTCCCGACGAGGTCAGCCGGGTGAACGCACTTCTTTCAGGTGATGTTCAAATGATAAACGCGGTCAATCCGCGTTCTGTCCGCCGGATCCATGCTGATCCGAATTATCGGACGATGATCACGCCATCGTCGTTGTTCACCAATCTGATAATGCGGCAAGATTCCCTGCCCACCGGCAATCCGGATTTTGTGCAGGCGGTCAAGCTGATGCTGGACAGGCCCCTGATCAATCGCGCGATCTTCAGTGATTTCGCAACGATTGCCAACGATCAGCCGATCGCGCCGTTCCAGCCGTATTACAATCCCAACGTGCCCCAGACCGTGCTCGATATCGACAAGGCGCGCTGGCATGTTCAGCGCTCTGGCCTGACGGGTGTGCGCCTGCCTGTTTTTTGCTCAACGGCTGCCACCGGGTCAGTGGATATGGCATCAATCCTGCAAGAATATGGTGCACGTGTGGGGCTCAACTTCGCAGTCAACCGTATGCCTGCAGACGGTTACTGGTCGACGCACTGGATGCGCCATCCCATGACCTTCGGGAATACCAATCCCCGCCCCACCGCGGATCTTTTGTTCAGCATGTTCTTTGCATCGAAGTCGGATTTGAACGAAAGTGGATGGAAGAGCGAACGGTTCGATCGGCTTCTCGTCGAAGCGCGCGCCGGGGGGGATGAAGCCCTGCGCGCTGAACTCTACGGTGAGATGCAACAGATGATCCACGACCAGTGCGGCGTAGCCATTCCGGTGTTTCTCAGCTTTATCGACGGATATGACCGCCGGCTCAAGGGCTTGCGAAGCGTGCCTTTGGGTGCCTTCGCGGGTTACCGGTTCGCCGAATACGCCTGGTGGGACGAATAATGGTCCGCCCGGCATCCTCTCGCCCCGCCTGGTTTGGCGTCTTTCCGCTGATCCTGTATCGCGTGGGCTCGGCCCTGCTTACGCTGTTCCTAGTTTCGGCAGTTGTCTTCACGATCAGCGGGCTGTTGCCGGGCGATGCGGCGCAGGAAATCCTCGGTCAAAGCGCCACGCCGCAACAGATCGAGGCGCTGCGGCATGAAATGGGTCTCGATCGGCCGGCGGTGACGCGCTATTTTGAATGGCTTGTTTCCATCGTCACCGGCGATCCAGGCATGTCCTATGTCGCCAACATGCCAGTCAGCGAGATCATCTCGGATCGCCTGCCCAACACGTTGAAGCTTGCGGGCATCACGGCGGTGGTTTCGGTCTCGATTGCACTGACAATCGGCGTGGTCAGCGCAATCAACCGGAGCGGCAGGATTGACCGCGTGCTCAACGTCGTCACCCTGTCCCTGGTCGCAACGCCCGAATTCCTTGTCGCAACGCTGGGGGTACTGCTTTTCTCCGTCACCCTGCTGTGGCTGCCGTCTATTGCGCTCGTTAACGCGGACGCCAGCTGGGGTGAGATGCTGCGCTCGCTCGCCTTGCCAGTGCTGTCGCTGACCAGTGTGGTTGTGGCCCAGATGGCCCGAATGACCCGAGCCGCAGTCGCTGATCAATTGGACCGGCCCTATGTCGAGATGGCACGCCTGAAAGGCGTTCCCTTTTCGCGAATCGTGCTGTTCCATGTCTTGCCGAATGCAATCGGCCCGATCGTCAACGCGATGGCCCTTTCCCTCTCCTACCTATTTGGCGGGGCGCTAATTGTCGAGACCATCTTCAACTATCCAGGCCTGGCCAGCCTGATGGTGAATGCCGTCACAAGTCGAGACATGCCCCTGCTCCAGTCCTGTGCCATGATCTTCTGCGGAACATACCTGGCGATGGTGCTTGTCGCCGACGTGATCGCAATTCTCGCCAACCCGAGGCTCCGTGCATGACCAATCGCATTTACGCCACCGTAAAAGCATTGCCTGCTTCCGGCCGGATTGGACTCGCCATCGTGACGTTCTGGTTGCTAATTGCAATCTTCAGTCCATTCATTGCGCCCTACTCGATTGGCGAGTTCGTTGATCACACCGTGTTCGCTGGGTCGTCACATGCGTTCTGGCTCGGCACCGACTTTCTTGGCCGTGACGTGTTGAGCCGCCTGATGTGGGGCGCCCGCTACACGGTATTGCTGGCGCTTGGCGCAGCGATCCTCGCGGTTACGATCGGCACCTCGCTGGCGCTTTTCTCGGCGATCCGCGGCGGCTGGATCGATGAAGTGCTGGCGCGCATCATGGATACGCTGATCTCGATGCCCTCGAAAATCTTTGCGCTCGTGCTGGTGGCTGCCTTTGGATCGTCGCTGGCGCTGCTGCTGGCCATCGCGGCATTCACATATGTTCCCGGCAATTTCCGTATTGCGCGGGCCCTGGCAATGAATCTGATCGCCCTCGATTTCGTGCAGGTGGCGCGCGCACGGGGCGAAGGGACGGCTTATATCGCATGGCGAGAGGTCCTTCCCAACATGATCCATCCGCTGATGGCGGACATGGGGCTGCGCTTCGTGTTCATCGTCCTGCTGCTGTCAGGTCTCAGCTTTCTGGGGCTGGGCGTACAGCCACCCCATGCGGATCTGGGATCGCTGGTCCGCGAGAATGTGTCCGGACTCACGGAAGGATCACTGGCCATCATCGTGCCGGCGATCGCGATTGCGACGCTGACGGTTGGTGCCAATCTGCTGATCGATGCTCTCAAGCCGGGAGGCAAGGCATGAGCGCGCAGGATCAAGATATCGCCGTCGAGGTCCGTGGCCTCGACATCATATTGAACGCCCCGAATGGTGCCCGCAATGTCATCGTCGAGGCCATCTCCTTCGCGATCCCGCAAGGCAAGGTGCTGGCGCTCATCGGAGAGTCGGGCTCGGGCAAGACGACCATCGCCCTCGCCATGCTGGGATATTCGCGCTTCGGTGCGGACATCACAGCCGAATGTATCCGCATCGGCGACATGCGTATCGATCAGATGAGCCCGTCCGACTTGCCCAAGGTGCGCGGTCGCAGAGTCGCCTATATCGCGCAAAGTGCGGCTTCGGCGTTTAATCCTTCACGCACGATTATCGACCAGGTCATCGAACCCCTGTTGGTGCACGGCCTGGCCGATCGCGAGACTGCCGTGGCGCGGGCAATAGCGCTGTTCAGATCGCTGGTTTTGCCATCCCCCGAAGCCATTGGTTCGCGGTATCCCCATCAGGTCTCTGGCGGCCAGTTGCAGCGGGTGATGGCAGCGATGGCGCTGATTACCGAGCCGGAACTGGTCATCCTTGACGAGCCTACCACCGCGCTTGACGTGACCACGCAGGTGGAGGTTCTCAAGACCATCAAGGCGGCGCTGGTCCAGAGCGGGGCGACCGCGATCTATGTCAGCCATGATCTGGCCGTCGTCGCCCAGGTCGCGGATCGCATCGCCGTGCTGAAAAATGGCCGAATGTGCGAGGAGGGGCCGGTCCGGCAAATCCTGGAAGCGCCGACGAGCGATTATACAAGGACGCTGATGGCAGCAGCCCATCCGCAAACGCGCCCCGACACCGCTGCCGCTCCCGACAGCGTGTTGACGGTTTCGGCGGCGAATGCCGGATATGGACGCATCAAGAATGGGCTGCCGGCTATACCCGTGTTGCAAGATGTCAGCTTTTCACTTCGGCGGGGCGCGGCGCTTGGCGTGATCGGCGAATCCGGTTCGGGTAAGTCTACGCTCGCCAGGGTCATCGCCGGCCTGCTTCCGGCGACGACAGGCGAGGTGCTGCTTGAAGGGGAGCGCCTGCCGCGTGCCATGGCAGATCGCAGCCGTGAGCAGTTGCGGCGCGTGCAGATTGTCTTTCAACATGCCGACACCGCGCTCAACCCGGCCCAATCGGTGGGCGAAATCCTTGCCCGGCCCCTGGCTTTCTATCATGGCATGAAGGGCGCAGCGGCGACCACCCGCGTTGCCGAGCTGCTCGACCTGACCCGCTTGCCCCGGGACATCGCGACGCGGCGCAGTAGCGAATTGTCTGGTGGCCAGAAACAGCGGGTCAACCTTGCCCGGGCCCTGGCGGCCAATCCCGACGTGCTGATCTGCGATGAAGTTACATCGGCGCTGGATACCGTGGTTGCCGCCGCGATCCTCGATCTGATCGATAACCTCAGACGCGATCTGGGGATCGCCACGATCTTCATCAGCCACGATATCTCGACAGCGCGCGCCTTCTGCGACGATCTGCTGGTGCTTTACGCGGGCCGGCTCGTCGAACTGTCAAGCCGAGACCGCTTCGCAAGTGCAACACACCACCCCTATACACGCTTGCTGGTTGATTCCGTGCCCGAACTTGACACAGGCTGGTTGTCCCGAAAAGCCGCGTTGGCCCCGCCAGCATTGTCTAGCCAGGGCTCCGGGTTTGTCGCCCCTGCCGATGCCCTTTGTCCGTTTCTATCGCGCTGCCCGGTCGCGGTTGGCGGCAGCTGCGACACGCTGCCGCCACCGCGCCAGGAGCAGGCCGGGCAGGTCGTCGTCTGCCACAGGCCGTGGGAGCAACTGGCTTTCGATCCGCTGTTCGCAGGGACAGGTGAGCGGCCAGAATGTTCGTGATTTTCCAGCGGTGATGCCACCGGCATCGGCTTTCCCAAATCGATGGGCCAGTCGCGGCGCGAGCCTACACATGATGGCAAATCCACGCAGAAATTCAGGATATTATGCCAAGCGGCAGCCATTTTTGGCAAATGTCGCCAGCGGAATGTAATATGCTTTTGTTTCTATAGACTTATGGAGCCCACAACATGAGCGGTTTTCGCCCGAAATATGTGACATTCGATTGTCATGGCACGCTAATCAATTTTCAGATGGCGGACGCCGCGAAAGATATCTTCGGGCATCTGCTTGATGATCTGCAAATGGCGGAGTTCATCAAGAACTTCCAGGCCTATCGGTTCGATGAGGTGCTGCGTGACTGGCAGCCCTATGCCGACGTCGTGCATAACGCGCTCGAGCGCACCTGCCGGCGCAACAACGTTCCGTTCAAGGCGGAGCAGGCGCAAGACATCTACAACCGTATCCCGACGTGGGGCCCGCATCCCGATGTGCCCGAGGGTTTAGCCAAGCTGGCCAAGGAAATTCCCCTTGTGCTGCTCACCAACTCGATGCTTTCACAGATACATCACAACGCTGCCAAGCTTGGCGCGCCAATCCACGCCGTGTTGACCGCCGAAGAGGCGGGCGCCTACAAGCCGCACCTCAAGGCCTTCGAATACATGTTCGATACGCTTGGTTGCGGGCCGGAAGACATCACGCACGTTTCATCGTCATTCCGGCATGACCTCATGTCTGCCTACGATATCGGAATCAAGAGCAAGGTCTGGGTCAATCGAGGTCATGAGCCCGCCAACCCGTTTTACGAATACACGGAGATTTCCGACGTTTCGCATCTTCCAGGCGTGTTCGGGCTCTGATCGAAGGGACCGGCGCCGTGCAGTTGCGCGAAGAACGTTCATCTGTGGCAACGGAATGCAATGAGATGGACGAGGCGCAGTGGTCAGCATGGGCGGGAAGCAGAGACTATTTTGAGGCCGCCTCGAATGGCTTGGCGTTGTTGCCCGATGCCTCCGACTCCGATTTGCCGCTGGAGCGACACTACGGTCTATCGGGTTCACTCACGACCCTCTCGTCGGAGGTCGAGCGTACCTTTGAGGCGAACATCACCGACGGCCGCCGATTAATTCTGAAGACGTGCTCAAGACCGCAGGCGCTCGAAAGCTTTCGATTCCAGTCCGCCACTCTGGCGGGTTTGAACGGTGCAGTCGGCGTACTGACGCCAAAGGTGATCCCGACCCTCTCCGGCGCGCTGATGTTCGAAGAGCATGGGATCGGGGGATACCTTCAAACGAGAATTGACGGGGTGGCGCTGCACAATGTGCCGCGCACGCCAAGCACCCTGTACGAAGTTGGGGTGGCTCTGGCCCGCATCAATCTTGCACTTGCGAGCATCAGAGCTCCGGCATCGCAGCGTCCGGTTCTCTGGAATATCGCATGTTGGCCGCGGTTGGTCGAGCTGGAGCAGTATCTTCCCGAAGGTCCGACAGCGGATCGCGTACGTGCAGCCATGTCCGGCTACATGGAATTTGTCGCGCCCTACCTCACCGCTCTGAACTGGCAGATAACCCATAACGATCCAAGCCCGTTCAACCTGATCCTTACCGGCGGCGGCGTAGCGTTCATAGATTTTGGTGATGGGGGCTGGAATCCAAGGGTGCAGGATCTGGCGATTGCGGCCGGGCACTTCGTGACGGAGGCCGAGACCCGATTGGGGGGCGCCGAATATGTGATCGCTGGATATGCTTCGCTGATTCGTCTGTCAGACGTCGAGATAAAGCTGTTGGTCGGATTGATACGTGCGCGGCATGGTGCGTTGGTCTTGATCAACAGGTGGCGCGCCCGACTGTTTCCAGCAGATGCGCGGTACATCTTGAAGAACGTTGTTCGTGCGGAACAGGGCCTTTCCATCCTCGCCGGGCTTGATGCATCCGAAAGTGAAGCGGCGGTTCGTTTGGCGATGGCACTGGATCGGCCTTGAGCGCGATTGTTGTTCGAGCGTTCGGCGCCATGCAACCACCGGTTTTGGAAGGTAGTCGCTTATGTCCGTAGATCTCATGCCCAATCGTTTCAGGCTCGGCGAAGCAGAGCTTCCCCAGCGAGAGACTGAATTGATTGCGCGACGGGATGCGGTTCTCGGCGCCTCCTACCGGCTGCAATATCGTAGACCGGTCCACTTCGTGCGTGGCGAGGGCATGTGGCTATATGACCCGGACGATCGCGCCTATCTCGACTTCTACAACAACGTGCCCTCATTGGGGCACTGCCACCCCGAAGTCAACGCGGCCATGGCCGAACAGGCCAGCAGGCTCAGCGCCAATACACGTTATCTTGAGCCGAGATTGATCGCGTACGCAGAAAGACTCATCGATACGTTCCCAGACGCGCTGGATCGCGTGGTGTTCACCTGCACGGGCAGTGAATCGAATGACCTTGCATTGCGTGTCGCACGACTGGTGAGCGGCAACGAAGGTGTGATTGTCACCTCCTATGCCTATCACGGCACAAGTGCGGCCGTTGCGGCGGTTTCACCCAATCTCGGCGCGGCGGTGAAGCTCAGTCCCTTTGTGCGCATGGTCAACCTCCCCGGTCCAAGCGGGGTGCCGGATGATCAGGCCGCAGATTTCTTCGAGGCCGAAGTCCGCGCTGCAATTACCGACCTGCAGCGCCGCGGTATCGGCGTTGCGGCCCTGCTGTTCGACAGCATCTTTTCGAGCGACGGGGTATGGATCGATCCGCCCGGTTTCATTGCGGGCGCGGTTGCGGCGGTTCGCGAGGTCCGCGGCCTGGTGATTGCGGATGAGGTTCAGCCGGGATTTGGCCGCACGGGTGCGCACATGTGGGGTTTCGAGCGCCACGGCATCGTTCCCGATCTGGTGACTTTGGGCAAGCCGATGGGGAACGGCTTTCCGATCGGCGCGGTGGTCGGACGCCGGCAACCGATGGAATTGTTCGGTCACACGGCGCGATACTCGAACACCTTTGCAGGAAACACCGTCGGAATTGCGACTGCGGATGCGGTGCTCACGATCCTGCAGCGCGACCGGATTCTGGACAATGTCGTCAGCGTTAGCCAGCGTCTCAGAGGCGGCCTCGAGGTACTTGCGACGCAGGTGCCGGGAATTCGTGCAATCCGCAATGCCGGGCTGTTTTTCGGCGTCGATATCGGACTTGACGCGAGTTCCGCTGCAGACCGGCGGACGATGGCTCTGGATGTGGTCAATGCGATGCGGGATGACGGCGTGCTCATCAGCACGACGGGTGAAAACGAGGACACGCTAAAGGTGCGTCCGCCGCTGGTATGCCAGGACGAGCATGTTGACCTGTTCCTGGCGGCCATCCGGGCCGCGCTGGTCAAGGTGGTCGCTCGGTCGGACGGATCACGATGACGAGGGGTGATCTGTTCGTGTGTCATCCATCGTCAAATCGACTAGGAGGCAAGCCATGAAGTTCCCGTGCAGCCTGATTGCGGCGAAGCAAACACAGGTCGGTTCGTGATGTCCGGAAAGACTCGAGCGAAAGCATCGGATGTATCCACTTTTCCAGCATGTGAAGGAATTTTCATGACGATACTCAATCAGCCGGAAGCAAACGGGGACGTGAACCATAGTGCCGACTTTGGTGGTCTGGCCGGGCAGGTACGGCTGTGAGCGCGATCATGGAACCACAGGTTGCGGCTGTGGTCGATATGCGGGCCTATGCCGCCGGCACGTCGCCTTCTTCCGATTGGCTGGGCGGCCGTGCGATCCCGGCATTCTCCGACGAGGCTGCCGAAGTCGCTTCCATCGCGTTGCGCGGGGAAGGGGAAGTCGTGGCATTGCCAACCGACGAGTTCATCCTGGTCCTGGCCGGGCGGCTGGAGATCGAGAGCAGTCATGGCGCGCTTGCGCTCGGCCCCGACGATGCGGGCGTGATCCCCTATGGCAGCAGCTTCCGCTGGCGTTCGTCTGACGATATGCTCGCAATTGTCTATGCGGCGCCCACGGATCGGGCGGGAAACGCCACCGCGCCCCTGTTGATCGACAAAGATGCGCCTCTTGGCCCTTCAAATCCCCCTGCAACAGAAAACCTGCTGGGCGAGGTGCCGACGTGCCGCGGATTTTCTGACTACACCTCGGCGAACACTGAATTTGCGTGCGGAACATGGGATTCCACGCCCTATCATCGGCGCCAGATCCCATACCGCCAGGTAGAGCTCATGCTGCTGTTGGCGGGTAAAGTCACATTCAGTGACGAGAACTCCAGCGTTTCCTTCTCGAAGGGCGATGTCTGCATGTTCGTACGCGGCGATGGCTGCGCGTGGCTCAGCACGGAGTATGTCAAGAAGGTCTTCGCCACCCAGCGTCCTGTGAATTGAAATCGCAATAATACAGCGCGGCAGATTGTGCGGCATCCTGACCGGAAGGGATGCCGCACGCTTTTCAAGTCCGGCGTTGGGAACCCGAAACGGTGATATCAATCGGAGTGCGGCAGCATCTGTCGCGACAGACCACCTGTACCGCACAACCGCAGTGCGGCAGGTCGACTTTCGAGATATATTTCCACCTGGAACCCGCTTAACTTCCCAGATTGTTGCCGGAAAATCGCGTGGGAAACTGGTGTGAAAAGTATCAACGAAGAGCTTCGGTCTATGCCCGACAGGGGCAATGAAGGCGTGATCGCTCTCACACCCGCCCACCTCGATCAGGCGCTTGGACTGTCGCAGGTGTTGAATTGGCCCTATCGCTTTGAGGACTGGAGGTTTGCCCTGGAGCTGGGGCACGGCTTCGCCGTGGAGGCGGAAGGGCGGCTCCTCGGAACGGCTTTGTGGTGGCCTTATGGGCCCGCATTCGCATCGGTCGGCATGATCATTGTCTCTCCGAATGCGCAGCGTCAGGGCATCGGTGGTCGCCTCATGGCGGCCTTGCTTTCCGCAGCGGCCGGTCGCCGCGTGATCCTCAATTCCACGCGGGAGGGCGAAGCGCTCTACACCCGGCTTGGCTTTCGGCCTTATGGTGCCGTTACTCAGCATCAGGCCGTGCTCGCGAACGCTCCTCCCGTTGATCCGGCCGTGCCCGTTCGTTCGGCCAAGCCGGAGGACTTTCGCGCGATCAAGGTGGTCGACGAAGCCGCCTCGGGCATGGATCGCAAGCGTATGCTCGATGCCCTGCTTGCCGTTACTGACACGGTGGTTGTCGAGCGTGGGGGAGAAATCACTGGATACGGCTGCGTGCGCCGCTGGGGGCGCGGGGTGGTGATAGGCCCCGTGATTGCCCGCGACCAGGCTGACGCGCGCGCGATCATCGCGACGCTGGCAGCCACCCACGAAGGTGATTTCGTGCGGATCGACGTGACCCAGCAATGCGGCCTTGCATCCTGGCTCATGGAAATCGGCTTGCCCCAAACGGATCGGGTCATTTCAATGTCATTGGGTGAGCCTCCGCAGGCAGAGCCTGGCGCAATTCTCTTTGCGCTGTCCAATCAATCGCTTGGCTGATGCAAGATCGGCCGTGCCAGCAGGTGCCTTGATGAATCAGAACGCAATTCTTGCTCAAGAAAGCTCGCTTGGAGTCTCTCTCGAGACCCTCGAAACGCCGGCTCTGGTGCTGGATCTTGCCAAGGTTGACCGAAACATTGCGCGCTTGAGGGAGAAGCTCGCCAAGCTCGGCGTCGGTTTCCGTCCGCACGTCAAGACCTCGAAATCGCTCGACGTTGTCCGGCGCCTGTTCCCGGAAGGGACCGGCCCGATCACGGTTTCGACCCTTGCTGAAGCGGAGTATTTTGCTGAAGGCGGCTTTACCGACATCACCTATGCCGTTGGGCTAAGTCTGGATAAAATTGCGCGCGCACGCCAGCTCGTCGTGCGGGGCGTTCAGCTGTCCGTGCTGATCGACACGGTCGAGCAGGCGCGTGCGCTCGCCGATGCAGCGAAGGATGGCAAGGCCATGCCGGTCGTGCTGATCGAGATCGATTGCGATGGCCACCGGGGCGGCCTTCTGCCTGAAGACCCGACGATTGTCCTCATTGCCGACGTGCTGCGCGACGGCGGCGTGCAACTTGGCGGTGTGCTGACCCATGCAGGCGAATCCTACAACGCGCGTGGCGGTGCGGGCCTTCCCGAAGCTGCCGAAGGCGAACGGGCAGCCGCGGTTGTGGCGGCCGAGTTGCTCCGCGCTGCCGGGCATGTCGTTCCGGTCGTAAGCGTGGGATCGACCCCGACCGCGCATTTCGCGAGGGATCTTGCCGGCGTGACCGAAGTGCGGGCAGGGGTGTTCATCTTTTTCGATCTGGTGATGCACGGCATCGGCGTGTGCGACGTGGACGCCATCGCGGTTTCGGTACTGGCAACGGTCATCGGCCACCGACCGGAAAAGGGCTGGATCCTGATGGATGGAGGATGGATGGCGATGTCACGGGACCGTGGCACGCAGCGACACCCGGTCGATCAGGGTTACGGCCTCGTTTGCGATATCGACGGCAATCCTTTTGACGACGTGATCGTCGAGGATGCCAGCCAGGAACATGGTATCATCAAGGTCCGGCCGGGCAGTGCTGGGGTGCTGCCCGATCTCCCGATTGGCACGCGCGTCCGCATCCTGCCGAACCACGCCTGCGCCACTTGCGCACAACACGAAGCCTACAACGTCATCGATGGGCAGGGCCGAAATATCATGGCCCGCTGGCCGCGTATGCGCGGATGGTGAGCGAGCATTGCGTTCCACAGCCCCGTGTACGGGCGGAGAAACTGACATGAAGATGATGCCATACTGGCTCGATACCGCAACGCCGTTTGCTTCCGCCGCATCCGAAGCTCCGAGCGGAACGGTCGACGTGGCCGTTGTGGGTGCGGGCTTCACCGGTCTCTCTGCGGCACTCGCCCTGGCGAAGAAGGGAGCCAAGGTTGTCGTCCTCGAAGCGGATCGTGTCGCAGGGGCGGCGTCTGGTCGCAACGGCGGCATGTGCAACAACGGGTTTGCGCAGGACTATGGCGGGATGGTGGAGAGGTTCGGCCTGGAGCGTGCCAACAAGTTCTACCGTGCGTTCGATGCCGGGGTCGACAAGGTCGAGGCGATTGTCGCCGAAGAAGGCATCGACTGCCACTTTGGCCGTGTGGGCAAGCTCAAGGTGGCTGCCAAGCCCGAGCACTATGAAAAGATCATCCGCTCGCAGGAATTGCTCGCCCGAAATGTCGATCCGGAGACGCGTCTGGTGACCCCGATTGAGTTGCCTTCGGAGATCGGTTCGGACCGCTTCTATGGCGGGATATTGTACGAGAAGAGCGCCAACATGCACATGGGCATGTACGGTCAGGGCCTTGCCGAAGCCGTCGTGCGGCGCGGCGGGACAGTCTACGAGCACAATCCGCTGATCAAGATCCGCCGGGTTTCCGGGGCGTCTCACGAACTGACCACGCCCCATGGCACCGTGAAGGCCAATCAGGTGCTGCTTGCCACGGGGACTTCGGCATTTGGTCCACTGGGATGGTTCCGTCGCCGGATCGTGCCGGTGGGTGCCTATCTGATCGCCACCGAACCGCTCCCTGTCGATCTGCTCGACCGGTTGACCCCACGTCGCCGCAACACGGTCGATACGCGTAACTTCGTGAGCTACTTCCGCACCACGCCGGACAACCGCATCCTGTTCGGCGGCAGGGCGCGGTTCTCGAGCCGCTCCGATCCGGCGGCCGACGCGAAGAGCGGCGCGATCCTGCGCCGTTCGATGATCGAATTCTTCCCCGAACTGGCCGATGTCCGGATCGACTACTGCTGGGGCGGGATGGTCGACATGACCCGCGACCGCCTTCCGCGCGCCGGCGAACGCGACGGTCTGTTCTATTCCATGGGCTACAGCGGCCACGGCACCCATATGGCAACCTACATGGGTGCGATCATGGCCGAGGTGCTTGACGGAAAGGCCGATCTCAATCCGTGGCGCGATTTCGATTGGCCTGCGATTCCGGGTCATTTCGGCAAGCCGTGGTTTCTGCCGTTTGTGGGTGCCTACTACCGCTACAAGGATCTCGTTGGATGATCCCCGAAGTCGCTGACGCTCTTCAGCAGGCCATCGGTGTGGGTGGTCACGCCTATATCGGTGGCAAATGGGTGGCGGTTTCCGGCAGCGAAAGGCTGCCCATCATCAACCCGTCGACCGGGGAACTCGTCACGGAGATCGTGGCAGGGACAAGCGCCGACCTCGACCGCGCAGTCGCCACGGCAAGATCTGCATTTCCCGCGTTCTCGACGTCTTCTGTGGCCGAAAGGCTTGCCTTGCTCGAGCGGATTCACGCGCTGATTCTTGAGCGCGCAGAACCGTTGGCCCAGGCCCTTACGCTGGAAATGGGTGCGGCGATCACTCACGCCCGCACGGCCCACGTTCCCTTGGCCGCGGCACATGTCCAGGCAGCGATCGACGTGCTTCGTGGCTACGACTTTCTGACGATGCGCGGCACGACCGCGATCGTTCGCGAGGCGATCGGTGTGGCGGGCCTGATCACCCCCTGGAACTGGCCACTCTACCAGATCACCGCCAAGGTTGCGCCCGCACTCGCCGCAGGTTGCACGGTCGTGCTGAAGCCCAGTGAGTTGTCGCCGCTGAATGCCCTGATGTTCGCCCAGATCGTACATGATGCAGGTGCACCTCCCGGGGTATTCAACCTGATCAACGGAACCGGCAGCGAAGTCGGCTCGGCAATGGCGGCCCATCCTGACATCGACATGATTTCGATCACAGGGTCCAACCGGGCAGGAGTTCTGGTTGCCCAGGGGGCCGCGCCCACGGTCAAGCGGGTGACGCAGGAGCTTGGCGGAAAATCCCCCAACGTGCTGCTTCCCGATGCGGACTTCGAAAGGGTCGTCCCGCTTGGCGTGATGGCGGCGTTCCGCAATGTCGGTCAGTCGTGCAGCGCGCCGACGCGCATGATCGTGCCGCGTTCACGGCTCGCACAGGTTGAGGCCATCGCGCGCAGAACGGTGGAAGCAATCGTTATTGGCAGCCCGGAGGAGGAAGCGACGACGCTTGGCCCCATTGCCAATCGGGCGCAGTTCCAGCGCGTGCAATCCATGATCGCGGTGGGCCTTGAAGAGGGTGCGAAACTCGTCTGCGGCGGCCCCGGGCAGCCGGACGGATTGAACCAAGGGTACTTCGTTCGTCCGACCGTATTTTCAGAAGTGTCCAGTGCCATGCGCATCGCGCAGGAAGAGATCTTCGGGCCCGTTCTTGCCATCCTGCCTTACGACGACATCGACGAGGCCGTGTCGATTGCCAACGATTCCATATTTGGCCTGGGCGGGCACGTGCAGGGTAAGGACATGGATCAGGCCCGCAGCGTGGCCCTGCGTATCCGCACTGGCCAGGTTCACATCAATCACCCCGCATGGGACGCCCATGCGCCGTTCGGCGGCTACAAGCGCTCCGGCAACGGCCGCGAATATGGGGTTTTCGGCTTTGAGGAATATCTTGAAACCAAGGCGGTCCTTGGTTTCGCATGAGTTCGGAAATCACCGGAGAAGTTTGACATGCCCGCGCCTCTCGCTTTCATCAAATCCACGCCCGACCTGCCGCGCGAAGCCGACGCTGTCGTCATTGGCGGGGGGATCATCGGCAGCTTCACGGCTTACTATTTGGCGAAGCGCGGCCTGAAGGTCGCGCTGATCGAGAAGGGCGTGGTCGGCGGGGAGCAATCCAGCCGCAACTGGGGCTGGTGCCGCCAGCAGAACCGCGACGAACGCGAACTGCCGCTGGCGACCAAGGCGCTCGATCTGTGGGAACAGTTCGGCCTGGAGAGCGGCGAGGAAACGGGCTTCCGCCGCTGCGGCCTGTTCTACGTCAGCAACGATGCTGCCGAGATCGACACTTGGGCACGCTGGGGTGAATACGCGCGATCGATCGGGGTCAAGACGCGGATGCTCAACAGCCAGGAAGCGACTGAGCATGGCAAGTTCACCGGGCAGGTATGGAAGGGCGGCGTGCATTCGCAGATGGACGGAATTGCCGATCCCGGCCTCGCGGTTCCGGCCGTGGCGCGCGCGCTGATGGCGCTGGGCAGCACCGTCCACCAGGCCTGCGCGGCGCGCGGGATCGAGATGACCGGCGGCGCTGTGAGCGCGGTGGTAACCGAGCGCGGTACGATCCGCACCCCGCTTGTCATTCACGCGGGCGGCGCCTGGGCATCTTCATTCATGCGACAGCTCGGCGTGCGTTTTCCGCAGGCGACTGTCCGCCAGTCGATCCTCGCCGTGGGCACTGGGCACATGAACCTGCCCGATGCGTTCTACGGTGATTCAATGTCGATCACGCGGCGCGGTGATGGATGCCACGCACTGGCCTATAGCGGTCGGGCCAAGGTCGATCCGACCCTGCAGTTCCTGAAGTATCAGAAGCAGTTCCTGCCGATGTTCAAGCAGCGCTGGAGAAAGGTTTCGCCTGGCGGCTTGCAAGGCCTTCGTGCCGGGCATGAGACGCTCTCGCACTGGCGGTTGGACCAGCCCACTCCGATGGAGGCCCGCCGCATCCTCGATCCGACCCCAGACCTCAAGACCATTCGCCTGACTGTGGAGCGCGTTTCCAGGCTGATCCCGGCTGTGGCGACGGCGCCGGTGGTGGCAAGCTGGGCCGGCTTTGTGGACAGCACGCCCGACGGTGTTCCGGTGATCGACGAAGTTTCGTCCGTGCCCGGCCTTATCCTTGCCGCAGGTTTCAGCGGACATGGTTTCGGGATCGGGCCGGGTGCCAGTCATCTCGTCGCCGATATCGTGACCGGCCATGAGCCGATCGTCGATCCGCGCCCCTATCGGCTGTCACGGTTCAATCGCGGCGAGCGGGTCGACGTTTCGGAATTCTAGGGTCTGTTGGCGCTGGGTCGAGTGGCAGCCGTGATCGCATTCAATTGGGCGGCCAGGCCGCGGTCCTGAGCCGGAAAGCGACCATCAAGCGCAGAGGTTCCGATTGTGAATCCCGCTGCGCCGCATTGTTTCACGGCAGCGATTTGCTCGGGACTGTCAATCGACCCTGCGACGAGGACGGGCTTGGCCACAGCCTGGCAAACGGCCTTGATCAGCGACAACACATTCCCGGTTGAGCGATAGGCTAGGAGGTCGAGGCCTGAAACGCCCGAATGGTCGGCGATCGTCACCGCGCTTTCGACGATTTCGGCTTCCGTCCCTTCGAGCGCACTGGGATGCCCGACGATGCGGCCAGGGAAGGGGTAGTAGCGGATTGCGGTGCCTTCCAGCAGCGGCAAGACATCGTCCACATGCGTTCCGCCAAGCAGATAGTCGACTTCAAGGTCGATCGCTGCTCTGACCGAACGCAGTTCGCTTTCGCGGTCGAGCGAGACCACTTCGATATAGGCGCTCGCTCCAGCTTCCTGAATTCGGCGTGATAGTCTGGCCAGTGCGTCAAACGGCAGGCCGATATCCTTGAAGCCGATGTGTCGTATCCCGCAGGCGAGCGCCGTTTCTACGTGGCTCAGCGCATCGGCAACGGTGCGGTCGTTGCGGGTGAGCATGAAGATGAAATCGAACTGGGTCATGTTGTCTGTGCCGTTTTTGCGATGGATTGGTAGCCTCGCAGTTGAAGGGCATAGTCGAAGGCGGTTTCCAGGCTGGTCGGGTCAGCGGTGCCTGTCCCGGCGATGTCGAAGGCCGTGCCGTGATCGGGGCTGGTACGAATGAAGGGCAGGCCGAGCGTCACGTTCACGCCCTTCTCGACGCCCAGGTACTTCACGGGGATCAGCCCCTGATCGTGATACTGTGCGACCACGATATCGAAGCGGCCCAAGCGCGCCTGCATGAAGACTGTGTCGCCTGGCCATGGGCCGGAGGCGTCAATGCCTTCGGCCCGCGCGGCCTCGATTGCGGGGCGGATGATGCTGATTTCCTCATCGCCGAACAGACCACCGTCGCCGGCATGTGGGTTGAGCCCGGCTACCGCCACGCGTGGCGACACGACGCCCAGGGCCCGCGCGCCGACATGCGCGAGCCGGATCGCATTCACCTGCGCCGTGAAATCCGCCCGGCGGATGGCTTCGAGCAGTGAACAATGGATCGTGACGAGGACCGTGCGGATCTCCTCATTTGCCAGCATCATGGCGACGCGCACACCTCCGCCATGATCGGCAAGAATTTCGGTATGCCCTGGATAGCTCTGGCCTGCGGCAGCCAATGATTTTTTGTGAATGGGCGCTGTAACGATCCCGCTCACGTGGCCTGCGCGCGCCAACTGGATCGCCGAAACGATGGCATCGAAGGCGGCTTGCCCGCTGACCGCCGAAACCTTGCCGATCGGCGGCAGGTCGGCAAGCTGGGAGGACGCCATTACGTTCATCACATCACCGTCGAATACGGCATCCCCGATTGCGGAAATGGCACGTAGTGGCGCTTCGGCGCCCAGTGATCTGAATGCATGTTTCATCACCAGAAGATCGCCAACCACAATCCAGCGCCGACGTTCGGGACGGCGCAGAAACATCTTTGCGACGATTTCGGGGCCGATGCCGGAAGGGTCGCCCATGGTCACGGCAAGAGGGGGCGAATGGGAGATCAACCGGCCATTTCTAATGTTGCAGTGCGGATGAGGGCTGTGTGGTTCATTTCGCTGACTATATCTCGATCCCCGCCCACGCTTTATCGATTTGATCTGGCGAATATCGGTGATAATTTATCACCAATGAAGCGCTCGGATATTCCCTCGCTCGATGACCTGCGAGCATTCGAGACGGTCGCCCGCCTCGGGTCCGTGCGCGCCGCTGCGAATGAGCTGGCTTTGACGCATGGAGCAGTGAGTAGGCGTGTTGCCAAGCTGACTGCGGATCTGGGGTTTCGCCTGATCGAACCTTTCGGGCGCGGCGTGCGTCTGACCCGGGAAGGCGAAAGGCTGGCAGCGTCCGCCAGCAGTGCATTCGGCGAGATCGGTGATGCGCTTCGGGAAATCCGAGCCGGTTTGGAAAGGGCGCCGATCGTTCTGTCTTGCGAGCGTTCGCTGGCGATGCGCTGGCTTATTCCGCGGCTGTCGGCCTTTCAGGACAAGTACCCGGACATCGAGGTGCAATTGTCGACTGGCGGTGGGCCGCTGGATTTCAAACGTGATCGGGTCACACTGGCGATCAGGCGCCTCGATTTTCCTGTCGACCCGGAATGGACGATCATCAGGCTGATGGCTGAGCAGGTTGGCCCTGTGATGCTGTCGTCCATGCGCGAACGTTTCGAGGCCGGGGCCTATGTGGCGCTGGGATCCAAGACGCGCCCATTGGCTTGGCAATCGTGGCTGGATATGCGGCCGGATGCGCCGAGGCCGCGCGCTACCCGTCTGCTCGACCATCATTTCCTGATGATTGAAGCCGCCTTGGGCGGGCTTGGGGTGGCGCTGGCTCCCAAAGCGATTGCCGAGGCCGACGCCCGCCTCGAAGCCCCTTGGGGATTTGATGCCGACGGGACGGATTATGGCCTGATCCGTCCAAGCGATGCCATAGTTTCCGAAGAGCTGGCGGCCCTGATCGACTGGCTGATCGCTCAGCCTGCTGGCAGGCCAGAGGCGGCATCACCCGCATCGGCAACCCGATTGGTCCGGCGAAATAATCGTCCATCCGGGCAATCACATTCGGTATGAACTGCCAAGATCACACCGAAACTCGACATTCGCTAGGCGACATCTGCATTCATGATGGCTGCGTGGAAGACCAGCCCATCATGTTGGTCCCCTGAGTCAGCTCTTTTTTAGAATTTTTGTTTAATAACAATAAGATATAACGATTTATCCGTGTGGTGTGCCGCATGATGCACTCTTGAATCGAAACGGGGCAGGAAAATGGCAAGCAGCATTTCAATCCCAGCAGCATCCTTCAGCGACGCGGTGCCAAAGATGAGCGCAGCGGCGGTCAGCACCCGGCTTGCCAATATTGATGCCCTGCGCGGTTTCGTGATGGTCCTCATGCTGCTCGACCATTTGCGAGAAACCTGGTTCGTCAACTACGTGGTGGACGACCCATATAATGCCGCTACCGGCCTGATCGCTATCGGCTTTGCCCGTTTTGCCGTGAGCTTTTGCGCTCCGATATTCGTGGCGCTTACCGGTCTTGGCGTCTACCTGTTCAGCATCAATCATACCGTTGAGGAGACCACCTCGTACCTTTTGAAGCGGGGCTTTCTGCTCATCGCGATCGAGCTTGTCTTCCTGTCCCCATTGTATTGGGGGATCGCGCCCCAGCCAACGTTCTGGTTGCAGGTGATATGGTGCATCGGCCTCAGCATGATTGCGCTGGCCGCCCTGATGCGTTTGCCCCGCCCCGCCCTGATCGCCTTTGGCTTGGCCACAGTCGGTCTTCACAACCTGCTCGATCCGATCCAGCTGACGCCGGAGAACTCGTTTTATCCGCTGTGGGCGATACTGCACCAGCGCGACGTGATCGCCTTGCCCTTCGGCTTTGTCGCTAAGACGACTTATCCAATTCTGCCCTGGCTCGGCGTCATCTCGCTGGGCTTCGCGATCGGCAACTGGTTCCGCCCCGATGTCGCCCCGGAAGTGCGGGAGCGCAAGCTGCTTCTGCTTGGCTTCGGGATGATTGGCGCGTTTATCCTGTTGCGGCTTTTGAATGTCTATGGCGACAAGCCCTGGTCCGTCGTCGAAGGCGATCCGGTCCGGACGTTCATCAGCTTCATTTCGATGACGAAGTATCCGCCCTCGCTGCTTTTCCTGCTGCCGACGCTGGGTGGTGGTGCGCTCCTGCTTGTCCTGTTCGAAAAGATCAACGCTTCGCGGCTGGTCGCGGCTCTGGCGGTTTTCGGCGCCGCTCCGATGTTCTTTTACCTGCTCCATCTCACGGTGCTGAGGATCCTTTATCACAGCGCCCTTGCGATCTGGGGACCGAACAACGGGCAGGCCTATATGTTCGACGAATACAACTGGGTGTTTGTCTGGTACGTCGCGATGCTCGTGCCGCTGTACCTTCCCACTGTATGGTATTCGCGACTGAAGCGGCGTCGGCGCGACATCACCTGGCTCAAGTATTTTTGAGCCTCGCAAGGTGGCAGGGCCTTCGGGCCCAGCCATTGATCGGACCTTTACCGAAAGCCTGATTGGCTATTGTCCGCCCGCTCTCTCTCGAACGCGTTGATCGGCCAATTCCGGCTCTGAAAGCGGCGAGATGTCGCCAAGGTAATCAAGATCACCTCGGCAATCCTGCAAAGACTCCGCAGCGTGATCTTGGTCGAGAGCGTCCTGGGCAGGGCTGGGGTCGATGCAAGAACCGTCCGCTTGGATCGACCACTTGATGGTATCAGCGCCGCGCCTCTGGTTGAATCGGCGCGGCCACGCTGCCGAACAAGCGCACGGCTCCTTCCATCAGAAGCTGAAGCCGAAGCCGAGCACAGCGCGCGTTACCCGCGATGGATCGCCTGCCGTAACAGCAATCGAGCGGGTCGATCCGAGCAAGCGCTCGTGGACGACGCCAGTGTAAACGTTGAAATGCTCGCCAAGAGAATGGCGCAATCTGAGCGAAGCCTCGACATCGGTGAGGCCGTTGCCGAGGTCTTCGCCGGGAATCTCCTGCGCCGACCAGCCGACGGCAAGGCGCGGCTCGAGCACCAGCCGGGGCGCAAGGTCTACGCCCAGCAGGAGCTGGCCTGCACCGGTCAGGTTGCCATCCTGCGAGACGAACAGGTAATGCTCCGCCTCAAGTCCGGGCAGGACGTCCACGACCATCCCGGCAACGCCGTGGGTAAGGTCGGAACCGGCCCGCACGTCGTGGCGCACACCGAGGTGCAGCGCGGCCTTGTCCGAGAGCGAACGCGAATAGAGCGCCTGGACCTCGAAATCGTCAAAGGCGGTGCGCGTTTCGCTGCCCCCGGCCGCCTTGACGAGCAACTGGTCGGTACCGCCTCCCAGCGTCAGCGTGCTATCGAGCACAAGGTGGTCATCGCCCCGTCCAACGTGCACCTCGAGAAGATCCACCTCCAGCTCCACGGCGGTCTGTGCCGCGGCAATGGCGGGCTGGAAACCAAGGGCGATCGCGGCAGCGGCCAGCTGTAGGGGAATTCGGTTTTTCATGCATTTTGTTCGCACGCCTTGGCAGGCTCATTGTGTCGAAGTCGCCATCCCGGCTGACATTTTCTGTCAAAACCAGGTGCGAATTCCGAATAATGCAGCGATCGAGAAAGCCTTGCGGGGTCGGCCGTGCGGATGGCCGTCAGCCTTCAAGCAGAGCGAACAATTTCTGCCGCCCGCGGTAGATGCGGGTTTCGATGGTCTTGCGGCTCACGCCGAGCAGCTGCGCAGCCTCGTCCTGGCTCATCCCTTCGATCGCACAGAGTATCAGTGGTTCGCGCAGCCTGGCGGGCAGCGCCTGGACCTCGCGCCGGATATGCTCGACCGCGCTGGCCGAGCGCAGCGCCGCTTCGGGATCGAGCCCCGGATCGGCGATGGCGGCGGCCTCGTCGATCGGGCGGGCGAAGGTGAGCAGACGGCGCACCTTGCGGCGGCGGCTCCAGTCGCGGCACTTGTTGAGCGCGATGCGCAGGAGCCACGCGCGGAACGGGCGCTCGCCATCGAAGCGGCGCAGCGCGGCGAAGGCGGCGATGAAGGCTTCCTGGGTGATGTCGAGCGCCTCGCACTCCTCTCCGGCGTGGTGGCGGGCAAGGCGGAACACCGCCTCGCGGTGGCGGCGCATCAGCGCGGCATAGGCCGATTGGTCGCCGGCCAGCGCGGCCCTGGCGAGCCCGGCGTCGGCTGCACGCTCATCGGCCCCGGACATGCCGGGCTATCCGCCGCCTGCCTCGGTCAGCGCCTTGTCCACAGCTCGGTCGAAGCGCGCGGCCTGGTCGGGGCGCAGCAACGCGCGCATGGCGAAGACGTGCTCCAGCGTGGCCTTCTGCAGGTCGCCCATTGCCATGTGCGCATGATCGACAGCAGCGGCCACGCGCGGGCCGTATTGGTGTTCGCTGGCCATCGCCCGGGCGAGTTCGGCGTTGGCCTGCCTGAGCGTCGCTTCGAGTTCGGTGCGACGACTGGCGAAGCGGACCTCCAACGCTTCGAGCCTAGCTTCCTGTTCGCGATCGAGATCGAGCTGCTGGTGCACGAAGGCATGGAGTTCCCCGCCGGAATGCTCTTGCGGTGCGAGCAGGCTTCGCGATGCCCACAATGTCCCCAGCGCCACGGCAGCGGAAACGAGTGCGACGAGGAGGTAGCGGCCGGCGTTTCCCATCACAGGTTCAGCAGCCGCGAAGGGGCAGCCGCCGGGACGCCGAACAGAGGTTCGGCCCGCGCTTTGTTGACCGGCGTAAGGCTGGCCGAAAGGCCGATCACCAGTGAAACAGCCCCGGCAAGAACCAATCCGCGCCGGGCAATCACTGCCTCGCGCTGCACCGCGATGCCGGCGAAGACGCGCTGCTCGATCATGTCCAGCCCATCGGGAAGGGGGACTTCGCGCAATTGGGTAAACTGGCTGTCGAGCTTGCTCATCATTCACGGTCCTGCTGATTTCAGCATAGGATACGTGCGCGGCGGCTGCATCCCTCAATCATCTGTCTCCATCCGTTTTGAGGGATGGCCGCGCCGCCCGCGTATAGCCCGGTACAATCCTGCAAATCATGGAGAAAACCCCATGCGCCGCCTGTCTCTGATGATCCTCGCCGTTTCCGCCCTCTTCGTCTCGGTCGTGCCTGCCGCTGCGCATCCGCGCCTGGTTTCGGCCTCGCCTGCAGCCGATGCCTCGGTCGCCTCGCCGACGCAGATCGTGTTGACGTTTTCCGAATCCCTGGTGGCGCCGCTTTCTGGCATCGAGCTAACGATGACGGCGATGCCCGGCATGGCCGACCACCCCCGAATGCCGATCCGCGGCTTCACCACCAAGGTTGAAGGCCGCACACTCACCGCCAAGCTGCCCCGCCCGCTGTCGGCGGGCACCTATGAGCTGAAGTGGCACGTTGTCGCGGCCGACCAGCACCGGATCGAGAATACCTACACCTTCACCGTCCGCTAAGCCGGTGGACGACGCCAGCCTCGTCGCTGCCCGCCTCGCGACCTATGCCGCGCTGCTGCTGGCGGCCGGGGTTCCGCTCTACCTGACTGCTGCGCGGGAGCGCGGCGCCTGGCGCTTGGCCGGGGCAGCTGCCATTGCCGCGATGGTCGCCTCGGTCTGGTGGGTGCTGGAAGCCATCGCCGCCATGGCGGCGCAGCCGGTCGGGCAGATCGATCCGGAGATGGCCTTTGCCGTACTCGATGCGACCCCGCTAGGCACGGTGATGGCCGTCCGTCTAGCGGCGCTCCTCGCAGCTCTCGCAGCCCTGTGGCGCTGTCACATGGGCCTTGCCGCTCTCGCCGCCTCAGTGGCGCTTGCGACCATGGCCTGGACTGGTCACGCCGGGGCGGGAGAGGGCGGGACGGGCGCGCTGCACCGGGCCAGCGATGTTCTCCACCTGCTTGCAGCGTCGATCTGGACGGGGGCTCTGACTTTGTTCTTCGCTGCTGCGATCTTCAGCCAGGATCGTGAAGCGCTGCTGCGCCGTTTATCCGGCTTTGCGGTGATCGGCAGCGCGATCGTGGTCCTGCTCCTCCTGACCGGGATCGCCAACACGCTGGCGATTGCCGGCTGGCCGATCGATCCGGCCTCGGATTGGACATGGTTGCTGGGTGCCAAGCTTGCCTTGTTCCTCGGGATGCTAGCGCTCGCTGTTTTCAACCGCTGGCTGCTGACGCCCGGGCTCGTGCGCGATCCGACTGGAAACCTGGGGTACCTGAAGCTGTCACTTGCGCTCGAAACAGGTGCGGTATTTCTGATTCTTGCCATTGTCAGCTGGCTGGGAGTCCTCTCTCCTTCCTGACGGACCAGCCTCGGGAACACGCATCAACGAGAAGATTTACGCCGCTGTTCTGGGGATGAGCCGACAGCAGATGAACAGCCTGCACGACGACGGTGTGATCTGAAGAGAGGCGGTGGCCTCAGACGCCGACCGCTACGACCGCTTCAATCTCTATCTGAGCGCCGTAGTGCAACTGGCCGCACGGGACGATGGACCGTGCCGGACGATGTGCGCCAAAGAACGCCGCATAGGCGCGATTTGCTTCGTCCCAGTGCGCGATGTCGGCCACGTAAACGGTGCATCGGATGATGTCATCAATGTCTGCGCCCACAACGCTGCCGATGGCTGCGATGTTGCGGAGCGCAAACGTCACCTGATCGGCGATGCCGATGTTTTCGGCATCGGGCGTTTCGCTGGTTACGCCGAGCTGTCCTGAAACATAGAGCGTATCGCGGTGGAGGACGGCCTGAGCATAGTGCCCCCCGGGAGAGGCGCGGCCGTGCAGCGTATCTCGGTCGTTTTTTGACGTTTCATGCAGATCTCCGATTTTTTTACCATCCGCCGATGCGCGGCCATTCCTCAGTCACTTTGCCGGCGCGCAGCACGTCATATGAGGTGTAGGCCGCGCAGGTCAGGCAGGCGTGGTTGGGCAGAATGCGGACCATGCTGCCGATTGGCAGCCGCGCGAACCAGCTTTCGTCGGGTACCGGCACGGCGCCATGCTCCTGATGCACAGTCGTAACCGCCAGCGAACCCAGCCGCTCGAGCGTTACCGGGTCGCAGACAAGACCGTATCCCGCTTCGGGCATGAAGCGTTTGGCGCCGATATCCTTGGAGAGCGCGAGCGCTCCGGCGTCGAGAATGAGGCTCGGCGCGCTGTGCTGATGGCCGATCACCGTGGCAAGAACCGAGACTGCGATATCCTCCTCCGCGCACATGCCGCGCGACAGCTGCGAAAGATCCCAGAAGAGGTAGATGCCCGCACGCACTTCGGTCACGCCCGACAGATGCTCCGCGAAGAGAGCCGTGGGTGTCGAGCCTACGCTGACAACGGGGCAGGGGTATCCCCGGGCGCGCAGCAATTCGGCGGACGCGACCGCGGCCTGCCGCTCGACCTCGGCAAGCGCCCGGATCGGCGCGGGTTCGTCGAAAGCGTAGGAATGCCCAGCATGGGTCATTACGCCCAACAAATCCAGATACGGTGCGCAGGCTTGGATCGCGTCGGCAATCTCGACGAGTGTGTCCAAAGCCGGTTCGACGCCGCTGCGGTGTTCGCCGCAATCGACCTCGATGAGGATGCCGAAGCGCGCATCGAGCGATGCTGCGGTCTTCCCGATGGCGGTGGCGGCATCCCGATTATCCACGACGAACAGCAGCCTGGCGCCATGTGCGCGCTGAATCCGGTCGGCGCGGCCGAGCTTCGCGGGGACGATGGCGGTCGAGTAGAGGATGTCGCGCCAGCCTGCTGCCGCGAAATATTCGGCTTCGGCCAATGTGGACACCGTGATCGGACCTTGCCCGCCATCCGCGGCGACACGGGCGACGTCGACCGACTTGGCGGTCTTGAGATGCGGACGCAGCGTTACCCCCAATTCGGCACAGTGGGCGCGCATCCGGGCGGCGTTACGTTCCAGCCGCTCCGCATCGAGAATGAGGCGCGGCGTATCCAATCCTTTGAACATGGTCGTGGGCTCCATCACACCAGTTCCCCAAGCGGGTGCAGCGTATCGGCTATGACAAGGGGGCGCGCCGTATCTGCCACGAATGGCAACCCCGCCCGGTTGTGCCAGAAAACCGGCATTCCGACTCCGGCGGCACCGGGAATGTCGGCGGGCGACCCCGCGACGAAAAGCGTGCGGGCGGGATCCGTACCGAGCCGATCGAGGGCTGCGCGGTACGACTGGGGTTGCGGCTTGTAATAGCCCGTCTCTTCAGAGGTCACGACGACGGAAAAGGGAACGCCGACACGCTCCGCCGCTTGCCGGCCGAGGGTGATCGAGCAATTCGTGACCACACCCAGCCGGACGCCGCGGATGTTCAGGTCGCCGAGCACGGCGGGCACTTCGGGCCATGGGCGGAGTGTATTCCAATGCGCGGCAAGCGCATCGGCTGCGGACGCGGCCACGCCCGCCACCGCGGCCGCCTCCCGAACGAGGTCCTCATAGGGCCGGTAGGCACCGCATCCATAGGTGAGCTCAAGATAGGCGCGGCGCCAACGCAGTCCATCGACCTCGGACCCCGCGGCGCGGTTCCAGACCGACCATGAGTCAAGAAGTGCGGTGAGGAGGTCGAAGACCACCGCTTCGATGTTGAGCCGTTTCATACCCTGAACTCCAAACTCCGTCATACCGGCCGAATTCGGCGCTCCGATCCCGGCTCGTGGCGGCGCGCGCGCCGCTTCGAGGTTTGTAGCGATTAACAAGGGCATGGTTGCATCGGCCAATGCCCGTTGCTGATGGTTATATGCCGTCCCGTAAGTGTCTTGCTTACGCCGAGGCTAGTTTCCAGAACGCTTCGGCCGATGGTGATTGCCGTCCGCGCGGGCGATACAGGCGGACATCGACGGGAATATCCCAAAAAGCGTCGCCCGCCCGGACCAGTGCACCCTTCGCCAGATCATCCGCAACAATGCTGAGGGGAAGCCAGGCCAATCCCTTTCCATCCTTCGCCATGCGTGCAAGGATCAGCGTGTGCGATGTAAACACGGGCGTAAGGCTGACCGGCGTCGCGTTTGCTGCAAGCACGGCCGAAACGATGCGGCCCATACCCGATTCCGATCCATAAGCGAGCAGATTGACCGGACCCCCCGCACCCTCGGCGAGGGCGTGGAGCGGGCCCTGATCAACGTCGCTCGGCGCGCTGACGGGTATCAGTGTATCGGTGCCGAGGGATATCGAATGAAAGCCCGCGTCATCGAGAACCGATGCGGCACCGGGATGGAAATAGCACAGGCAGAAATGCGCCTTTCCATTGAGCATGATCTTCTCCGACGCGCCCATGTTGTCGGCGGTCAGCTGGATCAGGATTTCCGAATCCGACATCGCCTGAAGCGCGGCGAGCCACTGCGGGAAGAAGTTGAGGGCCAAGGCGTGCGTGACGAGAATCTTGATCGTCGAGGCGGAGGTGCCAGCAATCTCCTGAACTTCCCGCCGCCCATGTTCGATGTCTCGCAGAACCGTCTCGGCGATTACGGCGAAGCGCTTGCCGGCGGGGGTCAGCGCCATCTGGTGAGTGCTGCGATCGACAAGCTCGACGCCCAGCCACTCCTCGAGCGCGCGAATGCGGCGGCTGAACGCCGGCTGCGTGACGTGGCGCATCGATGCAGCGCGCGAAAAGTTTCCCGCGCGGATGAGGGCGCCGAAGTCTTCCAGCCACGCCATTTCCATCGTTATCTGCCCGTCATTGTGCCCGCTGCAGCCATTAACGCACGCCTCTTCTACACGATCGCGTGCCGGAGCGGTGCTTCCTGGTACGCATAGATTGATCCATAAACTGTATTGGCCCCGGAAGGGCTCGATTGGCAATCTATGCCGATTGGGGCCATCCCGCTTTTCCGGCGCTTGCCTGCCGGAACCGGGGTTGATTTTGGGAGTTTGGGTATGGGTTTCGACGCTTTACGGCGACTATGCCTTCGCCGCACCGGCCATGCTGCCTTGGTTGCCGCGCTCATTTGTGCCGGGGGTGTCCCGGGTGCGCTGCCGGAAGCCTGGGCAGGGGAGGCGGCCCAGCAGAAGGCGCTCGTCCCGCGCGATGCGCTTTTCGCGGCGCCCACCTATTCCGAACTCCAGATCAGCCCCGACGGAAAGCAACTCGCCTTTCTCCACCCGTTGAACGGCGTGCTCAACATCTGGGTCGCCCCGATCGACGACCTCGCGGCGGCCACCGCTGTCACCCGCTTCGATAACCGGCCCCCGGACGGCTTTCAGTGGAGCGCGGACGGGCGCTATATCCTTATTCTGAAGGACCTCGGCGGCGAAGAGCACTACCAGCTCTGGATCGCGAACCTCGAGACGCGGGCGATCACCAACGCCACCGCCGACCCGGCGGTGCAGACGAAGATCATCAAGGTTTCGGCGCGGCGCCCCGGCGAAATCCTCGTAGGCATGAACATCCGCGACCGGCGGTATCGCGACATCTATCGCATCGATCTTGCGACCGGCCAGCGTACCGAAGTGTTCCGTAACGACGCGCATTATATCGATGTCACTGCCGATCCCGATTTGAATATCCGGATGGGCATTCGCGGCAACGACGACGGTTCCTGGACCTATTTCCGCCTCGATCCTTCCGGGCCGAGCGAATTCATGACCATGCCGCTCGTTTCGCTGCGCAATTCAAAGGTCTTCGGACTTGATGCGACAGGGGGGCTCACGATGCTCGACAGTCGCGGGGGAGACAAGGCGAACCTTGTTTCGATGGACCTAGCGACCGCCGAGAAGACCCTGCTGGCCGAAGCCCAGCGCGCCGACATCATGGAGCCGCTGTTCGACGAGGAGAGCGGCACGCTGCTGGCGACGCGCGAAGATCCGCTCGTGAGCGAATGGACAGTGCGGTCGGATGACGTGCGTGCCGAGTTCTCGGCGCTTGAGGCGGCGGTCGCGGGGCCGTTCAGAATCGCGGGTCAAACCCCAGACAATGCGCGCTGGCTGCTGCTTGAAACCGTGCCGCACCGCGCCGATCGTTATAGCTGGTGGGACAGGAAGAGTCGGACGCTGACGCCGTTGGTGTCAACGCGTCCGACGGTAGATCAGCGGACGCTTGCGCGCCGCACACCCGTGACCATCACGTCGCGCGATGGGCTTAACCTGCCGAGCTATCTGACACTTCCGACGCGCGCCAAACTTGGCGCGGACGGTATGCCTGTGAAGCCGGTGCCGCTCGTTCTCCTCGTCCACGGTGGGCCCTGGCTGCGCGACGATCTGGCGTTCGATCCGCAGCACGTCTGGCTCGCGGACCGGGGTTACGCGGTCCTGTCCGTGAATTTTCGCGGATCGAGTGGTTTCGGAAGCGCTTTCATGGCGAAAGCCGATAGGAAATGGTCGGAAACGATGCATGACGACCTGCTCGATGCCGTGGGGTGGGCGATCGATAAAGGCGTGACGACGAAGGATCGCGTTGCGGTGATGGGGCTGTCTTACGGCGGCTATTCGACGCTCGTGTCGCTGAGCTTCACGCCCGATACCTTCCAGTGCGGCGTGGACCTTGCCGGGCCCAGCAATCTCGTGCGGCTCGCATCCTCGATGCCCGAATGGTGGACATGGCAGAAGCCGCAATTCCTCAATCGGATGGGGGACCCATCGACCAAGGAAGGCGCGGCTGATTTGCTGCGGCGGTCCCCGATTTCTCGCGTCGATGCGATCTCCAAGCCGCTTCTCGTCACCAACGGTGCCAACGATCCGCGCATCTTTCCCGACCAGTCGCAGGAAATTGTCGATGCGTTGAAGGCGCGCGGCAAGCCGGTCACCTACGCCTTCTATCCCGATGAGGGGCATGTCTACGCGAAGGATGCCACCAATGTTTCCTTTGCCGCGATTGCCGAGAATTTTCTTTCGAAGTGCCTCGGCGGGCCGGCGGAACCCTATGGCGACGATCTTGTTGGATCGCGGGTCGAGGTAAAGACCGGTGCAGGGTTTGTACCGGGACTTGAACAGGCGCTTCGGGCAAAGGCGGAATAGGTCAGGGTTCGCCCAGATATTTCGCCAGACCGGAATCCAACGGAGGCTGCCGCCCGGCGGCCTCCGCCAGGTCCATGCGCAGGAAGGCGTTCTGGACATAGCGGATGCCCGCCCAGCGTAGCGGTTCGGCCTCCCAGTTCGGTGCCTGCTTGCGGACATAAGGGGTGTCTGCAGCGGGCTCATCGCCGGAAACGAGCCGGGCGAGGGCCCGCGCGCAGATCGCGCTGGTGATGACGCCATGACCCGTATAGCCGTAGCTGTGGCCGACGCGGCGCTCGGGATCGAAATGTACGGTTGGCAGCCAGTCACGCGGGATGCCGAGATAGCCCGCCCATTGATGGGTGAAGGCAATATCTTCGAGCGCAGGCCACCATTCGATCAGCCGATCACGGATCCAGTCAAAATTGGCATTTTCCTGAAGCGCGGTTTCGCACATGTCCGAGCCATAGCGATAGGGCGCGCCGCGGCTGCCAAAAAGGATCCTTCCGTCGGCCGTCCGCGTGAGATAATTGGTCGTGTGGACATAGGAGCTGAGGCATTCACCGCCGCTCCAGCCGACCTGCTTCCATTGCTCTGCCGTGAGGGGCGCCGTGAGCATGATCGTCGAGGCCATCGGGATCAGCCGGCGGCGATATTCGGTCTGTCCGGTCAGGTAGGCCTCGCCCGCGAACAGAACGGCGCGCCGCGCGCGGATGGTTCCCCCCGCGGTCACGAGCGCGGGTTCGGTGCCATCGATGGTGCTCAGCACCTCGGTGCCTTCATAGATGCGCACGCCGCGCCGCTCGACCGCGCGCGCCAGCCCGCGCACGAGACGGCCGGGGTGGATGGTGGCGCCGGCGCGCAGGCGGAATGCACCTTGCACCCCGGTCGCATACACGGTGTCCAGCGCCCGGTTGGCATCCAGAAGTTCGCAACCGTCTGTCATGCCGAGCTTGGCATAGGCGTCAAACGATTGGCGCAGCGATGGCACTTGATCGGCGCTGCGGGCAAGCGTCAACACGCCCGCCGGATTGAAATGCGCATCGATGCCTTCCTCCGCGCAGATGTGGCCGACCTCGTCGACCATCGCCTGCTGGGCGAGCAGCATTGAGCGGGCCGTCTTGATTCCGAAGCGGCGGGTGAGCGCCGAGGGATTGATCGGAAAGCGCGGCGAGCACCAGCCGCCGTTGCGGCCCGATGCGCCGAAGCCGCAAAATTGACGCTCGACGATTGCGATGGAGAGGTTCGGATCGTGTCGCAGCAGGAAATAGGCGGTCCAGAGCCCCGAGAAGCCGCCGCCCATGATCGCGACATCGACGATCTCATCTCCGGCGAGCGCGGGGCGCGGCGTCAGATCGTCGTCGCAGCTCTCGAGCCAGTAGCTGCCGATCGCTGCGGGTGGAATCGTGGATGTCTGACGCACGGGTGCGGTTCGCTAACGTGCCCGTGGTCGATATTCGAGCGTCACGCTCGACACTGCGGTCTTGCGTATCTCATCGGGCACGAGCGAGATTTTTTTGAGCTCGTTGGTTTCGTGCATCATGGTCTGGTCGGTGAGGTGGGGATTGCCCTTGCCGTCGGGATCGATGAACAGGTTCTGGCCGCCGGCATCGACGACCGAATAGAGCGCGCGCTGATTGCGCCCTATTTCCATCAGGCCCACCCAGCTTTCGCCGCCGTTGTGCGGCGCCATCGTCGGCCCGAGACGCAGCACTGCCGAAAGACGGCGTTCGGGCGCGTCTTCCGCCATTTGCGGGCGGTCCGGTGTTTCCAGCGATGCATCGAAATATTTCCAGAAGATCGCCTGCTTCCATTCGGCCATGTCCTTGCCGGGAAAGCGCCCTTTGACCTGCGCGATCGTCGCCTTGATCGTGTCGATCATCACGGCAGCGCGGTTGCGATCGTTGAGATAGTCGGTCGCCAGCGGGGCTCCGGCCGCATCGCCCTGAAACGCGCGCAGCAGCAAGCTCGACTGATAGGTGAGGTAACGGTCAGTGTCGATCTTCTTCCACCATTCGCCCATGTCGTCGCCGAACAGTGTACGCGGGGCGACTTCCAGCCAGGCGCGATAGAGGGTCAGGCCCGGATCGTCGTATTTCTGGTCGGCGTCGCGATCCTGATAGAGACCGTTGAAGTTCAGCATGTATTCGGTGGCGCGCTTCACTTCGGGCTCGTCGCTCGCCGCGATCGCTTCCCGGAAATAGGGCGCGAAAAAGTCGGGCGCGGCCTGGTTGCGATCGACCGCGCCGAGCGCGTTGAAGATCTGGCCGTTGAAGTCACGCATGTCGAGCAGCGTCAGCGATTGGCCCGCCTTCGCCAGCCGGTCGCCGAGCCACGTGCGGAAGGTCGCGCCGATGCGCGCACTGTCACCCTCCTGCGACCAGCTCGTCGCCTTGCTGTTCCACGAGAAGAGATAGGCCTGACGCGGGTTGACCATGTGCGGCTTTTCCTGCGGCGTCAGGAAACCGGTCCATTCATATTCGCCGGTGCCGGGCGTCGGCAGGCGCGGATCGACGCCAGCGGCTTTCTTCGGAAGCGCGCCTGCTTCGAAATAGGCGATGGTGCCGTCCTCGCCACCGTAGCAGGCGCCGAGATTCCAGCCGAGACGATCGACGCCCTTTTCCCTGAATTCGGCCAGACTTTTCGCGCGGCCCATTTCGGCGAAGGCGACCCAAGTGTCGAGCTCCCTGCCGTGAACGCCCATCTGCTGCGCATAGGCCGTGCCGTTTTCGGCATTCCAGGCGATTACCGGGCCGTGGATCGTCCACGCGACCTCATGGGTGACGGGCGCGGCGTCCTTGACCTTGATGGTCTCGGTGCGGCGCTCCATCTTTTTCCATCCGCCCTTGTGCCAGTATTCGTAGCGGTTTGCGGGATTGAGCTTTTCGGCGAATACCGTGCCGGCTTCGCTGCTGCCCGACACGAGGAGCCAGCCGTGCTGGGCGCCGCGCCCCATCGTGGGAATGCCCCAGCCGGTCGAGCCGAAACCGGCATTGTCGAAGCCGCCGCCGTGCAGGTGGATTTCGGGACCGTCTGCGGTGGCTTCCAGCATCAGCACCTTGCCGCTCGCCGATTTTTCCGGGCCGACGACCATGCAGCGGCTGGCGCCTTTCACGGGCTCTACCGGCGCCGTTTGTGCTGACGCAGAGGCGACGCTGTTCGTCGGTAGCTGGGCGGAGGCAAGGACAGGTACGGGCACGGGCCGCGCGGGCGCGAGGTCATCGCCGGCGGGGATGGTCGTCGGGGAATCCGGGTCGGAGATCGGCACGACATCGTTGAAGATCTGCCAGGCCTTTTCCCGGCCATAGCGATCCGTCACATCCTTCAGGAATTCGAGATTCCGGATTTCAAAGGTCTCGCGGCCGAGCGGCGCGGCAGAAATGAGGGCGAGATATTCCACGAGGCTCCAGCGCGTCGGCTTGGTGCCCCAGCGAATGAACTCGAGCGGTGTGAGGCGCTTTGGATCGGCATTCACCGTGTCGATACGCTTGTTGATGCCATCGACCATCGCCCGGATCATATCCCGGTGCTCGGGCGCGAGCGCGCGATAGCGCTGCATCAGCGTCTCGTCGGAGAGTTTGCGACCGCGCATCATCTTGTCGGCTTCGACCGCCGATGCGCCTATCAACTCGGCGCGGCGCCCCTGCGTATTGTGGCGCGCCAGTTCCATCGCGGCGAGCCGATCATGCGCGATCGCATAGCCCGCGCCGAACATCACTGCGCTGGAGGTTTCGGCCTGAACATGCGGTACGCCGAACCCGTCGCGGTAGATGGTGACCTGCCCAGCCTTGTCGGTCTGCGCCTGCGCAGCGGATATTGAAGCGAGCGTGCCCAGCAGGACGGCAATGATTGAACGGCGCATGAAAAGCGTCTCCCAGGTACCATTATTTCGGCAGGAAAGCCTCGGCCAAGGCGACCCACAGCGCTGCTCCCGTGGGCGAAATGCTGTCGTCATAGGCATAATGCGAATTGTGCAGCATGACCGATCCGGGACCTTCGTCGCCATTGCCGAGCAGGAGGAAGCAGCCGGGAACGACATCGAGATAGCGGGCGAAATCCTCGCCGCCCATGGTTGGCACATCAAGATCGACGAAGCGGTCGCAGCCGACGACGTCGATCGCGATCTCGCGCACCCGCGCATAGAGATCGGCGGGGTTGTGCAGGGCAGGGTAGCCGCGCTCGTAATGGAGTTCGGCGGTCGCGCCGAACGATGCCGCAACCCCCGTCACGATATCGCGCAGCCGCTGCTCGACGGCATCCTGGCTTGCGCGCGACAGCGTGCGCACCGTGCCGCCCATCCGGGCTTCATCGGCGATGATGTTGAACGCCGTGCCCGCCTCGACCTTGCAGATCGACACGACCACCGAATCCATCGGATCGGCGTTGCGGGCGGCGATGCTCTGCACCGCGACGACGATCTGCGCCGCGACGAGTACGGGATCGATCGTCAGGTGCGGGCGCGCGGCGTGTCCTCCTTTGCCGGACACGACAATCTCGAAGCGGTCGGCGGCGGCGTAAAGCGCGCCGGCGCGTCCGGCGAGCTTTCCGGCGGCGATGCCGGGGCGGTTGTGGATGCCGAAGATCGCCTCCATCGGGAAGCGTTCGAACAGCCCGTCGCGGATCATCGCGCTGGCGCCGCCATCGGGGTCTCCGCCCGGGCCCTGATAGCCAAGCGATTCTTCGGCGGGCTGAAAGATCAGATGAACCGCGCCGTCGAAATTGCGCGTGGCCGCGAGATGCTTCGCTGCGCCGAGCAGCATCGTCGCGTGCCCATCGTGGCCGCAGGCGTGCATCACGCCCGGCGTGCAGGATCGGTGATCCGATTGGGTGAGTTCCGTCATCGGCAGCGCGTCGATATCGGCCCGGATGCCGATCGCACGGTTTGACTGCCCGGCCCGGATCGTCGCGACGATTCCGGTGCCGCCGATTCCGTTGTGAACCTCGTCGATCCCGAATTCGGCGAGGCGATCGAGGATGAAGCGTACGGTTCCCTGCTCGTGAAAGCCGAGTTCAGGATGCTGGTGGATGTGCCTCCGCCAGGCGGTCATGTCCCCTTCGAGCGATGTCAGATCAACGGGCATACGGACACTTCTCCTGGCACTGCGACGGTGTGGGGGCGATTTTCATCTTCGTCTCCCGTCAAGGCACAGCGTGCGCGGCGACTTGATAGAAGACCTGAGCGCCGGGCCCGAGCGGGAGATCCAACGCCACCCAGCCAACGGTCATCGCGATCCCGGTGGCCATGAAACAGAGCGCATAGGGCAGCATCAGCGCGAGGAGCGAGCCGACGCCCATCGATTTGTCCCACCGCTGGCAGAACACGAGGACAAGCGGGAAATAGTTCATCAGCGGCGTCATGATGTTCGTGTAGCTGTCCCCCATGCGATAGGCGGCGGTGGTCATTTCCGGGCTGATGCCGAGGAGCATGAACATCGGCACGACCACAGAGGACAACACGCTCCATTTCGCCGTTGCCGATCCGATGAACAGATCGAGCACCGAGGACAGGAGGAGCACGCAGGTCAGCAGGAGAGGGGCGGGAAGGCTCATGCCCTGCAATTTTTCGGCGCCGCTGATCGCAATGATGGGGCCAATGCCTGACCAGTTGAACATCGCCACGAAATGCGCGGCAAAGAACACGAAGACGAGATAGGGCGCGATCGTTTTTACGCCTTCGCGCATCATCTCGATGATGTCTGATGAAACCTTCACGGTGCCGACTGCGCGTCCGAACACTGCACCGGTAACAAGAAACAGAATGAACAAGGCTGCGATGATAGAGGCGTAGAGCGGTTGCAGCCGGATCGGGCCTTCGGCGTCTTGATTCACGAAAGGGGTGTAGCCGGGCCAGAGACACAAGGCGGTGAACAGCCCCACGATCACCAACGCGGCAACACCGGCATGGCGCAGGCCGCGGCGCTCGTCGTTGCTGAGCGCGCCCTTTCCAAGATCAGCACGGAGCGCTTCGTCGACCTCTTCGTTCCATGTCCCGAGGCGCGGTTCGACGACCTTATCGGTGATGAACCAGATGATCGGCGTGAAGAAGATGACGATAGCGAGGATGAAATACCAGTTTCCGAGCGGGTTCATCGTCCAGCCGGGTTCGACGATACGGGCCGCTTCCTGCGTGAAGCTGAACAGCAGGACATCGAGCTGACCGGGCATGATGTTCCCGGCATATCCGCCCGATACGGCAGCGAGCGCCGCTGCAATCCCGGCAAGCGGGTGGCGCCCGACGGAGGCGAAGAGCACCGCCGCCATCGGAATCAAAACGACATAGGCGGCATCGGCGGCATGATGCGACACCATCCCCACCACCGCGATGATCGGCGACATGTAGCGGCGCGGTGTGTTGCGAAGCGAGCCGCGGATTAGCGCGAAAAACAGCCCCGATCGTTCCGCCACAGCCGCGCCCATCATGATGGTGAGGACGATGCCGAGCGGCGCGAAGTTTGCATAGGTTCGCGGCATCTCGGTGAACAGACGCGTGATATTTTCAGCGGAGAAGAGGCTGGATGCCCGGTACGTGAGCACGCCATTTGCGAGTTCGGCGTTGGCCGGGGCTTCCGCGCCCGAGAAAGGTAGCGATGCGCTCCATCCCAGCGCCGCCCCGAGCGCGGAAAGCAGCATCAGCGCGGCGATCAAATAAATGAAGATGATCGTCGGGTCGGGCAAGTAGTTGCCCACACGCTCGATGAAACCCAGGAAACCCCTCTGGCGAGCAGGGCGGACGGTTTCAGCAATCATGATTGCACCTCCTGCCGGACAAATTTTGCCTTCTGTAAACAAACAGTATGAGGCCCGCGCGCGATGCGCGAGCCTCAACCTGTTGACCCGGGATCAGAAGTTCACGTCAAGTCCGAGCCGGATGACCGGGCCGAACTGATCGAAGCCGCCGCCCGACGGATCGATGACCTGGACCGATTCCATGATCGGCAGTTTCTCGTTGAAGAGGTTCGAGACGCCGAAGGAGAATTTGGCCTCCTGCCGCCCGTTCATCGGCAGCATGTAGGATGCCGAGATGTCGTTGTAGAAGCGCGACCCCGTCTTGCGATCCGACACCAGCTCGCGGCTGATCCCGGGCGAGATGTCGGTCAGCGACTGGCTGGACTGGTAACGGCCCTGCCAGCCGAGGGTCAGCGGGCCGTTGGAGTACGTGAGGCCCATCACGCCCTTGTACTTCGGATAGCCGTAGAAGCCTTCGAGGACGGTGTAGAGGTCCGGCCGCGCCTGGAACGTATAGGTCCGCAGGCGGTGCAGATAGGTGAAGGCGAGGTTGGCAGAGATGCGGCCATTGCCGACCGGCTGAGCATAGAAAAGCTGGGCGTCCAGACCCGAGGTTTTCAGCTTCGACGTGTTCACATAAGTACTGTTGCCCGTCGTGATGCCGAAGAAGTTCGGGCTTGCCGGGTTCGACTCGCGGGTGATCAGCGAGCAGAGATCGGGATCCGGTCCGCCAGCACGATCGACGCAGTTCTCGGCGATTTGCTGCGGGCTGAGGAAGCTGATCGCGTCATTGATCTGGATGTCGAACCAGTCGACCGACAGCTGCAGACCCGGCAGGAAGGTCGGCGTGAACACGAAGCCCGCCGTCCAGCTGTCCGAAACTTCCGGTTTCAGGTTTTCGTTGCCCGACACGATAAACGGTACACCGATGCCGCCGTTCAGCGGAATATAGCCCGCAGGCCGCCCGAGCGCGGCGCAGTTGGCGGCGCGATTGGGATTCTCGCCGATGTTGGTTTCTGAACAGGGGTCGTCGACGTTGGTCGTCTGCCCTTCGCTCGGACGGAAGGCTTCGAAGATGTTCGGCGCGCGGATCGCGCGGCTGATCGTAGCGCGAAGACGGAGGCCCTCCGTCGGCTCCCAGATGCCGCCGGCCTTCCACGATGTCGCCTGCCCCGCATGGCTGTAGTCGGCATGGCGCACCGCACCTTCGATCGACACCAGCTTCGCGAACGGCATATCGGTAAGGATCGGGATGCTGAGTTCCCCGAACAGCTCCGTGACATGGTAGCCACCCTCGTAATCCTGTGTCGCGGCCTGGTTGGTCACCCCGGCCTTGATCAGCGGATCGGTCGTGCGGCCGTTGCGTTCCTTGCGATACTCGGCACCAACCGCGAAGCCGACCGTGCCGCCGCCGGGCATGGTCAGGAACTTTTCGCTGTCGCCGGCAAGCGAGAAGCCTGCGGTGGTCTGGCGGATGAAGGCGTTGGAGAGGGTCGTCGTCGTGACGAAGTCGCGCGCTTCCTGCGAGCTGGAGATCGAGCCGAAGGGGTTGAACGGTGCGCACGTCGCGCTGCCGACGATGCTGGGAGGCACGTAGCCGGGCGGCTGGAGCGCAGGGACGTTCATCCGGCAGGCGGCCTCTCCGGTATCGGGATCGATGACCGAATCGAGCGCGGCGTTCAGGTTGGGAACGAGCAGGCGATTGTAGCCGATGAACTTCGCCTTGGTGCGGCCATAGGTGCCGTAAACATCATAGCGAAGGTCGGAAAAACCGGTCTCGACCTTGCCCTTGAAACCGCCGACGAACGACAGGCTGTTGCGGTCTACCTGGCTGTAGCGCAGGCCAAGATCGGTGTAGAGCCGGTCCATGCGCACCGTGGTTGCGCCGGCCGTGAGCAAATCCTGGCGAAAGTCCTCGTTGAGGAAAGCATTCTGCGCGACATTGATCGGCGTGCCCGAGCGGATCACAGGCTGGCCGCGTCCGTAACTGGACGTGTTGTTATAATCGACCCCGAAATAGCCGGTAACACTGTCGCTGAAATCGTAGTGCGTGCTGAGATTGAGATTGTAGCGCTCGATATCGGGCACGATCGAGATGGAATCGTCGAAACGGAAGCACGCGGCGCCGCAATTTTCGAAGACGCCGAACAGGCCGCCATCGGTCAGGCTGGGCGTCGGGAAGGGACGCACGGTCCCGTCGTCGTTGAACGCGAAACGTCCAAGACCGCCCGTGTCGTTGCTGAAGCCGACAACGCCGTAACCGGAGAAGCGAAGCGCTTCGCCGCCGGGGGTGACGATCATGTCCGGGATGCCGTCGTTCGGCCCGGTATCGGCAGGATTGATCATCGCGACATTGTTCTTCATGTCTGCCTGACGCGGCGTGATTTCCTGCACCTTGGTGTAGTCGGCCGCGATCGTGATGTTGCCGCGACCTTCACCGAAATTCTTGCCGGCGACGAGGCTGCCGCCATAGGTGAAGCCCTCGGAACCGCGCGCGGGCTGCGAACCGTTGAAAGAGACGCGGACGCCGTCGAAATTTTCCTTGAGGATGATGTTGACGACGCCGGAGACGGCATCCGAACCGTAAATCGCAGAAGCGCCGCCGGTGATCACCTCGATGCGTTCGATAAGGTTGGGGTTGATCGAGTTGAGGTCGATGGCCGCGCTATCGGTGGCGCCGGCGACGCGACGCTTGCCGTTCACGAGCACCAGCGTGCGGTTCGCGCCCAGGCTGCGCAGATCGACGACGGCGAGGCCGCCGCTGTTCTCGCCGCGCGAGCCCGATGCGCCGGTCTGCTGGCTCTGCTGCATACTGCCCGAGAAGCCGATCGACGGCTGCTGCGCAAGCGCGCGACCGATATCGAACTGGGCATTGTTGTTCGTAAGCGCGTCCGACGTGACGACGCCGACCGGTGTCGGCAAATCGAGAACGGGGCGACCGATGCGCGAGCCGGTCACGACGATGGTGCTTTCGTCTTCTATCGCCGTGTCGGTTGCATCGGCAGCGTCCTGCGCGCTCGCGGCGTTCGCGAGTCCCGTGCAAAGCGAGATTGCGAGAAGGGACGCGGAAATCTTGAACCTGCGACAGTCTGCCTTTGTCGTTCCCTGAATCATTTTTTTCTCCACCCTGAACCCTGCCAAAGCCGCCCACCCGTCGGTTAGTGCAAGGGCCCAGCATGTCTATGGGGAGGCGGGCAGCGATCCCAATGCCGGTTCGACATAGAATCATTCGTGCGGCGTGAGAGGCACGCGCGCAGTATTATTACGCAGCCATCGGCCTAGGCGGTCTCGGCCTTCAGGCGGTTCTTCACCATGCTCCAGAAGCCTTCGACGCTGGGGCTTCTCCGCGCAATCGGCTTGTAGATGCGGATTTCGATCGGGACGTTCCAGCGCGTATCGCCTGCGACGACGAGGCGGCCGCTCTCCAGATCGGCACTGGCAAGGCTGAGCGGCGCCCAGCAAAGTCCGCGCCCGTCGCGCGCCATCGAGAGAAGCGCGGTCGCCATGTGTGAACGGAACACTGTGCGAAGCGAGGCGGAGCCCGCCGATATCACCTGCGCCGCCTGAAGGATTCGGCCCATGCCCGATTTGTCCTCGAACTCCAGATAGGAAAGCGGGTGGTCGTCGGTGCCGGGCAGCAGGTAGGTCGGCGATCCATCTTCCGACGGCGCCGCCACGGGCATCAACACGTCCTGCCCGAGAACGAGTGAGGTGAAACCGGCCGGATCGAGACGGTGTGCGGCCGCCGTATGATGATGGCACAGAAGGAAGTCCGCCTTGCCTTCGAGCATGAAGCGTTCGCAGGCGACCATGTGATCGGCGATCAGCGTGATCGTCCCGGCCTCGTGCCCGTCGCTCACGCTGCGGAGCCAGGATGGGAAGAAGGTCGTAGACAGCGCGTGGGTCGATGCGAAGCGGATTTCGTTGCTGAGCGTGCCCCCGATCTCGCGGACGTGGTCGCGGCCGAGCGTCAGCCGTCGCAATATCTCTTCGGCGAGGACGCGGAAGGCCTGGCCCGCCTCTGTGAGGGCGATTCGGTGCGTATCGCGGTCGACGAGCGTCGCGCCGACCCAGTCTTCGAGCGCGCGAATGCGGCGGCTGAACGCCGGCTGGGTGAGGTTGCGCGCCTCGGCGGCGCGGGAAAAATTTCCTTCATCCGCGAGCTTGATGAAGTCCTCGAGCCACATGATATCCATTTGAACCCACCCGTCGCATCAATTGATACTGTCCCGGCATTGGCTTCGCCCAAACCCTCCACGGTAAGCCCGACCCTGCGAAGCCGCAGGGAAAGGTCTATGGATGTCGGCGCCAAAAACGCTCTACGACAAGATCGTCGACGAACACCGTATATTGTCTTTCGATGAATCCGGCGGCGCTGGCGAACGATTGTTGCTCTATATCGATAGAACGGTGCTCAACGAATACACAAGCCCCCAGGCGTTCAGCGGCCTTCGCGACGCCGGGCGGAAGCCATGGCGGCCAGAGGCTTCACTGGGGGTCGTCGATCATGTCAATTCGACCAATCCCGACCGGGAGGCGGGCCATCTCGACGACGGCGCGCGCCGGCAGATCGCGTACCTTTCAGAAAACGGCCGCGATTTCGGTATCGAGATCTTCGACCTTTTCGATGCTCGCCAGGGGATCGAGCATGTCGTGATGCCCGAGCTTGGCCTCGTGCTTCCGGGTATGGTCATTGCGGCGGGCGATAGCCATTCCACAACCTACGGCGCGTTCGGGGTGGTCGGTTTCGGCATCGGCACGTCCGATATCGAGCATCTGCTCGCGACCCAGACGCTCGTCTATCGACGGCTGAAAACGATGCGGGTGACGGTCGACGGCCGCCTCGCACCGGGCGTGACGGCCAAGGATTTGATCATGGAGGTGATCCGTCGGATCGGCGCCGACGGGGCATCTGGTCATGCGGTCGAGTTCTCCGGTGAAGCGATCGACGCGCTCGGCGTGGAGGCGCGCATGACGATTTGCAACATGGCCGTCGAATGCGGTGCGCGCGTTGCGCTGATGGCGCCGGACGACACGGTCGTCGACTATATCGAAGGCTGCCCGCGCGCGCCGTCGGCCGATCTGCTTGAACGCGCACGGGCCGAATGGCGGACGCTGTACAGCGATCCAGATGCCCGGTTCGACAAGGAGGTGTGGCTGAGCGCGGATGACATACCGCCGATGGTGAGCTGGGGGACGAGCCCCGATCAGTCGCTTGCGATCACTGACGTGGTTCCTGATCCCGAGAATCTTCCGCCTGGCCGCCGCACTGATGCCGTTCGCGCATTGGCCTACATGGGGCTCGCGCCGAACACGCCGCTACAGGACATCGCGATCGACCGCGCCTTCATCGGCTCGTGCACCAATGCCCGCCTGTCGGACCTCCGCGACGCGGCGAGCATATTGAAAGGCCGCAAGGTCGCGCCGGGCGTCCGCGCGATGATCTCGCCGGGCAGCAGCGGCGTGCGCAGCGCCGCCGAGGCCGAGGGGCTGGACCGCATCTTCATCGAAGCGGGGTTCGAATGGCGGCGGTCGGGCTGTTCGCTCTGTCTCGCGATGAACGACGACAGCCTCGCGCCGGGGGAGCGATGCGCATCCAGCACCAACCGCAATTTTGAAGGCCGGCAGGGGGTCGGCGGCAGGACGCACCTGATGAGCCCCGCGATGGTCGCGGCGGCGGCCGTGAGCGGCCGCTTGGCCGACGTGCGCGCGCTTGCGGTCGCTTCCTGATGGAACATTTCATCCGCCTCTCGGGCCGGGTCGCCGCCATGCCCGCCGCCAATATCGATACCGATGTCATCATGCCGAAGACCTTCCTGAAGGGTATCGACCGATCGGGGCTTGCCGCCGGCCTGTTCCATGACCTGCGTTTCGACGAAAGCGGCGCGCCGCGGCACGCTTTCATTCTTAACCGGCCCGATATGGCCGAGACCCGCTTCCTGCTCGTCGGGCCCAATTTCGGTTGCGGGTCGTCGCGCGAACATGCTGTTTGGGGTATGCTCCAATACGGCATCCGGGGCATCATCGGCTCTTCCTTCGGCGCGATATTCGCTGACAACGCGGCGAACAACGGCCTGCTTCTCCTGTCCTTGCCCCTCGCGCAGCTTGCCGAGCTCGCAGCGTGTCTTGATGACGGGGCGGGGCGCATGACGGTGGATCTCGAAGCGCAGCGCATAGAGATGGGCGTCTACGCCGCAGGCTTCGATATCGATCAGGCGTTGCGGCGGGCGCTGATGCTCGGGCTGGACCGGATCGGCGAGACGCTGACATATGCCGATCGCATCCGCGCGTTCGAGAGGGCCTATCTCGCCGGCAGGCCTTGGCTTATGGGTGGACGCGGTGACGAGCGCGCATCCTGAATACAGCGAGTTGATGCCGGGTTTCCGCTGGCACGACATCGATGCGGGCGGCGTCCGCATCCGGACGGCTGTCGGCGGTTCGGGGCCTCCGTTGCTGCTGCTTCACGGCCATCCGCAAACCCACCTCACATGGCACAAGATCGCGCCCGAGCTGGCGAAGCACTTCACCGTCGTCGCCACCGACCTTCGCGGATACGGCGACAGCGAGAAGTTGCCCGGTGACCCGGAACATCGGAACTATTCCAAGCGCGCGATGGCGGCGGATCAGGTGGCGGTGATGGCGGCGCTCGGCTTCGATCGGTTCGATGTCGTCGCGCATGATCGCGGGGCTCGCGTCGCGCACCGGATGGCGCTCGACCATCCGGCGTGCGTCAGCCGGCTGGTGCTGCTCGACATCGCGCCTACCGCGACGATGTACGCCCAGACAAATCGCGAATTCGCGACGCGCTATTTCTGGTGGTTCTTCCTGATCCAGCCGTTCGATCTGCCCGAGCGGATGATCGCAGGCGATCCCGATCATTTCCTCGACCGTCACCTCGCCGGACAGATCAAGATCGAAGGGGCGCTCGATCCAAGAGTCGTCGCCGAATACCGCCGCTGCTACCGGGATCCGGCAACGCGTCACGCGATCTGCGAGGACTATCGCGCTGCGGCGAGCATCGACCTCGATCATGATGCGGCGGACGAAGGGCGCTTGATCGAGACGCCGCTGCTGCTGCTCTGGGGTGCTTACGGCACCATCGGAGAACTGTTCGACGTCGAGGCGTGTTGGCGTTCGAAGGCGCAGGAGGTAAGCGGCCGGGCGCTGCCGTGCGGCCATAGCCCGCAGGAAGAAATCCCCGACGTGCTGCTGGCGGAGCTGGGCGCGTTTTTCGCAAAGGCGTGAAGCGCGACCCGCGTGCCGCCAGCTCTGCTTACCTCGCGGCCCGCGTCAATCGTTCGAACTCGTTTTCATCTGTTACGCCTTCTGTGATGATGAAGAGCAGGGTGGAATCGCTGTTCATGTCGATGGCTTCGCGCCATGCGAGGGTGTTGGCGGCAAGCGCACCGGCGAGGCCGGCCGCGCCGGATGCGCCCGCGCGGATGGCGGTGTCTGTTTCGGCCGGGGCGGCGAGGCTGCGGACAGCTTCGGCGGCGTAGGTGTCGGCCACCGATATGAAGGCGTCCACACGATCCTTCAGGATTGCGAATGCCGGCAGCGAAGGGCGCAGGCAATCGAGCATCGCGAAGATCGTCTCCGCGCTGTGCGGTATCTCGGTCGCGCCGCCGACGCGCGCGCTTTCCAGCAGACAGTCGGCGCTGTCCGGCTCGACGACGATGAGGCGCGGCGCGTGGGGGCTGCCGCTGAACCGGCTGGCCATGGCCGCGGCAAGCCCGCCGACACCGGCCTGCACGAACAGCTGCGTCGGCCGCTCGCCGGGCGAGAGCTGCGCGCGGATTTCCTCGGCGATCACGGTGTAGCCCTGCATCACGCGAACGGGCAGCGGATCGTTCGCGCATTCGGGTGCGTCCGCGGTGTCGGAAACGAGGATGGCGCCTGTGCGTGCCGCATCGCGCCGTGCCTGCTCGACCGAATCGTCATAAGTGCCGTCGACGCGCACGATCGCCGCGCCCTGCCTCCGGATATGGTCGGCGCGTTCCTCGGTGACGCCCGCGTGCAGATAGACCGAGCAGCGCGCGCCGACGAGCCGCGCGCCCGCCGCCACGGCGCGGCCGTGGTTGCCGTCGCTGGCGCAAACGAAATGCATGTCCGAAGCGATGGTGCGAACCTCTTCGCCGACGAGGTCGGCAGGATCGAGCGTACGTCCGAGCGCGGCCTCGGCGTGCGTGCGCACGACGCTGAACACGGCGTAGACACCGCCCAGCGCCTTGAAGCTGCCGAGCCCCATGCGCTTGCTCTCGTCCTTCACGAGCACCTGCCCAACGCCGAGCCGCTGTGCGAGCCCCGGCAGCCGCACGAGCGGAGTCGGCGCATAGGCGGGGCAGGCGGCGAGCATCGCCATGGGTTCGAGATGCGCGTCGGCGGAAAGGCCGCCCTGCGGATCGGCGGTTTTGAGCGGGTTCAAAAGCAACTCGGTCATGCGGAAACTCCGGTTCGTGCGGCAGAGACCGCCGGCCGCGTGTCCCGCCACGGCCGTGCGCTTTCAAGCGCGGCGGCAAGCGAAAGCAAACTCTCCTCTCCACCCGGTCGACCGGCGATCTGCGTGCCAATCGGCAATCCGTCAAGCACATGCAGCGGCACGCGCCGGAAGTTTTTGTTGAGCAAGCTATTAGGTAAAGCGGCGGGGTTTGGCAGTCGGCGGCGCAGTCGAATCGTTCGCGACGCATGGCGGCGGTGGAGAGGACAGGGGAAGGAATTAAGTCCCCCCGGGCTTCTCATTCAAATACAGCCTCTTACACGGCCAATCTGGCGGAGACGGAGGGATTCGAACCCTCGGTACGGGTAGCCCCGTACGGCGGTTTAGCAAACCGCTGGTTTCAGCCGCTCACCCACGTCTCCAGCCGAAGGCGCGGCTATAGCGAAGCCGTTCGCCGCGTTCAACTCATGTTGTGACGGCCATTCGCCTTTAATGTGTCGATGATACGCTTCACGTCCTGCGCGCGCTCATTCGCGACGACGAGGACGGCGTCGCCGGTGGCGATGATGGTGATGTTGGAGACGCCGATGACGGCAACGAGCGGGCCTTCGCTGCGGATGAGGCAATCCGCAGTGTCGAGTGCGATGACGTCGCCGCCCACGGCATTGCCGGCCGCGTCGCGGGGAAGCTGTTCGAGGAGCGCGTTGAAGGCTCCGATGTCCGACCAGCCCATCTCGACGGGAACGACGGCGACTCGCTCGGCTTTCTCCATCACGGCATAGTCGATGCTATCCGATGGGGAGGTGAGGAAGCTCGCACGGTCGGGGCGAAGGATCGGGCCTTCATCGACGGCGCCCGCGACCGAGTGACGCACGGCGGTTTCTATGTCCGGGGCATGGCGGCGCAGTTCGGCAAGGAAGCTGCCAGCGCGCAGCAGGAAGATGCCGGCGTTCCAGTAAAAACGGCCGGTTTCGAGATAGGCTTTCGCCGTCTCCAGCGGCGGCTTTTCGACGAAACGGGCGACGCGGTGCACGCCCTCTGCAATCGATTCAGCCGTTTCGATGTAGCCGTAGCCGGTTTCCGGGCGATCGGGCGTGATGCCGAAGGTGACCAGCCAGCCGTCTTGCGCGAGGGGCTTGGCCCTTGCGATTGCGGCGCGGAAGGCCTCGACATCGTTGATGATGTGGTCGGACGGCATGACGAGCATCAGCTCGTCCTCTGGAAGCATGAGCGCGGCAAGCGCCACGGCGGGCGCCGTGTTCCGCCCCGCAGGCTCCAGGACGATCGCGCGCGGCGCAACGCCGATCTCGGCAAGCTGCGCTTCGATCTCCGTAAGATGCGCTTCTCCGGCGATGATAAGCGGCGCTCGGAAGCCGTTTTCGGCCGGTGCGCGCCGCGCGGCCGACTGAATCAGCGTTTCGGAGCCAAGAAGGCGGAGGAGCTGCTTTGGGGTCGCGTTGCGCGACAGCGGCCACAGGCGGGTTCCGGCGCCTCCGGAAAGGATAACGGGCGTGGTTTGCACTTTGTTCACCGCCTTGCTCTACCTGCACAGCCATTAGGTCCGGGTTAAGACGCCTACAAGCGGTGCCGAACTCGGCCTGGCGCATCCACGCCATAAATCCGTCGCTGGCGTGTTCCTGGCAAGCTATTGTAAACTGTCGGCAAAGCAGGGGGATAGTCGAAGCCTATGAGCAGGGGTGGCCACGTTTGATCCGACTTTTCAACCATTATCTCCCGCGTCCGTTGCTCATCCTCGGCCTTGTCGAGATCGTGCTGATCTATCTTTCGGCGCAGGCCGCCTGGCTTTTTCGTGCGCAGCAGATCGACATGGACCCGGGCAGCATCGCCGAGCAGGCGCCGCAGTTCGCGCTTTATTCGCTGACCGTGTACCTCGTGATGCTCGGCATCGGCGCGTACCAGATGGACTGTTTCCGGTCGCTGCGCATGGCGATGAGCCGGCTTGCCGTGGCCATGCTGGTCAGCATCACGGCCATTTCGGTGATCCTGTTCTTCTTCCCGGATGTCGATCTTTGGCGGTCGGTCGTTCTCTATGCCATCGCGCTCACGTTCGTCGTGATCTTCGCATGGCGGGTCCTCATGTCGCGGATCGTGAAGTGGAAGAGCTTCCGATTCCGTGTGCTCATCATCGGTGCGGGACAGCGGGGTGCGCGGCTCGCCCGCGCGGCGCAGGCACCCGATTCGAATTTCACAGCCGCCGGTGTGGTGCGGCTCACCGATAACAGCAACGCGATCGACGATGCGATGGCGATCGATTCGGTGCCATCTCTTGTTGATCTGTGCGAGCGGTTGCGGATCGACGAGGTCGTGCTGGCGCTCGATGAGCGCCGAGGCGCGGCACCAAGCGAAAAGCTTCTCGAAGTGAAGCTGGCGGGCTTTCCGGTCTCGGAGATCAGCAGTTTTCTCGAGCGACAGACAGGGCGCGTCGATCTGCGCTCGATCTCGCCCTCGTGGCTGATCTATTCGGACGGTTTTCTGGGGGCCGAGCCGCTTGCGATCATGTTCAAGCGGTTGTTCGACATCACGGCGAGCCTCATCCTGCTCTTGCTCGCGTCGCCGATCCTCATTGTTGCCGCGCTCGCGGTGAAGCTGACCAGCCCGGGCGACATCTTCTACCGGCAGGAGCGGGTAGGGCAGTTCGGCAAGACCTTCAATGTCGTGAAATTCCGCTCAATGGTGGCGGATGCCGAAAAGGACGGGAAAGCGCAGTGGGCAAAGTCCGGCGATCCGCGTGTCACACCAGTCGGCCGCATCCTTCGCGCCTCGCGAATCGACGAAATTCCGCAAATCTACAACGTGCTCACGGGCGACATGAGCTTCGTGGGGCCGCGCCCGGAACGGCCGGTGTTCGTGGAGGAACTGGCGGCGGAAATCCCGTACTACCGGGAACGGCACATCGTGAAACCGGGTATCACAGGCTGGGCGCAGCTCAACTACCCCTATGGCGCGAGCGTGATGGATGCCCGCCACAAGCTCGAATACGACCTTTACTACATCAAGAACTACAGCCTGTTTCTCGACCTGCTCATCCTGATACAGACCGTCCGCGTCGTCGTCTGGCAGGACGGGGTGCGCTAGCGCCGTGCCCGCCTACAGCGATGTCAGCGCCTTCAGCCACAGTGTGGCGGCGATCGGCTATCTGCTGCTCGCCGGCCTGCTGATCTATCGACGGCTGCAATCGCGCGCGGACATGTGGCTGGTCGGCGCGGCGCTGGCGATGGCGGTGTGGGCGGTGCTCGTCGTGCTCGTTCCCGTCGTGGACCCGGCCTATTCGGTGCTCGTCTCGATCGCGGAGACGCTGCGTTCGGCGTCGTGGGCCGTTTTCGCGGCGGTTCTCGTCATCAGCAACTGGCAGGATACCGAGCACAATCCTTCACGCAACGTGCTTATCGCGCTCGCTATCGTCGTGGCGCTGCAACTGGCAGGGGACGTCTGGAGCCTCGTGCGAGGGGCCGCTGTTCCGGGATGGCTTCAGTATTTCTATACGATGGGGCGGCTCGCCGTCGCCATCGGCGGGTTGGTGCTGACGCACAACGTCTACGTGAACTCCGCGCCCGCGAACCGCTGGAGCATCCGCCTGCTCTGCATCGCGCTCGCCGGCATCTTCGCTTACGACCTCAATCTCTACACGCTGTTCCTGCTCGATCCGAACATGGGGCCGGACCTCGTCGAGGTGCGCGGGCTCGTGAATGCATTCGTCGTGCCGCTCATCTATCTGTCCGCCGTGCGCAACAGGGGGCTGAAGCTGCAGGTTTCACGGCAGGCGGCGTTCCATACGCTGTCGCTCGGCGCGATCGGCTTTTATCTCGTGCTGATGTCACTCGCGGGTTACGGCCTGCGACTGGTGGGGGGAGACTGGGGGCGGCTGCTCCAGATCAGCTTCATCTTCGCCGCGGCGGTGTTCGCGGCCGTCATCTTGTTCTCGGGCCGCGCGCGCGCGTGGCTGCGTGTTCAGATCAACAAGCATTTCTTCGCCTACAAGTACGATTATCGGCAGGAATGGCTGCGCTTCGTGAACACGGTTTCGAGCTCGGGGCCAGGGCTCGGCGAACTGCACCTGCGCGTCGTTCAGGCCGCCTGCCAGCCGGTGGATTCGCCGGGCGGCGCGCTGTTCATCGCGGCCGAAGACGACAGCTTCGCCCACTTAGCCCGCTGGAACTACCGGACGCTGCGGCCGGGACGGATCGAAGGCGCGGCCCGCCTCAAGGCGCACTTTGAAGCGAGCGGCCGTGTCCTCGATATCGAGGAGCATCGGGGCGGGCGCGAGAGTGCGGCGCTCAGGCTGCCGCAATGGCTGATTGAAGACCCGCAGGCATGGCTGATGGTGCCGCTGATCCATATCGACGAGGCGATCGGCTTCATCCTCATCGAGCGGCCACTCACCCAGCGCGAGCTCAACTGGGAGGATTTCGACATTCTCCGTACCGTGGGGCGGCAGGCGGCGAGCTATGTTGCCGAGGCGGCGGCGCTCGCGAAGATAGCGGAATCCCGTAAGTTCGACGAGTTCAACCGGCGCTTCGCTTTCATCATGCACGACCTCAAGAACCTTGTGAGCCAGCTGAGCCTCGTCGCGCGCAACGCCGAACGCCATGCCGAGAATCCCGAGTTCCGGGCGGATATGATCGCAACGCTGCAGAGCTCGGTAGCCAAGATGAACGACTTGCTGGCGCGCCTCTCCCAGCAAAGCGTGCAGGCGGTCCCTTCCGGGGACACATTTGATGTCTGCTGTGCGGTGGAGGCGGTCGCGAATACGGCGCGCCGCTCATGGCCCGGCGTGACCGTCGATCGCTGCGGGCAGGATGTCATGGTGAATGGCACCGCGGAGCGTTTCGAACAGGTGCTGACCCATCTTGTCCAGAATGCCGTCGATGCAAGCGAACCGGGAAGCCCGGTCGCGATCGCGGTGGAGCCCGGCGACATCGTGCGCGTGCGCGTGCGCGACTGTGGCCCCGGCATGAGCGCCGACTTCATTCGCGACGAGCTCTTTGCGCCCTTCAAGTCGACCAAATCCGGGGGCTTTGGTATAGGCGCGTTCGAGGCACGGGAAATGACACGGGACATGGGTGGCAAACTCCTGGTTGAAAGCGAGCCGGGCGTGGGGAGCTGCTTTACGATCGAGTTGCCGGCGGCTGCGGCGCCGCTGGCGAACAGGCGAGAAGGCTGAATGGTGAACAAAACGGCACCGAAACTGCTGGTCGTTGAAGACGACGAAGGGCTGCAGCGGCAGCTCAAGTGGTCTTACGAGGACTATGAAGTGCTCTGTGCGGGCGATCGCCGCGCTGCCATCGAGCTGCTGCGCGCCCACGAGCCGGCAGTCGTGACGCTCGATCTCGGCCTCCCGCCCGACCCGGACGGTACAAGCGAGGGTTTCGCGACACTCGTGGAAATCCTGGCCCTCAAGCCCGATACCAAGGTGATCGTCGCGTCCGGCCACGGCGCCCGGGAGAGCGCACTGCGGGCGATCGCGCTCGGTGCCTATGATTTCTATCAGAAGCCCGTCGATATCGATCAGCTCGGCCTCATCGTGCAGCGGGCATTCCACCTCCACGAGATCGAGGCGGAAAACCGTCAGCTGGCCGAACGCGACGGTCACGAGGCGCTCGGCGGCCTCATCACCAGTTCGGACAGTATGCTCCGCGTCTGCCGCATGATCGAGCGTGTGGCCAACACCGACGTTTCCGTAATGCTTCTCGGCGCGAGCGGCACCGGCAAGGAAGTGCTGGCGCGCGGGCTGCATGACAGCTCCGGACGCAAGGGTGCGCCGTTCGTTGCGATCAACTGCGCGGCGATCCCCGAAAACCTCCTCGAAGCCGAGCTATTCGGTTACGAGAAGGGCGCGTTCACGGGCGCGGTGAAAACCACCGAGGGCAAGATCGAACTCGCCGAAGGCGGCACGCTGTTCCTCGATGAGGTGGGCGACATTCCGCTGCCGCTGCAGGTAAAGCTGCTCCGCTTTCTGCAGGAACGCGTGATCGAGCGCATCGGTGGCCGCAAGACGATCCCCGTCGACGTCCGCATTGTCTGCGCAACGCACCAGAACCTTGAGGCGATGATCGCCGAAGGCGCCTTCCGCGAAGACCTCTGGTACCGGCTCGCTGAGGTTGTCATCAAGATTCCGCCGCTTGCCGAACGGCAGGGCGACGCCGTGCTGCTTTCCCACCATTTCCTGCGCAAGTATGCCCGCGACATGAAGCGCCCGGTGAAGGGTTTTAATGCTGACGCGCTAGCCGCGATCGAGGCCTGGAAGTGGCCCGGGAACGTGCGTGAGCTTGAAAACCGCATGAAGCGGGCCGTCATCATGGCGGATAGCAGCCGGCTTTCGGCGGCCGACCTCGACCTTGCCGAAGTCGAGGACGACGATTTCCTGAACCTTCGGTCCGCGCGCGAGCGGGCGGACCGGAACGCCATTCGCATGGCGCTGGCGCGTACCGAGTCCAACGTGTCGAACGCAGCCAAGCTGCTCGGTGTGAGCCGGCCGACGCTGTATGATCTTCTAAAGCAATATAATATTGAGACCTGACGTTCATAATGCCGTGGCTCAAACAAAAAAGGGTCGCACGCGGCCACGGCAAGTCGAATCGTCCTACTGAGGATAAAAAGATGTTGAACAAAACCTTCTTCAAGCTTGCAGCGGCGACCCTTGCGCTTGCGGCTCCCATCGGCATTGCCGCGTTTCCCGCGTACGCCGACGCCCGCAGCGAATCGAATGACGCCTATGTCCAGGGCTTCCGTCTCTTTCAGGCCGGCGACTACCGCAGTGCACGCATCCAGCTGATGAAGGCGCTGAAGGCGAACCCCAACAACGGGCTCGCACGGCTGCTTCAGGCGCGCGTCGCGCTGGAGTTCGGTTCGGGCATTCAGGCGCAGACGGAGTTGGAGCGCGCCATGCAGGCGGGTATTCCTTCGGCCAAGGTCCGCCACCTGCGCGCGCACGCGCTGATGATGCAGCGCAAGTACGGCGAGGCGATGGACCTCCTCGACGCACGGACGATCGAGCCGCAGTTCGCCGCTTATGCCGCGCGGTTGCGCGGACAGATTCTGACGCAGCAGCGCAATATTCCGGAAGCGCGCGCGGAGTTCGAGCGCGCCCGCCGCATCGCGCCGAACGACCCGGAAACGCTGGTCGATGTCGCGCGCTTCTATGCGTCCGACGGCAAGCTGAAGGAAGCCTCCGCGCTTGCCGATCAGGTGCTTGCCGCAAAGCCGACGAACGTGAAGGGCCTGATGCTGAAGGGCGACCTTGTGCGCCGTTCGCAGGGCCTTGAACCGTCACTCACCTACTTCAACCGTGCGCTCGAGGTCGATCCCAACAACATCGAGGCGCTGCTGGAGCGCGCCGCAACGCTTGGCGACCTCAAGCGCGAAGACCAGGCGCGCGCCGATCTCAAGCGCATCAACGGACTGGTGCCGGATCACCCCCTCGCGCTCTATCTGGAGGCCGTGCTCGAAACCCGCGCCGGCCAGTACGAGAAGGCGCGCCAGCTGATGACGCGCACGAAGGGCCTGCTTTCGAATTATGTGCCCGCGCTGATGCTGCAGGGTATGCTCGCCTATCAGGCGAACAACATAGCACAGGCCACCGACTTCTTTGGCAAGGTCGTCGGCGCCTCGCCGAATGCCGTGCTTCCGCGCAAGCTTTATGCGGCCTCGCAGCTGAAGGGTAACGACACGCGTGGCGCGATCGAGACGCTGAAGCCGATCATCGATTCCGGCGCTGCCGATGGCCGTACCTACGCGCTCTATGGCGCAGCCTTCGCGCGCGAAGGCAAGATGGCCGAAGCGCAGCAGTACCTGCAAAAGGCGGTCACAGAGGCCCCGAAGGCCGGTGAGCTGAAAACCCAGCTCGCGATGACGCAGCTCCTGCAAGGCAACGCCGAGTCCGCCGAAGAAGGGCTGATGGACGTGCTGAAGGACGACAACAAGTCGCTGCAGGCGCTGATGGTGCTGACGCTGATCCAGATTCGCGACCGCGAGTTCGACAAGGCGCTCGTGACCAGCAACCGGATCATCACGCTCTATCCGAACCTTCCCGTCGGCTACAACATCCGCGGTGGCGCCGAGCTTGGCCTTGGGCAGACGAAGAAGGCCGAAGCGAGCTTCCGCACGGCGCTGGAGAAGAAGTCCGACTACACCGAAGCGCGGCGTAACCTCGCGCAGGTGCTGATCGCGACGAACCGCATCCCCGAGGGCGAGCGTGAGCTGAAGCAGCTGCTCGAATACAACAAGCGCGATGGCCGCGCGCTGACGCTGCTCGCCGTAACGGCGGCGCGGCGCGGTGATGCGACTGCGCGCGTCGAATGGCTGCGACAGGCGGCCGCGGTCGATGCGAAGCAGCTCGGCCCGCGTGTGCAGCTAGCCGATGCCTACCTCGATACGAACCAGAACAAGCGCGCGCTCGACGAGGTCGCCTCGATCCTGCGCGACTTCCCCGAACAGCCGCAGGCCCTGCTGGCGGCGGCCCGCGTCTATGAAGCGGCGGGGCAGAAGAACCAGGTCGAATCGGTCCTGAACCGGCTCGCGACCGCGCAGCCGGACAGTCCGCAGCCGCGCGTGATGCTGGCCCGTGCGCAGGAGACCAACAAGAAGATCGCGGCCGCGCGCGCGACCTACCAGCGTATCCTGACAATGCCCCGTGTCGACCCGACTCCGGTCTATTCCGAGCTCGTGTTCTTCGAAGCGCGGCAGGGCGACTGGAATGCGGCGAAGCAGTGGGCGGAGCGGCTTCGCAAGCAGGCGCCCAAGGAGAACTTCGCCGACCTCGCGCTCGGCCGCGCCTACCTCGCGCAGAACCAGGCCGCCGCGGCGCTCCCGTATCTGGAGGCGGCGCGCAAGACGAAGTTCAACATCGCGGCGGCGCGCGCGCTGTCGCAGGCCTATGTGCAGACGGGCAAGCCTTCGCAGGCTGTGACCATGATGCAGGCCTACCAGAAGGCGAACCCGCGCGATCCGATCGCGCTGGCCGCGATCGCCGAGCTGCAGATGAACCAGCGGCAGTACAAGGCGGCGATCGCGAACTACGAGGCGCTGCGGAAACTGCCGAACGCCGAGAAGAGCGTGACCGTGCTCAACAACCTCGCCTGGGCCTATTCGATGGTGGGCGACAAGCGGGCGCTCGCGACGGGGAAGCAGGCCTATGCGGTGGGGCCGAATGTGCCGGCGGTGCAGGACACGTATGGCTGGCTGCTGATCCGCAACAAGGGCGACAGGAAGCTCGCGCTCAGCCTGCTGCAGAAGGCGGCGGCGGGATCGCCGAACGACCCGGACGTGCGGTTCCACCTCGCGGTCGCCTATGCGATGAACGGGCAGCGGGGCAAGGCGGTGGAGGCGCTGGAAACCGCGCTGAAGGCGCCGAAGTTCGACAGCCGCCCGGCGGCGCAGAAGCTGCTGACGAGCCTTCAGGGCAGCTAGGCAGAAACCGGCGGGCAAGGCTTGCCTTTGCCCGCCAAGGCCCTTAAGTGCGGGCCACGGTCGGAGCGTAGCGCAGCCTGGTAGCGCATCACACTGGGGGTGTGGGGGTCGCAGGTTCGAATCCTGTCGCTCCGACCAGCTTTTCCTGAAGTAGACGAAATTACCCGTCGCGCACCGGTTTCGCGATAGGATTTGACAAATAGGAACCGGATGGGTTCGTTCTGCCACCCACGGCAGGAGAGGCCCATCATGGCGTCCATCGACGATCTCATCGAAATGCTGCTGCGCCGCGAAGGCGGCTATATCGACCACCCGGACGACCGCGGCGGCCCCACCAATTTCGGCATCACGGAAGGCACGGCGCGCGCAGCGGGATACGGCGGCGCCATGCGCGACCTGCCGCGCGCGGCGGCGGCGGATATCTACCGGAAACGCTATTGGCACGACACCGGCTTCGACCGCGTGAACGCGCTCGCCCCGCGCATCGCGGCGGAGCTTTTCGACACCGGCGTCAACATGGGGGCCGCCGTGGCGGTGGGCTTCCTCCAGCGCGCGCTGAACGCACTCAACCGCCGCGAACGCGACTGGCCGGACATCCCGCCAAGCCGCCGCATCGACACCGCGACGCTCGCCGCGCTGAAAGCGATCATCCAGACGCGCGGCAAGGCGGGCGAAACCGTGCTGCTGCGCGCGCTCGAAGCGCTGCAGGGCGCCCGCTACATCGAACTCGCCGAGGCGCGCCCCGCGAACGAAAGCTTCGCCTTCGGCTGGCTCGCCGGCCGCATCGGCGATTTCCACGCCTGAACCCGCACGAAAGGAAGACCCCCATGTCGCTCGTGGAAGGCATCATCGCGCCCGTCGCCAAGCTCCTCGACCGCATCATCCCCGACAAGGAGGCGCGCGAACGCGCCAAGCTGGAGCTGATCCAGCTGGAAGGCAGCCACGAACTGAAGCTGATCGAGGCGCGCATGGCCGCGATCGTCGCGGAGGCGAACGCGGCGGACCCGTGGACGAGCCGCGCGCGCCCGAGCTTCCTCTACGTGATGTACGTGCTGCTGCTCTGGTCCATCCCCATGGGCCTCATCGCCGCCGCCGACCCGGCAATGGCGAAGGCGATCGGCGCGGGGATGGGCGCCTACCTGGAGGCGATCCCCGAACCGCTCTACATGCTCTTCGGCACGGGCTACCTTGGGTACACGGCGGCGCGGAGCTGGGGGAAGGCGAAGGGGGCGGATCGGTAGGGGTGGCAGTTCTAGTACTCTACCTATCGATCACAGTGAGCAGGATGAGACGGTTCGGTCGCGCTCCGTGTTAACGGTGAGCGATAATATTCGTATACCGGACAAGCCGCTGGTTTCGTGCTTTTATACCATGCCCCTCTTTTGCACCACTCGCCACGGTGTGAGCGCCCGGGAACTTCAATGCCAGCTTGGCGTCACCTACAAGACTGCCTACCGCATCGGCCAGATAATCCCCGGCCTAACTGCCAAGGCTCAGGGCTTCAAACTGCCCACGATGGGCGGGACCTATGCCATCGGCTTTGGCTTGGCGTATGAAGTCTTGCAATCGCCTTTCGTTCAGTGCTTCTTGTGTGGGAAAGTATAGGTCACTCAACGATCACGTAGACTATAAGGTCTTTGTTTAGAACGGTTTTTTCCTTCTAGTCTGCGTTCAAGGTGGGTTTAGTCAACATGGCTGATGAGCAGCAGTTAGGCTTTGATTTCAATCCGCCGTCTCCCCAGCTTCCGCAACTGTGGACGCCAGACGACATATATAACAACTGCACGCAGAGCACCCTTACGCAATTTTCCGAGGATCGCCGTGTAGAGCGCAAACGCGTGGATATCAGTCAGCGCAATCTCGGTGACTATCTATCAATGTGGGCCAACACCCAACCCCACGGGGGCATCTTATTCATCGGTGTCGATAAAAATGGGGGCATTCTCGGTTGCAAGCATTCCGAAACATCTCATTTGAACGACCTTGAGACTGCCCGTCGGTTGTGCCCGGATGCCAAATACGAGCTAAAGCGCGTCGAGGTGACGGACGCGAAAGGGCAGCCAAATTTTGTAATCGTTATCCGAGTACATTACCGACCGGATAAGCTGGTCGAAACCGTTGACGGCAGTGCATATATTCGAGAAGGCGAAGAAAAACGGCTCCTATCGGAGGCCGAAAAACGAGAAATCCGTCTCAATAAGGGCGAGCTAGATGCAGAATCAGAACGAACAAATCTTGCTTTTCCGGATGATTTTGACATCGGTCTAATGAACGAATTCAGGCAGGCCTACGTTTCAAAAAGGAACTTGCCATCGCGTTACTCTGTTGAAGACGTATTACAACTTTGTCAGCTTGGAAAGCGTGGGGCCCGTGGCTTCGAACCTAATTTGGCTTGCGCGGTTATTTTTGCAAAAAACTCCCGTTCGATTCTGCCAGGGGCTTTCATACGAGTCATTCGCTACGAGGGAGTCGAGGAGCAGTTTGGGCAAAGTATGAACGCTGTGGCGGATCAGTTTTTTGATGGTCCGCTACCGATACAGATCGCAAATGCAGAGCGATTTATCGAATCTCAGATCAGAAATTTCACGCGCTTGGGGCGTGATGCGCGTTTTCGAACCAGTCCAGAATATCCTAAGGACGTGTGGCTTGAGGCAGTCGTTAATGCCGCCGTTCATCGGTCGTACAATTTAAAGAACATGAACATATTTGTAAAAATGTTCGAAGATAAAATGGTTATCGAGAGTCCGGGCACATTTTTTCCGCCAACAACTTCTGAAACTGTTTATGATACGCACAATCCGCGAAATCCTAATCTAATGTGGGCGATGTATTATTTTGATTTTGTTCAATGCGCATACGAAGGCACGCGACGGATGCGAGCTGGAATGCAGGAGGCGAGCCTTCCCGATCCATTATTCGCGGAGCGTCATAGCGGCGTGTTTCAAGTCTCCGTTGTCCTCAGGAACAATGTGGAACACAGGAAATCATTTATACGCGCAGAGGCGATGAACGCGATTGACCCGCTAATTTATGCCGGGCTCACGCAGGCAGAACGTGTTCTTACGAATTGGGCGGCCGAGGGCAAGCAAATGACCGTAAAGGATGCCCAAGACGTGCTCGGTCCCGGAACAGACTGGCGGACGGCCCGCGCTGTTTTGGATAGTCTAACCGACAAATTTGTTCTTGAGCGAAAGCCGGGGAAAGACCGCGATCGGCATCGCAAATGGTACCTAAGAAAAAGGCGCGGGCGAGGAAGGGCTGTGGCGCACTAAAGCCCTACCTGCTTCAAGGGCGTAACGGGTTTGGATTTCCATTCTTGTAGGAAATCTGGACGATCAGGGACGTGACCTCCCGCCACAACCACGCCAATATGCCCCGAAACATCGGGAGAGCTTCATGCGTACCATCTTCACCGCCGCGCTGCTGATCGCGGCGCTTCCGGCTTCGGCCGAGACGCTCATTGTGGGGAACAAGGGCGAGGATACGGTGAGTTTCTTCGATCTTGCCTCTGGCAAGGAACTCGCGCGGGTGGCGAGCGGGGCCAATCCGCATGAGGTGGCGCTGTCGCCGGATGGGGCGCGGGCGGCGATGGTGAATTATGGCGGGGCGGCGATCGACGTTTACGGGGTGGCGGACGGCAAGCGGCTCGCGACGTGGGACATCGGGCCGAATTCGCGGCCGCATGGGCTGCTCTGGCTCGCGGACGGGCGGCTGGTGGCGACCGCCGAGGCTTCGAAGACGCTGGTGGTGATCGACGGCACGGACGGCCGCGTGCTGCAATCGATCCCGACGGAGGCGGAGGGGTCGCACATGGTGGCGGTGCACCCGACGCGGCCGCGCGCCTACACGGCGAACATGAAGAGCGGCAGCGCGAGCGTGATCGATTTGGATAGCGGGCGCACGGTTGCGCATCTGCCCGCCGGGCGCGAGGCCGAGGGCATCGCGATTACGCCCGATGGCAAGCAGGTGTGGATCTCCAGCCGCGCGTCGAACGAGATCCATGTTTACGACACGGCGACCGATACGCTGGTGCGGCGCATCGAGACGGGGCCGTTTCCGATCCGCATCGCGATCAGCCCGGATGGGAAGCACGCGGTGACATCCGAGCTGCAGGCGGGCGCGCTCGGCGTTTACAGCGTGGAGACGGGCAAGCTTGTGCGGTCGATCCCGGTGAGCGGCAAGGCCGAGGCGATGCAGGTGACGATCCTGTTCCGGCCGGACGGCAAGCGGCTGTTCGTCGCGGAGACGGGGACGAACACGGTCGCGGAGGTCGAATGGCCGAGCGGCAAGGTGCTGCGGCGGTTGCCGGCGGGCGAGGATGGGGACGGGCTGGGGTGGTCTCCGGTCGGGTAACTTCCTCACCAACTTCGCCTAGGCCTTTGGCCAAGGCTTCGTATCCTCTCCCGCGGGCGGGAGAGGGGGGCGTTGTTCCCTTTTTTCAGGGCTTTACGACGGGGAGGTCGCGGTGGGCTTTTGCCAGCCGTGCGTAGTGCTTCGGGCCCCTGCGGTTTCCGGCGATTTCCTCTGGCGTGAGATCGCGCACGTATTTCGCGGGGCGGCCCGCCCACATCTGGCCGGACGGGATGCGCTTGCCGGGTGTCAGCATCGCGCCTGCCGCGAGCATGGCGTCGCCTTCGATGACGCAGCCGTCCATGACGATCGCGCCGAGGCCGACGAAGGCGTGGTCTTCAAGCGTGCAGCCGTGGATGGTCGCGGTGTGGCCGATGAGGCAGTGGCTGCCGATCACGGTGTTGTACGCGCCGCCCGTGACATGGACGACGGTGCCGTCCTGAATGTTTGTGCATTCGCCGATGGTGATCGTGCCGACATCGCCGCGCAGCACGCAATTGTACCAGACGCTGGAGCCCGCGCCGATCTTCACATTGCCGATCACATGCGCGCCCGGCGCGATGAAGACGTCCTCGGCGATCTCGGGCACGGCGCCCTCGTAGCTGTAGACCGGCATCAGTCCCACGCTCGCGAGCGGGAATAGGTGATGATGCGCATTTCCTTGCCGCCCGTGGTGGCGGAGGTTTCGTAGAAATCGAGCTCCGGCTTGCGGCGCATCCGCAGGCGGTCCATCAGCCCCCAGCTGCGCGTGTTTTCCGACATGGTGATCGCGATGATGCGCTCGACATCGAGATTGGCGAAGCCCCAGTCGAAGCTCGCATAGGCGGCTTCCTTGGCGAAGCCCTGGCCCCAGCAATCGTGCCGGAAACGCCAGCCGATCTCGATCTCGCCGTCAACGGGCGTGCCGGGCTTTTCACAGACGAGGAGCCCGCAGAAGCCGATGAACGAAAAGTCCGACTTGCGCTCGACCGCCCAGAAGCAGTGGCCGCGCTCCTTCTCGCTCTTGATCATGCGCTCCATCGCGGCGTCGGCGTCGGCCGCGCTGCGGGGGCCGCCGAGATGCTCCATGACGCGCTTGTCGGCGCAGAGCATCCGAAACGGCAGACGGTCGGACTCGCGCCAGGGGCGGAGTTTCAGGCGTTCGGTGACGATCATGGGAAAAGCGGCGCCTGCAGGAGTCCGGTGGTTTCGGGAAGGCCGAACATCAGGTTCATGTTCTGGATCGCCTGACCCGACGAGCCCTTCACGAGGTTGTCGATCGCGACGATCACGATGGCGCGGCCGGGGATACGATCCTCGAACACGTTCATCACGCAGTGGTTGGAGCCGCGCACCATGCGCGTCGACGGGGCCTTGCCTTCGGGCAGCAGGTGCACGAACGGCGCGGCGGCATAGCGGTGGCCGAGCGCGGCGCGCAGGTCCGCCACGCTCTTGCCGGGCATCAGCTCGACCGTGATGGTTTCAAGCTCGCCGCGGTTCATCGGCACGAGATGCGGCGTGAAGCTGATGGTGACGGCGCCGTTCGCGCGCTTCGCAAGCTCCTGCTCGATCTCCGGCATGTGGCGGTGGCGGCCGATGCCGTAGGGGTGCACCGCCTCCGCGATCTCGGCGAAGAGGTTCGCTTCCTTCAGGCTGCGGCCGGCGCCGGAGACGCCGGAGAGGGCGTTGATCGTGATCCGCTCGTGGCCGACGAGGCCGGCTTCGAAGAGCGGGAGCAGCGCGAGCAGCGCCGCCGTGGGGTAGCAGCCGGGGCAGGCGACGATGCGCGCGGCGGGCAGAAGCTCGGCGGCGTATTCGGTGAGGCCGTAGATTGCATCGGGCAGCAGCTCGGGCGCCGGATGCCGGTTGCCGTACCATTCGGCGTAGGTCTCGGCGCTGTTCAGGCGGAAATCCGCCGACAGATCGATGATGCGCGGGCCGATGAGCGTCGAGAGCAGCGCGGCTGAAGCCGCGTGCGGCAGGCAGCCGAACACGGCGTCGATGCCCGCCCAGTCGATCTCCTCGGCGCGGACCAGCGCGGGCAAAGGCACGTGGGCGAAATGCGGCCACACGTCCGCCATCGATTGCCCCGCCTTGGCATTGGCGCTGAGCGCGGCGATTTCGATGTTGGGATGCGTGAGCGCCAGGCGAACGAGATCGGCGCCGGTGTATCCCGACGCTCCGAGCACGGCGATGCGGATTTTTTGCGACATGGCGCGGGGCTTAGCGGATATGCCGGGGGGATTCCAGCGCTAGACGAGGTCGCGCGGCAGGGCGTCGAGCGCGGCTTCCATTTCCGCGAAGCTGGGGGCGTGGTTCGAAGGTGTGGTGCGGCGGCCGAGCTCGACCGCGACCTGCGGCGCCTGGCCCTGCAGGTGTGCGACGATGACGGTTTTCACGAGGGTGAGGTACTTCGCTTCGGCGTCGATCACCTGCGCGAGGCGGGAGGCGATGGGGCCGACGACGGTGTAGCTGAGGAGCACGCCGAGAAAGGTGCCGACGAGCGCGCCGCCGATCATGGCGCCGAGGACCTCGGTCGGCTGATCGACCGAGCCCATGGTCTTGATGACACCGAGCACGGCGGCGACGATGCCGAGCGCGGGGAGGCTGTCCGCGAGCATCTGGAGTGCGCCCTGCGCCTGATATTCCTCGGCGATGTGGCGATCGAGATCAGCCTCCATCGCGTCTGCCATCTGGTTCGGATCCTCGAAGTTCATCGCCATCATGCGCACGTAGTCGCAGATGAAGGAGACGAGCGCGGGGTCTGCGGCGATGCGGGGGAAGGCGGCGAAGAGGCGCGATTCTTCCGGGTATTCGATGTGGCTTTCGATCGCGACCACGCCGCGCGTGCGCAGCGTCTTGATGAGGAGGAAGAGCAGGCAGAGGAGGTCGCGGTAATCGGCCTTTCCCCAGCGCTCGCCTTCGAACGCGCGGCGCACGCCCGCAGCGGCGCGGCGCAGCGTCGCGCTGCTGTTCGCAATGATGAACGCACCGGCGCCCGCACCCGCGATGACGAGCAGTTCCTGCGGCAGCGCCCCGGCAATGATGCCGAGTTCGCCGCCAGCAATCAGGAAGCTGCCGAACACGCAGACAAGCACGATGGCCAGCCCGAAAAAGATAATCACGACCCACGACCCCGCGAGACAGATACACGTACGCGAGGGTCATGGTGGGGCCGCGCTGGTTAAGGGCGCTTTAAGCCTCCGGGTACTTCACCGAGCAGCCGTAGGCGCGCGTTACGGGGCTGGCGACGGCGCGACCGGCCGCGACATCGGCGAGTGCGGCGGTGACGTAGTTCTTCGCAGCCTTGATGTCCGCCGCGTTCGCGGTCGGCTTGTCGTCGATGGCGCCCGCGTAGCGGAGCACGCCCTTGCCGTCGATCACGTACATGTGCGGCGTCGCGCGCGCATCATAGGCCTTGCCGATCTTGCCGGCGGGATCGAGGAGGTAGGCGGTGGGCTGGAAGGTCCAGTCCTTCATCTCCTTCGCGGCAAGCGTAGCGTCAACGTGGCCCTGCTTGCCGGGCGCGCTGCTGTTTACGGTGAGCCAGACGACGCCCTTCGCCTTCGCATCGGCCTGCAGCTTCTGCATGTTGCCGGAGTCGTAGTGCTTCTTCACGAACGGGCAGCCGCTGTTCGTCCATTCGAGCACGACGGTTTTCCCGGCGAAATCCTTGAGGCTGACGGTCTTGCCCGCTGCCGTTTGCGCGGTGAAGGCGGGGGCGGGCTTGCCGACGTCGGCGGCCCAGGCGGTTCCCGCGAAGGCGATGGCAGCGAAAGCGGCGATGGCTGTTTTCATGTCTCGTCTCCCTTTGGTGAAGGGCGAGGATGCCATAATCAAGCGCGGCGGGCGAGTTCCAGCATCAGCGCCTCGCTCAGAAGCTGCGGAAGCACCTCCGCATCCTGGCCGCGCGCGTAAAAGAGATAGAGCGGAACGCCCGCGCGGCCGTGGCTTTCGAGGAAGCGCGTGATCGCGGGGTCGGCGTTGGTCCAATCGCCCACGAGCGTGGGGATGCCGGCGTCCGTGAACGCGGCGGTGACGGCGGGGGCGGAGAGCGCGCCGTTTTCGTTCACCTTGCAGGTGATGCACCAGTCGGCGGTGAAATAGACGAACACCGGGCCTTCGCTGCGCAGCGCGGCGAGACGGGCTTCGGTAAAGGGCTCGACGTTCGGCAGTGCCGCATTGGCGACGGGCGCCTCGGCGCGCGGGGTGATGAGGAGTACGGTTGCCACGGAGAGCGCGGCAACGACGAGCGGCACGGCGGCGGGGCGCCCGCCGTGCTGGCGGATGCCGACCCACCAGAGCCCGGCGGCGAGAAACACGGCGGCGGCGAGCCCGAAGGCCATGCCCGCAACGCCCGCCTGCCGCCCGAGCACCCATGCGAGCGCGACGGCGGTCGCGAACATCGGCAGCGCCATGACGCGGCGGAACGTCACCATCCACGGGCCGGGCCTTGGAAGGCGATTGCGGAGTGCGGGGATGAAGCCGATCAGGATGAAGGGCAGGGCGAGGCCAAGCCCGAGCCCGGCGAAGACGAGCAGGCCGAGCGCGGTGGGCAGCAGAATGGCCGCGCCAAGCGCGAGGCCCATGAATGGCCCGGTGCAGGGCGTGGCGACGATCGCGGCGAGCGCGCCGGTCCAGAGCGCACCCTGCGTGCCGCCGCGCGCCGCGAGCGCGTCGCCGCCGACGCGGGGTGCGCTGATTTCGAACAGCCCGGCGAGGTTGAGCGCGATTCCCGTGACGAGCAGCAGCAACAGGAAGATGACGCGCGGATCCTGGAGCTGGAACGCCCAGCCGACCTGCGCGCCCGCCGCGCGAAGCGCGAGAATGACCGCGCCGAGCACGACGCAGGTGCCGACCACGCCCGTCGTATAAGCGAGCGCTTCGCGGCGTGCGGCGCTTTCGGAATGGCCGCCGTTCGCAAGGCTGAGCGCCTTGAGGCCGAGGATCGGGAACACGCACGGCATGACGTTGAGGATGAAGCCGCCGAGGACGGCGAGTGCGAAGGCGGTGAGCGCGGAGGGAAGGCCCGGCTGATGCTGGTCGTGTCCGGCGGAGGCGAGCGGCGCGCCCGCCGCCGCGACCTCGCCCGCGCTTGCGGTGAGGCTGGCGCCGAAATGGCTGCCGTCGGCGCGGTCGAGGCGCAGCACGCCGCTTACCGCGCCCGGATCGGCATTGGCGCCCGCCGTGGTTTCGAGAATGAGCGTGTCGCCGCTGCGGCTGACAGTCTGTGGGGCATCGTAATCGAGGACGCCGTCGGCCTCCGGGAAGAAATAGGCGCGGCTGACGTCGCCCGCGCCGGTGGTATCGACCGACAAACGGAACTTTTCATCTGCGCTGGCGTAGCGCGCGGGCCAGTCGACCGGGCGAGGCAGGGCGGCGCGTGCCTTTTCGAAGCGGGGCTGTGTAGAGGCGTCTGCCGCGCCGTCTCCGACCGTGAAGTCGAGCGCGAGGTCGGCACTTTCGGGGACGCAGAGTTCATCGTCGCAGACGAGATAATCGACGCGCACCTTCACGGGGAGCGGCGTGCCGGGGGCAAGCTGAGGCACGGAAAGGTCGACGAGCAGCGCCGCTTCGCCTTCGAACACGTAGTTCATGATGCCCGAGACGGTGAATGTAGACGGCACGGGATAGCGGATGGCCGAGGCGGCGGCGCCCTCCGGCAGCGTCCACGCTGCCTGCGTTTCCATGCCCGCGCTGCCGGGGTTTTTCCAATAGGTGTGCCAGCCCTTGCGGGGCGTCGTGACGATCGCGAGCGCGACGGTCTTACCGGGCGCGGGCGCGGCGCTTTCCGCGATCAGCTCGACGCGCGTGTTGGGGTTCTGGACGGCGCTTGCCGCAAGGGCGGGCGACGCGAGGGCGGCAAGCAGCAGGAGAACGGCGCGGAACATGGTGCCAAGGCTTAGCGGCACTCCCCCCAAACGGAAAGGGCCGGCGTTGCGGCCGGCCCTTTGAACGTGCTTCTGAAAGCGGACTAGCGCTTCGAGAACTGGAAGCTCTTACGCGCCTTGGCGCGGCCGTACTTCTTGCGCTCGACGGTGCGGCTGTCGCGGGTGAGGAAGCCCGCCGCCTTGACGACACCGCGCAGTTCCGGCTCGAACTTGGTGAGCGCCTGGCTGATGCCGTGCTTCACCGCGCCCGCCTGACCCGAAAGTCCGCCGCCCGAAACGGTGGCGACGACATCGAACTGGCCGCCGCGCTCCGACACGTCGAAGGGCTGGTTGATGACGAGGCGCAGCGTCGGACGCGCGAAATACACGGTCTGATCGCGGCCGTTGACCGTGATCTTGCCGGTGCCCGGCTTGATCCAGACGCGGGCGACGGCATCCTTGCGGCGGCCGGTCGCGTAGGCGCGGCCCTGTGCGTCGATTTCCTTCTCGCGCAGCGGCGCGGAAGAAACGACGACAGGCGTACCCGTGCCCGTAGCGGCCACGGTCTCGACGGTGAGATCCTTCAGATCCTCAAGACCCATTTTCTCTTCAGCCATGACTTAGGCACCCACCTTGTTCTTGCGGTTCATCGACCCGACGTCGACGACCTGCGGATTCTGTGCGACATGCGGATGCTCTGCGCCCGCATAGATGCGAAGGTTGCGCATCTGCGCGCGGCCGAGCGGCCCGCGCGGAACCATGCGCTCGATGGCCTTCTCGAGCACGCGCTCCGGGAAGCGGCCTTCGAGAATCTTGCCGGCGGTGACGGCCTTGATGCCGCCCGGATAGCCGGTGTGGCGGTAGTAGGTCTTGTCCTTGAGCTTGTTGCCCGTGAAACGGACCTTGCCCGCGTTGATGACGATGACATTGTCGCCGCAATCGACGTGCGGCGTGTAGATCGCCTTGTGCTTGCCGCGCAGGCGATTGGCGATGATCGAAGCGAGACGGCCCACGACGAGGCCGTCGGCATCGATCAGCAGCCACTTCTTTTCGACTTCGGCGGGCTTCGCCGAGACCGTGGACTTGGTGTGCATGGTTCGATCCCAAAACAAAGGCGGGCCGCATGAAGCCGCCCGCGTGAACGGCGCGGCATATGATGGAGCGCCGCAAAAGCGTCAAGCGAAATAGGCGCTTAGGCGTGGGGTATTATGGTGTTCAAGGAAATTTGCGTGCGGAATCAGCGCATTCGCCGCCCCGGCCTGCCGAGCCCATGCGCGCAGGCGACCGCCGCCCAGACCAGGAGCGCGGCCACCGCCTGATGCGCGACCGCGACGTGGAGCGCGACGCCGGTGAGCAATGTGGCGATGCCGAGGATGATCTGCGCGGTGAGCAGCAGCAGGACGAAACGCGGTGCGCCGCCGCCGCTTTCGCGCGACGTACGCACGGAAAGCATGACGAGCAGCGCGGCGGCGACCCACGCCCACCAGCGGTGGACCCACTGCACGACGACGGGGTTGTCGACGACGTTGCGCCAGAGCGGCTCCATCCACTGCACGCCTTCGGGGAAGAAACGCCCGCCCATCAGCGGCCATTCGGCGAACGCGTGGCCTGCATTCAGCCCGGCGACGAACGCACCGAGGACGATCTGGACTGCGAGCGCGAGGAGCGTGAGCATCGCGAAGCCGGTGAGCCGCGCCCGGCGCTCGCCGCGTGCGTGGGCGGTGAGATCGCGCGCGGTCCAGACGAGCCCGCCGAGGATGAAAAGCGCGGTGCCGAGATGGACGGCGAGGCGGTCGTGCGCGACGTCCGGCCGGTCTATGAGGCCGGAGGCGACCATCCACCAGCCGATCGCACCCTGCAAGGCGCCGAGCGACAGGAGCGCGAGCAGGCGCGGCTTGTAGCCTTCGGGAATTGCGCGGCGGACCCAGAACCATGCGAGCGGCAGCGCGAAGGCGAGGCCGATGAAGCGGCCGAGCACGCGGTGCAGATACTCCCAGAAGAAGATCGCCTTGAACTCGGAAAGCGCCATGCCCCGATTGACCTTCTGGTATTCGGGATAGGCCTTGTAGGCTTCGAACTCGGCGTGCCACTCCGCGTCATTGAGGGGCGGGACGACGCCCGAGATGGGCTCCCAGCGCACCATCGACAGGCCGGATTCGGTGAGCCGCGTGATGCCGCCGACGACGACCATCGCGAAGACGAGCGCGGCGACGACGTAAAGCCAGAGCGCGATGGCGCGGGGGCGGGCAGCGGAGGTCATGTGCCGGGGATTAATGCAGCGCGAGGGGCGCGCCAAGCGGCTACTATGACGCGGCTTCGCGCACCACCCAGTCGCGGAAGCGGGTGAGGGCGTCGCTGCCGCCGCTTTCGGGGGAGACAAGATAATAGGCGTCTTCAGTGGCGAGCGGCAGGTCGAAGGGTGAGATGAGCGTGCCTGCGGCAAGCTCCGGCTCTATGAGAAAGCTCGGGATGAGCGCGATGCCCGCGCCTGCCGCTGCCGCCTGCGCGAGCATCAGGAAGTGCTCGAAGGTCGGGCCGGGCACGGTGGGCGCTGCTACGCCGGCGAGGCGGAACCAGCGTGTCCATGCGTCCTTGCGCGAGGTCTGGAAGAGCAGCGGCTTGCCGATGAGGTCGGCGGGCGCGGCGAGCGGGTTTGCGGCGAGCCAGGCGGGCGCGCAGACGGGGATGGAGGTTTCGCGGAACAGGAAGTCGTGCGCGGCGCCGGGCCAATCGGGCAGGCCGAAGTGGATCGCGGCGTCGAAATCCTCCTCGGCGAAATCGAACGTGTCCGACCGCGCGGCGAAATTGACAACGAGGTCCGGATGCTCGGCAGTGAAGCGGGGCAAACGGGGCGCGAGCCAGCGCATTCCGAAGCTGGGCAGGGTGGCGATGCTGAGCGCGTTTTCGGGACGCCGCGTTGCGAGGCGGACGGTGGCGCGGCGGATGCGATCGAGCGCGGGGGTTATTTCGTCGGCATAGGCGCGGCCATCGGCATTCAGCGCCACGCGGCGGCCGGTGCGATCGAACAGCGGGGTTTGCAGCCAGTCCTCCAGAAGCGCGATCTGGCGGCTGACGGCGCTTTGCGTCAGCCCTACGTCTTCTCCCGCGCGCGAGAAGCTGCCGTGCCGCGCGGCGGCGGCGAAGCTGGTGAGCGCGCCGATCGGCGGCAGGTGGCGACGTTCACTCATTCCAAACTCGCATGAACAGATGAAGGCTCCTTGTTTGTCATAGTTCGTGTTTCCTGACAATTAGCGCCGGAACGCACGGAGTTTTATCATGTCGAATGCGAATGTAGGTACGATCGAGCGGCTGGTGACGGGGGCGCGGGCGCTGGGCGCGCTTGCGATCGATCCGGCACTGCGCGCCGAAACCGGCGAGACAGTATCGCGCGCGGCGTTCGCGATGGCGATGAACGTGCTGCTGTTCGACGACCTTTTGAAGCGCGTGCCGAGCGGCGCGGCCTATGTGGCGGACACGGTGGCGCGCGGCGAGCGCATCACCTTCGACCACGGCGCGCTGCGCACCGTGCGCTTCCGGGAAGGCCCGACCGGTGCGCTTCCCGCCGGGCAGGATGCGTTCCAGCGGATTCTGGAACCGCTCGGCTACCGGGTCGCCGACACGTATCCGCTTCCTGCGCTGCGCATGACGGGCCGCGCTTACTGTCATCTGGATGCGGCCGAGACGATCCCGCAGTTTTTCGTGAGCGAGCTTCATGTGGAGCGTTTCGACGAGGGCTTCGTGCGTGTCGCGGAGCGCGTGTTCGGCACGACGCGCGACCCGCTGAACGCTGACGCGCAGGACGTGCTTGCGGCCTTCGCGGCGGACGGCAGCGTGCCGTTTGCCGATGCGTTGGTCGCACTGCCCGCGATCGTCGCCTGTTTCGATTGCCACCACGATCCCGTGACGCTCGGCGACTATGAAGCGCTGCTCGCGCGCTCCGGGGAGGCCGCGTGGATCGCGACCGAAGGCAATGCCTTCAACCATGCGACCGACCGCGTCGTTGATGTCGATGCGCTCGCGGCGCGGCTGAAGGCCGAAGGCCGACCGATGAAGGACACGGTGGAAGTGTCGAGCAGCGGGCGCGTGCGGCAGACGGCATTCCGCGCCGACAGCTTCGAGCGCAAGTTCGCGGGCGGGGTGCGCCGCACCGTGCCGGGCTCGTTCTACGAGTTCATCACGCGCGACGCGGACCCCGAGAGCGGCGCGCTCGATCTGCGTTTCGACAGCGGCAACGCCACGGGCATCTTCGCGATGACGCGCGCGGCGTAACACGGTAAGCAGCGCCAAACAGTTCTTGATGGAGAAGATCATGTCCGACAATTTGCTTGGGGTTTACAGCCGGGCGCCGCTCGTGGTGGACCGCGGCGAGGGTGTGTGGCTCTATGATGTCGACGGCAATCGCTGGCTCGATTGCGTGATGGGCATCGCCACCGACGGGCTCGGCCATGCGCATCCGAAGCTGGTCGCCGCGCTGGAAGCGCAGGCGAAGAAGCTGTGGCACGTTTCCAACATCTTCCGCATTCCGGGGCAGGAGGCGCTGGCGCAGCGCCTGATCGATTCGACCTTCGCGGACGTCGTGTTCTTCGGCAATTCGGGCTCCGAGGCGATCGAGGGCGCGCTGAAGACGGCGCGGCGCTATCACCATGTGAACGGCGCGCCGGAGCGGATCGACGTGATCGGCTTCGCGGGCTCGTTCCACGGCCGCACCTACGCGGCGGTGAACGCATCGGGCAATGCTTCGTACCTCGACGGCTTCGGGCCGCGTCTTCCGGGCTATGTGCAACTGACGCTCGACGACGAGGCGGGCATCGCCGAAGCCATCGCGCGCCCAACCACGGCGGCGGTGATCGTGGAGCCGGTACAGGGCGAAGGCGGCGCGCGGGCGCTGACGAGCGAATGGCTGAAGCGCGTGCGCGACCTTTGTACGCAGCACGGCGTGCTCCTGATCTATGACGAGGTGCAGAGCGGCATGGGGCGCACGGGCAAGCTGTTCGCGCACCAGTGGTTCGAAGGCGTGGAGCCGGACATCATGGCGATCGCCAAGGCGCTCGGCGGCGGGTTCCCGATCGGTGCGTTCCTTGCGACCAAGGAAGCGGCGAAGGGCATGGTCGTCGGCACGCATGGATCGACCTTCGGCGGCAATCCGCTGGCGATGGCGGTGGGCATCGCGGCATTCGACGAGATCGCGAAAGAAGAGACGCTGGCGCACGCCCGCGCGGTTGCGGCGGAACTCGTGGAGCAACTGAACGCGCTGAAGGACAAGCACAGCGATCTGATCGTTGAAGTGCGCGGCAAGGGGATGCTGATCGGCCTGAAGCTCGTGCCCAACAACCGCGAGTTCATGGCGCTGGCGCGCGATCACGGCATTCTCGTTGCGGGCGGCGGTGAGAACTGCGTGCGCCTGCTGCCTTCGCTGCTGCTTTCCAGCGCTGAAGCGGTGGAGGTCGTTAAGCGGCTCGACGCGGCGTTCGCCGACGCGCGGACGCGCCTCGCCAAGGCGGCCTGATGCTGGTGATCCGGCCGGCGCGGCCGGCCGATCTTGATGTGATGATGGAACTCGCGGTGCTTTCGGGCCGCGGGTTCACCAGCCTGCCCGAGGACGAGGCGACGCTCGCGGCGCGCCTCGACCTCGCCGAGGCGAGCTTCACGGGCGCCATCGCGCCTGCCGAGGCGTGGTACACGATCATGCTTGAGGACACGGAGACCGGGCGGGTCGAGGGGCTTGCCGGGGTTCGTGCCGCTGTGGGGCTGAAACGCCCGCACTTCTCGTTCCGCGTGATGACGCTCGCGCAATATTCGTCGGCCATCGGGACGCGGTTCGATCACCAGGCGCTGGTGCTGGTGAACGAGTGCGGCGGGTGGACCGAGGTGGGATCGCTGTTCCTGCGGCCCGAGCGGCGCAGCGGCGGCGCGGGCAGCCTGCTCGCGCGCTCTCGCTACATGCTGATCGGCGCCGAGCCGACGCGCTTTTCGCACACCATCATGGCGGAGCTGCGCGGGTGGTTCGACGAGAGCGGCCATTCGCCGTTCTGGGAGGGCGTCGCCTCCAAGTTCTTCCGCCTGCCGTTCGAGGAGGCGGACCGCATGGTGACCTCCACCGACGGTCAGTTCATCCTCGATCTTGCGCCGCGCCACCCGATTTATGTGGATCTCATCGACGCGGACGCGCGCGCGGCGATCGGGCGTGTGCATCGCGACGGCGAGCCGGCGCTGACGCTGCTTGAAAAGGAAGGCTTCGAACGCTCGGGGCTGATCGATATTTTCGACGGCGGGCCGACGATGACCTGTTCAGCGGCCGAGGTGGCGACGATCCGCGCAACGCAAACGCTGCGGCTGGAGATCGGCGAGCCCGGTGAGCGCCAAGCGTTGCTTTCCACAACCCAGATTGATGGCTTTCGTTCGATCCGTGCGGCCGCGCGCATCGCCGACAGCGGCGTGACCGTCAGCAAGGAAGCTGCCGACGCGCTCAAACTGAACGGCGGCGATCTGGTGAGGGTGTCTGCATGACGACATTCCGTTCTATCGATCCGGCGACCGGTGAAACCGTGTGGGAAGGTCCGGCGGCGAGCGCGGACGACTGCAATGCCGCGATCGGCCGCGCCCGTGCTGCGCTCGGGGCATGGCGATCGAGCCCGGTGGACGATCGGATCGCGCTCGCGCGGCGCTATGCCGAGGTGCTGGGCAGCCGCAAGGCGGAGCTGGCGCGGCTGATCTCGCGCGAGACGGGCAAGCTGCTTTGGGAAACCGAGGCCGAGATCGCCTCGATGATCGGCAAGGTCGAGGTTTCGATCCGCGCGTTCGGGGAGCGCACCGGGGAGCGGGCCGCGGACATGCCGTTCGGACGTGCCGTGCTGCGGCACCGGGGGCACGGCGTGATGGCGGTGCTGGGGCCTTACAACTTCCCCGGCCACCTGCCGAACGGGCACATCATCCCGGCGCTGCTCGCGGGCAATACGGTGGTGTTCAAGCCCTCCGAGATCACGCCCGCCATCGGCGCGGCGATGGTGGCGGCGTGGACGGAGGCGGGGCTTCCCGAAGGCGTGCTCAATATCGTGCAGGGTGCGCGGGCGACGGGCGAGGCGCTCGTTGCAGGCGATATCGACGGGCTGTTGTTCACGGGCTCTGCGGGGGCGGGCGCGGCGCTGCGGCGCGCGCTGATCGACCGTCCGCATGTGAGCCTCGCGCTTGAACTCGGCGGCAACAATCCGCTTGTCGCGTGGGATTCGCCCGAAGCGGCCGCATCGATCATCGTGCAGTCGAGTTTCGTGACCACGGGCCAGCGCTGCTCGTGCGCGCGGCGGCTGATCGTGCCCGAAGGCAAGGTGGGTGACGCGATCGTGGAGGCGGTGGACGCGATGGCCGGGCGGTTGCGGATCGCCGCGTGGGACGAGGCGGGCGCAGCGTTCATGGGGCCGCTCGTGTCCGAGGCCGCCGCTGGCGGTGCGCGGGTTGCGGCAGACGGAATCGTGGCGCGCGGGGCGAAGGTGATTCGGCCGTTCGCAGGCATTGAGGGGCGTTCGGCGGCGTTCGTGACGCCCGCGATCTTCGACGTGACCGGCATCGACGTACCGGACGCCGAGATTTTCGCGCCGGTGGTGCAGGTGATCCGCGCGCCCGACTTCGACGCGGCGATGCGCGCTGCGAACAATACGGTGTTCGGGCTTTCCGCCGGGCTCATCAGCGAAGACGCAGGGCTGTGGACGCGTTTCATCGAGGAAAGCCGCGCGGGCGTCGTCAATCGCAATCGGCCGACGACAGGCGCGGCGGCGAATATGCCGTTCGGCGGACTCGGAGCCTCTGGAAATCATCGCCCAAGTGCGTATTACGCAGCGGACTATTGCGCGTACCCCATCGCCAGTTTCGAAGCGGAAGGGGTTGGCGCGGTGGAGGTTCCCGGATTAGACGGGTGACCAATACGCTGACGGAGGGGTGATTCATGAAGACGCGGGCGGCTGTGGCATTCGAGGCGAAAAAGCCTCTCGAGATTGTGGAAATCGACCTTGAAGGCCCGAAGGCGGGCGAGGTTCTGGTCGAGATCATGGCGACGGGCATCTGCCACACGGACGCCTACACGCTGGACGGCTTCGACAGCGAAGGCATCTTCCCCAGCGTGCTCGGCCACGAAGGCGCGGGCATCGTGCGCGAGATCGGCGCGGGCGTCACCAGCGTGAAGCCGGGCGACCACGTGATCCCGCTCTACACGCCCGAATGCCGCCAGTGCAAAAGCTGCCTTTCGGGCAAGACCAACCTCTGCACGGCGATTCGCGCCACGCAGGGCAAGGGCCTGATGCCCGACGGCACGACGCGGTTCAGCTACAAGGGCCAGCCGATCTTCCACTACATGGGCTGCTCGACCTTTTCGAACTTCACCGTGCTGCCCGAAATCGCGCTCGCCAAGATCCGTGAAGATGCGCCGTTCCAGTCGAGCTGCTACATCGGCTGCGGCGTGACGACCGGCGTCGGCGCGGTCATCAATACAGCCAAGGTGCAGGTCGGCGACAATGTCGTCGTGTTCGGTCTGGGCGGCATCGGCCTCAACGTGCTGCAGGGCGCGCGGATGGCGGGCGCCAACAAGATCATCGGCGTGGACATCAACCCTGACCGCGAGGAATGGGGCCGCCGCTTCGGCATGACCGACTTCCTCAACTCGAAGGGGATGAGCCGCGAGGATGTCGTCGCGAAGATCGTCGCGATGACCGATGGCGGCGCGGATTACACGTTTGACGCAACCGGCAATACCGAAGTGATGCGCACAGCGCTCGAGGCCTGCCATCGCGGCTGGGGCACGAGCATCATCATCGGCGTGGCCGAGGCGGGCAAGGAAATCAGCACGCGGCCCTTCCAGCTCGTCACCGGGCGCAACTGGCGCGGCACGGCGTTCGGCGGCGCCAAGGGCCGCACCGACGTTCCCAAGATCGTCGACATGTACATGACCGGCAAGATCGAGATTGATCCGATGATCACGCATGTCATGGGCCTTGAGGAGATCAACAAGGGCTTCGACCTGATGCACGCGGGCAAATCGATCCGCAGCGTGGTGGTTTTCTAAAGCAGCCACTCGATCGGCAGGCGGGAGAGGACGCGGATTGCGAGACGTTGCAGCAGGGTCGTGCCCGGTTCGACGTCGTGGATTTCGATTTCGCCGTCTTCCTCGCGTTCGATCCAGCGCAGGCGGCCCTTGTCGCTGAGCGTCACCTCGTAGGCGCTCATGGGGACTGCGCCTTCGAAGGCGTCCTGCACGTCGGCGGCAAGGTCGGGGCATTCGATGACGAAGCCGAGCTCTGTGTTGAGCGCGACCGAGCGCGGGTCGAAATTGAACGAGCCCACGAAGAGCCGCGCGCGGTCCACCGTGAAGGTCTTGGCGTGCAGCATTGAGCCGCTTGAACGCAGGATCGAGCCGGTGACGGACTTCGCGCCCGATCCGCCGACACCGAGCGGCAGGCGGCGCTTCCGGCGCGTGCCCACACGGAGACGCCGCATTTCGAACAGGCGGACCCCGGCACGGATCAGCGCCTGCCTGCGCTTCGCGTAGCCCGCGTGGACGATGGCGACATCGGTGGATTCGAGCGCGTTCGTCAGCACGCTCACCTTGATGTTTTCGCGCGAGAGCGCGGCGAACGCTTCGACACCGGCGGCCGTGGGCACGAAATAGGCGGAAACGAGCCCCATTTCGCGTGAAGGACGGCCGATCGCTTCCTGCAGCTGTTCGCTGAGCGAGGTGCCGGGCCGCGCCCGATCGAGCACCTTCGCGGGATCGTCGCTCACCATCCGCACGGGCGCCCATATGAAGGGCAGCGACGCGCCGAGCATATCGGTGATGAAGGGCAGCGAGCGGACGGTTTCCATGTAGCTGTGCGCCCTCGGGTCGGCGTGGACGGCGGCCGAGCGCTGTGCCAGCTCTTCAAGCTGCGCGATGCCGACGACAGGGAGGATGCGCGCCGCAGGCCATGCCGAGGCGCAGTTCCAGTAGCGATCGAAATCGCGCGAGACGTCGTCCACCACCGCGCCGATGGCGAGCACATCGAGATCGGCGAAGAGGTCGCCGTCGCGCGCGGCGAAATATTCGTCGCCGATGTTGCGCCCGCCGATGATCGTCGCCTGGCTGTCCGCGGTGAAGCTCTTGTTGTGCATCCGCCGGTTGAGGCGCTTGAAATCGGTGAGGTAGCCGAGGGCCTTGGGGCGGCGGACGAAGAATGGGTTGAACAGGCGCACTTCGATCATCGGATGGACGTCGAGTGCGGCGAGCAGGTTGTCGAGGCCCGCGATGCCGTTGTCGTCGAGCAGCAGGCGTACGCGCACGCCCCGGTCTGCCGCCTCGCGCAGCGCCTCCAGCATTAGCATCCCGGAGAGGTCCCCGCGCCAGATGTAATATTGCACGTCGAGGCTGCGCTCGGCCGCGCGAGCGAGGAGGATGCGCGCGGCGAAGGCCTGATGCGCGTCGGCAAGCAAATGTATGCCCGAAAGGCCGGGCCTCGCGGCGGCTTCCTGCTCGATACTGCGCCCGAGCCGCGTGCCTTCGGTATCGGACAGCGCCTCGCTCTGGAGGCGCGGTTCAAGGGGCGGCAGGCGTCTGAACCGGCGCACGATCTCTCCCAGCGGTTTCAAGGCCAAGGGTGGCCCAAAGGCGCGAAGGATGCAAACAGGCTGTGAGTTTGAAGCGGTATCCGGACGCCCGCGCTTTCCTTTAGAGCGGCGCCTGCGATCATCATTGAATGCGTCTGAGGGAGAGACACCATGGGCATACCCGCACTTTTCGACCTGACCGGCAAGGTTGCCGTCATCACCGGCTCCTCGCGCGGGATCGGCAAGGCGATCGCGCACCGCATGGCGGAACACGGCGCGAATGTCGTCGTCTCCAGCCGCAAGCTGGAAGCGTGCGAGGCGGCGGTGGCGGAGATCAATGCCGCCGTGGGCCGCGACGCAGCGATCGCGATCCCGGCGAACATCTCCCTGAAGGAAGAGCTTCAGGCGCTGATCAGCGGCGCGACGGCGAAGCTCGGCAAGGTCGACATCCTCGTCTGCAACGCCGCGTCGAACCCGTATTTCGGGCCGATGGCCGGGATCGCCGACGACCAGTTCACCAAGATCCTGCACAACAACATCGTTTCGAACCACTGGCTGATCCAGATGGCCGCGCCGCAGATGGTTGAGCGGAAGGACGGGGCGATCATCGTCATTTCGTCGATCGGAGGGCTCAAGGCTTCGACGATGATCGGCGCCTACAACATCTCGAAGGCGGCGGACCTGCAGCTGGTGCGCAACTACGCGGCCGAGTACGGCCCCGCCAACGTGCGCGTGAACGCGATCTGCCCCGGCCTCATCAAGACCGATTTCGCAAAGGCGCTGTGGGACAATCCGGAGATTCTGAAGCAATCGACCGCGCATTCGACGCTGCAGCGTATCGGCGAGCCCGATGAGATCGCAGGGATGGCGGTGTTTCTCGCCTCAAAGGCGGGCGGGTTCACGAGCGGGCAGGGCTTCGTGATCGACGGCGGTGCGACCGTCGTCTGAAACCCTGCCCGCCGCGTTCTACTGGAGTTCGAACACCACCGTCACGCTGACGTTGGTGCCGACCTCGCCGGCTTCCACGGGCGGAGCCGCTGCCATGTCGGCGGCTTCGGCGCGGACCATCATCTTGGGCATCGGGTAGGGTGGCTGGTAGCCGCCGCCTTCGCTGATGGAGACGATGCGTTTCACGCGCATTCCGGCGGCGCCCGCATAGAGATCGGCACGTGAGCGCGCCTTCTTCACGGCGTCGAGGCGCGCCTCGTTCGTGGCTTCCTCGGGCTTGTCGAGGCCGAACGTCGGCCCGTTCACCTGGTTCGCGCCCTCGGTGACAAGCGCGTCGATCACGTCGCCGGCGCTCGCGAGCTTGCGCAGCTTCACCGTCACCGTGTTGTTCGCCTGATAGCCGATCAGCTGCGGCGCCTTGCGCTCCTCATACGTGTACTGCGGGTTGAGGTTGATGTTCGAAGTCTGGATGTCGCGGTCGGCGATACCGGCCTTCTTGAGCGCGGCGACGACGCGGGTCATCTGGTTGTTGTTGGCGGTAAGCGCGGCGCGCGCCTCCACGGCCTGCGTGACGACGCCCGCCGAGATGATGGCGATGTCGGGAACGCGGGTGCTCTCGCCGGTCGCCGTCAGCGACAGCAGGGTTTCGGCGGGGACGCTCGGCGCCGTCTGTGCAGCGACCGGGGTCGCGGCAGCGGCGAGTGCGCCGATGGCGAGAAGCGTTGCAGTACGCATGTGTTTCATTCCTTTCGTTTTCCGCCCCAACGGATCAGCGGCGGACAGGTTGCCCTATCCGCCGCCTGACATGAACCGAAGTTGAAACGCCCGAAGGCGCCTACGCCTGCCGGGTCTTGATCATGCGATAGATCCACAAAAGCAGGACCGCACCCGCCGTGGCGAGAAGAATATTGACGAGATTGCCCCCGCCAAGCCCGACCATGCTGCCAATGTAGCCGCCGAGGAGACCGCCGGCGATGCCGATCAGGATGGTGACGATGATGCCGCCGGGGTCCTTGCCCGGCATGATCCATTTCGCCAGCGCGCCCGCGATGAGGCCGACAACGATCCAACCCAGGAAATTATAGTCCATCTGCTCCCTCCTGTTTTTCAGAACGTAAGATGTCTCGACGTTTCCTTGGGCAGGCCCGGACATAGCCGGACCATCCCCGAACGACACGGGTAGTCGTGCGTTCGTCGATCATAAAATCTGTTTATCGAATAGCTGTCGAGACGAAACTTGCTGTGGAGTCTACGCAACGTGTCTTGAAATATTCAGTTTTCGGCTCGTTTGACTGCCAAAAACGTGATAATCGCCACGCGCTTTACATCATTCCGAGCGACACTCGATTTTCCCGTCTCGTCATGCGGACCTTGCGCTAACTGACCTATTCGAGTAATACACCCGTCGATACAAACAGGCACAGTCACTGGCGATGAACATGCATCAACCCGTCGATAGCTCTTTCAAGAGCAGCGTTTCCCGGTCGTGGGCATCGGCCGATGATGGCCGTCGTCGCCGTCTGCTGATCGTTGCGGCGGTCCTCGTCACGGCGGCTGTCGCAGCATGGCTGTTCTTCGGCGGCGGCGCCGACGCGCCCGCCGAGAACCCGGAAGCCAGCCGCCCCGCGATCACCGTCATCGTACCGGGCGTCACGCAGGTCGCGGACAGCGTGAAGGCGGTCGGCAGCATTGCCGCGCGCCGCGACATGCCGGTCGGCGTGCAGGGCGAGGGCGGAGCGGTTGTCGCGGTTCTCGTCGATGCCGGCGACTATGTGCAGAAGGGGCAGGTGCTCGCACGCATCGATCGGTCGGTGCTCGAACAGCAGGTGAACCAGCTGCAGGCCTCGGTTGTCCGGGCCCGCGCCGATGCGGCGCTCGCACAGTCCGAACTCGACCGGGCGCAGTCGCTGGTGTCGCGCGGCTTCATTTCGAAGGCCGACATCGAGCGCCGCACGGCGGCCCGTGACAGCGCCAATGCGGACGTGAATGTCGCCGCAGCGCAGCTTCGGGAATCGCAGGCGCGGCTCGGACGGCTCGATATCCGCGCCCCGGAAGCCGGCCTCATCCTCGAACGCAACGTCGAACCCGGACAGGTCGTGAGCTCGGGCAGCCCGGCTGTATTCCGCATGGCGCAGGACGGCGCGATGGAAATGCGCGCTCTCGTCGCCGAACAGGACCTTGCCGCCATCGAGGTCGGCCAGGCTGCGACGGTGCAGATGATCGGATCGCAGACGCAGTATGCGGGGCGGGTCTGGATGGTGGAGCCGGTGATCAATCCGCAGACCCGCCAGGGGCTGGTGCGCGTCTCGCTTTCCGGCGACCGCGCGCTGCGCCCGGGCGGCTTTGCGTCGGGCCGGATCGAGGTCGGCAAGGCCGACCGGCCGCTGCTGCCCGAATCCGCCGTGATGGGCGACGCCGAAAGCAGCTACGTCTACGTCGTGGCGAAAGACGGTACGGTGGAACGCCGCGAGGTCAGGGTGGGCATGGTCTCATCCGCTGGGGTCGGCATTGCCAGCGGGCTGACCGGCAAGGAGCAGGTCGTGCAGTCGGCCGGTGCGTTCCTCAATCCGGGCGAGAAGGTCACTCCGGTTCTGCATAAGCCGCAGAAATAAGCCGCGGCCGACAGGAAGCAAAACGATGCGGAATATCTCCTCCTGGTCGATCCGGAACCCGGTTCCGCCGATCGTGCTGTTCGTGGCGCTGACGCTGGCGGGCATCGTCAGCTTCATCCGCATGGACATCAACAACAACCCGGACGTGAGCTTTCCGATTGCGCAGGTGATCATCACGCAGCCGGGCGCCGCGCCTTCGGAAATGAAGACGCAGATCACGCAGATCGTCGAAGCGTCGGTACGGAACGTGAGCGGCGTTGACGAGATCACCTCGTGGGTGAGCGAGGGCACATCGACGACGATGGTGCAGTTCGACATCGGCACGCCGATCGACCGCGCCGTCAACGATGTGCGCGACGCCGTGCAGAATGTTCGCGGCGACCTGCCGCAGGGTATCCTCGAACCGCAGGTGGTGCGCGAGGACATCGACGGTGTGCTTGCCTACTGGACGGTGCAGTCGGTCGACATGACGCTCGAGGAGCTGTCGTGGTTCGTCGACAACGTCGCCTCGAAGCGGCTGCTCTCCGTGCCCGGCATGGCGGTGGCAAGCCGGGGCGGCGGCGTTTCGCGCGAGATGCGCGTCGAGCTCGATCCGATGAAGCTGCAGGCGCAGGGCGTCACCGCCGCGCAGGTCAACCAGCAGCTCCGCCAGCTTAACCTCAACGCAACGGGCGGCCGCGCCGAGATCGCGGGTGCTGAACAGTCCGTGCGCGTGCTCGGCAACGCGGCCGACGCGGCGGCGCTCGGCGCGACGCAGCTCAGCGTCGGCGGACGCACGCTCCGGCTTTCCGATGTCGCAAACGTGCGCGATTCCTATGGGGAGCAGCGCGGTCTCGGTCTGATCGACGGGCGGCAGGTGGTGAGCATCCGCCTCGCGAAGGCGAAGGGTTCCTCCGACGTCGCGGTCTACAAGGATGCGCTCAAGGTTCGCGACCAGCTCGCGGCGGAATATCCCAAGGTGAAGATCACCGAGATGTTCACCACGGTGAAGTATACCGAGCAGCAGTATAACGCCTCGATGGCGGCGCTTCTGGAAGGCGCCGTGCTGGCGGTGATCGTGGTGTTCATCTTCCTGCGCGACTGGCGCGCGATGCTGATTTCGGCGACGGCGATCCCGCTGTCCGCGATCCCGGCGTTCTGGTTCATGGACCTGATGGGGTTCACGCTGAACAATCTGTCGCTGCTCGCGCTCAGCCTCGTCGCGGGCGTGCTCGTCGACGACGCGATCGTGGAGATCGAGAACATCGTGCGCCACATGCGCATGGGGAAGACGGCCTATCAGGCCTCCATGGATGCGGCCGACGAGATCGGGCTTGCCGTTGTGGCGACCACGTCTGCCATCGCGGCGGTGTTCCTGCCGGTCGGCCTGATGGGTGGCGTCACGGGTCAGTTCTTCAAGCAGTTCGGGCTCACGGTCGTGGTCGCTGTGCTGATGAGCCTTGCCGTCGCGCGCATGATCACGCCGCTCATCGCCGCCTATTTCCTGAAGTCGCAGGGCGAGCAGAACCACGGCGATGGGCCGATGATGGACCGCTATCTCGCGCTGCTGCACTGGTCGCTCGATACGCGGAAGGCCGAGAAGGCGCGGGCGCGGCAGGATTGGAAGCGCCACTTCTGGCGCCTTGCCGATCACCGTATCTGGGTGATGGGGATGGGCGCGCTGGCGCTGCTGCTCACGGTCGTGTCGTTCTCCACGCTGCCGTTCACCTTCCAGCCTGAATCCGACCAGGATTCGACCCAGCTGAAGATCGAGATGGTGCCGGGCACGACGCTCGAACAGACGCGCACCGTGGCCGAGCGAGCGAACGCCGTGCTTCTGAAGGAGCCGGAAACGCAGCTCAGCTACATCGATATCGAAAAGCCCGGCGAAGCGATGATCTACACGCAGCTTCGCGACAAACGGAAGCGCACGAGCATCGAGTATCAGAAGCAGCTGACGCCAGAGCTTCAGAAGATTCCCGACGCCCGCATCACCTTCCAGTCGATGGACGGCTGGAGCGGCGGGCGCGACGTGACGGTGATGATCGCCGGCGACGACAGCGAGCTGCTGCATGATACCGCCGTGAAGATCGTCGAGGAAATGCGCGGGCAGAAGATGTTCGTCGCGCCGCGCGTCGAAGGCGATCTGCAGCGCCCGGAAATCGTCATCTCGCCGCACTTCGATCTTGCCGCCGAGCTCGGCATCACCACGGCGGACCTCAGCGAGACGATCCGCATCGCCACGATCGGCGACATCGACCAGAACGTCGCGAAGTTCTCGCTGTCGGATCGGCAGATTCCGATCCGCGTCGCCCTGCCGGCGGATTCGCGCAAGAACATCACGACGATCGAGAACCTGCCGGTGCCGACGTCGAGCGGCGGATCGGTGCCGCTGAAGGTCGTCGCCGATATCGGCTTCGGGGCAGGCCCATCGATCCTGCGGCGCTACAACCAGCGCGACCGTATCGTCGTCGGCGCCGACCTTGCCGAGGGCTATGTGAAGGGCGAGGGCTTGAAGGTGGCGCTTGCGTTGCCGACCCTCCGTAACCTTCCGGCAGGGGTCGAGCGCGTCGAGTTCGGCGAATCGAAGATGCAGGCCGAGCTGGTCACGCAGTTCACGATCGCCGTCGTTTCGGGCATTCTGCTCGTGTTCGCGGTGCTCGTGCTGCTCTACAAGCGCATCATGCCGCCCTTCGTGAACATGGGGTCGCTGCTGCTTGCGCCGCTCGGCGGTGCCTTGGCGCTGCATCTCACGGGGCAGGTGATCTCGATGCCCGTGCTGATCGGCCTCTTGATGTTGCTCGGCATTGTTGCGAAAAACTCCATCCTGCTCGTCGATTTCGCGATCGAGGAGATGAACAAGGGTGTCGACAAGGTGACGGCGATCATCGACGCAGGCCACAAGCGCGCGCAGCCCATCGTGATGACCACGGTGGCGATGGCCGCGGGCATGTTGCCCACGGCGCTCTCGCTCACGGGCGACGGCGCGTGGCGCTCTCCGATGGGCATCACCGTGATCGGCGGGCTTATCCTGTCGACGCTGCTGACGCTGGTCATCGTTCCCGCCGGCTTCAGCCTTGCCGATGACTTCGAGCGCTGGATCGGCGGCAAGCTCGGCAAGCTCCTGACCCACGACCATCCGGGCAAGCCGGCGGCGGCGCCTGCTGCCCCCGCCGAGTAGGACGGGGCGATCGGTTCAGCGCGCACATGGGTGAACGCCGACCCGGCGCGGCACATGAAGGTCGTGGCGACGGGAATGCTGCTGATGATGGCGGCGGTGTTCGTGGCGGCGCGCCTGCTCGGCGAGACATATGTCTGGGCGCCCTACGTCGAATCCTTCGCCGAGGCGGCGATGGTCGGCGGACTTGCGGACTGGTTCGCGGTGACGGCGCTGTTCCGCCACCCGCTCGGGCTGCCGATCCCGCACACGGCGATCATCCCGAAGAACAAGGACCGGCTCGGCGATAACCTCGCCACATTCCTGAAAACGAACTTCCTGAAGCCCGCGATCGTTGCGCGCCGGATGCGGGGCGTGGACATGGCGGGCGCCGTCGGCCGCTGGCTCTCTGCGCCGCCCGCCGAGACGCGCCTCAGCGGTAGCATCGGCAAGCTCGGCATCCAGCTTCTCGACGCGCTCGACAACGAGGCCGTCTCGGGCTGGATACGCGGCGCGATCGGCGGCAACCTGCGCCGATTCGAACTCGCGCCCCTGATAGGACGCGTGCTCGACCGCTCGATCGACGAAGGCCGGCTGCAGCCGCTCGTCGATTCCGGGATCACGTGGCTCGCGCGCGTGCTCGATCAGAACGAGGGGCTGATCCGCGATCTCGTGGAGGCGCGGACGATGTGGCTGCTGCGGCTGGCCTCGCTCGATGAGCGTCTGGCGAACTCGATCATCGAGGCGCTGCGGCGGCTCCTCAACGAAATGTCGGCAGACCCCGAGCACCCGCTGCGCCTGAAGGTGATGGTGGCGCTGAAGGATCTCGCGTTCGACATGCAGTTCGAATCGGAAACGCAGGCGCGCATCGAGACGCTGAAGCTCGAGGTGATCGACAATCCCGAGCTTGGCGGTTTTCTCGACGGCATCTGGACGAACGCCAAGGCATCGCTGCGTGCGTCGCTCGCCGACCCGGAGCAGGTGCTCGCGGGGCGCGTCGGCGAGGCGGCGCGCCATATCGGCAAGACCATCGAGAACGACCCGGTGCTACGGGGCGCGCTCAACAAATACGCGCGGCGCGCGATCGTGGGCGTTGTCGCCGATTACGGCGACGAGCTTGTGCGCATCGTTTCCGACACCGTGCGGAGCTGGGACGCGGATACCGTCACCGAGCGCGTCGAAGCCGCAGTGGGCCGCGACCTCCAGTTCATCCGCATCAACGGCACGCTGGTGGGCGGCCTCGTCGGCCTCACCATCCATGCGGTGACGGAATTGCTCTGATTTAGGCGGCTTTCAGCGCTCCGCACGCGCGCTGGATGCGGGTGCAGGCGTCTTCCAGAAGCTCGGTCGAGGTCGCGTAGGAGATGCGGAACGCGGGTGAGACGCCGAAGGCGCCGCCGTGCACGACCGCAACGCCCTCTGCTTCGAGCAGGTAGCCCGCGACGTCTTCGTCGGTCGCGAGCGTCGTACCCGAGGGCGTCTTGCGGCCGATGAGGCCCGTGCAGTCGGGATAGACGTAGAAGGCGCCGTCGGGCGTCGCGCACTTGAGACCGTCGGTCTGGTTCAGCATCGACACGACGAGGTCGCGGCGGCCGCGGAAGGTTTCGACGCGCGCTTTCAGGAAGTCCTGCGGGCCGTTCAGCGCCGCCGTTGCCGCCGCCTGCGCGATCGAGCAGGGGTTCGTGGTCGACTGCGACTGGATCTTGGCGATCGCCTTGATGAGCTGCGCGGGGCCGCCCGCGAAGCCGATGCGCCAGCCGGTCATCGAATACGCCTTCGATGCGCCGTTCACGGTGAGCGTGCGGTCGTAAAGGTCCGGGCAAACGTCAGCGATTGTCGCGAACTTGATATCGTAAATGATGTGCTCGTACATGTCGTCCGAGAGGATCCACACGTGCGGATTGCGGCGCAGCACCTCGCCGAGCGCGGCGATTTCATCGCGCGTATAGACGGCGCCCGTGGGGTTCGACGGCGAATTCAGGATCAGCCAGCGCGTTTTCGGCGTGATCGCCGCTTCGAGCTGCGCGGGCGTGATCTTGAAGCCCGCCTCGATCCCGGCCGAGATGAACACCGGCTTCGCGGCGCAGAACTGCACGATATCGGGATAAGACACCCAGTAGGGCGCGGGGATGATCACTTCATCGCCGGGGTTGAGCGTCACGAGCAGCGCGTTGAAGATCGTGTGCTTGCCGCCGACGTTCACCGTGACCTGATCGAGACCGTAATCGAGGTTGTTGTCGCGCTTGAACTTGCCGCGCACGGCTTCCTTGAGCGCATTGGTGCCATCGACGTTGGTATATTTGTTCTGGCCGCCGCGAATGGCGGCGATGGCGGCCTCGGCAACGAAATCCGGCACCGGCATGTCCGGCTCGCCCGCGCCGAGACCAATGACGTTCCGCCCCGCCTCTTTGAGCGCTGCGGCCTTCTGCGTGACGACGAGCGTGGGGGAAGGCTGGATGCGCTGGATGGCGTCGGAGAGGAAAGTCATCGGGAGGCTCCGCATGAGAGGTGCGCGGGCCTCTTAGAGTCACTCGCCTGCGGGGGCAACCAGCGCGGCGCGAAAAAGTCCGCGCAGGGCATTCCCGAGCAGGAATCCGTCTTCGAGATCGGCGCGCGTGAGAGACGCTTCGCGGGCGCGGCCGGTTTCGAGAAGGTGGCGGCGGAGCACGCCGGGAAGGAGGCCGTCGCGCGCGGGGGGCGTCAGCAGCACGCCGTCCCGCTCGACGAACAGATTGGTGAAGCTGCCCTCGGTGAGGCGGCCATCGCTGCGCTCGAAGATCACCTCGTCCATGCCGGAGGCGCGGCGCGCGGCATCGTAGAAGGCGCGGTCGCTCGTCTTGTGCGCGAGGCGGGGATCGGCGGGCTTCACGGGCAACGGCACGATGGCGGCGCGCGCCGAAGCGGGCGGGGAGGGCGGGGGCGAGCAGCTCACCGCCGCCGCGCCGCCGACGGCCAGCACCAACTTGATGCGCGCGGGCGCGCGCAGCGCGCCGACAGCGGCCTGCAGCAGGTTGCGGACTTCGTGTCGATCGAAGTGGAAATCATGCCACGCGGCGGATTGCTCCAGCCGTTCGAGATGCAGCGAGAGGTGGGCAATGCCCTCGTCGGGCGTGAAGCCCATCGTTTCGATGAGGTGGAACGGCCGTCCCGACGCGCTGACGAACGCCATCTTCTCTCCGCACTCGCGCCATTCGGACGCAGCGTCGCTGTCCGCGACAATGCCCGATCCAATGCCCATTGTCGCGTTTTGGTTCCGAATTTCAACCGTGCGGATCGCGACATTGAAATGTGCGGCGCCGGGGCTGATCGCGCCGATCGACCCCGTGTAGACCCCGCGCGGGCGCGCCTCGACCGCGTCGATCACCTCCATCGCGCGGATCTTGGGGGCGCCGGTAATGGAGCCGCAGGGGAACAGGGCCTCTAGCACATCGAAGGCGTCGAGGCCTTGGCGCAGCCGCGCTTCAACCGTCGTCGTCATCTGGTGGACCGTTGGGTAGCGCTCGACCGCGAACGCATTCCGCACCGTCACCGACCCCGCCTCGGCAACGCGCGCGAGATCGTTGCGGATGAGATCGGTGATCATCAGGTTTTCGGCGCGGTTCTTGGGATCGGCGGCGAGTGCGGCGGCCATGGCGGCGTCCTCTGCGGCGAGCGGACGGCGCGGCGCTGTGCCCTTCATCGGACGCGTTTCAAGCACGCCGCCGGAGAGCGTGAAGAACAGCTCGGGCGAGAAGGAGAGAATCCACGCGTCTCCGGTGAACACGATGGCGCCGTGGCCCATGCGCTGCGCGCGCCGCAGCCGGGCGTAGAGCGCGAGCGGATGGCCTTCGACGGCGAGACGCGTGGGGAAGGTGAGGTTGGCCTGGTAGATGTCCCCCGCTTCGATCAGCGCCTTCACCTCGCCGAGCGCGGCGGCATATCGTGCAGCGTCCAATGCGGGCTCTGGCGCGGACACGCGCGCGTCGCGCCCGAATGCGGCGCCCAGCAGCGTCTCCGGCGGCACCATCTGCGGCGCATCGAAAACGCCGAACCAGACGAGCGGCGTTTCGGCGCTGCGCTCAGGAATACTGAAAAGGCGCGGTTCCAGCGCGTGTCCGGCCTCGTAGGCAAGGAAACCCGCGACGTGGCGACCGGCATCGACGTGCCGTCGCAGCGCGGCAAGCGCGGGGCGGACATCTTCGCGCCTCGCCGCCGTGATGATCTCGTGCGCGTCGCTGTAGAGCGTCAGCGGCCGCGCGCCGTCTCCCCGCGCATCGTCGAGCGCCAGGAAGGGCGCGCTCAGCATAACGACACCCGTTGCCGGGAGGCCGGCGGAATCGGTAGAGTGGCGGAAGTGAAAAAACGAAGCGTCATGGTCCGGGGGTGGTTCTTAGCAGGTCTTGCCGCGCTTGCCGCAAGCCTTCTCCCGCATGATGCCCGCGCAGCCGCAGTCGAAACGCCCGCGGCGCTTACGGTGAGCGGCGTTCCCGCCGTGCCGGCGGCGCTGATGGAGCAGGCGAAGCCCTATCTCGAATACCGCTCGGCGCGGCTGCTTGGCTGGCACCCCGTGCGGCGATCGGTGCTGATCGGCGCGCGGCTCGACGACAGCCGCCAGCTTTACGAGGTTGCCGTGCCCGGCGCCGCGCCGCGACAGCTCACGTTTGGCGAGCAGCCGGTGATCGCCGGGGAGTTCGCGCCGGTTTCGGGCGACGTGACGCTGGCGCTCGCGGATCGGCAGGGCGACGAGCAGTACCAGATCTTCCGTGTCGATGCGGGCCGGATGGTGAGCCTGACGGGCGATGACGGGCGCAACCTCGGTATCCGCTGGACGGCGGACGGCAAGCGCATCGGCTATTCGACGACGCGGCGCACCGGCCTCGACACCGACCTCCATATCATGGACCCGCGCGACCCCGCGACCGACCGGCTGGTGATGGAAGGGCGGGGCGGCGGCTGGAGCTTTGCCGACTTCTCCGCGGACGGAAAACGCGCGCTTCTCTATAACTACATCTCCGTCGCGATCAGCCGCCTGTTCGAAATCGACCTCGAAACGCGCCAGCTTCGGGCACTGGTGCCGCCGACGGCCGAGCCGTTCGCATTCGGATCGGCGCGTTATGCGCCCGGCGGCCGCATTTTCGCTGTCACCGATTTCGGCGCGGAGCATCGCTATCTGGCCGAAATCGACCGGGCGACGGGTCTCCCACGTCGGCTCAATCCCGAAACCGAGTGGTCGGTGGAAGACTTCCGCATCGATCCCGAAGGCCGCTTCCTGGCCTATGTCGTAAACGAGAACGGCCTGTCGCGGCTTCGCCTTCTCGATCTCGCGACCGGGCGGCCACGTGCGGCGCCAGCACTTCCCGGGGGTATCCTCACGGGCCTCTCGATCGCGCCGTGGGGCGAGGTCGGCTTTTCGCTGACGAGTGCTTCCTCGCCCGGCGACGTGTGGTCGTTCGACCCCGACCGGCTCGAGCTCACGCGCTGGACGGAAAGCGGCGTTGACATGCCGCCGGGCGTCGAGCCCGAGATCGTCACGGTGAAGAGCTTCGACGGGCTTGCCGTTTCCGGGCTGCTCTACCGCCCCGATCCGTTGCGCTTTCCGGGGCCGCGCCCGCTGGTGATGGTGTTTCACGGCGGGCCGGAGGGGCAGTCCCGCCCCGGCTTTCTCGGGCGCAGCAACCATATGGTGAACGAACTCGGTGTCGCGCTATTCTTCCCGAACGTGCGGGGCTCGACTGGCTACGGCAAGGCCTTCGTCGCGCTCGACGACGGGCCGTTTCGCCGGGAGCACGCGGTGCGCGACGTGGGCGCGTTCCTGAAGCGGCTGCGCCGTGATCCGGGCATCGACACGACGCGCATGGCGGTGAGCGGGGCGTCTTATGGCGGCTACATGACGCTCGCCTCACTGATCCGCTACCCGAAGGACTTCCGCGCGGGCGTCAGCATCGTCGGGATTTCCGACTTCGTGACCTTCCTCGAAGGCACCGGTGAATATCGCCGCGACCTGCGCCGCATCGAATACGGGGACGAGCGCGATCCCGCCGAGCGGCGCAAGTTGAAGGCGATCTCGCCGCTGACGCGCGCGGACCGGATCCGCGTGCCGCTGCTGGTCGTGACCGGCGCGAACGATCCGCGCGTGCCGCCCTCCGAAGCGGACCAGATCGTTGCCGCGCTCCGCGCACGCGGCGGGACGGCGTGGCACGTCGTCGCGGCGGACGAAGGTCACGGCTTCGAGAAGAAGCCGAATGCCGACTACCAGTTCCTCGCGACTGTGCTGTTCTGGCAACGCTACCTGCTGGGGACGGCGCAGGGTGCCCTTGCAAGCCGTTGACATTCCACCCTTGCGGGCCGCATTGCTGCGCGCATGACGTCAGAGTCTCGCCCCCTCGCCGCAGCGATCGTTCCGGTCACGCCGCTGGAGCAGAACTGCACGTTGCTCTGGTGCACGCGCACCATGCGCGGCGCGTTCGTCGATCCGGGCGGCGACCTCGACAAGCTGAAGGCGGCGGCGGCGCAGTACCGCGTCACCATCGAAAAGCTGCTGGTGACGCACGGCCATATCGACCACTGCGGGCTTACCGGCGTGCTTGCCGCAGAGCTCGGCGTGCCGATCGAGGGGCCGCACCCCGAAGACAAGTTCTGGATCGACATGGCGAGCAGCGTCGGCCAGCAATACGGCATCACCGGCGCCGCCCCGTTCACGCCCGACCGCTGGCTTTCCGGCGGCGACAGCGTGACGGTGGGCGAGCTGACGCTCGACGTCTACCACTGCCCCGGCCACACACCCGGCCACGTGATCTTCCATCATCCCGAAAGCCGCCTCGCCATTGTGGGTGATGTGCTGTTCCAGGGATCGATCGGCCGCACGGACTTCCCGAAGGGCAATCACCAGGCGCTGATCGACTCCATCCGCACGCAGCTCTGGCCGCTCGGCGACGACACCGCGTTCGTGCCGGGGCACGGCCCGATGTCCACGTTCGGGCAGGAGCGGCAATCGAATCCGTTCGTCGCGGATGCGGTTCTGGCGCGCGCCTGATATAGACGAACCGTGCAACAGAAAGCCCACTTGCATCGCGGCGATGAATCGCTATGTTCGCGCGCTCAACCGAATCCGGCGGGTTTCCGGGGCAATTTGCATTGTCCTGAAAGGCTGGCTGGTACACGAAAATTCACGTTGAAGGTAACAGGTGCCGCATGGCTGTCCCTAAGAGAAAAACCTCGCCGTCGCGGCGGAATATGCGTCGTAGCCATCACGCGCTCAGCGCGACGACGTTCCAGGAATGCTCCAACTGCGGCGAGCTCAAGCTTCCGCATAACGTGTGTGGGGCCTGCGGCTTCTACAACGGCCGAGAGGTTGTCGAAGCCGGCGCCTAAACCGGTGGACAACGCTTTGGGGGGTGTCCGATGACGGCTGCGCCTGTCATCGCGCTTGACGTCATGGGTGGCGACGGCGGTCCGGCAGTGACCATCGCCGCCGCCGAAATCGCACGCACGCGCCACCCCGATATCCGTTTCCGGCTCTATGGCCGCGAGGACGCGATCCGCGCCGAGCTCGCGAAAGCGCCGCTCGTCGCGCGGGATGCAGTCGTCATCCATACCGACGGCGAAATCCTCGGCACCGACAAACCGAGCCAGGTGCTCCGCCGCGCGCGCCACTCCTCGATGGGCCTTGCCGTCGATGCCGTGAAGGCTGGGGAGGCGCACGCCGCCGTCTCTGCCGGGAACACCGGCGCGCTGATGGCGATCGCCAAGCTCGGCCTGCGCACCATGCCAGGCATCGACCGGCCCGCGCTCGCCGCGCTGCTGCCGACCGCCAAGACCGATTCCGTGATGCTCGACCTCGGCGCCAATGCCGAGTGCGACTCCGAGAACCTTGTTCAGTTCGCCGTGATGGGCGCCGCCTTCGCGCGCACCGTGCTCGGCCTTGCCTCGCCGCGCGTCGCGCTGCTCAACATCGGCGAGGAAGACCTGAAGGGCACCGACGAGCTGAAGCACGCTGCCGCGCTGCTGCGCTCCGCCGACCTTCCCATGCAGTTCGCCGGCTTCGTCGAGGGCGACAAGATCGGCAGGGGCGACGTCGACGTCATCGTCAGCGACGGCTTTTCGGGCAATATCGCCCTCAAGACGGCCGAAGGCACCGCGCGCCTCGTCGTCGAGCTTCTCACCCGCGCGTTCAAGAGCAGCATTTTTTCGATGGCAGGGTTCTTCATGTCGCGCGGTGCGCTTCGCTCGCTGCGCAGTCACCTCGATCCCAATGCGCACAACGGCGCGGTTTTCCTGGGCCTCAACGGCCTTGTCGTGAAGAGCCACGGCGGCGCCACCGCGCAGGGCTTCGCGAACGCCATCCGCGTCGCGCACGATCTCGTGGTGGACGACATCGCCCACCGCATCCGCGAGGATCTCGACAACTTCCAGGCGCATCGCGGCGCGCCCAAAACGATACAGGCCGCGCAATGACCGGAACTGTTGCGCGCACCATCGTCACCGGCACAGGCAGCTATCTGCCTGAGCGCGTGGTTTCCAACGCCGAGCTCGCCGAAACCGTCGACACCAGCGACGAGTGGATCGTCGAGCGCTCAGGTATCCGCCAGCGCCACATCGCGGCGGAGAGCGAATTCACCTCCGACCTTGCGGTCGCGGCGGCGCGCGCGGCGCTAAAAGCCGCGTGGCGCGAAGCGTCGGAAATCGACCTCATCATCGTCGCCACCGCGACGCCCGACCAGACCTTCCCGGCGACCGCCACCACGGTTCAGGAAAAGCTCGGCATCACCGACTGCGTGGCGTTCGACGTCGCCGCCGTCTGTTCGGGCTTCCTCTACGCGCTCACCGTGGCGGACGCGATGCTGCGCGCCGGGACGATGCGCCACGCGCTCGTCATCGGCGCGGAGACGTTCAGCCGGCTCCTCGATTGGGAAGACCGCACCACCTGCGTGCTCTTCGGCGACGGCGCGGGCGCGGTGGTGCTCGAACGCTCCGAAGGCAATGGCGACGCAGACGATCGCGGTATCCTCGCCACGCGGCTTCACGCCGACGGCCGCCACAACAGCCTCCTTTATGTAGATGGCGGCCCGTCCTCGACCGGCACGGTCGGCAAGGTCCGCATGAAGGGCAAGGAAGTGTTCCGCCACGCCGTCACCAACCTCGCCTCGGTGATGACCGAGACGCTGGAGGCGGCGGGCTGCAAATCCGAAGACGTGGCGTGGGTGATCCCGCACCAGGCGAACCTCCGCATTCTCGAAGGCACGGCGAAGAAGCTGGGGCTCGATATCGACCAGGTGGTGATCACCGTCGACCGGCACGCCAACACGTCGGCGGCCTCCGTGCCGCTCGCACTCGACACCGCGGTGCGCGACGGACGCATCAAGTCCGGCGACCTGTTGCTCCTTGAAGCGATGGGCGGCGGCTTCACGTGGGGCGCTGCCGCGCTGCGCTGGTAGACTCTTCAACAGACTGCGCTATTATACGGGCGTCATTGAGGTTTTCTGCGCGGGAGCGGATCATGGACAAGTCTTCGACATTGACGCGCGCCGAGCTTGGCGAGGCGGTCCACAGTGCCATCGGTTTGTCGCGTGCCGAGTCCTCGCAGCTCGTCGAAACCGTGCTCGACAAGGTGTCGGACGCGCTGATCGCGGGCGAGAACGTGAAGATCTCCTCGTTCGGCAGCTTCATCCTGCGCGACAAGAACCGCCGCATCGGCCGCAACCCCAAGACGGGCGAGGAAGTGCCGATCGAGCCGCGCCGCGTGCTCACCTTCCGCCCCAGCCAGATCCTGCGCGAACGCATCAACGAAGGCGCGTGATGGCGGACAAGAGCGCCGACGCTTTTCGCACCATCAGCGAGGTCGCCGAAACGATCGGCGTGCCGCAGCATGTCCTCCGCTTCTGGGAAACGCGCTTTCCGGCGGTGAAGCCGTTGAAGCGTGGCGGCAACCGCCGCTATTATCGCCCTGAAGATGTTGAGCTTCTGCGCGCGATCAACCGCCTGCTCTACACCGACGGCTACACGATCAAGGGTGTGCAGAAGCTCTTGAAGGACAAAGGCGCGAAGGGCCTGCTTGCGGAGCCCGCAACGCTTCCGGTGTCTCCGGCGGTGACGAGCCTTCCCGAACCTGCGGCGCCCGGCGAACTTTTTGCGCGCTCCGCGCAGCCCACCGCGGTGGATGCGGCGTTCGTCACCTCGCTCCGCGCGATCCGCGACCGTCTGGCCGGAGCGCTCGCGCAGGCCTGAGCGGGTTCAGGCGGTCGCCGCCACCCACGTCTCCAGCAGCGTCCGCGCAATCGCCATCGGCGGCGGCACGGTGAAACTGCCGGTTCCGGCGAGCGCCGCCACGCAGTCCTCGCGCGTCACCCAGCGCACCTCCTCCATTTCCACCTCGTCGATGCTGATCTCGGTGGAAAGCGCCTCGGCGAAGCAGCCGATCATCAGGCTTGAGGGGAAGGGCCACGGCTGGCTGGCCACATAGACCACGCGCCCGGTGAGAATGCCCGCCTCCTCGCGGATTTCGCGGCGCACGGCGTCTTCGAAGCATTCGCCCGCCTCGACGAAACCGGCGAGCGCGGAGAGCGAACCCTTGGGAAAGCGCGGCTGACGGCCGAGCAGCACGCGGTCGCCGTCGATCGCGAGCATGATGACGACGGGGTCGGTGCGCGGGAAATGCTCGGCGCGGCATCCGCCGCAGTTGCGCCCGTAGCCGGCTTTCACCATCTCCGTCGGCGCGCCGCAATTGGCGCAGAAGCCATGGCGCTGGTGCCAGTCGATCAGCGAGCGCGCCTGCGCGATGACCGCCGCGCGGCCATCGTCCATCAGCATCGCGGCGCGGCGCGCATCAACGGGCGCTCCCGGCAGCCCCGCCGCGCTCGCGCCCACCGCGAAGCGGGGGCTGCCGTCCTCAAGGCCGAGGTACACCTCGACCGCAGCCTCCGGCACTTCGGACCGGCGCAGCCACGCGATATCCGGCCCGTCCTCGGCGAGGAGCGGATTGAGCTCATCGAGCACCATCCACCGCGCCCCCGGATGCATACGCGCCGCCCAAAGCGTCTCCGGGCTGCGCTGAATGCGGTCGTCTCGCTCGATGGGGGAGCCGATAAGGCCGGTGTGGGCGAGGGGGAAGCGGGGTGCGAAGAGGTCGATCATCGCCGGAGGACAAAGCACGGCGGGTGGCGGCGCGCAACCGGGGAGTGTCCCCAGCAACGTATCTTCACAGCTTGGAAATGCGGAAGACTTAGACCGTGAGAAATGAACATGCGTAGAGATATTCTGCTTCGTATGATGGCGCGCGCGACATTGCTTCTCGCCGTCGGTGCAGGGTCGTACGATGGCGGTTCAAATGGCCGCGTTCCGGATGCCGACGATATCGCCGCCTGCCGCTTTCTGGCTGCTTTCGAACCCGCCACCGCGGATCGCGGCGCGTCACCGGTCGCGAATCTCGTTGTTGCGGGGGCAGTCTTTGACATTGACGGCGATGGCATAGCCGATCGCCTGGGTGTGCAGGATCAGGGCACAGCCCATTTCGAGGAGGCTATTGTAAGCCGGCATGGCGAAAAACCGCAGGCGGCAGGCGGGTCCGATCAGGATGGTGTCGGCGAGGATGTGCGCTGGGCACGCGGCGTACGTTGGCTAATCCACAACGGCCATGCCTATACCGTCAGGTTCGCCGGAAACGGTCTCGGATATCCGCTTTATCTTGGTCTGCCCCGACTTGATGGCGAACATCCCATCTGCCGCTTTCAGCCCAAAGTGGACAAACGGCTGGTTGCCGAACGTGCCGCCGAGCAGGGCGTGTGCGACGCACTCGCGGATGGAAAGGTCGAATTTATCGCGCCCGAAGGCAGGCGGAATGATGATGAATCGCTCACCTGGTTGGTGGATTTCGCGAACGAGGGACGCTCCAGAAGAACCCGCATCGCCATGATCGATAGCAGTGCGGGCGCGGGTTGCAGCCAGAGACTCTTCGCGGTCGATCGTCCAGATACGCCGTCTGGCCGCCTTCTCCGTGAAGCGCAGGGAAGATTTGGCGCTCCCAATTGCTCAGATGACGATCCGCGCTGGTTTCGCCTTGGAGGCAGGACATACCTGGAGAGCCGTTCACAGTCCCCGGATGCTCCCCACGAGGAGGCCCAGGAAAAGCATACTGTTCACATTATCGAACGCGGAACCGCGCGCCTCATCTGTCGGGCTCAATATGATTACGAGGTCCCGCAACTCACCGGCATCTGGAATGGCAGCGGCTGGAGAGCGCCCTGACGCGTGACGCGGTGTGGAGCGCCTGACCTTGCACTCCGTGCCGCCTAAAGCGTCTCCGGGCTGCGCTGAATGCGGTCGTCCCGCTCGATGGGGGAGCCGATGAGGCCGGTGTGGGCGAGGGGGAAGCGGGGTGCGAAAAGGTCGGTCATTGCGGAGGACAAAGCACGGCGGGTGGCGTGGTGCAACTGGGGAGTGTTTCGAGTTCTTGATCTCCTCTGTGCTGCCAATCAAAAAACGATGAAGTCGCCACCCCCCATATTGAAGTGGCCGCTCTCATAGGGAGAAAGCTCCGAGTGAATGGTCAGCGCAGAACCGTTGTCGATCTTGAGTGTGAGCCGAAATTCCTCGCGCTCCACGCAGATAATCCGCTTGCAGAGCAAGCGATGGAAGACAACGGGTGCGCCGTTTTCGCCGTTGCAGTCGAACGACCACAGGGCGCCATCGGGCTCGGCGTGCAGGACTTTCGTTTCAGCATACAGTTCCTTCCCGCTCTCGAAGATGAAGCGGACACCATGCGGGTCAAGCCAAACCTGAATGATGGCATCACCCAAAAAGGCGTGCAATTTCGACGCAGGTGGAAACGGATGCATCTGCGACCTATCGGCGCGAAGACGCGCAGCCGTCAACGGTTGCCAAAAGATCGCCTCCGAACGGAATCGTCATACCGGCGCAGGCCGGTATCCATAACCACGGTTCGTATGGATACCGGCCTGCGCCGGTATGACGATAAGTGTCAGCGGCCACCCACCCTTGCTTTCCGCATCCCCCCGCGCCATATGCGCGCCGGGAGTCGGGCGGACGGACGTGTCGCCAACCCGGTCAGGTCCGGAAGGAAGCAGCCGTAACGATTTTCGCACGGGTCGTTCCGGCTCCCACCCTCAATCGACATCGCCGGCCCTAAGCGGCCTTGCGCCACTGCCGCCCAGCGGCCACTTTGCGCGCGATGTCTGAACTGATTCCCGAACCCTACCGCGTCCTCGCACGCAAATACCGTCCGCAGGGCTTCGATACGCTCATCGGGCAGGATGCGATGGTGAAGACGCTGGCGAATGCGATCGCCAGCGACCGGCTTGCCCACGCCTTCCTGCTGACCGGCGTGCGCGGGGTGGGCAAGACCTCGACCGCGCGGCTGCTCGCGAAGTCCCTGAACTGCATCGGGCCGGACGGCGAGGGCGGGGCGACGATCAGCCCGTGCAACGTCTGCGAGCCGTGCGTTGCCATCTCCGAATCGCGGCACATCGACGTGATCGAGATGGACGCCGCCTCGCGCACGGGCGTCGACGACGTGCGCGAGATCATCGAGGCGGCGCGCTATGCGGCGGTTTCGGCGCGCTACAAGATCTACATCATCGACGAAGTGCATATGCTGTCGCGCAACGCCTTCAACGCGCTTTTGAAGACGCTGGAGGAGCCGCCGAGCCACGTGAAGTTCATCTTCGCGACGACGGAAATCCAGAAGGTGCCGGTGACGGTGCTGTCGCGCTGCCAGCGCTTCGACCTGAAACGCATCCCGACTGAGCTGCTCGCATCGCACTTCGGCGGCATCACCGTGAAGGAAGGCGCCGAGATCGAAGACGAGGCGCTGCAGCTGATCGCGCGCGCCGCCGAAGGTTCGGTGCGCGACGGGCTTTCGATCCTGGATCAGGCGCTCGCGCACGGCCACGGCAAGGTGGCGGCGCAGGACGTGCGCGACATGCTCGGGCTTTCCGACCGCAGCCGCACGCGCGAGCTTCTCGCCGCGCTGATCGGCGGGGACGGCAAGGCCGCGCTCGACAACCTCGCCGCGCAATATGCGCTCGGCACCAGCCCCGATGCGCTGTTCGAGGCGCTGCTCGAACTCGTCCACGGCGTCACCCGCGCGCAGGTGACGGGCGCGCCCGACGCGGCGATGTCCGAAGAGGAGCGCGCGGCGGTTTCGGACTGGGCGGGCAGCCTCGGCGCGCCGGTGCTGCACCGGCTGTGGCAGCTTCTGCTCAAGGGGCTTTCCGAAATCCGCAGCGCGCCGATGCCGATGCAGGCGGCCGAAATGGCGCTGCTGCGCATCATCCACGCCTCGACGCTGCCCGATCCGGGCGACCTCGTGCGGCGCCTGCTCGCCGAGCCGCGCGGGGAGGGGAGCGCGCCGTCCGCGCCCACCGAACTACGCCCGCCGCCGCCGTCGGCACCTTCGGCGTTCAAGGCGGCGCCGCGCGACTTCAAGGCTTTCGTGAAGATGTTCGAGGACGGGCATGAATCGGTGCTCGAAACCATCCTCCACGACCGCTGCCAGCTGCTGCGCTACGCGCCGCCGACGATCGAGCTGAATGCCGGGAATGCGCCCGCCGACTTCGCCTCGCGGCTAAGCGCGTGCCTGAAGGAATGGACCGGCGAGCGCTGGACGGTGACGCTCACCACCTCGCCGGGGATGCCGAGCCTGAAGGCGCAGGCCGAAGCCGAAGCGGCGGCGAAGCGGGCACGCGTTATGGCCGATCCGGCTGTCCGTGCGGTGTTCGAGGTCTTCCCGGATGCCGAACTCGTCGACTATGAGATCGGCGATACACCCGAAACCGAATCATCAAGGAGCGCGCAGTGAAAAACCTTCAGGACATCATGAAGGCCGCGCAGAACGTGCAGGAAGAGCTGCAGAAGGCGCAGGCCAAGCTCGACACCATCGAGGTGATGGGCTCGGCGGGCGGCGGGCTCGTGAACGTGCGCGCGAGCGCCAAGGGCCGCATCATCAAGATCGACATCGATCCGTCACTACTCGTGCCGGACGACAAGGAGATGCTGGAAGATCTGCTCGCCGCCGCGTTCAACGATGCTCGCGCGAAGGCGGATGCGGCCTCCAACGAGGAAATGCAGAAGATGCAGTCGGCGCTGCCGCTGCCGCCGGGCTTCAAGCTTCCGTTTTAGTTTCCCGCTTCGCCGCGATCGACGCGCGAAGCTGCGCCGCCGCGATTTCGCGCGCGGTTTCGCGGGGCAGGCCGAGCGCTGCGGCCATCGGCCCGCCGAGCAGCGCGTTGCCGAGCGCGGTGAGCACCAGCGACAGCGTCTGCTCCTGGATCGGGGCGTCTGCCGTGTCGTGGCCCTCGGCGAGCTTGTCGACGAGGCGGTGGATAGCCTCCAGGATCGGGTTCAGCGCGTCTTCGTTCCCCGAAAGCACCATCCAGCTTGCAAGCGCGCCGCCGCCGCGATCGAACGCATCAAAGGTGAGGTCCACGACCTCGCGCGGGTCGCGGTCTTCGGCGCGGGCGCGCAGCACGGCCTCGCCGATCTGCGCCGTCACCGACTCCGCGAGCGATGCGATAAGCGCTTTCTGCAGCCCTGCCGCCGATCCGAAGTGGTGCAGCAGATTCGCGTGCGTGCGGCCGATGCGTCCGGCCACGGCTTTCAGCGTCACCGCCTGCGGCCCCGCCTCGATCAGAATGTCGCGCGCGGCCTGAACCGCGGCGGCGCGGCTGTCTTCCGGGCTCAGTCTTTTGCGCTGTATTGACATTTGTGTAAGTAAAGCCCATTCTGTGCACTGAGGAGCACTGCAATGACCCGTGAAAAAACGCCTGCGGATCTGACCATCACCCCCCGAGACCGACGCTTCGGGCGCGGAACGAGGCAGGATCGGTGGTGGATGCGCGGCGATCCGATTGCAACGGCTTTCTACAATGCGCTCTCCGTCACCTTCCCGCGCGGCGAGGCGTTTTTCGTGGAAAGCGTGCGCGCGTTCCGCGACGGCGTACCACCGAAACTGGAGCGCGAGATCAACGCCTTCATCAAGCAGGAGGTGATGCACAGCCGCGAGCACGTGTCGTTCAACAAGCGCGTGGCGGAGGCCGGCTACGAGATCGGGCACCTTGAGGACGTCGTCGTCGAATCGCTCGAAATGACCAAGGACCGCCCGCAGATCCTGAACCTCGCCGTCACCATGGCGCTTGAACACTACACGGCGATCATGGCGCAGCGGATGCTCGGCGACATCGATTACTGGAAGGATGCCGACCCCGCGCTCGTCGCGATGTGGAAATGGCACGCGATCGAGGAGATCGAGCACAAGGGCGTCGCCTATGACACCTGGCTGCACGCCACGCGGGACTGGTCGCGCTGGAAGCGGTGGAAGGTCAAGGCGATCATGATGCTGCTCGTCAGCCGCGAATTCTGGAAGAAGCGCTTCCAGGGGATGCTCTATCTGCTCAAGCAGGACGGCATCGAAGGTGCGGGCGCGTGGGCGCGCATCTTGTGGTTCTGGTTCGGCAGGCCGGGCGTGGTGCGGAAGCTGATCCCGGCGTGGAGCGCGTTCTTCCTGCCCGGCTTCCACCCGTGGAACCACGACGACCGCAAACTTATCGCGCTTGCCGACAGCGATTACACGGATGCGGTCATGCCCGGAGCGGTCGCCGCTTAGCGCACCTGTGCGCGGACCCACTGCACATAGGCGGCGGGGGCGTGCTCGATCGGCCAGACGGCGACGGCGGGGTTCTCGTAGCCGTGCACTTCGCCGAGCCGTTTCGTCAGCACCTCTGCGCAGCCCGCCGTGGTCTTGAACAGCGCCGCGACCTCGTTTGCTTCCTCCACCTTGCCCTGCCAGCGATAGATGGAAAGCGTTGGGCCGAGCACGTTGACGCAGGCGGCGAGGCGTTCCTCCACCATCTGGCGGCCGAGACGCGCTGCGTTTTCTGCCGAAGCGAAGGTAACGTAAACGCTGACGATGCCGCTGCTCATGCCGGTTCCACCCGAATACTCTGCCCTTGCGAGCCTCGAATACCGCGGGCTCGTTGATGTTCCGTTGCCGGGAATGGTCAACGCTTTAAGTGCTTGCGCATGTGATAATGTTACATTATATCCTCGCGCCATGCAGGACCGTTTTAACCTCTGGATCGACAAATCGGCGATCGGCCTTTCGGGGCTGTGCCTCCTGCATTGCCTTGCGACGACGCTCGTCATCGCGCTGCTTTCGGTCGGCTCGATCGGCTTCTTCCAGCACGACATCCACAAGATCGGCCTCGCGCTCGCGATTCCGCTTGCCGTTGTCGGGCTTGGGCGCGGGGTTTTCCGGCACCGGCGCTGGGTGGTGATCGTGCTTGGGCTCGTCGGTATCGGCTTCATGGCCTTCGCGCTCACCATGCCACACGGTAATGGCGAACTCGGCTTCACGGTGCTCGGTGCTGCGTTCGTTGCCTGGGCGCACTGGCTGAATATCCGCTGCCTCCACGGCGGAACTTGCCGCGAAGGCTGCGGATGCCCATAATCGGGGCATGGCGACGAAGCACAAGCATCACGAACCGCACGGCGAAAGCCTGATGTCCGCTGCCTCCGGCGCGCTTACGGCGGCGGGCGAGCAGTGGACGGATATGCGAGCGAGCGTGTTCACGGCGCTTGCGGACTTTGATCGGCCGGTTTCCGCCTATGATGTTGCGGAGGCGGTTTCGAAGGCACGCGACAAGCGCGTCGCGGCGAATAGCGTGTACCGCATCCTCGACCTGTTCGTGACGACCAACCTCGCCAAGCGAGTCGAATCAAAGAACGCCTATATCGTGAACGCGCACCCGGAATGCGTGCACGACTGCATCTTCCTCGTCTGCGACAGCTGCGGGGGGACGACGCACCTCGACGACGATTCGCTGAGCGAGAGCGTTCGCGAACGCGCGCGTCAGGCCGGTTTCAAGCCGGTGCAGCCTGTGCTCGAAGTTCGCGGAACCTGCGCAAGCTGTGCCTGACCGCCGCAGCGCAATCGACAACACGGCCCTGCGGCGTTAAGAAACAAAGACATTCGATTTGGGGGATTCCTTGACCAACCCGCCGAACACGCCGTTGCTCGACACGGTCAAAGACCCGGCAGACTTGCGGAAACTTGCGCCGTCGCAGCTGCAGAAGCTGGCGGGCGAAGTGCGCGCCGAGATGATCGACGCCGTGAGCCAGACGGGCGGCCACCTTGGCGCCGGGCTCGGCGTCGTCGAGCTGACCGTGGCGCTCCACTACGTGTTCGACACGCCGCGCGACCGGCTGATCTGGGACGTCGGGCACCAGGCCTATCCGCACAAGATCCTCACCGGCCGCCGCGATCGGATGCGCACGATCCGGCAGGGCGGCGGGCTTTCGGGCTTCACGAAGCGCAGCGAGAGCGAATACGATCCGTTCGGCGCGGCGCACAGCTCCACATCGATCTCGGCGGCGATCGGTTTCGCGGTCGCGAACAAGCTGTCGGGCGCGCCGGGCAAGGCGATCGCGGTGATCGGCGATGGCGCGATGTCGGCGGGCATGGCCTATGAGGCGATGAACAATGCCGAGGCGGCGGGCAACCGGCTCATCGTCATCCTCAACGACAACGATATGTCGATCGCGCCGCCGGTGGGCGGGCTCTCCGCCTATCTCGCAAGGCTCATTTCCAGCCGTGAGTTTCTCGGCCTGCGCGACCTCGCGAAGCGGCTCGCGCGCAAGATGCCGCGCCCGCTGCACTCCGGCCTTCGCAAGGCGGACGAGTTCGCGCGCGGCATGGCGACGGGCGGCACGCTGTTCGAGGAGTTGGGCTTCTACTACGTGGGGCCGGTGGACGGGCACAATCTCGATCACCTGCTGCCGGTGCTGGAGAACGTGCGCGATGCCGCAGAGGGGCCGTGCCTGATCCATGTCGTCACCAAGAAGGGCAAGGGCTACGCGCCTGCGGAAGCCTCGGCGGACAAGTATCACGGCGTCACCAAGTTCGATGTCATCACCGGCGCGATGGCGCCCGCAAAAGCTGGCCCGCCCAGCTATACGGGGGTGTTCGCCAACGCGCTGATCGCGGAGGCCGAACGGGACGACAAGATCGTCGCGATCACGGCGGCGATGCCTTCGGGCACCGGTCTCGACAAGTTTCAGCAGAAGTTCCCGAGCCGCAGCTTCGACGTGGGCATTGCGGAACAGCACGCCGTCACCTTCGCTGCGGGCCTTGCGGCGCAGGGCTACCGGCCGTTTTGCGCGATCTACTCGACCTTCCTGCAGCGCGCCTACGATCAGGTCGTCCACGACGTCGCGATCCAGAACCTGCCGGTGCGCTTCGCGATCGACCGCGCGGGCCTCGTGGGTGCGGACGGCAGCACGCACGCGGGCTCGTTTGACGTCACCTACCTCGCCACACTGCCCAACATGGTGGTGATGGCGGCAGCGGACGAGGTTGAGCTTGTCCACATGGTGCACACCGCGGCGCTCTACGACGACGGCCCGATCGCGTTCCGCTATCCGCGCGGCAGCGGCATCGGCCTCGCGCTTCCCGAAACGCCGGAGCGGCTGGAGATCGGCAAGGGCCGTATTGTCCGCGAAGGCCGCAAGGTCGCGATCCTGTCGCTCGGCACCCGTCTCGGCGAAGCGCTGAAAGCCGCGGACGAACTTGATGCCAAGGGGCTCTCGACGACGGTCGCCGACCTTCGCTTCGCAAAGCCCCTCGATGACGCGCTGATCCGCAAGCTCGCCGCGACGCACGACGTGGTGGTGACCGTGGAGGAGGGCGCCATCGGCGGTCTCGGTGCGCATGTCCTCACCATGGCATCGGACACGGGCCTGCTCGATGCCGGCTTCAAGATCCGCACCATACGCCTTCCGGACGTGTTTCAGGAGCAGGACAGCCCTGAGAAGCAATATGCCGAGGCGGGGCTGGACGCGGCGGGAATCGTCAAGACCGTGCTCACGGCGCTCCGCCACAACAGCACGAACGTGACCGAGGGCGCGCGGGCCTGACGGTGACGTCGAACCCGGTTCCGTTCATCAAGAACCACAAGGACTGCAGCCTTTGGGCGCGCGGGCAGATGCTCGATGGCCGGATGACGGGATATTGGGAGTGGTTCCGCAAGGACGGCACGAAACTGCGTTCGGGATGGTTCGAGAACGGCGAGCAGTGCGGCGAGTGGACCACGCACGACAAGGCTGGAATGCCGTACAAGGTGACGCAAATCCGGCCTAAGGCACTTTAAGAGTTTATGCCCAAAACTCGCATAGATCAGCTTCTCGTCGCGCGCGGGCTCGTGGAGAGCCGGGCGAAGGCGCAGGCGCTCATCATGGCGGGGCTGGTGTTTGTCGGAGAGCGCAAGGTTGCCAAGGCAGGGGAGGCGGTGGCCGAGGACGCGGCGCTTGACGTACGCGGCAAGGATCATCCGTGGGTCTCGCGGGGCGGGCTCAAGCTCGAAAAGGGCCTCGACCATTTCGAGGTCGATCCCGCGGGGCTGGTCGCGATGGATGTGGGTTCCTCAACCGGGGGTTTTACTGACGTTTTGCTCACGCGCGGCGCGGCGAAGGTCTATGCGGTCGATGTCGGCACGAACCAGCTTGCGTGGAAGCTGCGGCAGGATCCGCGCGTCGTGGTGCTCGAAAAGACCAATGCGCGGCATCTGACGGCGGAGCAAGTACCCGAAAACGTCGACATCATTGTTTGCGACGCCAGCTTCATCGGCCTTGCCAAGGTCCTGGAAACGCCGCTTAAATTCGCCGCGCCCGGCGCGCGGCTCGTGGCGCTCATCAAGCCGCAGTTCGAGGCGGGGCCGGCCGAGGTCGGGAAGGGCGGCGTCGTGCGCGAACCTGCCGTCCATGCCCGTGTCTGCGCCGAGGTGGAGGCGTGGCTCGGTGCGCTGCCCGGCTGGCGTGTGCTCGGGATTACCGAAAGCCCGATCAAGGGGCCGGAAGGCAACATCGAGTTCCTGATCGGCGCGGTGCGGGAAGCGCCCGCCTCCTAAGCCTTGCCACCTTACGCGGGCCTGCGTATAGACCGCCGCCGAAGCCGCCGGGGTCACCCCTTGGTGGACCTGCGGGCGTGGCGAAACTGGTAGACGCGCCAGATTTAGGTTCTGGTGTCGAAAGACGTGGGGGTTCGAGTCCCTTCGCCCGCACCAGACTTTGGCCAAATACTTGGGTTCTTGAACGAAAGCCGACTGACGAAATGCAGATTGCCGAGAAGACGAACGAAGGCCTGAAGCGCCAGTACGAAGTCACGATCCCCGCCAAGGATCTCGAATCGCGCATCGATGCCCAGATCACGCAGGTCTCCGGCCAGATTCGTATGCCCGGCTTCCGTCCCGGCAAGGTTCCGAAGAACCTCGTGAAGAAAATGCACGGCGAAGCGATGCACGGCGAAGCGCTGAACAGCGCGGTGCAGGAAGGCGTGCAGAAGCTCGTTGCCGACAAGAAGCTGCGCCCGGCCATGCAGCCGTCGGTCGCGCTCGCGGACGACTACGCGCAGGGCAAGGACGTCGTGTTCACGGTCGAGCTTGAAGTGCTCCCGGAAATCACGTCGGTGAACATCGAGGGCATCGCGCTTGAAAAGCTCGTCGTTGAGCCGAGCGATGCGGAGATCGAAGACGCGCTGAAGCGCTTCGCCGACCAGCAGAAGCGTTTCGAAGCCGCGCCGAAGACCTACAAGGCGGCAAAGGGCGACGTCGTCGTCATGGATTTCGTCGGTTCGGTCGAGGGCGAGGAGTTCGAAGGCGGCAAGGGCGAGGGGATGCAGATCGAGATCGGCTCCGGCCGCCTCATCCCGGGCTTCGAGGACCAGCTTGTCGGCGCGAAGGCGAACGACAAGGTGAAGGTCGAGGTCAGCTTCCCGGAAGATTACAACGTCGCCTACCTCAAGGGTAAGCCCGCGGTGTTCGACGTGCTCGTCACCGAAGTGCGCCAGCCGCAAGAAGCCGCGATCGATGACACGCTCGCGACCAATCTCGGCCTTGAGAGCCTCGACAAGCTCAAGGAAATCCTGAAGGACCAGATTTCCGCCGAGCTGCAGGGCATGACCCGCACGCATCTGAAGCGCAAGCTGCTCGATCACCTCGCCGCCAACCACGATTTCGACGTGCCGCCGACGATGGTCGAGGCCGAGTTCGGCCAGATCTGGGCGCAGCTGGAGCACGAGGCGAGCCACGAGGAAGATCCGGCCGCCGCGGTCGCCGAGCTTGAGAAGGACAAGGACGAGTACCGCCGCATCGCCGAGCGCCGCGTGCGTCTTGGCCTGCTCCTCTCCGAAATCGGTCAGAAGGAAGGCGTGAACGTCACGCAGGCCGAGATGAACCGTCTGATCGGCCAGGAAGCCGCGCGCTATCCGGGCCAGCAGCAGCAGGTCGTGAAATACTTCCAGGAAAACGCAATGGCCGCCGCGCAGCTCCGCGCGCCGCTCTATGAGGACAAGGTCGTCGACGTGCTCCTCGGCAAGGCCGAACTCACCGAGCGCAGCGTGAGCCGCGAGGACCTGCAGCAGGCGATCGAGGACGACGACGAGACGCCGACCGGCCACGTTCACGGTCCGGGCTGCGGCCACGATCATCACGACCACGAGCATGGGGAGGGCAAGCCTAAAAAGGCTGCCAAGAAGACGGCGAAGGCGGATGACGCCGAGCCGAAAGAAGACGCGGTGAAGGCCGAAAAGAAGCCCGCCGCCAAGAAAACGGCCGCAAAGGCGGAAGCCACTGAAGCCTCTGCGGAACCTGAAAAAAAGCCAGCGAAAAAGGCCCCGGCCAAGAAAGCCGCGAAGGCCTGAACCGAGCGAACTGATGCCGGGGGGCGGCCATGCCGGCCCCCGGGCTTCCTTCGCCTCCACTTCGCCCACTTGACAGCGGGCGCGCCTGTGCCGACCTATCCTGTTATCGGAACAGACAAACGCCCGCGAAGGACACTCATGATCGATCCCGTCAGCAGCCTCACGAACGCTCTCGTCCCCATCGTCATCGAGCAGTCGAACCGGGGCGAGCGCAGCTTCGACATCTATTCGCGGCTGCTTCGGGAGCGCATCATCTTCGTGACCGGTCAGGTCGAGGACCACATGGCGTCGCTCATCACGGCGCAGCTTCTGTTCCTCGAATCGGAGAATCCGAAGAAGGATATCTTCATGTACATCAACTCGCCGGGCGGGGTCGTCACGGCGGGCATGGCGATCCACGACACGATGAAATACATCCGTCCGCGCGTCGGCACGGTGTGCATCGGTCAGGCCGCATCGATGGGCGCCTTTCTTCTGGCCGCGGGTGAGCCGGGGATGCGCATCGCGCTCACGAACGCGCGCATCATGGTCCACCAGCCTTCGGGCGGCGCGCAGGGCCAGGCGACCGATATCGAGATCCAGGCGCGCGAAATCCTGCGCATCCGCTCGCGCATGAACGAGCTGATGGCGAAATACACCAAGCAGCCGGTCGAAACGATCGAGTCTGCCGTGGAGCGCGACAAGTTCATGTCGGCGGACGAAGCCAAGACTTTCGGCCTCATCGACGAGGTGTTCGAAACGCGCCCGTCGCCTGCCGACCAGGAAGCCAGGGCGGCGTGAACAAGCTGCCCGCCCGTTCACGTTCCGTTGAACAAGGCGGCGCTATATATTTCGGGAATGTGACCGTATTGCCCATTGAAGCGGCGTGTGTGCGCGCTAGGATGGCAAGCGGCAAAGAAACCGGCGCGGAGGCCGGAAGAGGCGTTTTATGACCAAGCTCAGCGGCGGCGGCGACTCCAAGAATACGCTCTACTGCTCATTCTGCGGGAAGAGCCAGCACGAGGTCAGGAAGCTGATCGCGGGGCCGACGGTGTTCATCTGCGATGAATGCGTCGAGCTCTGCAACGACATCATCCGTGAGGAAACGAAGGGCGCGCTTGCGAAGAAGAGCGACGGCAGCGTGCCGACGCCGCGCGAAATCTGCGACGTCCTCGATGACTATGTGATCGGGCAGGCGCAGGCGAAGCGCGTGCTCTCGGTCGCGGTTCACAACCACTACAAGCGGCTCAACAACGGTGCCAAGGGCTCCGAGATCGAGCTGGCGAAGTCGAACATCCTGCTCGTCGGCCCCACCGGCTGCGGCAAGACCCTGCTCGCGCAGACGCTCGCCAAGACCTTCGACGTGCCGTTCACGATGGCCGACGCGACGACGCTCACCGAGGCGGGCTACGTCGGCGAAGACGTGGAGAACATCATCCTGAAGCTGCTTCAGGCGAGCGACTACAACGTCGAACGCGCGCAGCGGGGCATCGTCTATATCGACGAGATCGACAAGATCAGCCGCAAGGCCGACAACCCCTCGATCACGCGCGACGTTTCGGGCGAGGGCGTGCAGCAGGCGCTGCTGAAGATCATGGAAGGCACCACCGCGAGCGTTCCGCCGCAGGGCGGCCGCAAGCACCCGCAGCAGGAATTCCTGCAGGTGGACACGACGAATATCCTCTTCATCTGCGGCGGCGCCTTCGCGGGCCTTGAGCGCATCATCGCGGACCGCTTGCAGGGCAAGTCGATCGGCTTCGGCGCCTATGTCGCCGCGCCGGACGAGCGCCGCACGGGTGAGGTCCTGAAGAACTGCGAGCCGGAAGACCTGCTGAAGTTCGGCCTGATCCCCGAGTTCGTCGGCCGCCTGCCGGTGATCGCGACGCTGGAAGACCTCGACGAAAAGGCGCTGATCCAGATCCTGACCGAGCCGAAGAACGCGCTCGTCAAGCAGTACCAGAAGCTGTTCGAGATGGAGAACGTGAAGCTCTCGTTCACCGACGACGCGCTCATGGCGATCGCGAAACGCGCCATCGAGCGCAAGACCGGCGCGCGCGGCCTCCGCTCGATCATGGAAGGCATCCTGCTCGATACCATGTTCGACCTGCCGAGCTTCGACGATGTCGACGAGATCCGCATCGACAAGGATGTGGTGGGCGGGAACAAGGAGCCCGTGAAGGTTTTCGCGAAGAAGACCAAGGAGAAGGTTTCGGGCGACGCCGCCTGATTCTGCTGCACGGTGTTATTGTTTCAAACGGCGGCCGCGAGCCGCCGTTTTTTTTGCGCGCTTACCCGGTAATATGTGGCGAAATGGTCACACGCTGCGCTGCAGCATTCGAAACACAATCTTGCCTTGCTCCGGCAGAAATTCTGTAACAAAGCACCTCTAAGCGGCCCGGAGAAGGGGTGTGCGAGGTGCGGTCCTCCCTGCACAACCGATCATTCAGTGACCGTCGAAAGTGGGAAAATTGGAAATGCGTGCGATCAAGATCTTGCTGGCAGCGAGTGTTGCATCGGTGCCGTTGGTGGTTGCTCTCGCGACGCCCGCCTCTGCCCAGGAAACGACATCGTCTGTCCGGGGCACCGTGGAAGCCGCCGGGGCACCCGTTGCTGGTGCCGATGTTCTGATCACGCACGTGTCCTCGGGCACCGTCGCCCGCGCGACGACGAGCGCCGATGGCACCTTCTCCGCATCAGGTCTGCGCATCGGCGGTCCGTTCACGGTCGAGGTGACGGCTCCCGGGTTCGAGACGGCGCAGGTCACCGACATCTTCCTCACGGCCGGTCAGCCGTTCCGCGTTCCTGTCGAGCTCAACGCCACCGAGATCATCACCGTCACCGCATCTTCGGTTTCGGGCGCCGGTTCGAAGAGCCAGGGGCCGATCACGACGCTTGGTCGCAACGAGATCGAAGGCGTCGCCTCGGTGAATCGTGATATCCGCGACATGGCCCGCCGCGACCCATTCGTCAGCATCGACGCATCCAATGCGCGCACGATCGAGATTGCCGGCCAGAACGGCCGTCTCAACCGCTTCTCGGTGGACGGCATCCAGTTCTCGGACGACTTCGGCATCAACAACGGCGGCCTGCCGACGTCGCGCGGCCCTGTGCCGTTCGATGCGATCGAGCAGATGTCCGTGAAGATCGCGCCCTATGACGTCAGCGAGGGCGATTTCCAGGGCGGCGCGGTCAACGTCGTGCTGCGCTCGGGTACCAACCGGTTCACGGGTTCGGCCTTCTACACCTATTCGAACGACAGCCTGACGGGCGACCGCATCCGCGGCAATCCGGTGAACCTCGACTTCACATCCAAGCAGTACGGCGGCTTCCTCTCGGGGCCGATCGTGAAGGACAAGCTGTTCTTCGCGATCTCCTATGAGAAACTCAAGGAAAGCGACCCGATCGATGAAGGCCCCGCCGGCATGGGCTTCGCGACGGAGATTCCGCGTCTGACGCAGACGCAGGTCGATGACATCTCGGCGATCGCCCAGTCGGTCTACGGCTACGACACGCTCGGCGTGTTCCAGGGCGCGAGCGAAACCGACGAGAAGATGACGGCGAAGCTGGACTGGAACGTTACCGACGACCACCGCGTCTCGCTTACCTACATTCGCAACGAGGGCAACCAGCAGTTCAGCCAGAACATGGGCACGTCGAACACGGGTCCAACCTTCGGCTACCGTTCGAATGGCTATGAACTGACCGAAGAGGTCAACTCGGGCACGTTCCAGCTCAACTCGCAGTGGTCCGACGCCTTCTCGACCGAATTCCGTGCTGTTTACCGCGATTACAACCGCGGCCAGACGCCGTTCGGAGACACGAGCTTCGGTCAGATCGGTGTCTGCCTCGACCCGGTTTCGGTCAACGATTCAACGCTCGGCAACGATCGCACGTCTTGCGGCAACACGTCGGTGTCCTCGCCCGTCGTGTACTTTGGGCCGGACGTGAGTCGCCATGCGAACCAGCTCAACACCGAAAACCTCTCCATCGACCTGACGGCGCGGCTGGAGGCGGGGGCGCACAGCTTCAAGTTCCTTGTCGGCTACACCGATGTCGATGTCTTCAATCTGTTCCTGCAGCGCGCGAACGGCGAATACTACTTCGACTCGATCGCCGACTTCGAAGCCGGAATCGCGAATCGCGTCCGCCTTGCGGGTGCCGTGCCGAGCGGCGACGTGGACGATGCCGCAGCGCGGTTCAGCACGCAGACCTATACCTTCGGTCTGCAGGACGATTGGCACGCGACCGACACGCTGCAGCTTTCGATCGGTGCGCGCTACGACCTGCAGGGCAGCAACAGCCGGGTGCCATTCAACGAGAACTTCCTCGCCCGCGCCGGCTTTTCGAACACCAAGACCTTCAAGGGCATGGGCGTGTTCCAGCCGCGGGTCGGCTTTGACTGGCAGCCTTCGAACCGTTTCGTGCTTCGTGGCGGTGTCGGTAAGTTCGCGGGTGGCGCTCCGGATGTGTTCCTGTCGAACAGCTTTTCCAATACGGGCCAGCTGACGAACAGCATCGACATTCGGCGCGATGCATCGACTGCGGGATGCGGCGTCGGCGACGCGGCGCTTTGCGCGGCGGCTCTGGACGGTGTGAACCCGTCGGCTTTCGATCCGCTGGTGCTCGGCTATCTGCAAACCAACACCGCATCGCTCGCAGCGGCGCCGGTCAACGCTATCCATCCGGACTACGAGCTTCCGGCGCAATGGCGCGCGACGCTTTCGGCGAACTATGACGCCGATTTCGGAGCGCTCGGCGACGGTTGGCTTCTGGGCGCCGACCTTGTTTACGGCAAGACGGCCCACGCCAATACGTATTACGACGCACGCTCGGTCGTGATCGGTACGCTGCCGGACGGGCGCCCGCGCTATGGCCGCACATCGTCCGGCATTCTGCCCGGCGATACCAACCAGACCAATCAGGATCTGGTCCTTACCTCGACGAGCAAGGGCCGCTCGGTCATCGCGGTGGGCCGCGTCGAAAAGGCGTGGGATTTCGGCCTGACGACGAGCGTGAGCTACACGTTCCAGGACATCAAGGACGTGAACCCGATCACGTCCGCCACTGCAGGATCGCTTTACGGCAACGCCACGATGGCCGATCCGAACGCCGCGGATTACGGCACTTCGATCTATGAGGTGAAGCATTCGCTGAAGTTCTCGGTGGACTACGAACACGCGTTCTTCGGGGACTACAAGACCCGCTTTGCGCTCTTCGGCGAGTATCGCACCGGTCGTCCCTACAGCCTGACGATGCGTGACACTTCGACCGGCCGTTCGCCGGTGTTCGGCACCAATGGCACCAACACGCGCTACTTGCTCTATGTGCCGACGGCGAGCGATCCGCTGGTCAGCTTCGACAGTGCGGCGACGGAAGCAGCCTTCAACACCTTCATCGACGAGAACGGCCTCTCGAAGTATCGCGGCAGCATCATCTCGAAGAACACCCAGCGTTCGCCGAGCTTGTGGAAGGTGGACCTTCACCTCGAACAGGAAGTGCCGACTTTCGTAGGATCGAGCCGTGTGAAGCTGTTCGCGGACATCGAGAACGTGCTGAACATGATCAACAACGACTGGGGCGTTCAGCGCCAGGTGGCGTTTGCGTACCAGTCTGCCACGGTCAACGTGCAGTGCCTGGCGGTTGCGACGCCGACGGGGACGGCCGGCGTCGCGAATACGGCTTCGAGCCAGACCTGCGCACAGTATCGCTACTCGGGCTTCTCCGAGCCAAATATCACCGTGCAGAATCAGGCGAAGCAGTCGCTCTACCAGATCCGTGTAGGTGTGAAGTTCGAGTTCTGATCGCTTCACAAGAGACGAGCGGAAAGGGCGGGCCCGGTGGGTCCGCTCTTTTCATTTGCGAAACGAGAATTCACTCCCTCTTCAGTGAAAGCATGTAGGGTCGCCATTGTGCGGCGTGAAGACCGTGCCCATATTGGGACACGAAGTGGTGCGGCCCGCCGTTGGTGCCGCGCCCGGCTTTGGAGTTGTTGAGAGAATGACCGAGACCTATCCCGTTCTCCCGCTGCGCGACATCGTGGTTTTCCCGCAGATGATCGTGCCGCTGTTCGTCGGGCGCGAAAAGTCCGTTGCGGCGCTCGAAGCGGTGATGACGGCCAACAAGAACGTCCTGCTGCTCTCGCAGCGCGACCCTGCCGAGGAAGACCCCGAAGGCAAGGATCTCTATGATGTCGGCACCGTCGCCACGGTGCTGCAGCTGTTGAAACTGCCCGACGGCACCGTGAAGGTTCTCGTCGAGGGGCAGCACCGCGCCGAAGTGACGGCGGTGCGCGTCGAAGACGCTTACCTGGAGGCGGATGTCGCCCCGGTCGAGGAAGAGGACGCCGACGAGGCCGACCTCGAAGCGCTCGTGCGCTCGGCGACTAAGCATTTCGAACAGTACGTGCGCCTCAACAAGAAGGTTGCGCCGGAAGTCGTCGTGCAGGTTGGCCAGATCGAGGAGCCCTCGCGGCTTGCCGACACGATCGCGTCCAACCTCAGCCTCAAGATCGCGGACAAGCAGGCGCTGCTTTCCGAACGCTCGCCCAGCAAGCGGCTGGAGATGGTCTTCGGCTTCATGGAAGGCGAGATGGGCGTGCTGCAGGTCGAGAAGAAGATCCGCAACCGCGTGAAGCGGCAGATGGAGAAGACCCAGCGCGAATATTACCTCAACGAGCAGCTGAAGGCGATCCAGCGCGAGCTGGGCGACGGCGACGACGAGGGCCGCAGCGAGGTCGACGAACTGGCCGAGAAGGTCAAGAAGACCAAGCTTTCGAAGGAAGCCCGCGACAAGGCGGAAGGCGAGCTGAAGAAGCTGAAGGCGATGTCGCCGATGTCCGCCGAAGCGACGGTGGTGCGTAACTACCTCGACACGCTACTGGCGTTGCCGTGGGGCAAGAAGACCAAGGTTCGCAAGGACATCAAGGCCGCGGAGAAAATCCTCGATGAGGATCACTACGGCCTCGACAAGGTCAAGGAGCGTATCCTTGAATATCTCGCCGTGCAGACCCGTGCGAACAAGCTGAAGGGGCCGATCCTGTGCCTCGTCGGTCCTCCCGGCGTCGGCAAGACCTCGCTCGGCCGTTCGATCGCCAAGGCGACGGGGCGCGAGTTCATTCGCCAGTCGCTGGGCGGCGTGCGCGACGAGGCCGAGATTCGCGGCCACCGGCGCACATACATCGGCTCGATGCCCGGCAAGATCATCCAGAATCTGAAGAAGGCCGGCACGTCAAACCCGTTGTTCCTGCTCGACGAGATCGACAAGCTCGGCCAGGATTTCCGTGGCGATCCGTCGTCGGCGCTGCTCGAAGTGCTCGATCCGGAACAGAACGCCAAGTTCAACGACCATTATCTGGAGGTCGATTACGACCTTTCGGACGTGATGTTCGTGACGACGGCGAACAGCCTGAACATGCCGCAGCCGCTGCTGGACCGCATGGAGATCATCCGTCTGTCGGGCTACACCGAAGACGAGAAGCTGGAGATCGCCAAGGCGCACCTGCTGCCCAAGCAGATCGAATCGCACGGCCTGAAGGATGGCGAGTTCGCGATTGAGGACGAGGCGCTGCGCGACCTCATCCGCTACTTCACGCGCGAGGCGGGTGTCCGCACGCTGGAGCGCGAACTGGCGCGGTTGGCACGAAAGGCGCTGCGCCAGATCCTGGAAGGCAAGGCCGAAAAGGTCACGATTACGCCCGATAACCTCGGCGACTATGCGGGTGTCCGCAAGTTCCGCTTCGGCATCGGCGAGGAAGAGGACCAGGTCGGCGCGACCACGGGCCTTGCGTGGACCGAGGTTGGCGGCGAACTGCTGACGATCGAGGCTGTGACGGTGCCCGGCAAGGGCGCGATCCGCACGACCGGTAAGCTCGGCGAGGTGATGAAGGAATCGATCGAGGCCGCGAACTCGTTCATCAAATCGCGTGCGCCGCAGTACGGTATCAAGCCGACGGTGTTCCAGGTGAAGGACATCCACGTGCACGTGCCCGAAGGCGCGACGCCGAAGGATGGCCCGTCAGCCGGTGTCGCCATGGTCACCTCGATCATCTCGACGCTGACCGGGATTCCGGTACGCAAGGAGGTGGCGATGACCGGCGAAGTGACGCTGCGCGGCCGCGTGCTGCCGATCGGCGGGCTTAAGGAGAAGCTGCTCGCAGCGTTGCGCGGCGGCATCACCACCGTGCTCATTCCGGCGGAGAACGAGAAGGACCTCGCGGACATTCCGGCGAACGTGAAGGAGGGGCTGACGATTCGTCCCGTGAGTCACGTCGATCAGGTGCTTTCCGTGGCGCTGGCACGCCCCGTCGAGCCGATCGAGTGGGTCGAACCGGTGCTTCCGGCGCCCGCCGTGGCGCCGGCTTCGGAGGCTGGAGACCTTTCCGTCCGCCATTGAGACGAAAAAGCGATAAAAAGTTCGGGAAAGCCCCAAATTCTGCGGTTTTCCCTTTGACTCTCACAAAGCCGGGCACTTACATGGCGCCCGGCTTTTATTCGCCGATCCAACCACTCTTCCGTCTTGGGGGTACAGGGAATGAACAAGCAGGAACTTATCGGCTCGGTTGCGGACGCAGCAGGTCTTTCGCGCGTCGACGCGGGCAAGGCCGTTGAGGCCGTGTTCGAGAGCATCACGAAGGCCCTGAAGAAGGGCGACGAGGTTCGTCTCGTCGGCTTCGGCACCTTCGCGACGGCGAAGCGCAAGGCTTCGACGGGCCGTAACCCGCGCACGGGCGAAACGATGAAGATCGCCGCCAGCGTGCAGCCCAAGTTCAAGGCCGGCAAGGGCCTGAAGGACGCGGTCAACTAAGTCCGCGCCCGCAAGGGTTTTAAACGAAGGGCGTCGCATCTGCGGCGCCCTTCGCGTTTTGGGGGCATGTTTGGGTAGAAACGGGCTGGACAGGCAGCGGCCTGACCCGTATCTGCTCCGCCGGTCCGGTACATCCGGCGGGCGCGTAGCTCAGCGGTAGAGCACTCCCTTCACACGGGAGGGGTCACAGGTTCAATCCCTGTCGCGCCCACCATTTCCATCACGACTCAGCTCGGATTTCCGCCTTTTCGGCGACCTTTCGCTTCGCGAACACGGCGCCCAGTTCCTGCTCGCACGCGTGCGAAAGCGCGTCCTCGGCGGCGGGAAAGATGTCTTCTTCCTCCTCGTCGATATGGTGTTCGTAGCGGTGCTTCATTTTGCGGAAGGTGGCATCCCATTCGGGAGTCGCCATGTCGGCCTCCTGAAGCTCTTCAAGGAAATCGTCGATCTCCTTGTGCTCCGCGACGGAATGGCGGCCTTCCTTCTGAAGATCGGGATTGCCGAGCATGACGGCGTAGAGCGATTGCTCCTCGGCGTTCGCGTGCGCGCTGACCTCGATACGAAAGGCTTCGAAGAGTTCGCGCCGCTCCGGGCTCTCGCCTCTCATGTCGTCGAGCGCGGCGAGAAGCTCGCGATGCCTGTCGTGGTCGGCCTTCAAAAGCTTGAAAACGTCTGTCATGCGGATCCTTCCGTTGCGGTTTTCCGCTCAACGGGCGAGGAGGTTTCGAGGTTCCGCAGGGAAGGTGGTGGGCGGTGACGGGCTCGAACCGCCGACCCTCTCGGTGTAAACGAGATGCTCTACCAACTGAGCTAACCGCCCTTATTCACTTGCGCGTGCTTTTGCCCAACGGCTAGGGACGCGGCAAGCCCTATATCAGCAAAAAGGATATGCCGTGACCACCGATACACTCGTGATGACGCTCGAAACGGGCGACGTGAAAATCCGCCTTCGCCCCGATGTGGCGCCGGGCCATGCCGAGCGCATCCAGACGCTTGCGGACGAAGGTTTTTACGACGGCGTCGTCTTCCACCGCGTGATTCCCGGCTTCATGGCGCAGGGCGGCGATCCCACCGGTACGGGCATGGGCGGCTCAGACAAGCCCGATCTCAAGGCAGAGTTCAACGAGGTGCCGCATGTGCGCGGGGTCTGCTCGATGGCGCGCAGCGCCAATCCCAACTCGGGCAACAGCCAGTTCTTCATCTGCTTCGACGATGCCCGCTTCCTCGACCGCCAATACACGGTGTGGGGCGAAGTGATCGAGGGCATGGAGCATATCGATGCGCTGCCCAAGGGTGAGCCGCCGCGCGAGCCCGGCAAGATCCTGAAGTTTCGCTCCGAAGCGTGAACAAAAAAAGGGCGCCTCCATCGGGGGGCGCCCTTTTCGATTGTGGTGGCGTGACGCTAGCGGACGGCGCCGCGACGAACCAGATTAACGATCGCGAGCAGCACGACCGCTCCCAGCAACGACCACAAGATGGTCATGAGGTTAAGCGGCGCGTTCATGATCGAGGCACCGCCGCCGAGCAGGAAGCCGGCGATCAGTGCGCCGACGACACCCACGACAATGTTGAGAAAAAGACCTTGCTGAGCATCGGTGCGCATGATCATGCTGGCTACCCAGCCGATCACACCGCCCACAATAAGCACAAGAATGAGATTCATGGCGAACTCCCTCTATTGGCTCAGGCGCTGAACCTGAGCCAGTAGAGCGAAGCAGTCGCCAGATTGTTCCGCGTATGGCTTAGTTTAGGTCGCGGAAGGCCTTCCCTTCGGCCACGAGCTTCGTGAGAAGCGCGGCGGGCTTGAAGGCCGCGCCGTGGACCTTCTCGTACTTTTCGAGGCCATCGAGCAGGGCCTTGAGGCCCACGGTGTCGCCGTAGAACATCGGGCCGCCGCGGTAGACCGGGAAGCCGTAGCCGTAGATCCACGCGACATCGATGTCGGATGGACGCTGCGCGATGCCTTCCTCCAGGATCTTCGCGCCTTCGTTGATCATCGGATAGAGGCAGCGTTCGAGGATTTCTGCATCCGAAATCTGCCGGCGCGCGATGCCGAGCTCTGCAGACTTGGCGAGGATGATCTCCTCGGCGACCTTGGAGGGCGTGCGGTTGCGCTTCTCGTCGTAATCGTAGAAGCCGCTGCCGGTCTTTTGCCCCCGCTTGCCCGCCTCGCAGAGCCGGTCGCGCACGGTTTCGCCCTTGGAGGTCGCAGCGTTCCAGCCGATGTCGAGCCCGGCGAGGTCGGCCATCTGGAATGGCCCCATCGGGAAACCGAAGTCGTAAAGCACGCGGTCGACATCCCACGGCATCGCGCCTTCAAGAATGAGCGCCTGCGCCTGATCCTGACGGGCGCGGAGCATACGGTTGCCGATGAAGCCGAAGCAGACACCGGCGACGACCGCGACCTTGCCGATCGTCTTGGCGAGGCCCATCGCGGTGGCGAGCACGTCAGGCGCCGTCTTCGCGCCGCGCACGACCTCCAGCAGCTTCATCACGTTCGCCGGTGAGAAGAAGTGGAGGCCGACCACATCCTGCGGCCGCGACGTGGCCGAAGCGATCTCGTCGACATCAAGGTACGAAGTGTTGCTGGCCAGGATCGCGCCGGGCTTCGCGATGCGGTCGAGCTTCGCGAAAATCTCCTTCTTGATGGCCATGTCCTCGAACACGGCCTCGATGATGAGGTCACAATCCTTCAGCGCTTCGAGGTCGAGCACAGGGGTGAGGCGCCCCATGTTGGCCTCGACCGCTTCGGGCTTCAGTGCGCCCTTGGCGGCGCTTGCGGCATAGTTCTTGCGCATGATGCCGACGCCGCGATCGAGCGCTTCCGGGTTCGTTTCCACGATCGTGACGGGGATGCCCGCCGACAGGAAGTTCATGGAAATGCCGCCGCCCATCGTGCCCGCGCCGATCACGCCGACCGACTTCACGGGGCGCGTGGTGGTGCCTTCGGGCAGATCCTTGATGCGGGCGGCCTGACGCTCGGCAAAGAAGATGTGGCGCTGCGCGGCGGATTGGGTGCCCGTCATCAGCCCCATGAACAGCTCACGTTCGCGCTTCATGCCCTCTTCGAAGGGCAGGGTGACGGCGGCCTCGATGCACTTGATATTGGCCTCGGGCGCGTCGAAGCCACGGAACTTGCGGGCATTCGCGGCGCGGAATTCGGCGAACAACGCAGGATCGGCAGCGACGCTGCGGTCGCGAATCTTCCTGAGCGGGCGATTTTCGGCGACGACCTTCTGCGCGAAGACGACTGCGCCGCCGCGAAGGTCGGCTTCATTGACCAGTTCATCGACAAGACCCGACTCGAGCGCGGCCTTCGCGCCGATCGGGTTCCCGGATGTGACCATCTTGAGCGCGGCCTCTGCACCGACGACGCGCGGCAGGCGCTGCGTGCCGCCCGCGCCTGGAAGAAGGCCGAGCTTCACTTCGGGAAGGCCGAGCTTCGCGGACGGCACGGCGACGCGGTAGTGCGCGCCTAGCGCGGTTTCGAGACCGCCGCCGAGTGCGGTGCCGTGGATCGCGGCAATCACGGGCTTCGTCGCGCTTTCGATTACATCGATCATCTGGTGCAGGCTCGTGCCGCGCGGCGGCTTCCCGAACTCGGTGATGTCGGCGCCCGCGATGAACGTGCGGCCCGCGCAGATGAGCACGATCGCCTTCACGTCGGGATCGGCGACCGCTGACGTCACACCCTCCGCGATGCCGTCGCGCACCGGCGCCGAGAGCGCGTTTACGGGCGGGGAATTCACCGTGATTACGGCGATTTCCCCGTCGCGGGAGAGGTCGACAACGTCGTTGATGGCAGTCATAGCGGCATTTCTCCATCCGATGGCCCGAATCGGCGATCACGCATAGTGGCACCTGTGCGGAGAGTCACCCGCCTAGAGGAACAGGAAGCGTGCACGGAACTTCGCGAGAAAATGCGTCGAAATCGCCGCTGGGCATGGTCGTCCTTCTGGGCGGCCTGACGGCGTTCGGTGCGCTCTCGATCGATATGTACCTGCCCGCGCTTCCCGTGATCGCGGCCGATTTCGGGGCGTCCGACGGTGTTGTCGAACGCTCGCTGGCGACCTTCCTTGCGGGCCTTGCGCTCGGTCAACTGTTCTACGGGCCGCTTTCGGACCGGATTGGGCGGCGGCCGCCGCTGATCGCGGGCATCGCCATCTATGTGCTGGCATCCATATTGTGTGCGTTTGCGGCGTCGCCCAACATGCTTGCCGCGCTTCGCTTCGGACAGGGGCTCGGGGCCTGCGCCGGGATGGTGATCTCGCGCGCCATCGTCCGTGACGTGTTCGATCATCAGGAATCGGCGCGGGTGTTCTCGATGATCATGCTCGTGTTCGGGCTGGCGCCGGTGCTGGCGCCGCTGCTCGGCAGCTACCTGATGGTGGTGACGAATTGGCGGGCGATTTTCATCTTCATGACGCTGTTCGGGCTCTTGATGCTCTACGCCATCGTGTTTCGCCTCGGCGAAACGCGCTCCGATGCAACCGAAGCGACAGCGCGGGGCGAGCATCCGATCGCCGCGCTGGCGTTGCTGGCGACCAACCGCAAGCTGCTCGGTTACCTGCTCGCGAGCGCCTGCAACAGCGCGTGCCTGTTTACCTATATTTCGGCGTCACCGGCGCTCATCATGGGCACCTATGGCATTTCGCCCACCGGCTTCGGCTGGCTCTTCGGGGTCAACGCGCTTGGCCTTATCGTTGCGAGCCAGCTGAACCGCGTCGCCCTTGCACGCTTCCGGGCCGACAGCGTCCTTGCGGTTGCGAGTATCGTTGCCGCGCTGTTCGGGTTCGCACTTCTCGCGCTTGCGCTACTCAATGTCGGCGGGCTTGCGGCGGTCATGGTGATGCTGCTGGGCATCCTTTCCAGCTTCGGTTTCATCATGGGCAACGCGAGCGCGGGCGCGCTCAGTGTCGATCCGGCCCGGTCGGGCTCGGTCAGTGCGCTGATGGGGGCCACCGGGTTCACCGTGGGCGGCCTCGCGATGACGATTACCAGCCTGTTCGCGGACGGGACGGCGGTTCCCATGGCGGCCGTGATGTGCCTGTCGCTGGTCATCGCCGCGGTGTCCTTTTTCGGGCTGACGCGCGGCGATGCCACCGCGCAAGGATGACCGTTTTCATAGCTGACGCCGCGATGATGTTACGTCACAAGTGGCCCCCTGGATCAGAGGAGGCGTACATGGGCAAGCTCGCAGGCAAGACGGCGATCATCACGGGCGCGGCGAGTGGCATCGGCCGCGCGAGCGCGCGGCTTTTCGCGGAAGAGGGCGCGCGCGTCTTCATCGCCGACCGCAGCGAGGCGGTTCGCGATGTGGCCGCCGAGATCGGGAATGCGGCCACGGCCTTCATCGGAGACGTCGGCGACAAGAGCTTCGTCGATAGCCTCGTTGCGGCGGCGACGGCGGACGGACCGCTCGACATCGCCTTTGCCAACGCAGGGATATCCGGCGGTATGACCCGCCTGCTCGACCTTGAGGTCAGCGAGTGGGAACAGGTGCTGCGCGTGAATCTGATCGGCGTGTTCCTGCTGGTGCAGGCCGCCGCGCGCGAGATGGTGAAGACGGGGAAGGGGGCGATCCTCTGCACGGCCTCGGTTGCGGGTATCCGCTCGGGCGCGGGGGGCTCGCCCTACAGCGCCTCCAAGGCTGGCGTGATCAACTTCGTGCAGACGAGCGCCTACCAGCTTTCGGGCACGGGCATCCGCATCAACGCGATCTGCCCCGGTGTCATCGAGACCGGGATGACGCAGCCGATGTTCGACATGGCGCGAGAGCGCGGCACCGAAGGCAAGATCGGCCAGCTCAACCCGCTGAAACGCGCGGCGCAGCCGATCGAGGTGGCGCGGCTGGCGGCGTTCCTCGTCTCGGACGATGCGTCCTATGTGAACGGGCAGGCGGTCGCGGTTGACGGCGGGTTATCCGCCTCGCATCCGGTCGTACCCGGCAAGATCTGGTAGATTTCAGGCGTCGTCGACGGGAATGCCCGGCTGGTTCTTCGAGGTGCGGATGGTGAGCGACGTTTTCACGTGCTCGACATTCGGCGCCGAGGTGAGATGCGCGGTGAGGAAGCGCTGGAACTCCTGAAGGTCGTGCGCGACGATCTTCAGGATGAAATCGATCTCGCCGTTCAGCATGTGGCACTCGCGAACCGGCGGGAGCTGGGCGACGTGCTCCTCGAAGGCGCGGAGGTCATTCTCGGCCTGACTCTTCAGGCTGACCATCGCGAAGACCATGATGCTGTAGCCGAGCGCTTCGGGATTGAGGTCCGCATGGTAGCCGCGGATGATCCCGGCGGTTTCGAGCGCGCGGACGCGGCGGAGCGTCGGCGGCGCGGTGAGCCCCGCGCGCGCGGCGAGATCGACGTTGGTGAGCCGGCCCTCATCCTGAAGGCTTTTCAAAACGATCCGGTCAGTTTCGTCGATAATATGTCGATTCGACGGCATTCGCCGCAACCTTTCAATGATTTGTTGCAAATGGTTATAATATAGTTGCGGAGAAGCGCAATTCGAACACGTCGTAAAGGCGGATTTAACCGGAAGGCTTCAAAATTCCCCCCGAACGGGACACATTACGTTCCCGAAAGGACTCCGCGACTCCGCGATGCGCCACGACGATACAATAAGAACAGCCGTTGCGCTGGCGGAGCGGGATTCTCCCGACGCCCGCGCGGCTGCCTTTCGTCAGCTCATCGACTTGTCGCTCCAGCGCCGGGATTGCGCGGATGCGCGTCTGCGGCGGCGTGCGCTGCGGGCGTTGTCGCGGCTGAGCCGGGATGTGCCCGAATCGCTGAGGAACGCGATGATCGACAAGGCGGCGCGCGCGGGTGCGCGGAGCCTGCATCTGCGCCTGTTCCGGGGCCATGTTTCGCACCACTACGATCGGATGCTGCAGGTCGCGCGCCTCGACGAGCCCGAATGGTGGCGCCTGGCAAGGCGCGCGCCCAAACACCTTCATGCCGGGATGCTTTCGCGCCGCGATCTGCCGGGGCCGGTGCGTGAGCTGCTCTCGGGGCGGGCAGGCGCTGCTGCGGGGGGTGGGGCTGAACGGCTGTTCGTCCCCGATGCCGCGATTGCCGCAACGCCTGCCGCCGTGGTCGACAAGGCTCGCTTCGCGCCCGCGATGCCGCCCGCAGTGCTTGATGAGCCGGCCGCCCCGGCGCTCGAATCGGGGCGCAGCCAGATAAAGGAACTGCTGGACCGGATTTCGGCGTTCCGTTCGCGCGGGCACGAGCCTGAAGAGGGCGAGGCCACGGGGGACGCTACCCCCGAACCGCGCGAAAGCCCGGTCGAGGAACTGGAACGCCGCTGGACATGGCGCTGCGACGAGCAGGGCATTCTCATCGAAAGCCCGGCGACCCCTCCTCAGCTTGTCGGCCACTGGCTTGTCGAGTTCGATGCGCCGGACGGCAGCGGGCAGGTGCGCCGCGCGGCGGAGCGCCGCGTGCCGTTCCGCGACGTGATCGTCACCTGCCAGCCGGAGCTTGGGCTTCCGGGGCGCTGGCGCATGTCCGGCCTGCCGCAGTTCGATCGCAAGACCGGGCGCTTCACGGGTTATTGGGGAAGCGCGATCGCGCTCGATCCGCCCGAGCGCATTGCTGCGGCGGCGTCGCAGGCGGCGGGCCTCTTCGGCACGGGTGCGTCGAGCGAGGCGTTCGCGACGATGGCGCACGAGGTGCGCACGCCGCTCAACGCCATTATCGGCTTCGCGCAGCTGATCGAGGGTGAAATCCTCGGCGAAGCGGGGGTCGAATATCGATCGCAGGCGGGCAATATCCTGAAGCAGGCCGAAAAGCTGCTGAGTGCATTCGACGATCTCTCGGATGCCGCGCGCATCGAACAGGGACGTTACCGGCCGGGCCTCGGTACGTTCGACGCGGGCGCGAAGGCTCGCGAAGTGGTTGCGCGTTACGAAGGGCTCGCCGCCGATCGGCACGTGGCGCTGGTGCCGTTTGTGGCTGACAATATCCCCGCCGTCGCTTCGGATTCCTCGGTCTTCGAGCGCGCGCTGGCGCGGCTGCTCACCGCAGCGGTCGCCTCTGCGGCAACCGACGAATCGGTGTTGGTGATCGTCCAGGCCGAGGGCGGCGCCCTTCGCGTCGCTGTGACCCGGCCGCGTGCCACGCTCGGCAAGAGCGAGGACGAGCTGTTCGATCCTGCGGGGATCCCCGGCGGCGAGGACGCAGCGCCCGTACTGGGCATCGGCTTCGGGCTCAAACTGGTCGGCAGCCTTGCCGCGACCGTGGGCGGCACGTTCCGGCTGGCGCCTCATGTTTTCGAGCTTTCGATCCCGCTCGGGCAGCCGCCGCAGCGTCAGGATGAAGACGCAAGCGAGGCCTCGTAATTCGCGCATCCAGAGACTACATCTCCTGTCCGACTTTTCGGCAGCAGGGATGAGGTGTGATGGGTGAAACGAAGCAGGTTCGCGTTGCGGTGATCGGTTCGGGTCCGGCCGGATATACGGCTGGCGTCTATGCGGCGCGCGCGGCGCTCAATCCCGTCATCATCCGGGGCCTGCAGCCGGGCGGACAGCTTACCATCACCACCGATGTAGAGAACTGGCCGGGCGAATCGGTGATCATGGGCCCCGACCTCATGGAGAAAATGGCGGCGCAGGCGAAGCACGTGGGCGCCGAGATTGTCGATGATATCGTCACCGACGTGGATTTTTCGCGCCGGCCGTTCCGCCTGACGCTCGATTCGGGGACCATCTACCTTGCCGACACGGTCGTGATCGCGACCGGCGCACAGGCGCGTTGGCTCGGGCTTGAGAGCGAAGGTCGCTTTCGCGGCTTCGGCGTTTCGGCTTGCGCGACCTGCGACGGCTTCTTCTATCGCGGCAAGACCGTCGCGGTGGTCGGCGGCGGCAACACGGCCGTGGAGGAAGCGCTGTTCCTCACCAACTTCGCGCAAAAGGTATATCTCATCCACCGCCGCGACGAACTGCGCGCGGACAAGACGAACCAGGCCCGCCTGCTCGCCAATCCGAAGGTCGAGGCGGTGTGGAACGCAGAGATTGCCGAGGTGATCGGCGCCAGCGACCCGCTGGGCGTTACCGGCATCAAGCTGCGCGGCACGAACGGCGCGGCCGACCGTGCGCTCGACGTCGACGGCCTGTTCATCGCGATCGGCCACGATCCGGCGACGGCGCTGTTCAAGGGCAAGCTGAACATGGACGGGGAGGGCTATATCCTCACCGCGCCCGACAGCACGGCGACCTCCGTGCCCGGCGTGTTCGCGGCGGGCGACGTGAAGGACAAGGTGTTCCGTCAGGCCGTGACGGCGGCCGGCATGGGCTGCATGGCGGCGCTTGAGGCTGAGCGTTTCCTCGCGCACCACGAAGCCGGGCTCGCGGAAGCGGCCGAGTAGCCGTGCTTGACTGGGAAAAGCTCAGGCTTTTTCACACGGTATCGGAAGCGGGCAGCTTTACCGAGGCCTCGCGCCGGCTGGGCATGAGCCAGCCGGCGCTGTCACGCCAGATCGCTTCGCTGGAAGATATGCTCGGCGCCAAGCTGTTCCACCGCCACGCGCGTGGCCTGGCGATGACGCACGAGGGCGAGCAGCTTGCCGCGACGACGACCGAGATGTTCGAGCGGGTCGAGCGGACGCGGCAGGCGATCGACCTGTCGAAAGACCGGCCGACCGGCGAAATCAGGCTGACGACGACCATGTCGTTCGGCTCGACCTGGCTGCCGACCATGCTCCCGGAATTTCTGGAGCGTTACCCGGACATCCAGATCAACATGGTGCTCGCGGACGACGATCTCGATCTTCAGAAGCGCGAGGCGGACGTCGCCATCCGCTTTCATCCTTCGACGCAGAACGATCTCGTCCAGCGGCAGCTCGCCGCGATCCGTTACCGCCTGTGTGGTTCACCCGACTATTTTGCGCGTTACGGCGTTCCCCAGACGATCGGCGATCTCGACCATCACCGCATCATCGCCTTCGGCGAAACCGCGCCCTCGACGATTCGCGGGGTCAACTGGATTCAGGATGTCGGCCATCAGGGGCCCCCGCGCCGTCCCGTGCTCGTCGTCAACAGTGTGTTCGGTATTTTGCAGGCGGTGGAAGCGGGTGTGGGCATCGCAGCATTGCCGAGCTATTTGATCCGCGCGTCGGGGCGGGTGAAGGTAATCCTTCCCGAGGTGCAGGGGCCAGTATTCCGCACGTACTTCGTCTATGTTCCGGAACTGAGAAATGCGATACGAATCAAAGTCTTGAGAGATTTTCTCATTGAGAAAATGATCCCTGCGACGCTCGATATCGACGAGAGTTATACGCTGGGTGCATAGCTGCATTGTGATTTGCGGCAGTGCACAATAGGCCGGGCTTCCCGTACATCACTCCCAACGCAGCAACACACCGCTGCAACGGAAATCGAAGGCCCGCTCCCCTCCCTCCCCGCGGGCCTCGGTAGACGGGTCCCCGGCTTCACCTCCCTCCCTCCCAAGAAGCCGGGGACCTAACCCGTTCCGAAACCTTCCCTTTCTGCAGCTTTACTTGCCGGAAACGTCCGAACGCTTATTGTCGCGACATGCTGGCCCCCTCGGAAAATCAATACATCTCGTTCGGCCCGGAATTCGGCCAGCGCGTGCTCGTTTTCGTCGACACCGAAGAGGAGTTCGACTGGACGCAGCCCAAGAGCCGCGATTCGACATCGGTGAAATCGGTGAAGTCGCTGCCCAAGGTGCACAGCCTGATGCGCGGCTTCGATATCAAGCCCGCGTACATGGTCGATTATCCGGTGGCGACGACTCCCGAGAGCGTAGAGGTGTTGCGCGCACTCTCAGAAAATGACGGCGCCACGATCGGCACGCAGCTGCATCCGTGGGTGAATCCGCCGTTCCTCGAACGCGTTGGCGGTCCCAACAGCTTCCCCGGCAACCTGCCGCGCGAGGTGGAGCGCGCCAAGATCAAGGCGCTGACCGAGGCCATCGACGAGAATTTCGGCGCGGCGCCGATCGTTTACAGGGCAGGGCGCTATGGTGTGGGGCCGAACACGGAGGCGCTCCTCGACGAGCTCGGCTACCGGATGGACGTGTCCGTTCGGCCCTATTTCGACTACAGCGACGAAGGCGGCCCCAGTTTCCGCAACATCCGCCCGCAGCTTTACTGGACCGGGCCGGAACGCAGACTCCTCGAACTTCCGCTGACGTCCACCTTCACCGGCGGCCTGCGGGTGTTCGGTGAGCGGGCGTTTGAACTCGCGACACGCGTGCCGCGCCTGAACGGTCTCCTCTCGCGCACCTCGCTGCTCGGCCGCGTGGCGCTGACGCCCGAAGGCATACCACTCGACGAGGCGATCCAGGCGATCGAGCTGCTCGTCGAGGCTGGAACGCAGATCTTCTCCATCTCCTTCCATTCGCCTTCGGTGGAGCCGGGCCACACGCCCTATGTGCGCGACGCGCGCGACCTCGCCGATTTCTATGCGTGGTGGGACGGCGTGCTGACGACGCTGACGCGCGCGGGCGTGAAGCCCGCCAGCGTCGAGGAGGTCGTTGCGGCGGCCCATGCTCAGCGGGATGGAAAGCCCGCCGCTCTTGCGGACCAGGCCGCGAGCGTCTAAGCGCTGCGGTCGTCCGGCGCGGGGGAAAAGCGGGGCGACGGGCCTGTAGCTCAATGGTTAGAGCTGGCCGCTCATAACGGCTAGGTTGGGGGTTCGAGTCCCTCCGGGCCCACCATCGCATCGACCCATCGGCCGCCCACGACGATTGAACGGGCCACTGTTTTGCGTAAGTATGACAGTATGAGAATGGCGACTCCGCAATGATCTTCCGCCGCCCGCGCGTCGAGTCGCTCGATCCGGATGAATACCGCGCATGGACCGCCGATTTTGGCGGAGAGGACGCTCCCCCTTCCGAGGAGGCGCCGAAGCCGCGCCGACGCTGGCTGCGCTGGCTCCCCAAGATCGCGGCGGGCTTGCTGCTCGTGTTCTTCGGCATCGTTGCGTGGCTGGCGATCACGGCGCCGCTCGGCAAGGCGCTCGAACCGCTAGAAACGCCCGCGCTGGTGCTCACCGCCGCCGACGGCACGCCGATCGCGCGACGGGGGAGTTTCAAGGCGGAGCCGGTCGATGTGACGAAGCTGCCCGATCATGTCGGGGAGGCCTTCGTCGCGATCGAGGACCGGCGCTTCTACGATCACATCGGCATCGATATCCGCGGTATCCTGCGCGCCGCGCAGGCGAACGCGGCGGCGGGCCGCGTCGTGCAGGGCGGCTCCACGATCACGCAGCAGCTCGCCAAGACGAGCTTCCTCAGCCTCGACCGCAGCCTGACGCGCAAGGCGCAGGAGGTGATTATCGCCTTCTGGCTGGAAGCCTGGCTGACGAAAGAGGAAATCCTCTCGCGCTATCTCTCCAGCGTCTATTTCGGCGACGGTGCCTATGGCCTGCGCGCAGCTTCGGAGCAGTATTTCAGCAAGGAACCCGAGCAGATGACGATCGGCGAGGCGGCGATGCTCGCGGGCCTTGTGAAGGCGCCGTCGCGTCTCGCGCCGACCAACGATTACGATGCGGCGCGCGAGCGCGGAAAGCTCGTCATCGCGGCGATGAAGGAACAGGGCCTCATCACCGACGCGGAATGGCGCGGCGCGCGGCGCGCAGCGTTGCGTCCGGGCCGGAAGGGCCTGCCGACGGGGAGCTACTTCGCAGACTGGGCGTGGGCGGAGGCCGCGAACAGCACGCCCGACACGTTCGGCGAGGTGAAGGTCGCAACGACGCTCGACAGCCGCCTTCAGAAGGTCGCCGAGCGCGTCGTGAAGCGCAACCTGGACCGCGCGGGCTGGCACGATGTCGGCGAGGCGGCGATCGTCGCCATGCATCCGGATGGCCGCGTCGTCGCCATGGTGGGCGGCAGGGACTACCAGAAGAGCGAATTCAACCGGGCGGTGCAGGCGAAGCGGCAGCCGGGCTCCGCGTTCAAGCTGTTCGTCTACCTCGCCGCGCTACGCAGCGGCATGGACGTCGATACCGAGATCGAGGATGAGCCCGTCACCATCGGCGACTGGAGCCCCAAGAATAACGACGGCAAGTATCGCGGCCCGATCACGCTGAAGCGCGCCTTCGCGCTCTCCTCCAACGTCGCGGCGGCGCGGCTGGCGAACGAGGTCGGGGCAGGGGCGATCCGCAGGGCGGCGCGCGATCTCGGCATCAAGGACGAGATCGGCGACGACCTCACCATCGCGCTGGGCACCTCCACGATGTCGCTGCTCGATCTCACGTCGGCGTATGCGGCGGTTGCGGGCGGCACGCCGCCGGTTGTGCCCTATGCGGTCTCGCCGCCGCCGCGTGACGAGGGCGTGATGACACGTCTGCGCGCGCTCGGCGGGGACAGCTTCCCCGAGCGCGCGGCGCTGCGCGAGATGATGCGCGCGACGATCGACTACGGCACGGGCACGCGCGCGAAGTTGCCGGTCGCGGCCTTCGGCAAGACCGGCACGACGCAGGATTCGCGTGACGCGATCTTTGTGGGCTTCGCGGGCGATCTCGTCGTCGGCGTCTGGGTCGGCAACGACGACAATTCGCCGATGAACGGCGTGCTCGGCTCCACGATGCCCGCCGCGATGTGGCACGAGTTCATGATGGAGGCGCTGCCGGAAGTCCGCCAGATTTCCGAACGGCAGGTCGAGGAGCGGCGCGCGCGCGAAGAGGCGGACGCCGCCGCGCAGGTCGATCTCTCGGTGCTGCTCGGGCCGGACGCGGAGGCCGTGATGCGCGGCGAACCGATCGACGTCGCCCGGGCGGCGGCGCTGCTCGGCCAGCTGGGCAATGTGATCGCCAACACACCCGAGGACGCGGAGGGTATTCGTGCTGCCGCGCGCGCGCTTTCGGACCGGATCAACAAGGCGGTTACGGAAGACGCGCCCGAAGAACCGCCGCCAGCGCCCTAATTCCAGCGCCTAATTCCAGCGCCTAATTCCAGCGGTCGCGCGCGGTGTCGTCTTCGGCCTTGGCCTCGACCCAGCGGCTTTCGCCACCGGTTTCTTCCTTTTTCCAGAACGGCGCGCCCGTCTTCAGATAGTCCATGATGAACGCGCAGGCGTCGAAGGCATCGCCGCGGTGCGCGGCGGCGATGGCGACGAGCACGATGGGATCGCCCGGAAGCAGCCTGCCGTGCCGGTGAATGACTATGCCGCCGAGCAGCGGCCAGCGCACTGCCGCTTCGGCGGCGATCGCTTCGAGCGCCTTCGCGGTCATTGCCGGATAATGCTCCAGCGTCATCGCCTCGATCTCGCCACCGCGCACGAGGCCGATGAAGCTGGCGACGGCGCCGATATCGGTGCGGCCCTCCGAAAGCGCGTGCGTTTCCGCCGCCAGATCGAACGCTTCGGTCTGGACGCGGACGGCGATCATCCGCCGGTCACGGGCGGGAAGATGGCAAGCTCCGCGCCTTCCCGAAGTGCCGCGTCCGCATCGACGAAATCCTGATCGAGCGCAAAGCGCAGGCGGTTCGGTTCGGCGAACGCGGCGGCATAGCCGTCCCCCAGCGCGGAAAGCGCGGCGAGGGCTTCGCCTACCGTGGCGGCGGCGAGGTCGCGCGTTTCGCCGTCAAGGCCGATGCGTTCACGCACCCACGCGAAATAGAGGAGACTGATCTTCACCGGTTCACGCCATGTGCTTGAGGCCGACCCTCAGATAGTCGTAGCCTGTGACAAGCGTGAGGATCGCGGCCGCCCACAGCGAGGCGACACCCACCTCATAGGCCGGGAGCCACGTGAACCGAATCTCCGCCGCGCCCGCGAGGATGAGGGCGCCGAGCGATATCATCTGAAACGCCGTCTTCCACTTGGCGAGCTGGCTGACGGGGATGGAGACCTGAATCCCGGCGAGATATTCGCGAAGGCCGGAAACCGTGATCTCGCGAATGAGGATGATGATCGCGGCGATCACCGTCCAGCCGCGAACGATATTGTTTTCCACGAGCATGATGATCGCGCCCGCCACCATGATCTTGTCCGCGATCGGATCGAGAAACACGCCGAGCTTCGAAACCGTGCCCTGCGCGCGGGCGAGATATCCATCCAGATAATCGGTCGCGCCCGCGATACAGAAGACAATGAAGGCAATAAGATAGCCAAACCAGTTCGCGTTCCACATCAGGATGACGAGAAGGGGCACCGCGAGGATGCGCGACAGCGTGAGCAGATTGGGGAGGCTGGACAGCATGGGCGGACGTTAGGCTATCGTATGCGCCTGCTCAACATGGCTTTGGGAATCGAAGTGAACGTTAGTGAAGCGATTGCAACCCGCCGCTCGGTACGTGGCTTCCTCGATCGGCCTGTCGATCCCGCATTGCTGCGCGAGATCATCGAAAAGGCGGCGCGCGCGCCGTCGGGCGGCAACCTGCAACCGTGGCACATCTACGCTGTCGGCGGCGACGAACTGACGCGGCTGAAGGAGATCATGGCGGCGCGCATCGTCGAAGCGCCGCGCGGCGAGGAGATGGAGTACGATATCTACCCCAAGGCGCTCGGCGAGCCCTACGCCTCTCGCCGCTTTCAGGTCGGCGAGGACATGTATGGCCACATCGGCATTCCGCGCGAGGACCGGGAAGCGCGGCGGCGCTGGTTTGCCCGCAATTTCATGTTCTTCGGCGCGCCGGTTGGGCTGTTCTGCTACGTAAGCCGAACGATGGGGCCGCCGCAGTGGTCCGACCTCGGCATGTACCTTGAAAACGTGATGCTGCTGCTGCGCGAAGCGGGGCTCGATTCCTGCCCGCAGGAGTGCTGGGCGATGTATCCCAAAACGATCGGCACGTTCCTCGGCGCGCCCGACGCATGGATGCTGTTCACCGGCATGGCGATCGGCTGGAAAGACCCCGACGATCCCGCGAACAAGCTCCATGCAAAGCGCGCCCCGCTCGCCGAATTTGCGGAGTTTCGCGGCATATGAAGCGCCTCGGCATCATATCGCTGCTGCTGCTCGTCGCGGCCTGCGCGACACGACCTCCGACCTACAATCGCAGCTGGGCGATCTTCGACGCCGACGCATCCGAGGGCAATGCGGCGAAGCTCGTTTACGGCGTGCCGAACAGCGACGACATCGACCTGTTCGCGGTCTGCGACCGGGATGCGAAGGTTTTCGAACTTGCGTTCTTCACGGCCGATTCGAGCCTGTCGGTCGCGGAGGGGACGCGCACCCAGCTCCTGGTTGGTCCGCCGGACAAGGTCACGCCGCTGATGGCCTCCGTCCAGTATCACCCCTCCGGAGAAATGATGGTCGTCGCACGCGTCGGCCTGCCGCCGACGTTCGTGCGCGACTGGGCCGGCAAGCGCGTGACGCTGGCGGGGCAGGGAACAGCGATGACGCTGCTCGCCCGCCCCGACAAGGCGATGATCGAGGATTTCCTGAAGCGCTGCGGGGCGTGAGCCTCAGCGCGGCTCAGGCATCGACGATCGGTTCGAAACCGCCGAAGATCATGCGGGCGCCGTCGAACGGCATGGTTTCGGGCGCCGCCTTCATGCGCGCGTCTTCCATCGTCGCCTTCATGCCCGTGTCGCGCACAGCTTTGGATGGCCATTCGATCCACGAAAAGACGACGGTTTCGCCGTCCTTCGCGTGCGTGGCGCGGCGATAATCGGTGACCTTGCCATCAGGCACGTCGTCGCCCCAGCATTCGACGAAACGCGTCGCGCCGTGGTCCATGAACACCGCCGAGGCGTCGCGCGCCATAGCGAAATAGGCATCCTTGTTGCCGTCGGGTACGGGGAGAATGAACCCGTCAACATAGCCTCTGTCGCCGCCCGCCCCGACTTCGACATGCGGGAGGAAGCCCGCGAAGATCATGCGCATACCGTCGAACGGCATCTCGCCCATCGCTTCCATTCGTTCGTCCGCCATCATGCGTTCTTTCGCAGCATCGCGGGCGGCCTTGTCGGGATATTCTAGCCACGAGAATACGACGGTTTCATCGGCCTTTGCCTGCACCGCACCCGCAAAGTCGTTGACCTTGCCCGGGGGCACGTCGTCGCCCCAGCATTCCACGACGCGCGCGGCGCCGAATTCCTTGAACAGCGGCGCGGCCGCCGCGGCATGGGCGCGGAAAACCTCCTTGTTCACGGTGGGAACGGCGATGACGAATCCTTCGACGTAACGCATGGTTTTTCTCCTGGTCCTCAAGCGGCTGCGGCGTCGGCGAACGCGGCAAGATGATCGGCCATGGCCTTCCTATGCGCGGGGCGTGCCTCGCCGCGTTCGACATAGGCGGCAATGCGGGGATGGCGATCGAGAACGCCGGTGCCGCGAAGCCCGCCAAGCACGGATACCATCATCAGGTCGCCCACGGTGAACATGTCTCCGTCGAGCCAGGTCTTGTCCCCCAGTGCTTCGGCGAGATCGGCAAGGCCGCCATCGAGCGTCGCCAGAACGACAGGCCGGCGATCCTGCGACCACGACTGATCGGCTTCGAACAGGTCGTTGATCGCGAGCGCCATGACGCGCGGTTCAACCGTGTTGAGCGCTGCGATCAACCACTGCGTCGCTTTCATGCGGCCTGGCGTGTCCGCGGGGATGAGTTTGCCGGCGCGCTCGGCGATACGTAGCACCATTGCGCCGGATTCGAAGATCTCGACCTCGTCATCCCGGTACGTCGGCACCTGACCGAACGGTTGAAAGGCGCGGTGGGGCGGCGTCTTCGAGAATTCGATGTCGATGTAATCGACTGTGTAGGGCTGGCCGACCTCTTCGAACGCCCATCGCGGACGCAGATCGCGGACGAACCCGCGTGCAAATTCCGGAACCCACCCGAATGTGGTGATGACAGGCTGCTGCATCACATGACCTCTCCCTTTATGCGTGTATGCAGAGGCTGACATGTCGGTTATAAAAAGCAACTATGAAATTACAAAAAGTAACTAAAAATGCGACGGCCGGTTTACGCTGGTACGACGATGCGTGCGGCGCTGCGCTGGCATTGGAGCTGGTGGGAGAGCGTTGGGCGCTGCTCGTGATGCGTGAACTGATGTTCGGTCCACGCCGTTTCGGGCAGATTCGGGCGCATCTGCCGGGGGTGAGCGCGAACGTGCTGACGCAGCGGCTGGAAGGACTGGAAGCGCACGGCGTATTGCGGCGAACGATGCTCGCACCGCCGGCGTCGGTGCCAGTCTATGAACTGACGCCGTGGGGTTATGAGGCTGAGCCGATCCTGCAGACGATGGGCCGCTGGGCGGCACGCTCGCCCGCGCACGACCCATCACTGCCGCTCTCGCCGGCCTCGACGATGCTTTCACTGCGCACGATGCTCGACAAGAAACGCGCAACCACGCTGCGCGCGCGAATCGCGTTCCGGTTTCCCGACGATGCGTTCGTTGCCGACCTGTCGGACGGTGAGCTTTCCATCCGCCGCGGCGAAACCGCGGACGCCGACGTTACCTTTTCAGGGGGAACGACGGCGCTTGTCCGTGTCTTCTACGGCAAGCGGCCCCTCGCGGAAGAAGAGCTGACGGTTGTGGGCGACCCGGAAATCGCGGGCCGGTTCATCGATCTCTTGGCGCTGCCGCCCAAGGTGGAGGGCGATACCCGTTAGCGCACGAGGTCGATCACCACCGCCACGATCGCGCCGACCAGCGCGGCGAGGCTGGCGAGGCTGGAGATGAGGAAACCCGCGCTGCGCTTTTCCGCATCCTTGATGTAGCCGATGACGTAAGCGATTCGGCCGACCACCCAGGCCGCCGAGTAGATGCCGCCCCAGAGGTCGCCGAACAGCGTCGCCACGATCCAGACGAGCGGCAGGAACAGGACGATCTGCTCCATCGTGTTCTGGTGGGCACGGAAGGCGCGCTCGAACTCGGGATGGCCGGTGACGGCGGGTGCCTTGATGCCGTGCTTGCCGCGCGCCTGCCCGACCGGGATCGACGCCCATACGTAAACGGCCAGCGCAGCGAGCGTGCCGAGCAGCGTAAGCGGATACATCTGCATACCTGATTCTCCCCCTTGTGCAGCGATCAGGCAGGCTTGCCCGTCACCACGATCTTGCGTGCCTGCTCGGCGAATTTCTTCGCCGAATCCTCGTCGTCATCGCGAATCCGCGCGCGCATGTCCTCAGGCACGGTGATGCCCTTCTGCACGCCGGGGCGCGCCATGATCGCCTCCAGCCAGCGCTGCAGGTTGGGCAAACCGTCGATCGAGATGCCCGACCATTTGTGCGTGCGAACCCAGCACCAGTTCGCCATGTCGGCGATCGAATAATCGCCCGCGAGATATTCGGTGCGCGAAAGCTGTCGTTCCAGCACCTCGAACAGGCGGCGGCCTTCGTTCTGGTAGCGGTCGATCGCGGGCTGAATCTTTTCGGGGAAGTAGCGGTAGAAGACGTTTGCCTGCCCCATCATCGGGCCGATCCCGCCCATCTGGAACATCAGCCATTGTTCGACCCGGCTCTGCGACTTCGCGTCCGTGCCATAGAATTTGCCGGAAAGCCGGGCGAGATAGAGCATGATCGCGCCCGATTCGAAGATCGGGAAATCGTCGTGGACGAGCGCGGGGATGCGGCCGTTCGGGTTGATCTCCAGGAACCACACCTGCTTCTGCGCCCCGCCGGTGAGGTCGATCTTCTCCACGTCGTAGTCGAAGCCCATTTCCTCAAGTGCGACCGAGGCCTTGTAGCCGTTCGGAGTCGCGGCGGTGTAGAGCTTCATCATGCGGAGCGCCCCCCAAAGGCCCGATTCGAGTCGCGCTCGACGTTAGCCTTTATCCGCGCGGATGGAAGTGGTCGTAGATCACCTCGGCCATCGCCTTCGAGATGCCCGGCGCCGCCATCAGCGATTCAAGGGCTGCGGAGCGGACGGCCTTCGCGGTGCCGAAGTGCATCAGAAGCGCGCGCTTCCGGGTCGGGCCGATACCAGGCACATCGTCGAGCGGATTCGCGGAGATCGCCTTGCTGCGCTTGGCGCGGTGCGCGCCGATGGCGAAACGGTGCGCCTCGTCGCGCAGGCGCTGGAGGTAGAAGAGCACGGGCGCGTTGAGGGGCAGGGTGAGTTCGCGGCCGTCCATCAGGTGAAAGACCTCGCGCCCGGCGTTCCTGTCCGGCCCCTTGGCGACGCCGACGAGCGTCACGTCGTCGATGCCTTGTTCGGCGAGGATATCCATCGCGGCAGACAGTTGCCCCTTGCCGCCGTCGATGAGCACGAGGTCGGGCCAGTCGCTGCCCTTGCGATCGGGGTCTTCCTTGCCGAGCCGCGCGAAGCGGCGGCCGAGCACGTGGCGCATCATGCCGAAGTCGTCGCCCGGCGTGATCGACGCGTCCTTGATGTTGAACTTGCGGTAGCTGTTTTTCAGGAAGCCCTCCGGCCCCGCGACGATCATGCCGCCGCCCGCATTGCTGCCCTGGATGTGGCTGTTGTCGTAGACCTCGATACGGCGCGGCGGTTCCGGCAGCTCGAAAATGTCGGCAAGTTCGGCGAGCAGCTTCGTTTGCGTGGCGCCCTCGGCGAGGTTGCGGTCGAGCGCTTCTACGGCGTTGCGCGCTGCCTGATCGACAAGGCGCTTGAGCGCGCCGCGCTGCGGCTGGCGGATCGCGACCTTGCGCGTCGAGCGGCTGGAGAGCGCCTCGGCGATCAGGTCGCATTCGGTGGGTAGGCGGTCGACGAGGATTTCCGGCGGCAGCGGCATGTCCTCGTAGAACTGCACGATGAAGCTCCCCATCACTTCCTCCGGGGTGCTTCCCGCCGTGTTCTTCGGGAAGAAGGCGCGGTGGCCCCAGTTCTGGCCACCGCGGATGAAGAAGGCCTGGATCGAGAACTGCCCGGCCTTTTCCGCAAGCGCGATGACGTCGACGTCCTTCACGCCCTCGGCCGTGCCGGTCTGGCCCTGGATGTAGGTGAGCGCGCGCAGACGGTCGCGGTAGACGGCCGCGAGTTCGTAATCCTGTTTTTCGGCCGCGGCCTGCATCGATTCGCCGAGCTTGCGCTGCACCGACTGACTCTTGCCGGCGAGGAAGTCTTTCGCGTCGGACACCAGCTCCGCATAGCCCGCGTCATCGATGCGATCGACACAGGGTGCCGAACAGCGGCGAATTTGATGAAGTAGACAGGGACGCGTGCGATTCGCCATGAAGCTGTCCGAGCAGCTTCGCAGCAGGAACACCTTCTGGAGCGCGTTCAGCGTGCGGTTCACCGCGCCCGCGCTGGCGAACGGGCCGAAGTAGATGCCCTTTCCCTTGCGCGCGCCGCGGTGTTTCGAAATGCGTGGGTAAGCGTGGTCTTCGTTGAGGAAGATGAACGGGAAGCTCTTGTCGTCGCGCAGGAGCACGTTGAACGCCGGCCGGAAGCGCTTGATGAGCTGCGCTTCGAGCAGCAGCGCCTCAGCCTCGCTTGCGGTGGTGACGATCGTCATCGCCCGCGTCAGCGACACCATGCGCTGCAGGCGTTTGGGCAGCCGCGCGACCTGCGTGTAGTTGGTGACGCGGTTCTTCAGGCTGCGCGCCTTGCCGACGTAGAGCACGTCGCCGCTCGCATCGAGCATCCGGTAGACGCCGGGCCGAACCGGCAGCGTCTTCAGCACGTTGCGGATCGCCGCCACGCCCGCATCGAGATCGGGCGTGTCGCGTCCGCGCACGGCGAAGGTCGCCTGCTCTTCGGAAAAGCGATCAATCTGCGGGGGTTCAGCCATCGCCTTCAGATGTAGGCGAGGGAGGCGGCGCTCTCAACTGTCACGGAAATGACTTGTCCCCGGCACCTGTGGATAAGTCTCTGGAGATGTCGCGCTCACCGGCGCTGGCACTGCGCTGCCCGGACTGCCGAAAAAACGGGCAGCGGCTTGCCCGTTGGTACGCCGAGGGGTAAGCGCTCGCCGATGACACCGGAATTCGGCAATCCCGCAAGCGCGCTCGTCACCGGCGGCGCAAAGCGCATCGGCGGCGCGCTGTCGCGTGCACTCGCGGCGGGTGGCTGGCATGTCCACATCCACTGCAACGAATCGGTCGCCGAGGCGGAGGCGCTGGCCGCCGAGATCGCGTCGTCCGGCGGCAGTGCCTCGCTCGTCCGCGCAGACCTTGCCGACGCGGAGGCGTGCAGCACGGTGTTCGATCGGCTGGAGCCCGGAAAACCGCCGGTTTCCTTGCTGATCAACAACGCCTCGCTGTTCCGCTACGACACGCAGGCGGACTTCGGCGCCGCACAGTGGGACGAACAGCTCGACGTGAATCTGCGCGCACCGGCGCTGCTGACGCAGCAATTCGCCGCGAGTTGCGCGGGGCGGAACGGACTCGTCCTCAATCTGCTCGATGCGAAGGTCGCCGCCCCCAATCCGGATTTCTACAGCTACACGGTAAGCAAGCTCGGGCTTGCCGGTCTCACCGAGCTGCAGGCGAGGGCGCTTGCGCCCAATATCCGCGTGAACGGCATCGCGCCCTCGGTGACGCTGGTCAGCGGCCCGCAAACGCGGGAGAACTTCGACCGCGCGCATGTGTATAACCCGCTGCGGCGCGGTGTGTTGGTGGAGCATGTTGTCATGACGATGCAATATTTGATCGCGCTTCCGACGATCACCGGGCAGGTGATCGTGCTCGATGCCGGGCAGCGTATGCTCGGTATGCCGCGCGACGTCGCGTTCATGGTGGGAGAGGGTGCATGAGCCTCACACCGCGCGGTGTCGTCCCCGAAGCGCTGGCGCCCAGGGCGCGGCGGATTCGGCTGCATGGTTACGAACTGCTCGTCGATATCGGTTTCCACAGCTTCGAGGTCGGCGCACCGCAGCGGCTCCGTGTCGATGTCGATCTCTGGGTGGACGAGGCGTCGTTCCCCACCGACGATCAGGTGAAAAGCGCGTGGAACTACGATTTCCTGCGCGAAACCGTGAAGACGCTGGCGGCTGCACGGCGTTTCAACCTGCAGGAAACCTTCTGCCGCGCGGTCTACGACATCATCGCGGCAAGGAAGGGCGTGCTGGCGCTGCGCGTCGCAACCGCGAAGCCCGATATCTATCCCGACTGCGAATTCGTGGGCGTCGAGCTGTCGTCGCTGCCGATGGCCTATTCCGAATAGGCGCGGTCGCAGGGGCCAAGCGAATCGAGCACGAAACGATAGTCCGCTTTCGCGGCGGCGGCGGTTTCCGAATCGAGCGTGGTCGTGCTCGTATTGGGCAGGCTGCGGGGCAGGCCGCAGGCGAGCTGATACCAGAGCAGGCTGCCGTCCTTCACGCCGGCGGCGGCATCGTCGATGATGTCGCCTGTGGCCACGCTGAACATTTTCGGCTGGCCAGGGCGTGACAGTACGACCAGCGACATCGGCTCGCCCGCCTTCGTCTGGATGAAGATCTGGCTTTCGGATTCGCCCGGAAGGCTGCCGGGCACGTGGAACGCCTGCCCGAGCCCGGAAATCTCCATGTCGCGAATATCAGGCGCCGTGACTGCCTCGGCCGCGAGGGCGCGCACATAGGCGTCGCGCTCGGCGTTCCAGTCCACCTGGGCCCACGGGCGGACGAGCTGGAACTGCGCTTCGCGGCTCCCCGGCGCAAGGAACAGAAGAACGGGAAGCCCCTTGAGTTTCGGAGACTTTCCACGCGGATCGGCACCGATATCGACGAGATACTCGATATTTTTCGGAACGAATCCCGGCGCAATCAGCACGTTGCTGATTTCGGCGGTGATCAGGAAACGGCGGAAGCCGGGCGCGAGGCCGGGAGACAGTTTTTCGCTGATTCTTGAGGCTTTTGCGACCGTCGCGCGGACGATGATCGGCGCCTCGGTGGTCAGTGCCACAAGGTCCGCCCGCCCCGGGTTCGCTGACACGCCGGTAAGCGGAATCAGCCCCCCGCAGAGAAGAAGCGCAAAAAAAGCCCACAGGCGCATCAGGCCGTCCCTTTTGTTATGAAATCGAACAAAATCCATATTTGCTGGCAGCTTAACGCATTTGAGCCATGTTTGACATGACCGTGGCATGAATTGGGCGAGCGACCAATCCCGCCACAACCCTGCCACAAAGCAGTTGCGGGTGCAGGGCGCCCAAGCTAGTAGGTCGCTCAGGGACGGTTTGAGCCGGTTTTCAACCGCTTCATGAGCGTTGCAAAAAGGGATAAGATTGCGGTCTAAGCCGCAACTGGTTTCTGATCGATTCCCATGGGATCGATGGTTAAGGGTCAGCTAAGAGGGAGTAACCCGCGTCCATGGCATATGCAGATCAAGGCGTAAGCTCGAAGCGCATGGTCTCCTTGGCGCTCGTTGCGCTACTCCATGCCTTTCTCGGCTACGCATTCATAAGCGGCCTTGCGCTGCGTGTGGTTAAGGTCGTGACGGGTCCGATGGAGACGTTCGAGGTCGAGGAGCCTACGGTCGATGAAGAGCCGCCGCCTCCGCCGCCGGAACTCGAAGAGATTCCGCCGTATGTTCCACCACCGGAAGTGATCGTCGAATCGATCGCACCGCCGCAGCCAACGATTACGATCCAGACCGAAACACCGCGTCCGGATCCGCCTCGCGTTGCACCGCCTGCGCCGCCCGCACCGCCTGCCGGTCCGACCACGCGCGCACAGCCGAGGGGGCGTCTCGGCGCCACCATCACGGCTGACGACTATCCGCAAGCCTCGATCCGCGCAGAGGAAGAGGGCTCGGTGGTCGCGCGCTATACCATCGATACGGATGGAAAGGTCGTGAAGGGCAGCTGTTCGATTCAGACGTCGAGCGGTTTCAGTCGTCTCGATACCCAGACCTGCAGCCTGATCGAGCGGCGCTTCCGGTTCAATCCGGCGCAGCAGAACGGCCAGCCGGTTCAGGAGACGCGCAGCCAGGCGTTCCGTTGGCAGATTCCGAAATAAGCAGGATGTCGCCGTGGGCCGGGCAAGACCGGTCTGCGGCCTTATCCGTTTTCAAACCAACATTGATATTCAGTCTAGGGGACTACACATGAAGAATTTTGTTTCGCGCGCCGGCCTTGCGGCGAGTGTTGCGCTCGGCACGCTGATGGTTTCGGCTCCGGCGTTCGCGGCGGAAGAGATCGCCACCGAAAACCCGTACGGCCTTCGCGCCGCGCTCGAGCAGGGCGGTCCGATCGCCCAGGGCACGTTCGCCATTCTCGTGCTGATGTCGCTGACCTCCTGGTACGTCATCTTCACGAAATGGTGGGACCAGCGGAAGCTGCTCATCGAAGCCAAGGAGCTGGACAAGAAGTTCTGGTCGGCGCCGAGCCTGAAGGACGGCGCAGCCAAGCTCGACAAGAACTCGGCTTTCCGCCAGATCGTCGACGACGGCCTGCGCGCCGCCGATCATCATGAAGGCCGTCTCACCGACAGCATCGACAAGAACGAGTGGGTGACGATGTCGATGGCGCGTTCGACGCACGCGATCAACGGCCGTCTGCAGAGCGGTCTTGCCTGGCTCGCGTCGGTGGGTTCGACCTCGCCGTTCGTCGGTCTGTTCGGTACCGTCGTCGGTATCTATCGCGCGCTCATCAACATCGGCGTCGCCGGTCAGGCCTCGATCGACAAGGTCGCGGGTCCGGTCGGTGAGGCGCTCATCATGACCGCGCTCGGTCTCGCCGTGGCCGTTCCGGCCGTGCTCGGCTACAACTGGCTGATCCGTCGCAACAAGGACGTTCAGGACCGCCTGAACAACTTCTCGGCCGACGTGCATGGCTACATGATGTCGGGTTCGCGCGTGGCACGCACAGGCGTGACCCCGGCAGCGGCGCCGAAGGCCTGATCGCACGAAGGGGGCGTCTCCGGCTGGTCCGGAGCGCCCCCTCCCGTTTTGTTTGATATCAGGAAGGATCGCTAGACATGGCGATGCAAGTAGGACCCTCGGACGACGATGACGCGCCGATGGCGGACATCAACACGACGCCCCTGGTGGACGTCATGCTGGTTATGCTGATCATCTTCCTCATCACCGTTCCCGTGGTCATTCAGACCGTACCGCTCGAACTTCCCAAAGTGAGCAGTATGCCGACGACGACGAAGCCGGAAAACGTCCTCATTGCTGTCAACAATTCCGGCGACATCTTCTGGGGTGTTCAGCGTCTCGACAGCAAGCAGGAGCTCTTCGACAAGGCGGTTACGCACTTGAAGAAGGAAATCGAGCGTCAGGAAGCTGCAGGCACACCGATCGAACTGCCTGAAGTCCATATCCGCGGCGACGCGGGCACGGAGTTCAGCAACATCGGCGGCGTCATCTTCACGATGCAGCGCGCCGGTTTCGTGAAGGTGGGCTTCATTTCGGAACCGCCCGCCGGTTCTGTCAGCCGCTAAGGAAACCAAAACTATGGCAATGAACGTAGGAGGCGGAGCCGAAGGCGGCGAAATGGTGGACATCAACACCACGCCGCTGATCGACGTGATGCTGGTGCTCCTCATCATGTTCATCATCACGATTCCGATCCAGACGCACGCGGTGAAGCTCGACCTTCCGTCGAACCAGAACCAGCCGCAGAACTCTCAGGTGGATCCCGTGATCAACCGCGTGAGCATCGACTTCCTGAACACGATCTACTGGAACGATCAGGAAGTGGACCCTGCGACGCTGCGCTCGTATTTCAACGACGCGGCGCGCATGGAGCCTCAGCCCGAAATCCATCTGAAGCCCGACGCGTTGTCGCGCTACGACGTTGTGAACAACGTCATGGCGCAGGCGCAGATGTCCGGTGTCACGAAGATCGGTTTCGTCGGTAACGAGGCCTACGCCAACTAAGGCGAAGTCCTCGATCCAAAAGAAGAGGGGCGGACTTTCGGGTCCGCCCCTTTTTTGTCTGTTCGATGGAAGCGCCGGGTGGGTCAGTCGTGCTTCGCGATGAAGTCCTCGACGACGGGTGCGATCTTCTCACGCCAGCGGCGACCATTGAAGATGCCGTAGTGGCCGACCTCCTTCGCGAGCAGATATTCCTTCTTCGTGGCGGGAAGCGCGGTCGCGAGCGTCAGCGCCGCCTTCGTCTGGCCGACGCCGGAGATGTCGTCGCGTTCGCCTTCCACCGCCAGCAGCGCCACGTCGGTGATGGCACCGGGATCGATCTTCGTGCCGCGGTGCAGAAACTCGCCCTTCGGCAGCAGATGGCGCTGGAAGACGGCATCCACCGTTTGCAGGTAGAACTCCGCGGTCATGTCGCAGACGGCGCGGTACTCGTCGTAGAAGGCCTTGGTCGAATCAGCGCTTTCGCCGTCGCCTTCGACAAGATGCCGGAACATCTCCCAGTGGCTCATCATGTGGTTGCCGAGGTTCATCGACATGAAGCCCGCAAGCTGCAGGAAGCCCGGATAGACGCGGCGCCCGGCGCCCGCGTAGATCGGCGGCACGGTGGTGATGGCGTTGTGTTCGAACCAGCTGTGGCCGCGGCCGGTGGCGAGCGTGTTGACCTCCGTCGGTGCTTCGCGCGTGTCGATCGGTCCGCCCATCATCGTGAGCGAGCGCGGGCGCGCCTTGTGCTTCTTCGCGGACATCAGCGCCGCCGCCGCATAGGCGGGCACCGAGGGCTGGCAGACCGCGATCATGTGCGCGCCGGGGCCGATGTGGTTGAGGAACGCGACAATGTAGTCGACGTAGTCGTCGAGGTCGAAGCGGCCTTCATCGAGGGGGACGAGCTTCGCGTCGCGCCAGTCGGTGATGTAGACATCATGGCCGGGGATCATGCGCTCCACCGTGCCGCGGAGCAGCGTCGCATAGTGGCCGGACATCGGCGCGACGATGAGCAGCTTCGGGCCCGCCGCCACGCCGTTCTGCTTCACGAAATGCTTGAGCTGCCCGAACGGTAGCCGGAAGCTGATCTCTTCATGCACGGCGACCTCAGCATCGCCGATCTTGACGCTGGGAATGCCGAATTCCGGCTTCCCGCGGGGGGCGGAGGCATGGGCGAACACGTCTAGCGCCGAGGCGATGACCGGGCTCATGCCGATATAGGCCAGCGGATTCGATGGATGCGCGAGCCAGTTGGCGCCCATGCTGGCGAAGGCGCTCGCCCCGGCCATCATGGAACGGTGCAGCTCGTAGCTATGATAAATCATTCACAATACCCCGCTCGGAAAGCCGACATTTGCATCGAATACCGGTCGTTTCCCGTTCAGCTTAACCCGTGCAAATCGCGAGTCCATCGATTATTGCATTGCACAATGAGCGCGCCGTTAACGACGGCGCCGCAAGCGCTTCGTAAATGCTGCAAAGGAGAACACCATGACCGCCAGAACGCTTGAGGGCCGGGTTGCCCTCGTCACCGGCTCCACGAGCGGGATCGGGCTTTCGGTCGCACGCGGCATGGCCGCTGCGGGTGCGAACATCGGCATCAACGGCTTCGGCGACGCCGACGCGATCGAACGTGAACGCGCCGCGATCGAGGCGGACTTCGGCGTGCGCTGCGCGTTCCTGCCCGCTGACCTTTCCAAGGGCGCCGAAGCCTCGAAGCTCGTGTCCGACTGCGCGGTGGCGCTCGGCGGGGTCGACATTCTCGTGAACAACGCCGGTATCCAGTACGTCGCGCCCGTCGACGAGTTTCCCCCGGCGAAGTGGGAAGCGATCATCGCGATCAACCTTTCCGCTGCTTTCTACACGACGCAGGCGGCGCTCCCTGCGATGAAGGCGAAGAACTGGGGCCGCATCATCAACATCGCGTCGGCGCACGGCCTCGTCGCCTCGCCGTTCAAGGCGGCGTATGTGTCGGCGAAGCATGGCATCGTCGGGCTCACCAAGACGGCGGCGCTGGAACTCGCCGAAACCGGCATCACCGTGAACGCGATCTGCCCCGGCTACGTCCGCACGCCGCTTGTCGCGGGGCAGGTGGCCGATCAGGCGAAGGTACACAACATGTCGGAGGAGGAGGTCGTGCGGAACGTCATCCTCGCCGCGCAGCCGAACAAGCGCTTCATCGAGCCGGAGGAAGTCGCCGATTTCGCGGTGTTCCTGGCGGGCGAGACCGGGCGCTCGTTCACCGGCGACATCCTCTCGATCGACGGCGGCTGGACGGCGCGGTGAGCTTCCCCGCAGGCGTCTCGGCCCTCATCACCGGCGCCGCCTCCGGCATCGGCAAGGCGACGGCCGAGCGCCTTTATGCCGAAGGCGTTCGGCGTTTCGCGCTGATGGATTTAAGCAGCGCCGCGCCGACGCTTCCCGATGCAGACGTCCTGCAACTCACCGGCAATGTGGCCGACCCAGCCACGTGGGAGGAGGCCGAACGCGCCATCACACAGCGCTTCGGTCGTCTCGACCTCGCCGTCGTCAACGCCGGCGTCTCGGGCGCCGGGTCGATCGCCGACCTGTCGTTCGACGAATGGCGCCGCGTGCTTTCGGTCAACCTCGACGGCGCGTTCCTGACGCTGCGCGCGGCGATGCGGCTGATAACAGGGGCGGGGGCGATCGTGGTCGTTTCCTCGATCTCCGGGATCAAGGCCGAGGCCGGTGTCGCCGCCTACGGCGCTTCCAAGGCCGCTGCCGCCCACCTCGCAAAAGTCGCCGCAAAGGAAGGCGCGGCGCGCGGCCTCCGCGTGAACGCGATCCTGCCGGGCGGTGTCGATACGCCGATCTGGAACGGCATGGGGTTCTTCGACGACATGGTCCGCGACCTCGGCAGCCGCGAGGCGGCGCTGCAGGCGATGGCCTCCGCCGCGACACCGCTGGGGCGTTTCGCAACCGCGGACGAGATCGCATTCCTGCTTTCGGATGCAGCGGCGACGATCACGGGCGCGCTGCTGCAGAGCGACGGGGGATATTCGCTGTGAACTGACTTCGCAGCGACCTTTCCAGCCACCCATTGACAGCCGCACGGGGCATTCCCATTAACAGGGCGCGGCCCGGGCCCCTCTGGCGAGATGCTGCTCGTGATGTCGGACCGCATCGGATGATCCGATGCTTGCGGCCCGGCGGCTTACGTCTGTTCCCTGAAAGCGCGGATCCTCCGGCGACCATGCGGTCCACAAGAGGAGATAGACGAATGCTGCACACCCGATCCCGCTCCCGGCGATCCGCCCCCGATTTCGCAGGGGTGCGCTGATGGAATTTCTGTTTGCTGATTGGCTGGGAACCCCGGCCTGGTTCTGGCTGTCCTTCCTGCTGCTCGTCATCGCGCTTACGGCGTTCGACCTCGGCGTGCTTCACAAGGAAGACCGCGAGATGGGCATCGGCGAGAGTCTGAAGCTTTCCGCGTTCTACATCGGCATCGCGCTGCTGTTCGGGGCGTGGGTCTGGTACGCGCGCGGGCCTGAGTCCGGGATGCAATATTATACGGGCTTCTTCATCGAAAAGGCGCTGTCGATCGACAACGTCTTCGTCATCAGCCTGATCTTCACCTATTTCGCGATCCCGCCCAAATATCAGTACCGGGCGCTTCTGTGGGGTATCATCGCCGTGATCGTGCTGCGCGGCCTGATGATCGCGGGCGGCGCGGCGCTGGTGAACGAGGCCTATTGGGTGCTCTACCTGTTCGCGGCGTTCCTGATCTTCACTGGCATCAAGATGTTCTTCGCCGGTGACGAGCCCATGGATGTCGCGCGCAACCCCGCCGTGAAATTCATTTCACGCCATATGCGCGTGACACCGGAGCTGCACGATCAGCATTTCTTCGTGAAAGTGCCCGACGCCCGTACCGGGAAGGTGGTGACGGCAGCGACGCCTCTGTTTCTGGCACTCGTCGTCATCAATCTTGCCGATCTGGTGTTCGCGGTCGACAGCGTGCCGGCGATCTTCGCGATCACGACCGACACCTTCATCGTTTATACGTCGAACATTATGGCCATCCTCGGCCTGCGGGCACTCTACTTCGCGCTCGCCGCAATGGTGCATCGCTTCCATTATCTGAAATACGCGCTGGCCGCCGTTCTCATCTTCATAGGGGCGAAAATATTCGTCGCGGACTTCCTGCTCGGCGACGACAAGTTTCCGCCTGTGCTCAGCCTTGGCGTCACCTTCGCGCTGATCGCAGCCGGGATCGCTTATTCGCTTTGGAAGACCAGAGGGGAGCCCGAGCCGGACTGGCCCGCCGACGGGCACTGAGACACGCCCACACGGGGCTGATCGTTGAGGCGCTGTCACGAAAAATTCACGGGCGCTTTTCCGAAACCGGAAACCATTGGACGGCAATGCGGGCGCATGTTCATCTTGCGGGGAGCAGCGTGCGTGCGTGTGTTCATGGTTCTTCTGGTTTTGGCCAGCGCGGCGCCGGCGGCGGCTGCGACAACGTGGCCCGAGGCGGCCTCCGGGGCGGTGCGGGCGGCGCAGGCGATGCCGCGCTCGGCGGTGGTGCGGCGTGCGACCTGCGTGGCGCGGGTGCGGGTTGCCGTGGACGGCAACGGCCTCATCACGCGCTACGACATCGTGAAACCGTGCGCAGAGCCGATCCTCACACGCTCCACCGACGACCTGTTCTTCAAGGTCGGCCAGCTACCGCCGCCGCCTGCACGGCGTCCGGCGAGCCTTGAGATCGAGGTGCGCTGGCCGCCAAAGGGCTGAGCGCCATTGAGCGCGGGCGCGGGCACTGCTAATCCGCCGCAATGAGCACCAGCGAGTCCGGCAAAGAGCCCAAGGAAAAGCGTTCCCTCAGCAACCTGCAATTGCTCTGGAGCTTTTCGCGACGTTACCCCCTGCAGGTGACGGCGTTCTTCGTCTCGCTTTTCATCGCGGCGCTCGCGACGCTCGCGATTCCGCGCAGCTTCCAGCGTATCGTCGACAACGGCTTCGGCGCGGAAACCGACGCGACGATCGCGCCTTATTTCTACGGTATGCTCGGCGTGGTCGCCGTGCTCGGCATCGCGACGGCGGTGCGCTTCTATTACGTGTCGTGGCTCGGCGAGCGGGTCGTCGCCGACCTCCGGCAGAGCGTACACGCGAATCTCCTGACGCTCGATCCCGCCTTCTTCGAGGAAAACCGCCCCTCCGAGATCGCCTCGCGGCTGACCGCGGACACGTCGATCATCGAGCAGGTGGTGGGCACCAGCCTTTCGATGGCGCTGCGCAACACGATCCTGGGTATCGGCGGCGTGATCTACCTGTTCACGATCAGCCCGAAGCTGACGGGCATGTTGCTGCTCGGCATCCCGCTTGCGGTGTTGCCGATGGCGCTGATGGGCCGCCGCGTGCAGGCGCTGTCACGCAGCTCGCAGGACAATGTCGCGAGTGTCGGCACGATCGTGAGCGAGGTGCTCGGCGCGATCCGCATCGTGCAGGCGTTCACGCAGGAACGGAACGAAGTCGCGCGCTTCACGCGGGCGGTGGAATCGACGTTCCTGGCGGCGCGGCGGCGCATCCGGATGCGCGCGCTGCTGACCGCCATCGTCATCACGATCATCTTCGGCGGCATCACGATGGTGCTGTGGGAAGGCGCGACCGACGTGATCGACGGGGTGATGACGGGCGGCGAGATCACCGCGTTCGTGCTCACCGCCGCGATCGTCGCGGGTGCCTTTGGAGCGCTCACCGAGGTTTATGGCGACGTGATGCGCGCGACAGGCGCGGCGGGCCGCATGATGGAGCTGCTGAACGCCGTGCCGCAGATCACGGCGCCCGCAAACCCCGTGGCGCTTCCGCAGCCGCCGGTGGGCCGCGTGACCTTCGACAATGTCAGCTTCCGCTATCCGACGCGGAAGGACACTGCAGCGCTCAGCGATTTCTCGCTCGACATCGCGCCAGGCGAGACCGTGGCGGTGGTTGGGCCTTCGGGCGCGGGGAAATCGACGCTGTTCCAGCTGATCCAGCGCTTCTACGACCCCGAGAGCGGCACCGTGCGCGTGGACGGCGTATCGCTGCGCGATGCGGACCCCGCCGCCGTGCGCGGGCGCATCGCGATGGTGCCGCAGGAAAGCGTGGTTTTCGCCGAGAGCGCCTACAACAACATCCTCTACGGACGCCCCGACGCGACCGAAGCGGAGGTTTGGGCGGCGGCGGACGCTGCGAACGCTTCCGAATTCCTCCGCGCGCTGCCCGATGGCATCCACACATTCATGGGCGAGGCGGGGACGCGGCTTTCGGGCGGTCAGCGCCAGCGGCTTTCGATCGCGCGCGCCGTGCTGCGCAATGCGCCGATCCTGCTGCTCGACGAGGCCACATCCGCGCTCGATGCCGAAAGCGAGCGGCTCGTGCAGGAAGCGCTCGAGCGGCTGATGCAGGGGCGCACGACGCTGGTGATCGCGCACCGCCTTGCGACGGTGCGCGGGGCGGACCGCATCGTGGTGATGAACGAAGGCCGGATCGTGGGGCAGGGGCGCCATGACGAACTGATGACGGACGGCGGGCTTTACGCACGGCTCGCGCGCCTGCAATTCGAGGACGCGGCCTGATTGGGCGTCACGTGCCGGAATTATATTGTAATTGATAATCGTTCGCGTTATCGTTGTTCCCGGTCAGGTACGGGATTGATTCAGCGCCGATGCACAGCGTGACGCCTAACAGGGTGGCGAAGAAAAGCCGCAAGGCGTTTTGGCTGAAACAGCTGCACACGTGGCACTGGATGAGCTCCGCCATCAGCCTTGTCGGGCTGCTGCTGTTCACGGTCACCGGCATCACGCTCAACCATGCCGCCGAGATCGAGGCCGAGCCGGTGATCGAGGAGCGGACGGCGCAGCTTCCGGCGAACCTGCTCGGCGGCATCGCGCCGAAGGACGGCGAGGCGGAGCGGGCGCCGCTCCCCGTGCCTGTCGCCGGGTGGGTTGCCGAAACGTTTTCGGTGAAGGCGGGCGGCGAGGCGGAGTGGTCCCCCGATGAGGTGTATCTGGCGCTGCCGCGCCCCGGCGGCGACGGCTGGGTGGCGATCAACCGGGCGACGGGTGAGGCGACTGCCGAGAGCACCGACCGTGGCTGGGTCTCCTACCTCAACGACCTCCACAAGGGCCGCAATTCGGGCACAGCGTGGACGTGGTTCATCGATATTTTCGCGGGCGCCTGCCTCGTGTTCGCATTTACCGGCCTGTTCCTGCTGCAGCTTCACGCCGCGAAGCGCCGGAGCACGTGGCCGATCGTGGGGGTGGGGCTGCTCATCCCCGTCCTCATCGCCTTGATTTTCATTCACTGAAGGGTGTCAGAATGCAGCTTTCCACGCGTATCGTGATGACCGGTGCCGCTTTCGCCGGGCTGGCGGCGCCTGCCGCCGCGCAGAGCATCGACCTCACCGTCACCATCCCGCGCCTCAGCGTTGCCGAGTATCACCGGCCCTACGTGGCGATCTGGCTGGAGAAGACCGGCGCGCCCGCGAAGACGCTTGCTGTCTGGTACGACCACGACATGAAGGACAACGAGGGCACCAAGTGGCTGCGCGATGTGCGCCAGTGGTGGCGCGCCTCGGGCCGGGGACTGAGCTTTCCGGCGGATGGCATTACGGGCGCTACCAAGGCACCGGGCACGCACAAGGTGAGCCTCGGCGTGGGGGCGATGACGCCCGGCGACTACACGCTGCTCGTGGAGGCCGCGCGCGAGGTGGGCGGCCGCGAACTGGTGAAGCTGCCGTTCAGCTGGCCGCCGAAGCCCGGCCAGGCCGCGAGCGCGGCGGGCAGCACGGAACTCGGCGCGGTCAGCGCCACCTTCAAACGCTGAAAGGACAATGTTCATGAACACCGGATTCCTGCGCTCGCTCGCCATCTCGACAGCGCTTTTCAGCGCAACGGCGGCCGAGGCGCATCGCCAGTGGATGCTGCCCTCCTCGACAGTGCTCTCGGGCCAATCGAGCTGGGTGACGGTGGACGCCGCCGTCTCCAACGACCTGTTCTACTTCGAGCACCAGCCGGTGCGGCTCGGCAACGTGAAGGCGTGGGCGCCGGACGGCAGCGAGGTGGCGCTGCAGAACGCATCGACGGGCCGCTACCGCAGCACCTTCGACGTCGAGCTGAAACAGCAGGGTACGTACAAGATCGCGAACGCCGGGGGCGGCATCTTTGGCAGCTACAAGGAGGGCGGCGTCGAGAAGCGCCTGCCGCGCGGCGCTTCGGCGGCTGACATTGAGACGCTGATCCCGGCGGGCGCGACCGACGTGAAGCTCTCCGAAAGCCTCAGCCGCAACGAGATATTCGTGACGCTGGGCGCGCCGACGGAGACGGTGCTGAAGCCGAGCGGCAAGGGGCTTGAGCTGGTGCCGGTGACGCATCCGAACGACCTCGTTTCGGGCGAGGCGGCGACGTTCCAGTTCGTAATCGACGGCAAGCCCGCCGCCGGGATCGAGATCGAGGTCGTGCCGGGCGGCATCCGCTACCGTGACCAGCTCGGCCAGATGGACATGAAGACCGACGCCGAGGGCAAGGTGACGATCACCTGGCCCGGCCCCGGACTCTACTGGATGAACGCTGAGGCGAGCGACAAGAACGTTAGCGTGAAGGGCGCGGCGCAGCGACGCCTCGGCTACGTCTCGACGCTCGAGGTGCTGGCGCCCTGACTGACGACGCCCGCATCCTCATTCCGAAAGCCGTCTCGGCGGCTGCCTTCGCGCTGAGGGAACCCTCGGGGCGGATCGCGACGCTTTCCGGCAAGACGATGGGGACGCGCTGGGCGGCGCGTGTGGTCGTTCCCGCGCCGGGCCTTGTCGCGGACATCAGCGCCGGTGTGCAGGCCGTACTCGACGGTGTCGTTGCGCAGATGAGCACGTGGGAGTCGTCGTCCGACATCAGCCGCTTCAATCGCGCGGCGATCGGAGCGTGGCAGGCGATGCCACCGGATTTCCTGACCGTGCTTTCCGCCGCGCTCCGGATCGCGGAGGAGAGCGGGGGTGCGTTTGATCCGACGATCGGGGCGATTGTGGATGCGTGGGGGTTTGGCGCGGCGGGTCCGCGAGCGGTGCCGGATCATGAGACGACCGAAGCGCTGCGCCTGGCGGCGGGGTGGCGGGGCGTGGCGTGTGACACGCTGCTGCAGCGGGCGCGGCGGACCGGTACGTTTGCGCTCGACTTTTCGGGGATCGCCAAGGGGTTCGGGGCGGACCGCGCGGCGGCGTGGCTGAAGGAGCAGGGGTTCCGGCACTTTCTTGTCGAGGTCGGCGGCGAACTCGTGGGCGAGGGCGTGAAACCGGACGGGCAGCCGTGGTGGGTGGATATCGAGATGCCGCCGGACGCGGCGCTGCCGCCGCTGCGGCTTGCGCTGCATGGACTCTCTGCGGCGACATCAGGCGACTATCGGCGCTGGTTCGAGGTGAACGGTGAGCGCTTCGCGCACACGATCGACCCGCGCAGCGGCAGGCCTGCGAACGGGGTTGCTTCCGTCACCGTCCTTCACGCGGAATGCATGTATGCGGATGCCTATGCGACGGCGATCACGGTGCTGGGGGCCGAAGACGGCCTGCAGTTTGCCAACCGCCTCGGCCTCGCCGCGCATATCGTCTCCCGCGATGGGAGCGAGACGATGAGCCTCGCCTTTACGGCGATGCTCGACTGATCACCCCTGCAGGACGAAGGGAATTTCCACGGTGCCCCGCACGGCGACCGCGACACCGTCGCGGATCGTGGGGGACCAGCGCCAGTGGCGGACCGCGCCGAGCGCGGCGCGGTCGAGCCGCTCGTGCCCGCTGCTCCTTGCCAGGCGTATGTCGGCGACGTTTCCGTCCGTGCCGAGTGTCAGCGCCAGCACGACGGTGCCCTGCTCACGCTTGCGGCGCGATTCGAGCGGATAGGCGGGTGGTTTTGCCGAGATCATTGTGGCGCCGAGATTGTCGGCGACCAGCGTCGGCGGCGCCGCCGGGCGCGGCGCGGGCGGGGCCTTGATCGCCACGGGCGCCGGAGGCAAGGCCTGCGGCTGATCGGCGGTCGCGACGATGGGCGGCGTTTCACGCGCGAACTCGACGGCGGGCGGCGGTACGTAGATTTCGGGCTCGGCAAGCTCGGGCGGCGGCGGCGCCTCTGGTGCAGGCGGGGGCGCCGAGAGATCGAGCAAGTCCATCGCCGTCTGCACAGTGCGGGGCGGGATCACCTGCGTGCGGATGAGCACAGCGCCGAGCGTGACATGTAGAACGGCGACGGCGAGCAGGGCGCGCCAATCGAGACGGCCCGGCTGGTAGCTGCCCGAAGGTGCCGCCCGCAGCCGCTCTGGAATGCCGGCCAGAACAGGCGCCGTGAATGCCGATACGCGTTCGTGAATCAGCATATCGTCGAAACTGTCGTCTGCGCTGCGTGCGTGAACCGTATGCATCCGAACGCCCCGTTACCGTGCTTTCAAGCCACGCGTAGTCTATACGGCCTCAACTAATGCAAATCAATCGCATTATTGATTGCGCGCGTGCGTCAGGTCGTCGCCCAGCGGCGGAGGAGATTGTGGTAGACGCCGGTAAGCTGGATGATCGCGGCATCATCGTGCCCGCGGTCCTGCGCGATCGTCTGGATCGCCGTATCGAGTTCGAACAGCGAGCGGCGGGCTTCCCCGTCGCGCACCATCGACTGGATCCAGAAGAAACTGGCGGTGCGCTTGCCGCGCGTGACGGGCTCGACGCGGTGCAGACTGGAAGCCGGATAGAGCACCATGTGCCCGGCGGGCAGCTTCACCTGCTGGACGCCGAACTGGTCCTCGACGGTGAGTTCGCCGCCGTCGTAGGCATCCGGGTCTTCGAGGAACAGCGTTGCCGAGAGGTCGCTGCGGATGCGGAATTCGGTGCCGCGCTGGATGCGGATGGCGTTGTCGATGTGTACGCCGAAGGTCTGGCCGCCCTCGTAGCTGTTGAACAGTGGCGGATAGACCTTGAGCGGCAGTGCCGCGGCGATGAACAAGGGCGCCTTGCCGAGCGCATCGAGGATGATCGCGCCGGCCTCGCGCGCGGCGGCGCCGTCTTCGGGAAGCTGCATGTTGCGCTTGGCGAGCGCGGACTGGTAGCCGGAGGTGACGTTGCCGTCGACCCACGGGGCGGCATCGATGATCGTGCGGACGCGGGCAAGCGCTTCTGCATCGAGCACGTCGGGAATCGCGATCATCATGCGCTGGAACCGATCTTCGTTGGACCTACTGAGATATCAGCATTGCAAGGTGCTGGTGGGCAAGAGCGATCCCCCTGAACCGCTCTTGCCCATGCCCCATGCTCAGAAGCTGTAGAACAGGCTGAGCACGGCCGACCGCCCTTCGCCGGGCGTCGCCCAGCCGTTGTTGCGGATGCCGGTGTAATACTTCTCGTCCGTGAAGTTCTGGACGTTGAGCTGCGCCGTGAGGCCGTTGCCGAACGGATAGGAGACGAACGCGCGGTGTGTGAGCCAATCCTTCGACTTGGTGAGCGGCGTCACCGTGTTCGAGAGTACGAAGCTGCCCTGATAGGTGAAGCCGTAGCCGACCTGCAGGCCGAACGGGAGCGTGTAGGTGGTGAACAGGCTGCCCGAGTGCTTCGGCGTGTTGGTGAGCGGATTGCCGGCCTGCGCATCGGTGAGCGGGCAGGTGATCGCCGTGCCGCCCGGGGGCGTGAACGTCGCGCCCGGATTGGCGAGGCAGTAGTTCGACACGCTCTGCTTCACCTTGCTGTCGAGATAGGTGTAGTTCGCGAACACCGCCCAGGCATCGGTGATGTTGCCCGAGGCGCCGAGCGCGATGCCATCGACCCGGCTCTGACCATCGAGCACCTGAAGCGTGCCGATCGTCGGGTCGTTGCTGGCCACCGGATAGTTGGTCCGCTCGTTGCGGAACAGCGCGGCGGTGAGCTGGAGCCTGCCGCCGACGAGGTCGATCTTGCCGCCGATTTCGTAGTTGACGGCTTCCTGCGGCGCGACGGTGCAGGGATCGAGGTTCAGGTTCTGTGCGGTGGCGAGGCCGCAGCCGCCGCGAACGCTGGACGAAGCGGGCGTGCGGCTGTTGCCATAAGCCGCGTACAGGCTGGCGTTCGGCACCGGCTTATAAACGAGGCCGACACGGTAGCTGAAGAGGTTGTCGTCCGAGTGCTGAACGACGCCGCGGGTGATGTCGCCGAATGTCGGCCCGGGTGTGCCCACGATCGTGTCGGCGCGGAAGTCCGCCTTGTTGTTCTCCCACCGGATGCCGCCGTTGATCTCGAACTGGTCGGAGAGCTTGATGGCGTCGAACAAATAGAAGGCGATGTTGCGCGTGTCGCCCTGCGAGAAGCCGGTCGGGATATAGTTGATCGGGCCGCCGTAGATCGGATCGGGATCCGAAATGTCGATCGGCGGCAGTGTCGGGTTCGGCGTCGCGCCGCCCGGATTGCGCATCGAGTTGCCGTTCGACAGATCATAGTCTTCCTGCGCGTAGGAGGCGCCGATCGTGACCGTGTGCTCGATGCCGCCGGTATCGAACACGGCTTTCAGGTCGAGCTGGTTGTAGATCATCTGGTTTTCGGTGAAGCGCGAAACGCCGCGCGGGCCGGACGGGTAATAGGTGCCGGGAACCTGGCCGGTCGCGCACGGCGCGCCTGTGTAGAGCGTGCCGCTGTCGAGGCAGTAGGCGCCCTGCGGCGGATTGACGACGAGGTTCTGCTCGACGCGCTGCCAGCGCGCGAGATTGCGGAGCGAAACGCGGTCGCTGAAGGCGTGGTCGAAGATCGCGGTTGCCTGATCGACGGTCTGCTTCTGGTAGTCGACATCCTTGTAGCCGTAGTAGCCGCCATAATCGGCGCCCGGCAGCAGTCCGCCGACCGATGAATAATAGGGCACGCCGTAGATCGGCGTGTTGTCGTCCTTCTGATGGACATAGAGCAGGGTCAGGCTGGTCGGGCCGTCGATGCCGATGGTGACGGACGGTGCGATGCCCCAACGTTCGTAGCTGTCGAAGTCGCGGGCCGGGACGTCGTTCTCGTGGTACATGGCGTTGAGGCGCACGGCGACGAGGTCCGACAGGCGGAGGTTGCTGTCGATCGTGGCGCGGTAGTAATTGTCCGTGCCGATACCCGCCTGAACGACGCTGAGGTCTTCGCCTTTCGGGCGCTTGGTGACGAGGTTGATGGTGCCCGAGATCGAGCCCGAGCCGCTGTAGACCGAGTTGGCGCCGTTCACGACCTCGATCTGTTCGAGGTTGAACGTGTCGGAGCGGCTGTACTGCGCGCTGTCTCGCACGCCGTCGATCTGGATGTCGGTGTTGGCGCTCTGGCCGCGCAGGTTGATGCTGTCGCCGTAGCCGCCGCCGCCTTCACCGGCGCCGAAGGTGATGCCGGGAATGGTCGTCAGCGCCTCGCGCAGCGTCAGCAGGTTCTGCTGGCGGATCGTGGTGTTGCCGATGACGGTGATGCTCTGCGGCGTATCGAGCAGCGGACGGACGTATTTGGGAGACTCGGCCTTCTCGACCTTGATCTCTTCTTCGATCGCAGTGCCGGTGACGGTGACGCCGCCAAGCTTCTGCTGCTGATCCTGCGCGTGCGCGGGAAGCGCGCTGGCGACGAAGCCCACGCAGGAAAGCGCGAGGAAGGCGGGGCCGGCGACGGACGCGCGGGCGGTTGGTTCTGCAGACATTGGAACACCCCCAAACAGTTACAAGGTTTGGGCGTGTTATTGAGAGTGATTTGCAGAGTCAACGCTATTACGAGTCACTCGCAATAATTAACCGAGCGCTTCTGACTGCTCCGCAAGTTCGAGCCAGCGGTCTTCGCAGTGCGCAAGGCGGCTGCGGGCGGCATCGAGCGCGGCGGAAATCTTCATGAAGCCGTCGGGATCGCGCGCATAGAATGCGGGGTTGGCGAGGCCTTCCTCGTGCCTGGCGATCTCGGCGTTCAGCGCCTCGATCTCGCCGGGGAGAATATCGAGCTCGCGCTGGTCCTTGTAGCTGAGCTTGGTGCGGGCGGTGCGTGGGGCCTCGGCGGCCGGGGCACTGCTCGGCTTCGCGCTGGTACGCTGCGTGCGCTTCTTTTCCCAGTCGGCGAACCCGCCCGCGACGACATCGGCGCGGCCGCTGCCGTCGAGGCCGACGACCATCGTGACGGTGCGGTCGAGAAAGTCGCGGTCGTGGCTGACGATGAGCACGGTGCCCTCGTAGTCGGCGATCACCTCCTGCAGGAGGTCGAGCGTTTCGAGATCGAGGTCGTTGGTCGGCTCGTCGAGCACGAGGAGGTTGGAGGCGCGGGCGAATTCGCGCGAGAGGAGGAGCCGGGAGCGTTCACCGCCGGAGAGCGCATCGACGGGTGCATCGGCGTAGGCGGGATCGAACAGGAACTCCTTGAGGTAGCCGATGACGTGCTTCTTCTCGCCGCGCACGTCGATCCAGTCGCCGCCGTCGGCCAGGATGTCGCGCACGCGCTTGCCGGGTTCGAGGAGCTTGCGCTGCTGATCGATGGTGATGCCCGCGAGCGTTTTCGCCCGTCTCACCGTGCCCGTATCGGGCGCGATCTCGCCGGTGAGGAGCCTTAGCAGCGTTGTTTTCCCTGCGCCGTTGGGGCCGACGATGCCGATGCGGTCGCCGCGCTGGATGCGGAGCGTCAGATCCTTGATGATCGTACGGCCGTCGTAGCTCTTGCTCACGCCCTCGGCATCGATGACGATCTTGGCCTTGGCATCGTCCGATTGCAGGCCGAGCTTCGCCTTGCCGGCCGGCCCGATCATGCTCGCGCGCTGGGCGCGCATCTCCTGCAGCTTGGCGAGGCGGCCCTGATTGCGACGGCGGCGCGCGGTGACGCCGCGTTGCAGCCAGTGGAGTTCGTCGCGGAGCTTCGAATCGAGCTTTTCGGCAGAGCGCGCCTCCTCGGCATAGACCTGCTCGGTCCACGCCTCGAAACCGCCGAAGCCGATCTCGGCGCGGCGGATCTGACCGCGATCGAGCCAGAGCGAGGAGCGGGTGAGGCGGGTGAGGAAGGTGCGGTCGTGGCTGATCGCGACGAACGCGCCGGTGTAGCGGCCGAGCCAGCCTTCGAGCCATTCGATGGCGGCGAGATCGAGGTGGTTGGTGGGCTCGTCGAGCAGGATCAGGTCCGGGTTTTCGGCGAGCGCGCGGGCGAGCGCGGCGCGGCGCCGCTCGCCGCCGCTCGCGGTTTCCGCGGCGCGATCGAGATCGAGGCCGATCTGGTCGGCGATGGCGTCCACCTCGTGCGCGGCCGGGGCGCCGGGGCCGCGCATCGCGAAGTCGCGCAAGGTGGCGAAGCCGGTGACCTTGGGATCCTGCTCCAGCAGCACGATGTGCGTGCCGGGGCGGGCCTTGCGCTGGCCTTCGTCGAAATCGACGAGCCCGGCGATGAGGCGGAAGAGCGTCGTCTTGCCCGCGCCATTGCGGCCAATGAGCGCCAGCCGGTCGCGCTCGCCGATGAAAAGATCAAGACCGCGCAGCAGCCAGCCCGTGCCTTGCACGAGGCCAATGGATTCAAGCGAGACAATGGGGGCGGACACGCGTTAGACTTCCAGGCGAGAGGAACGAGGGGGGAGTTAGGGTGATTGCGGCGTCTGCGCAATATTCATGGGCTATTCACCGCGCGGGCGGTAATCGGGACGGGCGTTTCCAAGGAATGAGTCCGCGTGTGAAGTTTCGTTTCGCTTTTGTCTGGCTAGCCCTGTGCGTCTCCGCAGCCACTGCGGCGCCCGCGCAGGCGCTCGATCCGAAAGTGAAGGATCACGATGCGGCCCGGGCGGCGACGAAGAGCGGCGAGATTCGCTCGCTCGGCGAGATCAAGAGCCGCGTCGGCAACCGCGTGGGCGGCGAACTCGTCGGCAGCAAGCTCGACATGGATCGGAAGCGCTACCGGCTGCGCTACCTGCGCGAAGGCTCGGTGGTCGAGGTGGACGTTGACGCCAAGACCGGCCATATCATCGATATAGACGGCAACTGAAGGGTTCCCCATGCGCCTGCTGATCGTCGAGGACGAACCCACGCTTGCACGCCAGCTTCGCGAGACGCTGGAAGGCGCGGGCTATGCGGTCGATGTCGCGAACGACGGGGAGGAAGGGCACTTCCTCGGCTCCTCCGAAAGCTATGACGCGGTCGTGCTCGATCTCGGGCTGCCCGAGATGGACGGGCTCACCGTGCTCGACAAGTGGCGCAAGGCCGACATCGCGTGCCCCGTGCTCGTGCTGACCGCGCGTGACAGCTGGTCCGACAAGGTGGCGGGGCTCGATGCGGGCGCGGACGACTATCTCGCGAAGCCCTTCCAGATGGAGGAGCTGATCGCGCGGCTGCGCGCGCTCATCCGCCGCTCCACCGGCAATGCCTCTTCGGAACTGGAAGCGGGCGACGTGCGGCTCGATACGCGCTCCGGGCGGGTGACGCTGAGCGGGACGCCGGTGCGGTTGACGGCGCAGGAATACAAATTGCTCGCGTACCTGATGCACCACAAGGGCAAGGTCGTTTCGCGTACCGAACTGATCGAACACATCTACGATCAGGACTTTGATCGCGATTCGAACACCATCGAAGTGTTCATCACGCGCATCCGCAAGAAGCTGGGCGCGGACCTCATCCAGACCATCCGCGGTCTCGGCTACAGCCTGGACGACCCGCAAGCTGCCTGAAGTGCCCGCGCGCGCGCCCCGCGAATCCCGTTTCGGCCAGCTGTTCCGGCGCGGCTCGCTCAGCCGCCGTATGCTGGCGGTCTCGGCGCTGTGGATCATCACTTTGTTGCTCATGGGCGGATACGCGCTCGAACGCACGGTCGGGCGCATCATCGTCGACGGCTTCGACGAGCGCCTGCAGAGTGTGCTCACCGCGCTGATCGCAACGGTCGAGCTGGGACCGGAAGGTGAAATCCGCCTGAACCGATCGCTCGGCGATCAGCGGTTTCAGGAGCCCTATTCGGGCCTTTACTGGCAGATCAGCATGGCGGGGCAGGAACCGCTACGCTCGCGCTCGCTCTGGGACCGCGCGCTGACGCCGAGCACGTTCGACGCGAGCAAGGAAGCGGTCGCCTACGACAGCAATGTCTTCGCGGGGGAGGGCTTGCGCATCGTGGAGCGCGACATCGTGCTGCCCGACAGCCCGATCATGCTCCACGTTCAGGCGGCGCAGAACCGGGCGGAGCTTGATCGACAGCTCGCGCGCGTGCGCTCGACCGTGCTGTGGTCGCTCGGCGTGCTCGGCATCGGGCTTATCGGCATGGCGGCGCTGCAGACGGGCTACGGCCTGTGGCCGCTGCGCCGCATCAGCGCCCAGATCGCGGCGGTTCGCAGCGGCAGCGTGAAGCGCGTTTCGTCCGACTTCCCGGCAGAGGTCTCGCCGATGGTCGCCGAGCTCAACGAGCTTCTGGACCATACCGAAGCGCAGGCGGAGGCCGCGCGTATGCACGCGGGGAACCTCGCGCACGCGCTGAAAACCCCTCTCGCGATCGTGATGAACGAGGCGGAGGGGCAGAAAACGCCGCTGGCCGATACCGTGCGCGGCCAGCTCGCCATCATGCGGCGCCACATCGATCATCACCTCGCTCGCGCCCGTGCGCTCGGCCGCCGATCGGCGGTGAATGCGCGCGCCGACGTCTGGCCCGCGCTCGAAGGGCTGCGGCGCGCGATCAGCCGCATCTATCCCGACGTGACGATCGACCTCGACGGCGACCGCACCGCGATATTTCATGGCGAGCGTCAGGATCTGGAGGAAATGGCCGGGAACCTGATCGAGAACGCGGCGAAATACGGGGCCGGGCGGGTGTTCGTTTCGGTATCCCTGTCGGGTGGACCGGAGCGTTTCGTCGAAATCCTCGTGGAGGATGACGGCCCCGGCATCGCGGAAGCCGAGCGCGGCCGCATCTTCGGCCGCGGCGCGCGGCTCGACACCGAAAAACCCGGCACCGGCCTCGGCCTCTCCATCGTGAAGGACGTCGCCGAAATCTACGGCGGCAGCATCACGCTCGGCAGCAGTGAGGATCTGGGCGGTCTCGCCGCGACGCTCCGCCTGCCGGCGGCGGGGTGACACTTACTTCTTGAGACTGTCCAGGAGTTTCTTTCCGGCGTCGAGCGGGTTGGCGCGCAGCTTTGCTTCTTCGGTGCCGATATATTTGAAGATGCCCTTCAGCGCCTGATCAGTGACGCTGTCCGTGAGGCCATCGCGGCTGAGGCCCGCGCCCGAGAGGAGCGAGGAGGCGCCGCCGAGCTTGTCCAGCTGATCGAAGGCGCCGACGTTGCCGAGCGCGGCGGCGACGAGCGGGCGGACCTTGGCTTGCAGGTCGTCGCCCGCGCTTTCCTCCAGATACCGGGTCGCGCCGTCGCTCTTCGATACCACGCCGATACCGTCTTCAAGCGTCATATCGTTGATCGCGGTGCGGAAGATGGGCTTGGCTTCCTTCGCGGCGAGGCCGGCCGCATCGTTCAGGCTTTTCGTGAGATTGCCCGTGAGGCCGGCCTGATCCGTGTATTTCAGAAGCTTGGAGGCTTTCTTGAGCGGCCCCGGAAGCAGGATGCGGATCGCCTTGTCGGCATAGAAGGCGCCGGGCTCAGCGAGCTTGTCGAGTGCGCTGTCCGAAGCATCGCCGAGGATGGACTTCACCGGCGCGCCGAAACCCTGCGCCGTGGCGGGCGAAGCGGCGGAGAGCGTGCCGACGATCAACGTTGCAGCCAGAAGCCCGCGAACAAAAGAGCTGCCGACCATGCGCTTTCTCCCCATCAGATGAGCGGGGAGCTTATCACAGCGCCGCCCGGCGGGAAATCAGGCGCCATCAATTCTGGCGAATGGCGCCTCCGATGCTTTTTCGACGTCTGCGTGCCGGAACGGGGAGGATGCGCTATGGGTTGAGTGTCTGCTGCACGCTTGCCTCCTTGAACGGAATTCCATGCGCCTCTCCATCGAAACGATGCTGGATTACCAGCTGACCGCGCCTGCCGATCTGCTGCTGGCGGTCGAGGTCGCGCAGATGCCTGACCAGATTCTCGTCAGCGACCAGCTGACCGTGCAGGGGGTCGAGGCGCTGACGCCGGTGGCGGCGGAGGAAGCGCTGGGGCGCCGCACGTGGACACACGCCGAAGGCCGGGTGACGGTGCATTACCGGGCCGAGGTGGATGTCGATCGCCCCGCGCCTTCGCTTGGCGGGCTGAAAACCGACGAGAATCGGCATTTGCCCGCGCTCGTGGTGCCCTATCTTTTCCCGAGCCGATACTGCGAGGCCGACCGGTTCGTCTCGCTGGTGGAGCGCGAGTTCGGCGATCTTTCCGGCGGGGATCAGGTCCGCGCGATCGCGGCGTGGATCGGGCAACATGTCGATTACGTGCCCGGCGCCAGCAATGCCACGACCACCGCGGCCGATACGTTCATCGCCCGGCGGGGCGTATGCAGGGACTTCGCGCACCTGATGATCGCCATGACGCGCGCCGCGGGCACGCCCGCCCGCATGGTCGCCGCCTATGCATGGCAGCTGGAGCCGCAGGACTTCCACGCCGTCGTGGAGGTGTGGCTGGAAGGCCGCTGGCATCTGGTCGACGCGACGAACCTTGCGCCCTGCAAAGGCATCGTCCGGATCGGCGTGGGACGCGACGCCACGGATATCAGCTTCCTGACGATATTCGGCGAGGCGCAGCTGATCGCTCAGCGCGTGGACGTCCGGCAGATCGTGTGAGGGTGGCAGGGGTGGCGACGGCCTCGTGAGGCATCCGCCACCCCGCTGATCATTTTATTGCTGCGGCTGGGCGACGACGGGCTCGGCCACTGGCGTGGCGGCCACCGTCGTCACTGTCGCAACCGGTGCAACCATCGGTGCGGCAGGGGCGGGAACTGTGATCGCCACGGGCGGCGGTGCGGAAAATGCGACCGGCACGTCTTCCTGCACGAAGCCCGTGATGTTCGACCCGGCCGGAATCTGCGCGCTGGTCCCGGTGACGAAGAAACCGACCACCGGTACGAGCACGGCTGCAGCGACCACGCCCGCCGTGCCGGTGACGCCCTTGTCGTCGATGGAGCCCGAAAGGCGTATCTGACGCCCGTTGGCCCTTACGTAGAGCATACGGGTTTCGATGTGGCCCGACTTGCCCCACATGCCCTTGTTGCGAACGCTCGTGACTTCGCCCACTGCCGGGCTGCCCACGGGAATCACCACCTGACCGTCAACCGAAACGGCTTCCGCCACCTCAAGTTCGAAACGGTGCCCGACCTTGAGTTTCTTGCCCTCGGTCGTGAGACCGACGAGGGTTTTCAGCGGAACGGACGTGCCGGCCCGAAGAACCGAGGTTTGCGGCGCGCCGAGAGCGACCGGTTCGGCATTGGTATCGACATTCTGCGCGATCGCAGGATACGCGCATACGGCCGCGCCGATGGCGGCAAATATAATCTTTTTCATGAATCCCCCATTTCGGCGCCAAATACACCTAGGCATGACGATGAACCAACTTCGTTTGACTGACAAGACAGTAAGTAAAGCGTCGCTCGTTTCTTGCTAGGAACGGCTATCCACTTGCCGTGCGCGCGTCAGCTGATTGAATGCATGGGATTCATGGGGGCGGCAATAAGGGCGTTGCCGGGAATGAGTGGATGCCCCGCGAGGATTCGAACCTCGATTGACGGAGTCAGAGTCCGTAGTCTTACCATTAGACGACAGGGCACCAATGGGCGGCGGGTGCCGCCCGATAGCGGTGGGCGTAATATGGGGGCGGCCGCGCAATGTCAAACGGTCTGATGCGTGCGGGTTGAGCGGGCGGCGTGTGCGCGGAGGTTGCGGATTTTCACAAAAGGGTGCTAGCCTCGCTTTCAAGTGAACGGTGGATGCTTTTTCGACTCTCCACCGTCTTGATTGCAGGGCGACCATCATGCCTTTCGACGTGAATACCGCGCCCGACACGGGCGTATCTGACTCACCGCCGCCGCCGGCCCGGGGCGACATTGGACAGACGCAGCGGCGCGCCTATGCCGCGCTCGACCTTGGCACCAACAATTGCCGCCTCCTGATCGCCCGCCCCGCGCGCGGCGGCTTTTATGTGGTGGATGCCTTCTCGCGGATCGTGCGGCTGGGCGAGGGGCTAATGGAAACCGGACGGCTTTCGGACGCCGCGCAGGACCGTGCCGTCGCCGCGCTCAAGGCCTGCGCCGAGAAGATCCGCCGCCGGGGCGTGTGGGTGAGCCGCAACGTCGCCACCGAAGCCTGCCGCCGCGCAAGCAATCGCGACGCCTTCGTGGACCGCGTGTTCGCCGAAACCGGCATCGCGCTCGATGTGATTTCGCCCGAGGAGGAAGCGCGGCTCGCGGTGCTCGGCTGCCAGACACTGCTCGACCGAAGCGGCGGGCACGCGCTCGTTTTTGACATCGGCGGGGGCAGCACCGAGATCATCCTTGTCGAGATTGGAGCGGGCGGGCGCGAGCGGATCGTGAGCTGGGCGAGCGTGCCGTGGGGCGTCGTTTCGCTTACCGAAACGGAGCCCACGCACTTCGAGACCACAGAGGAACGCGAGGCCGCCTATGCGCGGATGATCGCGCGCGTGACCGAGCATCTCGCCGGCGCGCGCGAACATCTGCATCCGCCGGGCGGCCCCGAAGCGCTGCAGCTGCTGGGCACATCGGGCACGATCACCACGCTTGCGAGCCTGCACCTCGGCCTCGCGCACTACGACCGGCGCAGGGTGGACGGCTGCAACGTGCCCGCCGCCGCGCTTCGCGAGGTCGGCGTTTCGCTGTCGCGCATGGCGCACGCCGAGCGCGCCGCACTCGCCTGCATCGGTAATGAGCGCGCCGACCTTATCATCGCGGGATGCGCCATTCTTGACGCGATCCTCGCGATGTTCCCGGCGCGCGAGGTGTGCGTTGCCGACCGCGGCATCCGCGAGGGCATCCTCCGCACGATGATGCGGCGCGACGGGCACAGGCTTTAGCATGGCAAACGGTGTCGGCGGCCGCTCCGTGGGCGGCAAGGTGCGGGTGAAGACGGCGCGGCGACGTTCCGCGGCCTCGACGCGCTGGATCGAGCGGCAGCTCAACGATCCTTATGTGAAGGCGGCGAAATCGCAGGGCTATCGCTCGCGCGCGGCGTTCAAACTGCTCGAGCTCGACGAGAAATACCATTTCCTGCGCGGGGTGCGCCGGGTGGTGGACCTTGGCGCGGCGCCCGGCGGCTGGTGCCAGGTGCTGCGCGAGAAGCATCCGAAGGCGGCGGTCGTTGGCATCGACCTTCTGGAAATGGAGCCGCTGGCGGGCGTGACCTTCCTGCAGATGGATTTCCTTGCCGATGAAGCGCCGGACGCGCTGAAAGCCGCGCTCGGCGGCGCGGCGGACCTCGTGCTGTCGGACATGGCGGCGAACACCATCGGCCACAAGCAGACCGACCACCTGCGCACGATGGCGCTGGTGGAGGCGGGGCTTCATTTCGCGTGCGAGATCCTGGCGCCCGGCGGCACGTTCGTCGCCAAGGTGCTCGCGGGCGGCGCAGACCATGCGCTTGTCGCGGAACTGAAACGCAATTTCCGCACGGTGAAGCACACCAAGCCGCCCGCGAGCCGGAAGGATTCGTCCGAATGGTATGTGGTGGCGCAGGGTTTCAAGGGAACAGCGTTGCCCGGGGCGGGTTCGAGTGGCAGAGCCGCCGACGAAACCGGCTTCGCGCAAGAGGAGAATTCATGAAACGCCAGCCCGCCGAATGGGCACCACACGCCGCGATCTGGACGGCGTGGCCCTCCGACGCCTCGCTGTGGCAGGAAGACCTTGAGCCTGCGCAGGTCGAGGTCGCCGCGATGGTGGCCGCGATCATCGCGGACGGCGGCGAGCCCGTCGAGCTTCTCGTCGACGGCCCCGAGGCGGAAGCGACCGCGCGGCTTGCGCTTGCCGATCACCCCTCCGTGCGTATCCATCAGCGCAAGTTCGGCGACATCTGGCTGCGCGACACCGGGCCGCTGTTCCTTTCAGACGGCAGCGCGGCGGGCTTCCGCTTCAACGGCTGGGGCGGCAAGTATGAACTGGAAGGCGACGACACGGTCGCCGACTTCGTTGCGGAGACGCAGGGCGCGGCGCTCACGCGCCACGACTGGGGGCTGGAAGGCGGCGCAATCGAGCCGGACGGTACGGGGCGCGTGGTGACGACGCGGCAGTGCCTGCTCAATCCGAATCGCAATCCGGACCTGTCGCAGGCGGACATCGAGGCGCGGCTTGCCGCCGATCTCGGGCTCGACACGGTGATCTGGCTCGGCGACGGGCTTCTGAACGATCACACGGACGGGCATGTCGACAACCTCGCGCGGTTCATCGCCGAAGGTGTCGTCGTTGTCCCGGAGGCTGCCGGCGCGGACGATCCGAACGCCGAGGTTTACGCCGAGGCGCGGCGGACGCTGGAGGCGGCGGGGCTCGAGGTGAAGACGATTCCGTCGCCCGGCCTGCTGGACGTGGACGGGGAGGCGATCCCGGCGAGCTACATGAACTTCCTGATCACCAACAAGAAGGTTATCGTGCCGATCTACGGCCAGCCGAACGACGAGGCCGCGGTCGCCGCCGTGCAGGCGCTGTTTCCCGGCCGCAAGGCGTTGGGGCTCCGCGCGAACCACATCCTGACGGGCGGCGGCTCCTTCCATTGCATCACGCAGCAGGTTCCCGCGTTATGAGCACCATGAACGTCGCCGCGCTCCAGCTTCCGCTCGGGGGCGATATCGACACCAATATCGCCCGCGTCAGCGAGCTCGTGCGCGAGGCGGCGGGAAAGGGCGCGAAGATCATCCTGCCGCCCGAGCTCTTCGAAGGGCCGTATTTCTGCCAGGTGCAGCATGAGCGCTTCTTCGCCACCGCCAGGCCGGTAGCCGAGCACAAATCGGTGCTGGCGATGCAGGCGCTCGCGGCGGAGCTGAAGGTCTATATCCCGACGAGCTTCTTCGAGGCGGACGGGCCGCACTATTACAACACGCTCGCGATGATCGACGACAGCGGCAAGGTGATGGGCACCTACCGAAAGAGTCATATCCCCGATGGCCCCGGCTATACGGAGAAGTTCTATTTCCGTCCCGGCAACACCGGCTTCAAGGTGTGGCCGACGAAGTACGGCACGGTCGGCGTCGGCGTCTGTTGGGACCAGTGGTATCCGGAAACCGCGCGCGCGATGATGCTGATGGGCGCGGACGTGCTGTTCTTCCCCACAGCGATCGGCGACGAACCGGCGGCGGAGGAACTCGACACCTCGCGGCTGTGGCGGCGGGCGATGATCGGCCATGCGGTTTCGAACGTCGTGCCGGTGGTGGCGGCGAATCGCATCGGCACCGAGGACGCGATGAGCTTCTACGGGCACAGCTTCATCACGGACGAGCGCGGCGATTTCATCACCGAGTTCGGTGCGGGCGAAACGGGCGTGCTGACGGCGGAGATCGATCTGGACCGTGTGAAGAAACACCGCGCGGCGTTCGGCTTCTTCCGGGATCGGCGGCCGGAGCTTTACGGGCGGCTGACGCAGGACATCTGAGGGGCCTTACCCCGCCAGCACTTCGTCCCAGAACGCAGCCTCGGTATCGAGCATCCGGTCGATATAGGCGGCGTCGCGCGCAATTTCGATGTGCTGAGGCGCGCGGCCCGGAACCCAGCACCAGAAATCGATGCGGGCATAGCCGGTGACGGCGAGGATGTGCTGAAGCTGGCCGTAGTAATAGCGCGGCACTGCCCGCTTTTCGGCGCTGTGCGCGTAGGTCTTGTCGCCGCACTTGATCTCGACCACCGCGCCTGAGGTGAAGCAGATGCCGTCTACGCTGGCGCGGAGCCATTCGTAGCGATTGCTTTGCAGGCAGGCGGGCGCGACGTTGCGGCCCGTGTGGCCCGCATAAAGCCGTCGCGCCTCGGGCTCCAGCGCGTTGCCGCGAGACGTTGCGGCGTTGCCGCGCCACTGCGAGGCCACGCCCGCCAGCGCGTCGATCTTTTCCTTGAGCAGTCGCCTGCGGCTTTTCCAGGGGTTCTCGCCCATCACGGCGGGGGCATCCGACGCGCCCAGGCCGCCACTTCGCCAGCGCAGCCAGCGCGCATTGCCCTGATCGAGTTCGACGATCGAGAACGGCATCGGGCTAAGCCGCTGTTTCGAGCGCCATGCGGAACACGTCCTCGAACATCGGCGCGGTCAGCCGCCCGGTGTTCGTGTTGTAGCGGGAGCAGTGGTAGCTGTTGAACAGGATGCGTCCGCCGGGAAGCGCATGGCGCGCGCCGTGCCCGAACTTGTGATGCGAGGGTTTGAGCCCGAAACTGCGCAGCGTCGACTGGTGCGCGATGAGGCCGAGCGCGATGAACGCGCGCACGCGGGGCAGGGCGGCGATCTGTGTTTCAAGGAAGGGTCGGCAGGTGTTCATTTCCTCGGGCGTCGGCTTGTTCTCGGGCGGCAGGCATTTGACCGCGTTGAGGATGATCGCCCCTTTGAGGCGGAGGCCGTCGCCAGGATCGGCGGCATAGGTGCCGCTCGAAAGCCCGAACCTGGCGAGCGTCGCATAAAGGAGGTCGCCCGCATAATCGCCCGTGAACGGCCGCCCTGTGCGGTTCGCGCCGTGCTTGCCGGGGGCGAGGCCGATGACCGCGAGCCACGCATCGGGATCGCCGAAAGCGGGGACGGGCGCATTCCACCAATCGGGGTATTCGGCGCGGCATTCGTGGCGGAAATCGGCAAGGCGCGGGCAGCGCGGGCAATCGCGCGGCGGCTCGGTTTGGGGAAGCGGGCTTTCCATCGGCATGGCTTTCCGATTAAGCGGCGCGCATGGGCTTAGCAACCGCCGCAACACCCGCCGAGACATCCATCGTGATCGCCATCGGATCGAACCGCCCGCACGGACGGCACGGACGCCCCGCAGGCGTCGTGCGTGCGGCGGTGAAGGCACTGGGCGCGGCCGGGTTTTCGGCGCGTGCCGTGTCGCCGATCCTCGCCACGCAGGCGGTGGGACCGGGCGGTCGCGACTATGCCAACGCCGTCATGACGTCATCAACGCACCTCACACCGCCCGAGATCGTCGCGGCGCTGAAAGCGGTGGAGCGCAGCTTCGGACGACGACGAGGACGGCGCTGGGGCGCGCGCGTGCTCGACCTCGACCTCATCGCGTGGGGCAGCGGCGTGTGGCCGGGGCGGTTGCTCTGGCGGCAGTCGCGGGGCGTTGCCGCGCCGCACCGATCCATGCACCTTCGTGCCTTCGTGCTGACCCCGATGCTGGCTGTCGCGCCGGATTGGAGGCACCCCGTTATCGGCCTCACCGTGCGCCAGATGCACGCGCGTCTCAGAAACGGTTGACCGAAGCCCCTGCGCTCCATAGATCAGCCCCGCACACGCCACGCGGCGCAAGGGCCCTTAGCTCAGTCGGTAGAGCAACTGACTTTTAATCAGTAGGTCGCTGGTTCGAATCCAGCAGGGCTCACCATCTTTTCAAGCGCTTAGCGCGATACCTAATAGAACGAGGTTTGTTTAGGTAGCATATAGGTAGCGCATCGACTATTCGGTCGAATGCTTCTCCTGCTCCAGTTCGCGCCGGCCGAAAGCCCAGATCGATTCCCATGCTGCTACGTGGAGGGGGTTGTCGGGATCGAACGGCGGCACTTCCGGCCGCGATCGATGTGCCGGAAAGTTGATGATGTTGTCGTGGCCTCGATGAGGAGGATTGCTTGTCACCGGCCGCGGCCTTTCAAATCTTCTTCTGTCACGTGGCGCGCTTCCAAAAGGATCTGCCGAGCGCTTGGCAGGGGCACGCCCATGTCGCGGAGTTCCTCCCAAAATGACCTGTGCATTTCGACAAGAACGAGCTTTTCGAGGGAACTGCGCGCGCGGAAGTTTTTCATCCGCAGCTTGCTCGACAAGCGATCATAGCGAACCCGCATTGTTCGGATCGTTTCTTTTTTGATCGCGTCGGGGTGAAGTTTCCGACCTTCACGCTTCGCGGCGCGGACCTCCTTTTCGGACAGCACCCGCGCCGACGCGAGTTTCTGTATGGTCGCCTGATGGTTTGCGCCAGAGGTCATTGTCCGGCTCCCTGCGCGGTTAGGTTGAGTGATAGTAAGCTTGCGAGGGTGGCGATTCCGGCGAGTGCCTGGCCCTCGATACCCCCGCTCAGGGGGTAATCTCCGTCCTTCGCGTAGCGCTCGAAAATATACAGAAGTCCAGCGATCTGCTCGGAGAGCTCCAAGGCATCGTCAAGCAGATTGACGCCAACAAACGGGGTGTGCCCGTTCACGGTGACTATTTTCAACGCATCAAGGGCCTTCGCGGCGTTGTGGGCATTGGATTGGGCGCACGTCGCCCCTATGCTGGAAAGAGCCATATCGCATCTCCGTAATGCGGTTTCGGTCAGAGCCGGGTGAAAGGTGGTACTTTCGCTCGGCTCGATTTTCTTGTACGTGATATTAATGTCCGACGCAATAACTCGTACCAGAAAAAGAGGCCGGCCGGCGACGGGCGCGATTTCCGTTCACCTCCGCATAGAGCCATCTTTGGTGGAAGCTGTCGATAAGTGGGCCGCTGAGAACGAGGTGGAAACCCGCCCCGAGGCAATTCGCCGTTTGGTTGAAAAGAGCTTGGTGGACTGAATTCGCTCGAAGCGGGAGGGGTAAGATGGATATAGCCGCAGCGATCGCAGCCCTGGGACATGCCTCCACCATCGTGAAGACCTTGCGTTCGATCGATAAGAACTACGACGTCGCGACCGTGAAAGCCCAAATGGTGGAGCTGTATGAGTCTCTCGCAGATGTCAAAATGGCGCTTTCAGACGCGCGAGAAGCCCTGCACGATCGAGACAAGCAAATTCGCGTGCTGCATGACAAGATCACAGCGCTGCAATCTGGGGAAGTTTGCCCCATATGTAACAATGGCCGCTTGAAAGTGATCGCCTCAAAGCCTCACCCGCATTTTGCGTTCGCTGGCATTCTCGAGCGGACGGTAGAATGCACCGAGTGCGGTCATACCGAGCCTCGCGAATACAATCCGAAGTTGGCCAGTCGCCCCTAGAAATGCACGATCCTACTTTATTGATCGAAGATGCGCGAACCCCGGCCGTGGGGACGAAGGCGGCGCCTCTACACCTTTGACGCGCGTCCGGGCGCTTGGGCTTATGCCCAGCTCGGCGGCGAACCTGATGCAATCCGAACGTTCCTGCCTGGCGATATCCCGATATGGATTATGCATCGGCACCTTTGTGCGAGGCGATTCGACGAGCAGCCCATCCCTTCGCAGCTTGTCCTCTGCCATCTGCCACCGCGCGAAGCTGTTGCAGTAAGCCGCCAGCACCGCGACATCGACATTGGTGACGATACGCACGCGCACGAGATCAGGCGCGACGCGGTTCCATTCGGCGAGCGCCACTGCGTCGTTTGCTATCACGTCCGGCGGATAGACGCCTTCGGCCGAGAAAACAGGCTCTGCTGTGTTCTGCCGGTGCTTTCTGAGCGTTCCGGCCGCCTTCTTGGTCGCGGTGGGTTTCGGTTTCGGGCCGCGCGCTGTCATCAGCCCCAGCCTCCCGGCAGTTTCCGGCGGGTAAGGCGGTTCTGCATGGACGCGTTCGATGCATTTATGAGCACCGGCGCGGCAGCATAAACGGCCCGATACGCCGCCGCCTCGACCATTGCCGGATCAGTGGCGCCGCGCGCGTCGACGTTGACGTTGATGGGCGCGCGTCCGCCGCCCGCTGCGCTGCGCAACTGGCTGTTCGCGATGACCTGCCCGGCTGAGCGCGGTACGATCAATTCGGGGCCGCGCTCGCCGACGAGATACGCCTTCCCGGGCATCACAGGGCCGCCGGACGCGCGGGCGCCGCCAAAGGCGGTCGCAAGGCCACCAATCAGCGTGCCAAAGAAGCCACCCCCGCCGCCGTTCTTGATGCTTTCGAGCAACGGCCCCAGAACCTTCGCCTGGATGACCGCTTCCAGCATCGCAGCCGCCGCACGCTTGAAGCTGTTTTCGAGCATGTCGCCGGCGTCGTCGCCGTAGATCGCCACCTCCGCGAGGCCGCGGGAAAGGTCGCGCAGACCGTATTCCTCGATCGCTTCGAGGTCGGCGAGCATCTGATCGTTGAACGTCTCCGCGAGCGAAATCTTGAGGTTTCCGGTTTCCTGTGCCGCTTCGCCGATCAGGTCGTTGATCATGCGCCAGAATTCGGTGTTTTCCTGCATCACAGGTGTATCGATCAGCGGTCCCTGCTGCGAAACCTGCGGCGGGATGGAACCGTCACCCAAGCGAAGCTCCGCGGGCGTCGGCTGTCGGGGTCGAGCGGAAACGGCGGGCGCGCTCGAATCCAGAGACCGAGTGCGCCGGGGCGGCGCATTCCCGATCTCCCCTTCAAGACCCCGTAGGTTGATGCGATTCTGCTTGAGCCGCGCCTCGATTTCCTTGGCAATCGCTGAATTCTTGCCGACCTTTTTGAGGGCGTCCTCGTCAGCCGCGATCTGCTTTTCCAGCGCGTCACTTTGCTTGGAGAAGCCGTCAATTGCATCGTCGGGATTGCCGCGTATCGCTGCGATCGTCCAACCGACGGGGGTGAGCCGGAGCCAAGTCGGCAGCTTCGCCAGCTCATCCCCCACGTCCCGCAAATAACGGATGGTTTCCGCGGCCCAAATCACGACGCGCTGTTTCGTCTCTGTCGTGAAGCGGTCCCATTCCTCGTTCGCGTCGGCGAGCTCCTTGACCATCTCCTCGTCGACGACCGTGCCAGTCGCGCGCATCTGGCCTTCCAGCTCGCGGAGCGCCTCCCCGCCGTCGCGTATCGCCGCGGCGAACTGCACGCCAAGCCGCGAACCGACGAGATCGCCCGCGAGCGCGGCTTTCTTCGCCGGGTCTTCGATGCCCCCGAATGCTGCCGCAATGGCATCGAGAAGCTGGTCGGTCGTCTGAATCTTGCCGCTCAGAATGTCGGCTGACACGCCGAGTTCATCGAGCGCCTTCGTCGCCCCGTTTTTCGTCCCGTTCGCGACGTCGCCCTGTGCCTGAATGAGCTTTTGCAGGATCTTCTCGAACGCCTCGCCATCGATTTCGAGCGAGCGGAACGCCTCGCGCAGCGTCTGGAACCGCTCGACGTTGATGTTCGCCTGATCGGCCGCCCTGCCGAGGTCGTCGGCGAAGTCCAGCACCGCCTTGGCGCCCGAAGCGAGGGTGCCGAAGAGCGCTCCGCTGAGCATTCCAGCCACAGCGCCCTTCGCCAAATTCGCGGCCTTTTCCAGACTGCCGAAGCTGGCGTTGACCTTCTTCATGTTCGTGTTGACCCGCCGCTCGAACAGGTCGATTCCGGCGTTGACCTGCACGAGTTCGCTGCGAATGCCTTCGGTCGCGGCATCGACGACGATCACGAGGTTTTCGAGGCTCGACATCAGTGTGGCCTTTCCTGATCACAATCGAGGCGCGATGCGACGTCGCGGAGAAACTTCGCAACCTTCGCGGTGCCGAAATGGCGCACGGCCAAGTGCGCCGCCGCGTCGATGGTGGCGGGAAAAAGCGTGTCGCCGAGCATGGGGTGCAGCTCTTGCAGCGTATGCCGCATCGCCAAGACACGCAGCGTATGACCCGGATCAAGGCGCTCTTTTGCGTCGCGCGATTTCCCGCCACTCATCATCAGGTCCGCGTCGCGAGCAGCTTGATCGCGTTCGTATCAATCAGGCTCCCACCGACGCGCTTCGTCGCGTAGAAGCTGGTGAACGGCTTGTTCGTGAACGGATCGCGCAGAATCCGTGTGCCGACACGGTCGACCACCATGTAGCCCCTCCGGAAGTCGCCGAACGCGATCGGGAACGTATCGACGGCCACGTCGGGCATGTCGGCGGACTCGAGAACGGGGTAGCCCAGCAGCGTCGACGGCTGGCCGGCCTGCGCCGACGGCTGCCAAACGAACCGGCCATCCGCATCCTTGAACTTACGGATGCGCTCTAGCGTCGTGCCGTTCATGACCCAAGTGCCGTTTGCGCGATAATCCGGCCGCAATGCCATGACGCACGCAATGAGGTCGTCGATCGGGCTGGTCGTTGACGACACGGCGGTGAAGCCGCCCCCGACGCCCGTTTTGATCATCTGAAGTGTGCCGAAGGCGCGTGCGCCATCGGCCGTCGTTACGGGCGTGGGGCCGGCAAGAAAGCCCTTGGGCTTGTTCGTGCCGTCACCGCTCACGAACGCGGTTCCTTCCGTGATCGAAAACTGTTCGTTGAGCTCATCCAGCAGCCAGGCCTCGACATCGAAGAAAATGTCATCGAGCGCGCGCTGCGACGCGGACGGGTTCGCGTAAAGCTCCCCAATCGGAGGGCTGATCTCGGCGAGTTCGGGCGTTGCCGTCGTCGGCCGTGCGGTTGATTCGCCGACCCAGCTTGCCGCCGCGCCGTGGAGATTCACAAGCTTTCGGTAATCTTGGCTTCCGACCTGAACGACGCTCGCGATCGAGCGGATGGTGTTGCGATTGCGCAGCAGGCTGGCAATCTGGGAGTCGATCTCACGGGGGAGGGCGTACCCGCCGTCTCCGGGAGTCGCGATGTTCAGGGCCTTCGCTTCGAGATCCGCGAGGCCGTCTTCGGCGCCCTTGCGAAGGAAGGCGTTGAACGCTGCCTTGTGCTCGATATCCTCAGGCAGCGTGCCGGCGGCGCCCGCAACCCCGACGCCCGGACGGGCAATCTTGATTTCGATCGCCTTGGACTTGTCTTCTAGCGCCGACAGCCGCGCCGTGACGGTTTCGAAGCCCTTGGTAACCTTGTCGCCGTGCTCGGCGAGCAGCTCTTCAATGTCCATTTGCTAAACTCCTGTGATGCGCGAGATGGCGCGGGTTGAACGGTCGAAAACTGATTTGATGCGGGCCATCGCCTCGGCGTCGTCACGGCTTTCGCCGATCGTTGCCCAGGCCGCGGATGCGGCCGCCTTTGCCTTGCGGCCTGAGAGCCCTGTCGCCCGCAACAGATCCTCGATATCGGCAGCATTGCTGATCGCCTTCACCCGCCGCACGCGGGCGTCGGGGTTGGCGGGGACGGAGACGAGCGAAATTTCGATGAGGTTCGCTGACTTGATCGTCCGCACCCCATCGCGCCGCACCGCGCGCACCGCGCCCGTGAAGCCGACGCTCAGACCGGCCAGCGCCTTAGCCTTGAGAAGTGCGTATGCCGTGTCCGCATCCGGCGTGCCGAGCGCGAGTTGTCCTTTCACGAGCAGCCCCTTGGAATCCTCGGCGAAGCTGTCCCACCGCCCGACCGGTCTCGCCATGTCGTGATGCAGCAGCATTGCCGGGCGGCGTCCGGCCGCCTGGCCCTCGGCAAGTGACTTGGCGAACGCGCCGGCGGCGACGATATCGCCCTGCAGGTCGACGGTGTTGTACGCCGAAGCCACGCCCTCGATGAGGCCGGTTTCGCCCAGCGATTTGATATCGAATGAAAAGTCTTGAGTTTCCACGGGTCAGACCTCGAAAGCCAGCTGCTCGGCAGCATCAGCTTTTCCGGCTCGCGGTCCCCGCGTCGTGAAAAGGCGTTCGCATGGTCCCCACGCCAAACGCACGCCGAATTTATGGGATTGCGGAGGCATGTGTCAATTCACCGCGACGTTTTCGAGGCCATCGGCCATCTCGCGCAGCAAGCCCGCCAGCGCCTCGTTGCCAAGCCACGCCTGACCGACATCGAGCGCCACACCGAGAAGCGCCGAGACCAGCAAGTCAGGTGCAACGCCGTGCTCGGCGCATTTTTGCACCGCCGTCAGGATCACTGCCGCCGCGCGGCCCTGTGTCTCGCTTTCGGTCATCGGGCGGCCCCCGCGAGTTCGGCGGCGAGACGATCCTCGACGACATCAAGCGCGTTGCGGATCTCGATCATCGCCCGCCGCTCGCCGAGCATGTCAGCGGACAAGCGGACCGCGGCCCAGAGCAGCGCACCGGGCAGATCAGGAGCGGGAGCCCCTCGCCCGATCGCGCTTTCGACGAGGCGAACGATCTCGCCGCCGAACTCAACAGAAACAGGATGATGGTTCACTGAAAATCCTTTCAAATCAAAGAGGGGAAAGGGGGGTCGCGAATTATGGCCGCGTAAAAATTTGACTTCCGGGCGGTCCTGAGGCGTGCGGCCCCAGAGATTCGACCGCCCCCCGGTCATCACGCAGCCCGCCGCCGCTGTGAGGCGACGCCAACGTCGACCTCGACCGGTCCACCGCACGCGAGCTTGGCCGCGCGCCGCAGCGCATCGATCAGCCGCCTCTTCACTTCCTCGGCGCGGGCGGCCTCGAGGAACTCAACCCGCAGGTTCTGGCCTTCGAAAATGAAGGATGCGCAGCGCAGGTATGACTGCCACACGGCAACACCCTTGTCCGAGACGAAAGCTTCGAGCAGCTTCCATTCGCGCTCGTCGGATATGCCGTGGAGGTGGTCCGCGAATTCGGCCGAAAGCCGCGTCTCGTCGACCGCGGTCTTGACACTCGAACGGTGCCTCCCCTCATCGCCGGCCTTGATCTCGAAGAGGCCAAGCCAAGAGTTCATGGTGGATTGATTCAGAACGTCTGCCGGTGCGTTCCCTTCACCCTTCAACTGTTCGAGCTTCCTGATGGTGAGCCGGGCAGCCGTTGGCGTCAGCGGCCTCTTCATCGCCGCGCGCATCTCAACGAATGCCCCCCACTCGGGCAAGGGCACCCACTCGGGCAAATCGAAAGCTGCAGCGCGCTTCTTACCTTTCGAAGAAAGGGAAGGTTTCCTTGAAGGTTCCGTGTCCCGTTTTTGGGACTCTTTGGCGGGAAAAGCGGAACTGTTCCGTTTTTGGAACTGTACCGTTTCCGGTACCGTTAGAGATGCGGCGTAAACCTTGATTTGCCCCGTCCGGCCGCAGCGCTCTCCGGTGTCATGAATCAGGCCGGCAGCCTCGAGTTTGGCGATGTTCGATATGATGGTCTTGCGGTCCTGCCCGGTGATCTCGGCCACGTGATCGACGGACGGAAAGATTTTCCCCGTCTTGTAGTGTGCGCATTCCGCAAGGGCGACCAAGGTGAACTTGACCGCCGACGGACGAATCGAAACCTTGAATGCCCAGGCAAGCGCCTCAGTGCTCATCGCGGCCGCTCCATCGGCAGTCTGCGCTCGCGTGCCTCGACTTCAGCACGTTCGATGGCGGCATCATGGGGAAGATCGATCGCGAGCGTTTCCGGCCGAGCGAGGCCATTCGAGACGATGACGTTGTAGCCGTCGCCGACGCGGACGACGCGCACTTCGCGTTGCAAAGCGGAGGGGCGGGAGGTAGACTTCGGATCCGGCCGACAAGGCCTTCCAAAGCCCCTGCCGTTCGCCCGGCGGGGGCTTTTCCGTTTCATCACGCGGCCTCAGCGTTCGCGATCTTGGCGGCGATCCACTCCCTCACATGCCGCTCGACATAGGCCTTGCGCCGGCCGCAGACCGATACGGCGCGGGGGAATTCTCCGGACTTCTCCAACCGCCAGATGGAGGTACGCGAAAGCGCGGTGAGTTCGCAGACCTGCGATGTTTTCAGAAGCTTTTCGTTCATTTTGACGCCCCGTTCATTGAGGAACGTCAGGAACAATATGCGGGGTTTCGCCGAACGCTACAAATATGCGGTCTAATTTAATCGGGTATTATTCGCCGATGTCGTTTTCTAGCGCAGGAGACTCACCCTTAGCCCAAGGGCCGAGTTGCCTCGCCTTTGCAGCGCTCTCGCGGAAAAAACTGCGCTGCCCCATCCACTTCATTATCTCCGCCCGAGACAAACCGGTTTCCGTTCCGGCCGCCGCAAGTGCGGCTTCTTGCTTCACACCCTCTCCAACCATCTTCTCGACCATGTGCGCAGCTTTGTGGCCAAGGTTCGCGGCGTCTGATTTTCGCTTGGGACGACCTTTGCGGGTCCGTTGCAAGACGAGCCGATAATCGCCCAGCCCTTCAGGGCGGAGAAGCTGGCTTAACCAAAGCAATGCCGCGCAGCGGTTCTCAATCGGCAGATGCAAATATTGTGCTGCAAGAAAACGCGATAGTGCGACTTCGGGCAAAGCACCATCACGCGCATTTTCGCCCCTAAGCGCATACCATGCTTGCATAAAAGCAGAATCAAACTGCTCTTGGTCAATAGATGGAGGTTCGCCGTTTTCCGGCATGTCGGCCGCCCAGGCAGCGAGAAACAGATCGATATCAGGTGTCATCTGGCGACCTCCTGAGCCCACGCTTCCAGCGCCGCCCGCTTCTCGGCTTCGAACGCGAACAGCGCGTAGTGTCGCCCCGTCACGCCTTTGGGAGCATGATTCAAGATTTTGCCGACAAGTTCCTCGCTATAGCCGAGCCGTTGCAGGTGCGTGGCCACGGTGCGCCGCAGATCGTGCAGACGCCAATCCGGCACCGCTTCCCCGGCGTAGACCGTCATGAAGCGGTCCAACTGGACCTTCGCCTGCGAGAAGGCGCCGATCTGCGTTTCGCCGTTCGTTGTGAACACAAAAGGCCCAAAGCGCGGCAGGGCGTCGAGGATCGCCACGGCCTTTGTGGACAGCGGCACGACATGCTGGCGCTTCGCCTTCGTATCCGCCGCCGCGAGCGTCCAACGGCCCGCGTCGAGGTCGATAGCGTCCCACGTCATCCCGGCGACTTCGCCTTTGCGCTGCCCCGTGAGTAATAGGATTTGCATGAAGGGCCGGAACGGGTGCGCCAGCAACTCGGTCGATCGCCAGAACAGCGCAACCTCGTCCGCGTCGAGGAAGCGGTCGCGGCTGTTCTCGGCGTTCAGGCGCTTGATGCCGTGCGCGGGGGAAAAGTCGATCCAGTCGCGGTCTAGCGCGAAACCGAAAATTGGCTTGATGAGCGCGAGGATGCGATTCGCCACGATAGGGGCGCCGCCGTCGTCTATGGCCTCGATCAGGGTCCGCACTTCGCCCCGCGTGATTGTGCGGATATCGCGGGCCTTCCATTTGGGCAGGACATAGCTATCTAGCTGGCGTTGTTGGTCGTCCGCCGTGCGGTTTCGCAGCTTCGCGTGCTTCTCCATCCACGCGGTTGCCACCTCGCCGAACGTGCGGACGACGGGTGGCTCGGTATCCGTCAGCAGGCCCAGCAGGAACGATTTCGCCTGATCGCGGGCATCGGCGAGACCGATGAGCGGGTAAGGGCCCAGCGTGCGGTTGAGCTGCTTCCCGCCGTGACGGGCGCGCACGATCCAACTCTTGCGCCCACCGGCACCGACGCGCAGGCGTAGACCTTGCACAAGGTCGTCCTTGTGCTCGTCCTGCCCCGTCTCAGGCGGTTTGATCGCGAGAATTCTGGAGTCCGTGAGCCGCATCGTGGTTGCTACCTAAGTCGTTTCTAGGTAGCGCATAGGTAGCAACAGGCGAAATAAGTAGCAACAGCATGTACGTTAGGAAACACCAGAGTGACGGAAAATGAACGCTTTGAAACGATCAGAAACGAACCTAAGTGGGACTTTTAATCAGTAGGTCGCTGGTTCGAATCCAGCAGGGCTCACCATCGCGGCTTCTTCCGATTTTCGGTGCCCGGCACCCGTATCCCGACAGTTTGAAAAATGGCCCGACCGCTGGGACGGCCGGGCCAGGTCAAACTGGTATGTAAACAACGCGAGAATAAGAAACTCGCGCGGTCGCGCTGCTCGCACAGATGCGCAGCACTATCAATATGTTATTGGAACGGCGTCGTAATGTCCGGGCCGGAAGCCGCGGTGGAATTGCGTTTCCACGCATCGTTAACCACTTGCCGGTACTGCTCGATCCAACCGCAGGGTAGCGAGTGGGCGCCGATGTACACTGTTCTCAGAAGGCCACTTGCCATCTCGCGCGAGGAGTGGGTCTGGCTTGCGCCGCTCATGCTCATGGTCGCCGGAATCTATGGCATTTCCGAAGCCATCGCGCAGTGGAACGGCACCTCTACGGCCGTGCTTGTCGCGGACTATGTAGGCAAGGCGCTGCGAGCGATTCCGCTCGTGGTATCGCTGGGGCTTCTCTATCATTTGATCCGTGCGCTGCTCTCCGGGGAGGCGCAGCCGCTCTCCAGCATGGTGGTGTCGCTGCGCGCGCAGCTTCAGGATACGAGCGGGCTCGTCTCCCGGCTGCTGCCGCTCGCGCTGATGCCGGTGCTGTTCGCGGCGATGGGCATGATGAAGATGCAGATCCCGCACATCATGCCCTTCTATCTCGACGACCTGTTCACCGCCGCCGACAAGCTGCTGTTCCTGGGGCGGCAGCCGTGGGAGCTGACGCACGCGCTCTTCGGATCGGCCGATGCCACGCTGGTGATCGATCGGCTCTATACGCTGTGGGTGTTCGGGCTTTCGGTGGCGATCGGCTATTTCGCGCTGATCGCGCCGGGCACCGAGCGGGCGCGCTTCTTCCTGAATTTCACGGCCATCTGGATCGTACTCGGCGTGTTTGGCGCCTATATCGGCAGCTCTGCGGGGCCATGCTTCCTCGCGGCGATGGCCTCGCCCCCCGCGCCTGAGTTCGCCGGGCTGATGGAGAGGCTCGCTGCGATCGACGCGGCGCTGAAGGCGGACGGCGGCATGGGCCTTGGTGCGCTGCAATGGCAGAATATGCTCTGGACCGCACACGAGACAGAAACGATCGCCTTCTCGATGGGCATTTCCGCAATGCCCTCGCTCCACAACGCCATCGCGTTTCTCTACGTGCTGCTTGCGTTCCGGATCGGCCGCACAGCGGGCCTCATCGCTTCGCTCTTCGCACTCACCACCTTCATCGGCTCGATCCACCTCGGCTGGCATTACGCGGTGGATGGGCTGGTCGCATTCGCGGGGACGTATGCGGTTTGGTTGGGGGTTGAGCGGTATTTGCGGACGGCATGATTGCGGCCTTGCCATTCGGCCATGCAGTGGGTGTCTGTGCGGAGCAGACTTAGTCGCGAATTAACTATTCTGGTGTTTGAATACCGATAATTATTCAAGCAAGGCACACGGTATGCGCAACGTTCGGACCAAAAAGATTTCTTTGGTCGTCCCCGTTCTGAATGAGCAGGAATCAATCGGTTTGTTCCTTGAACGCGTGCTTCCGGTTGTCGAGGCAGCGAGCGAACACATTTCCGAGCCGTTGACGGTGGAAGTGGTTTTCGTTGACGACGGCAGCCGGGACGAAACTGCGGCAATCATTTCTGCCTTTGCGCGGCGCGACAAGCGCGTGAAGCTCGTCAGCCTTTCCAGGAATTTCGGAAAGGAAGCCGCACTTTCTGCCGGTCTGAAATTCGCGACGGGCGATGCCGTTATACCCATGGATGTGGATCTACAGGATCCACCTGAAGTCGTTCCCGAGATGATCTTGAAATGGGCAGCCGGAGCAAAGGTTGTTGAAGGCGTGCGCATAGATCGTTCGTCGGATACGTTTCTGAAGCGGCTGACGGCCGGACGCTTCTACGATCTCTTCAACCGGCTTGCGGATCATCCGATTCCGGCAAATGTCGGCGACTTCCGGCTGATGGACCGCGAAGTCGTAGATGTGCTCCTTACCCTGGGAGAAAGGACGCGTTTCAACAAATCGCTTTTCTCTTGGGTTGGCTTCAGTCGCGACGAGGTCGCTTTCGTGCGCGAGAAGCGCTCAAAAGGGAACAGTAAATGGCGGTATTGGAAACTTTGGAACTTCGCGTTGGACGGCATATTTTCTTCATCGACGGCGCCCCTTAGGGTCTGGACCTATGTCGGTACTGTGCTCGGATCGCTCGCGATAGCTTACGCCGGGTTCATTCTTGTTGCGAAGCTGCTCGGCAATGTTGATGTGCCGGGCTACGCGTCCTTGATGGTTACAGTGCTGCTCCTCGGCGCCTTGAATCTCATTTCGCTGGGTATCCTTGGGGAGTATATCGGACGCATATCCACAGAAGTTCGCGGCAGGCCGCTTTACATCGTCGAGCATACGTTCGGCATGGAGGCATCAGATCTGCCCAAGGTGTCCCGTGGATAGAGCCGTCTACACGCGCATGGCCGAGCAGGAAGACGAACATTGGTGGTTCGTGGGACGGCGACACATTCTGAGACGCTTGCTGGCGCGGAATCTCGGGGACAAAGCGCAAAAACCGCTTCTGCTGGATGCGGGCTCCGGTACAGGCGGAAATTTACCCCTGTTGGCTGAATTCGGAAACGTCCACGCGTTTGAATATGATGCAGGCGCTCGGCAAAGCGCACGCGATAAATGGGCAGGGGATATCCTTTTCGGAGAGATGCCGGACCACATTCCGTTCGAGAACAAAAGCTTCGATTTGATCACGATGTTTGATGTCCTCGAACACGTGGAACGGGACAGTGACTCGCTGCGGGCCCTCTCACAGCGGCTTGCCGACGACGGGCGAATATTGCTGACCGTTCCGGCGATGCCCTGGCTCTGGTCTCGCCATGACGAATTGCACCATCATCAACGTCGCTACACACCTGCCTCCCTGCGCGAAGCCGCAGAGAAGGCCGGGTTGGACGTTGTTGAACTTGCGTACTTCAACACTCTGTTGTTCCCGCTGGCCGTCGTCCAGCGCATGGTGGAACGGGTTTTCGACAGACATGCCGAAACCGACATGATCCCTCATCCCGTCGTCAATGCGGCCTTAGCTGGCGTATTCGGGCTGGAGCGGTGGATCGTCGGCAATGTCCCCTTGCCGTTCGGCCTTTCTCTTTACGCGTCGCTGCGGAAATCATGATAGCGCTTGCAGTGCAGGTGGGCCGCTTTGGTACGGTGGGAGGCGGCGCTACAGCTCTCCACCTTTTTGCGGCCTATCTGGCCAGCAGCCTTGGCGGACTTGCACCTGGATCGGCCAACGCCGTGGGTTTCGCTTGTGCGGTGGTGTTTGCCTACCTCGGCCACTTCAGTTGGACCTTCAGCCGGCAGGCCGAACATTCGGAAGCGCTCGGCAGATTTGCAGTCGCAAGCCTTCTTGGTTTCGCAACCTCCTCCTTCATTGTGTTTGTTGTCACACACGTGCTGCAGTGGCCGATGCTGGCGGCGCTGGTGCTGGTTGGCATCGCCGTGCCCAGCCTCAACTTCGTTGCATTCAAATTTTGGGTGTTCCGTCCGGGGCGTGATCTCGATGAAAGATCGATGTTTGCGTTATGCGTGGCTTGGTCATTTGCCACGACGGCACTATTCGCTCTCTATTTCTGGGGACGGCCCTTCAACCATGATACGAGTTGGTATTTGGTTGCCACGGAAAAGTTCTTGAATGGCGCCCGTCTCTATGTCGATGTCATCGAGATCAATCCGCCACTGGCGTTCTACGTAACCGTTCCACCGGTACTCGTATCTCAATGGATCGGAAGTGGAAGCACTTCAGCGTTTCTGATCTACGTTTCTGCCCTTCTGTTCGTGTCGCTTGTCTGGTGCGGACGGGTCGTCGCGGCAAGCGAAGATTTGACGCGTATTGAACGCATCACCGTTTTTGCGGCCGTGATTGTATCGCTGATCGTGCTGCCGATTCCTTTCGTTGGCCAGCGAGAGCATCTGATGCTCATTTTTTCGGCGCCATATTTCCTGGCGCTTTGCCTCGATCCTTCGGGTTCCAAGAGGAAGCCTCTGGAGGCCTTTGCTCTCGGCGTATTTGCGTTCTTCGGTTTGGCGATGAAGCCCTATTTCCTGTTTGCGCCACTGCTTGTTTCAGTGGTTGCGTCATTGCAGGAAAGAAACTGGAGAGTTGTTTTTTCATTAGAAAATATAACCATATCCGCCCTTTGCGGATTGTATTTTTATTTCATATTCGTGTTTCATAGGGAGTATATCGATAACATCATTCCAATTGCGTCGGAAGTTTATCACGCCTACGGATACGTTTATCTCCTGGTTGTTACAAAGCCGCACTTTATCGTGTTTCCAATTGTCTTGTACTTGTTGTTTATTCAGTCTGAATTTTTCAGGCATTCGTACACATTGAGATTTGCTGCCGTGGCGACTGGTTTTTGCGGGGCCTATTTGATCCAGTTCAAGGGGTGGCCGTCTCACGCATATCCCATGATCGTGTTCCTGTTGCTAACACTCTGCGCGATGATTGCGCGAGGTTTCGTCAGGAAACTCTACGCGGTGATAGCGGTTATGACAGTCGCCGCGATGCTATTGCCGCCTGTCATCGAAGGGCCTTACAAATCACGGCTCCTTCGTCCGTTCCTGGCCGCTTATCCCGTACCGGGCGTTGCACGCTCCGTACTTGTGCTATCATCGAATCTTTGGGCCAGCTTCCCCTTCGTCAACCTGACAGGCGCAACCTGGACAAGCCGTTTTCCTGCGCAATGGCTCGTTCCGGGCGCTGCTGGCCTGCTTTCTGAACCCAAGTGCCAGACCGATCACCAGTCATGCAGCCAAGCACTGCAAATCTTGAATTATTCGCGCCGTGCAACAGTAGACGATCTGATCGTTTTCAAACCCGGTCACGTCTTCGTCGATGAACGCAAACGGAAGTCATATTTCGTCGGCGGAAAGTTCAACTACCTCGAATACCTCTCAGGCGATCCTCGCTTTGCATCCGTCTGGGAGAACTATCGGAAGGTGGACTCCATTCAGGGCTATGCGCTTTGGGTTCGCGATGACGACCCTGGGCAGCTAGCCCGTCGTCCCCATCCCATCACAGTCCAGCCCGAAAGCCGCGAGCCCCGTTTCGAGGAGTGAGGCCAGCATCGGGGTGCGCATGAGGGCGTCTGGGATGTCTGAAATCTCGTCGGTGACTGTGGCTAGCGCTTCGTCCCATTCGGTGGGGTCGTAGTCGCCGGCGCCCACGAGCATTAGCGTATAGAGTTCGGTCCGCTCGTCATCGTTCAAGTCTTCGATTATGCTGCGAAGTTCTTCCTCGACAGAGGTATTCGAGGAGTCTTCGAGAACGTCCACGGCCTTGTCGTCGGCCATATTGGAGCTGTCGTCGGGGTCGACCGCGGGAACCTGCGCGTCGTATTCGCGTGCCCTCAGCACGATGCGGCATACGTCTTCGAGAGAAATCGTGAGTTCCATCGTACGCTTCCGATCCTTGCCTTCGAGTCGCGGCTTGTTCCGGAGCCAACCATGCCACAGCGGCCTGGCGGTTTCTTGAGCCGCATCAAAGAGAACGGTTCAGGCGGCGCAGAGTTTCGCTTTGGCCGCGTCGTATTCGCGTTTCAGGCGCGCGACGAGTTCGGCGGCAGGCAGCACGGCCTTCACCGCGCCGATGCCTTGGCCGCAGCCCCAGATGTCTTTCCATGCCTTGGCGCCGGTGTTGCCGCCGCTGCCGAAGTCCATCTTCGAAGGGTCGCTGGTCGGCAGATTCGCAGGGTCGAGGCCGGCGTTCACGATGGACGGGGCGAGGTAGTTGCCGTGCACGCCGGTGAAGAGGTTGGAGTAGACGATGTCCGACGCGCGGCTATCGACGATCATCTGCTTGTAGCGTTCGTCGGCGCGGGCTTCCGTAGTGGCGATGAAGGCCGAGCCGATATAGCCGAAATCGGCGCCCATCGCTTCGGCCGCGAGGACGGCGCTGCCGCTGGCGATGGCGCCCGAAAGCGCGATCGGCCCGTCGAACCATTCGCGGATTTCCTGAACGAGCGCGAAGGGGGAGAGCGTGCCGGCATGGCCGCCCGCGCCCGCGGCGACGGGAATGAGGCCGTCCGCGCCCTTTTCGATGGCCTTTTTCGCGTAGGCATTGGTGATGACGTCGTGGAAGACAAGGCCGCCGTAGCTGTGGATTGCCGCGTTCACGTCCTCGCGCGCGCCGAGCGAGGTGATGATGAGCGGCACCTTGTATTTCACGCAGAGCGCGAGGTCGTCCATCAGCCGGTCGTTCGACTTGTGGACGATGAGGTTGACCGCGTAGGGCGCGTCCGTCTCGGTCAGCTCGCTCGAAAGGCGCTGCAGCCATTCTTCGAACTGCGCCAGCGGGCGGGCGTTCAGCGACGGGAAACTGCCGACGATGCCCGCGCGGCACTGCGCAATGACGAGATCAGGGTTCGAGATGATGAACAGCGGCGACCCGATCACCGGGATCGAAAGCCGCCCACGAAACAGCGCTGGCATGGTCAAGGCATGAGTCCCCCTATGATGCGGCCAGGAGCTCCTTCAGCGGTGTGCCGGCATCGGCGAGGCGGGCCGGATCGATGACCGCCCCTTTTTCGACGAGTGCACGCCCCTGAATGAAATCCTTCGCCGCACTGATGCAATCGAGCGCGATGACCCGGCCACCCTTCAAATAGATAAGGCTGAAGCTGCGTGCGCTCGGCTCGCCGCGCAGCACAGTGGCGTCGTGGCCCGTAGAGAGGCCCACGGTTTGCAAGCGGAGATCGTACTGGTTGGACCAGAACCACGGCGTCGCCGTGTAGGGCTGCGGGTTGCCGAGGATTGCGGCGACGGCGATTTTAGCATGGTCGATCGCGTTCTGCACCGATTCGAGGCGGATGCGCGCGCCTTCCGCGAAGCGATTCTCGTGGGCCGCGCAGTCGCCGATCGCATAGATGTGGGGCAGGGTGGTGCGGCAGAAGGCATCGACATCGACGCCGTTGCCGCCGCTCGCGCCCGCATCGAGAAGCGGCTCGACGGAAGGGATGAGGCCGATGCCCACGATGACGGCAGCGGCGGGCAAACGCTCGCCGCCGGCAAGACGCACGGCCGTGACGCGGCCGGCATCCGTTTCCAGCGCCTCGATCGCAGCGGAGAGGCGTAGATCGACGCCGTGCGCGCGGTGTTCCTCTTCATAAAAGCGCGACACCGTCTCTCCGGCGACGCGCGCGAGCACGCGTGGCAGCGCTTCGAGCAGCGTGACCTTGTGACCCTGTTTGACGAGTACGGCCGCCGCCTCGAGGCCGATGTAGCCGCCACCGATGATGACGACCGGCCCGCCGCCTTCAAGGTCGGCGCGCAGTGCATCGACATCGGCGATGGTGCGGATCATGTGGACGTTGTGGCTGTCGGCACCGGGAAGGGGCAGGGGGCGTGGACTGCCGCCCGCCGCCCAGATGAGATCGCCGTAGCCGAGATGCTCACCTGCGTCGGTGGTGACGGTACGCGCTTCCGGGTTCACGGCTGCGACACGCGCGCCGAGGTGCAGCGTCACGTCCTTGTCGGCCCAGAACGCCTCGGGACGAAGCAGCAGGCGGTTCGCCTCCTTCTCACCGGCGAGATAATCCTTGGAGAGCGGCGGACGCTCGTAGGGTGGAACCGCTTCGGCGCCGACCATCGTGATGGTGCCCGTGAAGTTCGCCATGCGCAGGCTGATGGCGGCCTGGGCGGCGGCCTGTCCCGCGCCCACAATCAGAACGTCGCTTGTGCTCACTCTTCATCCCCATAGATATGAACGGCGAATTCTCCGCCGGAGGTGGCGCGCCCGCGATACATGCCGGGCGTGTTGAAGGAAAAGGCCGAAGTGCCGTCGGGGGACACAGCAATGACACCGCCGACGCCGCCGAGCGCTTTCACTTCGGCCTGTGCGGCATCGACCGCTGTTTGCACGTCTTCCTTGCCGAACCGCATCCGGGCGCAGATTTCGTGCGCGACACCGACACGGATGTAAAATTCGCCCGACCCTGTGGCCGAGACGGCGCAGCCGCGGTTGTCGGCATAGGTGCCCGCGCCGAGCACCGGCGAATCGCCGACCCGTCCCCAGCGCTTGCCCGTGAGACCACCGGTTGAGGTGGCGGCAGCGAGGTTTCCGTGCACGTCCTTCGCGACTGCGCCGACCGTGCCGTATTTCATTTCCGCATCGAACACCGCACCGGTCTTCGCATTCTCCTTCATCTTCTGAAGCTGCTGCCAGCGCTCTTCGGTACGGAAGTACGACGGATCGACCTGGTCGAGGCCGCGCTCGCGCGTGAAGCGGTCCGCGCCGGGGCCTTGCAGCATGACGTGCGGGCTCTTTTCCATCACGGCGCGCGCGGCGCTGACCGGATTGCGCGTGCGCGTGAGGCCGGCGACCGCACCGGCGGCGCGATTGCGGCCGTCCATGATGGCGGCATCGAGTTCGTTCACGCCTTCGTAGGTGAAGACCGCCCCGCGACCCGCGTTGAAGCCGGGGTCGTCCTCCAGAACCTTCACTGCGGCTTCAACGGCATCAAGCGCGCTGCCGCCGCCGGCAAGCACGGTCTTGCCCGCTTCGAGCGCCGCAGAGAGCCCGGCGCGTCGCCCCGCGTCCTGCTCTGGTGTGATCTTGCCGCGTTCCATCCCGCCGGCGCCGCCGTGGATGAGGAGCGTCCAGTCCTGCATTGCATGTGCCTCGCTTGAAAGAAAAACACCTGTGAGCGCTGCGGCGAGCGCGAACGAACGCAAGGTCATCGGCTGATCTCTCCCCACAGTCCGCCGCTACGATGGCGCACGGCTTAGCCAGCGCCGGGGCCCAGCGCAACTATGCTGCACGGACGATTGACCGGGGCAACCCCCACGCCTATATGACCCCCGCTTTCGGGCCGAACAGGTCTTTCGGGGCGGAGTAGCTCAGTTGGTTAGAGCAGCGGAATCATAATCCGCGTGTCGGGGGTTCAAGTCCCTCCTCCGCTACCACCCACGCCACCGATATGCTTAGGCTTCTCCGCCTTGCGCCATCATGTCGAAGATGGCAGTTTGAGAAAAATCTGTCCTGAAGAGAAAATCCATGACGCTCGGATCGAAGATGTGGTTGTGGGTTCGCCGGATCGCCATCGGGCTTCTCGCGCTCATTCTGCTCCTTGTGCTTGCGGGAGCCGTCTACGAGTTTTTCGCGCGGCGCGGTGCGGCTTCGCAGTATCCGGCGCCCGGCGTGCTGGTCGATATCGGCGGGCGCAGCATACATCTGGATTGCCGGGGCAGCGGAGCGCCGACCGTGGTGCTCGAATCCGGGCTCGACATGAACGGCTCGCTCGCGTGGCACAAGGTGCATGATACGCTGGCGAAAACCACGCGCACCTGCGCCTATGATCGCGCCGGGATCATGTGGAGCGATCCCTCGCCGGACGTGCGCGACGGCGATCATGTCGCGCGCGATCTTCATGCGGCGCTGACCGCCGCGGGCATCGACGGGCCGCTCGTTCTGGTCGGCCATTCGCTTGGCGGCCCTTACATCATGAACTACACGCGGCAGTTCGGCGCATCGGTCGGCGGGCTCGTGTTCGTGGACGCATCGCACCCCGACCAACTCGAGACACTGGCGAAACCCGGCGAGAAAAAGCTGAAAGTGGAGATGCCGCTTGCCGTGGGGGTGATGAGCACGCTCGGCTGGACAGGATTGCCGCGCGCGCTTTCGGGCGTGCTGTCCCCGGACGAGGACAGCCCGATCGCGCCCCTGCGCGAGGCTTATACGCCGAGCAGCCTGCCCGCTATGCTCGACGAACTCGAATCGCTGGAAACGACGCTTGATCAGGGCGGCGCTCTCAGAACCCTCGGCGATCGGCCGATCGTGGTACTCACCGGTTCGAAGCCCTATCCGAAAGAGATTCTGGCGGCGCAGGAGATGACGGAGGCCGAAGGCCGCGCTCAAATGGCGAAATGGCTCGATCTGCACCGCGACGAGGCGCGCTGGTCGACGCGGTCAACGCACGAAATCCTTCCGGATGCGGGCCACTATGTTCAGATCGATCGCCCCGATGCTGTGATCAACGCGGTGAACGCTGTGGTCGACCAACTCCGCAGCAACCGCGGCGAATAAAAGCGCGACGCTCAACGCGCCACGTGCGTCGGAATTCTTTACACATTCGTTTCATCTCCGTTATAGTTAATGTCTTAACATTTGATTTTTAGGGAGATTCTGGAAATTGGCACGCGCGTTGCTTATTGTTTTCGCAATGGAAAGACTTGGAGTTGTGTTGCGATGAACATCAAGATGATCGGTGGAGCGGCTCTTCTGCTTGCGGCGTCGACGGCGCAGGCCGCGACGATGAGCGTATCCTACGAAGCGCCGAGTGTGACGACCACGACGGCGACGTTCGACTATTATGGCGTCGAGACGTTCGACGGAAAGATCGGACAGACGGACTTCACGTCTTCTTTCACCTATGACGGCAACACCATCGAGCTGACCTACAGCGACGTGAAGGTTATCGACGCGGACCAGTATGGCGGCGACGGCGGTTCGGACTATGCGGTCGCCGGCCTCGGCTACGGCACGCTGAGCTATGCGATCGACATCACGCAGTCGGGCAGCGCCGGCGTCAATTACTTCGGCTACTGGCTGTCGGCGCTCGATGCCGGCAACACGGTGAAGTTCTACAGCGGCGGTTCGGAGGTTTTCTCCTTCACCCCCGTGGACGTCCTTGCCCTCGTCAGCGGTCAACCCGACTATTGGGGCCACCCTGTAACGGGCGAGAACTCGGGCGAACCGTACGTTTTCCTGAACTTCTTTTATGACGGTGGCACGTTCGACCGCATCGAATTCATCCAGGCCCCGGGCGGGGCCGGGTATGAATCCGATAACCACACCGTCGGTTTCTTCAAGGACAAGGGCGACGGCACGCCGGTGACGGACGTTCCGGAACCGGGCGCGCTCGGCCTGCTAGGTCTTGGTCTCGCGCTTGCTGCGATGGCGCGCCGCCGCAAGGCCTGAAGCGTCGTTTGATAGCAGAATTTCGCGCCGGGGTGGCTGGTCCATCCCGGCGCGATGCTATTTGGCGAGCCAGCTCGTAATGGCGTCGAACAGCGCCTGCCGCGCCTCCTGGCGGGTCAGCGTGTGATCGGCGTTTTCGAGCCATAGCGGACGGACGTGCGCGCCGAACGCGGGAAGCAGCGCCGCGAAAGCTTCTGCGGTTGCGTCGCCGCGGGAGAGCGGGATGAGGACGGGCCCCGGAAACGCGTTGATCGCCGCGACGAGGCGCGCGGAAAGGGCGCCTTGCGGCGCCTCCGCCTTGCTGAGCAGGGTTTTCAGCGCACCCTTTACATCGATCCCGCCGGCGAGGATGCGCAGCCAGTTGCGCGGATTGAGAAGACGCTTCAGCGTGCGGTCGCGCTTGGCGGCGGCGGGCAGTTCGGCGACGTTGCTGTCGAAGCTCCACGGATTGAGCAGAACGAGCCGCTGAATACCGCTTGCCGCGCCGAACAGCGCGAGCGCCGCCGCGCCGTCGCAAAGCCCGATGCCGACGATGTCCGTGGCGCCCTCATGGCGAAGTGCAGAGGCGGCGGCGGCGATGTCGTCCGCGCTACCGAGAAAACCCGTGTCCTCGCCCTCGCTGTCTCCGACGCCGCGTCGGTCGAAACGCAGCGCGGCGATTCCCTGAGCGCCGAGCGTCTCCGCAAGCGCGGTGAACAGCCGATGCGGCCCGGCCCGGGTCTGCACGCCGCCCGAGACGATGAGCGCGGCGCGTGGCGCTTCGCCGGGGCGCAGCGTGGCGGCGAGGAAGACTTCCCTGCAAGGGATGACGAGCGGGCGGATCATCGCATCCACGTAGCAATGTCCTCGGCGAGCGCGGCGGCGAACGCCGGGGCGGGGGCGGGTTCGGCCTGCCGCCACACGGGCGGGCCTTCCACTGCGGACACGCGCATCGGCACGGAGGCTTCCGGGAGTGTCAGGGCGCCGAGGCCAGCGGCAAGCCCGGGCGTGACGTCATAACCCGTAAGCGCCACCGTTTCGCCGTGGGCGAAGCGGGTTTCGTAGACCGACGGCGAGACACGAATCCCATCGCGCTCCTGATCCGCGATCGCCTGCGCGCGCATCATTTCGCGCAGGAGACTCGCGCCGGAGGAGGCAGGTGAGATGCGGTAGAGGCCTTCACTCCCGGCACCGTCCGTGAGCAGAGCGCCGCCGCGCACGGCGAGCACGCGAAGCGGGCGCCCCGCCAGCGTTTCGATCAGATGTGCGGTCGCACGCCGCCACGCAGTGACGTCAGGCAGGCCTGAAGCATCACCAGTGCCAGGAAGATCGGCAAGGGCGCTGCCGATCCCCTTCGCCGCGAGCGCGCGGCCGAGATCGGCAAGCAGCCGCCGCGTGCGGTTCATCTCCTCGAACAGCGGCGGCAGGATGAGCACGCACGGCCCGGTTTCGGGGCCGCGCAGGACGGTCGGCAGGTCGTATGGCCCGGCGCTGAGCAGCGTGAACCGGAACGGCTCCACCTAGGCGGCAGCCTTCCGCGCGATGAAATCGATGAGATTGCCGAATGTCGCGAAGAGGTCGGCATCGACCTCGTCGTCGTCGATCACGATGCCGAAGCGGTCTTCCATCTCGGTGAGGAGACCCGCGACCGCCATCGAATCGATCTCGGGCAGCGCCCCGAACAGCGGCGAGGCGGCATCGAGCCCGGCGGCGGTGCCTTCGGGAACACCCAGCACCTCGACGAGAATGCGCCGCATCTGATCGGCGCGGGAATCGGTGTCTGCGGTCATCTCCACCCTGTATGCACTGTCGTTGCCCGCGGGCGGTATACTGGCGCCGTCTGCGGAGGTAAATGCAGGCGAGACGGCAAGGCGGACAGGGACAGGCAAAGGGGCGGATGTCGTTTCGTGAAACATGGCGAGCGCTGGGCACGACGACGACGCTGTCCTACGCGATCGGGCGCGTGGCGGCGCGGATTCCGGGGGTTTCCTGGCATCGTTACCGGCTGATCGCCGTGCCGCTTTCGGGTATGCCGAAAATGCCGCGCGGCCATGTCGTGCGCGAACTTTCGGCCGATGCGCTCAAGACTTTGGTCATCGATGCGCCCCTAGATGTGCAGCAGGATCGTTTCGCGCGCGGGCTTATCTGCCTTGGTGCGTTCGACGGCGAGGTGCTGGTCGGGGTCAACTGGCTGGCGCGGGGTCAATACGACGAGGATGAGGTGAACGTGCGGTTTCTGCTCCCCGATGACGCGGCCTGGGACACGGGTCTCTGGATACGCGAGGACCGGCGGCTCGGCCGGGCGTTCGCGGCGCTGTGGGCGGGGACGGGCGCGTGGCTGGCGGCGCATGGCCTCGAGCGCTCGCTGAGCCGCATTGCCGACTATAACCTCGGCTCGCTGCGCCCGCATGAGCGCATGGGCGGCAGGACGCTCGGAATGCTTGCGGCGGCACGGCTCGGGGCGTGGCAGATCGCTGCGGGCGTTCGGCCCACGGTCGTGCGCGCGAAGGCGGGAACGCCGGCTCTCTGCGATCTGAGGGGCTGCTGAACCATGCGGGTCGATGCGCTTCATCTGGGTCACGACGGCGCGCGCCCTGCGCTTGTCGAGGGCGCACATACAACGACCTACGCCGAACTCGAGGCGCTCGTCAGCCGCATGGCAAGCGGGCTTGCCGCGATCGGCGTGCGCCCGGGTGACCGGGTTGCGGTGTGGCTCAGCAAGACCACGGGGAACATCGCCGCGCTGCTCGGCGCGATGCGGGCGGGCGCGGTCGCGATCCCGGTCAATCCCGTGCTGAAGGCGCCGCAGGTTGAGCATATCCTTGCCGACAGCGGCGCGTCGGTGCTGCTGACGAACAATGCACGTGCAGAAACGCTGCGCAATACGCCGACGTGCCGCGTGCTGCGTGCGGAAAAGGACTGGGGGGCGCTGATGACGGGTGCGCCTGTGGCCGTAGATCGCGCGCCGGACGATCTTGCCGCGATTCTCTACACGTCGGGCAGCACCGGGCACCCCAAGGGCGTGATGCTCTCGCACGCGAATCTCGCGCTCGGTGCGGAGAGCGTTTCGGAATATCTGGGCATCACCGCTGAAGATCGCATCCTTTGCGTACTGCCGCTCGCATTCGATTACGGCCTCAATCAGGTGCTGACGGGGCTGAGGCAGGGCGGGGCGGCGATCCTGCTCGACTATCTACTGCCGCGCGATGTCGTGAAGGCGGTGGTCCGCCATAAGGCGACAGGTCTTGCAGGTGTGCCGCCACTTTGGATGCAGCTTGCCGAAGTGGACTGGCCCGCCGAGGCGCGCGGTCTGCGCTACATCACCAATTCCGGCGGACGTATGCCCGCGGCCCTTACGAAACGGCTGCGCGAGTTGCTGCCGAACACGAAAATCTACCTGATGTACGGCCTCACCGAGGCGTTCCGCTCGACGTACCTCGATCCCGCGCTCGTCGACACGCGCCCCGATTCGATCGGGCGGGCGATCCCGCGCGCGGAGCTTCACGTTCTGCGCGCCGACGGCACGCCTGTGGCGGCGGGCGAGCCGGGCGAGCTTGTCCATGCCGGGCCGCTCGTTGCGAAGGGCTACTGGAACGATCCCGAGCGGACCGCGGTGCGCTTTCGCCCCGCGCCCGCGTTTTTCGCACATTCGGGGATGGCCGTGTGGTCGGGCGACACGGTGATGCAGGACGATGAAGGTCTGCTCTATTTCGTCGGCCGCGACGACGAGATGATGAAGATTTCGGGCAACCGCGTGAGCCCTACCGAGGTCGAGGAAGCGATCTTCGCGACCGGCGCGGTGAGCGCGGTTGCGGTGTTCGGCGTGGCGGACGACCGGCTGGGGCAGGCGGTCGTGGCCGTCGGCGTGCGGGCCGCGGGGCTAGGCGAGATGGAAGCGGAGGCGCTTGCGCGGCGGGAGCTTGCGGGGCTAGTGCCTGCCTACATGGTGCCGCGCCACTTCATCTGGGAGACCGAGCTGCCGCGCAATCCGAACGGCAAGATCGACCGCGCGGTGCTGCGCGCGAGGCACGTCCAGTGAGCCGCGATCATCGCATCCATCCGCTGTTCCGCGAGCAGGACGGCGAACTCGCGATCGCAGGCCGGACCGTGACCGAATGGATCGCCGCAGCGGGCGGGCGCACCCCGCTGTTCGTCTACGACCGCGCCGTGATCGCCGCGAAAGTCGCGGACCTGCGCGCGGCGCTGCCCGCAGAGGTCGGCATTCACTACGCGATGAAGGCGAATCCGATGCCCGCGCTCGTCGCGTGGATGGCGGGGCAGGTTGACGGGCTCGATGTCGCCTCCGCGGGCGAGCTGCGCGTCGCGCTCGCATCCGGAACCGATCCCGCGCACATCAGCTTCGCGGGGCCGGGCAAGCGCGACTTCGAGCTTGAGCTGGCGATCGGTGTGGGGGTTACGCTCAACATCGAATCCGCGCGGGAGTTCGCTCGCGCCGCCGCGATCGGTCATCGGCTCGGAAAACGGGTGCGCGCCGCCGTGCGCGTCAACCCGCCGTTCGATCTCAAGGCCTCCGGGATGCGCATGGGCGGCGGGGCGAAGCCATTTGGCATCGATGCCGACAAGGTGCCGGCGCTGCTCGCCGAGATCGCAGCGGAAGGCGCGGATTTTCGGGGGTTTCACGTGTTCGCCGGGTCGCAGAACCTCTCTGCTGAGGCGATCATCGACGCGCAGAGGAAGACGCTCGATCTGGTGGCCGACCTTGCCGAGCACGCGGCGGTGCCGCCGCCGCTCGTCAATCTCGGCGGAGGCTTCGGCCTGCCCTATTTTCCGGGCGATCAGCCGCTCGATCTCGCCGCCGTGGGGCACGCGCTCGGCAATACGCTCGCGGCGCGCGATCCCATCCTGGCGGAGACACGCTTCGTCCTCGAACTCGGGCGCTATCTCGTGGGCGAGAGCGGCGTCTATCTGACACGCGCCCTCGACCGGAAGATGAGCCAGGACGAGGTCTTCATCATCACCGATGGCGGCCTGCACCACCAGCTGGCGGCCAGCGGCAACTTCGGCACGGTCATCCGGCGCAACTATCCCCTTGTGAACGCAAGCCGTTTCGGGGCACCGGACGCCGAAAACCTCAATGTCGTCGGGTGTCTCTGCACGCCGCTCGACAGGCTCGGCGACAAGGTCATGCTTCCAGCCACCGAGGTTGGTGACGTCATTGCGGTTTTCATGGCGGGCGCCTATGGCCTTACCGCTAGCCCGACAGCCTTCCTGAGCCACGACCCTCCCGCCGAAATGCTTGCATAAATTGCAAAATTTGCTATTGGAAAGGTAGGGAAACGAACGATGCCGTAACCTTTAGACGGTATCGGTTCAGGGGCGGAAAGGCGGCCAGCCGGCACGCATAGGGCGTGTCGGCCTGATTTTGTCTCCCGCGGACGCGGGGGCGTTTGAAGAGGGGACTCATCTCAGATGGTGAAATCTTTTAATGTGGTCGTTCCGGCCCTGGCGGCGGCCCTTGCGCTCTCCGCCTGCGCTTCGAACAGCGGGCTGCCGACCTTGCCGCCCGCGCAATTCCAGGTTTCCGAGGACGGCCCCGGCGCCGAATACATCGTCGGTCCGCTCGATTCCCTCAGCATCTTCGTGTGGCGCAACCCGGAGCTGTCGACGTCGGTGACGGTGCGTCCCGACGGCCGCTTCACGACGCCATTGATCGAGGACATGGTGGCGACGGGCAAGACGCCCTCGGCGCTCGCCCGCGAAGTCGAGCAGAAGCTCGCGACCTACATTCAGGAACCGATTGTTTCGGTGATCGTGAACAACTTCAACGGACCGCTTTCGCAGCAGGTCCGCGTCGTTGGCGAAGCGGCGCGCCCGCAGGCGATCCCGTTCCGTTCGAACATGACGCTGCTCGACGTGATGATCGCAGTCGGCGGTCTTACCGAATATGCCGCCGGCGACAGCGCACGCCTCATCCGCTACGACAAGGCGAGCAACACGCAGAAGGAATATGCGGTCAAGATCGAAAGCCTGCTGAAAGGCGGCAAAACGAACGCGAACATCGCCGTGCAGCCCGGTGACGTCATCATCATTCCGGAAAGCTTTTTCTAAGCTTTCCGGAATAGGTACGGAGATCGGCCCCAGGCCATTCATCCTTGTCAGGCAGGCGGTCCGCGATAGCCATGAATTCGATCCAGGAAGAAGTGATGACGACCCTTTACGGGGTCTGGCGCAAGCGCTGGTACGGCCTTGCGTTGATGTGGGCGGTGTGCCTCATCGGCTGGGTGTTCGTGGCGACGATTCCCAACACCTATGAATCGCGCGCCCGCGTCTATGTCGACTGGGCATCGCTGATCCCGGAAAAGCTGGGCTATCAGGGTACGAACCTGCTTCGGCAAGTGGACGTGGTTCGGCGCACGCTGACGTCGCGCGTGAACATGGAAAAGGTCGTTCGCCGCACCGAACTCGATGTCGGTCTCGACAGCGATCAGGAGCTGGACGAGCTCATCACGCGGATGACGAACAACATCTCCGTCCAGAGCCAGCAGGCTGACCTGTTCACCATCGTCTACAAGTCGGATGACCCCTCGCGCAGCAACGCCCAGAACGCCAATCTCGCGCGGCGCGTCGTCGACAATCTGATCCAGATCTTCATGGAAGAGAATGTCGCGTCCGACCGCGACGACATCAACGAGGCGATCCGCTTCTTCGAGGACCAGCTCGCCGAGCGCGAGCGTCAGCTCGAGGAGGCTGAGCGTCGCAAGGCGGAGTTCGAGGAGAAATACCTCGGAATGCTCCCCGGCGAGGGGAATATCTCGACGCGGCTGTCGCAGTCGCGCAACAATCTGGACAATGTCGAGATCGAGCTTGCGCAGGCGCGGAACTCGCTTCAGGCCTTGCAGCGCCAGATCGGCGGCACGCCTTCAACAATCAATGCGCCGTCGTTCGTGATCGAAAGCTCCTCGATGGGCGCCAGCCCGACGCAGCAGCAGGTCGCGGCGCTGGGCCGCAGCCTCAGCGACATGTATGCGCGCGGCTGGACCGATCAGCATCCCGACGTTGTTGCCACGAAGGCGCAGGTCCGTCGTCTCGAACAGCAGGCTGCGCGCGAGGCGAAAGACCCCGCGCTCCGCCAGCAGGCCGCGCAGGCGAACCCGGTCTACGTCAACCTCAGAAGCATGGTTTTCGAACGCCAGTCCGCCGTTGCGGCGCTGGAAGCGCGGCGTGCGCAGCTGCAGAACGCCATCTCCGGGATGTCGTCGCGGCAGGTGCAGCAGCCGGGCATCGTGGCCGAACAGTCCAAGCTGAACCGCGACTATGAGGTGCTGCAATCGCAGTACAATCAGCTGCTCAAATCGCGCGAGGAAATCCGCCTTCGCAGCGATGTCGAGACCAAGACGCAGCAGGTGAAGTTCCGCGTCGTCGATCCGCCCTCGCAGCCGCGTGAGCCGATCGCGCCGAACCGTCCGCTCTATCTCAGCCTCGTGCTGCTGGTCGGCCTTGGTGCAGGCGCTGCGCTTTCCTTCCTGCTCAGCCAGCTGCACACGACCTACATCACGTCGGCGCAGCTCGAGAAGCGCTTCGACTATCCGGTGCTCGGTTCGGTCACGGAGATCGTTTCGGACAACCAGCGCGCCCAGAACAGGGTGTGGCTGTGGGGGTTCGGCGTGCTCAGCCTTGGGCTCATCGTAATCTATCTTGCCCTGCTGCTGTATGAACTCGTTTAACGCCCTGGCCCTGGCTGTGTGCGCGGAAGGTAATGACGATGAGTGAAGAGAAACCGTCCGGAACGCCGCGCGCCTCGCTGCTTGAGCGGGCCGCCGGACGGCTTGATCAGGGTGTGGCTGCAAAGCCCGCGACGCCGCGTTCCACGGTGACGCCGGCTGCCGCTCCTGCGCCGCGCGCGCCTGCACCGGCAGCTCCTGCTGCGGCGTCTCCCGCCCCGCAGCCGCAGTTCGCCACGCCGGAAACGCCTGTGGTGCACCTGCCGGCGGACGACGGCAATCGCACCAGCCGCCGCGGCGTTATCGATCTCGCTGAACTCCGCGATCTCGGCTACGTGGTGCCCGATGCGCCCGCAACGGCAACCGCGGAAGAGTTCCGCATCGTCAAGCGGCAGCTCCTCATTAACGCCATGGCACGCGGCGAGAACGCGATCCGCAACGGCAATCTCATTCTCGTGTGCTCGGCGCAGCCCAATGAGGGCAAGACGTTCTGCGCGACCAATCTTGCACTTTCGATCGCCTCGGAGCGGGATCTCACCGTTCTGCTCGTCGACGCCGACTTCGCGAAGCCCGAGATTCTTTCGACGCTCGGCCTTGAAGGCGGCAAGGGGCTTGTCGATGTGATCGCCGATCCGTCGCTCGACCTCTCGGACTGCCTGATCCGCACCAACATCGAAAATCTCTCGGTGCTGCCGGCGGGACGTCAGCACAATCTGACCACGGAACTGCTCGCGTCCGATCGGATGGGCGACATGGTCGAGGAAATCGCCAAGCGCTACAGCGACCGCATCGTGATCTTCGATTCCCCGCCCGCGCTCGCGTCTTCCGCGGCCTCGGTGCTCGCCATGCACGTGGGCCAGGTGATGTTCGTGGTCGAAGCCGAAAACACGCGTGAGACCGAGCTTCGCGACGGTCTTTCGATGATGAATGGCTGCGAGCACGTTCAGATGCTTCTCAACAAGGTGCGCTATGCCGGTGTCGGCAGGCGCTTTGGAACCTATTACGGCTATGGAAGCTGATGTGGGCACAACAATGAGCGGTGGGACCCGGGAGACAGGACACTGCCGTACGCTGGCAGCGACGGGCGTGGTTGTGTCCATGCTGACGGCGATGGTGCCGTCGTCCGCATACGCCGACGTGGAGGTCAATCCGTTCGTATCGCTCCGGCAGGTGCTGTCGGATGGCTCAGGCCGCGATACGCGGGGGTGGCTGGAAGCCGGTGCGGGCTTTGCCGCCCTGCTCGATACCAATCGCGTCGATGGCAACATCAGCTATCGCTATACGCGCCGGTTCGAGGAATTCGGGAATATCAGCCAGAAAAATCGTCATAACGCGAATGCCAACGTGCGCGCGGAACTGATCGACGACTTCCTGCTGCTCAACGCCGGGGGCACGGCGTCGCAATACGCAACCGACGTGCGCGGCTTTAACGCGATCAATCCCGACGACGAGAGCGGCAACCAGACGCAAATCTTCTCGGGCTTTGTAGAGCCGAGCATCCAGCAGCGGATCGGCGATTTCGCGACGTTCCAGGGCCGCTATCGCCTGGGCGCCGTATCCGCTGACTCGCCGCGCGAGGGTCTTAGCAACCCCGGTAGCATCGGCCTTGATCCCAGCGACGGTATCGGATCGCGGCTGAGTGATTCCATTTCACAAACAGCGAGCGTGACGCTTGCATCCACGCGCGCGACCAACACCATCAACTGGTCGCTGAACGCGCAGGGCACGCACGAGGATGTCGATCAGCTCAACCAGACGTACCGCGGCTACAGTGCGGGCGGCGAACTCAGTTTCCGCCTGTCCCGCAAGCTCGAACTTATTGGTAGCGGCGGTTACGAAGATATTGAAAATACGCAAGATTCAATTCTTTTTGATCCGGCGACCGGATTGCCCGATCTTGATGATGATGGGCAGTTTCAGATCGACCCGGCCATGCCGCGCCGCTCAGCCTATGATTTCAGCGGCGCTTATTGGAATGCGGGTTTCCGCTACACGCCGTCTCGCCGGACGTCGTTCGAATTCCGGGCCGGGGAACGCTATGGCTCGGCGAATTTCTTCCTCGATTTCAATCACCGCTCGCGCGGGGGCTTGAGCGTTCGCGCCAACTTCCAGCAGACGCTGAACAGCTTCAGCCGTCTGCTGACGCAGTCTTTCAACGGCATTCCATACAACGTTGTGCGTGTTGGGGGACTTGATCAGCTCGGCGTTCCGTTCTGCATCATCGGTGTCGACCCAGAGTCGGAGGATGGTGGCTGTCTCGGCGGCTTCACGCAGTCGCTGACCCCTGCGACCTTCAAATCGGATCGTGGGCTTCTCATGGTCTCCCGCAAGCTTGAGGCGCTGACCTGGTCGGCGTCGGTCTACTACGACAAGCGGCGTTATGTGGATTCGCAGCAGTTGCAGGCGCCGACCGAGGTGGAGCTTCCCACTACTCTCTTCGGCAATGACGTGTCCTTCGGCACGCGCGGTCGTGTTGTGCTCCGTCTTGGCGACCTTCAATCCCTCGGCTTTGATGCGCTGCTCGCACGAAACAGCTATGCGCTGTCGGCCCAGCGCAAGGACACGCAATTCACCCTCGGCACGCAGTATTCGCGCCGGCTGAGCAAGAATCTGCGGGGCAACGCCTCGCTTTACGGGACGCACCGCATCACGGAATCACGCCGGGATTCGTCAACCTTCACGGCAGCCGTGGGTGTAAGATACAATTTCTGACGGCGGATTGACTGAAACGTCACGACTTCGAGTTAAGCTGAGGGGCGTTTTCGAGGAACACAGGCAAGAGCATGTACACCGAGTTCTATAATCTGAACGGACGCCCGTTCCAGCTGACGCCTGATCCGCGCTTCTACGTCGATACGCAGACGCACCGGAAGGCGATGGCCTACCTCACCTACGGTCTCGGTCAGGGTGAGGGCTTCATCATCATCACCGGCGACGTCGGTGCGGGCAAGACGACGCTTGTCGGCCGCCTGCTGCAGACGATCGACCGCTCCAAGCTGGTCGTCGCGAACATCGTCACCTCGCTCGTCGATGCCGACAACCTTTTGAAGATGATCGCCACGGGCCTTGGCATCAACGCCGAGAACCTTGATGTCGCGACGCTGCTCACACGTATCGAGAATTTCCTGCGCGTGCAGCACCAGCAGGGCCGCCGCGTGCTGCTGATCGTCGACGAGGCGCAGAACCTGCCGATCGGCTCGCTCGAACAGCTTCGAATGCTCTCCAACTTCAGTGCGGGCGCGCAGCCGCTCAGCCAGACGATCCTGCTCGGGCAGCCGGAATTCCGCGAAAAACTCGCCAGTTCCTCCGAGCTTGAACAGCTTCGCCAACGTGTGATCGCCTCGCACCATCTGGAGCCGATGCGCCGCGACGAAATTCCGGCCTATGTCGAGAACCGGCTGGCGCTGTGCGGCTGGGCCGGGGATCCGGCCTTCACCGAGGATGCTTATGACGCGCTTTTCGACTATTCGGGCGGCGTCCCGCGCAAGCTGAACAACCTGTGCGCGCGCGTTCTGCTGTTCGGTGCACTTGAAGAAAAGCACGAGATCGACGAATCGATCGTGCGCGAAGTGACCGACGACCTGCAGCGCGACAACGCGCCCCGCGACCGCGAAAAGATCATCCAGCCGAACAGCGGTTCGCTCGCCGCCGTGCCTCCGGCGCAGCAAATGCAGCCCGTGGTCGCGATGGGCGGCGGCGCTGCCGGAGCGCTCGACGATCGTTTGCTCGCGCGTATCGATCGCCTTGAACATTATGCTTCAGAAAACGACCGTAATCTTCGGCAAGTGCTTCGGATTCTTTCCGATCTCGTCGAACAGAACGAGGTCGAACGCGGCCCGTACGGCGTCAGCCGAAGCGCATGAGCGGCGCGGTGGCGAACCGCGGCGTCTGCAATGCCATGTCGGTCGACGTGGAAGAACACTTCCAGGTCGGCGCCTTCGAAACGACGATCCGCCGCGAGGATTGGCCGCGCTGGGATAGCCGCGTGGTTCACAACACCGAACGCGCGCTTCAGCTCTTCGCGGACAAGGGCGTCTCGGCGACGTTCTTCACACTCGGCTGGGTCGCGGAGCGCGAACCGGCGCTGATGCGCCGCATCGTGGAGAACGGCCACGAGATCGCCAACCACGGCTACGCGCACGACCGCGTGCACACATTCACGCCGGAGAGCTTCCGCGCGGACATCCGCAAGGCGCGCGCGCTGATCGAGGATGCCGCAGGCGCGGCGGTGAAGGGCTACCGTGCGCCGAGCTTCTCGATCGGCAGCGGCAACGGCTGGGCGCTCGAGGTGCTCGCCGAAGAGGGGTACGCGTACAGTTCGTCGGTCGCGCCGATCCGCCACGATCATTACGGCTGGCCGGAAGCGCCGCGCTTTCCGTACAGGCCGGTCGCGGGATCGGACATGGTCGAGGTGCCGGTGACGACGGTCGAGTACGGGGGGCGCCGCATGGCGTGCGGCGGCGGCGGTTTCTTCCGGCTGCTGCCTTACGGTCTTTCCGAATGGGCGATCGACCGCGTGAACCGCGTCGAAGGCGAAGCGACGGTATTCTACTTCCACCCGTGGGAGATCGATCCCGAGCAGCCCGTGGTGCCGGGCGCGCCGCTCAAATCGCGTATCCGCCATTATACCAACCTCGACGTAATGGAAGCCAAGCTCGCGCGCCTGCTGGACCGGTTCCGCTGGGACCGCATGGATCGGGTATTCCTCGGCCGTGAAACGCTGAAGGCGGCGGCATGAACGCGGAAAGCCCGATCGCGCCGACGGTCGCGGAAATCGACCTCGACGATGCCGGGGCGGCTGAGGCATTCGACGCCGCCGTTCTCAAGCATCCGGGCGCGACGCCGTTTCACCGGACGGCATGGGGCAGGGCGATCCGCGACGCGCTTGGGCACACACCGCGCTATCTGATGGCAGGCGATGCGGTGTTGCCGCTGATCGCGCTCAAGTCCGGCCTGTTCGGTTCCGCGCTGATCTCGAATGCTTTTGCCGTACGCGGTGGGCCGCTCGCTGGCGATCCGCGCGCGCTTGCGGCGCTCGACAAGGCGGCGTGGGCGATCGCCGAGGCTGCAGGCATCGGCGTGCTCGAATATCGCGGTACCGAGGCGCTGCATCCGGACTGGGCGGTGAAAGCGGAGACCTACGCGAACTTCGCGCGTCCGCTCGAGGCCGACAGCGAGGCGAACCTGAAGGCGATCCCGAGGAAGCAGCGCGCCGAGGTGCGTCGCTCGCTGACGATGGACCTCAGTGTGCGCGTGGCGTCTGACGCGAAGGCGCTCAAAGACCATTTCGCCGTTTATTCGGAAAGCGTGCGCAACCTCGGCACGCCGGTGTTTCCGGCGCGGCTGTTCGCCGAGATCGTCCGCCATTTCGGCGAGGATGCGGACATTCTTACCGTCTATCATCAGGATGTGCCCGTCGCTTCCGTGCTGTCGCTTTACGACGCGGACACCGTTTATCCCTATTACGGGGGCGGGACAGCGGCGGCACGAGCGCTGCGCGCCAACGACCACATGTACTGGATGCTGATGGAGCACGCCGTGGCGCGCGGACGGCGGGCGTTCGATTTCGGGCGTTCGAAGTATGATACCGGCGCGTTCGCCTTCAAGAAGAACTGGGGCTTCGAGCCGCAACCGCTCGTCTACGAATACCGGCTGGCTGAAGGGCGCACGATGCCCGATGTCAATCCGAACAACCCCAAGTACAAGCTGATGACCGAGGTGTGGAGCCGTCTGCCGCTGTGGCTTGCGAACCGAATGGGGCCGCTTGTCGCGCGGTCGCTGGGGTAAGGCGATGGGCGACCTTCTGTTCCTTGCACACCGCATTCCCTATCCGCCCGACAAGGGCGACAAGATCCGGTCGTGGAATATCCTGAAATACATAGCCGAGCGTGCGCCCGTGCATCTCGGCGCTTTCGTCGATGATCCCGAGGACATGAAGCACGCCGAGTTTCTCGCGAGCGTCTGCAAGTCTGTGAAGCTGATCCCGCTGGACCCGAAGGACAGGCTAAAGCGCGCGTGGGCGGGCTGGCGCAAGGGTGAGGCGCTGAGCATCGCGCTGTTCGACGACCGCGCCATGAAGCGCTGGGTGTGGGACCGCGTGAAGCAACACAATATCGACCGCATGTTCGTGTTTTCGAGCCAGATGGCCCCCTATGCGCTCGGGCATACGTCGCAGGGCCGCCGCACGGTGATGGATTTCGTGGACATCGATTCGGACAAGTTCGCTCAGTATGCGAAGGAGAGCCGTTGGCCGAAATCCTGGCTCTATACGCGTGAGGCGGAGCTGCTGCAGGCATTCGAGAAGCAGGTGGCGCGCCATGTCGACGTCAGCCTGTTCGTCTCCGACGCTGAAACCGCGATGTTCAAGCGGATCGCCGGTTCCTACGCGCACACGGTCGATACGCTGCACAACGGCGTCGATCTCGCCTATTTCTCGCCCGATGCGGACTTCGCGCCGCTCGGCGACGAAACCGGGCCGAAACTCGTCTTCACCGGCGCGATGGATTACCGGCCTAATGTCGATGCCGTCTGCTGGTTCGCCGACGTCATCCTGCCGCTTGTCCGCAAGCGTTATCCGCAAGCGCGGTTCTTCGTCGTCGGCGGCAAGCCGACGCCCGAGGTGCAGGCGCTCGCCAGCCGCGAAGGCGTTGTCGTGACCGGGCGTGTGCCCGATGTCCGGCCCTACGTCGCCGCGGCCGACGTGACGGTGGCGCCCGTCCGCATTGCGCGGGGCGTGCAGAACAAGGTGCTGGAAGCGATGGCGATGGCGCGGCCCGTGGTGGCCACCGAGGCGGCATGGTCCGGCATCGATGCCGAGCCGGAACGCGATCTCCTCGTGCGCAGCGACGCGGCAGCTTTCGCCGCCGGTGTTTGCGCCGTGCTGGACGACCCGGCACTCGGTGTGCGCCTTGCCGAAAACGGACGGCGGCAAGTCGAAAGCCGTTACGCATGGCCGGCGCAGCTCGGGAAGCTCGACGCGTGGCTCGGGCTCGGCGCGGCAGACTCGAAAGTGGAAGCGGCATGAACGATATGAGCGAGTTCGAAGCTCGGACGGGTGCGACCGGGAAGGGCTGGCGCGCGGCGATCATCGCGTGGGTGGCCGTGGCGGTGGCGATCCTGCTGCTGCTTCGCAACGATGTCGCGCACATCTTCGACCTCTGGTGGAACACCGACACGTTCGGGCACTGCCTGCTGATCCCGCCGATCCTTGGTTATCTGGTGTGGCAGCGTCGCAGCGAACTCTCCGCGCTGACGCCGAAACCCTGGTATCCGGCGGCGATTCTGATGGTGATCGGCGGCGCGGGCTGGCTGGTGGGCGAGGCGTCGGGCGTCGCTTTGCTTCGCCATATGGCGGTCGTCGGGCTGCTCATCGTCAGCGTACCGCTCGTGTTCGGGCTCACGGTGTCGCGCGGCCTCGCGTTCGTGCTGTTCTTCGCGCTGTTCATGATCCCGGCTGGCGAGCAGCTTGTGCCGATCCTGCAGACGGTGACGGCGGCGATCTGCATCAAGCTGCTCGAATGGTCGGGCATTCCCGCCTTCATCGACGGCGTGTTCATCGCCATTCCCAACGGCAATTTCGAGGTTGCCGAGGCGTGTTCGGGCGTGCGCTTCCTGATCGCGATGATCGCGTTCAGCGTGCTCGTGGCGAACCTCTGCTTCAAGAGCTGGACGCGGCGCATCCTCTTTGTGCTCTCGGCGATCGCGCTGTCGATCCTCGCGAACGGCATCCGGGCCTTCGGCACGATCTACATCTCGCACCTGACGACGCCGGGCTTCGCGGCGGGCGTCGATCATATCATCTACGGCTGGATCTTCTTCGCGATCGTCATGTTCCTGCTGGTCGCGATCGGCTGGCGCTTCTTCGATCGCCCGGTCGACGATCCGGCGTTCGATCCGGCGCAGCTGCAGCCTTCGCCACCGGCACCGTCCGCGCCACGCACTGCCGTCGTTGCGGCGGCGCTTGGCATCGCCGCGATGGCGGCGGGCCCCGTCTACGGCCTCGTCGTCGCGAACCGTGCGCCTGATACCCAGACCGCCGCGATCGTGCTTCCCGACGTGCCGGGCTGGCAGCGTATCGAAGGGCAGCCGGACTGGCAGCCGCATTACAAGGGCATCTCCGCCGAAGCCATCGCGCGCTACGTCGATGGAGAGGGCCAGCCGATCGACCTCTACATCGGCGTGTTCGACCGGCAGAGCGAGGACGGAGAACTCATCGGCTACAAGCAGGGCCTGCTTCCGCCCGAGACCGAATGGTCGTGGGCACGCAATGAAAAGGGACCGGCGAACGGCCGCGCGCAGCAGATCAAGAACGGCGGCACGGTGCGCGACAACTGGCAGTTCTTTCTCGTGAACGGCGTGCTCACCGGAAGCGACTATGTGGCCAAGATCGAAGGGCTTAAATCGCGCCTTCTTGGCGGCGAGACAATGGCGGGCACGCTCGTCCTATCCGCCGATCGGCGTGACGAACTGGTAAGCGCCATGCCGGCGATCGAACGCTTTGCGGCGGCGCTCGGCCCGGTCGATACCGCGATCGAGACCGCCACGGTGGAGCGCTAGGCCATGTGTGGCATCGCCGGATATTTCGACCAGCGCGAGCATCGCACGATCCCGGAGCCGGTGCTGCGCGCCATGACCGACGTGATCGCGCACCGGGGGCCCGACGGCAGCGGCTTCTACCGCGCGCCGGGCGTCGGGCTCGGCCACCGGCGGCTCTCGATCATCGACATCGCAGGCGGCGTGCAGCCGATGCCGAGCGCAGACGGCAAGATCCAGATCATCTTCAACGGCGAAATCTACAATTTCCGCGAGGTGCGGAAGGAACTGCAAGCGCTCGGCCACACGTTCAGGCGCGACAGCGACACCGAGGTGATCATCGAGGCGTGGCGCGCGTGGGGCGAGGCCTGCGTTGACAAGCTGCGCGGCATGTTTGTTTTCGCGATCTGGGACGAGACCGCGCGCACGCTGTTCCTTGCGCGCGACCGTCTTGGCGTGAAGCCGCTTTACTATGCCGATCTCGGCGACGGGCGCTTCATCTTCGGATCGGAGATGAAGGTGCTGCTGATGTGGCCGGGGCTCTCCCGCGCCATCGATCCGCGTGCCATCGAAGACTATTTCGCCTACGGCTATGTGCCGGACGACAAGTGCCTGCTCGGCGCGGTGAAGAAGCTTCCCGCCGGGCACACGTTGACGCTGCGCTGGGGAGACGCTGCCCCCGCGCGTCCGCGCCGCTATTGGGACATCGCGTTCGACGGACGCGTCAAGGGCACGCCCGAGGCGCTGGCCGAGGAACTCACCGCGCGGATGCGCGAGGCGGTGGCGCTGCGGCTGGTCGCGGACGTGCCGGTGGGCGCGTTCCTTTCGGGCGGCGTCGATTCAAGCGCGGTCGTTGCACTGATGGCGGGGCTGATCGATACGCCGGTCAACAGCTGCTCGATAGGCTTCGACGATCCGGCTTACGACGAGACCGGCCACGCCGAGGCGATTGCCAAACGCTATGCGACGCACCACCGCGCCCGCACGGTGACGACCGACGATTACGGCCTCATCGACACGCTTGTGCGTGCGTTCGACGAGCCGTTTGCTGACGCCTCCGCGCTGCCGACCTACCGCGTCAGCGAACTCGCGCGCGAGACGGTGACGGTGGCGCTTTCGGGGGACGGCGCCGATGAGGCGATGGCGGGCTATCGCCGCTACCGGCTCTACATGAACGAGGAGCGGGTGCGCGGGGCGCTCTCGCCGGGGTTGCGGCAGACCGTCTTCGGGCGGCTCGGCCGCGCATGGCCAAAGCTCGACTGGGCGCCGCGCGTGCTGCGCGCGAAATCGACGTTCGAGGCCATCGCGATGGACAGCGCAGAAGCCTATTTCCACGCCGTGAGCGTGACGCCCGACCGCATCCGCTCGCGCCTGTTCTCGGACGTGCTGAAACGCGAGATCGGCGGCTACTGGGCGGGAACGCTCTACACAGACACGATGCGGAACGCGCCCGCCGACGACATGCTCGGCCGCGCGCAATACGCCGACATGATGATCTGGCTGCCCGGCGACATCCTGACCAAGGTGGACCGCACCAGCATGGCGGTGAGCCTGGAGGCGCGCGAGCCGCTGCTCGACCACGAGCTCGTCGGCTGGATGGCCGGATTGCCGAGCGACTTCCGCCTGCACGGCGGGGAGGGCAAGTGGCTGCTGAAGAAGGCGATGGAACCCTATCTGCCGAAGGACATCCTCTACCGGCGCAAGATGGGCTTTTCGGTGCCGATTGATCGCTGGTTCCGCGGTGCGCTCGCCGATCGCGTCGCCGCACTCGCCAGCGGTTCCCATGTCGCCGGCAGCGGCTGGTTCGACATGGACTATTTCGCAGCCTGCGCCGCAGCGCATCGCAGCGGCCGCGCGGATCACAGCCGGCTCTTGTGGCAGATGCTGATGCTGGAAGGATCGCTTGCGGCGCTCACCGCCACACCGGCGGCGGCGCTCGCAGCCTGATGGTTTACTGAGCCGGCGCTGCGGGTGCGGCGGCGGGAGCTTCGACAGTCGCGGCTTCAGCAGGCTGTGCAGCCGCTTCCGGTGCCGCGTCGCTTTTCGCGGAAGCGACAGCGCTTGAATGCGCGCGCGCTATATCGGCGGCCGCATCGGTCTGGCGGACCTTCACGGTCTTCAGCGTCGTGGCCGGGCGTGTCTGGTCCCGCTCCGACATCAGCGGGGTCATCGTGCTAGCGTAGATCGAGCTATCACGCAGCGCGTGATAGGTGAGCAGAAGCCCAATGCCGGCAAAGAGAATGACTCCGGCGAGCCAGAGCAGAATCGTGTTACGCGCAGCCGTGTGCCGTTCCGTGCGGACGTGTGACGCCATTTTCAACCCTTCATCCGGCAGCTGCCATGGCTTCGTTTTCGAAGCTGCGACAGGCGCCACCGGCCTTTTCCCTACGACTCAGGACTTGAGAGTTTGTTACTCTTCAATTTCTAGGCGCAGCAAATGCATAGACTGTGCCAAAATGGGAAAGGCGCGTGTTTCAAGGATGTTACGTCACTGCTTGTGACAGAACCGGAATGAAGCGGGCGAAAACGTAAAGAATTTCGACACTTACCCGTAATGGGCGGCAGCGAAAAAAAGACCGTCGGGCGGGGCGTTGAGCCCGAGCGCCGTGCGGTCTGCCGCGTCGAGGGCATGGCGAAGATCGTCCGCACTCCAGCTGCCGTCGCCGACCAGTTTCAGGCAGCCGACCATCGAGCGGACCTGATGGTGGAGGAACGAGCGGGCGGCGGCGTGAATCGCGATTCGGTCGCCGCTTCGAACGACTTCAAGCTGGTCGAGCGTCTTGAGCGGGCTCGCGGACTGGCAGTGCACTGAGCGGAAGGTCGTGAAGTCGTGGCGCCCGACGAGGATTTGCGCGGCCTCATGCATCGCGTCGGCATCGAGCGGGCGCGCGACGTGCCATGCAAGGCCGGACTGCCATGTGAGCGGGGCACGGCGGTTTATGATGTCGTAGCGGTAGCGGCGGCCTGTGCAGTCGAAACGGGCGTGGAAATCGGGCGTGGCGGGTTCGCAGGCTACGACCGCGACCGGGGCGGGGCGCAGGTGCGCGTTCAGCGCCTCCTGCAACCGGAACGCGGCGAGCGCCTTTGCGATATCGACGTGCGCGACCTGGCCTTCGGCGTGGACGCCCGCGTCGGTGCGGCCGCAGCCGTAGACGATGGTTTCCGCCTGTGTCACGGCGAAGACCGCCTGCTCCAGCGTCTGCTGGACGCTGGGGCCGTTCTCCTGACGCTGCCAGCCGACAAAGGGCCGGCCGTCGTACTCGATGGTCAGCTTGAAGCGCTGCATCAGCCGAGCCGGGTTCCGGCCGGAACCGGGAAGCCGCGCAGCACCTCGGCGACGTCCATCGCGCGCTTGCCGGGGCGCTGGACGAGCGTGGGGTGGATCGCGCCGGTGCCGCAGGCGATGGTAAGCTGGTCGTCGAGGGTGACGCCGGGTTCGCCGCCGCCCTCCACCACATCGCAGGCGAGGACGCGGAGGCGTTCTTGCCCGAGCAGCGTGAACGCGCCGGGGGCGGGGTTGAAGGCGCGGACGGCGCGTTCGACCTCGGCGGCGCTCTTGGTGAAGTCGAGCGCTGCTTCGGCCTTGTCGATCTTGTGTGCGTAGGTGACGCCCTCGGCGGGCTGCGGCTTGGCGGAGAGCGTATCGCGGGCGAGGGCTTCGACGATGAGGTCGGCGCCCATTGCGGCGAGGTCGGCGGTCAGCTCTCCGGCGGTCTTTGCGTCCACGGGGGTTTCGGCGGCGAGCAGCATCGGGCCGGTATCGAGGCCGCGCTCCATCTGCATGATGGTGACGCCCGTTGAGATGTCCCCGGCGAGGATGGCGCGCTGGATGGGGGCGGCGCCGCGCCAGCGGGGGAGGAGGGAGGCGTGGATGTTGAGGCAGCCGATGCGCGGCGCATCCAGAATCGCTTGCGGCAGGATCAGGCCGTATGCCGCCACCACGGCAACATCTGCGGCGAGCGCGGCGAAGGCGTCCCGGTCCGCTTCGTCCTTGAAGTTCACCGGAAAGCGCACGGGAAGGCCGAGGCGCTCCGCTGCCTGCTGCACCGCCGAGGTCTGCGGCTGCTTGCCGCGCTGCGCGGGGCGGGGCGGCTGCGTGTAGACGGCGGCGACATCGTGCCCCGCCGCCACAAGCGCCTCGAGCGCCGGCACCGAGAAGGCCGGGGTTCCCATGAAGACAATCCGCATCCCCGACCCGCTAGCCCCCGCGCGGAGCACTTGCAAGACGCCCGCGCACGCCGATACATGGGCACCGTATGTCCTCCCCCGAAATCGACGCGCTCAGCCAAGCGCTCTCCCGGCTTCCCGGCCTCGGCCCCCGTTCGGCCCGCCGCGCGGTGCTGCACCTGCTGAAACGCCGCGAAATCGCGCTGAAACCGCTGATCGCGGCGCTGCAATCGGTGGAGGAAAACCTCGCGACCTGCGACATCTGCGGCAATGTGGACACCGCGAACCCCTGCGGCGTCTGCACCGACACGCGGCGCGACGCAAAACTGCTGTGCGTGGTGGAGGAAGTCGCTGACCTGTGGGCGATGGACCGCGCGCGGCTGTTTCCGGGCCGCTTCCACGTGCTCGGCGGGCGGCTTTCCGCGCTCGAAGGCGTGGGGCCGGGCGACCTCAGCATCGCGCCGCTGATGGCGCGGGTGAACGCGGGCGGCATCGAGGAGGTCGTGCTCGCGATGAACGCCACGATGGAAGGCGCGACGACGATGCACTACCTCGCCGAGCGGCTGGCGGACTGCGGCGTTTCGGTGACGCAGCTCGCGCACGGCGTGCCGGTGGGCGGCGAACTGGATTATCTCGACGAAGGCACGATCGCGCAGGCGCTGCGCGCGCGGCGGCCGATCGGGTAGCGCGCCCGCGCCCGCGTGTGACACTCCGGCATCTTGACCCCGCGCACCCGCATACCTAGCTAGCATTCATGGCCATTCTACCCATTCTCGAGGCGCCGGATGCGCGGCTGCGGCAGATTTCCGAGCCCGTGGAGCGCGTGGACGACGACCTCCGCCGCCTGATGGACGACATGCTGGAGACGATGTACGAAGCGCCCGGCATCGGCCTTGCCGCCATTCAGGTGGGCGTGGCGAAGCGCGTGCTGGTGATCGATCTTCAGGAACCAGCGGAGGGCGCGGAAGACACGCCCGCGAACCGCGTGAAAGCGCCGCTCTATTTCGTGAACCCAGAAATCACGTGGGAATCCGAGGAGCTGGCGACCTACAACGAGGGCTGCCTCTCCGTGCCCGAACAATATGCCGACGTGGACCGCCCCGCGCGCATCCGCGCGACATGGCTGGATTACGACGGCAAGGCGCACGATGAAGAGATCGAAGGCCTGCTCGCCACCTGCCTGCAGCACGAGATGGACCATCTCGAAGGCATCCTCTTCGTGGACCATCTTTCGAAGCTGAAGCGCGACATGCTGCTGAAAAAGCTCGCGAAGCTCCGCAAGGGTGCGAAGGCCGCCTGATGACCATTGAAACTGCTGACGACGCCAACCGGAGCTTCCGGAACTTCCTGCCGCGCGCGCTCGCGGGCAAATGCCCGGCCTGCGGCGATGCGAAGCTGTTCCGCAGCTTCCTGAAACCCGTGGACCACTGCCCGAAATGCGGCGTGGCCTGGCACCACCACCAGGCCGACGACTTCCCGCCCTACATCGTCATCCTGCTGCTCGGCCACATCCTCGTGCCGACGATGTACGAGGTGAACACGACGTTCAATGTGCCCTACGAATGGCAGATCCCGATCTGGATCACCCTCACCGCCGTGCTGGCGCTGGCGATGCTGCAACCCGTGAAGGGCGCGGTGATCGGGTATCAGTGGGCCAAGCGGCTGCACGGGTTTGGTGAAGAGGTGGCGGAGTAGGGCGGATTCTAGTCGTCTTTTGTGTCCATCCTAATTCGCTAAAGCCAGTCTCCAAAAGTGGCCGTTTTCGAAGATAAACCGTGGGCGCCCATTGGCACCAAACGAGCGATAGCTCATCTTGAAAGATCATATCGGTCGCGTGGGGGACTTTGCGGGTCAGGAAAGTCTGCTCCTGGGAGCGAACGAAAATTTGCTATTACTTTCCACAGAGACCTCTTTTTGAGGCTGGAATAGTTGCCTTTTCGATATAAAAACTTGTGCTATACGGCATCCGGGGGGAAGTGCTCGTGTCACTTGGCGTCAGTTATATGGGAACCAAGAGGCATCTTGTTCCCGATCTAAAAGAGGTGATATCTTCCTGTCGGCCAGGCGTCTTTCTCGACGTTTTTTCAGGAATGTGCTCTGTGGGTCGAGCGGTGGCTCCGGAGCGGCAGGTTTGGTCGAACGATCTACAAGCTTTTTCGCAACTCGTCGCGGCGACTCACTTTTGCGCTAATGAAGCGCCCCTCTCCCGTTTTGAGGCACTGGGTAGAACTGCGCCGCACAAACGCATGAAGGTTGACACGCTATCAGCGACCTTTTCTTCGCATGTCGCGGCTGAGCAGCGTGCGCTCGAAGAGACGGATATCGACGCTCTAGCGATGATGTTTGATGAATCTGTTAGGTATGCTCAAACAATTGTCCCGGACGAACAACCTGTTGAGTATGACTTATTCACCCGTCGCTATGCTGGCACGTATTTCGGCTATCAGCAAACCATTGAAATTGATGGCATCCGATTCGCTATTGATTTCTTGAGAAACGAACATCGCGTTACTGATGACCAGTGGCAAGCAATGCTGGTGGCATTGTGCATAGCAATGTCGCGCTGCTCAAATTCAACGGGCCATTTCGCGCAAGCGCTCTATCCAAAAAGCGGAAATATAAAGAAAGTTATTTCCAAGCGGCGAAGGAGCATAGCGTCGGAATGGCTCTGCGCTATAGATGAAATTTGTCCCATTGGTAGCCAAGCTTGGCGCAAAGAGAATTATGCGTTTCGCAAGGATGCAAGCAATCTCTTATCAAGCTTGAGAGAATTCCAAGTGAGGCCTGCGGTAGTCTATGCTGATCCTCCATACACAAAGGATCAGTATTCTAGATATTACCATGTTTACGAAACTGCCGTGCTTTACGATTATCCGCAGTGCAGCGGATCGGGCCTTTATAGGCCCGACCGGGCAACGTCTCCATTTTCGCTCGCTTCAAAAGTTGAGGAGGCAATGGACCAGCTTATCATGTCTGTAGCGCGTCTTGGTAGCTGTTTTGTTTTGAGCTATCCACAAGAAGGGCTGCTTCCCAAGTCTACAGAGATCATACCTAAAATGATTAGGGAACATTTCGGATGTGATCCTGATCACATTAACATTTCTCATCAACACTCCACTATGGGGGCGTCTAAAGGGGCATCGGTGTGTGATGTTACTGAGGTAATTTATAGGGTGATGATATGAGTGGGATTAGTCAGAAGCAACAATTAAAGCTAATTTCGCCTTTGGAGATTGAACCAAATCCGGAAAATCCACGCCTCGTTTTTCGGCAGGAAGAGATGGAGAGCTTGATGCTTTCCATTGACCGTCACGGGATACAGGTTCCACTTACGGTATATAAAGACGATGATGGGTACAAATTACTTGATGGTGAACGCAGGTGGAGGTGTGCGAAAAAATTAAATCTTAAGTCAGTTCCTGTTATTATTCAGGAAAAGCCAACTGAGCTTGAGAATCTCGTTATTATGTATAACATTCACGCCCTAAGAGAGCAGTGGGATTACTTTACTATAGCTTCAAAATTAGAGCGTGTAATAGATTTATATGGTAACGAGAACAAATACCCTCCTAATGAGATTCAACTTTCTGAACTCACGGGTCTTACTCGTGGGGCAATTCGCCGTTGCCAGCTTCTTATAAGTCTTCCGGATCGTTTCAAGAGAATGATCCTCTCCGAACTTGAAAAGCCGAAACTTCAGCAGAAATTTACTGAAGATTTCTTCATCGAAATGGAGAAGGCGATCAAGACCATTGTGAAGAGGATACCTTCCTACGAGGAGAAAATAGATGAAATTCGGGATGCCCTAATCGATAAGTTTCGGCGTGATAAGATTACCGCTGTTACTGATTTTCGTCAGTTATCTAAAATAGCAACTGCTTTAGATAATCTCGATGTGCAGAAGGGGGAAACAAAAAAGATACTGGATCGGGTTTTCGACCCTAAAAGTGGAATGGGGATACGCGAAGCATATGAACAATCTGTGGCATTTGAATATGAAGAAAGAAAATATTACAGATACATAGATAATATAGATGAATTTCTATCTGAAGTAATTGAAGAAAATCGTATTGATGATCTGGATGATGATCTCATAGGTAGGTTGCGTGAGCTGTATACGACTATTGCACGCCTTCTGGATAAATAAGGCATGGCAGGGATCAGCTCAGCTACCGACTTCATTAGGGCTTCTGTACGGCAGCACCTAATTTCAACCTATTCCAATCCACCCGTCAAATGTGACGAAGTAGTGGACCAAAAACTTGGATGGGTTCCAACGATCAGTTGCCTTGTGAATAACCAGTTAATGCTAATCGAGGCCTCGGAAAAGCCCTATCCAGAAATCCTCAGGATGCGCCGGGCCGAAATGGTCGAGGTGAAAGCGCCGATTGCGGCATATGCAGCCTGTCCTGAGGAGGCGTATGCTCAGAACCAGCGAGATGCGGCGGATTTAGCACTCCACGGTTTTGGCCTGTTCACAGTGGACGCAGATGGCAATGTCACGGCGAAATTTCCAGCTATCCCGATTGTTCAACATATACCTGAAAGTCAATTCAAGGATGATGTCGATGGGCTCCCGCCCGTACACAAGCGTCGGGCACGGGAATGCTTTGATCTCTATAAGCACAATGCCCCCGCTGGTGTTGCTAACCTAGCAGAACAGGTTGAGGGGCTTATCTTACGCGCTGGGAAAGATGCTGCGAAAAAGGCCTGGATTACTAACGCACAAGCGAAGGGAAAGTTGGCAAACATTCTGGTTGCGCTGCAATCGGCGCCCCAATTCAATAACGCTGATACTGTCCTTTCAGCTGCTCGAGTGTACGTTCAGCGATACAGAAATCCCGCTCACCACGTACCCAAAAATAAAAAACAAGCGTACCGGAAATATCGGGATTGTCGCCACGCTTTCCTCGAAGGCCTACGGACTATGCAAGATTTCAAAGACGCAATGAGGGCGCTCGGATTGTCCGGCGGGTTCTAGATTTTTTGAGTTGCGCTGCGCCATGGCCGAACTTCCTCCATGTAGGGAGGGGTCGCGAATAACATCAGTCCAGCAAGGCCGCCCCCGCACCCTCACCAACTTCGCCTAGCCGGCTTGCCGGCAAGGCTTCGTATCCTCTCCCATCGAAGGAGAGGATATGAGGCTGGCGGGCGTCGGGTGGATTTATTCCACCACCGGCAGTTCGATGCGGCTGGGGTACTGCGCCGAGGTGTGGATGCGCTGCGTGGCCTTTTTGTAGTCCTCCGGCTTCGCGAAGAAGATGTTGGGCACGAACGTTTGCGGGTTGCGGTCGTAGAGGGGGAACCAGCTGGACTGGATCTGCACCATGATGCGGTGACCCTTCAGGAACCTGTGGCTGACGTCCGGCAGCTTGATCTCGTAGGGGACGACCTTGTTTGCCGGGATCGCGCTCGGCTTCGTCGGGTCTTCGCGGTAGCGGCCGCGCAGGATGTCCATCGAGATCGCGAGTTCGTACCCGCCCATTTCGGGCGCGGGGGCGTATTCGGCCGGGTAGACGTCGATGAGCTTCACCACCCAGTCGCTGTCCGTGCCGCTCGTGGAGGCGAAGAATTTCGCGATCGGCTGGCCGGCAAGGCGCACGTCTTCGGTGAGCACTTCGCTGACGAAGGTGACGACGTCGGGCCGCGCCTCGGCGAAGCGTTGGTCGTCCACCAGCCAGCGGCCCCATGAGGTGTTGGGATTGTATGTCGAGAGGATCGGGCGCTCGCGGTACGTGACCGGGCGCGCGGGATCGGAGACATATTCAGAGAAGGCGCCGCGCGCGGTGGGCGCTTTCCAGCCGAGCGCGCCGTTTGCCTGCAGATAGATCGGCTTCGACTGCGACGGGCAGCCGCTCGCGCAGGACATCGGCCAGCGATCGTAGCGGTGCCAGACGTTCGCGCCGGTTTCGAACGCGGTGACGGGCGCGAGATCGGCCTTGGGCGCGTCGGACTTCAGGTGCGCATCGAAGAAGGGGATCAGCACCTCGCTGCGGTACCAGGCCGACGTGTTGCTGCTGAAATCGATGGCGCCGAGCTTCGTGCCGCTCGGCATGTTGCTCTGGCCGTGCTGCCACGGGCCGATGATCATGTAGTTGCGGGTGTTGCCGGCGTCCTTCGTCTCCATCGCCTTGTAGACGGCGGGGGCGCCGTAAATGTCTTCCTGATCCCACAGGCTGTGGACGTGGAGCGTGGGAACCTTGAGCGGTTCCTTCGCGAGAATTTTGTCCAGCGCCTGGCCCTGCCAATAGGCGTCGTAGGTCGGATGCGCGGCGACCTTCTTGAAGATCGGGAACTCCTCGATGCCGAGCTTCTTCGCCATGCCGCTCGCCGAACCGGCGCTCAGCCAGCTTTCATAGGTGTCGTAGCGATCGAACTGGAGGCCGTACTTCGAGGACTTATCGGCGGTCATCCGGTAGACCCAGTCGAGGAAGCTCTGCCGGTAGGCGCCATTGTGGAACCAGTCGTCGCCGATCCAGCCGTCGACCAGCGGATTGATGGGCACCGCGGCGCCAAGCGCAGGGTGCGGGTTCACAAGGCTCATCAGCGTGGTGAAGCCGCCGTAGCTGACGCCGATCGTGCCGACCTTGCCGTTCGTCTCGGGCACGTTCTTCACCAGCCAGTCGATGCTGTCCCACGTGTCGGTCGAATGGTCGGTGTTCGCGGGGTTGAGCGGGCCGACGAGCGGCCGGGCGACGACATAGTCGCCTTCGGAGCGATAACGCCCGCGCACGTCCTGCACCGCGATGATGTAGCCGGCGTCCGCAAGCTCCGCATAGGTGACGGGAAGCGCCAGCTTGTAGGTGTTGGATGCAAGGCCGGTGATCGCGCGGTCCGCCGAATAGGGCGTACGCGAAAAGATGATCGGTGCGTTCTTCGCGCCGTTCGGAATGACGAGGTTGACGTGCAGCTTCACGCCGTCGCGCATCGGGATTGTCACCTCGCGGATCGTGAAGTCCTTGTGGGCGTCCGACGGCTTGAAATCGGCGGGGATGTCGCTGGTGGGGAGCGGCTCGGCGGCGGCAGGCAGGGCTGCGGCAAGTGTTGTGGCGAGCAGGGCGGCGAGGCAGCGGCGTGCGAGCATATGAATCCCCCTATGGTCTTGCCGCAACCATAAGCCTGATTCCTCTTTGGGCAAGATATTCTCTGTTTAGAAAAATATAGGCCTGATCAATGCTATGGTAGGTGCATTCATCATTTGTCATACTGATGAAGATAATGAAGGTGTGAAAGCAGGGGGGGAAGACGGTGCGGTGTCCATCTGCCATAGCGGATGAAGAAGAGCGGCTCGCGGCGCTCTGTGCCTACGACCTCGAAGGAAAAGGTGGGCTGCCCAGCCTCGATCCTGTTGTCGAGATCGCGACGCGGCTGTTCGATATGCCCGTCGCCGCCGTGAATCTGATCGGCAGCGACCATGTATTCTTCGCGGCGAGCCACGGGGTCGGCGATACGGACATGCGGCGGGAAGTTTCATTCTGCGCGCACGTCATCACGCAGGACGAAGTGTTCGTCGTGCCCGATACGCTGCAGGACCCGCGCTTTTTCGACAATCCGCTGGCCACGGGAGAAGACCCCGTCCGGTTTTACGCGGGCGTGCCGATCCGGGCGCCCTCCGGTCACGCGCTCGGCGCGCTGTGCGTGATCGATACGAAACCGCACCGCGTGTTCACGCCCGGCGACCGGATGCGGCTGAGGGAACTGGCGCGCGTCGCCACCGAGCGGCTGGAACTGAGACGGCTGGAAGTGGCGGAAAGCGGCGGGCGCACGCCGTTCGAAAACAGCGCAGCGACATCGCCGAACGCCATCATCTGCTTCGACCGCGACCTCCACATCACCGCCTGGAACGCCGCCGCCGAGGCAATGCTCGGCTACAGTGCGGACGAGGCGATCGGCCGTTCGCTCGACATGCTGATCCCCGAAGAGGAACAGGCGCCGATCCGCGAGATGGCGCGCGGCGTGCTTGCGGGCGTGGTGGCGGAGAGCGGCGCGGACTGCCGGGAATACACCGGCATCCGCAAGGACGGCACACGCTTCCCGGTGGAGTTCGCCTGGTCGAGCTGGACCGAGGGCGGCAATCGCCACTTCGGCGCGATCGTGCGCGACGTCACCGAACGCCGCGCACAGGAGGAGGCGCTGAACCGCCTCGCCAATTTCGATACGCTGACCGGCCTTGCCAACCGCAACCTCATCTACCGGCGCGCGGACGAGGCGATCCGCGCAGGCAAAGCGGCGGCGATGGCGATCATCGACCTCGACGGGTTCAATGACGTCAACAATACGCTCGGGCACGAAGCCGGCGACGCATTGCTGAAGGAGGTGGCGGCGAGGCTCGGCGATCGGGCAGGGCCGCAGGACGTCGTGGCGCGCATCGGCGGCGACGAGTTCGCGATGCTGCTCGTCGGCATCGAAGACCGCGAAGCGGTCCAGGAAGTCGTTGATGGCGCGATCGCCGATCTCGGCGTGCCGATCCGTGTCGCCGGGCAGGACGTTCGTATCGGATGCAGCGCCGGGATCGCGATGAGCCCGCTTCACGCGGACGACGTGCGCACGCTCGCCGCAAGCGCGGACCTGGCGCTGTTTCAAGCCAAGGGCGAGGGCGGCGGCCGCGCCTTCGTGTTCATCCCGTCGTTACGCATGGCTGCCGCCGCCCGGCGGGACAGCGACGCGGCACTGCACCGGGCCGTGGAGCGCGACGAATTCGTGCTCCACTACCAGCCGCAGTTCCGGCTTTCGGACGGCGCGCTCACCGGCGCCGAGGCGCTTATGCGCTGGCAGCATCCCGAGCTTGGCCTGCTGCAACCCGGGGCGTTTCTGCCAGCGCTCGAAGCGGGTTCGCTAGGGGCTGCGGCGGGCACGCGCCTGCTCGATGCGGCGTGCTGTCAGGCGGCGCTCTGGCGGGGCCAGGGCGCGGCAGACTTCCGCATAGCGGTGAACCTTTTCGCGGCACAGTTCCGCGACGACGATCTCGTCGACATCGTGCGCGCGACGCTTGTGCGCCATTCGCTGCCGCCCGAGGCGCTGGAACTGGAGATCACCGAGAACATCATTCTCGACCGCGAGGACAAGACGTTGCCGCCGCTGCGCGCACTTCGCGATATGGGCGTGCGGCTTGCCTTCGACGATTACGGCACCGGCTACGCCTCGCTCAGCCTGCTCAAGACGTATCCGCTCACCCACATCAAGATCGACAAGAGCTTCGTGCAGGGCATGGTCGATTCGGGGAGCGACCGCGCTATCGTTGCCGCGATCATGGATCTTGCGCGGGGTTTCGCGCTCAACGTGATCGCCGAGGGTGTCGAGACGGAGACGCAGCGGGAACTGCTGCGCGTGGCCGGATGCAACGAGGTTCAGGGTTTCCTGATGGGGCGGCCGATCCCTGCCGATGCCTTTGGCGAGACCTTCATCAGCGGATGCGCCAGCAACGCTGTCGGTGGCTTCAGGCCCTGAGCAGGGCGACGATCTCCGCCGCGGCGGTTTCGGCCGTATTCAGCGTGGCCGGGTCTTCGCCGGGGAACGCTTTCGCGCGCATCGCGGTGGCGGTACCGCCGGGATTGTAGATGTGCGTCTTGATCTTGCTGATCGCGGCGACTTCGAGGCCGTAGGTTTCGACGAGGTTCGCGAGCGCAGCCTTGCTGGCGGCGTAGGCGCCCCAGTAGGCGCGCGGGGTTGCAGCGACGCCGGATGTCACCGCCACCACATGCGCGTCCTTACTCGCACGCAGCAGCGGATCGAAGGCGCGGATCAGGCGGTAGTTCGCCGTGACGTTCGTCTTGAAGAGCTTCTCGAAGTCCTTCGGCTCCATGTGGCTGACGGGCATGAGATCGCCGAGGATGGCGGCGTTCAGCACCAGTGCGTCGAGCCGCTGCCAGCGCCCGCCGATCGCCTGCGCGAGCCGATCGACCGCATCGCCATCCGTGATGTCGAACGGGGCGATGGTGGCGGTGCCGCCTGCCTCGTGGATCGCGGTTTCGGTTGCTTCGAGCCCGCCTTCGGTGCGCGCCGTGAGGAGCACGTGATAGCCTGCGGCGGCCAGCGCCTTCGCGGTTTCAGCGCCGATGCCGCGGCTGGCGCCCGTGACCAGCGCGACGGGCTTTTCGATATCGGTCATGTCAGCCCGCGCGTTCCGTCAGCAGGGTGAGCTGGTCGTCGGCGCCGGATTCTTCATAGTCGGTGAGGCGCGTCGGATACTCGCCGGTGAAGCAAGCGTCGCAATATTGCGGGGTTTCCTCAACGCGCATGTCTTCGCCGAGCGCCCGGTAAAGGCCATCGATCGACAGGAAGGCGAGACTGTCCACCTTGATGTAGTCGCGCATCCGCTGCACATCCATCTGCGCGGCGAGAAGCTTCGCACGCTCCGGTGTGTCGACGCCGTAGAAGCAGCTGTGCCGCGTGGGCGGAGAGGCGACGCGCATGTGGACCTCCGCGGCGCCCGCCTCGCGCATCATCTGTACGATCTTCACCGACGTGGTGCCGCGCACGATCGAATCGTCGATCAGCACGATGCGCTTGCCCTGGATGACCGGGCGGTTGGCGTTGTGCTTCAGCTTGACGCCGAGGTTGCGGATGGCGTCGCCCGGCTGGATGAAGGTGCGGCCCACATAGTGCGAGCGGATGATGCCGAGCTCGAACGGGAGGCCGGACTGCTGCGCATAGCCGATGGCGGCGGGGTTACCGCTGTCGGGCACCGGGATCACCACGTCGGCATCGACCGGGCTTTCCATGGCGAGCTGCGCGCCGATGTTCTTGCGGACCTGATAGACCGAGAGGCCGTCGAGCAGCGAATCGGGGCGCGAGAAGTAGACGTGCTCGAAGATGCAGGGGCGGGGGCGCATCGACTGGAAGGGGCGCAGCGAACGCAGACCCTTGTCGTTGATGACGACCATCTCGCCGGGCTCGATCTGGCGAAGGTACGTGGCGCCGCAAACGTCGAGCGCTACGGTTTCGGAGGCGAGGATATACGAATCCTCGCGGCGGCCGATCACGAGCGGCCGGATGCCGAGCGGATCGCGGCAGGCGATGAGGCCCTCGTCCGTCAGCATCACGAGGCTGTAGGCACCTTCCACCTGTTTGAGCGCGTCGATGACGCGGTCGAGAAGGGGGCGATAGGTGGAGGTGGCGACGAGGTGGATGATGACCTCGGTGTCGCTCGTCGACTGGAAGATCGAGCCGCGGCGGTTGAGCTCGCGGCGCATGTGCGTGGCGTTCGAGATGTTGCCGTTGTGCGCGACCGCGAAGCCGCCTGTAGACAGCTCGGCGAACAGCGGCTGCACGTTCCGGATCGCCGAGGCCCCGGTGGTGGAGTAGCGGACGTGGCCGATGGCGGCCTCGCCCGGCAGCTCGCGGATCACCTCGTCGCGGTCGAAATTGCCCGCGACGTGACCCATCGCGCGGTGATTGTAGAAGGTCTTGCCGTCGTAGCTGGTGATGCCGGCAGCTTCCTGGCCCCTGTGCTGCAGCGCGTGCAGGCCGAGCGCGGTGAGCGCGGCCGCGCCTTCAGCGCCCCAGACGCCGAAAACGCCGCATTCCTCCTTCAGCTTGTCGTCGTCGAAGGGGTGCGAAATCATGTCAAACATTTGGCGCTCCGTGGCGGGCGGGCGATTCGAGCGTCCATATAGGGTGCCTTGCCCGGTTTGTCGCGGGGTTGTCACATATGCATGGCTGCTGAACCCTGAAAGCATGGTTCCTACAGGACCGGGAAGCCGCTAGATGCAGCGCATGGCCGATCTGAAATTCGACGAAAAGGGGCTGGTGACAGCCATAGTGACTGACAGCGCGAGCGGCGGGCTGTTGATGGTCGCGCATATGAACGCAGAGGCGTTCGAAAAGACGTTGGAGACGCGCGAGGCGCACTTCTGGTCGCGCTCGCGGCAAGAGCTTTGGCACAAGGGTGCAACGAGCGGGAACACGATGAAGATCGTGGAGGTCCATGTCGATTGCGACAAGGACGCGGTCTGGCTGAAGGTTGAGCCCGCCGGGCCTGCCTGCCACACCGGAGCACGGACCTGCTTCTTTACACAGATAGGTTGACGTTTACGTAAACGTCAACTAAGTGGGGGCTCATGCCGCAGCGCCCGATGGAAGCCGTTCGCGAGGACGAAACCTTCACCATCACCGATCTCGCCGCCGAGTTCGGTGTGACGCCGCGCGCGATCCGTTTCTATGAGGGCGAGGGACTGATCGAGCCTGCGCGGCAGGGCCAGAGCCGCGTCTATTCACGCGGTGATCGCGCCCGGCTGGCGTGGATCCTGCGCGGCAAGAACGTCGGCTTCAGCCTTGCCGAGATCAAGGAAATCCTCGACCTCTACCACGCGGGGGACGGACGCGTCCGCCAGCGGGAGCGCACGCTGGAGCTTTGCCGCCGCCAGATCGGTGTTTTGACCAACCAGCGTAACGATATCGATGCTACGATCGCCGAGCTTCAGGAGTTTGTAGCCGTTGTGGAGGGCCTGTTGCCCTCGAACACCAAATCCGGGGAGTCCTGATATGCCCACCTATCGCGCGCCCGTTCGCGACACCAAGTTCATCCTCGATGAGGTCATCGGCCTCGACCGCTATTCGAACCTGCCGACCTTTTCCGAAGCGACGCCCGACATGGTGGCGGCGATCCTCGAGGAGGGCGCGAAGTTCGTGGAGGGCGCCGTGCAGCCGATCAACTTCTCGGGCGACCGCGAAGGCTGCAAGCGCCATGAGGACGGCTCGGTGACGACGCCGAAGGGCTACAAGGAAGCTTATCAGGCCTTCGTCGAAGGCGGCTGGGGCACGCTTCACATGAGCCCGGAGTTCGGCGGACAGGGCCTGCCCTACACGATCAGCATGGCGTTCGAGGAATATCTCAGCTCCGCAGGCATGGCGTTTGCCATGTACCCCGGCCTCACCGCGGGCGCGATCGCCTCCATCGAGGTGAAGGGCTCCGACGAACAGAAGCAGAAGTACCTGCCGAACATGGTCTCCGGCAAATGGACGGGCACCATGAACCTGACCGAGCCGCACTGCGGCACCGACCTCGGCCTCATTCGCACCAAGGCTGTGGACGCGGGCGACGGCAGTTACAGGATCACCGGCACCAAGATCTTCATCTCGGCGGGCGAGCACGACCTTGCGGAGAACATCATCCACCTCGTGCTGGCGAAGCGCGAGGGTGCGCCCGACACCGTGAAGGGCATTTCGCTGTTCATCGTGCCGAAGTTCATGGTGAACGACGACGGCAGCCTCGGTGAACGCAACGGCGTTTCCTGCGGCGCCATCGAACACAAGATGGGCATCCACGGCAACGCGACCTGCGTGCTGAACTACGACGAGGCGACCGGCTATCTGGTCGGCGAGCCGGAGCGGGGCCTTGAGGCCATGTTCATCATGATGAACGTGGCGCGGCTCGGCGTCGGGCTGCAGGGGCTTTCGCAGGGCGAGGTCGCCTATCAGAACGCCGTGACCTACGCGCTGGAGCGCCGGCAGGGACGGGCGTTGACCGGCCCCGCCGAGCCCGGCGAGAAGGCCGATCCGATCATCGTTCACCCGGACGTGCGGCGCATGCTGATGGACGGCAAGGCCTTCACCGAGGGCGCCCGCGCGCTGTTGCTGTGGGGCGCGCTTCAGGTTGACCTTTCGAAGAAGGCGCAGACCGAGGAGGAGCGCGCCAACGCCGACGAACTGATCAGTCTCCTTACCCCCGTCATCAAGGGCTACACGACCGACAAGGGCTTCGAGACGGCGGTGAACGCGCAGCAGGTCTACGGCGGCCACGGCTATGTCGGCGAATGGGGCATGGAACAGTTCGTCCGCGATGCCCGCATTGCCCAAATCTATGAAGGGACCAACGGCATTCAGGCGATGGACCTGGTTGGCCGCAAGCTCGGTCGCCACGGCGGCAAGGGGCTGATGCTGCTCGCCGCCGCAATCGGCGAGGAGGTTGCCGCCGCGAAGGCCGACGAAGCGCTGGCGCCGATGGCCGAAGCGCTGGAGAAGGCCGGAAACGAGCTGCAGACGGCGACGATGTGGCTGATGCAGAACGGCATGGCGAACCCCAACAACGCCGGTGCGGGCGCGGTGCCCTACATGCACCTGATGGGCATCGTCGTGCTCGGCTGGATGTGGCTGAAGATGGCGCGCGCGGCGCAGGCGGCGCTGGCGTCGGATGCGTCCGACTCCTCTTTCTACGAGGCTAAATTGACGACCGCCCGCTACTATAGTGCCCGCTACCTGCCGGATGCGGGCGCGCTGCGCCGCAAGCTGGAAACCGGCGCAGAGACACTGATGGCACTTCCGGCCGACGCATTCGCGCGCGCCTGACATTCTAAGGAGCAAACCCAATGGCTGAAGCCTATATCTACGATGCCGTCAGGACACCGCGCGGACGCGGCAAATTGAACGGCAGCCTGCACGAGATCACACCGATTCAGCTTGCGACGCAGGTGCTTCAGGCGGTGCGCGACCGCACCGGCATCGACACCGCCGATGTCGACGACGTCGTGCTCGGTTGCGTCGCGCCGATCGGCGAGCAGGGATCGGACATCGCACGCGTTGCCGCACTGAACGCCGACTATGCCCAGACGACCGCGGGTGTGCAGATCAACCGCTTCTGCGCCTCCGGGCTTGAAGCGACGAACATGGCCGCCGCCAAGGTGATGGCGGGCGAGGCGGATTTCGCGATCGGCGGCGGCGTCGAATCGATGTCCCGTATTCCGATGGGTGCCGATGGCGGCGCGTGGGCGATGGACCCGGCCGTGGCACACAAGCTCTACTTCGCGCCGCAAGGCATCGGCGCCGACCTGATCGCCACCAAGTACGGCTTCTCGCGCGACGACGTGGACGCCTATGCGGTGGAAAGCCAGAAGCGCGCCAAGCGTTCGTGGGACGAAGGCCGCTTCGCGCGCTCCATCGTGCCGGTTCGGGATGTGATCGGCGAGGTCGTTCTCGACCGCGACGAACATATGCGGCCTGAGGCCGACATGCAGTCGCTCGGCAGCCTCAAGGCCAGTTTCACCGACATGGGCGAAACGATGCCGGGCTTCGACGCCATTGCGCTGATGAAGTATCCGGAGGTCGAACGCATCAACCACGTGCACCACGCCGGCAACAGCTCCGGCATCGTTGACGGCGCAGCCGCCGTACTCGTCGGCAGCAAGGCGATGGGCGAGAAGTACGGCCTCAAGCCGCGTGCGCGCATCCGCGCCATGGGCTCGGTCGGCTCCGAGCCGACGATCATGCTCACCGGCCCCGAGTTCGTTGCGCAGAAGGTGCTGAAGCGCGCGGGCATGACGAAGGACGACATCGACCTGTTCGAACTGAACGAGGCCTTCGCCAGCGTCGTGCTGCGCTACATGCAGGCGCTGAACATTTCGCATGACAAGATCAACGTGAACGGCGGCGCCATCGCCATGGGCCATCCGCTCGGCGCCACCGGCGCCATGATCCTCGGCACTGTGCTCGACGAGCTGGAACGCACGGGCAAGGGCACCGCGCTCATCAACCTGTGCGTCGGCGCAGGCATGGGCACCGGCACGATCATCGAGCGTATCTGAGCGGAGGGGACGAGAATGACCATGGAAACCATCAAGTACGACCTCGACGCCGACGGCATCGCACTGTTCACCATCGACGTGCCCGGCCAGTCGATGAACGTCATCACCGCCGAGCTGACACGCGACTTCGACACGATGATCGCGATGATCGAGAAGGACGAAGCCATCAAGGGCGCCGTCATCACCAGCGGCAAGGCCAGCGGCTTCATGGCGGGCGCCGATCTGAAGGGCATGGGCGGCGCGCTTTCGGGCAATGAAGGCACCGGCGGCAAATCGAAAATGGCGAAGCTGTTCGATGGCGTGTTTACGCTGAACCGCCTGTATCGCCGTCTGGAAACGAGCGGCAAGCCGGTGGCAGCGGCGATCAACGGCATCGCGCTCGGTGGCGGTCTCGAGCTTTGTCTCGCCTGCCACTACCGCGTCGTTGCCGACAATCCGAAGCTGCAACTGGGTCTGCCCGAAGTGATGGTCGGCCTGTTTCCGGGCGCAGGCGGCACACAGCGCCTGCCGCGCCTGATGGGGATCCAGGCGGCATCCATGTACCTGCTGCAGGGCAAATCCATGTCGCCGCAGGAAGCACTCGGCTTCGGCGTTGCGAACGAGCTTGCCCCCGCCGACGAGGTTGTCGCCAAGGCCAAGGCCTGGGTGAAGGCGAACCCGACGAAGGGTGTGCAGCCGTGGGATCAGAAGGGCTTCAAGTTCCCGGGCGGTGTCGGTCAGTTCAACCCGGCCTTCATCCAGACGTTCGTGGGCGGCAACGCCATGGTGCTCAAGATGACGAACGGCAACATGAACGCGCCGCGCGCAATCATGTCTGCGGTCTATGAAGGGTCGCAGGTGCCGATGGACCTCGCGATCCGCGTCGAGAGCAAGTATTTCGCCAAGGTCGCCGCTGATCCGCAGGCGATGAACATGGTGCGGAGCCTGTTCGTCAACAAGCAGGCGGCGGAGAAAGGCGCGCGGCGTCCGAAAGATGTCGCGAAGATGCCGACGAAGAAGCTCGGTATGCTCGGCGCAGGCATGATGGGGGCGGGCATCGCGCTTGTTTCAGCGCGCGCGGGCATCGAGGTCGTGCTGCTCGACCGCAGCATCGAAGCGGCGGAGAAGGGTAAAGCCTACACCGCCGACAAGCTGAAGCGGCTGCCGAAGGAGAAGCTGGATGAGATCCTCGCCCGCATCCACCCGACGACCGACTTCGCGGACCTGAAGGGCTGCGACTTCATCATCGAGGCGGTGTTCGAGGACCGCGCCATCAAGGCGGAGACGACGCAAAAGACGGAAGCCGTCGTCAGTGCCGACACGATCTTCGGATCAAACACATCGACGCTGCCGATCACCAGTCTCGCCAAGGCGTGGACCAAACAAGAGAACTTCATCGGCGTGCATTTCTTCTCGCCCGTTGAGAAGATGCCGCTCGTGGAGATCATCGTGGGTGAGAAGACCGGTCCGGAGGCCATTGCAAAGGCGCTGGATTACGTCGCCCAGATCAAGAAGACGCCGATTGTCGTCAACGATAGCCGGGGCTTCTACACCTCGCGCTGCTTCGGCACTTACACCGCCGAAGGTTCGGTGATGGTGGGCGAGGGGGTAAACGCCGCGCTCGTCGAGAATATCGGCAAGCAGATGGGTATGCCCGTGGGACCGCTTGCGGTGTTCGACGAGGTTTCGATCGAGCTTGGCCACAAGGTGATGCTGCAGACGAAGAAGGATTTGGGTGACGCCTACAAGGCAACCGCGGCCGATGACGTCATCGAAAAGATGGTCGCGCTCGGCCGCCTCGGCCGCAAGGCGGGCAAGGGCTATTACGACTATCCCGAAGACGGGAAAAAGGCGCTGTGGGTCGATCTCGGCAAGACTTTCGACCAGAAGGCTGACGCCGAACAGCCTTCGCCGGAAGAGGTCAAAACCCGGCTCAGCTACCGCCAACTCGTGGAATGCGCGCGCTGCTTCGCGGAGGGCGTGCTGGAAACGCCCGAGGACGGCGATCTTGGCGCGATCTTCGGCTGGGGCTTCATGCCGCACACCGGCGGACCGTTCAGCATGATGGACACGATCGGCCTCGACGAGGTCGTCCGCACGCTCGACCACCTGACGCAGCAATACGGCGAACGCTTTGCGCCGCCGCAGCTGCTTCGCGACATGGCGGCGAAGGGTGAGACCTTCTATGGCAATGCGAAGCTGAAACAGGCGGCCTGAGCAAAAAGGCTTTCAGATTTGCTTGGGGCTGCCGGAAACGGCGGCCCCTTTGCTTTGGAGGATATGTTCAGCGCTTCTTAAGTTTGAATCCGCATGTTTGACGTCAAAGGCGCTTTACGGGATTCGGAACGGCGCAGAATTGACTCAGGTCGTCGCACGTTTCGGCTCCGTTCGTCTAAAGGGCTTTTCAGAATGGCGCATTTGCCTCATTCTGGCACGGTAGTGGAGTTTGAGTAGCCTGCGCGGGGGCGCGGGCGGCGGGTGGGAGACTAGCGATCATGCGTTTGCATTTGATCGTCGCGTTCATTGTTTCCATTCTCGTGGGTGCGCCGATCGCGCCCCAACCAGCCACGGCCGCCAGTCTTGTTTCCGTCTCCAAATATGCGGCGATCCTTGTCGATGCGGACAGCGGCGAGGTGCTTTATGCGCGCAACCCCGACGAAGCGCGCCACCCCGCCTCGATCACCAAGGTGATGACGCTCTACCTGACGTTCGATGCGCTCGAGCGCAAAGAGCTGAAGATGAGCGACAAGGTCTATTTCTCAGCCAACGCTGCGGCGCAGCCGCCCTCCAAGCTTGGCGTACCGCGTGGCGGATGGATCACCGTGGAACAGGCGGTCCGCGCGCTCACCACCAAGTCGGCAAATGACGTCGCGGTGGCGCTTGCCGAGAGGCTCGATGGCTCGGAGGTCGTTTTCGCGCGCGCCATGACCGAGAAGGCGAAGGCGCTCGGTATGAACAGCAGTGCGTTCTTCAATGCTTCGGGCCTGCCGAACGCCGCGCACCATACGACCGCGCGGGACCTCGCCACGCTTTCGAAGGCACTGATCCGCGATTTTCCGCAGTATTATCCGTATTTTTCGGAGCAGCAGTTCAACTTCCAGGGCACGGTGATGCCCAACCATAACAAGCTGCTCGGCAAGTTCGTCGGCCTCGACGGGATCAAGACCGGCTACACCAATGCCTCCGGCTTCACGCTCGCCGCGTCAGCGGTGCGGGATGGGCGCCGGCTGATCGCGGTCGTGCTCGGCGCGCCGACGTCGGCCGCGCGGAACAACAATATCGAAGCGCTGCTCGCTTCCGGCTTCGACGTGCTGAAGAAACGGCGCCAGGGCGAGCACCTGACGGTCGCCATGTCGATGAACGAAGTGCCGCAGATGCTGGACTTCCAGCAGGCGGTGACGGAGCAGGGCTCGTCCGACGACGTCAGCGTCTGGCGCAGCGCGATCCGCAGCGACCAGACGCCGACTCCGCCGGCGTCAGCTCATTCCGGCAAGAAATCCGGCACCGACAAGTAGCGCTCGCCGGTGTCGTAGTTGAAGCCGAGCACGCGGTGCTTCGGATTCTTTTCGAGGTGCTGGCGGATCGCGGCGAGCGTCGCGCCCGATGAAATCCCAACGAGCGTTCCTTCCTCGCGCGCGGAGCGGCGGGCCATTTCCTTGGCGTCGTCCGGCGCGACCTGGATGATGCCGTCGAGCAGCGCCGTATCCATCACGCCTGGCACGAAGCCCGCGCCGATGCCCTGAATCGGGTGCGGACCCGGCTGACCGCCCGAGAGCACGGGGGAGAGCGTCGGCTCCACGGCATAAACCTTGAGGCCGGGCATCTTCGGCTTCAGCACCTTGGCGCAGGCGGTGATATGCCCGCCGGTGCCAACGCCGGTGATGATGGCGTCGAGCCCGTCCGGGAAATCGGCGAGGATTTCCTGCGTCGTCGTCTTCACGTGCGCGGTGACGTTCGCGGGGTTTTCGAACTGCTGCGGCATCCATGCGTCGGGGGTCGAGCCGACGATCTCCACGGCGCGCTCGATGGCGCCCTTCATGCCCTTCTCGCGCGGCGTCAGGTCGAAGGTCGCGCCGTAAGCGAGCATGAGGCGGCGACGTTCCAGCGACATCGATTCGGGCATCACGAGCACGAGGCGGTAGCCTTTGACGGCAGCGACCATCGCAAGGCCGATGCCCGTGTTGCCCGAGGTGGGCTCCACAATCGTGCCGCCGGGTTTGAGTGCGCCGGAGGCTTCCGCGTCCTCGATCATCGCGAGCGCGATGCGGTCCTTGATCGAGCCGCCCGGGTTGGACCGCTCCGACTTCACCCATACCGATGCGTCCGGCCCGAACAGGCGATTCACCCGGATGTGCGGCGTGCCGCCGATCGTTTCCAGTATGCTTGCTGCCTTCATGTCGATCTCTCCTTGAGTGCGCCCGGAACATCAAAACTATCGGCTCGGCGAAGCTCTGGAAAGCGCCAAGCCCAGAGTGCGGTGACGACGATGGTGCCGATGCCGCCGATCACCACGGCCTCGACAGGGCCGAACCACGCGGCGGTGAGGCCGGATCGGGCCTCTCCCAGTTCGTTCGAGGCGGAGATGAACAGCATCGAGACCGACGACACCCGGCCGCGCATCGCGTCCGGCGTGTAGATCTGGATGAGCGAGGAGCGAACGTAGACGCTCACCATGTCCGCCGCGCCGAGCACGCCGAGGGCGCCGAGCGACAGCCAGAGGTCTCGCGACAGGCCGAAGACGACGATGGCGATGCCGAAGATCGCGACGCATACGAACATCTTGATGCCGACATGCCGCGCGAGCGGCCGCCGCGAGAGCCAGAGCGCCACGATCGCCGCGCCCACGGCAGGCGCGGCGCGAAGGTGGCCGAGGCCTTCGGGGCCGACGGCGAGAATGTCGCGCGCATAAACGGGCAGCAGCGCCGTGACGCCGCCGAGCAGCACGGCGAAGAGATCGAGCGAGATCGCGCCCAGCACCACCTTGTTGTCGCGCACGTAGCGAAGTCCGTTCATCACCGATTCGATCGGGTTCGCCGTGGCTTCGGCTTCCGGCAGCGGCACGCGCGAAATCAGGAACATCGCGATGAGGCTGATCGTCAGCATCGCCGCCGAGACGACGAGCGGCGCGGCGGGGTTCGCTGCATAGAGATAGCCGCCCATCGCCGGGCCGCCGATCGCGCCCACCTGCCAGCCGATCGAGTTCCACGCGATCGCGGTCGGCAACATCCGCACCGGCACGAGGTTGGGCGCGAGCGCCGAAAGCGCCGGCGACGCGAAAGCGCGCCCGACGCCGAGTAATGCCGCCACCACGAAGAGCGCGGGGATCGTGATATCGCCCGTGAGCTCCAGTGCGCCGAGGCCTGCCGCGCACAGCATTTCAAGCGCGAGCGCGCCGCGCACAATGTAGCGGCGGTCCACCCGGTCAGCGATGTAGCCGACGACGAGCGACAGCACGAACAGCGGCAGGAACTGGGCGAGGCCTACCATGCCGAGCAAGAATGCGGCCTCGCGCTCCGGCATCGTCTCGCGCGCGATATCGTAGACCATCCAGCCGATCACGATGACGAGGATCATCTGCGACGTCGTCGAGGCGAGTTTGGTGATCCAGAAATAGCGATAATCGGGTATCGCGAAGACGGACGTTCTATCCTCGGCGTCGGCAGAGCTCATGGCGATGCGCTTAGACGGCTGCACGGCTTTGTGCAAAGCAGAGAAACTGCTCGAGCCACGGGAAAAACTTCATTCAAGGGTTAACCCGAAATTATCCATGACTGGCTGAGGGTAGGGCATGACAGAGCGCGGGCCCTCTCTTGCGGAAATCATCGTCGCGAAACTGGCGGGTGCGTTTCGCGCGCATCCGCGCCATAGGGCATTGCCGCCCGTGCTCACGCAGCGCGCTCCGCGTGCCTTACGCTCCATGCCTGCAGCTGCGCTCTGTACTGCCGACGAGAGGCTGATTGCGGCCTATCGCGACCTGCTGCGGTTACCCGCCTGAAGTGCCAATCGGGTGGCCGCCCCGGCACAGCATCCGTTCCGCGCGAGCGGGCTTGACCGGAAGCGGCCTTGCGCGGATGACCACGACACGATGACGATGCGCACCGACTCCCGGTTTCCGGCCAGCAGCGAGGATCTTCCCGATCCGATCGAATGGCCGCGCCTGCCCGGTGCGCAGCGCCACATGGCCCTGGTGATCGCGGGCGCGGTGCTGCTCGGCCTCGTTTCCACCGTGCTCGTGGGATGGGCGATGGATTCGTGGGAGATCGCCTCTCTCTACGGCGCAATGATCCTTGCCTCAGCGGTCGTCGCCTATTTCTCGGCGCTCGGCAGGGCGCGGCGGGGCGCGGGCGGCATCGACTGGACGATGATGCGCACCGCGCTCGATTCGCGCAGCGATGCGCTCGCCGTCACTGACGCGGAGGGCAAACTCGTCTGCGCGAACGCGGCCTATGGCACGCGCTGCGACGGTTATCCTTCGCCCTTCGATCTTGCGGGCGAGGACGAGGCGAGCCGCGGCCGCCTTACCAACATCGCCGAGCAGGCGAGACGCGACGGCAACGGCTTTGCCGAGATTGAACAAACTGTCAGCGGGGCGCGTCGCAAGCTGCGCGTGTCGGTGCGGCCCGCCGATACCGCGCGGAACTATCTCTTGTGGACGCTCAGGCGCGGCACCGCCGAGAAGGCGATGGACGACACGGTTGCGCTACTCGAAGGTCCGGCGGGCATCTGGCTCGGCAGCGCCGGTCTGATGGTCGTGATGGCCGATCCCTCCGGCGAGATCATCGCGGCGAACGGGGCCTTCAAAAACGCCATCACCGGCACCGCAGGTCGCGTGCCGACGAACCTTGTCGATATTCTGGAGGCGGGGGAGGACGGCGCGCGGCGCATGAAGACCGGTGGCGGCGCGAACATTCCCGTGCGCCTCATCGAACTCCCGCTCGGCAACCAGAAAGAGGCGGGCACGAGCGCCTACGTGTTCCTGATCCTGCGCGAAGGCAGCGCGGCGGCGGAGGCCGTGACGCCTGTGCCAGACAGCCTGCCCGCGCTGCTTTCGGTTCTGCCGATCGGGCTCGCGCTCGCCGATCGCGACGGCCGCTTCACGTTCATGAACGAGAGTTTCGCCGCCATCGCGGGGGTCGAGGAGGGGAGCGAACTGCGCTACCCGAGCGATCTCGTCGTCGATGAGGACAAGACGATGGTGTCGGACGCGGTGCGCCGCGCTGCCGCCTCCATTGAACGCGCGCGCGACCTGCGCGTGCGGTTGAAGCACAAGCCCGAGGAGCCTGTGGCGCTCACTATCGGCAAGGCGCCGGGCGCGGGCGGCCCGGCCGTCGTCCTGTCGCTCAAGGATAATCAGGAGCAGCTGAAACTCGAAAAGCAGATCGCGCAAGCCACCAAGATGCAGGCGGTGGGCCAGCTCGCGGGCGGCGTCGCGCACGATTTCAACAACATCCTCACCGCCGTGATCGGCTACTGCGACCTGATGCTGCTCCGCCACACGCCGGGCGACAGCGATTTCGACGACCTCAACCAGATCCGCCAGAACGCGAACCGCGCCGCGAACCTCGTGCGCCAGCTCCTCGCCTTCTCGCGCCAGCAGACGTTGCGCCCGCAGCTCATCCACGTGTCGGACATCGTCGGTGAACTCAGCCATCTCCTGAAGCGTCTGCTCGGCGAGACGGTGACGCTCACGGTGAAGCACGGCCGCAGCCTCGCGCCGGTGCGCGCCGACCCCGGCCAGATGGAGCAGGTGATCGTCAACCTCGCCGTAAACGCGCGCGACGCGATGCCCGAAGGCGGCGAGCTCACGATCTCGACCTTCGCGGTTTCGGCGCGCGAGGCGAAGAAGCTCGACCGCGAGGGTATGCCTTCGGGGGAATATGTCGCGATCGCGGTGAAGGACACGGGCACCGGCATTTCGCCCGAGATTCTCGGCAAGATCTTCGAGCCGTTCTTCACCACCAAGGAGGTCGGGCGCGGCACCGGCCTCGGCCTTTCCACGGTGTACGGCATCGTCAAGCAGTCGGGCGGCTACATCTTCGCAGACAGCGTCGTCGCCGCTGGCACTACGTTCACGATCTACCTGCCCGCGCAGGAAGCGCTGCCGGAGGCCGCGACGGCCGCAGCGGGCGCGGACGGCGGCGATCCGTGGGGGCAGGGCAAAATCCTGCTCGTGGAGGACGAGGCGATGGTCCGCGCCGTCGCCGAGCGCGCGCTGACGCGCAAGGGCTACGAGGTGCTGACCGCCGGCCACGGCGAAGAAGCGCTGGAGATTCTGGAACGGATGCCCGAGGGCGTCGACCTGCTGATTTCCGATGTGGTGATGCCCACGATGGACGGGCCGACGCTTGTCCAGCACGCGCGAAAGACGTTCCCCGACCTCAAGATCATCTTCATGTCGGGCTACGCCGAGGAACAGCTTCGGAAGTCGATCGACGTTCCCGATGTGGCCTTCCTCGCGAAGCCGTTCTCTGTGCAGGAACTTTCCGACAAGGTGCGGCACGAGATCGCCCGCGGAAAGACGCGCACGAACCCTGAAACGGCCGCCGCCAAGTAAAGAACGAAAATAGAACAAAAGCGCTTGCACGCTTAGAACAAACCACGTACACGATCCCTCATTGAAACGGCTTCGTCAGCCCACTAGGAGGGACCAGACAATGGCATCAGCGCTTCGGGTGGTGGAATCAGGCATGGACAAGCAAAAGGCTCTAGACGCGGCTCTGGCGCAGATCGACCGGGCATTCGGCAAGGGCTCGGCAATGAAACTCGGCCAGCGCGATGCCATGGAAATCGATTCCATCTCGACCGGTTCGCTCGGGCTTGATCTTGCGCTCGGTGTCGGCGGTTTTCCGCGCGGTCGCGTCATCGAGATCTACGGCCCGGAAAGCTCGGGCAAGACGACGCTGGCGCTTCATGCCATCGCCGAAGCGCAGAAGGGCGGCGGTACGGCGGCGTTCATCGACGCTGAACATGCCCTTGATCCCGTTTACGCCAAGAAGCTCGGTGTGGATATCGAGAACCTTATCGTCTCGCAGCCCGATACGGGTGAGCAGGCGCTGGAGATCACCGACACGCTGGTGCGCTCGAACGCCATCGACATTCTGGTCGTCGACTCGGTCGCCGCGCTGGTGCCGCGGGCCGAAATCGAAGGCGAGATGGGCGACAGCCACGTCGGCCTGCAAGCCCGCCTGATGAGCCAGGCGCTCAGGAAGCTCACGGGTTCGATCAGCCGTTCGCGCTGCATCGTTATCTTCATCAACCAGGTGCGCATGAAGATCGGCGTCATGTACGGCAACCCGGAAACCACCACGGGCGGTAACGCACTCAAGTTCTACGCGAGCGTTCGTCTCGACATCCGTCGCACGGGACAGATCAAGGACCGCGACGAGATTGTCGGCAACGCGACGCGCGTGAAGGTGGTGAAGAACAAGGTGGCACCGCCGTTCAAGCAGGTAGAGTTCGACATCATGTACGGAGAAGGCGTCTCCAAGGTCGGCGAGATTCTCGACCTTGGCGTCAAGATCGGCCTCGTCGAGAAATCGGGCGCATGGTTCAGCCACGATTCGACGCGCATCGGTCAGGGCCGCGAGAACGCTAAGCAGTTCCTGCGCGACAATCCCGAGATGCGCGACAAGATCGAAAAGGCGATCCGCGCCAATGCTGCCGGCATTTCCGAAGCCCTTCTCACCGCGGGCCCCGACACCGACAGCGACGAATAGGCGGCCCTTCCCAGTGTCCCCGCCGAGGCCGCCTTTCCCAGGGCGGCCTCTTTCGTTTCCGGCGGGCAAGAAAAGGGACCGGAGCACGACATCTCATGCTCCGGCCAGGGACGATCCGACGGCCGGGGAGGGAGGGAGGCCGAAACGGACGAAACCGGGGAGGGAAGCCACCGGCGCTTCATTCTTTATTGAATTTAATTCTCAATATCAAATTTTATCTTCAATCCAACGCATCTTCATGCCGCCAGCGCCTGCTTGACGACCGCGTCCGCAAGCGTGCCGCCCAGTTCAGCGAGATGGTCGAACGCCGTCGCGAACCTCGCGAGCCCCTGGCTCATCGCGCGGAGTTCCGCACCGAAGCCGTGGAGCTCGGCTTCCGGCATCAGCGCCTCGACCACGTCCCATCGCGACCAGCCCTCGCGCGGGGTGATGCCCAGCATCTGCCCGCGATGACTGGCGATGCTCGACGTGATGCGCGAGGTTGCGCTGCCCGGCACCTCGATGGTCACGCGCGCCATGGGTTCGAGCAGATGCGGCGCGCACGCCGCGAGCGCTTCGCTCATCGCGATGCGCCCGGCCGTGCGAAACGCCAGCTCCGAGCTGTCGACCGTGTGGTAGGAACCGTCGGTCAGCGTCACGGCGACGTCGACGACGGGAAAGCCTAGCGGACCCCGTTCCATGGCATCGCGGATTCCGGCTTCGACCGCGGGAATCCATTGCTTCGGGATCGCGCCGCCGGTGATGCGATCGTTGAACACGAAGCCTTCACCGCGTCCGCGCGGGGCGACCTCGATCACCACGTCGCCGAACTGGCCGTGTCCGCCCGACTGCTTCTTGTGCCGCCCGCGCTGCGTCGCACCCCGCCGGATCGATTCGCGATAGGGAATACGCGGCGGCTGCGCATCGACGGCTACGGAGTAGCGCCGCTTGAGGCGCGCGAGCACCATGTTCAGATGCTCGTCGCTGAGCCCGCGCAGAAGCATTTCGTGCGTGGCCGCGTCCTGATCCCAGGCGAGCCCGACGTCTTCCTCGACGAGTTTGTGAAGCGCAGTGGAAAGTCGCACGTCGTCCTTCCGTTCGCGCGTCGTGATCGCCAGCGCATGGCCGGGCACCGGACGCGCGATCTCCGTGCGCCGCGCGTGGCCTGCCGGAAAGACGATGTCGCCCGCCGCGATCGTATCGACCTTCGCGATGGCCGCCACACCGCCCACCGGTACGCTTGCCGTTTTGCCGAGCTTGTCGCCGAGCACGTGAAACAGCCCGCCCGCCCGGACCGGGTTACCGCCCCCGTCGCGAAGCTCGGCGCCTTCGGCAAGCCCGCCGAACGCGCGTGCATACACGAGCCGTCCCGCAGCATTGCCGTGCGCGACTTTGAAGGCAAACGCGCCCCCGTCCGCACCCAGTCGCGCGGCGGCAGCGGCGGGCGAGGGTGTTTCATGGCGCAGCATCTTCAAAAGCCGCCGTACGCCATGATCGCCCTGCGCCGAACCGAACAGCAGGGGCACGACAAGGTTCTCACCCGTCTCGCGCGACAGGTCGCCGAACACCATCGCCGCATCCGGCGCTTCATCCATCAGCAGCTTTTCAAGAAGCGCGTCGTCGTGGTCCGCGAGCTGTTCGAGCATGTGAAAGCGTTCCGCCGTTTCACGCTCGGCGAGCGTGGACGGCATTTCGATGCGCTCGGATGCCTTTCCGGGCCGGTAGTGGAATGCGCGTTCGAGCGCGAGATCGACGAAGCCAGTGATCGCCTCGCCCTCGCGGATGGGAATCTGTCGCGCGAGGATGGGTTTCGCGCTCATCGGCTGCAGCGCTTCGAGGAGGTCGCGGATCCGCCCGCGCGCCGACTCGATCTTGTTGACGAAAATCGCGTGCGGGAGCCGCAGGGTTTCAAGCTGGCGCAGGGCAGGCTCGGCAAGCGCAGCGCGCGCGGGATCGGGGTCGATCACCACGATCGCAAGATCGGCGGCTGCCACTGCAAGCAGCGCATCGGGCGCGAAGCCGGGCGCGCCGGGCGCGTCAACGATCGCGAATGCATCGCCGAGGTAATCAAAGCGGGCGAGATTGAGTTCGGTGGAGCCGCGCCGCGCGCGCGCTTCCGGCGACGCATCGCCGACGCTCGTTCCTGCCTCCACGCTGCCCTGCCGCGGGATCGCGCCCGCTGTGAACAACATCGCTTCTGCAAGGCTCGTCTTGCCCGCGCCCGCCGGACCGACGAGCGCCACCACCCTGACAGGTTTGCCGGTCTCCTGTAACAAAGCCGCCATGTCACGATCTCCCCATACTGGATGATCGCCGCCCGGTTTAGGCCTCGTGCATTGGGCCGGCACTCAAGGCGGCACAACAGGAGCAGGGTCTGCCTGTTGCGCCGCGAGCGCAAGGGGGAATGGTCGCGCATGCCTGTCATTCTGTCGCCTTGAGTAGCGCGCAGTCCTCGACTACATGCTCGCCATGACCTCCACGAACGACATACGCCGCTCATTTCTCGACTTTTTCGGGGGCGAGGGGCACATGCGCGTGCCGTCGGCGCCGCTGGTGCCGCAGAACGACCCGACGCTGATGTTCGTGAATGCGGGCATGGTGCCGTTCAAGAACGTATTCACCGGCCTCGAGACGCGCTCCTACAGCACGGCGGTTTCCAACCAGAAGTGCGTGCGCGCGGGCGGCAAGCACAACGATCTCGACAACGTCGGCTATACGGCGCGGCACCATACGTTCTTCGAAATGCTGGGGAATTTCTCCTTCGGCGACTATTTCAAGGAACGTGCGATCAGCCTCGCGTGGAACCTCATCACGAAGGAGTGGGGCATTTCGCCCGACCGGCTGACGGCGACGGTCTATCACACCGACGACGATGCCTTCACGCTGTGGAAGAAGATCGCGGGCCTGCCCGACAGCCGCATCATCCGCATCGCCACGAAGGACAATTTCTGGGCGATGGGCGACAACGGGCCGTGCGGGCCGTGTTCGGAGATATTCTTCGACCACGGCGATCATATCCCCGGCGGTCCTCCCGGCAGCCCGGACGAGGACGGCGACCGCTTTGTCGAGATCTGGAACCTCGTGTTCATGCAGTATGAGCAGGAAGCGGGCGAGATCGTGCGCGACCTGCCGCGCCCGTCGATCGATACCGGCATGGGGCTGGAGCGCGTCGCCGCCGTGCTGCAGGGGACACACGACAATTACGAGATCGACCTCTTTCAGGCGCTGATCGGTGAAGCCGCCGAAATGACGAAGACCGATGCGAAGGGGCCGATGTCGGCCTCGCACCGCGTTATCGCCGACCATCTGCGTGCGAGCGGTTTCCTGGTGGCGGACGGCGTGCTGCCGTCGAACGAGGGCAGGGGCTATGTGCTACGCCGTATCATGCGCCGTGCCATGCGCCACGCGCACCTGCTCGGCGCCAAGGATCCGTTGATGTACCGGCTGGTGCCGTCGCTCGTCAGCCAGATGGGCGGCGCGTTCCCGGAACTGACGCGCGCACAGCCGCTGATCGAGGAAACGCTGAAGCTCGAGGAGACGCGCTTCCGGCAGACGCTCGAAACGGGCCTTCGTCTGCTCGACGAGGCAACCGCGGGCATGGGCGAAGGCGCTGTGCTTCCCGGCGAGACGGCGTTCAAGCTTTACGACACCTACGGCTTCCCGCTCGATCTCACCGAGGATGCGCTGCGCCGTCAGGGCCTGTCGGTCGACAAGAGCGGATTTGACACGGCAATGGCCGCGCAGAAGAAGGCGGCGCGCGCTGCCTGGGCGGGCTCCGGCGCGCAGGCCGACGAGGGCGTGTGGTTCGACATCGCCGAGGAATTCGGCGCGACCGAATTCACGGGCTACACGTCCGACACCGCGCAGGGTGAAGTGATCGCCATCGTCAGGGACGGCGCCCGCGTGGAGAGTGCAGCGGCGGGCGACACTGTCGTCATCCTCACCAACCAGACGCCGTTCTACGGCGAATCCGGCGGCCAGACCGGCGACGCCGGAACGATCACGGGGGGCGGCCTCAAAGCCGTTGTTGAAACGACGTCGAAGCCGCTCGGTAAGCTTCATGCCCATCAGGCACGCATTGCCGAGGGCAGCGTGCGCGTCGGCGACGTCGTGCAGCTCGATGTCGATGCCGCGCGCCGCGATCGCATTCGCGCCAACCACTCGGCGACGCACCTGCTGCACGCCGCGCTCCGCAATCGGCTCGGCGCGCACGTCACGCAGAAGGGCTCGCTCGTCGCGGAAGATCGCTTCCGTTTCGATTTCAGCCACCCGAAGGCACTGACGCTGGAAGAAATCGTGCGCGTAGAGGCGGACGTCAACGCGCAGGTGCGCGGCAACGCGGCGGTGAACACGCGCCTCATGAGCCACGCCGACGCGATCGAGGCCGGGGCGATGGCGCTGTTCGGCGAGAAGTACGGCGACGAGGTGCGCGTGCTTTCTATGGGCCGCGATACGGACGCGGACTATTCGGTGGAACTGTGCGGCGGCACGCACGTGCGTGCGCTCGGCGACATCGGCCTCGTCAAGATCATCAGCGAAAGCGCGGTGTCTTCGGGCGTGCGCCGGGTCGAGGCGCTGACCGGCGAGGCGGCGCGGCTTTACCTGCAAGGGCAGGAAGACCGGCTGCGCGAGGCCGCCGCGGCGTTGAAAGTGGCGCCCGCCGAGCTTCCGGCGCGCGTACAGGCGCTTGTCGAGGAACGCCGCAGGCTGGAGCGCGAACTTGCCGACGCCAGGAAAGCGCTGGCGCTTGGCGGTGGGGGTGCTGCCCCGGCAGCGGAGGCCGAGGAGGTCGCGGGCACGAAGTTCGTTGCGCGCGTCGCCGAAGGGCTTGATCCGAAGGATCTGCGCGGTGCGGTTGATGAGGCGAAGAAGCAGGTCGGCTCGGGCGTTGCCGTGATCGTGGCAGTGAACGAGGGCCGCGCGAGCATCGCCGTCGGCGTCACCGATGACCTGATTCAGCGCTTCAACGCGGTCTCGCTCGTGCAGGCGGGCGTTGCGGCGCTCGGCGGCAAGGGCGGCGGCGGACGCCCGGACATGGCGCAGGGCGGCGGGCCCGATGGCGACAAGGCGGCGGAGGCTATCGCCGCCGTGAAGGGCGTGCTCGCGGCCTGAGCCTTACTCCGCCGTATCCTCGTCGCTGCGCCGCAGCCGCGACGCGGCTTTCAGCGGTTCGCGTGGCAGATCGGGCACCATGGCCTTGATCTTGTTGCGCTTGATCTCGCGCATTTCGTGGATCGAGGCGATCACCAGCCCCATCGGGCGCCCGATATCGACGAGCACAGCCTCGGCCAGCTGAAGCGATGATTCCAGCGTTTCCGGCACGGCATCGGTGGCGCCCGCCCGGTAGAGCTGGGCGGCATGCTCCGCGTCCTTCGCGCGCGCGATGATGCAAAGGTCGGGGTAGGCGGCGCGCACGTCGCGTGTCGTCGCCACGAGCTGGACCGGATCGTCCATCGTCAGCACGATCGCGCGCGCGTTCGCGATGCCGAGGTGTTCCAGCAGCCCCGAGCGCCCGACATCGCCGAAAACGATTTCGTGCCCCCGCTTGCGGCCGAGTTCGACCATATCGATGTCCGCATCGACGATCACGAAGGGCTGTTCATGGCGCACGAGCATATCCGCCACCATCTGGCCCACCCGACCATAGCCAGCGACGATCGTGCGTCCGCTGTTTTCGGAAGGTTCCCGGGCCGGTTCGGGCGCCGCCGGGTCCACGCGCCGCGCCGTGTCGCTGCCGATCCGCGCTAGCAGTGGCGTGGCGGTAAGGCCGACAGCGGTGACGATCTGCCAGAAGGCGGCGGTGTCGGTGTCGATCACGCGCGCCTGCACGGCTGCGGCGAGCACGATGAGTGTGGTTTCCGATGGTGACGCCATCAGCACGCCGACATTCGCGGCAACGCCCCGGGGAACGCCCGAAAGGCGGAGGAGCCCGCTTGTCACGAACGCCTTCACGAGGATGATGCCGACGATCGCGAGCATCAGGAACGGCCACATCCGGGCGATGAGTTCAAAATCGAGGCTCATGCCCACCGTCATCAGGAAGACGCCGAGCGCCAGGTTCTTGAACGGCTCGACGGTGACTTCCACCTGCATCCGGTATTCCGTCTCGGCGATCACCAGCCCGGCGACGAGCGCGCCGACGATGGGCGAAAGCCCGACCGCGCTGGTGGCAAGGCTGGCGCCCATGACGACGACCATGGAGACGGCAAGAAAAAGCTCCGGGCTTTTGGTACGGGCGGCCTGCCGGAACAGGCGCGGCAGCAGCAGCTTTCCAAGCCCCAGGAGCGCGACCACCACCACCGCACCGAGCACGACCGTTCGGGTAAGATCGCCCGCGTCGTCGCTGCCCGGAAGCGGGCTGATGACGCCCATCACAAAAATGATGGGAACGATCGCCAGATCTTCGAACAATAGCATCGCGAAGGCGGGCTTGCCGATCGCGCTCTTGGTGCCTGTCATCGGCAGCACGAGCGCGGTGGAGGACATCGCGAGCGCAATGCCGAGCATCAGCGAAACCACCGCGCCAAGATCGGTGAACTGATGAAGCAGGACGCCGATGAGGCCGCCCGATATGGCGAGTTCCGCCGGGCCGATGATGAACACCAGCCCGCGCAAATCCCAAAGACGCCGGAACGAAAGCTCCAGGCCGATCGAAAACAGCAGCAGGATGATGCCGATCTCGGCAAAAGGTTCGATGACCTCACGATCATCGATCGAAATATGTCGGACCCACGGCAAAGCTTCACCCAGCCGCCCGAGCCCGGCGGGGCCTATAAGGAGCCCGACGAGGATAAACCCGATGACCGGGCTGATCCGAAGCCGATGAAACGCGGGTATGACAAGGCCGGTCGCGCCCAGAATAACGAGCGCATCACGAAAACCGGGTGAAAAGAGCGGATCTGCGGCCACGGCGGCATCCTAACGGGGCGGCCACCGCAGCGTCAGCAGAAAAGCGTCTAAAGCGCTAGAATTCCTTGCTCATAGCGGCGTCGAGGTTCTCCACGATCTTCTCGAAGAACTGCTCGGTCGTCATCCAGGCCTGATCCGGGCCGATGAGGAGCGCGAGATCTTTCGTCATGTGCCCCTCTTCGACCGTATCGACGCAGACGCGCTCGAGCAGTTCGCCGAATTTGGTGACCTCCGGCGTGTTGTCGAGCTTGCCGCGATGCTTGAGGCCGCCCGTCCAAGCGAAGATCGAGGCGATCGGGTTCGTCGAGGTCGCCTTGCCCTGCTGATGCATCCGGTAGTGGCGCGTCACGGTGCCGTGTGCGGCCTCGGCCTCAACGGTCTTGCCGTCCGGCGTCATCAGCACGGAGGTCATCAGGCCGAGCGAGCCGAAGCCCTGTGCAACGGTATCGGACTGCACGTCGCCGTCGTAGTTCTTGCAGGCCCACACGAACTTGCCGCTCCACTTCAGCGCCGATGCGACCATGTCGTCGATCAGGCGGTGCTCGTAAACGATGCCAGCCTTGTCGAATTGAGCCTTGAATTCCTTGTCGAAAATCTCCTGGAACAAATCCTTGAAGCGGCCGTCATAGGCCTTGAGGATGGTGTTCTTGGTGGAAAGATACACCGGCCACTGGCGCGCGAGGCCGTAGTTGAGCGAGGCGCGCGCGAAATCGCGTATCGAATCGTCGAGGTTGTACATACCCATCGCGACGCCTGCGGTCGGGAAGTCGAACACTTCGTGCTCGATGGTCTCACCGTTCTCGCCGGTCCACTTCATGGTCAGCTTGCCGGCCCCCGGGATCAGGAAGTCGGTCGCCTTGTACTGGTCGCCGAACGCGTGACGGCCGATGACGATGGGGTCCGTCCAGCCCGGCACGAGGCGCGGCACGGACTTGATGACGATCGGCTCGCGGAACACGACGCCGCCCAGGATGTTGCGGATCGTGCCGTTCGGCGACTTCCACATCTTCTTGAGGTTGAACTCCTCGACGCGCGCCTCGTCGGGCGTGATCGTCGCGCACTTCACGCCGACGCCGTACTCCTTGATGGCGTTCGCGGACTGCACGGTCACTTTGTCGTCGGTGGCGTCGCGGTTCTCGATGCTGAGATCGTAGTATTTGAGGTCGACGTCGAGGTACGGGAGGATCAGGCGTTCGCGAATCCACTGCCAGATGATCCGCGTCATCTCATCGCCGTCAATCTCGACGATGGGGTTTGCCACCTTGATCTTCGCCATCGATACCTCTTGGTGCGTGTATGGATTTTTACTCGCGCACGCTCTTGGCGGAAACGAAGGCCAAGATCAACAGGTGCGGGGGCGGCAAAGGCGCGCTCCTCCCGCTTTCTCTCAAGCTGCGCGTTGTCATCGCCTGCGCCCAGGGGCTAAAGATAGGCGCATGAACGACACCACACCCCCAGAGCCGCCCGTAACGCCGCCTGCGCCCGCCACTGCGGCACCCGCGCCCATGCCTGCTGAACCGGCGGCAACCTACAAGTTTCCGCCCTCGATTCACCCGGACGGCAACAAGTTCGTGGTGCTCGCGGCGGTTCTGACCGGATTCTTCTGGTTCATTGCGGACTGGAACATTCTTGGCTGGCTTTCGGCGGCTCTCACGTTCTGGACGTTTGCCTTCTTCCGCGATCCCCAGCGCGTCACGCCCGAAGGGGCAGGGCTCGTCGTCTCGCCGGCCGACGGCCTCGTGTCGCAGATCATGGAGGTTCCCGCGCCGCGCGAGATCGCGGGCAGCGAGCGCGGCATCGGCGAGGGAACTTTCACGCGCGTTTCGGTTTTCATGAGCGTGTTCGATGTTCACGTAAACCGCTCCCCGATCGCGGGTACGCTCCGCGACATCGTCTACGTGCCCGGCAAGTTCCTGAACGCCGAGCTCGACAAGGCGAGCGAGCACAATGAACGCCAGTATTTCGTCGTTGAAGGCGCCGATGGGCGCCGTATCGGCTTCACGCAGATCGCCGGCCTCGTCGCGCGTCGGATCATCAAGTTCGTGAACACGGGCGAGAGCGTCGGCGCGGGCCAGCGTGTTGGTCTCATCCGCTTCGGCAGCCGCGTCGATGTCTACCTGCCCGCAGGCACCGTCCCCGCCGTCGCGGTCGGCCAGCGCGCCGTCGCCGGTGAAACCGTAATCGGCCGTCCCGGCGGCCCCGGTGAACGGCTGCGCGGCGTCCGCCAGTGAAGGTCGACCACGAGCGTCCGCGCAGGCTGAAGCGGGTCATCCCGATTCGGGTGCTGATCCCCAATGCGATAACCATCGCTGCGCTCTGCGCCGGGCTCACTTCGGTGCGCCTCGCCATCGCCGGGGATTTCGACCGGGCGATCCTCGCGATTGTCGTGGCGGGTGTGCTCGACGGTATCGACGGGCGCGTCGCGCGCCTGCTGAAAGGCGCGAGCCGCTTCGGCGCCGAGCTTGATTCGCTGTCCGACGTCACGGCGTTCGGCGTCGCGCCCGCGCTCGTCATCTATTTGTGGACGCTGGAGCAGCTTCCGGGCGTGGGCTGGATCGTCGCGCTCGCCCATGCCGTCTGCTGCGCGCTGAGGCTCGCGCGTTTCAACGCCAACCTCGACGTCAGCGACCAGCCGCATAAGAAGCACGGCTTCCTCACCGGCATTCCCGCGCCCGTGGGGGCAGGGCTGACGCTGAGCCCGATGTTCCTTTATTACTGGCTGGAGCCGACCCGCTTCGCCCATTATTCGGAGGTCGGCACCGCCGTGACGGCCATCGTCGTCGGCACGGTCGCGTTCCTGATGGTCTCGAACCTGCCGACCTATTCTTGGAAATCGGTGCGCATCCGCCCCGAATACCGGATCATGGCACTCGTCGGCGTGGCATTGTTCGCAGGGGCGCTGCTTTCCGCGCCGTACATGACGCTCTCGCTGATTTCCGTGGTCTACGCCGCGACGATCCCGATGGCGATCCTGTCGTACCGCAAGGTCAGGCGGCAAGCGGCAACGGTTGCCATTCCCGATAGCGCAGCGGCGCCGGTGACGGACGCGGCATCGGCTCAACAGCCGTCACCAGACGCTCCGTAATCACGGCTTCGATTTCGCCGCGAAGCGCCCGCGCGATGGCAACGCGTGCATCCGCGAACATGTGAGCAACCAAGGCGAGGCTTACGAAAAGCAACAGGCTTGAAAGCGTGGCAGAGAGCATGAAGGCCATGTTTGAACCCCTTTTGTTCTTCTCATGTTCACTTGTTCCATGTTTGTTCTCGCGTTGTCAAGCGGTGTTGTTGTCGGCGCCGGATTGATCGGCGGCAGGGCTCCGGCTAGCCTCTCGCTGCTCTTTGGGAGGAGTCACCATGTTAGGCGGAATGCAGGACTGGCCTTTGCTGGTCTGGAAACTCATTGACCACGCAGCACTCAATCACGGCACGCGCGAAATCGTTACGGCGCTTGTCGAGGGCGGCGAGGCACGTTCGAACTGGCGCGAGGTGCGCGAACGCGCGCTCAAGGTCGCACAGTCACTAAGCCGTCTTGGCATCCGGCTCGGCGATCGCGTGGCGACGCTCGCGTGGAATACGCAACGCCATGTAGAGTGCTGGTACGGCATTTCGGGCATGGGCGCTGTTGCGCATACCGTGAACCCGCGCCTGTTCGAAGAGCAGATCGTCTACATCATCAACCATGCTGGCGACCGCGTGCTGTTCTTCGATCTCAGCTTCGTGCCGCTCGTGGAGCGCATCGCGCCGAAGCTGAATACGGTCGAGCACTATGTGCTGATGACCGGGCGCGCGCACCTGCCCGAGACGAGCATCCCGAACCTCCTGGCCTACGAAGACCTGATCGCCGAGAGCGACGGCGATTTCGAATGGGCCAACATCGACGAACAGACGCCTGCGGGACTCTGCTACACCTCGGGGACGACGGGCAACCCCAAGGGCGTGCTCTACACGCACCGTTCGAACGTGCTGCACACGCTTGGCGGGAACTCGGCGGATGCGCTCGGCCTCACGTCTTCGACGTCGATCCTGCCGGTCGTGCCGATGTACCATGCGAACGCGTGGGGCGTGCCCTATGCCGCCGCTGCCGCCGGCGCGAAGCTGGTGATGGGCGGCGCGCATTTCGACGCGCCGACGCTGCACGGCCTCATCCTGCGCGAGAAGGTGACGCTCACCGCCGCCGTGCCCACCGTGTGGCTGGCGATGCTCCAGCACCTCGAAAAGACTGGCCAGGGGCTCGGTGAACTCAAACGCGTTGTCATCGGCGGCTCCGCCGTGCCGCGCTCTATGATCGTCGATTTCAAGCAGAAGTACGACGTCACCGTGTGTCACGCGTGGGGGATGACGGAGATGTCGCCGCTCGGCACGCTCGGCTCGCTTTCCGCCGAGGCGCTCGAAAAGCCGCAGGAAGAGCAGTTCGATATCCAGACCAAGCAGGGCCGCTCAATCTTCGGTGTCGAGATGAAGATCGTGGACGACAACGGCAACGAGATGCCGCGCGACGGCAAGGCGTTCGGGCACCTGATGGTGCGCGGGCCCTGGGTCGTGCGCGAATATTACGCGGGGGACGGCGGCCACGTGCTCGATGCCGACGGCTGGTTCGACACGGGCGACGTCGCCACGATCGACGCTTCCGGCTACATGCAGATCACCGACCGCGCGAAGGATGTGATCAAGTCCGGCGGCGAGTGGATCAGCTCGATCGAGCTCGAAAACGAGGCTGTCGGTCATGCCGCCGTGGCCGAGGCGGCGGTGATCGGCCTGCCGCACCCGAAGTGGGACGAGCGCCCGCTGCTCATCATCGTGCTGAAGGCGGGCACAAACCCGAGCAAGCAGGAGCTTCTCGATCACCTCGAAGGCCGCGTTGCCAAGTGGTGGATGCCCAACGACGTCGTCTTCGTGGAGGAAATCCCCCACACGGCAACGGGCAAGATCCAGAAGCTGACGCTGCGCCAGCAGTTCAAGGACTACCGCTTCCCCGACGCCGCCTAAAACAGCGAAAACTGCTTGCCGCGCGGACTGAACAGGTCGGTGCGGAGCTGAACGTCACGGCGGGTGAGGCCGAAGCGGCGGCATCCGGCCTGAAAGCGCGCGCGGATCATCGCGGCATAGGCGCCCTGTGGCTTGAAGCGCGTGTGGAAATCGCCATCATTGTCCTTTCCGCCGCGCATCTCCCTTATGTGCGCCATCACCCGCGCGGCGCGGTCCGGCATGTTTGCGTCGAGCCACGCGCGAAAGATGGGCGAGACCTCGTGCGGCAGGCGGATGAGGATCATCGAGGCCATGTCGGCGCCCGCCTTCGCTGCGGCCTCGAGGATCGATTCGATCTCGTGGTCGTTGATCGCCGGGATGAGCGGGGCGAGCGACACGGAAACGGGCACGCGGGCTTCCGCGAGCGCCTTCACCGCCGCGATGCGCCGATGCGGAGCGGTCGCACGCGGCTCCAGCGTCTTCGCGGTCTCGGGATCGAGCGTGGTGACGGACACCATCACGGCGGCAAGGCCGCGCTCCGCCATCGGGGCGAGGATATCGATGTCGCGCATCACGCGTGCGGACTTGGTGGTGATCATCACCGGATGATTGGTCTCAGACAGGATTTCGAGGATTTTCCGTGTGGTGCCGTACTTGCCTTCCACAGGCTGGTAAGGATCGGTGTTGGTGCCGAGTGCCATCGGGCGGCACTCATAACGCGGATTCTCCAGCTCCTTCCTGAGCAGTTCGGGAATGCTCTTCTTCACCGTCAGCCTGCGCTCGAAGTCAAGGCCCGGCGACAAGCCGAGGTAGGCGTGGGTCGGCCGCGCGAAGCAATAGACGCAGCCGTGCTCGCAGCCGCGATAGGCGTTGATCGACCGGTCGAAAGGGAGGTCGGGCGAGGTGTTGCGCGTGATCGCTGTGCGCGGCGTTTCGTAGCTGATCTCGGTGCGGAACGGCGGCAGGTCGTCCTCGGCCACGGAGTCCAGCCAGTCGCCGTCCGCCTCGCGCGCCAGATCGTCGAAGCGGGTGCTGGTTGTGTTCAGGGTTGCGCCGCGCGCGGCGTTGACGCGTCTCGACATTGACAAATCATGCACGCAGTTTAAGAACAAATCAAGAACATTGAGAGGAACGGAGATGGCGCGCTTCAACTATGTGGAACTGCCGACGCGCGATATCGCGAAGGCCAAACGCTTCTATGCGGACGTATTCGGATTCAAGATCAACGACTTCGGGCCGGATTATGCTGCGACGGTGACAGGCGACACGGACATCGGCTTCAACGCCACGGGTGAACACGTGACCGCGCATGTGCTGCCGGTGATAGAAGTCGATGACCTGGAAGCGGCGAGGGAAGCAGTAATCGCCGCAGGCGGTACGATCAGCCTCGACATTCTCCCGTTCCCGGGCGGTCGCCGCTTCCACTTCATCGACATCGAAGGGCACGAGCTCGCGGCGGTGAAGAGCGACTAGCGCTCCCGCAGCCTCGGCATCAGTTCCACGAAGTTGCAGGGGCGGTGGCGGCTGTCGAGTTGCGCCGCAAGGATGCCGTCCCAGCCGTCTTTCACGGCGCCGGTGGAGCCGGGCAGGGCGAAGATGTAGGTGCCGCGTGCAACGCCTGCTGTAGCGCGCGACTGCACGGTGGACGTGCCGATCGACTGGAAACTGAGCCAGCGGAACAGTTCTCCGAAGCCGGGGATCTCCTTCTCGCAGACCTCGGCAAGTGCTTCGGGCGTGACGTCGCGGCCAGTGACGCCGGTGCCGCCCGTGGTGATCACGCAGTCGATCTCGGGGTCGTCGATCCACGCCGCGAGCTGTTCGACGATGGTGCCGACATCGTCCTTCACGATTTCGCGCGCCGCGAGCACATGCCCAGCGCCCTCCAGCCGCTCGACGAGCGTGTTTCCCGAGCGGTCGTCGGCGAGCGAGCGCGTGTCGGAGACGGTGAGCACGGCGATGCGGACTGGGAGGAACGGCAGGCTTTCGTCAATCGGCATCGAGCTTGGCTTTCACGGCGAGGAGATCAGCCCACGCGAGGCGCTTCGCGTCGGGCTGGCGCAGCAGGAACGCCGGGTGCAGCGTCGGCATCAGCGGGTAATCCACGCCTTCCACGGCAAGCGTGCGCCACTGACCGCGCAGCCGCATAATGCCGGTGACGTCACCCGTCAGCGCCCGCGCCGCGCAGGCGCCGAGCGCGATGATCGCCTTGGGGCGCGCCAGCGCGATGTGGCGGCGCACGAACGGCATTGTTGTTTCCACCTCTGCCGGAGTCGGCGTGCGGTTGCCGGGCGGGCGCCAGAAGGTGACGTTCGTGATGTAGGCGGTCGTGCGGTTGCGGCCGATCGCCGCGAGCATCCGGTCGAGAAGCTGGCCAGCAGGCCCCACGAAGGGCAGGCCCACGCGATCTTCCTGCGCGCCGGGCGCCTCGCCGATCAGCATCAGGTCGGCTTCCGGGTTGCCATCCGCGAAGACCGTGCTGACGTTGCCAGTGCGCAGCGGGCAGCCTTCGAAGATTTCGACCGCGTGGCGCAGTTCGGTGATTGTCGTGGCCGTGACGGTCGCTGGCGGGCTCGCCGCGCCGGTGGGCAGCACGAGTTCGGGCTCGGGCACGGATGCGGGGATTTCCCGCGTTGCGGCGCGCGGGGGCGGCGTGCGCCAGTCGCGGGGGCCGGCATCGACGAGCGTATCCACGCCCGCCTCGACCCACCAGCCGAGCGTGGCAAGCAGTTCGTCGCGCTCGCTCCCCTCCAACACTCGCATGTTCCTCAACTCTTCAATCCGCTCTGGCCAAGCTCGGCCTTGCGACCTATCAAACCCGCCAAAACCATTATTGTGTCGTCTGCAATAAGGCGCACGGCTAGAGTTGCAAACGGGGGAAAGGGAAGGAAGCCATGAGCGAACGCGAATCGATGGCCTATGACGTCGTTATTGTCGGCGGCGGACCAGCGGGTCTCGCGTCGGCGATCCGGCTGAAGCAGCGCGCGCAGGCGGCAGGGCAGGAGATTTCGGTCTGCGTGCTCGAAAAGGGCTCGGAGATCGGCGCGCATATCCTTTCCGGCGCGGTGTTCGATCCGCGCGGCCTTGATGAACTGCTGCCGGACTGGCGCGAGATGGACGGTCATCCGATGACGGTCGAGGTGTCGTCCAACCATCACTGGATCCTGACGAAGAACCGCAAGTTCGATTTCCCGCATATCTTGCTGCCGCCGTTCATGGACAATGACGACTGCTACACGGGCAGCCTTGGCAATCTCTGCCGCTGGCTGGGATCGCAGGCTGAGGCGCTTGGCGTCGAGATTTTCCCGGGTTTTCCGGCGGCTGAAGTGCTGTTTGATGAAAACGGCGCGGTGAGGGGTGTCGCCACCGGCGATTTCGGGATCGCGCGCGATGGAAGCCACAAGCCGTCGTACCAGCCGGGGCTGGAGCTTCATGCGAAGTATACGATGTTTGCCGAGGGAGTGCGTGGTCATCTGACGAAGCAGCTCAAGAAGCGCTTCGCACTCGATGCGAACAGTGAGCCGCAAGTCTATGGAATCGGGATCAAAGAACTGTGGGATGTGAAGCCCGAGAATCATGACGAGGGCGCCGTCATCCATACACAGGGCTGGCCGCTTGATGATGCGAACGGTGGCGGCTTCATCTACCATCAGGCGAACAACCAGATCGCGCTCGGCTTCGTCACCTGGCTCAACTACCGCAACCCGCACCTCTCGCCGTTCGAAGAGATGCAACGCTGGAAGACGCATCCGGCGATCGCGAAGATGCTCAAGGGCGCCCGCCGCGTGTCTTACGGCGCGCGCGCGATCAACGATGGCGGCTACCAGGCCGTGCCGAAGCTGGTGTTTCCCGGCGGCGCGCTCGTCGGCTGCGCGGCGGGTTTCGTCAACGTGCCGCGCATCAAGGGCTCGCACACCGCGATCAAGACCGGGATCATGGCGGCGGACGCCGCCTTCGAGGCGGTGGCTGCAGGCCGCGCGAACGACGAGCTTTCCGCCTACACCGCCGCTTACGATGAAAGCTGGGTGAAGAAGGAACTCTACATCGTCCGCAATACGCTCCCGCTTGTCGAAAAATTCGGCAATCTCGTGGGGACGATGCTTGCAGGCGCGAGCATGTGGCTCGAACAGTACGGCATCCACCTGCCGTTCACGATGAAACACCACCCGGATAACGAGCAGCTCTGGCGCAAGGAGCATTGCAAGAAGCCGGATTATCCCAAGCCCGACGGCGTGCTGACCTTCGATCGTCTCTCTTCGGTGTTCCTGTCGAACACCAACCACGAGGAGGACCAGCCGGTCCACCTGCAGCTGAAAGACCCGTCGATCCCGATCGCGTACAACCTGCCGCTCTACGACGAGCCTGCGCAGCGTTATTGCCCGGCGGGCGTTTACGAGGTCGTGGGCGAGGATGAGGGCAATCCGCGCTTCCAGATCAACGCGCAGAACTGCGTCCACTGCAAGACGTGCGACATCAAGGATCCGACGCAGAACATCAACTGGGTAACGCCCGAAGGCGGCGGCGGGCCCAATTATCCCAATATGTAGCGAGATTCCCATGCGTGCAGCCGTAGTAGCCTTCCTCCTCGCATCCGCGCTCGCGGCGCCCTCGGCGCAGGCGACTGTGATGCCCGCGCAGGAGGCAGACTACGGCAGCTACGTGCAGGGCCACCTCGCGCTCGCGAACGGCGAACTTGGGCGGGCAGCCGACTATTTCGCGGGCGCGCTCACCTATGCGCCCGACGATCCGCAACTGCTGCGGCAGACCTTCGACCTTGCCATCGCGGCGGGCGATGAGGCGCTTGCCATCGGCGTCGGCGAGCGGCTGGCACGGCAGGACCGCTTCGACAGCGGCGTCACGCTGCTGCTCGTCGCGAATGCGATCAAGACGCGGAAATGGACCGAGGCGCGCGAGGCGACGGCGCGGCTCACCGATGCGGGCTTCGGCAGCTTCATCGTGCCGATCATCGACGCATGGATCGCCGAGGCGCGCGGCAAGACTGCAGAGGGTATCCGCAAGCTCGACGCGGAAAAGCTCGATGGGTTCGCGCGCACCTACGTTCTCGAGCACCGCGCGCACCTGCTGTTCCGCGCGAAGCGCTATGCGGAAGCGGCTGAGATCTATGACCAGCTGACCACGGATGACGGTGGCCGCAACATCCGGATGCGGATCGCCGCAGCGCGCGCGCTGCAGGCCGAAAAGCAGCCCGAGGAGGCACTGAAGCGGCTGACGGAGTCGGCCGGGCACACCGATGTCGAGACGGCGAAGGCCGCGCTTGCGGCAGGCACGCCGATCGTCGGCATTCCGGCGAACGCCAGCGAGGGGGTCGCGCTGCTCGCATTGCGCATGGCGGCCGACCTTTCGCGCGAACGGCCGATCCCGGTCGCGCTCACGCTGGCGCGCATCGCCACGATGCTCGCCCCCGATCAGGCCTCGGGCTGGCTGCTGACGACCGAACTTCTTGCCGCTTCAGAGCGTTACGAGGCGGCGCTCGATGCCGTTCGCAAGGTGCGCGGCAGCGATGATGAAAAGGCGATGGCGCTGGGGCAGGAGGCGGCGATCCTCGCCCGGCTCGATCGCGAGCCCGAAGCGATGCAGCTGCTGGAGACCGCCGCGAATGCGCCAGGCGCCCGCGCCGAGGATCTCGCGCGATATGGCGACGCGCTGCAATCGGCGAAGCGTTTCCTCGATGCGGGCGCGGCCTACGACAAGGCCCTCGCGCTAGGCCCGGCGGACCCGGCGATCGTCTGGCGGCTGCATTTCCTGAAGGGTTCGGCGCTCGAACAGGGCGGCAAGTGGCCCGAGGCGGAGGCGTCGCTGCGCGAGGCGATCCGGCTACAACCTGCGGATGCGACCCTGCTGAACTATCTTGGCTACGCCCTCCTCGATCGCGGGCTTTCGAAGCCGGAAGCGCGCCTCCTCATCGAAAAGGCGCACGGACTCGCGCCGGAAGACGGCTACATCACCGACTCGCTCGGCTGGGCGCAGTATCAGGCGGGCGAATATGCGGCCGCCGCCGCCACGCTGGAGCAGGCAGTCGCGGCGGTTGCCGACGATCCCGTCATCACCGAACATCTTGGCGATGCCTACTGGATGGTGGGCCGCCGTATCGAGGCGCGCCACCGCTGGAAGGCCGCGCTCGATGCCGATCCGACGCCTGAGCGCAAGGGAACGCTCGAGGCCAAGTACAACTACGGCCTCGATCTCGCGCTGAGGGATACGGCGAAGAAGTGACGGGCGAAGCGGCCGCCGAGACCGGCTGGGCGAAGATCAACCTCGCGCTCCACGTGCGGCGGCGCCGCGCGGACGGCTATCACGACATCGAAACCATCTTCGCGTTCGCGGATTTCGGCGACATTCTCTCAGTGCGCGTGGCGGATGACGTCACGCTGGCCATTGGCGGCCCGTTCGGCGCGGGCCTGCCTGCGGACGAGAGCAACCTCGTGATGCGTGCGGCGCGCGCGCTTGCCCGCGCTTACGGGGTCAGGGCGGGCGCGGCGCTCACGCTCGACAAGCGCCTGCCGATCGCCTCGGGTATCGGCGGCGGCTCGGCGGACGCGGCGGCGGCGCTGCGCCTCCTCAACCGCTTTTGGGGAATCGATGCCGACGCGGCGGCACTGTGCGCGATTGCTGCCTCACTGGGTGCAGACGTGCCCGCGTGCGTCGGCAGCCGCACGCAGCGCGGCGACGGAGTAGGGGAGCAGCTTTGCACGCTCGCCGACGCCGACCTGCGCGGCAAAGCCGTATTGCTCGTCAATCCTGGCGTACCGCTCGCGACCGGACCCGTGTTCGCGGCGTGGGACGGCATCGACCGGGGCGCGCTCGCAGACGGTCCGCCACTCGCTTCCGCGCTGGTGGGGCGCAATGATCTCGAAGCGCCCGCAGTTTCGCTGTGTCCGGTGATCGGCGCGGTTCTTGGTGCGCTCGATCAGCGCGGCGCCGCGCTTACGCGTATGTCGGGATCGGGCGCGACCTGCTTCGCCCTGTTCGATGCCGCTGCGGACGCAGAAGCTGCACGCACTGAGATTGCGGCCGCGCATCCGGGCTGGTGGGCGGTGGCGGGAAGACTGCGTTGACTGTCCCGAAATGGGGCGGGTGGCACAGAATCGTCAAAGTGACGTCATTCACAAGCCATTGATTTAAAACAATTGATGTTCTGGCACTGCCCTTGCTGAAGCAAGGCTGGCAGCGCGAGGATGTCTGTATGGACAGGCCCCGCAGCTTTCGGTCTGGGTCGATTGCCTGAGCTGACCCACACCGAGAAACTGACGGCGGAACGCATTGAGTTTGCGTCCGCCGTTTTTTTTTGTGCGCCAAGCGCCTATAGCAGCGTGTTGAAACAAGGGCGGAGCGACATCGACCTATGGCCTATCGTTTCGCGCCGGGCGACGCTGGCATCGAAGCCGCGCTGCGCCGGATCGCGGCCGAGCAGCTTGACGGCGCGCTTGCGGCGCTGGCGAGTGCGGATGCTGATCTTGAGCGCAGCGTCCACGGCGTCCGCACTGCAACCAAGCGGATACGCGCGCTGCTGCGGCTGCTGCGCGCGGTCTTTCCCGGCTATTCCGAAGCGAACGCGGCGCTGCGCACGCTCGCGGCAAGGCTTGCCGACGTGCGTGAGGCGCAGGTGCTGCTCGCGACGTTCGACAGCGTTGCGGGCGAAAGCGGCGGCAAGACGCTCGCCGCATTCCGTACGGCGCTGGAGGCGGACGAGCAAACGGCGGCTCTGCGTGTGCGCGGCGCTGTGCTTGAGGATGCGCGCGCGCGGCTTCTCGCGTTGCGGGCCGCGTCCGGGGACTGGCGGCTCGAACGCGACGGTTTCGGTGCGCTTCGCAAGGGGCTGCGGCGGACCTGCCGCAAGGCGACGGCGCTGATGGGCGAGGCGGCGGGCGGCGATATCGAAGCCTTCCATGAGTGGCGCAAGCACATCAAGGACCACGGCTTTCAGGTGCGCCTGCTCCACGACATCGATCCCGGGCTCACCGCGCGCGGCGAGATGCTGGGGCGGCTCGGCAATCTACTCGGCGAGCAGCACGACCTTTGCGCGCTCGAGGCGCGGCTCCACGACCGCAAGGAGAAGGCGCTGCGGCGTCTCGAAAAGGCGGCGATCGAACGGCGGCACGCGCTCGAAAAAGAAGCGCTGAAGCTCGGCGCCGTGCTGTTCGAAGAGCCCTGCAAGGCGCGCCTCCGCCGCTGGGAGCGCGCGTGGGACGATTGGCGCGACGCCGCCTGATGGGGACCGAGATCGAACGCAAGTTCCTGGTGACGGGAGACGGCTGGCGCGCGAACGTCGTGCGCAGCCGGGCGATGGCGCAGGCTTATATCGCGCGCGGCGAGCACGCCTCGGTGCGCGTTCGGGTCATCGATGATGCAGGTGGCAGGCTCACCATCAAAGGCCGCGTCTCCGGCCTTTCGCGCGACGAGTTCGAATATGATGTGCCGCTCGAAGATGCGCGCGCGCTGATCGCGCTGCGCAGCGGGCGGCTGCTCGCCAAGCGGCGATATGACGTCATCGAAGATGGAAGGCTGTGGGAAGTCGATGTTTTCGAAGGCGAGTTTTCAGGCCTCGTGATCGCAGAATGCGAGCTGGAGCGCGAGGATGAAGCCGTGATCCGCCCGGCGTGGCTGGGCCGCGAAGTGACCGCCGATCCGCGCTACTACAACGCGGCGCTCGCCGTGCATGGGCTTCCGCCCCCGGCTCAGTAGATGGTGAACACCGGTTTGCTGCGGCGTGCGGACGACGCTTTCGGCGCTTCAAGGGGGCAAGCGCGCGTGCCGGTGTTGATCTGGATCGTGGGCGCGCCGCCGCTGAACAGTACGAACACACTGTTTCGGTCGGCCTGCCCTGTATCGGGAGCCGTCGACCCCGCCGCCGTGGCGGCCATGCCGAGAATGAGCGCGGACTTGAGCATGCCGTCCTCCCAAGACGATCTTTGCGCCTGATACGCAATACGCCGCTTTCGTCCCCCGGACAATCCGGCGCCCCCTTGCATTTGCCGCCGCGCGGCGCTAAAGGCCGCCGCATTCCACAGATGCGGGAACATATCCGGTGGGCGGCCTGCTGCCTTCCTCCTGCATCGAGGTCAAACCGGAAGGAGAAACGATTATGGCGGCACCCGTCGTCACGATGGCGCAGCTTTTGGAAGCCGGCGCCCACTTTGGTCACCAGACACACCGTTGGAACCCGAAGATGAAGCCTTACATCTTCGGTGACCGCAATGGCGTTCACATCATCGATCTGTCGCAGTCCGTCCCGCAGTTCGCGCGCGCGCTCGAATTCGTCCGCGCCACCGTCGCGGCAGGCGGCAAGGTGCTGTTCGTCGGCACCAAGCGCCAGGCGCAGGAGCCGATCGCGGAGGCCGCGCGCCGTTCGCGTCAGCATTTCGTGAACCATCGCTGGCTGGGCGGTATGCTCACCAACTGGAAGACGATCTCGCAGTCGATCCGCAAGTTCAAGCAGCTCGAAGAGCAGCTTGCCGGCGACACGCACGGCCTCACCAAGAAGGAAGTGCTGAAGATGACGCGCGAGCGCGACAAGTTCGAAGCCTCGCTCGGCGGTATCCGCGACATGGGCGGCCTGCCCGACGTCATGTTCGTGATCGATACGAACAAGGAAGACCTCGCCGTGAAGGAAGCCAACGTGCTCGGCATTCCGGTGATCGCGATCCTCGACACGAACAGCGATCCGAGCGGCATCGCGTTCCCGATCCCGGGCAACGATGACGCCTCGCGCGCCATCCGCCTTTACTGCGATGCGATCGCGGACGCGGTTCTGGGCGGCAACCAGAACCGTCAGCGCGATCTGGGCGCGGACATCGGCGCAGCGGCCGAGCCGCAGGCCGAAGTCGCCGCCTGACGCCCCACGCGCCGCTTTTCGAGCGGTGTGTCACAAAACGGAAGGGGCGGCGCCGTAACGGGCAGCCGCCCCGCCTCATTCAAAGACAGAAGGGATTAAGCACATGGCCGAGATCACGGCACAGCTTGTGAAGGACCTGCGCGAGCGCACCGGCGCCGGCATGATGGACAGCAAGAAGGCGCTCACCGAAACCGGCGGCGACTTCGAAGCGGCGGTCGACTGGCTGCGCGCCAAGGGCCTCGCCACCGCCGCCAAGAAGGCGGGCCGCACGGCTGCCGAAGGCCTCGTCGGCGTCGCCACCAGCGGCACGAAGGGTACGGCGGTCGAGGTCAACTCGGAAACCGACTTCGTTGCGAAAAACGAGATCTTCCAGGGCTTCGTTCGCGAAGTGACGGGCCTTGCGCTTGCGAGCGGCACCACCGATGTCGCCGCGCTCGGCGCGCAGAACACCGCCGGCGGCAAGCCGGTCTCGGAAGCGCTGACCGAGAACATCGCGAAGATCGGCGAGAACCAGTCGCTGCGCCGCATCGCGCAGGTCTCCGTGTCTGCGGGCGTCGTGTCGTCCTACGTGCACAATGCCGCTGCGCCGGGCCTCGGCAAGATCGGCGTGCTCGTCGCGATCGAATCGACGGGCGACGCCGCCCAGCTCGAAGCGCTCGGCAAGCAGATCGCCATGCATATCGCCGCCGCGAACCCGCTGGCGCTCGATGAGACGGGCGTTGACCCGGCAGTTGTCGATCGTGAGCGTTCGATCGCGCGCGAGAAGGCCGCTCAGTCGGGCAAGCCCGCCGACATCGTCGAGAAGATGGTGGAAGGCGGCGTGCGCAAGTTCCTCGGCGAATCGACGCTGCTCGGCCAGATCTTCGTGATCGACGGCAAGAGCAAGGTGTCGGACGTGGTCGCCAAGGCTGCGAAAGACCTCGGCACGCCGGTGAAGATCGCCGAGTTCGTGCGCTTCCAGCTCGGCGAGGGCATCGAGAAGGAAGAGACCGATTTCGCGGCGGAAGTCGCCGCCGCCGTCGGTCGTTAAAATTTCAGCCGGACGCGGGGTGGCGGCGCTTGTCCGCCCCCCGCCGGCCAACTAAGGTGCGCCCCGCGTATCGGGAGGCGCGACAAAACGTATGTCATCGAAGCCGTTCAAGCGCATTCTTCTGAAACTGTCGGGCGAGGCGCTTATGGGCGACCAGACGTTCGGCATCGATACCGTCACCGTCAATCGCGTCGCCGATGAAGTCCGCATCGCCAAGGAAGCGGGCTTCGAGCTTTGCCTCGTCGTCGGCGGCGGCAACATCTTCCGCGGCCTCGCGGCGGCAGAGCAGGGCTTCGACCGCGCGAGCGCCGACTACATGGGGATGCTCGCGACCGTGATGAACGCGCTCGCCGTGCAGAACAGCCTCGAACGCATGGGCGTCGATACGCGCGTCCAGTCCGCGATCCCGATGTCGAGCGTCTGCGAACCCTACATCCGCCGCCGTGCCGTGCGGCACATGGAAAAGGGCCGGATCGTCATTTTCGCGGCGGGCACCGGAAACCCCTATTTCACCACCGACACCGCCGCTGCGCTGCGTGCGGCGGAAATGCAGTGCGACGCGCTGTTCAAGGGCACCAGCGTCGACGGCGTCTACAACGCCGATCCGAAGAAGGACAAAAGCGCGACGCGCTATGAGTCGCTCAGCTACGACAAGGTGCTCGCCGACAATCTCAAGGTGATGGACGCGTCCGCCGTCGCGATCTGCCGCGAGAACGCCATTCCGATCGTCGTCTTCAATATCCGGGAACACGGCAACCTTGCGCGGGTTCTTGCGGGCGAAGGCGTCTCCACGATCGTGCGCAACCAATAGATCCGAAGGGACTGAGCATGAGCTATAACAAGGCTGATATCGAACGCCGCATGACCGGCGCGCTCGACGCGCTGAAGCACGATCTCGGCGGCCTGCGCACGGGCCGCGCCTCCACGTCGCTGCTCGATCCGGTGAACGTCGAGGTTTACGGCGCGCACATGCCGCTCAATCAGGTCGCGACGGTGACGGCGCCCGAGGCGCGAATGCTCGCCGTGCAGGTTTGGGACCGCAGCAACGTGCAGCCGGTCGAAAAGGCGATCCGCGCGGCCGGGCTCGGGCTCAACCCGATCGTCGATGGGCAGACGCTGCGCCTGCCGATCCCCGACCTCACCGAGGAGCGCCGCAAGGAACTCGCCAAGCTCGCCTCGCAGTACGGCGAGAAAGCGAAGATCGCCGTCCGCAACGTCCGCCGTGACGGCATGGACGCGCTGAAGGCCTCTGAAAAGAAGGGCGAAATCGGCAAGGACGAGGAAAAGCGCCTCGAAACCGAAGTCCAGAAGCTGACCGACAAGGCGATCGCCGATGTGGACAGCATCTGCGCCGCCAAGGAAAAGGAAATCCTCGGCCAGTGACCTCGCCTGCCGTTCCGCCAGCCCCGCTTGCGGGCAGTGGGCAGGAGTCCGTGGGGCCGCGCCATGTCGGCATCATCATGGATGGCAACGGCCGCTGGGCAAAGGCGCGCCGCCTGCCGCGCATCGCCGGGCACAAGTCCGGCGTCGAAGCGGTGCGCAAGGTTGTCGAAGCGGCGCCCGATCTCGGTGTCGAGGTGCTGACGCTCTACGCCTTCTCCTCGGAGAACTGGAAGCGGCCGGAGGACGAGGTCGGCTACCTGATGGGTCTGCTCAAGCAGTATCTGCTGAGCGAGATCGCGGAGCTGGACCGGAACGGCGTGCGGCTCAGCTTCATCGGTGATTACAGCCGCTTGTCCCCGGATATTCTTGCGCTGCTTGAAGGCGCGAAGACGCGAACGGCGGGCAATCGCAAGCTACGCCTCGTTATCGCGCTCAACTACGGTTCGCAGGATGAGATCACACGCGCCGTGCGCAGCATCGCCCGCGACGTCGCCGCCGGACGCATGGCGCCGGATGACGTGACGACCGCGGACATCACGGCTCGGCTCGATACCGCCGAGTTGCCGCAGCTCGACCTCGTGATCCGCACCTCGGGCGAGCAGCGCCTCTCGAACTTCCTGATGTGGCAGGCGGCATACGCGGAGCTGGTGTTCACCGAGCAATACTGGCCGGATTTCGACGGCGAGTCGCTGCGCCGCGCCGTCGAGGCGTTCGGTGCGCGCGAACGGCGCTATGGCGGGCTCTGAGCCTGCCGTGAAGCCGGGGTCGCGCTACGGCGATCTCTTGCCGCGCATCCTTGTCGGTATCGCACTCATCGCGCTTGCGCTCGGCGCCGTATGGCTTGGCGGTGTCGCTTTCGCGCTGCTCGTCGCCGTCGTCGTCCTGCTCATCTACGGCGAATGGTGCGCGATGCACCGGGTCGGCCGCACAGTTCGGCTGGCCGGCATGTTCGCACTCGCCGGGGCTGTGCTGTTCACGCACCTCGGCTACCTCGGCTATGCGCTGCTGCTCGTCGGCGTTACGGCGGCGAGCCTGTTCTTCCTTGCCCGCATCGCGGCATGGGGCGTGCTTTATGCGGCATTTCCGGGGATCGCGCTCGTCTGGCTGCGCGCGGAGCCGCTCGGCGCACAGCTTGTGATCTGGACGCTGGCGATCGTCTGGGCGACCGATATCGCCGCCTATTTTTCGGGCCGCACCATCGGCGGGCCCAAGATCGCCCCGCGCATCAGCCCCTCGAAAACGTGGGCCGGTCTCGGCGGCGGCATGGTCGCAGCGGCGCTGACCGCGTGGCTGCTTTCCCGCCAGTTCGGCCTCGCGCTCGAACCCCTCTTCGCGGCAGCGCTCGGCGCGGTGCTTGCCGTTGCGGCGCAGGTGGGGGACTTTTTCGAAAGCCACCTGAAACGCCGCGCGGGTGTGAAGGATTCCGGCAGCATCCTCCCCGGACACGGCGGCATGATGGACAGGCTGGACGGCGTCGTGCCGGTGAGCGTGCTCGTGGCCCTCGCCATAGGCCTTATGCGATGACGGCGCGCACGATCAGCATTTTCGGCGCCACCGGTTCGGTCGGCCGTTCGACGATCGACCTCGTGGCGCGTGAGCCCGAACGCTGGTCGGTCGATGTGCTCACCGCGAACCGCGATGTCCGCAGCCTTGCCGCCGAAGCGCGCCGCCTCGGCGCCCGGATGGCGGTCGTCGCCGACGACGATGCCTACGCCGACCTCAAGGATGCGCTCGCAGGATCGGGGATCGAGGCTGCGGCAGGCGTGCGGGCGCTCAGCGATGCCGCCGACGTGCCGAGCGACATCGTCATGGCCGCGATTGTCGGCGCAGCGGGCCTCCCTCCGACGCTGCGTGCCGTCGAGCGGGGCGCGTGCGTGGCGTTCGCCAACAAGGAAACGCTCGTTTGCGCCGGCGAACTGGTGAATGCGCGCGCAAAGCTGAGCGGCGCGCGTCTGCTGCCCGTCGATTCCGAGCATAACGCCATCCACCAGGTCTTCGACTTCGAAAACCCTGAACGCGTCGCGCGCATCATCCTTACGGCGAGCGGGGGGCCGTTCCGTACGCGCAGCCTTTCAGAGATGGCCGCCATGACGCCGTCGCAGGCTGTCGCGCACCCCGTGTGGTCGATGGGCGCCAAGATTTCGGTCGATTCCGCCACGCTGATGAACAAGGGATTGGAGCTCATCGAAGCGTATCACCTGTTCCCGGTGGAGGAGAGGCAGCTGGACGTAATCGTGCACCCACAGTCGGTGGTTCACAGCTTTGTCGAGTATGTCGATGGCTCGATGCTCGCGCAGCTCGGGTCGCCCGATATGCGGATTCCCATCGCCTATGCGCTCTCGTGGCCGGACCGGATGGCGACGCCGTGCGCACGGCTCGATCTCGCGCAGGTCGCGCGGCTCGATTTCGAAGCGCCCGATCCTGCCCGTTTCCCGGCGCTCCGCCTTGCGCGCGAGGCGCTTGTCAGCGGCGGTTCATGTCCCACAGTGTTAAACGCCGCCAATGAAGTGGCGGTCGCGGCATTTCTGGAGGGTCGAATCGGCTTCCTCGATATTGCCGCGATTGTGGAGCAAACGATGGAAGCTGTCGGCGGTCACGCCGTCGAATCGCTCGATGACGTGCTGGCCTGCGACAGCGAGGCGCGGCGTGTCGGCGAGACGCACATAAGAGGTCGCGCACACTGATGGAAATTCTGCCGTCCCCGGGGATCCTGTTCACGATCCTGATGTTCGTGGCGATGATCAGCCCGCTCGTGTTCATCCACGAGATGGGCCACTACCTCGCGGGGCGCATGTTCAACACGGCGGTGGACAGCTTCTCGATCGGCTTCGGCCGCGAGATTTTCGGCTGGACGAACCGGCGCGGCGAGCGCTGGAAGGTCGGCTGGCTGCCGCTCGGCGGCTATGTGAAGTTCACCGGCGACGCCAACGCCGCGAGTATGCCGCAGGAGGCCGCGCGCGTCGATCCGGCCGAAAAGCCGTTCCTGTTCGCCTTCAAGCCGCTCTGGCAGCGCGCGATCATCGTCGCGGCGGGGCCGTTCGTGAACTTCGCGGCGGCGATTCTGATCTTCGCGACCTTCATCGCCATCTACGGCCAGAGCTACACCTCGCCGGTGGTTTCGAACATCGTGACGGAATCGGCGGCGGACCGCGCGGGGCTCGCCCCCGGCGACCGCATCCTGAAGGTGGACGGCAAGGCGATCGAGCGTTTCGAGGACATCATCGGCGTGGTGATGATCAACCCCGGCACGCCGGTTTCGGTCGATTTCGAGCGCGCCGGCGCCGTGCGCAACATCGTGCTGACGCCCGACCTGATCGAAGAGAAGGATCGCTTCGGCAAGACCTTCACGATCCCCCGTATCGGCCTCATCGGTGAAGAGCGCGGCGTTATCGAGCGCGGGCCGGTGGAATCGCTATGGTACGGCACCGAAGCGGTGTTCGACACAACAGGCATGATGGTGGAGGGCCTCGTCCAGATCGTTACTGGCCGCCGCTCCATGAAGGAGCTCGGCGGGCCGCTCAAGATCGCCGAGGTTTCGGGGCAGGCGGGCACGATGGGCATCGAGGCCTTCGTGAACCTGATGGCGCTCGTCTCCATCAACCTCGGCTTCATCAACCTGCTTCCCATCCCCATGCTGGACGGGGGGCACCTTGCGATTTACGCGGCAGAGGCCGTGCGCCGGAAGCCGATTCCGCCGCGCGTGCAGGAGTGGGCATTCATGACAGGCTTTGCACTTCTCATCTCCTTCATGCTGATCGTAACCTGGAACGACCTTGCATCTTTTGGCGTGTTCAAGCATGTCGCCGGGCTAATCGGCTGAGATGCGGCCACAAGATTTGAACGAGAGTGGGGAACCTGTGGGCCAACAGACGCTGATGCCGGCCGCCATGCATCGTAACTGGGTCTCCGCGCTGCTTCTCGGCAGTGCGCTTGGCCTCTCGCAGCCCGCGCTGGCGCAGGACGCGCAGCCCGCGGAAGCCGCGCCTTCGGCGGCGCCTGCGCCTGTGGCTGTTGCCGAGCAAGACGGTGTCGTGCGTTCGATCACGATCCGCGGCGCGGAACGTCTGGAGCCGGAAACGGTGCGCTCGTATGTGGGCCTGTCGGCGGGCGACAGCTACGACCGCAACCGACTCGACCGCGCGCTGAAGGACCTCTACGCGACCGAACTCTTCGCTGACGTCACGATCCGCGACCGGCAGGGCGAGCTGGTGGTCGATGTGCGCGAGAACCCCGTCGTCAACCGCATCGTGCTTGAAGGCAACAAGCGCTTGAAGGACGAGAAGTTCAAGGACGAGATCAAGCTCGCGCCGCGCCAGATTTTCACGCGCTCCAAGGCGCGCGCGGACGTTGCCCGTATCCTGGAGCTCTACCGGCGCCAGGGCCGCTTCGCCGCGGCCGTCGAGCCGAAGATCGTCCAGCTCGACCAGAACCGCGTCGACGTGGTGTTCGAGATCGACGAGGGGCCGAAGTCCAAGGTCCGCCGCATCAACATCGTCGGCAACACCAAGTTCTCGGACGGCGACTTGCGCGGCGAAATGGCCACCAAGGAAGCCAAGTGGTACAAGTTCTTCACCTCGAACGACACGTATGATCCCGATCGTTCGGCCTATGACCAGCAGAAGCTGCGCCAATATTATCTGACGCAGGGTTATGCCGATTTTCGCGTGGTGTCGTCGGTCGCCGAGCTGACGCCGGACCGCAAGGACTTCATCATCACCTACGTGGTTGAGGAAGGTGAGCGCTACAAGTTCGGCGAGGTCGACCTTGAAAGCCAGATCCGCGACATCAAGGAAGAGAACTTCAAGCGTATGCTTCCGATGAAGCAGGGCGACTGGTACAACGCCAAGGAGATCGAGGACACGGTGACGAGCCTGTCGGAATCGGTCGGCCTCCTCGGCTACGCGTTTGCCGACATCAACCCCCGCTTCAACCGCGACAAGGAAAAGCGCGAGATGGGGGTGACGTTCGTCATCAACGAAACGCCCCGCGTCTATGTCGAGCGTGTCGAGATCAACGGCAACACGATCACCAAGGATCACGTGATCCGCCGCGAGTTCCGCCTCGCCGAGGGCGATGCCTTCAACAGCTTCCGCGTCAAGCGCTCGCGCGACCGTATCCAGAGCCTCGGCTATTTCCAGGAAAACCTCGAAATCCAGCAGAAGCAGGGTTCGGGGCCGGACAAGGTGATCCTTGAAGCCAACCTCGAGGAACAGGCGACCGGCGAACTTCAGGTTTCGGCGGGCTATTCGAGCCTCGAGAACTTCCTCGTCAACCTGTCGATCCGGCAGCGCAACTTCCGCGGCATGGGCCAGGAGCTGCGCGCCTCGGTCAACTGGTCCAAATATTCGCAGTCGGCGGAAATAGGCTTCACCGAGCCGTACCTGTTCGGGCGCAACCTCGCACTCGGCGGCGACATCTTCCGGCGCGATTACAACAGCTTCCGCTTCCTCGGAAACGGCGACCGCGACACCACCTACGAGCAGTCGACGACCGGCTTCCAGATCCGCACGGGCTTCCCGATCACCGAGTTCTGGTCGGCGTCGTTCCGCTACGGTCTCAGCTACGACGACGTGTCGCTCGACGAGAGCACATTCTATCGGAACGGCGTCTGCGATCCGCTGCTCGCGGGCCGCTTCCTCTGCGATGCGGTCGGCAAACGCACGACCTCGTCGCTCGGCTACTCGATCGCCTACGACACGCGTAACAATGCGATCCGCCCGAGCGCGGGCCACCGCTTCATGATCAGCCAGGACATCGCGGGCGTCGGCGGCAGCGTGCAATACGTGCGCTCGCGCCTCAACGCCGACAAATACTGGCGCCTGTTCGGCAGCGGCTTCATCCTGAATCTCGGGCTTGAAGCCGGCTACATCTTCGGCTGGGGCGGGGACAACATCCGCCTCACGGATCGCTTCTTCCTCGGCGAACCGCGTATGCGCGGCTTCGACATTCGCGGCATCGGCCCGCGCGTGATCCGCCGCTACTATGACAGCGCAAGCGCGTCTGACCCGGCGGACTGGACGCTGCTGACCGACAGCAGCGGGGAGCAGGACGACTCGATCGGCGGCGAGACCTATTATCAGGTACGCGCCGAGGTGCAGATTCCGCTGAGCGCAGGCGCCGCCGAGATGGGCCTGCGGCCGTCGGTGTTCGTCGATGTCGGCGCGCTGTGGAACACGGATTTCAATCCGTCCACCGACCTGCAGGATATCCGGCAAATTCAGACCGGCGTCGACAGCAACGGTGATCCGACGTATCAAGCCGGCTTCAAGGAGTTTTACCTCGGCGATACATGGAAGCCGCGTGTTGCCGTCGGTTTCGGCATCAACTGGAACTCTCCGTTCGGCCCGTTCCGTATTGACGTCGCCAAGGCGCTCGTCAAACAGGACGGCGATGACACCAAACTGTTCCAATTCAACGTAGGGACCCAATTCTGATGAAAATGCTTACCCGCGCCCTTATCGCCGGCGCTCTCGCGTTCACGGCGCTTCCGACCGTTGCTCTGGCACAGGCCGCGCCGCCGATCGTCGTCGTCGACATGGGCCGCATCGCTGCTGAATCCGCCGCTTCGAAGAGCGCCGAACCGCAGCTGAAGGCGAAGTTCGAAAGCGTTCAGGCGCGCGCAAAGACGCTCGGCGACCAGTTCCGCGGCGAGTACGAAAGCCTGCAGAAGGCGCAGCCGTCGATGGCGAAGGAAGCGTTCCAGGCGAAAGCCAAGGAGCTTCAGCAGCGCCAGGTGACCGCCGAGAACGAAGTGCGCGGCAAGGAGCAGGATTATGCCCGCTCCGTGCAGTACGTGCGCCAGCAGATCCTCGAAGCAGTGAACCCGATCATCACGGCCGTCATGCGCGAAAAGGGCGCCAGCCTTGCGCTCGACCGCGACGTGACGCTTGCGACCGCGCAATCGCTCGATGTCACGAACGAGGTGATGACGCGCCTCAACGCGGCGCTGCCGCGCGTCAACGTGAACCCGCCGGCCGCTCCGGCCGCCGCGCCCAAGAAGTAAGCGGCGCGCATCTTGTCAGGGGGCGAAAGCTTCGACGCGATCGAGGTGGGAGCAGTGATGGCACTGCTCCCGCACCGTTATCCGATGCTGCTTGTCGACCGCGTGGTCGATTTCGTGCCGAACGAGCGCGCGCGCGGCATCAAGGCGGTGACGATCAACGAACCGTTCTTCCAGGGCCACTTCCCGCAGCGCCCGATCATGCCCGGCGTGCTGATCGTCGAGGCGCTCGCGCAGACCGCGGGCGTGCTCGCGATGAAGTCGCTCGGTGACGAGGCGCTCGGCAAGCTCGTCTATTTCATGGCGATCGAAAATGCCAAGTTCCGCCAGCCGGTCGAGCCGGGCTGCCTGCTGAACCTTGATGTCGAGTTTGTGCAGCGCCGTTCAAGGGTCTGCAAGTTCAACGGCGTCGCCAGCATCGTCGGCGGCAAGGTCGCGGCGGAATGCAGCTTCACCGCAATGATCGCGGACCCGCCTTCAGCGTAGATCATCTGGCCGATTGATGTTCCGGATCGGCTCCGGCCACGCCAGCATCTCCGCACCCACCACCTCGCACCACGCCCGCACGGCCCGCGGCGATCCGCTTTTAAGATAGTCAAAAAGCGGCTTTGCAAGCGCGGTCGGCCAGAACCCGACGACCGGGAGGTCTGCGACGACGGCAGGCGGGGCCTTCAGCAAGGCGCTCATCAGCGCTTCGGGCAGTTCCGGCACATCGCACGCCGTCGTCAGCACGGCATCGAAACTATGTTCGGCGCCATAAGCGAGCGCACCGCACAGCCCGCCGAGCGGCCCGAGGCCGGGGGCAGGGCGATCCGGCACGCCGTTCTGGCGCCCCACGATCACCACGCTTTCACAGAAAGGCGCGATGCTGGCGGCGGCATGGTCGATCAGGCGCTTGCCATTAAGCAGCGCCTCGGCCTTGTCGCTACCAAACCGACGGCTTTCACCGCCTGCCACAACCGCGCCCAAGATGCGCATCAGCGCGCGATTTCGATCGTGGCCTCGATCTCGACCGCATAGCCCGCCGGGAGCGAGGCAACGCCCACGGCCGAGCGTGCGGCGAGCCCAGCGTCGCCGAACGCGGTCTTCATCAATTCCGAAAAGCCGTTGATGACCTGCGGCTGCTGCGTGAAGTCGGGCGCGCTGTTGACCATGCCGAGGATGCGCACGAAGCGTTTCACGCGCGAAAGGTCGTCGCCGAGCGCGTCCTTGATCGTCGCGAGCATACAGAGGCCGACGCGCTGCGCTTCGGCTTTGCCTTCATCGAGCGTGACGTCGGCGCCGACCTTGCCGCGCTTGCCGCCACCCATGCAGTCGATATGGCCCGAGAGGAACAGCAGGTTCCCGGTCTCGACCGACGTGACATAGGTCGCCGCGGGTTTCGGCGCGGGCGGCAGGCTATGCCCCGCCGCCGCGAGCCGTTCCTCAGGCGTTGCCGCCAACGCCGGTGCCGCGATCATCATCAGGAGAAACGGCAGCAGTCGGCGCATCGGGGGTCCTTTCAGGTCAGGCGGTTTCCTCGAACAGCTCGCGGCCGATGAGGTAGCGGCGGATTTCGCTCGTGCCCGCGCCGATCTCATAGAGCTTGGCGTCGCGCAGCAGGCGTCCGGTCGGATATTCGTTGATATAGCCGTTGCCGCCCAGCGCCTGAAGCGCTTCGAGCGCCATCCATGTCGCCTTCTCGGCGGAATAGAGGATGCAGCCCGCCGCGTCCTTGCGTGTCGTCTCGCCCCGGTCGCACGCCTGCGCGACCGCATAAACGTAGGACCGCGCGGTGGAGAACGTCACGTACATGTCGGCGATCTTGCCCTGCATCAGCTGGAAGGTGCCGATCGGCTGCCCGAACTGCTTGCGCTCGTGAACATAAGGCACGGTCACGTCCATGCACGCCGCCATGATGCCGAGCGGGCCGCCCGAGAGCACGACGCGCTCATAGTCGAGGCCGGACATGAGAACGTTCACGCCCTTGCCCTCGGCGCCCAGCACATTCTCGTAAGGCACTTCGCAGTCCTCGAACACCAGCTCGCACGTGTCCGAACCTCGCATCCCGAGCTTGTCCAGCTTCTGCGCGGTCGAGAAACCCTTGAAGCCGCGCTCGATGAGGAAGGCGGTGATGCCGCGCGGGCCCGCGTCCATGTCGGTCTTGGCGTAGACGATCAGCGTATCCGCCTCCGGCCCGTTGGTGATCCACATCTTGTTGCCGTTGAGCACATAGCAGTCGTTCTTGCGCTCGGCCTTCAGGCGCATCGAAACGACGTCGGAGCCCGATCCAGGCTCGGACATGGCGAGGCTGCCGACATGCTCACCCGATATCAGCTTCGGCAGATACTTCGCCTTCTGCTCTGCCGTGCCCCAGCGCTTCAGCTGATTGATGCAGAGATTGGAGTGCGCGCCGTAGCTGAGGCCAACGGAGGCCGACGCGCGGCTGATCTCCTCCATCGCCACCACGTGCGCGAGGTAGCCGAGCCCTGCGCCGCCGTCCTCCTCCGACACGGTGATGCCGTGGAGGCCGAGCGCGCCGAGTTCGGGCCAGAGGTCGCGCGGGAACTTGTTCTCGGCGTCGATGGCGGCGGCGCGCGGCGCGATCTTGTCCTGCGCGAACGCGCGCACGCTCTCGCGCAGCATGTCGATGGTTTCGCCGTGGGCGAAGTTCATAAGTGACAGGCTCATTGGTCCTCGCTTTCGATTTCCACCAGCAGCGTGCCTTCGGAGACCTGGTCGCCCTCCGCCACGCCGACGTTCGTGACCGTGCCCGAAACCGGCGCGGTCATGCGGTTTTCCATTTTCATCGCTTCCAGCACGAGCAGGCGCGCGCCGGCCTCGACCTTGTCGCCCGGCTTCACGAACACGGCGAGCACGCGGCCCGGCATCGGCGCGGTGATGCGTCCGCTGCCGCCTTCGGCCGCTTCGGCGTCCGGCGTCGAGGTTCCGATGACGAACACGCGGCCGCCGATCCGCAGTTCGAAGCTGCCGTCGCGTTCCACGATGGTGGCGCGCACCAGTTCACCGCCGAGGTCAGCTTCCACGCTTTGCGGGCCCGTCCAAAACAGCGCGCCGGTGACGGGCTCATCGAGGCCGTCAATGCGGTACGCCGCGCCTTCGGGTGTCAGGCTGAGCGCACGCTTCTCGCCACCCTCGGGGAACAGGTCGACATGGCGGCGGCTCGGCAGGTTCATGCGCCAGGCGCCCGCGCGTTCGAACATCGTCTGCGCGCTTGGCGGGTTATAGCCGCCGACGCGCGTGAGCGCGGCGAGCGCGAGCACACGGTCCGGGATATCGGTGGGCGGTTTCAGGCTTTCGGCATGGCGCGCGATGAAGCCGGTATCGACGTCACCGTCGCGGAACGACGCGTGATCGACGAGCCGCGCGAGGAACGCGCGGTTCGTCCGCACGCCTTCGACGATCGTGGCGTCGAGCGCGCCGACCAGCCGGTCGATGGCGCTCTGTCGGTCGGCGCCGTGTGCGATCACCTTGGCGATCATCGGGTCGTAGTGGATGCTGATCTCGCCGCCCTCGACAACGCCGCTGTCGATGCGCACGCCGGGGCGGCCTTCGGGGAACACGAGCTGCCGCAAGCGCCCGGTGGAGGGCAGGAAGCCGCTCTCGGGATCTTCGGCATAAAGCCTAGCCTCAACCGCGTGACCCTCAATGCGCAGCTGATCCTGCGTCATCGGCAGCTTCTCGCCACGCGCGACGCGAATCTGCCACTCGACCAGATCGGTGCCGGTGATGAACTCGGTCACCGGGTGCTCGACCTGCAGCCGCGTGTTCATCTCCATGAAGTAGAACTTGGGATCGCCGGTGGTGTCGACATCGTCGCAGTCGAGAATGAACTCGATCGTGCCCGCGCCCTCATAGCCGATGGCGGTCGCGGCCTTCACGGCGGCAGCGCCCAGTGCCTCCCGCAGCGAGGCAGAGAGGCCGGGGGCGGGGGCTTCCTCGATCACCTTCTGGTGGCGCCGCTGCAGCGAGCAATCGCGCTCGAACAGGTGGACGGCATTGCCGTGCCGGTCCGCGAACACCTGCACCTCGACATGGCGGGGGCGCAGGATCAGCTTTTCGATCATCACGCCGTCGTTGCCGAAGGACTTCTCACCCTCGCGCTTCGCCGCGATCAGCGCGTCCGCGAACTCGGACGGATCGTCCACGCGCCGCATCCCCTTGCCGCCGCCGCCCGCAACCGCCTTGATGAGCAGCGGATAACCGACAGCCTTCGAGGCCGCTTCGAGGCGCGCGAGGCTCTGGTCGTCGCCCTGATAGCCGGGGGTGACGGGCACGCCCGCGGTTTTCATCAGCTTCTTGGCGGTGTCCTTCAGGCCCATCGCGTCGATGGCCTTCACCGGCGGGCCAACGAACGTCAGCCCCGCGTCGCGCACGGCGAGCGCGAACTTGGCGTTCTCCGACAGGAAGCCATAGCCCGGATGCACGGCATCGGCATTCGTCCGCGCGGCGGCATCGAGCAGGCGGTCGACGAGCAGATACGATTCCGAAGCCGGCGCGGGGCCGATCAGCACGGCCTGCCCGGCCTCATGCACGTGCGGCGCGTCTGCATCCGCTTCCGAATAGACGGCGACGGTTTCGATGCCCATCCGATGCGCGGTGCGGATGATGCGGCGGGCGATCTCACCCCGGTTTGCGATCAGCAGCTTACGCATCGGTCTTCATCCAATATGGCCGGCGTTTCTCAAGAAAGGCGGTGAGCCCCTCGGCGGCTTCTTCCGTGGCGCGCCGCGCCGCGATGCGGCGGGCGCTGTCGGTGCGAAGCTCGGGCGTGATCTCGCGCCCCGCGAAATCGGTGACGAGCGCCTTGGCGTCGATCACCGCGCCCGGCGCGGCTTCCAGGATGGCATCCACCCAGGCATCGACCTGCGCGTCGGCAGCGTGAAGGTCGGCGACGCCGACATGCACCAGCCCCATCTCGCGTGCTTCGGGAAGGCCGAACAGCTCGGCGGTGGCGAACCAACGCTTCGCCTGTCGCGCGCCGATGGCGGCGATCACGAACGGCGAGATCGTCGCGGGGGTGAGGCCGAGGCGCACCTCGGAAAGGCGAAACTTCACGCCGTCGATACCGACAACCATGTCCGCGCAGGCGATCAGCCCAACGCCGCCGCCAAAGATATTGCCCTTGGCGATGGCGATCACCGGCACGGGGCAGGCGGCGATGCTGGCGAGCATGTCGGAAAGCCGCTGCCCGTCGGCGATGTTTTCCACTTCGCTCCAGCCACCGGCGGCGCGCATATATTCAAGGTCGGCGCCCGCCGAAAAGCTCTTGCCTTCGCCTGAAAGCACGACGGCGCGAACGCCTTCCATCTGCGCGATGCTGTCGAACGTATCCTTGAGCGCGGCGATCAACTCGGCATTGAAGGCGTTGTGCCGTTCGGGACGATTGAGCGTGACGCGCGCGATATTGTGCTCGTCGAGCGTGAAGTGGAGTGTGTCGGAGGCGGTGTTGTCGTTCATCGCCGCCTCACATCCGGAACGTGCCGAAGCGCGTCTCGGGGACCGGCGCGTTCAGCGATGCGGCGAGGCCGAGCGCCACCACCGTGCGCGTGTCGGCGGGATCGATGATGCCGTCGTCCCACAGGCGCGCGCTGGCGTAATAGGGATGCCCCTGTTTCTCGTACTGGTCGCGGATCGGCGCCTTGAACGCCTCTTCCTCGGCCTTGGTCTTGAAGCCACCGCGCTTCACGGTGGCGAGCACCGATGCGGCCTGCTCGCCGCCCATCACGGAGATGCGCGCGTTCGGCCACATCCACAGGAAGCGGGGCGAATAGGCGCGGCCGCACATGCCGTAGTTGCCCGCGCCGAAGCTGCCGCCGATCACCACGGTGAACTTAGGCACGGCCGCACAGGCCACCGCCGTCACCATCTTGGCGCCGTGGCGGGCGATGCCTTCGTTCTCATAGCGCCTGCCCACCATGAAGCCGGAGATGTTCTGCAGGAACAGGAGCGGCACCTTGCGCTGGCAGCACAGCTCGATGAAGTGCGCGCCTTTCTGCGCGCTCTCCGAAAACAAGATACCGTTGTTGGCGACGATGCCGACGGGATAGCCTTCGATATGCGCGAAGCCGGTGACGAGCGTTTCGCCGTACAGCGCCTTGAACTCGTCGAGCGCGCTGTCGTCGACGATGCGCGCGATGATCTCTCGCACATCCACCGGGTGCCGCGTGTCGGCGGGGATCAGGCCGTAGATCTGGGACGGATCGTGACGCGGAGGTTTCGGCGCCTTCACGGCGATCTCAGGCACGCGCGGCGCGGGCAGCGTGGCGACGATGCCGCGTGCGATCGAAAGCGCGTGCGCGTCGTCGTTTGCCAGATGATCGACCACGCCGGAAATGCGTGCGTGCACATCGCCGCCGCCGAGATCCTCGGCCGTCACTTCCTCGCCGGTCGCGGCCTTCACCAGCGGCGGTCCGCCGAGGAAGATCGTGCCCTGATTGCGCACGATGATGCTCTCGTCGGACATGGCGGGCACGTACGCGCCGCCCGCCGTGCAGCTGCCCATCACCACCGCGATCTGCGCGATGCCTTCGGCGGACATCGTCGCCTGATTGTAGAAGATGCGCCCAAAATGGTCGCGGTCGGGGAACACTTCGTCCTGGTTCGGGAGGTTCGCGCCGCCGGAATCGACGAGGTACACACAGGGCAGGCGGTTCTGCCGCGCCACTTCCTGCGCGCGCAGGTGCTTTTTCACGGTCAGCGGATAATACGTGCCGCCCTTCACCGTGGCGTCGTTACACACGATCACGCAGGTGCGCCCGGCGATCTGGCCGACGCCCGCGATCACGCCCGCAGCGGGAATGTCGTCCTCGTAGACGTCATAGCCGGCGAACAGCGAAAGTTCGAGAAAGGCGGTGCCGGGATCGAGCAGGCGTTCCACGCGCTCGCGGGGCAGCAGCTTGCCGCGCGCGGTGTGCCGCTCGCGCGAATCCGCATTGCCGCCGAGCGCGATCTGCGCGGAACGCTCGCGCAGGTCCGCGACGAGCGCCTGCATCGCCTCTGCATTGGCCTTGAATTCCGGGTCGATAGTATTCGCCTGCGTGCCGACTACGGCCATCGGTCGATCATCCCCTCAGCTTCGTTCAGGGTGGGAATAGCACGCGGGGAAGATTCGGTCTTAATTGAATGCGCTGTCGGTTTCGCATAGATGGTATCTATGATTGACGGCTACCTCCTGCGCTACTTTCTTGCCATCGTCGAAACGGGCAGTTTCACGGCGGCTGCGGCACGTGTGAACGTCACCCAGCCGACGCTTTCCGCCGGCATCGCCAAGCTGGAACGCGAGCTTGGCGTCTCGCTGTTCCTACGCTCCGCCCGGCGTGTGGAGCTGACCGAGGCTGGCGCCCGCTTTCTCCAACGCGCCCGCAACATCATGCAGGAATACAACGCCGCGCTCGGCGAGATCGGGGAGCCCGCGCGCCGCCGCGCGCTGCGCCTCGGCCTGCTGCACACCGTTCCCGCCAGCATCGGCGAACGGCTGGTGCGCGGCTGGCAATCCATCGACGGCGCAAATGGTCTGGAGATCGTCGAGGGCAGCGATGCCGAGCTCGTCACGCGTCTCGATCAGGGCCGCGTCGACATGGCGCTGACCCTGATGCGCGCCGGCACGGAAAAATATTCGCCGGTTGCTGTGGGGGAGGAGCCCTATCTGCTGATGTTGCCTGAAGGCCATCCGCTCGCCGCATCGGACCCGGTGCCGTCTGACGCTCTGCACAGCACGCCGATGGTCGTCCGCCGCCGCTGCGAGGTGCTGAGCGAGGTCAGCCGGCATTTCACCGGCCACGGCGTCCGCCCGCCGCTTGCCTACCGAACGGTGCAGGAGGAGCGGGCGCTCGCCATGGTGGCCGCCGGCCTCGGCGTCACCGTGATGCCCGCATCCTATGTGGCGCCCGGCGTTGTCCAGCGGCGCCTGTCCGGCTTTGACCGCACACGCACGCTTGCCGTCCTGCAAAGCCCCGTCGCCATGGCGCTGAGGAGCGACGTGGCGCGCATGACGTCACTCGTTCAGGAAGCGCTGCGCCGCCAGCCCGCGCCGTCGCGCGCGATCCCGTAAACCGCGGCAAGGTTCGCATCGGTCAGCACTGCGCCCGGTGCGCCTTCCGCAACGATCCGCCCGCCCGCCATCAGCACGCAGCGGTCGCAGTGCGTTTCGGCCAGCGTCAGATTGTGGAACGACGCCAGCACGCCCGCACCCCGCGCCGCCTCCGCGCGCAGCAGCGCCAGCACGTCCAGTTCATGCCCCGGATCGAGGTTCGCCGTCGGCTCGTCGAGCAGCAGCCAATCGGCCCCGCCAGCAAGCACGCGCGCCAGCAACACGCGCGCGCGCTCACCCGTCGAGAGCGTATCGACCCGCCGCTCGGCGAACGCCGACATGCCGACCCGCGCCAGCGCTTCCGCCACACGGTCCGCATCCACACCCGAAAGCGCGACGATATCATCCGCGCGCAGCGGCCAGTCCACGCGCCGCCCGGCGGGCATGTGGGCAATCCGCCGCGCCCGCTCCGATGACGTCATGACGTCAAGCGCCTTGCCGCCCACCGTGATGCTGCCGTCTCCAGCCGTCAGCCCGGCCAGCGCGCGCAGCAGCGTCGTCTTGCCCGACCCGTTCGGCCCGATCAGCCCTACGATCTCGCCGGGCGCCACGGCAATATTCACTTCGCCGGACAAATACGGCCGCACGATTCCGCTGCCGACAAGCCCGCTCATGATTGCCCCCCGCGCCGCGACAGGATCAGCCACAGGAAGAACGGCGCCCCCAGCATCGCCGTGACGACCCCGATCGGCAGCGTCTTGCCGTTCAGCGGGAAGCGCGTGACGATATCCGCCGCCACCAGCAGCGCCGCGCCCGCTATGGCACTCGGTAATAGTGCGGGGCCGGGGCGGTTCCGCACCAGCGGCCGCACCAGATGCGGCACGATCAAGCCCACAAAGCCGATGATCCCCGCCACCGCCACCGCACCGCCCACCGCAATCGCGCTGCCGCCGACGATCCGCCAGCGCATCGCGCGCACGTCGTGGCCCAGCGTCGCCGCCACGTCCTCGCCGAGCGCCAGCGCGTCGAGTCCGCGCGCGGCCGAAAGCACGAGCAGGCTTCCGGCGAGCATAGCGGGAAGGCCGACGCTCACGTGGCCGAGATTGCGGTCGGCGAACGAGCCGAGCAGCCAAAACATGATGTCGTAAAATGCGAAGGGTGAAGGGGCGAGCGCGAGCGCCAGGTTCATCATCGCCCCGCCGAGCGCCGAGATGGCAACGCCCGCCAGGATCAAGGTCGCCGAGGAGGCGCCGCGCCCGGCCAGCGCCAGCAGCAGGACAAGCGCGATCAGCGCCCCCGCGATGCCGCCTCCCGCCATCGCAAGCGTGCCTGAAAGCCCAAGAAAATAAGCCGCCACCACCGCGCCGAGCGCAGCGCCCGCCGAGGTGCCGAGAATGTCGGGTGAGGCGAGGGGGTTCCGCAGCAGCCCCTGCAACGCCGCGCCGCTGAGCCCGAGCGCGCCGCCCGCCGCCGCCGCCAGCACCAGTCGGGGCAGGCGAAGCTCGACGATCAGCATGTGTGCGAGCGCCGGATCGCGTTTGAAAAGATCAATGATCGGCACATCGCCTACAAGCAGCGATGCCGCCGCCACCACGGCCAGAACGCCGCCGAGGATCCGGCAAAGGCACCGTACGTTCATGGCCGGGTCTCCTTGCGCAGGCGGGCGACATCTGCCGCCGCGAGCGGGCCGGGGCACGACCAGAGCCGCCCGTCGACATGCGCAGGCCTACGCTCCGAAAGCCGTGTCGCGGTGCCGAGCCAGTCCTGCGGCAACGAGAATTGATCGGCGCGGTAGCGGCTGAGGATCAGGAGCGGCGGCGGCACGGCCACCAGCCCTTCCAGCGTGACGCGGCTCGATGGCGTCACCATCTGCCGGATGCCCGCGTGCGCAAGCAGTTCTGCGGCAATAGAATGAACGTCGGGCGTGAGGCCGCCCGCGACGATCATCAACGCGTCTCGCGTCTCGCTCGGAGCCGCACCCAGCTTTGCATCCATCCATCCGATCAGCGCCTCACCCCGCGCCGGGTGTCCGAGAGCGACGGCGACCGTCCGGATACTGTTCCGAAGATCGGCCAGCGTCAGCGGCGGCGGCACATCGATCACGCGCGTTCCCGTCCGCTCGGCAAGCTCGCGCGCGAAGCGGTTCACGGCGCCGCCGGTGATGACGAGGTCCGGCTTCAGATGCGCGACCGAGCTGAAGCGTCCGTCGTTGCTGTGCAGGCCATGCGCCTTGGGCGCGAGTGGTGTTTCGCGCACATCCTGGCCCAGGAAGGAAATCGAAACGAGCTGTTCCGGCTCGGCGAGGAGCAGAACCAGTTCATCCGTACAAAGTCCGAGCGAAGCGACGCGCGTCGGCGCTGCCGCCTCCGCCGCAGTGGCGGCGAAGGCAAGCAGACCGAGAAGGGCGATCAGCCGCCCCATTTTACACGGATGCCGCCGAATGCGGAGATGCCCTGCGTCTGGTATCCGTAGGCGTCTTCATAGGTCGCATCGAACAGGTTTTCGATGCGACCCGTCAACTCGAAGTCGCCGCCCAGCTTCACACGGCCCGAAAGCGTGGCGAGCACATAGTCCTTCAAGGTCACGATACGCGCTGGAAAGCTGTCGAAATCCGTGTCCTTGCGGTTGCCCACATAGTTCGCCGCGAACGTCACCGCTGCCGCACCCAGATCGGCGGTCGCGAGCAGGCTGCCGCTGTGGCGCGGGCGGCGCGCCTCGCGAACGCGCGAAGTCCCGGCCACCTGCGCTTCCTTCGTGTCGAGCCAAGTATAGCTGGCGCCGAGCGTCAGCCAGTCCAGCGGCTTGGCGTCGAACGACGCTTCGATGCCCTTGCGCGTGCTCTTGCCCGTCGCGTTGGCGACGCTGGAGAGGAAGGTCGATGAATCGTAGGTGCCGATGATCTCGTTCTCGAGATCGGCCTGGAACCACGTCACGTCCGCCGATAAGGCGCCCGTGTGGTATCCGACGCCCGCGTCCCAGCCGATCGAGCGTTCCGGCGTCAGATCGGGGTTGCCGACGAAGCTGCCGGGGAAGAAGCCGAACATTTCGGTGAAGGTCGGGTCGGTCACGCCCTTGCCCGCGCTCGCGTGAACGGTGAAGCCGTTCTCCAGCGTGTAGCGGCCGTTTGCGCGCCACGTCGTCGCATCCTTGAATGCGTCGTTCTCGTCGCGGCGGACGCTGGCGCCAAGCGCGAGGCCGCCGGCGCTGAGACCATAATCGAGCACGAAGCTGGTGCGATCGCGCGAGACCCGCTGGTTGGTGCCGCCGAAATAGGCGGCGTCATCCGCAACAAAGCGCTGCGTGCGATATTCGATCGCGCCGGTCACCCGGTGCCGCAACGCCTCGCTGCCGAAGTCGATGCCGGTCTGGTAGCCGGTTTCGAACACCTCGGCGTCGGTGCGGTTCAGGAAGGTGTCGCCGTCGTGGTTGATATTGTCCGTGGTCACGTAGCTGCCGAACAGTTCGTGCCGCCAGCGTCCGTCGAGCGTCTCTACGCGTCCGAAGCCGCGCAGCGCGGTCGAGCGGATGCGCGTCGCGTGGAGCGTGTCATCGCGCACGAAAAAATCATTATAGCCGTCGAACTCGCTGAGCGAGTTCGTGTGGCGAACCACGAGACCAAGCTCGCCGTTCTCGGTCGGCCGCACCGAGGCTTTCGCGGAGAGCATCAGCGATTCATAGCCGTCGCGCTCCTTGATGCCGCCGCCGAAACTGTCGGTGCCTTTGGTGTCGTACCAGCTCGACTGCACGACGATGCCGCCGCGCTCGGAGCCGATGCCGGCGCCGCCCGCCGCGTGAACCGTGCCGAACGAGCCGTACTCTGCGCTGCCGAAAAGGCGCGTACCGTCAGCAGGCTCAGCCGTGGTGACGGAAACGACCCCGCCGATGGCTTCGGAACCCCAGAGCGCGGATTGCGGGCCTCGCAGCACCTCGGCGCGGGCGATGCCGTCGGACCCGAGCGTTTCCCAGCGGAACTCGCCAGAAGTCGCCGGATCGTTCATGGCGATTCCGTCGATGAAGACGAGCGTGTGGTTAGCCTCTGCGCCGCGAACACGCACCTGCGTCTGCGCACCCGTGGGTCCGGAGCGCGCGATGGAAACGCCGGGCGACAGGCGGAGGATGTCGACAAGCTGCGGCAGCGCCACGGCTTCGATGGTCGCACCGTCGATCACGGTCAGCGCGCCGCCCGTCTCGCCATAGGCAATGGGCTCGCGCGCGGCGGAAACGACCAGTGTGCCGTCATCGACAATGGCCGCGGCGGAAAGAAGAAATACAGCAATCATAATGCCTCCATGAGCAATGTTTACACATCGTCTCAGCGGGCATGACTGCTCGCACGCGATCGGCTGGACCCGGCCGGGCGTGGACGACAGACATGGCAGGTTTCCTGACTTGCGGGTTGTCGCCTGACGTGCCGCCTTCCCGGTCGGGCCCGAAGGGGCCGTTCCAGTGGCATCGTGGCACGCAGGCTATCCGCCTACAGTTGCGGGCACAGCGCCGGTTTTAGACCGGCTTCCCTATTATCCCCGTTGCCGGGGCACCATGTCGGCGGCGTGGATAGTCGCTCACGCCCCGGCTTGCAAGTGGCGCCCGGCTCGGCTATTGGCCCCGCTTTCCTGGCGGCTGGTCGGAAACCAGTCGCTGACGACGGAGCAAAAGACGTGAAGCAGAAAATCCACCCCGACTATCACGCCATCACGGTGCAGATGACCGACGGGACGACCTATCAGACGCGTTCGACGTGGGGCAAGGAGGGCGACACGCTGCTCCTGGAAATCGATCCGACGACGCACCCGGCATGGACCGGCGGCAATTCGAAGATGCTCGACACCGGCGGTCGCGTCGCGCGCTTCAACAAGCGCTTCGGCGGGCTCACGCTCGGCAAGAAGTAGGCTCCGTGCGGCGGCGGCTCCATTAGGGACGCGCCGCCGTGAACGGGCTCATTCATCACATCGATCTGAACGCGAGCGATCTCGCGGCCTCGAAGCGCGTCTACGGCCTGCTGCTGGATGCGCTCGGCTACACGTGCGTGCGCGACAATGGCGAGTGCGAATGGGATATCCGCGCGCCGCAGGGCTTCGCCTCGATCGGGCTTAAGCAGGCGCGGCTTTCGGGCCATGCGCACGAACGCTATGCCCCCGGGATCCATCATCTTGCATGGTCGGTGGATAGCCGGGCGGAGGTGGACCGCATCCACGCCCTGCTCCGCGATGCGGGTGTGCGCATTCTCGATGCGCCCGCACTCTATCCCGAATATTCGGCGGATTATTACGCGGTGTTCTTCGAAGACCCCGACGGTATCAAGCTTGAGGTTCTGAACGCGCCGAGCTTCTCACAGCGCTGAAACCATTTCGAACTTCCCCCGCGCCGTCATCCGGGGCAAGGCATCAAAAGCCGAAGGGATGGAGCGGGATGAAGGCGTGGGTCTGCCATCAGCTGAGTAACGACCGTTCAGGATTGCGGTTCGAAGCCGCGTGGCCTGATGCGCCGCCTCCCGCGCCGGGTGAGGTGCGCGTTGCGCTGTCTGCGGCGGCGCTCAATTTCCCCGATCTCCTGATGCTGGCCGGTGGATACCAGTTCAAACCCGCGCTTCCGTTCGTCCCGGGCGTCGAAGCTGTCGGCATCGTCACCGACACGGGCGCGGGCGTCGATAAAGCGCGGGTGGGGCAGCGTGTTGTCGTCGGGGCGCGTTCCGGGTGTCTTGCCGAAGCGATCACGCTCGGCGCGGAAAGCGTGCGCCTCGCGCCCAGTGGATGCTCGGATGCGGAAGCGGCGTCTTACGCGGTCGGGGCGCTCACCGCATGGGTCGGGCTCGTGGAGCGTGGGCGGCTCGCCAGCGGCGAGACGCTGTTGGTGACAGGCGCGGGCGGCGGCATGGGGCTCGCGGCGGTGGCGATGGGGAGGGCGCTCGGCGCGCATGTGATCGCTGCCGCGTCCGATGAACGGAAATGCGCAGCCGCCCGTGCTGCGGGCGCCGATGAAACGCTCGTGATCGACCGTGCTGTGCCCGATTTTTCGGCGCTCAAGGACCGCGTCGATGTCGTTTTCGATCCGGTCGGCGGCGCCCTGTTCGCGTCCGCGGTGCGGACGCTGCGCTGGAACGGGCGTTACCTGCTGATCGGCTTCGCAGGCGGTATCCCGCAGCCGTTCGCGCTCAACTCCGCGCTCATCAAGGGAATCGAGATCGTCGGCGTGCGCGCCGGGGAGTTCGGGCGCCGCGATCCGGCGGGCGGCGTGCGGGTCCGCGCGGAGATCGACACCCTCGTCGCGTCGGGGGGATACCGTCCATCCATCGGCATGGAGGTGCCGCTTGAGCGCGCCGACGAAGCTTTCGCCGCGATGGCGACAGGGAAGCTGATCGGCAAGGCTGTTGTCAGGATCCGCTGAGCGTCGTTTCGACGGGCACGCCGTTCTTGATAGCGAGCGTCACCGGCGTGCGCTCGGCGATATCCGCGAGCCGCGCGCGCTGCTCTTCTGAAAGGTCGCCGGTCAGCGTCAGCACACGCTCGATCCGCGCGGTATCGCCATCCTTCAGGTGTCGCATCGCGACCTCGGCGCTTTCGAGCGGCCAGTCCTTGCGCTTCGCATACATGCGGAGCGTGATCGCGGTGCACGATCCGAGTGCGGCGAGCAGAAGCTGGAACGGCGCCGGCCCCGCGTCCTTGCCGCCCATCTTATCGGGCTCGTCCGACACGAACCTGTGGTGCCCGGCGCGCACATCGACCTTGTAGTCGTCCGTGCCGATGTTGGCGGTGACGCGCGCAGTCGTGATTTCGGTCATGTCGCCTCCTCAATGGGAAAAGGGAGGCAGACGGTGCGCGCCTGCCTCCCTTCCACTATGCCGCAGCCATCCGGCCGAAGCGACCGCTGTTGAAGTCGTCGATCGCGGTGCGGATATCCGCCTCGCTGTTCATCACGAACGGGCCGTAGCCGACGATCGGCTCATCGATCGGCTCGCCGGTGAGCACGAGCAGTGTGGTTTCGGCCTCCGCCGTGAACCGCGCGGAGGTTCCCGTGCGGCTCAGTTCGAGCACCTCGGCGCTTGCCGCATCCTCGCCGTTCACCAGCACCCGGCCCGACAGCACGACGACAAGCGTCGTGTGGCCTTCGGGCAGGTCGAGCGTCACGTCGGCGCCGTGATCCAGGCGCACGTCCCAGACGTTGACCGGGGTGAAGGTCCGCGCCGGGCCGGTCTTGCCGCCGAGTGTGCCCGCGATGATCCGCGCCTTGCCGCCGTCGAGCTCGACGACCGGAATGTCCGCGTCGACGATCGACTGGTAGCCGGGGGCCGCCATCTTGTCCTTCGCGGGCAGGTTCACCCACAGCTGAACCATGCGGAACGGCCCGCCTGCGCGCGTGAAGCCCTTCGAGTGGAACTCCTCGTGGAGCACGCCGCCGGCCGCCGTCATCCACTGCACGTCGCCGGGGCCGATGACGCCGCCGTTCCCAGCGGAATCCTTGTGCTCAACCTCGCCGTCATAGACGATGGTGACCGTCTCGAAGCCGCGGTGCGGGTGGGTGCCCACGCCGCGCGGGGTATCGGCAGGCTCGAACACATGCGGGCCTGCGTAGTCGAGCAGCAGGAACGGGCTGATCGCGCTGCCCTGCGCGTGGTAGGAGATCAGCGAGCGCACCGGAAAGCCGTCGCCCACCCAGTGGCGCTGTTCGTTGGTGTGGCGCGTTGTGATCGTCTTCATGTCTCATGCTCCTGTGTGCGGAGAGGCAAACCTTCCGCCTTCGTGTTCCCATGTAGGAACGCGGAAGCAGGCGGGGAGGGGCTGCGCTTGCAACCCGGGGTTTCCCGCAGCGGAACGGCCTTGGAGAATCGCCCCGGCATTTGGTACGCCGCAGCATGTCCGATCCCGCTCCCGGCGCATCGTCGCCCCTCCGCCCGCTTCCGTTCCTCATCTTCAGTTCGCGCTGGCTGCAGCTGCCGCTCTACCTCGGGCTCATCGCCGCGCAGGGGGTCTATGTGCTCCTGTTCCTGAAGGAGCTTTACCACCTCGTGATGCACAGCTGGGAGTTCACCGAGCAGCAGATCATGCTTCTGGTTCTCGGCCTCATCGACGTGGTGATGATCTCGAACCTGCTCGTGATGGTGATCGTCGGCGGTTACGAGACGTTCGTGTCGCGCCTTGGGCTCAAGGGACACCCGGACCAGCCGGAATGGCTGAGCCATGTCAACGCGGGCGTGCTGAAGGTGAAGCTGGCGATGGCAATCATCGGCATCTCGTCGATCCACCTGCTGCGCACCTTCATCGAGGCAAGCAACATCGGGATGCCGAACGCGCGCATCACCGAGGCCGGCGTGCTGTGGCAGACGATCATCCACACCGTCTTCATCATCTCGGCGATCGGCATCGCCTGGGTGGACCGGATGACACAGCAGAAACACTGAGTTTCCGCGCGAAAAATCGGCGGACAGGGCCCGCCCTTCTCCAGTTCACGACACCTTCTGTCAGACGGCGCAATCGTTAGCCGCGGATCGCTCCATGTTGACGAGCAGAACCTGCTGAACGTTCTGCACATGGTCCGCAATCGATTGCACGGCTTCGTCCACGGCGCCAACGGCGATGAGATCCACGATCCGGCGGTGCTGGCTGATGGCATCGGCCATGCGCGTGCGCGAGGATGGCAACCGGTGCCGCAGCGCCCGCATCTTGAGCGCGAGGCGCGAATAGCTTTCCAGCAAGTAGCGATTGCCGGAGAGCTTGAGCAGTGTTTCATGGAAGCTGGTGTCCAGCGCCTCCACCGTTTCGAGATCGCCCTTTTCCACGGCCAGGGTCGCCTGGGCCACGATCCTGCCAAGCGCAACGATGAGCCTGTCGGGGTCGGACTGCATTCCGAGGCGCAGGGCGTCGGCTTCAAACAGGCCGCGCGCCACGCAGATTTCAGCGATCTCGTCGGCATCGGGATTGAAGACATAGGTGCCGCGTTGCGGCCGGACCTCCACAAGGCCTTCGCTCTGGAGCTGGAGCAAGGCTTCACGCACCGGAGTACGGCTCGCGTTCAACTCGAGTGCGATCTCCTTGTCCGACAACTGTTCGCCGGGTTTGCGCCGTCCCTGAATGATCCAGTCGCGGATTGTCTGTGTGATCGTCGTCTTGAGCAGGGAACGCGGCTCGCCGGGTCCGTCTTGTGCTGAATGGACGCTCATCCGCGTGAAATCTCCGTATAAGCGGCAGACGATAGGGCGTAGGTGGCGGCAAGTCGATACTGCCGGTTTGCCGGCGCTTTCATTGCGGACCGCCGTGGCGGGCGAACCATCCGAGCAGGACGTTGATTTCCGATACGCGGTTGCTGGGGTAGCCTTGGATCTCGTGGGCTTCATCCGGGTAGCGGACCAGCGCCGCCTCTACGCCGCGCAGCTTGAGTGCGGTGTAGTACATCTCGCACTGGTTGATCGGCGTGCGCCAGTCTTCCTCGCTGCAAACAAGAAGTGTCGGCGTCTTAACATTGCCGACAAGCGACAGCGGCGAAATCGACGCGTAGTGCGCCGCGTTCGTCCAGGGGAAACCGCCTGCCCAATGCTGTGTGTAGATCGCGGGGTTGTCGGAGAGCAGGCTCCACGAGGTGTAATCGACCACGGGATACTCGCTCGCCGCTGCCCGGTAGCGATCGGTGCGGCCGATGATGTAGGCCGTGAGCGTGCCGCCGCCCGAGCCGCCGGTCACGTACATGCGATCCTTGTCCACGAAGGGCAGGGCGGCGAGGTGGTCGGCCGCAGCCTCGAATTCCGGGTAGTCCGCGCCGGGAAAAGCCTTGTCGGTCGCCTGCGCGAACGCCTCTCCATAGCCGGTTGAGCCGCGCGGGTTGATGTAGGCGACGACATAGCCCTTTCCGGCCATCACCTCGTGGCGATAATCCCACCGCGGCCCGAAGAAGAGGTGCGGCCCGCCGTGGATGCTGAGGATCAGTGGATACTTCCGCGCGGGATCGAAGCCCGGCGGTTTCACGAGCCAGCCGGCAATCTCCACGTTTTCGACCTTGAACGCGAAGGTCTCGATGGTGGAGGGCGCGCGGGTGCTGAGGAAATCGTCACTGAGACGCGTGATACGGTTCGTGCCGGGTTTTCCGACCGTGCCGACGGCAACATCGCCTGGGGTGCGTTCGTCCGCGGTGGTCATGACGAAGGCGCCGTTTGGCGCAACCGAGAAGCTTGCGCCCCAGAGGTAGGCGAGGGCCCAGCTTCCGAGTTTTTCGGCGACCGGCCGGATACAGCCATCGCGGCCGAAACGTGCGAGGCGGGAGATGCCGCGGTCGTCGTAGCTGGCGAAGACGGCGCGGCTGTCTGCCGACCATTGCAGGCCGCTGACCGGGCGGTCGAGCGGGGCAGACAGGATTTTCATGGTGCCGCCGCTTATCGGCATGACGGCAAGCTTGGGGTCCTGGTGATTGAGCGGGCTACGCTCCGTTCTGAGAAAAGCGAGCCAGCGCCCGTCAGGGGAGATCGCACCGCGTGCTTCTCCGCCCGGCAGGCGCGTCAGCTGCTGAACCGTGCCACCTTGCGCGTCGATGCTGTAAACATCGCTCTCGCGCGGCGTGTAGTCGGCTTCGTGCGCGGTATGCGCCGAGGTGACGATGAAGCGGCCATCGGGGGACCAGGACAGCGCGCCGGGCACGCCGAGCGGCCCGCCGAAGAGCGCTTCGCCGTGCGTGAGGCGACGTATCTCGCCGGTGGCGACGGTGGCCACGAACACGTCGTGGGTCTCGCTTCCGATCAGGCCCGCGCCGTCGAAACGGAAACGCAGCCGCTCCGTGATGAACGGCTGCGGCTGCCAGTTTGCACCCTCCGGCGGCGCTGCGATCGTGCCGAGCGTGGGCGCTGGCGCGGCAACCTTCATGACGAAGGCGATGCGCGCGCCATCGGGCGACCAGGCGATGCGGGAGGGGTGGGCGGGCAGCGTCCCGATGCGGCGCCTTGTCCCGTCCGACGGCGAGAGGACGTAGATCTGGCGCGCCTCGGTAGAGCCGTCCGGGTGCGCGACGAAGGCGATCTGGCGTCCGTCCGGCGACCAGCGCGGCTCGGCAACGTCATCCGCTTCACCGCTCGCGGCGCGCTGCGATTTTCCCGCGAAATCCGAAAGCCAGAGCTGGCTGCGATACGTATCGGCCTTCGGATCCATCCATTCCTTCAGATAAGCGACCGCCTTTCCATCCGGGGAGATGACTGGGCTCATCGCGTAAGCGATGCCGAACAGGTCGGTCGCGCTGACGGGCGGCTTGGCGGATGCAGAGGAAATCGCCGCGGCGGCCAACGCAGCGCCTATCACGATTGGCTTTGCTTTCTGAAATATCACGTTTCCCACCCCTGATCCGTAGGTCCAATCACACGCCTGAATCTTCGTATTGTTTCATCTGATATATTTCTTTACGGTTCATGACGAGAGGGAATGCGGACCGCAAGGATGCGCGCAAGGGAAGGGACAGATTACCGATCATGACAGGTCAGGCTTCCATAAAAAAACGGCACCTCGCGGGCATTGTGATGGGCAACGTGCTCGAGTTCTATGATTTTACGGTGTTCGGCTTCTTCGCGCTGCAGATCAGCCGCAACTTCTTCCCGACCGACGACCCTTTCAGCGGGCTTCTGCTCGCGCTCGCCACCTTCGGCGTCGGGTTTCTCGGCCGCCCCGTGGGCGCCCACTATATCGGCCGCTACGGCGACAGGGTGGGCCGCAAACCGGCAATGCTGCTGAGCTTTTCGCTGATGGGCGGGGCGCTGCTGGTGATCGCGCTGACCCCGCCGCATTACATGATCGGCGTCGCAGGCGCTGTCATCGTCGTCAGCGCCCGGCTGGTGCAGGGGTTCGCCATCGGCGGCGAGGTCGGCCCAACGACCGCGATGCTGATCGAGGCCGCGCCGCCCGGCCGGAAAGGCATGTACGGCGGTTGGCAGATCGCGAGCCAGGGCATGGCGATTCTGCTCGCCGGGGGCGTCGGCCTTGCCATTTCATCGCAACTGCCAGCCGAAGATGTGGACGCATGGGGCTGGCGCGTGGCGCTGCTTCTCGGCGCCGCCTTGCTGCCGCTCGGCTTCTGGCTGCGGCGAACGCTGCCGGAAACCCTGCCCGAAGACGTCGCGGCTGCGGATCATCAGCCTTCGCAATCCGCAAGCCTCAGTTTCATTTCTCTGGGGATCGTGCTGATCCTCTCGGGCACGGTGGTCAATTACACGCTCCAGTACCTGACGACCTACGCAATCACGACGCTGGCGCTCGATCCGGTGACGGCGTTCGCCTCCACCTCGGTTGTCGGCGGGTGTTTGATGCTCTTCGGACTCGCGGGCGGCTTCCTGTCGGACTTCACCGGCCGTAAGCCGATGGTGATCCTGCCCCGCATTGTGCTGCTTCTGCTCGCCTATCCGGTGTTTTCAAACCTTGTGGCGGCGCCCAGTCAGCAGGGCCTGCTGGTTGGCGCCGCGATGCTGGCGGCGCTTTACGCGCTCAGCACCGCCGCTGCGAACGTCAGCGTCGCCGAGGGACTGCCGCGCGCGCAGCGCAGCCGGCTCTATGCGCTGATCTACTCGATTGCCGTCGCGGTTTTCGGGGGCACGACGCAGTTCATCATCGCCGCGCTCATCAAGTGGACGGGCAATCCCGTCGCGCCCGCGTGGTGCATGGTTGCCGCCAGCATTGCGGCGATCGGGGTTGCGCTCGCGATGCGCGAAACGGTGGGTGAACGCCGCCGTTTCCGCGAGCCGAAGGCTGTTGCGGAAGGCGCGGGCGCCTGACGGTTCAGACCGGGAGGAGCGCCTCGGCAAGCGCGCGCCAGTAGCGCACGCCGAGCGGCAGAACCGCATCATTGAAATCGTAGCGGGCATTGTGGACGCTGAGGCCGTGGCGACCCTCGATGCCGTTGCCGACGAGCACGAAGCAGCCGGGCTTTTCGGTGAGGTAGCAGGCGAAGTCCTCGCCGCCCATCGTCGGCTCTTCAAGGTCGACGACGTTCGCCTCGCCGACGAGGCCTACCATCACGGCGCGCGCCTTTTCGGCAAGGCCGGCATCGTTGATGAGCGCCGGGAAACCAACCTGATAGTTGATCTCGGCCTGTGCGCCGAAGCTCGCGGCTACGCCCTGCGTGATCTGGTGAACGAGCGATTCGGCCTGCTTACGCGCGGCTTCGCTCAGTGCGCGGACCGTGCCCACCATCCTCACGTCGTCCGCAATGACGTTGAACGCCGAGCCGCCCGCAATCTCGCAGACCGAGACCACGACCGGTTCGGCCGGGCTGAAGAAGCGGCTGGAGATGGTTTGTAGCGCGCCGATCACCTGCCCGGCGACCATGATCGGGTCGATGCCGAGGTGCGGCCGCGCCGCGTGGCAGCCCTTGCCGACGATCCGGATTTCGAACCGGTCGGCGGCCGCGTAGATCACGCCCGGCTTGATGCCAAATTTCCCGGCCACGATGCCCGGCCGGTTGTGAATGCCGAAGATCGCTTCCATCGGAAAGCGCGTGAACAGGCCGTCGCGCATCATCGCGAGCGCGCCTGCATCACGGTGTGTGCTGCCCGGCACCACCATGCCGAGCGCCTCCTCGGCGGGCTGGAAGACCAGATAGACGGTGCCTGCGAAGTTCCGCGTGGCGCAGAGCTCGCGTGCGGCGCCGAGCAGCATGACCGAGTGTCCGTCATGCCCACAGGCGTGCATCACGCCTGGGTTTTGCGATGTGTGAGCCTCATCGCTGTCTTCATGGATCGGCAGCGCGTCCATGTCCGCGCGAAGCCCGATGGCGCGCTCGCCCGGCTGCCCCCGGACCACGGCGACAAGCCCGGTGCCGCCGATGCCGCGGTGCAGTTCATCCACACCGAAGGCGAGCAGCTTTTCGGCGATGAAGTCCGACGTTCGCAGTTCGGCAAAGCCAAGCTCGGGGTGGGCGTGAATATGGTGCCGCCATTCAGCAAGCTCGATGGCGGTGTGTGCGTCTGCCGTCATTTCTGGCGGGTTATGGCACAGATCACGTCCTCGATCACATTTTCCGCCATCGCATGGAGCTGATCGGTCGTCCGGTTCTGTACCGGGTGCGGCACGAAGATCGAGGCGCCATCGAAGCCGATCGTCTCACATTGACCGGCGAAGGCGCTGCGAAACTCTTCGGTGAGGACGCTGACGCCCGGCACACCGCGCGCATCGAGATCATTGAGGTCGTGTGTCGAGCAGGACGTGCAGGATCCGCAATCGGACAGCGCGATAACGACCACGTCCGCTTCATCGGCGATTTCCTGAAGCATTTCCACGGGCGCCGTGCGCGTGTTGGTCGGCTTCTTCCAGCGCCGCGTCGCGATACCGCGTTCCTCGAAAAGCTGTTCTAGCCGATCGATGAACTCGTCGCCGCGCATCTTGCCGATGTCCATCAGCGCAACGGTGATATCATCGAGCGACCACGGCGGCGTGCGCCGCGCGCGGCGCACGGGCGCGGCTTCCGCTGTCGGGTCGCGAAGCACGGTCGTGGCGCTCACAGGGCGATCCTCCTTGTCACGGGTTGAGATTCGTGGCGGAAGCGGCCGCCGGTCCAGCCGCCGCAGATCGCCGAATAAAGGCCCGCCTGCCCGCCTGCGCGCACGATGAGCAGGCCTTCGGGCCAAAACTTGTTGACCATCTCGTCGGCACGGTCGGCAGCGATGCCTTCGCCGACGCCCTGCGCACCGAAAACCAGCTCCGTGCCCGGGCGGATCATCGCCGCATGAAGTTCGGCCGTGATGCGCGCGCGGTCCCAGCCCGCATTGCGGAAGATCGCGTAATGTTCGGGCGAAAGGACCAGCATGGCGTTGGTGAACTCGGCAAGCTTGGGATGCCCGACCGCCAGCAGGGACATGGCGAGCGACTTCGCCATCTGTTCGGGCGTGGAAGAGCGTTGATCAACGACACCCTGAATGCCGTCCCCCTGAAACAGCGTGACGGCGTTTTCCCCGCGCTCGAGCCCGCGCGCGACCGAGAGCGGTTCCCAGCTTGGGTCCGTCTCGTCCTCTGCGAAGCAGAACGTGTATTTGCCCGGGCCGCCGAGCGTCGACCGGTCGAGGTCGCCCGGTATACCGCCGCCGACGTTGCGGATGATAAGCTGCAAGGCCCGGCCGATCGTCGCGTTAGCGCGGTTGCCCTGGCCGAGCGCATTCATGCCCCAGTTCATGCCGATGCGTTTGGCTATGGGGCCGTTCACGACGATGATCGGCCCTGAAAAGCAGGTCGTGCACAGCAGCCCGTGCATCGTGAACACCGGCTCCAGCGCGGCTTCGACCGCCGCGATCACCACCGGCATATATTCCGGCTTGCAGCCGGCCATCACGGCATTGATCGCGATTTTTTCGATCGTGACCGGCGAAAGATTGGGGGGGACGCGCCCGACCACTTCGTGCTTGTCGCGCCGGGTTCCGCCAAGCATCCGCAAAATGCGCTCGTCGGTGGGTGGCACGACGGGCAGGCCGTCCGTCCACCCACGCTCGAAGGCGGCCTCCAGAGGGTCTTCGAAGCCGGTGATCACGATCTTTCGGGAGTCGAGCCCGGGGTCGCCGAAGCGGGCGACGAGATGCTCATGGACCCCCGGCTCACGGCTTTTCGAGCCGCACCCCGGCTGAAAGGCGCGCAAATCCTCGCCGAGATCGGCAATCCCGGTGATGCGGCGCCATTCCGCCCGATCCCAGCCGAAAACCCGCTCCGCTTCCTTGCCGTCAGCGAATTTGATCAGGGTGGGCGTGACTTCGATGTCGTCGTGGAAGGACTGCTCCAGCGTCGAATCGTCGACGGCGAGTGTCGAGAAGAAAGCCGGATCGTCCTGGGCGAGAATGGTCACCGGCCCCGTTTCACTGAGCCGCACGATCACGGGCTGTAGGAGAACGCAGGTTTCGCAGGCTTTCTTCACATATATCTTGAACGAAACAGCGCCTTTCTTGGCTTCGCGCGCTTCGTCTTCCACCCCAATGTTCATTCCATATTCCGTTGCAATAAATGATACTTTCTTGATTTTTAACGGCCTTCATGAGGTGTGCCGTTTAGATCAAAAGATATATCAAAACCAAATCCTCTGAAATTTTCTAGCACCAGATTGACGTGCGTTCAACTGATATATAAGTTGAGATCAACGATTAGAGCTAAAGTCTGCAAGAGGGGGTGAAAATGAGGGAATCCAGAACACTGAAGGTTGGAACGGCGCTTGCGACAGTGCTCGCAGGGTTAACGGTTGCAGCGCCAGCTTGGGCGCAGTCCGCAGAACCAAAGGCTGTCGCCTACGAGGAAATCGTCGTCACCGCGACACGGCGCGCTGAGGCCCTCTCGGACGTTCCGCTCAGCATCGCCGCCTTCGATCAGGAGATTTTCGACAAGAAGGGTGCAAAATCGATCGAGGACATGGTGCGGATGACGCCCGGCCTCAGCTTCCAGCAGGACAGCGGCGGTTTCACGCAGCAGATCGCGATCCGCGGCATCAAATCCAACGTCGGCGCGCAGACGACCGGCATCTATATCGACGGCACGCCGATCCAGGTGCGCTCGCTCGGTGTCGCCACGACCAACTTCTATCCGACGCTGTTCGACCTGGAGCGCGTCGAGGTGCTGCGCGGGCCGCAGGGAACGCTGTTTGGCGCGGGCGCGCAGGGCGGTGCGATCCGCTTCATCACGCCGCAGCCATCGTTCGACGGCGAGATGGATGTGTATGCGCGCGGCGGCGTACAGGTCACCGAAGGCGGCGGGGTCGGCTATGAAGTCGGCGCCGCGTTCGGCGGGTCGATCAGCGAGAATGTGGCATTCCGCGTCAGCGGCTACACGCGGCGCGATGCGGGCTATGTCGATCAGATCAATCGCTTCAGCGGCGATGTCGTCGACAAGAACATCAACAGCCAGCAGCGCACCGCGGTGCGCGCGGCGCTCGCCTTCCGGCTGAGCGAGGAACTGACCGTCACGCCTTCGTTCTTCATGGAGATCGACAAGGCGGACGATCGCGGGTTCTTCTGGGAGAGCTATTCGGACCCCAAAAAGGGGCGTTTCCTGAGCGCGTGGAACAAGCAGCCCTTCAAGGACGAAGTGTATCTGCCGGCCCTCAACATCGAATGGAAGGGCGAGGCGGTCGATATCATCTCCGAAACTTCCTACTTCCGGCGCAACTTCCGGCGCTCGCTGGATTTCTCGACATACACGCCGCAGTTCTTCGGCATTCCGCTGGCGCCGTTCGACTACCAGTCCGAAAGCATCATCACGCCCAAGCAGAAGCAGTTCACGCAGGAGCTGCGCGTGCAGTCCGCAAATCCGGATGCGCGGCTGAAATGGGTGTTCGGCGCGTTCTATCAGCGCTCGCCGTTCTCGAACCTGCAGCTCGTCGTCGATCCGCAGCTTCCGGCGCTCACGACGTCGCAGGGTTGGACGATGCTGAACTTCTGGGGCAGCAACCTCATCGGCGACCTCAGCTTCAGCGGCGACACTTCGGCGCTCGACAAGCAGCTCGCGGGCTTCGGACAGATCGACTACGAAATCGTGGACGGCCTCACCGCCACCGTCGGCGCGCGCTATTCGAAGACCAAGTTCAGCTTCACGAACATAGGGCGGGGGCCGCTTTCGAACGGCGCGACCACCAGCGGAAAATCGTCGGAAACGCCGTTCACGCCCAAGTTTGCGCTGTCTTACAAGCCGGGCGCGGGTGATCTCGTCTACGCGAGCGCATCCAAGGGCTACCGCATCGGCGGCGCCAACCGCACCGGTCTGCCGCCGGTCGCCAACTGCCTTGCGAACCTGCAGCAGCTTGGGTACGATTCCGTGCCGCCGACCTTCAAGTCCGACACGCTCTGGACCTATGAACTCGGCACCAAGAACAGCTTCGCGGACGGGCGCGTGCGGGTGGAGCTCACTGGCTTCTATTCGCGGTGGAAGGACATCCAGCGCAGCGTCAGCCTTTCGGCGTGCGGGGGCAGCTTCATCGGCAATGCCGGCGAGGCGGTTTCGAAGGGCTTCGACTTCAGCGTCGGCGCGCAGCTATCGGACAGTTTCTCGTTGAACCTCGCCGGCGGCTATACCGACGCCAAGCTTGACGAAACGATCTTCGGCAGCCGCAACACGTCGACCACGCCGCCGACGCCGCGCACGATCGTGTCGAAGGGGGATTCGCTCGGCATTCCGGCTTTCACGCTCTCCGCGGGCGCGCAGTACGACGGGACGCTGATGGGCCGGGATGTCTATGTGCGGGCCGACTACGCCTACACGTCGAAAGTCTCGGGCCTCACACCCGGACGCAACCCGGCGAACGTACTCGTCTATGATCCCGACCTTGTCCGCGACGATGCGGTAAACCTCGTCTCGCTCCGTACCGGTATGCAGATCGGCGACGCGGACGTGTCGGTGTTCGTCGACAACCTGCTCGACCAGGCGCCAACGATCAGCCGGTATCACGAAGCGATCGGCATCGACGCGTTCTTCCAGACGACCGTGCGCCCGCGCACGTTCGGGCTGACGGTGACTTACCGGCGCTAGGATGGGATTTCGCTGATGCGAAGCCAGTTGACCGGCGGGTTGCCGCTGCGCGGATTTTTCACAGCCGCCGCGCTGCTGCTGCTTGCCGGTCAACCAAGCCTGGCAGACGATGGGCCCCTGCTCGCGCTTGTCGGCGGAACCGTGTTCGACGGCACGGGCGCGCCGGCACGGAAAGCAACGGTGATCGTGGCGGGGGACCGGATTCGCGCGGTCGGCCCGCGCGTCGCGGTGCCGATGGGCGCGACGATCATCGATGTAAGCGGCAAGGCCATTCTGCCGGGGCTGTTCGATCTCCACACCCATTGGACGCCGGACGGCGCCCCCGCGACGACACCGCAGATCGCGGCAGCCTATGTCGCGGCGGGCGTGACGACGGTTTTCGATTTTCACCAGCAGCCGGAAAGCTTCGAGCCGCGCCGACAATGGCTCGCCTCGCTCGTGGCGCCGCATGTGCATTTCGTTGCGCGGGTCAGCACACCCGGCGGGCACGGCGCCGTCTGGGGTGATCAGACCACGACGATCTGGATCAACAGCCCGCAGGCCGCCAGGGCCGCCGTGGAGAGGCTGAAGCCGTACAAACCCGATGCGATCAAGATCTTCACCGACGGTTGGCGCTATGGCCTGTTCCCCGACAACAATAGCATGGGCGAGGAGACTTTAGGCAGCCTTGTCGATGCCTCGCATCGCGCCGGATGGAGCGTGCTGTCGCATACGGTAACGGTGGATCGCGGCGCAGCGGCGGCGCGTGCCGGGGTCAATGTCATCGCACATGCGTTGCAGGACCGGCGGATCGACCAAGCGGCACTTGCGCAGTTTTCAGGGCGCCCAACAGGCATGGCGCCGACGCTCGCGGTCTATGAGCCGGGCGTATACGCGCCGGATACGCCCTTCACCGCCGCGCAGGCGCGCCGGTTCGCGCACAAGTTCGAAACGGCTTTGTACAACGTTCGCAAAATGCACGCCGCGGGTGTGCCGATTGGGGTTGCGACAGACGCGGGCATGACAAACGTCCGCCACGGCATATCGACACAGCGCGAGCTGGTGCTGCTTGTCCGCGCCGGACTTTCCCCTTCCCAAGCCCTGGTCGCAGCGACATCGGAAAGCGCCCGGCTGGTGAAACTGGCGCATGACCGCGGGACCATCGCGCCGGGGCAGCGCGCGGATATGCTGTTGGTGGACGGGGAACCGTGGAAGCGGATCAGCGACATTACCCGTGTGAACCGTGTCTTCATCGATGGACGCCCGGTCTATGGCGAGGGCGTGCGCACCGCGGATGCCGCACCCTATCTGCCTGCCATACGCGTGCCACCGCTGATCGATGACTTCGAGCGCCCCGATGGCCGCACCGCGCGCGATACGCTGCGCTTCGACGTGTTCGACGGCGGTGTTGATCGCTCGTCTGTCATCACGCGGATCGTCAAGCGAGGCGCGAACGGCCATATGCTGCAACTCGCAGGCCGGATGTCTATCAAGGACAACGCCTTCGTGGGCATCGTCTTCCCTTTGACACGCGGGTCCGTCGTACCCGCCGATCTTAGCGGCTATCGCGGGCTTCGTTTCGATCTGAACGGGGAGGGGCCGTTCACGGTGCGGTTACATGGACCGACCTCTCGCTCGGCCGCGAGCGTCAACGGCGGCGGCGATTGGCAGACCGTTGATGTGCCGTTCTCGTCATTGAAGCCTGACGCGCCGAAGTATGCCTGGGATCCCAGCGCCATTTTTCAGATCGAGATCAGCGCGACGCGCCCTGGCGGCCAGACCGTATCGATGCAGCTTGATAACGTGACCTTGTATTAGCGCCGGTTTATTGGCGGACAGGGTGGGATTCGAACCCACGGTACGGTTGCCCGCACGGCGGTTTTCAAGACCGCTGCCTTAAACCACTCGGCCACCTGTCCGCTGCGGGCGTCTCATCGCCTATTGGGATTGTGGTTTCAAGCATGTAGGTTGGGCTGCCCGGCTGAAGGAGAGAAATCTTGATCCTGCGCTTTGCGGCAATTGCGCTGGCCCTGCTCGCCCCGGCGGCGTCATCGGCCCAAACGCCGGTGGATGCGGCGCCCGCGGTGCAAGCGCCGCCCGAGCCTTCCACGGAGATGCGTTTCCAGAAATGGCTGGCCGATTTCCGCGCCCGCGCAGCCGGGGAGGGGATCAGCGCCGGAACGCTTTCGAGCGCGCTCGACCGTCTCACCTACAGCCCGCGCGTTGTGGAGCTGGACCGCGCTCAGCCCGACGACAGCCGCCCGCAGAGCGTGCCGCTGTTCAGCGATTACCTCGCCGCGCGGCTCGTCCCGGCGCGCATCAACCCGGGCAAACGCCTTGCCGTCGAACTGGACCCCACGCTCCGCGCCGTCCAGGCCCGCTACGGTGTGCCGCCTGAAATCATGCTCGGCATCTGGGGCATGGAGACGAGCTACGGCGGCTACACGGGCAATTTCGATCTCGTCCGCTCGCTTGCGAGCCTCGCGTTCGATGGCCGCCGCGAGGCACTGTTCACGCGCGAGCTGATCGCGGCGCTGCGCATGATCGACAGCGGCGTGCCGCGCAGCCGGCTTGTCGGCTCATGGGCAGGCGCCACCGGCAACCCGCAGTTTCTGCCATCGTCGTACCTGACGCACGCGGTCGACTTCGACGGAGACGGCACCGCCGACATCTGGCAGAGCCGCGCCGACACCGCCGCTTCCATCGCCAACTATCTGAAGAGCAACGGCTGGATAACGGGCGGCGACTGGGCAATGCGCGTGTCCGTGCCCGCCGCGCTGGACCGGATGCGCGTCGTCAACACGATCGAGCCCAAAAGCTGCACGCGCGTGCTTGCCAAGCACAGCCGCTGGATTCCCGTGAAGGAATGGCGCGAACTTGGCTTGCAGCCGCTGGACGGCCGCACCTGGCCCGCCGACGATACGCTCGCGACGCTCGTCGAGCCCGACGGCCTCGGCAAGGGGGCGTACCTCGCCTACGGCAACTTCCGCGCGCTTCTCGCCTACAACTGCTCGAATTTCTATGCGCTCTCGGTGGGGCTGCTCGCAGACCAGCTGCGCAGCGGAGGCTGACGCTGCGACTTGACTAAGCCGCCGTTCGGTGATTCCAGTTCCCGCACCATATGTTCGGCGGGGAGGGGGCTTCATGGCCAGTGTTGTGCGGTTCCGGTCCGGCCTTGTGCCGATCCTGCTGCTGCCGCTGCTCGCCGCGTGCGCCGGGAGCGTGCAGGCGCCCAGGAGCGCAGGCACCTACAAGGTCGGCAATCCCTATCAGATCGCGGGCAAGTGGTATTACCCGTCTGACGATCCGCACTATCAGGAAACCGGCACCGCCTCGTGGTACGGCCCGACGTTCCATGGCAAATCCACCGCGAACGGCGAGCAGTTCGACGAGAACGACGTCACCGCCGCGCACCGCACGCTGCCGATGCCGAGCTATGTGGAGGTCACGAACCTCGAAAACGGCCGCAAGCTCGTCGTCCGCGTCAACGATCGCGGGCCGTTCGCGAAGGACCGCATCATCGATCTGTCGCGCCGTTCCGCGCAGCTTCTCGGCATCGAGCAGGCGGGTACCGCGCGCGTGCATGTGAAGCGCATCTATCCGAAGGGCCAGCCGCCTGCGGTGGTCGCGGCGGCCTCGCCACCGCCGGTCACAATCGCGCCTGTGGGCGACATCTTCGTGCAGGTCGCCGCGCTTTCCGATCGCGGCCGCGCTTCCAGCCTTGCCGCGGAACTCAGCCGCTTCGGCGTCAGCAACATCAGCTCCACCGGCACGGGCTTCTACCGCGTCCGCGTCGGGCCCTTCGCTGACGAGACGAGCGCAGCAGCAGTGCTGGCGCAGCTTCAGGCGGCGGGCTATGCGGAGGCGCGCGTCGTCGGATCGAAGCCGACGGCCTGAGTTTCAAAGGGACAGACAACACATGCGGCTCTTTATTTCCGCCGACATCGAAGGCGTGGCGGGGGTCGTGTCGCGCGATCAGGCGGGGCCGGAAGGCTTCGAATATGCCGCCGCGCGGGAGTTGATGACGAACGAGGTGCTTGCCGTCGTGCGCGGCGCGCGGGCGGCGGGAGTCACCGAATGCGTCGTCTGCGATTCGCATGGCAACGGGCTTTCGATCCTTGCGGACCGGATGCCGCCGGGCACATGGCTCGTCCGCTCGTGGCCGCGACCGCTCATGATGATGCAGGGGATCGAGGTCGGCGATTATGTCGGCGCGATGCTCATCGGTTATCACGCCGGCGCGGCGGACAGTGCCGGCACGATGGCGCACACTATGTCGAGCCGCGGCATCCGCAGCGTGAAGCTGAATGGCCACGAAGCTGACGAGGCCTTCATCAGCGCCGCGACCGCAGGCCAGTTCGGCGTGCCGCTGCTGATGATTTCGGGTGACGACGTCTTCATCGAAAAGAACGGCCCGGCGCTCGGCCCTGTCGAGCAGGTGGTCACAAAGCGCTCCCTCGGGATGTTCTCGGGCATGTCACCGTCTCCTGACACGGTCTGCACCGCGCTCGAGGCCGCCGCATCGCGCGCGGTTGCCGCGCGGCAGAAGGCGCCGCTCGTGAAACAGGACGGTCCCATCGAGGTGGAGCTGACACTGGTCGACCGGCTCGCCGTCGAGGTGCTCGACTTCCTGCCGATGTTCCGCCGCCTCGGCGCGAACACGATCGGCTTCCGCGCGGACGACATGGCGGCGCTGAACCGGGCGTTCGCGTTCCTGCTGTTCTTCAAGTTGTCGTAGTCCGCCTGGCTCCGCGCTGGCGAAGCCCCCGGGCGCGGGCTATAGCTGCGTGAGACTCGTGTGGGTGTCCGATCCCGCCGAAGCCGAATCTAAAGGAGTGAATTCAAGCGATGCGTCTTGCCGCGCCGATCTCGGCCTTCATGCTGGCTTTCGCCGTCCCCGCCGCCGCCGATTACCAGAGCCTCGCGCCCTTCGCGTACCTGAAGGACATGAGCACCGGCGCCGTGCTCTTTTCGCAGGCCGCCGATCAGCAGATGCCGCCGGCTTCGATGGCGAAGATGATGACGACGCACGTCGCCTTCGATCTCGTGAAGCAGGGCAAGCTGAAGCTCGACCAGAAGTTCCGCGTACGCGCGGAAACGTGGGAAAAGTGGCACGGGCCCAAGGCGGGCTCCACGATGTTCCTTTCGGTCGATCAGGAGGTCTCGGTCGAGGATCTCTTGCACGGCATCGTCACGCTTTCCGGGAACGACGCCTGCGTGGTGCTCGCCGAGGGGATTTCGGGCACCGAGGAAGCCTTCGCCGATCTAATGAATGCCGAAGCCAAGAAGCTCGGCCTCAAGGGCTCGCACTTCACCAATTCGAACGGCTGGCCGGACGACCGCCAGGTGGTGACGCCCCACGACCTCGCGATCATCGCCGAGCGGACGATCAAGGATTATCCGGACCTCTACAAGAAGTTCTACGCGGTCGACAGCTTCACCTGGGGCCAGACGATGGGCGGCGCGCCGATCACGCAGCCGAACCGCAACCCCATTCTCGGCAAGGTGCGCGGCGCGGACGGGCTGAAGACCGGCCACACCGAGGCGGCGGGCTACGGCTTCACCGGTTCGGCCGAGCAGGACGGGCGCCGCCTCGTCATGGTCGTATCCGGCCTCACCTCGTGGGACGAGCGCGTCAAGGAATCGATCCGCCTGATGGAGTGGGGCTTCGGCGCTTGGGATGCGAAGCCGATCCTCGCAAACGGCAAGGTGGCGCTGCGTGCGCCCGTGTTCCTCGGCGATGCGCCGGATGTCGGCATCACCGCAGCGCCGGGCACGCGCGTTTCCACGCCGAAAGCGATCGTGTCAGGTCTCAATGCGAAGATCGTCTATGATGGGCCGATCGAAGCACCGATCGCCAAGGGTCAGAAGATCGCCGAACTCGTGCTCACCGTGCCCGGCCTCGCCGAGCAGCGCGTCCCGCTGGTCGCCGCCGAAGCGGTCGAGAAGGCAGGGCCGCTCGGCCGCATGATGGCGGCGTTCAGGCACGTGTTCGGCGGCTGAGGCCGCGTGGGCGGGCGCTTCATCAGCTTCGAAGGCGGGGAGGGCAGCGGCAAGAGCACCCAGCTCCGCCGCCTTGCCGCGCGTCTCTCCGCGCAGGACGTCATTGTCATCACCACACGCGAACCCGGCGGCACGCCGGGCGCGGAGGATATCCGTCAGCTGCTTGTCGAAGGCGAGCCGGGGCGCTGGGACGGGCGCGTCGAGGCGCTGCTCGTGAACGCCGCCCGCGCCGATCATGTCGCGCGCCTCATCCGTCCCGCGCTTGCCGAGGGCCAGTGGGTGCTCTGCGACCGCTACGTGCACTCGACGCTCGCCTATCAGGGCGCGGCGCGCGGGCTCGATGAAACCGAACTGCGGCGCCTTCACGCCTTCGCGACCGGCGACCTCTGGCCCGATCTGACCATCGTGCTCGATGTCGACCCCGCACTCGGCCTTGCCCGCGCCGCCGGGCGGGCAGGGGGCGAGGCCCGCTTCGAGGGTGAGCCGCCCGCCTTCCACAAGGCTGTGCGCGATCGTTTCCTGTCCTTCCCCGAGGTTTCCGTGATTCCAAGCGACGCGCCCGTGGATGACGTCACCGACGCGGTCTGGTCTGTGGTCGCGGAGCGTTTCGGCCTGTGAGCGGCATCATCGGGCATCAGGCGCAGCAGGAGATGTTCCGCGCGGCGTGGGATCAGGGCAAGGTGCACCATGCGTGGCTGCTCACGGGCCCGCCCGGCATCGGCAAAGCGAGCGTGGCACAGGCGCTTGCACGCTTCGTGCTGACCGACGGCAAGGGCGCGCCGCACCCCGCGCTCGCGCTCATCGAGGCGGGCAGCCATCCCGATCTACGCATTCTCCAGCGCGGCCTCAACGATCGCGGCGCGCTTCGCGCCGAGATCGTCGTCGAGCAGATCCGCGATCTGCAGTCGCTGTTCCAGTCCAAGCCGGGTCTTGGCGGGTGGCGTGTCGTTGTCGTCGATGCTGCCGACGAGATGAATCGCAGCGCTGCCAATGCTTTCCTCAAGAATCTTGAGGAGCCACCGCAAAAAACACTGTTCCTCCTCGTCAGCCACAGCCCGGTGCGGCTATTGCCGACGATCCGCTCGCGCTGCCGCACGCTCCGCTTCCAGCCGCTCGCCGACGCCGATGTGCGCGCGGTGCTCACCCGCGAACTCGAAGACAGCAGCGCGGCGGAGGTCGAGGCGCTGGTGCCGCTCGCCGAAGGCTCGCCGGGCCGCGCGCTGCGCTTCGCCGGGCTCGATGTCGGCAAGCTCACCGAGGCGCTTGTCGGGCTCGCGAAGGGGGAGGGCGATGCGATGGCGCTGGCGAAGTCGCTCGCCGGCAAGACCGCGCAGGCACGCTACGAGGCGTTCGTCGAGCTGGTCCCCGCCTTCATCGCCGGCGCGGCGCGCGGGCGCACGGGCGCATCGCTTGCACGCGCGCTCCAGCTGTGGGAGAAGGCCCACGCCCTCGCCGCCGAGGCCGTGCCGCTTGCCTACGATCCGCAGGTTGTCGCGTTCGAACTGGCGGGATACGTGGGCGAACTCGATAACCCCCGGTAGCAAAGCAAGCGCCCCCGCATGAGTGCCAAGCGGAAATTCTACATCACGACCGCCATCTCGTATCCGAACGGCCGCCCGCACATGGGCCACGCCTACGAGGATATCGCGACCGACGTCATCGCGCGTTATCATCGGCTCGCCGGTGACGACGTGTTCTTCATGACCGGCACCGACGAGCATGGGCTGAAGATCGCGCAGGCGGCGCGCAACGCGGATACCGACCCGCGCACGTTCGTTGAGGGAATGGTCTCGCATTTCAAGGAGATGTGCGCGACTCTCAACATCAGCCATGATCGCTTCATCCGCACCACGGAGCCGGCGCACTATGCCTGCGTGCAAGAGCTCTGGCGACGTATGGAAGCGAACGGCGACATTTATCTCGGCCGCTACGAAGGCTGGTACTCGGTTCGCGACGAAGCCTATTACGACGAGAGCGAGCTGGTGCCGGGCGAGGGCGGCGAGAAGCTCTCGCCGCAGGGCACGCCCGTCGAATGGACCGTCGAGGAGAGCTATTTCTTCCGTCTCTCCAAATACCAGCAGCCGCTGCTCGACCTCTACGAGCAGAACCCGGACTTCATCCAGCCCGCCACGCGCCGCAACGAGATGCTGCAATTCGTCCGCGGCGGGCTCAGCGATCTGTCGATTTCGCGCACCAGCTTCGATTGGGGCATTCCGGTGCCCGATGCCCCCGGCCATGTCATGTACGTGTGGCTCGATGCGCTCAGCAATTATCTGACCGGAACGGGCTATCCCGATGAATCCTATAAGGAACGATGGCCCGCCGACGTCCACATCATCGGCAAGGACGTGGTGCGTTTCCACACCGTCTACTGGCCCGCGTTCCTGATGTCCGCAGGCGTCGAACTGCCGCGCAAGGTGTTCGGCCACGGTTTCGTGCTCAACAAGGGCGAGAAGATGTCGAAGTCGCTCGGCAACGTCGTCGAGCCGCTGGCGATGGCGGAGGAATACGGCGTCGATCAGCTCCGCTACTTCCTGATCCGCGACGTGCCGTTCGGGCAGGATGGCAGCTACAGCCACGAGGCGATCGTCACGCGCACGAACGCCGACCTCGCGAACAGCTTCGGCAACCTCGCGCAGCGCACTTTATCTCAGGTTTTCAAAAACCTGGATGGCGTTCTTCCCGCATCGCTTGAAAAAAATGAAGCGGATGCCGCATTGCTCGCCGCCGTTCGTGAAGGCTGCGACAGCCTCCGCGCCGCATTCGAGGCCTACGATCTTTCGCGCGGCGTCGAAGCCTGGTTGCACGCCGTCTTCGCCTGCAACGCCTACATCGACGCGCAGGAGCCGTGGAAGCTCAAGAAGACTGACCCTGAACGCATGAAGGTCGTGCTCGGCACGCTGTTCGGTGCGATCCACGATCTCGCCGTCGCGATCTCGCCGGTGATCCCGGCATCGGCTGCAAGGTTGCTGGATCAAATGGGCGTGCCTGAAGCCGACCGCGATTTCGCGAGTCTCGGCAGCGACTGGTACGCGCGTCTCGCCGCCTCCGCTTTCCGCCTCGAAGCGCCGCAGGGCGTCTTTCCGCGCTACGTGGATGCCGAGCCTGATGCCGGTTGATAGCCACTGCCACCTGAATTACCCCGGCCTCGTCGAAGATCAGGCGGGCGTCATCACGCGTGCCCGCGAGGCCGGTGTTTCGGCGATGCTTGCCATCTCGACACGCAGCAGCGAGTGGGATGACGTCATTCGGATCGCCGCAGGCACAACGGACATCTGGGCAAGCGTCGGCGTCCATCCGCATGAGGCGGACAGCGAGGCTATCGAGAAGACGCAGCTCGTTGCGGCAACGCACCATCCGCGCGTCGTGGGCATCGGCGAAACCGGCCTCGATTATTATTATGACAAGAGCGACCGCGAGCGTCAGCGCGAGAGCTTCCGCCGCCACATCGCCGCCGCGCGCGAAACCGGCCTGCCGGTGATCGTCCACACGCGCGAGGCGGAAGCCGACACGCTGGAGATCATGGCGGATGAACTGGGGAAGGGCGCCTACCCGGCTGTAATCCACTGCTTTACTGCCAGCGCCGCGTTCGGCCGCAAGATGCTCGACCTCGGCTTCTACATCTCGATCTCCGGTATCGTCACCTTCAAGAATGCCGTCGATCTTGCTGAATTCGCATCAGAAATCCCGGAGGATCGCCTGCTCGTGGAAACCGACGCCCCGTTCCTCGCGCCCGTGCCGAAGCGCGGCAAGACCTGCGAGCCCGCGTTCGTGACGCACACCGCCGCCTTCCTCGCCGAGAAGCGCGGCGTCCGCTACGAAGACCTCGACCGGACGACGAGCGAAAACTTCTACCGGCTGTTCGCGAAGGCGCGCGCGTGAAGGTCACCGTCCTTGGAAGCGGCACGTCGAGCGGCGTACCCCGCATCGGCAACGATTGGGGCGCCTGCGATCCGAATGAGCCGAAGAACCGCCGCCGCCGCGTCTCCGTGATGGTCGAGGCCGAGGGCCACGTCATCATCATGGATACGAGCCCGGATCTTCGCGAGCAGCTCCTCAGCGCCAACGTCGCGCGCGTCGACGCCGTGCTCTACACGCACGATCACGCCGACCATTCCCATGGTATCGACGACTTGCGCCAGATTTTTCATATCATGCGCAAACCCGTCGACTGCTATGCGACGGCGGATACATGGCGTGTCCTCAAGGCGCGCTTCGACTATATATTCTCGGGCGGGCTCGGTTATCCGCCGAGCTGCGTGGCGCACGAACTCGGCGCGAAGTTCACCGTGGGCCCGATGACGGTGACGCCGTTCGAGCAGGTCCACGGCCCAATCCGTTCCACCGGCTTCCGCGTCGATCACGCCGGGCATTCGATGGCCTATTCGACCGACATCAGCGACCTGACGCTCTCCGCCGACAATGCCGTGAAGGGCGTCGACCTGTGGATCGTCGATGCGCTCCGCCGCAAGCCGCACCCAACGCACAGCCATCTCGATCGCACATTGTCTTGGATCGCGCGCCTGCGTCCGCGCCGCGCGATCCTCACGCACATGGATAATTCCATGGATTATGCCACCCTTGCCAAGAGCATGCCGCCGGGTGTCGAGCCCGGATACGATATGCTGACGGTGGAGCTTTAGGCGCATGTTCGAAGCGCTGAGCTCGGGCGAGAAGGCTGCGCTCATCAGCTCAGTGGGCTTTGCCGTCCTCATCCTGATGAGCCTCGTCCCGCGCCTCCGCGAAGTCGGCGCGGCGAGAACGCTGAAAATGGCGCTGTCGTGGGTGCTGATCTTCGGCGGCCTCATTTTCCTCGTCACGCAGTGGCCCGCGATCCGCGGCGCGCTCGATCCCGCTAGCCCGCGCACGGAAGGCGAGGAGATGCTGCTCAGCGCGCGCGAGGACGGGCACTTCTATGTGCGCGGCACGATCAATGGCGAGAGCGCGCTCTTCATGGTGGATACCGGCGCCACCGACATCGTGCTCACCATAGAAACCGCCGCGCGCGCCGGGTTCAGCCCCGATACGCTCCGCTTCGACGGCATGGCCGAAACCGCGAACGGCAGTGTCCGCACCGCCGGCGTCCGGCTCGGGGAGCTCACGATCGGGGACATCACGCTGCGCGACATGCCCGCCAGCGTCAATGAAGGCGCGCTCGGCACGAACCTCCTCGGGATGCGCTTCCTGCGCACGCTGAAGAGCTGGCGCGTCGAGGGCGACACGCTGATCCTGCGCCCCTGAGGCGCGCCGTCACCTTCTGCGCCTCCGCTGGCGGCGCGCCCTTAGCCGCGCCATACCCTCCCGCCAGCGTACCCGCAGGCCGCGTTTGTGCAGCGGTTCGAAAAAGCCCTCCGCCTTCTCGGGGTCGAGCAGTTCGTTATCGGCAATGAACTGATCGAGCGGCCCCGGCTTTTCGAGGTCGAGCGGCTCGAGCGTCTTGCCGGCGCCGCGTAGCGCCTCAATGGAATCAACGAGCGAACCCGTCGCCTTGAACCGTGCGTCGAACGCGTCGGGCGTCACGTCCAGATGCTCGGCGATCAGCCTGGTGCGCAGCGCTGCGATCGCCGCAGGCGTCCCGGCGTTGGCGGGGAGGGCGGCATCGATAATGACGTCACACTCGCTGTCGAGTCCCATCGAGCGGTTGTTGAGATTCGCCGATCCGATCTTGAGCAGCCGGTCGTCGACGATCGCGACCTTGGCGTGGACATAGATGTCTGCACCGCCTTTGGTGACGGGCACATAGATGCGGAAACGATGGTGCCTGTCGGCCTCGGCGATAGCGCGCGCCAGCTGAATGCGCGCTGCATCCATCGCCTTCTGCTCCAGCCAGCCGTCCGCCGCGCGGGGCGTCACCACCACGATTTCCGGCGGGTCGTCCTCGGCCATACGCACGGCGATGGCGGCGGCGATCTTGCCCGAGGTCAGATACTGGTTCTCGATATAGATAAAGCGCTGCGCGGTCGCGATCATGTCCAGCCACAGCGCTTCGATCTCGCGGACCTCGTCGCAGTCACGCCATGCGGCGCGCGTCCGTGCAATGGCGATGTCGACGTCGCGGAAGTCCACTGCCGCATCGATCGGCCAGTGGTCGTGATCGTCCTCCACCGGCGGGAGGTCGTGGCGCGTCGCGTGCTGCCAGCGGTCGCGGCCAAGGTCGGCAAGCGCGCGCGCCGCATCGCCGTCCAGCATCATGGTGACGTCATGCCACGGGCCATAAGGCTTGCCGTCCGGCAGCTTGCGCCGCGCGTCGTCGTCCGCATGAGCATTGGTGTCCCAGCGCGCGCATGAGATGTCGATGCCGCCGCACACCGCGAAGCGCTCGTCGATCACCACGATCTTCTGGTGGTGGCTGCACCCGATGGGGTGGAAGCTGTCGAAGCGGAAATCGATCGCACGCGTCAGTTGCCAGCGCAGCAGCATCCACGCCGCACGCGGCCGCAAGAACTGCTTCAGCGCGCCGAAGCTCCATTTCAGGATGTCGATCTGGCGCGCCGGGTTCTCGCGCGCCAGCCGCAGGAAGAAATGGCCCAGGCTCTCGCCCTGGCCGTTCTCGTCGGGCTCCAGCGTGATGCGCGTGTCGAAGTCCCAGCCGATGATGAGGATGCGCCGCCGCGCTGCGATCATCGCTTCACGCACGTAATGATAGTAGTCGGCGGCATCGACGACCGCTGCCGCACGCGCCGACCGTTCGATACGCCAGCAATTGCGCCCGGCCTCAAGGATCGGGGCGAGGGGAGCGTCACCGCCCTGCTCTTCGTTTACCATTTGTTCTCCGGCTACGTTCCGGTCGCCCCGTACATTCGTGGAACCGCACCGTTAACGCAAAACCGGGCGTTCGGCTCCCGCATTCGTGGCGGTAAACACAGGAACTTGATCTGGATCAAGGAAGGTTCGTCAAAGGCCCGGTTGATCGGTTTCATGAGCGAATCCGGCACGAGCACGACACCATACGACAGCCTTGGCGGAGAAGCCGCCGTCAGGCGCTTCGTCGACCGTTTCTACGATCTCATGGAGAGCGAGCCCGAGTATGCGGCGCTGCGCGCGATGCACGCGCCGGATCTGGCGCCGATGCGGCGATCACTTGCAGGATTCCTCACGGGCTGGCTCGGCGGACCGCGCGACTGGTTCGAAGAGAACGTTGGCGTCTGCGTGATGTCGGCGCACGCCGCGCTGCCGATCAGCGCAGAGACATCGCAGCAGTGGACGGACGCAATGTCACGCGCGCTTTCCGAAAGCGATATCGACGCCGACCTCGCGACCCGCATGAACGACGCATTCGGGAAAATGGCCGGGGGGATGGCCCGAATGGCGGCAAATCGCGACAGTTGATTTAACATAATATATATTATCGTTGCAACTGACAGGGCGTATCAACGCTCTTTTCCGAATCCCCTCCTGCCATTACGCCGGCTTCCATGAGCAAGGAAACCGCCGCCGAAGCCTACGCCCGTCTCGCTGACGTCATGCGCGCGCTGCGTGATCCGGCGAGCGGCTGCCCGTGGGATATCGAGCAGAATTTCGCGTCCATCGCACCGTACACGATCGAGGAAGCCTATGAAGTCGCCGATGCCATTGCGCGCGGCGACATGGTCGATCTCAAGGGCGAGCTTGGCGACCTCCTGCTTCAGGTCGTTTACCATTCCCAGATGGCGACCGAGACCGGGCATTTCGCGCTGGCTGACGTCACCTCCGCGATTGCGGACAAGATGATCCGCCGCCACCCGCACGTATTCGGTGATGCCAGCATCGCGGATGCAAACGCCCAGACGGCGGCGTGGGAGGAGCAGAAGGCCCGCGAGCGCGGCGATCAGGGCGCGCTTGCCGGTGTGGCGCTCGGCCTCCCCGCACTGATGCGTGCGCAGAAGTTGCAGCGCCGCGCGGCGCGTGTCGGCTTCGACTGGCCTGACGCCTCAGGCCCGCGCGCCAAGATCGACGAGGAACTCGCCGAGGTCGAGGCGGCCGACGATGCCTCGCGCGCCGGCGAGGTCGGCGATCTGCTGTTCGCGGTGGTCAATTACGCGCGGCACCTCGGCATCGACGCCGAAGAGGCACTGCGCACGGCCAATGCCAAGTTCGAACGTCGCTTCAATGCCGTGGAAGCGATGGCAGGCAGGTCGTTGTCCGATATGGATATCGATGCCCTCGAAACACTGTGGCAGCGGGTCAAGGCGTCGGAGCGTTAGGGAAGCGCCAGAAAACGGGACCTGTCTTCGTCGCTGATCCGCACCTGCAGTTCCACGGTCTCGCCCTTCGCGCGCCGCTTCAGCACCAGGCCATTGTTTTCCAGCCACGCCAGCCGCTTGCCGTCGCCGGCGCCAACGACAAAGCTGTGAACGCGCGCATCGCGCAGCAGCGTGTCGGAGATGAGCCTGCGGAGGTCGTCCACCCCTTCCCCGCTCACCGCCGAAAGCAGCACATTATTGGGTGCGGCAGCCTGTTCGAGCGCGGCCTTGCGCGCTTCCGCGTCGAGCAGGTCCGCCTTGTTGAGCGCCTCGATGATCGGTCGGCCACCGTCTGGATCCACGCCGAGTTCGGTGAGCACGTCGATGACGTCACGCTTCTGCGCTTCGGTTTCCGGGTGCGCGATGTCCCGGACGTGGACGATGATGTCTGCGTCGAGCACCTCCTCGAGCGTGGCGCGGAACGCCGCGACGAGCATCGTCGGCAGCTCGGAGACGAAACCGACGGTGTCGGAGAGGATCGCCTTGTCGATGCCGGGCAGCGCGATCGCCCGCATCGTGGGGTCGAGCGTTGCGAACAGCAGGTCTTTCGCCATCACCGAAGCGCCGGTCAAACGATTGAAAAGCGTGGACTTTCCGGCGTTCGTATAGCCGACGAGCGCGATCACCGGATACGGCGCCTTCTTGCGCTGGCGGCGCTGCAGTCCGCGCGTGCGGGTGACCTCGCCGAGGTCCTTGCGCAGCCGCGCCATGCGTTCGCGGATCAGGCGGCGGTCGGTTTCGATCTGCGTCTCGCCGGGGCCGCCGAGGAAGCCGAAGCCGCCGCGCTGGCGCTCGAGATGGGTCCACGATCGCACGAGCCGGCTCGCCTGATAGCCGAGGTGGGCAAGCTCCACCTGAAGCCGCCCTTCCCGCGTCGCCGCCCTCTCCCCGAAGATTTCGAGGATGAGCCCGGTTCGGTCGATCACCTTGGTGCCCGTGCCAGTTTCGAGGTTGCGCTGCTGCAGCGGCGAGAGCGCACCATCAACGACGATGAGTTCCGCGCCGGTTTCCTTGGCAAGTTCGGCAATGGCTTCCACCTGCCCCGCGCCGATCAGCGTGGCGGGGCGTGGATCGCGGACACGCAGGATGCGCGTCGCAACCACGTCGAGCGTGATCGCGCCGGCAAGGCTCTTCGCTTCCTGAAGCCGCGCTTCGGCATCGCGGCGCACGGCGGCGTCGCGGCGCACGATATCGGGCACGATGACAAGCGCCTTCGTGCCCACGCTGACGCCGCGCACGTCGTCGTGCGCTCCGAAGCTGTGGAACTGCTTACGCCGTCTGCCCCCGGATTGCGGCGGCGTTCCGGCGTCAGGGTCGGTCAATCGTCGTCGCCGTCTTTCTCGGGCTCAAACAATTGAACGGGGCTTGCCGGCATGATCGTGGAAATCGCGTGCTTGTAAACGAGCTGCGAATGACCGTCACGACGAAGCAGAACCGAAAAATTATCGAACCAGGTGATGACACCCTGCAATTTTACGCCGTTTACGAGAAACATCGTCACCGGCGTCTTGCTCTTACGGACCGCGTTCAGGAACACGTCCTGCAAGTTATTGGCCTTGTCTGCCATGTCCCCCTCGAATCCTTTTACACTGCGCCCGATTGCCGTAGGCGCGGGCACACTATTTGGGGGTCAGGCGCTTCCCGTCAAGTGTCGGAATTTACTTCCTCGTCTGCTTTTCCGGGATCGGAGAGCCCGAGCGCCTTCAGCTTTCGGTGCAGCGCAGAGCGTTCCATGCCGATAAACACCGCCGTTCGCGAGATGTTTCCCGAAAAACGACGAATTTGGACGCGCAGATATTCGCGTTCGAAGGATTCGCGCGCCTCGCGCAGCGGCGTGCCCATAATCGACCGCACCGCCTCGTTCGGCATCAATTTTGCCGGTTCGGCGATGATCTCCGACGGCAGCATGTCCACCTCGACACGCTGCGCCCGCTCGGGCGGCGTCAGGATCAGCGTGCGCTCGATGATGTTCCGCAGCTGGCGGACATTGCCCGGCCAGTCGTACATCTGCAGCGCCGCCATCGCGTCCTCGCTCATCCGGGGCGTCGGAATCCGGCGCTCCGCCGAGAGCTTGGCAAGGAAATAGTCGGCAAGCTCCCCGATATCCTCGCGGCGCTCCGAAAGCGGCGGCAGGTGCACGGGCACGACGCTGAGGCGGTAGAACAGGTCTTCGCGGAAGCGCCCGGCGGCGATTTCCCCTGCAAGATCGCGCGAGGTGCTGCTGACGACGCGCACATCGACCTTCACGCTGCGCGCCCCGCCCACGCGCTGGAACATCTGCTCGGTGAGCACGCGCAGGATGCGGGCCTGTGTCGCAAGCGGCATGTCCGCGACCTCGTCGAGGAACAGCGTGCCGCCGTGGGCCTGCTCGAAGAGGCCGATGCGCACGGGCTGGCCGTCCTCCTCGACGCCGAACAGTTCCTCCTCGAAGCGGTCCGGATGGAGGCGCGCGGCGGCGACGACCACGAACGCGCCGTTCGCGCGCGGCGACCACTGATGCAGCAGGCGCGCGGCGACTTCCTTCCCGGAGCCCGGCGGGCCGTCGATCAGCACGCGGCTGCCGGTGGCGGCAACGCGCTTCAGCGTCGCGCGCACCCCGTTGATCAAGGCGGAGGAGCCGGTGAGCTCGCCCTCGATGCCCGCGCGCGTGCGGAGTTCCTCGTTCTCGCGGCGCAGGCGCTCCGCTTCGGTCGCGCGCTCCACGGTGTGGATCAGCTGGTCCGCCTGAAACGGCTTTTCGATGAAGTCGTAGGCTCCGCGCTTGATCGCCGCGACCGCCGTCTCCACGTTGCCGTGGCCGGAGATCATGATGACCGGAAGCCCCGGATTGCGCTGCTTCACGACCTCCAGGAGCTCGATCCCGTCGAGCTTCGATCCCTGCAGCCAGATGTCGAGCACGAGCAGGCTCGGCAGCCGTTCGCTGAGCGCGGCGAGCGCACTGTCGCTGTCCCCCGCCGTGCGCGTTTCATAGCCCTCGTCATCAAGGACACCTGCGATCAGTTCCCGGATATCGGCTTCATCGTCGACGATCAGAATATCAAGCGCCACACATCTACCTTTGCTGAACTGCGACTTTTTCCGGAACGCCCGGTTCCTGCGAGACATGGGCCTGCAGGGCGGCCAGATCGAAACTCATCACCGCGGAGGCGCCGCCGCCCTCCACGTCACGCAGATCGAGCACGCCATCGTGCTCCTCCACGATTTTCTTGACGATGGCGAGGCCGAGGCCCGTGCCTTTCACCCGCGTCGTCACATAGGGCTCAGTCAGCCGGTCGCGCTGGCTCGCGGGAAGGCCGATGCCGTTGTCGGTCACCGTCACCACGAGCGTATCGGGCTCGGTAAAGCGCGCGGTGAGCGCGATGCGGCCCTGCACGTCGCCGTCCTTGCAGCGCGCGGCGACGGATTCGGCCGCGTTCTTGAGGAGGTTGGTGAGCGCCTGCGCGATCTGGCGGCGGTCGCAAATGAATGCCGGCAATCCGGAAGCCACATCCATCTCATAGTCGAAATCGCTGTGCGCGACCTCCTGAAGGAATATCGCCTGCCGCGCGATGTCGAGGAACGATTCCGGCCTGAACACGGGCTTGGGCATCCGCGCGAACGACGAGAACTCATCGACCATCTGGCGAAGATCGCCCACCTGCCGCACGATCGTTTCGGTCAGGCTGCGGAACGTGTCCGCCCCCTCCTCGATCTTGTTGCCGTAGCGCCGCTGCAGGCGCTCGGCGGAAAGCTGGATCGGCGTCAGCGGGTTCTTGATCTCGTGCGCGATGCGCCGCGCCACGTCCGCCCAGGCCGCGCGCCGCTGGTCGGCGAGCTGCTGCGTGATGTCGTCGAAGGTGATCACATAGCCTTGGCTGCCCTCCGAAACGCCGCCCATGCGCGCGAGCAGCGTCTGCACGTCGTTGCCGCGCGCGATGCGCACCTGACCGGATGCCTGCCCGGAGGCGCGCGTCTCTTCCAGAAGCCCCGAAAATTCGGGCACCGCCTCCTCGATGGTCATGCCGCCAAGCGCCTCTTCGGTCATTTCGAGGAGGTCAGCGGCAGAATGGCTGACGAGGCGGATATGCCCCTCTTCATCGATGGAGATCACGCCCGCCGAGACGCTGGAGAGCACCGCTTCGGTGAACTGACGCCGCGCGTCGAGCTGTTCGTTGGCGGCAACAAGCGCGCTCGTCTGCGCCTGCAATTGCCGTGTCATGCGGTTGAAGGTGCGCGCCAGCGTGCCGACCTCGTCCGGGCTGTTGCGAACGGGCACGCGCGCGGCAAGGTCGCCCGCCCCCACCTTCTCGGCGGCGCGCACAAGCCGTCCGATCGGCGCCACCAGCCGGTTGGCGAGCCACAGCGCCGAAAGGATGGCGGCGGCAAGGATCAGCAGCGCAATCACGAACAGCGCGAGATTGAACTGCCATTGCAGGCTCTTGGAGCGCGCGAGCAGCGCGTCATACTCGTTCATCGCCCCTTCCGCCCGCTGCGCGGACTGGAGCACGGCAGGATCGACGCTGCGGCTGACGTAAACATAGCGTTCGAGCAGCGGATCGATGCGGACGATCGCCTCCACGCGGTCCGAAGCGGTCGCGAGCACGCTCGCTCGGCCCGATCGCGCCCGCGCGATGTCCGTGGGCAGGATACGCTGCTCCAGCGGCGCGCCGCTCATCCCGACCGATGCGTAGATATGATAATCCTCGCCGTTCAGCGTGAAGACGCTCGCCTCGGTGAGGTTGCGGGCCGCGACCTGGAACGCGAGGCCGTCGGCAAAGCCTGCGGAATCGACGCCGTAGCTGTTGGCGTACTCGTAGACGTCGGTGCCCATCGCCTCGATGTCCGCCACGATGCGCTGCCGGTTTTCGGCGACGTAGGAATGCGCGACCTGCTCGGCGTTCTCTAGGACGGTGCGGGCGTTGTCCGAAAACCAGAACTGCGTGCCAAACTGGAAAAGCAGCGAGGCGAATACGACGACGAGCAGCGTCGGGATCGCGGCGATCGCCGAGAACAGCGCCACCATGCGCACGTGCATCCGCGCGCCGGCAAGCCCGCGCCGCCGGTTCACGCGCAGGATCACGAAGCGGCGGCCGATCAGCACGAGCAGCGCCATCAGCGGCACAAGGTTCGCGACCAGCAGGATCGTGCGCCCCGAAGGCGTGTTCGCGGCGGTGAAGAACGTGTCGGTGAGCGCGAAATAGCTCGCGCAGCCCACCGCGACGGCGATCAGCCCCAGCGCGACTTCCAGCCGCGGGTAGAGTTCGACGCGCGAAACCCAGCGACTTATGCGGCGACGCAGCCTGCGGTGCGGCGATGGCGGCTTGGGGGATGCAGTCGCGGACATATTCAAGTGCAGCTTAACCACTTTGCCTGTTGCCGCAAATACACAGTTGCTGCACCCCGGTAACGATCCGAAGCTGAAATCAGCCTGAACGACCGACAGGCGGACCCGCAGGACGCAGCGCCACCGCATCGATGCCGCGATCATTCAGCTTCTTGCGCAGTGTGTTGCGGTTGATGCCGAGCAGTTTCGCGGCGCGGATCTGGTTGCCGCGCGTTGCTGCAAGGCTGAGTAGCAACAACGGCTTTTCAAGCTCCGCGAGCACGCGCTCGTAAAGCCCGTCCGGCGGCAGATCGTCGCCGAACGTATCGAAATAGCGCGCGAGGTGCGACTCCACGGAGCCCGCAAGTCCGCGGCTGTCGGTTTCCGCGCGTCCGGCAGGCACGCGCTCGCTGCGCAGTGCCTCCTCGACGCTGGCGGCGGAAATGACGTCAGAGCGTTCGAGCGCCGCGAAGCGCCGCATCAGGTTTTCAAGCTCGCGCACGTTGCCCGGCCAGTCGTGCGCCTGCAGGCGCAGGATGGCTTCGGGTTCGAGCGTTTTTGCCGGCAGCCCTTCCGCCTCGGCGCGGCGCAGGAAGTGCGTTGCAAGTTCGGCGATGTCGTCGACACGGCTTCTGAGTGGCGGCAGGTGCAGCGGCACCACGTTCAGCCGGTAGAACAGGTCTTCGCGGAACAGCCCGGCATCGACGAGGCGGCGCAGGTCCTTGTTCGTCGCGGAAACGATGCGGATGTCCGCCTTGATCGGCCGCATCCCGCCGACTGTGGTGAATTCACCCGACTGGAGCACGCGGAGCAGCCGCGTTTGCGCCTCCATCGGCATGTCGCCGATCTCGTCGAGGAACAATGTGCCGCCCTGCGCCTGCTCGAAGCGGCCGATCGCGCGGGCCTGCGCGCCGGTAAAGGCGCCGCGCTCGTGTCCGAACAGTTCGGATTCGATGAGTTCGCGCGGGATTGCCGCCATGTTCACCGCCACGAACGGTCCCGTCCGCCTCGATCCGAGGTCGTGCAGCGCCTTTGCCACGAGCTCCTTGCCGGTGCCGGATTCGCCGAGGATGAGCACGGTGAGGTCGGTGGGCACGACACGCGCGATCGTGCGGTACACCTCCTGCATCGCGGGCGAACGGCCGATCAGCGGCAGGCCGTCCCCTTCCTCTTTCGCCGCCGCTTTGCGTGCGGGCGCCTGCGATTGTTCGAGTGCAGCGGAAACAACGGCCGAAAGCTTGTTGATATCGAAGGGTTTCGGCAAATATTCAAACGCACCATTCTCGGTCGCGCGCACCGCCGTCGCCAGCGTGTTCTGCGCGCTCATCACGATCACGGGAAGGCCGGGGCGGCGCGCGAGGATACGCGGCACGGCATCGAGCCCGTCGGCATCGGGCAGCACGACGTCGGTAATCACCGCGTCCCCTACCCCCGCTTCGATCAGTTGCCAGAGGCCCGCGACCGTATCCGTGGTCCGCACCTCATGGCCCGCGCGCACCAGCACCTGCCGCACGACCGTGCGGATCGCCGCGTCGTCATCGGCGACGATGATCGTTCCGGTGCGGCTCACTGGCTGCCCGCCGTCGGCAGCAGCACGCGGAAGATCGTGCGCGGCGGGTTGTTGTGCCGGTCGTACTCGATGAGCCCGCCGTGGTCGCCCACAAGCTTCGCGACGAGCGCGAGGCCAAGCCCCGTACCGCCGGGCTTCGACGAGACGAACGGATCGAACAGGTGTTCGGCGACGTCCGCAGGCGCGCCGGGGCCGTCGTCGATCACGCAGACCTCGATGGGCACGGACATTCGCCGCTTGGAGCCCTTCACCGCAACCTTCAGGCCGTGCCGGTATGCGCTGCGTAGACGTATCCTGCCTTTGTTTCCTGTCGCTTCGCTCGCGTTTTTCACGAGGTTCACGAAAATCTGGATGAGTGCGTCGCGGTCCCCGTCCACGTCCGGCAGCGAGGGGTCATAATCCTCGTCGAACTCCACATCGCGCGCGAAGCCGTGCTCGGCGAGGCGGCGCACATGGCCAAGGATCAGGTGGATATTTTCCGGCTGCCGCTTCAGCGGCCGCGTATCGGTGAACTCTTCCATCGAATCGATCAGCGTGCTGATGCGATCGACTTCGGTGCAGATAAGATCGGTGAGTTCGGGGTCACCGTCCTGCGCCAGAAGCTGCGCCGCGCCGCGAATCCCCGAAAGCGGGTTCTTGATCTCGTGCGCCAGCATTGCTGCGACGCCTACTGCGGTCTTCGCGGCGCCCACCTGTTCGCGCTGACGGTTCACCATCGTCGCGGCCGCCCGGCGCTGAAACACCAGCGTCGACCAGCCGGGCGAATCCGGCACGGGTGAAACCAGCAGGTCGGCGGTCACGCGGCGCCCGCCGATGAACGCGATTTCGAGGTCATAGGCCGCGAACTCGCCGCCGGTGGCGACCGCCTCGAACAGCACCGCGCGCACGGCGCTGTCTTCCGGGAAGATCGCGCCCCAGCCCCGATCGACAAGCGCCGGTTCGCTGAGGTTGAACATGTCCTCGGCAGCCGTGTTCATCCGCGCGGGCGCGCCGTTGGCGTCGATGAGGACAATCGGGATCGGCAGGCTTGCGATCAGGTCTTCGGCCGATGGCGGCGGAACCAGGGGAACCACAGGCACAGTGGCCATATCAGGCCGCCGCCCGGGCAAGCCAGGGCGCGTAGAACTCGCGGAGCATGGCCTTCACCCGCGCGGGATCGCCGACCTGGTTGACGCTGTTTCGGAACTCGGCGGAGCCGTGCATCCCTTTAGTGTACCAGCCGATGTGCTTGCGCGCGAGGTTGACGCCGGTATCCGTGCCGTAAAGCTCCAGCATCATCTCGTACTGCTCGAGGATCAGGTGATACTGCTCCTCGATCGTCGGCGCCTTGAAGCGGTGGTCGCAGAGATCGGCCATCACCTCGCCGAGCAGCCACGGGCGGCCATAAGCCCCCCGCCCCACCATCACCGCGTCGGCGCCGGACTGTTCGAGCGCGGTGCGCGCGTCTTCCACCGAGCAGATGTCGCCGTTCACCACCACGGGCAGTGAAACCGCGTTCTTCACATTGCGCACGAACGCCCAGTCGGCGCTTCCCGAATACATCTGGTTGCGCGTGCGCCCGTGGACGGTGATCAGCTTGATGCCGAGATCCTCGGCGATCCGTGCGAGTTCGGGCGCGTTCAGGCTGCCGTGGTCCCAGCCCATGCGCATTTTCAGCGTCACGGGCAGGTCGACCGCCTTCACGGTCGCCTCGATCAGCGACGCCGCGAGCTTCAGGTCGCGCATCAGCGAGGAGCCGGCATGCCCGTTCACGATCTTCTTCACCGGGCAGCCCATGTTGATGTCGATGATCGCCGCGCCGCGATCGGCGTTCAGCTTCGCCGCTTCCGCCATGATACCGGGCTCGCAGCCCGCAAGCTGCATCGAGATCGGCTCTTCGGAAGGATCCCACGCCGCCTTCTGCAGCGACTGGCGCGTTTCGCGCACCATCGCCTGGCTGGCGATCATCTCGGTGACGGTGAGCCCCGCGCCGAAACGCTTCACCACCTTGCGGAACGGCAAGTCGGTGACGCCGGTCATCGGCGCCAGGATCACCGGCTGTTCGATGCGCACGGGTCCAATCGAGATTGGCTTCAGTTTCGGCACGGTCATTGGCTGCCCAAAAATAAGGCACGGCGCATAGCCCAAGCAGGGCTGTTCGGCAAGCACAGCCTGCGCTAAAGCCGCCGCCCATGAGTGAACCAACACGGGTCGCCGCCATCGTCGTTGCCGCAGGGAGAGGCTCCCGCGCGGGCGAAGGCGCGCCGAAACAATACAGGATGCTCGCGGGTCAGCCGGTGCTCAGCCGTTCGCTTGCCGCGCTCGCGAGCCATCCGGGCATCAGTCATGTGGTGGCGGCCATCCACCCCGACGACGGCGAAGCGTTCGCCGAAGCCGCACAGGGACTCGGCGCCCTGCCGGTCCACGGAGGCGCGACGCGGCAGGACTCGGTGCGCCGCGGGCTCGAAGCGCTCGCGGATTTTGCGCCCGACCTCGTTCTGATCCATGACGCCGCCCGCCCCCTGCTCCCGCATGATGTCATCGACCGGCTACTGGACGCGCTCGCCGAAAACGACGGCGCCGTCCCTGCCCTCCCCGTCGTCGACAGCCTGCGCACCGGCGAAACCCACGCCGACGGCGAGGTCGACCGCAGCCGCCTGAAGCGCGTCCAGACCCCGCAGGCATTTCGGTACGCCGCCATCCGCGCGGCACATGCCAAGGCCGCTCCCGATGCGACCGATGACGTCACAGTTGCGCTCGCTGCGGGGCTGAGCGTCGCGTTCGTGGAGGGTAATGAACGTTTGGCCAAGCTCACTTACCCAACGGATTTCGCCCGCGCGGAAGCCTTGCTTGGCGCCGGGCTGATCACGCGCGTGGGCCAGGGCTTCGACGTGCACCGTTTCGGCCCCGGCGATCATGTCTGGCTTTGCGGCGTGAAGGTACCCCACGACCATGCCCTCATCGGCCACAGCGATGCGGACGTCGGCCTCCACGCCCTGACCGACGCACTGCTCGGCGCCGCAGCGATGGGCGACATCGGCGACCATTTCCCGCCGAGCGATCCCAAATGGCGCGGCGCGCCCTCAGACCAGTTTCTAGTCCACGCCCGCGATCTCATCCTCGCGCGCGGCGGCATCATCGATCACGTGGACGTCACGCTGATCTGCGAAACGCCGAAAGTCGCGCCGCATCGGGATGCCATGCGACAGCGGGTCGCCGCCCTGTTGCGGCTCTCGGTCGAGGGGGTTAGCATCAAGGCCACAACGACGGAAAAGCTTGGCTTCACGGGACGCAAGGAAGGCATTGCGGCCCAGGCCACGGCTTCGATTCGACTCAGCACGGTGGAGATGAAGTGAAACGTCCAGTCCTGATTCTGGCCTTGGCGAGCCTTGCGGTTTCCAGTGCTCATGCTGAAACCGGTAAGGATTGCATGAACGAAAAGCAGGCCCTCGCCTTTTCCGATTTCCTGCTCGCCACGGTCGCGCCCATCGTGGCGGAGCAATGCGGCACCGGGCACGCCGCCGTCTCGCCGGCGATCCTTGCAGCGCAGCCGCAGCTCCGCACACGTTTCAAAGCGCGCGGTGATGCCGCCTGGCCGGTGGTGCTCGATCATTTTCTGGGTCAGCAGGAAGACAAGGCCGTCGCCGACGAGATGCGCAAGCAGAGCGACGCCATGCGTCCCCTCGTCGCGAGCGTGACGGCGAGCGCGATCATCAAGGACATGTCGGCAAGCGACTGCGCCATGGCCAATGACCTCGTAGACGCCATGCTGCCTTTGCAGGACGCGCAGATCGCGCGCCTGATCACAGCCTTCATGCGTATCGGTGCCGGCAAGACCCCGTCCGGCCCGCAACTTTGCCCGCTGGGAGCAAAAGAGTGACATTGTTTGACGAAGACATCCTCGCGCTGGCACGCCGCGTGGTGGAACTGAACGCGGCGGCCGGGCGCAAGGTCGTGCTTGCCGAATCCTGCACCGGCGGCCTCGTCTGCGGTGCGATCACCGAAATTCCAGGCTCCTCGGCCGTGCTGGAGCGCGGCTTCGTCACCTATTCGAACGAGTCGAAAACAGCGCAGCTCGACGTGCACGGCGATGTGCTCGAAACCTTCGGCGCGGTTTCGATCGCCACGGCCTGGGCGATGGCGCAGGGCGCGCTCGCGCACAGCGAAGCGGATGTCGCCGTGGCGATCACCGGCATCGCCGGGCCGGACGGCGGATCGGAATCAAAGCCCGTCGGCACCGTCGTCTTCGCCCGCGCGATCCGCGATGCGGACCCGGAAGACGTGGTTGCGGACATGAGACAGTTCGGCGACCTCGGCCGCACGGGCATCCGGCTTCAGGCCGTGCGCTGCGCGCTCGAACTGTTGCTCACGGAAGAAGCGCCTGTAGCCGCATAAACCTTGGCGGCGCGCGTTTCGAACGCCGTCACCATCTTGCGGAAGGCTTCGTGGAAGTACGCGCCCGCCAGCGTGTTCAGGATCGACTGCCGGAACGCGAAATCGACGTGGAAATCCACTTCCGTTCCAGCGCCGACGGGCTTGAAGCGCCAGTCGTTGTAGAGGAACTTCAGCGGCCCCGAGATATAGTCGATGTGGATATGGTGCGGCCTGTCCAGCACCACGCGGCTGGTGAAGGTCTCCCGAAACACCTTGAAGCCGACCACCATGTCGGCGACCATGTCCGTATCGCTCCGCGACTTCACCCGCGTCGCGATCACCCACGGCAGAAACTCGCCGTAGCGGCCAACGTCGGCGACGAGATCGAAGAGCTGCTCCGGTGTGTACGGAAGAACCCGGACCTCGCGATGTTCAGGCATCGGCGCGTTGGTGCTTCGCGAGGCGCGCGGCCTTCAGCTTCGCGAAATCGTCGCCAGCGTGATACGAAGAGCGCGTCAGCGGCGAAGCCGCGACCAGCGCGAAGCCCTTGGCGCGGCCCAGCGACGCATAAGACTTGAACGTGTCCGGCGTCACGAAATCGATCACCTTGGCGTGGCGCGGCGTCGGCTGCAGGTACTGGCCGATGGTGAGGAAATCGATATCGGCGGAGCGCATGTCGTCCATCACCTGATGGATCTCCAGCCGCTCCTCGCCGAGCCCGACCATCAGCCCCGACTTGGTGAAAATCGTGGGGTCGAGCGTCTTCACGCGTTCGAGCAGGCGCAGCGAGTGGTAGTAGCGCGCGCCCGGTCGGATCGTCGGATAGAGCCTCGGCACGGTTTCCAGGTTGTGATTATAGACGTCTGGCCGCGCATCGACGATGCGTTTCACAGCCTCGTCCGCCTTGTTGCGGAAGTCCGGCGTCAGGATTTCGATCGTGGTGTTCGGCGCGCGGCGGCGCAGCGCTTCGATCACGCGCACGAACTGCGTGGCGCCGCCGTCCACGAGGTCGTCCCGGTCCACGCTCGTGATGACGATATGTTCAAGCCCAAGCTCGGCGGCCGCAGTCGCCACATGCTCCGGCTCCAGCGGATCGACCGGATTCGGCATTCCCGTCTTCACGTTGCAGAAGGCGCAGGCGCGTGTGCACGTGTCGCCGAGGATCATCACCGTGGCGTGCTTCTGCGTCCAGCACTCGCCGATATTCGGGCACGCCGCCTCTTCGCACACGGTGTTGAGGCCGAGATCGCGCATCAGCTTGCGGGTCTGCGCAAAGCCCACGCTTGTGGGCGCCTTCACGCGCAGCCAATCGGGCTTTCGGATGCGGATCGGGGAAACGGGTGCGGGATCAACGTCTGCCATGCGCGCCTAGATAGCGGCGGCAGCAACATATTCCAACTGCGAGTTCTTGCATGAGCGCCATGATCGGGCTAGCCGCTTTCCCATGTCAGGCTTCGATGAATTGATCGACGGCTACCACCGCTTTCGCGGCGGTGCCTATCTCGCCCAGAAGGCCCGCTACGACGCATTGCGGTCGAGCCAGAGCCCAAAAACGATGATCATCTCGTGTTCTGACAGCCGTGTAGACCCGGCGATGATCTTCGACGTGGGTCCGGGCGAGATTTTCACGGTCCGCAACATCGCGAACCTGGTGCCGCCGTTCGAGATCGGTGGCGGGCGTCACGGCGTTTCCGCCGCGCTGGAGTTCGCGGTGACGCAGCTTGAGGTGGAGAACGTCGTCGTGATGGGCCACGGCGGCTGCGGCGGCGTGCAGGCCGCGCTCACCAGCAAGTTCAAGGGGGCCCCGGCCGGCGCGGGAGGCTTCATCGCCCACTGGATCGATCTTCTCGACGAGGCGCGCGACCGCATCCTTCACGAGCACGACGGCCGCATGGACCGCGATGTGGAACATGCGCTGGAGCTGGAAGCCGTAAAGGTCTCGCTCAAGAACCTCCGCACCTTCCCGTGCATCCCGGAACGCGAAGCCGCGGGCAAGCTCAAGCTCATCGGCGCCTATTTCGCGATCCGCGACGGCGTTCTGCATGTGCTCGACGAGGCCACCGGCACCTTCGCACCGGCGGCCTGACGTCGCTCAATCAGATGTGAAGCGGGCGGCCGTAGGCGGCGAGGACGCTTTCGTGCATCATTTCCGACAGCGTTGGGTGCGGGAAGGTCGTGCCCATCAGTTCGGCCTCAGTCGTCTCCAGCTCGCGCGCCACGACATAGCCCTGGATCAGCTCGGTGACTTCCGCGCCCACCATGTGCGCGCCCAGAAGTTCGCCGGTCGCTTCGTCGAACACCGTTTTCACGAAGCCCTCTGTCTCGCCGAGCGCGATCGCCTTGCCGTTGCCGAGGGCGGGGAACTTGCCGACCTTCACCTTGTAGCCCGCCTCCGTCGCCTTCGCTTCGGTGAGGCCCACGGAGGCCACCTGCGGGCGTGAGTAGGTGCAGCCGGGGATGTTCGCGGTGCTCATCGCGTGAACGTCCTTCGAGCCCGCCATTTTCTCGATGCAGATAACCGCCTCGTGCATCGCCTTGTGCGCAAGCCACGGCCCGCTGGTGACGTCGCCGATCGCCCAGATGCCCTCCACATTGGTGCGGCCGTAGCCGTCCGTTTCGATGTGTTTGTTCGGAAGCTGCTTCACGCCGAGCTTTTCAAGGCCGATGTCCTCGACGTTCGGCACGATGCCGACCGCGACGATGACATGGCTGAACTCCTGCGTTTCAACCTTGCCGTCAGCAAACTTGATCTCCGCCTTCACGCCCTTCGCGGTCGTTTCCAGCTTCTGCACGCCGGTTTTCGTGTGGATCGTCATGCCCTGCTTGGTGAGCGCCTTTTCCATGAACGCGCTCACCTCGGCGTCCTCCACGGGGAGGATGCGCTCGAGCATCTCGACGACGGTCACCTTGGCGCCGAGGTCCGAATAGAAGCTCGCGAACTCGATGCCGATCGCGCCCGATCCGATCACCAGCAGCTTTTCCGGCACCGCTTCGGGCACCAGCGCGTGACGATACGTCCAGATGCGCTTGCCGTCGGCCTTGGCGAACGGAAGCTCGCGGGCGCGCGCGCCGGTCGCGACGATGATGTTCTTCGCCGAAAGCTCGGTGGTCTTGCCGTCCTTCGAAACGGAGAGCTTGCCCTTCCCCGTCAGCGTACCGACGCCCTCATGAACGTCGATCTTGTGCTTCTTCATCAGCCCCTTCACGCCGCCGTTCAGCTGGTCGGCGACCTTGCGGCTGCGCGCCACGACCGCCTTGATGTCGAACGATGGCTTCTCGGCGCTGAGCCCATAGGCCGAAGCGTGCGTCAGATAATGGAAGATCTCCGACGAGCGCAGCAGCGCCTTCGTCGGGATGCACCCCCAGTTCAGGCAGATGCCGCCAAGCCGCTCGCGCTCGACGATGGCCGTCTTCATTCCAAGCTGCGCCGCCCGGATCGCCGCGACATAGCCCCCCGGCCCGGAGCCGAGAACGATGAGATCATAGCTGGACATGGCCGATCCTTACGCGAGCAGGGTGAGCGGGTTTTCGACGAGGCGCTTGAACGCCTGCATCAGACGGGCGCCGTCCGCGCCGTCGATGGCGCGGTGGTCGAAGCTGCCCGTCGCCGACATCACCGTTGCGATGGCGAGCGCGTCGTTCACCACGAACGGCCGCTTCTCGCCCGCGCCGATCGCCATGATCATGCCCTGCGGCGGGTTGATGACCGCGTCGAACTGCGTGATGCCGTACATGCCCATGTTGGAGATGGAGGCCGTGCCGCCCTGATACTCGTGCGGCTGCAGCTTGCCCTCCTTCGCGCGGCCTGCGAGTTCCTTCATCTCGGTCGCGATGGCGGACAGGCTCTTGCCGTTCGCGCCCGCGATGATCGGCGTGATCAGGCCGCCCGGGATCGACACCGCCACCGAAATGTCAGCGCGGCTATACTTGAAGAGCTGGTCGCCCGAGATCGAGACGTTGCACTCCGGCACCTCGATCAGCGCGGCAGCGAGCGCCTTGATGAGCAGATCGTTGACGCTCAGCTTCACGCCGCGCGGCTCCAGCGCTGCGTTCAGCTCGCCGCGCAGCTTCAGCAGCGCATCGAGCTGAATATCCACGGTAAGGTAGATGTGCGGAATCGTCTGCTTCGCCTCGGTGAGGCGCCGCGCGATGGTCTTGCGCATGTTCGAGAGCTTCACGGCCTCGTGCGGAATCTCCGTCTCGAACACTGCAGGCGCTGCGGGTGCAGCCGGCGCGGTCGCTTTGGCTGCGGGCGCAGCGGCAGCCGGTTTGCCGACGTCGAGGTCCGCCTTCACGACGCGTCCACCGGGGCCGCTGCCCTGAACGTCGCCAAGGTCGATGCCCTTGGCTTCGGCGATTCGGCGCGCAAGCGGGCTCGCCTTCACGCGGTCGTCCGAATCCGTCGCCGCCGGGGAAAGCGCCGCCGGCTTCGGCGCTTCAGCCTTCACAGGTTCGGGCGCCGGCTGGGGCTTCGCTTCGGCCTTGGGGGCCGGCGGAGCCTCTTTCGGTTCCGCTTTTGCAGCCTTCGGCGCGGAGACCTCTTCGCCCTCTTCGGCGAGCACGGCGATCAGCTGACCGACCGGAACGTCCTCCGTTCCCGCCGCGACGACGATCTTGACGACAACGCCTTCGTCGATGGATTCGACCTCCATCGTCGCCTTGTCGGTCTCGATTTCGGCGATAACGTCACCCGGCGAGACCTTGTCGCCTTCCTTCACCAGCCATTTCGCGAGCGTCCCCGTTTCCATCGTCGGCGACAGCGCGGGCATCGTAATGTCAATCGGCATGTTCAGTCCTTGTAGGTAACGCGCTTGGCAGCGGCGACAACGTCGGCGGCCTTCACGAGAGCAGCTTTTTCGAGGTTCGCGGCATAGGGCAGCGGAACATCCACATTGGTAACGCGAAGAACGGGGGCATCGAGATCGTCGAAGCCGTCTTCCATCACGATCGCCATGATTTCAGAGGCGATCGAGCACTGCGGCCAGCCTTCCTCGACGACAACCATGCGGTTCGTCTTCTTGAGGCTGGCGAGGACCGTGCTGCGGTCGAGCGGACGCAGGGTGCGAAGATCGACGACCTCGGCCTCGATCCCCTCCTCCGCCAGCGTCTTTGCCGCATCGAGCGCGACGCCGACGCCGATCGAGTAAGAGACGATGGTGATATCGCTCCCCTCGCGCGCGATCCGTGCCTTGCCAATCGGGAGGACATAATCCTCAACCTCGGGCACATCGAAACTCTGGCCGTAAAGCAGCTCGTTTTCTAGGAACACGACCGGATCGGGCGAACGGATCGCCGCCTTCAATAGCCCCTTCGCGTCCGCCGCACTGTACGGCGCGATCACGATAAGGCCGGGCACGCTTGCGTACCACGGGCCGTAGTTCTGGCTGTGCTGCGCGCCGACGCGCGACGCCGCGCCGTTCGGGCCGCGGAATACCATCGGGCAGCGCATCTGACCGCCCGACATGTAGTTGGTCTTGGCGGCCGAGTTCACGATGTGGTCGATCGCCTGCATGGCGAAGTTGAACGTCATGAACTCGACGATCGGACGCAGCCCGCCCATCGCAGCGCCCGTGCCGACGCCCGCGAAGCCGTATTCGGTGATCGGCGTATCAATGACGCGCTGCGGGCCGAACTCTTCGAGCAGGCCCTGCGTCACCTTGTAGGCGCCCTGATATTCGGCGACCTCTTCGCCCATCACGAAGACGCGGCTGTCGGTGCGCATCTCCTCGGCCATCGCATCGCGCAGCGCCTCGCGGACGGTCATGCGGCGGAGGTTGGTGCCTGCCGGGATTTCCGGATCGTTCGCAATCTCCGGCTGCGGAGTCGGGATCGCTTTGGCGCCCGACGGCGCTTCGATCTTCTGCTCCGGCAGCTTTGCCGGGTCCTCTTCCTTGATGGTCGGCTTTTCGGCCTTGGTAGCGACTTCAGCTTCGCCGTTGTCGATCATCGCGATCAGCGTGCCGACAGCAACGCCGTCCGACCCCGCCGGCACGAGGATTTTCGAGAGGACCCCGCCCTCATCGGTTTCAAGCTCCATCGTCGCCTTGTCGGTTTCGATCTCGGCGATCACATCGCCGGGTTTCACGGCGTCGCCTTCCTTCACCAGCCATTTCGCCAGCGTCCCCTCCTCCATCGTGGGGGACATGGCGGGCAGCTTGATCTCGATCGCCATCAGTAGCTCCCCACCAGAACGTCGGTATACAGCTCGGAAAGCTCCGGCTCGGGCGCCTGCTCTGCGAAGTCGGCGGAATCGTTGACGATGGCGCGCACCTCCTTCTCGATGTCCTTGAGCTTCGCCTCATCGACGCCCGCCGCGAGCAGGTGCTTCTTCGCGGCCTCGATCGGGTCGGACTTTTCGCGCATCGCCTGCACTTCCTCGCGCGAGCGGTATTTCGCCGGGTCGGACATGGAATGGCCGCGATAGCGGTAAGTCTTCAGCTCAAGAAGCAGCGGCCCCTTGCCCGAGCGAACCCATTCGATGGCCATCTGGGCGGCGCCGCGCACCTCGAGCACGTCCATGCCGTTCACCTGGATGCCTTCGATGCGGAAGCTCTCGCCGCGGCGATAGAGCTGGTCTTCGGCGCTCGCGCGGTTGACGCTGGTGCCCATCGCGTACTGGTTGTTTTCGATCACGTAGACCACAGGGAGCTTCCAAAGCTCCGCCATGTTGAAGCTTTCGTACACCTGCCCCTGATTCGCGGCGCCGTCGCCGAAATAGGTGAGGCAGATGTTGCCGTCGCCTTTGTACTTGTGCGCGAAGGCAAGCCCGGTGCCGAGCGGCACCTGCCCGGCGACGATGCCGTGCCCGCCATAGAAGCCGTGCTCGACGCTGAACATGTGCATCGAGCCGCCCTTGCCCTTGGAAATGCCTGCCGCGCGGCCGGTCAGTTCCGCCATGACTTCGCGCGATTCGATGCCGCACGCGAGCATGTGGCCGTGGTCGCGATAGCCGGTGATGACGCTGTCGCCCGCCTTCAGCGCGGACTGGAGGCCGACGACGACGGCTTCCTGCCCGATGTAGAGGTGGCAGAAGCCGCCGATCAGACCCATGCCGTAAAGCTGGCCCGCCTTTTCTTCGAAACGGCGGATAAGCAGCATCTGGCGGTAGAAATCGAGGAGTTCGTCGACGCTGGCCTTGTAAGGCGAATAATCGGGCAGCCGATCCAGCCCCTCGCGCACTTCAGACTGCCGGTGCGATGCAGCAGTCTTTGTTTTACGAACGGAAGGTTTGGGCTTGGGCGCGGTTTTCGCCTCTTTGGTTCGCTCGGCGATGATCCCCTCCTCTGGTTCGCAGGGTAAAGATTTTTACTTCACCGCCGCTATACGTGCGACCGCGTGTAAAGTTCAAGCGCGAGCGCGAACCCGTGCTGCTTATTTGTCGAGACGGATGACGAACTCGTCCTCGCGGACGAGGCCCAGATTCTCGCGTACGAGTTCATCGGCAAGGTCGGGATCGACCTTCGAGGGGTTGAGGAGCGTAACCTTGCGCTCAAGATCCGCCTTCCGCTTGGCGACCACGGCCGCTTCTTTCGCAAGGCGCGCCTCTTCGGCCTTGTAGCCGCCGAGCGCGAGAATGCCCGTGTCGCCCGCGACCGCGTGCCATCCGAAGAACGCAACGAGGCCGATGCACAGCGCGGGAAGCCACGCTGAGCGGATGTAAGAGACAAGGCGGACGGGTTCGCTCACGCCTGCCTTTGAATCACGCGAATCCTAATGATTCAAGCGTTATTTTGCGCGGAGAATCGATCGGCCCGCATATGTGGCCGCACCGCCCAGTTCCTCGGCGATGCGGATGAGCTGGTTGTATTTCGCAAGCCGGTCCGAACGCGCCATGCTGCCGGTCTTGATCTGACCACAGTTCGTCGCGACGGCGAGGTCGGCAATGGTCGCATCCTCGGTCTCGCCCGAACGGTGCGACATCACCGCCGTGTAGCGCGCGCGGTGCGCCATGTTCACAGCTTCGAGTGTTTCGGAGAGTGTACCAATCTGGTTAACTTTAATCAGAATGGAGTTCGCGGTGCCCTTTTCGATGCCATCGCGAAGCCGTGCCGGGTTGGTCACGAAGAGGTCGTCGCCGACCAGCTGGACACGGTTTCCGATGCGGTCGGTTAGCAGCTTCCAGCCGTCCCAGTCGTCCTCGCCCATGCCGTCCTCGATCGAGATGATCGGGTAGCGGTCGCAAAGGCTTGCAAGGAAGTCCACCATCTCGGCCGACGACAGCGACTTGCCTTCGCCCGTCATCTCGTACTTGCCGTCCTTGTGGAATTCGGTGGAGGCGCAGTCGAGCGCCAGCATCACCTCGTCGCCCACCTTGAACCCGGCCTTTTCCACCGCGCCCATTATGAAGTCGAGCGCGGCCTCGGCACTCGCGAGGTTCGGCGCGAAGCCGCCCTCGTCGCCCACGGCGGTCGCGAGGCCCTTGTCGTGCAGCGATTTCTTCAGCGTGTGGAAGATCTCCGCGCCCCAGCGCAGCCCCTCGCCGAAGCTCTCGGCGCCGACCGGCATGATCATGAATTCCTGGAAATCGATCGGGTTGTCGGCATGGGCGCCGCCGTTCAGGATGTTCATCATCGGCACCGGCAGCACGCTCGCCGAAACGCCGCCGACGTAGCGGTAAAGCGGTAGCCCCCGCGAATCCGCCGCGGCCTTCGCCGCTGCGAGGCTGACACCGAGAATGGCGTTGGCGCCGAGCCGGGCCTTGTTGGGCGTGCCGTCGAGCGCGATCAGCGTGCTGTCGAGCTCGAGCTGGTCTTCGGCGTCCATACCGAGCAGCGCGTCCTGAATTTCACCGTCAACGGCGGCGCACGCCTTCTCGACGCCCTTGCCGAGCCAGCGGCTCGTGTCGCCGTCGCGAAGCTCGACCGCTTCATAGGCGCCGGTCGAGGCCCCCGAAGGCACCGCCGCACGCCCGAACGCGCCATCCTCCAGCGTCACCTCGACCTCGACCGTCGGATTGCCGCGGCTGTCGAGAATCTGTCTGGCGTGGATGTCGATGATCGCGGTCATGGCGTCGCTCCGGCTTGTGAAAATATCGTTCGTGCGCGCTCTTAATCAGCCGCGGCGCGTGGGGCAACGCCGCTTGTTCGGCCAGTGTCGCAATGCCGCCTTGTTTTTGCCCACGACGGAACCAACATCCTGTTCTATTGTTGTACTACAGCCCCCGTAAGCCTGAAAGGAATTGGCATGTCCGACACTCTTCCCGCGCCTACTACTGCCGATCCCGTTGCCGCGAAAACGGACCGGCTGGCCACGATCAAGGCTGAAGCCAGCAAGCTCAAGACCGAAGCCTCGACGAAGGCGCGCAGCGCCGCCGAGGAAGGCAAGACCCGCGCCGCCGAAACGCTCGGCAGCGTTTCGCACGTCACGCGCGAAGCCGCCGACAAGCTGAAGGGCACGCAGGCGGAGCCGCTTGCGAACATCATCAATTCGGCTGCCGATTCGGTGGAATCCTTCGCGCAGCGGATGCGCGAGAAAACGGTCGACGACATCATCGATGACACGCGCGAGATGGTGCGCCGGTCGCCAGTTCTGGTGATTGCCGCCGCGGCCGCCGCGGGCTTCATCATTTCGCGCTTCTTCAAGGCCAGCCGCAACGACGACGCCGAAGCCTGAGAGGACCAACAGGGGTGGCCGACCAGGACGTAAAGATTTCCGATCTCTTCGAGCGCCTCGTCGATGAAGGCGGCGATCTGGTGCAGGCGGAGGTCAGTATCGCCGGGGCGAAGATCGCGCGGCGCCTCCAGCTCGCACGATTGCCGCTCGGCCTGCTGAGCGCTTCGGTCGCGCTGGCGTTCGTGGCGCTGATGGGGGTCGCGACGGCGCTCGTCGTGCTGCTCGGACCCTACGTCGGTTTCTTTTTTGCGGTGGTGATCGTCACGCTGATTTCGGCGGGCGCATCGTGGCTGCTGTTTGTTGAAGGGCGCAAGCGCCTCGAAGTCGTGGTCGAGCCCCCGTCCCTGATGCGCAACCGGAGCAAAACGTGAGCGACAAGATTGTCGATACGGCCCTGTATGAAGCCGACGCCGCCGACGCGCGGCGGCGCATAGCGCTGACAGTCGGCGAGATCCGGCACCGCCTCGACCCCCGCACGATCGCGAACGAGGCGATCGATGCGGCGACCGAACGGGGGGCAGAACTGGTTGCACGCGGCCGCCAGGCAGCGCGCGACAATCTTGGCGCGATCTCCATCGTCGGCGCGCTTGCCGGTATGGTGGCAGGCGCGCGGCATTATCGGAAAGACAGAAAGGCACCTGCCATGAGCGAGTACGAAGATGACTTCGGCAACGAAGCGCCGGGCAAGGACCGGCTGGAAAGCGTCAAACAGACCGCGCAACAGGTGCGCGAGACGGTGACGCATAAGGCGCAGGCCGCGCGCGAGGCTGCCGGCGAAACCTTCGCCTCGGCGCGCCAGCACGCGAATGACGCCTGGGAAACCGCGCGCGAGCGTGCCGCGGACTATTCGGAACGCGCGAAGGTGCAGGCGGCGAAGGCGCGCGACCGCACCGCCGAGAGCGTCGAGCAGAATCCGCTCGTCGCCGTGCTTGCGGGCGCGGCGCTCGGTGCGATCATCGGCGCACTCTTGCCGCGCAGCAGCGGTGAGAACCGCGCCCTCGGCCCGGTCCGCGACAAGCTCGCGTCAACGGCGCGGACGGCGGCCCGGGTTGCGCGCACCGCCGGCGAGGCCAAGCTCGCCGAACTCGGCATCAAGGAAGCCGCCAAGCTGCGTTTCAGCGAGATCAAGGAAGGCGCGACCGAAGTCGCGAAGTCCGCGACATCCGCCGTGCGCGGCAAGGGCAAGGCCGTGAACGGCACGACTGCCGAAGACGACAGCCCGGCCGAACTCGCCTAAGCGGCGGCAGGCACAACCTCGTCGATTTCCGACGGCACGAGGCCGACTTCGCGCAGCATTTGCCGCGCGGAGTCGGGATGATCGAAGGCTTCAACTACAAGACCGTACCGAAGCCCTGTGAGCCGCGACACGACCGCCTGCATCAGCTCGCGGTCGCCGAGCCGTCCGGCGCGGATGACGAGCGAGGGCTGCAGCTTCCCCGCCGCGTGCAGCTGATCGACCATGGCGATGAGGTCGAGCACGTCGGTTTCGCCGCCGCCCAGGATGAACGCCGCGCCTTCGGAAACCTGCGCAAGCCCCGTCGCGAACTGCTGGAAACGGTCGCCCTCCCCGGCCATGCGCGCCCTGAGACGGCTCGAAACCAGCGCAACGAGCCGTTCCGCGATGGCAAGCGGCAGCGAGGGCCGATCCGCGAGCGGCATCGCCACGGCTTCTTCATCGCCGAAACGTTCGACAGCGCGCGCCATTGCGGCTTCCGCGATGTCCGCGCCTGCATTGGCCGCAAGCGTAGACACCGCCCGCACCTCGGCATGTTCGACGATCGCTGCCGAAACCGGCTCCCGCACCACGGGCCGCGCGGCGATTGCAACGCGGTGGTCTTCGCTCCGCGACTTCACGATCTCGACCAGCATGTCGTCGTCCAGAAGGTCGCTCGCCTTCAGGATCGGTTCGGCGACCTCGATGACGTCGTGCGCCATGCGCAGCGCCACGTCCTGCGGAATATCCGTGCTTGAAGCGATGGTCTGCGCCAGCGCCTTGCGCACCTCCACCTCGACGTCGCGGGCGATCGCGCGCACGATATCATCCGCGATTCCGCGCTCGCGGTTGCCGAAAAGGCGCTGCGTGTAGCTGTGCCCGAGTTTCAGCGCGAGCGCGCGGCGGGCATCCGCGTTCGCGTTCTCCTGCAGCCGCTCGACGTCGGCAAGAGTGGGCAGAAGCGGGTCCATCTCTTTACAATAGCCCGAAAAACATTACCGATTAATCGCCGATTCACAGGGGATCGCGCATTCCATCCGCATGGAAAAGAAAGCTACCCACATGAAGACATGCGCGCTCAAGCTTGTTGCCCTTTCCGCCTTCGCCGTGCTGGTTTCCGGTCCGGCGACAGCAGCCGATGGGGCGCAACTGTTCAAGAGCCGCTGTGGCATCTGCCACTGGGATCCGGCGCAGGCGGGCGAAAAACCGCGCCAGGGGCCCTCGCTCAAGAAGCTGATCGGGCGCACTGCGGGCACCGAAAAGAGCTTCCCGCGCTATTCGCCGGCGATGAAAAAGGCCGGTTTCACGTGGACGGCGGACAAGCTCGACACGTATCTCGACAATCCCCGCAAGGTGGTTCCGGGAACTTCGATGGCCTTTGTCGGGTTGAAGAAGCCTGACGAACGCAAGGCGGTCGTCGATTACCTCTTGAAGGCGTCGCGCTAAGCGAACGCCAAGCGGACGGAGTTTTCATCCATGATTATTCGCGCACTCGCGATCCTTCTCGCCTCGGCGGCCGTTGCCACGCCCGCTGCCAGCCTCGCGGCGCAAACGACGGCACCTGCCGAAAACGGCAAGGCCGCCGGCGCCTTCATTTCCGACCTCTCCCAGCGCGCCTATGCCGTGCTGCGCGACAAGTCGAACGACAAGAACGACGTGCGCGCCAAGTTCCGCGCGCTCCTCAAGGAGAACTTCGCGGTCACCGACATCGGAAACCGCCTGATCCGCCGCCATGTGCGGACGATCAACAAGCAGCAGTATCAGGCCTATCAGTCCGCCTTCCCGGACTATGTCGTCGATACCTACACCGACAACCTGTTCGAGTTCGCCGACAGTGAACTCAAGGTCATGCGCACCGTGCCCCGCGGTACGCGCGGCACCATCGACGTTTACGCCCGCGTTGTCCGCAAGAACGGCGCGCAGCCGATCGATTCGATCTGGACCGTGAAGAAGAACCAGAGCGGCAAGTACGTCGTCGACAACCTCACGGTCGCCGGCGTGAACCTGTCGCTGACGCAGGAAGCCGATTTCACCGCTTATATCCAGAAGAACGGCTTCGATGCGCTCGTCCAGTTCATGAGGGATCGCAAGTCCGCATGACATCCGTCATCGACCGCGAAGCTGCGGCGTTCATCCATCCATCGGCGCAGCTTTACGGCCATATCCGTTTCGAGGAAGGGTCCTCGGTCTGGTGCAACGTGGTCATGCGTGCTGAAGCGGAACATATCCGGATCGGGCGTTTCACCAATATCCAGGACTTCGTGATGGTTCACGCTGAGCCGGGCCGTGCGGTGGAAATCGGCGATTACTGCTCGATCACGCACCATGCGACGATCCATGCCTGCAAGCTCGGCAACAATGTTCTCGTCGGCGTCAACGCCACGATCTTCAACGATGCGGTGATCGGTGACAACAGCATCGTCGGCCAGCACGCTTTCGTGCGCGACGGCACGGAAGTGCCGCCCAACAGCATCGTCGTCGGCTCCCCGGCCAAGGTGATCCGCACCCACAACAGCTGGATCGCGAACCGAATGAACGCGCTGATCTACCACCGCAACGCGCTCGCTTATGCAAAGGGCGACCACAGGGCGTGGGAAGGGGCGGAGTTCGAGCGATGGGCCGGTGCGACGCTCGAACGCTTGCAGCGCGAGTTCGAGGCGCTATAGCGCACGTGCATGGACCAGACTGAAAAACAGAAACTCCACCTCGTGTTCGGCGGACGTGTCACCGACCCGCGCGGGCTCGAGTTCGAAGACCTCGCCGCGCTCGACATCGTCGGCATCTTCCCGGACTTCAAGAGTGCGGAAAACGCGTGGCGCGCCAATGCGCAGCGCACCGTGGACGACGCGGCGATGAAGTATGTCGTGGTGCACCTGCACCGGCTGCTGGAGCCCGACGCGGACCCCTCCGCCTAACGGAACCGTCTTGCAATGGCAGCGCGGGCGAGCGGCAGGGCCACCATCAGGCCCGCCACGAAGCCGCCCACGTGCGCGCCGATCGCGATGCCGCCGCCATCCGTGTTGAGCACGAGCCCCGTTGCGACCTGAAGGCCGATCCAGAGCGCGGCGAGCTGGAGCGCACGCGCGAGCTCGCCCTTCCCGCCCGACCGCCCGAAAATCATCGCGTGCGCGGCAAACACGCCCGAGATCGCGCCGCTCGCCCCAACAACCGGGATCGGCGAGCCGGGATCGAGCGCGACCTGTACGAGCCCGCCCGCGATGCCCGAGACGAAGAACAGCAGCAGATAGCGCCAGCGGCCGAGCACCGCCTCCACGAAACGGCCGATCCACGCGAGGAACAGCATGTTGAAGCCGAGGTGCGCCCAGCTTCCGTGCAGGAAGATCGAGGAGACAAGCGTCGCCGGTGCGGGGATTGCGTGATCGAGGATGAGGCTGCCGCCGATCCGCGCCGGGATCAGCCCCCCGCCCATGCTGATCGCCATCTCGAAACCGGGCCCGCCAAGCGTCACCGCGAGCTGGATCAGAACGCAGGCGATAATGATCGCGCGGGTCGCGAGATCCACGCGATCAGCTTCCACCGGCTTTCCGCCTTTCAGATGAAGTTGAGTTTGACGATCTCGTAGTATTTGTCGCCGGATGGGGTCGAAACTTCGACCTCCTCACCGACGCGGCGCCCGATGAGCGCGCGGCCGAGCGGCGACGTGTACGAGATGCGGCCCTGCTTGGCATCGGCCTCGTAGGGGCCGACGATCTGGTAAACGACGGGCTTGTCGTCTTCGTCGAGGAGGTCGACCGTGGCGCCGAACACCACCTTGTCGCCCGAAAGCGTTGTCGGATCGATCACCTGCGCGCGGGCGAGCTGGTCTTCCAGCTCGATGATCTGCGCCTCGATCTGGCCCTGCCGCTCCTTCGCCGCGTGATATTCCGCGTTTTCGGAAAGGTCGCCGTGCGCACGTGCTTCCTCGATGGCCTGCACCACCTCGGGACGGTCAACCGTCTTCAGCTTTTGCAGTTCGGTCTGCATTTTCGCATGACCGGACGGCAGGATCGGAAGCTTTTCAAGCGTCGCCATGTTCGTAACCCACTCCTAGCCTACTCCCCCGGCAAACCGACCCTCCGCCGGAAAATCCGCCGTCTCTTAGCCAGAACTGTCGGGGATCAGGTATCGAGATCAGAATAGTAAGATTGCAGCGACCGGACTGCAAGGGGTTGTTGACGCATTGCGCGGATGGCCATCACCGTCGCCAGTGATTCCGCCGCCGTCGTATAGTAGGGAATCTTGCCGTAAAGCGCCGAAGCGCGGATCGATTGCGAGTCCTTCAGGCTCTGTGCGCCCTCGGTGGTGTTGAAGATGAGGTCGATGTCGCCGTCCTTGATCCGGTCGACGATATGCGGCCGTCCTTCGAGCACTTTGTTGACCGGCTCCACCGCGATCCCCTGCTCCGCAAGGTAGCTCGCCGTGCCCGAGGTCGCCACGATGCGGAAACCGAGTTCGATCAGGCTCTTCGCTGCGTCAAGGATCACCGGCTTGTCGGTATCCTTCACCGAAACGAAGACCGTGCCGCTATCGGGCAGCGTCGTCCCCGCGCCGAGCTGGCTCTTCGCAAAGGCCGTGGCGAAATCGACGTCTATCCCCATGACTTCGCCCGTAGATTTCATTTCCGGCCCGAGGATCGGGTCCACGCCCGGGAAGCGCGCGAACGGGAACACGGCCTCTTTCACCGCGATATACGGAATATCGCGGTTGATCGAGCCGAACGAGGCGAGCGCCTCGCCCGCCATCACGCGCGCCGCGATTTTGGCGATCGGCCGTCCGATGGCCTTCGCGACGAACGGCACTGTGCGGCTGGCGCGCGGGTTCACCTCGATCAGGTAAACCTCACCGTCTTTCACGGCATATTGCACGTTCATCAGGCCCTTGACCTTCAGCGCGATCGCAAGCGCCACGGTCTGCCGCTCGATCTCGGCGATCACGTCTGCGGCGAGGCTATAGGGCGGCAGCGAGCAGGCGCTGTCGCCCGAATGGACGCCCGCCTCCTCGATGTGCTGAAGCACGCCCGCGACGACCACATCCGTACCATCCGAAAGCGCATCGACGTCGACCTCGACAGCATCGCGCAGATACTGGTCGACGAGCACGGGCGAGGAGCCGGAAACCTTCACCGCCGTCGCGATGTAGGTTTCGAGCTGAGTCTGGTTCTCCACGACCTCCATCGCGCGGCCGCCGAGCACGTAGGACGGGCGCAGCAGCACCGGATAACCGATGCGGTCGGCCTCGCGGATCGCCTCTTCAAGGCTGCGCGCCAGACCGTTCGAGGGCTGCTTGAGGCCAAGGTCGCCCACGAGCTTCGCAAAGCGCTCGCGGTCTTCGGCCAGGTCGATGGCATCGGGCGACGTGCCGAGGATCGGGATGCCCGCATCCTCCAGCCCCTGCGCCAGCTTCAGCGGCGTTTGCCCGCCGAACTGCACGATCACGCCCACCAGCGTGCCGTTCGACATTTCGACATGCAGGATTTCGAGCACGTCCTCGATGGTCAGCGGCTCGAAATACAGCCGGTCCGACGTATCGTAGTCGGTGGAGACCGTCTCCGGGTTGCAGTTGATCATGATCGTTTCGTAGCCCGCCTCGTCGAGCGCGAAACAGGCGTGGCAGCAGCAATAGTCGAACTCGATGCCCTGCCCGATCCGGTTCGGCCCGCCGCCGAGGATGACGACCTTTTTCGAGTCCGTGGGCTGGCTCTCGTCCTCGGGCACGCCAAAGCTCGGCGCCTCGTAGGTCGAATACATATACGGCGTCTTCGCCTCGAACTCGGCGGCGCAGGTATCGATGCGCTTGAACACCGGGCGGACATTGAGCCCGCGCCGCTGCTCGGAAACCGCCGCCTCGTGCCAGCCGACGAGCGTTGCGAGCCGCGCGTCCGAAAAGCCCATCGCCTTCAGCGCGCGGAAACCCTCGGCGTCTCTCGGCAGACCGTTCTCGCGAACCTTTTCCTCGGCGTCCACGATCTCGCGGATGCGCGCGATAAACCACGGGTCGTAGGCGGAGAGGCGGTGAATATCGGCGTCCGAAATGCCGCGACGGATCGCGTCGGCGACGACGAGCAGCCGGTCCGGCGTCGGAAGCGCGAGCGCGGCTTCCACCTCGTCGTTTCCGGCGCCCATCAGCGCCTCGACCTCGTCGAAGCCGGTCAGTCCGGTTTCAAGGCCGCGCAGCGCCTTCTGCATGCTCTCGTGGATCGATCGGCCGATCGCCATCACTTCGCCCACCGATTTCATCGCTGTGGTGAGCGTGTTCGAAGCCCCCTTGAACTTCTCGAACGCAAAGCGCGGGATCTTGGTGACGACGTAATCGATGGTGGGTTCGAAGCTCGCCGGCGTCGCGCCGGTGATGTCGTTTTCGATCTCGTCGAGCGTGTATCCCACCGCAAGCTTCGCCGCGACCTTCGCGATCGGGAACCCCGTGGCCTTCGAAGCGAGCGCCGATGAGCGCGAGACGCGCGGGTTCATCTCGATGACGACGAGGCGGCCGTCCTTCGGATTGACTGCGAACTGGACGTTTGAACCGCCCGTTTCCACGCCGATTTCACGCAGAACCGCGATGCTCGCGTTCCGCATGATCTGGTATTCCTTGTCGGTCAGCGTCAGCGCCGGGGCGACGGTGATGCTGTCGCCGGTGTGGACGCCCATCGGGTCGACGTTCTCGATCGAGCAGATGATGATGGCGTTGTCGTTCCGGTCGCGGACGACCTCCATCTCATACTCTTTCCAGCCGAGCAGCGATTCCTCGATCAGCACCTCGGTCGTCGGGCTCGCGTCGAGCCCGCCGCGCACGATTTCCTCGAACTCCTGCCGGTTGTACGCCACGCCGCCGCCCGTGCCGCCCATCGTGAAGCTGGGGCGGATGATCGAGGGCAGCCCCGTGCGCTCCAGCACTTCGAACGCTTCGTCAAGTGTATGGGCGATGCCGGACCGCGCGCTTTCCAGCCCGATCTTGTCCATCGCCTGCCGGAACTTCAGCCGGTCCTCGGCCTTGTCGATCGCCTCCGCGTCCGCGCCGATTAACTCGACACCGTATTTTTCAAGCGTACCGTCGCGGGCCAGCGCCAGCGCCGTGTTCAGCGCCGTCTGCCCGCCCATCGTCGGCAGCACCGCGTCGGGCCGCTCCTTCTCGATGATCTTGGCGACGATCTCCGGCGTGATCGGCTCGATATAGGTCGCGTCCGCCATGTCCGGATCGGTCATGATCGTGGCGGGGTTCGAGTTCACCAGAATGATCCGGTAACCCTCCTCACGCAGCGCCTTGCACGCCTGCGTGCCCGAATAATCGAACTCGCACGCCTGCCCGATGACAATAGGGCCAGCGCCGATGATGAGGATGGAGGAGATGTCCGTGCGTTTGGGCATGGTTGTTACTTCAGTCCCTTCACGAACTTCTCGAAGAGGTAAAAACTGTCCTGCGGGCCTGGGCTCGCCTCGGGATGATACTGGACCGAGAAAGCCGTCTTGTCCGTCAGTTCGAGGCCGCAGTTCGAACCGTCGAACAGCGATACGTGCGTGGCGCGCGCGTTCGCGGGAAGCGTATCAGCGTCCACTGCGAATCCGTGGTTCATGCTGGTGATCTCGACGAGCCCATCCGAGAGCCGCTTCACCGGGTGGTTCGCGCCGCGGTGGCCCTGATGCATCTTCGACGTACTGGCGCCGACCGCAAGGCCGAGCAACTGGTGGCCGAGGCAGATGCCGAAGATGGGCACGTTCGCGTCGAGCAGCTTCTTGATGACCGGCACGGCATATTCGCCGGTCGCGGCGGGGTCGCCGGGGCCGTTCGACAGGAACACGCCGTCCGGGCGGAGCGCCATGATTTCCTCGAAGCTCGCGGTGGCGGGCACAACGGTGACGCTGGCGCCCGCGGCGGTGAGGTTGCGCAGGATGTTGTTCTTGGCGCCGTAGTCGATGGCGATGACATGGGGCTTGCCGTCAGCTGTCTCGCCAGCGGCATAGCCCTGCCCCAGATGCCACGGGCCGGCGGACCAGTCCTCGCGCACGGCGCGGGTGACGTCCTTGGCAAGGTCCATGCCTTCAAGCCCCGGCCACGCCTTCGCCTCGGCAAGCAGCGCATCGATGTCGAACGTGCCCGATGGGCTGTGCGCGATCACCGCGTTCGGCGCACCAAGCTCGCGGATACGGCGCGTCAGCGCGCGCGTATCGACGCCCGAAAGCCCCACCCGCCCCTTGCGCTTCATCCAGGCGTCGAAGCCTTCGGCGCTGCGGAAATTGCTGGGCGCCGTCACGTCCTGCCGCACCACGCAGCCGACGGCGGCGGGTGTATCGGCCTCCACATCCTCGGCATTCGTGCCGACATTGCCGATGTGCGGGAAGGTGAAGGTAACGATCTGCCCGGCGTAGGACGGGTCGGTCATCACCTCCTGATAGCCGGTCATCGCGGTGTTGAAGCAAACCTCGCCGACCGCGTGACCCTCGGCGCCGAAACCGCGCCCCCAGATCACTGTGCCGTCCGCGAGAATCAATACCCCCGTGGCTCCTTTGGGTGCGCGCGCGGGTTTGGCGTCGGACACGTGGTCTGGCCCCTTCGACTCTGGTTTCGTGCTTTGTGGCTAAGGCGCCTAGCTATTGGCGAGGGTCCGGAGCGTCAATCTATTCTTTTGCCTTTTTGGCGGCTAGACGGGCCCCTTGCTCTTAAAGGGAAGAAAAGCATGATTCGCGACGACATCAAGGCGGCGCAGGTGGCGGCCATGAAGGCGGGCGAGAAGGAACGGCTGGCAGCCGTGCGCCTGATCCTCGCGAAGCTGAAGGACCGCGACATCGAGCTGCGCACCGCGAAAACCGTGCCGGAGGATGACGTCATCGTCGTCGACGTGCTGCAGAAGATGGGCAAACAGCGCCGCGAATCCATCACCATGTTCGAACAGGGCGGCCGCCACGAACTCGCCGCGCAGGAAAAGGCGGAGCTTGCCGTCATCGAATCCTTCCTCCCCGCCATGATGGGCCCGGACGAGGTGAAAGCCGCCGTCGCCGCCATCGTCACCGAAATCGGCGCCGCCGGCCCCAAGGACATGGGCCGCGTGATGGCCGAGGTGAAGGCACGCCACGCCGGGCAGATCGACATGAGCACGGTCAGCGGAGTCGTCAAAGCCGCGCTGGCGGGATAGCCCTGCCCGCATGAGCATCCCCCCGCAATTCCTCGACGAGATCAGGAGCCGGGTGAGCCTGTCGTCCGTGGTGGCGCGGCGGGTGAAGCTGCTCAAGGCCGGGCGCGAGATGAAGGGGTGCTGCCCCTTCCACAACGAGAAAAGCCCAAGCTTCTACGTCAACGACGACAAGGCCTTCTATCACTGCTTCGGCTGCGGCGCCCACGGCGACGTGATCCGTTTCGTCGTCGAGCAGGAAGGCCTCAGCTTCCGCGATGCCGTTGCGGGCCTCGCGGCGGAGGCCGGGCTGGAGATGCCCGAGGAAAACCCGGAGGCGCGCGCGAAGGCAAAAGCCGCTGCCGGACTTCATGACGTCACCGGCGCGGCAAGCGACTGGTTCCGCAAGCAGCTTTCCGGCCTCGGCGGCGCGGACGCGCGCGCCTACATCGAGAAGCGCGGCTTGAAACCCGCGACCGTTGAAGCCTTCGGCCTCGGCTTCGCGCCCGACAGCCGCGGCGCGATGAAGTCCGCGCTCGGCGATATAGACATCCGCAAGCTCATCGAAGTCGGCCTCGTCATCGAAGCCGAGGGCCGCGAGCCTTACGACCGCTTCCGCGGCCGCCTGATGTTCCCCATCCGCGATCCGCGCGGGCGCGTCGTCGGCTTCGGTGGGCGCATCATCGGCGCGGGCGAACCCAAGTACCTGAACTCCCCCGATACGCCGCTCTTCGACAAGGGCCGCCTGCTCTACAACCTCGACAAGGCCGGCCCCGCCGCGCGCAAATCGGGCCGCATTGTCGTCGTCGAAGGCTATATGGATGTGATCGGCCTCGCGCAGGTCGGCTTCGCGGAGGCCGTCGCGCCGATGGGCACCGCGCTCACCGAAGACCAGATGAAGCTCCTGTGGCGCGTCGCGCCCGAGCCGGTGCTGTGCTTCGACGGCGACGCCGCCGGGCGCCGCGCCGCCATCCGGGCCGCGATGCGCGCCCTCCCCCTGCTGGAACCCGGAAAGTCGCTGCGTTTCATCACCATGCCGCAGGGGCAAGACCCCGACGATTTCGCCAAGGCGCGAGGCCTCGCCGCCTTCACGGACCTCGTGAACGGCGCGGCGAGCCTGATCGATACGCTGTGGAAGGCGGAGACCGAGGGCGTCGATACCGCCACGCCCGAACGCCGTGCTGCCGTCCGCCAGCGCCTGTTCGAGCACGCGCACGCGATTCAGAATCAGACCGTCGCCTCGCTCTACCAGAGCGAGTTCCGCGAGCGCTTCGATGCGATGTTCCAGGCGCGGCGGCAAAACCGCTTCATGCCCATCGTTCGCGGCGCGTCGAGCGCAGCCAAAGAGCGCGCAGGGGTCGAAGGCACGCAAAAGCAGATGTACGCGATTTTTCGCGGCCTGCTCGACAGGCCGGAACTCGCAGAGGCGCACGCGGAAGACATCGCGAGCCTTCATATCGCCGATCCTCAGCTCATGGCGCTGAGAACTGCAATTTTTGCCGCGGTTTCGCGTAATCCCAATCTTGACAAAGACGGCCTGGCGCACGACCTAGCAGCACAAGGGCTCGGTCAGTACGCGGAACACATCAGGCAACAGCGATATGCTCGCAACCGCCTCGATTTTAGCTTCACGCGACCCCGGACGCCCGCCGCGATTGCGGATCAGGACTTGGCATGTGTTGTGGGCCACCTTATGGCGCTGCAACGCATCGATGAGGATTTGGCGGATCTGCGTGCGCGCTACGATTCCCTGGTCCAGTCGGAATTCGAGGAACAACAACGGCTTCGCGCTGAAAAGGCGCGTGTCGAACGAGAACTTATCGATTTGGCAGAGGCGCGACGCGGGGATGATACGTCGGCGCCCATGAAGGAACGGAACCTGGATGGCGACCAAAGCACCGGCGAAGCCCAAGGGTAAGGATGAAAACGGCGAGGCCGACGGCGCGCCGCTCATCGACATGAACGATGCGTCGATCAAGAAATTGGTCGCGAAGGCGAAGAAGCGCGGCTGGCTGACGTATGACGAGCTGAACGCGGCACTGCCGCAGGATCAGATGTCGTCCGAGCAGATCGAGGACGTGATGTCCGCGCTCTCCGAGATGGGCATCAACCTTACCGAGAGCGAGGACGCCGGCGACGACGAGCCGGAGGCCGAAGCCGAAGCCGAGGACGACGCCGAGGAGATCGACGGCGACGAGAAGCCGGCACTGCACGTCATCGAGAAGAAGAAAGAGGTGCTGGACCGCACCGACGACCCGGTGCGCATGTACCTGCGCGAAATGGGCGCGGTGGAGCTGCTGTCGCGCGAAGGCGAAATCGCCATCGCCAAGCGCATCGAGGCGGGCCGCAACACGATGATCGAGGGGCTTTGCGAAAGCCCCCTCACCTTCACGTCGATGATCGCCTGGTCCGAAGCGCTGAACGCCGGCGAGATGCAGCTTCGCGAAATCCTCGACCTCGACGCCATGCTGAACAGCGGACCGTCCGACGAGCAGGTCGAGAACGACAGCGATTCCGATCTGCCGAGCGGCGTCGAGCTGAAGGACGACGACGAGCCCGAAGCCGAGCCGGAGAAGAACGCCGACGAGGAAGACGAATACACCGAGAAGCGCGCCAAGCCGCAGCAGGAAGACGACGACGAGGAGAACACCCTCTCCCTCGCGCAGATGGAAGAGCAGCTGAAGCCGCAGGCGCTTGAGCAGTTCGCCGAGATCACCTCGCTCTACAAGCGCTTCCTGAAGCTGCAGGAAGGCCGCCTCGAGGCGCTGAACTCCGGCGAAGAGTTCCCGCAGGCGCAGGAAAAGAAGTATCAGGGCCTGCGCGAAGAGCTGACCTTGAAGGTCGCGGCCGTGCACTTCCACAACGCCAAGATCGAATTCCTCGTCGATCAGCTCTACAGCTACAACCGCCAGCTGATGACGCTCGGCGGCAACATGCTGCGACTGGCCGAACGCTATCGCATCAACCGCAAGACGTTCCTCGACGAATACATGGGCAGCGAGCTTGACGAGAGCTGGCTGGAGCGCGTGTCGCGGATCGACGACAAGTGGGCCAATTTCGCGCAGAGCGAGCGTGGCACGGTGGAGAAGATCCGCTCCGATATCGCCGATATCGCGCAGCAGACGGGCGTGGAGCTCGGCGAGTTCCGCCGCATCGTCAACATGGTGCAGAAGGGCGAGCGCGAGGCGCGCATCGCCAAGAAGGAAATGGTGGAGGCGAACCTTCGCCTCGTCATTTCCATCGCCAAGAAATACACGAACCGCGGCCTGCAGTTCCTTGATCTCATTCAGGAAGGCAACATCGGCCTGATGAAGGCGGTGGACAAGTTCGAGTATCGGCGCGGCTACAAGTTCTCCACCTACGCGACGTGGTGGATCCGCCAGGCCATCACGCGCAGCATCGCTGACCAGGCAAGAACGATCCGCATCCCGGTGCACATGATCGAAACGATCAACAAGCTCGTCCGCACGAGCCGCCAGATTCTGCACGAAATCGGCCGCGAGCCGACGCCGGAGGAACTCGCCGAGCGGCTTTCGATGCCGCTCGACAAGGTGCGCAAGGTGATGAAGATCGCCAAGGAGCCTATCTCCCTCGAAACGCCGATCGGCGACGAGGAAGACAGCCACCTCGGCGATTTCATCGAGGACAAGAATGCCGTGATCCCGGTGGATGCGGCGATCCACGCCAACCTCAAGGAAACGGTGACGCGGGTTCTCGCCAGCCTCACCCCCCGCGAGGAGCGCGTGCTCCGTATGCGTTTCGGCATCGGCATGAACACCGATCACACGCTCGAAGAGGTCGGCCAGCAGTTCAGCGTGACGCGCGAGCGCATCCGTCAGATCGAGGCGAAAGCGCTTCGGAAGCTCAAGCACCCCACGCGCAGCCGCAAGATGCGGAGCTTCCTCGACACCTGAGCCGTATGGTTCATGTCGTCTTAAGCAGAACCGGACTAGACGGCGGGCGCAGCGGCGTCCGCCGTTTTGCCATGAAGAACAAACAAGGGTCTGCGATCATGAAATCCGGTTTTGGCAGCGCGGTTGTTGCAGCGCTCCTGTTTGCGTCGTCCGGCGCTCTTGCGAGCCCGATCCAGGCCCTCAAGGACTACAACCTCATAGCGTTCAGCGACGTCACGCTTTCCAGCGACATCGAAGGCGCGGTTTACGTCGATGGCAACTACAACGCGGGCGCGGTTCAGATCGCCTCCAAGGGCACCAATGCCCAGAAGGCCAGCCTCGTCGTCACCGGAAACGTTTCCAATAACGCCAAGGTGAAGCGCGGGGACGCCTATGTCGGCGGCAAAGTCTCCCCGGCAATCGACTTTCAGGGTGGCGGCGGCAGCACGAAAGCGCTTGGCGATCTGCCGGGCGGGACGCTGAACAAGGCTGATTTTGTGAAGTTTTCGGCTGATCTCGCCGCGCTCGATGCTGGCATCGGCTATGATCGCTACAGCCCCGGCGACCACATGAACGGCTTCCTCATCACGCCGTCGGTTCCGAATGAAAACGGAGTCTCGGTGATCTCGCTGTCCGCGGACTTCTTCCCCAATACGGGCAAGATCAAGTTCTCCTCGTCGGCGAACGACATCGACACGATCATCATCAACGTCGCTGGCACGGCCATCAACTTCAAAGGCTGGGAAGCCGCTGGCAAAGCGCTTGCCGACAACATTATCTGGAACTTTTTCGAAGCGACCGAGGTCAGCTTCCTTGATCAGACATGGGGCTCTGTGGTGGCACCGCTCGCGACCGTGAAGAACATGACGCCGATCAATGGCAGTGTCGTGGCGAATGCCGTGAAGCTTCGCGGCGAGCTTCACCTTGCGCCTTACGGTGGCAACTTCGAATTCCCCGACACCGGCAACGATATTCCCGAGCCCGCGAGCCTGGGTCTCGTCGCGGCGGGTCTCGGTTTTCTCGCATGGCGGCGGCGCGCTGCAAAAAAGGGCAGCACGGATTAAGGCTCCCTTTACGTTGAGCACTCTACGCTTCGCGCCGGCGGTAAGAACCGCGGGGCAGCGGATGCGGAGACGACGGCAAATGGCGCCAGCGGTGGTCCCAACCTTCATGGACCAGCTTCAGAAGACCCTGCGGGCCGCGGGCAGCGTTGCCGATTCGCGCAGCTTCGCGGCGGCGGTGATCGGTGCGCTGCGCGACAGTGGCGCCGGTGGAAGCCGCCATCTGCGTGCGCTTTCGGAAGGATCGGTTGCACGCCCATTGCAGGCCGTTGCCGATGCGGCGCACTTCCTTGTCATTCTTCACGGCCAGCTGCCGAGCGTGCTCGAAATCGCGCGCCTCAATGCCGATGAGCCCGCGGCCTCCTGGCTGCGCAGCGCCGGCATGGCGTTCGATCAGGACCGCCGCTGGATGGCCGGGCTTGCCGCGATGACCGGCGGCGCGCTCGATCTCCATGGTCTCAGCACTGCCGAGCAGGTGGTGCGCGACCAGCGCGACGCGATGCTGACACTCGCCAAATCGAACCGCATGGGCTGCGCGCTCGGCGCGGCGGTAACGCTCGTGCTCGATTGGCAGGCCGTGCGCAGCCGCCTGCCCCGCGCAGCGCAGCACCTCGGCTACGATCGCCACGAGCGGCTTTCGGACCCGTGGCCCGAGGATGGCGCGCTCGATGCGCTTGCCTGCCATGCGGACGATGTGCGCGTGCGCCGCGCCATCGAGTTCGGCGCGCTGCAGCTCGCCAGCCTCCACGCCCAGCTTTTCGACCTCCTCGAAGCCCGCCACGCCCAGCGCCTCGGCTGAGCCTCCTATCGCAAACAGGCGGTTGCCCGTTTGACCTTCACGCTTTAGGCCCGAACGCGAACGGGCATCAGCGGAGAATTTCATGCGTTTCGAAGGCACCAGCGGCTATGTCGCGACCGACGACCTCAAGGTTGCCGTGAATGCGGCGGCGACGCTCCGGCGTCCGCTGCTGGTGAAGGGCGAGCCTGGCACGGGCAAGACCGTGCTTGCCGCCGAAGTCGCCGCGGCGATGGGCGCACCGCTCATCGAATGGCACGTCAAGTCGACCACCAAGGCGCAGCAGGGCCTCTACGAATACGACGCCGTCAGCCGCCTGCGCGACAGCCAGCTCGGCGATGAGCGCGTGCACGACATCCGCAACTACATCCGCAAGGGTAAGCTGTGGGAGGCGTTCACCTCCCCGGTCCTCCCCGTGCTGCTGATCGACGAGATCGACAAGGCCGACATCGAGTTTCCGAACGACCTCCTGCAGGAACTCGATCGCATGGAGTTCCATGTCTACGAGACCGGCGAGACCGTGAAGGCCGCCGAGCGGCCGATCGTCATCATCACGTCGAACAACGAGAAGGAACTGCCGGACGCCTTCCTGCGCCGCTGCTTCTTCCACTACATCAAGTTCCCCGACCGCGAGACGATGCAGGCGATCGTCGACGTGCACTTCCCCGACATCCAGAAGGAGCTGGTGCGCGAGGCGCTCTCCGTCTTCTACGATATCCGCGACGTGCCCGGCCTCAAGAAGAAGCCGTCGACCTCCGAGCTGCTCGATTGGCTGAAGCTCCTCATGCACGAGGACTTGCCGCTTGAGGTGCTGCGTTCGCGCGACCCCAAGAAGCTGATCCCGCCCCTCCACGGCGCGCTCCTCAAGAACGAGCAGGACGTCATGCTGTTCGAGCGCCTGGCGTTCATATCGCGGCGCGACGGCAAGCCGGGATAGGGCTTGCGATCTTCCCACCGCTGATTTCTGCCGGTGTCGGTGAAATTTACAAAATGAAAATCAGGCGATTGGCCACTCTACCTGTCCAGTCGCCAAAATCCTTTCATTTTGGAAACATGGCACATCGCTTGCATTGAACTCCTCCGTAGATTGCGATGAGGAGGGGCTGATGCGTTCGGTTTGGATCAAGCACATGGTGCGGGCGACGGTGTTTACCGCGCTGACGACGCTACCGATGGCGGCAATGGCTGCCCCTGTTTACCTCAATGCCGCATCGGGCGTGACGGTTTCGCTCGGCGACAGCCATGACGCCGACGTTCTTGCGAACCCGACGAATGGCCCGTTCCAGAACCTGAACATCGCCGCTTCGCTCGCGAACGTCATCGATGCCCCGACGGCGACTTCGCCGGAGTTTCACCGGTCGCCGTCAACCCATGTGTGGGTGAGCGGCGGACACCTTGAGCTCGTGTTCGATTTCGGCGCGGAATACGACCTCTCGACGATGCACTTCTGGAACTACCACAGCGAAAGCTACGACGTGGATGAGATCGTGTTCACGTTCTACGACGACGCGTGGGCACTCGTCGGTTCCCTCACCGAGGAGCCGCGTCTCGGCAACACCGACGGCAGCGATGGCACGCCGATCACGCCCGAGGACTACGCGCTCGATTTCCCGACGAACGTTCGCTACGTCAACGCTTGGCTCACCGGCTCGAACGGCCAGGTCGATTTCAACAACATCGGTTTCACCGCCGTCCTTTCGGACCCCGACCCCGATCCCGAACCCCCGCTCGACGTCCCGGAGCCCGCGAGCCTCGCGCTCCTCGGCCTCGGTCTTGCGGGTCTCGGCATCGTGCGCCGTCGGCGCTGAACGGACGCAAACCTGGCAAGGGCGGTGGGACGATGGTCCCGCCGCCCTTTTTTTATTCGGCATAGGTCCGCCGCGCCGCGAATGTGACAGCCCTAGCGGAACCGGGTAATGCGTCGGCGCGCGGATTGTTCTATGCCTTCCGCCGACTGGACCACCGAAAGGCCCCGCAGCGTATGTTTCTCGATTTCCTTGACGCCCTCCGCGCCGCGAAAATCCCGGCGAGCCTCAAGGAGCACCTGACGCTTCTGGAGGCGCTGAAAGCGGGCGTGATCGACCGGAACGTCGAGAGCTTCTACTATCTCTCGCGCGCCGCCTACGTGAAGGACGAGGCGCTGCTCGATCGCTTCGATCAGGTTTTCGGCAAGGTCTTCCACGGCCTTGAAACCAGCTTTGAGGCGGAAACCGCCGAAATCCCCGAAGAGTGGCTGAAGAAGCTCGCCGAGCTTTACCTCACCGAGGAGGAGAAGGCCGAGATCGAGAAGCTCGGCTCGTGGGACGAGATCATGGAGACGCTGAAAAAGCGCCTCGAGGAGCAGAAGGAGCGCCACCAAGGCGGCAACAAGTGGATCGGCACGGCGGGGAAATCCCCCTTCGGCGCCTATGGCTACAACCCCGAAGGCGTCCGCATCGGCCAGAAGGAAGGCCGCCAGGGCCGCGCCATCAAGGTGTGGGACAAGCGCGAGTTCAAGAACCTCGACGACAGCGTCGAGCTCGGCACGCGCAACATCAAGGTCGCGCTCCGCCGCCTGCGCCGTTTCGCGCGCACCGGCGCGGCGGACGAGCTGGACCTCGACGCCACGATCAAGGGCACGGCGCGCAAGGCATACCTCGACATCGTGATGCGGCCGGAACGGCACAATGCCGTGAAGGTGCTGCTTTTCCTCGATGTCGGCGGATCGATGGACCCGCACATCAAGCTCTGCGAGGAGCTATTCTCCGCCGCGAGCAGCGAGTTCAAGCACCTCGAATTCTTCTACTTCCACAATTTCGTCTACGAAGGCGTGTGGAAGGACAATCGCCGCCGCTTCACCGAGCGGACGCCGACGCTCGACGTGCTCCACAAGTTCCCGGCCGACTACAAACTGATCTTCGTCGGCGACGCCTCAATGAGCCCCTACGAGATCAACTATCCCGGCGGCTCGGTCGAACACTGGAACGAGGAAGCGGGCGATGTCTGGATGCGCCGGTTGACCGATATCTACCATAGCGCCGTATGGCTGAACCCGATCCCTGAGAAGAACTGGCAGTATGGCCAATCGATCCAGATGGTGAAGACGTTGATGGAGGGCCGCATGTTCCCGCTGACGCTGGAAGGGCTCGACGACGCAATGCGCGCGTTGACCCGAGCGCATTGATCGTCCGCTACGGAAGCGACGCCGACATTGCGGCGCTGGCGGTGGTCGAGCTGTCCGCCGCGACGCTGTTCGAAGGCACGCATATGGCGTGGGCGGTCGGGCAGACCTCCGCGCGGGAGCACTTCCACGCCGCGCTTTCGCAAAAGGCGTTGTGGGTGGCGGACGACGGCGGAATGCCGGTCGGTTTCCTGCGCGCCGAACGGCTGCAGAACAGCTTCTATATCGACGAGATATCGGTTTCCGTATCCTGCCAGCGACGCGGCATCGGGCGGTTGCTGATCGAAACGGCGCTCACCGCGGCCAGGAAGCGCCGCTTCAAGGCTGCGAGCCTCACGACGGATCGCACGATCCCCTGGAACGCGCCCTACTACACGCGCCTCGGTTTCCGCGTCCTCGCCGCCGATCAGACCCCGCCCGCGCTTGCGCGGCGACTGGCGGTGCAGCCGAACCCGGCGCGGCGCTGCGTGATGTGGCGCGACTTGCGCATCTATCCGCCCTTGGCCTCCGACGCCGCCAACAGTTTCGCCTTGCCGGCGATATAGGCGCGGATCGCTTCGGCGTCGTCCGCCGACATCCACGGGGCGAAGCTCACCATGCCGCGATCCTTCAGCGCACCGCCGATGACGACTGCGTTCCAATTGTCCTTGTCGGCAAGCACGCCCGAACGCCGCAGATCAGGGAGCACGCCAGAGGAAATGCCCGCCGGGCCGTGGCAGACGCCGCATGTGGCCTCATAGAGCGCGGCGCCCTGCGTCACCGTTTCGGCGCTCCACGCCGCATCGACGACCGTTGCGGGCGCATTCTCGATGCGCTCGATCTTGTAGGGCGTGCGCCCGCCGAGCTTGAAGACGAGCAGGCGGCCGTTCGGCATCGGGCGCGGATTATCGACGAACGACGACGATAGCGGATAGGCACCGCCATAGCCCGCCATCACCGCCACATATTGCTCGCCGTTCACCGCATAGCTGACCGGCGCGGCGATCACGCCCGTGCCCGCATCGAAGGCCCAGAGCTTCTTGCCGCTGTCCGCCGCGAACGCCGCGAACTCGCCGTGGGCGTTGCCCTGAAACACGAGGTTCCCTGCAGTCGCGAGCACGCCGCCGTTCCACGGCCCATCGTACTGGGCGCGCCAGACCTCCTTCTGCTGCACGGGGTCCCACGCGATGAGCTGGCCCTTCAGCAGAGCGCGGAGCGCACGGAACTGCGCCGGGTCATCCGGCGCGGCGTTGGCAAGGAAGTCGATGGCGATGTTCCAGCCGCCTTCGCGCCCCTTGAAGCCGGCATCGGCGAGATAGGCGAACGGCACCTCCTGCGCGGGAAGATAAACAAGACCCGTCTTCGGACTGAACGCCATCGGGTGCCAGTTGTGCGCCCCGAGCGCAGAGGGCAGCGCCACGAACGTCCCCTTCGTGAAGCGGGCGTTCTCGGCCTCGATCGGGCGCCCCGTCGCCATGTCGATTCCGGTCGTCCAGGTCTGCGGCACGAAGCCCTTCGCCGAAACGAGCTTTCCGTCCTTGCGGTCGATCACATAGAAATAGCCGTTCTTGGGCGCCTGCATCATCACCTTGCGCGGCGCGCCCTCGATGCTGAGGTCGGCGAGGATGATCGGCTGCGTCTGCGTGAAGTCCCACGTTTCGCCCGGCGTCCCCTGATAGTGCCACTTGTAGGCACCGGTATCGGCATCGAGCGCGACGACCGACGAGACGAACAGGTTGTCGCCCTTTCCTTCGGAGCGAACCTTGTGGTTCCACGGGCTGCCGTTGCCCACGCCGATCAGGATCTGGTTGAAGTCGCGGTCATAGACGATCGCGTCCCACACCGTGCCGCCGCCGCCGAACTTCGACCAATCACCCGCCCACGTGGCGCGCATCGTCTCGATCATCGGGTCCGAAGCCGCGCCGTCTGCGGGCGCTCCGGGGCCGGGCGGCACGGTGTAGAACCGCCACGCGAGCTTGCCGGTCTTCGTGTCATAAGCGGAAACATAGCCGCGAACGCCGTATTCGGCGCCGCCGTTGCCGATCAGCACCCTGCCCTTCACGATGCGCGGCGCGCCGGTGATCGTGTAGGGCTTCGACTGGTCGACCGTGACCTCGCTCCACACGAGCTTGCCGGTTTTCGCGTCGAGCGCGATCAGCCGCCCGTCGAGCGTCCCCGAATAGACCTTGCCGTCATAGAGCGCGACGCCGCGGTTCACGACGTCGCAGCACGCCTTGAAGCCGGTCTCGCCGGGCACCTTCGGGTCATGTTCCCACAGCAGCGCGCCGGTTTTCGCGTCGAACGCATAGACCTTCGACCATGCCGACGTCGTGTAGAGCACGCCGTCCGCCACGATCGGCGTCGCCTCCTGCCCCCGGTTGGTGTCGAACGTGTGGCTCCACGCGAGCCCGAGCTTGGCCACGGTATCGGGGTTCACCGTATCGAGCTTGCTGTAGCGCTGCTCCTCGTAGGTGCCGCCGTGCGTCAGCCAGCTTCCGGCTTCGTCGACCGCAGCGGCGAGCCGTGCGTCATCTACCGGCGCGGCCTTCTTCCCGGTACTGCCGCACGCAGCCGCGAGCAGGCAGGCCGCGATCACTCCCCAATGGCGCACGCGATGTCTCCCCCTCGCTGTTGCGCGGGCAAGTCTAGCCGGGGCTGAGCGCCCGGCAACTGAAGCAAAGTGTCAGGTTATGGGGGCGGCGAGCAGCCAGACGTTGACGAGCGTCACAATGGCGACGCCCACCATCAACAGGCCCTTTTTGCGTTCGCCCGGACGTTTCAGCACGATCCACACGCCGCCGCCGCCGATGATGAAGGCGGCGATCACGGCAAACGACAGGATGATCGCGAGCATATTGGTCATTCCGGAAGCCCCGCCATCACCTGCCGCACCGCTGTCTCCCAGTTGGTTTTGCGCACGCTCCGCGTCTCCTCGTCCAATACCGGCTCGAACCTCCGTTCGGCGTGCCACATCACGCTGGCCGATTCGAGGTCGGCGAACAGACCGCACCCGACCGCTGCCAGCATCGCCGCGCCGAGCGCCGTCGTCTCCACGACCTTCGGGCGTTCGACCGTGATGCCCAGCACGTCGGCAAGATCCTGACACAGCCAGTCGTTCGCCACCATGCCGCCATCGACGCGCAAAAGTGAAGGCGACACGCCGTCGCGGCGCATTGCATCGAGCAGGTCCGACGTTTGCAGGCTCATCGCCTCAAGGCAGGCGCGGACGATGTGCGCGCGCGTCGTGCCGCCGCTGATCCCGGTGATGATGCCGCGTGCATCGGGCTCCCACCACGGCGCGCCGAGGCCGTTGAAGGCGGGCACGAAGGAAACGCCGCCGCTGCCCGGCACCGATGCGGCAAGTCCGGCGGTTTCCGAAGCGCTCGCGATGATGCCGATCTGGTCGCGCAGCCATTTGATCGCGCTGCCCGCCACGAAGATGCTGCCTTCAAGCGCATAGGCGGCGCGCCCGCCGAGCCGCCACGCCACCGTCGAAAGCAAACGGTTCGACGACACGGGCGCGATGCCCCCGGCGTGCGCCAGCAGGAACGCGCCTGTGCCGTAGGTCGATTTGACCGCGCCGGGCTCAAGGCACACCTGCCCGATCGCCGCGGCCTGCTGGTCGCCTGCGCAGCCGGTGATCGGAATCGTGCGTCCGCCGATCAGCCGCGTCTCGCCGATGCGTCCCGCGCAGTCCACGATCTCGGGAAGCGCGTCCATCGGCACATCGAACAGCGCGGCGAGCCCGGCGTCCCAGGTACAGCGCTGAAGGTCCATCAGCAGCGTGCGCGCGGCGTTCGTGGCGTCGGTAACGTGGAGGCCGCCCGTCAGGCGCCAGATCAGCCACGAATCGATCGTGCCGATGGCCAGCCGCTTCGCCTTCGCCGCCTCGCGCACTTCTGGCCAGTTTTCGAGCGCCCAGCGGATCTTGCTCGCCGAAAAATACGGGTCGAGCAGAAGCCCGGTGCGGTCCTGCACGTCATCCTCCAGCCCGCGCGCCTTCAGGTCCGCGCAGATCGCCGCGCCGCGCCGGTCCTGCCAGACGATCGCGGGCGCCAACGGATCGCCGGTCCTCCGGTCCCAGAACACGATCGTTTCGCGCTGGTTGGTGATGCCGATCGCGGCGATCGATTGCGCGCCGACGTCCTCGACGACCCGATTCGCGACGCGTAGCGTCTTCTCCCAAATCTCGGCGGGATCGTGCTCCACCCAGCCGCTCTGCGGGAAATGCTGGACGATTTCCTCGCCATGCACGGCGCCGATGCGCCCTTCCGGCCTGAAGGCCACCGCGCGCGTCGAGGTCGTGCCCTCGTCGATGCTGAGGATGTGCGTCATTACCCGCTTTCCTAGCGCGCGCAGCGGCTTTAGGTAAACGCCCGTGAACAGGGGCCATTTCGATCTTCTCATCATCGGCGCGGGCGTCAATGGTGCCGGGCTTGCGCGCGACGCTGCCGGGCGGGGCCTCAAGGTCGCGCTCGTCGATGCCGCCGACATCGGGGGCGCAACGTCCTCGTCATCCACCAAGCTCATCCACGGCGGGCTGCGCTATCTCGAATTCTATGCGTTCCGGCTGGTCCGCAAGGCACTCGCGGAGCGCGAGGTGTTGCTCGATATCGCCGCGCACCTCACGCGGCCGATGCCCTTCATCCTGCCGCTCGGCCCCGATACGCGCCCCGGCTGGATGATCCGCGCCGGGCTCTTTCTCTACGATCATCTGGCGCGCCGCGAGCAGGTGCCGGGCGCCTCGAAGGTCGTGCTGCGCGACGATCACGCCGGGCAGCCGCTCGACAAGCGCTACACGCAGGCGTTTCGGTATTGGGACGGCTGGGTGGACGACGCCCGCCTCGTCATCGCGAACGCACAGGATGCGTCGTCTCGCTCCGCGCTCGTCCTCCCCCGCACCGCCGTGACGAGCGCGAGCCGAACCCCATCGGGCTGGAACGCCGAACTCGGCGACGGCACGAACCTCTCTGCAACCCACGTCATCAACTGCGCCGGACCGTGGGCGGCCGAAGTCGCCGCCAACGTCCTCGGCCTCCCCGACGCCCCCCGCCTCCGCCTCGTGCAGGGCGCGCACCTCGTCACGCGCCGCATCGGCCGCGGGCAGGACAGCTACATCCTCCAGCAGCCCGATGGCCGCATCGTCTTCATCATCCCATACGAAAACGACTTCTCGCTGATCGGCACCACCGAAACGGCGATCGACTCGCCCGAAGCGCCGAAGATCACCGAAGCGGAAACCGAGTATCTGCTCGCCGCCGCGAACCGCTATCTCTCCCGCCCGCTCGAACGCGCCGACATCATCTCCACCTATGCCGGCATCCGCCCGCTGGTGCTGGAGGAAGGCAAAGGCGCGCGCGAGACGACCCGCGACTGGAAGATCGTCGCGCACGAAGGCGGTGACGCCGTCACCGTCATCGGCGGCAAGATCACCACGTACCGGCTGCTCGCCGAAGACGTGCTCGGCCGCCTCTACCCCGAAAGCACGCGCTGGACGGCAGCGCAGCCGCTGCCGGGCAGCGATTTCCCGCGCCTTCCCGGCCTCACCGGCCAGCAGGCGTGGACGAAGTGGCGCGAGACCCTGCGCGTGAAACACGCCGACTACGACCCGCGAATCGTCGATCGCCTGGCCAGGCTCTACGGCACGCGCGCCGACACGATGCTGGAGAACGGCCTCGGCGAAAACCTCGGCGGCGTGTTCACCGCGGAGCTTGAACACATGGTCGCAGAGGAGTGGGCACAAAGCGCCGACGACGCGCTCTGGCGCCGCAGCAAGCTCGGCCTCCACCTCTCCGAAGAGGCCAGGGCGGCGGTCGCGCAGTGGTTCGCCGCACGATTTACCAAGAGTTAGGAAGCCGGTCGTAGATTCCCTTGCAACGCACAAGGAAATCGCCCGATGGTCGCCCACAATCACAACTTCGCCGCCGATTATGCCACCAGCACGTCCGTCAGCCTGCTCGATGCGCTGATCGACGCCATGACGCTGGCACGCCCCGGCAAGGACGCGAGCGCGTTCGCGACCGACATCAAGCGCCTCGGCGATGGTGCTGCCCGCGCCGCCTATGAACTCGACGGCCTGCTCGAAGCGCCGGCGACGGCGAAGGTTCGCACGATCCGCAAGACGGACGCCGCCTAAATCCCGAGGCAGAGCCGGTAGGTTTCCGCGTCGACATTGCCGCCCGACAGGGTAATCGCGACAGTCTTGCCCTTGAGATCGAGCTTCCCCGAAAGCGCCGCCGCCAGTGCCGCCGCGCCGCCGGGCTCCACCACCAGTTTCAGCGTGCGGAACGCGAACGCCACCGCGGCCTTCACTTCGGCCTCCGAGACAGCGACGCCGCGCGCGCCGCGCGCCTGCAGGATGCCGAAGGTAAGCGGCGACGTCGCCAGCGTCTGGAGCGCATCGCACAGCGTCGGCCCCGGATCGCGCACCGGCTCGATCACGCCGCTTGCAAGCGAGCGGATGACGTCGTCATAGCCTTCGGGCTCCACCACGACGATCTCGCTGCCCGGCAGCGCCAGCGCGATGCCGCTCGCAAGCCCCCCGCCCCCGCAGCACACCAGCGCGATGTCGGGCTGGCCGATCTCTTCGGCGATCTCGAGGCCCGCCGTGCCCTGCCCTGCAACGACATAGGGATCGTTGAACGGCGCCACGATCACGCCGCCGCGCTCCGCCACGATCTTCGCCGCGATCGCATCGCGGGGTTCGGTGAGCCGGTCGTAGCTGACGACCTCCGCGCCGTAGCCGCGTGTCGCCTCCACCTTGATGCGCGGCGCGTCGGACGGCATCACGATCGTCGCGCGGATGCCGAGCAGCTTCGCCGCCAGCGCGACACCCTGCGCATGATTCCCCGACGAAAAGGCGACCACACCTGCCCCGCGCTCTTCGGGCGTCAGCACCGACAGGCGATTCCACGCCCCGCGGAACTTGAAAGAGCCGGTGCGCTGCAGGCATTCGGCCTTCAGCCAGACCTTCGCGCCGGTGATCGTATCGAGCGTATCCGACCTTAAAAGCGGGGTTCTTACGGCAACACCGGCAAGGCGCGCGGCCGCAGCGTGGACGTCTTCAAGGGCGGGTATGTTCATTTTCTGTTAACTCGCTGATTTCACTTGGGGAAACAATAAAAACGCTTCAGCGATTTTTTCTTTACATCGAGACCCCCCGACCCTACATAGCGCGTCCGCTGCCCCATGGGACTTCCACCGCAAGGCAGTGCATGTCAACTGTCTCCTGGAGGTCCCTTGAGTTGCGAGAATTTCATAGCGCGCTGGGGGTAGCGTCGGTCCTTCGACCCGACGCGCCTGTCACCCTCATTCGTCCTCACGCGGCAAACCGTGCGGCCCGATTCTTCGTCGAGAAGTTTCCGGGGCTGTCTATGTATGCCGTGAAGGCCAATCCTTCGCCCGACATCATCGGGACGCTCTGGGACGGCGGTATCACGCATTTCGACGTCGCCTCGATCAACGAGGTGCGTCTGGTGCGCGGTCTGCTGCCTGAAGCGACCTTGTGCTTCATGCACCCGGTGAAATCGCCCGAAGCGATCACCGAGGCGTATTTCGAGCACGGCGTCCGCACCTTCTCGCTCGACAGCCACGAAGAGCTCGCGAAGATCGTCGAGGCGACAGGCGGCGCTGCCGACCTGACGCTCTGCGTCCGGCTGCGCGTCTCCTCGGCGCATTCGAAGCTCAGCCTCGCCTCCAAGTTCGGCGCCTCGATCGACGAGGCCCCGGCGCTGCTGCTCGCCGCGCGGCAGGCGGCGGACGCGCTCGGCGTCTGCTTCCACGTCGGCAGCCAGGCGATGAGCCCGCAGGCCTATGTGGAGGCGATGACGCTGGTGCGCGCGGCGATCGTCCACGCGGGCGTCACGGTTGACGTCGTCGATGTCGGCGGCGGCTTCCCGTCGATCTATCCGGGTATGGACCCGGCGCCGATGCAGATGTTTTTCGATGCGATCCACCGCGCCTTCGAAGCGATGCCGATCAGCTATTCGGCAGAGCTTTGGTGCGAGCCGGGCCGTGCGCTCTGCGCGGAATACGCGAGCGTCCTCGTCCGCGTGGAGCGTCGCAAGGGCGACGTCATCTACATCAACGACGGTGCCTACGGTTCGCTGTTCGATGCGGCGCATGTCGCTTGGCGCTTCCCCGTGAAGCTGCTGCGCGGCAGCATCGGCGCGGAAGAGGCGTTCAGCTTCTACGGTCCCACCTGCGACGACATGGACTACATGGCCGGCCCGTTCATGCTGCCCGCCGATGTGAAGGCCGGCGACTATATCGAGATCGGTATGCTCGGCGCTTATGGCGCGGCGATGCGCACGGCGTTCAACGGCTTCGTGAACGGCGAAACCGTGATCGTCACCGACGAGCCGATGGCAAGCGCCTACGCTGTCACGGAGTCGACACCGCACAGCGTTACTGCCATACGCAACTGAGAACGGCCGCCTGTCATGGGCGGCCGTCCCCTTCCCGCTCGGCGCCGGCAAATCCGGCCGCGGGCGGCGCTTTCCATGCGCCGAGCCAGTCCACAGCAACTTATCGACTGGAAGGCAATACAATGACCGACACCCGCGTAGACGCACAGCGCAAGGCCGAACTGCTTTCGACCGAAGTGCGCCACATCGATATCAAGAGCTTCGACGCCCGCCCCATCGTCGATCAGATGGAAGGCATGAGCTTCACGAGCCGCGACCTCGCGCGCGCGACGAAGATTTACAACGCCATGCTGGAAGACAAGAGCTGCTCGATCTTCCTCGTCATCGCCGGATCGACTTCGGCGGGCGGCTGCATGAATCTCTATGCCGACCTCGTCGCAAACAACATGGTCGATGGCATCATCGCCACCGGCGCGTCGATCGTCGACATGGATTTCTTCGAAGGCCTTGGCCACAAGCACTACCAGGCACTTGAAATCCCTGATGATAACGTGCTGCGCTCGCTCTACATCGATCGCATCTACGACACGTATATCGACGAAGAGCAGCTTCAGGATTGCGACCACACGATCGGCGAGATCGCCAATTCGCTCGATCCGAAGCCCTATTCGAGCCGCGCTTTCATCCGCGAAATGGGCCGCTACCTCTCGGAGCACGGCAAGAAGGACAACAGCCTCGTCAAGCTCGCCTTCGAGCACGACGTGCCGATCTTCTGCCCGGCATTCACGGACAGCTCGGCGGGCTTCGGCCTCGTCAAGCACCAGGTCGATGCCATGAAGGCGGGTCGTCCCTACATGACGATGGATTCGATCGCGGACTTCCGCGAACTCACCGACATCAAGATCAAGGCGGGCACCACCGGCCTCCTGATGATCGGCGGCGGCGTGCCGAAGAACTTCGTGCAGGACACCGTCGTCTGCGCCGAAATCCTCGGCCATGAAGACGTCGAGATGCACAAGTATGCGGTGCAGATCACGGTCGCCGACGTCCGCGACGGCGCCTGCTCATCCTCGACGCTCAAGGAAGCCGCCAGCTGGGGCAAGGTCGATACCACGCTCGAGCAGATGGTGTTCGCCGAAGCGGGCTCGGTGCTGCCGCTGCTGGCGTCGGACGCTTACCACCGCGGCCATTGGAAGACCCGCCCGAAGCATGGCTGGGCGAAGCTCTTCGCCTAACGAAGAAAAACGGCGGCCAGTTCCACGTGGATAGACCAGCGGAACTGGCCGACCGGCCAGAGTTCGGTCAGCCGAAACCCGGCCTCGTGCAAAATCTTCGCATCGCGCGCGAAGGTATTAGGATTGCACGAGACGTGGACAACCCGTTTCAATTTTGATCGAGCTATCGTTTCCACCTGCGTCTTCGCACCCGCGCGCGGCGGGTCCAGAACCACGGCGTCGAATTTATTGAGGTCCGCAGGCTGCAGCGGCTGGCGGAACAGGTCGCGGTGCGCGGTCGTAACCGGGCGCCCGGTGCGTTTGGCGGCCGCCGAAAGCGCGGCAACGGCATCGCGCGCTGCATCCGCTGCAAAGACCTTGGCGCGCGCGGAGAGCGGCAAGGCGAATGTACCGGCGCCGCAGAACAGGTCGGCCACGGTTCCCGCACCGCCGATCCCCTCCAGCACAGCCGCCTGCAACGCCGCTTCCCCGTCCACCGTCGCCTGCAGGAAGCCGCCCGGCGGCAATGCCACGGTGACGTCATCGAAGCGCACGGCAGGCTCGGCGAGCTGAAGCGCGATTTCGACACCCGCCGAGGTTTCGGTCGCGATCCGCGCCAGTCTTGCCTCTGATGCCAACGCTGCAAGCGCGCCGATATCCTTCGCAGTGAGCGAGAGGTTGGTGAGGAGCACGTCGAAGCCAGACAAGGTCTCGGTAAGCGTCATGCCGACGGCGTGGCCGGTGCGCAGCTTCGGCGCGAGCGCGTTCCGCAGCGCGCACGCCGCATCCCAAAGCGCAGGCTGAACCACCGGACATTCCGCAAGGTCGACAACCGCGCTGCTGCCCTCGACATTGAAGCCGATGCGAACGTCGCCGCCATCGCGTACCAGCCGGAAGCTTGCGCGCCGCCGTGCGCCCGCTGGCGACAAATGCGCCGGGTGGACCGTCTCCGGCACGATGCCCACACCGGCAAGCGCACCGAGGATGCGGCCCGAGACGAATTCCGCGAGCACGGCATCATCCGCGTGCTGCAACTGGCAGCCGCCGCAGACGCCGAAATGTCGGCACGCTGGCATAATCCGGTGCGGCCCCGCCGCGATGACGTCACCCTCCACCGTGTCTCCGGGGATCGCGCCGGCGACATAGCGGCCGCTTTCGGTGACGCCGTCACCGCGCGCCGCGAGGCGGACGATGGTCTCCATGCTCAACGGATCAGGCCGACGAGGTCTTCCGCGATGAGACCGTCCCGTCCTCGAAGCGCGGCATCACCGTGACGCCACACAGCGGCGCAGGCAGCATCAAACGGCGCTTCGCCGCGCGCGAGGTGCGCCGCGATCATGCCCGAAAGCACATCGCCGCTACCGGCGGTCGCAAGGCGCGCCGATGCGTGGTCGTTGATGGCCGCGCGGCCGTCCGGCGCGGCGATCACCGTGTCCGGCCCTTTCAAAACGATCACGTTGCCGGACCGCGCGGCGGCGGCGCAGGCGCGATCCACCTTGCTCCCCGGAAGATCGCCGAAGAGGCGTGCGAATTCGCCTTCGTGCGGCGTCATAACCGCGCCGAGGCCGAAGACCGGCGCTGGCTCGTCCGCGAACAGCGTGAAAATGTCCGCATCGAGCACCAGCGGCCTTCCCGCGTTCAGCACCCTCAGGGCGCGTCCCTGCGCCGCCGCATCGCGGCCAAGGCCCGATCCGAGCACGACCGCATCCGCGCGGGCAAGGTCGACTGCGCCGAGCGGCTGCACCACAAGCGACGACGGCGGCAACGCGGTCTCCGAGGCCAGCGTCACATAGCCCGCCCCGGCCCGCTGTGCCGCGCGGGCCGCGAGCCATGCCGCGCCCGCCATCGCACCCGAAACGACGAGCACGTGTCCGCGCTGGTACTTGTGCATGTCCGCCCCCAGCACGGTAGCGGACGGTGCGCCATTCCTGAAAAGCCCCGCCTTGATCTCGCCCAGGCCGATATCGGCCACGACGACACGTCCGCAGGATGCCGCAGCAGGATGCAGTAGATGCGAGGGCTTCATCGCGCCGAACGTGACGGTGAGGTCCGCGCGCACGAGCGGCGACAGCGCCGTGCCGTCGTCGGTCGCCGCGCCGCTCGGCAAATCGAGCGAGACCATGACTGAAGATGCGCGTGCAAGGGCATGAAACTGCGATAGAAGCGGCTCTTCAAGCCCACGCGTCAGCCCTGTCCCGAACAGCGCGTCCACAAGTACGAAGCGCGGCTCCGCGTCGGCGATATCGATCACAGGGGCGTTCCACAGCGCGGCAGCCTGCTGCGCCGCTTCGGTCGCGGGCGGTGCCAGCGCGGCGACCTCGACCGGCCAGCGGCGCTGTCTCAGCGCGTTCGCCACGACATAGCCGTCCCCGCCGTTATTGCCCGGTCCCGCCAGCACCAGCACCGGCGCAGGACCGTAAAACGCTGCGATGCCCGCGGCGGCGGCTTCGCCCGCGCGGCACATCAACTCAAAGCCGCTCGTGCCCGCAGCGATCGCCGCTGCCTCGGCTGCGCGCATTTCGGCAGCGGTCACGACGGGTTCGCGGGAGAGAAGCGGCGGATACTCAGCGGGCATGGAAAGACCCGACACCGATCAGGGCAGGCTTGTCAACGCGCACCGTTCTTGCGACAGCATATGACGTCATGCGCCTTCCCACCCTCATCGTTCTGGCCGTCACGCTCATCGTCGGCGCCTGTGCGCCGTCCCCTTTCTATGCGGGCGGGGTGAAGACGACACCGGGCGAGATTCCTCGCGATTCGCGCGGGGAGCCCGTTTGGTCCGCGATACCCCAGCCGCCGCAGGGCGGGAGCGCGGGGGCGATACCGCCGCAGCCGAAGTCGATCCCCGTGCTGCCGCTGCCGACGTCGCCCACCGCTCTACCTTCGCGCTCAGATGTCGGCGTAGACGTGGCGCTCGGCGCTGGCGCCGGGGTGCGTGCAGGCGCCCTTGCTGGCCGGGCCGACGTTCTGGGCGTAGCGCCAGAGCGCGCCGGACTGGTAGGCGTTGACGCGCGGCTGCCAGCGCGCGCGGCGCTCAGCGAGAACATCGTCGCCGACGAGGAGGTCTATGGTGCCCTCAATAGCGTCGATGCGGATCAGGTCGCCGTTCTCGATAAGCGCGATGGGGCCGCAATCCGAAGCTTCGGGGCCGACGTGGCCGATGCAGAAGCCGCGCGTCGCGCCGGAAAAGCGCCCGTCGGTGATCAGCGCGACCTTGTCGCCCATGCCCTGCCCATAGAGCGCGGCGGTGGTGGCGAGCATTTCGCGCATACCGGGGCCGCCCTTGGGGCCTTCGTAGCGGATGACGAGGACTTCGCCCTCCTCAAACTGGCGGTTCTCGACGGCAGCGAACGCGTCCTCTTCGCAATCAAAGACGCGGGCCGGACCTTCGAAGGTGAGCTTGGCGAGCCCGGCCACCTTCACGATCGCGCCATCGGGAGCGAGCGATCCCTTGAGGCCGACAACGCCGCCCGTGGGGGTGATCGGGTTTGAAACCTCGCGGATGACCTTTTGGTCGGGGTTCCAGGTGATTTCCTCGATGTTCTCGCCGAGCGTCTTGCCCGTCACGGTCATGCAGTTGCCGTGAAGGAAGCCGCCCTTGAGGAGCGTCTTCATCATCATGTAGACGCCGCCCGCCTCGTACATGTCCTTGGCGACGTACTGACCGCCGGGCTTCAAGTCTGCGACGTAAGGCGTTGATTTGAAAATCTCGGCGACATCGAACAGGTCGAATTCGATGCCCGCTTCCGAAGCCATCGCCGGCAGGTGCAAAGCGCCGTTCGTCGAGCCGCCCGTCGCCGCGACGACTCGCGCGGCGTTCTCGAACGCTTCGCGCGTGCAGATGTCGCGCGGGCGCAGGTTCAGCTCGATCAATTTCATGATCTGACGCCCCGCCGCCTCAGCGATGTCGTCGCGCGTCTCGTAGGGCGCGGGCGCCATGTTGCTGTTCGGCAAGCTAAGGCCGATCGCCTCCGCCACGCACGCCATCGTGTTCGCCGTATACTGCCCGCCACACGCCCCATGCCCCGGGCACGCCGCCTTCTCGATCGCGGTCAGGTGTGAAAGTGGACACTTACCGGACGCATACTGCCCGACTACTTCGAATACATCCTGCACCGTAAGGTCGCGCCCTTCATACCGACCCGGCAGGATCGAACCGCCGTAAACGAAGATCGACGGCACATTCAGCCGCAGCATCGCCATCATCATCCCCGGCAGCGACTTGTCGCACCCCGCAAAGCCGACGATGGCATCATAGCAATGCCCACGCACCGAAAGCTCGACCGAGTCCGCAATCACCTCGCGGCTGACGAGCGAGGCCTTCATGCCTTGGTGACCCATCGCGATACCGTCCGTGACGGTGATCGTGTTGAACCGGCGCGGCAGGCCGCCCGCGGCGTGAACGCCCTTGCGCGCGATGTCAGCCTGATGATCGAGCAGCGTGTTACACGGCGCGCTGTCGTTGCCCGCCGAAACGACGCCGACGAAGGGTCGGGCTATCTCTTCCTCGGTCAGGCCCATCGCGTAGTAGTACGACCGCTGGGGCGCGCGCTCCGGGCCTACCGATACATAACGGCTCGGCAATTTCGATTTGTCGAATGTCGTCATGCGATTACCTCCAGAAGCTCGGATTCGACGATGCAAATGACACGGCCGAGACGCTGCGTCCATGCGGCAATCGCGCCATCGTCCGCAAGCAGATCCTGGCGAATATCGAAGGTGAGATAGGGAAGCCCCCTCGCCTCCGCATGGCGGTCCGTCGTGTAGCCGTAGACGGCGCCTGAATAGGGCTGGTTGTCGCCCACCGTAAAACCTTCGGCGGCGAGGACGCGCATGGCGATCCGTGCGGCGCGGTCGTCTCGGTTGTAAAGAAGCGCGACCTGCCAAGGGCGCGTTTCCTCGGGGCGTGAGGCTAGGCCGGACGTGAAGCTGTGGATCGAGACAAGCAGACGCGGGGTAAGCCGGTCCAGTGCGTCGCTGATGGTCGCGTGATAGGGTTCGTGCCACGCCGCAAGGCGCGCTTGCCGCGCGTCGGCGCTGAGCACGTTGCCCGGCACGGGAATGCTGTCGCTTGAGGGAGGGATCGCCCCGTCGTCCTCCGGCGCGCGGTTGCAATCCGCCACGAGACGCGATGCGGTTGCAAGGATCGCAGGCGCATTGAGCGCGGCCGACAGGCTCCGTGCCAGCGCCGCGGTTCCGATATCCCATGCGATATGCTTCTGAAGGTCCGCTGCGCTGACCCTGAGCGCAATCCCCGCCGGAACGGCGTTGGATGCGTGGTCGGCGATGATGAGCAGACGGCCCGGTGCGGCGGGCAGGTATTCGGCTGCCCTCATCGATCGGCGAACACCGGCTTGCGGCGCGCGGCGAATGCCGCCAGCCCTTCGGCGAAATCGGCACCGGCGAAGGCGGCATCGAAAATCGCCGCGCTATCCGTATCGTCGTCTCGGTCGCCATCGAGCACGCGGCGGACGAGCCCCTTGAGCCCCGTGGTGCTCGACGGCGCATTTTCCACGATCCGTGCGATCAACAACTCCGCTTCACGGCTCAGTGCCTCCACGGTCGTCCCCATCTCGATGAGACCGCTGACCAGCGCTTCGTCGGCAGACAAAAGCTCGCCCGTGTAGAGGATGCGCCGCGCTTGGCCGGGCCCTACCAGATCAACGAGCAGCTTGATATCGTGCAGCGGATAGACGAGCCCCAGCTTCGCCGGGGTGATGCCGAACCGGGCGCGCGACGAGGCGATCCGCATGTCGCAGGCGAGCGCGACGCCGCACCCCGCCCCCACGCAGTCACCGTCGATAACGGCCAGCGTCGGGATCGGGGCGCGTGAAATGGCGAGCTGCGCCCCGCGCAGCGCCCGGCGGTTTTCGGCCTGCCACACGGGATCGCGGGCCTTCTCCGCGAACTCGCCGATATCGGCGCCTGCCGAGAACATCGCCGGCGCCCTGGACTGGATGATGAGGATACGGACAGCGCGCTCTGCTACAGCGGCCTCGACGAGACGCGGGAACGCTTCCCACATCGCCTGCGAAATAGCGTTGTGCTTTTCCGCACGGTTGAAGGCAATGCGCGCGACCGGCCCATCGATTTCGAGTTGCAGCGCGTCGGTCATGTCACCCCGTCCTGTCCGATGTCGAACCGGGGCTCCAATGTCACGCGCTCAGCGGCCTCGCAACCGCAAATGCCCTGCCCCGCGCGCAAAGAAAAAGGGCTGCGGCACGTATGCCGCAGCCCTTGAAGGCCGCATTGGGCCTTGGGGGACTTACTTCGCGAGCTGCGCGTATTCCTCTTCGGCGACACCGAGGGTCTTGTACGCGCCTTCGAATTTCTTCTTCGCAGCGCGCTCGTTGCCCGCATCGCAAAGCAGCTCGCCGGTGCGAACCAGCTTCAGCGCCTTCTTCGCCGTATCGGCATCGCCCTTTTCGGCAACCGAACGGATGTTGGAGGGCATCGCAGCGCAGGCGCCGTCGGCGGCGTGCGCTGGCGTCACCGACGCGCTGATGAACAAAGCGGACGCGACGAAAGCGAGGGGGAGAGTGACGAGAACGCGGTTCATGATCTTGCTCCTGACTTGCCGTGGGAGGGCTACTACTGAGTCTTACTTAAAACCACTGACGTTTGTTTAAGTGTCACTCAGTTCCAAGTCAAACGATTTTTTGAGTGCCACGCAAATTGCATACCGCAGCGCAGCATTGCAACAGCAAAAACGTCCGCAAAACGGTTGCGACCATGCGCCGCGGTGCGAAGAAGGCCTAATTTACGGCGACCAGTTCGGCGCCAGTGACGCCGGAAATATGCTCGGCGCTGTGACGCATTTCCGAATCGAGCAGCAGACCACGCGCAAGCCGGATCGAGGCGAACCCGCCCGAAACCGCGATTTCCGCAAAGATGTCGCCGCGCCCGGTGGGCTGAGCGTCGGCAAGACGCCGCAGCGCCGCTGCATCGAAGTCTCCCGAAACCTTGAGGTTCAGCCGCCCACGGCTGTGCTTCGACAGCTCGGCAACCGGGGTCAACCCGCGGATGGTAACGCGCGGCGTCTCTTCTCCCTCGCGCCAGAGCAGTTCGGCATTGATGAGCACGATCTCCTGCGTCGCCGCGGCGACCTCGAGTGCGGGCATCACCTCCTCGTCGAAACAGCTCGCGACGTACTGGCCGCCCGAATCCGACAGGCTGGCGAGCAGGTAGCGTGAGCTGCGCCCGTTCTGCGGCGTGCGCGAGCGTACCGACTCGACGAGGCCCGCCATCGTCGCGCTACCGCGTCCGCCGTCCCACGGCGCGCCATCCTCGCAAACGCGCGCGTACGAGCGTGCGCCGTGCGTATCGAGCACATGCTGCCAGGCCGAAAGCGGGTGCGCAGCGAAATAGAAGCCGAAGGCATCGCGCTCCTTCGCCATTGTCTCGCCGAGCGACCATGCCGAGACGCTGCCGGGCGCCATCAATGTGATCGAGGCGCCGCCCCCCGCCCCGCCGAACAGCGCGCCCTGATGGGTTTCGCGCGCGTCGGCCGCAGCATTCGCCGCCGCGAGTACCGCCTCGGCCATCGCGTAGGCCCTGGAACGATTGGGCTCGACGCAATCGAAGGCACCGCCCGAAACGAGGCTTTCGATCTGACGCTTGTTGAGCAGCGTCGGATCGATACGCTCGGCAAAATCCGTCAGCGACTTGAACGTTCCGCCCGCCTTGCGAACCTCGACGATCCCCTCCATCGCGCGTTCGCCGACACCTTTCAGACCGGCGAGCGCATAACGCACCTTGCCGTCCTCCACCGAGAAATCCGCCTCGCTGTTGTTGATGCAGGGCGGCAGGCACTCCACGCCCATGCGCTTCATATCGTCGATGAACACGCTGAGCTTGTCGGTGAGCGCGATATCATAGGCCATCGAGGCGGCGTAGAATTCGACCGGGTACTTCGCCTTCATCCAGCCGGTTTGATACGCGACGAGCGCATAGGCGGCGGCATGGCTCTTGTTGAAGCCGTAGCCCGCGAACTTCGCCACGAGCTCGAAGATATAATCGGCCTGCGCCTTGTCGACGCCCTGCGCAGTCGCGCCTTCGAGAAAACGCGCCTTCTGGGCGTCCATCTCCTCTTTCTTCTTCTTGCCCATCGCGCGGCGCAGAAGATCGGCTTCACCGAGCGAATAGCCCGCGAGCACCTGCGCGATCTGCATCACCTGTTCCTGGTAAATGATGACGCCGTAGGTTTCCTTGAGGATCGGCTCCAGCTTCGGATGCAGGCAGTCCACCGCCTCGGTCCCGTGCTTGCGGTTCGCGAAGCTCGGAATGTTGTCCATCGGGCCGGGACGGTAGAGCGAAACGAGCGCGATGATGTCTTCGAAACAGTCCGGCTTCACCTGCGCGAGCGTGCGGCGCATCCCTTCGGATTCGAGCTGGAACACGCCGACCGTGTCGCCCTTCGCGAGCAGCGCGTAGACATCGGGATCGTCCCACGGGATCGTCGACAGGTCGACAGTGACGCCGCGCTTCTCAAGCAGGTCGAGCGCGCGCTGGAGGACCGAGAGCGTCTTGAGGCCGAGGAAGTCGAACTTCACGAGGCCGGCTTTTTCCACCCACTTCATATCGAACTGGGTGACAGGCATGTCCGAGCGCGGATCGCGATAGAGCGGCACGAGTTCGTCGAGCGGGCGGTCGCCGATGACGACGCCCGCCGCGTGCGTGGAGGCGTGGCGCGGCAGACCTTCGAGCTTCATCGCGAGATTGACGAGGTTTTCCACTGCCGGATCGCGCTTCGTCTCGGCGACGAACTCGGCGACGCCGTTCATCGTGCGGTCGAGCGTCCACGGGTCGGTGGGGTGGTTCGGCACCAGCTTCGCGAGCCGGTCCACTTGCCCGTAGGGCATCTGCAGCACGCGGCCGACATCCTTCAGAACGGCGCGCGCCTTCAGCGTTCCGAAGGTGATGATCTGCGCCACCTGATCGCGGCCGTAACGCTCCTGCACGTAGCGGATCACCTCGCCGCGCCGGGTTTCGCAGAAGTCGATGTCGAAGTCCGGCATCGAGACACGCTCGGGATTGAGGAAGCGCTCGAACAGCAGGCCGAGCCGCATGGGATCGAGATCGGTGATGGTGAGCGCCCACGCGACGACCGATCCCGCGCCCGAGCCGCGTCCCGGTCCCACGGGAATGCCCTGCGATTTCGCCCACTGAATGAAATCGGCGACGATGAGGAAGTAGCCCGCGAAGCCCATGTTGTTGATGACGCCGAGCTCGTAGTCCAGGCGCTCGAAATAGGGCTCGGTGTCGCTGCGCCCTTCAAGCCGCCGGACAAGCCCGGCGCGTGACTGCTCCACAAGCATCGTCGCTTCGCCCTCGCGGTCTCCGGCAAGGCTCGGCAGGATGGGTTTCCGCGTCGGTGCCATCACCGCGCAGCGGCGCGCGATGACGAGCGTGTTGTCGATCGCCTCGGGCACATCCTCGAACAGGCGGATCATGTCGTCGGGCGGTTTCAGCCAGCATTCCTCGGAAACCCGGCGGCGGCCTTCGGTCTCCACGTACGCGCTGTCGGCGATGCACAGCAGTACGTCGTGTGCCGCCGCGAAGCTCTTGTCCGGAAAGGCCACCGGGTTGGTCGCGACAAGCGGCAGATTACGGGCATGGGCGAGCGCGATCAGCGCCTGCTCGGCGCTGTCCTCGATCGGGTTGTGCGTGCGCGAAAGCTCGATGTAGAGCCGGTCCGGGAACAGCGCTTGCAACATGTCCGCATAGGCGCCCGCGGCATCCGCCTGCCCCTCCGCCAGCAGCCGCGTGAGCGCGCCGTCCGGCCCTGCGGAGAGCGCGATGAGGCCGTCCGTCAGCCCCTCAAGCTCGGCGAGCGGCACGTGCGGACCGTCGACGGGATCGGATTCAAGGTGCGCGCGCGAGACGATGCGGATAAGGTTCCTGTATCCCGCTTCGTCCTGCGCGAACAGCGCCAGCCAGTCCTGCACCGGCTTGCCGCCCGTCTGCGGCGCGCCAGGCCGCGCGACTGCGAGCAGCGCGCCGATGATCGGTTGTACGCCTGCGTCCGCAAGCTTTTCCGAAAACTCCATCGCCGCGAACAGGTTGTTCCTGTCGGTGACGGCGGCGGCGGGCATCCCGTACTTCACGCAGGCCTTCGCGATGTCCTTCGCATGGACCGCGCCCTCCAGCATCGAATAGGGCGACTGGATACGAAGATGGACAAAACGCGATTCGGGCATGGCCTATTGTGGCGCAGGCTCCCGATGCCGCGATAGCATGAATTCGAGATTCTGCTTCACGCCCGGCCATTCGGTGGCGATAATGCTGTAGCAGACGATGTCGCGGACGCGGCCGTCCACCGCGACCTGATGATTGCGGAGCACGCCGTCCCGCTTGGCGCCAAGCCGTTCGATAGCGCGCTGGGAGGCGCGGTTGAGCCAGTCCGTGCGGATCTGGACGACGTTGCAGCCCATTGCCTCAAACGCGTGGCCGAGCAGCAGCAGCTTGCATTCGGTGTTCACCGGCGAACGCTGCACCGATTTTGCGTAAAACGTTGCGCCGATTTCGAGCCGGCGGTGCGCTTCATTCATGCGCAGGTAGCGCGTGGCGCCAACGATGCGCCCGTCCGCTTCGACGACGAAGGGCATCGCCCGGCCCGCGGCCTTTTCGGCAAGCACGGTTTCAAGCCAGCCCTGCACGTCATCGGGTGAAGGCACGCGCGTGAAGAACAGTTCCCAGAGCCGGCCATCGCGTGACACCTCGGCGATGCTATCCGCATGGGCGGCTTCGAGCGGCAGAAGCTTGACATGCTGCCCTTCAAGCCGAGGCTGGTCCTGCCAGGTGGTCATCGCGTTTCCACCAGTTGCCCCTCGTGCAGCGCGACCGTCCGGTCCATCTGCTTCGCAAGCGCAGTGTTATGCGTGGCGATGAGCGCGGCGGAGTTGTGGCTGCGCACGACGCGCAGGAACTCGGCGAGCACGCGCTGCGCGGTCGCCTCGTCGAGGTTGCCGGTGGGCTCGTCGGCGAGCACCAGCACCGGTTCGTTCGCGAGCGCACGCGCCACCGCGACGCGCTGCTGCTCGCCCCCGGAAAGCTGCGAGGGGCGATGATCGAGGCGCTCGCCGAGGCCGAGATCGGTGAGCAGCGCTTTCGCCTTGTCCTCCGCCGCGCGCACGTCACGGCCTGCGATCAGCTGCGGCAGCACGACGTTTTCGAGCGCGTTGAAATCCGGTAGCAGGTGATGGAACTGGTAGACGAAACCGAGCTTGTCGCGGCGCACCTCGGTGCGTTCGTACGCGGAGAGCTTTTCGGCGGGGCGGCCGTCGATGACGATGGAGCCCTCGAAGCCGCCTTCGAGGAGGCCGATCGCCTGAAGCATGGTGGATTTGCCGGAGCCCGACGGACCAAGCAGCGCCACGATCTCGCCCGGGCCGACGGTGAGGTCGACACCGCGCAGCACGTCGATCACCGCGCCGCCCTGCCGGAAGCTGCGCGCGAGGCCCTTGACCGCGAGCACATCACTCATAGCGCAGCACCTGCACGGGATCGGTGCTTGCCGCCTTCCACGCCGGATAGATCGTCGCGAGGAAACTGAGCACCAGCGCGAGCGTGATGATGGCGGTGACCTCGACCATGTCCGTCTTGGCGGGGAGTTCCGTGAGATAGCGGATGCGCGGATCCCAGAGATCGACGCCGGTGATTTTGGAAACGCCCATCACGATGTTCTGCCGGTAGTGCAGGAACAGGAAGCCGAGCGCCATGCCGAGCAGGATACCCGCCGACCCGATCAGCGTGCCGACGGTGACGAAGATGCGCATCATCGCGGCGCGGCTGGCGCCCATCGTGCGCAGGATGGCAATGTCGCGCGTCTTGGCACGCACCAGCATGATGAGGCTGGTGAGGATATTGAATACCGCGACGAGGATGATGAAGCCGACGACGACGAACATCACGGTCCGCTCCACCGACAAAGCCTCGAACAGCACGCCGTTCATTTGCCGCCAGTCGATGATGACGCCTCGCCCGGTAAGCGCGGGGACGAGCGGCTGGAGGATGCGGTCGGCGCGGTCGGCGTCAGTCGTAGTGAGCGTAATCATGCCGATGTCGTCGCCCATGCGCAGGAACGTCTGCGCGCGGTCGAGCGGCATCAGCACGAAGGCCTTGTCGTAATCGAAAATGCCGACCTCGAACACGGCGGCGATCTGGTAGGGCACGATGCGCGGGGTCGTGCCGAAGGGTGTCACCTGCCCGTCGGGCGAGATCAGGCTGATCGTGTCCCCCACCCCGGCGCCGAGCGATTCGGAGAGGCGTGCGCCGATCGCGACGAAATTGCCTTCGAGCGCGAGGTCTTCGAGGCGCCCTGCTTTGACGTTGTCCGCAACAAGCTTGAGGCTGCGAATGTCGTCCATCTGCATACCGCGAAGGAGGACGCCCTCGGCGCGGCTCTTGTAGGAGCCGATGAGCGGCTGTTCGATGATCGGCTCCGCCTGCACCACGCCCGGCGTCGCGCGGGCCTGCGCCAGCAGCGGCTGCCAGTCCGGCAGGCGGCCGCCGTAGCCCTGCACGACGGCATGGCCGTTGAGGCCGAGGATGCGGTCGAAAAGTTCGGCGCGGAAGCCGTTCATCACCGACATGACCGCGATGAGCGCGGCGACGCCGAGCGCGACGGCGACGAGGCTGATCGATGCGACGAGGAAGATGAACCCCTCGCCCCGGCCCGGCAGCAGGTAGCGCCGGGCGATCATGCGCTCGTAGCGGGAGATCATCCCGCCAGCTTCTCCAGCGCCGCATCGACGGAAAGCTCGTGGCGCTCGCCGGTCTTGCGGTGCTTCAGCTCCACGATACCGGCGCTGACGCCCTTCGGCCCCACGACGAGCTGCCAGGGGATGCCGATAAGGTCCATGCCTGCGAACTTGGCGCCGCCGCGTTCGTCGCGGTCGTCATAAAGCGTCTCGATACCCGCGCGCTGCAGCTTCGCATAAAGGTCGTCCGCAGCCACATCGCAGGCGGCATCACCGCTGCGCAGGTTAATGAGACCGACCTTGAACGGCGCGATAGCTTCGGGCCAGACGATACCGTCTTCATCGTGGCACGCCTCAATGACCGCACCGACGAGTCGCGAGACGCCGACGCCGTAGCTGCCCATCTGCGGCGTGACGGGCTTGCCGTCCTGCCCCTGCACCGAAAGGCCCATCGCTGCCGAATATTTGGTGCCGAAGAAGAAGATGTGCCCAACCTCGATGCCGCGGCGGCTGAGCAGGCGCTCCGCCGGAACCGGGCAGTTCGTCACCTTCTCATGCTCTTCGGCTTCCATCGCGTAGATCGAGGACAGCCTGGAGACGGCGTCCGGATCGGTGACGTCAACCTCCTCGATCGCCGAATCGTAGAAGATCTCGCTCTCGCCCGTCTCGGCGAGGATGTGGAACTCGTGGCTCATGTCGCCGCCGATCGGGCCGGTGGGCGCGCGCACCGGAACGGCCTTGAGGCCCATCGCCGCGAACGTGCGCAGATACGCCTCGAACATGGCGTTGTAAGAAATCTTGCCGCTCGCCTCGTCGAGATCGAAGCTGTAGGCGTCCTTCATCAGGAACTCGCGACCGCGCATGACGCCGAAGCGGGGGCGCACCTCGTCGCGGAACTTCCACTGGATGTGGTAAAGCGTGCGCGGCAGGTCGCGGTAGCTCTTCACCGCGTCACGGAACAGCGCGGTGATCATCTCCTCGTTGGTCGGCCCATAGAGCATTTCACGCTCGTGCCGATCCTTGAAGCGCAGCATTTCGGGGCCATAGGCATCGTAACGGCCCGACTGGCGCCAGAGATCCGCGGACTGGATCGTCGGCATCAAAAGCTCGATGGCGCCCGCGCGGTCCTGCTCGCGGCGGACAAGATTGGCGATCTTGTCGAGCACGCGCAGGCCGACCGGCAGCCAGGCATAGATGCCGGCCGAGGTCTGGCGCACGAGGCCGGCCCGCAGCATCAGCTGGTGGCTGACGATCTGCGCGTCGGTGGGGGTTTCCTTGAGGAGCGGAAGAAAATAGCGGGAAAGGCGCATAATGCGCGCTGTCTAGCATGGGCTGCCGCGCAAGCAACTGCCCATTCCGCGATCCCCCACCGAGGCCCGTTACGCAGCCGCACCGAGCCGCATTGTTGCATCATATCCACACCCCCGGAAATTAATGTGCGTGAGGCGTGACAGTCTCTTGTCGGGATGGCCACCTGCACCGTAACACTCTCGCCATCTGATCCGGTATCGCCTGTGGGAGGGCACCAGGGTTGGGGGAGGACGCGCGACGCGAATAACGACGGCGCGCTAGCAAGATCAGGGTCCGATGGGGGAACAGAGGGACCTGATCTTCGCGGGAGTTAAATGACTCGTCACGAGAGCGCCCGGGCCGGAAACGTCCCGGGCGCTTTTCATTTTGGGGCCACTCTCAACCCACCGCCAAGAATCTGTTTGTTCGACAGGCTGTTGCGGCCGCGCATCGCGCATGACACCGCCGAGCCACGCGGCTGAACGCCGCAGCGTCAACGCCATCCCTCAGGCTGCGCGGGCACTCTCGCGTGCCACACGCGTGTCCCGGACCGGCGGCAGGCCGAACAGGCGCGCGTATTCGCGTGTGAACTGCGGCACGCTCTCGTAACCGACAGAGAAGGCCACGTGCGCGGCGCTCAGCCCTTCCGAAAGCATCAGCCGTTTCGCTTCGATGAGACGTAGCTGCTTCTGGAATTGCAGCGGCGAAAGCGAGGTGATCGCCTTGAAATGGTGATGGAACGACGACGGACTCATGCCGGCGGCAGCGGCCAGGCGCTCGATGGGAATCGTTTCGGCATAGGCCTCACGCAGCACGGCAACGGCCCGTGCGATGCGCCTTGCGTGACCATCCGGCCAGCCGAGTTGCCGGATCGCGGGGCCATGCCGCCCGGCCAGCAACCAATAGTGCATCTCGCGCCGCAGCTGCCCCTGCAGCACCGGCAGCGCTTGCGGCCTATCCAGAAGCCGCATCAAACGAAGCGCGGCGTCGGCGACCTCCCCGTCCGTCGCATCAACGCGCACAGGTGCAGTATCGGAGACAAGCGCGGGCTTCATTTCCGCCGTGAGTTCGGCGATCAGTGCAAGGTCCAGTTCCAGCACCAGCGAATAGTAGGGCGCGGCAAGGCTTGCCCGCGTGATCTGGCTGACGGTCGGCACGTCTGCCGTCACGAGCAGAGAATCCCCCGCGGAGAAGGCGAACGCCTGCGTCCCCATCGTCACCTGCTTGCTACCCTGCACGAGCAGGCAGACAAGCGGACGATAGACATCGTGGAGAAGCCCGCTCGGCGCGGTCGCACGCACGGCGAACAGGCCGGGGACCGGGGTCGGCGCGAAACCGAGCGGGTCGGAATGGGCGTCAGCGTGACGCCGGACTGCATCGAGGAGCGTGATCATGAGACGTGTAATAACCGTTTTCAGCCCGAAGCACACCTCATTTGGAGAATCAGGCAAGACACTCCGAGCTTCCGGCAACACGGGAACCTGTGCAGCGCTTATACGTCAAGCAACACGAACCCGAGGAGAACGACCATGACGAAGATTGCTCTTATTACCGGTTCCAGCCGCGGCCTTGGACGCAACACGGCACTCAGCATCGCACGCCGCGGCGGCGATGTCGTGCTCACCTATCACAGCCGCAGCGACGAGGCCGAGCGTGTCGTCGCGGAGATTCAGGCAATGAGGCAGAAGGCAGTGGCGCTTCAACTCGACACCGGCGACATCACCACCTTCGCAGGCTTCGCAGACCGGCTGCGTGCGGCGCTGCGCGGCACTTGGCAGCGAGAGGCGTTCGATCATCTGGTGAACAACGCCGGACACGGCGAATACGCGCCCATCGCCGAGACCACCGAGGCGCAGTTCGACGGCCTGGTCAACGTGCACCTGAAGGGCGTCTTCTTCCTCACCCAGACGCTTCTGCCGCTGATCGCGGACGGCGGCCGCATCGTGAACATCTCGAGCGGCCTCACCCGTTTCGCCTACCCCGGTTACGCGGCTTATGCGGCGATGAAGGGCGCGGTCGAGGTGCTGACGCTCTATATGGCGAAGGAATTCGGCGCGCGGGGCATTGCGGTCAACACCGTGGCGCCGGGTGCGATCGAGACCGATTTCGGCGGTGGCGCGGTGCGCGACAATGCCGAGATCAACAAGGGCCTCGCCGATATCACCGCGCTCGGCCGCGTCGGTGTGCCGGATGATATCGGGCCGATGATTGCGAACCTGCTTTCGGAGGACAATCGCTGGGTGAATGCGCAGCGGATCGAGGTTTCCGGCGGGCAGGCGATTTAAGTCCTTCTGTTTCTCCCTCTCCCCGGCGGGGAGAGGGAGAAACTAGACGAGGCGACTTTGTTTGAGGGCCGCCGCGATGAAGCTGGCGAACAGGGGGTGCGGATCGAAGGGCTTTGACTTCAGTTCCGGGTGGAACTGGACGCCGATGAACCAGGGGTGGTCGGGCCGTTCGACGATCTCGGGAAGCTCACCGTCGGGCGACATGCCGGAGAAGACGAGGCCGCCCTTTTCGAGCGCATCCTTGTAGTGGATGTTCACCTCGTAGCGGTGGCGGTGGCGTTCGGAGATGTCGGTGGCGCCGTAGACGCTGCCGACGACGCTGTTCGCACCTAGCTTCGCCGGAAACGCGCCAAGGCGCATCGTGCCGCCGAGGTCGCCGCCCACCTCACGCTTCTGGAGGCCTTCTTCGGACATCCATTCGGTGATGAGGCCGACGACAGGCTCGTCCGTAGGACCGAACTCCGTAGTGGAAGCGCTCTTGATGCCGGAGAGGTTACGCGCGCCTTCGATGCAGGCCATCTGCATCCCGAGGCAGATGCCGAAGAACGGCACGCCGCGCTCGCGCGCGAAGGCGACGCTGGCGATCTTGCCCTCGCTGCCGCGCTCGCCGAAGCCGCCCGGGACGAGGATGCCGTGCATGGGTTCAAGGAGCTGGGGTTCCGCCCCTTCCCCTTCGAACAGCTCGGCATCCAGCCACTTGACGTTGACCTTGACGCGGTTCGCGATGCCGCCGTGGACGAGCGCCTCGTGCAGTGACTTATAGGCGTCCTGTAAGCCCACATACTTGCCGACGACGCCGATCGTGACCTCGCCTTCGGGGTTGTTCAGCCGGTCCATGATGTCGTCCCAGCGGGACAGGTCCGGTGAGGCGTTGGCTTCTATGCCGAAGGCGCGCAGCACTTCGCGGTCCAGCCCCTCGGCATGGTACTGGAGGGGCACGCCGTAGATGCTCTTCGCATCGAGCGCCGGGATCACGGCTTCCTTGCGGACGTTGCAGAACAGCGCGATCTTGGCGCGGTCGCTATCCGGCACCGGCTTTTCGCAGCGGCAGACGAGCACCTGCGGCTGGATGCCGAGGCTGGTGAGTTCGCGCACGCTGTGCTGCGTCGGTTTCGTCTTGAGTTCGCCGGCCGCCGCGATGAACGGGATCAGCGTGACGTGGACGAAGCATACGTTTTCGGCGCCGATGTCGTTCCTGAGCTGGCGGATCGCCTCGATGAACGGCAATGATTCGATGTCGCCGACCGTGCCGCCGATCTCGCAGAGCACGAAATCGAGGCCTTCGGTGTCGGCAAGCGCGAACGCCTTGATCGCGTCCGTCACGTGCGGGATCACCTGCACGGTGGCGCCCAGGAAGTCGCCACGGCGCTCCTTCGCGATGATCTGCTGATAGATGCGCCCCGAGGTGACGTTGTCGGACTGCCGCGAGGGCACGCCCGTGAACCGCTCGTAGTGGCCGAGATCGAGATCGGTCTCCGCCCCGTCGTCGGTGACGTAGACCTCGCCGTGCTGATAGGGCGACATGGTTCCCGGATCGACGTTCAGATACGGGTCGAACTTGCGGATGCGCACCGTGTAGCCGCGCGCCTGCAGGAGCGCGGCGAGGCTCGCCGCCATGAGACCTTTTCCGAGCGAGGAAACCACGCCGCCGGTGATGAAAATGTACCGCGCCATGGGAGAAAACCTATAGGCGAGCAAAGGGATGGACCGCCACCCGATTCGAGGTGGCAGCGGGACTTTTTTCTGTGGATGATTTTATTGCGCGGTCGGAATGTCGTCGCTGGCGGGCGCGGCAGGGAGCGCCATCGGCAGCGCGTCGTCAGCCGATGCGGCGCCGGGGAGCGCGGTCGGCAGACCGTCGGCAGGCGCGGCCGGTGCTTCCGCCGTCGGCACGAGCGAGGTGTCGATCGTGGTCGGCGCCTTGGCGAGACTCGCGAGCACGGCAAGCAGGATGCTGGTGCTGAGGAAGAGCGCGGCAAGGACGCCTGTCGACTTGGTGAGCAGATTGCCCGCGCCGCGGGCGGTGAGCAGCCCGCCCGGGCCGCCGCCGATGCCGAGCGCCCCGCCCTCGCTACGCTGAAGCAGAATCACCGCGACAAGCGCGATCGCGATCAGCGAGTGGACGACAAGGACGAAGTGCATCAGCGCGGTGGACATGCGGAACCGATCGTTTCTGGCGAATTTCTGCTGGCCACATAACGATGCGGGGACACGAGTTCAAGCGCTCCGGGCTCTGTGCGCCGCGATTGACCTTTGCATACCGCGGCGCGATGGGGGGCGGCGTCACCACACAGGACATCGGCCCTATGGATCCCAAGGATATGATCGAGGCCGCCGCAAGGCTCGGCCCGAGCGTCGATTTCGGCAAGGCTTCGTCGGATTACGGCAAGTTCCGGGCCGGTTTCCCAGAAGCGTTCTTCGACCGCCTCGCCAAGCAGATCGCGCTTGGGGCGGGAGTGAAAGCGCTCGATATCGGCACAGGCACAGGGGCCGTCGCGCGCGGCCTGGCTCGGCGCGGCCTCGACGTCATCGGTGTCGATCCATCGCGCGAGATGATGCAGGAAGGCGCCGAGATCGCTCGGCGCGAAGGCGTTTCCGTCGATTTCCGCGAAGGCCGCGCCGAAACGCTGGCGTTTGCCGACCAGACCTTCGACGTCGTCACTGCCGGCCAGTGCTGGCACTGGTTCGAACGCGAGCGCGCCGCCGCAGAAGCCTTCCGTGTGCTGAAACCCGGCGGGCACCTCGTCATCTGCCATTTCGACTGGCTTCCGCTTCGCGGCAACGTCGTCGAAGCGACCGAGCAGCTGATCGTGGAAGCGAATCCGGCATGGGCGCTCGCCGGCGGAACAGGGGTCTATCCGCACTGGCCCGCCGACATGGCGAACGCCGGTTTCACAGGCCTTGAAACCCGGTCGTTCGATATCGCCCAGCCCTACAGCCACGAAGCATGGCGCGGCCGCATCCGCGCCAGCGCCGGGATCAAGGCCAGCCTCGACGCCGAGGCAACCGCCCGTTTCGACGAGACGCTCGCCTCCACGCTCCGCGCACGTTTTCCGGAAGACCCGCTCGCGGTTCCTCACCGGGTGTGGTGGATCGTCGGTGAAAGACCCTAGCGAACGATGCCGATGCCGAAGCGCAGGCGGGTGTTGCGTTCGTCATAGTCGATGAGCGACTCGCCGTAGCCCGTGTAGAGCTGGCTGTAGAGATAGAGGTTGAGCCCGGTCCAGCGGCGGAGCGAGTAGCTGACATCCACCTCGGCGCTGCCGCGGCCGCCCTCGATGTTGCCCTGAAGATAGGTGCGGATGCCGAGGCCATCGGTCTGCTTCAAATCGAGTGTCAGGCCCGTGTAGCCGCGGTAGCGGGCGATGCGCTCGTTGCCTTCCTTGCTGCCGACATAGGCCCAGAGCCGGGGCGCTGCTGTGAGCGTCCAGCCGTTGCCGAGGCCGAAGCCGACCGACGGTTCGACGTAGAGTGTGTTGAAACTGCGCGAGTCTGCGCCGTCCTCGCCGTTCGACTGGTGGCGGACGCCCGCCTGGATGCCGAGCATCGGGGCGCCCACGCTGGTCGAGCCCGGCGAGACCGCTCGCACGAACAGTTCGGGGCTGAACGTGATATCGTACATAGGGATCGACTCTTGGGAGAGATCCCAGAACATGCGCTGCGTGTATCCGAAATAGAGCCCCGCGCGCCATTCGCGGCTGCCGTCTCCAGTGGTGAATTCGCGCGGTTTCTGGCCGATGAGACGATAGCGGAAACTCAGCTGGAGCTTCGCATCCGAAGGGTTCGCGCCGACGAGCGCGTACATCGGCTGGTAGGTCTCGAAACGGCCAAGGCTCGTCGCTTCCGCTTCCTGCGGCGTAGCTGTTGAAACCGCGGCAGCGACTTGCGGCGGCGCTGCAATTGCATCCGCGAGCCGGTAGCTGACGCGCGCGAACCCGCCGGGCGCGATCTCGGCGGGTGCAAACCCCTCCAGCGTAGCCTCGCCCTCCGCAACGGTAATCGTCCGGGGCACATCGAGCTTCGCTGCCGCCGCGCCGTCGTTGAGGAAGACGACCTCGAACGTGCCCGTGCGCGCCGCCGCCGCCTCAGGCACCACGAGCCGCACCTCCGCCGCCGCAGGCCCGGTGACCATCAGCGCGGCGACGAAAGCGGCAGTGCGCACCGCTCAGGCCGCCGCGATGATGGGCAGGAAGTCCGAAGCCTTGAGACTGGCGCCGCCCACGAGCGCGCCGCCCACTTCCGGCACCGCGAACAGCTCGGCCGCGTTCGAGGGCTTCACCGAGCCGCCGTAGAGGATGAGGATGCGGCGCCCGTCTTCTCCGTAGCGGGCAACGAGACGCGCGCGGATGGCGTTGTGCATCTCGTCGACGTCGCCCGCAAGCGGCGTGCGGCCCGTGCCGATCGCCCACACGGGCTCATAGGCGATGACGACGCTTGCCGGATCGGCGTCCGGGAGTGAGCCGTCGATCTGCGCTGCGACAACGTCGAGGTGGCGCTCGGCATCACGCTCGGCTTCCGTTTCGCCGACGCAGATGATCGCGCGCAGGCCTGCGCCGATCGCCGCAGTCGCCTTCGCTTTCACAACCGCGTCGGTCTCGCCGTTGTCAGTGCGCCGCTCGCTGTGGCCGACGATCACGAAGTCGCAGCCGAGATCGGTGAGCATCGGCGCTGCGATGCAGCCGGTGTGCGCGCCCGACGGATTCGCGTGGCAATCCTGGCCGCCGATACGCAGGCGCGAGCCCCCAGCCGCGTCCTTCGCGAGCGCCAGCAGCGTGAACGGCGGCGCGATCGCAACCTCGACGCGGGACGGCGCGCTATCCGCAGCGCGCGCGATCGCTTCCACCTCGGCAAGTGCCGCCTTCAGGCCGTTCATTTTCCAGTTGCCCGCAACCAGCATCGGCTTTTCCATCAAACTCTCCATGTGCATTTGCGGTAGGCCTTAGCAACGCACGCACGGGCAAGCCAAGGGCGCGCTTGCCGCGCCTGCTGCAGATACCTATAAACCGGGCGCTATTTCCAAATGCCGAACGCGCGCGAATGACCAAAGGCTCCCGATGATCAGTTTTTTCCGCAAGGCCCTCTCCTCCTGGATCGTCCTTGCCCTTCTTGGGCTCGTGCTCGTCGCGTTCATCGTCACCGGCATCGGTGACCCGTTCGGCGGCGGCCCGGCGGCGAACACAGTGGTCGAGGTTGCCGGAGAGGATGTCACCGACACGCAGCTTTCCAGCCAGTTCGACCGGCAGCTCGCGACGATCCGGCAGGAACAGCCGGGCATCACCGCAGCGCAGGCCGTGCGCGGCGGCATGTTGGAAGGCGTGCTCGAACGCCTGATCGGCTCGCAGGCCCTCACCGCGATGGGTGAAAAGCTGGGTCTTGGGCCGAGCAAGCGGCAGGTGGACGCCGAAATCGCCTCGATCGCGGCGTTCCGCGGACCCGACGGACGCTTTTCCGAGGACGTTTTCCGCCAGGCGATCAGCGCTCAGGGGCTGACCGAAGACATGGTGCGCCGCGAGATCGGCGGCGACGTCGTGCGCCGCCAGTTGCTCGGCCTCGTCGATTCGATCCCGATGACGCCGCGCAAGCTCGCCGAGCCGTTCACGGCTCTCCAGCTCGAGCAGCGCACGCTCGAACTCGGAGCGATTCCGGCGCAGTCCTTCCCCGTCCCGACGCTCAGCGACGCGGACCTTGAGGCTTTCTACAAGAAGAACATCGCTAACTACACGGTGCCCGAACGCCGCCGCATCACCTATGCGCTGATCGACAGCGCCGAGATCGCAAAGACCGTGAAGGTGACCGACGCGGCGTTCGCCGACTACTACAAGCGCCACGCCAGCGAATTCGCCGCGAGCGAAACGCGGACGCTTCGTCAGGTGGTGGTGCAGGACAAGGCGCAGGCCGATACGATCGCGAAGCGGGTGAACGCCGGCGAGGACTTCGCCGCTGTCGCGAAGGATGTGGCGGGATACGGCGAAACCGACCTTGAACTCGGCACGCTTTCGAAGAGCGCGCTTGCCGACCAGACCGCGGACGCAGTGGCGGACGCGGCGTTCAAGGCTGCGTCGGGCAAGATCGCCGGGCCGGTGCGGAGCGAATTCGGTTGGCACGTCGTGCATGTCGATGCCGTCGTGACGAAGCCCGCGCGCACGCTCGCCGAGGTAAAGGACGAGATTCGCCCTGCGGTCGAAACCGAACTTGCCGCGAACGCTGTCGCCGATATCGTCGAGAAGGCCGATGACGCGCTCGCCGATGGTGCGAACGTCGCCGAGGCGGCGAAAGATCTCGGCCTTACCGTGGTCCGCATTCCGCCGGTGACGAGCGAGGGGCTGACACTTGGCGAATCCGGCCTCCAGCTCGACCAGCGCATCCGCCCGCTCATCGAGCATGCGTTCACGACCGAAGAGAACGACGAGCCGACGGTCGAGGACGTTTCCGAAACGCTGCACGCATTGATGGACGTGGAAGAGGTCGTGCCGCCGACGCCGGTGCCGCTCGCCGAGATCAAGCCGCAGGTGACGGCCGCGCTCACCTTCGAGCGCCGGATGGATGCCGCGAAGGCGGTTGCCGACAAGATCGTCGTGGGCCTCAAGGCCGGCAAGCCGCTCGCCGCGCTGCTTGCGGAAAACAAGCTGCCGCCCGCGCAGAGTTTCACCGCGCGCCGCATCGAGATTGCCGCGCGCCGGGAGCCGGTGCCGCCGCCGATCAGCCTCGGCTTCGCACTTGCCAAGGGCGATGCGCGGGCGCTCGCACAGCCGCGCAACGGCGCCTGGTTCGTCGTGCACGTTGCCGACGTGAAGCCGGGCAACCTTGCCGAAGCGCCAGCCTTCCTCGATCAGATGCGTTCGCAGATGCAGACCGCCGCGACGAACGAATACGCTCAGAACTTCGTGGCCGCGATCATGTCCAACGTCGGCGTCAAGCGAAACGACAAAGCCCTCGAACGCCTGAAGCAGCGCTATCTGGGCACCGCCGACCAGCCCGATTGATCGGCTCCCGATGATCCATCCTGAAGCCGCAGACTTCGCGCGGGTTTACGAGGCCGGACGGCCGCAGCTCGTCTGGACGCGGCGCATCGCCGACACGGAAACCCCGGTTTCCGCGATGCTGAAGCTCGGCAAGGCGGGATCGGGTGCTTTCGTGCTCGAATCCGTGGAGGGCGGGACGGTGCGCGGGCGCTATTCGCTGCTCGGCTTCGTGCCCGACCTCGTATTCCGGGTTCGCGGCCGGCAGGCCGAGATCAATGCCCGCTTCGCCTCGGCGCCCGATGCGTTCACGCCCGTCGATGCAGCGCCCCTTGATGCACTCCGCGATCTCGTCGCCGGATGCCGGATGGACTTGCCGACGGATTTGCCGCCCGCCTTCGCCTGTCTCGTCGGCTACATGGGCTATGAGACGATCGGGCTCGTCGAACCGGTGCCGACGCCGGAGAACGATCCGCTCGGCCTCCCTGACATGCTGTTCGTGCGCCCGTCGCTGCTGATGGCGTTCGACCGGCTGAAGGACGAGCTTTTCATCGCCGCACCTGTGTTCCCCGGCGATCTTTCGGCAAGCGCGGCGCTTGCCGCCGCGATCGAGCGGATCGAAACCGCCGAGGCGCGGCTTGCGGGTGCATTGCCGCAGAGCGCACGCGAGGCGACTCCACCCGCCGCAGCCGAGGTGACGCATCACACCGACCCGGCGCGCTATGCCGAAATGGTACGGCGCGCGCAGGAGTATATCGTCGCGGGCGACATCTTTCAGGTGGTGCTGGCGCAGCGCTTCTCGATCCCGTTCGCGCCGGCGCCGTTCAGCCTCTACCGCTCGCTCAGGCGCATCAACCCCTCCCCGTTCCTCTACATGCTCGACCTGCCGGGTTTCGCGCTCATCGGTTCCAGCCCTGAAATCCTCGTGCGCGTGCGTGACGGCGAAGTCACGGTGCGCCCTATCGCCGGTACGCGGCCGCGCGGCGCGAACACCGTGGAGGATGCTGCGAACCGCGACAGTCTCCTCGCCGACCCCAAGGAACTCGCCGAACATTTGATGCTCCTCGACCTCGGCCGGAACGATGTCGGCCGCGTCGCGTCGGAAGGCAGCGTTTCGGTGACGGAACGCAACACGGTCGAGTTCTACAGCCACGTGATGCACATCGTTTCGAACGTGCGCGGCGACCTCGCCAAGGACAAGGACGCGATCGACGCGCTGATGGCGGGCTTCCCGGCGGGTACGGTTTCTGGTGCCCCCAAGGTGCGCGCGATGCAGATTATCGCCGAGCTGGAAGCCGAGAAGCGCGGCGCCTACGCGGGCGGCGTCGGCTATTTCTCGCCCGATGGATCAATGGACAGCTGCATCGTGCTGCGCACGGCGGTGGTGAAGGACGGCATCATGCACATCCAGGCGGGCGCAGGCATCGTGGCGGATTCGACCCCCGCCTACGAGCAGCGCGAGTGCGAGGCGAAATCCGGCGCGCTGATCGCCGCTGCGCGCGACGCCATCGCGCGCGCCGGAGAGCCGGGATACAGGCAATAACTTGCCCTCTCCGCCTCCCTTGATTAGGGCGGTCGCGCCATGATCCTCGTCATCGACAATTACGACAGTTTTACCTGGAACCTCGTCCACTACCTGATGGAGCTGGGCGCGGAGGTGGAGGTTGTGCGCAATGATGCGATCTCTGCCGGGCAGGCGCTTTCGAGCGGGGCGCGCGCGTTCCTGATCTCGCCGGGGCCATGCACGCCGAATGAAGCCGGGATCAGCCTCGACATGGTCGCGGCCTGCGCCGATGCCGGGAAGCCGCTGCTCGGCGTCTGCCTCGGTCATCAGGCGGTCGGGCAGCATTTCGGCGGCAAGGTCGTGCGCGGGCACCTGATGCACGGCAAGACCTCGCCCGTCCGCCACGATGGCAGCGGGCTCTTCGCGGGCATCCCCTCACCGTTCACGGCGACGCGCTATCATTCGCTGATCGTGGAGGACATTCCCGAAAGCCTGATCGTGAACGCCTGGTCAGACGACGAGGCGGTAATGGGCTTCCGTCACGCGAGCCTCCCAATCCATAGCGTGCAGTTCCACCCCGAGAGCATCGCGACCGAGCATGGCCATGACATGCTCGCCAATTTCATGCGGATAGCGGGGATGAACCCGCGCCCGCGCGACATCGCCGCGTGAAGCATCTGCCCGCGACCCACGCGCCGCTCGGCGAGGCGGAGGCGCGCGCGGCATTCGATGCGATTCTGAACGCCGATGTGGAGGATGCGGAAATCGCCCGCTTCCTGACCGGCCTTGCCGAGCGCGGCGAGACCGTAGACGAGATCGTCGCGGCGGCAAGCGTGCTCCGCAGCCGTATGCGGCCCGTGGCAGCGCCCGAAGGCGCCATCGATGTGTGCGGCACGGGCGGCGACGGCGCGCATACGCTCAACATCTCGACCGCGGTCGCCATTGTCGTCGCCTCGTGCGGTGTGGCGGTCGCCAAGCACGGTAACCGGGCTGCGTCTTCCAAATCGGGCGCTGCGGATGTGCTCTCGGCGCTCGGACTCGACCTCAATCTTGCCTCCGACACGGTGGAACGGTCGCTCGCCGAGATCGGCATCGGCTTTCTGTTTGCGGCGAAACACCATCCGGTGATGGCGCGCGTCGCGGGCGTGCGGCGCGCGATCGGGCGGCGAACGATCTTCAACATGATCGGACCGCTCGCGAACCCGGCGGGCGTGAAGCGGCAGCTTGTCGGCGTGCCGGGGCAGCAGTGGGTGCTCCCGATCGCCGGGGCGCTGCAGAGGCTGGGGGCCGGCGCGGCCATGGTAGTGCACGGTAGTGACGGGCTCGACGAACTGACCGTCACTGGTCCCACGACCTGCGCGCGGCTGATCGCGGGCCGCCTCGAAACCGAAGAGGTCTCGCCCGAAACGGCAGGACTCGCGCGGCACCAACCCGAAGCGATCCGGGGCGGCTCGCCCGAGGAGAACGCCGCGGCAATGCTGCGGCTTCTGGAGGGCGAGCGCGGAGGCTACCGGGACATCGTGTGCCTGAACGCAGCCGGCGCGATGATCGTCGCGGGCAAGGCGCAGGACTGGCGCGCGGGCGCGGAGCTGGCGGCGGCCGCAATTGACGACGGGCGCGCATGGGCGCTGCTCGAACGCTGGAAGGCCTTTCGATGAGCGACGTGCTGGCGGAAATCTGCGACCACAAGCATGGCGTCGTCGCGGCGCGGAAGGCCGCGCGGCCGATCGGCGAGATCGAGGCGGCGGCGCGCGCGGCGGATGCCCCGCGCGGCTTCAAGGCGGCGCTCGATACGGCGAAGCAGGAGGGGCGCTTTGGCCTGATCGCTGAGATCAAGAAGGCGTCGCCGAGCAAGGGCCTGATCCGCGCGGACTTCGACCCGCCGGCGCTTGCGCGCGCCTACCGCGCGGGTGGGGCTTCGTGCCTTTCGGTGCTGACCGAGGAGCACTGGTTTCAGGGTAGCGACGACAAGCTGATCGCGGCGCGCGCGGCGGTGCCGCTGCCGGTGCTGCGCAAGGACTTCATGGTGGACCCCTATCAGGTGGCGGAAGCGCGGGCGATTGGGGCGGATGCGATCCTGATCATCGTGGCGGCGATCGATATGGGGCTGGCGCGGGAGCTGGAGGACGCGGCGTTCGGGTGGGGGATGGATGTTCTTGTTGAAGTTCACGATGTAGTCGAGCGGGATGCTGCGCTTACCCATCTGAAATCGCGGCTTTTGGGCATTAATAATCGCAATCTCAAGACTTTGCATGTTAATATTGAGATTTCGGTTGAGCTTTCTGACGTGCCGGAAGGCTATACGCTTGTCGGCGAGAGCGGGCTGCGGACGCGGGCGGACCTTGACCGGCTGGCGGCGCACGACATCAACAGCTTCCTTGTCGGGGAATCGCTGATGGCGCAGGATGACGTCACCGCCGCGACGAAGCGGCTGCTGGAGGGCTGATCGATGGCGCTCACCCACCTCGACGAGGCCGGCAAGGCCCGCATGGTCGACATTTCGGGCAAGACGGTGACGGCGCGCAAGGCGATCGCCGAAGGGCATATCGCCATGTCTGCTGAAGCGCTCGCGGCCGTGCGTGATGCTACTGCGGTAAAGGGCGATGTGCTTGCCGTCGCGCGCATCGCGGGCATTACCGCTGCAAAAAAGACCGCCGACCTCATCCCGCTCTGCCACCCGCTGCCGCTCACCAGCGTCGGTGTGGACTTCACGCTGGAGGACGGCGGCGTGCGCGTGGAGGCCACGGCCTCGACGACGTGGGGCACGGGCGTGGAAATGGAAGCGATGACAGCGGCTTCCGTCGCACTGCTGACAATCTACGACATGGTGAAAGCCGTGGACAAGGCGATGGTGATTTCGGGCGTGCGCCTGCTGAAGAAGACCGGCGGCAAATCCGGCGACTGGACCTTCCCGGGCTCATGCTGAGCTACGAGGAGGCGCTGGCGCGGCTGCTTGCAGCCTGTGAGCCGGTTCCGCCCGTAGACCTTCCGCTCGCCGAAGCTGCCGGCCTGACGCTTGCCGAAAACCTTACCGCACGGCTGACGCAGCCGCCCTTCCCGTCTTCCGCGATGGACGGCTACGCGATCCGCTGGGCCGATATGCCGGGGCCGTGGCGCGTCGTCGGCGAAAGCGCGGCGGGACGGGGCTTTGCCGGAAAGGTCGGCGCGGGCGAAACAGCCCGGATCTTCACGGGCGCGCCCCTTCCCGAAGGCGCGGACACGGTGATCGTGCAGGAAGAGGTTGGCCGCGAGGGCGGGCTGCTGACGCTGACGGGCGAAGGTCCGCCGCGCCTCGGCGCACACATCCGCGTCGCGGGAAAGGATTTCAGCGCAAGCGAGCGGCTGATCGCGGCGGGAACGCGGCTCAGCCCGCAACACCTCGGCCTTGCCGCCGCTTCCGGGCACGGCAGCCTCGCAATAAGGCGCCCCCGCGTCGCGATCATCGCGACGGGCGATGAGCTGGTAGCGCCGGGCGCGGTGCCGCAGGCGGACCAGATCGTGAGTTCGAACGGCGTGATGCTGGCGGCGCTGTTTCGCGCAGGCGGCGCGGAGGTGCGCGATCTCGGCATCTTCCCGGATAACCTCGGCGCCATCGGCAAGGGGCTGGAGGCCGCAAGCGATGCGGACCTTATCGTCACCATCGGCGGCGCGTCGGTCGGCGACCATGATCTGGTGCAGGCCGCACTGAAAGACGCGGGCGCGGCGCTCGATTTCTGGAAGGTCGCGATCAAGCCGGGCAAGCCGCTGATCGCCGGATCGCTGGGCGGCGCGCGCGTGCTCGGGCTGCCGGGCAATCCTGTCTCCGCCTTCGTCTGCGCCGTGCTGTTCGCGCTGCCGATGCTCGCGCGCATGGCCGGAAGCACGAACGCCGACCCGGTGAGCACGGCGCGGCTGCTCGCCCCCCTGCCCGCGAACGGCAACCGCCGCGATCACCTGCGCGCGCGGCTGACGGCGGACGGCGTGCGCGCGTTCGATGCGCAGGATTCCTCCATGCTCGGCGTGCTCGCAGGCGCGAACGCGCTCATCATCCGCCCGGCAGGCGCTCCGGCGGCGGAGGCCGGCACGGATGTTCCCGTGCTCGCGCTTGACAGGATTTTCGCCGCCCCCTAAATGTTCCCCATTCGTTCACGAAAAACAGAACATGTTGTGGACGAGTCGTGAAACACGGAGGGCGAAACCGGACATGCTGACGCGCAAGCAACACGAACTGCTGATGTTCATCAACGAGCGGCTGCAGGCGGGCGGCGTCTCGCCCTCGTTCGAGGAAATGAAGGACGCGCTCGATCTCAAATCGAAGTCGGGCGTGCACCGGCTGGTGAATGCGCTCGAGGAGCGGCAGTTCATCCGGCGGCTGCCGAACCGCGCCCGCGCGCTTGAAGTGCTGCGCTTCCCCGAAATCGGTACGGCACCGAAGGCTCCGCCGCGGCAGATGCCTGTCGTCCAGGCGGCGAACGATGACATCGTCACGCTGCCGCTGCACGGAAAGATCGCGGCGGGTATGCCGATCGAGGCGATGGAAAGCGACCGGAGCCTGTCGGTTCCGGCAGCGCTGCTCGGCGGCGGCTCCGGAGATCATTTCGCGCTCGAAGTTTCCGGCGACTCGATGATCGAGGCGGGCATCCTCGACGGCGACTATGCGCTCGTTCAGAAATGCGACACGGCGCGCGACGGCGAGATCGTCGTGGCGCTCGTCGATGAAGACGAGGCGACGCTCAAGTACCTCCGCCGCGACAAGGGCGAAATCCGCCTCGACCCCGCGAACAGCGCCTACACCGCGCAGCGCTATGCACCGAACCGCGTGCGCGTGCAGGGCAAGCTCGTGGGGCTGCTGCGCCGCTACAATTGAGGCTTAATTCAGCTCTGACGGCCTGAAAATGGCGACTTTCCGCGCTTCCGGTGCTCACGTACCTTTCGTACGCTCCGCTCCGGCTCACGGAAATCCACCATTTTCGGCACTAATTACCGCGCCTCGACGGTGAGGTGCGCGAGTTCGTGTACGGGGCGCAGGCGTTCGCGGGCGGTTTCCGGCGGGATGCCGGCTACGGAAACGATCGCCGCGTGGACGCCGGGGCCGACCTGCCAGACGTGAAGATCGCGGATGCTGGCGTCGCCCGTTTCCACACATTCCCGGATTTCCGCGACGAGGTGCGGATCGGCGGCATCGAGCAGCACGGCTGACGTGTCGCGCATCAGTGTCCACGACCAGCGCGCGATCACGACGGCGCCGACAATGCCCATGACCGGATCAAGCCAGACCCAGCCGCCATATCGTCCGGCGAGCAGCGCGGCGATGGCGAGAACAGATGTGAGCGCATCGGCGAGAACATGCAGGTAGGCGGCGCGGAGATTATTGTCGCTGTGATGATGGCCGTGATCGTCGGGGCCATGATGATCATGATGGTGATCGTGGCCGTGGCTGTGTCCGTGATGATGGCCGCCTGACAAAAGCGCGGCGCTGACGAGATTGACGGCAAGTCCGACCACGGCAACGATCGTCGCTTCGCCGAACGCGACATCGACCGGGCGGGCGAGCCGGAGCGCGGATTCGAACGCGATGCCCAGCGCGATGACGCCGAGCACGAGCGCGGAGGCAAAACCCGCGAGGTCGCCGACCTTGCCGGTGCCGAACGAATAACGCGGACTATCGACATTGCGGCGTGCATAGGCATAGGCGATCGCAGCGATGCCGAGCGCGCCTGCGTGCGTCGCCATGTGAAAGCCGTCCGCAAGCAGCGCCATCGAGCCTGTCGTGTAGCCGGCGATGATCTCCGCGACCATCATCAACGCCGTCAGCAGCACCACCCAGAGCGTTCGCCGCGCGTTCGCATCGTGGTTCTTGCCAAGGAAATCGTGGGAATGGGCACCTTGGGCGATGCCGGGAATACCGCTCAATCTCGCCTCCACTTCAGCGCATGTGCCGCTTGAGCACCGTGGCGAGTTCGTCGGCGCCCGCCGCGCGCTCCGCATCGCTCAGCCCGGGCGCTGCGACGTGCGCGCGCAGGTGATCCCCGACGAGTTCGTCCATCAGCCCGGCGACGGCGCCGCGCACGGCGGCGGCGAGATGCAGCGTTTCGCTGCAGGGCGCCTCGCCGGTGATCGCACGCTCGATCGCGGCGACCTGCCCGGCAATGCGGCGGACACGGGCAACAAGGCGGTCCTTGCGTTCGGTTTCCTGAAGATGTGCCATACCATAGGGGGGTATCCTATCATGGCACGCGGTGCAACATGCTCCTGCCTTCCGGGGCGGGCTTTTGCCGTGCCCAGGGATGTACCCCGTCCTCACGCGCGACCGAGCGGATGCGCGGCCCGTCCAGCCAGATCGACAGCGCGCCGGTTTGCGCGAGCGCGGTGCGGTCGAGCTTCAGCCAGCGCGGCGCGCACCAGTATGGCAGGCGGCGGTCGCTGACGACGATGTCTGCGGCGGCGCAGGCGGGTTCGAACGCGGCGCGGTCGATGAGAAGGCCCGAGCGTGTCGCGAGTAGCGTCCACGCGCGGCCGCTCGCCATGATGCGCGCGGTGCAGGCGTCGGGCGTGCAGCGCGCGTCCGGCAGGGCTTCGAGATTGCCGCTGATCGCCTCCCCTGCCGCGTCCGCCCACATCGAGCGCACGTAGTCCCCTGCGCGCAAGCGCAGGAGCGCGACCTTTCCGTCCCGCACCACGGCGAGGTGCTTGCCGTCCCCGTCGACAATGAGATCGGGCGGCTGCGCGGTCGCCATGCCCACGGCGCCAATCGCAATGGGAACCAGCGCCAGCCAGCGGCGTCGCGTCTGCCAGAGACAGAACCAGACGCCGCCGAGGATCAGCACGGCGAAGGCCCAGTCCGGCGCGGCGGGGAGCCGGGAGACGGCGCCGGGCATTCCCGCCGCGATCTCGGCAACGCGAATGAGCAGATCGAGCGCATGGCCGAGCAGCCAGTCGACCGGCGCGGCGAGCCCGACCGCGCCGAGGAACACCGACAGGCCGAGCAGCGGCAGGATCACGAAACTGGTGAGCGGGATCGCGGCGAGGTTCGCGGCGATCCCGTAGAGACCCATCTGGTTGAAGTGGAAAAAGGCGATCGGCGCGAGCGCGATTTCGGCAGCGATGCCGGTGGCGAGGAGCGCAAGGACGCCGTGCCACAGGCGCAGCGCGCGCCCGGCCTCCTTTCCGGCATTGAAGGTGCGTCCGAGCGGCGATTCGTAGAGCGCGACGATCGCGGTGACGGCGGCGAAGCTGAGCTGGAAGCTTGGCCCGAGCAGGAAATCGGGGCGGACGAGCAGGATGAAGAAGGCTCCCGCCGCGACAAGGCGCAGCGAGATCGCCTCTCGCCCGAGCGCGAGGCCGACGAGCACGATGAGCACGGCGATGCACGAGCGCACCGTCGGCACCTCGGCGCCCGCGATCAGCGTGTAGCCGATGCCCGCCGCGGCGGCGGCAAGCGCGGCGATCAGCTTGATGTTCGTATCGAGCGCAAGGCGCTCGCTCTGCGCGAGCAGGCGGCGCACGCCCCACAGCACGCCGCCGACCACGACGGCGATATGCAGCCCCGAGATCGAGATGAGGTGCGCGAGGCCGCTGTCGCGCATCGCTTCGGTGACGTCATCGGGGATGCCGCCGCGATCGCCGGTGACAAGCGCGGCGGCGAGGCCGCCTTCCCTGCCGCCGACGCCATCCTGCAGGCGCTTCGTCAGCGCGCTGCGGAAGGCTTCGAAGCGGCGGACGAGGCCGGGTTGCGGCGGCGCGGGCGTGACGACTGTGACGCCTGAAAGCGCGTAACCGACGGCGCCGATGCCGTCGAACCACGCGCGGCGCGCGAAATGATAGCCGCCGGGAATGTTCGGCCCGGGCGGCGGCGAGAGCGATGCGCGCAGGGCGACGCGCGCGCCGGGGACGACGCCCGCAGGCGCGTCGCCCCGAATGCCGACGCGCGCGGTGAGGCCGGGCGGCAGGCCCGACATGCCTGTGAGGCGCAGGCGCGTGCGCCCCTCCGCCGGGCGCGGCTCGACCGCATCGACCGTGCCCTCGATCATGAGCGCGCGCCAGGAGCGTTCGATGACCGGCGCACGGACATGCTCCGCGCGCAGCCACGCGGTGCCGACGCCAAGCGCGAAGAGCAGGCCGAAGGCGGCGATGGCGATACGCGGAAGGCCATTTGCCAGCAGGCCGAACACGGCAAGCGCGCCGCCGAGCAGCATCGCCGCTTGCCAGTCGCGCGCGGTCGGCAGCGCGAACCACACCGCGATGCCGAGCCCAAGCGCGACGGGCGCGAACAGCACGAGCTGGTGCCGCTCCTCGGCGAGCCAGATTTCGACGGCTTCGTGCACGCGGAACAGACGCGCACGCGGCGACGCTCCGGCCTCGATCGGCCCGGTTTGAACGGCTGGCAGCGTTATGTTAGAGCCCCCGCGACTTTCTTCAGTTTCGGACAGGATATTCATGGGCGCAAGCGCCAAAGCCCCGGTCGTCACCCGCTTCGCACCGAGCCCGACCGGCTTTCTCCACATCGGCGGCGCGCGCACCGCGCTGTTCAACCTGCTGTACGCGAAGGCGACGGGCGGGACGTTCAAGCTGCGCATCGAAGATACCGACAAGGCGCGCTCCACCAAGGAAGCGATCGACGCGATCATCGACGGGCTTTCGTGGCTGAACCTCGATTGGGACGGGGAGATCGTCTACCAGTCCGAACGCGAGGCGCGGCACGCCGAGGTTGCGCGCGGGCTGCTGGAGACAGGCGGCGCCTACAAGTGCTTCGCGACGCCCGAAGAGCTGGAGCAGATGCGCGAGACCGCGCGCGCCGAGAAGCGGCCTCTCCGCTACGATGGGCGCTGGCGGGACCGCGATCCTTCCGAGGCGCCCGAGGGCGCGCCCTACGTGATCCGGCTGAAGGCGCCGCAGGAGGGCGAAGTGACGATTCACGACGCCGTGCAGGGCGCGGTGACGGTGAAGAACGCCGAGCTCGACGATTTCGTGCTGCTGCGATCGGACGGGACGCCGACCTACATGCTCGCCGTGGTGGTCGACGATCACGACATGGGCATCACGCACGTCATTCGCGGCGACGACCATCTGAACAACGCGTTCCGGCAGCTCGCGCTGATCCGTGCGCTCGGCTGGGCGGAGCCCGCCTACGCGCACGTGCCGCTGATCCACGGCGCGGACGGTGCCAAGCTTTCCAAGCGGCACGGCGCGCTCGGGGTCGATGCGTACCGCGACATGGGGTTCCTGCCCGAGGCACTGGAGAACTATCTGCTGCGGCTGGGCTGGGGGCACGGCGATCAGGAGTTTTTCACGCGGGATGAGGCTGCGGCCGTCTTCACGCTCGAGGGTATCGGCCGCAACCCGGCGCGACTCGACTTCAAGAAGCTCGAGAACGTCAACGGGCACTATTTGCGCATCGCCGACGATGCCCGGCTGGTGCAGCTCACCGAACGCCGGATCGCCGCCACGCTGGCGCGCGATCTGACGCCGGACGAGACGGACTTGCTGCTCCGCACAATGCCGCATCTGAAGCCAAGAGCGAAAGATTTGAACGAGTTGGCGGCCTCCAGCGCATTTCTGTTTCGGCAGCGCCCAATAACACTCGACGAAAAGGCCGAAGGGTTGCTAGACAGCGCCGGCAGAGGGCGCCTTGCTGCACTGCGGGAGGTTATCGCCGGGGTCGGCGAATGGACGACCGCGGCCATCGAGGCAGCCGTGCGGGATTATGCCGTGCGCGAGGATATCGGGCTCGGCAAGCTGGCACAGCCCCTGCGCGCGGCGTTAACGGGAACAACAACGTCGCCGGGTATATTCGAGGTTCTCGAAGTGATGGGACGCGAGGAAAGCCTCGGCAGGATAGACGATCAGGTTGGGAAGACGGCCTAGACCGCCAACGAAAACGGAAGGGTGAGCGAGCCATGAGCAACACGACTGCGAAGCTGGATCTGGGCGGCAAAGCCAGCGACTACCCGGTGTTTTCGGGCTCGGTCGGGCCGGATGTCGTCGACATCCGCAAGCTCTACGCCAACACCGGCGCGTTCACTTACGATCCCGGCTTCACGTCCACGGCCTCGTGCGAATCGAAGATCACCTACATCGACGGCGACCAGGGCGTGCTGCTGCACCGCGGCTACCCGATCGACCAGCTCGCCGAGAAATCGAGCTTCATGGAGGTTGCGTACCTGCTGATGCGGGGCGAGCTGCCGAACCCGAACGAGTACGACGAGTTCGTGCGCACGATCACGCGGCACACGATGATCCACGAACAGCTCGCGATGTTCTATCGCGGCTTCCGGCGCGACGCGCACCCCATGGCGATCATGTGCGGTGTCGTCGGCGCGCTTTCGGCGTTCTATCACGACTCGACCGACATCAACGATCCCGTCCAGCGCCGGATCGCCAGCCACCGCCTGATCGCCAAGATGCCGACGATCGCGGCGATGGCGTACAAATATTCGGTCGGCCAGCCGTTCCTCTACCCGGACAACAGCCTCTCCTACACGGGCAACTTCCTGCGCATGACCTTCGGCGTGCCGGCGGAAACCTATGAGGTCGATCCCGTGATCGAGAAGGCGATGGACAAGATCTTCATCCTCCATGCCGACCACGAGCAGAACGCCTCGACCTCGACCGTGCGCCTTGCCGGTTCGTCGGGCGCGAACCCGTTCGCGTGCATCGCAGCGGGCATCGCCTGCCTGTGGGGCCCGGCGCATGGCGGCGCCAACGAGGCGGCGCTCGAAATGCTGCGCGAGATCGGCACGCCCGACAAGATTCCGGAATACATCAAGCGCGCCAAGGACAAGGACGACCCGTTCCGCCTGATGGGCTTCGGTCACCGCGTCTACAAGAACTACGACCCGCGCGCGAAGGTGATGCAGAAGACGGCGAACGAAGTCCTCGCCAAGCTCGGCGTCACCGATCCGGTGTTCGACGTGGCGCGCGAGCTGGAGCACCTCGCGCTCAACGACGAATATTTCATCGAGAAGAAGCTGTACCCGAACGTCGACTTCTACTCGGGCGTCATCCTCTCGGCGATCGGCTTCCCGACCTCGATGTTCACCGTGCTCTTCGCGCTCGCCCGCACCGTCGGCTGGGTCGCGCAGTGGAACGAGATGATCGAAGACCCGGCGCAGAAGATCGGCCGCCCGCGCCAGCTCTACACGGGCGCGACGGCACGCGACTACGTGGAGATCACGAACCGCTGAGCGGTTGATTCTACCGGGAAACAAACGGGCGCCTTCGGGCGCCCGTTTTCGTTTGCGCGCTCAGCGCATCGCGGCGCGGGCGTCGAGCATCGGTTGCTGGGAGACGGTGATGCCGCCGCTCCACGGCCTGTCGAGATCGAGGATCAGCAGCAGCGCGAGCGTGAGGAGTGCGAACAGTATCGTGGTGACGACGCGGTGTCGGCGCCCGGAGCCGCCGAGCACATAGCCGACGATCCCTGCGGACATCAGCGCATAGAGGATCAGCACCTCGACCACGCGGCCTGGAATCCGCGCCGCGCGCTCCGCCTTGCGGGCGCTTGCGGCGTCGAACATCTCGTTTGTGGCGGTGATGATCGTGCTTGCAATGGGCGGCGGCGTATCGCGGATGGCGTTGCGCATGTCCGCCCAGAGCGCGGCCTGCGTCCTCTCCGTTTCCGCTTCGACGGTTGCCGCGTGACCGTTCCCGTTCGGCAGTTTCAGCCGCACATCCGTATAGCGCGCAACGGCGGCTTGCAGAGCAGGGCCGGTCTCGGGGCCCGCAAGCCCGGCACGGAGCCATGCCGTGCCGATGGCGTTGGCTTCGGTCACCACCATCGCACGGCGCGTATCATAGCGATTGAGCGCCAGCGAGAAGGTGAACGCGATCAGCAACCCGAGCAGCGCGAGTGCGGCGGAAAGCAGATAGCCCTCGCGGTCCCCTTCCCCATCGCGGTCGCCCCGGGCGCGCTGGCGAAGCGAGACGCCGAGCCATGCGAGCGCGGACATGGCGGCGAAGAAAACGAGACCAAGGAGCCAGAGGTTTGCCGAAACGAAGGCCGTGTCGATGAGGCCCATGCGTGCGGCGCGTCAGCCTGCCGCCGGCAGCGTGAGCGTGAAGCGCGCGCCCATGCCCTGGCGGCTTTCGAGCGTGAGGCCGCCGTCCATGAGCTCGGCGAGGCGCCGGGAGATGTGGAGGCCAAGGCCCGTGCCCTCGCCGCTCGCCACATAGGGCGGCTTCGGCAGTTGTTCGAACTTTTCGAACACGCGGGCCTGGTCTTCGGGCGCGATGCCGGGGCCGGAATCCCAGACAGTGACGGCGACATGGCCGGGCAGCGTCGTCGCCGGCTCGGCGCCGACGAAACCGCCTTCGGGCGTGAACTTGACGGCATTGGTGAGCAGGTTGACGAGAATCTGCAGCGTGCGGCGGCGATCACCCCGGGCCCGCATCGGCGCATCGAGCGCGACGGCCTTGATGTCGATGCTCCGCGCCGACGCCTTCATCTGGACCATAGCACGCGCCTGTTCGACGAGCTTGGCAAGGTCGAAATCCTCGGTTTCGAGATCGATCTCCCCCGAATCGAGACTGGAAATGTCGAGCAGATCCTGAATGAGGCCGAGCAGATGACGCCCCGCGTTGGCTATATCGCCCGCATATTCGACGTACTGCGCCTTCAGGGGGCCATGGACTTCGTGGTTCATCGCCTCGGCGAAACCGATGATGGCATTGAGCGGCGTGCGGAGCTCGTGGCTCATCGACGAGAGGAAATTGGCCTTGGCGGTACGGCCAAGCTCCGAGCGCATCCGCTCGATCAGCCGTGCACTGTCCGGCACCACCGCCGCAACGCCGCGATAGCTGCAGCCGCCGTCCTTCGTGGGCACGGCGACTCCCGCCAGACGGTAAAGCCGCGTGGCGCCACCCTGCGTGGTGACGGACATCAGCTGATCGCGGAAGCTGGAACCGCGCGCCTGCGCGGATTCATAGGGCACTTCGCCGTTCTCGCCGCGCAGAAGCGTGCCGATGGCGGTGAGCGGCCGACCGAGAAGCGCGCCCGCAGGCTGACCGACCAAAAGCTCCAGCGCGCGTGAAATCGAGGTCAGCGCGCCGCGGCTGTCCGTCTCCCAATACCAGTCCGAATTGACGCGCACGAGCTCATCGCCCTGCCAGCCGGCAAGGGTATCGCGCTCGCGCTGCTCAACCGTGATGGACGATTCCCGCATGATTCCCACGAATTTCAACTCGTTGCGGGCCAGTGTCGACACGGGCACGAAACGAACGTGAAAATGACGTGGATTGTCCAAAAGCTCAAGAGTGAAGCTTGCGGAAACCGATTCTCCTGCAGGCGCCAGCGCAGCGACCAGCTGGGCAGCAAGTTCACCGGGCGCGAGCATCGCGGCACGTTCCAGCTCCGCGTAGGCGGCGTTGGCTTCGAGGAGCGCGCCGGTGGACGAACATTCGAACACCGTCGCGCCCGCGAGTGCGGGGTCTGCTGCCGCAAGCGCATCGAGCGCGCTCGCATGACCGGGGCGGATGTCGCGCGGCTCGAACATGGCCGCTACGCGGCGCCCTCGTTCAGATCGTCGATCGCCTGCCGAAGCCCGGCATCGAGCTGCCAATAGTGCAGCACGCGGCGCGCGGCGGCGACATCGAGGTCGTCGTGAAGACGGAGGATTTCCGCGACCGCAGAGGGCGGACGCGCGCTGGCCGCATTGCCGAGTTCGCCGAGCACGATCACGAGTGACGCCGTGGCGTCACGGCTGACGTCAACCGCCTTCGCCAGCACGATGAAGCTCTCGCTCGCCGGATCGGTGACGATCCGCCACACGGTGTTGAAGGCGATCTTCGCGCGCGCGGCGAACGCCGCGGTGAACAGGCTGAGCCGCCCCTGGCGCAGCGTGCGAAGCAGGAAGCCGTCCGTCAGCTCGCCGAGCTCATTCAGCCGCCGCGCGAGCTGGAGCGCGCGGGACTGCACGGACTGCGTGTCGTCGTATTCCACCATCGCGCGCTTTGCCGCGCGTTCGAGCATCGGATCGAGCACGGCCTGATCGATGACGAAATTCTTGAGGATATGGCGACGGAGCGCGGCCGCGACCCACCAGTAAACCTCTTGCGCGAGATCGGCGGGGAGATCGTTCTGCGTGAGGAGCGGCTGCTGGAACTGGCCGTTGCGCTTGCTCTCCGCGACCAGAAGCTCCATCGCGCGGCGCGACAGCACGGGGTCTTCGGTGCGGATCAGACCTTCGAGGACGTCGTCCTCGCTGCCCTTGAGGCCGCGCTCGGCCAGCGCCTCGGTGAGCGGCGGCGAGACGGTTTCGCGCAGCGCGATCGCCATGCGATGCTCTTCGGCGCACTGGATGACGATATCCATCAGCGCAGGACTGCGAACCACGCTGCTGCGTTCGAGGATTGGACGCGCCACCTCGATACTGTCGCTCGCGAGCCGGGCTTCAAGATCGGGCTGCGATGCGGGCGAGCGGGCGAGCGCTTCGACGAGGTGCCGGCGCACCTCCATTTCAACGGTGCCGAGCAGGCGCCCGAGCACGTCCGTCATCAGCGCGCGTTGCTGATCGGTGAGCCGCTGCGCCGCGGGCAGGAACAGGTCCGTTATCGCGTGCGCCAACTGCGCCCGCGCCGCGCCGGAACGGCCAGCGGCGAGACCCAGCAGCGCCTGAACGTCGATTGGCCGATCCAGCGGCAAGGCAACCCCTCTTTGGTGCGAACCCGTCTCTTTTCTCGAAAACGGAACCTAGAGGGATGCACCTAAAATTGGATTAACCTAGAAACGCGTACGCCAGCCGATTTCAATCGCGGTTTTCGCATCGCTGGTGCCAGGCGTGTTCGGCGCATCGGTATCGTAGCGGGCCTCGAGGCTGATGTCGCCGAACGCGGTGGGGAGTTCGGTGCCGACCTCGAACGCATTGTACGTCTCGCGTGTGAGCGAGAGGTTGTTGTTCTGAAGGTTGCTCGTCTTGTTGATGTCGACGCGGCGATAGGTGCCGTAAAAACGCCGGTTCTTCGCATCGGTGACGGAAAGACCCGCGGTCCAGAGCTCGCTATCGCCGTCGAGGCTGTGGCCAAGCGCGCGGTCGCGGTAGGTGAAGCCGTCGAAGTAGATGAAATTGTTATACATGCTTCCCGGATAGGTCTTGCCGCCGCCGAGCTTCACGGCGAGCGTGTCGGACCATTCGCCGAGCAGTGTCCAGCTCGCGCCATTGTCGCCGATCGGGCCGGAAAGCGTGAACCCCGCCATGCGCGAGAACTGCTCGATGAGGAGGTTGTCCTCGTCCTCGGCTTCCCACTCTGTGTACGCCTGCACGGCGACGTTGCCGATCATGCGCGTGTAGCTGATGTCGAAGCCAGCGATCTGGTTGCCGGGCTCGTTCAAGGTGCCGGTGTTGTCCGCGTCGCCGATGCCGACGGCGGCATCGAAGATGGTGCCGAGCCCGCACGGACGACCGCTGCCGCAGAGCTGGAGCCCGCGATTGAGGCCGATTTCGAGGCCGGGGACGGGTTCGAAGGATAGACGCATTCCGGCGATCGCCGGGTTGTTGTAGTCCGCGCGCGTTTCGGTCGCGATGCCCGCGAAAATATCGAGCCGCCACGGGCCGAACCAGCGGAGCACCGGGAAGTCGATCGGCTCGGGCACCAGCCGCTTGATGCCGACGCGCGGGATCGGGCGGGCGTTGGTGGAGAAGAGCAGCGCGCTGTCGTGGCCCGGGCCCCACCATGTGTCGACATAGCCGCCGTAAAGCGCCCAGTTGCCGATGGGGAGTGCGAGCGTCGCGGGCTCGAAATGGAAGTCGCGGCCCTGCTGGCCTTCGCGCCAGCCGACGCCGTAGGAGATGTAGAGCTTGCCGAGTTCGTGCTCGGCGCGAACGGTGACGTCGCCGTCCTCGCGCGCCGTGTCACCGAAATCGCGGACGACAGACGCGCGATTGGTGCCGCGGGCGCGGACTTCGTAGCGGCTCTTCTGGCCGTCGCGCTCGGAAAGGATCGTGAGGCGGCGCACGGCGGCGCCCAAGTGCGACGGCAACGTCTGGCCCTTTGCGCGCTCAAGCCCTTCGGCGACCTGCGCCCACGGCAGCGGCCACGCGTTGACGGGGCCGCGGATCAGCCCGGCTGCCTTGAGAAGCTCGACGTCGCTGCGGACCTGACGGTCGCCCGCTTCGAGCCACGGACCCGCGGCGGCGGGCATCGCCGACAGCAGGACGGCAGCGGCCGCAATACCCAGAGACTTCATGCAGCACACTCCCCTTCCGCGCCGAGCCAGCGCTCCGCAATCTCCAGCGCTCGCGCGTCATCGACATCGAGCCAAGCGCAATCCCCGGTTTCGACCGCGCGCGCAAGCCCGGACGCGGCGAGCGCGGCAACACCTTGCGACAGGCTGGGCGCGGAAAGGCCGGCGAGCGCATCAAACAGCCGCTTGCCCACGGAGAAAACGCCTGTGTCATAGCCGTTGAAGGGGTCGAGGCCCTTGCCGATGGCGGCGATGGCCTGTCCCTCCGTGCGGACGCGGGTGACGTCATCCTCGTCGATCCACGCGTGGCCAATGCGGCGATCGACGCCGAGCAGCAGCGCGCCGTCGTCGGCGGGCGCCTCCGCCACGGCGCGGTAGAGCGCGGGGTCGACGAGATGGTCGGCCATCACGAGCAGGGCGCGCGCCTCGATGAAGGGCGCGGCCGCCAGCGCGGATACGCCGTTCGGCAGCGCGGGATCGGCGACGGTGACCGTTCGAACGACAAGCGGCAGGTTCCATCCGGCGAGCGCCGCCGCGACCTCTTCCGCGCGGTGCCCGAGCACGACCGTGACGTCATCGATACCGGCTTCGGCGAGACGCAAAGCCGTGTGAAGCAGCAGCGGCCGCCCCGCGACGACCGCGAGCGGCTTCGACGGGGCGTGACTGCGCAGCCGGCTGCCGAAACCGGCGGCAAGCACCATGGCCTGCATGGGCCGCTGTTCCTAGTTCAGCTTGCCGCCGCCGACGATGAACGCCTCCAGCGCGGCGAAGGCAAGATCGTCGGTCGTCTGGCGCGGGGGATGCTTGCAGAAATAGCTGGCGGCCGCATCGATCGGCCCGGCGATGCCGCGATCGAGCGCGAGCTTTGCGCAGCGGATCATGTCGATGGCGACGCCCGCCGAATTGGGGCTGTCCTCGACCGACAGGCGCAGCTCGAGGTTCATCGGAACGCCGCCGAAGAGCTGACCTTCCATGCGCAGGAAGCAGACCTTGTTGTCGTTCTGCCACGCCACATAGTCGGACGGGCCGACGTGGATGTTCTCGTCGTCCATGCGGCGCGCGGCGACCGACTGCACGGCTTCGGTCTTCGACTCCTTCTTGGAGGCGAGCCGCGTGCGGTTGAGCATGTTGAGGAAGTCCGTGTTGCCGCCAGTGTTGAGCTGGTAGGTCCGGTCGAGCTTCACGCCGCGCTTGGCGAACAGATCGGTGAGCACGCGGTGGACGATGGTGGCGCCAAGCTGCGCCTTGATGTCGTCGCCGATGATGGGGAGGCCCGCATCCTTGAAGCGCTTCGCCCAGACGGGGTCGCTCGCAATGAACACCGGGATGTTGTTGACGAAGGCGACGCCCGCTTCGAGCGCGCATTCGGCGTAGAATTCGGTCGCCTTCTGGCTGCCGACGGGGAGGTAGTTCATCAGCACGTCGGCGCGGGTTTCGCGCAGCACGCGCACGACCTCGTCCTTGTCGGCCTCCGCCTCGTCCGCCACGAGGAAGGTGCGGTCGTCGGGATAGTCGGCCATGTGCTCGCCGACACCGTCGAGAACGCGGCCCATAAGCACGGTCGCTCCGGTTTCCGGAACATGATCGCAGAACACCTGGGTGCAGTTCGGCTTGGCGAAGATCGCCTCGGCAATGTCGCGGCCGACCTTGCGGCGGTCGACATCCCAACCGGCAACGAAACGAATATCCTTGGGGCGGTAACCGCCCAGATCCCAGTGCAGCAGGCCGATCTGTTCGTTCGCGCCACCGTTCTGGTAGTGGGCGACACCCTGAACCAGCGAACTTGCACAGTTGCCGACACCAACGACCGCTACTCTTACTTCATGCATGGGAAAGATCCTGAGACGCGTCTACTGCGCGGTTGAAGACGATCACTTAGCGTTGCCAGCTGAATCGGGCAAGAATGTGTAGGCCGTCTTTGCAAAGTTCGCGGCGATCCGATCGCTGTTTTCGCTGCCATATTCCTGTAACCGGACAAAGAAGCGCGCCTGCATGACAAAGAAGGTGATCGCGCTGTACGCCGCGATCATCGCAAAGCCCGCATACCAGGCGCCAAACGCCGCGAACGGCAAAAGGCTCCAGAAGAACGTGTTGCGGCGCCCGGCGACGAGGCGGAACCGGCGTTCGAAGTCGCCCGCGTCGTCGATCTGCTTGCCCGTGAAGCGCCGGAAGAACTCGCCCTGTACGGCCTCGGCGAGCGCGAAGCCCACGCAGATCGCGGCGAGCGGCCATGCGCCGCCATGCCCGACCGAATTGAAATAATAAGCGAGCGCAGCGAACCAGCCGTACTCGACGACCTTGTCCGCGACATGCTCAAGATCGCCCCATTTCGAGAACTCGACGCGCGTGCGGGCGAGTTTGCCGTCGACGCCGTCGAGCGGCCCAATGACGAGCGCGAGGATGAGGCCGACCCACAGATGTCCGAGCGCGAAGGCCGCCATCGCGGCGAGCCCGAGCAGGAACACGCCCACCGAGATCATGTTGGGCGTAAGCGGGGTCGGCAGCAGCAGGCGGGTGAGGATGTTCTCGACCGGCGGGTGGATGAAGCGCGCGGGCCAATCAAGGATGCCCTTCTGGGCGGAAGCGAGTGCATCTGTTGTGGCCGCGTCCGCAGAGGCCGCGTCCGTGGCGCGGCGCCATTGCAGCGGCACCTCGCGCCGCCGCGACGGGCAATAGGCGGGGATGCGCCCGACCTCGACAGGCGTGTGCGGCCCCTCCCCCAGCGCCGAGCGGACCAGCGTCGCCTGCATATCCCAATCGCCGAGACGGCCAGCGACGCTGCGGACAAGACGCCCCGGAAAGCGTGCCAGCCCGGCGAAGAATCGGTCCGATGCGATGCGCTCGGCGGTGATCGGGCGTTCATCCGCCTCCATCCAGACGCCGAGCACGACATCTCCGGTCGCCCCCGCGACGGCGGCGATCGCGCGCTCATCGGCGACGAGGCCTTCATCGAGCGAGAGCACACTGTCTTCCTCGCGGATCGCGGCGCGCACGCCGTCTCCGCCGTGAACGACCTCAACGCCGGGCGTTGCGCGCCGGGCGCGATCGAGCGCGGCGGCAAGGCGGGGCGTCACGCGCTCCACCATGACGACGACACGCTCCGCGCCCGCGCGGCGGCACTGGCGAATCTGCCGGTCGACCGAGGCGATTCCCGTGATGCCGAGCGCGGCCAGCGGTTCCTCCGCCCCGGCGCTGAAATGATGGGCATAGAGGAGCGCCACAAGCGCCATTGACGTCTCCGGGTCTGAATGGATGGCGGACCATAAGGGCAAGCAAGTGGACTTGCCAACACTCCCCGGAGCAGCGCACATCGCACACGATGAATTCCACAATCGACACAGCAGACCGCGGCCGCCCGCGCGGCATAGAGGAACCGCTGAACATCGCGATCATTCACCCGGTGTCGCGGGCATTGCTGCCGTTTGCGGTGAAGCTTCATATTCCGCCGAACGCCATTTCGATTGCCGGGATCGGCTTCGGCATCGTCGCCGCGTGGGCCTATTTTTACTACGAGACGCCCACGATGGCGCTCGCCGGATTCGCCGCGATGCTCGCCTGGCACGTCTTCGACGGGCTCGACGGCATGACCGCGCGGGCCACGGGGCGGGCCAGCGATTTCGGGCGTTTCCTCGACGGCTTCTGCGACTACAGCGTCTTCATTCTGGTCTATGTGAGCCTCGCCGTCGCGGCGGGGCGCGATGCCGGGCTCGGGATCAGCCTCACGGCCGCCGCGTTGGCGGGCGCTGCGCATGTCGTTCAGGCCGCATGGTACGAGCTTCAGCGCGAGGTGTTCATCCGGCGAAGCGCCGGCCAGGCCGGCTTTGCGCCGCGCGCGGCCGTCGGCGGCTTTCTCGAGGCCGGGTACAACGCACTTCAGGCGAAGTTGATGCCCGGCGCGTACGCGCTCGATGCCGCGCTCGGCGCAGACCCGGCGCTGCTTGCGCGCTATATCGAAAGGCTTCGGCCGGTGCTTGCCACGGCCACGATACTCGGCGCGAGCGGACGCACGTTTGCGATCTTCATCGCGTGCCTGGCCGGAAGCCCGCTCTGGTACTGGCTGTGGGAAATCCTCGGCCTCAGCCTCGCAGCGATTCTGGTCGAACGCGCACGCCGCGCACGCGAAGCCGCGCTGCTAGAATCTTGAGAACCGCATGATCTCGGCGTCCAGACGCGCGAGGAGCGCGCTGTCGCCCGGGGCCGACAGTTCGGCAAGCAGCGCGATCGCGCCGATGGCCTCCGCGCCGATGGCCTGCGCCGCGCCTTTCAGACGGTGCGCGGCGGCCTTCCAGCCCGCGCGATCCTTCGCGGCGCGCAGGTCGGCCGCGTAGGCGGGCAAATTCTCGCGGAATTCCGACATCAGATCGTCGAACAACGCCGTATCCCCGCCCGTGATTTCGAGCAGGCGGTGCGGCAGGAAAGCGGGGACGGATTCGGGGTTCATGCGCCCATGTTCGGCGACGAGTGTTAACAAACTGTCGACAAATGCCGATTGCCGGGCTGTCCTGTCCGCACGGCCGGTGATAGACAGGTGCGCGAGGGGTTTTCATACAACAGGTTTCGCGGGGGTCGTGCACCATGAGTCCAGTCGGTCGGCGGTCGTTTCCGGAAAAGCTTCCGCCGGACTACACGTGGCAGCAGAATGCCGTGCCCGACGCCGAGCCGGATACATCGGCGCCGATGAAGCGCCTGCGCCAGATGGACGACGAGGCCATGGACGAGTCCGTGCCAACATTTTCCAGCCGCGTGCTGCTGTTCGCCTCGCTTGCCTCACTCGCGTGGCTGGCGCTTGCCGCCGCCGTCGTCTGGCTGATCGCCGGTTCGGCGGGCGTTGGCGCGCTGACGCTCACGGAATGGGCGGGCGTCGCTGGCGGCGTTGCCGCGCCGCTTTCGGCGATCTGGCTGATAGCGCTCGTCGCCGCGCGCGTGTGGCCGGGGCAGCAGCGCGAAATGCTCGCGCGAATCGAAGCGGCCGAGGCGCGCTTCGCTACGACGGCGCGCGAAACGCGCACGCAGCTTGAAAGCATCGATTCGGTGCTGGCGGCCGTGACCCTGCGCGTCGAAGGTCTGCGCAAGGTGTTCGCCGACGAGGTTGAAGGCTTCGTCAGCGCCACCGACGCCGCCGTTCACCGCACGCGCACGCTTGCGGGGACGCTCGCCGAAGACCGCGCCGCGATCGACGCCAGTTCCACCGCGCTCGCGGAGAGCAGCGACAAGGCGCGCGCCAGCTTCGATTCGCTCGCGAGCGCACTGCCCGAAGCCGAAGCACAGGTGAACCGCATCGCCGGGCTGCTCGCCACGAGCGCGACGGATGCACGCACGCAGCTTCAAGAAACCGAAGACCTGCTCGCCGCTGTGTGGGCACGGAGCGAGGAAGCCGGCGCGCAGGCCAAGGCCGCGACCGCAAGCCTCACCGGCGTGATTTCTGCCATCGCCACCTCCGCCGGCGACGCGGAAAGCCGCCTCGGCGCCTATGCGACCGCACTCGAAGCGAGCGGTGACGCGGCGCTCGCCAAGACCGGCGAAGCGCTCGAAGCGACGCGCTCCGGCGTCGAGGCGCAGACGGCCGCGCTCGCCGCCGCGATCTCGCGCACCTCGCTCGATCTTGAAGACATCGGCGGCCGCGCGATCGAAACCATCGCGAGCCGGATCACGGCCATTGCCGAGCACGTCTCCGAACTCAGCCGCCGCATCGCCGAACAGGACGCAGGCAGCCGCGGCTTCCTCGACACGGTCGAGCGCGGTTTCAGCGTGCTCGACGCCAAGCTCGGTAATGCCGCGAATTCGAGCGAGAGCGTGCTGGCCAGCCTCTCCGCGCGGATCGGACAGGTGCGCGGCGAAATCGATTCGCTCTCCGCGCCGCTTGGGACCACGCGCGGGGCCGCGAAAGAGATCGGCGATTCGCTCGCCGCTGTTCGCGAAGCGACCGAACAGGCGCTCGCCTCGCTTGCCGAGGGTGTGCCCGCCGGCGCCGAAAAAGGCCTCGGCGCGATCGACGCGCTGCGCGGTTCGGTGGCGAACCTGTCGCAGGATGTCGACCGGGTTGCCGAACGCGCGGTCGCCATCAACACGCCGATCGCGGCGGGACGCAAGGCGATCGACGAACTGCTCGACGGGCTGGAAGATCAGCGCGAAAGCCTGGAAGCCGTGGTGGCCAAGGTGCGCGGCGAGATCGAGACCGCGCAGGGCATCCTGTCGGGCGTCGAACGCTCGGCGGAAAGTACGGCGCTCAGCGCGACGACGCAGCTGATCGACGCGCTCGGGCGCGTGCGCGAGGTCGCCGCGCAGACGGCGGGCACAGTGAAGACGGCGCTCGAAGCGGTCGTCGAGGAGGCGCGCGAGGCGCTGACGAAGGCATCGCGCGAGGCCGTGCGCCAGAGCGCGATCGAGCCGGTGGAAACGCAGATCAAGGCGCTGGAAGCGGCGGGCCAACGCAGCGCCGACGCCGCGCAGGCCGCCGCCGAGCGACTGTCGCGCCAGCTCGTGTCGGTCGCCGAGACGGCGGCTGCGATCGAAACGCGCGTGAACGAGGCGGACTCGCACCTCGACGCGGCGCTTCGGAAGGACATCGGCCGCCAGTCCGAACTGCTCGTCGAAGCGCTCAACAGCGCCGCGATCGACATCGCCAAGGGGCTTTCGGCGGAAGTGACCGAGACGGCGTGGAAGCAGTATCTGGCGGGCGAACGCGGCGTCTTCTCACGCCGCGCCGTGCAGCTCCTCACGAACCGCGACGCCAAGGAAGTCACCCGCCGCTACAGCGAAGACGCGGAGTTCCGCGACGGCGTGCGCCGCTACATTCACGATTTCGAAGCGATGCTCCGCCGCTTCAACGCCGACCGCGACGGCAATGCGCTTTCGATGACGCTGCTGTCGTCCGACCTCGGCAAGCTCTACGTGGCGCTCGCGCAGGCGACGGAACGCCTGCGCTGAGCGACATCAAGGCTGGAAGGTCTTGAGCTGGTTGATCGCGGTGTGCGCCGAATAGCCCTTGTAGAGAATCCAGCCACCAAAACCCACGAACAGCAGGCCGATGCCCAGAAACGGGATGAGTGGCAGGCCGATGACAACGAGCAGCGTCGCCAGCACCATCGGCATTACCGTGGGCATGTAGTAACCCGCGCCCGTCGTGAGGTTGCGGAGCGCCACGGCTTCGAGCGTCCCATTCTTGTCCGTGCCGACGACGGCGACGTTGTCGCCTTCGCTGATCGAGGGCAAGGTGCGCGTCTTGAACAGCACCGGCTTGTTGTCGATGCGCAGGCTTACGAGCTGGTTCTTGATCGCGACCGGTCCGTGGCTCGCGCTCGCGGCATAGGAATAGTCAGAACCCAGGTTGATCGCGCTCGCGGTTCCGTGAACGAGTATTGCCATATCGCTGTGCCCCTCCGCTGTCTCCCACGCGGAGTGTTGCATCATTACGACATCAAAACAACAGCCCGGACGGGGCGCGGTTTTGCTCAGTTGGGCATGAAGTCGAGGTAGCCCGCTTCGCCCAGCCACCAGACGCCGGCCATCAGGACCGCCGAGATCAGCGTCGTCCAGAGCAGCTTCTTCGCGAGCATCGGTTGTGCGGGCGCGCTGTCGGCCTGGCCCTTTACCTTGTTCTCGCCCGCTTCGTCGGATGTGCGGACGCCGAATGGGAGTACGGTGAACAGCGTAACCGTCCAGATCAGAAGATAGATCGCGAGTATCGATCCCCAGCCCATCAGCCCTTCACCCTCGTTATGGTCACCTCGGTGATCGGCTTCTTGCCCGTCCATTCGCGCGCGGTGCGGCGGACGGCGACGCGGATCGCCTCGGCAAGCGCGTCTTCGGTCTTGCCGCGCGTCTTCGCGGCGGCTTCACTGGCGGCGGAGACGCAGTCGTCGAGAAATTCGTCGCGGTCGTCCTCGACCGGCACACCGTGCGACTGCACCTGCGGCGGCGCGAGCAGGCGGCCCTTGCCGTCCAGAACCACGAACACAGCGATGAGACCGTTGTGCATCATGCGGCGGCGGGCGAGCATCGTCGCGCCGTCCGCGGGAAGGATCACGTCGCCGTCTAGAACGAGACGCCCGACGGGCTCGTGGCTGATGATCTGCGGTTTGCCGGGCGCAAGGCGGATGGCGCTGCCGTTCACGGGCACGACCGCCTCCGGCACGCCGAAGCGGCGCGCGAGGCGGGCGTGCTCTTCCATGTGGCGGCGCTCGCCGTGGACGGGGATGGAGATTTGCGGTCGAATCCAGCCGTACATCGCTTCAAGCTCCGGGACGCCCGGATGGCCGGAGACGTGGACGTGCGCCTGCCGATCGGTGATGATTTCGATGCCCCGCGCGGCAAGTGCGTTCTGCACACGGCCGATGGAGATCTCGTTGCCGGGAATCTGCTTCGACGAATAGACGACGAGGTCGCCGCGTTCGAGCTTGATGTGGGGATGATCGCCCTCCGCGATGCGGGAGAGCGCGGCGCGCGCCTCGCCCTGCGCGCCGGTGGAGACGATGAGCAGCTTGTCGCGGGGCACCTTCATCGCCTCTTCGTGCGACACGGTGGGCGGGAAATCGGTGAGGTAGCCAACGCTCTTCGAAACCTCGAGGATACGGTCCAGCGAGCGGCCGACGACGCAGATCTTGCGGCCCGTGTCCTTCGCGACCTCGCCGAGCGTATGGAGACGCGCGGCGTTCGAGGCGAAGGTGGTGACGAGCACCCTGCCCTTGTGGCCCGCGATCACCTTGTCGAGGCCTTCGCGGACGCCGGTTTCGCTGCCCGAGGCTTCGGGATTGAAGACGTTGGTGGAATCGCCGACGAGCGCGAGGATGCCCTCGTCGCCGAGCGCGGTGAGTTCCTCGGCGGTAGACGGCACGCCGAGCACGGGCGCTTCATCGAGCTTCCAGTCGCCGGTGTGGAAGATCTTGCCGTAGGGCGTTTCGATGAGGAGAGCATTGCCTTCAGGGATCGAATGCGCGAGCGGCACGTAGCGGCACTTGAACGGGCCGAGGTTGACCTCGCCCTCCAGCGGCACGACGTTCAGCTCCACGTCGCGCTCGATGCCTTCCTCGATCAGCTTCTTGCGGATGAGGCCCGCGGTGAACGGCGTCGCGAACAGCGGCACGTCGAAATCGCCGACGAGATAGGGGATCGCGCCGATGTGATCCTCGTGCCCGTGCGTGAGCACGATGCCGAGCAGATCCTTCTGGCGGTCCTCGATGAACGACAGGTCGGGGAGCACCAGTTCGATGCCCGGCAGGTTCGGATCAGCGAAGGTCATGCCGAGATCGACCATGATCCACTTGCCGTTGCAGCCGTAGAGATTGACGTTCATGCCGATCTCGCCCGAACCGCCGAGCGGCAGGAAGATCAGTTCTTTTCCAGGCTTCAAAGCCTGTTCCTTTCATCAATAATCGTAAGGCCCCGCACGGTAAGATCGACGTCCACGACATCGATCACGCTGGTGTAGGGCTCGAACAGGACGGCAAGGCCGCCCGTTGCCAGAACTTTCATCGGCCCCGCGGCCTCCGCCTTCAGGCGGGCGACCAACCCCTCGATCATCGCGAGATAACCGAAGAAGATGCCCGACTGCATGGCGGACACCGTGTCGTAGCCTTTCGCCTTGCCGCCCTTCGGCGGCGCAACGGCAACACGCGGCAATTGCGCGGCGGCGACGTAAAGCGCTTCCGCCGACAGGTTGATGCCGGGCGCGATGATGCCGCCCGTATAGGCATTGCCGACGAAGATGTCGAATGTCGTCGCGGTGCCGAAATCGATGATGATGAAATCGCCTTCATGACGATCGCCCACGGCGACGCAATTGACGAGGCGGTCCATGCCGACCTGCTCGGGATGCGCGACCTCGATGCCGACGCCGAGATCGAGATCCTTGGTGACCACAAGCGGATCGATCCCGAAGCCGCGCCGCGCCATGCGTTCGAGATTGAAGAGCGTGGTCGGCACCACGGTGGAGATCACCACGCGGTGGACCTTGTGGCGGTCGACGCCGTCGATCTCCATGAGCTGGGTGAGCCAGACCATGTATTCATCAGACGTGCGCGACGCCTGCGTGGAGATGCGCCAGCGGTGGACAATCTCGCCGTGGTCGACGACCGCGAACATCGTATTGGTATTGCCGACATCGATCGCGAGCAGCATCAGGCCTGATCCCCCAATGTGAACACTTCGCCCGCGTGAATGGGGCGTAACATCCCGTCCGGCAAGCGCAGAAGCAGCGCGCCGTCCTCCGCCAGACCTTCAAACGTTCCGGCAAGGTCGGCGTTCCCAAGGCGGGCGACGATGGGCTTGCCGAGACCGGCGGCAGCGCTGAGCCAGTCCGCGCGCGTGGCGGCGAATCCCCCTTCGCGCCAGCGGTGGCGGTGTGCGGCGAAGGCTTCGGCGAGCGTTTCGCACGCCTCCCGCGCGGAGGGCGGCACGATGCCCGCCGCGGCGAGGCTCGTCGCTGGGCGCTCGGTGCCTTCGGGGAAGTGCGCGAGGTTGACGCCGATTCCGATGATGACGCCCTGTGCATGGCCTTCGAGCAGGATGCCCGCGACCTTCACGCCGTCCAGCAGCAGGTCGTTCGGCCATTTGAGCGACAGGCGTTCGCGTGGCACCCACCGGGCGACGGTATCGAGCAGCGCGTTCGCCGCGACGAACGAGAGCTGCTGCGCGGCGCCTTCCCCCGGCTGCGGCGCGGCGAAGGTGCTGGTGAAGAGGTTGCCGATGTCGGACGTCCACGCCCGCGCGCGGCGACCGCGCCCTGCGGTCTGGCGGTCGGCGCGGACCCAGAGTCCGTCTTCCGGGTTATCGGCGATCCAGTCGTTCGTGCTGCCGGTTTCGGCAAGATCGACGATGCGGAAACTCATCCGGTGACGATGATGCGCGCCGCCGCCGTCGCCCACGCCACGAGCGGCGCGATGGCGAGCATCCCGAGCGGTGAGCAGAACACCGCCGCCGCCGTCAGCACGACACCGTTCACGCGGCTGTCGCCCGGCGCGAGCGTGCCCACCGGCTCGTCGAAGTACGCGAGCTTGACGACGCGCAGGTAATAATAGGCGCCGACCACCGACGTAACGACGCCGATCACCGCAAGCACATACATCTCGGACGCAATGGCGGCATTGAACACGCTGAACTTCGGCCAGAAGCCGAGCATTGGCGGAATGCCCGCAAGGCTGAACATGAACACGGCAAGCGCAGCGGCAAGGCCGGGGCGCGAGCGCGACAGGCCCGCGAGGCGCGCCATGTCGTCCACCGGCGTACCGTCCGGATCGCGCAGCGCGAGGACGACGAGGAACGAGCCGATCGTCATCGCGGCATAGATGCCCATGTAGAAGAGCACGCCTGCGATGCCGGCTTCCGTGCCTGCGGCAAGGCCAATGAGCGCGAAGCCGATGTTGTTGATCGACGAGTAAGCAAGCAGTCGCTTGATGCTGGTCTGCCCGATGGCGCCCACGGCGCCGAGGATCATCGAGGCGACCGCAGCGAAGGCGATGATTTGGCGCCATTCGTCGGCAAGCCCGCCGAAACCTTCGATCGCGACGCGCACGAGGAGCCCCATCGCCGCGACCTTCGGGGCAGATGCGAAGAAGGCGGCGACCGGCGTCGGCGCGCCTTCGTAAACGTCGGGCGTCCACATGTGGAACGGCACGGCGCTGATCTTGAACGCGAGCCCCGAAAAGATGAAGACAAGCCCGAAGACGATCCCGATCGATGCCTCGCCTTCAAGCTGCGTGCCGAGCGCAACGAAGTTCGTGCTGCCGACGAAGCCGTAGATGAGGCTGATGCCGTAGAGCAGGATGCCGCTCGCCAGCGCGCCCAAAACGAAATACTTGAGGCCGGCTTCGGAGGACTTCGCTTCGCTGCGGTGGAACGCGGCAAGCACATAGGCGGCGAGGCTCTGCAGCTCGAGGCCGACGTAGAGCGACAGCAGGTCGTTCGCCGACACCATCATGCCCATGCCGAGCGCGCCGAGCATGAGGAGAACGGGGTATTCGAACTTGTCCGAATGCGCGCGGCGCAGATACGGGATCGCGATGACCGTGCAGACGGCGGCCGCGCCGTAAACCACCGTTTTCAGATAATCAGAGAACAGGTCCGCGACGTAGAGGCCATCAAAGGCGAACGCGCGCGGGGCGTCGTCGATCATGCACAGGCCGGCGACGGCGTAGATGCCGACGGCGAGCCACGACAGCAGGCCGAGGCTGCGATCGCCACGGAACGTGCCGATCATCAGCAGCGCCATCGCGCCGACGGCGAGGACGATTTCCGGTGCGGCGATGCCGAGCGATTGCGCGAGCGGCTGCATCAGTGGGTCTCCGCCGAGGTTTGGGGTTTGGCCGCGGCCTGCTTCACAACCGCAACGGTCTGCTGGCGCGGCGCGGTCGGCTCAAGCCGGGCGACGATCGCCGCAACGGGCGCGCGCACGGGATCGATGAACACGTTCGGCGCAATACCCATCCAAAGCACGAACACCGCGATCGGCGCGAGGCAGAGGATTTCGCGGAACGAGAGGTCCGGCATCGCGCGCACTTCGTCCTTCGTCACCACGCCGAACATCACCTTGCGGTAGAGGTAGAGCATGTAAGCCGCGCCGAGGATGATGCCGGTGCAGATGACGGCGGTCGCGAAGGTCGATGTGCGGAACGCGCCCATCATCACGAGGAATTCGCCGATGAAGCCGCTGGTGCCCGGAAGGCCGACCGAGGCCATGGTGAACAGCATGAACAAGATCGCATAGCGCGGCATTACCGTGGCGACGCCGCCGTAGGCATCGATGTCGCGCGTGTGCATCCGGTCGTAGACGACGCCGACGCACAGGAAGAGCGCGCCAGAGACGAGACCGTGGCTGAGCATCACGACGATCGAGCCTTCGATCGCCTGCTGGTTGAAGCCGAACAGGCCGACGGTGACGAACGCCATGTGCGCGACCGATGAGTAAGCAATCAGCTTCTTCATGTCGGACTGCGCGAGCGCGATGAGCGACGTGACGACGACCGCAATCATCGACAGCGCGAAGACGATCCACATCAGGTCCGCCGAGGCGGCCGGGAACATAGGCAGCGAGAAGCGGATGAAGCCGTAACCGCCCATCTTCAGGAGCACGCCCGCAAGGATCACCGAACCCGCCGTCGGCGCCTGCACGTGCGCGTCGGGCAGCCAGGTGTGGACCGGCCACATCGGCATCTTCACCGCGAAGCTCGCGAAGAAGGCCAGCCACAGCCACGTCTGCACGTTCGGATCGAAATCATAGGTGAGCAGCTGCGGGATCGAGGTCGTGCCCGCAACGCTCGCCATATAGAGCATGGCGAGCAGCATCAGCACCGAGCCGAGCAGCGTGTAGAGGAAGAACTTGTAGCTGGCGTAAATCCGGTCCTTGCCGCCCCAGATGCCGATGATGAGGTACATCGGGATCAGGCCGCCTTCGAAGAAGACGTAGAACAGGAACAGGTCGGTCGCCGCGAAGACGCCGATCATCAGCGCTTCCATGAGCAGGAACGCCGCCATGTATTCCGGCACGCGCTTTTCGATCGAGGTCCACGACGCGAGGATGCAGATCGGCATCAGGAACACGCTGAGCGCGATGAGGACGAGGCTGATGCCGTCGATGCCGAGCGACCAGGAGAAGTACGGCTCGAACAGCGGCAGGCTTTCGGCATACTGGAAGCTCGCCGAGCCCACATCGAAGCGCGCCCACAGGATGATGCCGAGCACCAGCTCTGCAAGCGTGACGCCGAGCGCCGCCCAGCGCGCCGTGTTCGCCCGCGCGTTTTCGTCGCCGGGGACAAACAGCAGCAGCGTCGCTGCCGCGAGCGGCAGCAGGATCATCAGGGAAAGGATCGGAAAGCCCATTATTCGCCGCCCAGCATCTTCGGGAGGAACCACGCTGCCGCGGCGGCGAGGCCGATCAGCATCACGAACGCGTAAGTGTAGAGGTAGCCGGTCTGCAGCCGCCGCGCGACGCCTGCGCCGCCCATCACCAGACCCGCGAGGCCGTTCGGCCCGAAGCGGTCGATGGTGCCCTCGTCACCCTTCTTCCAAAGGAAGCGGCCAAGCCACTTCGCCGGGCGCACGAAAATCGTGTCGTACAGCTCGTCGAAATACCACTTGTTGAAGAAGAAGGCGTGGAGCCCGCGGAACATCGCGACGAAGCGCGCTGGCGCGCCCGGATCGCGGATGTAGTTGTTCCACGCGATGAACAGGCCGAGCAGCATGACGGCGGCGGGCGACAGCTTCACCCACAGCGGCACTTCATGCGAAGCGTGCGCGAGGTGCGCGTCGAACGCCAAAGCGCCCTTCCAGAACGCCACGCCGCCTTCGGCGTCAATAAACGCGTGATGGAAGAGGAAGCCTGCGAACACCGCGCCGAGCGACAGGACGCCGAGCGGGATCAACATGCTCGCCGGGCTTTCGTGCGGATGATAGCCGAGCGTGCCGTCGTCGTGGGCGTGGGCATGAGCCGGAGCATGATGATCGTCATGCGCATGGTCATGCCCGTGATCGCCGTGCGCCGCGTGCTGGATATGCTCACTCTGCGACCAGCGCGGCTTGCCGAAGAAGGTGAGGAACACCAGGCGCCACGAATAGAAGCTGGTGAGCAGCGCCGCGAAGACGCCGACCCCGTAGGCGACATAGCCCGGCTGCGTGCCCGCCGCGAAGGCGCTCTCGATGATCGCATCCTTCGAATAGAAGCCCGCGAAACCGAACACACCGATGATGCCAACGCCGGTGATGGCGAGCGTGCCGATCGTCATCGCCCAGAAGGTGAGCGGGATGTGCTTACGAAGGCCGCCGTAGTAGCGCATGTCCTGCTCGTGGTGCATCGCGTGGATCACGCTGCCCGCGCCGAGGAACAGCAGCGCCTTGAAGAAGGCGTGCGTGAACAGGTGGAACATCGCCGCGCCGTACGCGCCGACGCCCGCCGCGAAGAACATGTAGCCGAGCTGCGAGCAGGTCGAATAGGCGATGACGCGCTTGATATCGTGCTGCGTGGTGCCGACGGTCGCCGCGAACAGCGCCGTTGCCGCACCCACATAGGTGACGACGCTGAGCGCGATCTCGCTGGTTTCGAAGAGCGGCGACAGGCGGCAGACCATGAACACGCCCGCCGTCACCATCGTGGCGGCGTGGATGAGCGCGGAAACCGGCGTCGGGCCTTCCATCGCGTCCGGCAGCCAGGTGTGGAGGCCGAGCTGCGCGGATTTGCCCATCGCGCCGACGAACAGCAGCAGGCAGAGCACGGTGAGCGTATCGACCTGCGCGCCGAGGAACGCGAAGCTGCTGCCCGCGAAGTTCGGCGCGGCTTCGAGAATGGTCGCGATATCCGTGGTGCCGAACACCATGAACACGCCGAAGATGCCGAGCGAGAAGCCGAAATCGCCGACGCGGTTGACGACGAACGCCTTGATCGCGGCGGCGTTCGCCGAGGGCTTCTGATACCAGAAACCGATGAGCAGGTACGACGCGAGACCGACGCCTTCCCAGCCGAAGAACATCTGCACGAGGTTGTCCGCCGTCACCAGCATCAGCATCGCGAAGGTGAACAGCGACAGATACGCGAAGAAGCGCGGTTGATCGGGGTCCTCCGCCATGTACCCCCACGAATAGAGGTGCACGAGCGCCGACACGGTGGTGACGACGACGAGCATCACGGCGGTGAGCGTATCGAGCCGGAGCGACCAATCGACGACGAGACCGCCCGAGCGGAACCATTCCATAACCGGCTGGCCCTCGACGGGCGCGCCGGAGAGCACGGGAATGAAGATCGCCCACGACAGCGCGCAGGCCAGGAACAGCCCGCCCGTGGTGATCGCCTTGGCGAGCGTGTTGCCGAGCACGCGGTTGCCGAGACCGGCAACGATCGCCGTGAGCAGCGGCAGGAATACGATGATATGAAGCACGCCCGCTCAGCCCTTCATCATGTTGATGTCGTCGACCGCGATGGTGCCGCGGTTGCGGAAGTAGATGACGAGGATAGCAAGGCCGATCGCCGCCTCGCCCGCCGCGACGGTGAGCACGAACATCGCGAACACCTGGCCGACGAGATCGCCAAGGTACGCCGAGAACGCCACGAGGTTGATGTTCACGGCAAGCAGGATCAGCTCGATCGACATCAGGATGATGATGACGTTCTTGCGATTGAGAAAGATGCCGAGCACGCCGAGCACGAACAGGATCGCTGCGACGGTGAGATAATGGGTGATACCGATCATTTGAGTTTCACCCCCTCGCCCACGGGCACGCTGACGATATCGACCGCCTCTTCGGGCCGTACGGCGTTCTGCCGCGCGATGTTCTGCTTCTTCACGCCGGTGCGCTGGCGGTGCGTGAGCACGATCGCGCCGATCATCGCGGTGAGCAGAACCATGCCCGCCGCCTGGAAGATATAGACGTATTTGGTGTAGATGAGCGCGCCGAGCGCCTCTGTGTTGGTGACGTCACCCGCGGCCGACAGCGGCGCGGCGGCAACGGCCTCAGCGCCCGCGCCGAGCGTCCAGGCCGTGCCCGCGATCACGAGTTCGGCAAGCAGCACGCCCGCGAGCATCAGCCCGAACGGCATGTAGCGCGAGAAGCCCGTGCGCAGCTCTGAAAAGTCGATGTCGAGCATCATGACGACGAACAGGAACAGCACCGCGACGGCGCCGACGTAGACGATCACGAGGATCATCGCGATGAACTCGGCGCCGAGCAGCAGGAACAGGCCGGCGGCGTTGAAGAACGCCAGGATCAGCCAGAGCACGCTGTGCACCGGGTTGCGGGCGAAAATCACCGCCGTTGCCGACAGGACGATAATGCCTGCGAGCATGTAGAAGATGATGGCCTCGATCACGGTTTCGACTTGCCCCTCTTTTGCCTGCGGCGGGTTATCGCCACTGCGCGTCCGCCGCAAGGTTGGCGGCGATCGCCGCTTCCCACTGATCGCCGTTCGCGAGCAGCTTCGCCTTGTCGTAGATCAGTTCCTCGCGCGTTTCGGTCGCGAATTCGAAATTCGGCCCTTCGACAATCGCGTCCACCGGGCAGGCTTCCTGACAGAAGCCGCAGTAGATGCACTTCGTCATGTCGATGTCGTAGCGCGTGGTACGGCGCGAGCCGTCCTCGCGCGGTTCGGCCTCGATGGTGATCGCTTGCGCCGGACACACCGCCTCGCACAGCTTGCACGCGATGCAGCGCTCCTCGCCGTTCGGATAGCGGCGCAGCACATGCTCGCCCCGGAAGCGCGGACTGATCGGTCCCTTTTCATAGGGGTAGTTGAGCGTCGCCTTGGGCTTGAACATATATTTGAGCGTAAGCGCCATGCCGCGGATGAACTCCAGCAGCAGCATCGATTTGGCGGCGCGGAATATGGCGGTCATGACGCAAACCTGTCTGTGAAGAACATCAACCAGCCGGACACCAGGAACACCCAGAAGAGCGACAGCGGCAGGAACACCTTCCACCCCAAACGCATCAGCTGGTCGTAGCGATACCTGGGCACGGTCGCCTTCACCCAGGCGAAGAGGAAGAACATGAACGCCATCTTCGCGAGGAACCAGAGGAAGCCCGGGATCACGTAGAGGGGCGCCCAGTCCACCGGGGGCAACCAGCCGCCGAGGAAGAGGACCGAGGTCATCGCGCACATCAGCAGGATGTTCGCATACTCGCCGAGCCAGAACAGCGCGAAGCTCATCGACGAATATTCGACCTGATAACCCGCGACCAGTTCGGCTTCGGCCTCAGGAAGGTCGAACGGCGGGCGGTTCGTTTCGGCGAGCGCCGAGATGAAGAACACGATGCCCATCGGGAACAGCAGCGGATTGAAGATGTTGCCGTTCAGGAAGCCGATGTTGCCCTGCTGGCTGAGCACGATGTCGCTGAGATTGAACGACGAGGCGTAGAGCACGACGTTGATGATGACGAGGCCGAGCGAGACTTCGTAGGACACCATCTGCGCCGCCGAACGGAGGCCGCCGAGGAACGGGTATTTCGAGTTCGACGCCCAGCCCGACATGATGATGCCGTAGACGCCGAGCGAGGACACCGCGAACAGATAGAGGATGCCGACGTTGATGTCGGCAAGCACCGCGCCCGCATCGAACGGGATCACCGCCCAGCCGATCAGCGCGAGCGTGAAGGTGATCATCGGCGCGAGCAGGAATACGCCCTTGTTCGCGCCCGACGGGATGATGGTTTCCTTGAGGAACACCTTCGCGCCGTCGGCAAAGCTCTGCAGCAGACCCCACGGGCCCACCACGTTCGGGCCGCGCCGCAGCTGCATCGCCGCCCAGATCTTGCGGTCCGCATAAACCGCGAAGGCGACCGCAACCATCACCGGGAGGGCAATGAGCAGAATGAGGATGAGCGTCGCGACCAGATAGCCGAGGTTCGGCCCGATCAGATCCTGAAAGAACGCCGTCATTATTCAGCCGCCTCCAGCGCGGGCGCACCATGGAGCAGCGTCGAGGAGCAGGCGTGCATCACTTCGGACGCGCGGGCGACCGCGTTCGTCCGGTAGAAATCACCGATGAAGCGGCCGATCGGCGCGGCATCGAACTCACCGCCGGTGCCGAAGTCGATCTCGCCGGAGACCGGTGCGATGCCTTCCTCGGCGAGGTGCGGCCATTCGGCGGCAATGCGCGCGCGGAGCGCGGCGAAGCTGTCGTAGGGCAGTTTATTGCCGAGCACTTCGGAGAGAGCGCGCAGGATCGCCCAGTCCTCTCGGGCATCGCCCGGCGCGAACACGGCGCGGTAGGCGCGCTGCACGCGGCCTTCCATGTTGACGTAGGTGCCGTCCTTCTCGGCGAAGCTCGCAGACGGAAGGATCACGTCGGCGCCGCGTGCGCCGAGGTCGCCGTGGTGGCCGATATAGACCTTGAAGACGCCTTCGAGGTCGGTGCCGATCTCGTCCGCGCCGTGCACGATGAGTGCCTTGAGGCCGCCGCCGAGCACTTCGGCGATGCCGCCTTCGTGCGTGAAGCCGATGTCGAGGCCACCGACGCGCGAGGCGGCGGTGTGGAGGACGTTGAAGCCCTCCGCGCCCATCTTCGCGGCCTTGGCGATCTTGCCGAGCGCGGCGAGGATCGCAGGCGCATCGCCGCGCGTGAGCGCTGCCGCGCCGACGATGATCGCGGGCTTCGTGGCGCTCTTCAGCGCATCCGTCGCCGCCTTCGGCAGCTTGCCGAGTGCGGACGCGCCGTCGCCGAGCTGCGTGACCGGATAGGTGAGATCAACCTCCGGCCCGACGTTGAAGACCTTGGCGCCCTTCTTTACCACCGCCTTGCGCAGCCGCGTGTTGACGAGCGGTGCATCCCAGCGCGGGTTCGCGCCGACGAGCAGCACGACGTCCGCGTCTTCGATGCCCGCGATGCCGGTGTTGAAGCGGTATGCGCCCGCGCCGCCGGCGGGCAGCGCCATGCCGTCCGTGCGGCACTCGAAACGGTCCGAGCCGAGCGACTTCATGAGGTCTTTGAGCGCCACCATCGATTCGACGTCGAGCAGTTCGCCCGCCACCGCGCCGATCTGGTTGCCGCTGAGGTCGGACAGGCCGATTTTCACGGCGTTGAAGGCTTCCGCCCACGTCGCCGGCTCAAGCTTGCCGCCGCGCCGCACATAGGGCTTGTCGAGGCGGCGCTTCGAAAGGCCGAGCGGGGCGTAGCGCGTCTTGTCCGACGCCCATTCCTCGTTCACGTCGTCGTTGACGCGCGGCAACACACGCAGCACGGCTGGGCCGCGCGCGTCGATGCGGATGTTGGTGCCGACCGCATCCATCACGCAGATGCCGCTCGTCTTTGTCAGCTCCCACGGCCGCGCCTCGAACGCATAGGGCTTCGAGGTGAGCGCACCCACGGGGCAGAGATCGATGACGTTGCCCGAAAGCTCCGACTTCACCGCCTGCTCGAGGTAGGACGTGATCTGCATATTTTCGCCGCGATAGAGCGCGCCGATCTCGTCGGTGCCCGCGACTTCCTCGGCAAAGCGCACGCAGCGCGTGCAGTGGATGCAGCGCGTCATGGCCGTCTTGATGATCGGGCCCATGTACTTTTCGGTGACGGCGCGCTTGTTCTCCGTGTAGCGCGTGCGGCCGCGCCCATAGGCGATCGACTGGTCCTGCAGGTCGCACTCGCCGCCCTGATCGCAGATCGGGCAATCGAGCGGGTGGTTGATGAGCAGGAACTCCATCACGCCCTCGCGCGCCTTCTTGACGAGCGGGCTGTCGGTGCGGATTTCCTGTCCCTCGGCGGCGGGAAGCGCGCACGAGGCCTGCGGCTTCGGCGGCCCCGGCTTCACCTCGACAAGGCACATGCGGCAGTTGCCGGCAATCGACAGCCGCTCGTGATAGCAGAAGCGCGGGATTTCCTTGCCCGCAGCCTCGCACGCCTGAAGCACGGTGGCTCCGGCGGGGACTTCGACCTCGATGCCGTCGACGGTAAGTTTGGGCATCAGACTTTCCTACTCTGCCGCCACGGCAAGGCCAGCGCCCCGGCGTTCGTTGATGCGGCGCTCAAGTTCCGGGCGGAAGTGGCGGATGAGGCCCTGGATGGGCCAGGCCGCCGCGTCGCCGAGCGCGCAGATGGTGTGGCCTTCGACCTCGGTGGTGACGTCGAGCAGCGTGTCGATCTCCGAAAGATCGGCGTCGCCGGTACGCAGCCGCTCCATGACGCGCCACATCCAGCCGGTGCCTTCGCGGCAGGGCGTACATTGCCCGCAGCTTTCGTGCTTGTAGAAATACGAGATGCGGCTGATGGCGCGGACGATGTCGGTGGACTTGTCCATCACGATCACCGCCGCCGTGCCGAGGCCGGACTTCAGTTCGCGCAGCCCGTCGAAGTCCATCGGCGCGTCCATGATCTGTTCGGCGGGCACGAGCGGCACGGACGAGCCGCCGGGGATGACCGCGAGCAGATTGTCCCAGCCGCCGCGAATGCCGCCGCCGTGCTTTTCAATGAGCTCGCGGAAGCTGATGCCCATCGTTTCTTCAACGACGCAAGGCGTGTTCACATGGCCGGAAATCTGGAAGAGCTTGGTGCCGAGGTTGTTCGGGCGGCCGAAGCCCGCGAACCATTCGGCGCCGCGCCGCAGGATCGTCGGGACGACCGCGATGCTCTCGACGTTGTTCACTGTCGTCGGGCAGCCGTAGAGACCCGCGCCCGCCGGGAACGGCGGCTTCAGACGCGGCTGGCCCTTTTTGCCTTCAAGGCTTTCGAGGAGCGCGGTTTCCTCGCCGCAGATGTACGCGCCCGCGCCGCGATGGACGTAGACGTCGAAATCATAGCCCGAACCGCAGGCGTTCTTGCCGATCAACCCCTTGTCGTAGGCCTGCTCCACGGCCGCGAACAGCGTCTCCGCCTCGCGGATGAACTCGCCGCGAATGTAGATGTACGCCGCCTTGGCGCGCATCGCGAAGCCGGCGATGAGCGCGCCTTCGATCAGCTTGTGCGGATCGTGGCGGATGATCTCGCGGTCCTTGCACGAGCCAGGCTCGGACTCGTCAGCGTTAATGACGAGGTAGGACGGGCGATCCTCGCGCGGTTCCTTCGGCATGAACGACCATTTGAGGCCGGTGGGGAAGCCCGCGCCGCCGCGCCCGCGAAGGCCGGACGCCTTCACCTGATCGATGATCCAGTCCTGCCCCTTGGCGAGGAAATCCTTGGTGCCGTCCCAGTCGCCGCGCTTCAGCGCGCCTTTGACGCCCCAATCCTGGAACCCGTAGAGGTTCGTGAAAATCCGGTCCTTGTCCTCAAGCGGCGCAATGGTCATGCCATGAACTCCTTGAGAACACGGGGTCCGCCCACAGGCGCGCTGTTCTGGCGATCGATCTGCGGGCCGGGCTTCGGCGTCTTGCCGGCGGCAAGTTCGTCGAGGATGCGCGTCATGCTCGCGTAGTCGAGGTCTTCGTAATTGTCGTCGTTGATCTGCACCATCGGCGCGTTCGCGCAGGTGCCCATGCACTCGACCTCGGTGAGCGTGAAGAGGCCGTCTTCGGTCGTGTGACCCTTGGCGAGGCCCTTGTCCTTGCACGCCTGCATCACGTCGTCGGACCCGCGCAGCATACAGGGCGTCGTTCCGCAGACCTGCACGTGATGGCGGCCCACCGGAGCGAGATTATACATCGTGTAGAAGGTCGCGACTTCGAGCACGCGGATGTACGGCATCCCGAGCATCCCCGCGATGAACTCGATCACCGGGATCGGCAGCCAGCCCTGCGTCTTCGTCTGCGCACCGACCTGGCGCTGTGCGAGATCGAGGAGCGGCATCACGGCGGACTGCCTGCGCGCCTCCGGATAGCGCGCAAGGATGACCTTCACGCGCTTGGCGTTCTCGGGCGTCCAATCGAAACCATCGAACGCGTGATGCTGTTCGGGCGTTGCTGAAGCGGCGTGACTCACCGGTCGACCTCACCGAAAACGATATCGAGACTGCCGAGCACGGCGGGCGCGTCGGCGAGCATGTGGCCCTTGCAGAGGAAATCCATCGCCTGCAGGTGCGAGAAGCCCGTGGGGCGGATCTTGCAGCGGTACGGCTTGTTGGTGCCGTCGGCCACCATGTAGATGCCGAACTCACCCTTGGGGCTTTCCGTTGCGACGTAGACCTCGCCCGCCGGCACGTGGAAGCCTTCCGTGTAGAGCTTGAAGTGATGGATGAGCGCTTCCATCGAGCGCTTCATCTCGCCGCGCTTGGGCGGCACCACCTTGCGATCGAGGCTGGCGATCGGGCCTTCCGGCATCTCGTTCAGGCACTGCTTGATGATGCGCAGCGACTGCTTCATCTCTTCGATCCGGACCATGAAACGGTCGTAGCAGTCGCCGTTCTTGCCGACCGGCACATCGAATTCCATGCGGTCGTAAACGTCGTAGGGTTGCGACTTGCGGAGATCCCACGGCAGGCCGGAGCCGCGAATGCAGGGGCCGGAGAAGCCCCAGGCCACCGCGTCCTGCTCGCTGATGATGCCGATATCGACGTTGCGCTGCTTGAAGATGCGGTTGTCGCAGATCAGCGCCTCGAAGTCGGCGAGCGCCTTCGGGAAGGCGTCGGCCCAGTCGGCGATGTCGGCGATCAGCTTCGGCGGCAGGTCCTGATGCACGCCGCCCGGCCGGAAATAGGCCGCGTGGAAGCGCGCGCCGGAGGCTCGCTCATAGAAACCGAGCAGTTCCTCGCGTTCCTCGAACAGCCACAGGATCGGCGTCAGCGCGCCGACGTCCATCGCGTGCGCGGTGGTGTTGAGGATGTGGTTCGCGATGCGCGTCAGTTCGGCGAACAGCACGCGGATATACTGGGCGCGCAGCGGCACCTCGATATCGAGCAGCTTTTCGATGGCGAGCACGTAGCTGTGCTCCATGGACATCGGCGACACGTAGTCGAGCCGGTCCATGTAGGGCAGCGCCTGCAGGTAGGTCTTGTACTCGATCAGCTTCTCGGTGCCGCGATGCAGCAGGCCGATGTGCGGATCGCAGCGCTCGATGATTTCGCCGTCCAGCTCCATGACGAGGCGCAGCACGCCGTGCGCCGCCGGGTGCTGCGGGCCGAAGTTGATCGTGTAGTTCTGGATTTCGACGTCGGGCGTCGTGGTTGCGACTTCGGCCATCAGACAGGCTTTCCTTCCGCCTTCTCATCGCCCGGCAGCACGTATTCGGCGCCTTCCCACGGGCTCATGAAGTCGAAGCTGCGGAAATCCTGCGCAAGCTTCACGGGCTCGTAGACGACGCGTTTGTGCTCTTCGGAGTAGCGCAGCTCGACGTAGCCGGTGAGCGGGAAGTCCTTGCGGAAAGGATGCCCGGTGAAGCCGTAGTCGGTGAGGATGCGGCGATGGTCCGGGTTGCCGTCGAAACGGACGCCGTACATGTCCCACACTTCGCGCTCCAGCCAGCCCGCGACGGGCCACAGATCGACGACGGACGGCACCGCGTGCTTCTCGTCGGTAAGCGTCTTCACGCGGATGCGGCGGTTCTTCGTCAGCGACAGCAGACAGTAGTTGACCTCGAAACGCTCGGGGCGCTCCGGATAGTCGACGCCTGCGATCTCCATGAGCTGCTGGTATTCAAGACCGGGCGTGTCGCGCAGTGTCTCCAGCGCTTTGTAGAGATCGCGGCGGTGGACGGTCAGCGTCACCTCGAAGGCGTGCTCGGTCGCGGCGATGACAAGATCACCGAGCGCGGCGCGTGCGGCTTCGACGACGCCTTCGTCGGAAGAGGTGCGGGGCGCGGGGCTTTTCATCGTTCGAACGTCCCCACGCGGCGGATCTTCCGCTGCAGCTGAAGGATGCCGTAAAGCAGCGCTTCAGCAGTCGGCGGACAGCCCGGCACGTAGATGTCCACGGGCACGATGCGGTCACAGCCGCGCACCACCGAATAGCTGTAGTGGTAATAGCCGCCGCCATTGGCGCAGCTACCCATCGAGATGACGTAGCGCGGCTCCGACATCTGGTCGTAAACGCGGCGCAGCGCCGGGGCCATCTTGTTGCAGAGCGTGCCCGCGACGATCATCACGTCCGACTGGCGCGGGGATGCGCGCGGCGCGGCGCCGAAGCGCTCGAGATCATAGCGCGGCATACTCGAATGCATCATCTCGACCGCGCAGCAGGCAAGGCCGAAGGTCATCCACCACAGCGAGCCGGTGCGCGCCCAGTGGAAAAGCTCCTCGGTCGAGGTGACGAGGAAGCCCTTGTTGGAGACCTCGCTGTTGATGTCGTCGACGAAGCCCTGGTCCGGCATGATGATGCTGGAGCCGGCGGGCGCCATTTGGGTCTCTACTCCCATTCCAGCGCGCCCTTCTTCCATTCGTAGATGAAACCGATGGTGAGGATACCCAGGAACACCATCATCGATGCCCAGCCGAACACGCCCGTCGCGCCGAGGCTGACCGCCCACGGGAACAGAAACGCGACCTCAAGGTCGAAGATGATGAACAGGATCGACACCAGATAAAAGCGCACGTCGAACTGACGGCGCGCGTCTTCGAAGGCGGGGAAGCCGCACTCATATTCGGCGAGCTTGTTCGGGTCCGGCTTGTTGGTTCCGGTGAGGTTCGAAACGAGCACCGGCAAGCCGACGAAGACGCCCGAAAGCACCACCGCGACGCCCAGAAACAAGAGGATCGGCAGATACTCCGCCGCGACCGATTGCATACGCGATTCCCTGATGTTCGCGGCGCTTTTAGGCGCGTGTCAGCGGGCTTGCAAGGCTGTAAGCCTGCCTTTCAAAATCACTTTGCTGCGCTGCGAAGTGCCCCGCCGATGAGTTTATGCAAACGCGTCTGAATAGCGCTGTTCGAGGCGATGATCTCGCGCCGTTCGAGGGGTCGGTCGCCGCCGCGATAGTCGCTGACGAAGCCCCCGGCCTCGCGCACCAGAAGGATACCGGCAGCGACATCCCAGAGGTTGAGCCCCGCTTCCCAATAGCCGTCGTAGCGCCCCGCCGCGACCCAGGCGAGATCAAGCGCGGCCGAACCGAAGCGGCGAATGCCTGCGACATTTGGCGCCACCGCCTGCAGGATGGAATCGAACTGATCGAAGTCGCCGTGGCCGCGGAACGGCACGCCGGTGGCGATCAGGCTGTCGCCGAGCTCCTTGCGCGCCGAAACACGAAGGCGCTGGTTCTGAATCCATGCACCCCTGCCCGCTTCTGCCCAAAAGCTCTCGTCGGTCATCGGCTGATAGACGAGGCCCGAAATGATCTGGCCGTCCTGCTCCGCCGCGATGGTGATCGCGAAGTGCGGGATGCCGTGCAGGAAGTTGGATGTGCCATCGAGCGGATCGACGATCCAGCGCGGACGCGAAGGATCGCCCTCGATCTCGCCGCCTTCTTCCAGCACGAGCCCCCAGTCGGGCCGTGCCTGCCGCAGGATCTCGACAATGGTGCGCTCGGCCGCACGGTCTGCGTTGGACACGAAGTCCGACGGACCCTTGCGGGAGACCTGAAGCTGCGACACCTCATTGAAATCACGGCGCAGCCGCGGCGCGGCCTTGCGCGCAGCCTTGTCCATGATGGTGATGAGGGCGGAATGGGCGGGCATAAGGGTTCCGATCAGTCCGCGCGGCGGACGTAGGTCTGCTCGTAGACGTCGACGACGATGCGCGTGCCCGATGCGATGTGCGGCGGCACCAGGATACGCACGCCGTTGTCGAGCACGGCGGGCTTGTAGCTCGACGACGCCGTCTGGCCCTTCACCACGGCGTCAGCCTCCACGATCGTGGCTTCGACCTGATCGGGAAGCTGCACGGAAAGCGGCTTTTCTTCATAGAGTTCCATGACGACGTCCATACCGTCCTGCAGGAAGGCGGCGGCATCGCCGAGAAGATCCTGCGGCAGCGAAACCTGCTCGTAGGTCTCCTTGTCCATGAAGGTCAGCATGTCGCCTTCGGCGTAGAGGAACTGGAAGTCCTTGGTGTCTAGGCGGACGCGCTCCACCGTTTCCGACGAGCGGAAGCGGACGTTGGTCTTGCGGCCATCGACGAGGTTCTTCAGCTCCACCTGCATGTAGGCGCCGCCCTTGCCGGGCTGCGTGTGCTGGATCTTCACGGCGCGCCACAGCCCGCCTTCATATTCGATGATGTTGCCGGGACGAATGTCCACGCCGCTGATCTTCATGGGTGCGTTCCTGAGAAAGAAGGTCGAAACCGAATGCGTTGGGGCTTCTATCAGCGCGCGGGCGCGGGCTCAAGGACGCTCTGAAACGCTTTCACGCCCGCACCGGCGCCTTCCGGATGCGCCCAGACAGCACTGGAAACGGCCAGAAAGTCCACACCGGCAGCAACGAGCGGCGCTGCGTTCTCTGCCGTGATGCCGCCAATGGCGACGCAGGGAATTTCGCTGATCGTCGTCCACCACGAGAGGATCGACGGATCGGGACGATGCGTCGTCACCTTGGTCGTGGTGGGATAGAAGGCCCCAAATGCCACATAATCAGCGCCCGCCTCGCCCGCTTCCATCGCGAAGTGGCGGCTGTCGTGACACGTGACGCCGATCTGCGCGTCGTGGCCGAGCAGGCTGCGCGCTGCCGCGACACTGCCGTCGGTCTGTCCGAGGTGCACGCCATCGGCGCCCAGCTCCTTCGCGAGATCGGCGCGGTCGTTGAGGATGAAGGCGACGTCATACGCCGCAAGGATCGGCTTCAGCGCGGCGCCGGCGCGCAGGATTTCCATGTCCTCCACGCCCTTCAGGCGAAGCTGGAACGCCGCCACAGGGCCCGCATCGAGCGCGGCCTTCAGCGTTTCGGGAAAGCCCGGATCATAGCGCTCCGGCGAGATCAGATAGAGCTGGCACGGCGGCCGCCTATCCTGCTCGAACCGATCGGCAAAGCCGGGATCGAGCGCCACATCGTCATCATTCATCATTCACCACCGCGATCATAAACCCGTCCCAACCCTTGGCACCCACGGTCTGGATCGCCGTGGCCGTCAGCCGGGGCTCGGCTGCGACGACATCGAAAAGCGCACGCGTGCCGAGGATCGCAGCGTCGGTGCTCGCGGCATCCGTCACGCGGCCCTCGCGCACCACATTATCGACGATGATGAGCGCGCCCGGCCTCGCGAGTGCCAGCGCCGCCTTCAGATAGGCAACGTTGTTCGGCTTGTCGGCGTCGATGAACACGAGGTCGAAGGGCCCTTCGCTCTCAGTTTCCATGCGCGAGAGCGTCTCCACGGCCGGACCGACGCGGATCTCGACCTTGCCGCCGACGCCTGCCGCATCAAGGTTCGCGCGGGCGACTTCGGCATGGTGCGGATCAATTTCCAGCGTCACCAGCACGCCGTGATCGGGAAGCGCACGGGCCAGCCAGATCGTCGAGTAGCCGCCGAGCGTGCCGACCTCCAGAATCCGCCACGCGCCGATCGAGCGCGCAAGGACGTGGAGCAGCTTGCCCTGCGCCGCCGACACGTCGATGGCGGGCAAACCTTCGGCCGCATTGCGGGCCAGGGCCTTGTCGAGCGCCGGATCGTCGCCGATCAAACGGTCGGCGATCCAGGCGTCAACCTCGGCCGAGGCCACGGACATTGGGCCTATTCCTTGCCCTTGTAGATGTTCACCAGCTTCGCGAGCATGGCCATCGCTTCGTCGCGCGGGCGCTGGAAGGTGTTGCGGCCGATGATCGAGCCGTTGCCGCCGCCGTCGCGGATATCGCGCGCGTCCTGATAGACGGCGTCGGCGCCCTTCGCTGCGCCGCCCGAGAAGACGACGATGCGGCGGCCGTTGAAGCACGACTTCACGACATGCGCCACGCGCTTCGCCTGCGTGGAAGCGTCCAGCTTCTCGTAGGCCTTCTGCGCATCCTTCTGCTCGATGTGCGCGCTCGGCAGCTTCACCTTGATGATGTGCGCGCCAAGCAGCGCAGCCATGTGCGCGGCGTAAGCGCCGACATCGAGCGCCAGTTCGCCGTCCTTCGAAAGATTGCCGCCGCGCGGATACGACCAGATCACCGTGGCGATGCCCACCGACTTCGCTTCGGCGGACATTTCGCGGATTTCCTCCATCATGTCGAACACCTCGTCGGCGCCTGGATAGATGGTGAAACCGATCGCCGAGCAGCCGAGACGCAGCGCGTCGTCGACCGTGCCGGTGACGGCCTGGTTGATCGAGGTCGCCCAGCTGTTCGAGCTGTTCACCTTGAGGATCGTCGGGATCTGCCCCGCGAACGTGTCGGCGCCCGCCTCAATCATGCCGAGCGGCGCGGCATAGGCGGAAAGCCCGGCGTCGATGGCGATCTGGAAGTGGTAGTGCGGATCGTAGGCCGGCTCGTTCACCGCAAAGCTGCGCGCCGGACCGTGCTCGAAGCCCTGATCGACGGGGAGGATGATCAGCTTGCCGGTGCCGCCGAGCTGGCCCTGCATCAGGATACGGGCGAGGTTCGCCTTCGTGCCGGGGTTGTCGCTTTCATAGTTCGAAAGGATGGCCTTCACGGCTTTCGTGATCTTCATGCGTCGTCCTCGTCGCTTTTGGCTGCTGTGTTCGGAACCCTGTAGCCAATGCCCCGGTTCATCGCAACGCCGTCTGGGAGCATCTGGACGGGGAAATCCAAACGCTTATCGTACACGAACGTTGCTTGCGCGTGTGTGTCGATTCCCACTCCGGCAAAGAAAGCAGCATGATGACATTCCCCCGCACCGTCAGCCTCCTCGCCGCCGTTTCCCTGAGCTTTTCAGGTTTTCCCGCCAGCGCCGAAACGCCGGGCGACCTCAACGATATCGTCGGGGCCCGCGGCAGTTCCGGTGAAAACGAGATGATCTCGCGCGGCTACTACAACCACCACACCGCCGAAGCCGACGACGGCAAATACAGCTATTGGTGGAATCAATCGAAAAAGAAGTGCGCACGCGTCTTCACGAGCGATGGTCGCTACGAGAAGATCAAGGCTGTGAACGCGTCCGATTGCGGCCAGAAAGGCTCCGACGGCGACAAGACTGCCGCGATCGCAATCGGCGCTGCCGCGCTCATCGGCGTTGCGGCGCTTGCGTCAAAGTCGCACCACCGGGGCGACAGGGACTATGATACGCGGGGCACCGCAGATTTCGAGCGCGGCTACCGCGACGGGCTCTACAGCCATGCTTACTATAATTACGGCCGCAGCGACGCCTATTCGGACGGGTACAGCGCAGGCGTGAAGGAACGCGGCTATCAGACACCCTACCGCGACGGCTATTCACATAACGCCGGATACGATCCTTATTCGGGGTATCAGGACGTCGTTGGCCACGCGAACGACAAGGCAGACTCGATGCTCCGCGACCGCGGCTACGCTTACATGGGCAAGGATGAAACGGGCGGCGGCCACGAGCGGACGTACTGGAATGCCGCAAGCCGCCAGTGCATTTCGGTGCGCACGAGCAGCGGAAACGTGGTGGACGCGCATTCGATAAAAGCGCGAAACTGCCGGTGAGCCGCTAGAGCATCGTGCGGAAAAGTGGGAACCGGTTTTCCGCCCCAAAACGATGCGACAACAAAGAGATAGAGCGCGCTCTAGTAGGCGGAGAAAGCCGCCGCGACCTGCATGTCCGCCTCGCGGCGGCCGAGGACCATTGTCCAGAAGCGGCCCTTGGTGGCAGAACACGCGTAGCCGATGCCGACGTCGGTGACGTCTTCGAGCATCATGTTGTCGCGGTGGCCGGGGCTCCGGTCCCACGCGACGACCACGGCCTCGGACGTCGGCAGGTTCCACGCGACGTTCTCGGCGCGCGGCACGCCGTCGAAGCGGGCACGGTCCGCGCGGTCGACGAAGTTGCTGCCGTCCGACCCGCTGTGCGAAAGCTTGCCCCACCCGGCGAGGTCGTCCGAATGTGCCTGCGCGGCACGGGTAAGCGCACTGCTGACGCGCACGGGGCCAAGCCCCTGCCCGCGGCGCAGTTCATTGAGTGCCGCCACGGCCTCGGCGGGGTTCACGTCGCCCGCCGCGCACCAGCTGTGCTTCGCGACCGCAACGGTCGAAAAACCCGCGGCAACGGCCGGGGTGGCGATCAGGAACGCAACAGTGGCGAGACGCATAAGCATGGCACCGACCTTCGCGCCGAAGACTTAAGGTCGGGTTTTAAGAAAAGGTTAATTTCCCGCTCACCATAGCTGAAATGACGCATCTGCGCGACAAAACCGGGCTCGTTACGCCCGCAGCGCGTCCACGCCCGGCAGCGGCTTGCCTTCCATCCATTCGAGGAACGCGCCGCCCGCCGTCGAGACGAAGCTGAAGCTGTCCGCTACGCCCGCGTGGTTCAGCGCCGCAACCGTGTCGCCGCCGCCCGCCACCGAAACGAGGCTTCCGGCCTCGGTGAGCGCCGCCGCCGTGCGGGCGAGCGCGACCGTTGCCGCGTCGAACGGTTCCATCTCGAACGCGCCGAGCGGTCCGTTCCAAACCAATGTGCGGCAGGTCTTGAGCGCATCCGACAGCGCCTCGACAGCGGCGGGGCCAACGTCGAGGATCATTTCGTCCGCCGCCACTTCATGGACGTTCACAGTGCGGTTCGCGGCATTCGCCTTGAATTCCTTCGCCACCACGACGTCATAGGGCAGATGCACTGTGCAGCGCGACGCCTCGGCCTTCGCGAGGATGGCGAGCGCCGTGTCCTTGAGGTCGTGCTCGCAGAGCGACTTGCCAACGTCGACGCCCTTCGCGGCGAGGAACGTATTCGCCATGCCGCCACCGATGATCAGGTGATCGACCTTGCCGACAAGGTTGTTGAGCACATCGAGCTTCGAGGAGACCTTGGCGCCGCCGACGACCGCCGCCACCGGACGTTCGGGCTCGCCGAGCGCGGCTTCCAGATGCTCCAGCTCCGCCTGCATCGAACGCCCGGCATAAGCCGGGAGCACGTGCGCCAGCCCCTCAGTGGAGGCGTGCGCGCGGTGCGCGGCGGAGAAGGCGTCATTGACATAGATGTCACCGAGCTTCGCGATCGCGGCGACGAGCGCCGGATCGTTCTTCTCCTCGCCCGGCTCGAAGCGCGTGTTCTCAAGCACCGCGATCTCGCCCGCTGCCATCAGGCTTACCGCCTGTTCAGCCGCCGGTCCCTTACACTCGGTGACGAAGCCGACCGTGCGGCCGAGCACCTTGGCAAGCGCGCTGGAGATCGGCGACAGGCTGAGCATCGGGTCTTCGCCCTTCGGACGCCCGAAGTGCGAGAGCACCAGCACGATCGCGCCCTTGTCGGCGAGTTCGGCGATGGTCGGCTGCGCCGCGCGCAGGCGGGTGTCGTCGCTGACCTTCCCCGCCTGCATCGGCACGTTGAGATCGGCACGAACGAGGACGCGCTTGCCGCGCACGTCCCCGATGTCGTCGAGCGTCCGGAACTTGGCCATGGTTAGAGGAACGCCGCGATGGCTTTCGCGGTGTCGACCATGCGGTTCGAGAAGCCCCACTCGTTGTCGTACCACGACAGCACGCGGACGAGCTTGCCTTCAAGAACGGCGGTTTCAAGGCTGTCGATCGTCGAGGACGCGGCCGTGTGCTGATAATCGATCGAAACCAACGGCTCGTCGGAATAGCAGAGGATGCCCTTCAGAGGGCCGGATTCAGACGCCGCCTTCAGGATCGCGTTGACCTCGTCCTTCGTCGTGTCGCGCCCCGGCGTGAAGGTCAGGTCGATCAGGCTGACGTCGGGCGTCGGCACGCGGATCGCCGAACCGTCGAGCTTGCCCTTCAGTTCGGGAAGCACTTCGCCCACGGCGCGTGCGGCGCCCGTGGTGGTCGGGATCATCGACATCGCAGCGGCGCGGGCGCGGCGCGGATCCTCGTGGATCTGGTCCAGGATTTTCTGGTCGTTCGTGTAGGCGTGCACCGTCGTCATCAGGCCGCGTTCGATGCCGATGCTGTCGTTCAGCACCTTGGCGACCGGCGCGAGGCAGTTCGTCGTGCAGCTGGCGTTCGAAACGATCTTGTGCTCGGCGGAAAGCTTGTCGTTGTTCACGCCGAACACAACCGTGAGATCGACATTCTTGCCCGGCGCGGAGATCAGCACGCGCTTGGCGCCCGCCGCGATGTGCTTTTCGGCCGACGCGCGGTCCGTGAAGAAGCCGGTGCATTCGAGCGCGATATCGACGCCGTTCGCCGCGTGCGGCAGGTTCGCCGGGTCGCGCTCGGCCGAAACCTTGATGCGCTTGCCGTCGATGATGAGATCGTTGCCGTCCACCTCGACCGTGCCCTGCCACGTGCCGTGCACGGAATCGCGCTTGAAAAGCAGGGCGTTCGACTTCGCGTCGGAGAGGTCGTTGATCGAAACCAGTTCGAGTCCGCTGTCCGGACGCTCCAGAATAGCGCGCGCCACGAGGCGCCCGATGCGGCCGAATCCGTTGATCGAAACCTTCGCCATGTCTCTCGTACTCCTGTTCCTGATTTAAGCGAGCTTGCCCCGGACCGCCTTTGCGATCGCGTCGGCGGTCAATCCGAACTTCTCGAACAAGTCTTCGGCAGGCGCAGAGGCGCCGAAGCGGTCGATACCGATGCGCAGGCCCTTGCGGCCCGTGTAGCGTTCCCAGCCGATCGTCGTTCCGGCCTCGACCGAAACGATGAGCGCGTCTTCGGGCAGGATGTCCGCCTGATAGGCAGCGCTCTGCAGGTCGAAGAGTTCCCAGCAGGGCATGGAAACGACGTCGCAGCCGATGCCCGCGGCTTCGAGCTGATCGGCGGCTTCGAGCGCGGCCTGCACTTCGGAGCCGGTCGCGAGGAACACCACCCTGCGCGCGGCAGAGGCGGCGCGCAGGCGATAAGCGCCCTTCGCAGAGAGATTCTCGCCGGCTTCCGTGCGAAGCTGCGGCAGGTTCTGGCGGGAGAGCGCGAGCACCGTGGGGCCGCTGTCGTTTTCAAGCGCAAGCGCCCAGCACTCGGCGGTTTCGACGACGTCAGCCGGGCGCATGACGAGCACGTTCGGCATCACGCGCAGGCTCATCACGTGCTCGATGGGCTGGTGCGTGGGGCCGTCTTCGCCAAGGCCGATCGAATCGTGGGTCATCACGTAGACCACCTGCGCACGCTGCAGCGCGCTGAGACGGATCGCCGGGCGGCAATAATCGGTGAAGACGAGGAAGGTGCCGCCGTAAGGCACGATGCCGCCGTGCAGCGCCATACCGTTCATCGCGGCGGCCATGCCGAACTCGCGGATGCCGTAGTAGACGTAGCGCCCGCCGTAATTCACGGCGTCGAGCGTGCCGAGGCCCTTCGTCAGCGTGTTGTTTGAACCGGTGAGGTCGGCCGATCCGCCGATCGTGTTCGGCGCGGCGGCGTTGATCGCGCCGAGCGCCATTTCGCTCGCCTTACGCGTCGCCACCGTCTGGGGCGCGGCGATCAGCGCATCGATGTGCGCCTTTAGCGCGGGGCCTGCGGCTTTCAGCGCGGAACCATCGAGCCAGGTCAGGAATTCGGCGTAACCCTCTGCTTTCGCAGCGTTCACCTTCCAGTCGGCGCTGATCTTCGTGCCGCGCGCGCCCGACGTGCGCCACGCATCCAGGATATCCGACGGGATTTCGAACGGCGCGTGACTCCAGCCGAGCGTTTCGCGCGCCGCCGCGATTTCCGCCGCGCCGAGCGGTGAGCCGTGCGTCGCCGCCGTGCCCTGCTTGTTGGGCGCGCCGTAGCCGATGATCGTGCGGCAGGCGATCAGCGAGGGTCGCGGATCGGCCTTCGCGGCGCGCAGTGCCGCATCGATGCTCGCCGCGTCGTGGCCGTCGCAGGAAACGACATGCCAGCCGGACGCCTCATAACGCGCCTTCACGTCTTCGGACGTCGACATGGAAGTCGCACCGTCGATGGTGATGCGGTTGTCGTCCCAGATCACGTTCAGGCGGCCGAGCTTCAGGTGCCCGGCAAGCCCGATCGCCTCGTGATTGATGCCTTCCATCAGGCAGCCGTCACCCGCGATCACCCACGTGTGATGATCCTGCACCGCGTCACCGAAACGCGCATTGACGTGCCGCTCCGCAATCGCCATGCCGACGGCGGTGGCGAGGCCCTGCCCAAGCGGGCCAGTCGTCGTCTCGACGCCGGGAAGCTCGAAGTTTTCCGGGTGGCCGGCGCACGGACTGCCGAGCTGACGGAAGTTCCGAATCTGGTCGAGCGTCGGCTTCTCGTACCCCGTGAGATAGAGAAGTGCGTAGATCAGCATCGAGCCGTGACCGGCGGAAAGCACGAAGCGGTCGCGATCAGGCCATTCAGGCCACTGCGGATCGTACTTCAGATGCTGTGTGAAGAGAACCGTCGCGGCATCCGCCATGCCCATCGGCATTCCAGGGTGGCCGGAATTCGCGGCCTGTACGGCATCCATCGCCAGCGCACGGACAGCGTTGGCGAGATCGGCGTGATTGACGGTCATCTTCGGCTTGGTTCCCCAATATTTCGGCCGGGCGGCGAATCGGCGCGCACAATGGAGAGGGGCTTATGCTGCGTCAACGTCATGTCAAGGCATGGCGGCCATGCACACATGAAACAGGCGGGAATCCGGCTGAATCGGGATGAATCGTCGAACCGTCCGGCGCTTGCCTTGACCGTCATTCGGATTCGTTCTTATGTTCCTCGCCCAAACTGCTGATTTCGGGACTTTTCGGCATGGATCAGATGACCGGTTTCGCGTCGGCGCTGACACGCCTCGAAAGCGCGCTCGACAGGCTCGAGCGTGCGGCCGCAGGTGTGGATGATGCGGGCGGTGCGCCCGCCGAACTGGACGTGCTACGTCAGAAACATCACCGCCTGAAGGAATCCGCCGAACGCGCGGTCGCCGATCTCGACGTGCTCATCGCGTCGGCGCGGGGCTGAGCGCATGGGCCAGATCAACGTCACCATCGGCGGCCGTTCCTATCCCCTCGCCTGCCGCGACGGCGAGGAGGAGCGGCTGAACCGCCTTGCCGCGCATGTCGATGCCAAGGCGGCCGACCTGCAGGGCGCGCTCGGGCAGATGAGTGAGCCCCGGCTGCTGCTGATGTCGGCCATTCTCATCGCCGACGAATTCTTCGACCTGAAGGAACGCGACCCGTCGCTCGGCGACACGATCGCGACCGGTGCGCTCGAAAAGGCGGCGGCGCGGGTGGAAGCAATTGTCGCGGCCCTTGAGAAGCGCCGCGCGAGCGCCTAGATTAGCAGGTGGCGGATACTGCCTGGTGCGCGCGATGCGAACATCCCTGAGGCGATATCGACATCCAAGGGTGCTGTCCCTGTGCGGATCCTGGTCCGACCATATGGTGCCCACCTGACGTTACTGGCGTCAGAGGATATTCCGGCAAACGGCCGAGGCGGTTCCGCCACCCATTTTTGACCTGTCGCCCGGATTCCCGTTTGTCCACCGCCCCCCTCACCGACAAGGAAACACTGCGCCGCGATGCCCGCGCAGCGCGCGCCGTGTTCGTGCGCGGTATCTCCGCGGACGAACGCAGGGCGCTGGAGACGGCGCTCGCCGCGCGCGCCCTTCCCTTCCTCGCGAACGCCAGCGCGATCGCCAGCTACGTGCCGATGGGCCACGAGATCGACCCCGCTGCATGTATCGCGCAGGGCACGGTGCTGCTGCCGTGGTTTGCGAGCCGGGATGACGTCATGCGTTTTCGCGTCGCCGGCGGCCCGCTGGAGCCCGGTCCCTTCGGAACGATGCAGCCGCTTGCCGACGCTGCCGAAGCGGTTCCCGACACACTCCTCGTTCCACTTGTCGCCGCCGACATGCACGGCAATCGCATCGGCCAGGGCAAGGGCCACTTCGACCGCGCGCTCGCCGCGTTGCGGGCCGTGCGGCCCACCGTGGCCATCGGCCTCGCGTGGGACGTGCAGATTCTGGATGCGCTGCCCGCCGACAGCTGGGACCAGCGCCTCGACGCGGTGGTGACGCCGACAAGGACACTCACGGTATGACCGACCCCAAGCCAAGCCTCAGAAAGCCGTTTGGCGTGCTGCTGTTGATCGTCCTGATCGCGGTCTATGCCGTTGTCGCCGTCGCCGTGGCTGAGCCCGTCACGCGGCTTCATGTGCTCGTACAACTCCCGGTCTGGATCATACTCGGCATCGCCTGGGTCTTTCCGGCCCGCCCCCTTGTTCGCTGGATAGAGACCGGACGCTTCCGCAAATGACCGATATCGTTCCCCCCGACGCCTGCACCACCATGCCGGAGATCCGCACCGCGATCGACGCGCTCGACCGCGAGATCGTCGCGCTGCTGGCGAAGCGGATGCGCTATATCGAGGCGGCGGCGCGTGTGAAGACGTCGCGCGGCGCGGTGCGGGATGAAGCCCGCAAGGCGGACGTGATCGCCAAGGCCTGCGATGCCGCCGAGACGCACGGGCTGTCGCGCGATCACGTGGCGGCGCTCTATGAACTGCTGGTGGAGCGTTCGATCGCGCATGAGTTCAGGGTCTTCGACAGCGTCGAAGCCTGATTTCGTTTCCTGCGGGGAAGCGCCATTTCTGCCTGTGAGAAATGGCGCGAGTGACGGGGCTCGAACCCGCGACCTCCGGCGTGACAGGCCGGCACTCTAACCAACTGAGCTACACCCGCGCGTTGCTTCGTATTTCGAAAGCCGGGCGTACCTATTGGTGGGGCCGGGCGCTGTCAAGAAGCATCTGCCGGATTTTACCGCAACTGACGGGGAACTGCGAAGCGCTTTGAAAAAAGCGGCGGAAACGCATAAATTTTGCCGCGCATGTCACCCGCGCCGAGCCTGTCTCGTCATGTCTGCAAGCGCGCATGGTGCGCGCCGCCAAGGAGAACGGACATGACCGCCCGATTGAACAATGCACACAGCTACGCACCCGAAGCCGTGAAGGCGATGATGGCGCTCGAAGAGAGCTTCAAGGGCAGCGGCCTTGAGCAGAATTTGATGGAGCTGGTGCGCCTGCGCGCCTCCCAGATCAACGGCTGCGCGTTCTGCATCCACATGCATTCCACCGACCTGCGCCGCGCGGGGGAGGACGAGATGCGGCTCTATATGCTGAACGCCTGGCGCGAATCGACGCTCTACACCCCCCGCGAGCGCGCCGCGCTCGGCTGGACCGATGCGCTCACACGGCTTTCCGAAACGGGTGCACCCGATGCCGACTACGAAGCCGTGAAGGCGGAGTTCAGCGAGGCCGAGCAGGTGAACCTGACCCTGCTGATCGGCTCGATCAACACATGGAACCGCCTGCAGGTCGGCTTCCGCGCGCCGCACCCGGCGCTCCGCCGTGCCGCGGCCTGAAGAGACCGCCCTGTTCGAGGCGCAGCGCCCCCGGCTGCTGCGCCTCGCCTACCGGATGCTCGGCTCGGTCGCGGAGGCCGAGGATGTGGTGCAGGACGCGTGGCTGCGCTGGTCCGAAGCGTCGGGCATCGATTCGCCCCCCGCGTGGCTGACGCGCGTCGTCACGCGCCTGTGCCTGGACCGGATGAAGTCGGCGCGGGCGCGGCGCGAAACCTATTTCGGGACATGGCTTCCCGAACCCCTGCTCGAAGCCGAGCCCGAAGCCATCGCCGATGACGTCACGCTGACGCTGATGCTCGCGCTTGAGCGCCTCTCTCCGCTGGAGCGTGCCGCCTTCCTGCTCCACGACGTGTTCGAGGTCAGCCTCGGCGACGTTGCCGCGACGCTCGGCCGCGATGCAGCGGCGGTGCGCCAGCTCGCCGTGCGCGCCCGGCGGCACGTGCAGGAGTCGAAATCGCGCTATGCGGTGGAGGACGCCGAAGCCGAACGCATCGCGCAGGCCTTCTTCACCGCGGCGCGTGACGGCGACACGGCTGCGCTGCAGGCAATGCTCGCCGAGGATGTCGTGATCCATGCGGACGGCGGCGGGCGCGTGCTCGCGTTCCCCAACCCGATCCGCGGCATCGCCCGCGCGCTGCGCTTGTACGCAGGCCTGTTCCGCAAGTTCGGCCACGCGGCGACATTGCTGCGCACGCTCCGCATCGACGGCCTTCCGGGCTTCGTCAGCATCGATCGCGGCGACGTGCTGCAGACGACCGCGCTCGCGATCGAGGACGGCCGCATCAGCGCGATCTATATCGTGCGCAATCCCGACAAGCTCGCCCACGTCATGCAGGCGCTGCCCGTAAACTGAAGCCTCAGCGCGGCTTCACCGCGAACGCCTGGATCTCCACCTTCGCGCGATCCTCGACGAGCGCCGCGACCTGCACCAGCGCCATCGCCGGGAAGTTCTTGCCCATGGTGTCGCGGTAGGCAGCGCCCACGCCCTTCAGGTTGGCAAGGTACTCGGCCTTGTCGGTCACGTACCACGTCATCGAGGTCACATGCTCCGGCCCCGCCCCGCCGGCTTTCAGCACGGCCACGATGTTCTCCAGCGTCTGCCGCGTCTGCGCCGCGAAATCGTCCGTCTCGAACTCCGCGTTCGCGTTCCAGCCGATCTGGCCGCCCACGAAGATCAAAGTGCCTTCGGCGGCGATGCCGTTCGCATAGCCGATCGGCTTCACCCAGCCTTCGGGCTGCAGGGTTTCAAACATGATCGCTCTCCAGATGCTGTTCGAGGGCCGCGCGCATGTCGTCCGGCCAGGGACGTGCGCGGTGTGTATCGGTGTCGGTGGCGACGACGCGCTGCTCGGCGGACCAGAGCAGCGTGTCGCGACAGGTAATGCGATGCAGGAAATCCAGCGAGCTTCCACCCACGCGTTTCACGCCCACTTCGAATTCAAGCATATCGCCATGTACGCCCGGATGGTTGAACGTAATGTCCAGCCGAACGGTCGGCACTGAGATGCGGCGTTCGCCCATCATCACCGGCCACGGAGAGCCGATGGAGGCGAAGAACTCCTCCATCACCCCGACGAGCAAGTTGAGATAGGACGGGAAGTAAGCGATCCCCGAAGGATCGCAGTCCCCGAACCGCAAGGGCCGAACCGTCGTGAACGCCATGACGGGCGGCCTAGTTCGCGAAGGCCGCGATGCCGGTGATCGCGCGGCCGATGATGAGCGCGTGCACGTCGTGCGTGCCCTCATAGGTGTTCACCACCTCAAGGTTCACCAGATGCCGCGCCACGCCGAACTCGTCGGAAATGCCGTTGCCGCCCAGCATGTCGCGCGCCGTGCGGGCGATATCGAGCGCCTTGCCGCAGCTGTTGCGCTTCAGGATCGAGGTCAGCTCGACAGGCGGATGCCCGTCATCCTTCATGCGGCCAAGACGCAGGCAGCCCTGGAAGCCGAGCGAGATGTCGGTCACCATGTCGGCAAGCTTCTTCTGGATGAGCTGGTTCGCCGCGAGCGGACGACCGAATTGCTTGCGGTCCATCGTATATTGGCGCGCCGTCTTGTAGCAGGATTCCGCTGCTCCGAGCGCGCCCCACGCGATGCCGAAGCGCGCCGAGTTGAGGCAGGTGAACGGCCCCTTGAGCCCGCGCACCTCGGGGAACATCGCCTCTTCGGGCACGAACACCTCGTCCATCAGGATCTGGCCGGTGATCGAGGCGCGCAGGCCCACCTTGCCGTGGATCGCAGGTGCGGAGAGCCCTTCCATGCCCTTTTCGAGGACGAAGCCGCGGATCGCGCCGTCGTCCGTCTTCGCCCACACGACGAACACGTCGGCGATCGGCGCGTTGGTGATCCACGTCTTGGCGCCCGAAAGGCGGTAACCGCCCGGCACGCTCTTCGCGCGCGTCGCCATCGATCCGGGGTCGGAGCCGTGGTCCGGCTCGGTGAGCCCGAAGCAGCCGATCCACTCGCCGCGCGCGAGCTTGGGCAGGTATTTCTGCTTCTGCGCTTCCGATCCGAACGTCTCGATCGGCACCATCACGAGCGAAGACTGCACGCTCATCATCGAACGGTAGCCGCTGTCGATCGCCTCGACCTCGCGCGCGATGAGGCCATAGGCGACATAGCCGAAGCCCGCGCCACCATACTCGGGCGAGATCGTCGCGCCGAGCAGGCCAAGCTCGCCCATCTCGCGGAAGATCGCAGCATCGGTCTTCTCATGCCGGAAAGCTTCGACAACGCGCGGCGCCAGCCGGTCCTCGGCATAGCGGCGCGCGGTTGTGGAAATCATCTGCTCGTCTTCGGTGAGCTGCTGCTCAAGGCCGAAGGGGTCAAAGGGATCGAAAGTTGCCAAGATCGTGCTCCTGAAGAAACAAAACGGGATATACGGGAATTCGCCTCAGGCTGAGCCGAATATGATGGATTCAGAGAATTCGGTACGCAGCGCATTGATCAATTCACTCACCGTAAAGATCAAATCGAACCGAATTTCCTTTCACGCCATCTTCACCACTCTAATTCACCTTTATAGAGGAAACGCTTCCATCTTTATTCATTAGTATATTTACAAGCCTGGTATTCAATCCAGACCGGAATATATAAAAAAGCCAATCGCTTCTGGTCTCTTTATAAAACAAAACATCATAACCGTTATAACTATCGGTCACCGCGATAAATTTCATGCTGTCATGACTCATAACACGATCAACACAATTTCTTTTTGCTCCAGCGGGAATTGCTAAATTAAGAAATCGCTCAGCTTCTCCATCGTTCGCAAATTTCCATGCCACAAACTTAGTTTCACAAGGAATTACATCATTACTGGAACTACATGAGGCCAGAAGAGAGACGGCCCAAATAGAAAAAACTATTCTCACCACTCTCCCCTCGCCTCCTTGGCCTTCTCGGCAACGGGCAACAGACAAGATATCTGAGCACCGAAAACGCAGAAAGCCACCATTTGCAGTCGGCATCAGCCGAATTCTCACTCATCCTAAAGTTCGGTGCGTACTTTCCAGAGTTCCGGGAACAATTCCACCTCAAGCATCTTGCGGAGGTAGGACACACCCGAGGTGCCGCCTGTGCCGCGCTTGAGGCCGATGACGCGTTCCACGGTCGTCACGTGGTTGAAACGCCAGCGCCGGAAATAATCCTCAAAATCGACGAGCTTCTCGGCGAGTTCGTAAAGCGCCCAGTGCTTCTCCGGTGCGCGGTAGACGATCTTCCAGGCCTCGACGACATCCTGACTCTCCGCGCGCGGGCTCGCCCAGTCGGTGCGCTCCGCATCCGCCTTGCCGATCGGGATGCCGCTGCGCTGAAGAAGGAGCAGTGCCTCGTCATAAAGGCTCGGTTTCGAGAGGATGTCCTGGAGCTGCGCCAGAATCTCGGGCCGGTGCGCGTGCGGTTTCAGCATCGCGGCGTTGCGGTTGCCCGCAAGGAACTCGATCGCGCGGTACTGGTAGGACTGGAAACCGGAGGACTGGCCGAGCGAGTCCCGAAACTCGGTGTATTCGCTCGGTGTCATCGTGCGGAGCACGTCCCACGCGCTGTTCAGCTGCTCGAAGATGCGCGCCACGCGCGTCAGCATCTTGAAGGCGTTCGAAACGCGCCCCTCACGCACCGCTTCCATCGCGGCGCGCACCTCGTGGATGGCGAGCTTCATCCACAGCTCGGACGTCTGATGCTGGATGATGAACAGCATCTCGTCGTGCGCGGTCGAAAGCGGCTTCTGCGCGTTCAGGATCGGATCGAGCGACAGATAGTCGCTGTAGGACATACGTTCCCGGAACGACATCTGCGCGCCGTCTTTGGCCGGGTCATAGGGTTGCTGGCTGGTCACGTGACAAGTCCTCTTCTGTGATATTCGGGTTTGTCCCAGCTCCTTTTGCTCAGCACGTCCTCCATGATGGAGACCGCACCGAGCACCTCCTCCTCGCCGATGTAGAGCGGCGTGAAACCAAACCGCAGCGCGTCGGGCGCGCGGAAATCGCCGATAAGCCCGCGTGCGATCAGCGCCTGCATGATCGCATAACCCTGCGGGTGACGGAACGACACCTGGCTGCCGCGTGACGTGCTGTCGCGCGGAGAGGCGAGCACGAGGTCAGGACAGCGCGCCTCGACCTCGCGGATGAACAGCTCGGAGAGTTCGACCGACTTCCGGCGCACGTCCGCCATGTCGACGCCTTCCCAGGCATCGAGCGCCGCGTCGAGCACGGCAAGCGCAATGATCGGCGGCGTGCCGACGCGCATCCGCTCGATGCCGGTGCCGGGACGATAATCCTGATCGAAGGCGAACGGCGCTTCGTGCCCCATCCAGCCGGACAGCGCAGGGCGTGCGGCATCCGCGTGCTGCGCCGCCACATAGATGAAGGCAGGCGCGCCTGGACCGCCATTCAGATACTTGTAGGTGCAGCCCACGGCGAAGTCCGCGCCCGCGCCTTTCAGATCGACGGGAATCGCGCCCGCCGAGTGCGCGAGATCCCAGATCACCAATGCGCCCGCCGCGTGTGCCTTCGCGATCAGCTTGGCCATGTCGTGCTTCCGGCCCGTGCGGTAGTCGACCTCGGTGATCATCAGCGCAGCGACGCTCTCGTCGATCGCGGCTTCCACGGCTTCGGGCTCCACGACCTTCAGTTCATGCCCCTGCCCCAACGAGCGGATCAGGCCCTGCGCCATGTAAAGGTCGGTGGGGAAATTGCCGCTGTCCGATACGATCACGCGCCGGTCGGGGCGCATTTCGAGCGCCGAGGCGAGCGCCTGATAGACCTTGATCGAAAGCGTGTCGCCCATCACGACGCTGCCCTCGGGCGCGCCGATCAGCCGCGCGATGCGGTCGCCCACTTTGCGCGGCTGCACCATCCATCCGGCGGTGTTCCAGCCCTTGATAAGCTCGCCGCCCCATTCCTCTTCGATCACCTTCGCCGCGCGCGCCTTCGCGGCGACCGGCAGTGGCCCCAGCGAATTGCCGTCGAGATAGATGATGCCGTCGGGGATATGAAACTTCGCGCGTGTGGCGCTGAAATCGGTCATTTTTTGTCTCTAAGCCTTCAATCGGAAGCGCTGGATCTTGCCGCTCTCGGTTTTGGGAAGCGCGGCCGTGAACCGCACCGAGCGCGGATACTTGTAGGGGGCGATCGTCGCCTTCACATGGTCCTGCAGGGCTTTGACGACGCCGTCGTCCGGCGCGATGCCCTCCACCAGCACGACGTGCGCCTCGACGATTTGCCCGCGCGCCTCGTCAGCAATGCCGATCACCGCGCATTCGAGAACATGCGGATGCTTGAGCAGCGCGGCTTCCACCTCCGGCCCGGCGATATTGTAGCCTGCCGAGATGATCATGTCGTCGGAGCGCGCCGCGAAGTGGAAACGCCCTTCCGCGTCCTGCGTGAAGGAATCGCCGGTGAGGTTCCAGCCGTTCCTCACATATTTCTGCTGCCGCGCGTCGGCGAGATAGCGGCAGCCGACCGGTCCGCGCACCGCCAGCCGCCCGACCTCGCCGCGCGGCAGTTCGTTCATGTCCTCGTCTACGATCTTCGCTTCATAGCCGGTGAGCGGACGCCCGGTGCAGGCCGGGTGCATGTCGTCGAGGCGATTGGAGATGAAGATGTGCAGCAGCTCGGTCGCGCCGATGCCGTCGAGGATCGGTTTGCCGGTCTTGCGCACCCAGTCCTCGAACACGGGCGCGGGCAGCGTCTCTCCCGCCGACACGGCAATGCGCAGCGAGGAGAGGTCCGCGCCCTCGTCGAACGCCGCGAGCATCATCCGATACGCTGTCGGCGCGGTGAAGCTGATCGTCGCCTTGTAGGTCTCGATGATCTCGATCATGCTTTGCGGAGAGGCATGTTCGAGCAGCGTCGCCGCGGCGCCGAAACGCAGCGGGAAGATCGCGAGGCCGCCGAGCCCGAAGGTGAACGCAAGCGGCGGCGAACCCACGAAAATGTCGTCCGGGCGCACGCCGAGCACTTCCTTCGCATAGGCGTCCGCGATGATCAGCAGGTCGCGGTGGAAGTGCATCGTCGCCTTGGGCTCGCCCGTGGTGCCCGAGGTGAAGCCGAGCAGGGCGACGTCGTCGCGCCCCGTCTTCACCGCCTCGAACGTCACCGGCTTGCCCAGCGCGACGCGATCAAGTTCCGCATCGTGGTTGGCGGTGCCGTCGAAACCGACGACGGCCTTCAGGAAGCGGCTGTCCTTCGCGCACAGCACCATCTCGTCCATCAGCCGCGTGTCGCAAAGCGCGAGGCTGATCTCGGCCTTGTCGACGATCTTCGAAAGCTCGCCCGCGCGCAGCATCGGCATGGTGTTGACGACGACCGCGCCCGCCTTGGTCGCGGCGAGCCAGCACGCGACCATGGCGGGATTGTTCGCCGAACGGATGAGCACGCGGTGGCCCGGCTTGATGCCGTAGTCTTCGACGAGCGCGTGCGCGATGCGGTTCGACCAGTCGGTGAGTTCCTTGTAGGTGCGGCGGCGCCCGTTGCCGATCAGCGCGGTGTGGTCACCGAAGCCTTTGGCGACCAGCGCATCAGTGAGTTCGACGCCGGCGTTCAGATATTCAGGATATTCGAAGCCCTCGAGCAGCAGGTCCGGCCACTCCGCAAACGGCGGCAGATTATCCCGCGTAAACGTGTCGACGTGCGCCGACGGCCCCAAAATCATGCTCCCGCTCCCATCACCTGACGCGCAATCACCACCTTTTGTACGTCCGATGCGCCTTCGTAGATGCGAAGCGCCCGGATCTCCCGGTACAGGCTTTCGACGATGTGGCCGTGGCGCACGCCGTCCCCGCCATGAAGCTGTACCGCTTTGTCGATCACGGATTGCGCGCGGTCGGTGGCGTAGAGTTTCGCCATCGCCGCTTCGCGCGTCACGCGCGGTGCGCCCATGTCCTTGGTCCACGCGGCGCGGTAGACGAGGAGCGCGGCCGCATCGACGTCGAGCGCCATGTCCGCGATGTGGCCCTGCACCATTTGCAGGTCGAACAGCGGCGCGCCGAAGAGTGTGCGCTCGCTTGTCCGCTTGATGCTCTCTTCCAGCGCACGCCGCGCGAAGCCGAGCGCGGCCGCGCCCACGGTCGAGCGGAACACGTCGAGCACCGACATGGCGATGCGGAAGCCTTCGCCGGGTTTCCCGATGAGCGCCGAAGCGGGGACGCGCACGTCATTGAAGCGCAGCCGTGCGAGCGGATGCGGCGCGATGACGTCGATGCGCTCGGCGATCTCAAGGCCCAGCGTATCCGCCGCCACCACGAACGCCGAAATGCCCTTCGCGCCCGGTGCCTCGCCTGTGCGCCCGAACACGGTGTAGACATCGGCGATGCCGCCGTTCGAAATCCACGTCTTTTCGCCGGAAAGCACGTAGTCGTCGCCGTCGCGCCGCGCCGTCATGTCCATGTTGGCAACGTCCGAGCCCGAACGCGGCTCCGAAAGCGCGAAGGCGGAAATCGCCTTCCCCGCACGCGTCTTTCTCAGCCATTCGCGGTGTCCGGCATCGCCGAAAAGGCTGATCGTCCCCGTCCCCAGCCCCTGCATCGCAAAGGCAAAGTCGGCGAGCCCGTCATGCCGCGCCAGCGTCTCGCGCGTGATGCAGAGCGTCCGCACGTCGAGCGGCGCAGGGGCGTCGGGATCGACCGCCGTCGGGAGCAGCCAGCCGCCTTCACCGAGCATGGCGACGAGGCGGCGGCACGCGGCGTCCACGTCGCCGTGATCGACGGGAAGGTGCTCACGGCACCACGCCTCCAGCCGCTCGGCGTAATCACGGTGCCGATCTTCGAAGAACGGCCAGTTCAGAAAGCTGCGGTCCGCCATCAGTTGCCCTCGAACACCGGAGTCTGCTTCGCCACGAACGCCTTGTAAGCCCGTTCGAAGTCCCGCGTCTGCATACAGATCGCCTGCGCCTGCGCCTCGGCCTCGATCGCCTGATCGAGGCTCATCGACCATTCGTGGTTCAGCTGCGTCTTGGTAATGCCATGCGCAAAGGTCGGCCCGGAAACGATGCGCCGCGCGATCTCAAGCGCATCCGCCTCCAGCGTCTCCGCCGCCACCAGCCGGTTGTAATAGCCCCAGCGCTCGCCTTCCTCGGCGCTCATCGTGCGCCCTGTGTAAAGCAGCTCCGCCGCACGCCCCTGCCCGATGATGCGCGGCAGGATCGCACACGCGCCCATGTCGCATCCGGCAAGGCCGACACGTGTGAACAGGAACGCCGTCTTCGCCTGCGGCGTGGCGATGCGGATGTCCGACGCCATGGTGATGATCGCGCCCGCACCCACCGCAACGCCGTCCACCGCCGCGATGATCGGCTTGCCGCAGTGGATCATCGCCTTCACGAGATCGCCGGTCATGCGCGTGAAGGCGAGAAGCTGCTTCATGTCCATCGCGACCAGCGGCCCGATGATGTCGTGGACGTCGCCGCCCGAACAGAAGTTGCCGCCGTTCGGGAGGAAGGCCACAGCATCGACGTCATCGGCGTAGACAAGCGCGCGGAACGTATCGCGCAGCTCGGCATAGGACTCGAAGGTCAGCGGGTTCTTGCGTTCGGGCCGGTCGAGCCGGACGCGCGCGATGCGGTCCTCGACCTCCCAGAGGAAATGCTCCGGCTTCAATCCTGCCATCTGGGTCAATGTCCGCCCTCCCACTTGCTCTGGAATGTTCTGAGTGTGCCCGCAAGGTGCGCGGCCTCTTCGGGGTCAATGTCGGCGAGGAGCGCGTCGATCCAGCGCTCATGCGCTGCGGCCATCGCCTTGAACTGTGTGGCACCCGCCTCCGTCAGCTTGACGATGAAGGCGCGGCGGTCGCCGTCGCGGGCGGTGCGGGCGACCAATCCATCCGATACCAGGCGGTCGACGATGCCGGTGACGTTGCCGTTGGAGACGAGCAGGAAACGCGACAGCTCGCTCATCATCATGCCATCGGGCTGGCGGTCGAGTGCCGCCATGACGTCAAAGCGCGGCAGTGTCGTGTCGAACTCCGCCTTCAGCCGTTCGCGCATTTCCGCCTCGATCAGGCGTGTCGCGCGGAGCAGGCGCAGCCAGAGACGGACGCGTTCCTTGCCGGCGGCGGACGCAAGCGGCGCGCTTACCATGTCTCGCCGCCCGAAACGGAAATCGCCTGCCCGGTGATCGACGCTGCGCCTTCGCTCGCGAGCCACAGCACGGTGGCCGCGATCTCGTCCGGCGTTATGAAACGGCCCTGCGGGTTCGTGGCGGCGAGGCTGGCGCGCGCGTCTTCGCGGCTGCGGCCCGTGGTCGCCATGATGCGCTCGATCGATTCTTCGAGAAGATCGGTCTCCGTGAAGCCGGGACATACGGCGTTGACCGTGACACCCGATTTCGCCGTCTCCGCCGCGAGCGCGCGCATCAGCCCGACGACGCCGTGCTTCGCCGCCACATAGGGCGCGACATAGGCATAGCCCTTGAGGCCTGCTGTCGAGGCGATGAAGATGATCCGCCCGGCGCGGCGCTTCACCATCGGCGCGATGGCAGGCTGCACGGTGAGGAACGCGCCCGTGAGATTCACGGCGAGCGCCGCCTGCCAACCCGCCTGCGTCACCTTGTGCGCAGGAGCGCTCTCGGCGGCTCCGGCGTTCGCCACCACAATGTCGAACGGCCCGTGCGCCTCGTGGAGCGTACGCATCGCGGCTTCGTCGGTCACGTCCGCCTGCACGGCGCTTATGCGCTCACTTTCCGCCGCCACCGTTTCCAGGGGCGCGAGGCGGCGGCCGCAGATCGTGACGTCAACCCCTGCCCCCGCAAGCGCAAGCGCGATGGCCCGGCCTGCGCCAGTACCGCCACCGGTGACGAGTGCGCTTTGCCCTGCGATCATACCTTGCCCGTCATCTGCTCAGGCCCGCGCTCTGCGAGACGGAACGCCTGATCACGCCCGGGGAGATAGGGCTTCGGCCACTCCGTCTGCGTATCGCCGAGCGTCGCCGCTGCGCGCAGCGTCCAGTAGGGATCGGCAAGATGCGGGCGGGCAAGACAGACGAGATCGGCGCGGCCTGCCATGAGGATCGAGTTGGCGTGGTCGGGCTCGTAGATGTTGCCCACGGTCATCGTCGCCATGCCGGTTTCATTGCGGATGCGGTCGGAGAACGGTGTCTGGAACATGCGGCCGTAGACAGGCTTTGCGCGCACTGAGGTCTGCCCTGCGGAAACGTCGCAGATGTCGACACCCGCGTCCTTCAGGATTTCGGCGATCTGCACGGCTTCTTCCGGCGTCACACCTTCGTCGCCGACCCAGTCGTTCGCCGAGATACGCACCGAGATCGGCTTTTCTTCCGGCCACACGGCACGGACGGCGCGGAACACCTCAAGCGGATAGCGCATCCGGTTTTCAAGGCTGCCGCCGTATTCGTCCTCGCGCTGGTTGGTGAGCGGGCTGATGAACGACGAGAGCAGATAGCCGTGCGCGGCGTGAATCTCGATCATGTCGAAGCCGGCGCGGTCCGCCATTTTCGCCGCCGCTACAAACTCGTCACGAACGCGGTCCATATCGGCGCGGTCCATCGGCTTCGGCACGGTGTTGTGCTCCGACCACGGCACGGCAGAAGCGGCAAGCAGCGGCCAGTTGTCCGCAGGCAGCGGCGCGTCCATCCCTTCCCAGCCGATGCGCGTTGAACCCTTGGGACCGGAATGACCAAGCTGCGCGCAGATTTTGGCGGGCGTTTCGGCATGAACGAAATCGACGAGCCGCTTCCACGCGACCTCGTGCTCGGGCGCGTAAAGGCCCGGGCAGCCGGGCGTGATGCGGCCTTCGGGGCTGACGCAGGTCATCTCGACGAACAGGAGGCCGGCACCGCCCTTGGCGCGCTCGGCATAGTGCACAAAATGCCAGTCGGTCGGGCAGCCATCGACCGCCTTGTACTGCGCCATCGGCGAGACGACGATGCGGTTCTGGAGCGTCATGCCGCGCAGGCTCAAAGGCGCGAACATCGGCGCGCGGCGCACGTTTCCGGCGCCCGCTTGCTGCTGGAACCATATCTCGGCACTATCGAGCCACGCGCGGTCACGCAGGCGCAGGTTCTCGTGCGAGATACGCTGCGAACGCGTGAGCAGCGAATAGTTGAACTGCACGGGGTCGAGATCGAGGTAGCGCTCCACCTCCTCGAACCATTCCATCGAGTTGCGTGCCGCCGATTGCAGGCGCAGCACCTCGACACGGCGCGCATCCTCATACTTCTGGAAGGCAGCCGCCAGCGTCGGCTCGCTGTGGATATAGTCCGCGAGCGCCACGGCGCTTTCCATCGCGAGCTTGCTGCCCGAGCCGATCGAGAAGTGCGCGGTTGCCGCCGCGTCGCCGAGCAGCGCTACATTCTGGTAGGACCAGCGCTCGCAAAGCACGCGCGGGAAGTTGATCCATGCCGAACCGCGCACATGCGCCGCATTCGACATCAACGGATGCCCGCCGAGGTGCTTTGCAAAGATGCGCTCGCACGTCGCGATCGACTCTTCCTTCGTCATCTCGCCGAAGCCGAAGGCCGCCCATGTCGCTTCGGTGCATTCAACGATGAACGTCGCCGTATCGGCATCGAACTGGTAGGCGTGCGCCCACACCCAGCCGTGTTCGGTCTTTTCGAAGATGAAGGTGAAGGCGTCGTCGAACTTCTGGTGCGTGCCCAGCCAGACGAACTTGCACTTGCGGACGTCGATGTTCGGCTGGAAATGGTCGGCAAACTCGGTGCGCGTGCGGGAGTTGAGCCCATCCGCGGCAACGACGAGGTCGTATTTGTCCATGTAGGCCTGGGTCGGCTCGGCCTCGGTTTCGAAGCGGATTTCGACGCCGAGCTCCAGCGCGCGCGTCTGAAGCAGCAGCAGAAGCTGCTTGCGTCCGATACCGCAGAAGCCGTGCCCGGTGGAGAGCGTGCGAACGCCCTTGTGAACGACGGCGATGTCGTCCCAATAGGCGAAATGTTCGCGGATCGCGGCGGCGCTGACGGGGTCGTTCGCGGCGAGATTGTCCAGCGTCTCGTCGGAAAGCACGACGCCCCAGCCGAACGTATCATCCGGTCGATTGCGTTCGATCACCGTGATGCGATGCGCCGGGTCGCGCAGCTTCATGCTGATCGCGAAGTAAAGCCCTGCGGGTCCGCCGCCGAGTATAGCCACATCCATCGGATGATCTCCCTTGTCGATGAGTCGGAGGCTGACACGGTGACTTTATTATTTCAAGCCTAAAGTTTCAGGGTTGAAATATTTTTTGCGTGGCGCATTGTGCATGAACCGAACAGGAGTGGATATGATCACCGACTGGGACGACGCTTACGCCAACGCTGCGCACATCGTGGGCGGTGATCGCTGGCCGGAAGCATGGGTCGAGCCTGCCCGGCACTGGCGCGATGCGTGCGGCGCGCGGGCGATGCTGGACCTGCCCTACGGCGACGCTCCCCGCAATCGCTACGACCTGTTCCTGCCCGAAGGTGAGCCGCGCGGCCTCGTTGTCTTCATCCACGGCGGCTATTGGCTCGCGCTCGACAAGAGCTATTGGTCGCACCTCTCACGCGGACCGCTCGCGCGCGGTTTTGCCGTGGCGATGCCGTCCTACACGCTCTGTCCGGAAAACCGCATCGGTGGCATCACGCGCGAGATTGGCGCCGCGATCACGACAGCAGCGGCGCGCATAAGCGGCCCGATCTTCATCACCGGCCACTCGGCGGGCGGCCATCTCGCAGCGCGCATGGTCTCCGCATCCTCGCCGCTGCCGCGCGAGGTCGCAGCCCGCGTCGCGCATACGGTGCCGATCTCGGCGCTCGCTGACCTGCGGCCGCTGATGCGAACGGAAATGAACGATACGCTCCACATCGACGATGCCGAAGCCACTGCAGAGAGCCCCGCGCTAGTGGCGCCGCTGCCGGGCGCTCGTGTCACATGCTGGGTCGGCGCGGAGGAGCGCCCCGAATTTCGCCGCCAGTCGGCGCTGCTGGCCAACATCTGGACCGGCCTCGGCGCCGCCACGGCGCTTGTCGAGGAACCGGGCCGACACCACTTCAACGTCATCGACGGCCTCGAAGACCCCGATCACCTGCTGACGCGCACGCTGCTCTGCGAATAGCTCAGTCGGCCTTCAGCCAGCGGTCGTACCAGTCGATGTTGGCGCGGATGCGGTGCGCGAGGTAGCTCGGCACGGTGAGGCCGTGGTTCTCGCCCGGGTAGACGATGAGCTTGGTCGGGATGCCCCGAGTCTTCAGCGTCAGGTACATCTGCTCGGCACCCACGCAAGGCACGTTGTCGTCGGCATCCGCACACTGGAACAAGGTCGCTGCGGTGATGCGTTCGGGCTCGAAGAACGGGTAGGCGAGCTTCTTCCACGTATCGAAGTTCTCCCACGGCGTGCCGAGTTCGAGAAGGTACTCGCGCTGGTACATGTCGACGCCCCACGTCGCGAAGATGTTGGAGACGCCCGCGCCCGCCACCGCCGCTTTGATGCGCTTGTCGTAGGCGATCATGTAGCCGGTGAGGATGCCGCCGTAGCTCCAGCCGCCCGCCCCGATGCGGTTGGGATCCGCGATGCCCGTATCGATCGCTTTGGTGATGCCGGCGCTGATATCCTGCGCATCGACATTGCCCCAATCGGCATAGATCGCGCGCGAGAAATCGAAGCCGCGCCCCGATGAACCGCGGGGATTGATTTTGAGCACGACATAGCCTGCGGCCGCAAGCGCGCGCGCATCGAGATCGAACTCGTGGCTGTGCTGATAGACCGGACCGCCGTGGAGGTCTGCGATCAACGGATAGCGCTTCGCCGGGTCATAATCCGGCGGCAGCACGTAGAAGCCGTGGATTTCAGCGTCGCCGCTCTTGAAGCTGACGTCACGCGTCTCACCGAGCGCGCGGTCCTTCAGCCAGGGATTGTGATCCGTGAGCGCGCGGGCTCCGGCCTTGTCCAGCGCGAAAAGCTCGGCGGGCTTTTCGTTGGTGGTCTCCAGAATGGCGATGCGCCCGTCCTTCGCGACGGCATAGTCATAGGCGAAGCGCGTGCCCTTCGTGAGATAGCTGATCTTGCCGCTCTTCGCGTCGACGCGCGCCAGCCACGTGTCGCGGTCGCCTTCGATCTGCGTGAGGATCGACCCGTCGGGCGCGAAGCGCGGGTAATAGAACCAGAGGTCGAGCTTCGCGGGGCGCGTCACGGCGCCTGTCGTCACGTCGGCCACGGCAAGGTGCGGCGCGCCGTAGTAGAGCCACTTGTCCTCCATGCCTTCGAGCCAGACGATCCGCTTCGAATCCGGCGACCACGAGACGCCCGCGACCCAATCCGGATCGTCGTCTGCGTTCGCGGTGGGGCTGAGCTTGCGCGGCTCGCCGCCCTCGGATGACAGCACATAGATTTCAGTGTTCAGCGTCTTGTCGGTCTCGCCGTGGTCCTTCGCGGTGTAGGCGATGAGCTTGCCATCCGGCGACCAGGCGGGGCGCCAGTGATCGCGCGCACCGCTCGTCAGCTGCCGCGCGGCGCCGCTCGCAAGATCGACGATGAACAGCTGCTGCGTGCGGTCGTCGAGATAGCCGCGCCCGTCCTCTTTGAAAAAGAAGCGCTCGGTTTCGACGGGGGGCGGGTTCTTCGCCTTGCTGCCAACCGCCTTGCCGACTTCCGCGACCACAACCGCATATTTCCCGTCGGGAGACAGATCGTAGTCGCTGATCCCGCCGGGGAGGCTGGAAATGCGCTTTCCTGCTCCGCCTGCGGCCGGCATCGTCCAGAGCTGGTCGCTGTCATCCTCTTCCTCCTCGCCCTCCCGCTTCTCGCCGGCATCGCTGAGGAACACGATCGTCTTGCCATCGGGCGTGTAGCGCGGGCTGTATTCGCTCACCTCCGGCGTGCTGGTGAGCGGCTTGGCGGCTCCTCCCTTCCACGGGACGGTCCACAGGTCGCTCGTCTTTTCATCGCGCGCCTGATCAGGGGTCGAGACCGTGTAGGCGACCGTGCCGCCATCGGGTGCGAAGGTGGGTTCGCTGACATCCGTCAGCCGGTAATAATCCTCCGGAACCACAGCGGAGGGGGCCGCCGAGGCAAGGCTGGACGACGCCAGCAGCAAGAAACCGCCCAGAATCCGGTACATAACCCCTGTCCCTCTCATGCAGCTGCGCTCAAAACGAAACTGTGGCGCCCATGTAGAAATAGCGGCCCATCGCGGAGACCGGATAGGACGTGAAGTTGAACGCCGGCTTCTCGTCGAACAGGTTATTGACGCCGCCGTAGATGCTGAAGCGTTCGCCGATGTCGTAGCTGAGCTGCACCTCGTGCTCCCACTTCTGCTTCGCCCAGAAATATTTGGGATCGGTGTAATCGGGGTCTCCCGCGAGATCCTCGGTCGTGAAGCGGCGGGTCTTGTCGAACCAGGAGATGCCGTACGCGATCGTCATCGGCCCCTTGTTCCACGTGAGGTCGAGCGTCGCCGAATAGCGTGGCGCATAGGCGAGCGCCTCGTCGCGGTCGGAATCGACCTCGGCGCCCGGCGTCGCCACGAATTCCAGCCGGTCGAGATAATTGCCGCTGAGCGCTATGTTGAACGTGCCCGCCGTGTCCGTGCGGATCCGGTAGGCGAGCGTGACGTCGAGACCGGCGGTGCGGAACTGCGCGACGTTATCGGGCCGCGAGGTGAAGCCGGTGATGAAGCCCGTGTCGGGATCGCGTGTGATCGCCGAGCAGAACGGATTGTCGAGCGTAGGCTGATCGACGCACAGTTCGGCAAGCTCTTCCGCCTGCGGCGTGTTGATCGCATCCTCGATCTTTATGTCGTACCAGTCCGCCGAGAAGCTGAAACCAGGCAGGAAACGTGGCCGCAGCACGAGGCCCGCAGTCCACGTCTTCGCGGTTTCCTCCTGAAGGTCCGGGTTGCCGCCGCTCAGCCCCTCGGTGAACAGCGAGGAGCTTGGGTCGCTCGACGGGCTGAATGTCGCCGGGTCGAGCCCGAGTCCGCCGATTAGTGCCGCGCAGTTCGCTTCGCGTGTGGAGGTGCCGTTGTTCAGTTCCTGTGTGTCGCACGGGTCGACGATGAAGTTGAACGACGAGCTTTCCGGTGCAAACAGCTCCGCAATATTGGGAGCGCGCACCGCCTGCGAATAGGTCGCGCGGAACGAAACGTCGGGGATCGGCGCATAGACGCCGTCCACCTTCCACGTCGTCGTCGATCCGACGGTACTGTAATCGGAAAGCCGGATGGCGCCGCCGACCGACAGCAGATGCGCGCCGGGCACATCCTTCAGGATTGGCAGGTTGATCTCAGCGAACACCTCCTTCACGTCGAAGCTGCCGCTAGACGGCTGAATTGCGCCGTACCAGGTCAACCCGTCGCGGATCACCGGATCCGGATCGAAAGTGCTCTTCTCCTTGCGGTATTCGGCACCGAAGGCAAATCCTACGGGTCCGCCCGGAAGTTCCAAGAACGCACCCGTGTCACCCGAGATCGACCCGGAGACGACGTGCTGCGTCACCTTGGAGCGGCTGAGGCTGTCGGTCGTCACGAAGTCGATCGCCGCCGGATCCCGCACATTCTCGCCGAAGATATTGTACGGCACGCAGTTCGGAAACGGATTGTCGGGATCGAGCATCGTCCGGCAGATCGGTGCGCCTGTATCAGGATCGCTCACCACGTCGATCGCCGCCTGCCATTCCGCCTCTAGCCGGTTACCCTGGCTGAACGTGCGGGTTTTCGTCTGGCCGTAGACGTACGACACTTCGTATTTCAGATGCTCGCTGAAATTACCGCTGGCACCGATCACGCCGCGCAGCGTCTCGCGCCGGTTCTCCTCGAAATTGACGCCGAGATCGAAATTGTCGCGCGTGACCCACACGCCGTCCGGCATCTCCGGATCCTCGTAGGCGGCCGCTGCGGCGCCGGGTACGATCGCGTCGCGGATCGAATCCGGCATGAACGGGTTTTCCGCGGTCTGGAACAAATAGAAATCGTAGGTCGGCTGCTGCTGCGTCCACGCCTTGCTGCGGACGTACTTGCCTTCGGCAAACAGCGTGAAGGCGTCACTGAATTCATAGCGGCCGAGGACGTTGACGAGGTGGCGTTCAAGGCCCGGGAAGAGATCGCCCTGGTAGCCATCGACGGGCGTGCTCGAACCGCCCTGCGCGTAGCCGCCCGATTCCTCCAGCACGAGGCCGCGGTCATAGATGTCACCGTCGCCCTCGAAGTCGGACGCGTAGTCGAAGTCCACGTCCACCGCACCCATGCGCGCGCTGTCCGCATAGCGGACGTCGTTATAGGGGATATAGTCTGGAACACCGGAGTCGTCCGGAATGTCTGCCTGATTCCGGTACAGCCCCCTGGCACCCGGATTGCGCAACCGCGAGCGGCGCAGTTCGTTCAGCCGGTCTTCCTTGTTGTATTCATAGGCGGCGGCGATGTTGCCTCGGCCTTCCGAGAAGTTGGTGCCGGCGGTGATCGCGCCGTAGCGGTTGCCGCCGTCACCGCGCTGCGAAATGCCGATCTGGCCGCGCGCGGTGATGCCTTCGAAGTCGCGCTTCAGGCGGAAGTTGACGACGCCCGACACGCCGTCCGCACCGTAGATCGCCGACGCGCCGCCGGTCAGCACGTCGACCGCTTCGATGAGGTCGGTCGGGATCGCGTTGATGTCCACCGCCGCCGAGCCCGCGAGCGCGGACACGTGGCGGCGCCCGTCCACCAGCACCAGCGTGCGGTCGGTGCCGAGGTTCCTGAGATCGAGGAGATTGAGGCCCGCTTCGCCGAAATCCGTTTCAGAGCCGCCGGTGAGGCTGCCGGTCTGCGAACCGACGAGCGCGGGGCTCTGCGTCAGGAAATCCGCGATATTGGTCTTGCCGGACTGGGCGATGGCGTCAGCCGAGAGCGTTGTGACGGGGTTCGCGAAATCGAGTTCGGGGCGGCTGATGCGCGTGCCGGTGATGATGATGGTTTCAGTGACTTCGTCTTCGACAGCATCCGCCTGCTGCGCGAGCGCCTGCGCGGTCCATGCCGTTGTCGCCATCAGAACGGCGAAGCCGGTGATCGTCTTCATGCTGCTGCTCCCACCCTTTTTCCCGGAGCGGAGGATGTCGCAGCCTCAGTAGTTAGTCAATTGTCCAATCTGTGAGCGGAAGACGCCGCCCCCGAGCGGGATCGGGGGGGCGGCGCGACCGAACTTCGGACGGAGTGTTCAGAATGAACCGAGCGGATTGCGGGCGCGGTTCCAGCCGAGTGCCGCGAGTCGTTCCGAGCGTTCGAAACGGCGGCGCTCTATGATGCCGTTGAGCTTCATCGCAAGGCCGATCGCGAGAAAGGCCCACACTGCCTGCGAATAGTTATGCAGCGCGAAGCTGGCGGTGCCAACGACAGCGCAGATAATAATGATGATAGGGAAGACGCGGGCGTACACCGCGTCAGCGAGTTCTACCTTGTCCATGGCCCCTAGACTCCCGAGCGTTTTCTTTGACCCGGCACCATTAGCGACCTGAATAGCTAACGAGGTCTTGCCGAACGCGGTTAACATCAAAACTTTGATGGTTAACCTTACGGGGCTGTTATCAACTCTACTGCGTACCCGCGATCAGGCTCGCGGTGCTGCCGCCGCCTTCCTTCGCGGAGGCGTGGACCTGCAGGCTGCGCCCGCCCGCCTTGTCCTCCGCAGCGACCATGCGCATCTCGGGCGTGGTCATCTCGCCGGCGATCTTCAGCCCGGACTTCTCGGCCTGCGCCTTGTACCAGGCGACGACCTTTTCGGGGGCGTCGCCGGTTTCGAAATTGATCATGCCGCCCTTGCCCGTGTTCGAGTCGCCGCCCGCGCCGCCGACGACCTTCGCGCCCGGATAGAGCGGCGCGAAATCGGGGAGGAAGTCAGCAGCGCCCTCCCCGCTCATGAACTTGCCGGTCTGGCCGTCCGGCCCGGTGACGGTGACGGTGGAATTCTCGCCGTCCTGACGCACGCTGTACTGCGCGTCGCCGTCCTCCGTCGCAACGCTGCCGCTGGCGACCTCCTTGCCCTCGCCCTTCGAGGCATCGCTGGCGTCGTTGCCGCCACATGCCGCGAGCGCCAGCAGCGCCGCACCCGCGATAAATCCCTGTTTCATCATGAGAATGCCTCCTGTCCGGCAAGCACATTATCAAATGCCTGCCGGACAGGAAGCCTTGTTATTCCATCAGCTCAGCGGCACTTGATGCCGTCGTCGAGGCTCTTGCCGAGGAGGCCGCCCGCGACCGCGCCGAGCACGGCGCCCACGGTCTTGGAGCCGCCCGGCGCGATCTCGTGGCCGAGCACGCCGCCCGCCACGCCGCCGATGATGAGGCCGGTCGTGCCGTCCTTGCGCTTGCAGTAATAGCGCCCGTCGCGGCCGCGGTAGATCTGCTCGTCGCGGCTAAGGCGCCGCTCGCGGTAGTTGCCCTTGCGGTAGTGATCGTCCGGATACCAGCGATCCCGGTCCTTGGCACGCTTGCCGTGCGCCGGCGCCCAGTGCGGCGGATCGGCAAGCGCCGGAGCCGACCACACGCCAGCGAGCGGGATCAGCGAAGCCGCAACCGCGGCGAAAACGACCTTTTTCATAAACCTCTCCAAACCTTATCAATGAAGCGTTCGCTTCGGCTGCCCAACGCAGGAGCAGACAAACAGCTCCCCCACACCATGCGCCGGAACGCTTTCGGATAGCTGAACAGCCGTGGCGGGCCGCCCGCGCGCGCGCTAAGACGTGCATCCATGCAGACGATCGTCCTCCTCACCCTTTCGAACATCCTGATGACCTTCGCGTGGTACTGGCATCTGAAGGCCGGCGCGACGGGGGCGAAGCCGATGTTCGTCATCATCCTCATCAGCTGGGGCATCGCCTTCTTCGAATATGCGCTCGCGGTCCCCGCGAACCGCATTGGCGCGGGGGCGGGATGGACGCCGGGCCAGCTGAAGATCGCGCAGGAGGCGATCGCGCTCACCATCTTCGGCGTGTTCATGGTGACATACCTCGGCGAGCCGCTGCACTGGCGCCACTTCGCCGCCTTCGGCTGCATCATGGCGGCGGTCGGCTTCCTGTTCGTCGGCCGATAACCGTGGATACCGCCCTCGCCGCACTCGTCTCTCCCGAAGGCACGCTCGCCGTGCGGGTGACGCCGAAGGCGCGCGGCGGCGAGCGCATCGTCGTTGAAGACACGCCCGAAGGTCCGCGCGCCCGCGTGTGGGTTTCCGCCCCGCCCGAGGACGGCAAGGCGAATGCCGCCGTTTGCCGACTCGTCGCGAAGGCGCTCGGCGTGCCCAAATCCGCCGTCAGCGTCGGGCGCGGCGACACCTCGCGCGAAAAGCTGCTGCACATCGCGCGCTGAACGGCCGTTTTCTCTCGAAAGAAAGACCGGCATCGCCATGCGAGTTTGACTCAGATCAAAGTCCGAACGCGGCGCTGCCTTACCTACAGAGAAGAGGTTCCGCCGGCGACTACCGTCCCACCACCCTCCGCAAGGGGCCGGCGGACCCTCCCCGCAGTAAACACCTCCTCCTTGGGGGATAGCGCGCTCCTGCTGTCCCCCACATTTCTTTCCTGTCCATTTGAAGACGTTGCGCCGCGCCGCGCGGCTCATCACGATCCGCCGTTCGGGACGGGCACAGACGGGAGAGAACCAATCATGACCGCTGATTTCATACGCAAGGGCGCGGGCACGCTGATGCTGCTGACGGGCGCCGGACACGTCGCGCTGCTCGCCGTGCGGCCGATGAGCCCCGAACTCGCCATCACCGCAGCATTCGGCGCGGCGTATTTCCTGATCGGCGTGTTCCTGTGGCGCGGCAGCGGGCGCGGAGCGCTCTGGGCCGGGCTCATCCTGCCCGCGATCGGCGCGGCACTCTCCTTCGCCGCGAACCCGCCCGGCAAAGGCGGCTGGACACCGATCGGCACGGCGTTCGTCGCCATCGACATCGTGGTGGTGCTCGCCTGCCTGTGGCTGCTGATGCGGCGCGCGGGCTGAGGAGGGCGAGACAGGAACGCTGGCGCCTTGTCAAAGTTTATAGGAAATCCTATAAATACGGACATGGCACAGATGAACGTCTCGATCCCCGACGCCCTCAAAAGCTGGGCGGAACACCGCGTGGCCGAAGGCCGCTACAGCAGCACCAGCGACTACGTGCGCGATTTGATCCGGCGGGATCAGGAACGAGCGGACGAACTGGCGGCGCTGGAAGCCGCGCTCAATGTGGGGGAGAAATCGGGTATCAGCACGCGCACCATCGACGACATGATTACCGCCAATCGGAAACGCAATCGGGTAGATTAAAAACTAGGATGTTTAAGAATCAGATCTGTATTTAACAAAATCATAGGCAATTTGATTTATTCTTATCGCTTTAAGTATTTCATTTTCATTCATGGCTATATCCAGAAAGTAGAAATACTCATTTTCATTTCGAATTTTATCGAGAAAAAATATCATATCGATAATATAAAATACACTATGAGTGATGCTTTCAAATATTCTTTCTACATGTTCAGAGAAAGGCTTTTCAGTGTGCGCATGAACACTATGATTTCGCCACTGGGAAACAAATTTTAATTCGTTTCTGAACTTTTCATCATATATTACGATTTTTGACGCGCGTTTATAAATTGTATCAAATGAATCATTTTTCCTGCTGAGTAGGGACTCAACTGATTTCCAAATTGCTATTGCTCGATCTTGAGTTGAGGTCGCCCTCCAACTTTCTCCTAAATGCAATATCGCTGAATTAATTCTTTTCTTAATATAATGCGTCGATATACGTTTAAGGAGCGGTTTAACCCGCGCCATCATTACCTCAATTTCATTCCATCCTACGGGCCCAATATCCCAGAATTCAGGCTGAAATCCACCATTTGTCCAAATACTATCCGTAAATTTTCGATTTCCTGCGTGACAAACGTACCAGTTTGGCCCAAACTTAAGCGGAGCCTTCTGCCGTTTTGGCATTCTATAGTCGAGATACAATCTTTTCAGTTTAGTAAAGTTAAGATAAGAAGAAAAATTCTCTGCGGATTCGGTTAATTTATCTCCAGCAAAATCAAAATTTCGAAAATTTCCCGATATTATTATGTATCCACCAGAATTCACTTCGGGGTATATGAAGTTTTCCCTATACGTATCAAAATTTAGATTCCGCAATCGTTGCGGAAGATATTTATATAGAGAGATATTAAAATCATGAAACTTCGCCTTGTAAGTCTCCCGAGACCCAAGGTCACTTCTGCAAGAATTTATCCTACAAACAGCTCTATAAGCTATTTTAGGTGACGAAATTTCTGAACTCAGATTCTCGTTTAAAAATTCTAAAAAAAATGAAAGATCAAATTTTTCATTTTTAAGGCAAAAATTTATAGATTTTCTTACACCCTCTCGCAACTCGAAGTCTGCTATTTCAGGATTTACCTGACAGTATGAGGCAAGAAGAGGATGTATCGTCCCCGAGTTTTGACGAGAATATGCTGTTTCACCTTGGTCATTTAAATAAAAATAACTGGGGATCAGACCAACAAGTCTTCTAAACTCATCTTCTTCCGAGAGTTTTGGCTTGACAACTCTTGCCATCTAATGGAGCCAATCACCCTACTCCGCCACTCCCAGCATCCCCTGCTCATCGCCCGCCTCGTTGGCGGCGGTGGTGATCTTGGCGGATTTGCGTTTGTCGAAGGCGTCCCACACGTCGTTCCAGCTGCCTTTGGTGGCGGCTTTCGAATATTCGGTGGCGCGGGTTTCGAAGAAGTTGGCGTGCTCGACACCGTTCAGCAGCGGCGCGAGCCACGGCAGCGGGTGCTCGGCGATCTTGTAGATCGGCTTCAGGCCAAGCTGGCCGAGGCGCCAGTCGGCGATGAAGCGGATGTAGTTCTTGATGTCGTCGGGCGTCATGCCGGGCACCGGACCCATCTCGAACGCCAGATCGACGAAGGCGTCCTCCAGATCGACCGTGTGATAGCAGGTGTCGCGGATTTCCTTGCGCATCGCCGGGGTCAGGCAGTCCCGTTCCTGGCAGAAGGTGTGGAACAGCTTGATGATGCCTTCGCAGTGCAGGCTCTCGTCGCGCACCGACCAGCTGACGATCTGGCCCATGCCCTTCATCTTGTTGTGGCGCGGGAAGTTCATCAGCATGGCGAAGCTGGCGAAGAGCTGAAGCCCCTCCGTGAAGCCGCCGAACATCGCGAGCGTCTTCGCGATATCCTCGTCCGTATCCACACCGAAGGTGGCGAGGTAATCGTGCTTGTCCTTCATTTCCTTGTACTGAAGGAACATGCCGTACTCGCTTTCGGGCATACCGATCGTATCGAGCAGGTGGCTGTAGGCGGCGATGTGCACCGTTTCCATGTTGCTGAACGCGGTCAGCATCATCTTGATCTCGGTGGGCTTGAAGACGCGGCCGTACTTCTCGTGGTAGCAATCCTGCACCTCGACGTCGGCCTGCGTGAAGAAGCGGAAGATCTGCGTGAGCAGGTTGCGCTCGTGATCGGAGAGCTTCTGCGCCCAGTCGCGGCAATCTTCGCCCAGCGGCACTTCCTCCGGCAGCCAGTGGAGCTGCTGCTGGAGCTTCCAATAGTCGTATGCCCACGGATATTCGAAGGGCTTGTACTGCTTGGAGGCTTGCAGAAGAGGCATCGCCGTTACTTTCCCGTTGCGGGCCGAAATTCAAACTGACCCGAATTTACACTGTTTCCCAAGATCAAAGTATCGCTTTGATCGCGCCTACTGGCAGGCCAGGCACTCGTCGTAATCCTTCACCTCCACCTCGATCTGCTTGAGGTCGATGGTGTTGTCCGCCTCCACGCCGCCCGCGAAGCCCGCGCGCTGCATGGATTTGGAGCGGCAGTAGTAGAGCGACTTGATGCCCAGTTCCCACGCCCGGTAGTGCATCATCAGAAGATCCCACTTCTCGATGTCTGCCGGGAGGAACAGATTGAGGCTCTGCGCCTGATCGATATAGGGCGTGCGGTCGCCCGCGAGTTCGAGCAGCCAGCGCTGGTCGATCTCGAACGCGGTGCGGAACGTCGCCTTCTCGTCGGGGGTGAGGAAATCGAGGTGCTGCACGGAGCCGCCGCGCTCAAGGATCGTGCTCCACACCTTGTCGCTGTTCTTCGCCTTCTCATCGAGCAGCTTTTCAAGGTACGGGTTCTTCACGGTGAAGCTGCCCGACAGCGTCTTGTGCGTGTAGATGTTCGCCGGGATCGGCTCGATACAGGCCGACGTGCCGCCGCAGATGATGCTGATCGACGCGGTCGGCGCGATCGCCATCTTGCAGCTGAAGCGCTCCATCACGCCCATGTCCTCGGCATCCGGGCAGGCGCCGCGCTCGCTCGCGAGGAGCATCGAGGCTTCGTCCGCCTGCGTGCGGATGTGGCGGAAGATCTTGAGGTTCCAAGACTTCGCCATCGCGCTTTCGAACGGGATCGAACGCGCCTGCAGGAAGCTGTGGAAGCCCATGACGCCAAGACCCACCGAACGCTCGCGCATCGCGGCATATTTGGCGCGCTCCATCTCGTCCGGCGCGCGCGCGATATAGTCGGAGAGCACGTTGTCGAGGAAGCGCATCACGTCCTCGATGAACAGCTTGTCCTTCGACCACTCGTCCCAGGTTTCGAGGTTGAGGCTGGAGAGGCAGCAGACCGCCGTGCGGTCCTTGTTGTACTGATCGACGCCGGTGGGCAGCGTGATTTCCGAGCACAGGTTCGATGTCGTGACCTTCAGGCCGACATCGCGCTGGTGCTTGGGCATCGTGTTGTTCACGTGATCGATGAAGATGATGTACGGCTCGCCCGTCGCCAGCCGGGTCTCGACCAGCTTCTGGAACAGCGCGCGCGCATCCACCTCGGCCCGCTTCGAACCGTCCTTGGGGCTGACGAGATCGAAGGGAAGACCATCTCGCACGGCCTCCATGAAAGCGTCGGTAACGAGGACGCCGTGATGGAGGTTCAAGGCCTTGCGGTTGAAATCACCGGAAGGCTTGCGGATTTCGAGGAACTCTTCGATTTCCGGGTGCGAGATGTCGAGGTAGCAAGCTGCGGATCCCCGCCTCAGCGATCCCTGGCTTATCGCCAGTGTCAATGAATCCATGACGCGCACAAACGGGACAATGCCCGACGTCTTGCCATTGAGGCCCACGGGCTCGCCAATGCCGCGGACATGGCCCCAATAGGTGCCGATGCCGCCGCCCTTTGAGGCGAGCCAGACGTTCTCGTTCCACGTGCCGACGATGCCTTCGAGGCTGTCCGACACGCTGTTCAGGTAGCAGGAGATGGGCAGGCCGCGCCCGGTGCCGCCGTTCGACAGCACGGGCGTCGCGGGCATGAACCACAGGCGCGAGATATAGTCGTAGAGGCGCTGCGCGTGGGCATCGTCGCCGTCATCCGCATAAGCGGCGGCGACGCGCGCGAACAGATCCTGCGGCCGCTCGCCGGGCAGCAGGTAGCGGTCCTCCAGCGTCTGGCGGCCGAAATCCGTAAGCAGCGCATCCCGGCTGTGATCGATCTCGATCGCGTGCGCCGCCGCACCGCGCGGGCGCGCCGTGGCTGCAACGTCATCACCGTCAAGAGTCGCCGTATCCACGCCACTGAAATCCATCTGAGCCGACTCCCCTATGTTCCTGCTTCGTTCCACATCCGTCAAGGGGTGCTGCGAATATGGGGTAACGGGTCTTTCCCGCAACGGATACGGGCGATGTCGCGCCGTCCCCGATATCCTCGTAATTCACAGGCCCCGGCGATTCCTCGCCGGACCAAGGGGGCAAAACCAGCCCTGCCCCGGGAACATATCGTTTCCCGTGTGACACAAGCTGTTGTGGTGACCCCCCGGTCCCAGAACCAGACTTTGTGGTGAAGCGCCGCCTAACGCAAGGGGCTTTTTACACAATTTAAGTTTTTGTGACGAGATCAGTCACTTAGCTGAATCGCTTGAAGAATCCGTGCAAGACACTGGTGGACGCAGGCCCTTTGGCTGGCTAATCACCGCCCCAAACCGGTCTTTTCGAGAGGGCTTTTGCATGGCGGTGATCCGCGAAGAAGACGTCATTGAGTCGGTCGCCGACGCGCTTCAGTACATCAGCTATTATCACCCCATGGACTACATCCGCGCACTCGGCCGCGCGTATGAGCTGGAGCAGGGACCGGCCGCGAAGGACGCGATTGCGCAGATCCTCACCAACAGCCGGATGTGCGCCGAAGGGCACCGTCCGATCTGCCAGGACACGGGGATTGTCACCGCCTTCGTGAAGATCGGTATGAACGTCCAGTGGCAAGCCACGAAAACTGTTCAGGAAATGATCGATGAAGGCGTGCGCCGCGCCTACCTTCACCCGGAAAACCGTCTGCGCGCCTCGATCGTTTCGGACCCGGCGTTTTCGCGCAAGAACACGAAGGACAACACGCCCGCGGTCGTCCACGTCGAAATGGTGCCCGGCGACACGGTGGAGATCACCGTCGCGGCGAAGGGCGGCGGCAGCGAGAACAAGTCCAAGTTCAAGATGCTGAACCCCAGCGATTCCATCGTCGACTGGGTGCTGGAGATGGTGCCGCAGATGGGCGCCGGCTGGTGCCCGCCCGGAATGCTCGGCATCGGCATCGGCGGCACGGCCGAAAAGGCGATGCTGCTCGCGAAGGAATCGCTGATGGAAGCGATCGACATGGCGGAGCTGAAAGCGCGCGGGCCGCAGAACGAAATCGAGGCGCTGCGCATCGAAATCTACGACAAGGTGAATGCGCTCGGCATCGGCGCGCAGGGCCTCGGCGGGCTTGCGACCGTGCTTGACGTCAAGATCTACGATTGCCCGACACACGCGGCCTCGAAGCCGATCGCAATGATCCCGAACTGCGCGGCGACGCGCCACGCGCACTTCGTGCTCGACGGTTCCGGTCCGGCCTATCTCGAAGCGCCGGACCTCGCCGACTGGCCGAAGGTGGAATGGACACCTTCGAAGGAAGCGATCCGCGTCGACCTCGACACGCTGACGCCCGAGGTCGTGCAAGGCTGGAAGCAGGGCGACCGCCTGCTGCTCAGCGGCAAGATGCTCACCGGGCGCGACGCCGCGCACAAACGTATCCAGGACATGCTGGCGAAAGGCGAGCCGCTGCCGGTCGAGTTCAAGGGCCGCTTGATCTATTATGTCGGCCCGGTCGATCCGGTGGGCGAAGAGGTCGTCGGCCCCGCCGGCCCCACCACGGCCACGCGCATGGACAAGTTCACGCGTATGATGCTGGAACAGGGCCTGCTCGCGATGGTCGGCAAGGCCGAGCGCGGGCCGATGGCGGTGGAGGCGATCCGCGATCACAAGAGCGCCTACCTGATGGCGGTCGGCGGCGCGGCCTACCTTGTCGCGCGCGCCATCAAGGGCAGCAAGGTCGTCGGCTTCGAAGACCTTGGCATGGAAGCGATCTACGAGTTCGAGGTGAAGGACTTCCCCGTCACCGTCGCGGTCGACAGCGAGGGCAAGAACGTCCACCACCTCGCCCCGCTCGTCTGGCGCGAGAAGATCGCGAAGGAGCGCCTGCTGGAGCCCGCCAAATAAGGCTGCGGGAACCCTCTTGCACCGTCCGCCGTTACGGACGGCATACAAAGCCAAGAGGAGACACGCCATGTTTCGCAGCATCGCCCGTTTCGGTACGGTTGCCGCCGTCCTATCGGTCCTGTCGTCCCCCGCGCTCGCCGACCGCAAGCCGAGCGCGAGCGAGCTGGAAAAGCTCACCGCCTCGCTCCGCGCCGCGGGCTACACGAGCTGGGAAGAGATCGAGCTGGACGATGACGGCCCCTGGTTCGAGGTCGACGACGCCCGCAAGGCGGACGGTACGCGCTGGGACCTGAAGCTCAGCCCTTCGGACTTCCAGATCGCGAAGGCCGATCCCGAGGACTGATCGCGCCGGAACGAACGAAATCCACGCCTGCCCGAAGGGGAATATCCCGGTTTCGCGAATTGTTGACTTGGCCCCGAATTGACGGCCGACGGTCTGTTCAGCATGAGCGGGATGATGGCGATGGATATGGGAAGACGAGACCAGAGCGCGGAGCCTCTCGGCGGACGGCTCTCGGATACGATTTCCGTCGTTCGTGTCGTTTGCGTGCTCGGCATCGTTTACGTCCATGCGTGGACGGGCCTCACCGGCGAGCAGCTCGCCGCCGCGGCCGCGAGCGGGCAAGGCCTGCTCCGCCTCGTGCTGATGGAGGTGTTCGGACGCAGCGCCGTGCCGCTGCTCGGCATGATCTCCGGCTATCTCGTTACCGGCGCGGCAATCCGGCCGTGGCGCGGATTCATCGAGCGCAAGGCACGCACGATCCTGCTGCCGATGGCGCTGTGGAACGCGCTCGCGATCCTGCTGGTCTCGGGTACGGCATGGCTTGGTTTTCTGCAGGCACCGGTTCCCGAAAGCCTCTGGTGGCTGATCGACGAGCTGTTTTCGATCCTGACGCCCAATCACATCAACGTGCAGACACCATTCCTGCGCGACCTCTTCGTCTGCATGGCGATGGCGCCGCTGCTCCTGCGGCTTCGAGGGCCGTTGCTGACGGGCGCGATCCTGCTCGTCGCGGCGTGGAGCGTATCGGGCTGGACCTTTCCGCTGATGCTGCGACCGCCAATCCTGCTGTTCTTCCTGCTCGGCATCGGCGCGCGCCGCGGCAATCTCGGCGCGCGCATTGCCGAGGTGCCGTTTGCGGCCGCGCTGGCGCCGTTCGTCGCCGTCGGGCTCATCAAGCTGATCGTCAGCGTGCCCGTGCCCGGCGGCGTCGCGATGTCGTCGGCGCTGATGCCGCTGCTCGATCTCGGGCTGCGCCTTGCCGCCGCGCTCGCGTTCGCGCGCATCGCGTGGGGGCTTGCGGCACGCCCGGCGATGTTCCGCTGGCTGGAGCCCTACGCCTTCTTCCTGTTCTGCTCGCACATGATCCTGATCTGGCTTGCCACGCCGCTGTTCGAACGGCTGACGGGCCCGCTGGGATCGCCCGCCTACCCGCTCCTCCTCCTCGTGCATCCGCTGCTGGCGCTCGGTTTCGCGCTCGGACTCGGGCAGCTGCTGATGATGTTCGCCCCGCGCGCCGCGGAGATCCTGAGCGGCGGCCGATTGAAAGCGGAACCCGAAACACTGGCGGCGATCCGTCCGGCATTGTGAAGACGCCGCAGCCACGAACAATTATTCAGCAAGTACGGGTGACGCGCCAGCCTCGGCCTGTATAAGATCATGCAAACTCAATTCGAAATCGAAATGCGAGGCGCGTGCACCACGATAACCTGATCCTCATTCTCGTCGGCGGCTTCGTGCTTGCCTTTCTGTTCGGGATGCTGGCGAACCGGCTGAAACTCTCGCCGATCGTCGGATATCTTGTTGCCGGTGTGGTCGTTGGACCGTTCACGCCGGGCTGGGTCGCCGATCAATCCCTCGCGCCTCAGCTTGCCGAAATCGGCGTCATCCTGCTGATGTTCGGCGTCGGGCTGCACTTTTCCCCCAAGGAACTGATGCGCGTCCAGTCGATCGCGCTGCCCGGCGCGATCGTGCAGATCGCGGTTGCCACCGCGCTCGGCTGGGGCACGGGTTTGCTGATGGGCATGTCAGGGCCCGAAGCCGCGATCTTCGGTTTCTCACTCTCCGTCGCATCGACCGTGGTGCTGCTGCGCGCGATCGAGGGTCGGGGGCAGCTGAAAACGAGCATCGGACAGATCGCTGTCGGCTGGCTGCTCGTTGAGGACATGGTGATCATCGTCGCGCTCGTCCTGCTGCCGCTGCTTGCGGACATGGGGAATATGGGCGGCGGCGCGGCGATCGCGCGCGAAATCGCCTGGACCTTTGCGAAGATCGCTGCGTTCCTTGCGCTGATGTTCGTCGTGGGCGTGCGCGCCATGCCGGTGATCCTCGTGTGGATCGCGCACACGCGCTCGCGCGAACTGTTCACGCTCGGCGTGCTCGCCATCGCGCTCGGCATCGCCTGGCTTGCCTATGCGGTGTTCGGCGCCTCGTTCGCGCTCGGCGCCTTCGTCGCGGGACTCGTCCTCAACAGCACGCCGCTCGGCCATAACGCAGCGGAACGCTCGCTGCCGCTGCGTGATGCGTTTGCCGTGCTGTTTTTCGTATCCGTAGGGATGCTGTTCGATCCGTCGACGCTCATTCGGGAGCCGGTCGGCGTCATCGCGACGCTGGCGATCATCCTTATCGGCAAGTCCATTGCAGCGGTGGCGGTAACGAGCCTGTTCAAACGCGAACGAGGCGAAGGGCTCACCATCGCCGCCAGCCTCGCGCAGATCGGCGAATTCTCGTTCATCCTCGCCGGGCTCGGCGTGACGCTCGAGCTCATTTCGCACGACACGAACAACCTGATCCTTGCCGCCGCGCTGCTCTCGATCGCGCTCAACCCGTTCATGTTCAAGCTGGCGGACCGCCTTGCCGGGGGAGCGAAGCCCGTTGGAGAAGCCGCAACCTGATCACTTCGCGCCTATCAGATGCTCTGCAAGCGCCTGATACGCCGGAAGCGACGTCGGATCGAAGTTCACATTGCCCGCCATCGGGTGCGAGGCGAAGCGGGCGATGACCATTTCGGCCTTGGGATCCACATAGATCGCCTGCCCGTGGATGCCGCGGGCAGTGTAGGCGCCGTGCGCGTTGTGGCTGACCCACCACTGGTTCCGGTAGCTCCAGCCCGGCAGCGTCGCGTAGCCCGCGCTCGCGAAGTCTTCCTTGCGGGCGCCGCGCACGATGTCCGCGATCGCGGCTTCGGGGATGATCTGCCTGCCGTTCATGCGCCCGCCAAGCCGCATCAACTCGCCGAAGCGCGCAAGATCGCGCAGGCGCATGTTGAAGCCGCCGCCCGCGAATGGCGTGCCGACCGGGTCCACCTGGAAATAGCCGTCGGCTTCCGCGCCCATCGGTGCCCAGATCCGCTCCGAAAGCTGCTCGGTGAACGGCTTGCCGCCGACGCGCGAGACGATCCAGCCGAGTACGTCGGTATTGACCGTGCGATAGGTGAAGCCTTCGCCGTGATTGCCCGCCTTCTTTACGGTGGCGAGATAGGCATAGTCGCCGTTCGGCCCCGCATAGTCCGCCGGGCGCGGGCCTGCGCCGATCGCCGCGACGTAGCCCGCGAACGAAGAATTAGGGTCGCCGTACTTCTCGCTGAAATCGAGACCGGTCGTCATGTCCATCACCTGCCGGACGGTCGCGTCGCCGAAGCCGCTGTCCTTCAGTTCAGGCAAATAGAACGCCACGGTCTTTGCCGGATCGATCTTCCCCTCCACGACCAGCATGGTGGCGAGCGTGCCGACGAACGATTTGGTGACGGAAAAGGCGATGTGCTCGCCTTCGGGCTTCAGCGCGCCGAAATAGCGCTCGTAAACGATGCGCCCCTTGTGGAGCACAACGATGCCGTCGGTATAGTTCGCCGCGAGCGACGCGGCCCATGTCATCGGCGCCGTGCCGCCGATCGGCATGAACGTCACGCCGTCGATGTCGCTGCGTTCGGCGCGCGGCAGGGCACTCACAGGCCCTGCCCCACGCGAGATGCCCACGCTCGGCATCAGTTCGCGCCAGTGCGAAAAGCTCCAGCGCCACTTCGGGAAGGTGAAAAAGCTGTAGTCGCCGAACGCGATCCGCTTGTCCGGCGGCGGCGGCGAACCCTGCATCCAGCCGAGCTTTACCGGATCGCTCGCAGCGGCATCGGGAAACGCGGGCTCCGCGCGTGCGGATACAGCAAGGATCGCCGCAACAAGGGCGATACCGGTCATAGCTTTCATGGTGTCCCTCCCCAGAACTGCACGAAGGCTATGAAAGCATTGACCCTTCCGCAAGCGAAGAGGTTTGAGAGGGTGAGGCTAGCAGGCGCCCGTGCGCTTGCCGCTGATCTTCGAGGTCATCTTCATGTTGCCGCGCGGCGCTTCCACGACCATCACGTTCGTCGATTCATAGCTGGTGGCGCTGTAGGTGCCGTGCATCGTCATGGTCATCTTGCCTTGCGGCCCCTTGCACTGCATAGCCGCGTTCAGCCTGCCGCCGGCCATGTTGAACTTCGTATATTCGCACTCGCCGTTGTCGCCCTTGAACATCTGGCGCGGGTCTTTCGCCGCCTGTTCGGGCGTGAGGCAATAGCTGTGGCTGATCGGGCGCTTCTTCATCATGGCCAACGCCTCGGGCGGCATTCCCGGCATGTCGACGGATGTGACCGCGCCGGTCGAGGCCCATTTCCCGGGCGAGAGGGCATTACCAGCGAAGGCAGCCAGAGGCACCGCCGCTGTCGCTGCAAGCAGGAGCCTGAACCCGGCGCGCATGTGAAGAGCCCTTTGTGAAGAATTACGCCCGCGATTATACTGCGGGCGTAATCAAGGTAAAGATAACAGACTGTTAACCTTTAAATATACTCAGTTCGGCTTTAGCAGTTCGAGCGCCGCACTCACCATCGCCTCGGTGCCGAGCGTTACCGCGGGCTCCGGCGCGACCTTGAACAGCGGCGAATGGTGCGAAGGCACCGGCGGACCGCCCGCCTTCGCCGCATCGAACGCCGCCTGCGGCGTGCCGCCGACGCCGAAATAGTATCCCGGCACCTTGAGTTCGGGCTGAACGAAAAAGGCGAAATCCTCCGCCCCCATCGATTCCTGCACGAACGGGATCATCACGTCCGGCCCAAGGTCGCGCGCGAATGCCGCATTCATGCGCCGGGCGAGCGCCCCGTCGTTGATCGTCGTGGGCGTGCCCTCGCTGACCTTCACCTCGGGCAGCTTGTCCTCGGCGACGCCGTTCGCGCGCGCGACGTTCTTCGCGACACGCTCGATCGCGGCGATCAGCTGGGCGCGCGTCGCCTCGTCGTTGGCGCGGACGGTGAGCTGAAGGTCTGCGCGGTCGGAGATGATATTGTGCTTGTGACCCGCGTGGAACGCGCCGACCGTGATCACCGCGGGCGACAGCGGGCCAACTTCGCGGCTGACGATCGACTGCAGCGCCACGACGATCGCCGAGGCGATGTAGACCGGATCCTTGCCCGCGTGCGGCGCCGCACCATGCGCGCCGACGCCGTTCACCTTGATATCGACGCTGTCCGCCGACGAATATTGCAGGCCTTCGGATGCGCTGATCTTGCCCGACGGCAGTTTCGAGTCGACGTGGAAGGCGACCGCATAGTCCGGCTTCGGAAAGCGCGTGTAGAGCCCGTCGGCGAGCATCGCCTTCGCGCCGCCCACGCGTTCCTCCGCGGGCTGCACGACGAACAGGATCGTGCCTTTCCATTTGTCCTTCATCGTGGCGAGGCGGCGCGCCGTGCCGACCATCGACGTGATGTGCGTATCGTGGCCGCAGGCGTGCATCACCGGGTAAACCTGCCCGTCGAGGCCTTTCTGCGTGACCTTCGAGGCATAAGGTAGGCCCGATTTCTCTTCGACCGGAAGCCCGTCCATATCGGCGCGCAGCAGCAGCACGGGGCCCTCGCCGTTCTTCATCACGCCGACCACGCCGGTGCCGCCGACGCCCGTCGTGACGGTCGCGCCGGCCTTCTTGAGCTCGGCAGCCATGCGCTTCGCCGTCTCAGTCTCGAGATAGGACAGCTCAGGAGTCTGGTGGAAATGCGTGAAGAGCGGGCCGAGATAGGCGTCGTAATCCGCCTTGATCGCCGATTTGAGCGCCGGGTCCGCGGCGGCGGGGGCTGCGAGGGCCGCAGCTGCCACGGCGGCGAGCAGAAGGCGCTTCATGCGGCGCCTCCAATGCGGAACACGCAAAGCTTGTTGCCGTCGGGATCGCGGAAATAGGCGCCGTAGAACGCCTGCGGCCCCTCCTCTCCGCGAACGCCGGGCGCGCCTTCGTCGGCGCCGCCGAGCGAGCGGGCTTTCGCATAGATCGCGTCCACCTGCGGGCGGCTTCCCGCGACGAGCGCGATCATCGTGCCGTTGCCGACGGTTGCGGCCTTGCCGTCGTAGGGCGGCGTCACGGCGAGCATCGGCGCGTCATAGCCCGTGCCGTACATGGTAAAGCCATTGTCGAACGCCATCAGGCGCTTCGCGCCGAACTCCGCGAGCAGCGCGTCGTAGAAGCCGCGCGCCTTTTCGATGTCGTTGGTGCCGACGGTTGCGTAGCCGAGCATGAGTCCCTCCCGTTTTGGATACGAGAGGTAAGGCTAGCAAGGCGCGGAGCGGACCGCCAGACGGTCCGCTCCCAAAAAGCATCAGCAGCTGCCGCTGACTTTCCCGCTGATGTTCGAGCGCACGGTCAGATCGCCGGTGCCGGTCTTGAACACGGACGTGTTCGAGCCGGAATAGGACGTGCCGTTGTAGGTGCCGTTGAAGGCAATGCTCGCATCGCCGTAGAGCCCGCCCTTGCACAGCGCCTTCGCGGCCACACGGCCGATGCGAACCGAGAAGTTCGAATATTTGCACGTGCCGAACGCCGCGCCGATCACGGTCTTGATCTCGCTGTTGTCAGGCGACTTCGCAGCGCACACGCTGTGGTTGATCGGCATCGATCTCAGCGTCTTCTGGGTTTCCGCATCCGCACCCGGCCCGCTAACCGAGACGATCGACCCGGTCGTAGTCCAGAGCGACGTGCTCGCCGCCTCAGCACCCGTCGGCAATCCGGCGAAGGCAAGGATGGGCAGCATGAATTTTACAGTACGCATCATTTCCAAAGACCCCATGTCGTTTACACACCTCAGCAGTTGCCGCTGATCTTCCCGCTGATCACAGACTTCACGTAGACAGCACCTTTGCTGCCCGCGAAAACCGCCGAATTCGACCCCGAATAGCTCGTCGTTCCGCGCGTTCCGACGAAGTCCGCGTCCATCGGGCCATAGTTGCCGTTGCATTTCATCGTGGCGCGGATGGAGCTCGTCGCAAGGCCGAACTTCGCGAAGGTGCACGATCCGAAGGTGTTTCCGATCGCGGTCTGGATGTCCGCGGCCGTCGGACTGCGCGCCATGCAGGTCCTGTTGGAAAGCTTCTGCTTCTTGATCGTCTTGATCTCGCTGGCACTGAGACCACCGCCCGAAACGCTGACGATCGACCCCGTCGTCACCCAGAGCACCTTGGCGGAAGGCGTTGCAGCCGCCTTTGTCGTCGTCTTCGACGCCGCCATCGCGGACGTCGCAACCCATGCAATGCAGACCCCTGCAAGCAAACGTTTCATCTCTCAAGACCCCTTATCGTTCACCAGATGGCCGTTCCCATCACCGAATCAGGGCACACTGCGCCCATCTGGCATTTCGCCCCTACGCCCCCCATAGTTAAGCAATGACCAACATCCGGATTCGCACGTCGCTGACCGACCCTTCGGAGCAGCCCGTGTTCCAGCCCCATCGTCCCGAGCGTCCCGAAAAGTCCGAAGGCGGGCGGCGGTTCGAGCTGGCGAGCGACTATCAGCCCTCCGGCGACCAGCCGCAAGCGATCGCGGAGCTGGTTTCGGCCATAACGGCCGGAGACCGCGACCAGGTGCTGCTGGGCGTCACCGGCTCGGGCAAGACGTTCACGATGGCGAAGATCGTGGAGGCGCTGCAGCGCCCCACGCTCGTCCTCGCGCACAACAAGATCCTCGCCGCGCAGCTTTACGGGGAGTTCAAGTCGTTCTTCCCGAACAACGCGGTCGAATATTTCGTCAGCTATTACGATTACTACCAGCCCGAGGCCTACGTTCCCCGATCGGACACGTACATCGAGAAGGAAAGCTCGGTGAACGAGGCGATCGACCGGATGCGCCACTCGGCCACCCGCGCGCTGCTGGAGCGCGACGACGTGCTGATCGTCGCCTCCGTCTCGTGCCTTTACGGCATCGGCTCAGTCGAGACCTATTCGGCGATGACCTTCAAGCTCAACAAGGGCGAGAGCGTCGACAACCGCGAACTCATCCGCAAGCTCGTCGCCCTCCAATACAAGCGCAACGATGCGAACTTCGTGCGCGGCTCCTTCCGCGTGCGCGGCGACAGCCTGGAAATCTTCCCGAGCCACCTCGAAGACATGGCCTGGCGCATCAGCTTCTTCGGCGACGAGATCGAGGAAATCGCGGAGTTCGATCCGCTGACCGGCGAGAAAGGCGCGCGGCTCGATACAGTGAAGGTCTACGCCAATTCGCACCACGTCACGCCCGGCCCCACGCTGAAACAGGCGTCCATCGCGATCAGGGCCGAGCTTGCGGAACGCCTCAAGGAGTTCGAGGCGGAAGGCAAACTGCTCGAAGCCCAGCGGCTCGAGCAGCGCACCAATTTCGACCTCGAAATGATCGCCGCCACGGGAAGCTGCGCGGGCATCGAGAACTATTCGCGCTTCCTCACCGGGCGCATTCCCGGGGAACCGCCGCCCACGCTCTTCGAATACCTCCCCGAAAACGCGCTGCTGTTCGTCGACGAAAGCCACCAGACCGTGCCGCAGATCGGCGCGATGTCGCGCGGCGACTTCCGCCGCAAGCTGACACTCGCCGAATACGGCTTCCGCCTCCCGTCCTGCATCGACAACCGCCCGCTGAAGTTCGACGAGTGGGACGCGATGCGCCCGCAATCGACCTTCGTGTCGGCGACGCCGGGACGCTGGGAGATGGAGCGGACGGCGGGCGTGTTCACCGAGCAGGTGATCCGCCCCACCGGCCTCATCGACCCGCCCGTGGAAATCCGCCCGGTGGAGAGCCAGGTCGACGACCTGATCGGCGAAATCCGCGAGACGACCGCCAAGGGCTACCGCACGCTCGTCACCACACTCACCAAGCGCATGGCCGAAGACCTCACCGAGTTCCTGCACGAAGCGGGCATCAAGGTGCGCTACATGCACTCGGACGTCGAGACGCTGGAGCGCATCGAGCTGATCCGCGACCTGCGGCTTGGCGTCTATGACGTGCTCATCGGCATCAACCTGCTGCGTGAAGGGCTGGATATCCCTGAGTGCGGCCTCGTCGCGATCCTCGACGCCGACAAGGAGGGCTTCCTGCGCTCCGAAACGAGCCTCGTGCAAACCATCGGCCGCGCCGCGCGTAACGTGGATGGCCGCGTCATCCTTTACGCCGACACGATCACCGGCTCCATCGAGCGCGCGCTCGCCGAAACCGACCGCCGCCGCGCCAAGCAGGTCGCCTACAACGAAGAACACGGCATCACGCCGCAGACGATCAAGAAGAACATCGGCGACATCATCGCCCACGTGACCGACCGCGGCGACCGCGTGACCGTGGACATCGACGACGAGACCCCGCACCTCGTCGGCCACAACCTCAAGGCCCACATCGCCGACCTCGAAGAGAAAATGAAAGCGGCGGCCGCCGACCTCGAATTCGAAACCGCCGCGCGTATTCGCGACGAAATTCGCAAGCTGGAAGCCTCGGAGCTTGGGCTTCCGGCGGATTTGCAGGTGGCACGGCCGAAAGGTCGGGCGATGGAGGGCAAGCCGGGGACGCGGAAGACACGGTTCGGGAAGACGCGGCCGCGGAAGATGGGGATTTGATACTCGTCGTGAAGCGCGAGACGAACGGGAGGAAGTGGCCGCTGTTCATGTTTGCGCCCCTGTTCGCATTGTTATAGCTGGTTTCTCTCACTCACCTTGAGAGCCCTATGATCCGTAGCTTCAACGACCCTGAAACCGAGAAAATCTGGCGCTTCGAGCGAAGCCGCAAACTTCCCTCCGACATCCAAAACATCGCGAGGCGCAAGCTTGCCCAGCTCGATGCCATCGAACGGTTGCAGGAGCTGCGTGAGCCTAGGGGAAACCGGTTTGAACAGTTGAAGGGATATGAGCCTCCGCGCTATAGTATCCGGATTAACGACCAGTGGCGTATCTGCTTCCACTGGTCGGATGGAGGCGCGGAAAATGTCCGGATCGAGGACTACCACAAGGGCTGAAGACCGGCTGGACAACGTCCATCCCGGCGATGTTCTGCGCGAAGATTTCCTGATCGGCAGCGAAATTGCCCTCACGGACATAGCCGGTGCTACGGGGCTGGAGATCGACAGGCTCCAGCGCATTCTCGACGGCAAACTGTCTGTCGATGCCGATGCCGACCTTCGCCTCGGCCGCTACCTTGGTATGTCCGAAGGCTTTTTTCTCCGCCTTCAGAACAGCTACGATCTTGAGGAAGTGCGCCGTTCACGCGGCTCCGAGATCGCGCGGATCGTCAAACGCGCCGCGTAAGCGCCGACACGACCTATCCCGCCAAATACGCCAGAAGCGGCGTATATTCTGCCGAATGATTGCGTCCGACATCGACATCCCCGGGTTGCGTCAGCACGCGTTTGCCCGGTTGTATCCAACTCGTGATCCGGTGGGCGGGCGCTTCGTGCCAAGAAAGATTGAACGCAGCGTAGGTCTTGAAGAACTCCATTTCGCTGTAAGGTAGGTGGTCGTGAATCCACCATGCCAGCGCCTCCCAGCAGCCGGTCTGCTCGTAATAGTCAATGAAGCTGTTCACCACGATGCAGGCGGTTGCGCCCATATGGCCTTGGCTGTCGCGCCTGTCCCAGATGTGTCCGGCATAATTCGCCGTATTTGAAGCGCAATTATGCCCCTTTGCGTTGCCGAGTTCGTTCACGGCGCAGGAGCGATAGGCCGACCGTGTCGAGATCCGTCCGAACCGTGCCTGAAGCGGTTCCAGCAGTTCTTCACAAAGCCGGGTTCCCGCTGCAATGGCAAGATCGGGGTCATCGGGGAAATTCTGGACGCCGTAGAAGTTGGCGATCTCCGAATACAAGAAGTCGCGCATGAAGAAATTCTTCGACAGCCTCACCCGCCCCAGATTTTCAAGCGATTTTACTGAGCCCAGCCTTTTCACGCACGCCTCCCCCAAAATTCCTGGATGAGGCTTCTGAAACACGAATGATGTTCAGCCTCAAGGGTGCGAATACTTAGTTGGGGTTCTCCTCCACCAGCAGCTTGAGCCGAGCCAGACGCTGGCGCCACGCGGCCTTCAACCGCTCGAACTCCGCTTCCGCCGTCGCAAGCCCGTCGGCATCCAGCGCCCACACATGCTCGCGGCCGCGCATCATGCCCTGCACCAGCCCTGCCCCTTCCAGCACCTTGAGGTGTCGCGTCACCGCCTGACGCGTGACACCTGCGCCGCTGCTGAGGTCGCTGATCGAGGCTTCGCCGCGCTCCGCCAGCGTTTCCACAAGACGCAGCCGCTGCGGATCGCCGAGCGCGGCGAACTGGGCGGCGCGTTCAGGCTGCATCAGCAAGATATGTCTTCAGTGCAGCCGCCTGCGCCAGCCAGCCGTTGACGTTGTCGCGGAACACCGAGGGCCGCCGCGCTGCGTTGATCGCGTCGAAGCCGGTTTCGGTGACGGTGAGCATCGTGCCATCGGCGTGCGGCACGAGATCGAAGGCGGTCGTGGTCTTGGGTTCCTTCGAATAATCGAGGCCATGGTCCACCCAGCCCGGATGCCAGCGCCACACGAGGCGACGCGGCGGTGTCATCTCCACGATGTCGATCGCAAAGCGCTCGCCAAGGCAGGTCATCGAGACCGTGCGGCCTTCCGCGAACGGCGCCTCCAGTTCGCTGGCGAACCATGTTCCGAACTCGTTTGCATCCGTGAGCGCTCGCCACACGCGCTCAGGCGTGGCGGCCAGATAGACGCGTTGTTCGATTTTGTCGGTGCTGGTCATATCCGCCTCCTTTATCATGCAATCAGTTTGTTGCACTTAGTCATTCATCGCGCAACCGATTCGTTGCGCGAAATCGTCAGCTGCCCGGGCGTCTTGTGCCGCGCTAGAATTGCAGCCGGGGAGGACGGATCATGACAGAAACGGTTTTCGGGGAGCGGATGCTCATCACGCGCGGGGCCATCGCCGTGACCTCGCGCGACAGCAAACCGATGCCGGAGGTTGGCGACGGCGACGTGCTCTTCGCGATCCGCCGCATCGCGCTTACGGCAAACAACGTCACCTATGCGGCGGCGGGCGAGATGCTCGGCTACTGGCGCTTCTTTCCGGGCCCCGAAGGCAAGGGCATCCTCCCCGTGTGGGGCTTCGGCGAGGTGGTGGAAAGCCGCGCGCCGGGCTTTGCCGTGGGCGACCGCTTCTACGGCTACTGGCCGCTTGCAACGCATCTTCTGGTCCGCGAGGCCGTATCGGCTCCCGGCGGCTTCATGGATGCCGCACCACACCGGCAGGGCCTTGCCGACATCTACAACCGATACAGCCGCGTGGAGCCGCGCCTTGCGGGCGAAGAAGCGCTCGATGCGCTGTTCCGGCCGCTGTTCATGACCGGGTGGCTGATCGACAGCTTCCTTGAGGGCGCGGGCGATTTCGGGGCCGAGCAGGTGATCCTGTCGAGCGCGTCATCGAAAACCGCGATGGCGGCGGCGTTCAATCTTTCGCGGCGCGGGGACGTGCAGGTGATCGGCCTGACCTCCGCTGCGAACCGCGCCTTTACCGAAGGCCTCGGCTCCTACAACCACGTGCTCACCTATGATGAGGTCGGCACGCTGGAAGAGCGGCCTTCGGTGTTCGTGGACTTCGCGGGCGACCGCGCGCTCACGCAGGCGGTCCATGCGCGGCTCGGCGATGCGCTGAAACACAGCGCCATCGTGGGCATGACGCACTGGAGCCAGGGCGGCGATACGCCCCTCCCCGGCCCCACGCCGACATTGTTCTTCGCGCCCGCGGTGGCCGAAACAACGCTCGCTAAGCTCGGCGCTACAGGCTTTGCGGACGTGACGGGGCGTGCATGGGCGAAGTTCGTGCCGACGGTGCGGGAAAAGCTCGCGATCGAGACGCTGCACGGTCTCGATGCCGCCGAAGACGCTTACCGCGATCTTGCCGCCGGCAGGATCGGCGGCGCGTCGGCGATCGTGGTGGAGTTCGACTGAATCAGGTGCCATCCGGGCCGAGCGCGGGATCGAGATCGCGCGGGCGGATGAAGCGGACGAGCTCGCCCGTGGCTTCGTCGATATCCTCCCAGCGCTCCACGTCGAAGCGCATCTCGGCGAGCGTGGCGGTCGGGTATTTGATGTCGACCTCCTTGCGGAGCGTGCCGCTGCCCGCGGGCGTCAGCAGGAAGATCAGGTCTTCGAGGCCGGGATTGTGGCCGACGAGGAGCAGCGTTTCAGACCCGGCGTCGGTTTCGTGGACGATGTCGAGCAAGGTCGGCGCGGAGGCCATGTAGACGCGCTTGTCGAAGGTCGCGCCGAGGCGGCGGCCCGCACCGCTTTCCACGCCGTCCAGTGTTTCGATGACGCGCACCGCCGGAGAGGCGACGACGCTGTCGAACGCGAGGCTTTGCTCGCGGAGGTAGCGCCCGATCGTCTCGGCAGCGCGGCGGCCGCGCGTGTTCAGGGGCCGGTCGAAATCGCGTTCGACAGGGTCGTCCCAACTGGATTTGGCGTGGCGGAGCAGGAAGATCGTCTTCATGTCGCGGCGCTGATGCCCGATGTCGCGTCCGGTGTCATCGGAAGATTTCGTGTCGGCGCAGACATTTCCCGCACGATGCGAACCGCCTCGTCGAGAGGCACGCGCTCGACGGTCACGCCGTCCGGGAAAGCCTGGCAGAGGCGGCTCGGCACGGCGGCGCCGAGCAGCACGAACGTGCCCTTGTCGCTCGCGCGGCGAATGAGGCGGCCGAATGCTTGCGCCATGCGACCCGAAGCAACGAGGTCGTCGTAGGTCTTGCCGCCGAACGCGGCGCGGCGCGCAGCGTGGAGCACGGTGGGACGCGGCCAGGGCACGCCTTCGAGGACGACGAGACGAAGCGAATCGCCTGGCACGTCGACACCGTCGCGCAGCGCATCGGTGCCGAGCAGCGAGGCGGCGGGATCGGCGCGGAACATGTCGACGAGCGTGCCTGCATCGACGGGATCGATGTGCTGTGCGAAGAGCGGCAGGCCTTCACGCGCCAGGCTCTCCTCGATGCGCGCGTGGACAGCCTTCAGCCGAGAGATCGCCGTGAACAGGCCGAGCGCGCCGCCGTGCGACGCGGAAATGAGTGCCCTGTAGGCGCCCGCGAGCGCCGGGACATTGCCGCGCTGCACATCCGTGACGATGAGGACGCGCGCCTGCCGGGCGTAGTCGAAGGGGCTGTCCGCCGAAAAGCGCACGGGCGGCAAAGGCAGGTGCGATGCGCCGGTGCGGGCCTCGCTGTCGCGCCAGTCGGCGTCGGGCGCGGTGTCGTCCGTGATGCGCGAGCGCAGCGTCGCGGAGGTGATCACCGCGCCGTGCGCCTGCTTGAGCACCGCCTCGGCGAAGGGCTTCGTCGGGTCGAGCCAGTGGCGGCGGATGCCGACGTCGATCTCGCGCCCATCGATACGTTCGAGCGCGAGCCAGTCCACGAAATCCGGGTCGGCCGGGCCGCCCATGCGCGCGAGCAGTTGCACCCAGGCGCCGAGTATCCCGCGCCGCCACGTGAGCCCGGACAGCGCACCCTCGACACGGGCGCGGCCGGCGCCGTCGAGCCAGTCCGGCGATTCCTCGACGAGCGCTTCGAGGCGCTGCGAGAGCTTGGCGAGCGGCACGGCGATGGCTTCGAGCGCGCGCGCCGCCACCTCCGCCGCGTCGATGAGCGCGGGCTGGAGCGCGACGACCTCGGTTTCAAGGCCGTAGCCCGTTTCCGACGCATCGGCGCGCGCATAAACCTGCGCCCGCACTGCGGCGAGCAGGCGTTCGACCGGGCCTTCCGGCGTGCCTTCGACGACGCGGCCGAGCCAACCGTCGGCAGGGAGCGCGGCGGCGGTGTGCACGGCGTCTTCGAGCAGCATCGCACCCTCGCCGTCGAACGCAACGAGATCGCCGAGCCGCGCGGCAAGACCGCGGCGGCGCCCCTTGCTGCGCTTTTCAGGGCCGATGATCCAGCGCCGCAGCTCGATCGCCTCGCCGCCGGTGAGCGCGAGCGCGAAGGCGCTGTCGGCGGCGTCGAACAGGTGGTGGCCTTCGTCGAACACGATGCGCTTGAGGCCTCGGCCTTCGCTTTTGCCGCGCACGGCATTGACCATGACGAGCGCGTGGTTGGCGATGACGAGGTCCGCGTCCGCCGTGCCGCGCACCGCGTGCTCGATGAAGCAGCGGCGATAGTGCGGGCAGCCCGCATAGACGCATTCGCCGCGCCGGTCGGTAAGGCTCGCGCGCGCCGCCTTGCCGAACAGGCCCGAGAGCCAGCCGGGAAGATCGCCGCCGACCATGTCGCCGTCGCGGCTGTACATCGCCCAGCGCTGCACGAGCTGCGCGAAGATGCCCGCGCGGCCCGCGAAGCCGCCCTGCACGGCATCCTCAAGGTTGAGCAGGCAGAGGTAATTCTCGCGGCCCTTGCGGACGACGACCCGCGCCGCCTTCACGCGCGGATCCGGGTAGAGCCGCGCGGTTTCCTGATCGAGCTGGCGTTGCAGCGCCTTCGTGTAGGTGGAAAGCCACACGGTGCCGCCGGATTGTTCGGCCCAGAGCGACGCGGGCGAGAGGTAGCCCAGCGTCTTGCCGATGCCGGTGCCCGCCTCGGCGAGCACGACGTTCGGCGCATCGCGGATTTCGCGCGGCCGGAACGCGCCGGCGGCGGCGATCGTGTAGGCACGCTGTCCGGGGCGTTCCTCGGCGCCGGTGCCGGTAAGCTGTGCGAGGCGGCCTGCGGCTTCATCTGGGGTCACGATCACCTCGCGCACCGGCACGGGCGGCGCGCCCTCCTCCCACTTCGGCAGGCTGGTGAAGACCGAGCGGTCGTGGCCCTGCGGTTCGCCGAGCGCCGAAAGAACGGCGGGCGCCCAAGGCCATTTCAGGCGCGAAAGCGCCCGCGCGGTGTTCCACGCGCCGCCCGCACGGTCCCACTTGCCGCCTTCGATCTGCGCGAGCAGCGTTTCGGTGACAGCGCGGAGCAGCTTCGCCTCCGCCGCGCCTTCATGCGCCGAATCGAGGTCGAGCACGGCGGCAAGGCCGTGCACGGTCGGCACCGCGAAACGCGCGGGATGCACGAAGGCGAAGAGTTCAAGAACGTCGAGGCCCGACGCCTCCGGGTAGCCCAGCTTCGAGGCGACGAGCGGTGCGTTTATCAGCAGCGTCGGTGTGTCGGCGAGCTGCCGGATCGCGGCCTGCCGTTCCACCCGGCGTACGCCAACACCATCGGCAAGCCAGATACCGTCGAGCCCGATGTGGAGCGCGGGCCAAGGGAGGGGAGCTGTCGTCACGCCTGCCTGTTTCGGCCAGCGCGCCTCACCGGTGCAAGCGAAACCTTGCCCTTGCGGCCCTCTGCCGCTAGCGCGTGTCCGCCATGACAGATGACCTTCGCGCCGCCGCACTCGTTTCCAAAGCCTGGCCCTATGAGGAAGCCCGGAAGGTGCTGGCGCGTCTGAAAGGCGGCGTGCCCACGAAAGGCAACGTCCTTTTCGAAACCGGCTACGGCCCCTCGGGCCTGCCGCACATCGGCACGTTCAACGAGGTGCTGCGCACCACCATGGTCCGCCGCGCCTTCGCGGAGATGTCGGACGTGCCGACGCGCCTGCTGGCGTTCTCGGACGATATGGACGGGCTCCGCAAGGTGCCCGACAACGTCCCCAATCAGGCGATGCTCACCGCGCACCTCGGCGAGCCGCTGTCGCGCATTCCCGATCCGTTCGGGAAGTTCGAAAGCTTCGCGCACCACAACAACGCGATGCTGCGCGCCTTCCTCGACCGCTTTGGCTTCGAATACGAATTCGCCAGCTCGACCGATTACTACACATCGGGCCGCTTCGACGATCAGCTGAAGAACGTCCTCGCCAACTATCAGGCGATCATGGACATCATGCTGCCCACGCTGCGCGAGGAACGCCGCCGCACCTATTCGCCCGTGCTCCCGATCAGCCCCGTGTCGGGCAAGGTGCTGCAGGTGCCGATCGAGGTCGTGGACGCCGCCGCCGGCCTCATCCGCTTCGAGGAAGACGGCACGACGCACGAGCACTGCATCCTTTCGGGCGGCGCCAAGCTGCAGTGGAAAGTCGACTGGGCGATGCGCTGGGTCGCGCTTGATGTCGATTACGAGATGTACGGCAAGGATCTGACGGATTCGGGCGTGCAGTCCGGCCGCATCGCCAAGGTGCTCGGCGGGCGCAAGCCCGAGGGGCTGATCTACGAGATGTTCCTCGACGAAAAGGGCGAGAAGATCTCCAAGTCCAAGGGCAACGGCCTCGCGCTTGAGGACTGGTTGACCTATGGCCCCGGCGAAAGCGTCGCCTTCTATGCCTACCGTGAGCCGAAGAGCGCCAAGCAGCTTCACATCGGCGTCATCCCGCGCGCTGTGGACGAATATTTCCAGTTCCGCGCGAACTATGCCGATCAGCCGCTCGACAAGAAGCTCGGCAACCCCGTGCACCATGTCCACGGCGGCAAGGTGCCGGACACGGTGATGCCCGTCACCTTCGGGCTGCTGCTCAACCTCGTCGGCGTCATGGGCGCGGACGCGGACCGCGCGCAGGTGTGGGCGTATCTCGGCAACTACGTGCCGGGCGCGAGCGCGGAAGCGTATCCGGAAGTCGACAAGCTGATCGGCCATGCGCTGGCGTACAACCGCGATTTCGTCGCGCCGACGCTGAAGCGGCGCAAGCCCGATGCGCGCGAGGCGGCGGCGCTCCGCGAGCTCGACGCGCGCCTCGCGGCACTGCCGGCGGATGCGGAAGCCGAGGCGATCCAGAACGAGGTCTACGCCGTCGGCAAGGAAGGCGGCTTCGAAAACCTGCGCGACTGGTTCGCGGCGCTTTACGAGACCCTGCTCGGATCGAGCCAGGGCCCGCGCATGGGCAGCTTCATCGCGCTCTACGGCATCGCCAACACGCGCCGCCTGATCGCCGAGGCGCTGGCCTAAACCATAATCGCACAGGGCGTTCGCGAGCGCCCTTGTGCTTCGCGCTATCACGCACTAATTGAAGTTACATGAAACGCGACAGCCGCCTGTCGGGCGTGCTCCATGTGCTGCTGCACATGGCCGAGCACGAAGGCCCGATGACATCCGAAACGCTCGCGAAGGCGATGCAGACGAACCCGGTGGTGATCCGGCGCGTGATGGCCGGGCTTCGCGAGGCGGGCTATGTGCGCTCCGAAAAGGGGCACGGCGGCGGCTGGACGCTCGCCTGCGATCTCGGCGCCGTCACCCTGCGCGACATTTACAATGCGCTGGGCCACCCAGCCCTGCTGTCGATCGGCAACCGCACCGAATCCCCCGGCTGCCTTGTCGAGCAGGCCGTGAACGCCGCGCTGAGCGACGCTTTTCGCGAAGCCGAGGCGCTGCTGCTGGCACGCTTCGAAACCGTCACGCTTGCCGCGCTCAGCGCCGATTTCCACGCCCGCTTGAAACAGCGCGGCATCTCATTTGCAAAGGATCACGACCATGGCGACTAAAGCCGAAGACGGGGCAATGGATTTCGTCAAAGCCTTTTCCGATCCCGCCGCCGTGGCGCACTATGCCGAAGGGCCGCCGCGCTTCGTGCCCGGCTTCGATGGTCTGCACCGGATGACCTCTGTGCTGCTCGCCGAGCACGCCCCTTCGGACGCGCGCGTTCTCGTCCTTGGCGCGGGCGGCGGCCTCGAACTGAAAGCGCTCGCCACAGCGCATCCCGGCTGGACGTTCGTGGGCGTCGACCCTGCCGGTGCAATGCTGCGGCAGGCGGAGCACACGCTCGGCCCGCTGATGGCGGGTGTCGAGCTTATCGAAGGCTATATCGACGATGCGCCAGCCGGGCCGTTCGATGCGGCCACATGCCTCCTCACACTGCATTTCCTGAGTGCTGCCGAACGCGAGCGCACCGTTCGCGCGATCCACGCGCGCCTGAAACCGGGCGCGCCGTTCGTCGCAGCGCACGGCAGCTACCCGCAGGACGCATCGCGAGACCTCTGGCTTTCGCGCTACGCCGGTTTCGCAGTCGCCTCGGGCGCGGACCCCGAACAGGCCGAGATGGCGCGTAATGCGGTCGCGACGGCGGTCAACATGATGAGCCCGGAGGATGATCTCGCGATCCTGCGCGCGGCGGGCTTTGCCGATGCCGAACCTTTCTTCGCGGCGTTCACCTGGCGCGGCTGGATCGGCCACGCCTGAGCGCACCATTCAATCTGGTGCCGGTTGCGCCATAGCTTCACGCTGGGCAGCCCAAGTCAGGAGGGCATCCAGCGCGGGGCAGAGCGCCTGTCCCCAATCGGTGAGGCAATATTCCACCTTGGGCGGCACCTGATGATGAACGATCCGGCGCACAACGCCGTCTTTCTCCATCTGGCGAAGCTGCTGGATCAGCATTTTCTGCGAAATCGCCGGTATCGCCCGTTCCAGATCGGAAAAGCGCAGCACCTTGCCGCCGAACAGATGGAACAGGATCACGAGCTTCCAGCGCCCCTCCAGGATCCGGAGCACCTGCTCGACGCCATCCGCAGCCGAAACCGGCGTCAAATGGCTATTCTTACCTTCGGGTAAGGTCCTTACATTTTCGTGCGTTCTTGTCATTTCCGAAGGCTAGTCCCACGCTCTGCGGCAATCAATCTGCCGGAGACCTTCCATGCCTCTCGACCTGCCGAAGCCCATTGCCGCTTATTTCGCAGCCGACAAAGACAGGGGGGACAGCGACGCCATCGCCCGCTGTTTCACCGAAGAGGCGGTGGTGAAGGACGAGGGCCGAACCCACGTGGGGCGTTCCGCCATCGCCGTCTGGAAAGCCGAAGCCTCGACCAAATACAACTACACGAGCGAGCCGATCGCGCTGGAAAACGCTGGTGACACGACCATTGTGACCAGTCACCTCGTCGGCGACTTTCCCGGCAGTCCGATCGATCTCCGCTACATCTTCGCGCTCGACGGTGATCGGATTGCGTCGCTCGAAATCAAGGTCTGAACTGCGGCCTACTGCGCAAGTCCTGCCACCTTCTGCTGCTGCCAATCCCGAAGTTCCGCCTGAAACGCTTCGATGCGGCGGAAATGATCCTGGAAGTCCTGCTCGATGTCGGCAAGCGCGCCGAGCGACCAGGTTTCGAGATCCTTTGAGGCCATGGCGTTCGCGGCCGTGAGATAGCGCGCGGTCTTCGCGCAGAACGCGCCTTTCACGGGCGGATAGGCATAATGGTTGTAGAGCTTCGTCATCCGGCTGTCGCGGACGCGCAGGCCGGCGCTGCCGTGCTCGCGGCGGTATTTGGCGTCGATCGCCTTGTTGGCGTTCGCGAGCACGGTCTTGTGGAGTTTCAGAAAGCGGTTGTAGCCGTCGCGCGGCGCCGTGTTCGCGCTCGTCGCGCAGCTCAGCGCCGCGACGTTGAGCGCGGAGCGGACGTTGAACAGCGTCTCCAGCGGCCCAAGGTCGATGTTCGGCGTGAGGAAGCGGCCGGTGCTGTCCTTCGCGGGCAGCGCATAGGCAGGATCGACGCCTGCGGGCGGCTGCGGCGGGCGCGAAACCTGCGGCGGCGGCGGTGGCGCCTTGATGGGAGGCGGCGGTGCAGGTGGCGCGGCACAGGCCGCAACGCCGAGCGCCAGCAGAAACACCATCCCTCTCAGACGCATACGTCCCCCGCCCCTTTGCTCTGCCGGAGTCTTCTCACGGCGCGTTTCCCGCTGTCCAGCGCCCGCGCGACGAAACGAGTCTGCGACACGTCATATGCCCGTCACACGCACGTAACCTCGATCTGGTTAAGCCTCGCGCATCGAAACAGGGGACTGAAGACGATGGAACGCGGACCTTGCGCCTACAAGATCCTGATGTTCTGGGCTTGCCGCGCCCAAAAGCCGCCGCGCCTCAGCTGGCGTCGGCGCCTGTCGGACGCGGTATCGTTCCGCTTCGCTAGAGCGTAGCACCAGCCACACGCTCGCTGCCGAGGAGCGCGCAGCCCATTCCCGCGCGCATCAGCGTGGACATGAGGCGCGTGTCGCCCAGCCTCGTCAGCTTGTCGCCGATCTCGCCGACGGTCATGTCGCGCCATTCGTCCTGCGTGCGCATCGTGTCGCCGGCCACCTCCGCGATCAGCAGCCAGTCCCGCTCCTGAAGCCTGCCGGCGAGTTCACGCGCCATGCACGCCGATTCCTGCTTGCCGAAGCCGCGCGAGAGCAGCGCGCTCTCGATCTGCGCATTCGACGGATTGCACGCCGCGAGCAGGCCCAAGGCTGGGAGCATGGCGAGGACGCGCCGCATCGTCAGGCGCCCATCAGCGCGCAGCCGAGCCCGGCACGCGTCACCACCTCGACGATCTCCGGATCGCCGATCGCCTGAAATCGCTTCTGAATTTCCCGCAGGCTCATCTGCTCGACCTCACGCCGGTCGACGCCCTTGGCGAAGCGCGCGAGTCGCTTGAGCTGCGCGGTGGAGAGCCGATCGACCATCTGGTCCGCCATGCAGCCCGCGACGGGCCGCGAGATGCCCGCGCTCGTCAGGCTCCGCTCGATACGGTTTTCATAGCTCGCGGCGCAGCCCGCGAGGAGCGCCGCGGTGAGGATAAACAGCACTGGCTTCATGAATCGGTCTCCGATGTTCGCTGCGTTCTTCACCCGATCCGCCTTAACCCAAGCTGACCCCGGTGCTATAGCTCTGCTCCATGAGCATCTGGACCGGCATCCTCGTCGCACTCGCCGCGACGCTCGCCATGGAAGGCGTCGCCTATGTCGCGCACCGCTGGGTGATGCACGGCTTCCTCTGGTCGCTGCACAAGTCGCACCACGAGCCGCGAACGGGCCTTTTCGAGAAGAACGACTGGTTCGCCTTCATGTTCGCTTTGCCCTCGATCGCGTGCATCTACCTTGGCGTGGAGGCGGGCTGGCATCCGGCGTGGATGTGGGCGGGCATCGGCATCGCGGGCTACGGCGCGATCTATTTCGGCTTTCATGACGTCATCGTCCACCGCCGCATCGCGCACGGATATGTACCGAAAAGCGCCTATATGAAGCGCATCGTGCAGGCGCACCGGCTGCACCATGTGGTGAACAGCAAGCACGGCACCGTGTCGTTCGGTTTTCTGTGGGCGCCGCCCGTGCGCGTGCTGAAGGCGGAGCTTGAGCGCGCCGGTGGCGACATCCGGGTGCCGACGGGCGCGTGAGGCTCCCGCCGCGGCCCACGGCGCTTCGGCTTGCCGAGCGTTTGCTGCCGAAACTGTGGTCGGCGGGCGTTCTGCCGCCGCCCGATCTCGATGAAGACCGACTGTTCCGGCAGGCGCGCCGCGCGGCAAAGCTGGACGATTTCGGACCCGACGATGCCTGGCGCGACAATCTTTCGGTGCTGCTCGGCGCGCTCCGAGACGCGCCGATGAACGCCATCGGGCGCACCATCGCGCACGGCAGCATCCTGAAAGTGCTCGTCGACCGCCTGCGCGCCGAGGCGCTGCTTACCGCGCATCCCGAAATCCGCGCGCGTCCGCTCGCGCCGCCGCTCGTGATCTGCGGCCAGATGCGCTCCGGCACGACGCGGCTACAGCGCCTGCTCGCCTGCGATGATCGCTTCGCGCACCTCCGTCTCTATGAAACGCTGAGCCCGGTGCCGAGGCCGCACGCCGGGCGCGATCCGCGTATCCGCTGGGCGGACTTCGGCTTGCGTTTCCTCAACTGGGTGAACCCCGGCAATGCCGCCGCGCATCCCACCGGACCGATGGAGCCTGACGAGGAAACCGGGCTGCTGGAGCATAGCTTCTGGGGCGCGCAGATCGAGGCGCAGCGCCGCATCCCGGCGTTCGCCCGCCACTGCGAAAGCGCCGATGCCCTCCCCGCCTACCGCCGCTTCGCGGACCTGCTGCGCGTTGCCGGCTGGTTCCGCGGCGATGATCCCAAGCTCCCATGGCTTCTGAAGTCGCCACAGTATCTACAAGACCTGACTGCGCTTTCTGAAATTTTCCTGGGCGCCCGCTTCATCTTGATGACGCGCGAGGCAAGCGCGCTTGTGGCGTCAGGCTGTTCGCTCGTGTGGAACCAGATGGTAGTTCAGTCGGACGTGGTCGACCCGGCCTGGATCGGCCGCGAGTGGCTGCACAAGACCGCGCTCCGGCAGGCCCGCGCCGATGCGTTTCGGGCCACGCTTGCCGATACGCGCGCCTTCGCGCTCGACTTCGCCGACATGGAGCAGGACTGGCACGACTGCGTGCGCCGCCTTTACGACTGGCTCGGCCTGCCGCTTGGAGACGCGCTGATGGCGCGGATGGAGGCGTATATGGCAAGCGAACGCCGCCATATCGGGCATCGCTACCGGCTCGCCGACTTCGGCCTTACGCCGGAGGCGGTGACGGCGGCGCTGGCGGCGCCCAGTCCGGCGTATCGCCCTTCTTCCACAGCGGTGGACGCGGCGGTAGCGGCGTCGTGAGGTGGGGCGCCCGGAAGGCGCCGAGCGCGAAGCGCAGCTTTTCGGCGACCGACGTACCCTGCCGGTGATCCCACGCCGCAGGCCCCGCCGCGCGGACCTTGTCTCCGATCGCGGCATAGATGTCGGCGGCGGAGAGCACGGCCCGGCCTGAACGCCGGGGCAGACGACGCGCGCCCTCGCGCGCCGACACATAATAGGCATCCGCAAGGTCGAGCAGCCGGCGAACGATGCCGACGAGCGCGCCGCGATGTTCGGGCCGCACAGGATCGCCCGGCGGGATACCCGCATCGGCAAGCCAGTCTTCGGGGAGGTAACAGCGCCCGAGCGCGGCATCGTCGAACACGTCGCGGGCGATGTTGGTAAGCTGGAAGGCGATGCCAAGGTCGGCTGCGCGGACGAGCAGATCGCGGTTTTCGGGCGCGATGCCCATCACGACGGCCATCATTTCGCCGACGACACCCGCCACATGGTGGCAATAATCGAGCGTGTCCTCGATATGGCGGAAGCGGCGCTCGTGCACGTCCATCGCGTAGCCGGCCAGGTGCGCGAGCGGATAGGCGTCCGGCATTCGCGTTTCGTGAGCGACCACGGAGATCGCGCCGAATGCACTGATATCGCTTTTCTTTTCTGCAAGCGCAGCGCGCGTCTGCTGCTCCAGTTCGGCGAGGCGCAGCGTCACCGGCACCTCGTCGGCCACACGGCCCTGCCCCCCTTCCTGCCCGTCGATCACGTCGTCGCAGTGGCGGCACCACGCGTAAAGCAGCCAGGCGCGGCGCCGGGTTTCCGGGTCGAACAGTCGCGAGGCGAGCGCAAAGCTGCGCGATCCGCGCGCGATGCTGTGCTTCGCCCAGCGGGTCAGCTCATCCATCGGAAAGGTCGGCGAGCATCAGCCGGGCGGTCGCCTTCGCCGAGCCGACCACGCCCGGAATCCCGGCGCCGGGATGCGTGCCCGCGCCCACGAAATAGAGGTTCGGGATCACATCGTCGCGGTTGTGCACGCGGAACCACGCGCTCTGCCAGAGCACGGGTTCGAGACTGAACGCCGAACCGAGGTGCGCCTTCAGTTCGGTTCTGAAATCCTGCGGCGTAAACCAGCTTTTGACCTCGATATTTTCGAGAAGCCCGGGAAGCACATGCGCGTCGAGCGAGCGAAGAATGCGATCGGCATATTCCGGGGCGAGGCTCTCCCAATCGCCATCGTACTTCCCGAGGTGCGGCACCGGCGACAGCACGTAGAAGCTGCTGCACCCCGGCGGCGACAGCCCCGGATCGGACGCGGTCGGATGGTGCAGGTAGAGCGAGAAATCGTCGGCGAGACCGCCACCCCCGTAAATCTCATCAAGCAGCGCGCGGTAGCGCGGGCCGAACAGGATGTTGTGGTGCGGCACGTCCGGCCATGTGCCTTTCGCGCCGAAATAGACAACGAACAGCGAAGGCGAAAACCGTTTTCGTTTCAGCGATTTCGCAGCCGATTTTCCGCGCGCGGTCGCACCCAGAAGGTCGGCATAGGTGTGCACGATGTCGCCATTGGAGGCGACCGCATCGAACACGTGGCGCTCGCCGCCCGCGACGAGGCCTGTCACCCGGTCGCCAGCGGTTTCGATCGCCGTGACGGGCGCCCCCAGCTTCACCGTGCCGCCCAGATCCTCGAACAGTCGAACGAGGCCGCGCACCAGTGCGTGCGTGCCCCCGCGCGGGAACCAGACGCCCCACTTCTTCTCCAGCGCATGAATAAGTGCGTATATCGAGCTGGTATTGAACGGATTTCCGCCCACGAGAAGCGTGTGGAAGCTGAACGCCTCGCGCAGCTTCGGATGGCGGATATGGCTCGCGACGACCGAATAGACCGAACGCCACGCGCCGTAGCGCATGAGCTGCGGCGCGGCGGCGAGCATGGATCGGAAATCCAGAAACGCTTCGTGCCCGAGCTTTTCGTAGCCTTCGCGGAATACGCCTTCGGAATAGGCGAAGAACTGCCGGTAACCCTCGACATCCTCGGGCGAAAGCGCCGCGATTTCGGCGGAGAGGCGCGCGTCGTCTCCCGTGTAGTTGAAGGTCGTGCCGTCCGGCCAGTGCAGGCGGTAGAACGGCTCGACCGGCATCAGCTCGACATAATCGGCAAGGCGGCGCCCCGAAAGCGCGAACAGCTCTTCAAGGCAGGTGGGATCGGTGACGACGGTGGGGCCAGCATCGAACGTATAGCCACCCTCCTCGTAAACATAAGCACGCCCGCCCGGCTTCTCGCGCGCTTCGAACAGCGTGACGTCATGCCCGGCGGATTGCAGGCGCACCGCAAGCGCAAGCCCCCCGAAGCCGCTGCCGATCACTGCAAGTTTTGCCATTTTTTCGCCTAATCGATTCCGAGCATCACCGCGAGCGCACGCCCTACAGGGACTGGCGGGCGGCCCGCAAGGATGCGCAGCTTGTCGGCGCGCGTCGAGCTGCCCGCATAGAGGCGCGCGACGAGCGCTTCCGGCAGCCTGTAGAAATGCTGAAGCACGCGGTAGCGCGCGGGCGGATCGGCGGCGCGGAACAACATGCGCGCGAGCATCCGGTAATAACGGCGCCCATGCCACGTGCGCGTCGCGTGCGAACGCATGGCATTGTAGACGAGATCGGGATCAAAGCGCGGCAGACCCGCGAGAAGATCGGCGGTGCGCACCGCATCGGGAAAGCTGTAGCCGGTGAGCGGATGGAAAAGCCCCGCCCGCATACCGAGGCGCGCGACACCCGGCGTCCCCGCATCCCAAAGCGCCTCGATGTTCCCGCCGAGCGCAAGCGGCAGCACGCCCTGCTCGCTCCTGACGACACCGTGTGGGCCGAGCCCGGCGCTGAGTGCCCAGTCCCCGATGCGGGCCTTCACCGTCTCCACGTCGAGATCGGGGGTGTCGCTGTAGTACGTGTCCTCGATGAGCAGGCGGCGCTCGTCCCACGGCAGCACGTAGACGAAGCGGTAGCCTTCCGCCTGATCGACGGTGGCGTCCATGATGAGCGGCATTTCCATGCCGTGCGGACGCAGCATCTCGATCTCGAGGCCCACGAACTTCTGCCACGCCAGATCGAGTGCCGTCGTCGGCGCATGGCCGCGCCCGTCGATGACGACGCGCGCGCCGAGCCGCTCGCCCGTTTCGAGCGTCACGCTGGTCGCGTCGAGGCTGCGGACCTTGCGACCGAAGAGCAGGCAATCGGCAGGCAGGGCGGCACGAACGGCGGCATCGAGGTTCGCCGAGCGCGCGCTCGCATAGCCGTGGTGCAGCGTTCGGCTGAACGCCGGGAAGCGAACATCGTAGCGCGGCCAGCGCGCGACATAGAGGGGTGCGGTCCATTCGCGCTGCGCGGGCGTCATGTCGCTGTCGAAGGAAGACCAGATGTGATCGCCGCCGATCCGGCTTTCAGCCTCCACGATCGCGACGCGAAGCTCCGGTCGCCGCGTGGCAAGCCTTAGCCCCGCAAGCCCCGATGCCAGGCCCCCGCCCACCAGGATCAGGTCGAAATCCATACCCTTTCAGGTGTAGCGGGTCGGCACACAAATGCCACCGGATTTGCATGACCGGGGGCCGCGCGGCTGATAGAAGGCGCGCGTGGTCGAAGCCCTCCTCACCGTCGCCGCGATGATCCTGATCGTCGCCGTCCGCTATCTGGCGGTTTCAGGCGCGTTTGCGTGGCTTTCGGGGCGCGTGCGGCCCGGCATCTACGCGGGCGCGCGGATGGCGCGGCAGATCCGCGGCGAGATCGGCTGGTCGCTGACGGCCGCGGCAATCTATGCGGTGCCGGCGGGGCTCGCGGTCTATGCGTGGCAGGCGCGCGGCTGGACGCGCATCTACACCGACCCCGACGCCTATGGCTGGTGGTGGCTCCCGGCGAGCGTGCTCGCCTACCTCCTCGTCCACGACACGTATTTCTACTGGACGCACCGCTGGATGCACGCGCCCCGGCTGTTCGCGCGTATCCACAAGGTGCACCACGACAGCCGCCCGCCGACCGCATGGGCCGCGATGAGCTTTCATCCGTGGGAGTCGCTGATCGGCGCGGCGCTGATCCCGGCGCTGACGTTCATCATTCCCATTCATGTCGCCGCGCTCGGCCTCGTGCTGACGGTGATGACCTTTTTCGGTGTCACCAACCACATCGGCTGGGAGCTGTTCCCGCGCAGGCTGGTTAACGGGCTGTTCGGGAAGCTGGTGATAACCGCGTCGCACCATCACCGGCATCATCAGGATTATCGCTGCAATTACGGCCTCTATTTCCGGCACTGGGACAGGTTTTGCCAGACGGACAGCGGCCTTGGAGATTTCGATGCTGAAACGCGTGCTCATCATGGCGGCGTGCCTGCCGCTTCTCGGCGCGGCGCCGCCGCAGGCCTCGCTGCACCTGACGTTTGAGGGGCTGCGCTCGCAGAAGGGCAGCATCCGCCTCTGCCTGTGGCGCGACGCGTCGGGCTATCCGGACTGCACGCATGGCATCGGCGCCACAAAGGAAAGCGTGCCGGCATCGAATCCCGTGCTCGACATCACCGGGCTGCCGCCGGGCGACTACGCCATCTCCGCGATCCATGACGAGAACGACAACAAGAAGCTCGACAAGAGCTTCATCGGTATGCCGACGGAGGGCGTTGCCTTCTCGAACAACGCGAAGATCGCCTTCGGCCCGCCGAAGTTCGACAAAGCCCGCTTCCACGTGGAAGGCGAGACGACACAGACGCTGCGTATGCGTTATTTCCTTTGAAACCCATACGCCTTAACGGGTGCCCATGAAGTTCGAACGCAGCGACAAGAATGTGGGGGACCGCGTGCTGAAGGGCGCGCTGTTCATGACAGGCGCGCGCTTCGTTCTCCGCCTGTTCAGCCTGGTCAACCTGATGGTCCTGGGCCGTCTGCTCGATCCTTCGGACTATGGCGTCGCCTCCTATGCCATCGCCATCATCGGCCTGACGCAGGTGTTTTCCGACATACGCGTCAACAGCGCGCTCATTTCGATGCGCGAGGTGAACACCACGCACCTTGATACGGGTTTCACGATCAATCTGCTGCGCGGCATCATCGTGGCCGGCCTGCTATTCGCTTTCGCGGAACCGATCGCCGCCTACGCGAAGGAGCCAGCACTGGCCGATGTGCTGCGGGTCATCTCGATCGTGCTGATCTTCGATGGGCTGAAAAACCCCGCCATGCTGATGTTTCGCAGAAACATCGACTTTTCGCGTGAATTCAAGCGCGTCGCACTCTCCACCGTCATCGGATCGCTCTCGGCAATCGCGGTCGCTATTCTCACCGAAAGCTATTGGGCCATCGTCGCGGGCACGGTCGCGGGCCGCCTGACAGAAACCCTGTTCAGCTATTGGCGCATTCCCTACAAACCCAAGTTCGGGTTTCGCGAAAGCGGCGTGTTCCTGCGCTTCGGCAGCTGGATGACCATCGATGCCATCCTCGACTACATGACCACGTCAGCACCTACGCTTCTGCTTGGGCGCTACGCGGGCGCTCATGCGCTCGGTTTCTATACGGTCGGCAAGGACATTTCGCAGCTCGCCACGCGAGAACTCACCGGCCCGCTGACGCAGGCACTCTTTCCGGGTCTCGCCGCGCTCGCGCACGATACGGCGCGCCTGCGCGTGGCCTACCGCAAGGCACAGGCAACGGTTCTCGGCATTGCGCTGCCTATCGGATTTGGCTCGGCGCTGCTTGCCCCCGAACTCGTAGCGCTGATCGTCGGGCAAAAGTGGCTTGTTGAAGCCCCGCAGGTCGTCCAGGTGTTTGGCCCCGCCTACGCGATCTCGATGGTCGGCGCTTCCACGAACGGTCTGGCGATGGCGAAACTCGCGCTTCGGCAGATGGTGATGCGCGCGACATTCATGGCCGTTATCGCGCTGCCGATGTTCTGGTACGCCGCGAGCGAGCACGGCGCATCCGGCATGATCTACGCCATGGCGGGCTACCTTATGCTGCGCGCCTCGGTAAACATGCTCTTTGCCAAATCCTTGTTGAAGGACTCGTTCTTCGCGGCCTTCCTGATGGGCTGGCGCAGCCTCGTCGCCGTCGCCGTCATGTCGGCGGTATTGATACTGATGCCCGCGTCATCGCCGGCGGGCATGTCAGAATTTGCCATTCTTCTGTCCGTACTGCCGCGCATCGCAGTCGGCGCCATCGTTTATGTTGCGGCTCATGTGCTGCTCTGGAAGTTGGCGGGATCACCCGACGGCTTTGAAAGCAAGGTGCTGGAAATCCTGAAGAATGCGCTCACGCGCTTCCGCCGCCCCTCTGCAGCCTAGCCGATTATTCTGGTCAGCGTGTCCACGATACCGAGCACGTCCGCCTCGCGGAGTCGCGGGTCGCCCGGAAGCTCGATCTGCCGCACGAACCGATCGCCCAGCAGGCTCGCGGCTTCGTCCGACCACGCCGGATAGGGCGTGCGCACCGATATCCCCGCGTCGAGCATCGCAGAGCGCACCTCCCGCGATGTCCGGCCTCCGTCCCACGCCACGATCATGCGCGTGCGGTATGCGCCCGGTACGTATTGCGGCAGCCACATGGGCTTCGCGATCGTATCGGCGTACCAGCCCATGATGCGCGCACGAGAAGCCCGGATCGCCGGAAGTTTCGGCATCTGCGAGAGCACTGCCGCCGCCGCCGTTTCCGACATATGCGACCGGCTGTCGTCGCGCGCTTCGCACCACTGCGCCACTGGCCGCACGAGACGCGTCGCATAAGAGGGCAAGCGCCGCGGAAACGGATCCAGCGCATACGCATAAAGAAACCAGGCGTGTTGCCGCCGCCGCATCGGCGCGCGCGGCATGGCCTGCCACGCCGCGCGGGTCGCATCACGAAGCTCCGGCGCGTTCACGAGCAGCGCGCCGCCGCCGTTCGGCGCGCCCCCGGTCAGCGTTTTCGATTGATTGAAGCTGAGCAGCCCGAAATCCCCGCGCGTGCCGAGATCGTCGCCGAGCACATGCGCCGCATCGTCGATGACCCGAATGCCGTGGGGCCGGGCGATCGCAGTCACGGCATCCACATCCAGCCGCGCCCCGTACATGTGGACCGCCACGATCGCGAGCACGTCCGCCCCCACAGCGGCGGGCAGGGCTTCAATGTCCAGATTGAGATCGTCCCCCACGCTCACCGCCAGCGGCTCCAGGCCCGCCTCGCGCACCGCCTTGGGGACGGCGGGACAGCAATAGGCGGGCACCAGCACCTTTGTGCGGCCCGGCGCCAGCGCCTTCATCACCTCCAGCGCTAGTGAAAGGGCGGTTTTCCCGCGATTGACGAGATGAACGTCGCCGTAGCCAAGGCCCGCAATCGCAGCGTTCAGCCGCTCGGGAGCGTCCGCCGCGCGACCCGTCCACCCGGCGAGCACGGCGCGCACCTCGTCCGCGCCCCAGTGGCAATAGCCGATGCGCGCATGTCGCAAAACCCGTCCCCCGCAACCAGAGCGCACAGTGTGTCGCTGCGCCGCTGCATTCACCACCCCCTTCCGCATCCGTCAAGCACACCGCGAATTGACAGGCGCGCACGAAGTCCGCAGAGTCCGCCGCAGCATTCGTTCCAAGGGGTACCCGGTGGTCGCCGGGCTGAGATCGCCGCGCGAGCGGGGGAACCCTTCGAACCTGACCCGGGTCGTGCCGGCGTAGGGATCGGAACCGCAGTCGCCCAGGCCGGGCGCGCTGCCACTGCCATATCCCCGCGCCAGCCCGCCCCATGAGACGGAGCACGACACATGGCCGACATCCCCGCCCGCACCGAGATTGGCGTCACCACCGGACCCATCCGGGGCAGCCGCAAGATCTACGTCGGCCCCCACAAGGTCGCGATGCGCGAGATCGACCTGGAGCCGACCTCGGGCGAGCCCTCCGTCCGCGTCTACGACACCTCCGGCCCCTACACCGATCCCGGCGCCCGCATCGACATCAACGCCGGCCTCCCCGCGATCCGCCGCGACTGGATCGTCGGCCGCGGCGACGTGGAGAGCTACGACGCCCGCGAAACCCGCCCCGAGGACAACGGCCAGCTCGGCCCGGACCGCTCCGGCGGCGTGCAGCCCTTCCCCAATGTCGTGAAGCGCCCCCTGCGCGCCAAGCCCGGCATGAACGTCAGCCAGATGCACTACGCCCGCCGCGGCATCATCACCCCCGAGATGGAATATGTCGCCGAGCGCGAGAACCTGGGCCGCGCGCGCCTGAAGGACTACGTCCGCGACGGGCAGGACTTCGGCGCCGCCATCCCCGATTACGTCACCCCCGAGTTCGTGCGCGACGAGATCGCGCGCGGCCGCGCCATCATCCCCAACAACATCAACCACCCGGAATCGGAGCCGATGGCCATCGGCCGCAACTTCCTGGTGAAGATCAACGCCAACATCGGCAACTCCGCTGTCGCCAGCAACGTGGCGAACGAGGTGGACAAGATGGTCTGGTCGATCCGCTGGGGCGCGGACACGGTGATGGACCTTTCGACGGGCCGCAACATCCACGACACGCGCGAATGGATCATCCGCAACAGCCCCGTCCCCATCGGCACCGTGCCGATCTATCAGGCGCTGGAGAAGGTCGGCGGCGTCGCCGAAGACCTGACGTGGGAGATCTTCCGCGACACGCTGATCGAGCAGGCCGAGCAGGGCGTCGACTATTTCACCATCCACGCGGGCGTGCGCCTGCCCTACATCCCGATGACGGCGAAGCGCGTCACCGGCATCGTTTCGCGCGGCGGATCGATCATGGCGAAATGGTGCCTCAGCCACCACAAGGAGAGCTTCCTCTACGATCATTTCGAGGACATCTGCGAGATCATGAAGGCATACGACATCGCCTTCTCGCTGGGTGACGGCCTGCGCCCCGGTTCGATCGCGGACGCGAACGACGAGGCGCAGTTCAGCGAACTCGCGACGCTCGGCGAGCTGACGCAGGTGGCGTGGAAGCACGACGTGCAGGTGATGATCGAAGGCCCCGGCCACGTGCCGATGCACAAGATCAAGGCCAACATGGACAAGCAGCTGGAAGCCTGCGGCGAGGCGCCCTTCTACACACTCGGGCCGCTCACCACCGACATCGCGCCCGGATACGACCACATCACGTCCGCCATCGGCGCGGCGATGATCGGCTGGTTCGGCACGGCGATGCTCTGCTACGTGACGCCGAAGGAACACCTCGGCCTCCCTGACCGCGACGACGTGAAGGTCGGCGTCGTCACCTACAAGCTCGCCGCCCACGCGGCGGACCTCGCCAAGGGGCATCCGGCGGCGAAGGTGCGCGACGACGCGCTCAGCAAGGCAAGGTTCGAGTTCCGCTGGCGCGACCAGTTCAACCTGTCGCTCGATCCCGATACGGCCGAGGAATACCACGACCAGACCCTCCCGGCGGAAGGCGCGAAGACCGCGCACTTCTGCTCCATGTGCGGGCCGAAGTTCTGCTCGATGAAGATCACCCAGGAAGTGCGCGACTTCGCCGCCAAGCAGAACCAGAGCGCGGATACGTTCATCGCGGCTGAGGATGCGGCGAAGGGGATGGCGGAGATGAGCGAGAAATTTAAGGAAAAGGGCGGGGAGATTTATTTGCCGGCGGACGGGAGAAATTCCGCCCGCTCCGTCCTTCAGAAGGCGGATTGAGGTCCGACTTGTCCTGATAGGATACGAAACTGAAAATGTGGAGACCACCCCTTCGCCTCCTAGTCGCAGTTTTTAAGGCGCCTTGCATTAAGATGGCGATTAATTACTTTCCACGACTCAATTGAATTTCAGGAACGAAAAATGGCTGACGAAACCGAAGAATGGGATGCCGAGAAAACTGAAGATAGTCCTGAGGACGAACAAGAGCCAAAACTTGAATTTGAAATAATGAACTACCCCGCAGACATCACTTTGGGAGGGTATGTCGATCATTGGGATAGGAAAGAACTAATTGTTCCTGATTTCCAAAGAATGTACGTTTGGGACAGCGTAAAAGCGAGTAAACTTATAGAAAGTTTCCTACTTGGATTACCAGTTCCAGGAGTTTTTCTTTATAAAGAAAGAGTTAAAACAGGATACTTAATTATAGATGGGCAACAAAGAATTGTTTCAATTATAAGATATATAAAAGGTCTGTTTGAAGATAAAAAATTTAGATTAAAAAATGTTGACCAAAGATATGAGGGGAAATCGTTCTCCGATTTGACAGACGAAGAACAGTTTAAGCTAAAAGGGCAAACGCTTCGAGCCACTATAATTCAGCAAATTAATCCCAATGACGACACATCAATTTATCACGTTTTTGAGAGATTAAACACGGGGGGCGTTAATCTCAATCCGATGGAAGTGCGACAGTGTGTTTCTTATGGGCCATTTGTTTCGGCACTGAAGGAAATGAACTCCATCCCCGCATGGCGAGAAATTGTTGGAAAAAGCAAACCCGATAAACGCTTACGTGATGTAGAACTAATTTTACGGTGTTTAGCACTTACAGAAGGCCATAATGAATACGAAAAACCCATGAAGGGGTTTTTGAATAAATATATGGAAAAACGACGAGGCGAAGAGAATTTCGAAGACCTTATCGACAACTTTGGAAGATCTTGCAAATTTATTTTAGAAGAATTGGGGCAAAAACCTTTTCATTTGCGCGGTCGACTTAATTACGGAGCCCTAGATTCTGTGATGGCGGCAGTACTCGCAGATATAGCCATTCAGGATTTATCTGAAAAATTCGCCAGACTCCGAGAAAACGAGGCGTATTCGAATTCAATTACATACAATACTAGCGATGACCTAGCAGTAAAAACGCGCCTTTCTGAGGCATTTGAATTCTTAGCGTAAATATGAGACTTGAAAAAACACGCTTTGCTTATGAGGCAATAGAATCTCATATTCTTTCTATTGGAAGAAATGCTCTTCTTGAAAGTTTTTTTGTTCAATACCTTTTAGTTTGCTTTTATTCTGAGGTTGAAATAGGCCTCGTAAAAATTATGGAAACTAGACTAAATCAGATTTCCGATCCAAAGGTATCGATTTTTATTATCAAAACCAATGAAGCAATGATAAGAAGAACAAAGAAATCGGACATTAATGACATACTGAAAAAGTTTGGGTGCGAAGAAGACGAATTATTATATAATGAAATTGATGGAACAAGTATACAACCTTATCTTGACGCTATAACGAATAGACATTTAGTAAGTCACTCAGATGGCGCAAAGATGACTATTGAAGAATTCAAGAAAGCCCTTGATTGCACTGAATTGATTTTTAAATTCGTGGAGCAGGCAATTTCCAAATAATATTCGCATGTTGTCCCGCGCGCACGCCTTCCCGCCCGTGGCGGACGCGCGCACGCGGGTGCTGATCCTGGGCAGCCTGCCGGGGCGGGCTTCGCTGGCGGCGCAGGAATATTATGCGAATCCGGGGAACGGGTTCTGGCGGTTGCTCGGCGCGGCGGTGGGGGCCGAGCTTGCGGCGATGCCCTATGCGGCGCGGCTGGAGGCTCTGCTCGCGCGCGGTATCGGGCTGTGGGACGTGATCGCGCACGCGCAGCGTTCGGGCAGCCTCGACAGCGCCATTCGCCATCCCGCCGCGCGCGACCTCGCCGCGATGGCGGACGCGCTGCCGGCGCTGGAGACGATCGCCTTCAACGGGCGCACCGCCGAGCGGATCGGGCTGCGTCAGCTCGGCGAGGATGCCGCGCGCTGGCGCGTGCTCACGCTGCTGTCGAGCAGCGGCGCCTGCGCCGTGCCCGGCGCGGTGAAGCAGGCGAACTGGATGCGCCTGCGCGCGTATCTCGCGCCGCCGCTCAGCTCTTGAGCGTGACGAGCCCGCCCGGCTTGTTCGAAGGCTGCGAGACGTTGGTCTTCTTGGGCTTTTCCGCCTTGGGTTTGCGGGCTTCCTTGTTCGATTTCTTCTGACCCTTGGCCATCGCCGTGTCCTCGTTTCGCCGGAGCCGATGCCCCGCCGCCGTCCTTAGCCGTATTCACCCACGGATGCGCCGGAAATCGGCAGAACCGGATGGCGCTTCGTGCGTTGTCTTGACGGGGGTTGCGGTCGTTCCTCTTTTGTTCTATTGAGGATCGACGGAACGGATGAGAGGCGTGTCATGCAAAACGTCGTTTTCCATCGCTATTTCCTCGCGCTGCGGCCGCCGTCGCTGCTGGCGACCACGCTCGGGCTGATGGGGCCGGTGTACCGACTCGCCGGAACCCGGCTGCCCGCCGAGCGGCTGCACATCACGCTCGCGATGCTCGGCGGCACCTATGAAACGCCGCAGCCTCGGCTCGTGGAGCGCGTCGGCGAGGCGCTGCACGAGGTCGCCCTCCCCGCGCAGCGCCCGGTGCTCGATCAGCTGGTGCGCGCGAACGACCGCGCGCTGCTCACCGCATCGGAACCGCTGACGTTCGTCGAAAGCTTCCGCGACGATCTCGTGCAGCGCCTCGCCGAGGCGGGCGTCGCGGCAGACGTGCCGGCGTCGCCCCCGCACATGACCCTCGCGCACGGCCACCAGTGGCGCACGGGCACCGAGGCGGTCGATCCGATCAGCTGGCGTGCGGACGAGCTTGTGCTCATCGAAAGCCATGTCGGCGCCGGACGTCACGTTACGCACGGATCATGGCCGCTCGGCGAGGTTACGGAGAAGGTGCAACTTCCGCTGCCATTCGCCTGGGCAGCGTGAGCCTGTGAGCGGGGGGCGGATACGCGTCGGCATCGGCGGCTGGACTTATGAGCCGTGGCGCGGGACGTTCTACCCGCAGGGCCTCGCGCAGGCGCGGGAGCTGGAATATGCCGCCGCGCGCATGGGCGCTATCGAGATCAACGGCACGTTCTACAGCAGCTTCAAGCCCGCGAGCTTTGCCAAGTGGGCGGAGGCCGCGCCCGAAGGCTTCCTGTTCAGCGTGAAGGCCTCGCGGTTCACCACGGTTCGCAAGAAACTTGCTGATGGCGCGGAGTCGGTCGCGAAGTTTCTGGGGCAAGGTCTTGAAGCGCTAGAAGACAAGCTCGGCCCCATCCTCTGGCAGTTCCCGCACACCAAGGCGTTTGATCCGCAGGACTTCGCGGGGTTTCTCAAACTGCTTCCCGCCAAGATCGGGCCTCGCCCCGTGCGCCATGCGCTGGAGGTCCGCCACGCGAGCTTCGAGGATGCCGCGTTCGTGCGCCTCGCGAAGGATGCAGGTGCGGCGATCGTCTACGCCGACAAGGCGGGCTACCCGACGATCGACGAGGCCCCCGCCGATTTCGCTTACGCCCGCCTCCAACGCGCGGAGGAGGATGTGCCCACCGGCTACACGCCCGCCGCGCTCGATGATTGGGCCGCAAAGGCCCGCGGCTGGGCGAAGCGTGGCGATACGTTCGTGTTCATGATCAACGGCGCCAAGGTCCGTGCGCCCGCAGCTGCGCAGGCGCTGATCGCGCGGCTTTAGCGCTTTTTCACGAACTCGGCGCGCAGGACGAGGCCTTTGATGCCGTCGAACCGGCAGTCTATTTCCTGCGGGTCGCCCGTCAGGCGGATAGATTTGATCACGGTGCCGACCTTCAGCGTCTGCCCCGCGCCCTTCACCTTCAAATCCTTGATCAGCGTCACGCTGTCCCCGTCGGCAAGCAAGTTTCCACTTGCATCCCGCACCTCCACCACAGCCCGCGCCACCGCATCAGCAGCGCTGATCCACTCACCCGACTCCTCGTCGTATACATACTCTTCTTCGGCCATCACTCGTTCCCCATCGCTGCGCGCCCCCTCTGGGCCTCGCCGCGCAGCGATGCAAGCGCTCAGCCGTTCACGATCACCCCGCCATTGGGGTGCAGCACCTGCCCCGACATGTAACTCGCGTCCTCACAGGCAAGGAACAGAAAGGCGGGCGCCACCTCGCTTGGCTGCCCCGGCCGGCCCATCGGCGTCGATTCCCCAAAGTGCTCCAGCTTCTCCTCGCTCGCCCCGCCGCACGGATTGAGCGGCGTCCAGATAGGTCCGGGCGCGACCGCGTTGACGCGAATGCCCTTCCCCACGAGGTTTTCCGAAAGGCTGCGCGTGAACGCGGTGATCGCGCCCTTTGTGGCAGAGTAATCGAGCAACTCCTCGGAGCCCTGATACATGGTGACGCTGGTGCAATTGATGATCGCCGCGCCCGTCTTCAGGTGCGGCCGCGCCGCCTGCGTCAGGTAGAACATGCCGAACACATTGGTCTGGAACGTGCGCCGCAGCTGCTTGTCGGAAATATCGGTGATGTCCTTGTCAGGGTGCTGCTCGCCGGCGTTGTTGACGAGGATGTCGAGGCGGCCGAACGCCTTCACCACTTTCGCGACCGCATCCTCGCAGAATGCCTTGTCGCCGATATCCCCCGCGATCGTCAGCGCCTCGCAGCCCTCCTCCTTCACGATGCGCGCGGTTTCCTTCGCATCGTCATGCTCGCAAAGGTAAAGGATCGCGACCTTTGCCCCCTCGCGCGCATAGAGCGCCGCCACCGCACGCCCGATGCCGCTGTCCGCGCCCGTGATAAGGGCGACCTTGCCCTTCAGCCGCCCGGAGCCCGGATAGCGCGGCTCCCAATCAGGCCTCGGCGCGAGCCGGCTTTCGTGCCCTGGCAATTCGTCTTCATGAAGCTTGCTCACCTTCGCTGCCATCGCCGGTTCCTTTCCCATTCCTGTCGTCAGGAGAATGGGTCTGGCCGGGACTGGTTCCTCTGAATGCGGTGGGTCGTGGGAAGAAACGACGCGCTTGAGCGGGTGACGGCTTTTTCATTTCAGCAAAGGCCAGCCGACCGATTTCGCGCCGTACGTCATCGGCGGTGTGCTTGCCCATGATTTCAATATATTCGACGCCGGCCTTGCGCAGCGCTTCCTTCTTCACCGCATCGCGAATGGCAGCGGTAGACTGATAATGACCACTGCCCTGATATTCGATGGCCGCAACCGGCAGGCCGAACTGGGAAACCAACAGCAAATCCACGCGCTTTGAATTGATTGCGGCGAAGGCGCGCGGATTTTGCGTTCGCAGGATTTCGCCAAGGCTCACCTGCGCCATGACGCGCCAATCGACCCCACTTTCGGCAACTGCGCTCTCGGCAGCACGGAGAACCTTGGCTTCCTGTTTGTTGAGGAGGGTTTGCTTCGTAAACTCCGCCGCCGCGACAACGCGAAGCTGCTCGGCGGGATCTGTGATGCTGGCCGGCGGCACAGCACGCGCTTGCCAGGGCCTGCCCCGCCCGCCTTTTCGCGTTTGCCTGCGCCCGCTGGGAAGCAGCCGTTCCAGCCCAATTCCCGCAGCGACGCCGCCAAGAACAAGCGCGAACACCAGCGTGTCGAGCGAAGCAAACCGAAGAAGTGCATCAATCATCGTACAAGTCTTGCACGCACTTCTTGCATATTGCTTACTTCACGTATCGCTGGCGCGACTCATGGGAAAACGCACGCTTGGGAGACTACACATGACCTACGTCGATGGTTTCGTGCTCGCGGTGCCGCAAGATCGGTTGGATGAGTATCGGGCGCTTGCCACGCTGGCGGGCGAGGTGTGGATGGAGCATGGCGCGCTTTCCTATGTGGAGTGCGTCGCGGACGACGTGCCCTATGGCGAACTCACGTCGTTTCCGCGTGCCGTGCAGGCGAAAGACGGCGAGGTCGTGATCTTTTCGTGGATCACTTACCCGTCACGCGAGGCGCGGGACGCAATCAATGCCAAGGTGATGGCCGACGAACGCCTGAAGCACGACCATGAGAACACGCCCTTTGACGGCAAGCGCATGATCTACGGCGGCTTCAAGACGTTCCTGAGCTTCTGAGCCCTACTTCGCGCCCTTGCCCTTGGTGCCCGCGTGCGCGGCGTGCCATGCCTTCACGGCTGCCATCGTGCCGGTGATGTGGCCCTTCGGCGCCATTTCCGAATGGACGAAGAGGATCTTGCCGTCGGGTGCGATCACGTAGGACGTACGGTTGGAACGGCCGGGCATGAGCGCCAGCGGTACGTCGTACTTTTTGATGAGCGCCTTATCCGCCACGCCGACCGCGAACTTGTTGCGGCATTCCTTCACCGAGAATTCGTTCAGTTTCTCGATTGGGTCGTTGGACATGCCGATCACGGTGGCGCCCATCTTCGCGAAATCGTCAGTGGCGTCGGCGAAGGCGTTGGCTTCCACCGTGCACCCCGGGGTGAAGGCGGCGGGGAAGAAGTAGAGCACGACCGGGCCTTTTTTCAGCGCCGATGCCAGCGAGAAATCAAAGGGCTTTCCGGCAAGCGAGGCCTTTGTCGTGAACACCGGCGCATTCGCGCCGACGGCGAGCGCGGCGAGCGCGGGGCTGGCGATGGTGACGGCTGCCGCGACGGCAAGGCTGAACAGGCGCATCAAACGATCCTCCTCGGGGGGCTTTGCGCGCAGGCTATGTCTGAATCGGTCCGTCTCCAAGGCGCTTTTCGGGGTGCCGTGCGTTCTTTCCATGGAATCGGGCGCAATCGGAGGCAGGATGATGTTCGTCGCAGCCTATTGGTGGAAGGTGAAACCGGGCAAGGAAGCGCAGTTCCGCGCGGCGTGGCGACGCGGCACCGAACTCATCCGCGAACGCTACGGCAGCCTCGGCTCGCGCCTGCACCGGGATTCGGAAGGTCGCTTCATCGGCGTGGCGGAATGGCCCGACGAAGCAAGCTGGCGCCGGGCATTTGATGCGAAGATGACCTATGACGACCCGGAAACGCGCGCGGCTTTCGTGGACGCGATCGAGGACGCGGCCGACGAACCGCTGCTGCTGATGCAGGTGACTGATGATCTGCTCGACCGCGCGGATGACAAGACGGGTTGATCGCTGCCATAATGCCGCAAGAGACCTGAAGGGGAGGGAACGAGAGATGCGGACACTGGTGATTCTGCTCGCCGGATTTGTGGCCGCGGCCTGCGACAACGCAGCCCCGGCGGACCAGCCCGAGGTGGATGCCATGGACCCAAGCAGCGTGGATGCGGCGGCAGGCGGCACGACGCCGGAAGCCGATGTCGAGACCGCAGCGCCGGCGCCGTCGAAAACCGGTGTGGGCACCGGTGGAGTCGATCTCGCCGCCTATGCCGGCAAGTATCCGTTCGACAAGGTGAACGACGTCGCCTTTTTCGATCAGCCCGTGGTCAAGTCCGCGATCGCCGCCGCGATTCCCGACAAGGCCGTGCTCGGCTGGGTGATGGGCGAACGCGGCGGCCCCTCGGCCCCCTTCGAGATGAAGAACGGCAAGGTCGTGGCATGGGCGTGCGAGCAGCACAATTGCGGTGACCATCAGTGGACCGTGCTGATCGACCCCGCCGGAACGGCCGCCGAGGTCTGCTATCAGGATGCCGCCGCGCTGCCGGGCAAGACGCGCTGGTATCGCGCCGGGGCCGCGCCCGAAACCCGCGAAGGCACCTGCCAGCTCTGATCGGTCAGGCGGGTTTCGAAACGGCCCGAACAATGAACCCCGCAAGGAGCGGCGCGATCACGCCCGCGATCTGCATCCACAGCGGCACGCCCGGAATCGTGACGCCGTTGTAGAGGCACACCGCAAGGATGAGCCCGGCGATGATCCAGCCCGAAGCCGCCCAGCGCGCGATGCGCACGGCCAGGAGCCCGCCGACGAGCGTCGCCAGAAACCAGCCGAGCGCCATCACCAGCTTTGCCGAGGTGGGCACCGCCGCGAAGGCGGCCGCGCTCACCGCCTCCGGTACCAGCATCCGGCTGACATAATCCATCGCCGCGACCACCAGCATCGCGGCGACAATGCCTATGAACGTGCCCAGTATCTTCCGAACCATCGGCCGTCCCCCTCTCCCAGGCGCCGATGATAACCGAATTCACCCCGGTCGTCAGCGCTTCAGCACGTAATAAAGGACGTAGAACCACGAGAAGAAGCCGTGGACGATCGCCCACAGGATCGATTTGTGGAGGCTCCACGAAATCGTGATCGCGAGCGCCGTGCCGAAGCCGATGCCCGCCTTCGCGGTTGAAATCGTGACCGAACGCGAGTTCGCCATTGCCCGTCTCCGCTCTGCGTGTTGCAGGCTGAGGAATAGCGGCTGTCGATCTTCTTTACACCCTTGAAAGTAGGCGAGAGAAGCTACGGCTGGAATGCGCGCTTTCCATCATCTGGCATGGTCCATGCTTTGTCTCCGCCGACCCTGGGGCCACCCTCGGCGGCATTCGGAACCGCGGCATACGACAACGAGAACAACGACCATCTCACCCGCTCCGAACGGCGATCACCCGCCGATATGCCGACCGCGAACAGAACGGTGCTTGAAAAACGGGTCACGCTGCCAAAACGGGCGGCCTCGGTATCATACCGGGGCCGCCCTATAATCTCCTCCGCATCATCGCCTCGCACTGGCAACAAAAGAGCCCGTGGTGCATTGTCGCCACGGGCGCCATCCCCCGCATCCAGGTGCCCTCGCCTTCGTTCGCACGTGAAAAGAGGGAGCCATCGCCATGACAACCGACCGTTTGCCTGAAGACCGGAACTGGGTCGCCTCCACCGGCCTCTCGCGCCGGGGTGTGCTCGTCGGCGGCACGTTCGCCGCCGGGTTCGCCGCCGCCGTGCAGCCTGTCGCCGCCAGCACGCTCAAGACCGATCTCAAGGGCCTCGACGAGCGTATGCTTTCGATCTCCGTGCAGCAGGGCCAGATGCCCGCCTATCGCGTGAAACCCGCAGGCGGCGGGCGCGCGCCGGTGATCCTGGTGGTGCACGAGATTTTCGGCGTGCACGAATGGATCAAGGACATCTGCCGGCGCCTCGCCCACGCGGGCTATTATGCGATCGCACCCGATCTTTACGCGCGCTGGGGCGATGCCACGAAGGAGACGGATATCCAGACATTGATCTCGGGCATCGTTTCGAAGGTGCCCGACGCGATCGTGATGGACGATCTCGACAGGGCGGCGGCGTTCGCGGCGGCGGACGGCGGCGACTCCTCGAAGCTCGGCATCACCGGCTTCTGCTGGGGCGGGCGCATCACGTGGCTCTATGCCGCGTACAGCCCGCGCGTGGATGCGGGCGTCGCGTGGTACGGCAGGCTGACGGGCGAGAACAAGCCGCCGATCATAACCAGCCAGCCGATCGAGGTGGCGGCGCGGCTGAAGGCGCCGGTCCTCGGGCTCTACGGCGGGAAGGACAAGGGCATTCCTGTTGCGGACGTGGATGCGATGAAGGCTGCGCTCGAAAAGGCGAAGTCGCCCTCGAAGATCATCCTGTACCCCGAAGCCGACCACGGCTTCCTTGCCGACTATCGCCCCAGCTACAACGAAGCGGCGGCGAAGGCGGCGTGGGGCGAGGCGCTCGGCTGGTTCAAGGCGAAGCTGAAATAGCTCAGCCGGCGATGTCGCGCCCGCGCGTTTCTGGAAGATAGAAATACGTCACCAGCATTGCGACGGTGACGATGATGAAGGTGTACCATAGGCCGCCGAACACGGCGCCCGAGGACACGACGATATATTGCGAGACGAGCGGCAGCAGCCCGCCGAAAACGCCGGTGCCGATGTGATAAGGCACCGACATCGACGTGTAGCGGATGCGCGCCGGGAACAGCTCGACAAGCATGGCGGCGGCGGGGCCGTAGGTCATGCCTGTGAGCAGCGTGAGCATCGCGACCGCAATCACCACGAGCCAGCCCTGCCGATCGGCCTTGTCCGAAGTTTCCGGATAGCCCGCCGCATCGAGCGCCGCGCGGAAGGCTTCGGGCTGGAACCCGGAAATGCGCGCGTCGGCGACACGGACCTCGACCTCCGCCACTGCCGCCGGCGTGCGCGTATAGTTGAGGCCATTCGAGGCGAACCATTCGAGCGTTTCGGCGCACGCGCTGTCCTGCACGTCCGCGAAGGGATCGTAGCGGCAGGCTTCGGGCGTGACGATGGTGACGGGGTGCGCGGTCATCGCGCGCTCCAGCGCCGGGTTCGCAGCCGCGCCGATCAGCCAGTAGAGCGGAAACAGCAGGACGAGCGTAAGCGCGAAGCCGGTGAGGATGACAGGCTTGCGCCCGACCCGGTCCGACAGCCAGCCGAAGAAGATGAAGCTCGGCGCGCCGACGATCACGGCGGCGCCGACGAGCAGGCGCGCGTCGGCCTCCGCGACCCTGGCTGCACCTTGCAGGAAATAGAGCGTGTAGAACTGGGCGTTGTACCAGATCACCGTGAAACCTGCAGCGATGCAGAGCGCGACGAGGATGCGGCCGAGATTGCCCTTCTCGCGGATGCTCTCGACGAAGGGATTGGTCGACGTCTTCCCCGCCGCCTTCATCGCGCGGAACACCGGGCTTTCGTTCAGCTTCATGCGAATCCAGAGCGAGATCGCGAGCAGGATCAGTGAGGCGAGGAACGGGATGCGCCATCCCCACGCCTCGAACGCCTCCTTGCCGACGATCGCGGTGGTGGAGACGACGACGATGATCGACAGCAGGAAGCCGCCGACCACCGAAATCTGGATCCAGCTCGTGTAGAAACCGCGCCGGTGCGCGGGCGCGTGCTCGGCCACGTAGACCGCCGCGCCGCCATATTCGCCGCCGAGCGCGAGCCCCTGCGCGAAGCGAAGCCCGACGAGGATCAGCGGTGCGGCAACGCCGATCTGCGCATAGGTCGGCAGCAGGCCGATTGCGGCGGTCGCGAGGCCCATGACGGTAATCGTGACGAGGAACGTATATTTCCGCCCCACCTTGTCGCCCAGATGCCCGAACAGGATCGCGCCGAGCGGGCGCACGAGGAACCCCACCGCAAACGTCGCAAGGCTGAGCAGGAAGGCGAGCGTGTCGCTTTCCACCTGAAAGAACATGCGCCCGAGCAGCGCCGCGAGCGTGCCGTAGATGAAGAAATCATACCATTCGAAGACGGTGCCAAGCGACGAGGCGAGGATCACCAGCCGATCGCGCTTGACGTCGAATTCCCCTTCGGCGCGGTCGTCCGTCCCCATGTCCCCCCCAATGTATTCTCAGGTTCGTAGCGTCTCGTCGAAGCGGAAGGGTTCGCCGATGGCCGTGCCGATGAGGCCCGCGTCCCACATCACGCGGCGGCCGCGGATGATCGTGCCCACGGGACGCCCGGTGAGCGTCATCCCTTCGAACGGCGACCAGCCGCACTTCGATTGCAGCCAGTCGTTCTCGATCGTCCAGCGCGACTTCAAATCGACGATGCTGAAATCGGCATCGAAACCGGGCGCGATGCGGCCCTTGGCGGTGAGGCCGAACAGACGCACGGCACCCGCCGACGTGAGATCGACGACACGCTCCAGCGTCACGCGCCCCGCCGCCAGATGATCGAGCAGCAGCGGCAGCAGCGTCTGCACGCCGGGCATTCCGCTCGGGCTCGCCGGATAGGACTTCGCTTTCTCTTCCTTCGTGTGCGGCGCGTGGTCCGAACCCCACACGTCGGGTACGCCCTGCCGCAGCCAGTGCCAGAGCCCGTCGCGATGCGCGCCGGAGCGGATCGGCGGGTTCATCTGCGCATATGTGCCGAGGCGGGGATAGGCCTCCTCCCCCGCCAGCGTCAGATGTTGCGGCGTCACCTCGCAGCTCGCGATGTCTTTGTTCTGGCCGAGCAATTCGAGTTCGGCGGGCGTGGTGACATGGAGCACATGGATGCGCCGCTTCGCCTCGCGCGCGAGGCCGAGCACGCGGCGCGTGGCGAGGATCGCCGATTCGTCGTCGCGCCACACCGGATGGCTGGAGGGGTCGCCCTCGACGCGCAGATCCTTGCGCGCCTGCATCCGCGGCTCGTCCTCGGCATGGATGGCGACGCGGCGGCGGCCCGATTTTAGCACCTTGAGCAGCGTGGCGTCGTCCTCCACCAGCAGGCTACCCGTGGAGGCACCCATGAACACCTTCACACCGCACGCGCCGGGGAGCATTTCGAGCTCGCGGAGCTTTTCCGCGTTCGCATCGGTCGCACCCACGTAGAAGGCGTGCTCGCACCACATGCGCCCCTTGGCGCGCGCCAGCTTGTCGGCGAGCGCTTCGGCGGTGTCGGTATTCGGATTGGTGTTCGGCATTTCGAAAACGCCCGTCACCCCGCCCATCACGGCAGCGCGGCTGCCCGATTCGAGGTCTTCCTTGTGTTCGAGGCCGGGCTCGCGAAAATGCACCTGCGTATCGATGACGCCGGGCAGCACGGTGAGGCCCGTGCAGTCGATCACCTCGCCCGCATCCGCGAAAGACCCGAGCGCCGCGATGCTGCGTCCGCGCACCCCTACATCGGTCTGGACAAGGCCCGCAGGCGTGAAGACGTGGCCGCCCTTCAGGACGAGATCGAAGCTCTGGCTCATGAACGCGATGCTATACCCCCTTGCACGTGGCGCACCAGTCCCTAGCTTCTTCTCATGATTGCATATCTCGATGATCGCACCGTGCTCGTGGTTTCCGGCGAGGACGTGCGGGGTTTCCTGAACGGGCTTGTCACCAGCGACGTGTCGGAAACGGCGCTGACGCCGGAAACACCGGTGTGGGCGGGGCTGCTCACCGCGCAGGGCAAATATATCGCCGACATGATCCTCTACGACGGCGGCGAGGCGGGCATCTTCATCGATGTCCACAAAAGCCGCGCCGACGATCTTGCGAAGAAGCTGAGAATGTACCGGCTGCGCCGCGCCATCGAAATCGCACCCTCGCAGCTTCGTGTCTTCGCGGGCTGGAAGGAACGCACGCTCTCCCGTCCCCACGATCCCCGCCTCCCCGCGCTCGGCCACCGCTGGCTCGCGGCGGGCGGTTCGGTGGATGCGAACACGGCGGACTGGCACGCATGGCGCATCGGCCTCGGCGTGCCGGACACGCCCGACTTCGAGATCGACAAGACCATGTGGCTGGAAACGAACGCCGCCGAGCTGAACGGGGTGAGCTTTTCGAAGGGCTGCTACGTCGGGCAGGAAAACACCGCGCGCATGAACTGGCGCGCCAAGGTGAACAAGCGCTTCCTTCCGGTGATGCTCGCGGAACCCGTGGGCGAAGACCGCACGATCATGGCCGGAGACCGCGAGGCGGGCACGCTGCGCAGCTTCGAAGGCTCCCGCGGCATCGCCTATCTTCGCGTGGAATATGCCGATGCGCTGCTGACGCTCAGCGGCCATCCGGTGAGCGTGGAATGGCCGCAATGGCTGCCGCGCCCGGCGCAGGGGGAGGAATGACGATGGCGAAGAAGAAGCCGCAGCGGATGCGCGACGACCGCAAGCTGCTGTTCATCCTCGGCGTGTGCGGTGCGCTCCTGCTCGCGATGTTCGTCCTGATGTCAAGCTGAGCAGCCTATCCTCTCCCTTGATGGGAGAGGATACGGAGCCCTGGCCGAAGGCCTTGGGCGGAGTTGGTGAGGGTGGAAGCCCCTCTCCCCAACCCTCTCCCCGCCGGGGAGAGGGAGTAAACGCTACCCCAACCGTGCCAATGCAGCCCGCAGCCGCTCCGCTTCAGCAGACTTCTCCGCATGGTCGGCGCGCGCCTTCTCGACCGCTTCCGGCTTCGCCTTGTCGACGAACGCCGGATTGCCAAGCCGCCCCGCGAGACTGTCGCGCTCCTTCTCCGCCGCCGCCGCATTCTTTTCGAGACGGATGCGCTCGGCGGCGAGGTCGATGACGCCTTCAAGCGGAATCGAATATGTCGCATCGTCATGTGCAATCACGGCACGACCGGCGGGTGGAGATTGATCGAAAGAAATCAAATCAACACGCGCCAGTCGACGAACGAATGTGTCCAACTGCTGGAAGCGCTGCATCACTACATCTGATTGATCGTTGACCAACAGGGCGACCTGCTCACCTGCAGGAACATTCATCTCGTTGCGAGTGGAACGAATGTCGCTGACCAACCGGATTAGCCAATCGATTTCCGCCGAGGCGGTTGCGTCGACCGCGCCGACCTCCACCCACTTCGCCGTGATGAGATCATGCCCACCCCGGTCGCCGAGCGCGTGCCACAGCTCCTCGGTGACGAACGGCATCACCGGGTGGAGCATGACCAGAATCTGATCGAGCGCCCATCCCGCAACGGTGCGCGTTTCGTCGGCCCCTTCCCCGCCCTCGGCGAGAACCGGCTTGATGAGTTCGAGATACCAGTCGCAGAAGCGGCTCCACGTGAACTGGTAGATCGCGTCCGCATAGGCATCGAAGCGCAGCTCCGCCATCGCGGTTTCGAGCGCCTGCGCGGTCGCGGCGACCTCGGCGATGATCCAGCGGTTGACGGCGAGTGAGGCGGCGGGCGCGGGAATCGTGCGCGAGGCTTCGATACCGTTCGACTGGCAGAAACGCGCGGCGTTCCACAGCTTGGTCGCGAAGTTGCGGTAGCCTTCGACGCGGCGCTCATCCATCTTCACGTCGCGGCCCTGGCTCTCCATCGCCGCCATGAAGAAGCGCAGCGCATCGGCGCCGTATTTGTCGATAAGGCCGAGCGGATCGACGACATTGCCCTTCGACTTCGACATCTTCTGGCCATCAGCGGCACGGACGAGGCCATGCAGGTAGAGCCGTTTCCAAGGCACCCGGCCTTCATTGAAGTGCATCCCCTGCATCGCCATGCGCGCATCCCAGAAGAACAGGATGTCGAAGCCCGAGATGCAGAGGTCGTTCGGGTAGTGCTTGCTGAGCAGCGGCGCGTCTGCGTCCGGCCAGCCGAGCGTCGCGAACGGCCAGAGGGCGGATGAGAACCAGGTGTCGAGGACATCGGGATCGCGCCATATGCCAACGATGGCTTTGCCTGCATTGGCTGCGGCACTTTCCGCATCAAGGGCCTCGCGCTCATTGTCGAAAACGCGAACCTCAGACCCATAGTACTCACGAGCAGCCGATATGGCCCCTTCGTCTGTTTCGGACACGAAGGACTGCAACTGAGCAGACAGCTTCTGTTTTTTTGCTGGGTCGTCGGAATATTCGTGCGTGATGTGGTCACCTGACCGTGTTGGTCCATACCACGCCGGAATCCGATGCCCCCACCACAGTTGCCGAGACACACACCACGGCTGGATGTTTTCCATCCAGTTGAAGAAGGTCTTTTCCCAAGTCTTGGGGACGATCTCGATGGCGCCGCTGCGCACGGCTTCGATCGGCTTCTTGGCCAGTTCCTCGGCATTCACGTACCATTGGTCCGTCAGCCACGGTTCGATGACCACGCCGCCGCGGTCGCCGAAAGGCGTCTGGATCGTGCGCGGTTCAGCGTCGTGCTGTGTTTCCTCTCCGTCCTTGTCCTTGGTGACGTGCAGGATCAGGAAGCCCTGTTCCTTGAGCCGCTCGACGACCAGCTTGCGGGCGTCAAAGCGGTCGAGGCCAAGGAATTCCGCCGGGATGAGCCCGTCCGCCGTCTGCACGACCTTTGCCTCTGCGTCGAACATGTTGAGCATGTCGGCGGGCTTAATACCCGCGCGCTTGCCGACTTCGAAGTCGTTGAAGTCATGGCCCGGCGTGATCTTCACGGCGCCCGAGCCAAGTTCGGGGTCGGCGTGTTCATCGGCCACGATGGGCACAAGGCGGCCCGAGAGCGGCAGCTTCACGTGCTTGCCGATGACGCTCCTGTAGCGCTCGTCCTCCGGGTGGACGGCCACCGCCATGTCGGCGAGCATCGTCTCCGGGCGCGTGGTGGCGACCTCGATGTAGTCGCGGCCATCGGCGAGCGTCGCGCCGTCCGCGAGCGGGTATTTGAAGCGCCAGAAGTGGCCCTTCACCTCGCGCGTTTCGACCTCGAGGTCAGAAATCGCGGTTTTGAGCTTCGGGTCCCAGTTCACCAGCCGCTTGTCGCGGTAGATGAGGCCCTGATTGTAGAGGTCGACGAACACCTTCACGACCGCGCGCGTGAAGTGCGGGTCCATGGTGAACTGCTCGCGGGACCAGTCCATCGAGCAGCCGAGGCGGCGCAGCTGGCGCGTGATTTCTCCGCCGCTTTCGGCCTTCCAGTCCCACACCTTCGCGATGAAATCCTCGCGGCTGTAGTTGGTGCGCTTGTCCTGCTTTGCCTCAAGCTGGCGTTCCACCACCATCTGCGTGGCGATGCCCGCATGATCGGTGCCGACCACCCAAAGCGCATCCTTGCCGCGCAGGCGTTCGTAGCGGACGACGATGTCCTGCAGCGTGTTGTCGAGCGCGTGGCCGATGTGGAGGCTGCCCGTCACGTTGGGCGGCGGGTTTACGATCGTGAACGGCGCCGCATCGGGGCGTTCGGGACGGAATTTCCCGTTCTCTTCCCAGTATTTGTACCAGCGGGCCTCGATTTCGCCCGGCGCGAAGGTCTTTTCGATCGTCATGTGCGTCCCTTTGCCAGCGATGCTGCGATGCGGCAAGCGGGCGGTGCGCTTACTTGCGCGTGATGCGGGCGATCTCGCGGGCGACCATCTGCTCGACGATCTCCGGCAGGTTGGCGTCGAGCCAAGACTTCAGCATCGGCTGCAGCAACTCGCGGACGAGACCTTCGAGCGTTTCCGGCCCCGCCCCGTCGCCGCGCAGGCGCAGGGAGGACAACGCGGAGAAACTCTCGGACGCCTTCGCCATGATGTCCTCGGAAACCGCGGATTGCGCTTCCTCCGAAAGCTCCAGCACCGCGGAAGGCTCCGCCTCGAACCGCACGCCCGTCTCGTCGAGCGGCTCGTCCTCGTCGTCGATTTCGGGGTCGAGGTCCGGCGCGCGCACGCGCTCGCCGTCATCCTCCGCGATAATGCGGCGGATCGACGCGAGGATTTCCTCCATCGTGGGTTCGGGCTTGCCTGCCATGCGTGCGATTTAGCGCCAATCGCCGGGCGTTGTCACGCGGCTACTGCTGGACGCTCGGCGGAACCGGCGGCCCCATCGTGTCCGGCGCCGTCACCTGCGTGGTGACCGGCTGCCGCTCGCCCGGCGCCCAGTCCACCCAGTGCCGCTTTGCCTGCGACGTGTACGCTTCGGGGCGGTAGATCTCGACCGGCAGGTCGAGGTCGTCCGCCTCGGCGCGGCCCACCGTAGCGAGCAGCGCGTAGCCGGCGACGAACGCGTCGCGTTCGGCGCGCACCAGCGTGACACGCGCGTCGAGCAGTTCCTGCTCGGCATTCAGCACGTCGAGGATATCGCGCGAGCCGACCTCGTTTTCGGCGCGCGTGCCTTCAAGCGCGAGTTCGTTGGCGCTGACCTGAATCTTCGCCGATTCGATCGTCGAACGGGCGCTTTGCAGGTTTTCCCAGGCCTGACGCGCGCCTTCGATCGTGTCGCGTTCGGCGGAAAGCGCGTTCTGCTCGGCCTGCGAGAAGCGCGCCTGCGCCTCCCGGATGCGCGAGCCCTGCACGCCCGCCTGGAAGATCGGCAGCGTCAGCGTGGCGCCGATGTTCTGCGTATAATCGATGCCGCTGCTGCGGACGCCTGCGCCCGCAGCCGAGAGGCCGCGAAAGTTCGTATAGCCGACACCGAAGGTCGCATCGACGCTCGGCAGGCGCGCGCCCTTCTGTACGCGCACGTCCTGACGCGCGGCTTCCTGCTCGGACTTCGCGGCGAGCATGAAGGGGCTGTCGGCAAGCGCAAGGTCGATCGCCTGCTGCTGCGTGCCGGGGATCAGCGCGGGGAGCTGCGGCTGCTCAAGGTTTTCCGGCGCGTGGCCTACGACACGCTCGTATGTGGCGCGCGCGTTCGCAAGGTTGCCGAGCGCGGCGATGCTCTGGCTGCGCGCAAGCGCGAGGCGCGCCTCGCTCTGCGCGACGTCCGTCCGCGTCAGGTCGCCGACTTCGAAGCGGTCGTTCGACGCCTGCAGCTGACGCTCGAGCACACGCACCTGGTTCGACGTCAGGTCCACCTCGGCCTGCAGGCGCAGCACATCCATATAGGCGACGACGGTGTCGAAAATCGTCTGGTTCTCGGTCCCGCGAAGCTGCTCGCGGCCCGCGATCTCACGGTTCTTAGCAGCCTTCAGCCCCGCCTGCAGACGCCCGCCCTGATACACCGGCTGGCTGAGCTGCACGCCCACCGTCACGAGGCGGCTCATGTCGTTGAAACGGCCGGGGCCGGTGGTATCCTGATTGAGCGCGGCCTGCGCCCCCAGGGTGGGACGGAACGCGCCGAGCTGCTGCACGACACCTTCGGACACCGCCTGCTGGCCCGCGCGTGCACCTGCAAGCACGGGGTTGTTGGCGTAAGCAGCGGCCATCGCATCGCGGAGGCTTTCCGCCGCCGCCGGCGTTGCCGCAAGCGCGGCGAGCGCCGCGCCCCCCATCAGAACGAAAAACCTGCCACCCATTCGCCCGCTCCTAGAACTCGAAAACCCGCGGCCGCTCGAAACCCTTGAGCCGCGGTGCGCCCGCTTCGAGCAGACGCGTCCAGCCGACATGTCCGCCCGCGACACGGCCCACCGCAACGCTCGGCGCCGCACCGCGCTCGGCGAGCACCGCCGCGATGCGTCCGCCGTCGCGCACCTGCGCGACGAGCGTCTCCGGCACGTCCTCGACCTCGCCGTCGATCAGCAGCACGTCATACGGCGCGCCCTCGGCGCAGCCCTCGGCAAGCTGACCTTCGACGACGCTGACGTTGGAAACGCCGGTCTTGGAGATCGCGGAGGACGCGCGGCGCACGAGCGTCGCATCGTCCTCTACCAGCGTGACATGCGCGCAGAGCCGCGCAAGGATCGAGGCCGAATAGCCCGTCGTTCCGCCCACGATGAGCGCGCGCTCCGTCGGCGCCACTTCAAGCGCGGACATCAGCAGACAGCCGACAAGCGGCGCCGGCATCGCGCGGCCCGGCACGACCTCAAGCGCCTCGTCGAGATAGGCCAGCGAGGAAAGCTCGGCGGGAACATACATCTCGCGCGGCACATATTTGATCGCGGCGATGAGATTAGGCTCGACGATACCGCTGGGACGCAGCTGGCTGTCGATCATCGCGCTGCGCATCTTCCTGAAGTCCGGCAATTTCACGGGCTTCGCGTCCTCCTGACCTGTTCACGGTGTTATATATAAATAACACACTAAATTTGCAAGCCGCGGTCCGCTTGAGGCACGGCGCAGCTGCATCCGGCTTTAGGAGTTTCGCACCGCATCGCCAAGGCGGAAAGTCGGCGTACGTCCATTCCCGTGCGCCTTCCGTCGAAAGGCATCGCCACAGAGACGTTTACACCGCCCCTTGCGATGGTCTAGAGAGCGCGCCTCCCGCATCGAGGCCCGATGGCGGAGTGGTTACGCAGAGGACTGCAAATCCTTGCACGCCGGTTCGATTCCGGCTCGGGCCTCCACATTTTCCCACAATTTTCTGCAACCTCTCCGCCACACGCGCCGTTTCCAGCGCGTGGAAACGAATTTCCATTAATGAACTCATTCAGGTTGAATTTTTCCGTTCAGGATAGCCAATATCCTGAATGGCGAATCGCCGCAGGGATGGGAGTTGACGACCGATGGGAAAACGGAAAATCTTTCGCTGGCTGGGTGTCGCGCCTGCCGTGCTGCTGCTCGCACACGCGGTCCCTCTGCCGGCAGCCGCCGAGAGTGCACCGCGGATCACGGCAAGCAAGGCGGTCACGGCCGGAATCGACAAGGTCATGGCGGAAGCAATCGAGAGCGGAAAACTCGCGGGAGGTGCGGTCGGCGTGATGAAGGACGGCAAGATCGTCTTTCTGAAGGGCTACGGCTATTCTGATCTTGAGGACGGCCAGCCGGTGAAAGCCGACACGATCTTCCGCATCGGCTCGATCACCAAGCAGTTCACCTCGGCGATGCTGATGATGCTGGTGGAGCGCGGGCAGCTCTCGCTCAGTGACCCGATCAGCAAATATTTCCCGGATTTCCCCAAGGCCGACGGCATCACCGTGCGGCACCTGCTCGATCACACCTCGGGCATCCACAGCTACACCGACAAGAATTTCCAGTCGCGCGGGTGGCGGGCGCACGACACGAAGGAGATGATTTCCTACATCGCGGGGCAGGACAATCTCACCGACTTCGCGGTGGGCGAAGACTATCGCTACAACAATTCGGCCTATGTTCTTGCCGCCGCGATCGTCGAGAAGCTGAGCGGCAAGCCGTATGGCGTCGCGCTCGAAGAGATGATCACGAAGCCCCTCGGCCTCACCGACACGGCCTACGACGACGAGCGCGCGATCGTCCCACGCCGCGCGAAAGGTTACGATCTGCTGGACGGCAAACTCGCGAATCCCCTACCGCTTTCGGTGAGCGTGGCGCATGGCGCCGGCGCGATACGCTCGACCGCGGCGGACATGCTCCGCTGGCAGGAGGCACTGTTTTCCGGCAAGGTCGTGAAACCGGAAAGCCTCGCGCTGATGATCGAACCCGCAAAGCTGAAGGACGGACGCCTGACGAGCGCGGTGAGCAAGTCCTTTCCGAGCGGACCCCCGCCGCTGGAATACGGACTCGGCCTCGCCGTGGGCGAACGCGACGGCCGCCGCGTGGTTGGCCACGGCGGCGCGATCAACGGCTTCAACTCGGCGCTCTACACTTACCCGGACGAGAAGACGGCCATCGTCCTCCTCGTCAACACGCAGGGCGGCGCAAACCAGCGCTATCATGACGTGGCGAAAGCCTGGTTCAACAGCAACAGCGGAGCAAAGAAGTGAAGATGATCCCGACCATGCGTATCGCGGGCACGGCCCTGCTTCTTGCCTCTGCCGCCACGTTCCCGGCCGCCGCGAAGGACGCCGCCTATGACATCGTGATCAAGGGCGGCACCATCGTCGACGGCAGCGGCCTTGCCGCCTATCGCGGCGATGTCGCAATCGCGGGCGGACACATTGTTGCCGTTGGAAATATCGGCAAGGCGAAAGCCGCGAAGACCATCGACGCCGCCGGGCTCGTCGTCGCGCCCGGCTTCATCAACATCCACAGCCATGCCGAGCCAGAAGGCGTCTCGACCGCGGTGAACATGCTGACGCAGGGCGTCACCACCGAGATCATCAATGCCGACGGCGGCGGCGGCAACGATATCGCCGCGCAGCTCCCCGAGATGGCCGCGAACGGGCTTGCCGAGAACATCGGCGCCTACGTCGGCTTCAACGCCGTGTGGCGGGACGCGATGGGCGACCGCGACCTGCGCCCGACGCCGGGGCAAATCGCATCGATGAAGGCCGCGATCGAAAAGAACCTGAAGGCGGGCGCGTGGGGCGTCGCCTCGGGTCTCGATTACCGCCCGTCCTACTATGCGAAAACGGAAGAGGTGATCGACATCGTCTCCGTCGCAAAGCCGTGGCGCACCAATTTCCCCAACCACGACCGCCTGCGCCCGGAGGATAATCTCAGCTCGTTCAAGGGCATGGAAGAAACCGTGCTGATCGGCGAGAAGGCGGGGCTCGTTCCCGTCATCACGCACATCAAGAGCGCGGGCAAGGAGCGCGGCAACGCGCCGAAGGTGCTCGAAATGGTCTCCGCCGCCACCGCGCGCGGGGCGTGGACGGCGATCGACATCTATCCGTATCTTGCCGGGCAGACGATGCTGCAGGCCTTCCTCGTCCCCGGCTGGGCGGCGGACGGCGGGCGCGACGCGATGCTCGCGCGCTTCAAGGATCCGAAGCTCCGCCCGCAACTCGTCGAGGCGGCGGAATATGCGATGGCAACGCGCCTCGGCGGCGCCGAAGGCATTGCCCTCCCCGATCTCGGCAAGCGGCTCACCGACATCATGGCCGCCGAAAACATCCGTGCCGGCGAGGCGGTGCTCCGCACGCTGGAACGCGACCCCTACACCCGCGCCAACATGACGTTTGGCGACGAGAAGGACGTGATCGCCTTCCTGCAATATCCCGACACGGCGGTCGCCTGCGATTGCGGCGCCTCGATCAAGAACCGCGGCCATCCGCGCTACTTCGGCAGCTTTCCGAAAATCCTCGGCCATTATGTGCGCGACACCGGCACGATCACGATGGAAGACGCAGTCCGCAAGATGAGCGCACTGCCCGCCGCGATCATCGGCATGGTCGATCGCGGCCATATCGCGCCGGGTATGCGCGCGGACGTGATGGTCTTCGATCCAAAGACCGTGCGCGACCACGCGACCTTCAACGCGCCGACGCTGCCATCGGATGGTGTCCGCCACGTCATCGTCAACGGCGTGCCGGCGCTGGAGGGCGGTGCCGCGACGGGCGCGAAATCAGGCGCGGTGCTGCTGCGCGACGCGCACATGCCGAGCCGCCCGATGAATACCGCCTCAAAGGCACGCGCCTTCACGGCGAACGGACAGTCGGCGGATTACAGCATCACCCTCACCGCGAAGCAGGCGGCAGGCGAACGCTTCGCCGTCGGCACGGTGAAACTGAAGGACGTGAAGTCGGGAACGGTGTGGACCGCCGATCGGCTCGGCACGGTCCAGACCGCCAAAGGCTGGGCAAGCGTCACTGCGGTGCTGAAGGACAAAGCGGGTAACCGGAAGTCCGCGACGCTGACGCTCGATCGGGCGGATGGCGGCGCGGAAACGCCTGTGGTCACGGTGGCGCTGGGCGGCGAGCCCGCGGCGATCGTTCCCGCCAAGGGCTCGGTGCAGGCCGAATAGACCGTCGCGCGGGGCAAATTGCGGATGGAGAATCGCGTCTCAGTCGTTAGACAGGGCGCGATTCTTCATCGTTCGCTTCGAGCCCGGCCTCGGAGCGAACATTCCGGCAGGAGCAGCCATGATTGAAGCCGAATGGTGGGATGCAGAGGATTCCGCCGAACTCGCCGCGTCGGCGGCGGGCGACATCCAGTTCATTATCGAAAGCGCCATTGATGCGCGCGGGCAGGCGCTGATCGCCGTGCCCGGCAGCGGCATCGCGCTCATAGTGCTGAAAGAGGTCGCGAAAGCGAAGTTCGACTGGAAACGCGTTACCATCGTGCCGACCGGCGACTGCCTCGTCGCGGTCGATAGTCCGCTGTCCGCCGCCGCCGCGCTCGCCCGCATCTTCCTGCCGAAAGGCGCGCGCGTGCTGCCCATCGGCAGCGAAAACGCCGATTACAAGGCGGCTGGCCGCGCCGCCGACGCGCGGCTCGAAGACCTGCAATGGCCGCCCGATCTCGTGTGGCTCGATGTCGGCGCGAACGGCGAGACGGCGGGCATCTTCCGGGGCCCCGATCTCGACGAGGCGCTGAACGGCCCGAAGGCGCGCCGCGCGATCGGCGTGATGCCCGATCCGCTGCCGAAGGACGCGCCGGTGGCGCGCGTGACGCTGACCCGCGCCGCGATCACCTCGGCGCGCACGCTCATCCTCGCGCTCCAAGGCGACGAGGCGAAGGCGGTGCTCGAAAAGGCGCTGGAGGACGGGCCGCTTTCGGACACGCCGATCGGCCGCGTGCTCGCCGAAGTCACCGTCCCGGTCGACATTCACTGGTGCCCCGCCTGACGGCGCGATGAGGATCGTCGCAGCCGATATCGGCGGCACGCACGCCCGCTTCGCGATCGCCGAGATCGCAGGCGGGCGATGCGAACTCGGTACGCCGGTGACGCTGAAAAGCGCGGACTTCGAAGGGCTTGAAGCGGCTTGGGCTGCCCTTCCCGCCCTCTTCGGCCATGCGCTGCCGAACGCCGCAGCGATTGCCGTGGCGGCCCCCATCGCGGGCGATGTGCTTGCCTTCGTGAACAACGACTGGAAGATCCAGCGCGCCGGACTCGCCGGACGGTTGGGCCTCGAAAGACTGACCCTGCTCAACGATTTCGGCGCGATGGCACACGGCGTCGCCACGCTCGGACATGCGTGGACCGAGCATCTTTTCGGCCCCGACGTGCCGCTCCCGCTTGACCACCCGGTGAGCGTGATCGGGCCGGGCACCGGCCTCGGCAGCGCCATCCTGCTCCGGCGCGGCGGGCGAGTCGAAGTCGTGGAAACGGAGGCCGCGCACATCGCTTTCGCGCCGCTCGATGCCGTCGAAGAGGCGATGATGCCCGCGCTGCGGCAGATGTATGGCCGTGTCTCGAGCGAACGGCTCGTCTCCGGCCCGGGCCTCGCCGCGATCCGCGCCGCGCTCGATCGCGAAGCCGCGCCGATGAGCGATGCCGACCTCTGGGCCGCCGCGCTCGCGGGCGAGATGGACGCGTTCAACCGCTTCGCGATGATTTACGGGGCAGTCGCTGGCGACATCGCGCTCGCGCACGGCGCGATGGGTGTGGGCATCGTGGGCGGGCTTTCAAACCGCGCGAAAACGCGGCTTCGCGCATCAGGCTTTCATGCGCGTTTTATCGACAAGGGGCGCTACGGCGCGCGGATGCAGCAGATTCCGGTCAGGCTGGTCACGCACATGCACACCGGCCTTGTCGGCGCCGCGGCCGCGTTCGCACAGGAGTATGCGGCCGCTTAGCTCGCGGCTGCCATGCGCGCTTCGTGCGCCTCGGCGATCTCGTCCGTGAAACGGATGCCGAGTTCGCCATCGTTAAAGCGCACGACGACCCCGGACCGTATACCCATGCGCACCGTCGTCAGCACGACCCGCTCGCCGATCGCAATCTGCTCGTGCGTGGCCAGACGGGCGCCCGTCATCGACATGTCGATGACGCGCGCCGTCACCTGGCCACGACGGTAATCCATCCTGGCCAGATAATTCGTCGCGGCTCGTGCAGCATTCCGGTGATTATCGGGTGTGTTCGACATGTCCCGATTCTGGCACGAAAATGGTTAGCGGATCGTTGCCGATCAGCTGTAAACCTCAAACAGGCCAGCCGCGCCCTGCCCGCCGCCGATGCACATCGTGACGACAACGTATTTCGCGCCGCGCCGACGCCCCTCGATCAGCGCATGGCCGGTGAGCCGCGCGCCCGACATGCCGTAGGGGTGCCCGACCGAAATCGCCCCGCCATCCACGTTGAACTTCTCGGGATCGATGCCGAGCTTGTCGCGGCAGTAAAGCGCCTGCACCGCGAACGCCTCGTTCAGCTCCCAGAGGCCAATGTCGTCGATCTTCAGGCCGTTCTGCTTCAAAAGCTTCGGGATCGCGAACACCGGCCCGATGCCCATCTCGTCGGGCGCGACACCCGCCACCGCCATGCCGACATAGCGGCCGAGCGGCTTCAGGCCCCGGCGTTCCGCCTCCTTCGCCTCCATCACGAGCGAAGCCGAGGCGCCGTCCGAAAGCTGGCTCGCGTTCCCCGCCGTCACATTGTGGCCCGGGCCGCGCACGGGCTGCAGGCCCTTCAGGCCTTCGAGCGTCGTCTCGGGGCGGTTGCCCTCGTCCTTGGTGAGCGTCACCTCGTGCTTGGTGACCTCGCCCGTCTCCTTGTTCTTCATCACCATCACGGAGGGCAGCGGCACGATCTCGTCGTCGAAGCGTCCCGCCTGCTGCGCCGCCGCCGTGCGCTGCTGCGACTGGAAGGCGAAATCATCGCACGCGTCGCGGCTGATGTTGTAGCGCTTGGCCACGATCTCGGCGGTGTCGATCATCGGCATGTAGGCCGCCGGGTGCATCTCGATCAGGCTCATGTCGGGCTCCACCCGCATCTTCTCGTTCTGCACCATCGAGATCGACTCGACGCCGCCGCCCACCACGATCTGCATCCCGTCGACGATCACTTGCTTCGCCGCCGTCGCGATCGCCATCAGGCCGCTCGCGCACTGGCGATCGAGCGCCATGCCCGCCACCGTAACCGGCAGCCCGCCGCGCAGCGCCGCAAGCCGCCCGATGCACGGCGCCTGCACGCCCTGCAGTATGGCCGAGCCGAAGATGCAGTCGTCCACCTCCGCGGGATCGATCCCCGCGCGCGCCACCGCGTGCTTCACGGCATGGCCCGCGAGCGTCGGCGACGGCGTGGCGTTGAAGGCGCCGCGATAGGCCTTGCCGATCGGCGTGCGGGCGGTGGAAACGATAACGGCTTCGCGCATGGGAAAGTCTCCTGTTCCTGAATCTTATACGTAGGTGAGGCCGACCCATTCGGCCAGCAGTGCGGGCTTGTCCTCGCCCTCGATCTCAACAACCACCTCGTAGGTGGATTGCAAAACACCCGGATTTCGTTCCGTCACGTCGAGCAGCTTCATGCGCCCGCGAACGCGCTTGCCCGAACGCACGGGGGCGAGGAAGCGCAGCTTGTTCATGCCGTAGTTCACGCCCATCTTCGCGCCTTCAAGCTTCGGGAACAGCTCGTAAGCCATGGCCGAAAGCAACGACAGCGTAAGGAATCCGTGGGCGATGGTGCCGCCGAAGGGTGTTTCCGCAGCGCGCTGGGAATCGACATGGATGAACTGAAAGTCCTCAGTGCATTCTGCGAACGTATCGATCCGTTTCTGATCGACTTCGAACCAGCGCGAAACACCGAGTTCCGTGCCGATCATGGCCTTGTAGTCCTGCACCGAAACCGTCATCCACACCTCCCTTTTTCGCGCCCGGCTTAGGATGCCGTGGCCACCATGCCTAGATAGGCAAAACGTGAGTATTCTTGACCTCTTCAAGCACCGCATAGGTCCGCGTTTCCCGCACCCCAGGCAGATCGACGAGCGTATCGCCGAGGAAGGCGCGGTAGGCCGCCATGTCCTTCACGCGCGCCTTGATGAGGTAATCGAACCCGCCCGCCACCATGTGGCATTCGAGCACGGCGGGCATCCGCCGGACGGCGGCAGCGAAATCGTCGAAAACGTCCGATGTCGTGCGGTCGAGCAGCACCTCGACGAAAATCAGCAGCGCGCAATCAAGCAGCACGGGGTCGAGCACCGCGACCGTGCCGACGATATACCCCTTCTCGCGCAGCCGCCGCACGCGTTCATGACAGGCGGCGGGCGACAGGTTGCAGCGTTCGGCGAGCGCCTGGTTGGTGATGCGCCCGTCTTCCTGCAGCGTGCGCAGGATGGCGCGATCCACGGCATCGATCATCATTACGAACCTTCTTCGGCGAAATGATAATTCATCGGATATAATTCCGACATCTCACCAAAAATACAAAGCACATTTTCCACATTCGCTGGCATTATCGAAGGATCATCAGCGAAAGACCCGTCATGCCCATCGCCGACATCCTTGCCGATATGCAGCGCCTGCACCGCGCGCCCGAGCCGGACGTGATCCTGCCGCTGTGCGAGGCTGCGCGCGTCGATGCAGCGGCAAGGGGCCGGATCACCGCGCGCGCCGCGGGCCTCCTCGACGAACTCCGCGCCGCGCAGTCGAGCGGCTGGGTCAACCGCTTCCTTCAGGAATACCGCCTCAACACCGACGAGGGCATCGCCCTCCTCGCGCTCGCCGAAGCGTTCCTGCGCGTGCCGGATGCCGAAACCGCCGACCTCCTCATTCGCGACAAGCTCGGCACCGCCGACTGGTCGGCGCACGCGGGCAAATCCGATTCAACACTCGTCAACGGCGCGACATGGGGTCTCGTCGTCACCCGCTCGCTCGTCGGCGAGAGCGGATCGACGCTGAAGCGCCTGGTCGGCCGCGTCGGCGAGCCCGTGGTGCGCACCGCCGTCGGCACGGCGATGCGCCTGATGGGGCAGGTGTTCGTGATGGGCCGCACGATCGAGGAGGCGCTGGAACGCGCGAACGACAAGGATCACACCGGCTTCGTCGCCAGCTTCGACATGCTCGGCGAGGCGGCGCGCACGCGGGCCGACGCAGAGCGCTACTTCCGCTCCTACGCGGATGCGATCGACGCCATCGGCAAGGGCAGCAAGGGCCGTGATCACAGCATCTCGGTAAAACTCTCCGCGCTCCACCCGCGCTACGAAACCGCACACGCCGATACCTGCGTGCCCGAACTTTCCGCCATGCTCGTCGAACTCGCAGAACGCGCCGCCAAGGCGGACATCGGCCTCACCGTCGACGCCGAGGAATCGGAGCGGCTCGTCATGTCGCTCGACATCATCGCCGCCGCCGCCCGCGCGCCCTCGCTGTCCGGCTGGGACAAGCTCGGCATGGCCGTGCAGGCCTATTCGAAGCGTTGCCGCGCGGTCATCGCGTGGGCGGACGTGATCGGCGGCGAGACGAACCGCAAGATCGCCGTGCGCCTCGTGAAGGGCGCGTACTGGGACAGCGAGATCAAGCGCACGCAGGAAGCCGGGCTTTCCGATTATCCGCTCTTCACGCGCAAGGCCGCGACCGACGTTTCCTACCTCGCCTGCGCGCGCGACATGCTCGCCGCGAAAAACATCTACGCTGCGTTTGCCAGTCACAACGCCCTCACCGTCGCGACGCTGCTCGAATGGGCGGGCGATCGCCGCGACTTCGAGTTCCAGCGCCTGCACGGCATGGGCGAAGGCCTTCACGACCGGCTGGTGCGCGAGGGCGGCTACAACTGCCGCATCTACGCGCCCGTCGGCGGTCACCGCGACCTCCTCGCCTATCTCGTGCGGCGTCTGCTTGAAAACGGCGCCAACTCCAGCTTCGTGCATCAGCTCGCCGACCCGAACGTCACCGAGGAAGAGCTTCTCGCCGACCCGGTCGAGAAGATCGCGTCGGTGCAGGGCACGCGCCACCCCTCCATCCCCCTCCCCGCCGACCTGTTCGGTGCCGTGCGCGGCAACAGCGAAGGCCTTGATCTGCAGGACGCCATGACCCTCGAAGACACCGCATCCGCCATCGCCGCACGCGCCGACATCGGCGCCCCGCCCGCCGATTCGACCGTCTCGGAGGTGCACGCCGCCATCGCCGCCGCCGACGCCGCATTCGAAGGATGGTCGCGCACCCCCGTCGAAACCCGCGCCGCCGCGCTCGATCGCCTCGCCGATCTGCTGGAGGAACACCGTATCGAACTGATGGCGCTTGCCGTCCACGAGGCAGGCAAGACCCTCGGCGACGCGATCGGCGAAGTCCGCGAAGCCGCCGACTTCTGCCGCTACTACGCCAATCAGGCGCGCGCAGAGTTCGCGCCCATCGAACTGCCCGGCCCCACGGGCGAGAGCAACACGATGCGCCTCGAAGGCCGCGGCGTGTTCGCCTGCATCGCGCCGTGGAACTTCCCGCTCGCGATTTTCCTCGGGCAGGTCACGGCGGCGCTCGTCGCCGGAAACAGCGTCGTCGCCAAGCCCGCGCCGCAGACGCCGCGCATCGCCCTGCGCGCCGTCGCGCTCGCCCACGAAGCCGGCATACCGAAGGACGTGCTGAAGCTCGTCATCGGCGGCGCCGAGCCCGGAAACGCCCTCACCGCCGATCCGCGCGTGATGGGTGTGGCCTTCACGGGATCGACCGGCACGGCCAAGGCGATCGCGCGCAGCCTTGTGGCAGACGACGCGCGCCCGATCGTGCCGCTCATCGCCGAAACCGGCGGTCTCAACGCGATGATCGTCGATTCGACCGCGCTTCCCGAGCAGGTGATCGCTGACGTCGTGACGTCAGCCTTCCGTTCCGCCGGCCAGCGCTGCTCGGCGCTGCGCTTGCTTATCGTGCAGGAAGACGTGCTCGACCGCACGCTTGAGATGCTCAAGGGCGCGATGGACACGCTCGTCGTCGGCGACCCCGCCGATCCGCGCACCGATGTCGGCCCGGTGATCGATGATGCGGCTTACCGGAAGCTCGAAGACTACCGCCTGTCGGTGGCGGACCGCTGGCTGCACACGGTCCCGGTTCCCGAAGGCCGCTTCGTCGCGCCGACCGTGATCCGCCTCGACAGCATCAAGGATCTGACGAAGGAGTGGTTCGGCCCGATCCTGCACGTCACGACGTGGAAGACCGGCACGCTCGACGAGACCATCGCGCGCATCAACCGCAGCGGCTACGGCCTCACCATGGGGCTCCACAGTCGCATCGCCAGCCGCTGCGACCGCACGGTGGCGGCAGCGCGCGTCGGCAACGTCTATGTCAACCGCTCGATGATCGGCGCCATCGTCGGCTCGCAGCCGTTCGGCGGCGAAGGCCTCTCAGGCACCGGGCCGAAAGCGGGCGGGCCACACTATCTGCCGCGTTTCGCGGTGGAGCGCACGGTCAGCATCGACACGACCTCGGCAGGCGGCAACGCCAGCCTGCTTTCGATCGAGGACGTGACGCTTTAGGGAGCCGGTTGCAGCTCGCGCGGAATCGCGAGCGGATCGACCACCTTGCCGTCGAGCCCGCCGAGGAAGCCCATCTGCGTCGGGTAGGCGAAGTCCACGCCGAGTTCGCTGAAGCGGCGCACGACGCCGAGCATGAACGCCTGGCGTGCGCCCATCATCTCCTGCATCCCCGCCGCGGCGACGTTGAACACGATCTCCATGTCGATCGAGCTGGCGCCGAAATTGAAGAAATGCGCGCGGTCGAATTCGACGAGCGGGACGACCTCGGCGATCTTCCGAATCTCGTCCGGCAGCGCCTCCATCACGTCGGGCGGCGTCTGGTAGATGATGCCGATGTGCATGACGACGCGCCGCTGATGGATCACCGCGTAGTTATGGATGCGGTTTTCAAGCAGCTTGGCGTTCGAGACTGAAACCAGTTCGCCCGAAAGCGAGCGGATTCGCGTGGTCTTGAGGCCGATCGCCTCCACCGTGCCGGTCAGCGTATCCACGGTGATGACGTCACCGCGCACGAAGGGCTTGTCGAACAGGATCGAAAGTGCCGCGAAAAGGTCTGAAAAGATACCCTGCGCGGCAAGGCCGATGGCGATGCCGCCGATACCGAGGCCCGCGACGAGCGCAGTGACGTTGACGCCGAGGTTGTCGAGGATGACGATGCCCGCGATCGCGAAAATCGCCACGTTGAGCAGTATGCGGATAACGCCCATCGCGGAAACGAGCGTCGAATTGTGCGGATCTTCGCCGTCCGCACGCCGCGCGATCACCGCAAGCGCGAACTCACGCAGCCAGATCGCACCCTGAATGACCACCGCAAACGTGAAGAGAAACCTTACCGCCGGAAGAATGCCTGCGAGCCCGGGGACACTTGCCGCGACGGAATGCACGGCGACGGCGGCGAGAAAGAAGCTGTTCGTACGCCGGAGCACCCGGCCGAAAATCGCCCGCCAGCTGTTCGTCTCGAATGCCGCGGGCGAGCCCACCACGCGCCAGGCGACGGCGCGAATGCCGACCAGCAGCAGGTAAATGCCAACCGCGACAGCGCCATAGATGAGGAGCGCGGGACCATTGGTGGTGACCCAAGACGAGACCTCACGGAACGTCTCGACGTCGGAGGCAGGAATTATCGGATTGTTTCGCATCTGCTTTCCAACGCCGTCAGCCGCTTAGGGTTCAATGGGATTGTAAAGGCCCCAACGCGGCGTTGGAACCACCCTCCTGCACGCATCAGGCTTTTGCGGGCGCCGTAGAACCCATACCGCCCGCGCGCACGCGCGGGCCGAACTTTTCCTCGACCTTGCTCGCAAGGCGTTCGCGGCGGGCAATGTGCGTCGCCGCGATCGTAATGGCGAGAAAATCGTAATACGGCGGCTGGAACGCGATGCCCACGAACATCGAACCACTCATGTAGACGAGTATGGAGACCAACATCATCGTACCGAGATCGCGAAACCAGATATCGCGTTCGGGATCGCCCGTGCTGATCTTTCGAAGCTTCCACGCCGCCTGGAGTGTGAGAGCAACGATGGCGAGATACATTGCAAGCCCCGGATAGCCGAGCTCGCCCAGAACCTCGAAATAGCTGTTGTGGAAAGCACGCGAATTGTCCTGAACGGTAACCGTCCGTACGGCCTGATTGTCAGCATCACCTTCGCGGCGCTGCATATCAATATCCAGCCTGTTTATGCGGTAGATACCAAACCCGCCACCGAGCGGATGCTCCGCAACATAGTCCAGCGTCCAGCCCCATACGGCGAGGCGCGTCGAGGCCGACGCATCCTCGTCAAAGGTTTTGATCGTCGACATACGATCTGTGAACGAGGTTGGCAGTAGCGGTATCGCGACCACCGCCACACCAGCGATCAACGCCGCAAAAACCAGTTTGTGCTTGCTGATGCACCAGAGCAGGATGACCAGTATCGATCCGGCGACCAGGCCCGTCCGCGCTTCGGCGCCTACTGTCACAAGCAACATTGAGAAGATTATGCCTGCCGTCGCGAGAAACGTCAGAATGTTGCGCTTCATGATCATGTTCCGGCGATAGAGCCAGAGTGTGATCGGAATTAACGACATGGATACGGTGGCAAGAGTGCTGCCCTCGTAAAGGCCCGTGTTACTCGTCACGAGAAACGATACGTTTCCATAACCACCGCCGCCCAGCAAGGTCTTGATGCCGCCCGATATGGTGATCGCGGCCGTGCTCAGAACCATCACGAACGCAGCGGCTTCCACGCGCCGGCGCGTTGTCAGCACCCATGGCAAAAAGACGGAGAACAGCAACCCCTTCCAAACCCAGTCCCACTTTTCTGCGGCATGATCCGTAACCACGGCCCATCCAAACGTGGAAACGGTCGCATACAGAACGAGCATGACGACCAGAACCTGCGCCGCACCGATGCGAATACGCTGCTTCTCATCCCGCAGGATGTAAAAGGCGAATGCGCCGATGGCCATGAAGAGCGCGATAGATGCGCCGCTGAGGAACGAGTAGGTCAACTTCTGGGGTTGCAGGAAATCCACCCAGATATAGCCAAGCGCCATGAAATACGGTCGCCGGAACGAAGCGGCGACAAAGGCAAGAATCAAGCCGAGGAGAACAATGTCGCGCATCAGGCTTCCGGCGTTTTGTCGACTTCAGCCGATTGCCGGCGGTTTTTAGGTCCAAACGCTTTGGACTGTATGTTTTCGCCCTCGTCCGGAAGCGTGAAGCAGCGCCACAGCACGACGATCATCATCAGCTGCGACACCAGCAATGCGAAATTGTCTACCATCCGGGCCCTGTCCCTAGCGTGCGCGCCTTGCCGCACGCAGTCATCGCGCTGTTAACCGGCCCCGCTTAACATCTCGTGCATCGAAGGGCAAAGCCGTCACCGTATGGATGGCGCCTGCCGAATGTTTGCGCCCGGCCTTGCGAAAGCCGGGCGCATTGGCAATAGGACGCGGACATGAAAAGGGAAACGGACGACGCATGACCAGGCGAGTGCACATGATCGCGGCGGCACGCCCGAACTTCATGAAGGTGGCGCCGCTCTGGCACGCGCTTGCCGCCCACGATGATTTCGAACCCGTTCTGATCCACACGGGGCAGCATTATGACGCGAACATGTCGGACGACATCTTCGCCGATCTCGATCTCCCCGCGCCCGATCATCACCTCGGCGTTGGCTCCGGCAGCCATGCCGAGCAGACCGGCAAGGTGATGATCGCCTACGAGAAGATCGCGATGGACGAACGGCCGGACTGGCTTGTCGTCGTCGGCGACGTCAACTCGACCGCAGCGTGCGCAATGGTCGGCGCCAAGCTCCACATCCCGGTCGTCCACCTCGAGGCGGGGCTGCGTTCGGGCGACCGTGCGATGCCCGAAGAGATCAACCGACTGGTGACGGACGCGATCTCCGACGTGCTGTGGACGCCCTCACCCGACGGCGACGCACACCTCCGCGCCGAAGGCATCCCCGAAAGCCGCATCACGCGCGTCGGCAACATCATGATGGACAGCTTCGAGCGCATTCGCCCCAAGCTCGACGCCGAGAACGCCCCTGCCCGCTTCGGCCTCACGCCCGGCAATTACGGCATCGTCACGCTGCACCGCCCGTCGAACGTCGATGAAGCCCCGCAGCTCGCGGCGCTCGTCGATGCGCTGGTCGAAGCGTCGCAGCGACTGCCGCTGATGTTCCCTATGCACCCGCGCACGAAAAGCCGCGTCGAGGCGTTCGGCCTTTCAGACACGCTCGCCAAGGGCAACATCATCCTCTCCGAGCCGCAGTCCTACAAGCCGTTCATGAGCCTCCTCAAAGACGCGCGCATCGCGATCACCGACAGCGGCGGGCTTCAGGAGGAAACCACCTACCTCGGCATCCCCTGCCTCACACTGCGCGACAACACCGAGCGGCCGGTCACCGTCACCGAGGGCACCAACCGTCTCGTAAAGGCCGATGCGCTCGTCGGCGCGCTCGATGCAGCGCTCGCGGCCGCGCCGGGGACTGCGACACGCCCGGAATTCTGGGACGGCCGCACGGCAGAGCGCTGCGTCGCCGATCTGGTGCGGCGCGGACGCTGATGGCGATCAAGCCGCTTCACATCCTCGATCACTCGCTGCCGCTCCACAGCGGCTACACGTTCCGTTCGCGCGCCCTCATTGAAGGCCAGCGCCGCCTCGGCTGGCAGCCGCTGATGCTGACGACGCCGCGCCACTATGCCGAAGGGCCGGACCCGGAGGTCATCGACGGCCTCACCTTTCACCGTTCCCGGCGTTCGGGCCTGCCCGTCATCGGCGAGATCGCCGCGACAGCGAAGCGGCTCGATGCGCTGATCGAGGCCGAGAAGCCCGATCTGCTGCACGCCCATTCGCCCGTGCTCACCTTCGCCGCCGCGTGGGGCGCCTCCCGCCGCCACAACCTGCCGCTCGTCTACGAAATCCGCGCCTTCTGGGAAGACGCCGCGGTCGGCAACGGCACCGGGCGCGAGGGCGACCTCAAATTCCGGCTGACCTACGCCGCTGAAAGCTGGGCCTGCCGCCAGGCCGATGCCGTCGGCGCCATCTGCAAGGGCCTCCTCGGCGACCTCCGCGCACGCGGCATAGACGAAGCGAAGCTGTTCGAGATCCCGAACGCGGTCGATCTCGCACAGTTCGGCGATCCGCTCCCCCGCGACACCGCGCTCGCGGCGGAGCTTGGCCTTGAAGACACGGAGGTCATCGGCTTCCTCGGCTCCTTCTACGACTACGAAGGCCTCGATATCCTCATCGCGGCGATGCCCCGGCTCGTCGCCGCGCGGCCGAAGGCGCACCTGCTGCTCGTCGGCGGCGGCCCGATGGAAGCTTCGCTGCGCGCCGCTGCGGCGGCCTCGCCGGCAAGCGACCGCATCCGCTTCGTCGGCCGCGTGCCGCATAGCGAGGTGGATCGCTATTACAGCCTCGTCGATGTGCTCGCCTATCCGCGCAAGGCGATGCGCCTTACCGAGCTTGTCACGCCGCTGAAACCGCTCGAAGCCATGGCGCAGGAAAAGCTCGTCGCCGCCAGCAACGTCGGCGGACACCGCGAACTCATCGAGGACGGCGTCACCGGCACGCTCTTCGCGGCCGACGATCCCGATGCCACCGCCGATGCCCTGATCGGCCTCCTCGCCGATCGGAGCGCATGGCCCGCGCGGCGGGCGCACGCGAAGGCGTGGGTCTCCGCCGAGCGCAACTGGGATCGCAGCGTCGCGGCCTACGTGCCGGTTTACGAACGCCTGCTCAGTCGCGCACGGTAAGCGCTTCGAAATGCAGGCGCCGCGCCTGCATCGTCCCGTGCCGCAAACTGTCCTCGCCGATGATCACGAGATCGGCGAGGAGTTCGCCAGGAAGGTCGATCTCCTCCCCCAGCAGCGTACCGCACACGCGCAGCGCCGCGCGATCGACGCTCGCCGCCTCGCCGTCGATGCGCAGCGTGAACGCATGGCGCTGTCCCTCGAAGGTCGCGCTCGCCCAGGGCACCGCATCATAGGTTTCAACGGCGCCGTGAAGCGCATCCGTGCAAGCCTTCAGGCGGCCCCTCACCGTTCGCATCAGGGGGCAGGGCATCAGGCGCCGAGCCCCCGAATATAGGCCTCGATGCGCGCCATCGTGCGCGGGCGCGGCTCGCGCCCACGCCGCAGGTCGAACACCAGCCGAGGGTCACCGAGAGCATTCCGCCCGAAGCGGGTCGGCGTCAGACGTGTGCGTTTCAGGCAACGTTCGATTTGAAACAACAACGACATTGTTTTTCTCCCCTTTCCTGTAGGTAAAAAACAACTATGAAGCGATTTCCTACAAGTCTAGGATAAAAACGATCATTATTTGCCCGAGGGAGGCACACCCTGAACGCAGCCGTGGTTCGCCGGACACTCGACACGCTCATTCGCGCGCGTGGAGAGGACTATGCGTCTGTGTCGCGCCTCATCGGCCGTAACCCGACCTATATTCAGCAGTTCATCCGGCGCGGCGTGCCCCGCAAGCTCGACGAGGATGACCGGCGCACGCTCGCGCGCCATTTCGATGTGCCCGAGCACGTCTTGGGCGGCCCTAAGTCCCGCGTCGGTCAGGCGGTCATCTCCCGTGCCGCCGAGGGCGCGGCGGCGGACGACTATCTGCTCATCCCCTGTCTGGATGCCGCCGGAGACGCGCCCGAGGCCGCGCTCGCCTTTCAGTCGCGCTGGATCACCGGGCTGTGCAGCGGCGATCCGCAAGCGCTCACGGTCTTGCGCATCGCGGGCGATGCGATGCACCCCACGCTTTCGCACGGCGATCCGGTGCTCGTCGACATGGCTGACGGCGCCGAAACCCTGCGCGACGGCATTTACGCGCTGCGCAGCGGCGGCAGCGTGGTCGTGAAGCGGTTGACGCGAAACCCCGCGTCAGGGGGCATCGCCATCAAGAGCGATAACCCCGGCTGGGCCGACTGGGAGGGTTGCCCGGCGGAGAGCCTGGACATCGTCGGCCGTGTGATCTGGGTGGGCCGCGAACTGCGCTAGGGTGCGTGGAAATTCGGCTCAGGCCGAGGCGAAACGGTGGATTTCGAGAACACGATACCGCTTTCGCCGTAATTGTCAGATGTCGATGGAATTGCGCTCCGACATTTTTCAATGTCCCTTATCTTGCTCTAGGAATGATAAAAAATCTAAACCAATTTTATAGACATCATTTCTTATTGCTGAAATTTCCCCGCGTTCACCCACAACGTTGCCAGATTCATCAGCCTCTGTTGCAATAAATCTTTCAGGGTCCAGCCTATACACGCTTTTCCATTCTTTATTTTTTTGACGTACAGAGGTTGTTATTTTATATGGAGTATTATTCTCATTTAATTTTATATGTGTATCAATATACAATGTTTTTTCGTCATATTTGGAACAAAATTTTACAAAATCATCAACATAATATTTTCTTGAATACTTTGACACTTTGTGCAATCTACTTATTTTTGTTCCCTTTATGAAATGCCCGATATTCTGTTGGTTAAATTTTTGATTTAGTGCGCCGTCAATGCCAGTGCCATTTCCTATTTTTGTTGTTTTTAAATATTCTTCTAATTTAGGGTCAATATTAACACGCTCGCATATGTGACTTTCTGGAAAAATTTCCATATCTCCAGGATGGGCAGGAAGGTATGATTTCAATTTTGGCACACTTGGCAGAACGTGGATTTGAGGAATTTCTTTTTTCTCTTCAGCGCCGCATGCGGAAAGAAAAATTCCAATGCCAATAGGCCAGAATTTTAATAGCATTTCAGCTCCAAAGTTCATTATTATTTAAATTCACCGTTCCCCCCTCCCTCGCTGGTCGCTTTTGCGATCGGCGACAAAAAATACTGTATGATCCGGCGCGTGTCCGTTTCGATCTCGGCGGAGACCGCCATGCCCGGAGACACCTTCCAACAGAGCGTGCGCGTTTGCTCGGTGCGCCGTGAGTTGCCTCCCGTCTCCGTGGAACAATCGAGCCCGGTATGGGCCCAATCCCCACACAGCCTAAAGCTCAGCGCTTTCGCCTGAACACCGTCCACACGATCGCAAGCAGAATTCCGGCACCCATGCCGATGACGGCGCCGAGCATGGCCTGATGCCACGCAATACCGAATCCCGTGCCTGCAAAGAGCCCGAGCGCGATGAACAGTCCTGCGGGAGAGCTTTGGTTTTGCCCCGGCCGTTCAGCCTGCATTTCTCATTCCTTCGATACCTTCAGGTCGATTTCTGCACCAACTGTCCCGTCCTGAAACAGGCCGCACATGCCATGCAGACAGTGAAACAATAAAGCCCTTTGAATTCAGGCGATTGGCTTCTGGCATCAGCCTTGCTGGTGGAGGTGCAGGAACAGGATAGGCGGGGGTAGTCTCCAATGCAATTGCTTGCCATACATGATCGCGGTTCGCTCGAGGATGCCTCGAGCCTGATCGCCAAGTTCGGGGACGACGCTGTCGTCGAAGCCGCGACCATCGCCGATCGCTATCGCGATTCCGGCAATCTCAACCTTTTCTGCCGCTGGCGGCAGGTCGAGCGTGCCATCATGCTGCTCCAGCTTGAGGACGTCGTCGGCGAAGTGCACTGATCCGTCGATGAGCCGATAGGCCGAGACGGAAAGCCAGCAAGATTCCCCTACCGGCGCGGGGCCGGCTTCGGCTAGACCCGTGTAATGTATCGAGCGCTGATCGGCACCAGTATCGCGGCTATTGCGCTCTTCCTGTCGTCGCCGGCGGCGGCGCAGCAGCCTGCGACCCCCGCATCGGGCGAAACGCCCGCCCCTGATACCGCTGATCCTGCGGACGCGAGCGACCAGCGAACCAACCCCCGCGTCCCGCTCCCCGAGCTTCCCGAGATCGAGGACGAATGGAAAGACCTCTTCGCCGAAGAGGCCGCCGACGCCGACGTCGCGCTGGAGACGCAGGAAACGCCCGTCGATCTCCGCTATGATTTCGATCTGGGGCCGATCGGCCGCCTCAAGGTCGCCGATGCGTTCAAATCGCTTTCAGCGCTCTATGCCGGGCGCGGCAAGACCGTGCCGTCGCTCGCCGAGCTTCAGCGCCGCGCGCGCACCGATACCGAACTGCTGACGCGCCTGCTCCGTGCGGAGGGCTATTACGATCCCGAGATCGCGATCGAGGTCGATCCCGCCGCGCGCGACGGCCGCGTTCAGGTCACCGCCGCGGTCGATACGGGACCGCGCTACGCGCTTGGCGACATCCAGATCAACGTGGACGACGAGGCGGAACGCGCGCTCGTCGAGCAGAAGCTCGACCTCAAGGAAAAGCAGCCGCTCGTCGCCAACGACGTGAACGCGGCGCTGGACCGGCTTCGCCTCGGTCTCGGCGAAAGCGGCTTCCCGTTCGCGGACGTTGAAAGCCCGGATATCGTCGTCGATCACGATACGCGCACGGCGACCTATGCGCTGAATGTGAAGCTCGGCGACAATTCCCGCTTCGGCCAGATTCGCGTCGATGGCGACCCGCTGTTCAGCGCCAAGCACATCGGCCGTCTCGCCCGCTTCAAGCCGGGAGACCCCTACGACACGCGCGAGATCGAAGACCTTCGCCGCGCGCTCATCGCCACCGGTCTCGTCAGCACGGTCAGCATCACACCGGAACGCCAGCAACCGCAGGCCGATGGCACGGTGCCGGTGAACCTCGTCGTCGCGCTCACCCCCGCCCCGCAGCGCACGCTGGCCGGGCAGGTCGGCTACAGCACCACCGACGGCTTCCGCGTCGAGGCGAGCTGGCAGCACCGGAACCTCATCCGCCCGCAGGGGCAGGTCACGTTCCGCGGCGTGCTCGGCACGCAGGAGCAGCGCCTGTCCGCCGATCTCCGCCGCTCCAACTGGAAGCAGCGCGACCGCACGCTCGCCGCGCGCGTCGAGGCGAGCGTCGAGGACCGCGAGGCCTATTATGCGCGCACGCTCGGCCTCGGCGCCTTCATCGAGCGCGAGACCAACCTCATCTGGCAGAAAGCGTGGACCTACAGGTTCGGCGCCGAGCTGCAGGCCTCCGAAGAGCGTGACCGCAGCCTGCGCATCGCGCCCGGCTTCGCGCCGCTTCGCACCTTCATCATCGCCGCCGCGCCGGTGCAGATCGCCTATGACGGCACCGACGACCTGCTCGATCCCAAGCGTGGCTTCCGCCTCACCGGCTGGGCGAGCCCCGAGGCGTCGTTCCAGGACGGTTTCTTCGGCTACACGCGCGCGCAGGTGGATGGCTCGGCCTATCTGCCGATGATGGAGGACAATCTCGTGTTCGCCGGACGCGCGCGCGTCGGCACGATCTTCGGCGCCACGCGCTCGCGCATCGCGCCGTCGCGGCGTTTCTACGCGGGCGGCGGCGGCTCGGTGCGCGGCTACGGCTATCAGGACGTCGGACCGCAGGACGAAGACGGCGATCCGCTCGGCGGCCGCAGCCTGATGGAGTTCAGCCTGGAGGCGCGCTACCGCTTCGGCAATTTCGGCATCGTGCCCTTCATCGACGCGGGCCAGATCGATACCCGCCCCTACCCGCGCTTCCGCGACCTGCAGTTCGGCGCCGGCATCGGCGCGCGCTACTACACGAACTTCGGCCCGGTCCGCATCGACGTCGCCACCCCGCTCAACCGGCAGAAGGGCGACTCCCGCGTCGCCGTCTACGTCTCCATCGGGCAGGCGTTCTGATGGAGCGCGACGGCATCATCGAGGAGATCGAGGACGAGGTGCTGAGCCGCCCGTTCTGGACCTATGCGATGCGCGGCTTCCTCTGGCTCTCCGCCATCGCCGTCGGCCTCGCGCTCCTCATCGCCGCCGCGCTCACCGTGCTCGATACGGATCGGGGCCGCGTCTGGCTCGTCGCGCGTGTCATGGGCATCACGCCCGAATCGGGGCTGCGCATCGGCATCGACCGGATCGATGGCTCGCTTTACGGCGCCGCCGTCGTCCACGGTCTCACACTGTCGGACCCGCAAGGCCGCTTCCTCGAAGCCCCGCGCGTCGAGCTTGATTGGCGCCCGCAGGCGGTGTTCAGCCGCCGGCTCCATATCGTGAAGCTCGTCGTGCCCGAGGCACGGCTGCTCAAGGTGCCGAAGCTGATCCCGAGCGAGGAGGAAAAGCCGATCCTCCCGAACTACGACATCTATGTCGGACGCTTCGAGATCGGCAATCTGACGCTCGAACCCCCCGTGCTCGGCAAGCGCCACCAGATCTCCGCGGACGGCGGCGCCGACATCGCGAGCGGCCGCCTACTCGCCGCGCTGCGCGCGTCCTCACGCACCGGCGGCGACGCGCTCGTCGCCCGCGTCGATGCCCGGCCCGACGACAAGGTGTTCGACATCGAAGGCCGCCTCGTGGCGCCCGCAGGCGGCGTCGTCGGCGGCATCCTCGGCCTCGATCAGCCGCTCGTCGCCACGATCGAAGGCGAAGGCAGCTGGCAGAAGTGGCGCGGCACCGCCGTCGGCACGCTTGGCGACGCCCCGCTGATGAACCTCGCGCTCAGCGCCGACGACGGCCGCTTCGCGCTCAAGGGCACCGCCTCCCCCGGCCTTGCCATCGGCGGCATCGTCCGCAAGTTCGGCTCGCCGTCGATCGAGGTGGACGCCGCCGCGACGATCGCCGAGCGCGTGATCGAAGGCCGCGCCTCGATCGTCTCCCCCTCGGTGGGCCTCGAACTCGACGGCGCCGTCGATCTCGCCGAATCCCGCTTCCGCACCGTCTCGGTCGGCGCCTCGGTGCGCCAACCGAAGGCGCTCATCTCGACGATGACGGCGGACGACATGCGCCTTGCCATGACGCTCGACGGCCCCTTCTCGCGCCCGCTCGTCGATTACCGCCTGTCCGCCAACTGGCTCGCCATCGGCACCACGCGGATCGACCGTGTCGAGGTGACGGGCAAGGGCGAACTCCCGAAGGACAAGCTCGCCGTTCCCGTCGAGGCGCGCGCGCTGCGCGTCACCGGGCTCGGCGAACTCGTCGAGGCCCTCGCCACCAACCCGCGCATCACCGGCGTCATCGCGCTCGAAGGCCCGTACATCACCGGCAAGGCACTCAAGCTGTCGAGCGACCGCGTCACAGCGCTCGCCGACCTCCGCATCGAGACGCGCACAGGCCGCTACAGCGTGAACGCGGACGGGTCGGTGCCGCGCTACGTCATCCCCGGCCTCGGCATGGCGGACATCAAGGCGAATCTGCTGTTCGAACCCGACGCACGCGCCGGCAATCGCCTGCGGATCAGCGGCAAGGTCAACGCCGCGATGACGCGTCTCGACAACGGCCTGCTCACCTTCCTCTTCCAGGGCAACCCGCGCGCCACCGCCAACATAGACCGCGCGCCAGACGGCCTCGTCACCTTCACGAACGCCGTGCTCACCTCGCCCGACATGCGCGTCACCGGGCGCGGCACCTATGCGATGGACCAGCGCATCCGGTTCAACGGCAATGCCGTCTCGCAGCGCTACGGCCCGATGGAGGTGGAACTCGGCGGCCTCGTGACGCGCCCCGAAGCGCGCATACGTGTCAAAAGCTACGCGGCGGGCATCGAGCTTCGCGACATTCGCGCCACCTTCTCGCCGCAGGGCGAGAATTATGTCTTCACCGCGCTTGCCGACACGGTGGCAGGCCCGGCGCGCGCGCGCGGCCGCATCCTCACCGGCGCGCCGCAGACCGTCTACGATATCGAAGCCGCCGAGATCGCCGGGCTCACGGCGGCAGGCCCCCTCCGCGCGGTGGAAGGCGCACCGGCAGTCTCGGGCGTGCTCGATGTGCGCGGCACCGGCATCTCAGGGAAAATCCGCCTGTCGCCCGAAGACGGCGTGCAGCGCATCGACGCTAATCTCGGCGCGCGTGCCGCGCGGCTCGATTTCGGCGGCGGCACCACCATCCGGCGCGGCTGGGTAGACGGCAACATCGTGCTCCGGGAGGCCGGCGCCGAAGTCTCCGGCCGCTTCGATATCGAAGGCCTGAAGCAGTCGGCGCTGCTCCTGAAGACGCTGAAGGGCACGCTCGAAATGCAGGCGGGCGAAGGCACCGCCGCGCTCATCGCCACCGGCGAGCGCGGCGCGCCCTTCACGTTCGATCTTGCGGCAAGCTTCGATCCCGAAAGCGTCATCATCACCAGCCAGGGCACGATCGCCCGTCAGAAATTCGCGCTCGCGGCGCCCGCACGCCTCGAACGCGGGGAAAACGGCTGGCAGCTTGCGCCCGTCGTGCTCAACCTGCCGTCGGGTTCCGCGCGGATCAGCGGCACGTTCGGCGACACGATCAGCCTCACCACCGATCTCAATGCCGCCGGTCTCGGCCTGCTTCAGCTCGCGCTGCCGGGCATGAACTTCACAGGCACTGCGAGCGGCCGCATCGACATGATCTTCCCCTCGGGCGGCCTGCCGCGCGGTACGGCGAAGCTGCGCGTCACCGATTTCACGCGCGCGACCGAGGCCTTCTCGAAGCCCGTCGACCTCGCGGTCGTCGCGCAGCTCGAAGCGAACAAGGCAGTGATGCGCGCCGCCTTCCTCGATAACGGCCAGCGCCTCGGCATCCTGCAGGGCCGCCTGCTGTCGATCCCCGGCAGCATCGACGACCCCTGGCTCGATCGCCTGATGAAGGCGCCCATCTCCGGCCAGCTCCGCTGGCGCGGCCCCGCCGAGATGCTGTGGCCCTTGACCGGCGTCGGCGCGCTCAGCGTGCGCGGCAACATCGCGGTGGCGCTGGAGATCAGCGGCGAGCTTGGCGACCCCGCCCTCACCGGCGTCGTGCGCTCGCGTGCGTCACGCATCGAAAGCGCGATCACCGGCACGGTCGTCGATAACATCCGCCTCGATGGGCGCTTCACCGGCTCGCGCCTCGAACTCACCGGCTTTTCAGGCACGGCGGGCACCGGCAGCATCTCGGGTAGCGGCGGCATCGACCTTTCGTTCGCGCGCGGCTTCCCGATCGAGATCGCGATGATCCTGAAATCGGCGCTGATCCTCAATCGCGACGACCTGCGCGCCACCGCGAGCGGCCCCTTGCGGGTCAGCAACAGCCCGGAAGGCGCGATCATCTCGGGTGACGTCAAGATCGACAAGGCCCGCTTCAATATCGGGCAGACCGCGCAGACCGAGGTTCCCGCGCTCCGCGTGCGCGAGAAAAACACCGAGCTGCTGCGCGCGGAACCGCTCGTTACCGAAGGTGCGGCGGAGCCCACGGTCTGGCAGCTCGACGTAAAGGCAAAGGGCAACAACGAGATCATGGTGCGCGGCATGGGTCTCGATTCGGAATGGTCCGCCAACCTCGACATCAAGGGCTCGGCAACCGCGCCGCGCATCGGCGGCGTCGCCGAACTCGTGCGCGGCGACTACGAGTTCGCAGGCAAGACCTTCCGGCTGACACGCGGCGAGCTGCGCTTCACCGGCACCTATCCGCCCGATCCGGTGGTGGATATCGCCGCCGAGGCGCGCGTGGAGGGCCTCACCGCCACGATCACCATCCGCGGCACCGGCCAACGTCCCGAGATCGCCTTCTCGTCAATCCCGGCGCTCCCGCAGGACGAGGTGCTCTCGCGCGTGCTCTTCGGCACCTCGATCTCGAACCTCTCCGCGCCCGAAGCGCTGCAGCTCGCCGGAGCAGTCGCCTCGCTGCAGGGCGGCGGCGGCGGTATCAACCCGATCAACGCCGTGCGCCGCGCGGTCGGGCTTGATCGGCTGCGCATCATGGAGGCGAACCAGCTCACCGGCCAGAAAACCGCCGTCGCGGCGGGCGAGTACCTCACCGATCGCGTCTATGTGGAGGTCGCCACAGACGCGCAGGGCTACACCGCGACGCAGCTCGAAGTGGAGCTGACGCGCGCGCTCTCGATCCTCTCGTCGGTCGCGACGCTCGGCGGCACCAGCGTCAACCTGCGCTGGTCGAAGGACTACTGATGGGCGGAAAAGCTGGGAAATGGGGCGACCGACGGGGATTGAACCCGCAACCTCCGGTACCACAAACCGGCGCTCTAACCAATTGAGCTACGGTCGCCACGCGCGATGAGGATGCGCACATACGGGTGCCCCGGCCTGCCGTCAAGCGAGGCCCATACCCCTGCTGAATTTTTAGGCAAGATGCCCGGAAGTCGTGCAGCGTTCGCTCGGGAGACTGCCTGAAAATGCGCTTTGCCGCGCTGCGGCATCTGGCACGGATCATGCGTTACGCGAGGGCAATACCCCATCCGGGGCAGATCGAATTCGTTCAAGGGGTAAAGCCAGGTGAAAAAGATCGAGGCGATCATCAAGCCTTTCAAGCTTGATGAGGTGAAGGAAGCGCTGCACGAAGTCGGCGTGTCGGGCATCACCGTTGTCGAGGCCAAGGGTTTTGGCCGCCAGAAGGGCCATACCGAGCTTTACCGCGGTGCCGAATATATCGTGGACTTTCTCCCCAAGGTGAAGCTCGAGGTCGTCGTCGACGACGCCATCGTCGAGCGCACCGTGGAAGCCATCGCGGGTGCCGCCAAAACCGGCCGCATCGGCGACGGCAAGATCTTCGTGTCGACGATCGAATCGGCCTACCGCATCCGCACCGGCGAGCGCGACAGCGAAGCCATCTGAACCATCACAACCGGGCAACAACTCCACACCAGCAGGGTTAAAAGAGGAAAGGCGAGTAATGGCGAACAAACCAGCCGACATTCTGAAGATGATCAAGGACCAGGAGATCGAGTGGCTCGATGTCCGTTTCACCGATCTTCGGGGCAAATGGCACCACATGGCGATGTGCTCCGGCGTGATCGACGAAGACATGCTGACCGACGGCATCATGTTCGACGGCTCGTCGATCGACGGCTGGAAGGCCATCAACGAGTCCGACATGATCCTGAAGCCTGACCTCGACGCGGTCTATGTCGATCCGTTCTCGGCGACGCCGATGCTGATCGTGTTCTGCGACGTCGTCGATCCGGCGACGGGCGAGCTCTACGGCTCCGATCCGCGCTCGGTCGCCAAGCGCGCCGAAGCGTTCCTCGGCAACAGCGGCGTCGGCGACACCGCATACGTCGGCCCTGAAGCCGAATTCTTCGTCTTCGACGACGTGCGCTTCGAAAACGGCTACGCCGGCTCGGGCTACAAGATCGACGACATCGAGCTGCCGACCAACACGGGCCGCGAGTACGACGAGGGCAACATGGGCCACCGTCCGCGTGCCAAGGGCGGCTACTTCCCCGTCGCGCCGGTCGATCCGTGCCACGATCTGCGTTCGGAAATGGTCTCCGTGATGCTCGAAATGGGCCTGCCCATGGACAAGCACCATCACGAAGTTGCTGCAGCGCAGCACGAGCTTGGCCTCACCTTCGGCACGCTCGTCCAGACCGCCGATCGGATGCAGATCTACAAGTATGTCGTGCACAACGTCGCGCACGCCTATGGCAAAACGGCAACATTCATGCCGAAGCCGATCAAGGACGACAACGGCTCGGGAATGCACACGCACATCTCGATCTGGAAGAAGGGCAAGCCGCTGTTTTCGGGCGACGGCTACGCCGGTCTTTCGGAAACCGCACTGTTCTTCATCGGCGGCGTCATCAAGCACGCCAAGGCGCTGAACGCGTTCACGAACCCCTCGACGAACAGCTACAAGCGCCTCGTCCCGGGCTTCGAAGCGCCGGTGCTGCTGGCCTATTCCAGCCGCAACCGTTCGGCCTCCTGCCGTATTCCGTACGGCACGGGTCCGAAGAGCCGCCGCGTCGAGTTCCGCTTCCCGGACGCCACGGCGAACCCGTACCTCTGCTACGCCGCGATCCTGATGGCCGGCCTCGACGGTATCGAAAACCGCATCCACCCCGGCCAGCCGATGGACAAGAACCTCTACGACCTTCCGCCAAAGGAACTGAAGAAGGTTCCGACCGTGTGCGGCTCGCTGCGTGAGGCGCTCGTCAACCTCGACAAGAACCGCAAGGTCTTCACGCGCGGCGGTGTCTTCACCGACGAGATGATCGACAGCTTCATCGACCTGAAGATGCACGAAGTGCAGCGCTGGGAAATGGCGCCTTCGCCTGTCGAATTCGACATGTACTATTCGGCCTGATCGGGGGATTTGGGCCGTTCAGGGGCCCGCGCGAAAGCGCGGGCCCCTTTTCATTTTGGGCGGTTTATTAATTTATTTCATTTTTCGAGTATTTCAGCAGCACTCGTGCATCTGAAAGGTAGAACGGTGATAAAAATAGAGGCCTCAAAACTGGCTTCCCTTCTTGTCGTGATATTGATCCCTGCCTGCTCAGAAGAAATGCCTCGATATCGTTACAAGATGACCGTGCAAATTAGCACGCCAGATGGAATACGAGAGGGATTTAGCGTTTTAGAAAAGCGTGCTCAGCGGCGCGCATCATTTCCCGGTCCAGAACATGGCGGTGTATTTGGGTACGTAGTCGGTGAGGCCGTTCGCATTGATTTAGGAGGTGGTCGCGCCGCATATGCACTATTAGCCGAGGGCGACTCTAATGGCGGCAATGATACCGTTCAAAATGCGATAGTAAGACAGAAAATATTGGAAAACATAAAATACAACAAAATAGACTATCCTACACTTTCTTCAAAAATATCCTCGACCGATTATAAAATAACTCTTGAGGAAGAATTTTACCCTTTAGCAATAATATTTTTGGATGAAAAAAATCCACACACAATGGAGAATATAAAAAATAATAGATATGGGTACAAAATAACAAACGTAATTATCGAATCAACAAAAGAGAAAATTACTTATAAAATCGAAAACAATATTCCGTGGATAAATCATCCTGAAAAATTCAGGAAAGACCCAAGCAATCCATTTACAAGCACTCTTCCAAGAGAACTGTCCTTCCTCAGAAGCCACCACAGAGCGGAAGAGTAAATTCCCAAAAAAGAAAAAGCCCCGGAAGTCCTGAGACTTCCGGGGCTTTCCCCGTGACGATTAGATTATCGGATCAGAACGCCGCGGTCAGCGAGACCACGATGGCTGCGTCCGTGATCGTGTTGATCGACGGGTCGCCGCCCTTCACGTCGGTGTCGACGTAGGCAACGCCCAGCGTCAGCTTGTCGTAGGAGACCGACGCGCCGAGCGACCAATCGAGATAGTCGCCGTCGGTCGAGAACCCGCGGTCGATCGAAAGCGAACCGTCGGTGTAGCCGACGTGCGCATTCAGCGAGACCGGCGTGTTCGGGATCGCGGCGGACCAGTCCGTGTACAGGTAGAAGCTGTCGTCGTTGCCGAGCGAATCCTGCTTCGGTGCGTAGGCAACGCCGACCGTGGCGCCGACCGGGCCGAGTTCCTTGCTCAGCGAGGCGGTGACTTCCACCACGTCCGTCCCGCTGGTGCCCGGATAGAGATACCAGATCGCGCCGATGTCATAGCCGAATCCGCCCGCTTCGCCGGCATAGCCCGCGTAGACGTCGATTTCGGTGTTGGCACCGCCGTAAGTGCCGTAGCCGGCGAGGCTCGAACCCCAGGTGCCGACATAAAAGCCGCTCGAATGCGCGACGTCGATGCCGCCCTGGAAGGCCACTTCTTCATCCGAAAGCGAAACACCGCGCCAGCGGTACTGCGAGAAAACCCCGGCGTTGCCCGAGATTTCCCAATCACTGGTCGCTTCTGCGTCCTGCGCGAAGGCCGGAGCCGCCACTGCGAGGCTGCCGACAAGCGTTGCAGCCGCAAGCACGGTCATCGAGATCGCGCGGCCGCCAATTCCCTTTTTCATCATTCCTCCACCTTCATTTCAGCTGTGATCGCTGCTCGCCCTGGGAGGGGTCGTTCCGAAGCACGTGCTTCGAGGGGGAGTGTCCACCACGCTGCGGCGTCGCACAAGCGAATTTGCCCCCGTGGTCACAAAGTTGCAACGCGGATGATGCTTTCGCGCAACAGTCTGAATCCAGACAGAAAGAAGGGCCGGCGTTGCCGCCGACCCTCTAGTCAAATCCTTGGGGAGGATTGCCATATAGGCATGATGATATTGCACTGCAGCACGGCGTGTTGCAACGCAAAAATACATCTCCAGCGAAAAAAACGACGGTGTCGACGTTTAAGGCGTTTTTCACGCCTCCCGCCTAATAGGCATGGGATGATGGATGCGGACGCAGGCGGCTGGACAGTGAGCGAATCCTATCGGAACGCCGCCGCGTTTCCGCCCGACATGACCGAAGCCCTCGCCTCCCGTATCGCGGACATCGCCGCGGAGGCCATCACCGGCATTGATCCGCACACCGGCCTCGCGAGCGATTTCCTCAATCAATTCAATGAAGTTCTGATGCTCCTCGAAGTCGCTGGCAGCGATCCCGCGCTCCACCGCGAGCTCCACGCCTGGTGCCCGCGCGACTACGTCGAACACTTCGAAGCCAGCCAACTGCGCGACTCGGCACTCGTGATCCAAGCCTATACGCTCTCCCCCGCCTCCGTCCGCCGCCGCTTCGATCGCCTGAGCGGCGACCTCTCGGCGTTCATCCTGAACGGCCTCGCCGAGCTGCGCCCGCTGGAGGGCGAGGCCGCCCGATATGCGAGCGAGGCGTTGGCGGAGCGGATTCGCGGGCGCGTCGAATCGCTCTCCGCGATCATCCACCCCGCCGAGCGGCGTCTCGACAACGGCACGATTTCAGCGCTTTTCAAGCAAGCACGCTAAGCCCTTCACCCCTGCCCCGGCGCTCCCTATAAGGCCGCTATGAGTGATCTCTTCACGGGCGCCGCCAACCCGACCGACTACACCGCAGACCAGATCGAAGTTCTCGAAGGGCTGGAGCCCGTGCGCCGCCGCCCCGGCATGTATATCGGCGGCACGGACGAGCGCGCGCTGCACCATCTCGCCGCCGAGGTGCTCGACAACAGCATGGACGAAGCGGTCGCCGGCCACGCGAACCGCATCGAGGTCTCGCTCGCCTCGGACGGCACGCTGACGGTCTCCGACAACGGCCGCGGCATCCCGATCGACGCGCATCCCAAATATCCGGGCAAGTCGGCGCTCGAAGTGATTTTCACCATGCTGCATTCGGGCGGCAAGTTCTCGAGCAAGGCCTACGCCACCTCGGGCGGCCTTCACGGCGTGGGCATCTCGGTGGTGAACGCGCTCTCCGACGAACTCGTCGTCGAGGTCGCGCGCAACCGCGAGCTTTACCGCCAGCGCTATTCGCGCGGTCACGCGGTCTCCAAACTTGAAAAGGTCGGCGCGGCCCCCAACCGGCGCGGCACCACCGTCGCCTTCCACCCCGATCCCGAGATCTTCGGCGACAAGGCGACGTTCCGCCCCGCCCGCCTCTATCGCCTCGCGCGGTCGAAGGCGTATCTCTTCCGCGGCGTCGAGATCCGCTGGTCATGCGACCCGGAGCTCATCAGCGACGACACGCCCACCACCGCCGTTTTCCAGTTCCCCGGCGGCCTTGCCGATCACCTTGCCGAACAGCTCGGCGACCGCGCCTGCGCGACGAACGAGTTCTTCGCAGGCCGCGCGGAATTCCCGGACACGCAGGGCTCGGCGGAATGGGCGGTCGCGTGGCCGCTCTATGGCGAAGGCTCAGCGAGCTACTACTGCAACACGATTCCCACCCCCGCGGGCGGCACGCACGAGGCGGGTCTACGCACGGCGCTGGTCAAGGGCATCCGCGGTTTCGCCAGTCTTATCGGCCAGAAGAAGGGCGAAGGCCTCACCGCCGAGGATGTGCTTTCGGGCGGCGAGATCATGCTCTCCGTGTTCATCCGCGAGCCCCAGTTTCAGAGCCAGACCAAGGACCGACTGACGAGCCCGGAGGCCGCGCGGTTCGTGGAAGCCGCGGTCAAGGACCATTTCGACCACTTCCTCTCCGATAATATGGAGCGCGGCCGCGCGCTCCTCGGCTTCGCGCTCGAACGCATGGACGAGCGGCTGAAGCGCCGCGCCGAAAAGGAGATCAAGCGCAAGACCGCGACCAGCGGCCGCCGCCTCCGCCTGCCCGGCAAGCTCACCGATTGTTCGGCGGACGCGCCCGATGGCACCGAGATTTTCATCGTCGAAGGCGATTCGGCGGGCGGCTCGGCGAAGCAGGCGCGCGACCGCAAGACGCAGGCGATCCTGCCCATTCGCGGCAAGATCCTGAACGTCGCCTCGGCGAACCGGGACAAGATCGGCGCCAATCAGGAAATCGCCGATCTCATCCAGGCGCTCGGCTGCGGCACGCGCGACCGCTTCGATCCCGATGCGCTCCGCTACGACCGCGTCGTCATCATGACCGACGCCGACGTCGACGGGGCGCACATCGCCACGCTGCTGATGACCTTCTTCTTCCAGGAAATGTCGGGCCTCGTGAAAAACGGCCACCTCTACCTCGCGCAGCCGCCGCTCTACCGCCTCGCGCAGGGCGGCAAGGTCGCCTACGCGCGCGACGACGCGCACAAGGACGAGCTGCTCGCGGGCGATTTCTCCGGGCGCGGCAAGGTGGAGATCGGCCGCTTCAAGGGCCTCGGCGAGATGTCCCCCATGCAGCTCCGCGAAACCACGATGGACCCGGCAAAGCGCACACTCATTCGCGTGACGCTGCCCGACACCTACGAGGAACGCGCGCCCGTCGTCGATCTCGTCGACCGCCTCATGGGCCGCAACCCGGAACACCGCTTCAATTTCATCCAGGAACGCGCCGCCGGCGTTTCGGAAGACGCCATCGACGTTTAGGGTGTGCGGGAATTCAGTTCAGGGCGGAGCGAAAATGGAGGATTTCGAGAACCGGCGCGCAGCGTACTTAACGTAAGTGAGCACCGGAAGCGCAGAAAGCCGCCGTTTGCAGCCCGCCATGGACTGAATCCCCGCACACCCTAGTGGGAAAGCGCCGCCACCAGATCGCGCACCTTCTTCTGCCGCCACTGCGCACTCGGCGCGATCAGCCAGTATGCCTCGTCCGAAACCTTCGGCTCCATGACGACAGCGAGCTTCCCGGCGGCGATGTCCGCGTCTGCCAGCACCAGCGGCACGCGCGCAATCCCGTAGCCCGCCACCGCGCTGTCGATAGCGAGCCCGGCGTCGGCGACGCCGAGGCTGGCGCTGCGCTCCGTCATGTGAACGCCGTGCGCCTCGAACCAGCCGCGCCAGTCGGCGGACGGGTGCTCGATCAGCGGCTGCGCGGCGACTTCCGACACGATCTTAACGTTCGCGGCGATGTCCGGCGTCGCCACCAGCGCGACCGTGCCCGGCGCGATCAGCTTGCCGCTCAGTTCCTCCTCGGCGGGCATCGCGCCGAAGAAGATCGCGGCATCGAGATTGGCGGCGTTGAAATCGACCGGCCCTTCCGTGGGGAGGATCGTCACCTGCCGCGCGGTCGTCGATGCCTTGATGAGACCAAGTCTGGGCGCCAGCCACTTGCCGATGAAATCGCGCGGCGCCGCAATCGTCAGGCGCTCCTCGCCCTGCCCCGCCTGCATGATCGCCACGGCCTCTTCCAGCTTCGCGAAGCCTTCGCGGAGCGCAGGCAGGCTGCGCACCGCCTCGTCGGTGAGTTCGAGGTTCCGTGTCATGCGTCGGAACAGCACGGTGCCGAGCACGTCTTCCAGCGTGCGGATCTGCTGGCCGACGGCGGCAGGCGTCACCGCAAGCTCATCCGCCGCCTTGGTGAACGACAGATGCCGCGCCGCCGCATCGAAGACACGCAACGCGTTGAGTGGGAGCAGGGTCCGCTTCATGGCGCGACGATTACAGGGCGCGCGCCGGGCGATCAAACGCGAAAAATCAGGCTTAACCCGAATTTTACCATAAGCGCGCTAAACGGGGCTCGTGCCTTGCGGCACACCTTACCTCCCCTAGCTGGATATCCAGCCGACTGATTTTTGAAAGGCCGCCCGGTCGTATCCGGCGGCCTTTTTCTTTGGCGCTTGATTGCCTGGGTTGTTCCCGCGCCACTCAGCAGGTATCGCGCCGGAATGTCCCGAAAGCCCGCCATCGTTCTTCTTTCCGGAGGACTCGATTCCGTCACCTGCGCCGCGATCGCGCGCGCAGGCGGCTATGCCGTGCACGCGCTCACCATCGATTACAACCAGCGCCACCGCGTGGAGCTGGAAGCGGCGCGGCGCGCGGCGGCGGTGTATGCGGTGCGGCACATCGTTCTGCCGCTCGATCTGCGCGCGTTCGGCGGATCGGCGCTGACGAGCGACATCGCCGTGCCCAAGGGCGACGGCCCCATCGACAGCGGCGTCATCCCGCCGACCTATGTTCCGGCGCGCAACACCGTGTTCCTCTCGGTCGCGCTCGCCTGGGCGGAGGCGATCGGCGCGCGGGACATCTTCATCGGCGTCAACGCGCTCGATTATTCGGGCTATCCCGATTGCCGCCCCGCCTTCATCGCGGCGTTCGAGGCGCTGGCCGCGACCGCCACCAAGGCGGGCAGCGAAGGCGAACACTTCAAGGTGCACACGCCGCTCATCGATCTCGACAAGGCCGGGATCGCACGCGAGGCGACGCGCCTCGGCGTCGACATCGCCGGAACGTGGACGTGCTACGATCCCGCCACGGGCGCGGACGGCACCCCGCTCCACTGCGGCCGCTGCGATGCCTGCCGCCTCCGCCACAAGGGTTTCGAGGAAGCGGGCCTTCCCGACCCCACCGCCTACGCCGCGGCATGACCTACGCTGTCAAAGAGCTTTTCCTCACCTTGCAGGGTGAAGGCGCGCAGACCGGGCGCCGCGCCGTGTTCCTGCGCTTTGCGGGATGCAACCTCTGGTCGGGCCTTGAACGGGACCGTGCCAAGGCCGTCTGCACCTTCTGCGACACCGATTTCATCGGCACGGACGGCCCCGGCGGCGGCAAGTTCGCAGACGCCGAAGCGCTCGCCGATGCCGTCGCGGCGGCGTGGGGCACGGGCGCCGAGCATCGCCTCGTCGTCTGCACCGGCGGCGAACCGCTGCTGCAACTCGACCGCGCGCTGATCGATGCCCTGCACGCACGCGCCTTCTCGATCGCCATAGAAACCAACGGCACGCTCCCCGCGCCCGCGGGGATCGACTGGATCTGCGTCAGTCCCAAAGCGGATGCCGAGCTGGTGCAAACATCGGGCGATGAACTGAAGCTCGTCTACCCGCAGCCGAACAACAGCCCGGAGATGTTCGAGCATCTCGATTTCCGCAACTTCTTCCTGCAACCGATGGACGGCCCCGCGCAGGCGCAGAACATCGCCGCCGCCACGGACTATTGCCTCACCCATCCGAAATGGCGCCTGTCGCTCCAGACGCACAAGCTGATCGGCATTCCCTGACGCCGAGGGGCGCACAAGGTCAGCCCTTGCCCCTTCCAAAATAGGGTTTCGCGTGAAAGACTCGCCGCGAACCGCGATACGCGTTCGCCAGTGGAACCCGCTCATGCAAAAAACAACGGCAGGCCGGTTTGAAAAAATCCATCCCGCAGGCGCGCTCGCGCTCGCACGCGCCCCCGCGCGCGATCGTGCGCGGGCATGTCTCAACTTCATCAACTTCGGGGGATATCCGGGCACGAAAAGGCCGGGATTCCGTACGTATCGGCCCATAAAGCCTATTGGGCAAGACTCCCGTCCCCCCGGAGGATCCGGCTTATCCCCGCCCTCGGTAAGGCGCGACGCCCTGATCCGGCACCCACACGTCCGCAGGCGGCGCGCCGGACTGCCAGAACACATCGATGGGAATGCCCCCGCGCGGATACCAGTAGCCGCCGATCCGCAGCCAATGCGGCGCCATCTCGCGGAACAGCCGCTCGCCGATGCCGACGGTGCAATCCTCGTGAAACGCCGCGTGGTTGCGGAAACTCCCAAGGAACAGCTTCAGCGACTTCGATTCCACGATGCGCGCGTCCGGCACATAGTCGATCACGATGTGCGCGAAATCGGGCTGGCCCGTCACCGGGCACAGCGATGTGAACTCGGGCGCCGCGAAGCGCACGAGGTAGCGGCTTTCGGGCCGCGGATTGGGCACGTAGTCGAGCTTCGCGGCGTCGGGAGAGGCCGGAAGCGCGCTCACCTTGCCGAGATGCGTCGTTTCCATGGGTTTCGCGTTAGAGCGCCCATACGCCATTGGCAATATCGGGGCGTCCGACTATTCAGGAAGCCGATTGAGACACAGGTTCAAGGAGCAACGCATGGATTCGCTGGTAACGACGGAATGGCTCGCGAAAGAGCTTGGCGCAAACGACCTGCGCATCGTCGATGCCTCCTACTTCCTTGACGCGCGCGATGCCCGCGCCGAGTTCGAGGCAGCGCATATCCCCGGCGCCGTGTTCATGGACCTCGGCGAACTCTCCGACACCAGCTCCAGCCTGCCGAACATGGTGCCGAGTGCCGAGAAGTTCGCCAGCCGTATGCAGGCCATCGGCCTCGGCGACGGCAGCCGCATCGTCGTTTACGACAACTCACCCTTGCGCTCCTCGGCGCGCGCATGGTGGCTGCTGAACCTCTTCGGCGCCCATGAAGTCGCGATCCTCGATGGCGGCCTCGCGAAGTGGAAGGCCGAAGGCCGCGCGATGGAATCGGGCAAGCCGGTTGTGCGCCACCGTCACTTCACCGTCTGGCGGGACAAGGCGCATGTCCGCGACCTCGCGCAGATGAAGGAAAACCTGAAGACGAAGGCCGAGCAGGTCGTCGATGCGCGCGGCGCGGCCCGCTTCCGCGGCGAGGAACCTGAATCCCGCCCCGGTGTCCGCCCCGGCCACATTCCGGGATCGTTCAACCTGCCCTACACTGAGCTTTTCAACGAGGACGGCACCTTCAAGCAGGGCGAGGCGCTTCGCGGCGCGTTCAGCGAGGTCGGCGTCGATCCGGATCAGCCCGTCGTCACCACCTGCGGTTCGGGTGTCACTGCCGCCGTGCTCTCGTTCGGGCTGCACCTGCTCGGCGCGAAGAAGACCGCGCTTTATGACGGTTCATGGTCCGAGTGGGGCGGCGAGGCGGATACGCCGGTCGTGACCGGAGCCGCGTGAGCGCGGGCGAAGACGCCCCAGCCACGAAGCTCGTCCACGCCGGGCGCCGCCCGGAATGGACGCACGGCGTCGTCAATCCGCCGGTCTACCGCGCCTCGACGTGCCTCTTCGAGACGCTGGACGCCTACGAAGCGGCTTCGAAAAATCCTGATGCCGGGCTCTACTACGGCCGTCGCGGCACGCCGACGCAGTGGGCGCTCGCCGAAGCGCTGACCGAAATGGAACCGGGCGCGGCGGGCACGCACCTGTTCCCGTCGGGCGTCGCCGCAATCGCAGCGGCGCTCATCGCCGCCACATCCGTCGGCGACCACGTGCTGATGGCGGATAGCGTCTATGAGCCGACCCGCATGATGGCGAAGGCACTCCTCGCGCGCAGCGGCATCGAGACGGAGTTCTACGACCCCCTCATCGGCGCGGAAATCGCCGCGCTCATCCGCCCGAACACGCGCGTCATCTACCTGGAAAGCCCCGGTTCGCTGACCTTCGAGGTGCAGGACGTCCCTGCCATCGCGGCACTCGCCCGCGCACGCGGCATCCTCACCATCCTAGACAACACATGGGCGACCCCCCTGCTCTTCCCCGCGATCCGCCACGGCGTCGATCTCTCGGTGCAGTCGCTCACCAAATACATCGTCGGCCACAGCGATGCGCTCATGGGTTCGGTGACAGCCGCCCCCGACGCATGGCAGAATTTCCGCAACATCGCGCTCCGCCTAGGCCAGACCGCCGCGCCCGATGATTGCGCGCTCGCCCTGCGGGGCCTCCGCACGCTCGCCGTCCGCATGGAGCGCCACGGCAAGACAGCGCTCGCGCTCGCGCTCGCGCTCGCCGCGCATCCCGCCGTCGAGCGCGTCATCTGCCCCGCCTTGCCCCGCGACCCCGGCCACGCGCTCTGGAAACGTGATTTCAGCGGCTACGCCAGCTTGTTCGCGATCACGCTGAAACCGGGAAGCCGCGAAGCCCTCGCCGCCTGCGTGGACAATCTCCGCCACTTCGGCATGGGTTTCTCGTTCGGCGGCTATGAAAGCCTCGTGCTGCCGGTGCAGCCGCACCGCACCGCCACCCGCTGGCAGACCGACGGACCCATGCTCCGCATCCACTGCGGCCTAGAAGATGAAAACGACCTGATCGCCGACATGACCGCAGGGCTCGACCGCTACCTCGGCTAGTCGTCGTCGGAAACGACCACCTTCTCACCCGTCACACGCTGCGCAAGCGCCGCCGCCATGAAGTCATCGAGATCACCGTCGAGCACATCATCCGGGCTCGTGTTGACGATGCCGGTGCGCAGGTCTTTCACCTGCTGATAGGGCTGCAGCACGTAGCTGCGGATCTGGTGGCCCCAGCCGATGTCGGTCTTGGTGGCGTTCACCGCGTTCGCCTCCGCCTCGCGCTTCTGAAGCTCAGCCTCATAGAGGCGCGCCTTCAGCTGCTTCATCGCTTCGGCACGGTTCTTGTGCTGGCTGCGCTGGTTCTGGCAGGCGACGATGATGCCGGTGGGAACGTGCGTGATGCGCACGGCACTGTCCGTCGTGTTCACATGCTGACCGCCCGCGCCAGAGGCGCGGTAGGTGTCGATCTTCAGGTCGCTTTCGTTGACCTCGATGGCGATGTCGTCATCCACCACGGGATAAACCCACACGCTCGCGAAGCTCGTGTGCCGCCGTGCGGCGCTGTCATACGGGCTGATGCGCACCAGCCGGTGCACGCCGCTCTCGGTCTTGGCGTAGCCGTAGGCGTTCTCGCCCTTCACCATCAGCGTCGCGGACTTGATACCCGCCTGTTCTCCGCCGTGATAATCAACGAGCTCGACCTTGTTGCCGCGCCGTTCCGCCCAGCGCTGGTACATGCGCTGCAGCATCGAGGCCCAGTCCTGGCTCTCCGTACCGCCGGCGCCGGCATTGATCTCGATATAGGTGTCGTTCGCGTCGGCCTCTCCCGAAAGCAGCGCGGCGACCTTATCCTTGTCGGCACGGTTCGCGAGCGCCTCGAGCGCTGCGACGCCGTCGTTCACGAGATCCTCGTCGCCTTCCGCCTCAGCCATCTCAAGGAGCTCGACAGTATCGTCGAGTTCGGTCTGGATGCTGCGTGTCGCCTGGATCGCCTCATCGAGGCGGCGGCGCTCCAGCATCAGCTTCTGTGCGGCCTTGGGATCGTTCCAGAGATCGGGATTCTCGGCCTCGGCGTTCAGCTCATCGAGGCGTTTGAGGGCGACATCCCAGTCAAAGAAACCTCCTCAGCAGGGCGAGCGCCTGCTTGATCCGGTCGACATGATTGAGCGCTTCGGCGCGCATGGTATTCGTCCTTCGTGATGGAAGCTGCGGGTTCTAGTAAATGCCGCCGGTGGATTGCAAGAATTCGCTGTCGGAGCGCACGACCTCGCGCTTAGCGAAGGGATCGTAGGCCGCAGCGAGACGGCGCGGTTCGCTTTCGGGCTTGAACGCCTCCCAGATCACCGCGGCGCGGGGATCGGTATCGACCTGCCAGCCGCCGTAGACGCGCTTGCCCGAACGCCGGTCGATGCGCACCATCCGCACGCCCGGCGAAATCTCGAAAGGCCGCTTTGGCGCGTCCTTCAGCGCGGCGATGGCGAACTGCTTGAAAACGGGCGCGGCGAGCGTCCCGCCCTGCGCGTAGCCGCCCATGTTCTGCGGATCGTCGAAGCCGATGTAGAGCCCCGCGACGATATCCGCGGTGCCACCCACGAACCATACGTTGGTCGGGCCGTTCGTGGTGCCGGTCTTGCCGAACATCGGACGGTTGAGGTCGCGCAGCACCACCGCGGTACCCCGCTGCACGACGCCTTCCAGCATGTGCACGACCTGATAGGCGGTCTTCGCATCCATCGCCTGCGGCCGGGCATCGGCGGGACGCGGCATCGCATCGCCGTCCCAGTCCGGCGCGTTGCAGCCTGCGCAGTCGCGTGCATCGGCGCGGTAGATCGTACGGCCGTGCCGGTCCTGAATGAGATCGTAAAGCACTGGCGACTGCCGCTTGCCGCCGTTCGCGAGCATCGCATAGGCGTTCGTCAGCTTCATCACCGTCGTCTCCCCCGCGCCGAGCGACATCGAAAGCACCGGCGCCAGCTTGGCGATACCCATCTGGTCGATCGTCTCGACAACCTTGTCCATGCCCGTGTTGTAGGCGAGGCGCACGGTCATCAGGTTGCGCGATTGTTCGAGGCCCCAGCGCATCGTCTGCGGTCCCGCATAGCCGCCCGAGAAGTTGCGGAAGCATTTGGTGCCGAGCGAACGCGTCTGGAACACGCAGTACGGTCCGTCGACGATCACCGAGGCGGGTGTGTAGCCGTTGTCGAGCGCGGCGGCATAGACGAACGGCTTGATCGCCGAACCCGGCTGCCGCATCGCCTGCGTCGCGCGGTTGTATTGCGAGCGCCGTGCATCGAAGCCGCCGACCATCGCAAGCACGCGGCCCGTGGAAACGTCCATCACCACCATGCCGCCGCCGACGTCCGGGATCTGGCGCAGCGTGTAGTCGTCGCCCGCGATGCGCTTCACGGGGATGACGTCCCCGGGCGCGAGCCGCTGAAACGCCGGCACGCCGACGCCCCGCACGGGGATCGAAGCGTTCTGTGCGGACATGCGGCCGTTCGTGCCGTCCTCGAAGCCCAGCGAGATCATCCCGCCCGCCTTTTCGAGCACCACCGCCGCGCGCCAATCGTCGTAGCCGACCGGCAGGTTCACGGCACGCAGGCGCTGCGGCCAGCCCTCGCCGAGCTCGATCTTGTCGGTCACACCGCGCCAGCCGCGCGGGCGGTCGTATTTCACGAGACCGTCGCGCAGCGCCATTTCGGCGGCGCGCTGCATCACCGGGTCGATCGTCGAGCGAATCCACAATCCGCCCGTGTAGATGCCGTGTTCGCCCTCTTCGCCATATTTTTCGACGAGTTCGCGGCGGATATCCTCGATGAAATAGGCGCCGGTGCGGTCGCGCGGAATTTCGGCGCGGTTGACCACCACGATCGGCTCGGCGGCAGCGGCGCGCGCTTCGGCAGCGGTAACGTAGCCGTTCTCAGCCATCTGCCCGAGCACCCAGTTGCGCCGCGCGAATGCACGCACGCGCCCCTTCTCGGTGGAGGGATTATAGTTGGCGGGCGCCTTCGGCAGCACGGCGAGAAACGCCGTCTGGGCGAGCGAAAGCTCATCGACCGGCTTGTTGAAATAGGCGAACGACGCCGCCTGCACGCCATAAGCGCTGCGGCCGAGGAAGATCTGGTTGAGATAAAGCTCGATGATCTCAGGCTTGGTCAGCGCCTGCTCGATGCGCCGGGCGAGGAATATCTCCTTCACCTTGCGCACGTAGCTCACTTCGTTCGTCAGCAGCAGGTTCTTCGCCACCTGCTGCGTGATCGTAGAGGCGCCCACAGGCCGCTTGCCCGTGCCCATCGCTTTCAAGTTCGTGATCGCCGCCTGGAAGATGCCGGGCAGGTCGATGCCGGGGTGCGTGAAGAAGGTCTTGTCCTCGGCGGAGACGAACGCGCCCACGAGTTGCTTCGGCGTCTGCTCGTAATCGAGGAAGATGCGCCGCTCGCGCGCGAAGCTCGTGAAGGGCGTCCCGTCCGCCGCGCGCACATGGCTCGGCAGCGGCGGTTCATACTCGGCAAGCTGCGCCGCATCGGGAAGCCCGCGCGCAAAGATCAGCCAGGCGGCGAACACCACGAGGACGCCAAGCAGAGCGGCACCACCCGCGACATAGCCGAGCGCCCGCGCCCAACGCGGCAGGGCACGGAACCGGCTTTTGAGGTCGCCGAGAATCTGGGCAAGACGTGCCATCGACGCTGCCTATAGCAGGCCGGCAGCCAGTCTCAAGCCGGACGCGCCGAACCGCACCTGCCACCCGAACGTCATCGTCCCGCAACACGACTGGCATCGAACCGTTACCAAGCGTTGCTAACCGGCCGCCATGGATACGGATTTTCCCCACGAACACTGCCTGCAGATCCCCGCGCATCTGAAGGCCTCGCTCAGAATCATGCTGCTTGCGAAGCACGCCTGCGGCGACGGCAGCCACGACCGGGTGGACGGCAATCATGCCCAGTACCATCACGAACTGAAGCGCACGCTCGAGAAGATCGGCCTCAATGTCGTGACCGCAAACAGCTTCGACGCGCTGTTCGCCGAACCGGACGTCGATTTCGTGTTCCCGCTGCTGAACCGCGCCGGGTTCCTCAACAGCGAGATGCTGGCGCCGCTGCTGCTTCAGCGGCTCGGCATTCCCTATCTCGGCGCCTCGCCGATCCTGCGCGGGCTTTCGGACGACAAGCACCTGATGAAGCTCGTCGCCCGCCAGCACGATGTGCCGACGTCAGATTGGCGCATCCTCCGCCGCGGCACCGATCTTGCCGCCGTGACAGCGCTGGACGCCGCGCGCTACATCGTGAAGCCCAATGCGTCCTCGGCCTCGTGGGGTATCGGCGTCACCGAAAGCTGGTCGGGCGCACTCGCGCACGCCGCGCACCTCCACGCTGCGGGCCACGATGCGATCATCGAGCCGTGGCTGCCCCTTCTCGATGTCGCCGTGCCGGTTGTCGGCGGACGCTCGCCCGAGCCGTGGCTGCTGCCCGCGATGGCGTATATCCCCGCCGATCCCGACGCGCTCCGCAGCTACGAGGAGAAGCGCGCGCTCACCGAGCAGCGCGACGACCCGCTCGAAGTGCTGGCGAATTCACGCGTCGCCGAGCGGCTTTATGCGATGACGCGCACGCTTTGCCGAGAACTCTGGCCGTTTGATTACGGCCGCTTCGAATTCCGCTACGATCCGGCGACCGAGAGCGTGTGGTTCATGGAAGTGAACCTCTCCTGCAATCTCTGGTCGAAAAAGAGCATCTCCCGCTCAGCCGCGACGCTCGGCATCGAGCATCACGAGCTCGTCGAGTCCATCGTCGCGCACAGCCTGTGGCGGCAGGGGCTGATAACCGCCGCTTCGGACCGGCTCGTCGCCTGAGATGAGCGCAGCCTTCTCCGCCATCGTGCTTGCGGGCAGGCGCGACGGGCGCCTCGATCCGCTCGCCGCGAACGCAGGCGTCTCGCACAAATGCCTCGTCCCCGTCGCCGGCAAGCCGATGCTCCTCCACGTCCTCGAAGCGCTCGCCGCCTCCCCGGGGGTTGCCCGGATCGTCGTTTCGATCGACGCGCCTGAAATTCTCGCGCCGCTCATCCGGCATCTCGGCAGCGGACGCATCATCGTGGAGCGCTCCGCGCCCAATCTGGTCGACAGCGTGATCGGCGCCGCGGATGCATCCGCCCCGCCCTTCCTCGTCACCACCGCCGACAACGTGAACCTGACCCCCGCGAGCGTCGCCGAAATCCTCGCTGCACCGCAAGGCGTGGACGCCGCCGTCGCATTCGCCCGGCGCGAACGCGTGATCGCCGCCCACCCGGACGGGCAGCGTCGCTTCTACCGCTTCCGCTGCGGCGAATATTCGAACTGCAATACCTATGTGATCGGCTCGCGCGAGGCACTGAAAGCTGCCGAGGTCTTCCGGGGGGGCGGTCAGTTCGCCAAATTCCCAATGCGGATCGTGAAGGCGTTCGGCCTCCTCAACCTCATCCGCTTTCGCTACGGCCTCGCGACGCTCAGCGGCGCATTCCGCAGCTTCTCGCGGCGGTTCGGCTTCACCATCCGTCCCGTCCTCGTCACCGACGGCGCGCTTGCCATCGATGTCGACAACGAGCGCACGCTGCATGTCGCCGAGACGATCCTCGGCGAGCGCGGTTCAGCGCTGGGCGAGCCGCCGCAGGAAATGCGCCTCGACCGCACGGCGCACAGCCTTGGCGATGCGCTGCTGGCCTGACGAGGAGAAGAGGAACTTCGAGTCCTCCTCGTTCGAAAGATAGCCTGTCTCCAGCAGCACCGAGGGCACATCCGGCGCCTTCAGCACCAGGAACCCCGCGAAACGGTGGAACTGGCTGCGGACCTTGATGTCCTGCCGCATTTCGCGCTGGAGGATGGCGGCGAACTCGGCGGAGGTGTTCATCGTCTCGCGCTGCGCAAGGTCGATAAGGATGTCGGTCACCTCGTTCGTTTCCACCGCGAGATCGACGCCCGCGATGATGTCCGACCGGTTCTCCTTGGCGGCAAGCCGCGCCGCCTCGGCGTCGGATGCGGTTTCCGAAAGCGTGTAGACCGTCGCGCCGCTCGCGTTCGGCACCGGCGCGCTGTCGGCGTGCACGGAAATGAACAGCGCGGCATTGCTGTGCCGCGCAATGCCGAACCGGTCGCGGTGGCGCAAATAAGTGTCGTCGTCGCGTGTCAGGATCGCCTTCACGCGGCCGGATGCGTCGAGTTCCTTTTTGATCGCCTTGGCGATCGCGAGAACGACATCCTTCTCGTATTTCTTCTCGCCGAGCACGCTGATCGTACCGACGTCCTTGCCGCCATGTCCGGCATCGATCACCACGACCGGCAGTCGCCCTGCAAGGCGGGGGCGCGGCGCAACCGCCGCAACCTTCGTGGGCGGGAGCGCAGCAGGTTTCGCCGTCGTCGGCGCAACCTTGGCGGGGACCGCCGGGACAGGCTTCGGAACCGGCTTCGGCGGTGGCGCCGCGAGTTGCATCGATGCGACGACGGGCTTTTCCGCCTTCGGGGGCGTAGCGATCAGCGTCGTGCGTCCCGCCGCGACGAGCTTTGCGAACGCGGCCTCGGTCGTCGGCGCCACGGTCAACCGCAGTTTCCCGCCGGAAAACGTGCTCGACGTGATCCGCGCGGGCGATGCGAGGTCCAGAACCAGCCGCGCCGTATCGGTATCGAACTGGGCGTTCCGAACCTTGGTGACAAGCCCGCCGCCCGGCGCGGACCCGCCCGGCGCCGTCATGCCGTCGAGATCGATGGCCAGCCTGGGCGGGCCGGACAATGCAAAAGCCGAGACACGCCCGGCCCCCTCCGCACCGATGCTGACGGCAGCGCCGTCGCCGCTCACGGTGACGACCGCATCGCCAAGCCGCGCCGCCATGGCGGGCGCGGAAAGCATGATGCACGCCGCGATCAGCGGTGCGCAAAACGCCTGCCCTCCCCGCCTCAACCAGCGCGACATGTTCTATCCCCCGCAAGAGCACTTTTGTTCGCCCGGAAACCCCCGGAAATGGCGAACTTCTGCCGAATCTTATGGTTAAGGTTCGGAGTGTTCAAGTGAATTGCACATTTCCGTAACGCTTTGTGTTGTTCATGCCACGCATAGCTGCTAGCAGACCGAATAGCGGCCAATGTCCGGTCCTCCGTCAGTGTCCAAACCGTCTGCTCTTCTACCGGGTCGATGGTTTCACGCCTTCCCGCGCGAAACGACACTGGCATTCTGCCGGACGGGGAGATGCTGCCGCTAAGATCGAGGTTTTGACGCATGTCGGCAATGCGATGCCATGAGGAGACGTTGAAGGCGATGGCCTTCCCCTCGGCGCGCGATATGCGGCTCGCCACAGTTCCAAACCATCGGAGCGCGGGCTTGCCCGACGCTCCCGTAACACGTGCCCCATCGTCTGCGGCTGAAGCCTCAGCGGTGCCGAGGCCTCGGAGAATACTAAATGTCAATGCGCATGCTCATCGACGCGCGCCACCCGGAGGAGACCCGGGTCGCCGTCATAGAAGGCAACCGGATCGAGGAGTTTGACTTCGAATCCGCCCACAAGGAACAACTGAAGGGCAATATCTACCTCGCCAAGGTTACACGCGTCGAACCCTCACTGCAGGCGGCGTTCGTGGAATATGGCGGAAACCGGCACGGCTTCCTCGCCTTTTCGGAAATCCACCCGGACTACTACCAGATCCCGAAAGAGGATCGTGACGCGCTGCTCCGTGAGGAGCGCGAGGCCGCCGAGGCGCACCGCGCCGAGATGGACGCCGAGCACGAGGATGACGATGACGACGCCGAAGGCGCGGACGAGCCGTCCGACGACGGCGAGGACGGTGAGCCGCCCGCACCCACCACGGTCGGCAGCGATCATCACGACGACCACGACAACGCCATGCGGGCGAAGCGCCAGAATCTGCGCCGCCGCTACAAGATCCAGGAAGTCATCAAGCGCCGTCAGGTGCTGCTGGTGCAGGTCGTCAAGGAAGAGCGCGGCAACAAGGGTGCGGCGCTCACCACGTACCTCAGCCTTGCCGGCCGCTACTGCGTGTTCATGCCGAACACCAACCACGGCGGCGGCATCAGCCGGAAGATTTCGAACCAGAGCGACCGCAAGCGACTGAAGTCGATCGTTTCGGAGCTGCAGCTACCGACCGGCATGGGCTGCATCATCCGCACGGCGGGCCTGTCGCGCACGCGCGCCGAGATCCGCCGCGACTTCGATTACCTCACGCGCCTGTGGGACGAGATCCGCGAGAAGACACTGTCCTCATCCGCGCCGGCGCTGATCCACGAGGACTCCGATCTCATCAAGCGGGCGATCCGCGATATCTACAATCGCGACATCGGCGAAGTGCTGGTGGACGGCGACGAAGGATACCGTGCGGCCAGGAACTTCATGAAACTCCTGATGCCAAGCCATGCGAAGAAGGTTCAGCAATACGTTGATCCTGTTCCGCTTTTTCAGCGTTTCCAGGTCGAGCAGCAGCTTGCGGCGATGTATCACCCGGTGGTGCAGCTGAAATCGGGCGGCTACATGGTCATCAACCCGACCGAAGCCCTCGTCTCGATCGACATCAACTCGGGCAAGTCGACGCGCGAGCACAATATCGAGGAAACCGCGCTCAAGACGAACCTTGAAGCAGCGCGCGAGATCGCCCGCCAGCTTCGTCTGCGCGACATGGCCGGGCTCGTCGTGATCGACTTCATCGACATGGATGTGCATTCGAACAACCGCAAGGTCGAGAAGGCACTGAAAGAAGCGCTGAAGCACGATCGCGCGCGCATCCAGGTCGGCCGCATCTCGTCGTTCGGCCTCCTCGAAATGAGCCGCCAGCGGCTGCGTACCGGCGTGCTCGAGGCTTCGACGCACGTCTGCCCGGTGTGCGACGGCGCCGGCATGGTCCGCACCGTGCAGTCCGCCGCGCTCGGCGCGCTGCGCGTGCTGGAAGCCGAAGCGCTGCGCGGCAAGCACAGCCGCATCACGCTGCGCCTGCCCTTCGAGGTGGCGATCTACATGCTGAACGTGAAGCGCAGCCAGATCTCGCGCGTCGAGGATCTGTACGGCGTCATGGTCGAGATCGCGCCGAACGGCGACCTCAATGTCGGCGAACAGGAAATCGACGGCAGCGGCCCGCCGCCCGTGGCCCGCGTCAGCCTGCAAACGCCCGTTGCGCCTATCGCCGAGGACGACGACGACGACGATATCATTGAGGAAGACGAGGACGAGGTCGAGGAGGAAGAGGCCGAAGCCGAAACCTCCGACCGCCGCGAGCGTAGCGATGAGCGCCGCGACGATGGCGGCCGCCCGCGCCGCCGCCGCCGTGGGCGCAACCGTCGCGACCGCGAACGCGACGACGAGCGCCGCCCCGCGCCGCAGGATGGCGCAGAGGTTCTCGACGCCGGCGAGGATGCGGACGAAGCCGCTGAAGGTGAAGCCGGACGCGCCGAGACGCAGGAGCAATCGCGCGACGACAAGGATGAGGATGGCAACAAGCGCCGCCGCCGCCGTCGGGGTCGTCGTGGCGGCCGCCGCAGGAACGGTGACGAAGTCGCGGGCGAAGCCGCTGAAGGCGAAACCGCAGAGGACGAAGCCGCGCCGGACATCGAACCGGCTGCGGAGGAAGCACCCGCCGAGCCCGCGGAAGCCCCTGCACGCAAGCCGCGCGGTCGCCGCAAGGCCGTGAAGGCTGAGACCGAGGAAACGGTCGAAGCCCCCACCGTTGAAGCGCCTGCTGCCGAGGTAGAGGCCGAAGCCAAGCCCAAGCGGACCCGTCGCAAGAAGGCGGAGACCGTGGAGGCAGCGCCCGAGCCGGAGCCTGCACCGGAGCCCGCCGCACCGGCTGAAGAGGTTGCCGCCGAAGCGCCCGAAAAGCCGAAGCGCGCGCCGCGCCGCAAGGCCGCCGCCAAAAGCGCGCCTGCAGCGGAAACCGTGTCGGAGGCCGTGGAGGTCGCCGAGACGGTCGAGACCGCCGCGAACGATGCCGCTAACGATACGGGGGAAGACGCCGCACCGCCGCGTAAGGGCTGGTGGCAGCGGACGTTCGGCGACTAAGACGCCAGCGTACCAGAGACACGGCGGCGGCGGGCTTGCAATCGCCCGCCGCCGCCCTAGTTTCGCTCATTGGGGGTTCAGTCGCGAAAGGTGATAGGGCGGCGATGACATCCCGGTTTGTTTCAGCCCGAAAGCCTTTTTCGGCGGGCCTGCGCCTCCTGCTCGCCGCTGTTCTCGTCATTACGGCGTCGATCCGCCCCGCGCTCGCCCAGAGCATCCTGCGCGACGCGGAAACCGAAGCCTTCTTCCACGAAATCTCCGCGCCGCTCGCCGAAGCCGCCGGGCTCAATCCGCGCTCGCTGGATGTCATCCTTATCGGCGATTCCTCGATCAACGCCTTCGTGGCGGGCGGACAGGCCGTGTATATCCACAGCGGCCTCCTCATGGCCGCTGACGACGTCAACGAGGTTCAGGGCGTCATCGCCCACGAAATCGGCCACATCACCGGCGGCCATGTCGTGCGCTTCAGCGAGGGCGCCAAGGCGGCGACCTCGATCACCCTGCTCTCGATGCTGCTCGGCGCGGCGGCGATGGCGGCGGGCGCGGGCGAAGCCGGCATGGCGATCTTCGCGGGCGGGCAACAGGCCGCGCTCGGCAAGTTCCTCGCGTATTCGCGCACGCAGGAATCCGCCGCCGACCAGGCCGGTGCGACCTTCCTTCACAAGGCGGGGCTTTCCGGCCGGGGCTCGATCAACTTCTTCAAGAAGCTGCAGAACCAGGAGTTCCGGCTCGCGATCCCGCAGGACAATGGCTACGCGCGCACCCACCCGCTGACCGGCGACCGCATCGCTTCGCTCGAAAACACCTACAAGAACGATACGGCGTGGGAAAAGCCCACGGATCCGGTGCTGCAGGCGAAGTTCCTGCGCATCAAGGCGAAGCTCCACGGCTATATCGAGGAGCCCTCGCGCACCTTCCAGAAGTACCCGGAAACCGACACGTCCGTGCCTGCGCGCTATGCCCGCGCCTATGCGTGGCACAAGAATGCCTTCCCGGACCGCGCGGAGACCGAAATCGACTGGCTACTGCGGGACGCGCCCGACGATCCCTTCTTCCTTGAACTCAAGGGGCAGGTGCTGCTCGAATCCGGCAGGGTCGGCGATGCGATCGGTCCGCTGCGCCGCGCGGTCGCGCTCGCACCCGATCAGCCGCTGATCGCCGGGATGCTCGGCCATGCGCTGATCGCGACCGAGAAGCCCGAGAACACCGAGGAAGCGAAGCGCGTGCTGCGCGCCGCGGTGGCGCGCGACAACCGCAATCCCTTCGCCTGGTATCAGCTCGGCATCGCCTATGCGCGCGGCGGCGACGAAGCCCGCGCCGCGCTCGCCACCGCCGAGCAGAACAATCTCACCGGCAACGCGCAGCTCGCGCTCGCCAGTTCGCGCACGGCGATGGCGGGCCTCAGCCCCGGCACTCCGGACTGGATTCGCGCGCAGGATATCTACATGGTGAGCCAACACGCCGTCGAAGACGAAGGCGGCAAGCGGAAACGTCGTTAGGGGCTTTATGATCGATTTCTACAAACGCCTGCGGGCGCGCTGGCCGCTTGCGGCCAACATCGCGGGCGTGCTTGCGCTGCTGCTGCTCGCAGGTGGCCTGCTGATGCTGCTCACCGGACGCCAGCCCTCGGTCGCGAACGGCGGCGCGCTGACGAAGGCGCAGCGCGAGGAGGTGGAGAAGATCGTCCACGATTATATCCTCGCGCACCCGGAGATCATCCCCGAAGCGGTGAACCGCCTGCAGGCGCGCGAGGTGTCGAGCCTCGTTTCCCAGAACCGCGACGAGATCGAGACACCCTTCGGCAGCGCATGGGCGGGCGCGAAGGACGGCGATGTCACGCTTGTCGAATTCTTCGATTTCAACTGCCCCTACTGCCGCCTTTCGCACCCGGACGTCGAACGGCTGCTGAAGGAGGACAAGGCACTGAAGGTCGTCTACCGCGACCTCCCCGTGCTCGGCGAAGCCTCGCGCGAAGCCGCGCTCGCCAGCCTTTCGGCTGCGGAGCAGGGCAAATACCGCGCCTTCTACAACTGGATGTTCACTGACAAGGCGCGCGTCTCCACCCAGAAAACGATTCAGGGTGTCCGCAAGGCGGGGCTGAACGAAGCCAAAACCGCGACCGACATGAAGAGCGAACGCCTGAAGCGCGAAATCGACAAGAACCTCCGTCTCGGCAACGCACTCGGCCTCACCGGCACACCGAGCTACGTCGTCGGCAACCGCATCCTTTCGGGTGCCGTGGGCTATGACGAGCTGAAAAAGGCGATCGAGGAAGCGCGCAAGGCAGGCTGAGAACGCGCCGCGCCGTCGTTTTCGTCGCCCGTCCGTATCACGATTTACCCGAAGTCTGACTTGCGCCGAAACGTTTTGGCGTTAAAGGATATGATATACTGTCTCATAAAATTCGGGGGAAAATCGTGACCTTTGTATCGCCGTTTCGGGCCGGACTTCTGCTCGGCCTGCCGTTTCTCGCCATTCCCGCATATGCCGAAGATGTGGACGACGAGAAACGTCGCAACCCGGAGATCGTCGTAACCGGTATCGCCGCCGACGACAGCTATGCGCCGGAAACCGCAGCGGTGGCGGGCAAGAGCCCGGCACCGCTTATCGAGATTCCCCAATCGATAAGCGTCGTGACCCGCAAACAGATCGAAGACCGCAACCTTTTCACGATCGGCGAAGCCGTGCAGCAGGTGACAGGCGTGACGGTGATGCCCTTCGACGGATCGAACCCGGACTACCGGGCACGCGGCTTCGTGCTCGACTATGCCTACGACGGCGTGCCGTCGACCTTCTCGTCCGGCGTGCCGGAATTCGACCTCGTGATCTACGAACGGATCGAGATCCAGCGCGGGCCGACCGGCCTGTTCCGCGGCGCCGGATCACCGGGCGGTACGATCAACCTCATCCGCAAGCGCGGCCCAGCCGAATTTTCTATGTCGGCCGCCCTCTCCGCCGGTTCGTGGAACAACTACCGCGGCGAGTTCGATATCGGCGGGCCGATTGATGCCACTGGCAAGCTGCGCGTCCGCGCGGTCGGCAGCCTGCTCGACCGGGATTTCTTCCAGAAGAAATCGCATACGCGGAAATTCGTCGCCTACGGCGCGGTCGATTACGACCTTACGCCCACCACCACGATCGGCGCATCGGTCAGCTATCAGGACAACGAAGCCAATACGCCGCAAAACGGCCAGCCCGCGTTCACCAACCAGCAGTTCCTGGATTTCCCGCGCAGCTTCCAGCACCTGCCGGACTGGAACCTCTTCACCGACACGACGATCGAATACGCCGCAGAGGTCGAGCAGCGCATCGGGCGGTGGACGCTGAAGGTGCGCGCGCTGGAGCGTGAAATTCCGCGCTTCTGGATGGATGCATTCATTCGGCCGGGAACCGGGGTCGATCCCGACACGCTGACGGCGACCTATGTCAACCGTCGCAGCGACGGCGAGAACGGCAAGCAGGCGGTGGACGCCTATGCGACCGGCCCGTTCACGCTGTTCGGGCGCGAGCATGAACTGGCGATCGGCTACAGCTTCGACAAGCGGACGACATCGTTCCTGTCCCGCTCACAAACTGTAGCGGGCAGTTACTCGATCTTCGATGTGGATTCGATTCCGCAGCCCGGTCCATTTACCCAGGGCAGCGAAACCGACCTTCAGCAGAGCGGTTTCCACGCTCAGGCGCGGCTGCGCATCCTCGATCGGCTGACGGTGGTGCTCGGCGGGCGCTTCAGCGATTTCACCAACAAGTCCCGCAATATCCCGCCATCGGCCGCGACCGATTTTCGCGTGACGTCACGGGAACGGGGCCAGTTCACGCCAAGCGTCGGTGCGGTTCTCTATCTCACCGACACCATCACGCTCTACGGAAGCTATTCGGACATCTTCAACCCGCAGACCGCGCTCCGTCAGGATGGGACGACGATCGATCCGCGCGTCGGCGAGCAATACGAGGTCGGCCTGAAGGGCCGGTTTCTGGACGGCAAGCTGAACGCCAGCGCCGCCGTATTCCGCAGCAAGGACAAGAACCGCGCACTCGCCGACGCCGCCGCGCCGGGCTTTTTCGTACCGGCCGGAGAGGTCAGCATCGAGGGCTTCGAGTTCGAGGTCACGGGAAGCCCGCTTGAAGGGCTCGACCTCAATCTCGGCTACACCAATGTAAAGACCGAATACGAGGTGGGTACGGCGGCGCAGACCGGCACGGTCTTCGACATCTTCACACCGCGCCACCAGTTCAAGGGCTATGCGCGCTACGAACCCGCTGCGCTCGGCGGGGCGTTCGCGTCGGTCGGGGTCAATGCACAAAGCAAGGTCGTCGGCGGCGGTGTCGCGGGGATCCGCGAACAGGGCGCGTTCGCGGTTGCAAATGCCCAGCTGGGCTATCGCTTCAACGAACAGCTACGGGTCTTCGCGACAGTGAACAACCTGTTCGACAAGGTCTATTACGTCCGGGTCGGCTCGATCAACACGTACAACAACTACGGCGAGCCCCGGAACGTGCTGCTGACACTGCGCGCCAACTATTGAGGCGGGGATGGGACTAACACCCGGCCCTGTACCAATAAAATTTCCGCACCCTCCACAGTTCGTTTAACGTCCACATCGACCTGACGGCGATTCTGCCGTTCCGGTCGGTGGAGGGGCACCATGACTGCAAGCGCCAAGCCGCAAATGATCGGCTTCTGGATGACGGCCGCACTCGTTGTGGGCACCATCATCGGCTCGGGCATCTTCATGCTTCCGATCAGCCTAGCGCCCCTCGGCCGCAACGCGCTGATCGGTTGGGTCATCAGTGGGGTCGGCATCCTGTGCATCGCCTATGGCCTCGCGCGCCTGTCGCGCCTTGGCGGCGATGGCATCCAGGCCAACGTCGAGAAGGAATACGGGCCGACGGTCGCGTTCCTTGTCGCGTGGAGCTTCTGGGTGTCGAACTGGGTGGCGCAGGCGGCGGTGGCGCTCGCCGCGGCGGCCGCACTTTCGTTCGTCAGCCCCTCGCTCGGCGGTGACGCAGCGATTGTCCCCATGGCGATCGGCTGGCTAATGCTGCTCACCGCGATCAATGCGGCGGGCGTGCGCGCGGCAGGCAGTTTTTCGATCGTTACCGTCGCCATCAAGCTTATCCCCTTGCTGGCGGTCATCTTCCTCTTCGTCGAACGCGGCGTCACCGGCGGAACCTTCGAACCCCTCGCGCCGCTGCCGGTCAACTTCGCCAATATCGCAACGGCGACGGCGCTGACCTTTTTCGCCTTCACCGGCTTCGAAACGGCAACGACCCCGGTCGGCAAGGTCCGCAATCCCGAGCGGACGATCCCTCGCGCGCTGATCGGCGGCACAGCCTTTGTCGTTGTGCTCTATCTCATCGCCGGAACGGCGATCCAGATGCTGCTGCCGACCAGCGCCATCGTCGCTTCGCCGGCGCCTTTCGCCGATGCGTTGGTGTCGCGCTGGGGCACGACCGCCGCAACCGTCAGCGCGCTCACCCTCGCGGTCGCAGCGATCGGATGCCTGAACGGCTTGATCCTCGGCAGCGGCGAGCTTGGTTACGCGATGGCGCTGCGCGGCGAAATGCCTAAAGCCATGACAAAAACGCGCGGAAGCAACACACCCGTCGTCGCGCAGATCGTGGCCACCGTCCTCAGCATCATCCTGCTGCTTGCCAACAGCAGCCGCGCGACGGCGCATCTTTTCACGTTCATCATTCTGCTTTCAACCGCCGCGATGGTGCTCGTCTATCTGACGTCCACGCTCGCGGCGTGGCGGTGCAGCCCTGCCCCCGCCCAGCGTCTCCTGATCGCAGGCGCGATCCTCTTCATCGCCTTCGCGACGTACGGCATCGGCCTCGAAGCGAGCCTGTGGTGTCTAGTGCTGCTTGCGATCGGCCTTGTCGTTCGCGCCGTGATGTTCCGGCTCAACAGGCTAAGCGCAGCGGGCACGACGCCGTAGGCGGTTTCCGCTCACTTCACCCGCGTCCACACCTGCGACTTGCAACCGATGCCGCCGATGAGGCAGCCTTTCCCTTGGAGCGTATCGGCATCGATGATCGTGACGGTGCCGTGGAAGGTTCGGTTGATGTCGGGCACGAAGACCTTGCCCTTCCAGCGGCCTTCCCGTTGTTCCTCGAAATCCTGGAAGAGCTGACGGCCGATGAGCTGGTCCGTGCCGCCGCGCCGCGCGTCGGCCTTCGCCTTGTCGTTCGCCCACACGACGACGCCGCACATCTTGCCGCCGCATTCCTGCGCCTCGACGTGAACGCTGTTCTTCGGATTCTTCCACGTGCCGTAGGTCCGCTCCGAAAGCGTCGTGTCCTGCGCCAGCGCGGGCGCTGCAAGCAGCATCATCGACACCAGCACCGATCGCATCATGGCTACCGCCTCCCGAACAGCTTCTCGATATCCCCGCGTGCGAGCTTCACATAGGTCGGGCGTCCGTGGTTGCACTGGCCCGAATGCGGCGTCGCCTCCATCTCCCGCAGCAGCGCGTTCATTTCCGTAACGCTGAGCGATCGCCCTGCCCGCACCGAGCCGTGGCAGGCCATCGTCGCGAAGACTTCGTCGAGCCGTTCCTTCAGGCTGTGCGCCGCGCCGAGGCTGGTGATATCGTCGGCGAGATCGCGCACCAGCGCTTTCGCGTCGGCATTGCCGAGGATCGCGGGCGTGGCGCGCACGAGAATGGCGCCCGCGCCGAAGCGCTCGATCTCCAGCCCCATTTCGGCAAGCTCGGCAGCGTGCGCTTCGAGTCCGTCGCATTCGGCTTCGTCAAGCTCGACGACCTCGGGCAGCAGCAGCGCCTGCGCGCGGATGCCGCCGCCTTCCATGGCGCGCTTCATCTTCTCAAGCGTCAGCCGCTCATGCGCGGCGTGCTGATCGACGATGACGAGCGCATCGCCGGTTTCGGCGACGATCCAGCTGCCGTGCACCTGCCCGCGCGCCGCGCCGAGCGGGAACGCCGTGAGGTCCGCGTCGCGGCTTTCGGCGTAGACCGGCGATGGCGCTTCGGCGCGCGCCTGCGGCGGGGCATTGAAGCGGAAGCTGTGTTCGCCGAACATCGACGCTGTGCGGTGGGGCTGCGGCGCAGGCGTCAGCGGCTCGGCATGGAACGCCGCGAGCGCGGCTTCGGACACCGTCGTCGCGGCGTGGCCGCTGCCGCTGTCGAGCGCATGACGGAGCCCCGAGACGATGAGGCCGCGCACCAGCGCCGGGTCGCGGAAGCGCACCTCGGTCTTCGCGGGGTGGACGTTCACGTCGACGAAATCGCCGGGCACGTCGAGGAACAGCGCGAGCACCGGATGCCGGTCCCGCGCCAAGAGATCGCGGTAGGCGCCGCGCACCGCGCCGAGCAGCAGCCGGTCCTTCACCGGGCGCCCGCCGACGAACAGATACTGATGATCCGCCGCGCCCCGGCTGTAGGTCGGCACCGCCGCGAGCCCGCCGAGGCGAAGCCCGTCGCGCACCAGGTCGATCGGCACGGCGTTATCGGTGAAATCCTGCCCCAGGATCGCTGCGAGGCGGGCGATGCGGGCGCTTTCGAGGAGGTCCGCCGAAGGCTGCGCGTCGAGGATACGGCGCCCCTCGTGGGCAACGCTGAACCCGACGTCGGCGCGCGCCATCGCGAGGCGGCGGACGGTATCGAGGCAGGCGGCAAGTTCGGCGCGCGAGCTTTTCATGAACTTGCGGCGTGCGGGCACCTTGCCGAATAGGTCCGCGACCGAAACGCGCGTGCCGGGCGGCAGCGAGGCGGGACCGTCGCGTTGGATGACGCCGTGGTCGATCTCGATCTCCCACCCCTCCCCGCCCGGAGTGCGGCTGGCGATGCGGAAGCGGCTGACGCTGGCGATGGAGGGCAATGCCTCGCCGCGGAAGCCCATCGTGGCGATCGCTTCAAGGTCGCCGGTCGGCAGCTTCGAGGTGGCGTGGCGTTCGAGCGAGAGGCGGAGGTCGTCCGCATTCATCCCGCAGCCGTCGTCGGTAACCGCGATGAGATCGAGGCCGCCGCCTTCAAGCTCGACCGCGATTCGCGTTGCGCCCGCATCGAGCGCATTTTCGACGAGTTCCTTCACCGCGCTCGCGGGCCGCTCGACGACTTCACCCGCGGCGATGCGATTAACGAGGTCTTCAGGCAGGCGGCGGATCGACATGGCCGCGTCTTCCTAGCAACGATCGCAAGGCTTTGTTAGCGGTTCGTCGCGTATTGCGTGGTGAAAGCCGCGTTAACCAAGGAATCGACGCCAATGCGCCCCTTGCACTTCCCTGCGACAACACTGCATATGCAGGCCAACGCGCGTCCACACGCATAAAAGAGAAGAACTCCATGCTCAGCCGCCTTTTTGGTTTTCTTGCCCAGGACATGGCCATCGATCTCGGCACCGCCAACACGCTCGTCTACGTGCGCGGCCGGGGCATCGTGCTCAACGAGCCCTCGGTGGTCGCGATCGAGACGATCAACGGCCGCAAGGTCGTGAAGGCGGTCGGCAACGACGCCAAGATGATGATGGGCAAGACCCCGGGCAACGTGGAAGCCATCCGCCCGCTGCGTGATGGTGTGATCGCCGACATCTACGTCGCCGAGCAGATGATCAACCACTTCATCAAGAAGGTGCATACGCGGAAATTCGGCAACTATCCCGAAATCGTCATCTGCGTGCCGTCGGGTTCCACCAGCGTCGAACGCCGCGCGATCCGCGACGCCGCGAACAACGCGGGCGCGAGCCAAGTGTATCTGATCGAGGAGCCGATGGCGGCCGCGATCGGTGCCGGAATGCCCGTCACCGAGCCGATCGGATCGATGGTCGTCGACATCGGCGGCGGCACCACCGAAGTCGCCGTCCTTTCGCTGCGCGGCCTCGCCTACACGACCTCCGTGCGCGTCGGCGGCGACAAGATGGACGACGCGATCGTCAGCTACGTGCGCCGCAATCACAACCTTCTGATCGGCGAGGCCACCGCCGAGCGCATCAAGAAGGAAATCGGCACGGCGAAGCCGCCGCTCGACGGCGTCGGCGTGACGCTGGAGATCAAGGGCCGCGACCTGATGAATGGCGTGCCCAAGGAAATAACCATCAACCAGGCGCAGATCGCCGAGGCGCTGTCGGAGCCGGTGTCGGCGATCGTCGAAGGCGTGCGCCAAGCCCTTGAAAACACAGCACCAGAGCTCGCCGCCGACATCGTCGATCAAGGCATCGTGCTCACCGGCGGCGGCGCGCTTCTCGGACAACTTGATGAAGTTCTGCGCGATGCGACCGGCCTTCCCGTCACCGTTGCCGACGATCCGCTGACCTGCGTTGCGCTCGGCACCGGCCGCGCGCTCGAAGAGCCGATCTTTCGCGGCGTCCTGACCACCGCACTCTAGGGAGTTACTGCGGATGGCGTGGCCACCCCGCAGATCGAGCGGGCGGAGTTCGCGCCGTCAACGCAACATCGCGCTTCTGGGACGCGCGGCGACCATCGCCGCCGTCGCTATCGCCGCGATGCTTCTGGTGCTGAGCCGCGCCAGCCCCGACCGCTATTCCGCGCTCCGCAGCGGCGCTGCCGATCTCGTCGCACCGCTCTGGGCGGCCATTCTCGTGCCGCTGGCGGAGGTTCAGGCCGCCGCAGGCTCCGTCGCCGATTATTTCAGGGCTGTCGAGAAGGTGCGCCTGCTCGAAGGCCGCGACCGCATGTACCAGATCGAGCGCGAACGCCACCTGCAGGCGCTGCACGAAAACCGCGAACTCAAGAAGCTTCTCAAGGTCACCGAACCGTCGCGCGAGCGCATCGGCGTATTCGCAATTTCCGGCTCCAGCACGGGTGCCTACGTCCGCTATGCGCTGATCAGCGGCGGCGCACGCCACCGCATCGAACCCGGTCAGCCCGTGCTCGCGGCGGCGGGCCTCATCGGGCGCACCGTCGATGTCGGCAAGCGCGCGACACGCGTGATGCTGCTGACCGACGTATCGAGCCGCGTTCCCGTGCGCGTCGTGCGCACCGGGCTGCCCGCGCTCCTGATCGGCAAGAATCTGCCGCTGCTGGATGTCGACCTCTCGGGCCCCTCGAATTCCGTGGTCCGTGTCGGCGACCGGCTCGTCACCTCGGGTGATGGCGGGCTCTTCCCGCCCGGACTTGCTGTCGCAACTGTCGTTCGCGTCTCCGGCGACATGCCCGAAGCACGCCCCGCGACGACCCCGGACGGGCTCGATTACGTGATTGTCGAGCGCCCCTACATGCCTCCGATGCTGCTTCCCGAAGAAACACCGCGGGAGCGCGAATCCCACCCCGAAGCCGTCATCCAGCAGCAGGCCGCCGAGTGATCACGACGCCGTGGCACCAGATGACCGCGCGCGAGCGGGCGCGTTGGATTTTCGACCACTGGAAGCTGGCGGTCCCGCTGATCGTCGTCGTCATCGCCTACATGATGATGACACTGCCGATGTTCGCGCCGCTACCGGTGATGCCCAATCTCGCGCTGCTGCTCGTGCTGCTCTGGACACTCTACCGCCCACAGCAGATGCCCGAATGGACCGGGCTACCGATGGGGCTTGCCGGCGACATCCTGCTCGGAACCCCTGTCGGCGCGAACGGGCTGCTGCTGCCGCTGTTCATGATGCTCGTGCGCTATGCCGACGCACATGTTCGCCGCTCGAGCTGGGTCGGCGACTGGCTGTTCAGCATCCCCATGCTGTTCGTGTACCATCTGGCGCTGTGGAGACTTTGCGCCCTCGTCGCGGACCCGTTCCCTTTCCTGCCGCTTGCGACGCAGACGGCGGCGACGATCGCCGTGTACCCGTTCGCCGCGCACTTCTTCGCGCGGATCCAGCGTAGGTGGGCGCCATGAAGCTCACCTCCGAAGCCGCCCGCGAGCAGATGTTCACGCGCCGCACATTGTTCGTCGGCGCGGCGACCGGCGGCCTCGGCCTGCTGCTTGCCGGACGTATGGCCTATCTCTCAATCTTCGAGCAGGAGAAATACAAGCTCCTTGCCGAAGACAACCGCGTTTCCGTGCGGCTGATCCCGCCGCGGCGGGGCTGGATCGTCGACCGGAACGGCAAGCCGCTCGCCGTCAACCAGCCTGATTACAGGCTGGAGATGATCCCCGAACAGATTGCAGATCTCGAACAAACACTCGCCGATCTCACCCGCCTGTTGCGGCTGCCGCCCGAAGAGGTCGCGCGGATACGCGAGGCGGCGGCAACGCAGCCCAAATACCTACCCATTCAGGTCGCCGCTGGGATCAGCTGGAACGATTTCGCCGCGATCAACGTGCGCCTGCCCGACTATGACGGCGTGCAGCCGGTGCGCGGCTTCACGCGCTACTACCCCGATGGCGAGGCGGTCGGCCATCTGCTCGGCTATGTCGGCGCACCGACGCGCGAACAGTATCTCGCCGCGGACCGCGACCCGCTCTACCTCCACCCGGCCTTCAAGCTCGGCAAGGACGGCATCGAGAAGGTGCTGGACGTGCCCCTGCGCGGCAAGGCCGGTGCGCGCCGCGTGGAGGTGAACGCGCGCGGCCGCGTGATCCGCGAGCTTTCCACGGTGAACGACTCGCCGGGCCAGACGGTGAAGCTCACCATCGACCGCGACCTCCAGTCCTTCGCGGCGCGGCGGCTCGGGCCCGAATCGGGCAGCGTCGTCGTGATCGACGTGTGGACCGGCGACGTGCTGACACTCGTTTCGATGCCCGCATTCGATCCCAACAGCTTTTCCGACGGCATCAGTCACAAGGAATGGAACGCGTTGATGTCGGACGACCACAATCCGCTCATCAACAAAACCGTGCAGGGGCTTTATCCGCCCGGATCGACGTTCAAGCCAGTCACGGCACTCGCCGCGCTCGAATACGGCATCGATCCGGAGGCGACGGTGCATTGCCCCGGCGCCTATTATCTCGGCAGCCACCGCTTCGGCTGCTGGCGGCGCGGCGGGCACGGCACCGTGAACCTCGACAAGAGCATTTTCCAGAGCTGCAACGTCTATTACTATACGCGCGGCCGCGAGATCGGCATCGAGCGCATTGCCAGCATGGCGAAGCGCCTCGGGCTCGGACACGAGTATGAGGGCCTGTCGCTGCCCACGCAGCGCGACGGCCTCGTTCCCACACCTGAATGGAAACGCCGCCGCTACGACAAGGAGTGGCTGACCGGCGAGACGCTGAACACCGCGATCGGCCAAGGCTACATGCTCACTTCGCCGCTGCAGCTTGCCGTGATGTCGGCGCGCATCGCTTCAGGCCGGAGCGTCGTGCCGCGCCTCGTTTCCGGCGGCAGTACGCCGGGCACGCTCGACGTTGATCCGGAGCATCTGGCGCGCATCCGCTATGCGATGGGTCTCACCGTGAACGGTCCGCAGGGCACCGCCGGACGTTCGCGCCTGCCCATCCCCATACAGATGGCGGGCAAGACCGGCACCGCGCAGGTGCGCGCGCTGACCAGCGCGACGCGCGGCGCCAATTACAAGTCGATCCCCTGGAAGTTCCGCGACCATGGCCACTTCATCGCCTTCGCGCCGGTCGAGGAGCCGCGCTACGCCGTGAGCGTCGTCATCGAGCACGGCGGCGGCGGGAGCATAACCGCGGCGCCCATCGCCAAGGATGTGATGACCTTCCTGTTCGCGCCCGAGATCGCGATGGCCGCGCTCGAACGGCTGGAGGAAGGCTGGGGCCGCGATGCCGCGCAGCGTGCTGCCGTGGCCGCCGCAGCAGCGCAGGCGGCCGCCCCGGCCTCACCCACAGAACCCATCCCCGATGCTTAACAGCGCGATTCCCGATCGGCTGCAGGCGTTGCCCTGGCGGATGCTGCTGACGCTGCTCGCACTCGGCGGATTCGGGCTGGCCGTGCTCTATTCGGCCGCCGGCGGGCACGTGCGCCCGTGGGCGTTCAATCAGGGCATCCGCTTCACGCTGTTTTTCGTGATGGCGCTCGCCATGAGCCAGGTGCCGCTGTCGTGGTGGCTGCGCGCCGCCTATCCCGCCTACGGCATTGTCGTCGTGATGCTTCTCGGCGTCGAGATTCTCGGCAAGGTGGGCGGTGGCAGCCAGCGCTGGCTCGATCTCGGCATCATCCGGCTGCAGCCCTCCGAGCTCATGAAAATTGCCATCGTGCTCGCGCTGGCGCGCTTCTTTCACTACCTCCCGCGTGTCGAAACGCAGCGCTGGGGCAGCCTCGTCGCGCCTGCGATCCTCATCGGCCTGCCCGTTGCGCTCGTGATGTTGCAGCCGGATCTCGGCACGGCGCTCTCGATCGCGTTCGGCGGGGTCGTGATCGTGTTTCTGGCGGGCGCGCGCATGTCACTGTTCGTCGGTGGCGGGGCGGCACTCGTCGCTGCGATCCCCATCGCCGTCAGTATGCTGCACGATTATCAGCGGCGGCGCATCCTCATCTTCCTCGATCCGGATGCCGATCCGCTCGGGGCGGGCTACCACATCACCCAGTCGAAGATCGCGATCGGCTCGGGCGGGCTTTCGGGTAAGGGCTTCCTGTCGGGCACGCAGAGCCACCTTCAGTACCTGCCCGAGCTGCATACCGACTTCATCTTCGCGACGATGGCCGAGGAGTGGGGCCTCTTCGGCATGGTCTTCGTGCTCGCCTGCTACGTCATCATCCTCGGGTGGGGCTTCTCGGTGGCGCTGCGCGCCCGCAACCAGTTCGCGCGGCTCACTGCGGCGGGCCTCACCTGCACGCTGTTTTTCTACGTGTTCGTCAATCTCGCGATGGTGATGGGCTTCGCGCCCGTCGTCGGCATTCCGCTCCCGCTGATGTCCTACGGCGGATCGGCGATGATGACCGCGATGCTCCTCATCGGCATCCTGCTTTCGATCGATCGCCAGCGCGAGGAAAGAATGATCGGCGAAGGTCCGTCATCATTCTAGCGTGTCGGCATGAATTCCGGCCTTGCAACCCCGCATACCCCGCGCTATAGCCCCCGCCTCGCGGTTGAAAGCGGCGCCCCCCGGCGCCTATCTCATGCCCGGTGTGGATGCATAGCTCAGTTGGTAGAGCAGCTGACTCTTAATCAGCGGGTCCTAGGTTCGAGCCCTAGTGCATCCACCACTCTCCCCTCCCGGAACCTGAATTCAGACGCCCGGCGCGAAGTCCGCGACTAGGTCGTGGCGGTCGCCGGGGAAGAGCTGCGAGACGCTTGTCACCGGGTCTCCGCCGCACCATGTCCAGCGTTCGATGCGGAGGCACGCGGTGCGCGGGATGCCAAGCAGGCGGGCTTCGGCGGCGGTGGGCATCACGGCACTGATCCGGTGCCGCGCCTCGCTCCACGGCACGCGCTTCAACAGCCAGGTGCCGGGCGCTTCGTCCGTGAAGGACTCGGCTTCAGCCTCGGGCACGGCGGCGAGCGAGATTTCGCGCTGTTCGATGCAATAGGGCTCATCGCCGGCGTGATGGAGGCCAGTGACGACGACGCTCCCGTCCTCGATCTCGCGCTTCAATCGCTGCCAGCGATAGGCAAGGCCGCGTTCGCTAACGACCTTCGCAAGGTCGGGCACTTCCAAAACCGCCGAATGCACGCGCGGGTGCGCGACGAACGATCCGGCCTTGCGCCGCCGCTCGATAAGCCCTGCCCGCGCCATCATTTCCAGCGCCTTGCTCACCGTAGCGCGTGAACAACCGTAGGCGCGGACGAGTTCATGCTCGAAGGGGATGCGGTCTCCCGGCTTCCATTCGCCCGAACGGATGCGCCCCTCGATATCGGCGCGGATGCGCTCGCCGGGTTTCACGCGATGAGGCGCTCCAGCGCGGCAGCATAACGCAACGCGATCGCCGCGCGCGCGACATGTCGGCCGCGTTCGACCTGCCGCACGCCGCCGGCCCAGACGCTGTCCACACAGTTCGCGCCGCCCGCGAAAATCCAGCTATCGAGAATCATGTCGCTTTTTCTTGCGGCGAGCGCCGGATGGCAAGCGCTGAGCGCGACGATGTCGGCGGGCATTCCCGCAGCGAGGCCGCATTTCACGCCCAGCGCCTGCGCGCCGCCCGTCAGCGCCGTGCCGAACAGCCGCTCACCGACCGACACCGTCTCCTCGCAGCCGAGGATGTTGCGGCGGCGATGGCGAAGCCGCTGGCTGTATTCGATCATGCGCAGTTCGCTCGCCGCATCGACGAGGATATTGGAGTCGGTGCCCGTACCGATGCGGCCCTCGAGACGCAGGTAGGCCTCTGCCGGAAACACGCCGTCACCGAGGTTCGCTTCCGTCACCGGGCAAAGACTCGCGACGGCGCCCGATGCGGCGAGCCCCATCACCTCTGCATCGTCGATATGCGTCGCGTGGATGAGGCACCAGCGCTCGTCCACGCCCGTATTGTCGAGCAGCCACTCGACAGGCCGCGCGCCGGACCATGCACGGCAGGCATCCACCTCCTTCGTCTGCTCGGCAGCATGGATATGGATAGGCCCACCATTGGCGAGCGGGAGGATCGCGGCGAGTTCTTCCGGTGTCACCGCCCGAAGCGAATGCGGCGCTATGCCGATCACATCACCCTCGCGCAGCTTGGCGCGGCTCGACTCCATCAGCCGCGCGAAACCGTCGATGTCGCTGATGAACCGGCGCTGCCCCGGCGCTGGCGGCGTGCCGCCGAAATCGGCGTGGGCGTAGAACACGGGAAGCAGCGTCAGCCCGATACCGGTTTCCGCCGCCGCCGAGACGATGCTGCCCGCCGTTTCCGCCGGGTCGGCGTAGCGGCCACCGCCCAGATCGTTGTGCAGGTAATGAAATTCACCGACGCGCGTGTAGCCGCTTTCCAGCATCTCGGCATAGGCGAGCGCCGTGATCGCGGCGATGTCGTCCGGCGTCATGCGGTCGAGGAAGCGGTACATCACCTCGCGCCATGACCAGAAATCGTCGTCTGGCCGTCCGCGCCGCTCCGAAAGCCCCGCCATGCCGCGCTGGAAGCCGTGGCTGTGAACGTTGCAAAGTCCCGGGATGGCGATGTCGTGGCGCGTGTCGCCAGCCCTCGCTGCGACCCCCGCCTCGACGCTTTCGATCACCCCGCCCGACAGTGTGAGCCGTACGTCCTTCGCCCAGCCACTGTTCAGTCTTGCCTGCGAGAACCAGAGCGTTTGCATCGCCACCTCGATATTATGTCTAGACATAATAACCGATCGCGCTGAGAATGGCACGCATGAATCGCCTCTGGCACAACGCAAGTCTGATGACGCTCGAAGGGCGTGACCTCAGCATCGTCGAGGACGGCGCGGTTGCGTGTGAGGGCGGTGTCATCACCTATGCGGGGCCGCGTGCCGGAGCGCCGAACGCCGCCGAAACTATCGACTGCGAAGGCCGCTGGATCTCGCCGGGTCTCGTCGATTGCCACACGCACCTCGTCTACGCCGGCAACCGGGCGCGCGAGTTCGAATTGCGTCTCCAGGGCGCCTCCTACGAGGAGATAGCCCGCGCGGGCGGCGGCATCGTCTCGACGATGAAAGCCACGCGCACGGCCAGCGAGAACGATCTCGTCGCAGCCTCGCTGCCCCGCCTCGATGCGCTCATGGCCGAGGGCGTTACCACGGTCGAGATCAAGTCCGGTTACGGCCTCTCTCTGGAGGCCGAACGCACGCAACTCCGCGCCGCCCGCCGCCTCGCCGAGCTACGCTCTGTCACCATCACCACCACCTTCCTCGGGGCCCACACCCTGCCGCCCGAGTTCGCGGAACGCGACGCCTATGTCGCGCACGTCTGCGAGACGATGCTGCCCACACTCGCCGCCGAAAGCCTCGTCGATGCCGTCGACGCCTTCTGCGAAGGCATCGGCTTCACGCCCGCTCAGGTCGCCCGCGTGTTCGAAGCCGCCCACGCGCTCGGACTGCCGGTCAAGCTCCATGCCGAGCAGCTTTCCGACCTCGGCGGCGGCGGCCTCGCCGCGCGGTACGGCGCGCTCTCCGCCGATCATCTCGAATATCTGGACGAGGCGGGCGTTGCCGCGATGGCTGCGTCTGGCACCGTCGCCGTGCTGCTCCCCGGCGCCTTCTATTTCACGCGCGAGGAAAAGCGCCCGCCCGTCGAGGCCTTCCGCGCGCACGGCGTACCCATCGCCATCGCCACCGATTGCAACCCCGGCACCTCGCCGCTCACCTCGCCGCTCCTCGCGATGAACATGGCCGCCACATTGTTCCGCCTGACGGTGGAGGAGTGCATCTCCGGCTTCACTCGCGAGGCCGCCCGCGCGCTCGGGCGCAACGACATCGGCACGCTCGAACCCGGCAAGGCCTGCGATCTCGCGATCTGGGACATCGGCCAGCCGGCGGAACTCGTCTATCGCATGGGCTTCAACCCGCTCCATGCCCGCATCCGGAGGGGTCAATGACCGTCACGCTTCGTCCCGGCGCCATTGGCTTCGCCGAACTTCGCGCCATCTATCGCGGCGAAGGCGCCATGCTCGACGATGCCTGCCGCGCCCGCATCGAAGCGAGCGCCGCCGCCGTCGCGCGCATCGTCGCGCACGGCGATCCCGTCTACGGAATCAACACCGGCTTCGGAAAGCTCGCCTCGGTGCGCATCGCGGATGCCGACCTCGCGACGCTCCAGCGCAATATCGTGCTCAGCCATGCCGCCGGCGTCGGCGCGCCCACGCCGCGCGCCGTCGTCCGCCTGATGCTGGCCCTGAAGCTCGCCAGTTTCGGCCATGGCGCCTCGGGCGTTTCGATGGCCACCGTCCGCCTGCTCGAAGCCATGCTGGCGAAAGACCTGCTGCCCACGATCCCCTCGCAGGGCTCGGTCGGCGCCAGCGGAGACCTTGCCCCGCTCGCGCACATGGCCGCCGCGATGATCGGCGTCGGCGAGATCGACGGCGCCGCCACCGCGCTCGCGGAGGCCGGGCTCGCCCCTCTCACGCTCGGCGCCAAGGAAGGCCTCGCCCTCCTCAACGGCACGCAGTTCTCCACTGCGTTCGCGCTTGCCGGCCTCATCGAAGCGGAAAGCCTGTTCCGCACCGCGCTCGTCACCGGCGCGCTCTCCACCGAAGCCGCCAAGGGATCCGACACGCCATTCGATCCGCGCATCCACGCGCTCCGCCGCCATCGCGGCCAGATCAACGTCGCGGATGCGCTGCGCACGCTCATGCACGGCTCCCAAATTCGCGCCTCGCACCTCGAAGGCGACGCCCGCGTGCAGGACCCATACTGCCTGCGCTGCCAGCCGCAGGTGATGGGTGCCGTGCTCACGCTGCTGCGGCAGGCCGGCGAAACGCTGGTCGACGAGGCGAACGGCGTCTCCGACAATCCGCTGATCTTCGCCGAGACGGACGAAGCGCTCTCGGGCGGCAATTTCCACGCCGAGCCCGTCGCCTTCGCCGCCGACATGCTCGCGCTCGCCTTCTGCGAGATCGGCTCGATCGCCGAGCGCCGTGTCGCCATGCTGGTCGATCCGGCGCTCTCCGGCCTCCCGGCCTTCCTCACCCCGCATCCCGGCATCAATTCGGGCTTCATGATCCCGCAGGTGACGGCGGCCGCGCTCGTCTCCGAGAACAAGCAGCGCGCCTATCCGGCAAGCGTCGATTCGATCCCCACGTCTGCCAATCAGGAAGACCATGTCTCGATGGCCGCGCACGGCGCCCGCCGGCTGCTGCCGATGGCGGAGAACCTCGCCTCGGTGCTCGCCATCGAATATCTCGCCGCCGCGCAGGGCTGCGATTTCCACGCGCCGCTCGCCTCCAGTCCCCCGCTCGAACAGGCTCGCGCCGCGCTCAGACGCGATGTGCCGACGCTGGAGGACGACCGCCATTTCCACCCGGACATCGTCGCGGCGACGCGGATCGTGAACGCCGGCACGCTCGCCGCCCTCGCGGAGCTTGCCGTCCTGTGACCTGGCTGATGGTCCATCAGGGTGACGCGCCGCTCATCGTCGCCTTCCCGCACACGGGCACGACGATCTCGCTCGAAATCGAACAGACCCTGCGGTCGCCCTGGCTCGCGCTCAAGGATACCGACTGGTGGGTGGATACGCTCTACGCCTTCGCGCGCGATCTCGGCGCCACGACGATCCGCACCGGCATGTCGCGCACCGTCATCGATGTGAACCGCGATCCCGCCGGCGTCTCGCTCTATCCCGGCCAGATCACCACGGGCCTCTGCCCCACCGAAACCTTCGACGGCGAGCCCTTCTACCGCCCTGGCGAAGAGCCGGGTGAAGCCGAGATCGCGCGCCGCCGCGAAACCTGGTCCGATCCCTATCACCGCGTCCTCTCCGAAGAGCTCGCGCGCCTGCGCCGCCGCCACGAGCACGTCGTGCTCTATGATGCGCATTCCATTCGTGGCCATGTGCCGCGCCTGTTCCCGGGCGACCTCCCCGACCTCAACGTCGGCACCAACGGCGGCGCGGCCTGCGCGCCCGCACTCGCGGACGCGGTGATGGCCGCCTGCGAACACTCGCCCTACACGCATGTCCTCGACGGGCGCTTCAAGGGGGGCTGGACGACACGCCACTACGGCAATCCCGGCGCGGGCATCCATGCGATCCAGATGGAACTCGCGATGCGTACCTACCTCGCCGAGCCGCCCGTCACGGCTTGGGGCAACTGGCCCGCCGACTACGACCCCGCCCGCGCCGAACCGCTGCAATCCACACTCCGCGAGGTTCTGGAAGCCGCCCTCGCTTTCGCCAAAGGCCAAGCATGACCCGCACCGACACCACCCGCGTCATCCGCCCCGCCACCGGCACCGTACTCACCGCGAAGAGCTGGCTCACCGAAGCGCCCTTGCGGATGCTGATGAACAACCTGCACCCGGACGTAGCCGAGCGCCCCGAGGAGCTGGTCGTCTACGGCGGCATCGGCCGCGCCGCGCGCGACTGGGAAAGCTACGACAAGATCGTCGAGACGCTGCGCCGTCTGAACGATGACGAAACCCTCCTCATCCAGTCCGGCAAGCCCGTCGGCGTGTTCCGCACGCATACGGAGGCGCCGCGCGTGCTCATCGCCAATTCCAACCTCGTGCCCCACTGGGCGACATGGGAACATTTCAACGAACTCGATCGCAAGGGCCTCGCCATGTACGGCCAGATGACGGCGGGCTCATGGATCTACATCGGCACGCAGGGCATCGTGCAGGGTACCTACGAGACGTTCGTGGAGATGGGCCGCCAGCACTACGGCGGCGACCTTTCGGGCCGCTGGCTGCTCACGGCGGGCCTTGGCGGCATGGGCGGCGCGCAGCCGCTCGCCGCCACGATGGCGGGCGCCTCCTGCCTCGCCATCGAATGCCAGCCAAGCCGCATCGAGATGCGCCTGCGCACCGGCTACCTCGACCACGCGGCGGAAAGCCTCGACGAAGCCCTCAAGATCGTCACCACCGCCACGAAGCCCGTCTCCGTCGGCCTCCTCGGCAACGCCGCCGAGCTTCTCCCGGAAATCTACCGGCGCGGCATCCGCCCCGATCTACTCACCGACCAGACCTCCGCGCACGATCCCGTGAACGGCTACCTCCCTTCCGGCTGGAGTCTCGAACGCTGGCTGGGTATGCGCGAACAGAACCCGGAAATCGTCGCCGAGGCCGCGAAAGCCTCGATGGCTTCGCACGTCCGCGCCATGCTCGATTTCCAGAAGGCCGGAGTCCCCACGGTCGATTACGGCAACAACATCCGGCAGGTCGCCAAGGACGCCGGCGTCGAGAATGCCTTCGCCTTCCCCGGCTTCGTCCCCGCCTACATCCGTCCCTTGTTTTGCCGGGGCATCGGCCCCTTCCGCTGGGTGGCGCTGTCCGGCGATCCGGAGGACATCTACAGGACCGACGCGAAGGTGAAGGAGCTCATCCCCGACAACCCGCACCTCCACAACTGGCTGGACATGGCGCGCGAACGCATCCGCTTTCAGGGCCTGCCCGCGCGCATCTGCTGGGTCGGCCTCGGCGACCGCCACCGCCTCGGCCTCGCCTTTAACGAGATGGTCGCCTCCGGCGAGCTGAAAGCCCCCGTCGTCATTGGCCGCGACCACCTCGATTCTGGCTCCGTCGCCAGCCCCAACCGCGAAACCGAAGCCATGCGCGACGGCTCCGACGCGGTCTCCGATTGGCCCCTCCTCAACGCCCTCCTCAACACCGCGTCCGGCGCCACATGGGTTTCGCTCCACCACGGCGGGGGCGTCGGCATGGGCTATTCGCAGCATTCGGGCATGGTCATCGTCTGCGACGGCACCGAGGCCGCTGCCCGCCGCATCGCGCGCGTCCTCTGGAACGACCCCGCCACCGGCGTTATGCGCCACGCCGACGCGGGCTACGACATCGCCCTCGATTGCGCGCACGAGCAGCGCCTCGATCTCCCCGCGATCGGCTAGACGCGGCGTTTCGTCCTGTGCCATAGGCCCCGCAGGCTGCGGCAGGAGAAGCGCATTGGGTGAAATCGATCTGGTCGGTGCGACCAAGCAGGCGCTGCGCCGCCTCGCCACCACGGTCTGCGTCATCAGCAGCCGCCACGAGGGCGAGCGCTTCCTGATGGCGGCGACCGCCGTAGAGGCGATGTCGATGGACCCGCCCTCGATGCTCGTCTGCGTCAACCGCTCCGCCTCGATCCACGCGCCGCTCGCGGCAGGAGCAGACTTCGCCATCAACGTGCTCTCCGCCGATCAGGAAGATATCTCCCGCCTCTGCGGGGGCGGCGCCAAGGGCGATGAACGCTTCGCCTGCGGTGACTGGCGGGATGGCCCCGGCGGCCTTCCCCTGCTTGCCGGTGCGCAGGCGAACGTCGTCTGCAAGCAGGACGGCCTCTTCGCCTACGGCACGCACACCATCGTCATCGGCCGCGTCGAGGCGGTCACCGTCGGCGACACCGTCGACCCGCTCCTCTACGTGGACGGCCGCTACACGCGCGTCCCCGCCTAGGCACGCTCACGGCGGTCCCAGGGCAAAGTCACGCGCCATCGAGAGTCGCGCAATGTGCCGCGCTGCCCTACCATTGGCCATCAAGCCGGTTGCAGGGGGAACGCGTGACAGGACGGATGGAAGAACTGGCGCACGAGATCGTCCGTCTGCAGCAGGAGCTTGACCGCGAGATCGAACGCCGCCGCAAGGCGCTCGGCTGGTCACTGAAGGCGCGGCTGGTGGAGTTCGAGCACGGCATCGTCGCCGAGCACAAACGCCTGCGCATGGGCGTCACCCAGTTCATCGCCCAGTCGTCCTTCAGGACCCTCACGACTGCGCCCGTGATCTATTCGCTGATCGTGCCGTTCGTGCTGATCGACCTGTGGACCAGCCTCTATCAGGCGATCTGCTTCCGCGCCTACGGCATCCCGCGCGTCCGCCGCCGCGACCACATCGCGCTTGATCGCGGGCACCTCGCCTATCTCAACTGGATCGAGGCGCTCAATTGCACCTATTGCAGCTACGGCAACGGTGTCGTCAGTTACGTGCGGGAGGTCGCAGCCCGCACCGAGCAATACTGGTGCCCGATCAAGCATGCGCTGAAGGTCAGCAGCGCGCACGCGCGCTACGGCGCCTTCCTCGAATACGGCGACGCCGAAGGCTACCGCGCCCGCCTCGAATCCTTCCGTGAAGCACTGCGCAACGACAAGGCCGATCCGTCCTAGCGAATGAGCCGTTCATGGTGCCACGCGAGGTGCTGCGCCATGAATGTCGAGATGAAGTAATAGCTGTGGTCATAGCCCTCGCGCATCCCCAGCGTCAGCGGAATGCCCGCCTTCGCGCACGCCGCTTCCAGCAGTTCCGGCTTCAGCTGTTCCTTCAGGAAATTGTCCGCCCCGCCCTGATCGACGAGCAGGTCCGGCACGCGGGCGCCATCCTCGATAAGCGCGCAGGCATCGTATTCGCGCCAGGCCACGCGGTCCGGCCCGAGATAACCGCCGAGCGCCTTCTCGCCCCACGGGCAATGGAGCGGGCTCACGATCGGCGCGAAGGCCGAGGTCGCGCGGAACCGGCCCGGATTGCGAAGGCTGATCGTCAGCGCGCCGTGCCCACCCATCGAATGGCCCATGATACCCTGCCGCGCCATGTCCGCCGGGAAGTGCGCGCCGATGACCTTGGGAAGTTCGCTTTCGATGTAGCTGCGCATCCGGAAATTCGCGGCCCAGGGCGTGTTCATCGCATCCACGTAAAAGCCTGCCCCCTTGCCGAAGTCATACGCCTCGTCATCGGGCACCTCATCGCCGCGCGGGCTCGTGTCGGGCGCCACGAAGATCAGGCCGAGCTCGGCGCACGCGCGCCTGAATTCGCCCTTTTCGGTGACGTTCGCGTGCGTGCAGGTGAGCCCCGAAAGATACCACACCACCGGCAGCTTCGCCCCCGGCGCGTGATCGGGCACAAACACGCTGAACACCATCGGCGTGCCGGTTTCGCGCGAGGCGTGTTTGTAAACACCCTGCGTGCCGCCGAAGCTGCGGTTCGTCGAAACGGTTTCGATGGTCATTTTTCCTCCAGAACGGGTATGTGGGCGATGATCGGTTCGTGTCCCCACGCTTCGAGCGCACGCACAAGGTCAGGCCCGGACATGCCGACCGTCGCCGTGTTGCGCAAGGGGTGGACGTTCACCGTCTCCGCCGCCGCGAGGGCCGCATCCAGCGCAACCGTCACCACGCGACCTGCATCGTTGAATGCGGCAAGCGGCGTCACCGATCCCGGCGTGATGCCGAGCAAGCGCTCCATGTCCTCCGCCTTGCCGAAGCTCAGCCGCCGCGATCCAAGCACGGCAGGCAGCGCCTTCAGGTTCGCGCGCGCTTCGGCGGGGATCGTCACCAGGAAGAACGCGCCCGCCTCGTCCTTCAGGAACAGGTTCTTGGTGTGCGCCCCGGCGATCGCTTGGTGCAGCGCCTCACTCTCGCCCACAGTGAATACCGCTTGATGCTCGTGCTTCGTGAAAACAACGCCGAGCCCGCCGAGCGCCGCGTCCAGTTCCGCTTCCCGTGATGCCACAAATATCCCCTTTCCGCCCGGCGCATACAGCGCATTAACCGTCCCGTGCCAGTATGTTTGCACCCTGTCGCGTTTTGCCGGAGACTGGCCGTGGGCCGTGAGACAGAGCTGCCGGGTCTTTCGCCCGGTCCCGAGGAACTCGATTTCGTCCGCAAGGCGGTCGATCACGTCCGCGTCCGTTCTGAAGCGGCGATCGCCCGCAAAGAGGGCGAAGTCCGGCGCCTGCGCGCCGAAGTCGAGTGCCTGCAGATCATCAAGCAGCGTTTCGAATCGATCGTCGATACCGTTCCCGTCATCATCTTCGCGTGCAATTCGAAGGGTGATGTCACCTACATCAACAACAGCTTCACGCGGCTCACCGGCTGCCCGCCCGAAGATGCGCTCGGCGCCGGATGGCACAGCTTCACGCACCCGGATGACGTCGAGATGGTGAAATCAGCCCTCGCCCTCGCGATCCAGAGCGGAACCCCGCGCGGGGCGATCATGCGGATGCGGCCGCCGGGCGGCGAATACGTGACCTTCAGCGCCACGGGCACCGCCGTGCGGGACGGCAACGGCAAGTTCCTCGAATGGTACGGTATGCTCATTCCGCAGCCTAGCGAGGTTCATCTGCTGAGCGCCTGAACGCGAAATCAATACGTTACGGCTTCGCATCGACATGTCGACCTGTCTCATCCTGGCACAAATGGGTCGAAAAACCTTACAATCCTGTGGCCCCCGATCCTCGGAACACTGCAATTTCCGTAACATGGGGAACTGGCACCCTCCTTGCGTGTTCCAGCGACGAGGCGCCCGTATTCGGCGCCGGGTTGAAAGGACGAGGACCATGCTCGACACGCGCGCCTATGATGGCTCGAAGCAGGGCTACCGGCTTGTGTACCGGCCGTCGAAGGTCAACTGCTGCCCGGGCTGCGGGCACACCAACTGGTACATCGGCCGCAGTTCCGCCGAATGCGCCTTCTGCGCGACCGCGCTGCCGCTCCAGCAGACGGGCGGCGCTGACTATCTCACCGATCTCGGCGTACTCGTCGCGGCCTGAAGGCAAAGTACCGGATAACCTCGGGTTATAGAGCGCCGCGCAGATACGCTCTTGCTGCGGCGGGCCGTATGCCCTTCCCTCTCCGCTCACTCAGTCGGAGGGGTATTGATGAAACGGTCCCGTGTTCTTGTTGCGCTTGTTGCCGTGATGGCCTCGTCTCCGGCTGCGGCGACCGATCTCGACGCTGTCCGGAAACTGGTTTCCGATTCGGGCGCCGCTGCGGCGCCGGGCTGCGCGGTCGGCGCGTTCAAGGCCGGCAAGCCGCTGTTCGTCACCGCATCCGGCATGGCCGATGTCGAGGCAAAAACGCCGCTCGATGGCGACACGCTCATCTATGCCGCGTCGGTCTCGAAACAGTTCACCGTCCTTGCCGCTGCGACGCTCATCACGAAGGGCAAACTCAGCCTCGACGACGACATTCGGAAATATCTCCCCGAACTCCCCGCCTACGAAGTGCCCGTCACCGTCCGGATGCTCATCCACCACACCTCGGGCGTTCGGGACTGGCTGGCGCTCGCACGCTGGTCGGGCAGCAACGACGCCGCGACCTTCACGAAGGCGAAGGCGCTCGATCTGGTGCTGCGCCAGAAGGCGACCAATTTCACCCCCGGTACCGATTTCACCTATTCGAACGGCGGCTATCTGCTGCTTGCGGAGATCGTCGAGCGCGTCTCCGGTATGCCGTTTAGCGACTATGCCGCGAAGGCCGTGCTGAAACCGCTCGGCATGAAGAACAGCCTATTCATGAATGGCGCCCGGCCCGTGGGCAAGGTCGCGCACGGCTACAAGCCGAAGGATGGCGGCTTTGAAATTCGCGACACCTATCCGCTGATCAGCGGTTCGGGCGGGCTGATGACAACAATCAACGACCTCGCGCGCTACGAGTACGACATTGAGGTCGGCCACAAGGTCTGGACCCCCGCAGTCAGCGCGATCATGCTCGAACCTGGCCGCTTCACGAACGGCGAACCCGCCCTCCGCAAACCGAGCCGGCAGGCGTACGCCGGCGGGCTGATGGTCGGCGAGCGGCGCGGGCAGCACTTCGTCCAGCACAGCGGCGGCGCGGAAGCCTTCCTCAACCAGTACCAGCGCCTGCCGGAGCGTCGCCTCGGCATCGCGGTGTTCTGCAATCGAAGCGACTGGAATCCCGTGGAAAAGGCCGACGCCATTCTCGAACTCCTCGAAGGCAAAATCCTGCAACCCAATACCGCAACACCGAGCGGGCGCTATTACGCCGAGGAACTGCAAGCGACCTACGATATCTCGTCGGAAGGCCCACGGCTGACCGCCGCGATCTCTTCGCCCTATGCAGGAACGGGTGCACCGCTGAGCTTCACGCTTTCACCGGACGGAATTTACCGCGGTGACGGCATGACGCTCAAATTCTCGGACGACCGCAGCAGCTTCACGCTCGGCACCGAGCGTGTGCGCGGCATCACCTTCGCGCGGATGGCGGACGGCAGTTAAGCCGCCGCCTTACGCGACTCGCGCTTGCGTTCGTGCGGATCGAGGAAGCGCTTGCGGATGCGGATCGACTTCGGCGTCACTTCGACCAGTTCGTCGTCGTCGATGTAGGCGATCGCCTGTTCCAGCGTCATGCGCTTCGGCGGCGTCAGGCGGATCGCATCGTCCTTGCCCGAAGCGCGGAAGTTGGTCAGCTGCTTGGATTTCAGCGGGTTGACCTCAAGATCCTGCGGCTTCGCGTTCTCACCGATCACCATACCCTGATACAGCGGCTCGCCCGGCGAGATGAACAGGATGCCGCGATCTTCGAGCGCGTTCAGCGCGTAGGCGACCGCCTCGCCCTGCTCCATCGAGATCAGCACGCCGTTCTGGCGGCCCGTGATCTGGCCTTTGTGCGGCCCGTAGCTGTCGAACAGCCGGTTCATGATGCCGGTGCCGCGCGTGTCGGACAGGAACTCGCCGTGGTAGCCGATAAGCCCGCGCGACGGCGCAATGAACGTCAGCCGGGTCTTGCCGCCGCCCGACGGGCGCATGTCGGTCATCTCGCCCTTCCGCAGCGCCATCTTCTCGACGACCGTGCCCGAATGTTCCCCGTCGACGTCGATCACGACCGTCTCGTAGGGCTCCTCGCGGCCGCCCGGGCCATCGCGGAACAGCACACGCGGACGCGAGATGCCCAGCTCGAAGCCTTCGCGGCGCATCGTCTCGATGAGCACGCCAAGCTGAAGCTCGCCGCGACCCGCCACTTCGAAGCTGTCCTTGTCCGCGCTTTCGGTGACGCGGATGGCGACGTTGCCTTCCGATTCGCGCAGCAGGCGATCACGGATCATGCGGCTCGTCACCTTGCTGCCTTCGCGTCCCGCGAACGGACTGTCGTTGACGGCGAAGGTCATGGCGAGCGTCGGCGGGTCGATCGGCTGCGCCGGCAGCGCCGTCGTCACCGAAGGCTCGGCGATCGTATTGGCCACGGTCGCCGTCGAAAGCCCGGCGATGGCGACGATGTCACCCGCCTCGGCGCTTTCCACCGGCACGCGCTCAAGCCCGCGGAATGCGAACACCTTGCTGGCGCGGCCTTCCTCGACGACCTTGCCCTCGGGGTCGAGCGCGCGGATCGGCATGTTCGCCGAAAGCTTGCCGCTGGTGATGCGGCCGGTGAGGATACGGCCAAGGAAGTTGTCACGGTCGAGCAGCGTCGCCAGCATGGCGAACGGCCCCGCCGGATCGGCGTCCGGCGCCGGCACGTGCTCGACGATCTTCTCGAACAGCGGCGTCAGGTCGCCCGAGCGCACGTCGGCCGAAAGCCCAGCGTAACCGCCGCGACCGCTGGCGAACAGCGCCGGGAAGTCGAGCTGCTCGTCGCTCGCGTCGAGCGCCATGAACAGTTCGAACACCTCGTCGAGCACTTCGTCGGCACGCGCGTCCGAACGATCGACCTTGTTCACGACGACGATCGGACGCAGGCCGAGCGCGAGCGCCTTGCCGGTCACGAACTTCGTCTGCGGCATCGGCCCCTCGGCGGCGTCGACGAGCAGGATCACGCCGTCCACCATCGAGAGGATTCGCTCCACCTCGCCGCCGAAGTCGGCATGGCCGGGCGTATCGACGATGTTGATGCGCGTTGTCTCGCCGCCGTGCGACCATTCGACAGAGGTGCACTTCGCCAGAATCGTGATGCCGCGCTCTTTTTCGAGGTCGTTCGAGTCCATCGCGCGCTCTTCGACACGCTGATTATCGCGGAAGGTGCCGGACTGGCGGAACAGCTGGTCCACGAGCGTTGTCTTGCCGTGGTCGACGTGGGCGATGATTGCCACGTTGCGAAGGCCCATGGGGGTCTCTTTCAGATTCGAGGAAACGGATTTGGCGCGCGCATACAGCACCGGCTGCATCGCAGCAAGGCGTGTCACCTCTTGGCGAAGCCCCCGTCACGCGATTAGAGCTTCAAAACCAACAAGGAGGATCGCCCGTGACCAACAGCCTGCACCCCGAAACGCTGGCACTTCACGCCGGCTGGCGCGCGGACCCGACGACGGGCGCGGTTGCCCCTCCAATCTATCAGACGACCTCGTACCAGTTCAAAAACACCGAGCACGCGGCGAACCTGTTCGCGCTGTCCGAACTCGGCAACATCTACACGCGGATCATGAACCCCACGACCGACATCCTCGAGCAGCGCATTGCCGCGATCGAGGGCGGCGTTGCGGCGCTCGCGGTCGCGTCGGGTCAGGCAGCGTCGGCATTCGCGATCCAGAACCTCGCCCGGGCCGGCGACAATATTGTCAGTTCTACAGACCTTTACGGCGGCACGTGGAACCTGTTTGCGAACACGCTGAGGGATCAGGGGATCGACGTCCGCTTCGTCGATCCCGCCGATCCGCAGGCGTTCGTCCGCGCCAGCGACGAGCGCACCCGCGCCTGGTACGCGGAGACGCTGCCGAACCCGAAGCTGCGCGTCTTCCCGATCGGTGAGGTCGCAGCGCTGGGCCGCGCGCTTGGCATCCCGCTCATCGTCGACAACACCGCCGCGCCACTGCTCGCGCGCCCGTTTGATCACGGCGCTGCGATCGTCGTCTATTCGGCAACGAAGTATATCGGCGGCCACGGCACCTCGATCGGCGGACTCATCGTCGATGGCGGCAATTTCGATTGGGAAGCGAAGCCGGAGCGTCACCCGACGCTCAATACGCCGGACCCGAGCTACCACGGCGCGGTCTGGACGCAGGCGGTGAAGCCGCTTGGCCCCATCGCCTACATCCTGCGCGCCCGCACCGTGCTGCTCCGCGATCTCGGCGCCGCGCTCTCGCCGATGAACGCCTTCCAGCTGCTGCAGGGCCTAGAAACCCTGCCGCTCAGAATGCCCCGGCATTGCAGAAACGCGCAGGCGGTCGCCGACTATCTGAAGAAGCGCAAGGGGATAACGAAGGTTATTCATCCTTCAGCTCAGGATAGCGAAGCACGCGCCCGCGCCGACAAGTATCTCTCGGGCGGCTACGGCGGCCTGCTCGGTTTCGAGCTTGAAGGCGGCCGCGACGCCGGCCGCGCCTTCATCGACAATCTCAAATTGCTCTACCACGTCGCCAACATCGGCGACGCCCGCAGCCTCGCCATCCACCCCGCCTCGACAACGCACTCGCAACTCTCCGAAGCCGATCAGATCGCCACCGGCGTCTCGCCCGGCTACGTCCGCCTCTCGATCGGCCTCGAATACATTGACGACATCATCGCCGACATCGAACAGGCGCTGGTGGCCGCCGGGGCCTAAAGCACCCGCGCCAGCAATGCGCGGCTCGATGCATCGAACCCTTCCCCCGCGCTGCCGTCCAAAGCGGCGCGGGCCATCTCCTTGCCCAGCTCGACCCCCCACTGATCGAACGGATTGATGCCGAGCAGCACCGCCGCCGTGAACGTGCGATGCTCATAGAAGGCGATCAGCGCACCCAATGTGTGCGGGTCCAGCGTTTCAAGCACGATCGCGCTCGACGGCCGGTTGCCCGGAAACGTCTTCGCAGCCGCCAGCGACGCATCGCCGCCGCTCATCGCCAATGCCTCTTCGGTCGTCCGCCCGCGCATCAGCGCCGCGCCCTGCGCGACGGCATTCGCCAGCAGTTGCCGGTGATGCGCCGCCCCGAGCCCGTGCCCCGGCGTCTTCACCATCACGAACTCGGCAGGCACCAGATGCGTCCCCTGGTGCAGCAGCTGGAACACCGCGTGCTGCGCGTCCGTGCCCGTGCCACCCCACGTAATCGCCGCGCTCGGATGCGTTAGCGCCCTGCCCTCGTGGTCCACGCGCTTGCCGTTGCTCTCCATTTCGAGCTGCTGAAGGAAGGACGGCAGCAGCCGAAGCCGCTCATCGTAGGCGAACACCGCGCGCGTCTCCGCGCCGAGGAACGCCGCGTACAGCACGTCCACCATCGCCGCGAGGACAGGCGCATTCGCCGCCGGCGATGCGCTTTCAAAGTGCGTGTCCATCGCACGCGCGCCCGCCAGCAGTGCCTCGAACGCCGCCCAGCCAAGGCTGAGTGCCGCCGTTACGCCCACTGCGGACCACAAAGAGTAACGCCCCCCCACGCTTTCCGCGAAGCCGAGCACGTTCTCGCGCGCAACGCCCCACGCCGCCGCTTTTTCCGGCGCCGCCGTCACCGCGACGAAGCGCGCCGCGCTGCCGATCCAGTCCCGTGCGCTCTCGGCATTGGTCATCGTCTCGACAGTCGTGAACGTCTTCGAGACGACGACCACCAGCGTCCGCGCGGGGTCGCAGGCGTGCATCGCGCGCTCCAGCGCGACACCGTCGATGTTGGAAATGATGTGCGTGTCGTACCGCCCCGCGCTTCCGGCGAGCGCATCGACGAGCAGCGCCGGGCCGAGCGCCGAGCCGCCGATACCGATGTGAAGGATATGTCGGATCTCGCCGAACGCCCCCGCCTCGACGCGTTCGACGAGCCGCCGCGTCGCCGCGCGCGCGGCGTCAGCCGCCGCGACCGCGGAGCCGCTCCCTGAACCGCGCTCCGCCACGTGCGTCGCCGCCCGCCCCTCGCTGGGGTTCACGACCGCGCCCGAAAACAGTGCCGCCCGCGCCGATTCGAAGCCCGATACCGCCAGCAGGTCCGCAAGCGCAGCCTCCACGCCCGGCGAAAGGTGCGTCTTCGAAACATCAAGGTGCAGCCCCGCGACGTCCATCGAAAGCCGCCCCGCCCGCTTCGCGTCCGCGCCGAACAGCGCCGCCAGCGTCGGAACCTCACGCGCTGCCGCTTCCGCCGCCGCCCAGGCCGTGCTCCGCTTGCCCATTCGCCTTCCGCTCCTTGCTTGACACCCCGGACCGGGGCCAATAGTGCCGCCCTGTGAGCGATCCCGAAACCGTAGACCCTTCTACCGAAGCCTCCCGCGCAGTCCATCAGGCGCGCGGTGAGCAGATGCTCGGCTCTATGAAGGAAGGCCTCAGAACCATCGTCGGCGCGGTGCTGATCGCGCTGTTTCTGCGCTCGTTCGGCTACGAACCCTTTAACATCCCTTCCGAATCGATGCTCCCGCGCCTCCTCGTCGGCGATTATCTGTTCGTCGCGAAATGGCCCTACGGCTACAGCCGCTATTCGTTCCCGATGGGCCCGCCGATCTTCGAAGGCCGCATCGCCGGCAGCACGCCGGAACGCGGTGACATCGCCGTGTTCAAAACGCCGAGCGACAACCGCACGGACTTTATCAAGCGCGTGATCGGCCTGCCGGGGGACATCGTCCAGATGCGCGGCGGCACGCTCTATCTGAACGGCGATGCCGTGCCGAAGCGCCGCGTCGCCGATTTCGTCGTGCCGCAGAGCCCGAACATGGTCTGCCTGAAGGGCGAGGTCTTTGTCGATGCGGGCGGCGAGCGCATGTGCCGCTACATGCGCTTCGAAGAGACGCTGCCCGGCGGCCGCACCTATTTCGTGCTCGACAGCGACCCTGCAAGCGCCGGCGACGACACCGCGCCGTTCGTCGTGCCCGAAGGCCATTATTTCATGATGGGCGACAACCGCGACAACAGCTCGGACAGCCGCTTCAGCTTCGCCGAGGGCGGCATCAGCTTCGTGCCCGCGGAAAATCTCGTCGGCCGCGCCGAGATCATGTTCTTCTCGACCGACGGTTCGGCAAACTGGTTCCTGCCGTGGACCTGGGTCTCCGCCGCGCGTTGGGAGCGCATCGGGCGCCTCTTCTGATGGAAAGCGCCGGTTGGGCACGAGAGGCGCTCGGCCACGAATTCAGCGACGCAAAGCTACTTGAAACCGCGCTCACGCACGGCGGCGGGCGCAAGCGCAACTACGAGCGGCTGGAATTCCTCGGCGACCGCGTGCTCGGCTGCGTCATCGCGGCGTGGCTCTATCAGCGTTTCGACGAGACGGAGGGCGAGCTTGCCCGCCGTTTCGCCGCGCTTGTCGATAAGGGCACCTGCGCGGCAATCGCGCGCGCCATCGGCGTTCCGGCGATGATCCGCATGGATACCGCCGCGCGGCAGGCGGGTGTCCACCGGTCGGACAATGTGCTCGGCGACATCTGCGAGGCGCTGATCGGCGCGCTTTATGTCGATGGCGGCCTCCCCGCCGCCGAAGCCTTCATCCGCGCCGCATGGGCCGCGCACCTCGATCGCCCGGCCTCGGCGCCGCGCGATCCCAAGTCCGCGCTGCAAGAATGGGCGCAGGCCAAGCGCCTGCCGATTCCCGCTTACGAGGTCGTCGGCCGCTCCGGTCCGGATCATGCGCCGAGTTTCCGCGTTCGTGTCACCGTGCGCGGCTATATGCCCGAAGAGGCGGACGGTTCGAGCAAGCAGGAAGCCGAGAAACAGGCGGCAATCGCGCTGCTCGCGCGGGAGACGGGTGAATGAGCGAGAAGACCTTTTGCGGCGTAGTTGCGGTGGTCGGAGCGCCCAATGCGGGCAAGTCTAGCCTCGTGAACGCGCTCGTCGGCCAGAAGGTCGCGATCGTCAGCCCGAAGGTACAGACGACGCGCACGCGCCTGATGGGCCTCGCGATCGAAGGCGAGACGCAGATCCTCCTCGTCGACACGCCCGGCATCTTCCAGCCGAGGCGCCGCCTCGACCGCGCGATGGTGCACGCCGCGTGGGAAGGCACCGCGGGCGCGGACATCGTGCTCCTCGTCATCGACGGCAAGCGCGCGATTTCGGAGGAGACGAACGCGATCCTCGAAGTGCTCGCGAACCGCCCAGAGCCTAAGATGCTCGCGATCACCAAGATCGACATCGCCGCCAAGGAGCGCCTGCTCCCCATAGCGGCCGAAGCGAACCGCCGCGTGGATTTCGCCGAAACGTTGATGGTCTCCGCTGTCACCGCCGACGGTGTCGATGACCTCCGCCGCACGCTCGCCGCCGCCCTCCCCGAAGGCCCGTGGCACTTCCCGGAAGATCAGGTCTCCAACATCACCACGCGGCTTCTCGCTGCGGAGATCACCCGCGAGCAGCTCTACCGCCAGCTCCACGAGGAACTGCCCTACGCCTCCACCGTGGAGACCGAGCTGTGGGAGGAGCAGAAGAACGGATCGGTGAAGATCCACCAGCAGATCCTCGTCCAGCGCGATACGCAGAAAGCGATCGTGCTGGGCAAAAGCGGCACCCGCATCCGCGCCATCGGCTCCGCCGCCCGCGCCGAGCTGGAAACGCTGCTCGAACGCCGCGTTCACCTGTTCCTGAACGTAAAGGTGAAACCGGACTGGGCCGACGACCGGGAGACCTACCGGGATATGGGGCTCGGCTGGGTGGATTGAGGTCGGCTGGCCTGACTATCCGCTTACGCGCTCGCCTTCGTCGAGCGACATCGGATTGCTCCTGCTGGCACCGCGGCGCTTCAGCGCGTAGACGCGCTCTACCCCGGACTCACCTCAACAACATGAAATAACTTCATCCATTACAATATAATACTTGTAGAAACCCCGAACCAACAGAAGGGGAAATAATAATCATTCATCACGAAACAATAACACCTGAAGATCGTTCTCTATGAGCTTCAAGCGACGCCCTTCGATTTGAACGGTGCGCTTCCTGCCATAAACGGGCGTCTTTTCTTGCAGGAGAACCTGTCGGTCCCGCGCCTGTAAGGAACACAATATGAAACGTTCAATTCTCGCCGCCCTTCTGATGACCGCGGCGCTCGGCACCGCGACAGTGGCAGCCGCCCAGCATACGACACCCGGCACGACGGGCACTTATTCGAGCATGAATGTGGGCGTTGTTCCCGTCCATGGCCTCGATGGCGCCGCCTTTTCCGCCGCTGCATCAGACGGCAACCAGTATCAGATCGAGGCCAGCCGCCTCAGCCTGACCCGCTCGCAGCGCAGTGATGTCAAGGATTACGCCCGGCGCATCATCGCGGAGTCCGAAACCGCGCAGAAAATGCTCGTCGCGTCGCTGAACAACGACCAGCGCAAGATCGCCCGACCGTCGAGCCACCTTTCAGCTGAGCGTGCCTCGATGCTCAAGATGCTGAAGGACACACCGCGGAGTTCATTCGACAACCTCTACCTCACGCAGTCCGCTCAGGTGCAGCAGACAAGTTGGGCGACGTACAAAGGGTATGCCGAGGATGGTGCGGACCAGTCGCTGAAGCAGGTCGCCGGCAACGGCGTTCCGATCATCGAACAGCAGCTGCAGCAGGGCGGCGCGCTTTTGCCTTCGGCACTCTCGTCAAACTGAGCCTCTGGAAAGGATCGGCGGGCGAGAGCCTGCCGGTTCGCCGCGCTTCAAAATACGAAGGACCGGATATGGACACCAAACATGACATTTCCGTCATGAACGGATTGATCACGACCACCCTCGACAGCATGGAAGGCTTCGAAGATGCTGCCGAAGACGCAAGGGACACGCGCTTTGCGGTAATGTTTGCCGATTTCGCGCGCGACCGGAGACAGCTCGCGACGTCCTTGCAGAAGGGGGTTCTCGAACTTGGCGGCAAGCCGGAAGACGATGCCAGCCTGCTCGGCGCCGCGCATCGGAGCATCATGAACCTGAAGCAGCTTCTCACCGGTAAGAACGAAAAGGCGATCATCGAGGAAGTCGAACGCGGCGAGGATCACATCAAGGCGAAGTTCGAAGACGCGCTGAGCGATACCCGCCTGCAATCGTCCACTCTCACGGTGATCCGGGAGGGTTTCACATCGGTGAAGGCTGGCCATGATCAGGCCAGCGCGCTCAAGCACAACATGGTTTGAAGCAAGCCACGGTTTTCGGGGCGGCGGGTCAGTGCCCGCCCCCCGTCTAAACGGAAATGGAGAATAGCCATGTCCACTGTAGAAAACCCAACCACCGCTCCTCCCGGCATCCGCTCTCTGATTTCCGCTGACGACGTGCGCGGCGCGGCCGTTCACGGCCGCGATGGAGGCAAGTTCGGCACTATCGACAAGCTCATTCTCGACGAACGAACCGGGCAGGTTGCTTATGTGATATTGTCGACCGGAGGTTTTCTCGGGCTCGGGCAGAGCTATCATCCCATTCCCTGGTCGGCTTTCCGTTATAACGAAAAGCAGGGCGGATATACCGCCGAGATCGACAAAAGGCTGCTTGAAGGCGCTCCCAGCTTCCGGCCGGATTCGGCGCCTGTCTTCGACGAGGAGTACGGACGCCGCGTGACCGAATACTACCGCCGTCCGGCCGCAAACGCCTGATCTTATCACGGCGAGCGGGACCATGATTATGGAATACTTGCCCGGCATCGAATAGATGCCGGGTTTCGGGCCTACCTGTGCTACGGGTTCTCCGTGAGATCGTGCGCTCGACATGAGTGGTGGTTGCTCACGGTTATCCGGATCGGCTGCCATTCCGCACGCTTTCCGGTTTCCCCGGAAGGGGGCATATGACCCGAACAATTCATCCCGATGTTGTGCATAATCTGGGGCTGGCGATCCTGGCTTCTTCGGCAGCGCCCGCATTACTGCTCGATGAGCAACTGAACGTCATCGCGGCAAGCACCTCTTTCTATCAGACCTTCACGCTCGAACCCCGGGATGTCACCTCCCGGCCCTTGTTCAAGCTTGGCGCCGGCGAGTGGGACGTGCCGCAACTTCGATCATTGCTGAGCGCCACCTTGTCCGGCCATGCAAGGATCGATGCCTATGAAATGGACATCAAAGGCGGCGCCCCGACCCGGCGGCTCATTCTGAATGCCCAGAAGCTTGAATATGGCGATGACGAACAGGTTCGCCTGCTTCTGACAATCTCCGACGTCACCGAGGCACGGATCAGCGAGAAGCTCAAAGACGACCTGCTTCGCGAAAAGGCGATTCTGCTTCAAGAACTCCAGCATCGTGTCGCCAACAGTCTGCAGATTATCGCTAGCGTCCTCATGCAGAGCGCGCGCCGGGTGCAATCCGATGAAGTCAGGGGCCATCTTCACGATGCCCATCACAGGGTGATGTCGATCGCCACCCTTCAGCAGCAGCTTGCTGCTTCCCGACTCGGCGATGTCGAGCTGCGCGGTTACTTTACCAAGCTGTGCGCAAGCCTCAGCGCATCGATGATTCCGGATGACGATCGCCTGTCGCTCGAAGTCACCTCAGACGGCAGCATCGTCAACGCAAATATCTCCGTCAGTCTCGGGCTGATCGTCACCGAATTGGTGATCAATGCGCTCAAACACGCCTTCCCGAACGAGCGCAGTGGCAAGATCCTCGTCGATTATAACGGGGATGGACGCGATTGGACCCTGGTCGTCAGTGACGATGGCGTGGGAACGGCGGAAAAATTGGCCCAAGCCCGGCCGGGGCTCGGCACCAGTATTGTCGAAGCCCTTGCCAATCAGCTGGATGCCACGGTCGAAACCGGAAACGGAAGCCCCGGGATAACCGTCTCGATCAGCCACACAGAACCCCGAACCCCGCTCGAGCCGGCAAAGGGAGCGCTGTAAGCGTCGGCATCCTGACGATCGCGCGCGGCCCTATGGGATCGTCAGCGCACCGAACACGCCCTTTACCCGTCTAGGCGGAGAATTGCCCACATGGAGCATTGCTCCCTTGGATGCGCCTGCCACGATCGACTGGCTTACAAGGGAGGTCATGTTGTTCCGCAGACATTTATGCACCATTTCGGCTTTCGCCCTCGTGGTTTCCGCGTGCGAACAGGAAACGCCCGTCGATGCGCCGGCTCCTGCGAGCAGTTCGGCGCGGGCGCTAAACCCGGAGGATCAGCAGATTGCCGACCTCGCCGGAAAGCCCGACAGCTGGATTCTGGAGCAGGTCGGCGGCAAGCGCATCGTGCTCGATGGTCAGACACTCGACCTTCGAATGCAGTATCTTTTCCACAAGGACCGGGAAGCCGCTGCAAAAGAGGACGAGGAGGCGAAAGCGCAACCCGAAAAGCCGGAAGCGGACCCCTTTGATGAGCCACAAAGCGCTATGGAAACCAGGGATGATGCGAACCAGCGCTGGATCCGGCGCACGAAACCCGGGCCCGAACTCGCGATAACGGACGACACGGTCCCGGCAAGGGACGGCAAGCCCATCCCGGTTCGCATCTACCGACCGAAGGCGGAGGGAGCACTTCCGGTACTGGTCTATTACCACGGCGGCGGCTGGCTGTTCGGCAATATCGAAGCGGTCGATCGCGCCATGCGGCGTCTGGCGGACGAAGCCGGGGTGATGATCATTTCGACCGATTATCGCCTCGCGCCGGAAAATCCTTATCCCGCGTCGTGGAACGATGCCGAGGACGCTTACTATTGGGCGCTGGACAACGCGGCCCGACTGAACGGCGACGCCGCCCGCATTTGCGTCGGCGGTGACAGCGCGGGCGGCAACATGTCGGTTGTGGTGACCGCCAGAGCTCACAAGGCCGGAAAACCCGCGCCCGCGTGTCAGCTGCTCTACTACGCAGCCGTCGACAACCGCAGCGTGCCCGTCATGCGCACGCATTATAATTCCGCGCGCTTGTTCTGGAACGGCTTCGGCCTCGACGAGCCTTTCACGAATTACGTCCACCAGCGCGTGTTTCCGAACATGGACCTGGCGCAGCCGGAAATTTCGCCGATTCTGGCCGACAATTTCGCGATCATGCCACCGACGCTCGTCGCCGCCGCCGGTTTCGATCCGCTGCGGGATTCCGACCGTGCGTACGCAGAGGCTCTGAAAAAGGCGGGCGTACGGACCGTCTATATGGAATACGCCGCCCTCCCGCACGGCTTCCTCCAGCAAACGGCGGTTACCGCGGAAGCCGATCGCGCCGCCGGGGAAACTGCACGGGAATTCGGGAAGCTTGTAGCAAGCCTTCAATCGAAAAAGCCCTGACCTTGTCGTGGGCGCCTACTCGAACTCCCCCTTCGGCAGCATCTCGACCTTCGCCCACACCGCGGCGACGTCCGGCACCTCCAGCCCGAACACGCCACCGAGCGCCGCAGCAAGGTCGTCTGCGTTCGTCAGCGCTTCCGTGGTCATGCCGCTCGCCGTCAGTGTGCGCCGCGTGCGGTTGACGATGGATTCGATGCGGCCGTCGAAGTGCCGCATCACCACGAAATTGTTCCGAAACGGTGAGCCGTCCTCCGTCATCAGCCAGGCCTGCTGCGCGGCAAGCTGGGGCTCGTCGGCGTAGTCCGCCTTGAAGTCGAAGCTCGGCGCGGCGCCGAAACGGTGGTTGCGGAAGCGCAGCCAGTCCGCGTCCGCCGCTTCGATGCCGAAGTCGTGGAACTCGTGGCTGTGATCGCCGATTTCGAGCGGGATCGGCCGCGCGGGCGCGTCGCCAAGGCCGCCATCCACCAGCCACGGCCGGTCCATATCCACGCGCAGCGTCAAGTGGTTCCCCACCACCGCGTCGCCCAGCGCGGCGCGGTTCACTCCACCGCACAGACGCGTCACCTGGTAGCCCGCCGCGGAGAGCGCCGCGCCCAGAAGCCCGTTCATTTCATAGCACCAGCCGCCGCGCGCGCCGCCGATCATCTTGTCGAATGCCGCCGCCGGATCGATCGCGTTCGGCCAGCCCATGAACGCGTCGAGCACTTCCCAAGTGAAGGCGTGCACATGCCCGCGCTGGAACGCGGCGAGGCGCTCGAGATCAGGCGCGCCCTCGCGCGGCACGCCGATACGCGCGCAGTAACGGTCCATCTGTTCAGATGTCAGTTCGGTCAGCATAAGAAGCCCCGTATATCGTTTGACGCGCCTCTAGCGCCTCGGCGATGATCCGCCAATGCACCTTGATGCCGAAGCCCTCGTCTGCGCTGCCATTGCCCACGGCGAGAACGGCGCGGTCGTGCGTTTCCTCACGGCGGAGTCCGGGCTCGTCGCCGCTTATGTGCCGGGCGGACGTTCGCAGCGGCTGCGCCCGGCGCTCGCGCCCGGCACGCGCGTGCGCGTCCGCATCGATGGGCGCAGCGACACACAGCTTGCACGTGCGAGCGTGGAGATCGTGCGTTCGCGCGCCGCGCTCGCCTTCGATCCGCTCGCGCTGGCGCTCGCCGAATGGCTGGCGGGGCTTGCCGCGACGCTGCTTCCCGAAGGCCACCCCTACCCGCGTATCCACGCGACGCTGGAATCTGTGCTCGACCTCGCCGAGTTGCAGGACGACCCCCTCGTCACGCTCGCCGCACTCGCGCGCTTCGAGTTGCTGCTGCTTGCAGAACTTGGCTTCGGGCTCGATCTTTCCACCTGCGCCGCGACGGGCCAGACAACGGACCTCGCCTTCGTCTCCCCCAAGACTGGCCGCGCGGTGAGCGCGGGCGCGGGCGCGGCCTATGCGGACCGCCTGTTCCGCCTGCCCGCGTTTGTCGCGAACGGCGGCACCGCAAGCGTGGAGGACGTCACCGAGGCACTCCGCATCGCCCGCCATTTCATCGAGCGCGACCTCCTCTACGGCCGCCGCGCCGCCACCCTCACTACAGCACGCGACCGGATCGAAGCGCAGCTGCGTCGATAGGCTCGCATCGCCCCGCCCGGCCTGCTATCGCCCTTCCCCATGACCGAACTTCTCGACCCTGAATCGAACATCATCGAAGCCCCGTTCGGCGACGCGCTCGCGGATCGCTATCTGGTTTATGCGCTCTCCACGATCACCGCACGCTCGCTGCCCGATGTGCGTGACGGTCTGAAGCCCGTCCACCGCCGGCTCCTGTGGGCGATGCGGCTTCTGAAGCTCGATCCGGGTCAGGGATACAAGAAGTGCGCGCGCGTCGTCGGCGACGTCATCGGTAAATACCATCCGCACGGGGACGTTGCAGTCTACGACGCCATGGTCCGCCTCGCGCAAAGTTTCTCCCTGCGCTACCCGCTCGTCGACGGCCAGGGTAACTTCGGTAACATCGACGGCGATAACGCCGCCGCCTACCGCTACACCGAGGCGCGACTGACGCAGGTCGCCATCGATCTGATGGCGGGCCTCGACGAGGACGCGACCGACTTCCGCCCGACATACAATGGCGAGGACGAAGAGCCGGAGGTGATGCCCGGCCTGTTCCCGAACCTGCTCGCGAATGGCGCCAGCGGGATCGCTGTCGGCATGGCGACCTCGATCCCGCCGCACAACGCTGCAGAGCTGATCGACGCCGCCGTGCTCCTGATCGACCAGCCCGACGCCGGGCTCGACCAGCTTCTGGAGCACGTGAAAGGCCCGGATTTCCCGACTGGCGCGCTCATCGTCGATGGGCCTGCGAGCATTCGCGAAGCCTACGCCACCGGCCGCGGCAGTTTCCGCGTGCGCGCTCGATTCGCCGGGCGTGAAGACCCGGCCACCGGCAAATGGACAGTCGAGCCGGAAAAGCTCTCCGGCGGCACATGGCAGCTCGTCGTCACCGAAATCCCCTACGGCGTGCAGAAGGGCAAGCTGATCGAGCAGATCGCGCAGCTCATCGCCGACAGGAAGCTCCCCATCCTCGAAGACGTGCGCGACGAGAGCGACGAGGCCATCCGCATCGTCATCGTGCCGAAGAGCCGCAACGTCGAGCCCGAGGTGCTAGTCGAAAGCCTCTACCGCCTCACCGAGCTCGAAACGCGCTTCTCACTCAACCTCAACGTGCTCGATGCCGAGCGCACGCCGCGCGTGATGAGCCTGAAAGACGTGCTCACCCAGTGGCTCAGCCACCAGATCGGCGTGCTGCTGCGCCGTTCCCGCCACCGGCTGGCGAAAATCGACGACCGACTGGAGTTGCTCGGCGGCTATCTGATCGCCTATCTCAATCTCGACCGCGTCATCGAGATCATCCGCACCGAGGATGAGCCGAAGGCCGTGATGATGGAAGAGTTCCAGCTCACCGACCGGCAGGCCGAAGCCATCCTCAACATGCGCCTCAGGAGCCTGCGCCGGCTCGAGGAAATGGAAATCCGCAAGGAGCGCGACGATCTCACGAAGGAACGCGAAGGCCTCGTCGCGCTGATCGATAGCCCAGCGCGGCAACGCACGCGCCTGAAGCGCGACCTCGCCGTGCTCCGCGAACGCTACGGCTTCGAAACCGTGCTCGGCGCCCGTCGCACGCGGATCGAGGAAGCCTCGGCGACGCGTGAAATCCCCCTTGAGGCGATGATCGAGAAGGAACCGATCACCGTCGTCGTCTCGGCGAAGGGCTGGGCGCGCGCCATGAAGGGCCACCTCGACCTTAGCGATCCCGAGGCGTTCAAGTTCAAGGAAGGTGACGGCCCGGCCTTCGCCTTCCACGCGCATACGACCGACAAGATCCTCATCGCCGCCGATAACGGCCGTTTCTACACCGTAGGCGCCGACAAACTCCCCGGCGGACGGGGCTTCGGCGAGCCGCTCCGGCTGCTTGTCGATATCGAGGGTGATGCCGCAATCACCGCCGTCCTCACTGCCCGGCCCGACATGCGCGTGCTGCTCGCGGCGAACGACGGGCGCGGCTTCGTCGCCGCGAACGAAGACCTCCTCGGGGAAACTCGCAAGGGCCGACAGGTGATGACGTTCAAGAATGGGGTGCGGCTGCACAGTGTCCGGCCGATCGATGCGGCGGACGACCATCTCGCGCTCATCGGCGAGAACCGGAAGCTGCTGATCGTGCCGATCGCGGAAATCCCGGTGATGGCGCGCGGTCAGGGCGTTGCGCTTCAGAAATACCGCGATGGCGGCCTCTCGGACGTCCTGCCCTTCCGCCTCGCGGACGGGCTGTCATGGACGATGGGCGGCAAGGAAGGCCGCACCCGCACCGAGACCGACCTTGCGAACTGGCTCGGCGCGCGCGCGCAGGTCGGCCGCCTCCCGCCGATGGGCTTCCCGCGCAACAATCGGTTCGACTGAGACAGCCGCCGGCTTCCGCTTCGAAAGTTAACTTTATTTCGAAAGCATAACTGCGCTTTACGGCTCCTTAATTTCATGCGTGCCATTCCCTTCAGAACCGGTGCCGGCCTTCGCGTGATCTGAGGCCGGAGAATCAGCCGGCAGAGTCGCAAGTGAAGGGAATGATGCAGTCGAAACACGCTATCGGAGCGGCAGGTTCGACAGCAGTCCGCATCGGCGGGGCTGAACCCGCCGCCGCAGCCGCTGCCGAAGCGATGCTTCAGGGTGTCATCGATACGCTCCCCGTCGGCGTGCTCATCTTCCAGGCCGGCCCCGACGGCCTTCCCGTGTGCCTGTCTTCCAATGCCACTTTCGAAAGCTGGGCGCGTTACCCGCACAATCAGCTGATCGGGCTCAGCCTGCCGCGCATTCGCCTTCTGAACGAGAATCCGCGCATCGGCGTCGCCGTGGAATCGCTGCTGCAAGACCCGCGCGGCGCCAAGCGCGAGATCGACTGGACGGTTTCGGAAAGCCCGCGCCAGCGCCACCTGTCCGCGCACATCTCGCCGCTGACGCCGTCGGGCGATGCCCCAGCCCGCGTCGTCATTGCCGTGCGCGACCGCACGCCCGAGATTCAGGCCGAGCGCAACCTCAAGCAGACGATGCTAAACGATGCGCTCACCGGCCTTCCCAACCGCGTGCTGTTCATCGAACAGCTGGAGGAAGCGCTCGAAAGCCGCATGAAGTCGCACCTCGCGGTGGCGGTCATCAACATCGACCGCTTCAAGCGCGTAAACGAGAACCTCGGCCACATCGTCGGCGACGAGCTGCTCGCGGCGATGGCGCGCCGCCTCCTCCCCTGCATACGCGCCAACGATTGCCTCGCGCGCCTCTCGGGCGACGAATTCGCCGTGCTGGTGAAGAACATCGATGCGCCCGAAGACACGATCCGCGTTGTCGAGCGCATCCAGAGCACGCTCAAGTCGCCGTTCGTCATCACCGGCGGCGAGTGTTTCGTCTCCGCGAGCATCGGCATCGCCACCACCTTCTCGTCACGCCGCTATTCCGAAGACCTGATCCGCGACGCCGATTTCGCACTGCATACCGCGAAGTCGCGCGGACGCGGCGGCATCGCCATCTACCAGTCGAGCGCGCACAGCGTCGCGCGCGACATGTTCCGCATGGAAGCCGATCTCCGGAAGGCGATTGAGCGGCAGGAACTCGAACTCGCCTTCCAACCCTACGTGAGCCTCACCGAAGGTCGCCTCGTCGGCTTCGAGGCGCTCGCACGCTGGAATCATCCCGAGCGCGGTATCATTTCGCCCTCCGACTTCATCCCCATCGCCGAGGATTCGGGCCTCATCGTCCCGCTCGGCCGCTGGGCGATCGAAACCGCCTGCAACCAGATTGCCGACTGGCGCAGGCGCTGCCCCGGCGCGGCCGATCTCACCGTCGGCGTCAACGTCTCCGGGCTGCAGCTCGCGCAGGACGATATCGTCAGCGCAGTCGAAGCCGCGCTCACCGCGTCGGGCATCCCGGGCCGCGCGCTCAAGGTCGAGCTCACCGAAAGCGCCATCGTCGAGAACCCGGAACTGGCGCGGCAGATATTCACCAAGCTGAAGCAGCTCGATCTCAGCATCGCGATGGACGATTTCGGCACCGGCTATTCGTCGCTCAGCTACCTTCAGCAGTTGCCCATCGACGTGCTCAAGATCGACCAGTCGTTCGTCGCCGGGATGCTGAACTCCGACGACAGCCACAAGATCGTCACCACGATCATCGCGCTCGCGCGCAACCTCGGCATGACGACGGTTGCCGAAGGCGTCGAGGAACAGAGCCAGGCCGAGCGGCTGCGCGCGCTCGGCTGCGATACGGCGCAGGGCTATTTCTTCGCGCGGCCGATGGCTGCGCAGGAAGCCGAAAAGTTCATCGACAAGGGCGCCTGCTGCCCCTCACGCAAGCACAGCATCGAGCAGCGCAGCGACGTGCACAGCGTCGTGCGGACATCCTGAAGCCACCCAGTCACGTTCGAAGCGTTGCAGGCGACGGCTCACCTCCGCGCCGGGCGTAATCCCGCGCGCGATGATATCCTTGCCGGTAATCGGCATTGTGGGACGCTCCCAGCCTTCGAGCGCGGTCCACGCGGCATGGCCCTCATCGCCCAGCAGCAGCAGGCGGTCCCGCGCCGTCTCCGCGCCGCTGAAATAGGCCGCTGTGTAAGGATCATCGGGCAGCGCCGGATCGGGGAGGCCAAGCGCATCGAGCCGCGTGGTATCGCGCCGCGAGAGTCTGAGCCGCGCACCGAACGCCGTGCCCAGCCCGGCGCGTTGCGGCAGCAGCGCGGCAAAGCGCCGTACCGGGTCGGGCTCGGCACCCCACGCCGTCTCGCGCGCCGCGAGTGCCGCAAGGTTCGAAACCCGCTCCTCCACGATTTCCGGCAACACAGGCTTCAGCACGCCGAGCGACAGCATCAGCCCGATCGTCTCCGCCGCGCGCGGCAGCACGAGGATGCGGAACAGTTCGTCGCGGATGCGCTCGCGCGACAGTGCCATCAGATCGTTCGCGCGCGCCGCGCAGGCGGCCAAGCCCTCGGCATCCGGCTCGCCGCGACCGAAGCGGCTGTGGAAGCGGAAGAAGCGCAGGATGCGCAGGTGGTCCTCGGCGATGCGCTGGAGCGGCTCGCCGATGAAGCGGACGCGGCCTGCATGTAGATCAACTAGTCCGCCGAACCAGTCGTCGATCTCGCCCGAAGGGAGCCGGGCATAGAGCGCGTTGATCGTGAAATCGCGCCGGGCCGCGTCCTCGCGCCAGTCAGCTGTATACTTTACGGTCGCGCGGCGCCCGTCGGTGGAAACGTCGCGGCGCAGTGTCGTGACCTCCATGATGAGGTCGGGGGTTACGGCTGTCACCGTGCCGTGCGCGATGCCGGTCGGCACCACCTGAACGCCCACGAGCAACAGCCTTTTCATAACTTCATCGGGGGGCAATGCCGTCGCGAGATCAACGTCGGTAATTGGCAACCCAAGCAGCGCATCACGCACCGCGCCGCCGACCAGCCGCGTCGTGCCGCTTTCGGCGTCGAGCGCACGCAGCACCGTGCTGCCGCCCGGCGTTTCCGCCCATGCCTGCGGCGGGAGCTTCATTGCGTCAGGATCCGCGCGAGGTTGACGACCATCCCCGCCGTCGCGCCCCAGATGTCGCCGTCTCGCCAGGGGATCACGTAGAAGGTGCGCTCGCGACCCTTCCACTCGCCCGTGCGCCGCTCGTGCTTCGACGCGTCGAGCACATAGGCAAGCGGCACTTCGAACAGGCTCTCGACCTCCGCCTCGTGCGGCGTGAGCGCGAGGTCGGGCGGGATGATGCCGACCACCGGCGTCACGCGGAAACCCGTTCCGGTCGCGTAGTCGTCGATCGGCGCGATCACCTCGACATGCACCGGAGGCAGCGCCGTCTCTTCCTCCGCCTCGCGCAGCGCCGCGCGTACGGCATCCTCGCCGGGGTCGAGCCGTCCGCCCGGAAACGCCACCTGCCCCGCATGGCGGCGCATGTTGGCATTGCGCTTGGTGAACAGCAGCGTCGGCTCGCGGCGCGCGATCACCGGCACCAGCACGGCGGCGGGCGTCAGCGCGCCCAAAAGCTCCGTGTCGAAATTGTCGATGTCGTCGCCGAACTGCGGCAGATGGCCGGGGATGCGTTCGTAGCGGCGCAGGCGCGCGCGTATCCAGTCGAGGTCGGCGCTCATGCGGCATCCATCAGCGCGAAGTAGGCGCCTTCGCTCCACACGCCGGGCGGATCGGCGCCCTCGGCGATCGCGATCTCGGCGAGTTCATAATAGACCGGCCGCGCGATCCGTGCCTCCAGCCCGCCGCGCACGTGGAGGTATGGCGCCCCGTCCCGCAGCGAAATGCGATGCTCCGCCCCCGCGACCACCGGATCGCCGGTATTGAGCATGAAGCCGAGACGGCGCGTTTCGCCCTCGCCCTCGCTCGCCACCGCGACGGCGATGAAGGCCGCGTCCTCCACCGCGATGTCGAGCTTTTCGGCGGGCGTCACCAGCACATGCCGGCCATCGGGTTCGCGCCGCAGGATCGTGGAGAACAGCCGCACCATCTCGGGGCGCGGGATCGGCGCGTCCTGATGGAACCACGTTCCATCCCGCGCGATCCGCATTTCGCTGTCGCCCGTGCGCTCCGGATGCCAGCTTTCGACCGGCGGCAGCTTCAGCTCCGCCGCCGCCTGCGCGATCTCGGCGAGCGACGCCGGTCTGTCGAGGGTAGGACGTGTGTCGATCATGGCTTGCCACCCTTATCGCGCGCAGCGATGATTGTAACCCTGATCCCCCGACGTATTAGAGTGCCGTGAACACCGAACCCAAGCCCCCCCTCGACGTCAAGCAGGCCGAAGCGCGCTTCGATGCGCTTGCCGCTGCTTTCGCCGACGCCCGCACAGAGATTGCGCGCACCATCATCGGGCAGGAGCGCGTCATCGATCTGGCGCTCATCGCGCTGCTCGCGGGCGGCCACGCGCTCGTCGTCGGCCTGCCCGGGCTTGCGAAAACGCGCCTCGTGAAGACGCTGGGCACCGTGCTCGGCCTCGATACGCGCCGCATCCAGTTCACGCCCGATCTGGTGCCGTCGGACATTCTCGGCGCCGAAGTGCTCGAACAGTCGCGCGAGGGCGACCGCGCCTTCCGCTTCATCGAAGGCCCGGTGTTCACGCAGCTTCTGATGGCGGACGAGATCAACCGCGCCAGCCCGCGCACGCAGTCCGCGCTGCTCGAAGCGATGCAGGAGCGGCAGGTGAGCGTCGCGGGCGCCGCCCGGCCCCTGCCCCGCCCGTTCCACGTGCTCGCCACGCAGAACCCGATCGAGCAGGAAGGCACATACCCGCTGCCCGAAGCGCAGCTCGACCGCTTCCTGCTGCAGATCGACATCGATTTCCCCTCGCTGGCGGACGAGCGCAGGGTTCTGGTCGCCACCACGGGCGCGGAAGACCCCGCACCCGAACCTGTCCTCAAGGCCGCCGACCTGATCGAGGCGCAGATGCTGCTGACGCACATGCCGGTGCCCGAGGGCGTGGTCGATGCCATCCTCCGCGCCGTGCGCGCCTTGCGTCCCGGCCCCGAGAATCCCGGCCTGATGTGGGGCCCAGGGCCGCGCGGCGGACAGGCGCTCATCACGGCCGCGCGTGCACGCGCCTTCCTGCAGGGCCGCGCCGTGCCGCTGCTGGAGGACGTCGCGGCGCTTCTCCAGCCCGCGCTCGGCCACCGCGTCCAGCTCGGCTTTGCCGCGCGGAGCGAGGGCCGCACCGTCGCCGATCTCATCCGGACGATCGAATCCGGTCTGGAGTGAGCACGCCGCTTGACGCCGAACGCATCGCGGCCATGCTCGGCCCGCTGCGCCTGACGCGTGCCCGCGCCCGCATAGCTCGGCAGGCGGGCGCCCACCCGCGCCGCGCCGCCGGCCCGGGCTCTGAGTTCTGGCAGTACCGGATGCTCACCCCCGGCGAAGCGGCGGACAAGGTGGATTGGCGCCGATCAGGCCGCAGCGACGAGCTTTACGTGCGCGAACGCGAACGCGAAGACCCCGTGCGCCTCTGGCTCTGGTCGGATGCGAGTGCATCGATGGACTACGCTTCCGATGAAGCCTTGCCGCGCAAGAAAACGCTCGCGGACACGCTCGTCGCCGCACTTGGCCTTGCCGCGTACGAGGCGGGGGAAACCTGCTGCGCGCCGCCCGACCCGCGACCTTTGCGCGGCGACGCTTTGCTCGCGCCGCATGGGCCGGGCGATGCGCCCCGGCTTTCGGCCCCCGGCCCTTCCGACATCGTGCTCGCGGCGGGGGATTTCCTTGGGCGCCAGGCGCTCGACTGGATCGCCCCCGCCGCCGCCGCCGGCGCGCAGGGCGTCGTCATCGCCGTCGCCGACCCCGCCGAGATCGCCTTTCCATTCTCGGGCCGCGTGCATTTCGATGCCGTCGAGCCCGGCGACCGCCCTTTCGAGGCGGGCCGCGCCGAAGCGCTCGGCGAGACCTACGCCGCCGCATGGGCCGCGCACCGCGCCCGGCTTGCCGCCGCCTGCGACCGCCCCGGCTGGCTGCTTGTCGACGTTGTGACGGGTGAGGATGCTGCCGCGCACGCGGCGCGCATCGCCGGCTGGCTGCGCGCCGTCTGATGGGCGGCGCGTTCAGCTTCGCCGTGCCGTGGCTGCTCGCCGCAGGTCTCGCGCTGCCGTTCCTCTGGCTGCTGCTCCGCCGCCTGCCGCCCGCCGTGCGCCGCGTGCGCCTGCCTTCGATCGTGCTGCTCGGCGACGCGGAGATCCCGCCGCCGCCCGCCGCGACGCCGCCGTGGTGGCTGGTGCTGCTGCGGATCGGCATCGTCGCGTTGCTGCTCGTCGGTCTCGCCGGGCCGGTCTGGAAACCCACGCCCGCAACCGCGCCGCCCGCGCGGCTCGCCATCGTCATCGACAACGGCTGGTCCGCCGCCTCGCAGTGGGACCGGCTCGTCACCGCCGCGTCGGAGCGCATCGAAACGCTTCCGCCGACCACGCGCTTCACGATCCTGCCCACGGCCTTCGATGGCCCGGTTTCGGACACGCACTGGATCGATGCGCCGACCGCAAAGGCGCAGCTCGCCGCGCTCTCGCCGCTGCCCTGGCCCGCCGACCGCGCCCGCCGCGCCGCCGCGCTGCCGCAGGACGCGGCGTTCCTCTGGGTTGCGGACGGCGTCGAGGATGCGGGCGCGCCTGCGCTTCGCCGTGCGCTTGCAGGCGGGGAGAGTCTTGCCGTGCCACCCGCCGAGCCTGCGATCCGCGTTGCCGGGCGCACCAACGATGGCTGGAGCGGACAGGTGATTGCGCCGCCGGGGATCGCCGCAACATCGCTCCGTTTCCGAAGCCGCCGGGGGGAGACGCTGTCCAGCGCACCGCTCGCGTTCGAAGGCGATGTCGCGACCTTCCGCGTTCACCTCGATGCCTCGGAGCGCGCGGACGTCAGCCGACTTACCGTGGGCAGCAGCGCGCAGGCGATCTACCTTGCGGACGGAAACGCGGCCCGTCCCCGCGTCGTCGTCATCGAAGGCCCGTCGAACGCGCCGCCGCTCGAATCGGGCGGCTACTACGTGCGCCGCGCGCTCGAACCGCACGCCGAGGTGAGGATCGGCACTCTCGAAACCGCTGCCGAAGACCCAGCGACGCTGTTCGTGCTCACCGATGTCGCCGCCGAGCCCGCGCAGGCGAAGCCGCTGCTGGAACGCGTGGAGAAAGGCGCCGTCGTCATCCTCTTCGCCGGGCCGCGCATTGCAGAGAACGGCAGCGCGCTCTCACCTGTGCCGCTGCGCGCGGGCGCCCGCGCGCTCGGCGGTGTGCTCTCGTGGCAGCAGCCGCAGGCGATCGGCGGCTTCGAAGCCGCCGGGCCACTCGCTGGACTCGCCGTTCCCGAGGAGGCGCGCGTCTCGCGTCAGCTTCTCGCGGCATCAGACAGCGAGGCGATGCGCTGGGCATGGCTTGCAGACGGCACGCCGATGGTGAGTGCGGCGCGGCGCGGCGCGGGGCTGCTCATCCTCGTCCACACCGCCGCCGATCCGTCATGGTCCACGCTGCCGCTCAGCGGTCTGTTCGAAGCGATGCTGCGCCGCCTGCTGCCGCTCGGCACCAACCCGGCCTCGATCGACATCGCCGGCGCGAAACCCTGGGTGCTCGAGAGGATGCTCGGCGCGCGCGGCGAATGGCAGGAACCGGCACGGCCCGTGACGATCCCCGCCGACCGCTTCGATGCCGCGACGGCAAGCGCGGCGACCCCGCCAGGCCTTTACCGCAGCGGCGACGCGCGCCGTGTCATCAACCTCGCGGGTGCGCTCGGCCCGCGCTTCAGCTTCGAACCGCTGGGCACGGAGGGCCTTCGCCCTGCCGCTGAGGCCGCGCCGCCGGTCAATATCGGCGCGTGGCTGATCCTGGCCGCCGCGCTGCTCGCACTTGTCGACATCCTCGTCGCGCTTCGCCTGCGCGGGGCGCTCGCGCCGGCGGCAGCCGCCCTGCTCTTCATGCTTGCGCCGAAGCCCGCCGAAGCCGCCGATCTTCAGCTCGCCTATGTGCGCACGGGTAGCGCCGCGGCGGACGCAGGCATCGCGCGCGGGCTCGAAACGCTCGGCCAGACGCTCACGCGCCGCACCTCCGTCTCTCCCGGCAAACCCGCCGCAGTCGATCCCGCGCGTGATCCGCTCGGCGCCTATCCGGTGCTCTACTGGCCCGCCGGGCAGGTGCGCTCCATGTCTCCCGCGACCGCGCTGCGCCTGCGTGCCTATATCGCCGCAGGCGGGCTCGTGCTCTTCGATTTCGGACGGCCGCTCGGCGCGGGCAGCGGCGCGCGCGACCTCCTCGAACCGCTTGGCCTGCCGGCGCTCAGCGAGGTCGGCAGCGAGCATGTGCTCTCGCGCAGCTTCTACCTCCTCCACAGCCACGCAGGGGGTGCGGTGTGGGCGGAAGCGGGCAGCGAGGGCGCGGACGGCCGCGTCTCCGGCGTCGTCATCGGCGGCGGCGACTGGGCCTCGCTCTGGTCGGGCGACCGTGCCGTCAGCCCGCAACAGCGCGAGCAGGCGCTGCGTTTCGGCATCAATCTCGTGATGTACGCGCTCACCGGCACCTACAAGGCCGATCAGGTGCACACGCGCGCGCTGCTTGAACGCATGGGCGAAAAGCCGCGATGACGGAGCGCGCGATCAGCTTTGCGCCGCTGCTGCCGTGGTGGGGCGTCGCGATCATCGGCGTGCTGTTCGCCGCCGGGCTTGGGCTCGTGCTGTGGCGCGCGCCGCGCCTGTTCTGGCCGCGCGCGCTGATCGCCGCGATCCTGCTCCTGCTGATCGCGAACCCTGTGTGGCTGCAGGAGCGCCGCGCCGTGCGGCCCGATGTGGCCGTCGCCGTCGTCGACCGCTCCGCCAGCATGGGCATCGCGGACCGCACGCGCGAGGCGGACGCCGCGCTCGCCGCGCTGCGCCGCGCGGCGCCCGGTGTCGAATGGCGCGTCGTCACCGTGCCGCAGGCGCCCGGCGAACCGACGCGCCTCTCCGCCGCGATCGAGCGTGCCGCGTCGGAGGCGCCCGCCGGGCGCCTCGCGGGCGTCGTCGTTCTCAGCGACGGCATTTCGGCGGATGCGCCGGACCCGCGCCTGCTCCCCGCGAACGTGCCGCTGCATCACCTGATCGCGGGCGATCCCGATACGCCCGACCGCCGCCTCATCGTCGAGCGGGTGCCGAGCTACAGCGTCGTCGGCCAGCCCGCCGAGGTCGTGATCCGCATCGACGACGGGCCGGAGGCGCCGCGCGGCACCGCGACGCTCACGGAATCGATCGCGGGCGGGCGCACCACCGAGCGCACCGTGGCGACCGGCGAGCCGGTGCGCCTCTCCGTCCCCGTCACGCGGCGCGGCACCATCGAGATGGCGCTCTCCGTCGCACCGCTTGCCGGCGGCGAGGCGACGCTCGTCAACAACCGCGCGCTTGTCCGCCTGAACGGCGTGACCGACCGGCTGCGCGTGCTGCTCGTCTCGGGCGTGCCCTATCCCGGCGGGCGGGTGTGGCGCGACATTTTGAAGAGCGATTCCAACATCGATCTCGTGCATTTCACGATTCTGCGCCTGCCGACCAGCTTCGACACGACGCCGCCCGACGAGATGTCGCTGATTCCGTTTCCGGTCGAGGAGCTTTTCGAGCAGCATCTCGGCGACTTCGATCTCATCATCTTCGACCGCTTCAGCCTCTCCGAGCTGCTTTCGCCGATCTACTTTGAGGATCTCGGCGAGCGTGTGAAGGCGGGCGGCGGGCTGCTCGTCGTCACCGGCGAGGAGTTCGCGGCCGAAGGCGGCCTCGCTGCGACCGAGCTTGCCCCCTTGCTCCCCGCGCGTACCGCCGGGCCGGGGATCACCGCGCCGTTCCGCCCGCTGCTGACGCCCACGGGCCGGCGCCATCCCGTCACGTCGGAGCTTCCGAAGATCTGGGGCGGCGATGCGTGGGGCCGTTGGGGTTCGCAGAGCGACATGACGCCGACCTCAGGCGAGGTGTTGATGTCGGGCGCCGGGGATAAGCCGCTCGTCATGCTCGACCGCGTCGGGCGCGGACGCGTCGGGCTCATCGCCTCCACGAACGTCTGGTGGTGGTCGCGCGGTGTCGATGGCGCGGGGCCGCACGCGGAGCTTCTGCGCCGCATCGCGCACTGGCTGATGCAGGAGCCCGATCTCGACGAAAACCGCCTCGACGTTTCCGCGAAGGGACGCCGCATCGACATCACCGCGCGCGGCCTCACCCCGCCCGAAGCCGCGATCCTCACCGACCCCGCTGACAACGATCGCGGCATCCCGCTCGAACCGCGCGGCGAAGGCATCACCGGCGCAAGCGTTTCGGTCGGCACGGACGGGCTCTACCGCGTCGCCGCCGGAGACCGCATCCGCTTTGTCCTCGCGGGCGACACCGCCGAGTTCGCCGAGGTCCGCCCGCGCGAAACGCCGCTCGCCGCCCCGGTGAAAGCCTCGGGCGGCGGCAGCTACTGGCTGCGGGACGGCGTGCCCAAAGTCCGCCGCGTCAGCCCGGGCGACACGGCTGCGGGCACCGGCTGGCTCGGCCTCGTCGAGAACCGCAGTGGATCACTCGTCGCGGTCGACGAGAAGCCCTTCCTCACGCCGCCGCTGGCGCTTCTGCTCGCCGCGGGCCTTTTCGTGCTGGCATGGTGGCGCGAACGGCGCTGAGCGCCTTTGCCGGGCGGAGCGTGCCTGCCGTGCTCAGCGCGAGCCCGCGCGCAAGCAGCCGGTGCCGCTCCACCGGACCCGGCACCGCCCAGTCCCCCGTCGCCTCCGCCGAGAAGCCGAAGCGGCCGTAATATTCCGGATCGCCGATCAGCACGATCGCGCTCCGCCCCATCGCATCAGCGGCCGCGATCGCAGTCTCCATCAGGGCAGCCCCAATGCCCGTTCCCTGCAGGCTCTTCGCCACCGCAACGGGGCCGAGCAGCGTTAAGCCTTGCACGCCGTTCGCCGTCGCGAGTTCGATCGGCCAAAGCTGGATCGAGCCCACAAGCGCACCATCCGCATTCAGCGCCACAAAACTGAGACCATCCACCGCGCGCACGCCTTCGCGCAGGCGATAGGCGGTGCGGCCGTGCCGGTCGGATCCGAAGACGTCGTCGAGAAGCGCTTCAATGGCAGCGCCGTGCCGGGCGCTGGCGGGCACGATAATCATGTGCGGAACTTTCAAGCATTCGAGTGACAGGAAGATGAAGAATGGCCACGCGCCATCCGCGCCGCTTTCCCAGCGGCGTCTATCCTCGTCGTAGTCCTCGAACCTCGAATGTCATGCGCTGGAAACCTGTTCCTTGTTGCGGCTAGCGCGAATAGACGAGAACGTGGCCTCGTGCAATCAGGTTTACGAAACAGGGGAATCGACCATGAAGCTCTACGGCATGAACCGCGCGCCCAATCCGCGCCGCGTCACCATCTTCCTCGCCGAGAAGGGCATTCCCATCGAGATCGAGGAGGTGAACGTCGCCGAGGGCGGGAACCGCACGCCTGAATATCTCGCCGTAAACCCGCGCGGCCTCATCCCGGCGCTGGTGCTGGACGACGGCACGGTTATCGACGAATCGATCGCCATCTGCCGCTATTTCGAAACGCTGCACCCCGAGCCCAACCTGATGGGCCGCGACGCGAAGGAAGCCGCCGTCATCGAATGCTGGCAGCGCCGCATCGAGTTCGACGGGCTGGCGACCATCGCGTCGGTCTACCGCAACACGCAGCCGCTGTTCGCGAACCGCGCGCAGCCTGGCGGCGGGCCGGACACAGCGCAGATCCCCGATCTTGCCGAACGCGGGCGGCTTCTGCTCCCCGGCTTCTTCGCGATGCTGAACACCCGCCTCGGCGAAAGCCCCTACATCGCCGGTGACCGCTACACGATCGCCGACATCACCGCGACGGTCGCCCTCGATTTCGCCCGCTGGATCAAGGCGCGCGTCCCCGAGGATCACACGAACACGCTGCGCTGGCACGCGGAGGTGACGGATCGCCCGAGCTACGCGGCCGGATAGCGGAAACGAAAAAAGCCGGAGCGTTCGAGCCCCGGCCTTTCGAAATTCCTCTGAAGCCGCGCCTAGTGGAGCCTGCGGTCCAGTTCGCTGATCGCGGCGTCGGTAAGCTTGGTCTTCGTCGCCTTGTCGGTCGTTTCGGCGATGATGCGCGATGCGGCGGCGGTCGCAAGCGTTGCGGCGCGGGCGCGGAGTTCGGCTTCGGCGGCGCGCTCGGCGGCGCCGATCTTGGCTTCGGCCATCGCGGTGCGGCGTGCGACCATCGTCTCGGCGCTCTTCTGCGCGGCGACGGTGATCTGCTCGGCTTCCTGGCGTGCGTGCGCGATAATCGCCGCGGCATCCTTTTCGCCCTGCGCCTCGCGCGCTTTCGCTTCCGCGAGAAGCTTCTCGGCTTCCTCGCGCAGCGTCTTCGCCTCGGCAAGCTGTGCCTTCACCAGCGCGATGCGGGCATCGAGGCCCTGCGCGATCAGCTTCGGCGCCTTCATCACGAAGATCGCGAGGAGGAAGAAGATCGTGATGCTGACGTAAACCCAGCCCTCGGCATCAAGCCCGAGCATGACCGGATGCTCGTCGTGCGCGGCCTCGTGGGCAACGGTCGCGGTCGTCTGATCGACCTCGCCCGCGCTCGGCGGAACGTCGACGGGGGTCACATCACCGGCGGGAACTTGCATGGCGTTTTCCTACGAAAGGCTCGCGTCGACCGCGGCCCTGGCTTCCAACGCGCCGGGCCGAACACCGGTCAAACGTTCGACGACATCGGCCGCCGCTTCGCTCGCCGCAGCGTCGATCTCGCCGAGAGCCTTGGCCCGCGCATCGGAAATGCGGGCTTCCGCCGATGCGAGACGCGCATTCAGTTCGGCATCGAGCGCGGCGAGCTTCGCTTCGTTTTCGCGAACCGTGACCGCCTTCGCTTCGCCCACGACGCCTGTCGCGGCTTCGCGGGATTTGGCGAGCACGGCATTATAGGCCTCGCCCGTGTTCGTGGCAGCCGTATGAGCCACTTCCGCCGCCGCAAGATCGGCCGCGATGATGCTGGCGCGTTCGTCGACGACCTTGCCGATTTTCGGCAGCGTCAGGCGGACGACGCCGAAGTAAAGGATGGCGAATGCAATCGCCAGCCAGAACATCTGCGGCAGAAAATTTGACGGGTCGAACTGTGGCATGACTTACCCCGATGCGAATCCGGCTGAACGATCAGAAGGGCGCGCACCGGCACGCATGTCGCGCCGGCGCAAAGCCCTTGCGGATCAACCGAACGCGAGTGCGAGCGCGACGACGGCGGCGATCAGGCCGAGCGCTTCCGTCACGGCGAAGCCGAAGATCAGACGGCCGCCGAGCTTGTCGGCAGCGGCCGGGTTGCGCAGCGCGCCCTGGAGGAACTGGCCGAAGATCGTGCCCACGCCGATGGCGGCAATGCCTGCGCCGACAGCAGCGAGACCGGCACCGATGAGCTTGGCTGATGCGATATCCATGTTGAGAACCCTTCCGTTTAACTAAGCTGTTGGGATTACGTTGAAACTAGTGAAGATTGACCGCGTCGTTCAGGTAGATCGACGTCAGCAGCGCGAACACATAGGCCTGCACCACGGCGATCATCACTTCGAGCGCGGTGAGCGCGACGTTGACGCCGAGCGGCAGCAGACCGAACACGCCGAGGCTGACGACGAAGCCGCCGAACACTTTCAGGAGCACGTGGCCCGCTGTCATGTTCGCGAACAACCGGATCGCCAGCGTGAACGGGCGCGACAGGAACGAGACGAACTCGATCGCCGTCACCAGCGGCAGCAGAACGATCGGGCAGTCCTTGGGAATGAACAGCGAGAAGAAGTGCAGCCCGTGGCGGGCGAAGCCGACGCCCAGCACCACCAGGAAGACGAGCGCGGCAAGGCCGAAGGTCACCGCGATGTGGCTGGTCGGCGTGAAGGCGCCCACGAAGGGCAGCAGGCCGAGGAGGTTGCAGCCGAGCACGAAAATGAACAGCGCGAACACCAGCGGCACGTACCTGCGGCCTTCCGGCCCGACGTTTTCCGCAAGCATGTTGCGGATGAATTCCTCAAGATACTCGACGGAGGCCTGCCAGCGCCCGGGAACGAGCTTCGGGGCAGCGGTGCCGATGAAGAGGAAACCCGCGACCGTGACGAGCGCGATCATCATCCACAGCGACGAATTGGTGAACGAGACATCATAGCCGCCCAGCGCGAGCGGGCTCAGCGTCTTGATCTCGAACTGTTCCATCGGGTTCGCCATTGAAAGCCCGCGCTCCTGAACCTTAGTTGTTGTCGTCCGGGTTGCCGTCGAAGTCGCCGCTCTTGCGCATCACCGTGCGCAGACCGGCACCAAAGCCGAGCAAAAAGAACAGGATCATTCCGTAAGGCCCCGTTCCGAACCAGCCGTCGATCAGCCAGCCGAAGAAGGCACCCACGAGGATCGCACCGATGAACTCGATGGCGATCGACCAGCCCCTGTTCTCTTCCCGTTTAAGCCCGTCACGTTTCGGACTGGCACGCTCCTTGGCCTCGGCAAGCCGACGACCGAGATCGTCGGGTTCGATGCGTCGGTCATCTGCCAACGATCATCTCCATGCCCTTGAGGACAGTTTGAACGGTCCACCCGAAACACATGCCGTTTCCGGCAAGCGACGAGACGCCGGAGCCGAAACCCCGAACGCGAGCGCACGTTTAGTGGCGGGTTTTCGCCAAGTCAACGCTCGCCTTGCCGCACCGCGGCATGGCAGACACGGCGGCATCTCTACTCCGCCGCGAGCAGCGTTTCGGCGCGCCCGAGGTCCACGGAAACAAGCTGGCTAACGCCCTTCTCGCCCATGGTGACGCCGTAAAGGCGGTGCATCCTGCTCATCGTGACGGCGTTGTGCGTCACGATGAGGAAGCGCGTGTCGGTGAGCGTCGTCATGCGGTCGAGAAGATCGCAGAAACGCTCGATATTCGCGTCGTCGAGCGGCGCGTCGACCTCGTCGAGCACGCAGATCGGCGCCGGGTTCGTCAGGAACAGGCCGAAGATCAGCGCCACGGCCGTCAGCGCCTGCTCGCCGCCCGAAAGCAGTGTCAGCGACTGCAGCTTCTTGCCCGGCGGCTGCGCCATGATCTCGAGCCCCGCTTCGAGCGGATCGTCCGATTCGATGAGTTCGAGCCGCGCCTCGCCGCCGCCGAAAAGGCTGGAGAAAAGATCGCCGAAGTGGCGGTTCACTTCCTCGAACGCGGTCAGCAGCCGCGCACGGCCTTCGCGGTTCAGCGAGCCGATGCTGCCGCGCAGGCGGGCGATCGCGGTTTCCAGCTCCTCGCGCTCGGATGTCGAGGTGGTGAGCGTCGTCTCGATCTCTTCGAGTTCGACGTCGGCGCGCAGGTTCACGGGCCCCATGCGCTCGCGCTCGCCGGTCAGCCGGTCAAGCCCGGAGGTCAGCGTTTCGGCGTCCTCCATGTTCTCATCGCTGAATTCGAAACGCTGGGGCAGCATCTGCGGCGAGCACTGGAAACGCTCCACCGACAGGCGGTTGAGTTCGGTGCGTCGATGCTCGCAGTTTTCAACGCGTACCTCGATGCGCCCGCGCTCCTCGCGCAGCGTCGAGAGAATCTCGGTCGCCTCGCGCGCCTCGGCGTCGATGGTGCGGAGCCCGCATTCGGATGCAGCGAGCCGGTCCGCCGCCGCCTGGCGCGCGGCTTCTGCGTCAGCGAGATCGCCCGCGAGCCGCGCCTGCCGCTCGGCGATGGCGGCGGGCACATCGGCGATTTCGGCGATGGTCGCGTTCGCCGCAGCGATTCGGGCCGCAAGCTCTTCGCGCTGTGCGGCACTGCCCGAAATGCGGCGTTCCCAAGCCTCGCGTTCGGCGGTGATCGCATCGCGGCGCGCTGTATCGCTTTGCAGCCCGCGTTGCAGCGCCACATGCTCGGCGCGCGCGGTGGCGAGATCGGAGCGGTGCGCGTCCGCGGTGTTGCGCGCCGCCGTCACGGCCTCGGTCAACCCCTCGGCACCCGGCACTTCGAGCAGTGCGGCTTCAAGCCCCTGCACCTTCTCACCGGCCTCGGCGATCTGGTCGTTCGCGCGCGTCACTGCTGCCGCGAACGCTTCGAGCTGCGCGGCGCGGCGTTCAACCTCCCCGGCGAGCTGCGACATCGCCTTCGCCGCGTCGGCTCGCGCAGCTTCCGCCCGGCGCAGCGCCTGACGCTCGCCGTCGATCGCGGACGCGGTTTCGGCGACGATCGCGCGCGCGGCGGCAAGTTCGGTATCGAGCGCCTCCACCGCCGCCTCGGCATCGGGCAGCAATGCCTCGACCTCGGCGAGCCGGTTGCGCTGGCGCAGCTTTTCCGCAGCCGCGCTGCCGTCGCCCGCCTCGGTGCGGAAGCCGTCCCAGCGCACCATGCGACCTTCGGTCGTCACCAGCCGCTGACCGACGGAGAGCTTCGCGGCCATCCGGTCCAGCATCTCGTCGTCGGCGATGCCGATCTGCGCCGCGCGCCGCGCCAGTTCCTCGGGCGCTTCGATCACCTCGGAAAGCGACCGCGCGCCCGCGGGAAGCGCAGGATCCCACTCGCCCTTCGTCGCCCCGCCCCACCGGCGTCCGCTTTCGCCGCCCACGGGCGCCGCCGTGTCGTCGCCGAGCGAGGCTGCGAACGCCGCCTCGAAACCCTTCGTCACGCGCACGCGGTCGATCAGCGGCTCAGCATCGCCGCCACGGCTCGCCGCGAGCGAACGCTGGAGCGACTGCCGCTCGCCGGTGAGCGCGGAGAGCGCGGCCTGCGCCTCGCCGCGCTTCGCCTGCGCCGCATCGCGCGCGGTCTCCGCCCCGGCGCGGCGTTCCTCGCCGGTCGCGATGGCGGCGGAGGCGCGCTCGGCCTCGGCCTCGGCATCCTTCGCGCGCCCCTCGGCGGCGATCAGGCGCTCGCCCGCGTCATCACCCTGCGCGGCGGCGGCCTGCGCGGCGAGCGTGCGTGTCTTTTCGGATTCGGCGCGCGCGATCTGCGAGCGCAGCGCGGAAAGCTCGGCTTCGATCGCTCGGCGCTGGCCCTGCGCTTCGGCCTGCGCGGCGAGGGCGTCGGCAAGCGTGCGCTGGTCCGCCTCGACAACGACTTCAAGCTCGGCGATGCGCGCTTCCGCCGGGCCGAGCGCGGCCTGCACCTCGGCAAGCCGGGCGGCGATACCCGCGTCTTCGGCCGCGAGCCGTTCGAGCGCAGCGTGCGCGTCGTGGTGAAGCGCATCCTCGCGCGCAATGTCGCGCTCCGCCGCCTCGCGCCGCGCTTCGGCCTCGCGGCGGCGGCGCTCGACCTCGTTGAGTTGGGCGTTCAGCGAATCGCGCGAGAGCTTGAGGCGCTGCAGGATCGCCGCGGCTTCGGCCTCGGCTTCGCGCAGCGGCGGCAGGTTCGCGGCAGCATCCGCCTGCCGCGCTGAAATCGTGGCGCCGAGGCGCGTCGCATCCTCGATCTTCCCGCGCAGGGCCTCCGCCTCCGCCTTCGCGGCGTTGGCATCAGCCGCGGCTTCACAGGCCTTCGCGTAGAGCAGCATCGCCTCGGCGATACGGATCTGCTCGGAGAGTTTCTTGTAGCGCTCCGCCTGACGCGCCTGCCGTTTCAGGTTCGCAGCCTGCGCGGACAGGCCCTGCAGCACGTCGTCGAGCCGCGTCAGGTTGGTTTCCGCCGCGCGCAGCCGCTGCTCCGCGTCCTTGCGGCGCACGTGCAGACCCGAAATTCCCGCCGCCTCTTCGAGCAGCAGGCGCCGGTCCTGCGGTTTCGCGGCGATGATCGCGCCGATGCGGCCCTGGCTGACGAGCGCGGGCGAGTGCGCGCCGGTCGCAGCATCCGCGAACAGCAGCTGCACGTCCTTCTGGCGCACATCGCGGCCGTTGATGCGGTACGCCGAGCCGAGGCCGCGTTCGATGTGGCGAACGACTTCGAGATCGTCCGAATCGTTGAACTGCGCGGGCGCCCGGCGGCTGGAATTGTCGAGATGCAGCGTCACGTGCGCGGCGTCGCGCGCCGGGCGGCGATCGGTGCCCGCGAAGATCACGTCTTCCATGCCGCCGCCGCGCAAGGATTTGGCGCTCGATTCGCCCATCACCCAGCGGATGGCTTCTAGGAGGTTGGACTTGCCGCAGCCGTTCGGACCGACGACGCCCGTCAGCCCGTCCTCGATCCTGAGTTCAACAGGATCGACGAAGGATTTGAATCCGGCGAGTCTAAGCCGCCTGAAATGCACGCGTCCCCCGCTCTCTCACGCCCACACGCTTCACGCTACTTCACGGCATCCTTGAGCAGCGGCTCGAGGTCCGCCCAGCTGTGCACGCCCTCAAGCGTCTTGTCGTTGAGCACGAATGCGGGCGTGCCCGTCACCTTGTACTGCTCGACCGCCGTCTTGCGGATCGTCTCGAGCTGGCCGCGTTGCTTCTCGTCGGTGAGGCAGGCCTTGAACTTCGCTTCCGGAATCCCGCGCGCGCGTACGAAACCGTCGAGCCCGCCGAGCTTCGCGTAGGTGACGACCTGCTCGTCCGGCGACAACGACTGGAGCTGGGAGGTCTGCGCCTCGGTCAGCTTGGTGAACGGCTCGATCCACACCTGCTGGTTCTTGAAGAACGCGTCGGCAAGCCCGAAGAACGCGCTCGCCCCCTGGCAGCGCGCGAGCATCGTGGCGCCGTAATCCGCCGGGTTCAGCACGAAGTTGCGGAACTCGTAGTAGACCTTGCCCGTGGCAACGTACTCGCCCTTGATGGTCGGCATCGCCATTTCGTGGAAATCGCGGCAGTGCGGGCAGGTGAGCGACGCGAATTCGATGAGCTTCACCGGCGCATTCGGGTTGCCGATCGCGAAGCCGCCCTCGGGGGTCGCCTTCACGGTTTCCAGCCAGTTGGCTTTTGCTGCCGGCGCGGCTGCCTTGGGGGCGCTGCCGGCCTTGTTGCCCGCGGCCTCTGACGACTCCTGACCGCAGGCCGAAAGCACTGCGACAGCACCAAACATGCACAAGGCCTTGAACCGCGCTTTTCTCAACATCTGGTAGTCCACCTTCGAAGAAACCCAATACCTGCCACAGATGCGGGTGGGGCACTATGGCGAGGCCCGCAACCCAAGTCAAAGCCGATCAGCACGTCTCTCGCTATCGGATGAGGGGCAGCCCCTTTGTCGCGCTCATCTGCCGCGCAAGGTCTTCCAGGCTCTGCCGAAGCCCGTCGTCGGCGATCGCCTTCAGACTGCCGGCCACGTCGTCGGCCACCTCGCCGGGGGTCTGGACGAGCGCGTCCGCCGGTGCGCGTTCAACCGCAAGCCCCTGCCGGATGGCGATGCGCGCGACGGCATCGTAGCCGAAAAAGCGGTTCACACGTTCGATGATCTGCGGCGCGACATGCTGGATCATCAGCGCATGCGAGCCGGTGGCGGAAAGGTTGAGCGTGCCGCCGCTGCGCTTGCCGTGCGGGAAGCTCAGCGATTCGGGCGTCGAATGCCGCGCATAGTCCGGCCCCACGATCTCCGGCCAGCGGGCAACGACCGCGCTGTCGACAAAGCCGAAGCGGCGGAACGCCTTGCGCCCCACGAGCGGCACAAGCTCGGCCACCGACCGGCTCCCGCCTCTCCTGTCACCCGGTTTCCTCATGGTGAAACCCATGCCATAGGCGCGCCATGCCCGCCAAGGAAATCGCCGCACCGCTGCTCGCCTGGTACGACCGCTCGCACCGACGCCTGCCGTGGCGCGCATCGCCCGGGGCCAATGCGGCTGATCCTTATCGGGTGTGGCTTTCGGAGATCATGCTCCAGCAGACGACTGTTGCGGCCGTCATCCCCTATTTCGAACATTTCACGACACGCTGGCCGAGCGTGGAAGCGCTTGCCGCGGCCGAAGACGGAGACGTGCTCGCGGCATGGGCGGGCCTCGGCTACTACGCCCGCGCCCGCAATCTCCTCGCCTGCGCGCGCGCCGTTGCGGCCGATCACGGCGGCAGCTTCCCATCCACCGAAGACGCGCTGCTCGTCCTTCCCGGCATCGGCGCTTATACGGCGGCGGCGATCACGGCGATCGCCTTCGGCGAGCGCGCCGTCGTCGTGGACGGGAATGTCGAGCGCGTCGTCGCGCGGCTGTTCGCGGTTGAGCAGCCGCTGCCCGCCGCGAAGCCCGCGCTTCGCGCGCTCGCCGAAACGATCACGCCCGCTGCGCGCGCCGGCGATTTCGCGCAGGCCATGATGGATCTCGGCGCCACGGTCTGCCGTCCCCGGTCTCCCGATTGTCTTGTCTGCCCCATCACCGGCTCCTGCGACGCTGCACGGCGCGGCATCGCCGACCTGCTCCCGAAAAAGACGCAGAAAGCGCCGCGCCCGGTGCGTTATGCCAACGTCTATGTGCTGCGCGACCGCGGCGAGATCCTGCTCGTGCGGCGACCGCCACGCGGGCTCCTCGGCGGGATGCTCGGGCTACCGATGAGCGAGATCGCGAACACCCCGGTGGCCGATGGCGCGCATCCCGGCGCCCCTGCCCCTGCGCGCTGGTCGCGCGGCGAAGGGCGCGTTACCCACGTTTTCACGCATTTCGAGTTGCATCTGACCGTGTTTTCGGGCGATCTGTCAGGAATAACGAAACCAGCGGGGGATTGGCGAGCAGCGGATGCATCCGCCGCGCGGGATTTGCCGACGCTGTTTCGTAAAGCATTGGACTTTGCGGCCTGTATGGGCGATTTTTAGCCGTAGTGAGCGGCGTACGCCTGATCGGAGTTTGAATTGTCGATATCAAGGCACGTTGCGTTCGCGCTCGCCCTTTCGCTGGCCGCTTGCGGCGGACAGAAAGGCGGCGGTGAAGGCCGCGCGCCGACCGTGGTCGGCGGCGTTGTCGAACCCATGCGCTTCGTCGACAGCATCGATGCGGTGGGCACGGCCTTTGCGCGCGAATCCACGACGCTGACCTCCACCGTCACCGAACGCGTTGAATCCTTGCGTTTCGCCGATGGCGCCTATGTGCAGGCCGGCACCGTGATCGCCGTGCTGCGCACCGTCGAGCAGAATGCGGACCTTGCCAGCGTCGAGGCGCGCTCGCGCGAAGCGCAGCAGCAACTGAGCCGCCTGCGCGAACTCCAGCAGCGCGGTTTCGCCACCAACGCCAGCATCGACGCACAGACCTCCGCGCGCGATCAGGCGCGGGCCGAAGCAGGCGCGATCCGCGCCCAGATCGGCGACCGTATCATCCGCGCGCCCTTCTCCGGCGTCGTCGGCCTGCGCCGCCTCTCGCCGGGCAGCGTCGTCACGGCGGGCACCGAGATCGCGACCATCAACGACATCAGCTCGATCAAGCTCGATTTCACCGTGCCCGAGCGTTTCATCTCGGCGGTCAAGGCCGGGCAGAATATAGAGGCACGCGCGCAGGCCTGGCCGGGCGAAGTGTTCCGCGGCACCGTGGAGGGTATCGAGGCGCAGGTGGATCCCATCACCCGCTCGGTTGCCGTTCGTGCGCTGCTCCCGAACCCCGACCGGCGCCTGCATCCCGGTATGTTGCTCACCGTTTCCATCGTCACCAATCCGCGCGATGCGCTCGCCGTCCCCGAACTGGCGCTCGTCGCACAGGGCGACCGCCAGTTCATCTTCCGGCTCGATGAGAAGAACGTGGCCAACCGCGTTCCGGTCGAGGTCGGGATGCGGTCGGGCGGCATGGTGGAAATCACCGGCGGCCTGAAGCGCGGCGACCGCATCGTCGCCGACGGCGTCGTCAAGGTGCGCGACGATGCGGAGGTGCGGCCGGTGTTTCCGGGAGCGCCCGAAAAATCCACCACCGGCGCCCTCTCCGGCGCCGCGGCGGGCGCAGGGAAGTCCCGGTGATCCTCTCCGATGTCTCGGTCAAACGCCCCGTATTCGCGGCTGTCGTCAGCCTCATCATCGTGCTGGCCGGCGCAATCGCCTTCTTCTCGCTGCCGGTGCGCGAATATCCGGCCATCGAGCCGCCGATCGTCTCGGTCGAGGTGGCGTATCCCGGCGCGGCCGCCAGCGTTGTCGAATCGCGCATAACCCAGCTTGTCGAGGACCGGATTGCCGGCGTCGAAGGCATCGAGATGATCCGCTCGCGCTCGCGCGACGGCGTTTCGGACGTCACCATCGAATTTTCGGCGACACGCAATGTGGACGATGCGGCGAACGACATCCGCGACCGCGTCAGCGGCCTCGCGGACGACCTCCCGGACGAGGTCATTCCGCCGGAAATCCGCAAGGTCGACGTCGATTCGCAGCCGATCCTCTGGATGCACCTTTCCGGCGAGGAGCGCGATCCGCTCTGGCTCGCCGACTACGCAGACCGCATCCTCGTTGATCGCTTCTCGTCGATCGACGGCGTCGCGCGCGTCATGGTCGCCGGTCTCTCGCGGCCCGCAATGCGGATCTGGCTCGATCGCGCGAAGCTCGCCGCCTACCGGCTGACGCCCGGCGATATCGAGACCGCGCTGCGTTCACAAAATGTCGAGCTTCCCGCAGGCCGCGTCGAGGCGGAAACACAGAACCTCACGGTCCGTGTCGCCCGCGCCTACAGCCAGGTTGATGATTTCCGCGGCCTCGTCATCTCGCGCGGCGCAGACGGTCATCTGGTCCGCCTCGGCGATGTTGCGCGCGTCGAGGTCGGCCCCGAAAACCCGTACAGTTTCTTCCGATCGAACGGCAAACCGGGCGTCGGCATCGGCATCGTCCGCCAGTCGGGCGCGAACACGCTCGCCGTGGCAGAAGAGGTCAAGGCGCGGATCGAGGATACGCGCAAGATGCTGCCCGCCGGCGTCAGCATCGACATCTCGAACGACAGTTCGGTGTTTATTTCTGCGGCCATCGAAAACGTCTGGAAGACGCTCGCCGAAGCGTCGGTTCTCGTCATTCTCGTAATCTACATTTTTCTCGGCTCGGCGCGCGCCACGCTCATTCCCGCCGTCACGGTGCCGATCTGTCTGATTGCGACATTCGCCGTGCTCTGGGCGCTCGGGCTTTCGATCAACCTTCTTACGCTGCTCGCGCTCGTGCTTGCGATCGGCCTTGTCGTCGACGACGCCATCGTCGTGCTCGAAAACATCTATTACCGCATCGAACAGGGCGAGACGCCGCTTGTCGCCGCATATGAAGGCGCGCGCCAGGTCGCATTCGCCGTGGTCGCGACAACGGCAGTCGTCTGTTCCGTGTTCGTGCCGATCATGTTCCTTGCCGGAAACACCGGGCTGCTGTTTCGCGAACTCGCGGCCGCGATGATCGGCGCGGTCGCTTTCTCAGGCTTCATCGCCCTGACGCTGACGCCGATGCTCTGCTCGAAGATGCTGAAGCCGGAAACCGGCGCGAACCGCATGACGAAATGGGTCGATCAGCGTTTCGATCGCGTGTCCGCCGCCTATGACCGGGCGCTCGGTCGCCTGCTCACGCGACCACTTCTGATCGGAGGCATTTCTGCCGCTGTCGTCGCCGGCTGCGTCGCGCTTGCAACGACACTCCCATCCGAACTCGCCCCGCTCGAGGACACCGGGAACATCCAGGTGAGCGTAACCGCGGCAGAAGGCACCGGCTACGAGCAGATGGTTCGCTACATGGAGGATCTGCAGGCGCGCGTACTGCCGCTGATCGGAGAGGACGGCCCGATCCGCCGCATGGTCGTGCGTGCGCCGGGCAGCTGGGGCACGACCGAAGATTTCTCGAATGGTCGCATGGTCTTCTTTCTGAAGACGTGGAACGAGCGAGATCAGACGACGGCGGAAGCCGCGCAGATGATCCAGCAGAAGCTGGAGGACTACCCCGGCGTTCGCAGCTTCGCCTCGGGAGGGCAGACCATCGGCAGCCGCGGCGGCCGCCCGATCCGTTTCGTCATCGCCGGCGCGACGTTCGAGGAACTCGCCCGCGCCCGCGACGCGATCATGGACGCCGCCGCCGCCTATCCCGGCATCGAAAACCTCGAAGCCGATTACAAGGAAACGAAGCCACAGCTTCTCGTCGACATCAACACGACGCGTGCGGGCGACCTCGGCGTATCCGTCAGCGAGATCGGCCGCACACTCGAAACCATGATGGGTTCGCGCCGCGTCACCACCTACATCGATCGCGGCGAGGAATACCGCGTCATCGTGCAGGCCGAAGACAAGGACCGGCTGACGCCGCAGGATCTTTCCAACGTCTATGTCCGCTCGCGCACGGGGGACGTCATTCCGCTCTCGAACCTCGTTTCGCTGCGCAGCTTCGCGGACGCGGGCGAGCTTGGCCATTTCAACAAGCTCCGCGCCATCACGCTCGAAGGTTCGGTCGCCCCCGGCTATTCGCTCGGAGAGGCGCTCGACTGGCTGGAGGCTGAAGCCTCGACGCTGCCCGAGGTCGCGGCGATCGGCTACGACGGGGAAAGCCGCGCGTTCAAGCAGACGGGCGGCGCGATCTGGGGCGTGCTCGGCGTCACCATCCTGCTCGTGTTCCTCGTGCTCGCCGCGCAGTTCGAAAGCTGGGTGCATCCGGGCGTCATCGTGCTCACCGTGCCGCTCGCGGTCGGCGGCGGGCTGCTCGGCCTCGTCGTCATGGGCCAATCGCTCAACCTCTACAGCCAGATCGGCATCGTCATGCTCGTGGGGCTTGCCGCCAAGAACGGCATCCTCATCGTCGAGTTCGCGAACCAGTTGCGCGATCAGGGCGTCGCGTTCGACGATGCGATCCGCCGGGCCGCCGTGCGCCGCCTGCGTCCCGTCATCATGACCTCGATCGCGACCGTGGCGGGCGCGGTGCCGCTGATGCTCGCGTCGGGCGCGGGCGCGGCCTCGCGTCAGGCGATCGGCACCGTCGTCGTGTGGGGCGTCAGCCTCGCGACATTGCTCACGCTGTTCGTCATCCCCGTCTTCTACCGGCGCCTTGCCCGGAGCACCGGCTCGCCGCTCGCCGTGACGCGCAAGCTGGACGAAGAGCGCGGCGCGGCACCAGCCCCGGCGGAGTAAAAACCATGGCACTTCCCAAGAGCCTGCGTCTCGCCTTCCTCACCGTTCCGGGCGTGATGCTGCTCGGCTCGCTGTCCGGCGTCGTCGCGGGGTCGGGGGAGGACAATCCCTGGTTCGCGGAACTCGCAAAGCCCGCGCTCTATCCGCCCGGCTTCGTGTTCGGCATCGTCTGGACGCTGCTTTACGCGCTGATGGGCGTCGCCATCGCCCGCGTCCTCGCGTGCCCACCGGGGCGGGACCGGCAGCGCGCGGCCCTGCTGTTCGCCGCCCAGCTCGTGCTCAACCTCATTTGGTCGACGCTGTTCTTCAAGCTGCACCTGCTCGGCCCCAGCTTCGCGCTCATCCTCGTCATCCTCGCCGCCGCGCTCGCCACGACGTTCGCGTTTGCCCGGCTCGACCGCATCGCCGCGTGGCTGCTCGTGCCCTATCTCGCATGGCTCTGCTTCGCCGCCGGGCTCGCCTTCCGCATCTGGCAGTTGAATCCGGGCGCCGCACCGCCATATTAGGCACACAACACAGCGAAGGCCCCGTCCATGCAGTCCAAAAACCGCTTCTTCGACGACTTCTCCCGCATGGCGACCGGCGCCATGGGCTCGATCGCCGGCATGGGCCGCGAGATGGAGGCGGGTTTCCGCGCCCGCATGGAGGAATTCGTCGGCGGCCTCGATCTCGTGAAGCGCGAGGAATTCGAGGCGGTCAAGCAGATGGCGGCAAACGCCCGCGCTGAAAACGAAGAGCTGAAGGCACGAATCGCAAAGCTTGAAGCTGCAGCGGGAACCGCGCCCGCGAAAACCGCGGCGCGCAAGCCCGCAGCGAAGAAGGCCGGAAAATCAGCGCCTACCGCCTGATATCCACAGCAAATTCGGAACACAGGCGCACAGCGGCTTGCGTGCCGACGGCTGACGTCGCACCATATGTGGTGCCGGATGACTTCTACTGGACCCGCTATTGACCGAACTCGAACTTGAAATGGCCCAAGCCACGGCAGCGCCGCTCGACATGCTCGAGCATTATTTCGGCGCGCACGGCTGGTCTTTTGAGCGTGCCAGCGACGAGGAACTCATCGCCCGCGTAGAGGGCAGCTGGACGACCTATCAGCTCCGCGCGCTCTGGCGCGAGGAAGAGCGCGTCCTCCAGTTCATCGCCATGCCCGACATCCGCGTGCCGGAAAACCGCCGCGCCGCCGTGTGGGAAGTGCTCAGCCTCATCAACGAGCAGCTCTGGCTCGGCCATTTCGAGATGTGGTCGGCAGACGGCACGCTCCTCTTCCGCCACGCCTCGATGCTCGACGCCGCGGATGACGACAGCGGCCTCTCGCTCGCGCAGGCCGAAACGCTGGTCGAAGCCGCCGTCGATGAGTGCGAACGCTACTACCCCGTCTTCCAGTTCATCCTCTGGGCCGGAAAAACCCCGCGCGAAGCGCTCGACGCCGCACTGATCGACACGGTGGGCGAGGCCTGACGTCTATCGTCCCGTTTTCCATATTATTGTCTTGCCGAAATAAATCACCTTTGCCTTAGTGGCCCCCTCGCATTGCTTAGGGGGCATCATGATTCGGTACATTTTTCTTGCGTTGTTCTTGATTGCTGCCCCTGTCGCAGAGGCAAAACAGCGAAAAGTCATAGAAGAACTGCCTGCGGACATCGTGGATAACAATTATGTTGCCGCCGTGACTGTCACGATTGCCGATTCCGCGCGCGAAAAATTCGACAAGATCGAGGAAAAGGCGCTGGCCAAGCGCGCTGAAGCGGGCCTTCCGCCTTACGATCCCGCCAATCCGCCCGCCGTCCAGCCGGCCGCCGACACATATGATTCCCTGCCGTTCTCTGCAATGCTGCCGCTCGTGATGCGCGACGTGACGCGCGAATGGGGTCTAGACGAGTCCAAAGGCAAGGCCGTCGATCTGAAGATCACCATCGAAACCATCCGTACCGCCAACGCCGCAGTTGCCATGCTGATCGGCAGCGCGGATGAACTTGCCGGGCTCATCGATGTCGTGGATCCCGCAACGGGCGCGAACATTGGCTCTTTCTATGTGCACGTGATCAACGCCCATTCGGGATGGGGAGGTATGCTCATTCGCGGCGGCGGTATTCGGGAGAGGCTGGCCGAGGAATTCGCACTCGAAAGCGCCCGCCTCCTGACCGGCAGCACGAAGAAGGACTGGAAGAAGCGGCTGAAGGAAAAACAGAAAGCGCAGAAGGCCAGCAATGTCGCGTCGACCGATTGACTCAGCCAAGAGCGCCTGCCCGGCGGGCGCCCTGATTGCCGGAGTGGCTCTCGCCTTGCTGGCTGCTCCGGCTTTGGCACGCAGCATTGACTACAGTATCGATCTGCAGGCGATTCAGGCCGCCGCTGACGATCAGGGCATCGAGGGCCCGTTCTCTCCGGACCCTTCGCGCGGCGCTCGGAACCTCGGACTCGTCACCGCCCCCGCCGTCGATCACGTCATGAAAAATGTCAGCATCTACTGCGAAGCCTACAAAGTGGATAATCCGATCAGCGTCCTGATGCGGAAACTGGTCACGGAGTATGACGACGACGGCGTTCTGGCCGAGGCTGATACGACCGACGCCGATGTGACCCTTCATCTGACCAAAGCCGTGAGCCTTCACAGGTGTCTTGGCGAAAGCGATTTCAAGACCTTCTGCAAGAATCGCACCTCACTATCGGGCCATGTCGCATTCCGAGGGAAGAACGGATCTCTACAGAGTGCGCCGATCGCTGTTCAGGTCGAACGCGCCGGCCGTGTAGGCATGTTCTGCGGCAATCTGGGACGTTTCACCGGGATTGTAAGTCGCGAGGCCGGCATCGCGTTTCTTGCCGAGGCCACCCGTCTATCCGAGGCGCTGGAAAACGCCTCCGGGACACAGAACGTGGCGGCTGGAAGCCCAGCCTCCATACCGCAGGATTAAGAGGCACCGCCGTCCAACGAGGCAAACCGACACCTCGCACCCAGACCTCAAGCGGATAGCGCCGCCTTCAGCAGTTCGTTCACCACCTGCGGGTTCGCCTTACCGCCGGTCGCTTTCATCGTCTGGCCGACGAAGAAGCCGAACAGCGCTTCTTTGCCGTCCTTGTACTGCGCGACCTTGTCGGCGTTCTTCGCCAGCACCTCGGCGATCGCCGCGTCGAGCGCGCCGGTGTCGGAAACCTGCTTCAGGCCGCGTTCTTCCACGATCTTTTCGGGATCGTCGCCGGTTTCCAGCATGATCTGGAACACGTCTTTGCCCAGCCGCCCTGAAAGCGTCCCGTCGCCGATCAGCGCGAGCAGCGTCGCGGCATGTTCGGGGCTGATCGGGCTGTCGATGATGTCCTTGCCAAGCGCGTTCAGCGCGCCGAACAGGTCGGAGATCACCCAGTTGGAGGCGGCGCGCGCCACGTCCATCAGGCTTTTAACCTGCTTCGCCGCGCTCAGCGCCAGCATGCGCTCGAACCAGTCGGCGGCTTCCTTCTCGGCGGTCAGCACGCTCGCGTTGTAGTCGCTGATGCCGAGATCGCGCACATAGCGCGCGCGCTTCGCGTCGGGCAGCTCGGGCAGTTCGGCGCGCAACGCTTCAACGAAGGCGTCGTCGAACACCAGCGGCGGCAGGTCGGGGTCCGGAAAATAGCGGTAATCGTGCGCGTCTTCCTTGGAACGCAGCGCGCGCGTCTCCATCCGACTCGGATCGAACAGGCGTGTTTCCTGAACGATGGTGCCGCCGCCCTCGATGATCTCCACCTGTCGCTGCGCCTCGTACTCGATCGCCGCCTGCACGAAGCGCACGCTGTTCACGTTCTTGACCTCGCAGCGCGTGCCGAGCGGATCGCCGGGCTTCCGCACGCTGACGTTCACGTCGGCGCGCATGGAGCCTTCCTCCATGTTGCCGTCGCAGCTGCCCACATAGCGCAGGATCGAGCGCAGCTTCTTCACATACGCCCCCGCCTCTTCGGGCGAGCGCATATCGGGCCGCGAGACGATCTCCATCAGCGCGACGCCGGACCGATTGAGATCGACGTAGGAATAGCGCGGCGACTGGTCGTGCATCGACTTGCCCGCGTCCTGCTCCAGGTGGATGCGCTCCAGCCCCACGGTCTTGGTGCGCCCCTCGCCGAGCGTGATGTGAATCTCGCCCTCGCCCACGATCGGGTGCTGGAACTGGCTGATCTGGTATCCCTGCGGCAGATCCGCGTAGAAATAATTCTTCCGGTCGAAGCGCGACCAGGTGTTGATCTGCGCATCGAGCGCAAGCCCCGTGCGCACCGCCTGCTTCACGCACTCGCCGTTGATCACCGGCAACATCCCCGGCATCGCCGCGTCCACGAGGCTTACCTGCGTATTCGGCTCCGCCCCGAATTCGGTCGCCGCGCCCGAGAACAGCTTTGCGTTCGACGTGACCTGCGCGTGAACCTCAAGGCCGATCACGACCTCCCATTCACCGGTTTCGCCTTTGATCCTGTAGTCGCTCATCTTACCACCACGCTTCCGGTCGTGCGCTAAACCCCGCCGCCTGTTCGATCGCATAGCCCGCGTTCAGCACGCTTTCCTCATCGAGCGGTTTGCCGATGATCTGGAGGCCGAGCGGCAGGCCGTCGTCCGAAAGTCCGCCGGGCACCGACATCGCCGGAAGCCCCGCGAGGCTCGCGGGCACGCAGAAGACGTCATTGAGGTACATGGCGATCGGGTCGTCGACGTTCGCGCCGATGCCGAACGCCGCGCTCGGCGCGGTCGGCGCGAGGATCACGTCGCAGCGTTCGAACGCCTGCATGAAGTCGCGCTGGATGAGCGCGCGCACCTTCTGCGCCTTCAGATAATAGGCGTCGTAATAACCCGCCGAGAGCACATAGGTGCCGATCAGGATACGCCGCTGCACCTCGGCGCCGAACCCCGCCGAGCGCGTCGCCTCGTACATGTCGATCAGGCTGCCGCCCTCGGGCGTTTCGCGCAGGCCGTAGCGCACGCCGTCATAGCGCGCGAGGTTGGACGAAGCCTCGGCGGGGGCGATGATGTAGTAGGTCGGCAGCGCGTATTTGGTGTGCGGCAGCGAGATGTCGACGATCTCCGCCCCCGCGTCGCGCAGCATATCCGCGCCCTTCTTCCACAGCGCCTCGATCTCGGCCGGGATGCCGTCGACCGTATATTCCTTCGGAATGCCGACGCGCTTGCCCTTCATGTCGCCGGTCAGCGCCGCCTCGAAGTCCGGCACGGGCAGGTCGAGGCTGGTCGAATCCTTCGGATCGAACCCGCACATGGATTTCAAAAGGATCGCGCAGTCGCGCACGTCGCGCGCCATCGGCCCGGCCTGGTCGAGCGAGCTTGCGAACGCCACGATGCCCCAGCGCGAGCAGCGACCGTAGGTCGGCTTGATACCGGAAATGCCGGTGAATGCCGCGGGCTGACGGATCGAGCCGCCGGTATCGGTGCCCGTCGCGCCCGCCACGAGCCGCGCCGCGACCGCCGCCGAAGAACCACCAGAGCTGCCGCCCGGCACGAGGCTTTCATTGCCCTTCCCGCGCCACGGGTTGATGACCGTGCCGAACGCGCTCGTCTCGTTCGACGAACCCATAGCGAACTCGTCCATGTTGAGCTTGCCGAGCATCCCCGCGCCGTCCGCGAAGAGCTTGCCGCTCACGGTCGATTCATAGGGCGGCTTGAAACCTTTCAGGATGTTCGATGCCGCCGCGCTCTGCACGCCTTCGGTCGCGAACAGGTCCTTGATGCCGAGCGGAATACCCGACAGCGGCTTCGCCTCGCCCTTCGCGAGCGCCGCGTCAGCGGCTTCGGCGGCTTTCAGCGCCAGTTCCGGCGTTTCCACGGTGAAGGCATTCAGCACGCGCGCGGCTTCCACAGCCTTCACGTGCGCCTCAGCCAGCTCCTTCGCGGAGAAGTCCTTTGCGCGCAGCCCGTCGCGCATCTGGCCAAGCGTCAGGTCGGTCAGCGCCGTCATTATTCGATCACCTTCGGCACAGCGAAGAAGCCGTATTCGGACTTCGGCGCGTTCGACAGCACCTTGTCCTGAATGCCGCCATCGGTGACGACATCCTCGCGCCAGCGCAGTGTGTTCGGGATCACCGCGGCGAGCGGCTCAACGCCGTCCGTATTCACCTCGCCGAGCATCTCCACCCAGCCGAGGATCTTGGAAAGCTCCTCGGCCATCGCGGCGGACCTGTCGTCGTCGATCTTGATACGCGCAAGATGCGCGACGCGTTTGACGGTTGCGGCGTCAACGGACATGCAAAAAACCCCGGATTGATTGAGGCCGAGCCGTTAGCACGCTGCGTCGGCGGCGGGCAAGCGTCTGTGCCGGAAGACGGTGCTCAGTCGGCGCCAGCAACCCGTTTTCCATTCACCCGAAGCTCGACCCCATCTCGCGGCACGATCTCCAGCTTGCCGGCCTCCAGCGCCTTGATGATCGAGCCATCGCTGTCCGAAAAATATGTCCCTTCCCGGCCAAGTCCTTCATGCCAGCCGTCTGCGGTCTGGCTGTACGCATAAGTCGTACTCCAGCACGTCGGTTTTTCCTCGGCCTGCGTGCATCTTTCGCGAAAGAAAACGGCATCCTCTCGACCATCTTCGTTGAGATCTGCAATCACGGCCATGCAGCGGCTTCTTGTAACGCCGCAGGCCTTCAACTGATGATCAAAATCGATGGCAGGATTGCTCAGATAATCTATCAGTGTTGTCGGCATTGCCCGCTTCCCGCCGTATACGGACATTCGTTTCAACGCTGCGCGCGTTTGAGTGGCGGCATCGGCCGCCTCGCGGCTGGTGTGCGCTTCCCAGCGGGATGGCGTCTTGTCGATTCTGGCTACCTCCCACCGGATACGTTTCGCTTGCGGATGATCGCCTATCCCCCTCAAGTCGCTCAGCGCATCGCGTCCCGGCGCACCCAGATCGAACTTCAGTGCCGCGAAATCGAACGTATCGGGGGCATCCCGGCCACTCAGCAACCGCGCTACCTGGTTATTTGCCGAGATCGCACGAAAATCGATCAGCGGCGTGGCGAGCAGCAGGAACATGACCCCCAAGGCGAGCGCGAGACGCACATTCGCGGTGCGCACCGTGTCGGCCCAGCCTTCGAAACGGCGGACAAGCGGCCACAGGTAGGAAAGCCCGTAAGCAATCGCGAAGGCGGTGAAGATCATCGCCCAGATGCGCTCCGGCATCAGCCCGTAAGCGTCGATGCGAATGCCGGTCGAGACAGCGGCGATAACGGCGAGCGGAAGCATCGCGAGCGCGAGTCCCGCAGCCCCGAACCTCACAACGCGCGCGGATGACAGCTGATCGTTCGCATCCTTGATGACCGTGTTCACGAGCAACAGCGCAAACAGCACCGCGCCAAGCATCAGCGGCGTTGCGTGCCGGGTCGTTTCCCACAGCTTCGACAGGCCCGTCACGGGCAGGAAGGCGAGGAACAGCAACAGCACGAGCGCGAGCAGCGGCGCGAGTACCGAAAGCACCGCCATCAGCGCCTTCTGCATCGCCGCGATCACGCTCGGCCAGTCGCGCATCAGCGAGATGCCGAGGGCGATGCTCACGCCGCCAATCACGGCGATGAAGGCCGGCTCATCAAAAAGCTCGGCGAAGAAGTCCACGCCGATCAGCTTGAACAGGCCTGCCCAGAGCGCGAACAGCAGCGCCACCGCGATCTGGAAACCGCCCGCCCCGATGGCGACCACGATATCCTCCCAGCTGCGCGCATGAAGTCCCGCATAAGGCAGGCGCCAGCGGCCTTCGTCGCGCGCCGTCTGGAACACCGGGAGGGCAATGCCGAGCGCGGCGGCAAGGCACAGATATTGCCAGGCGAACCCGGGATCGTAACCACCGCTGCTATCCGCCTGCGGGCCGGCCACGAGGTTCCAATAGACGACACCGGCAGCCACCGCGCCGCAGCCAGCGGCGAAACCGGCGGACCACAGTGGGCGAACGCTCGAAAGCGTGAATGCCAGCGCCGCCCCGGCGATGCAGACTCCGGTCGCCGCCGCCGTCCGGATATCCCCGACGGGTCCGCTCCCGCGCGTCAGCAACCACACCGCGAGCCCGCACAGCGCCCCGGCCGCGGTGAGCACGAGATGGCGCCGCTGGCTGTTCTCCAGATCGATCATGGCGCCCCCTTTCAAACCCGCCTTATGCCGGACACTTCCCCGTGCCCGGCCCCTTCACGAAACGGCCCGGCCGCGCGCCCGTGGGCTCGCCGTCCTTCAGCACCTGCGCGCCGTTCACGAACACGTCGCGCACGCCCACCGAATACTGGTGCGGTTTCTCGAACGTGGCCTTGTCCGCGATCGTCGCGGGGTCGAAGACGACGACGTCGGCGAAGTAGCCGGGCGCCAGACGTCCGCGCCCCTCGATGCCCATCTGCTCGGCCGAGAAGGACGTCAGCTGGCGCACCGCCTGTGACAGGGTGGTCGTCTTCTCGTCGCGCACGTATTTGCCGAGCAGGCGCGGGATGTTGCCGTAGGCGCGCGGGTGCGTCGGCGATTTCACGAAAACGCCTTCCGTGGCCGGCGCCTCCGCATCAGAGCCGAAGCTCATCCACGGCAGCGCCGTCTGCTTCGCGACGTTCTTCTCGTCCATCAGGAAGTAGATCGTGCCGACCCGGCTGCCGTCTTCCACCACGAGGTCCATCGCGGTTTCCTCTGGGCTCTTGCCGCGTTCCCGCGCCACCTCGCCGAGCGTCTTGCCCGCGAGCGGCTTCAACTTGTCGTTCTTGAACCCCACGAGGACGAGCCGCTCGGGCGAGCCCGCCTGATAGTAAAGGTTCTCCCAGCCGTCGCCGCGCGTCTTCATCTCCGCGGCGACCTTGGCGCGCACGGCGGGATCCTGCAGCCGCTTGAACCAGGCTTCCTCGCCGCCTTCCTGCACCCACAACGGCATCGAGGCGTCGAGACCGGTGCCGCCCGCCGGGTAGGTGTACATGGTGGAGGTGATGTCGAGGCCTTCCTTCTGCGCGGCCTCCACCTTCCCGATCACGGTGTCGAGCTTGCTCCAGTTGTCCTTGCCCGCCAGTTTCAGGTGATAGATGATCGCGGGCGCCTTCGATTGCCGCGAAATGTCGATGAGTTCGTCCACCGCATCGAGGATGTTGTCGCCCTCGGAACGCATGTGGCTGATGTAGCGCCCACCGCACGGCGCGGCCGCCTGCATCAGCGCGAGGAGTTCGGGCTTTTCCGCGAAGGATCCGGGCGCGTAGATGAGCGCCGAGCCGACGCCGAGCGCGCCTTCGTTCATCGCGGCCTTCACGAGACCCTGCATCCGCGCGAGCTGCTGCGGGTTCGGGTCGACATCGCCTTCGCCGAGTTCATGGATACGAACCGTCGCCGCACCCACGAAGCTCGCGACGTTCGGAGAAATCCCGCGCTTTTCGAGATACGCGAGATAATCGCCGAGGCTCGTCCACTCGATATCGTACTTCACGTCGCCCATGCGGCTTGCCGACAGGCGCTTCATCTCGGCATTCAGCGGTCCCATCGACCAGCCCTCGCCCATCACCTCCAGCGTCACGCCCTGTTTGAGGTCGGCGACGCCGCGCGGATCGACGATCAGCGATTCGGTCGCCCAGCTGTGCGTGTTGATGAAGCCCGGCGCCACCGCGAGGCCCGTCGCGTCGATCTCGGCGCGCCCGCGCGCGGCGGGGCCGACCGAAACCACCTTGTCGCCGTCGATGGCAACGTCGCCGATCTGCGCCGCGCCGCCCGACCCGTCGTAGATCGTGCCGCCGCGAATCACGAGATCGTGAAGCACTGGCGTGGTCCCGCCCGCAGCACATGCGGCCAGCGGAAGGGAGATGCAGATGGCGAAAGGAACCCGTGTAAGACGCATGGTGTTAACCCCTGTATTCTCGTGACATGGACGCCATGCTAAGCGCCCAAACAAAGGAGTCCAGCAACTTGGCCGCTCGACGGTTTCTCTACATCATCGCCGCGCTCGTCGTGCTCGCCATCGCGGGTGCGTTCGCCTACCGGATTTTCGCGCCGCACCTGATGCGCGCCGCCTTCGTGCCGGATGTGAGCTTCGCGGACAGCCCGAAGTCTCCGGCGACCTTCTACGACCGCGCCGACGCCTGGCTTGCGCGCCCCGGCATCCCGGCGGATGTCGTACGCTGGACGCCCGAAGGCTACAGCCCCGCGCCAAAGCCTGCCGTCGCGGTGTTCTACGTGCACCCCACCACCTATCTGAAGGGGGACCGGTGGAACGCGCCCATCGCGCTCACCGGCGATCCCCGTTTCCGGCAGACCGTGTTCCTGAAAAGCCAGGCCAGCGTCTTCAACGGCATCGGCGAGGTGTGGGCGCCCAAATACCGCCAGGCGACGTTCGGCGCCTTCCTGTCGCTCGGTGAGCCCGATTCGGCGAAGTCGTTCGCAGTCGCGTACAGCGACGTCGAAAAGGCCTTCGAACTGTTCCTGCGCGATATCCCGCCGGGCCAGAAGATCATTCTTGCCGGCCACAGCCAGGGCTCGCTGCATCTCGTCTCGCTGCTCGCGCAGAAGATCGCAGGCACGCCCGTCGCGGATCGCATCGTCGCCGCCTATCTGATCGGCTGGCCGATCTCGATCGAATCCGACCTGCCGAAGCTCGGATTGAAGCCGTGCGAAACGCCGGAGGAAACGCGCTGCATCATCGCCTTCCAGAGCTATGCCGAACCCGCGCAGCCGGAATCGATCTTCGATCCGTTCTACACGACGACAGGCCTCACCGGCGCGCCGCGCGCGGGAACACACCTTCTGTGCGTCAATCCGCTGACCGGGGCGCCCGATCTTGCCCCGCCCGGCGATGCGCCGGAAACCGCCGCCACCGATGAAACCCCGCATCGCAGCAGCCTCGCCGCCGAGGCCTCGCCGCTTCCCGTGGAAACGATGGACGGCGCCGACGCCAGCGACCCGTATGGCACCGCACGCAACCTCGGCACGCTGATCCCGGTTGACGAGACCTATTCGAGTGCGACGCTTGAAGCCGGGCTCGTCGGCGCCAAGTGCAGCGACAAAGGCTATCTCAGCATCGGCGAGAAACCGCCCGAAGGCCTGCGCTCCTACGTGCTGCCCGGCAACAACTACCACGTCTACGATTATGCGCTGTTCTGGACGAACCTGCGCACCGACGTCGAACGCCGCACGCAGGCGGCGCTTGCGGCGGCAGCGCCCGCGCGCAGCCGGTGAGCACGCATTCGGCCGCGGAGTTCGCGGCGCAGTTGCCGTCGGGCGGCGTCCTTGCGGGGCTCGATCTCGGCACCAAAACCATCGGCGTCGCCTTCTGCGACGCCGAATGGCACTTCGCGAGCGCGGCGGAAACGATCGTCCGCCGCAAGCAGACGCAGGATTTCGCCGAGCTGCGCCGCCTCGCAGGGGGCCGCGCGCTCGCCGGCATCGTGCTCGGCTATCCCGTGAACATGGACGGCACCGACGGCCCGCGCGCGCAGGCCACGCGCGCCTTCGCCCGGTCGCTCGAGGCCGAATTCGCCCTCCCCGTCCTCCTCTGGGACGAGCGGCTCTCCACGGTCGCCGTCACGCGCGAGATGATCGCTGCGGACATGAGCCGCGCCAGGCGCGCCGAACGCGTCGATGCCCTCGCCGCCGCGCACATTCTGCAAGCCGCCATCGACGCGCTGGCGCTCGCGGCCTAGCTTCGCGCCGCATCCTCGCGGTCGATCGCCACGAGCGAGACACCCTTCGTCTCGCGCATCAGAAGCGCCGCGATCAGGCTCACGGCACCAGCGAACATGATGTAGACGGCGATCGGCCACCACGTTTCGTATTCGCGCAGCAGCGCCGTACCGATCAGCGGCGCCCATGATCCAGCGATAATCGCGGTCAGCTGATAGCCGAGCGAGACGCCCGAATAGCGCATCCGCGTGGGGAACATCTCGGTCATGATCGCGGGCTGCGCGGCGTACATCAGCGAGTGGACCATCATGCCGGTGATGATCGCCGCGAGCACGATCCCCGTTGTCCCGGTATCCAGCATCGGAAACGCCGCGAACGGCCAGACCATCGTCAGCAGCGCGCCGGCGATATAGAGCGGCCGCCGTCCGAACCGGTCGGTGGCGTGCCCGACGGCGGGGATGATGAACGCATGGATGATGTGCGCGAAGAACAGCAATGTCAGGATCTGCGTGGTGTCGCCGCCGCGGTGCGACAGGTACGTGATCGTGAACGTCACCACCATGTAATAGAGGATGTTCTCGGCAAAGCGCAGGCCCATCGCCGTGAACACCCGGCGCGGATAGAGGCGGAAGACCTCCTTCAGTCCATAGCCCGCGTCCGCCTTCTCTTCCATTTCGGCCTTGGCGGCCTTGAAGATCGGGGAATCCGACACCTGCGTGCGGATGTAATAGCCGATGCCGACGATCACCACCGACAGCCAGAAGCCGACGCGCCAGCCCCACGACAGGAACGCCTCTTCCGAAAGCGTCGCCGACAGCACGAGCAGCACCACCGTCGCGGCAAGGTTGCCGAGCGGTACGGCGGCGTGCGGGAAGCTGCCCCAGAAGCCGCGGCTGTGGTTCGGGCTGTGCTCGGTGACGAGCAGCACCGCGCCGCCCCATTCGCCGCCGAGCGCGAAGCCCTGGATGAAGCGCAGCGTCACCAGCAGCAGCGGCGCCCAGTAGCCGATCTGGTGAAACGAAGGCAGGCAGCCCATCAGGAACGTGGAAACACCGATCAGGACCAGGCTGAACTGGAGCAGCGACTTGCGGCCGACCTTGTCCCCGAAATGCCCGAAGATGATGCCGCCGAGCGGCCGCGCGAGGAAACCCACTGCATAGGTCGCGAACGCGGCGATGATGCCGTCGAGCTCGTTGCCGGTATCGGGGAAGAACAGCTTGCCGAACACCAGCGTTGCGACGGTGCCGTAGAGGAAGAATTCGTACCATTCGACGACCGTTCCGGCCATCGAGGCGGCAACCACTTTCTTCAGATACGGCAGATCGGCGGTTTCTTCGTGCTTCATTGGCGCTCCCCTTGGTCGAGGGCGTGCCCCGCACCGACCGCAGCGTCAAGCCCGCAGGATGATGTAGCAGGCGGCCGGTTTCGCCCCTTGCCCGTTGCCGTATGCAAGACTAAAGGCTTGGCTTTAATGACATCAGCAGCCCAACCCGCTCCGCTACCGGCCGTGCCGCCGGGCGTGCATCCCTTCCCGCACGCACATCTGCTTGGAATCGAAGGCCTGAAGCCCTGGGAAATCGGCTTCCTTCTGAATGAAGCCGAACACTGGGTCGAACTCAGCCGCAGCGCGCACAAGCGGGACGAGCGGCTCGCCAGCCTCACCCAGATCAACGCCTTCTTCGAAAACTCGACACGCACGCTGCTGTCGTTCGAGATCGCGGGCAAGCGCCTCGGCGCGGACGTCGTCAACATGTCCGTTCAGTCGTCCTCGATGAAGAAGGGCGAAACGCTGCTCGACACGGCGCTGACGCTGAACGCCATGCACCCGGACGTCATCGTCATCCGCCACGATGCTTCGGGCGCGGTCGCGCTCATTGCGTCCAAGGTCGATTGCCCCGTGCTCAACGCGGGCGATGGGCGCCACGAGCACCCGACGCAGGCACTGCTCGACGCACTCACCATCCGCCGCCGCAAGGGCCGCATCGAAGGCCTCAAGGTCGCGATCTGCGGGGACATCCTGCACAGCCGCGTCGCCCGCTCGAACTTCCATCTGCTCGCCGCGCTCGGTGCCGAGGTACGCGCGGTCGCGCCGCCGACGCTGATGCCTGTGGGGATCGAGCGTTTCGGCGTGACCGCTTTCACGGACATGGACGCGGGCCTTGAAGGCGCCGACGTCATCATGATGCTCCGCCTGCAACGCGAGCGCATGGCGGGGGCTTATCTGCCCTCCGAACGCGAATACTTTCACTTCTACGGGCTCACTGCCAAGCGCCTCGCGACGGCGGGCGACAACGTGCTCGTCATGCACCCCGGCCCGATGAACCGCGGCGTCGAGATCGAATCGCAGGTCGCCGACGACATCGCCCGCTCCGCAATCACCGAGCAGGTCGAGATGGGCGTCGCTGTCCGCATGGCCTGCCTCGACGTGCTGACGCGCACCCGAAGAGGCGTGGATGGCTGGGAGGCAAGAGTATGAAGCCGCTCGCCATCACGGATGCACGCATCATCGATCCCGCGCGCGGAATCGATACCATCGCGGACATCCTCGTCGCCGACCGCATGATTGCCGCCATCGGCAGGCCCGAGATTCCGTCCGATGCCATGCGGATCGACGCTGCGGGCCTCGTCGCCGCGCCGGGCCTTGTCGATGCGGGCGTGTTCAAATCCGAACCGGCCGCGTTCCTCGCGGGCGGTATCACGCGCACGCTGCTGATGCCCGATCAGTCGCCGGTGATTGACGATCCCGCGCTTGCAGAGCGCGCCCAGCGCATCGGCAAGCCGCATGTCTGGGTACACCCTCTCGCCGCCGCGACACGCGGCCTTGCCGGCACCGAGCTTGCCGAGGTCGCGCTGATGAAGGCCGCGGGCGCTGTCGCCATCGCCACGGGCCGCCGTCAGATCGCCTCGTCAGCGGTCATGTACCGGCTGCTGCAATATGCCGCCGCGTTCGATCTCGTCACCGTCGTCCATGCCGAGGACACCGCGCTCACCGAAGGCGCCGAGGCGACCACGGGCGAAACCGCGACCCGTCTCGGCCTCGCCTCCGCACCCGCCATCGCCGAGGCCATCGCCATCGCGCGCGACGTGCGTCTCGCCGAGGCGGCGGGCGCGCGGCTCCATATCCACAAGGTGACGACCGCCGAGGGGCTGGACGTGATCCGCACCGCACGGGCGCGCGGCGCGCGCATCACCTGCGGCACCGCGCCGGCCTATCTGCTGCTGAACGACGAGGCCGTCACCGGCTACCGCACCTTCACGCGTCTCTCCCCGCCGCTCCGCAGCGAGGATGATCGCCGCGCGCTCCTGGCGGGTCTTGCGGACGGCACGATCGACTGTCTCACCTCGGCGCACGACCCGCGCGGGCAGGACGAGAAGCGGCTTCCCTTCGCGCAGGCGATGCCCGGCATGTCCGGCGCGGAGACGCTGCTCGCGCTCGCGATCTCGGCGGGCGAGAACGCGGACGTTCCCCTCTCCCGCCTCATTGCGATGATGAGCGCGACACCGGCGGCGATCTTCGGGGTTCCGGGCGGAAATCTCGGCGAGGGGGCACCGGCCGACATCGTGCTGTTCGACCCCGGCGCGCCGTGGCGCATCGCCGCGTCTAAATTCGTCTCGGCGGGCGACAACACGCCGTTCGACGGGCTGCCCGTTCAGGGCCGGGTGAAATGGACCGTGAAAGGCGGCGAAATCGCGTTCGCCGGTTGATCAGGCCTTCTTGGAAAACGTGGCTTCTGGCGCGCCCGCGCCCTTGCGGACGAAACAGCTGTAACCCTCGGACTTGAGGTTCCGGCAGAGGTCGACGGCTTCGTTGACGTTTGCAAACGATCCGATGGCGAGACGATGATATGTGGCGCCTTTGACCGCGATCTGACTACGGATCGGTTCGAACTCGCCCAGCGCGTTGTTCTTGCGGATCAGTGTCTTCCAGCCCGCGTTCAGAAACTCGGGCTTCGCGTAGGAACCGAGCTGGACGACCCACGCGCCATGCGTCGGCTTCTGCAGCGCGCGAATCTCCCGCTTCACGGCGGACACGGCCTTCGGCGTCTCGAACCCAGGCTGCACCGCCCGGATCTGCACGATCGGCTGCGCGGGCTCGGCCGCAACCGGCACCTCGGCCCGCGCAATGGCGACAGGCTCGGCCCGAACGACCGGCGCGGCCTCGGCAATGACAACCGGAGCGGGTTCAGCGACAGCGGCAACAACCATGGGCTCCGGCGCGCTTTCGACAACAGGCGCCTCAACAGCCGCCACCATGACTTCGGCCTTGGGCTGCGCCCAGGCGAGCGCCACCGGGCGGCCGGCATCATTCGCGGCCATCTCCACGCCCAGCACCGAAGCCGTGCGCCAAGAGCTGTCCGTGTTGGAGGCGATCGCAGCCCATTCCGCAACGCGGGCATCGACCGCGTCGGGCGACAGGTCCATCGAAGCGGTGGTACGCGCAGCGGCCCATTCGCCCGCAAGTGCCTGAGCAAGCGCAAGGTTCTGGCGCAAGCGAGGCGTCGAGTTGCCCGCGCGAACCGACGTCTCAAGCAGGCTGATCGCCTTGCGCGTTTCGCCCGAAAGCGCAAGCGCGAGGCCGACATCGGCGGCAAGCGAAGGCTCGGACGCGAGCGCATCGAGCGACGACAGCGCCGTATAACGGTTGCCCGCCGCAAGCGACGAAAGCGCGGCGCGGAAGCGGACGCTCGGATCGGCAGGGTTCATCGCCGACAGGTCGCTATAAGCTTCCGCGGCAGACTGATAACGACCCGCGGCCGTATAGGCCTTGGCAAGCGTGAAGCGCGCGTCGGCGTTCTGCGGATCAGCGGTAACGGCAAGCTCTGCAAAGCTGATCGCGGCGACCGGATTGCCGGCCAGCCGCGCGGCTTCCGCCTGCTTGATGAGAACGATCGAGGGCTGCGGCGCGTCGACAGAGCCGATCGCCGTGTTCACGTGCGCCACCGGGCTGTTCGAGGACTGGCACGCTGTCAGAGAGACCCCGAGCGTGAGTGCGCTCGCGGCCAGCTTGAGCACTGTATTGCGCTGAGTCTGCATGGTCTTGGCCCCTTCACCCCGTCGTTCGCGCCTAGTTGGCGGCGGTCTTCCTCACGTCTTTCAACGCGTCCGGAAAATGCGTGGACAGATATTCGTCGAGCGCCGCGGTCACTAGCTGCTGCGCGGACTGGTGCGCATAGACGCACGCAAGGCGCAGATTCATGTGACGCTCCGGATCGAGCCGCAGCGTGAATGCGGCCTTCGCCTTGGAGCCGGCCGCCGCACGCGGGCGATGCACGGGCTGCGCAGGCGCCACGTTGATCGTCGGAATCGGCGCCGCCACAGGTGCTGACACCGGAACGTCGGGAAGGTCAGAAGCTTCCGGTTCCGGCGCAGGAACGACCGCGGCCGCCGCAGCCGCGAACTCGTCGGCGATCGCCTGCTGCTGCGCGGCAACCGGAGACTCCACAGACTGGTCGAAGTCCGCCACCGGACGCGGCTGGAAATGCATCGGCTGTGCCGGCATCAGCGCGGCGCGCTGTTCGGCGGTCAGCATGTCGGTGCCGCCCATGTCGTTCCAACCGAGATCGTCGTCGGACGCAAAGCCATAGCCTTGCGGACGCATCGCCGGGCGCGCTTGTCCCTTCCGCGCGAGCAGACCGGCGGTCAAAGAAGCATAGTTGGCCTCGTTCATAACTTACCTTTCCCCGGAACGGCCCCTTGCATCTTATTGTTAACTTGCAGCTTTCCGACCGAACCCGCCGGCGGCCCGCGCGGCAGGAGTCGGCACATGCTGGCCCGGCGCGTTGAACACCGTCCGGCGGAAATTCTTCTCAAGGCGGTCCGCGACGTACGTCCACAGTTCCACGATTTCCTGAGCGGACTTGCCGTCAGGTTCGATTTCCATGACCGTGCGGCCATCGATCATCGATGCCGCGTAGTCGGTGCGGTGGTGCAGCGTCACCGGCGCGACCGTGCCGTGCTGCGACAGCGCGACGGCGGCCTCGTAGGTGATCTTGGCGCGCGGCGTCGCCGCATTCACCACGAAGATGAGCGGTTTGCCCGCCCGCTCGCACAGCTCGACCGTGGCGCCGGCGGCGCGCAGGTCGTGCGGGCTCGGGCGGGTCGGGATGACGACGAGTTCGGCGACCGAAAGCACGCTCTGGATGGCGACGGTGATCGCCGGCGGCGTGTCGATCACGGCGAGCTTGAAGCCCTTCTGCCGCAACATTTCAAGATCGGTAACGAGACGCGCGACGGTCGTCTGCGCGAATGCGGGCATTTCGGCCTCACGCTCGTTCCACCAGTCGGCAAGCGAGCCCTGGGGATCGATATCGATGAGAACGACGGGCCCCGCGCCTGCCCTCTGCGCCTGAACAGCGAGATGGCCGCTGAGCGTGGTCTTGCCCGAACCGCCCTTTTGTGAAGCTAACGCGAGAACGCGCATTGGCTTTTCCCCATAGACTCTGCGAATTGCAAGGGCATGGATCGCACGCACAAAGCTAATTTTCGGTAAAGCCTTGGGGTTATTTCTTGAAAACTCTCCGATGATTGCGTGCGAAAAATACGGCGGGGAGTTTCCGCGCACGGCATCGTAACCGCACTCGGGGATTCCCTTGCCGCAAAGACTGCTTTAGAGAACCCGACCATGCGACACGGCCTCATTACCGCGACTGCGTTTTTCGCCCTTTTCGTTTCGGTTCCGGCGCTTGGCGGCGTCAAGGAAGGCGTCGTCAAATGGCAGGCAAGCGACTACAAAGGCGCGATCGTCGAATGGATGCCGTTTGCCGCCAAGGGCGACCCCGACGCGCTCTTCAACATGGGACAAGCCTATAAGCTCGGTCGCGGCGTCCCGCTCGACAAGGCGAAGGCGGAAGATTTCTATCGCCGCGCCGCCGACAAGGGCCACGCGCCCGCCCAGTCCAACCTCGGCATCCTGCTCGCGCAGCGCGGCGAGAAGGCACAGGCCGCGGAACTCTGGCAGAAGGCGGCAGCGAAACGCGATGCCCGCGCGCAATACATGCTCGGCGTGCTCCACTTCAACGGCGACACGCTGCCGAAGAACTGGCCGCTGGCCTACGCGTACATGACACAGGCGAACAACGCCGGCCTCCCGCAGGCCGGGCGTGCGCTTGCCACCATGACGGCAAGCCTGTCACCCGCCGACCGGGCGGCCGGCAGCGAAATGGCCGCGGCGGCGACGGCTGGCGACAAGCTCGCATCAAGCGGCAAGCCAGCGGTTGCCCCACGCAAGCTCGCCAACACCATCGCGGCAGAAAAGACGCAGGCAGCAACACAGAAGCCCGCAGTGACGAGCCCCCGCCCGGCCCCCGCCCCCGGCCGCACGATCGTCGCCAGCGCCGAAATCCCGCCGCCCCGCACCGCCGCCCCGGCAGCGGCTACAAACCCCGCAAGCGGCGAATGGCGCATCCAGCTCGGCGCCTTCTCTCAGGAAGCCCGCGCTCGCGAGGCGTGGACGGCACTGCGCCGCGAGTACCCGGCAATCGTATCGGGTCTGGAACCGGCCTACGCGCCGAGCGGCGCCATGGTTCGCCTGCAAGCCGGCCGCTTCGCGAACGCCGGCGACGCCAACGCCGTCTGCCAGCGCCTGCGCGATACCGGCAGGCCGTGCTTCGCGGTCCACACCAATTAACCTTTCATCGACGGCTTTGCGCTAGCTCTGGATACCCGCGGGACGCGTATGTCCCGAGTGTTGCTTTGGTGCGGGACAGACGGCGAATGATCGGCAACAACATCAGAGAGTTCCCACAACGACACGCTGCGGTTCGCAGCGGCAGGTTCTGCACGCTCCACGCCGCGGGCATGGACGTCAGTGCCGCGCTCCGCGATGTCTCCGCCGCAGGCGCCTTCATCGAAACCGATCACCCGCTCCACATCGATGAAGCGGTCGTACTCTCCCACCCGCTCGCCGGAGCGATTCGCGCGCGGGTTGTCCGCGTTGCACGGGATGGCGCAGCGCTGCGCTTTCTTGCGGGCGAGGATGCTGCAACCTTCGCGCTCGCCTCGCTCTGCGCCGGAATGACGTCGGCCGCCGATCACACCTTGAATGCCTGACAGCATCCCGATGCGCGGACCATTACGGCAGCGCCTGCGCGCATGGTGGGAAGGCTATGACCTTGCCGAGCTGAAACGTCGCCTCGCCGCCCGTGTCGCCAACGAGGATGCAGCGCCTTCGCCGCGTCCATCGCCGCTGGCCCGTGCGCAGGCGGTCCCCTCGCAGCCTTCCGAGCCCACGAACTGGACGCCCGAACGCCTGGCCGCCGCGCAGATCGTGTGGGGTCACGGCTCACTGACACCCCGGGGCACGTCGCAGCTGAGGGCGCTGTCCGCGCGTGCCGGGCTGGGGCAGCGCAGCCGCATTCTGCATCTCGGCGCGGAACTCGGCGGCGTGGCGAGCGAACTTCAGTCGGCGATCGGCTGCACCGTGCTCGCCGCCGAAACCCAGAAGCCGCTCGCCGATGCTTCGGATGGGCGCGTGAGGCTGCTCCGCGCTGCTGATAGCGGCCTGCTTTCGGATGCGGATTTCATCCTCGTCGATGGTGTCGCCGAGCGCGGCGAACCGCTCACGACGCTGCTCCGCAGCCAGTGCGAAACGCTCGTACCCGGCGGGCAGGTGGCGGTGCGCAGCCTCGTGCTTACCGACGAACGCCAGACGACATCGCCGCGCTACCGCGAATGGGCGGATGCGGAACCCGTTCGCCCGCGCCTGCGATCCGTAGAAACGCTCTCCCGATTGGTGGAGGATGCGCGGCTCTCCGTCGTCGCGGTCAGCGATATTTCCACGGACTATGCCGCCGAGGTCGAATACAGCTGGGGCGGCGCGATCGACCGTATTCGGGCGATGCACCGCACGGCCGCAGGGCAAGCCCTGATCCCGCAGCTTCTTGCCGAAGGCGAGCGCTGGCTGAACCGCATCGAACTCATCCGCGAGGGCGCGATCGGCGCCCGTATCCTGATCGCGACACGGCGAGACCGCGCGAGGCGCTAAGCGGAGAACCAGTCAGCGCGGGGAATGCCGAGCGCGTGGAGAAGCACGGTAAGATCGCCGCGACGAATCCGCATATCGGCCGCATCGGCCAGCTTGGGCTTCGCGTGATAGGCGACGCCGAGGCCCGCCGTCTCCACCATCAGCAAGTCGTTGGCGCCGTCGCCGATCGCGATCGTCTCGGCGAGCGCTATGCCTCTCTCCTGCGCCGCGCCGGTCAGTGCCTCGCGCTTGGCATTCGCGTCAACGATCGGCGGCACCACCTTGCCGGTGAGCACGTCGCGGTGCGTTTCGAGCACGTTGGCACGCGCCTCGTCGAAGCCGATCATTTCCGCGACCGGACCTGTAAAGCGCGTGAAGCCGCCCGAAACAAGCAGCGTGTAGACACCGTGCCGCCGGAGCGTCCGCACAAGCGTCTGCGCGCCGGGCGACAGGCGCACCCGGTCGCGCAGGCAATCGTCTATGGCCGCGACGGGGAGCTGGGCAAGCAGCGCGACGCGGCCTTCGAGCGCGCCGATGAAATCGATCTCGCCGCGCATCGCCGCCTCGGTCACCGCGCTGATCTCGGCCTTGAGCCCCGCGTAGTCGGCAAGCTCGTCGATGCACTCGACCGTGATCATCGTCGAATCCATGTCGGCGATGAAAAGCCGCCGTCTGCGCTCCGCCGCCGCCTGAACGATGACGTCGGCGTGCGGAACCGCGGCCTCCACAGCGTCGCGTACAGCCGCGGCGGGACCGGTTCCCGAGAATTCGGCGACAGCTTCGGCTTCCGTCCAGCTCGCAGCCCCTGCGTCCATGCCGGCAGCGGCGGCGGCATCGCGCGCCGCGCTCACATCGCCTGCGGATAGACGCTCCGATCCCACGATTGTAACAAGCTTCATGACCTCGCCTTCCTTGCCGCCGCTGGCGGTCATTGCAGGACCGACTGCCAGCGGCAAGTCGGCGTTCGCGCTGCGCATGGCGGAAACGCGCCGCGGTGTCATCATCAATGCGGACGCGAGCCAGTGCTATCGCGACCTCAGTATCCTCTCCGCCCGTCCCTCACCCGCTGAGACCGCGCGCGCGCCGCACCGGCTCTATGGATTCCTCGAGGCCGAAGCTCCGCTCGGTGCCGCAGGGTGGGCTGCCCTCGTACGGCGCGAGATCGCGCGCGCGCACGAAAAGGGCCTGCTTCCGATCCTCGTCGGCGGCACGGGCCTTTATCTGCGCACGCTGCTTCAAGGTATCGCGCCAGTCCCTGAAATCGACCCGGACGTCCGCGCCGTGGTCCGTGCGCTCGATACCGCCGCACTCGCGCAGGCACTTGCCCGCGAAGACCCCGCCATGGCCGCGCGCCTCCACCCCAACGACACGCAGCGCATGGCGCGCGCGCTTGAGGTGAAGCGCAGCACCGGCATCTCGCTCAGCGATCATCAGGCGCGGCTTTCGGGCGGATTGCTTGGCACGGTGGCGCTGGAACCCGCTGTCGTCGAGATCGACCGGGACGAACTCGGCCGCCGCTGCGACGCGCGCTTCGATACAATGCTGGCAGACGGCGGCCTCGACGAGGCGGCGCGGTTGCTCGCCATGCACCTCGACCCGGCGCTCCCGGTGATGAAGGCGATCGGCGTCCCGCCGCTCATCGCGCATCTAAGGGGTGAATGTACGCTGGAAGCAGCGATCCTGCGCGCGAAGCTCGATACGCGGCGCTACGCCAAGCGCCAGCGCACGTGGTTCAGGAACCAGACGCCGGATTGGCCGCGGCTTCAGCCTTAGACGCTTGATCGAGGGTCTCGCGCACCTTCTGGGCGAGTCCCTCCATCGTATACGGCTTGCGGACGGTCGCGGCTGGCGGATCGAGCGGCTCGCCGTCAACACCCGTGCGGGCGAAACCGCTGGTGTAGAGAATCCCAAGCTCAGGCCAGCGCGACAGCGCCTCTCGTGCCAGTTCATCGCCGTACATGCCGGGCATTACGATATCGGTGAACAGCAATCGGATGCCCGGGTGTTCGTCGAGGATTTCGAGCGCTTCCTTGCCGTTCGCGGCGTGGCGCACCGTGTAGCCGAGCTCGCGCAGGTTCTCGACCGTCACCATGCGGAGCTGGTCCTCATCCTCCACCACAAGGATCGTCTCTTCGGAGCTTCCACCCGCGAGCGGCCCTTCCGCACGCGGGACCGATGGAACGACGCGCCCGATGATCTGCACGGGCAGATAGATATCGACACGCGTGCCTTCGCCCGGCGTGGACTCGATCGAGATATGACCGCCGGATTGATGGACGAAGCCATGCACCTGGCTGAGACCGAGGCCGGTTCCCTTGCCCACGGCCTTTGTCGTGAAGAAGGGCTCGAAAACACGCTCGACCACCTCCGGCGGCATCCCCTGTCCCGTGTCGGTGACGCTGATCAGCGCGTAGGCGCTTGCCGCCTCGCCTTCCGGAAGCGGCTCGCCGTTCGGCACATAGCGCGTGGTCTCGATCCGGAGCGTGCCTCCATCGGGCATCGCGTCGCGCGCATTGGCGGCGAGGTTGATGATGACGTTCTCAAGCTCGCCGGGATCGACGAACACCGGCGGAATGTCCTCCCCGAACTTCGTTTCCACGGTGATCCGCTCGCCGAGCGTGCGGCCGATCAGGTCGACGACGCCGTTCATCAGCGTGTTCACTTCGACGGTCTGCGGATTCAGCGACTGACGCCGTGAAAACGCGAGCAACCGCGCCGTCAGGGACGCGGCGCGGGTCGCTCCCTCGCGGGCATTGTCGATTAACTTCAAGACACGCGCATCTTCCGTGCTGATCCGCCGCTTCAAAAGATCGAGGCTGCTGATGATGACCGCGAGCATATTGTTGAAATCGTGCGCGATACCGCCCGTGAGCTGGCCGACGGCCTCCATTCGCTGCGCCTGACGAAGGCGATTTTCGGCCGCCTCGCGCGATGCGATTTCGGCGCGGAGAGCGACGTTCGCCTGCGTCATTTCATGCGTGCGGGCAGCGACCGCCGCCTCCAGCACGTTCCGCCTGATCTCCCCGGCTTCCTCGCGCTCCAGCGCCAGCTTGGTGCGGTACACCATGTAAGCGAGCGCGATCATGGAAATGAGCGCCGCCACCAACAGCGCAACACCGAGCGCCGCCAGCCTGTAGAGCGACTGCGCGCCGAGTTGGTCGCGCTTCACCACCTCCTGCTGCCGCCGATCAAGCACGGCGCGCTGCTCGGCGACGATCTCGTTCATCATCGCCTGAATCTCGTCCATCAGGCGGCGCCCGTAGCCGGAGGCGACGTCGATCCGCGCCGCCTCCATGCGGCCCCGGCGGGTCATCTCCACCGACCGCGCCATTTCCTCCAGCTTGAGCGCGATGAGGCGCCGCAGCACGACGAAGCGCGCCGTCTGCCGCTCGTCGCCCTCGCCGATTCTGGTCTGCATGTCATCGAGCACGGTCGAGCTACGCGCGATCGCAGCCTCATAGGGCTCAAGGAACACCGGGTTTTCGGTGAGCACGTAGCCGCGCTGACTGCGCTCGGCCTCCTGAAGCGCATTGATCGCACGCTCTGCGGCGACAAGGCTCTCGAAACCCTCGCTGGTGCGGGCCACGGCTTCGGTGCGCGTGCGTTCGATGTCGACCGCGCGCTGGAACGCGGCAAACGAAATCGCGCCGATGCCGATCAGCGCTGCAAGCAGCGCAAAGACACCGACGACAAAATGCCAAGTCCGGGTTCCGGCGCGGCTATCCTCGAACCCGGTGGAAACGGTAGCGTCTTCCATCCGGCCTATCTTGCCGAACTTGACGATTGAAGGCGAGGCCTCAAAGCGTCACACATATTTTGCATCTATCATGCGTAGTTAAATTTAAATTTGTACGAATATTACAAGAGGTGGGGTTGCCCTGAACGTTTTAATCTCGTACATGCGCGGGCCGAATCAAGGAAACCATGGCCGTGAACGAACAGAAAACCGGAGCGGAGAATCTCATTCAGGCGCTGACCGAGCTCGGCGTCGATACCGTTTTCGGCTATCCCGGCGGCGCTGTGCTGCCGATCTATGACGCGCTGTTCCAGCAGACGGTGATCAAGCACGTCCTCGTCCGCCACGAGCAGGCCGCGGTCCATGCGGCCGAGGGCTATGCACGCTCGACCGGCAAGCCCGGCGTCGTGCTCGTCACCTCCGGCCCCGGCGCGACCAATGCCGTTACCGGCATCACCGACGCGCTGCTCGATTCCATCCCGGTGGTCGTGCTCACCGGGCAGGTCGCCACGCACCTCATCGGGTCGGACGCCTTTCAGGAGTGCGACACGGTCGGCATCACGCGTCACTGTTCCAAGCACAACTATCTGGTGAAAGACCCGGAGCGGCTTGCGGACATCGTCCACGAGGCGTTTCACATCGCCACCTCGGGCCGTCCCGGCCCTGTCGTCATCGATATCCCTAAGGACGTCCAGGTCGCGCGTGCGGGCTACCGCAAGCGCTCAGCGCTGCATAACGGCTACAAGCTGCAGCTGAAGGGCGAACTGAAGGACATCGAAGCCGCCGTCGAAATGCTGGCGAAGGCCGAGCGGCCGATCCTCTACACGGGCGGCGGCGTCATCAATTCGGGCAACGGCGCCGCGCAGCTCCTGCGCGAGCTGGCGCGCGTCACCGGCGCGCCCGTCACCTCGACGCTGATGGGCCTCGGCGCCTTCCCCGCCGCCTCGCCGCAGTGGCTCGGTATGCTGGGTATGCACGGCACCTACGAAGCCAACATGGCGATGAACGAATGCGACCTGATGCTGTGCATCGGCGCACGCTTCGACGACCGCGTCACCGGGCGCCTCGACGCCTTCTCGCCGAATTCGAAGAAGATCCACATCGATATCGACCGCTCCTCGATCAACAAGAACGTGAAAGCGGACCTCGGCATCGTCGGCGATGTCGGTCACGTCCTTGAAGACATGCTGAAGATATGGAAGGCGTGCGCCCACAAGGCCGTCGACCAGAAGGCATGGTTCGCGAAGATCGACGCGTGGCGGACGAAGGACAGCCTCGGCTTCAAGCAGTCGGGCAAGGAAATCCTGCCGCAATACGCGATCCAGCGCCTTTACGAGGCGACGAAGGCAAAGGCACCGATCATCACCACAGAGGTCGGCCAGCACCAGATGTGGGCCGCGCAGCATTTCCACTTCGAAGCGCCGCGCAAGTGGCTGACCTCGGGCGGGCTCGGCACGATGGGCTACGGGCTACCCGCCGCAATCGGTGCGCAGATGGGCAATCCCAGGGCGCTCGTCATCGACATCGCGGGCGAGGCCTCGATCCTGATGAACATTCAGGAGATGTCCACGGCCATTCAATACCGTCTGCCGGTCAAAGTGTTCGTGCTCAACAACGAATACATGGGCATGGTCCGCCAGTGGCAGCAACTCACCTACGAGAGCCGCTATTCCGAAAGCTACAGCGAGGCGCTGCCCGATTTCGTGAAGCTCGCGGAGGCGTACGGCTGGAAGGGCATCCGCATCGACGATGTCGATGGTCTCGATGCCGGTATCGCCGAGATGCTGGCGTATGACGGCCCCGTGTTCGTCGATTGCCGCGTTGCAAAGCTGGAGAACTGTTTCCCGATGATCCCGTCCGGTGCCGCCCATACGGAAATGCTTCTGAATTCGTCCGACGTGAAGGGCGAACTCGACGAAGACGCGCAGGCGCTCGTCTGATGCGCGATCTCGGCCCTATCCGGCGGCACACGCTCGCCATCACCGTCGATAACGAGTCCGGCGTCCTTGCGAAGATCGTCGGCCTGTTCTCCGCGCGCGGCTATAACATCGAGAGCCTGACCGTGGCGGACATCACGGAAACACACGATGTCAGCCGCATCACCATCGTCACCTCCGGCTCGCAGGAGGTTATCGACCAGATCGAAGCGCAGCTCGACCGGCTCGTCACCGTCCACAAGGTCAGCGACCTCACTGAGCTTGGGCCGCACGTCGAGCGCGAGATGGCGCTGCTGAAGGTCACGGGCGGCGGGGACAAGCGGCTGGAGGCGATGCGTCTTGCCGATATCTACCGCGCCCGCGTCGTCGATGCGACGATCGAGAGCTTCATCTTCGAGATCACAGGGTCCACCGAGAAGGTCAACACGTTCATCGCGCTGATGCGCGAGGTCGGCCTTGTCGAGGTCGCGCGCGGCGGTGTCGTCGCCATCTCGCGCGGCAAGGATCCGAGCTGAGTTTTTCTTCGTATACCTCTCCCAATTCGAACAGAGAAAGTCCTGAAATCATGCGCGTTTATTATGATGCCGATGCCGATTTGGGCCTCATCAAGGGCAAGAAGGTCGCGATCGTCGGCTATGGCAGCCAGGGTCACGCTCATGCGCAGAACCTGCGCGACAGCGGCGTCGCCGAAGTCGGCGTGGCGCTCCGCGAAGGCTCGGCCACCGCGAAGAAGGCTGAAGCCGCCGGCTTCAAGGTGTTTTCGAACGCCGAAGCCGCGAAGTGGGCGGACGTCATCATGGTGCTGGCGCCCGATGAGCATCAGGCCGCGATCTACGCAAGCGACCTCGCGCCCAACATGAAGGAAGGCGCGGCGCTCGCCTTCGCGCACGGCCTCAACGTGCACTTCGGCCTCATCGAGCCGCGCGCCGATATCGACGTGTTCATGATCGCGCCGAAGGGCCCCGGCCACACCGTACGCAGCGAATATCAGCGCGGTGGCGGCGTGCCTTGCCTCATCGCCATCGCGCAAGACGCGACCGGCAACGCCCACGATGTCGCCCTCTCCTATGCGTCCGCCGTCGGCGGCGGTCGCTCGGGGATCATCGAGACGACGTTCAAGGAAGAGTGCGAGACCGACCTCTTCGGCGAGCAGGCCGTGCTTTGCGGCGGCCTCTCCGCGCTCATCATGGCGGGCTTCGAAACGCTGGTGGAAGCCGGCTACGCTCCCGAGATGGCGTATTTCGAGTGCCTCCACGAAGTGAAGCTGATCGTCGACCTCATGTACGAGGGCGGCATCGCCAACATGCGCTACTCGATCTCCAACACCGCCGAATACGGCGACTACAAGACCGGCCCGCGCATCGTCACCGAAGAGACCAAGGCGGAAATGAAGCGCGTGCTGACCGACATTCAGCAGGGCCGCTTCGTGAAGGATTTCATCCTCGACAACCGCGCCGGCAACCCGGAACTCAAGGCCGCGCGCAAGAACCAGAACGCGCACCAGATCGAAGAGGTCGGCGGCCGCCTGCGCGCGATGATGCCGTGGATCGGCAAGAACAAGCTCGTCGACAAGGCCGTGAACTAACGCCTGTCACAAGAGCTTCGGTTGACAGGAACGGCGCCCGCGGCACAGGCTGCGGGCGCCGTTTCCCGTTTCAGGAGCCCCGCCATGAAAGCCCAGCTTGTCGCCCTCGCCCTCATCGGCCTCACAGCCCCCGCATTCGCCCAGGGCCAGCAGGGCGCAGAGGCCACCGCGAAGGTCGCCGCCGGCACCTACACCGTCGATACCGATCACACGCAAATCGCGTGGGGCATCGACCACCTCGGCTTCAATGTTTATTACGGCATCTTCGGCGGCACGACCGGCACGTTGACGCTGGACCCCGCGAAACTGGCGTCCGCGAGCGTCTCGCTGACCATCCCGATCGAGCAGGTGACGACGACCAGCGAAAAGCTGAACGCACACCTCAAGACAGCCGACTTTTTCGACACTACGAAGTTCCCCACCGCCACCTTCAAATCGACGGGGGTCGTCGTCGATGGCCTCAAGGCGAAGATCACCGGCGACCTCACCCTCAAAGGCATCACGAAACCGGTGGTGCTCGATGCGCGCTTCACTGGCGCGGGCCCCAACCCGATGAGCAAGATCGAAACCGTGGGTTTCGAGGCGCGCGCCACCATCAAGCGCAGCGACTACGGCATCACCTATGCGCTCCCCGTGCTCGGCGACGAGGTCAGCCTGCACATCACCGCCGCTTTCGAACGTCGCCCGTAATCGCGGGCGGCGTGTCGGGCAAACTTACATAAAGACGATGGTTAACGTACTGTTAACTATCGTCTATCCTGCAAAAGCTGAACTCCTCAATTCTGGCATCGTCCCTGCATCTGATGGACCGAACACGGTTTGATCAGAGGATTATGTCATGAAGTATGCTTTCGCTTTTGCCGCCATGCTCGCCTCCACCAGCGCGTCGGCCGCTGTGATTTCGTCGTCTGTGGGCGGCGTTCCCGTCGGTGCCAACGTCTATGAGAGCTTCGACGCGATCGGCCCCGGCGGCACGACCGCGAGCGGCATCACCGTCTCGTTCGCCGGCACGGACGCGGGCACGGCTTCGCTTCCGAACGTCGGCGGCAAGTATGCGGCGCCCTATGTTTCGGGCGGCAACGGCTCGCTGTTCGGCAACGCGCAGGCGGATGGCCAGGACGTCACCCAGTATCTGACGACCGGCATCGGCAGCGTCACGCTCGATCTTGGTGACGATCACCAGTATTTAGGCATCCTGTGGGGCTCGGTCGATGGCTACAACTCGCTTGCCTTCTATGCGGGCGACACGCTGCTCTTCACCTACTCGGGGTCGGACGTCGCAGCGATCGCGAACGGCGATCAGGGCGCGGTCGGCACCTACTACGTGAACATCAATTCGGACACCGCCTTCAACAAGGTGGTCGCCTCCAGCTCGGGCTACGCTTTCGAGTTCGATAACGTCGCGCTCGCCTACAAGCCGATCACCGATGTGCCCGAACCGGGGGCGCTCGCGCTCTTCGGCCTTGGCGCACTCGGCCTTGCCGCCGCGCGTCGCCGCAGGGCCTGAACAGCTTCGATCTCAGGTGGAAAGGGCGGCCTTCGGGTCGCCCTTTTTCTTTGTGTTCACAGGGCAGTGTCGCGCATTTTTACAGTTCCGTGATGGTTCCCTCTGCCTTAACCATCGAAACGGCTGATGTGGCACGCGGCGGGAACGCTGGCACTGCTTTTGCATTTACACTGTACAAGACAGTGGAGAGGAAACCGGCAATGATCGTTCGGTATGGTATAGCAGCCTTGGCAACCCTTCTGGCAGCGGCGCCCGTCGCCGCTGAGCCCGTGGAAAACGGTTTGGAAGTCGCAGCCCTCCTCTCTGATCTCGACGGCCGCTGCTGGGCCGTTGACATCGACGGCGCCATTCTCGATGCTGACGCCATGGCGCAGATCGAAGGCCCCATCGATATCGAACTCGAATGCGTGATGAGTGAAATCAAACCCGCATCCGCCAGTCCGGACCACAAGGTGCCGCTGCCCGCGAACGTCATCTGACGCCGTTTTGGGTAGACAAACCCTGCTGCTTGCCACATAGACTGCCGCCCATGATGCGGCACAATAGCCTCGCCCCCTCTCAGCGCGCCCTTCTCGCGCTCCTTCGACTTACGCGCCCTTAGGCGCGCGGGTTTCGCTGTCTGGCGCTCTGGACGCGCCGCCGCCTAAGGGTCTCGATCGAACCGAACCGCAAAGGTTCGCATCTGTTTTTCCGAGCTTTGAAGGTGTGCCATGTCCAGCCAGAACTATGTGAAGATTTTCGATACCACGCTGCGCGACGGCGAGCAGTCTCCCGGCTGCTCGATGAACCTCGCCGAAAAGCTGCGCGTCGCGGAGCAGCTGGAGGCGCTCGGCGTCGATATCATCGAGGCTGGTTTCGCCATCGCTTCGGAGGGTGATTTCGAAGCCGTGCAGGCTGTCGCCCGTCAGGCGAAGAAGGCCACGGTCGCGAGCCTCGCGCGCGCTGCCGTCGGCGACATCGATCGCGCGTGGGCCGCGCTCAAGGACGCGAAGAGTCCGCGCATCCATACGTTCATTGCCACCTCGCCGCTCCACATGCGCGTGAAGCTGGAGATGGAGCCGGAGGCAGTGCTGGAGAAGATCCGCGCCTCGGTCAGCCATGCCCGCAACCTCTGCCCCGACGTCGAATGGTCGGCGGAAGACGCGACGCGCAGCGATCTCGACTTCCTGTGCCGTGCGGTCGAAACCGCGATCCGTGCGGGCGCCTCCACGATCAACCTGCCCGACACGGTCGGCTACGCGACGCCGGAAACCTACGGCGCGATGTTCCGGAGCGTCATCTCCCGCGTGCCGGATGCCGACAAGGCGATCTTCTCCACCCACTGCCACAACGACCTCGGCCTCGCCGTTGCGAATACGCTGGCGGCGGTCGCAGGCGGCGCGCGGCAGGTGGAATCGACAATCAACGGCATCGGCGAGCGCGCAGGCAATGCCGCGCTTGAGGAAATCGCCATGGCGCTGCGCGTGCGCCACGACGTGATGCCCTACGAAACCGGTGTCGAGACGCGCGAGATCACCCGCGCCTCGCGGCTCGTCTCGGCCGTCACAGGCTTCCAGGTGCAGCCCAACAAGGCGATCGTCGGCGCCAACGCCTTCGCGCACGAAAGCGGCATCCATCAGGACGGGATGCTGAAGGATGCGAGCACCTACGAGATCATGACGCCGGAATCGGTGGGCCTCTCCGAATCCAGCCTTGTCATGGGCAAGCACTCGGGCCGCCACGCCTTTCGCCAGAAGCTGGAAGAGCTGGGCTACAAGCTCGGCGACAACGAGTTCCAGGATGCTTTCAAGCGTTTCAAGGATCTCGCCGACGCCAAGAAGCACGTCTACGACGAAGACATCATCGCGCTCGTCGATGACGAGACGATGCGGGACAATCAGGCGATCCAGTTCAAGGAGCTGGAAATCTACTGCGGCTCGCACGGCCCGCAGCGCGCCATCCTGACGCTCGAGGTTGATGGCGAGGAGCAGACCGTCACGACGCGCGGCAACGGCCCTGTCGATGCCGTGTTCAAGGCGATGCGCAAGATCGTGCCGCACGACGACGCGCAGCTGACGCTCTACGAGGTCCATGCCGTCACCGAGGGCACGGACGCGCAGGCCACGGTCAGCGTCGTGCTTGCCGAAGACGGCCGCACCGTGCGCGGCACGGGCGCGCATGTCGACACGATGGTCGCCTCGGCGAAGGCCTATGCGAATGCGCTGGGTAAGCTGATCGTGAAGCGCGGCCGCAGCGAGCTTCCGGCGGTGGCCCGCGCGGGGAACTGAGCCTGACGACTGAACGCTGATTTCCGGCATCCGGGCGGGCGCACGGTTGCGCCGCCCGCGAAGTCATGGTTACCAGCGGCAATGTCGTTGGGGTCGCGCATCAAAATCTGCCTGGCGTTTCTGATTGTCGCAGCGGCCCTCCCCGCTTCGGCAGGTACGGTCGCGCGCTTTCAGGACAACGGCCTCGCGCTCTACAGCGAGACCGGCGAAGCCCGCGTCCTGCGCCGCAGCGACCTGACACCGCTGCTGCGCGGCAAGCCGGACTGGTCGGTGACGGCGGACATCGCCGCGCTCGGCAAGGCCGAGAAGAAGTCGTGGCACCTCGTCGATGCCGATTGCCTGCCGCCAACCTTCGAGCGGTGCCTGCTATTCCTTGCCGAAACCGGCCGGCCGGGCGTCGCACTGCGCGAATACGACACGAAGGCGGGCGGCTTCGTCCCGAACGGTTTCGCGCTGCCGCCAGGGCCGACGCAGGCGATCTGGTACGACGACAGCCGCATCCTCATCGCCGCCAACACCGGGCCGGGATCGCTGACGAGCGCAGGCGTGCCGCGCCTGCTCAAGCTCTGGACACGCGGCCAGCCTGTGTATGTGGCAACGACGATTCTCGCCGCGCCGTTCGATGCACGCGGTATTCGTCCGTTCTTCTCGCTCTCGGGCGGCGGCCTGTTCCACGCCGCCGAGGTGACGACCGCGAACGGCGCGCATGAGCTTTATCATTTCGGCTGGGCGCAGAATTTCCGTCGGTCCCAATTGCCAACGGACGCGCGGCTGCTCGACTTCTTCCAGGGCCGCGCGATTGCCGTTCTGGGAGACGGCGGCTGGATGACATCGGACGGCCGCCATCCGCCGGGCAGCCTCGTCGCCTATCCGATGGCACCGCTGCTCGGCCCCGCCAGCCAGACGCTGCCAGAGCTTGCCTACACGCCGCCCGCGGGTTTCCGCATCATCGCCGCGAAGGCCGGTCGAGACACGCTTTACCTCCACCTGCGCGGCACATCCGGCGACCGGCTGGTCTCGCTCAGAAAAGGCGCGCCGAACTGGCCCGCCGCAAACATCGCGCTGCCCTCCGGCGCGCTCGAACTCGTCGCGGCGAGCGACCTTGCGGACGTCGCACTCGTCGTCAGCGGCAGCGAATTCCATATTGTGGGCCGGGGGCGAACGCGTACCATAACGCCATGAAGTCTCCCGTCCCGCTCGATCTCGTCGCCGCTCTCCGGCTCGCATTCACGATCTTCTGGCGGCAGTTCGCGCCGATCATCCTGCTCGGCCTCGTTTTCCTGACCCTGCCCGCCGTCGCGCTCCGCACGCTCAGCATCGCCACCACGGCAGCGCCCGATCCGGCGCTCGGCACCATCGCCGAAACGATGCGCTGGCTGCTCGTGATGATCTTCTTCTGCGCCGTCACCGGCGGCGTACTCGCCCGCACGAGCGATCCGCGTGCGTTCATGCGCGCAGGGCTCAGCCGGCTCCAGCCGGGACTCGTCGTCGCGCTCATCATCGGCATCGGCCTCATGACGCTGCGCATCATCCTGCTGCTCGTCTCGCGCCTGCTGCAACTGGGGCAGATGAGCGCGCTGCTGTTCACCGCCGCCTGCATTGCCGTCTTCGCCGTATGGGTGCTCGCCATCCCTGCGGCACTCCACGAGCGGCAATGGCCGATGGTCGCGTTTCAACGCTCAGCCGAGCTCACGCGCGGCAACCGCTGGCGCCTCTCCGCACTGTGCATCCTCATCGCGCTCGCCTTGACGCCGGTGATCATGGCCGTCCGCTTCGTCGTCTTTCACGCCGCGCAGACGCCGCAGCAAGTCGCCGCGATCGTCCAGTCGATGACGATCACCTCGCCCGCGCTCTGGATCATCCAGCTCTCCACGCTGCTCATCTACGGGCTGCTGTCGGTGGTGCCGGTGGCGCTCTACCTGACGCTTGCGGGGCGCAGATAGAAAAAGGGCGCCGCCTTCCGGCAGCGCCCTGTTTTCTGCAAAAGCCGTGAGGCTTAGCGCGAGTAGAACTCGACGACGAGGTTCGGTTCCATGCGGACCGCATAGGGCACCTCGTCGAGCGTCGGCACGCGCACGTAGGTCGCCTTGCCGTCGCCGTCGACCGAGACATACTCGGGAACTTCACGCTCGCTGAGGCCCTGCGCCTCGAGAACCAGCGCCATCTCCTGCGCCTTCTTGCGCAGCGAAAGCACGTCGCCCGGCTTCACGCGGCGGCTGGCGATGTTGCACTTCTCGCCGTTCACCTCGATGTGACCATGGTTCACGATCTGGCGCGCGGCGAAGATCGTCGGCGCCCACTTGGCGCGGTACACGACCATGTCGAGGCGCTGCTCAAGGAGGCCGATCAGGTTCTGCGAGGTATCGCCCTTCATGCGGACGGCTTCCTCATAGACCTTGCGGAACTGCTTCTCGGTGACGTCGCCGTAATAGCCCTTGAGCTTCTGCTTGGCGCGGAGTTGGATGCCGAAGTCGGAAAGTTTGCTCTTGCGGCGCTGACCGTGCTGGCCGGGACCGTATTCGCGCTTGTTCACCGGGCTCTTTGGACGACCCCAGATATTCTCGCCCATGCGGCGATCAAGCTTGTACTTTGCACTGCTGCGCTTCGACATGCGCCATCCTTTCAATTCGCGTTCAAAAGTGCCCGGAACCGCACCATCCTGCCATTCACAGAATGCGGCGCCTGCTTCACCGGACGTGCAGGGCCAATTGCGAAGGCGCGCGTTTAGCGGGGTGCCTAGGCAGTGTCAACGGATTTACAATGATCGAAGACACCGAAGACCACGATGAAGGACTTGCAATCGCCTTTTAATATAAAGATAGTTTCAGAGAAGAAACGGGGGCAGGCATGCGTATTTCCGGTAGAACATTATCCGCAATAATTCTTTCATCCGTACTGTCCTTTGAAGTTTCAGCCGAAACGACGGACCTCGCCACTCTATTCGGTGCCCGTGCAGACGTCGAAAGCGTGGGTCTGTCTCCGCTCGGCGATTTCGTCGTCTACAAAACGCCTGCGGGACCCCGCGACACGAACTTCGTCGTCGCGGAAATCGCGACGGGAAAGGACAACCTCATTGCGAACTCATCATTCGAACAGGCCAGAATTTCCGACTGTAGCTGGGTGAAGAATGACCGCCTGACTTGCCTTGTGGTGGGTGAAACTAGTCTTGATGGCATCAAGCTCGGCTTCACGCGCATGTTCGCGATCGGACGAGACGGAACCAACCTGCGCATGCTCGGCACGCGCAGTAATGACCGGTCGCTGGAGATCAATCAGTATTCTGGCGCCCTTGTTGATACACTCCCTGGAGACCCGGAAAACGTGCTGCTGCAGGTGCCTTTCCTTGAGCAGGTCACGACCGGCACGCGCCTGCTCAGTCCGGAATCCGGGCTCGGCGTGAAGCGGTACAACATCTACAATGGACGATCGACGACGCAGGAACGGCCCAACGCGAACACAACCCGCTACGTTTCGGATACGAAAGGCGAAATCCGGTTTCGCACGATCCGGGAAGTTGATGGCGATCGGAACTACACCGGCAAGAGAAGTCACTGGTATCGCGGTCAGACCGACCGCGCATGGAAGCAAATCACGCTTTCCGATGATGCCTCCATGGTCGGTTTCGATGAAAGCGGCGACAATATTTATACACTGGAGCCCGTCAACGGACGTGACGCGCTCGTCAAGCATCGATTGGATGGCAGTGCAGCGAAAGACACGGTGTTCGCACACGACAAGGTGGACATAACGGGTCTCGTCCGTTTCGGCGCTAAACAGCGCCCAGTCGGCGTGTATTACTACGATGATTATGAGCACCTCGAATATTTCGACGAGGGACTGAAAACGCTGGGAAAAAGCCTTGCGAAAGTCCTGCCCGGCAAGAGCATTACCCTGCTCGACACGTCATGGGACGAAAACCGCATCCTTCTGTTCGCACAGGCCGACGACGACCCTGGCACCTATTACGTCTTCGATCGCAAGAAGCGCGAGTTGATGGTGATTACGTCTGTAAGGCACCAGTTAGAGGGCAGAACGCTCGCGAAAACCAAACCCGTTAGCTATCCGGCTGCCGATGGCACATCCATCCCCGGCTACCTCACCTTGCCACCGGGCCAGGACGGCAAGCGCCTGCCACTGATCGTGATGCCGCACGGTGGCCCTTCATCCCGCGACACCTGGGGATTCGACTGGATGGCGCAGTTCCTTGCGGCGAAGGGTTATGCGGTTCTCCAACCGAATTATCGTGGATCCTGGGGCTACGGGGAGGCCTGGATCGGCGACAACGGCTTTCAGGGCTGGCGGCAAGCGATCGGAGACATCAACGACGGCGCCCGCTGGGCCATCGCGAGCGGACTTGCGGACGCAGATCGGATCGGTATCGTCGGCTGGAGCTATGGCGGCTATGCCGCGCTGCAATCGAACGTGGTTGATCCTGCGCTCTACAAGGCCGCAGTCGCGATCGCCCCGGTCACGGATTTTGCACGGGTGGTAAGCGAAGCGCGATTCTTCAAGAACGCGCGGCTGGTAAAGGACTTTGTCGGAAGCGGACCGGAACTGCAGGCTGGATCACCGGTCAAACACGCCGCCGCCATCCGTGTACCCGTGTTGATGTTCCATGGCACCATGGACCTGAATGTCGACGTCGAGCAGTCCCGCGTCATGGCGCGCGAATTGCGCAAGGAAGGCAAATCTGTCGATTATGTCGAGTTCGATGGGTTGCAGCACAGCCTCATCGACAGCAAAGCCCGCATCGACATGCTGACACGGATCGGCACGTTCCTGGAAACGAACCTGCGCTAGCGCCGCACTTTCGTCAGCGCCGTGATGATGCCCCTGAATGTTCGCACCTCCTTCGCCGAGAAGCCGGGGCGCGTCAGCATGTTGCGCAGTGTGCGGCGCGAGGTGAGTGCGCGGCTTTCGACGCGGAAATATTCTGCCGCGTCTAGCGCGGTTTCGATCTGCCCAATGAGCCCTTCGAGGTCGGCCTGCGGGGCCGGGCCTTCGTAGTTGTCGAAGGCCGCTGCCTCGCCCACCCCCGCTTTCGACCATTCGTAGGCGAAGAGGATCACGGCCTGCGCGAGGTTCAGCGAGCCGAACTCGGGGTTCACCGGAACGGTGAGGATCGCCTGCGCGAGGGCGACGTCGTCGGTTTCAAGGCCCGAGCGTTCGGGGCCGAACAGGATCGCGGTGCGCCCCGCGCGGCTGCGCGTGTCCTGTGCGGCCTTTTCGGGGCCGACGACTTGCTTGGTGAGCCCGCGCTTGCGCACGGTGGTGGCGTAGACGAACGCGCAGTCCGCCACCGCGTCGGACACGGTTTCGTAGACGCGGGCGTTTTCGAGCACGATGTCGGCGCCGCTCGCCGCCGGACCCGCATCGGGGTTCGGCCAGCCGTCGCGCGGGGAGACGAGGCGCATCTCGGCGAGCCCGAAGTTGAGCATCGCGCGCGCCGCCTTGCCGATGTTCTCGCCAAGCTGCGGCCGCACCAGCACGATGGCGGGCGGCGGCGGGCCGGCCGCCGCGCCGGTCACTTCGCCCCCGTCCTCGCGACGGTTTCGATGGCGCCGATGAACTCCTCGAAATCCTTGGCCTCGCGGAAGTCGCGGTAGACGCTGGCGAAGCGCACATAAGCGACGGCGTCGAGGCTCTTCAGCCCTTCCATCACCGCCTGCCCGATCACCTCGGCCTCGATCTCGGCCTCGCCGATCGCCTCCATCTGGCGGACAATGCCGGAAACCAGCCGCTCGATGCGCTCGGGCGCGATCGGACGCTTGCGGCAGGCGATCTCGATGGAGCGGGCGAGCTTGTCGCGCTCGAAGACTTCCTTGTCGCCGGACTTCTTGAGGATCACCAGCTCGCGAAGCTGCACACGCTCGAAAGTCGTGAAACGCGCGCCACACGCCGGGCACTGACGGCGACGACGGATCGCGCTGCCGTCTTCGGTCGGACGCGAGTCCTTGACCTGGCTATCCTCGCCTCCGCAAAACGGGCAGCGCATCGCTCGTCCCCCCTTCCCCGACCTTGTGCGTCAGAGCCCCGGATAGATCGGGAAGCGACCGCAAAGCGCTTTCACGCGCGCCCGCACGTCCGCCTCGACCGCACCATTGCCCTCCGCGCCGTTCGCGGCAAGACCATCGAGCACATCGGCGATCATGTCGGCGATGAGCGTGAACTCAGCTTGCCCGAAGCCGCGCGTCGTGCCCGCGGGCGAGCCGACGCGGATGCCGCTTGTCTTCGTCGGCGGGAGCGGATCGAACGGCACGCCATTCTTGTTGCAGGTGATGTGGCTGCGCTCCAGCGCCTCGTCGGCATCCTTGCCGGTGAGGCCCTTGGGGCGAAGGTCGATCAGCGCCAGATGCGTGTCGGTGCCGCCCGCCACGATGTCGCAGCCGCGCTCTTTGAGGCGTCCCGTCAGCGTCTTCGCGTTGGCGATCACCGCCTGCGCGTAGACCTTGAAGCTGGGGTCCAGCGCCTCGCCGAACGCCACAGCCTTGGCGGCGATCACATGCATCAGCGGGCCGCCCTGAAGGCCGGGGAACACCGCCGAGTTGATCTTCTTGCCGAGCGCCTCGTCATTCGAGAGCACCATGCCGCCGCGCGGGCCGCGCAGCGTCTTGTGCGTCGTCGTGGTCACCACATGCGCGTGCGGCAGCGGGCTCGGGTGCAGCCCCGCCGCGACGAGACCGGCGAAGTGCGCCATGTCGACGAGCAGATACGCGCCCACCTTGTCGGCGATTTCGCGGAAGCGCGGGAAATCGAGCGTGCGCGGATAGGCGGAGCCACCCGCGATGATGAGCTTCGGCTTGTGCTCCAGCGCCAGCCGCTCGACCTCGTCGAAATCGACGAGGTGGTCGCTTTCGCGCACGCCGTATTGCACGGCGTTGAACCATTTGCCGGACTGCGCGGGCGGCGCACCGTGCGTCAGGTGGCCGCCAGCGGCGAGGCTCATGCCGAGGATCGTCTCGCCCGGCTGCACCAGCGCCATCATCACCGCGCCGTTCGCCTGCGCGCCGGAGTGCGGCTGCACGTTGGCATAAGCGCAGTCGAAGAGCTTGCGTGCGCGGTCGATGGCAAGCTGCTCGACCTCATCCGAAGGTGCGCAGCCCTGATAGTAACGCTTGCCGGGATAGCCCTCGGCATACTTGTTCGTGAACACGCTGCCTTGCGCTTCCAGAACCGCGCGGCTCACGATGTTCTCGGAGGCGATCAGCTCGATCTGGTCGCGCTCGCGGGTCAGTTCCTTGGTGATCGCGTCGAAAACCGCCTTGTCGGCAGTCGCGACACCGTCCGTGAAGAACCCGTCCTGGGCAAGCGGCGTGGCGGCGGCGGTGCTCATGCTCGTATCTCCTTCGTGGGCTACGCCGACAATTTGTCGACGCGCCGCTGGTGACGTCCGCCCTCGAAGGGCGTGTTCAGAAATTCATTGAGGCAATCGCGCGCCGTCTCGATGCCGATCAGGCGTTCGCCGAGCGCGAGGATGTTCGCATCGTTGTGCTGGCGCGACAGCCGCGCCATCAGCCCGTTCATGCAGAGCGCAGCGCGCGCGCCCTTCACCCGGTTCGCCGCGATCGAAATACCGATGCCCGAGCCGCAGACAACAACACCCTTCTCGGCCTTGCCGGAAGCCACCGCTTCGCCGACCGCGCGGCCGAAATCCGGGTAATCGACGGACTCGCCGCCGTTGGTGCCGAGGTCGAGAACCTCGTGCCCGGCTTCCCTCAGCCAGTCCGCAACAGCGGACTTCAGGACGTAACCGGCGTGGTCGCTGCCAATGGCGATAACGGACATGGAGCGGCGGGCCTCATGCAAGCTGCGGGTGCGATTCGCGTGAGCGCACTATCTAGGGGAGCGGGCCTTCGGACGCTACCAAGAATTGTGGCATCCGCGTTACGTATAGATGCCCCGCAGATCGAGCGTGGCCTTCTTGCCGATCGCCGCATAGTTCGCCTTCAACCACTGCTCCGCCTTCACGCGCCCGAGATCGCGGAGCGCGGTGAGGAATGGCCAGTCGGCATTCACCTTGGTCGCCGGCGAATAAGCGGCAAGCTCCTCCCCGCCGTCGACACGGTGCATCAGGATCTTGCGGTAGCGCTTGCCCGCGACGATCTGCCCGGTCTCGATCAGGCGGTCGACAAACTCGATAGCGCGAAGCTCGCGGAGCAGCGATCCGTTGAAGGCGATCTCGTCGATGCGGTTGTCGATATCCTCGACGCTGGTGGGCGTCTGGCGCCGCTCGATCGGGCTGACCTGCACGAGCAATATGTCTTCCGGCCCGGGGTGGTAAAACAGTGGGAACAGCGCCGGATTGCCCATGTAGCCGCCGTCCCAATACGGCTCCCCGTCGATCTCGACCGCCTGAAACAGCTGCGGCAGGCAGGCGGAGGCAGCGAGCACGTCCGCCGTAACCTCGTGGCCCGAGAACACCCTCACCTTGCCGGTAAAGACATTGGTCGCCGCAATGAACAGCGTCAGCGCCTTGCAACTGCCGATCTTTTCGAAATCGAAGGAGTCGGCGACGATATCGCGCAGCGGATTGAGACCCGCGGGATTGAACTGGTAGGGGCTCATCGCACGCGACACCTGCCGGAGAATTTCGCGGCCTGGCGCGCCGTGGCCAGTCCATGCTGACCACCAATCGGTCCACGGCGTATCGCGCACCGGAACGAACATCGCCGCGTCGGACACGCGTTTCCAGAAGCGGTCGAGACATTCCCGCGCACCCTCGCGGCCGTCCGTCATCCAGCCCTGCGCAAGCGCGGCGGCGTTCATCGCCCCCGCGCTGGTGCCGGAGATCGCAGAGAGCTCGATGCGTTTGTCTTCAAGCAGCCGGTCGAGAACGCCCCATGTGAACGCGCCGTGGCTGCCGCCGCCCTGCAGCGCGAGGTTGATGCTTTTCGTCGCCATGACGGGAGCTTAGCGCGCGAAACAGGCCTTGCCTATGCATCGAGTGTATTGCATACATAACACACAAAGACAGGGAGGCTTAATGCGCATCGTATCACTCGTCGCAGTTGCGCTCGTCGTCGCCTCGCCCGCTGCCGCCAAAGACGCTGCCGTGATGGTGCTCGGCACCTACCACTTCTCGAACGCCGGTCTCGACAAGGCGAACGTAAAGGCCGACGACGTGACCACCCCGAAGCGGCAGGCGGAACTCGAACGGCTGACGGACGCGCTCGCGGCGTGGAGGCCTGACAAGGTGCTGGTGGAATGGCAATATCCCCAGCCGTTCACGGTGCCCGAATACCGGGCGTTCAAGCCCGAAGACCTGAAGACGAAGACCAACGAGGTCATCCAGATCGGTTTCCGGTTGGCGCGGAAGCTCGGCCATACCGACGTCTACGGCTTCGACGAGCAACCCGGCCCCGGCGAGCCCGACTATTTCCCGTTCAGCCCGGTGGAAGCCTTCGCCACCGCGAACGGACAGAAGGCCGAACTCGACGCGGTGTTCGATTATTTCCGGCAGGAGGCCGAGGCGCAGACAAAGGCGCAGGAAACCCAGTCGATCCCCGAACTGCTGCTCACGATCAACGACCCCGCCCGCAACACGGCGGAGCACGCGAAGGGCTACTACGACATGCTCCGCTTCGGCGACGGCGAGGACCAGCCCGGCGTCGTGCTGAACGCGATGTGGTACATGCGAAACGCGAAGATGTTCGCCAAGATCGGCCTCATCGCGAAGCCGGGCGAGCGCGTGCTGGTGATCGTGGGATCAGGCCACAAATACTGGCTAGATCACTTCGCCGGGACGACGCCGGGGTTCGTTGCCGTAGATCCGCGTTCGTATCTCGAAAAGGCGCGTTAGGCCGCGATGCGCATTTCCAGGCGGTCCCAGATCTCCGCGAGCGCGCGGACGAGATCGTCCATCATTGCTTCGCTGTGGGTGGGACCGGGGGTGAAGCGCAGACGCTCCGTGCCGCGCGGCACGGTCGGGTAGTTGATCGGCTGCACGTAGACGCCGTACTCGATGAGCAGGATGTCGCTGATCTTCTTGCACTTCGTGGCATCGCCGACGAGCAGCGGCACGATATGCGTGGTGGACGGCATGACCGGCAGGCCGACACCCCGCATCTTCGCCTTCAGCATCTCGGCGGCCGCCTGCTGGCCCTCCCGCTCGACGCTTGACGACTTCAGGTGGCGCACGCTGGCGAGCGCGCCGGCGACGAGGACCGGCGCAAGGCTGGTCGTGAAGATGAAGCCCGGTGCGTAGCTGCGGATCACGTCGGTCAGCGTCTTGGACGCCGCGATATAGCCGCCCATGATGCCAAACGCCTTGGCGAGCGTGCCTTCGATGATGGTCAGGCGGTGCGCGACACCGTCCCGCTCCGAAATGCCGCCGCCGTGGTCGCCGTACATGCCGACCGCGTGGACCTCGTCCAGATACGTCAGCGCGTTATACTTGTCGGCGAGGTCGCAGATTTCGGCGATGGGCGCGATGTCGCCGTCCATCGAGTAGACGCTTTCGAAGGCGATCAGCTTCGCGGCATCCCTTGGCGCCTCGGCGAGCAGCTCTTCGAGATGTTCGAGGTCGTTGTGGCGGAACACGCGCTTTTCGCAGCCCGCGCCGCGAATGCCCGCGATCATCGAGGCATGGTTCAGCTCATCGGAAAACACGATGCAGCCGGGTAGCAGCTTGCCGAGCGTGGAGAGCGTCGCCTCGTTCGAGATGTAGCCCGAGGTGAAGAGCAGCGCGGCTTCCTTGCTGTGAAGCTCGGCAAGCTCGTTCTCAAGCTCCAGGTGATAGTGCGTGTTGCCGCCGATGTTGCGCGTGCCGCCGGAGCCGGCGCCGACATCGTGCAGCGTCTCTTCCATCGCGGCGATAACGCTCGGGTTCTGACCCATGCCGAGATAGTCGTTCGAGCACCAGACGGTGATCGGGCGCGCGCCGTTGTGGCCGGCAAAGCAGCGCGCGTTCGGGTAGTTCCCCCGATTGCGCAGGATGTCGATAAAAACGCGGTAGCGGCCCTCGGCGTGCAGCCTGTCGATCGCATCCTGGAAAATACGGTTGTAGTCCACGCTCTCTAACCCGTCCTGCCCGCCGTTTTGACCGCTTTACATCGGAGGTGGCATCGCCGTCACCCCACTTTATGTCGCAGCCTTCTGTTGCGATCTATTCGCAACTTTAACGAGGAGCTGGAATGACTTAGATCAATTTCTCGACAAGAAAGCTGTCGATGGCGAATTTCGCGGCCCAGTTGAGGTACGCCCACTGACCGTATTCGCCGTCGATCGGGAACGAACCGCGCACGCCGCCGACGAGATCGGGGTTGCCCTCTGTCGCGATCGTGCGGCGCACGAAGGCGTTCAGCCCCTTCCCTGCCTTGACGAAAGCGTCGCCGCCGCCGAGCGGGGCGAGATAGAACAGGCTTTCGGCGACCTGCACGTTGCCGGTAAGGCACGACCAATCGACCGCCGCCGACCAGTCAGACCGCAGACGGCCCGGAAGTGCACCGTCGCTGCGGAGGGCGCCGACGAGGGCACGCGCCATCTTCAGCGCCGCGTCGAGGTAGCGCTGCTCGCCGGAAAGCCGGTGCGCCTCGACTACGCCGCGCAGGTAATAGCCGAGCGTGTGCGTGAGCGGCTTGTCCTTGTGCTGCAGGCAGCAATCATCGACCCAGCCGTTCGCCTGCATCTTGCCGAGCGCCCAGTCGACCTGCCGAAGCCCTGCCGCGCCGTAGCCTTCGCCAGGCGCGGTGCGCTCGGCTTCGAAAAGGCCCCATGACACATGCGTTTCATAGGCCTTTTCGCCCGCGTGCGTGAACGGCGATGGGTGCGAACGCCAGCAGCCGTCCGGGTCAAGCGAATCCCTGAGGAAACGCGCGGCGCCGTGCATGGCGTCCAGATACTTGGCGTCGCCGAGCGTGCGGGCGCCGATGGCGAGGCCAATCAGGATCTGGCCGGTGTTGAAGGTGACGGACTGGACGGGCACGGCATCGATCTTGCCGCCCTGGAAGCCGCCGTCATCGAGCTGGATCGCGCAGAGCCAGTCGAGCATCCGGCGCGCACGCGCTTCCTCGCCCAGCACCAGCAGCGTCGGGATGATGTAGCCGGTGGTTTCGGGGTAGCTCGTCGCCCAGCCCTTCGCGACGTGATAATCGCGCGCCACGCCGCCGTCGGCGGTCGCCGAGCAATCCTGCGCGCGGCCGAGCCATGCGGTGCAGGCCGCGACGGCCGCGTCGATGCCGGGATCGGCGAACGGCAGCCCGGCTGCGTCGCGTTTCTTCGCCTCGCGCTCGGCGGGGGCAAGCTGGAAGTCGTTGTAGAGCGATTTCAAGGTATTGAGCATGAAGCCTGCCTAGCGGGAGTCGGTTAAGGTTTCATCGCCGTCCGGCAAGGCCAAGCTTGCGGGCGATACGGTTGCGGCCCGACGCGAGCCACGGGCCGGGATCGTCGCCGCGCCAGAGCGCGTCGACCGCCCGCCAGCCGGCTCCTGACTTGGGCACCACCGCGCCAGATGCGACCGCGCCGGGATCGCGCCAGCCGAACCGGTGCCGGGGCTGGGCGTCGGGCAGCGGCAGGCGCATCTGGTCGGCGAATTGCACTGCGGGCAGGTTCACGCCGTTCAGCGTCGCCAGCTCCGATTGGTAGTCGGTGCGGCAGGCGGTCGGCTCGATCATGATGAACGCGCCCGTTACCGCGTGGCGCTTGAATTCGAGGCTGCCCATGCCCTGAAAGCGCGCCGCGGCGAAAAACGCCTGCGTGTCGGCCGCGAGCCGCGCGTGCGCTTCGGGCGCGGGCGCGCATCCGGCCGTGCCGCCGACGCGCGGCGGCCAGCTTGCCGTCTTGTAGCCCGTGTACGCGGCGAGCATATCGCTCCCCGCGCTGAAATAGCCGAGGCAGAAGAACACGCTGCCGTCGTCCCCCGGCACATATTCCTGCGCCACGAGTTCGCCCGCGGCGGCGAGCATATCGGGGATCATCGGGGCTGCGTCGGCGGCGCTTTCGAAGACATACGCCTTCTTGAAGCGCGCCTGATAGGCGGCGACATGCTCGCTCGGCTTCACGATCAGCGGCGGCGTCAGCTTTTCAAGGAGCGCGAGGTCATCGGCGCTGCGCAGCGTCACCGTGCGCGGCACGGAAAGCCCGGCGCGCGCCGCGATCGGCATGAACCGGTCCTTGTTGACCATCGCCTCGACAACGTCGCGGCCCGGCATCGCGATCCGGTAACCGGGAATCCGGTCCCGGTTCGCGGCCACCGTGGCGACGCCGTCCTCGCGCGTCAGGAACAGCACGGGGTCGTGATCGAGCCGCGCACGGTACGCCGCAAGCGCTTCGACGAGCCCTTCGCCGGCAAGCGGCGCCTTCGCCTTCGTGCCGTGGCGCGTGGCGGTATAAGGCCCCATCGTGTCGTCGAAGGCATGGGCGCGGACTCCCGCTTTCGCCAGCGACCGCACGACGCCGAGGCCATTGAGGCCAAGGCCGACGACAAGCGCGCTGCCGTTCAAAAGCTGAGGTCTCCCCACGCCGGGGGCGCAAAATAGCCGTCCACCATTTCGTCGGTCACGTCGCGGAGCGCAGCGGGGCGCCAGCGCGGCGACTTGTCCTTGTCGATAAGCTGGGCGCGGATGCCTTCGAAGAAATCATGGCCGGACTTGATCGCGGAAACCAGCCGGTATTCGCGGCGGAGGCATCCGGCGAGGTCATCGCCTCGCGCCTCGCGGAGCGCGCGGAGGCTGATTTTCATGCTCGTCGGCGACATCTTCATCAGCGTGTCGCGCTGCGCCACCGCCCAGTCGCTGCCGAGCGAAAGCGATTCCATGATCGCTTCCACCGTATCGAAGGCGAAGTGCCGGTCGATCTCGGCGCGAACCGCCTCAAGCGGCGCGGGCCCCGCGTCCGAATGAAAGGCGTTCAGCGTCTGCGCGACATCGCCGCCCTCGGCTAGCGCATCGGTCAGCGCCTCTATCTGCGCGCTCGTGCAGTGATGCGTGCCGTAGCCCGCATACATGCAGTCCGCGGCTTTCAGACGCGCGCCCGACAGGCCGAGATAGGTGCCGACTTCGCCCGGCATCTGCGCGAGCGCATGTGTGCCGCCGACATCCGGGATCAGGCCGATGCCGGTTTCAGGCATGGCGAACAGCGTCTTTTCGGTAACGACGCGGTACGGCGCGTGAACGGAGACGCCGACCCCGCCGCCCATGCTGAACCCATCGACAAGCGCCACATACGGCTTCGGAAACGTACCGATGGCAAAGTTCATGCGGTATTCGTCCGCGAAGAAGCCTTCCCACTCCGAAGTGCCTTCCTTGCCGGAATGGTAGAGGCCCACCACATCGCCGCCCGCGCAGAATGCCTTCTCGCCCGCGCCGCGAATGATCACCACCGAAACGTCGTCGTCGCCCGCCCACGCATCGAGTTGACGGTGCAGCGCGAGGCACATCTCGCGATTGAGCGCGTTCAGCGCCTGCGGTCGGTTCAGTGTGATCAGCCCGGCGCGGCCGCGCCTTTCGAACACGATGTCGTCGGTCATCCAGCTTCCCTCAAGTCGTTCAGAATGCACGCGGCGCGGCGGTGGAGGTCATACGCGCAAGGAGCAGGCCTTCGCCATCGAAAAGGTCGGCTTCAAGGAATGCGATCATGCGGCCGCGCTTGATGACGCGCCCTTCCGCATAGAGTTTCCCGGCTTTCGCAGGCAGCAGGAAGCTCACCTTCATCTCGATCGTCGCGACGAAGATGCGCTTGCCCGCATCGGCAACGCAGGCCATCTCCGCCGCGTCGTCGAGCATCGCGGCAACGATGCCGCCCTGTACGGTGCCGTTGGGGTTGCAGAACGCGGGCGTCGCGACGAACGACATGCGAACGCGGCCCGACGGGTCCAGCTCCAGAATCTCGGCGCCGAGCAAAATGCCGGTCGGCGGCAGATCGGCGTTGAGGCGCGTGAGCAACTCCTCATGCATGGTCATAAAATTCGTCGCCACCCCTTTGTTATAGATAACCAACGTCAAGGCCGCGTTCCGCCAATGCAGGCCCAAGCGCGGCGGCCTTCTCGTCTCTCGCCGTGAAAACGGCAAGGCCTGCGGGCGCGCAGCCGGTCCAGTCGGCATCTCGGAGCAGTTGCGCGACGCGGCGCGCGATGCCCGCGCCGCCGTGGACGAACCGCATCGGTCGGCGGGCGGCGGCGGCAAGCTCCTCCTCGACGAGCGGGAAGTGCGTGCAGGCGAGCACGACGATGTCCATCGCCTCGCCGTGCGGCTGCCCGGTGAGCCCCGCCATTGCCGCCGCATAATCCTCCGCCGGAACCGACTCCCCGCGCAGCTTCGCCTCTGCCATTGCGGCAAGGTCGGGCGCTCCGTGGCGGAGCACGACGCAGTCCGATGCGAACTCGGCGGCAAGGTTGTCGACATAGGCTTGCCGCACCGTGGCGGGCGTGCCGAGTACGCCGATCACCTTCGTTTTGGTCGCTTCGGCTGCGGGCTTGATGGCGGGCACGGTGCCCACCACCGGCACGTCGAGCGCGGCCCGGACGTGTGACAGCGCGATCGTGGAGGCGGTGTTGCAGGCGATGACGATGAGGCGGGGACGGTAGCGCTCCGTCAACCGCCCGAGCAGCGCGGGCACGCGCGCGGCGATTTCCGCCTCGCTCTTGCTGCCGTAGGGGAACCCGGCGTTGTCCGCCACATACACCACCGGCGCCTGCGGCAGCGCGGCGCGGATCGGCGCCAGCACCGAGAGGCCGCCCATGCCCGAATCGAAAACGAGAATGGGCGGGCAGGTCACGACATCATCCGCGCCCGGTCGCGCCATTCGGTGGACAGCGGCTTCAGTACCGAAAGCGCCTTCAGCGATGCGGGATCAGCCTTGCCCGCGCCGCCGACGATCAGGCCGAAGACGCGTGCCACGGTCCATTCGGGATGCGGCCTGCGTTCGAGCGTCAGAACGTCGCCGACCGCGACGACGCCGGGTTCGAGCACACGGTAGTACCAGCCCGAGCGCCCCGTCTTGACGATCTCGGCGACGAGCGCCGGGCGCCCCAGCCGGTGCGCTGGTTTCCAGCAGGGCTGGCGGCCCTGCGAGATTTCGACGAGCGCCGTGCCGAGCCGGTAGCGGTCACCGATGCAGGCGGTGTGCTCATCGAGGCCCGTCGTCGAGATATTCTCGCCGAAGGCACCCGCCGCGCCGAGCAGCGGCTGATCCGGCATCTTTTCCGCCCACCACGCATAGTGATCGCGCGGATAGTGGTGGATCGCCATGTCGACGCCGCCGTGGTGGACCGTATCCGCCTGCTCATCGCCATCAAGGCCGAGCGGCTTCACGACCACCGCGCCGTGCCGGGGCACCTTTGCGATCGCGCTCATCTCCTCGCCGCGCAGGAGGCGCGCGGTGCCGGTGAGCACGGCTTCTATCGTGAGTCCCGTCATGATCCGCGCTTAGCGCCCGCGCCGCACCCCGGTAAAGCCTGTGCTTCTCAAGGCGTGCGTTTTCGACCATAGATGCCGCCCATGTCGCCCGTCCCCAAACCCGCCGCCGCCTACCCCGCCACCCGCCTGAGACGCCCCCGCGCGCACGCCTGGTCACGCGCGCTGTTCGCGGAAGTGACGCTCTCTCCGGCCGATTTCATCTGGCCGCTGTTCGTCACTGAAGGCAAAGGCGAGCGCACGGCGGTGCCGACGATGCCGGGCGTCGAGCGCCTGTCGGTCGATCTCGTCGCCGAGGCAGCGAAGGAAGCCGAAAGCCTCGGCATCCCCTGCATCGCGCTCTTCCCCAACACGCCCGCCGACCGCCGTACCGCCGACGGCCGCGAGGCGCTCAACCCCGACAACCTCACCTGCCGCGCGATCAAGGCCATCAAAGCTGCCGCGCCCGGCATCGGCGTGCTGACGGACGTCGCGCTCGATCCCTACACGACGCACGGCCACGACGGGCTGCTTTCCGAAGACGGGCGCATCCTCAACGACGAGACCATCGAGATGCTGCAGGGCCAGGCGCTCGTGCAGGCGCGCGCCGGGGCGGACATCATCGCGCCTTCGGACATGATGGACGGCCGCGTCGGCGCGATCCGCAAGGTGCTGGAGGCGGGCAGCTTCCATGATGTTCAGATCATGAGCTACGCCGCCAAATACGCCTCCGCCTTCTACGGCCCGTTCCGCGATGCGGTCGGGTCGGGCGGCTTCCTGAAGGGCGACAAGAAGACCTACCAGATGAACCCCGCGAACGCCGACGAGGCGCTCCGCGAGGTCGCGCTCGACATCGCCGAGGGGGCGGACAGCGTGATGGTGAAGCCGGGAATGCCGTATCTCGACGTGATCGCCCGCGTGAAGGACGCGTTCAATATCCCCGTGTTCGCCTATCAGGTCTCCGGCGAGTACGCGATGCTGGAGACGGCGGCGCGGGCAGGCCTGATCGAGCGCGATCGCATGATCGTCGAGGCGTTGACCGCGTTCCGACGCGCGGGCTGCTCGGGCATCCTCACCTACTACGCACGCGACGCGGCGCGGTTGCTCGGATGACAGTCGCCGAGGGCGTTCAGACGCGGGGGCTGGCGGCGCGGCCGCTGTTCATCGCGACGATCTTCCTCGGCTCCTTCCTCCTGTTCCTTATCCAGCCGATGCTCGGCCGCCTGGCGCTGCCGACACTGGGGGGCGCGCCCGCGGTGTGGAATGTCGCGATGCTGTTCTACCAGGCGATGCTGCTCGCCGGGTACGTCTACGCGCACGCGATCAGCCGCATGGCGCAGCGACGTCAGACGATCGTCCACCTCGCCGTGTTTGCCGTCGCGGCGCTCACGCTGCCGATCAGCCTCGCGGACGTCGGCGGGCGGGAGACTTTGCCGCCGATGCTGTGGCTGCTGGCGCTGCTCGGCGCCTCGATCGGCCCGGTGTTCTTCGTCGTCGCCGCTCAGGCGCCGCTGATGCAATCGTGGTACGCGCGCGTCGACGACCCGGCGGCGGCGGACCCCTATTTCCTCTACGCGGCGAGCAATGCAGGAAGCCTGCTTGCGCTCCTCGCCTATCCGTTCGCGGTCGAGCCCTATCTGCGGCTGAAGGAGCAGGCGTGGCTCTGGTCGGGCGGGTTCGTGGTCCTCGCGCTGCTCGTGGCCTTCTGCGCCCGCCGCCCGGCACGCGACCCGGCGCCTGCCGCCGAGGCCGCTCCGCCCGCGACCTGGCGCGAGCGCGCGGTCTGGACGGCGCTTGCCGCCGTGCCATCGGGCCTGCTGCTCTCCACGACGACGCACCTGACGACGGACATCGTCGCCGTGCCGCTTCTCTGGGTCGTGCCGCTCGCGCTCTACCTCCTCACCTTCATCGTCGCCTTCTCGATGGGCGGGGCGATCTTCGTGAAGCAGGCGAAGATGGCTTCGCCGATCCTGCTGCTGCTGCTCGGCGGCTACACGTTCCTCGCGCAGGGCGTGTTCGCGCTGCTGATGGCGCTCACCAATCTCGTCCTGCTGTTCGTCGTCGCGCTGGCGCTGCATGGCCACCTTGCAGAGCGGCGGCCGCCGCCTTCGCAGCTCACCGACTTTTACCTGTGGATATCGCTCGGCGGTGTCATCGGCGGCGGCTTCTCCGCGATCGTCGCGCCTTTGGTGTTCGACTGGGTTTACGAGCATCCGATCCTGCTCGTCTGCGCGGCGGCGCTGATCCCCGCGAAGCCGCTGACGAAGCGTATCGGGGCGCTTTGGAAAGGTCGCCGGGGCCTCGTTCTCGACATCGCCCTGCCGCTCGTCTCGCTTGTCGCATCGTGGTGGGTGCACACCGAACTGATCCTCGCCGATCGCGCCGAAACCGCAGCGCCTGCGCTGGCGATCATCGCGCTTGCCGCCGTGCTGTCGATCGGACGGCGGCTCACCTTCGCGGCCTGCTTCGGCGCGCTGATGCTCGGCCTCGGCGGCTGGCAGGCGATCGCGATCAGCCGCATTGAACTGGCGCGCGAGCGCAGCTTCTTCGGCATCTACACCATAAAGGCCGATGGCGCCCGCCTCATCCGCCAGCTCGAGCACGGCACGACACTGCACGGGGTGCAGAGCCTGATCCCCGACCTGCAGAGCGAGCCGCAGTCCTACTACGCCAAGGGCAGCGGCGTCGCCGAGGCGTTCGCGGCACTGCCGAAGATTGCCGGGCGCTTCGCCAAGGTCGGCTATGTGGGGCTCGGCGCGGGCTCGCTCTCCTGCTTCGCGCAGCCGGGACAGGGCTGGACCGCATTCGAGATCGATCCGCTCGTCGTGCGGATCGCGAGGGACGAGCGGCTGTTCACCTATATCTCGCGCTGCACGCCCGACCTGCGCGTGGTGATGGGCGATGCGCGCCTGTCGCTCGCGAAGGAGCCCAGGCACACCTACGACCTCATCGCCATCGACGCCTTCACGTCGGACGCGATCCCCATGCACCTGATGACCGAGGAGGCGTTCAAGGTTTATGCGGGCGCCTTGAAGCCGGACGGCGTGCTGATGGTCCACATCTCGAACCGCCATATCGACCTGCAGCCGGTGATCGCATCAATCGCAAGCGACATGGGCTGGACCGCGCGCGTGCGCGACCACACGCCCTACGACCCCGGCCTTCCCGGCATCGATTACTCGCGCTCGATCTGGGTTGCGCTCACCCCCACCGAAACGCGGATGCAGGATTTGATGTACGGCGGCGGAGCTGGGCCGGCGGGCTGGGCGCTGCTGCGCGAAAGGCCGGGTCTCGAACCGTGGACCGACGATTTCGCGAGCATCATTCCGGTGCTGAAGCAGCAGTAGGCGGGGTTAATCCCGGACGTAGACGCGTTTGCCGGCAAGCCACGTTTCCAGTACCTTCGCCTTCCAGATGTCGCCCGCGGGCATCTTGAAGATGTCTCCATCGATCAGGATGAAGTCCGCCCACTTGCCCGGAGTAAGCGTGCCGACCGCGCGCTCGTGCTGCCCGGCGTAGGCCGCCCCGGTGGTGAAGGCTGCGAACGCCTGCTGGCGGGTGAGCGCCTCGTTGGCATACCAGCCTTTCGGCGGCTCTCCGCCCCGATCCTGCCGCGTGACGGCGGCGTGGAGGCCGTAGAAGGGATTTGCGGGTTCCACGGGGAAGTCCGATCCGCCCGCGATGCGCGCGCCGCTGTTCACGAGCGATTTCCATGCGTAGCCGCCCTTGATCCGCTCCGGCCCGACGCGGGCTTCCGCCATGGCCTTGTCCGATGTTGCGTGCGTCGGCTGGATCGAGGCGATGACGCCGAGCTTGCCGAAGCGGACGAGGTCATCCGGCGCGATGATCTGTGCGTGCTCGATGCTGGGGCGCACGAGCGGCTGGCCCATCTTCTGGACGTCCGCGAACGCGTTCAGCACCTCGCGGTTCGCCTTGTCGCCGATGGCGTGGACGTTCACCTGAAAGCCGCGCATCGAGGCGGACGCGATCACGTTGCGCAGCTTGGCACCCTCAATCATCGTCAGCCCGGTGTTTTCGGGATCGTCGCTGTAGGGTTCGAGCATCGCCGCGCCGCGCGAGCCGAGCGCGCCGTCCGCGACCAGCTTCACCGTGTTCAGCGCAAGGCGATCTTCATAAAGCCAGCCGGTCGCCCCTTTCGGCGCGATCGCCCGCAGCGCATCCGCACCACCCGCCATGGCAGAGATGCGCGCGGTCAGCTTTCCGTCCTTCGCGAATTGCTCGTAAAGCGCCCACGTCGCCGGATCGATGCCCGCGTCATGAACCCCGGTAAGCCCGACGGACGCCATGATCCGCAGCGCCGTTTCAAACGCGGCAGCGTTTTCCGCAGTGGTCGGCGGCGGCAGCTTTTTCTCGACCAGCGCCATCGCCGTATCGACAAGCACGCCGGTCGGCTTGCCGTCTGCGTCGCGTTCGATGCGGCCGCCTGCGGGGTCGGGCGTCTTCGCGGTGATGCCGCTCGCTTTCAAGGCTGCCGAATTCGCCCAGCCCGCGTGGCCGTCGACGCGGGTCAGCCAGACCGGACGGTCTGCCACGGCAATGTCGAGGTCTTCGGCGGTCGGGAAACGATCGAGCCCCCAGCTCACCTGATTCCAGCCGCCGCCGACGATCCATTTCCGCCCCGGGGTCGCGGCGGCAGCGGATGCGATCTTCGCCAGCGCCTGATCGATGCTCGTCGTGTCCGAAAGGTCGATCTGAAGCGCCAGGAAGCCAAGGCCCAGGACATGGCCGTGCGCATCGATGAGGCCGGGCAGCAGCGTCCTGCCCTCCGCGTCGATCACATCACCGTCCGCCGTCTCGCCGGGTTTCAGCAGGCGCTCGACGCGGCCGTCGTCGCCGACGACGAGTCCCCCGAATTTCTGAAACCTGCCGATATCGTCGAGCGTGTAGCCGTTTGCATTGACGATCACGGTCCGCGCGTCCGCCGCGCCTGCCGAGAGGAGAGCTGCAAGCGCGAGCGCGATCCGCATGGTCTTCATCCCCTGAACCGTCTGAGCAGCGAGGACGTGTCCTGCCGCCCCCCGCCCATGTTCTGGACGTCGGCATAGAACTGGTCAACCAGAGCGGTGAGCGGCAGTGAAAGCCCGAGGTTGCGCGCTTCGCCGAGCACGAGCGACAGATCCTTGCGCATCCAGTCGACCGCGAAACCGAAGTCGTATTCGCCCTTGATCATGGTCGGCGCGCGGACGTCCATCTGCCAGCTTTGCGCCGCGCCCTTCGAGATCACGTCAACGACGGCATTTGCATCGAGCCCCGCTTCCATCGCGAAGTTCATCGCCTCGGCAAGGCCCTGCAAAACGCCCGCGATGCAGACCTGATTGACCATCTTGGTGAGCTGCCCCGCACCCGCCGGCCCCATCAGGCCGATCCGCTGCGCATAGGCCTGCATCACCGGCTCGCCGCGTGCGAAACTTTCCGCGTCGCCGCCGACCATGATCGTCAGGCGGCCGTTCTCCGCGCCTGCCTGACCGCCCGAAACCGGCGCATCAAGAACGCCGATGCCGCGCGCCGCGCCCGTCTCGGCAAGCTCGCGCGCGATCGCCGCGGAGACCGTTGTGTGATCGATGTAAAGGCTGCCCGGTGCCATCGCGCCGAATGCGCCGTCCGGCCCCAGCGTCACGTCGCGCAGATCGTCGTCGTTGCCCACGCACGTCAGCACGACCTCGGCGCCGTTCGCGGCTTCGGCAGGGGTTTCGGCGAACGCGCCGCCGTTTGCGGCGACCCAGCCTTCCGCCTTCGCGCGTGTACGATTGTAGACGGTAACATCGTGGCCCGCCGCCTTCAGATGCCGCGCCATAGGCGCACCCATCACACCCATTCCAAGAAATGCGACCCGCGCCATCGGCTGACTCCTGTTCAATCCGTTCGCGCGGCTTGGTAGCGGCTGTTTGCCTCGGCTTCCAGATCGGCTATGGCGCCGGTGCAAATTTCGTAAGTCAGGATGACCAGATGGGCGATTCTCAGGGTGTGGCGGCTTTGCCGGTGACGTTTGCCGATATCGAGGCAGCGCACATGGCGATCATGCCGCACATCATCCACACGCCCTGCCTGAAATCGCGCACGCTTTCCGATATTCTCGGTGCCGAAGTGTGGCTGAAGTTCGAAAATCTTCAGTTCACCGCCGCCTACAAAGAGCGCGGCGCGCTCAATACGCTGCTGTCGCTCACCGACGCACAGCGCAAGAAGGGCGTGATCGCCGCGTCGGCGGGCAATCACGCACAGGGCATCGCCTACCACGGCACGCGTCTCGGCATCCCCACGACGATCGTGATGCCGCGCTACACGCCCGTGGTGAAGGTGCAGCAGACCGAAAGCCACGGCGCGACGATCGTGCTTCACGGCGACAATTTCGACGAGGCCTATGCCCGCGCCCGCGAGCTTGAGATCGAGCGCGGCCTCACCTTCGTGCATCCCTTCGACAATCCGCTCGTGATCGCAGGACAAGGCACCGTTGCGGTCGAAATGCTCAAAGACGCACCCAAGATCGACACGCTGGTCGTCCCGATCGGCGGCGGCGGGCTCATCTCCGGCATGTCAATCGCGGCGCGCGCGATGCGCCCTGATGTGGAGGTTATCGGGGTGCAGGCGGCGCTCTACCCCTCGATGGCCGCGAAGATGAAGGGCGAAACCCTGCCCTGCGGCGGCGACAGCATCGCCGAAGGCATCTCGGTCAAGGAGCCGGGCACCATCACGCAGGGCATCGTTCGCCAGCTTGTGAAAGACATTCTGCTCGTCGACGAGTCCAAGCTCGAACAGGCGACGGCGATGCTGCTCAACATCGAGAAGACCGTCGTGGAAGGCGCGGGCGCGGCGGGTCTTGCCGCCCTCCTCGCTTATCCCGAGCGCTTCAAGGGGCGTGTTGTCGGCCTGCCGCTCACCGGCGGCAACATCGACACGCGCCTACTTGCGAACGTGCTGCTCCGCGATCTCGCCCGCGCAGGGCGTCTCGCGCGGCTGCGTATCCGCCTCAACGACCGGCCCGGGCAACTTTTCGGCGTGGCGCGCATCTTCGACGACATGCAGGTCAACATCGTCGAGGTGTATCACCAGCGCGTGTTCACGAACCTGTCGGCGAAGGGCATCTATGCGGACATCGAATGCGAGACCCGCGACCGCGACCATCTCGATCGCCTGATCGAGACGCTCAAGGAAAGCGGCTACGAGGTGTCTTCGGTCGAGATCGCCTGAGGCGCGCCATGGCATCGATCTGCGTTCTCACGTCGGACGGCCGGTTCGAAGAGTTCGTGTCGCGCGCTCAAGACGAATTTCGCGCGGTGCTCGGCGAAAACGTCCGCTTCCAGCCATGGACAGCGCCGCTCAGCGCGGCCGACACCATCGTCCTGCCGCTCCTCGCGTGGGGCTATCAGGAGCGCAGCGGCGACTGGACGGCTGCGCTCGACGCATGGGAAGCGGCGAGCGCGCCGATGGCAAACCCGGTGCCGCTGATGCGCTGGAACACCGACAAGCGCTACCTCTTCGATCTGGAAGCGAAGGGCGTACCGGTGATCCCGACCGTCTTCACACCGGCGCTGTCGGACGCGGACCTTGCCGAAGCCCGTATCCGTTTCGGCGACACTGTGATCGTGAAGCCACCCGTGTCCGGCGGCGCGGACGGCACCTATCGGCTGGCTGCCGGCGATCCTCTCCCCCACGACGTGTGCGGCAAGCCGATGCTGATCCAGCCGATGATGGCGGCGATCGCGACGGAGGGCGAATATTCGCTGTTCTACTTCGGCGGCGCGTTCAGCCATGCGATCCTGAAAGTGCCGTCGGCCGGAGACTTTCGCGTGCAGGAGCAGTTCGGCGGACGCGAGATCACCGTCGAGGCTTCCGAAGAGGCCTGCACAGTGGCCCAGCAGGCCCTCCGCGCCGCGCCCGGCGAAGCGCTCTACGCCCGCATCGACATGGTGCGCGGCGCCGATGGCGCACTGCGGCTGATGGAGCTTGAGCTGATCGAGCCTTCACTGTTCCTGTCGCACGCCCCGGACGGCGGAAAACTCTTCGCCGACACGGTTAGCGCCCGCTTAACTTCCGCCCGCTAAACTCGGCCTATCATGGCCAGCCGTCATTTCCGCCCCGCCGCGAACGCGCGTCCCGTCATCCGGCGGCGCGCACGACAGGCGCCGCGCGGCGTCCGGCCCGTCAACGTGCAGTGGAAGGTCGCCTACGCCGACTTCGCCACCGCGATGATGGCCTTCTTCATGCTGCTCTGGCTCATTTCGAGTTCGGACAAGGTGTCGCTGCAAGGCATTGCCGACTATTTCATGCCCTCGCCCGCGCTCACGAGCGGCGGAGCCGAGCCGATTATGCTCGCGCCGAGCGACGCGGGCCGCGCCCGGTCCGACGCCCTGCTCCGCGATATCCGCACGGCCTTCGCCGCCGACCCGGACCTTGCGCCGCTTGCCGACAACGTCCTCCTCGCGCCGTCCGCCGACGGCATCCACATCGAGCTGACCGACACCGCCCTTCGCCCGATGTTCGCTGAAGGCAGCGCCGTGCCGCTCGCGCCCGACGCGTTTCGCGCGGTCGCGGCGCGGATCGGCAGCCTGCCGAACCGCATTGCCGTCGAGGGGCACACGGACAGCGCCGGAGAAGGCGACGACTGGCAGCTTTCCGCGCGCCGCGCGGTCGCCGTGCGCGATATCCTCGCGGCCGGCGACATCCCCGCGGACCGCTTCGCCGCCGTGACCGGCCGCGCCGCAAGCGCACCATTGCTGCCCGATGCCCCCGCCCGGCCCGAGAACCGGCGCATAACGATCATCCTCCTCGATGAGCCGCCCGCGCTCGCCCCGAGTGCCGGGCGACGAGCCGTGCAGGCAATGCCTTCCCAAACCGGCAACATCGCACCATAATTCACAGCCGTGACAGACCAGACGTTCCGATTCCCGCGATTTTTCGTGACGGCCCCCAGCCCCTGCCCCTATCTGCCGGGCAAGCTGGAGCGCAAGGTCTTCACCGAGCTGCGCGGCGAAGACGCCGTTGAGCTGAACGAGGCGCTATCGCGCATCGGCTTCCGGCGCAGCCAGAACGTCGTCTACCGGCCGAGCTGCGAGGGCTGCAACGCCTGCGTTTCGGTGCGGGTGCTGGCGCAGCGCTTTGCGCCGAGTCACACGCAGCGCCGCATCATGCGCCGCAACGACGATATCGAAGTCAGCATCTGCGAGCCGTGGACGACGCCCGAGCAGTTCGATCTGCTGCGCGCCTACCTCGGCCAGCGCCATCCCGAGGGCGGCATGACGCGCATGGACGCCTACGACTATGCCGAAATGGTCGAGCAGACGCCCGTAAACACGCTCATCATCGAATACCGCGAGCCGATGGTCGATGGCCGGCAGGGGCGCCTCATCGGCTGCTGCCTCACCGATCGGCAGGCGGACGGGCTCTCGATGGTCTACAGCTTCTTTGATCCCGCGCATCCCACGCGTTCGGGCCTCGGCACCTTCATCATCATGGATCACATCCGGCAGGCGACTGCCGCCGGGCTCGACTTCGTCTATCTCGGCTACTGGATCGAGGGCTGCGAGCGGATGAGCTACAAGACCCGCTTCCGCCCGATCGAGCGACTCACGACGCGCGGGTGGAAATCCGTGGAGGCCGCCGAAACCTTCGGCTGAACGAAATGTGCCGGAAATGCGGCAGGCCGAAGGGAACCCCGTTCCCATCCGCCTCGCAGGGCGTTTCATCGCCGCGCCGGTTGCCTGATCCCGCCACCAGACCAACCTTTGCTGAGCCGGGGGGCGAACCGGACAGACAAAGGTGATTGCAATGAAAATCGAAAAACTCCTTGGGGCGGCGCTCGGCGCCGTGATGGTTGCCGGTGTTCCGGCTGTGGCGCTCGCACAGAGCGCGGATGCCCCGCCCACGATCGACACCAACAGCGACGGTAAGCCCGACGCATGGGATACGAACGGCGACGGCAAGGCCGATGCGTGGGATACGAACGGCGACGGCAAGCCCGACGCGGTCGATGCCGATGGTGACGGCAAGCCCGACGCTCAGTAACGCCCGGCAGTTTTCCACTTCCCTCAATCCCTGATGCGCCGGTGGATCCTGTGATCCGCCGGCGTTTTCCGTGTCAGAGGTTGGGACGAAGCCAGCGTTCCGCCTCTTCGACCGGGATACCGCACCGCGTGGCATAGTCCTCGAGCTGATCGCGCCCGATGCGCGCGACACCGAAATACGATGCCTCCGGGTGCGCGAAGTAGAAGCCGGAAACACTCGCGGTGGGAAGCATCGCCAGCCCTTCCGTAAGGACGATGCCAGTCGCCGCCGTGGCGCCGAGCAGGCGGAAAAGCTCGGGCTTCAGCGTATGATCCGGGCACGCCGGATAGCCGGGCGCCGGGCGAATGCCCTTGTAGCGCTCCTTGATCAGCTCTTCGTTCGTCAGCCGCTCACCCGGCGCATAGCCCCAAAGCTCGCGGCGAACGCGCTCGTGCAGATATTCCGCGAAAGCTTCGGCGAGGCGGTCGGCGAGCGCCTTCAGCATGATATCCGAATAATCGTCGTGCCCGCGGCGGAAGCGTTCGGAATGAAGGTCGATCCCCTCCCCGCCCGTCACCGCGAAGCCGCCGATCCAGTCCGCCTCGGGCGAGATGAAATCGGCAAGGCACATGTTGGGCCGCCCCGCGCGCTTCTCGATTTGCTGGCGCAGCATGGCGAAGCGGCCGATCGCCTGCGTCCGGCTTTCGTCCGCGTACACGACGATATCGTCGCCCTCGCGCCGCACCGGCCAGAAGCCGACGACGCCGCGCGCGCTCAGCCAGCGCTCGCCCGCGATCTGCTCCAGCATCTTCTGCGCGTCCGCAAACAGCGACCGTGCGCTTTCGCCCACCACCGCGTCGTTGAGGATGGCGGGGTAGTTGCCCGCGAGTTCCCACGCGCGGAAAAACGGCGTCCAGTCGATGTAGGGGATCAGCGTATCCACGGTCACGTCGTCGATCACGCGGACGCCCAACGTCGCGGGCTTCACCGGCGGATGCGCCGCGAAATCCGCCGGGAAACCGTTCGCGCGCGCGTCGGCGATGCTCACCAGCTTGCCCTCGCCCCGGCTTGCGCGCTCCTCGCGAATCATCGCGTACGCAGCGCGCGTCTCCTCGACGAGCTTGCCCTTCATGTTGTCCGAGGTGAGCGCGCTCGCCACGCCGACGGCGCGGCTCGCATCGAGCACGTGCAGCGTCGGCCCCGAATAAACGGGTTCGATCTTGAGCGCGGTATGCACGCGGCTCGTCGTCGCGCCGCCGATGAGGAGCGGCATCGTGAAGCCCTCGCGCTCCATCTCCGCCGCCACCGTCACCATTTCATCGAGCGAAGGCGTGATGAGGCCCGAGAGCCCGATCATGTCGGCGTTCTGTTCGCGCGCAGTCTTCAGGATCGTCTGGAAGGGCACCATCACGCCGAGGTCGATGACCTCGAAGTTGTTGCACTGAAGCACGACGCCCACGATGTTCTTGCCGATATCGTGAACGTCGCCCTTCACGGTCGCCATCACGATGCGGCCCTTGGCGCGCGATCCTTCGTCCTTCTGCGCCTCGATGAAGGGAATGAGGTGCGCAACCGCCTTTTTCATCACGCGCGCCGATTTTACTACCTGCGGCAGGAACATCTTGCCCGAACCGAACAGGTCGCCGACCACCGACATGCCCGCCATAAGCGGCCCTTCGATGACCTCGATCGGCCGCGCGAACAGATGCCGCGCCTCCTCGGTGTCCTCGATCACATACGCATCGAGGCCCTTCACCAGCGCATGTTCCAGGCGCTTCTGCACGGGCAGCAGGCGCCATTCCTCGGTCGCTTTCTCGGCCACCTGCCCGTCGCCGCGGAAACGCTCTGCGATGTCGAGCAAGCGTTCGGTGGCATCGGGGCGGCGGTTGAGCACCACGTCCTCGCACGCATCGCGCAGTTCAGGATCGATCGTATCGTAGACGTCGAGCTGACCGGCGTTCACGATGGCCATGTCCATGCCCGCCGGAATGGCGTGGTACAGGAACACGCTGTGCATCGCCCGGCGCACGGGTTCATTGCCCCGGAAACTGAACGACAGATTGGAAAGCCCGCCGGAAATATGCACGTATGGGCAGCGTTTCCGGATTTCGCGCGTCGCCTCGATGAAATCGACGCCGTAGTTGTTGTGCTCCTCGATCCCCGTCGCCACCGCAAAGACGTTGGGATCGAAGATGATGTCCTCCGGCGGGAAGCCGTTCGCGGTGAGCAATTTATAGGCCCGCTCGCAGATTTCCACCTTGCGCGCGGCGGTATCCGCCTGCCCGACCTCGTCGAACGCCATGACGACGGCGGCGGCACCGTAGGCGCGGACCTTGCGGGCAGCCTCGAGAAACGCCTCCTCGCCCTCCTTCATGCTGATCGAATTGACGATCGGCTTGCCGGTCACGCACTTCAGGCCCGCTTCGATGACGCTCCATTTGGAACTGTCGATCATCACGGGCACGCGGCTGATATCGGGCTCCGCCGCCAGCAGCTTCAGATAGGTTTCCATCGCCTGTTCTGAATCGAGGAGGCCCTCATCCATGTTGACGTCGATGATCTGCGCGCCGTTCTCCACCTGGTCGCGCGCGACCTCGATGGCGGCGGTGTAGTCGCCAGACATGATCAGCTTCTTGAACTTCGCCGATCCGGTAACGTTGGTGCGCTCGCCGATATTGACGAAACGCGCGGTGTTCTGTGTCATGATGTGCAGTTCAGGCGAGGGTGAAAGCGTCGAGACCGGCAAGATGCATCGCCGGTTCGGGGTGCGGAATGGCGCGGGGCGGCAGACCCTCCACGGCCTTCGCCATCGCGGCGATGTGCGCGGCCGTGGTGCCGCAGCAGCCGCCGACGATGTTGATGAGACCCGTCTCGGCCCATTCGTGGATCATGCCGCCGGTCGTATCGGGCGCCTCGTCATACTGGCCGAGTTCGTTGGGAAGCCCCGCGTTCGGGTAGACCATCACCAGCGTATCGGCGATGCGCGAGAGCGCCTGCACGTGCGGGCGCAGTTCCTTCGCGCCGAACGAGCAGTTGAGCCCGATCGTCACGGGCTCGGCGTGGCGCACCGCATACCAGAACGCCTCGACCGAATGGCCCGAAAGATTGCGGCCCGACATGTCGGTGATCGTCATGGAGATCATCATCGGGATGCGCGCACCGCGCGCCTCGCCGAGTTCGATCATGCCCATGATCGCGGCCTTGGCGTTCAGCGTATCGAAGATCGTCTCGATCAGGATGAAGTCCGATCCTGCATCGAGCAGCGCCTCGGCCTGTTCCTTGTAGACGTCCTTCACCTCGTCGAACGACACGGCGCGGAAGCCGGGGTCGTTCACGTCGGGAGACAGCGACAGCGTTTTGTTCGTCGGGCCGATCGCGCCCGCCACGAACCGCACGCGGCCGTCGCGCGCGGTTGCGGCATCGGCTTCCTCGCGGGCGATCCGCGCGGCGGCATGATTCATCTCAGCGACCAGATGCTCGGCGCCGTAGTCCGCCTGGCTGATCCGGTTCGCATTGAACGTGTTGGTGGCAAGGATATCCGCGCCCGCATCGGCATAACCGCGCGTGATCGCGCGCACAATGTCAGGACGGGTCAGAACCAGAAGGTCGTTGTTGCCCTTCTGATCGTGGCCGAGATCGTAGTTGCCGCGATACGCCGCTTCATCCAGCCCATAGGTCTGGATCGCCGTGCCGAACGCGCCATCGTTGATGAGGATGCGCTTCGCCGCCTCCGCGCGCAGACGCTCCACCGCGTTCGTCATGCCTTGTCTCCGTCCGCGCGTTTCCCAAGCATGTGGCAGATCGCGTAGCTCAGATCGGCGCGGTTCAGCGTGTAGAAATGGAATTCGCGAACCCCGCCCGCATAAAGACGCCGGCAGAATTCGGCGGCAACGGTGGCGGCGACGAGACCGCGCGCTGCGGGCCGCTCTTCCAGCCCTTCAAACAGCCGCCCCATCCAGCCGGGAATCGCCGTGCCGCACATCTCGGCCATGCGCTTCGTCTGCGCGAAATTGCTGACCGGCAGGATGCCGGGCACGATTTCGGCATCAAGGCCTGCCGCAGCCGCGTTGTCGCGGAAGCGGAAATAGGTTTCCGGCTCGAAGAAGAATTGGGTGATCGCGCGGTGTGCGCCCGCATCGAGCTTGCGTTTCAGATTGTCGAGATCCTGCGCGATGCTCGCAGCCTCCGGGTGCATTTCCGGGTAGGCTGCAACGCTGATCTCGAAGTCCGCGACGCGGCGAAGCCCCGCAACGAGTGCGACGGCGTTCTCATATCCGTCCGCGCGCGGCACGAAGCGCTCGCCCGCGCGCGGCGGATCACCGCGCAGCGCCACGATATGCCGAACGCCCGCGTCCCAATAGGCGCGCGCGACGTCATCGATCTCGCCGCGCGAGGCATCGACGCAGGTCAGATGCGCCGCCGGGGTCAGCGTCGTTTCACGAACGAGGCGCGAAACCGTCGCGTGCGTGCGCTCGCGCGTCGAACCGCCCGCACCATAGGTGACGGAGACGAAACGCGGATGCAGCGGCTCAAGCGTCTTGATCGACTCCCACAGCGTTTCCTCCATCTTCTCCGTCTTCGGCGGGAAGAATTCGAACGAGACGCCGATGTCGCCGCGCAGATCCGCGAACAGGGGCTGGCGGACAGCGTTCTGCGCTTCCGTCATCTGATCGAGTGTCAGGATCATGCCGCTTTCCTTTTCGCGAGCGGGGTCTTTTCCCCAAGCCAGATGCTGACGGTCAACGTGCCCCCTTTCAGATGATCCACAACGCGGCCTTCAATGCCGCTTTCGCGCATCCAGCTGAGCACGGCGTCGTCGGCGAACCCGAGACGCGTGTGCGCATGGTCCGCGCGCAGTTCTTCCAGCGTATGCGGCGCGAAATCGACAACGAGCAGCCGCCCGCTCGGCGCGAGCACGCGCGCGGCTTCTGCGATCGCGCCCGACGGATTGTCCGCATAGTGCAGAACCTGGTGCAGCAGCACGGTATCGATGCTGCCGTCCGCCTGCGGGAGGGCGTACATATCGGCCTGCCGCACCTCGCAATGTCCGAGCTGCGCCGCTTCCAGCTTGCCGCGCGCGACGCGAAGCATGTCCGCGCTGCGGTCGACGCCAATCGCGCCGCGCGACCCCGGTGCGAGCAGCTCCAGCATCCGCCCTGTCCCCGTGCCGATGTCGAGCAGATAGCCGACCGGGCGCACGGCAAGCGCGCGCAGGATCGCCGCCTCCACCTCATCGTCGGAAACGTGCATCGAACGGATACCGTCCCAGCCCTCCGCATGGGCATCGAAATAGCTGCGCATCTCGGCGACCCGGCGCGCGCGAATCTCGTCCAGCCGCCGCGTGTCCGCCGCGACAGCGGCGCTGCCGTCCAGCATACGGTCCAGAAGGCCGCCGACCTCACCGGCAAGCCCCGCGCCTTCGATCCGCAGGAAAACCCAGGCACCTTCCTTGTGCCGCACGAGAAGCCCCGCCTCGGCCAGGATACGCACATGCCGCGACACGCGCGGCTGCGATTGCCCCAGCACTTCGGCAAGTTCGCCGATCGACAGCTCCATCGATCGCACGAGCGCCATGATCCGAAGCCTTGACGGATCGGCGAGAGCGCGGAAAAGGTCGAGTGCGGGCTGCATGGAAGGGGATATAAAGATATCTTTATATGCGGTCAATGAACGAAATACGTTGTCACAGCCCACACTGGAACTCTAGGTTCCGCGCCTTGTCGCCCAGCGTTATCCGGGAAGCCTCATGTCCGCACGCACCGTCTCACTCGTCGCCTTCCTCGCCGCACCCCTTCTTGCCGGCTGCGTCACAACACCGGGCGGCGTGTCAGAGGCAGAGCTCGACCGGTTCGAAAAGACCAACCGGGCGATCTACTCGTTCAACAAGGGCGTCGACACCGCCGTTCTGAAGCCGGTGACCCAGGGCTACCGCGCGGTCGTCCCCGGCATCGCGCGGCGCGGCGTCTCGAACGCGCTCGACAATGTCGATGAGCCGCTGTCGTTCATCAACGCGGTGCTGCAGGGCAAGTTCAAGGTCGCCTTCCGCGCTGCGGACCGCTTCCTCATCAATTCCACGTTCGGCCTCGCCGGCCTTTTCGACCACGCCACCGAAATGGGCCTGACAAAGCAGGAAGAAGATTTCGGGCAGACGCTCGCGGCCTGGGGCGTCGGTTCCGGGCCCTATATAATGTTGCCGCTGCTCGGCCCCTCGACGCTCCGCGATACCGTCGGCTTCGGCGTCGATTCGGTGACGGACCCGTGGCCGAAGTTCCAGAAGGACGTCGCCGGCCTGAGCGGCACGGAGCGGCTCGGCGTCACCGCCGGCGAGGCGATCGATCTGCGCTCGCGCCTCGTCGATACGGCCGACCCGCTGCTCGCCACCGCGCTCGACGAATATGCGACGGTTCGCGCAGCCTATCTCCAGCAGCGCCTCCACGACATCTACGATGGCGACCCGCCCGAAGACAATTTCACGCCGACCTTCGACGACGAGACGCCGCCCCCCGCCGCGCCGAGCGAAGACGCCGCTGCGTCCGAATCCGCGACAGACGAAGCGCCCGCCACCGAATCTGATACGGACGAACCCAAGGCCGAAACCGTCACACCGTAAGGGTGCGGATGCTGCCTGCGAATCGCGCCGGCCAGTCCTCGCACACGGAATTTATCCTGCCGAATCCGATACCTGCGGCATTTCGGAGGGTGCCAGCCGTGCGCCGGCCCGATCGGTCGGCGCATGGCGCACATTGCCAGCCCGAAGAATATCTATTGTTTTACAAGACATTAAGTCGGCGCCTGTGAAGCAGACAGCGGATCGCGAAAGTTCTTCACAAAAATATTTTGCGCGGCCGCATCAAATCTCTTCCCACAGACAAGGTTTTCCGTGACAATCCGCGCCGCTCCCATTATTGGGCGCAGGGTCAATACAAACTGTTCTAGGGGAACAAGTCGATGCGCAATGTTACCAAGGGTTTCGCAGCTCTCGCGCTCGTCGCCGGCCTCGGCCTCGCCGCTTGCAGCGAGAAGACCGAAGAAGCCGCCGACGCGACCGTGGATGCCGCGGCTGAAGACGCCGCTGCTGCTGCTGACGCCGCTGTCGCCGAAACCGACGCCGCGATGGATGCGACTGCTGACGCGACGGCCGATGCCGCTGCTGGCGCCGCTGACGCCGCTGCCGGTGCTGCCGACGCAGCCGCTGGCGCTGCCGACGCTGCTGCGGACGCCGCTGCCACGGCCGAAGAAGCTGCTCAGTAAGCTTTACTGACAGTTCGGAAAAAAGAACGGGCCGCATCTTCGGATGCGGCCCGTTTCTTTTTGCCTATGGTCGATCTCGATTAATGATGGGCAAGAAAAAGGCCGCCGGGATCACCCGACGGCCTTTCCTTTGACTGCGGCTGGCTGGACTTAGAAGTCCATGCCACCCATGCCGCCCATGCCACCCGGCATACCGCCCGGCGCCGGCTTGTCGTCCGGCAGCTCGGCGATCGTCGCCTCGGTGGTGATGAGCAGCCCCGCGACCGACGCGGCGTCCTGCAGCGCGGTGCGGACGACCTTGGTCGGGTCGACGACGCCGGCCTTCACCAGGTCCTCGTAGGCGTCGGTCTGAGCGTTGAAGCCCAGCTTCTCGTCCTTGGCGTCCATCAGCTTGCCCGCAACGACTGCGCCGTCGTGGCCCGCGTTCTGGGCGATCTGGCGAACCGGCGACTGCAGAGCACGGCGAATGATGTCGATGCCGCGGGTCTGGTCCTCGTTGGCGCCCGTGAGGCCCTCAAGCGCCTTGGTGGCGTAGAGGAGCGCCGTGCCGCCGCCGGGGACAATACCCTCTTCAACGGCCGCGCGCGTGGCGTGCAGCGCGTCGTCGACGCGGTCCTTCTTCTCCTTCACCTCGACCTCGGTGGCACCGCCGACCTTGATCACGGCAACGCCGCCGGCGAGCTTGGCGAGACGCTCCTGGAGCTTCTCACGGTCGTAGTCGCTGGTCGTCGTCTCGATCTGGGCGCGGATCTGCTCGACACGGCCCTTGATCTGCTCGCTGTCACCAGCGCCGTCGACGATCGTGGTGTTGTCCTTGTCGATCGTGACCTTCTTGGCCTGGCCAAGCATACCGAGCGTAACGTTCTCGAGCTTGATGCCGAGGTCTTCGCTGATCATCTGACCGTTGGTCAGGATCGCGATGTCCTCCAGCATCGCCTTGCGGCGATCGCCGAAGCCCGGCGCCTTCACGGCCGCGACCTTGAGGCCGCCGCGCAGCTTGTTGACGACGAGCGTCGCAAGCGCCTCGCCTTCGATGTCCTCGGCGATGATGAGGAGCGGACGGCCGCTCTGCACCACGGCTTCGAGGATCGGCAGCATGGCCTGCAGGTTCGAGAGCTTCTTTTCGTGGATCAGGATATGCGGGTTGTCGAGCTCGACCTGCATCTTCTCCGGGTTCGTGATGAAGTACGGCGACAGGTAGCCGCGGTCGAACTGCATACCCTCGACCGTCTCCAGCTCGCTGGTGAGGCCCTTGGCTTCCTCGACGGTGATGACGCCTTCCTTGCCGACCTTGTCCATCGCCTCGGCGATCATCTTGCCGACTTCGACGTCACCGTTCGCGGAGATGGTGCCGACCTGGGCGATCTCGTCAGAACCGGCAACCGCCTTCGAACGGGCGGCGAGGTTCTCGATGACCTTGGTGACGGCAAGGTCGATGCCGCGCTTTAGATCCATCGGGTTCATGCCGGCCGCGACCGACTTCATGCCCTCGCGGACGATCGACTGGGCGAGCACCGTGGCGGTGGTCGTGCCGTCGCCGGCGATGTCGTTGGTCTTCGAGGCCACTTCGCGCAGCATCTGCGCGCCCATGTTCTCGAACTTGTCCTTGAGCTCGATTTCCTTCGCGACCGTCACACCGTCCTTGGTGATGCGCGGCGCGCCGAAGCTCTTGTCGATCACGACGTTGCGGCCCTTCGGCCCCAGCGTGACCTTCACCGCATCGGCGAGGATATCCACGCCGCGAAGGATGCGCTCACGCGCGTCGCGGCCGAATTTTACGTCTTTGGCTGCCATGTTTGACTACCCTTTCCTGGGATCTGAAATGAAAAAAGCGCGTTCTCAGCCAACGATGCCGAGAATGTCGCTTTCCTTCATGATGAGCAGGTCTTCGCCGTTGACCTTGACCTCAGTGCCCGACCACTTGCCGAACAGAATGCGGTCGCCAGCCTTCACGTCGAGCGGAGAAACCTTGCCCTCTTCGTTCTTGGCGCCAGCGCCGGCGGCGACGACTTCGCCTTCCTGCGGCTTTTCCTTGGCGGTATCCGGGATGATAATACCCCCGGCGGTCTTTTCGTCAGCCTCGATGCGGCGGACCAGCACGCGATCGTGCAGAGGACGGAAGCCCATTCGTGTCACCCTCTCGTTCAAGTTTCGAATTCGGATATTAGCACTCGCACGGAGCGAGTGCCAACGCGGTGGGATATGTGCCCCACCCCCCGGGGTGTCAACGGCTGGCCTGTGAATTTTTTTGTAACGCCCCGGGGCCTATCCTTGGCCTTCACAGCCCATGCCGCTACACCGGCTCAATCCTTTTAAGGAAACACCATGGCGATCCTGCGCGGTTTCTGGCGATTTCTGGTCGGCGTCAAGGATGGGCTGGCGCTCCTTTTCCTGTTGTTGCTGCTGTTTGCAATCCTCGCGCTCAGGCAAGGCGCGGCCCCGATCAGCGTGCCGGAAGGCGGCGCGCTGGTGCTCAACATCGACGGCTATGTCGTCGATCAGGCGACGGACCCCGATCCGCTCTCGATGTTGACGGGCGGCCCAAGCCTCCCCGGCGAGACCGAGGCTGCCGACGTGATCCATGCGATCAATGCGGCCGCGAAGGACAAACGCGTCAAGACGCTGGTGCTCGATCTCGACGGCTTCTGGGGCGGCGGCCTTGCGAACCTGCAGTCGATCGGCTCCGCGCTCACCGCCTTCAAGACCAGCGGCAAGAAGGTCTACGCCTTCTCCTCCGCCTACCTCGACGACGGCTACTACCTCGCCGCACACGCCGACGAGGTCTGGCTCGCGCCGCTCGGCGCGGTTCTGCTCACCGGCCCCGGCGGCTCCGGCCTCTATTTCAAGGACGCGCTCGACAAGTTGAAAGTCGACGTCAACGTGTTTCGCGTCGGTACCTTCAAGTCGGCGGTCGAGCCCTTCACGCGCACCGAAGGCTCGCCGGAGGCGAAAGCCGCCGATCAGGCGCTCGTCGACAGCCTCTGGGAAACCTGGATGACGGACGTCTCGACGCGTCGCAAGAGCGCCGATGTCCGCACATATATGCAGTCTCTCCCCCGCCTGCTCTCCGCCTCGGGCGGCGGCTTCGCGCAGGCTGCGCTCAAGGGCGGCATGGTCGATCACATCGGCACGCGCGTCGCGTTCGGCGAGATGCTCGCGAAAGTCGTGGGAAGCGGTGACGATGGCGCGCCGGGCGGCTTCAACGGCATCGCCCTTGCCGATTATCACTATGCACACAGCGGTGCAGGGCCGATGGGCGGCGGCGACGCTGTCGGTATCGTCTATGTCTCCGGCGAGATCGTCGACGGCGAGGCGCCGTCAGGCACGGCAGGCGGACAGACAATCGCAGGCCTTATCGACGAGGCGCTGACCGACGACAGCATCAAGGCGCTCGTTGTGCGGATCGACTCCCCGGGCGGCTCGGTCACGGCGTCGGAGCAGATTCGCGAGGCGCTGATGACCGCGAAGTCGCAGGGCCTGCCCGTTGTCGCTTCGTTCGGCCCGGTCGCGGCGAGCGGCGGCTACTGGATCGCGACCGCCGCAGACGAGATCTATGCGCAGCCCTCCACGATCACCGGCTCGATCGGCGTGTTCGCGATCATCCCGACCTTCCAGCGCACACTTGAAGAATTCGGGATCAACGCCGACGGCGTGAAGAGCACGCCCTTTTCCGGCGCCCCCGACGTGCTCGACGGTATCACGCCCGAAGTCGGCGCGCTGCTGCAAGCCTCGGTGGAGGATATGTACGCGCGCTTCATGCGGATCGTCGGCGCGGCGCGGAAACTCCCGGTCGAGCGCGTCAATGCGATCGGCCAGGGCCGCGTGTGGGACGGCGGCACCGCGCGGCAACTGAAGCTCGTCGACCATTTCGGCGGCCTCGACGCCGCGGTCGATGCCGCTGCGAAGCGCGCCGGTTTGCAGCCGGGCAAAATCCGCACCGTGGACGTCGAGGTCGCCCCGCCGATCCCGCTACAGGTGCTGAACAGCCTGTTTTCCGCCGACGAAGGCGAAGTCGCGCCGCCCGATGCACTCACGCGGCTCGCACGCGTGCAGCAGATGAAGAGCCTGTCGATGCTCGCGGAAACCAGCGCGATCGCCTCCGGGCCTTCCATGCAGGCGCGTTGCATCGCTTGCGCGGGATTGCGCCCCGCGTCGGCAGCCGCGAAAGCACCGCCCGCGTGGCTCAAGTGGCTGTTTCGCTGATCGGGAGCCATTGGCCGAAGCGGCTCCACTGTATGCCCCGCGCCACAGTGTGATATTTTCGTCGACATTAGGAAGATGTTTGTCGAATCCGTACAATATTACGGAGCCGGTCTGGCGTATGAGGCCGCAGATGCGGTGATCGTGCCGCGAGGGGCTGGGGAAGAGTGGACGAGGACAGAGGACGTGAGCCAGTCTCTACGCATAACCGTTGGCGCGGTGATGCTGGTGCCGGTGGTCGCAGCTTTCCTGCTTACCGGTTTCCCGGCGAAAGCCGCCGCTAAAGACCAATCGGCGCATCTCGCCGACCCGAGCGTACACACACGCATCGACGAAAACGCCCGGCAAAGCTGCCGCACTGAGCGGCAGGGCAGCGTCGAGCATTCGATCTGCCTCGCCGAACGCCGCAAGGACGCCTGGCGCACCGTGGCGGAAACACGGTCGGACGACCGCAAGCAGCCGTCGCTTTCGCTGCGCTGACGCGAGTCGCCGTCAACCCAACCGGATCAGATGTGGATGGCTTTGCCTTCCACGGCCATCGCCGCTTCCTTCAGCGCTTCGGAATGCGTCGGGTGCGCGTGGCAGGTGAGCGCGATATCCTCGCTTGAGGCGCCAAACTCCATCGCCTGCGCGGCCTGCGCGATCATCGTGCCTGCCAAGCTCCCGACGATGTGAACGCCGAGCACGCGGTCGGTGGCCGCGTCGGCGATCACCTTCACGAAGCCGTCCGTGTCGCGGTTGGTCTTGGCGCGGCTGTTGCCCGCGAACGGGAACTTGCCGACCTTGACCGCGACACCCGCCGCTTTCAGTTCGTCTTCGGTCTTCCCGACGCTCGCCGCCTCCGGCATCGTGTAAACGACCGCCGGTATCACGTCGTGGTTCACATAGCCGACACGGCCCGCGAGGAAATCCGCCACCGCGACGCCTTCGTCTTCGGCCTTGTGCGCGAGCATCGGCCCAGGCGTCACGTCGCCGATCGCGTAGATGCCCTCGACGCCGGTTTCGAACTTGTGACCGGCCTCGATCTGGCCGCGCGCGTTCAGCACCACGCCCGCCTTGTCGAGATCGAGGCCTTCGGTGTTGGGGCGGCGGCCGATGGAGACAAGCACCGCGTCCGCTTCCAGCGTTTCCGCCGTACCGCCTGCCGCAGGCTCTACCGTCACCGCGGCCGTACCCTTGGCGACCTTCACGCCCGTAACCTTCGTTCCGGTGCGGAATTCCATGCCCTGCTTCTTCAGCAGGCGCGCCATGTCCTTGCGCACGTCGCCGTCCATGCCGGGGAGGATCTGGTCGAGATATTCGACGACCGTGACCTTCGCGCCGAGGCGCATCCACACCGAGCCGAGCTCGAGGCCGATCACGCCGCCGCCGATGACGACGAGGTGCTTCGGCACCTTCGGCAGCGACAGCGCGCCGGTGGAATCGACCACGACCTTCTGGTCGATCTCGACACCCGGCAGTGGGGTCACGGAAGAGCCCGTCGCGATCACGATAGACTTCGCCGTATACGCCGTGCCGCCCACGTCGATGCTCGACTTGCCGGTGAAGCGCGCGCGGCCCTTCAGCCACGTCACCTTGTTCTTCTTGAACAGGAAAGCGATTCCGTCGGTCAGCCCCTTCACGGCCGCCAGCTTTTCATCCAGCATGGCGTTCAGGTTCAGCTTCACGCCCGAGGTTTCGACGCCGAACTTCGCAAGGCTGCCGTCCGCCGCGTGCGCATAGAGTTCCGAGGCGTGCAGGAGTGCCTTCGAGGGGATGCAGCCGACGTTGAGGCAGGTTCCACCCAGCGTTTCGCGGCTTTCGACACAGGCCACCTTCAGCCCATGCTGCGCAGCCCGAATGGCGGCGACATAACCGCCGGGGCCTGCACCGATCACGATCACGTCGAACTCTTCAGCCATCGTCAACCTTGCCTGTTCTATGTGGGAATCACGGATTCAGGCCGCTCTTAACGCAGTGGGTGGCGATTTAGAAGTGAACATGAAATGATAATGGATGCGAAACGAATTTCATCGATTCGCAACGGGGGTGTTCAGCTGGCGTGACACGTATCGAGTTCATCAATCGCAGTTCGGCATCGAACGTCGCGAGCCAGGTCAATCTGTTCGCGGCGCCGCTGCTGATTTTCCGCTGGGAAGAGGCGGAATACTGGCAGGCGGAGATCCTTGCCGCGATCGAGAAACGCCGGCGCGCGTCGAAGGGCATGAAGCGCACCAATATCGGCGGCTGGCACTCGAAGCGCGACCTGCCCGGCTGGCAGGACCGTGCGACACAGATGCTGACACGATGGGCAGCGGCACGCGCCACCGACGCGACCGCGCAGTGGCGGCAGGGCGAACAGCAACCGGCGCCGCAGCAATGGCGCATGGACGGCTGGGCCAACGTCAATCCGCCCGGCGCCTATAACCGCGCGCACGATCACGTCATGCTCAACTGGAACTGGTCGGCCTGTTACTATGTGTCGGGCGCGCCATCCACGACCGACAAGGGCGGCGCGATCGTCTTCGAAGACCTGTGGAGCGGCGTGCAGACCTTGGAGTCCGCTACGCGGCGCAGCTTCCGCTACGCGCCTTCGGACGGCGAGATGCTGATGTGGCCCTCGTGGGTTTCGCACCGCGTCGAGCCCCAGGAGGGCGAAGACGAACGCGTTTCGATCGCGATGAACTTCCACAGCCCGTGGCTCGAACGCTCGCGCTACTGGACGCACCGTCCCGGCTTCATGTGGCGCAACTTGCCGTGGCTGATGCGTCCGCTCGCGCGCCTGCGCGGTAGCTGGGACCAGAGCCTGGCAGGCGCGCCGCCGGGCTTCGATATCGACGTAGACGAGACCGTTTAGAGGTCGAGCACTAGCCGGGTCGGGTCTTCCAGCGCTTCCTTGACGCGGACGAGGAAGGTCACCGCCTCGCGGCCGTCGATCAGGCGGTGATCGTAGCTGAGCGCAAGGTACATCATCGGGCGCACGACGATCTGGCCGTCCCGCACCACAGGGCGCTCCTCGATGCGGTGCATCCCAAGCACGCCAGACTGCGGCGGGTTGAGGATCGGCGTCGACAGCAGCGAACCGAACACGCCGCCGTTCGAGATGGTGAAGGTGCCACCCTGCAATTCCTCGATCTTCAGTTGACCGTCACGCGCGCGGCGGCCGAAGTCGCCGATCGCCTTCTCGGTCTCCGCGAACGACAGCGCATCGGCATTGCGCAGGATCGGCACGACGAGGCCGCCCGGCGAGCTGACCGCGACACCAATGTCGGCGTAGTTGCGATAGACGATCTCGTCGCCTTCGATCGTGGCGTTGACCGAGGGCACGTCCTTCAGTGCAAGGCAGCAGGCCTTGGTGAAGAAGCTCATGAAGCCGAGGCGGACGCCATGCTTCTTCTCGAACAGATCCTTGTAGCGGTCGCGCGCTTCCATCACCGCCGTCATATCGACGTCGTTGAAGGTGGTGAGCATCGCGGCGGTGTTCTGCGCTTCCTTGAGGCGGCGCGCGATCGTATGGCGCAGACGCGTCATGCGCACGCGCTCTTCCTGACGCGCACCGGTGGCGGGCGCTGCGGCGGCAGGCGCCGGGGTTGTCGCGGCGCTACGCACATCGGCCTTGGTGAGGCGTCCATCCTTGCCAGTACCCTGCACGTTCGCCGCATCGACGCCGGTTTCGGCGAGCGCAACGGTGACAGCAGGAGACTGCTTGGCTTCGGCGGGCGCGGCTGCCTTGGCAGGCGCTGCAGCCTTCGGAGCGGCAGCCTTCGCGGGCGCGGCTGCCGCACCGCCCGCTTCAAGGCGCGCGATCACCGCGCCGACATTCACCGTATCGCCCACCGCGGCGAGCTGCTCCGAAAGCACGCCCGCGGACGGCGCGGGCACCTCGACGGCGACCTTGTCGGTCTCGAGGCTGACGATCGGCTCATCCGCCTTCACGGCCTCGCCCGGCTTCTTCAGCCATTCGCCGACAGTGGCTTCGGTGATCGATTCACCAAGCGCAGGGATAACGACGTCGATAGCCATGATCTCTCCTCAACCTTCGATATCGTGGCCGAGCGCCTGCGCCACGAGCTTTTTCTGTTCGGCGGCGTGCCGCTTGGCAAGACCGGTGGCGGTCGCGGCGGCGGCCGCGCGACCCGCATAGACCGGCTCGGTCTTCACACCGGCTTCCTTGAGCGCGCATTCGAGATAGGAACGCACGAAGCTCCAGCTGCCGGCGTTCTTCGGCTCTTCCTGAGCCCACACGACCGTCTTCAGCTTTTTCATCCGCTTCAGGCGAACCACGAGCGCTTCGAGCGGGAACGGATAGATCTGCTCGATGCGGACGATCGAGGTGGCCTTGTCGCCCGCCGCGTCGCGCGCATCGGCGAGGTCGTAGTAGACCTTGCCCGAGCAGAGCACGAGCCGTTCGATCTTGTCGTCCGCCGGCGGGTTCGTGTCGGACTTGATGCGCATGAAGTGCGAATCGCCCGTGAACTCCTCGATCCGCGACACCGCCGACTTGTGCCGGAGCAGCGACTTGGGCGTCATGATGATGAGCGGCTTGCGGAACGGGCGCAGCATCTGGCGGCGCAGCACATGGTAATAGTTCGCCGGCGTCGTGATGTTGCAGACCTGCATATTGTCTTCGGCGCAAAGCTGCAGGTAGCGCTCCAGACGTGCCGAGGAGTGCTCCGGCCCCTGCCCTTCGTAGCCGTGCGGCAGCAGCATGACGAGACCGTTCGCCCGCAGCCACTTGATCTCGCCACTCGCGATGAACTGGTCGATGATGACCTGCGCGCCGTTCGCGAAGTCGCCGAACTGCGCTTCCCACAGCACCAACGTCTTCGGGTCGGTGAGCGCGTAGCCATATTCGAAGCCGAGCACGCCGAACTCGCTGAGCGGCGAGTCGAGCACCTTGAAACGCGGGTTCATGTCCTGAAGCGGAATATATTTGCTGCCGGTCTTCTGATCGACCCAGACGGCATGGCGCTGGCTGAACGTGCCGCGGCCCGAGTCCTGCCCCGAAAGGCGGATGCCGAAACCGTCCTGCAGCAGCGTGCCGAAGGCGAGCGCCTCCGCGGTTGCCCAGTCGATACCTTCGCCCGCCGCGATCGTTTCGCCGCGCGCGGCGACGACGCGCTTCAGCGTCGGGTGGATCGAGAAGCCTTCGGGAACGGTGGTCAGCACCTTCGTCACCGCGTCGATGCGGTCCTGGCTGACGCCGGTGTCGGCGGCGCGGCGTGCGGTTTCGGGATCGGCGGGGCGGCCGAGGCCTTCCCAGCGCCCCTCGAACCAGTCAGCCTTGTTGGGCTTGTAACTGGGCGCCGCCTCGAAGTCCTTTTCGAGCCGGTCGACATAAGTGTTGATCGCGGCTTCGACCCACGCGGAGTCGATCACGCCTTCGGCGATCAGGCGCCCCGAATAGACCTCGCTGACCTTCGGCTTGCTCTTGATGACCTTGTACATCAGCGGCTGCGTGAAGCTGGGCTCGTCGCCCTCGTTGTGGCCGAAGCGGCGGTAACACCACATGTCGATCACGACGTCACGGTTGAACTTTTGCCGGAACTCGGTGGCGACCTTGGTGGCGAAGGTCACGGCTTCGGGATCGTCGCCGTTCACGTGGAAGATCGGCGCCTGCACAGTGCGCGCCACGTCAGACGGATAGGGCGAGGAGCGCGCGAACTGCGGGCTCGTCGTGAAGCCGATCTGGTTATTGATGATGAAGTGGACGGTGCCGCCGGTGTTGTAGCCGTCGAGGCCCGAGAAGCCGAGGCATTCGGCGATGATGCCCTGCCCCGCGAACGCCGCGTCGCCGTGCAGGAGCAGCGGCAGCACCTCGTCGCGCTCGATGTCGCCGCGCAGCTGCTGGGCCGCGCGCACCTTGCCGAGAACGACCGGATTGACCGCCTCGAGGTGTGAGGGGTTCGGGGTGAGCGACAGATGGACGGGGTTGCCGTCGAAATCACGGTCCGTGGAGGTGCCGAGGTGGTACTTCACGTCGCCCGATCCGCCAACGTCATCCGGGTTCGAGGACCCGCCCGCGAATTCGTGGAAGATCGCCTGGAACGGCTTCTGCATGACGTTCGCGAGCACGTTCAGGCGGCCGCGGTGCGCCATGCCGATGACGATTTCCTGCACGCCACCGGCACCCGCGTACTTGATGACGCTTTCCAGTGCAGGCGCCATCGCCTCGCCGCCATCGAGGCCGAAGCGCTTGGTGCCAACGTACTTGCGGCCAAGGAAGCTTTCGAACTGCTCGGCTTCGATGATCTTGTTGAGGATCGCCTTCTTGCCTTCGTTCGTGAAGTGGATCTCGGCGTTGCGACCCTCGATCCGCTCCTGAATGAAGCGGCGCTCCTCCAAATCGTTGATGTGCATGTACTCGACGCCGACATGCTCGCAGTAATTGTGCTTCAGGACCGCGACGAGTGCGGAGATCGTCGTTTCTTCAAAGCCCATCACGCCGCCGAGATAGACGGTGCGGTTCTGCGCATCGCCCACGAAGCCGTGATATTCGGGAGTCAGTTCCTCGGGGAACGGGCGCTCAGCGAGGCCCAGCGGATCGAGTTGCGCCGCGAGGTGCCCGCGCACGCGGTACGTGCGGATCAGCGTCATGGCGCGGATCGCATCGTCCGCCGCCTGGCGGACCGCCTCGGCGGAGAGCGTCGCGGCCCCGCCGCCCTTCTTCGCCGCCGCAGCTTTCGGCTCCGGCGTCATCTGCAGCGGATCGAGCGCCGCCGTCAGATCGTCGGTCGCGGTATCCGGCCAGCCCTTGCGCTGCCACGACGGCCCGGAAGCCACGCTTTCCAGCCCCGCGAAGTGTCGCTGCCACTCCGGATCGACGGACGCCGGGTTGGCCGAATACTGGCGATAGAGGGATTCAACGAACGAGGCGGAGACGCCTTCGAGAGCGGAGGGAGGCTGTCCTTCGAAACCCATGGTTCCTGTCATTCCTGGCGTGCGGAGGGTCCTGCGCGCCTCCCTACGCAGGACCTTCCTAAAAAGCACCTAAAAACTTGACAATTCTGCCACGTTTAGTTGCCGAGCACCCGCGCGAGCGTGGTGCCGAGTTCGGACGGGCTCGGCGAAACGACGATGCCCGCCGCCTCCATTGCCTTGATCTTGTCCTCAGCGCCGCCCTTGCCGCCCGAAACGATGGCGCCGGCGTGGCCCATGGTGCGTCCCTTCGGGGCGGTGCGGCCCGCGATGAAGCCCACCATCGGCTTCTTGATCGGGTGCGATTTCAGGAACTCGGCCGCGTCTTCCTCGGCCGAGCCGCCGATTTCACCGATCATGATGATCGATTTGGTGTCGGGGTCGTTCAGGAACAAGTCCAACACGTCGATGAAGTTGGTGCCGTTCACCGGATCGCCGCCGATGCCGACCGCGCTCGTCTGGCCGAGGCCGACCGCCGTCGTCTGGTGCACCGCTTCATAGGTGAGCGTGCCGGAGCGCGACACGACGCCGACCGAGCCCTTCTTGAAGATGGAGCCCGGCATGATGCCGATCTTGCACTCGTCCGGCGTCAGCACGCCGGGGCAGTTCGGACCGATGAGCCGCGATTTGGAGCCCGAGAGAGCGCGCTTCACCGGCACCATGTCGAGCACCGGAATGCCCTCCGTGATGCAGATGATCAGCGGCACTTCCGCCTCGATGGCTTCGAGGATCGAATCCGCCGCGAACGCGGGCGGCACGTAGACGACGCTGGCGTCGGCCTTCGTCACGTCCATCGCCTCGCGCATCGTGCCGAACACGGGAAGGCCGAGATGCTCCTGGCCGCCTTTGCCCGGAACCACGCCACCGACCATCTTGGTGCCATAGGCGATGGCGGCTTCGGTGTGGAACGTCGCGGTCGCGCCGGTCAGGCCCTGACAGAGAACCTTGGTGTTCTTGTTGATGAGAATGCTCATGGGGTCAGGCCGCCTTTTTCACTTGCGCCACGATCTTCTTCGCCGCGTCGCCGAGGTTGTCGGCGCTGACGATCGGCAGGCCGCTGTCCGCGAGGATCTGCTTGCCGAGTTCGACGTTCGTGCCTTCAAGCCGCACGACGAGCGGAACCGAGAGGTTCACCTCGCGCGCTGCCGCCACGATGCCTTCCGCGATGATGTCGCAGCGCATGATGCCGCCGAAGATGTTGACGAGGATGCCCTCGACCGCCGGATCATTGAGGATGATCTTGAACGCCGCCGTCACCTTCTCCTTGGTGGCGCCGCCGCCGACGTCGAGGAAGTTGGCAGGCTCGGCGCCGTTCAGCTTGATGATGTCCATCGTCGCCATGGCGAGGCCCGCGCCGTTCACCATGCAGCCGATGTTGCCGTCGAGCTTCACGTAGGCGAGGTCGTACTTCGACGCCTCGATCTCCATCGCGTCCTCTTCGGTGAGGTCGCGCAGTTCCATGATGTCCGGGTGGCGGAACAGCGCGTTGCCGTCGAAGCCCATCTTGGCGTCGAGCACGATGAGCTTGCCGTCCGTCGTCTCGACGAGCGGGTTCACTTCGAGCAGCGCGGCGTCGGTCGTCTTGAACGCCGTGTAGAGCTGCTGCGCGATCTTCGCGGCCTGCTTGGCGAGGTCGCCTTCCAGCTTCAGCGCCGCCGCGACACCGCGGCCGTGGTGCGGCATGAAGCCCGAGGCCGGATCGATGCGGATGGTGTGGATCTTCTCGGGAGTGTGCTCGGCGACTTCCTCGATATCCATACCGCCTTCGGTGGAGACCACGAAAGCGAGACGGCCGACGGCGCGGTCGACGAGCAGCGAGAGGTAATATTCCTTGGCGATCGGCGCGCCCGCTTCGATGTAGAGGCGGTTCACCTGCTTGCCGGCATCGCCCGTCTGATGCGTCACGAGCACGCGGCCCAGCATCTCGGCGGCGTTCGCCTTCACCTCTTCGACCGACTTGACGACGCGGACGCCGCCCTTCGCGTCGGCACCGAGCCCGTTGAAGCGGCCCTTGCCGCGCCCGCCGGCGTGGATCTGCGACTTCACGACATAGACGGGTCCGGGAAGCTGCTTCGCCGCCGCCTCGGCCTCATCGGCGGTGAATGCCGGGAAACCGGCCGAAATCGGCGCGCCGAACTTCGCCAGCAGTTGCTTGGCTTGATACTCGTGGATGTTCATCAGCGATCCTTATTTCAGCGAGCTGTCGAGGTTGCGGCAGGCGTCCATCAGTTCCTTCACCGCATTCACCGACACGTCGAAGTTGGTCTTGGCCTCACCCTTCAGCTCGATTTCCACGATTTTCTCGACGCCGTTCGCGCCGATCACGATGGGCACGCCGACATACATGTCCTTGATGCCGTACTCGCCCGAAAGGAACGCCGCGCACGGCAGCAGCCGGCGCTTGTCCTTCAGGTAGGAGTCGGCCATCGCGATCGCCGAGGAAGCCGGGGCGTAGTAGGCGGAACCGTTGCCAAGGAGCCCGACGATCTCGCCGCCGCCCGAGCGGGTGCGCGCCACGATGGCGTCGATCTTTTCCTGCGTGGACCAGCCCATCTTGATGAGGTCCGGCACCGGGATACCTGCGACGGTCGAATATTCAACCACCGGCACCATCGTGTCGCCGTGGCCGCCGAGCACGAAGGCGGTGACGTCCTCGACCGAAACGTTGAACTCCTCGGCGAGGAAGTGGCGGAAGCGCGCCGAATCGAGCACGCCGGCCATGCCGACGACCTTGTTCGCCGGAAGCCCCGAGAACTCGCGCAGCGCCCACACCATGGCGTCGAGCGGGTTGGTGATGCAGATCACAAAGGCGTTCGGCGCGTGCGCCTTAATGCCCTCGCCCACGGCCTTCATGACCTTCAGGTTGATGCCGAGCAGGTCGTCGCGGCTCATGCCGGGCTTGCGCGGCACGCCGGCGGTGACGATGCAGACGTCGGCGCCCGCGATATCGGCGTAGTCGCTGGTGCCCCTCAGGCGGGCGTCGAAGCCTTCGACCGGGGCGGACTGCGCGAGATCGAGCGCCTTACCCTTGGGCATTCCTTCCGCGATGTCGAACAGGACGACATCGCCCAGTTCCTTCATTCCGACGAGATGTGCGAGCGTGCCGCCGATCATCCCGGCGCCGATCAGAGCAATTTTATTGCGTGCCATGGGTCTCTCTCACTGAAGGCGATGCGTGGAACGCCGACCGGACGACCGGCGAAAACGCGATCCCGATAGCCCCTGATTCGCGGCGCTGCAACCGTTCGTAAAAATCCGCACAGTGCAATTTTCTCATCACTGTGTGCGATGCAGCAAATAAGCCGGGCTTCAGGCGGTCCTTACGCCGTGCCCTTCGGCCATGTAATCGGCGGACTGCATCTCCATCAGGCGCGAGACCGTGCGCTCGAACTCGAAGGCATAATCGCCGGCCGGATAAAGCTCTGCGGGAACGGCATCGGCGCTCATCAGCAGCTTGACCCGGTATTCGTAAAGCGCATCGATCAGTGCCACGAAGCGCGTCGCCTCGTTGCGCTTCTCCGGCCCCATCTTCGGCACGCCGACGATGATGACCGTGTGATAGCGCTGCGCGACCGCGAGATAATCCGCCGCCCCCCGCGCCTCCCCGCACAGCCGCTTGAACGAGAAGACCGCGACGCCTTTCAGCGACTTGGGCACATGAAGCGTGCGTCCGCCGCCCACGTCGATCGTCTCGGTGGGGACGTGGGCGCGGTCCTGCGGCGGGTAGTCGGTGAGGCGGAAGAAGGCTTCGGAGAGCGCGGCGGTCGCTTCGGGGCCGTTCGGCACGTAGTAGGTCGGCATCCCGGCGAGCCGGTCGAGCCGGTAGTCGGTCGGGCCGTTGAGGCTGACGACGTCCAGTTCCTGCTCGATAAGGTCGATGAAAGGCACGAAAAGCTCGCGGCTGAGCCCGTTCTTGTAGAGGTCGCGCGGCGGGCGGTTCGAGGTCGCGACCACGGTAACGCCGTGCGCCATGATCGCTGTGAACAGGCGCGAGAGGATCATCGCATCGGCGACGTTCGTGACTTGAAGCTCGTCGAACGCGAGCAAGTGCACACCCTTCGCGATATCGTCGGCGACGCGCAGGATCGGGTCGTCGACGTTCTGCTCCCGCCATTTGTGCAGCGCGGCGTGGACCTCCAGCATGAAGGCATGAAAATGCACGCGGCGCTTGGGGATGGCGGGTGCGGCCTCGTAGAAGAGGTCCATCAGCATCGATTTTCCGCGCCCGACGGCGCCCCACATGTAAATGCCGCGCGGCGCGGCGCTCTCAGCCTTGCCGAACAGCCGGGAGAGCAGGCCGTTTTTCGGCGGACCCGCGCGAAGTTCAGCCTCGAGCTTGCCGAGCCGCGCTGCGGCAGCGGCCTGATCGGGATCGGCCTTCAGTTCATTCGCCGCGATCAGCGCACGGTACGCCTCGACAACGCTCAACGCGGCGCGACCTTCCTCAGCACGCCGGAAAAAGAGGCGACGGGGCCGTTCTGCTCGACCATGCCGCGCAGGAACAGCAGCTTGCCCGTCTCGCGCGTCACCTCGCCGTGGCCGAAGATATCCTCACCGGGAACGCCAGCGCCCAAGAACTCGGTGTTGCAGGTGAGTGTGACGCCGCGTTGCGTGACGAGGTGAGGCGCTGCGATGGCGAACAGCGCCTGATCGATGAACGCCATGATGTAGCCGCCGTGCAGCCGGTCCTGCATATTGCTGTGCGCACGCGCGGTTTCGGAGCGGAACTCGGTCACGCTGTCAGCGCGGCGGCGGAAGTAGATATGCCCGATCAGGTCGGAAAAACGCCCCTCGTCAAGCTGGCGCCAGCGCTGCCAGCCCTTCAGCGGCCCTTCGGCAATCTCAATGGTCGGCATCGCGCGGCGGTCAGGCCTTTCGCGGCCGCGCCGGGCGGGTGAGCTTGCGTTCGATCGCCGTCACCAGCTTCGAAAATTCCTTGGTTTCCAGGGCATCCGGCGCAATCTCGGCGAGCGGCAGGCAGTAGACCGCCATTTCCTCGACCTTGCTCGAATACGGGATCGCATGGACGTCCGGGCAGGCCTCGAGCGTCTCACGGTGCAGCGCGCGGCGCTTGTCGACCATCGTGAACACCGGCATCACCGGCGGCTCGCCCTTGTGGTGCCGCGTCAGATGCTCGGCGAGTTGCTCGTTGGTGCGCGCCGAGAGCGGCGACATCGTCATCGGCTCGACGATCAGGTCCGCTGCCCGGAAAATCTGGTCAGCGAGCAAGCCGAAACCCGGCGGGCAATCGAGCACGACGCGGTCGTACTCGCCTGCCACGGCCGCGAGCCGCTTCGCCAGCAGCTTCGCGCGCTGCGATTCGACGAGCTGGACATCGAGCTTGCGGAGCGATTCGTCCGCCGCGAGCACATCGAGGCCGGGCCACTTGCTCGGCACGATATAGGCCTCGATATCGCCGCCGCCGCTTCCGGCGAACAGCTTGCGGGCCTTTTTGCTCGGTTCGACCTGCAGCAGGTCCGATGCCGCGCCCTGCGCGTCGAGATCCCAAAGCAGCGTGCGCCGCTTGGCCTGCGTTGCAAGGAGATGCGCGAGGTTGACAGCCACGGACGTCTTGCCGACGCCGCCCTTCAGGCTGAAGACTGCGATGACTTTCATGCCGCTCCGCCGTTGACGTCCTGTTTTTCCATGGCACTCATGTGGCATTTATAAGCCACGTAGCCAACAGGGGAATCGTCGCCGATGACTTTGCAATCCGGGTTCGACCGTCGCAGCCTCCTAGGCGGAATCGCCGCTTTCGGCGGTCTTGCCCTACTTCCGGCTTGCGCCGCGACGTCCCGAAGCCCTGCCCCCGCCGCCGCACCTGTCCGCAACTGGACGGCGCTGAAGGCGCTTGCCGAGCGCTATGTGGCGGAGCGCAAGGTGGCGGGCATGATCATCGGCGTGGGCAACGGCGACGCCCCTGCCTTCTATACCGGCGCGGGAACGCTCGGTTTGCAGCGCGAAACGCCGGTCGATGCGAAGAGCATCTGGCGCATCTATTCGATGACGAAGCCGGTCACGGGCGTGCTCGCCGCGCAGATGATCAGCGAAGGCGCGCTCGGCCTCGATCAGCCGATCGCCGACATCCTCCCCGCGTTCAAGGCCATGAAGGTCGCGATCGATCCGGCGACCAGCCTTGAAGCGCGCGCTGCGAGCGGACCGATCACGGTGCGCCACCTGCTGACGCACACGGCCGGGTTCACCTACCATTTCATGCCGAACGCCGTCGGCAAGGCCTATCGTCGCTTCGGCCTGATGCCGGGGATGCGCACGGTCGGGCGCGAGCCGGGCGACGGCGAATCGCCGAGCAGCCTGCAGGCGTTCGCGAACGCGGTTGCTGAACTGCCCCTCGTCGCCGACCCCGGCACGACGTGGCACTACAGCATTTCGCTCGATGTGCTCGGCGCCGTCATCGAAAAGGTCGCGCGGAAGCCCTTTGAAACGGTGCTGCAGGAACGGCTGCTGGCGCCGCTCGCCATGCACGACACGGGCTTCTCAGTGCCCGCCGCGTCGATGAACCGGCTGGCGACCAACTATTTGCTGCACAGCAACAACCTTGTGCCCGTCGATGTCCCGCCGAAGACCGAATATGCCGTCCCCGCCAGCTACCCGGCGGGCGGCGGCGGACTCGTGTCGACGGCGGACGACTACATGCGCTTCATGCGCATGGTCGCGAACGGGGGGCAACATGGCGGCGCGCAGATCATCTCGCCCGAAGCCGCGAAGCTCGTGGTTTCGAACCTGCTCCCCAAGGGCATCTTCTATGAAGGCAATCAGGGATACGGCGCGGGCGGCCGCGTGGTGATCGCGCCGGGGCCGGGCCTCATCCCCGGCAGCTACGGCTGGGGCGGCGCGGCAGGCACGCTCGCCTCGGCGCTCCCCGCGCAGAAGCTCAGCGTCGTGCTGATGACGCAGTACATGCCCCAGCAGGCCTATCCGCTCCCCGAAGAACTGGGGAAAGCGCTCGCCGCAGATTTAGCGTGAGCGCGCCTGCGCATAGGTGCCGAGCATCCGCACCCACTTGGTGTGGTACTTGAGCTCATCGAGTGCGCGTTCGACGTTGGGATCGTCGGGGCGCCCTTCGATGTCCACGTAAAACTCGGCGGCCTGGAACTGACCGTCGCGCATGTAGCTTTCGAGCTTGGTGAGGTTGACGCCGTTTGTGGCGAAACCGCCGAGCGCCTTGTAGAGTGCGGCGGGCACCGAACGCACTTCGAACAGCAGCGAAGTCATCGCGGGAAGCCCTGCCTCCGGCATCGACGGTTCACGCGCAAGCGACACGAAGCGCGTGGTGTTGTGCGCCTCGTCCTCGATCCCCTCGGCAAGCGGCGTGAGACCGTAGAGCTGACCGGCAAGCTGCGAGGCGACTGCGGCAACGGTCTTGTCACCATCGTCCGCGACCTTCGCAGCTGAAGCGGCGGTATCGAACGACGCGACCGGGCTGATGCCCCATTCGCGAAGCCGCTTCCTGCACTGGCCGAGCGCCTGCGGGTGGCTGATCGCGACCTTCACGTCCGAAAGCGCCGCTCCCGGCACCGCGAGCAGCGAGTGCCGCACGCGCACGAAATGCTCGGCAACGATCCACAGCCCCGACTCCGGCAGCAGGAAGTGAATGTCGGCGACGCGGCCGTGCAGCGAGTTCTCGATCGGGATGATTGCACGCCCCGCACGCCCCTCGCGCACCGCATCGATCGCGTCGGAGAAGGACAGGCACGGCAGCGTCGGCGCACCCTCCGCCATCTCGCGTGCGGCCTGATGCGAGTAAGCGCCGGGAGCACCCTGAAACGCGACCGCCGTTTCCGGCGTTTTTTCAGCAGCTTGTGCAAGCTCGTCAACGAGCCTCGCGGCGGATTCGGGATAGTTCTGCATCGCCGCGCTCTTTGCGGCGCGGGGGCTTCCCGCGTCAAGCGCAGCCTGCGGCGATCTGGTGCTTGGCAAGCCCGACTCCTGAAACTATGTTCCGCGCGATTTTGAACCGGGGGGCTCGACGAAAAGCCCCGCTCTTCGGAGGGCGCAGTGGACAGTTACGAATGGAACAAGATTATCGGCTGGGTGCTCGCGGCCGCGATTGCGGTGCTTGGCCTGTCGATCCTCACGGGATTCGTCTACGCGCCCGGCCACTCCGAAACCAAGGGCTACGTCGTCGAAGGCGTCGAGGTCGAGGCTGAAGCCGGCGCTGGTGCCGCCGAAGCCGTGCAGCCGATCGCCGCGTTCCTCGCCACCGCCAACCCGGCGAAGGGCGAAGCGCAGTTCAAGAAGTGCGCCGCCTGCCACACCATCAACAAGGGCGGCGCGAACGGCCAGGGCCCGAACCTCTACGGCATTCTCGGCGCCAAGGTCGCGCACCTCGCGGGCTTCGCCTATTCGGACGCCGTGAAGGGCCATGGCGGCAACTGGGGCTGGGACGAACTCAGCCACTGGATCGAATCGCCCCGCAAATACATTCCCGGCAACAAGATGAGCTTCGCGGGCATCTCGAAGCCGCAGGATCGCGCAGACCTGCTCGTCTACCTCAATTCGCAGAGCGACAGCCCGCTGCCGCTGCCGGCCGCGCCGGCGGTTGCCGAGGCTCCTGCCGCCGAGGCGCCGGCCGACGCGGCTGCATCGGGCGCCGCGCCCGCCGCCGGTGAACAGGCCGCCGCCGTCCCGGCGGAAGCGCCCGCGGAAGCGACGCACTAAACGCGCTTGAAGGCTGGGCGCTGGCCGTATGTGAGCCAGCGCCACAGCCATTCGAGCGGGCCCATGCTGAATCGCCGCAGCCACCATGTGCTGAACGCCGTCAAAACGACCGCGATGCTAAGCGCGATCAGCCAGCTCTCGCCAACAGAGATGCTGCCGTGCAGCCCGAGCGCGAAGCCCGGAAACAATAGCCACTGCGCGATCAGTGTCTCGCCGATGTAGGTCGTGAGCGCCATACGCCCCGGCGCCGCGAATATCCCTAGCATGTGCCGCCCGCGCGCGGTTTGCAGGGTCGCCAGCACCAGCCCCGCGTGCCCGATCGTGGTCGCGAGGCGCCCGATCTGGTAGGTCACCTCCGAAATCGGGATCGGGACCATGAAACCGGCCGAAACCAGCTGCTCGGTCTCAATGAAATTGATCGGAACGCCGATCGCGTAGCCCGCCAGCGCTGCCTTGAGATAGATGTCCCGCGGCAAGCTCCCGCCGAGGAAACCTGCCTTGAATAGCCCGGCGCCGAGCAGCATCATTGCCAGCGCGTCGAGCGACCACCAGCTGAGCCCGGGAAGATCGTTCCATTTGATAGCGATGGTCACCTTGTAAGCGAGATTGTCGGCAAGGCTTCCCTGCCGCGCGGCCCGAGAATGCGCGTCCGCTTCCAGGTCAGGCTGGATGGCAGCCAGATAGTCCTGCCAGGCGAGGATGCGCTCATCGTCTTCGCTTGCGCCGACTGCGATGGCGGCTTCGGCATGTTCGCGCGTATTCATGCCTTCGACGACTGCTGCAGTGCCGATTGCAGTGATGACCGCCACCCCGCCGAGGCCGAGGCCGATGAGCGCGCGCGCGGGAAGATCGCGGAAGGGATAAAGGAACAGCCCCGCAATCCCGTAGATGAGCAGGATATCGCCCGGCCACATCAGCAGATAGCCGTGGACAAGCCCGAACGCGATGAGCGCGGCCATGCGGCGATAGTAGATCGAAAACGCGGACAGCCCTTCGCGTGGACGGGACGCGAGAATCACGAACCCCGCGCCGAACAGCAATGAGAGCAGGCCGCGCATCGTGCCTTCGACGAACAGCTGCTGCAGCCACCAAACGGTGCGGTCAGCGAAACTCCAGCCGGGAATGCGGGGATCGGATTCGACACCGGGGACGCTGCCCATGCCCCAGATGTTGAGCAGCATGATGCCAAGAATGGCGATGCCGCGCAGGACATCCAGCGCCTCGATGCGTGCCGCGCTGTCCCGCGCTTCGCCCATCCCCCTCCCCGGTTCGGGCGGTCGTCTACCGCCGCCCTAGCAGGGACCACCCATAGCAGAAATTTCATAGAAGCCCGCGACGATTTCCCAAGCCTCTTCCGCCGTTTCCACGAAATGGAACAGCGAGAGATCGTCGCGCGCGATCGTGCCTTCCTCGGCAAGCGCCTCGAAGTTGACGATCCGTTCCCAGAATTCGCGGCCGAAAAGCAGCACGGGCATCGGCTTGATCTTGCGCGTCTGGATGAGCGTCAGCGTCTCGAACAGCTCGTCGAACGTGCCAAAACCGCCGGGGAACGCCGCCACCGCCTTCGCGCGCATCAGGAAGTGCATCTTCCGAAGCGCAAAATAGTGGAATTGAAACGAAAGCGCCGGCGTCACGTACTGGTTCGGCAGCTGCTCGTGCTCCAGCACGATATTGAGCGCGACGGACTCGGCTCCCGCGTCGTGCGCACCCTTGTTCGCCGCCTCCATGATCGAAGGGCCGCCGCCCGAGCATATCACAAACTGGCGTTCGCCATCCTCGCGTGGCAGCGAGGAGACGAGATAGGCAAGCTTGTAGGCCTCCGTATAATATTTCGCCTTGGCGCGCAGTCGCTCGGCGACCCGCTTCTCCCAGTCCGTCCGCGCCGCAGCGACAAGCGCGTCCGCGGTTTCCGGGGACGGGATGCGCGCCGAGCCATAAAGCACGAATGTCGAGGCAATGCCGTGCTCTTTCAGCAGCATCTCGGGCTTCAGCAATTCCAGCTGGAAGCGGACGGGGCGCAGCTCCTCGCGCAGCAGGAAGTCCTTGTCCTGGAACGCGAGCCGATAGCTCGGATGCTCGGTTTGCGGGATCGGCGTCGATTTCTCGGCAACCGCTGCGTCTTCTTCCGCCGAGGGGAAAGTGCGGTGCGAAACTTTGGTCTTGTCGTCCATGCGGGGGTCTCTAGCGCCGAAAACAGCCTGCGTCAGCGGCAATATGGCCCACGGCCCATATCGAGATGCAGGTGATCCTGATGAAAGGCATCGCCGTCGGGACCGATGACGATGTTGAACCGGGCGCAGCCCGCGCGGTGCGCGGCGCGCAGGAACGATTGCTCGTCCCCCGACCCGCGCCAGCCCGATTTCACCGCGACGGTGCGACCGTTCGCCAGCGTGAAGCTCGCGACATCGACCGCATTCGCACGCGCATGTTCGGAAAGCCGCGCGCCCGGCTGGCTGTTGCGCGTGCGGCAGGCATAGCTGCCGTAGCTCTGGATGCGCACGACGTCCGCTCCGAAATGATCACGCGCTGCCGGGCGCACGCCCTCATGCACCCACCGGTAGAGCGATTCGGCGACCGGACACGAAACCGCCTTCAGCCCGGCGACAGGCACGCCGATGTCGAGCAGCAGCACGGCGTTCTCGTATCCGCACTGGCCTTCGACATGTGGATCGAGCTTGCGATACTTCAGTCCCTGGATGCGATCGAGCCGCGCGAAGCAGGCCGCCGCGTCTTCCGGCGGGCGCGATTCCGGCGGGCGTCCGGAAACCGGCGGCGCTCCGCTCGAGCAGGCCGCAACGGCAAAAAGCGACAAGGCGGAAAGAAAGCGACCCCACATGCCTCTCTTTTAGCGCGGCAACCGCGACCCGCAACCGGGCCCGCCCCTCTCGGCCCGTCGCTTTTGACGCGCGCGTTAACCTTGCTTCAATCCGCTTCGGGAAACCTCGCACGAACGGCTCCTGAGAGAGCTAAGGATGAGTTGCGGGGTACGGGTAGCGTATGAAACGGGCGTTCTTCCCGCGGGCAGAGACCGTGCTCGACGGAATCTATGTGGATCTGGTGCGCAGCCTCTACGCGGCGTTCATCCCTTCACTGATCATGAGCGTCGGCTTCATCGCGGGCGGCATTCTGGTGGTTCGCAATACCGGCGACATGACGCTCGCGCTCATCGTGGCCGCGGGAACGCTCACGAGTCTCGTTCGGCTCGCCGTCGCCTTTGGCGGCCGCAAGGAGTCGTTGGATACGGGGCTCGGCGTCGAACGCGCGCGGCGGCTGGAGCGGCGCTTTGCAGTCACTTACCTGGCCTTCGCAGTGTGTCTCGGCGCGTATGGCGTACGCATCTTCATGTTGCCCGCACCCGAAGCGCATCTGTTCACCGTTACGATGCTCGTCGGCTACGGCGCCGGGGTTTCCGCCGGAATGGCGCTGCGTCCGCGCCTTGCGATCGCCAGCATGGTCATCGGTATCGTACCGGGCATCGTTGCGGCCTTCGTGGTGCCGAACGAGAGCTACTGGGCCACCGCTGCGATGATGACCGCGTTGTTCGCCGGCGGCATCCGCAGCCTGCTCGATCGCTACCGTTTCACGGTGCGGGAGATCAGCCGGCGCATCACATTCGGCAATCTCGCGCGCATCGACGGCCTCACCGACCTACCCAATCGCCTCGCGCTTCGCGAATGGTTCGAGGAGCAAGTTACGCTCAATTCCCGCGCCGGGCTCGTCGCGGTGCACTGCCTCGATCTCGACGGTTTCAAGACCGTCAACGACGAACTCGGCCATCCCGTGGGCGACGCTCTGCTCGCGGCAGTCGGCAAGCGTCTCGCCTACATCATCCGCGAATCCGACATGGCGGCGCGGCTCGGCGGCGACGAGTTCGCGGTCGTCCAGTGCGGCATGAAGCACCCGGAAGAAGCCGCCGTGCTCGCAAGGCGCATCGAGGCGGCAATCCGCCAGCCGTTCAGGCTCGGCGGGACGGTCGCGAAGATATCCACCTGCATCGGCTACGCAGTTTCTGACGACCGCGCCGAGGATCTCGAACCCCTCATCAGCCGCGCCGACGAAGCCCTTTTCATCGCCAAGCGCCGTGGCGGCGGCATCGCCGCGCAGGTCGATGACAGGGCGGAGAAAGTTCCGGCCGCAGCCTAGCGGAAGCGCAGGTTCTCACGCGACAGATCGGCAAGCGTTCGCGCGCCCATCAGCTTCATGTCGCGCTCGATCTCGCCGCGCAGCTTACCGAGGATGCGTTCGACACCCGGCTGCCCCGCCGCTGCGAGCGCATACAGATAGAGACGCCCGCCCGAAACCGCTTTCGCGCCCATCGACAGCGCCTTCAGCACATGCGTGCCGCGCCGCACGCCGCCGTCGAGAATCACCTCCAGCCGGTCGCCCACGGCATCGACGATCTCGGCAAGCTGGTCGAACGGCGCGCGCGACCCGTCGAGCTGCCGTCCGCCGTGGTTGGAGATCATGATCGCGCTCGCCCCGATGTCGATCGCCCGGCGCGCACATTCAGCAGACATCACGCCCTTCAGGCAAAACGGCCCGCCCCATTCGGCGCGGATCGCCTCGGCGGCTTTCCAGTCCATCGTCTGATCGAGCAGCGAGGTGAAATATTCGCTGACCGTCACCGCCGTGTTGCTGCCCTGCTTGATGTGATTCTTGAGGTTCGGAAGCTCGAAGCGCTCGCGGAGCAAGTAGTTCAGCGTCCACGAGGGATGGGTCGCGAAACTGAGCAGGCTCGACGGCGTGAGTTTCGGCGGCGTCGTGAAACCCGTGCGGAAATCGCGTTCGCGGTTCCCACCGACAATCGTGTCCACGGTGAGTGCCAGCGCATCGAACCCGGCGGCTTTTGCCGCCTGGATCATGTCCCGGTTAATGCCCCGGTCCTTGTGATAATAGAATTGGAACAGCTTCGGCGTGGAAATCGTGCGCCCGATCTCCTCGAGGCTCACGGTCGCGAGGCTGGAAATCCCGCAGAACGTGCCAAACTTTTCCGCCGCGCGCGCCACGGCACGTTCGCCGTCGTGATGGAACAGGCGCTGGAGCGCGGTCGGCGAGAGGAACAGCGGCATTTCGATGCGCTTGCCGAACAGCGTGGTGGACATGTCCACCGTTTCCACGCCCGCGAGAATGCGCGGCACCAGGTCGCAGTCATTGAACGCCGCGGTGCTCCGCGCGAGCGTAATCTCGTCGTCGGCCGCGCCATCGATGTAGTGGAACACCGGCGCAGGCAGGCGCTTTTTCGCGAGTTTGCGAAAATCCGCGATATTGTGACAATCATTGAGACGCATGGCGCACTCCCCCGACTTTATGGCCCGCCTGTAGCATCGGGAGGCCTTGCCACAAAATGGCCATTTGACTCTCTCCCGCGCATCTCTATGAGCGGCGGTGGGCCACGCCGTCCCAACGCGGCGCGCGCTCTCTGTGAGGAGAGATTATGACTGACGTTACGAAGCCGGGCATCCTGCCCGCACGACCCCAGTTTTCATCCGGCCCGTGCGCGAAGCGCCCCGGATGGGACCCCACCAAATTCAATCTCGACGTGCTCGGCCGCTCGCATCGCGCCAAGCTCGGCAAGGCGCGCCTGAAGCTCGCCATCGACCTCACCCGCAAGGTGCTGGGCGTGCCGGACGATTACCGCATCGGTATTGTCCCCGCCTCGGATACCGGCGCGGTCGAGATGGCGATGTGGTCGATGCTCGGGCAGCGCCCGGTCACTTGCCTCGCTTGGGAGAGCTTCGGTGAAGGCTGGGTCACCGACGCGGTCAAGCAGCTGAAACTCGACACCACAGTGCTGAAGGCGCCCTACGGCGAGCTTCCGGACTTGAAGGCGGTCGATTTCGCAAGCGACGTGATCTTCACGTGGAACGGCACCACTTCGGGCGTCCGCGCGCCGAACGGCGACTGGATTCCGGCGGACCGCGAAGGCCTCACCTTCGCAGACGCGACCTCGGGCGCATTCGCGCAGGATCTGCCGTGGGACAAGCTCGATGTCACGACCTTCTCGTGGCAGAAGGTGCTGGGCGGCGAAGGCGGGCACGGCGTGCTCATCCTGTCCCCGCGCGCGGTCGAGCGGCTTGAAACCTATACGCCCGCATGGCCGCTGCCGAAGATCTTCCGCATGACCAAGGGCGGCAAGCTGATCGAAGGCATCTTCACGGGTGAGACGATCAACACGCCTTCGATGCTGTGCGTCGAGGACTATATCGATGCGCTCGAATGGGCGGACGGGCTCGGCGGCTGGAAGGCCCTCGCCGCCCGCGCCGACGCCAATGCCGCCGCGCTCAACGCGTGGGTGGAAAAGACGCCGTGGATCGAAAACCTTGCGGTTGACCCCGCAACGCGCTCGAACACCAGCGTCTGCCTGAAGATCACGGACTCGCGCGCCGACGCCGAAACGCCGAAGAAGATCGCCTCGCTCCTGGAAAAGGAAAACGCGGCGCTCGACATCAACGGCTACCGCGACGCGCCCGCAGGCCTGCGCATCTGGTGCGGCGCCACGGTGGAGACCGCCGATATCGAGGCGCTGACGCCCTGGCTCGACTGGGCATTTGCCCAGGTTATTTCGAACTGAAACCGTCACCCCGGCGAAAGCCGGGGTCCATCCCACTGATCGAATGGATACCGGCCTTCGCCGGTATGACGATGAGGAAAGCAACATCCCATGCCCAAGGTTCTGATTTCCGATAAAATGTCCCCGAAAGCCGCCGCCATCTTCAAGGAGCGCGGCGTCGATTTCGACGAGAAACCCGGCCTGACCAAGGACGAGCTGAAGGCGATCATCGGCCAGTACGATGGCCTCGCCATCCGCTCGGCCACCAAGGTGACCGCCGACATCCTCGATGCCGCGACCAACCTGAAGGTCGTCGGCCGCGCCGGGATCGGCGTCGACAACGTCGACATTCCGTCGGCGTCCGCGAAGGGCGTCGTCGTGATGAACACGCCGTTCGGCAACTCGATCACCACTGCCGAGCACGCCATCGCGCTGATGTTCGCGCTCGCCCGCCAGCTGCCGGAAGCGGACGCCTCCACGCAGGCCGGAAAGTGGGAGAAGAACCGCTTCATGGGCGTCGAGGTCACCGGCAAGACGCTCGGCCTGATCGGTGCGGGCAACATCGGCTCCATCGTCGCCGAGCGCGCGCTCGGGCTGAAGATGAAGGTTGTCGCCTACGATCCGTTCCTGACGCCGGAACGCGCCGAGGATATCGGCATCGAGAAGGTGGAGCTGGAGCAGCTCCTCGCCCGCGCCGACTTCATCACGCTGCACACCCCGCTCACCGATTCGACGCGCAATATCCTCAGCCGCGAGAACCTGCTGAAGACAAAGAAGGGCGTGCGCATCGTCAACTGCGCGCGCGGCGGCCTGATCGACGAGGCGGCGCTCAAGGAACTGCTCGATTCGGGCCACATCGCCGGCGCCGCGCTCGACGTGTTCGTGAACGAACCCGCGCATGAAAGCCCGCTGTTCGGCACGCCGGGCTTCATCTCGACGCCGCATCTCGGCGCGTCCACGGACGAGGCGCAGGTGAACGTCGCGATCCAGGTCGCCGAGCAGATCTCCGACTTCCTGCTGTCGGGCGCCGTCACCAACGCGCTCAACGTGCCGTCGCTCTCCGCCGAGGAAGCACCGAAGGTTCGCCCCTATATCGAGCTTGCCGAAAAGCTCGGGCTGCTTGCGGGCCAGCTCGCCAAGGGCGCGATCAGCCACGTCACCGTCGAGGTGGAAGGCGCCGCTGCCGAGCTCAACATCAAGCCGATCACCAGCGCCGTCATTACCGGCCTGATGCGCCCGATTTCGGACACGGTGAACATGGTTAACGCTGTTCACATTGCCCGCGAGCGCGACATCGGCATCGCGGAAGTCCGCCACGAACGCGAGACCGATTACCACACGCTGCTGCGCGTGACGGTGAAAACCGAGGAAGGCGAGCGCTCGGTCGCGGGTACGCTGTTCGGCATGAAACGCCCGCGCCTTGTCGAGCTGTTCGGCATCAAGGTCGAGGCTGATCTCGACGGATCGATGCTGTTCATCGCCAACGAGGACAAGCCAGGCTTCATCGGCAAGGTCGGCAGTGCGCTCGGCGAGGCCGGGGTCAATATCGGCACCTTCCACCTCGGCCGCCGCGGCCAGGGCGGCGAGGCGATCCTGCTGCTGTCGGTCGACGGCGCTATCTCCGACCCGCTGCTCTGGTCAATTTGCAAGCTCGACGGCGTGAAGGACGTGAAGGCCCTTCGCTTCTAAGTAACGGTATGCGCGGCCTGAACCTTGTTTCGGGCCGCGCGCGCCGCTAGAGCCGGGCCACCATGACCGATCCGATCTCCAAGGGCCTGCTCCCCGAAGGCTTCCGCGACCGCCTGCCCCCGCAGGCCGAGGCAGCGGCAGACCTGCTCCGCACGCTGCTGGACCGCGTCTCGGCGCATGGCTACGAGCGCGTCTCGCCGCCGCTCGTGGAGTTCGAGGACAGCCTCGTCACCCGCCTTTCCTCCGCCCGGCCGCAGGATCTGCTGCGCTTCGTCGATCCCCTGTCGCAGCGCACGCTGGCGCTTCGCCCCGATATCACCGCGCAGGTCGGCCGCATCGCCGCCACGCGCATGGCGCACATCGCGCGCCCCCTGCGCCTTGCCTACGGCGGCCCCGTGCTCCGCGTGCGCCCGGCACAGGTCGGGCCGCAGCGCGAGGCGATGCAGATGGGCGCCGAACTCATCGGCTCGGATCACGTCGACGCCGTCGCGGAACTACTCGGAATCGCGCTCGAAGCCCTGTCTGCGGCGGGCCTCACCGATATGTCGGTTGATCTCACCCTTCCCGATCTCGTCGGCACGCTCGCCGCGGGTCCTTGGCCTGTCACCGCGCCGCTCGCCGATGTGCAGACTGCGCTCGACGGCAAGGACGCCGCCGCGCTTCAAGGCCTGGACGCCTCGCGATACAGCGCGCTCATCGAGGCGGCCGGACCTGCCGAATCAGCGCTCACGCGATTGAAGTCACTCGATGCAGGCGGCGCGCTCGACACGCGCATCGCCGGCCTCGAACGGCTGGTGGCCACGGCCGCACCGCACGCCGCCGTCACCATCGACCCGACCGAACGCCACGGCTTCGAATACCAGACCTGGATCGGCTTTTCGGTGTTCGCGGCAGGCGTGCGCGGCGAAGTCGGCCGCGGCGGCACCTATCTCGTCCGCCATCCCGGCGGCGGCGAGGAAACCGCGGTGGGCTTCTCGCTCTATGTCGACGGCCTCGTCGATGCGGGCCTCGGCGCCTCGCGCCGGCGCCGCCTGTTCGTGCCGCTCGATACCAATCCGGAACTGGGCGCCAGACTGCGCGCCGAAGGCTGGACGACGGTCTCCGCGCTTACGGACGCCGACACACCAAAGCGGCTGCGCTGCGACTATACGCTCGACGGCGAGGAACTCATCAAACTCTGAGAGCCTTACAGCGCCGCTTTCAGGAACGCATCGACCTCGGCGGTGGCCATGTCGCCATCAGTGCCGAGATTCTGGTTGAGTTCGCTGTGGCTACTCTCCGGCACCGCCACCGCGCGCGCCTTCGCGCCTGAAGCGCCCAGCGCCTCCACCAGCGCCTGCGATTGACCGAGCGACGCATCCCGCCCCTCGACATAGAGCGCCAGCCACGCGGCAGCGTTCGGTGCTGCGATATGGCTCATCGGCGACAATACAGCCTGCCGCTTCGGGTCACCTCCGAAGGCCGGCCCGTACAGCTTCTGGATGACCGGACCCCCGGACTTCATCTGCGCGGCGACGTCATAGCCCGCACCGTCCAGCAGGACGACGGCCTTCACCGCCTTCATCGGCACATCCGCTGCCTTCAGATACTGCGGATCGGTTGCCACCAGCGCGGCGAGGTGTGCGCCTGCGCTATGCCCCATCAGCGCGATGCGGTTCGGATCGATGCCATATTCCGCCGCGCGGAACCGCAGCATGTCGATCGCGGACGCAACGTCCGCAGCCTGCTGCTCCACGGTCGCCTGCGGCACGAGCCGGTAGTTGATCGAGGCGAAGGCATAGCCCCCGCCTGTGAAGTGTCCCGGCTTGCGCCCCGACGCTTGCCGCTTGTCGCCGAGGCTCCACGCGCCGCCATGAATGAACACGATGAGCGGCGCAGGCGCGGCGCCCTTCGCGCGGTAGAAGTCGATCGCCTGACGCGCGTCGTTGCCGTAGCTCACCGTCACGGTCGGCATCGCGCCCGCCCCCGGGCCGTTGCGCATTGCGTCGAGCGCGCGCTTGCAGTCCTCCGAAACCTTGTCGCGATTCTCGATGATGCATTGGCGGACCTTGGGCTTGTTCGCCTTGTCGCTGCCGCACAGCGTCTCCATGTCGGCGCGGCAGGCCATCAGGCCCCCGCCCTGTCCGCCCGGTCGCGGCTGCGCGGTTGCGGTGCCTGCCAGCAGGAGCACGGCCCACCCGATTATCCGCCCTATCTGCATTGTTTCTCCAGTCCCGCACGATACGATACGCCTGATAGCGTGAATATCCTTCGCCCGCCCATGCAAAAGCCGTGGACGCACGTGCGCGACAACCCTAGTGAGTGCCGCCGTGTATCGACGCTGAATGGAGACGTCCCCGAAATGGCCAACGTGACCGTGATCGGCGCCCAGTGGGGCGACGAGGGCAAGGGCAAGATCGTTGACTGGCTATCGGCGCGCGCCGATGTGGTCGTGCGCTTTCAGGGCGGTCACAATGCCGGCCACACGCTCGTCGTCGGCAACAACACCTACAAGCTGAGCCTGCTGCCCTCGGGCATCGTGCGCGGTACGCTGTCGGTAATCGGCAACGGCGTCGTGCTCGATCCTTGGCACCTCAAGATGGAAATCGAGAAGCTGCGCGGCCAGGGCGTCGCGATCAGCCCGGAAAACCTCATCATCAGCGAAACCTGCCCGCTCATTCTCCCCTTTCACCGCGATCTCGACGCGCTGCGCGAGGACGCGAGCGGCGCGGGCAAGATCGGCACCACCCGGCGCGGCATCGGCCCCGCCTATGAGGACAAGGTCGGCCGCCGCGCACTGCGCGTCTGCGACCTCGCGCACCTCGATGAGGCGGGCCCGCAGATCGACCGCCTGCTCGCGCACCACAATGCGCTGCGCGCCGGCTTCGGCGTCCACCCGATCGACCGCGACGCGCTGATCGCCGACCTTGAGGCCATCGCACCCGAGGTGCTGCCCTATGCGGGCCCGGCATGGGTCGGCCTCAACGAGGCACGCCGCGCGGGCAAGCGCATCCTCTTCGAAGGCGCGCAGGGCGTGCTGCTCGATGTCGACCACGGCACCTACCCGTTCGTCACCAGCTCCAACACCATCGCGGGCACCGCGAGCGGCGGCTCCGGCCTCGGCCCGTCCGCGACCGGCTACGTGCTCGGCATCGTCAAGGCTTACACGACGCGCGTCGGCTCCGGCCCCTTCCCCACCGAACTGGACGACGAGACCGGCCAGCGCCTCGGCGAACGCGGCCATGAATTCGGCACCGTCACGGGCCGCAAGCGTCGCTGCGGCTGGTTCGATGCGGCGCTGCTGCGCCAGTCGATTGCCGTGTCGGGCGTTACGGGCATCGCGCTCACCAAGCTCGACGTGCTCGACGGTTTCGAAGAATTGAAGATCTGCACTGGCTACGATGTGAACGGTGTTCACCACGACCATCTGCCGGCGCATCCCGCCGCGCAGGCCGCCGCGAGGCCGATCTACGAGACGTTCGACGGCTGGCACGAATCGACCGCCGGCGCGCGTAGCTGGGCGCAGCTTCCGGCGCAGGCGATCAAATATGTCCGCCGTATCGAGGAACTCGTCGGCTGCCCAGTGGCGCTCGTCTCAACGAGCCCCGAACGCGAAGACACCATTCTTGTGACGGACCCCTTCGCGGACTAGGCTTCGGCCGCATGACCTCGCGCGAACGCACGGCGATCCGGCCACGAACGATTGATCTGTCCGCGCTCGCGCCGCCACAGCGCTGGCGCAACCGGCTCACGGTCGTCGCGTTCGCGCTCATCCAGTGGCCTTGGCTGCTGCGAAGTCTCTGGGGCGGGCGGCTCGCCGCCAAATTCGCGCTTCTCGACCGTCTGGGCCTACCGCGCACCGCGCTGCCGCATCTCGGCAGCTGGAAAGCCGATGTCGGCTTCCTCACCCAGCTCGCCGACGACATCATCCGCCTGTGCCCCGATACCGTCGTCGAGTTCGGCATGGGCGCCTCCACACTCATCATCGCGGCGGCACTCCGCAAGGCCGGCCGCGGCGCGCTCATCAGCTTCGATCAGCACGCCGATTTCGTCGCGGCGACCCGGCGCTGGCTTGCCGAGCACGGCCTCTCCGCCGATCTTCGCGCCGCCGCGCTCGTTCCGGCCGCGAACTGGCCCGGCCTCTGGTATCGCCACGGCGACCTGCCGGAGCGGATCGACCTTCTCGTCATCGACGGGCCTCCGTGGACGATTCACCCGTTCACGCGCGGCAGCGCCGACGACCTGTTCCACCGGATCGCACCGGGTGGACACGTCATGCTCGACGACGCTGCCCGCCCCGGCGAGCGCATGATCGCGCGGCGCTGGCGGCGCGACTGGCCGGATTTCGACTGGCGCTACGTGCGCGGCATCAAGGGCACGCTGATCGGCGAGCGCCGCGCCTAAACTGTAGGTTTCTTGGTGAACCCGCGCGGCACGATGCCTTTGGCGTCTTCAACCTCAACGCGCTCCACCTTCGCGGCGGGCGGGCCTTCGTGGCAGGCGGTGATCAGCTTTTCGATGGCCTCGGCGGAGCCCACGGCGAGCGCCTCCACCGTGCCGTCGATGCGGTTGCGCACCCAGCCGTCGAGACCGAGCCCCTGCGCGGTTTCAAGCGTCCATGCGCGAAACCACACACCCTGCACGCGGCCGTAAATGCGCAGCCGCCGCGCGGTTCGATCGGTCATCCCACCTGTGCGCGGTGCATCAGGAAAGCATCGGCGAGCACGCACGCCATCATCGCTTCGGCGACCGGCACGGCGCGGATGCCGACACAGGGGTCGTGGCGGCCCTTGGTCATCACCTCCACGGCCTCACCGTAGCGCGTGATCGTCTGCACCGGCGTCAGGATCGAGGAGGTCGGCTTCAGCGCGATGCGGCAGACCACGTCCTGCCCGGTCGAAATGCCGCCCATCACACCGCCTGCGTGGTTCGTGTCGAACGTCGGCGGGTTGCCAGGCCGCATCCGGTCGGCGTTGTCCTCGCCGCGCAAGCGCGCCACCGCGAAGCCGTCGCCGATCTCGACGCCTTTCACGGCGTTGATCGACATCATCGCCGCCGCCAGTTCGCCGTCGAGCTTCGTGTAGAGCGGCGAGCCCCAGCCCGCCGGAACCCCGCTCGCGAACACCTCGACCACCGCACCCACGGAAGAGCCGGACTTGCGCACGCTGTCGAGCAGGACCTCCCAGCGCTTCGCGGCTTCGGGATCGGCGCACCAGAAGTCGTTGTCGCCGAGAGTATGCGCCGCGAACCGTTCCGCCCGATCGCCGCCGATCTCGACGACGTGGCCGAGGATGCCGACCCCCGCAATTACCTTCCGCGCCACCGCCCCCGCCGCCACGCGCGCCGCCGTCTCCCGCGCCGACGAGCGCCCGCCGCCGCGATAGTCGCGAAAGCCGTACTTGGCGTCGTAGGTATAGTCGGCGTGGCCGGGGCGGTATTTTTCGGCGATGTCGCCGTAGTCCTTCGAGCGCTGATCGACGTTCTCGATCATCATCGAGATCGGCGTCCCCGTCGTCTTCCCCTCGAATACGCCGGAGAGGATCTTCACCTCATCGGGCTCCCGCCGCTGCGTCGTGTGGCGCGACTGGCCGGGCTTGCGCTTGTCGAGCCACGGCTGAATATCCGCCTCGGAGAGCGCGATTCCCGGCGGGCAACCGTCGACGACGACGCCAAGCGCCGGGCCGTGGCTTTCGCCCCACGTCGTGAACCGGAAGATGCGGCCGAAGCTGTTGAACATCAGGCGAGCGCGATGTCCGGCGCGTCCTCGGCTTTCATGCCGATCACGTTGTATCCGGCGTCGACGTGGTGGATCTCGCCCGTCACCCCGCTTGCAAGGTCGGAGAGCAGATAGAGCGCCGAACCGCCGACGTCTTCGATGGTGACGTTGCGCCGCAGCGGACTGTTCAGCTCGTTCCACTTCAAGATGTAGCGGAAGTCGCCGATGCCGCTCGCCGCGAGCGTCTTGATCGGCCCGGCGGAGATCGCGTTCACGCGGATGTTCTCCGGCCCGAGGTCCATCGCGAGATACTTCACGCTCGTTTCAAGCGCGGCCTTCGCGACACCCATGACGTTGTAGTGTGGCACCACCTTCTCGGCGCCGTAGTAGCTGAGCGTCAGGACCGAGCCGCCGTTCGGCATCATCGCCCGCGCCCTGCGCGTTGCCGCAACGAAGCTGTAGGCCGACACGTTCATGGTCAGCAGGAAGTTCTCGAGGCTGGTGTCCACATAGAGACCGCGCAGCTCGTTCTTGTCCGAAAAGCCGATCGCGTGGACGAGGAAATCGATCGTCGGCCACCGCGCCGCAAGCGTCTCGAACGCCGTATCCAGCCCCGCCATGTCGGAGACGTCGCATTCGATCAGGAAGTCCGACCCGACGCTTTCAGCCAGCGGCCGCACGCGCTTCTCCAGCGCCTCGCCCTGATAGCTGAACGCCAGTTCCGCGCCTTGATCGGCAAGCGCCTGTGTTATCCCCCACGCCAGAGAACGTTCGTTCGCGAGGCCCATGATAAGCCCGCGTTTTCCCTGCATCAAACCAGCCATATTGCCTTCAGCCTTTCGGTTGTCCCCCCGATTCCGCGTCCTTTTGCCCACTTTCGGGCTCCATTGCCAGCGCCGCGTTCAGCTCCGCGCCAATCACGAATCCCATGCCCGCGATGAAGAAGAACAGGAGCGTGATCATCACGCCCGCGAGCGGGCCGTAGAAGCGGTCGTAAGTGGAAACGTCGGCGAGCAGACGGGGCAGAATCAGCGTCGCTCCCACCCACACACCTGCAGTGACCGCTGCGCCAGGCCACTTCGGGCCGCGCTTCCGGTATATGGCCGGGGTCAGGCTGTGAAACAGCAGGTAGAGCGCGAGAAACAACACCACCAGAGGCCCGAGCCGCCCGATGTCGATGAGCTCCTCCACCGATTCGATCCACGGCAGGAAGCGCGCCACGACCTCCTCGGCGGCAACCACGATCACCTGCGCGGCGAACGCGGCCAGCATCAGGAAAACGCTCCCGAGGATCACCGCGAGGCTGCCCAGGCGTCGCTGCCAGACGGGTGCTGCATATTCGGTATGATAGGCACGGCGCAGGATATCGCGGATCGTCTCGATATAGCTTCCCGCCGTCCACAGCCCGACAAGGATCGAGAAAGTGAGGATGCCCGTCGAGCCCTGCATCGCCGCCTCGATCGGCGGGCCGACGATCCCGGCAACCGACGGCGGCAGGGTCCGCAGAAAGCCCTCGACCGCTTCAAGCCCGGCATCCGACCGGCCGAGCATCCCCGCGAACGTGCCGAGCACGATGAAGAACGGAAACAGCGCCAGCATCGAAAGATAGGCGAGGTTCCCGGCGTGGATGAAGCCGTCGTCCCACACGCCCTTCACGACGCGAAAGGCCACGCGAACCGCGCGCCGCTCTTCCTCGAGCAGACGCGCGAAAAAACGGATCATGCCATCCCGGCGCGGGGATCGTGCGCCTTGCCGCTGTCCCAGCCTTCCGCGAACGCCTTTAGCGCAGCATCGCTTTCGGGGATCACGATTTCGAGCGTCACCAGAAGGTCGCCGCGCCCGCCATCCTTCTTGTGGAAACCCTTGCCTTTCAGGCGCAGCACCTTGCCGGAAGACGAGCCCGGCGGCACCGACAGCATCACCGATCCGCTCGTCGTCGGCGCCTTCACCTTGGCCCCAAGCACGGCCTCGTCGAGCCGGATCGGCAGTTCGAGGCGGATATCGTCGCCGTCGCGCTTGAAGAACCGATGCGGAGAAACCCGCAGCGTCACGATGGCGTCACCGTTTCCGCCCTGCCCCGCCTCGCCCTGCCCGGCAAGCCGGATCTGCTGGCCTTCGACAAACCCGGCAGGCAGTTTCAGGTCCACCGTCTTGCCGGAGGCGAGCGTCACACGCTGCGGCTTCAATTCGGCCGCCTCGGCGAAATCGACGGCGAGCTTGTAGGCGACGTTGCGGCCCTTCGCAGGCGGTTGGCGCGGACCCGCGCGGCCGCCGAAGTCGAACCCCCCGAAACCGCCGCCGCCGGCACCGCCACCCCGTCCGCGCCCGAAAAGCTCGGAAAGGATGTCGTCGGCAGCGCCCGTGAAGCTGAAATCATCGCCGCCAGTATTGTACGTGCGCGAATAACCGCCGCCCGGCCCGCCGCCACCGCCGCCGAACCCGAACGGCATCTTGGGATTGCCCTGTTCGTCGATCTCGCCTCGATCGTACTGCGCGCGCTTGTCCTTGTCGGACAGCAGGTCGTAGGCCGCCGTCACCTCGGAGAATTTCTCCGACGCCTTCGGGTTGTCCTTGTTGCGGTCGGGGTGCAGTTCCTTGGCCAGTTTGCGGTACGCGGACTTGATTTCCGCATCGCTCGCGCCGCGCTTTACACCAAGGGTCGAATAGAGATCGCTCATCGTCCCTACGCTCACCACAATGCCTCCGGAAAATCCACTGTTGCTAAAATACAACAGACTGGAGATAGGGAGGAATTCCGCCGTCGCAAGAGGCGATCAGACGCTCTTTTCGTACCATCCGCGCGAGCGGTTCACGATCGCGACGAGCGATAGCATCACCGGCACCTCGATCAGCACACCCACCACCGTTGCGAGCGCGGCGCCCGAGGTGATGCCGAACAGGCTGATCGCCGTCGCCACCGCAAGCTCGAAGAAGTTGCTTGCGCCGATCAGCGCGGAGGGCCCTGCGATACAGTGTGCCTCGCCGAACGCGCGGTTCGAGACATAACCGATCCCGAAGATCAGATAGCCCTGAATGGCGATCGGCACCGCGAGCAGCGCGATGACAAGCGGCTGCGCGAGGATCTGCTCGCCCTGAAAAGCGAACAGCAGCACCAATGTCGCCAGCAGCGCGGCCAGCGACATCGGCTGGATCGCGGCGAGCGCGCGCTGCAGCCGTGCGTCCCCGCCGGATGCGATCAACCGCGTGCGCGCGACCTGCGCGATGATCACCGGCACGACGATATATAGCCCCACCGAAATCAGCAGCGTCTGCCACGGCACCGTGATCGCGGAGAGGCCGAGCAGCAGGCCGACGATCGGCGCAAAGGCGAAAACCATCACCGCGTCGTTGAGCGCGACCTGGCTAAGCGTGAAATGCGGCTCACCCCGGCAGAGGTTGCTCCACACGAACACCATCGCCGTGCAGGGCGCGGCGCCCAGCAGGATGAGGCCCGCGATGTAGGACTCGATCTCCGCTTCGGGCAGCAACGGCCGGAACAGCCAGCCGATGAACAGCCAGCCGAGCGCCGCCATCGTGAAGGGCTTTATCGCCCAGTTGAGCGCCAGCGTGACGCCGATGCCGCGCCAGTGCGCGCCGACCTGCCGCAGCGCGGCGAAGTCGATCTTCATCAGCATCGGGATGATCATCAGCCACACGAGCACGGCGACGGGCAGGTTGACGTTGTAAAGCTCCGCGCCCGCGACGGCCGCGAACAGCCCCGGCATCGCCGATCCGAGCAGGATGCCCGCCGCGATGCAGGCGATCACCCACAATGTCAGGTAGCGTTCGAACAGACTCATGCCTTGCCGATCTCCTCCAGCCGATGCCTGAGGCTCAGCCGGTCAATGGATGCGATGGGAAGCGCGGTGAACAGCGAGATGCGGTTCTTGAGCTGCCGGTAGGCATCGAAGAACGCGGCGTGGATTTCCGCGTCGCTACCTTCGACGGCAGCGGGGTCGGGGATGCCCCAGTGCGCCGTCATCGGCTGCCCCGGCCAGATCGGGCACACCTCGCCCGCGGCGTTGTCGCAGACCGTAAACACGAAATCGAGCTTCGGCGCGTCCGGCTGCGCGAATTCGTCCCAGCTCTTGGAACGCAGGTCTTCGACCGGGTGCCCAAGACTGCGCAGCACGTCGATCGCCGCCGGGTTCACGGACCCGCGCGGATAGCTGCCAGCGCTGAAGGCCCGAAACCGCCCTTCCCCGATCTGGTTCAGTATCGCTTCGGCCAGAATCGAGCGCGCCGAGTTCGCAGTGCAGAGAAAGAGGACGTTGTAAGGTTCCATCGTCTCACCCGCAGCAGCGCTGGCCGGTCGCGGCCGGATCGGCGGCGATACGGCTGAGTTCCGGGCCTGTGCCGTAATCGACCGCGTCGCCCGTGGTCAGGAACGTCTCCCACGCAATATCCTGCGGATCGGCGATCCAGCTCTTGGTCGACTTCGCGTAGCAGCACGTCGTCGCGCCTTCGTCGAGCACGGGACGATCCGCTTTCTGCAGCCGTCCATAAACCTCCGCCAGCTCGTCTGCATTTTCCACCTGGATGCCGAGGTGAGACAGACCCGGCGCAGCGCCGTCGTGCGCGGAAATGGCGAAGTTGACGCGCGGGTCTTCGAGCATCCACTTGGCATAGTCTGTTTTCACCACGGTCGGCTCTGCGGCGAACAGCGCCGAATAAAAGCGGGTCGAGGCTTCGAGATCGCTCACGGCGACATGAACATGCAGGCGTTTCATCGGTCAGGCTCCTTTGGCGAGACGTTCAGGGGCCGCGGTATCGGCGCACGCGCGCCCTCCGCAGCAGTTTTCGAGAAGATAGTCGGCGAGCCCGCGAACCGTTTCGAAGCGGGCGCTGTAGATCAGCGTCCGCCCGATCCGGGTTTTCGCAACCAGTCCCGCGCGCTCCAGATGCGCGAGATGGAACGAAAGCGAAGATGGGGGAACACTCAGCTCCTCCGCAACCGTACCGGCGGGAAGCCCCTCCGGTCCGGCTTCGACAAGCAGGCGGAACGCCGCAAGCCTGTGCTCCTGCGCTAGTGCGGAGAGTGCCGCGATCGCCGTGTCGCTGGTCTTGATGCTCATTGCCGACTCACCTTTCTATATTTCTAGAATTATCGAATCGAATATGTTCGTCAATACCCATTTCGATAATCATCGAATTGTTTGGACATGCGGTTCCCTCCCGTCGTTGCAGGGTCTATGAAGCCGGCCATGACAACGCTTCCCGACGATCCCTTCGAACTCTTTGGCCACTGGTTCCGGGAGGCGTCCGCTTCCGAACTCAATGATGCCAACGCCATGTCGCTCGCCACTGCGGATGCCGATGGGCGACCGTCGGTGCGGATCGTGCTGCTGAAGGACGTCGATCCGCTCGGCTTCACCTTCTACACGAACACGCTGAGTCGGAAGGGCCGCGAGCTTACCGCGAACCCGCACGCGCACCTCAATTTCCACTGGAAGTCGCTGCGCCGTCAGGTCCGCATCGACGGCGCCGTGGAGCCGGTGACGGCGGCCGAGGCCGACGCCTATTTCGCGGTCCGTCCCCGCGCCTCGCAGATCGGCGCATGGGCGAGCTTCCAGTCGCAGCCGCTGGACGACCGCGCGACGCTGGAAGGCCGCGTGGCCGAGTTCACCGCGAAGTACGATGGCGGCGACGTGCCGCGCCCGCCGCACTGGTCGGGCTACCGCGTCGTGCCGTCGCGCATCGAATTCTGGGTGGACCGGCGCGATCGCCTGCACGAGCGCTATATCTACGACCGCGACGGCAGCGGCTGGGCGCGCTCCATGCAGTATCCGTAATGGACGCCGCGAGGCTTGAAGCGCGGGGCAAGCTCACGCGCCGCGCGGCAATCGCGTCGTTCTCGGCAGCGCTGACGCTCGGCGCGGTCAAGACATATGCGGCGATGGAGACGGGTTCCGTCGCGATGCTTGGCTCGCTGGCCGACACCGCGCTTGACCTCATCGCCTCGATCATCACGCTGATCGGCGTGCGCGTCGCCGCCGAACCTGCGGATGCCGACCACCGCTTCGGCCACGGCAAGGCTGAGCCGATCGCTGCGCTGGCGCAGACCGTGTTCATCGCCGTTTCCGCAATCGGCATCGGCTGGCGCGCGGCACATGCGTTCGGGAGCGATACGCCGCCCGCCGAAGCTGAACTCGGCATCGGCGTGTCGGTTTTTGCGATTCTGGTGACGCTCGCGCTCGTATCCTACCAGCGTTTGATCGTTCGCCGCACCGGGTCGCTGGCCATCGACGCGGACCGGATGCACTACCAGTCGGACCTGCTGCTCAACCTCTCGGTGATCGCGGCGCTTGTTCTCGATGCGATGCTCGGGATGCGGGGTGCCGATCCGCTGTTCGGTGTTCTCATCGCGCTGTGGCTGGCCTGGGGCGCGTTCAAGACCGCGCGCCATGCGCTCGACATGCTGATGGACAAGGAATGGCATGACGAGAAGCGCGAACGATTGAAGGCCCTCGTCTGCGCAGTGCCGGGCGTCGAGGGGATTCACGAGCTGAAGACGCGCCACGCCGGGCACACCGACTTCATCCAGTTCCACATCTGGGTCGATCCGCAGATAACGGTGCTTGCCGCGCACGACATCGTGGACATCGTCGAGGCTGCGGTTCTGGAAGCCTTCCCCGGCAGCGACATCCTTGTCCACGTCGACCCGAGCGGCCACTTCGATACGCGCCCCATTCAGGAAGAGAGCCATGCCCACTAAGCTCCCCTTCGCCCAGATCGATGCCTTCGCGGCGCGCCCGTTCGAAGGCAATCCCGCCGCGGTGATGCCGCTGGATGCCTGGCTCGCCGACGACGTGCTGCAGGCGATCGCCGAGGAAAACAACCTCGCCGAAACCGCCTTCTTCATCCCGTCTGACGCAGCGGACGCCGACTATGACCTGCGGTGGTTCACGCCAGCGATCGAGGTGGACCTCTGCGGTCACGCGACGCTCGCGAGCGGGCATTATCTTCTTTCGCGCGACGTCGATCTCGACCGCGTCCGGTTCCGCACGCGGCTTGCGGGCGTGCTTGAAGTGCGGCGTGCCAACGGCGGCTACGAACTCGATCTGCCCGCGCGCCGCCCGACGCCCGACGCGGCGGACCCGCGCGTCGTGAAGGCGATCGGCCTCACGCCCGAAGCCGTGCTCAGCTTTCCCGGCGAGAACTGGCTTTACGTCGTGCCCAACGCGACGTCCGTGCGCGCGATGAAGCCCGATTTCGGCCTGCTGCGCGAGGTCGGCAACCATCTCGTCGTCGTCACCGCGCCCGGCGACAGCGCTTTCGACGTGGTCAGCCGCGTGTTCGCAGCAGGCGCGGGCATCGACGAAGACCCCGTCACCGGCGCCGCGCACGCGATGCTGACCCCCTACTGGGCGGAGCGGCTGGGCAAGCCGGCGTTTCAGGCCTTCCAGGCCAGCGCCCGCGGCGGCCGCGTCGCCTGCCGCCTCGAAGGCGAGCGCGCCGTGCTCCGCGGAACCTGCGTCACGGTGATCGAAGGCAGCTTCACTCTTTGAACCATCCCCCCCGCCCCCCTATCTTCCCGTCCATGACCATCCGCGTCGCCAGCTACAACATGCGCAAGGCCATCGGGCTCGATCGGGTCCGCAAGCCCGACCGCGTGCTCGCGGTGCTCAATGAACTCGATGCGGACATCATCGCGCTTCAGGAGGCCGACCGCCGCCTCGGCGAGCGGGCGAGTGCGATTCCGCGCGATATGATCGAGGCGGAAAGTCCCTATCGCGCCGTGCCCATCGAGAACCGTCCGAACAGCATCGGCTGGCACGGCAACGCCATCCTCGTGCGCAAGGATCACGAGATCATCCACGGCGAGCCCCTGTTTTTGCCGATGCTGGAGCCTCGCGGCGCAGTGCTTGCCGACCTCGTCGTGCGCGGGGAGCCGGTGCGCGTCGTCGGTATGCACCTCGATCTTACCGGGATCTATCGCGCGCGGCAGGCGAAGATGCTTGTCGATCATCTCGGCGAGCGCACCACGCAGCTGCCCAGCATCCTGATGGGCGACCTCAACGACTGGATGGTGAACAGCAAGGCGCTCAAGGAGTTCCAGCGCCATCACCAGTGCGCCGACTGCGGCCCCAGCTTCCCGACGCGCCGCCCGCTGGGCACGCTCGACCGCATCTTCGTGTCAGACCATTTCAAGGTGGAAGAAAGCGGCGTCCACGCCTCGCTCACTGCGAAGCGCGCCAGCGATCACCTGCCGGTGTGGGCGAAGGTGGCGCGGAGCAGCTAGCGGTCAGGCCGCGACCAGCGCCGAAACCGTGCTGTCGATCCAGCCGCCGCCGAGCACGCGCTCCCCGTCGTAAAGCACGCACGCCTGCCCCGGCGCGACGCCATATTCGGGCGCCGCGAAGGTGACGCGGGTGCCGTCGAAGCGCGCAGGGGCGGGCTTTGCCATCGATCGGACCTTGGCGAGAACATCGATGCCGGCGGCGACATCGGAGCCGAGCCAGTTGATCTTTCCGAGCGCGGCGGCAGCGACGCCCAGCGCCGCACGAGGCCCGACGACGACGCGCCGCGTCTCCGGCTCAAGCCGCACGACGTAAAGCGGATCCGCAAGCCCGCCGATCTCGAGCCCACGCCTCTGCCCCACCGTGTAGTGGATGAGGCCGCGATGCTGCCCGAGCACGGCCCCGCCCATATCGACGATCTCGCCCGGCTCGCCCGCTTCGGGGCGCAACTTGCGCACGATCCCCGCATAATCGCCGTTGGGCACGAAGCAGATGTCCTGACTATCGGGCTTGTCCGCCACCACGAGCCCGAATCGCCGCGCATGTTCGCGCACCGCCGGCTTCTCCATGCCGCCGAGAGGAAAGCGCAAATAACCGAGCTGTTCGTGCGTCGTGGCGAACAGGAAATAGCTCTGGTCGCGCGCCGGATCGACCGCGCGGTGCAGCTCCGGCCCGCCCGCGCCGTCCACCCGCCGCACATAATGGCCGGTCGCCATCGCATCGGCGCCGAGATCGCGCGCAACGGAGAGCAGATCGCAGAACTTCACCGTCTGATTGCATGTCACGCAGGGAATCGGCGTGCGCCCCTGCACATATTCGTCGGCGAAGGCCTCGATCACGCTGTCCTTGAAGGCGCTTTCATAATCGAGCACGTAATGCGCGATGCCGAGCCGGTCAGCGACGCGGCGTGCGTCGTGGATGTCGCTCCCCGCGCAGCACGTGCCCGCCTTCCCTACCGCCGCGCCGTGGTCGTAAAGCTGGAGCGTGACCCCGATCGTTTCGTAGCCCGCCTCTTTCACCAGCGCCGCGACAACGCTCGAGTCGACGCCGCCAGACATTGCGACGACAACGCGCGCGCCGGGCCGTAGGCCTGCAAGGTCGGGAATACTGCTCATGCCCGCGCATATAGAGGCCGCTTACGATTTTTGCACGTTCCAGCCCGTATGTGGTGCCGACGACCGCGCTTGCGGTTCATCACCCCCGGTGATTCGCTAAGGGCACGTATAACAATTTCAAACACTAAGTCGGGAAGGGTCGCGTTAAGCTCTGTTGCTGCAGAATTTACCTTGGCGTTTAGGCGTTCTTTTAAGGGTCTGGCGCTAGGGTGCATCAACAAGGCAGTCGCGTAGTGTTGGAGCCAAAAGAATAATGATGGAAAATCAAAAGTTTCGTCCTGCATCGGTAATCGGCCCCTTGGGAGAGCCGCTTACGCTCGATACGCTGCCGCCATCGGACACGCGCCGCTGGGTGGTGCGCCGCAAGGCCGAGGTCGTGGCTGCGGTGAAGGGCGGACTCATCTCTGCGGACGACGCCTGCGAACGCTATGGCCTCAGCCCCGAGGAATTCGCGGCGTGGGAGCGCGCCGTGGACCGCGTCGGTATGCCCGGCCTCCGCGTCACGCGGGTTCAGCACTACCGGGCGCTCTACGACCGCGAAAGCGCCTGACACCGGATTTCAAACCGGCGCCCCTTCCTGTGCGGGCGCCTGCCAAAGGGCGGAAGACATCGGAGGATCTCTTCCGCCCTTTCTGCGTCCTGCACATGGCGACATCACGCCGCGGCCCGCCATTTCTTTACGCCATTTTCACCATCCGGGCCCCACAGTTCCGCATTGTTAAAAAGTCGGGAACCGTGTGCGCGTGGAACAGGCCCTAAAAGCGCTGGAGCAGAAGGGAAAGCCGCAGTTGCTGCTGATCGCCGTGCTCTGCGTGGCCGCGGCGCTGCTCGGCCTTGCGCTGCTGCGCGATCCTGCTCCCGCCCCCGCTGACGCCTCCGTCATCGCCGCCGTACCCGAATCCGACCGGCAGGCCCGCGTCGAAACGCGGCTGCGCGAACAGGTCGAAGGGATGATCGGCGCGATCGTCGGCCGCGACAACGTGCGCGCCGTCGTCTCGGCGGAGATCGAGCCGGACCAGACACGGCAGGTTTCGGAAGGCAGCGACCCCGGCACGAACAGCACCGAGACCACCACCATCAGGAGCAGCGGCCAGATTCGCCGCCTCACCGTTTCGATCCTGGTAGACGGGCATCTTTCCGAAGGACCAGACGGCGTCCGCTACCAGCCGCGCACAAAGGCCGAACTCGCCCGCTTCACCCGCCTTGCGCAGGGCGCCGTCGGCTTCGATGCGATGCGCGGCGACTCGCTGACGGTCGAGACCGTGCGTTTCGCGCCCGCCGAGACCGCACCGGCGCTTTCCGGTTCGCTGGACGCGCTTCTGCCGTTCGCGCGCGCGCTCCTCGTCGGCATTCTTACGCTCGCCGTGCTGTTACTGATGCTGCGGATGTTCCGAAAGCACACGCCCCTCGTGACGCCCGAGCCTGCACGCGCTGCGGAACCATTGCAGCCCGCAGCCGTCGCGTTCACGAACGATGCCCCGCGCAGTCCCGCGCTTCGCCGCGCGGGTGATGCCGTCGCCGCGCGTCCGGCCGCTGCCGCCGCCATCGTCCGCCAATGGATGTCCGCATGAGCGCGCGCGCCGCAGCCCTGCGCGCCGAGCCTCTCGCCGCACCGGCAGAGCCGCTCACCGCGCTCACCGGTGTCGCGCGCGCCGCGGCGCTGATGGTCGCGCTCGGGCGCGAACATGGCGGCGCAATCTGGGCACACCTCGGCAACGACGAGGCACGGGCGCTCAGCACCGCCATGGCCCGGATCGGCCCGGTTCCTCCTCCCCTCGCCGAGCGCCTGCTCGCCACCTTCGCCGGCGAAGTCTCCGGCACCGCTGCAGAAAGCGCAGCGCCCGTAAGCGAGACGACGTGGGACACGCTCGGCAACGTCGGCGAAGACGTTCTCGCCGCTTATCTTCGCGGCGAACACCCGCAGACGGCTGCGGTCGTGCTCGGCCGGATCGGACGCGAGCAGGCCGCGCGCGTCCTTTCGCGCCTGCCGGACGACGCCGCGATGGATGTCGTGCTCAGGATGCTCCGCGCCGGCGCCGTGCGGCAGGACGTGCTCGATACCGTCGAGGAGACGCTGCGCGCCGACCTGCTCTCGAACCCCGCGCACAGCGCGCGCCGCGACGCGCACGAAGTGATGGCCGAGATTTTCAATCACCTCGACCGCGATGCCGAGGCACGCTTCATGCTGGCGCTCGAAGACCGCGCCTTCGATGCTGCAGAGCGCATCCGCGCGCTGATGTTCACGTTCGAGGATCTGGCGCGGCTCGATGCCGCGAGCATCCAGACGCTGCTCCGCAACATCGACAAGAACCGGCTCGCCGCGGCGCTGAAAGGCGCCGGCGAGGCGCTGCGCGAATTCTTCTTCATGAGCATGTCGGAGCGCGCCGCGCGCATCCTGCGCGAGGATATGGAGCTGATGGGCCCCATTCGCCTGCGCGAGGCGGAGGAAGCCCGGCAGGCGATCGTTCAGGTGGCAAAACAGCTCGCGGACACGGGCGAGATCGTTCTCGCCGACAACCGCGACGGCAGCGAGGAGTTCGTATTCTGATGCCTGCATCTTACCGAGGGAGAAATGTGATGGACGATCTGCGTCCCGATTATGAACCCGCGCGCGCCTATGCGGCGGAAGTGTCGCCCGAAGAGGCTGCCGACGGTCTGCCCGGCGCGGTGGAGCTCGAATCGGTGTTCGACGTGCCCGTGCGCGTGCAGGCGGTGCTCGGCCGCTCGGCGGTGGAAGTCAGCCAGCTCCTGAAGCTTGCCCCCGGCGCGGTTATCGAGCTCGACCGGCGCGTCGGCGAAGCGATCGACATCTTCGTGAACGACCGCCTCGTCGCGCGCGGCGAAGTCGTGCTCGTCGATGATCACCTCGGCGTCACCATGACGGAAATCGTGAAGCAGGACGCCTGACAGAGAGCCCCGTTCGAACCGGCATTACGATCGTCTTCGGACCGCTGCGGTCAGTGCGCCTAAGTGAGCTTCCAAGCGATCGGGATTACCAGCTTGGTGGGACCGCCCGGCGGCGGCGGCACGGTGCCGATCTTCTGCGGAATGCGCACGGCTTCACGATCTAGGATTTGCGATCCAGTCTGCTCGACGAGCTCGACACCGGTGATCTTGCCCCCAGCATCCACACTGATTCGCACCTTCGCAGTGCCCTCATCGCCCCTGATCTGCGCACTGCGCGGATAGGAGTGCTGCGCGGCAATGAGCCGCGTCACGGTCGATTTCCAATCCGCAGCAGACGCCGTCCCCGCCGAAGCGAGGAGAACGAGCGCGGCGATCGCAGTTTTATGGACCCACCCTTCCATGGTGGGGGACGCTAGCGGCCCAAGTCTTGCGAAAGGGTTTATTCCGTGGGGAAATGGTCGCCTTGGCGAAGACGCGGCGGAAACCTCAGAGCTGGCGCTCTACCATCATCTTCTTGATTTCGCCGATCGCCTTCGCCGGGTTGAGGCCCTTCGGGCAGACGTTCGCGCAGTTCATGATGGTGTGGCAGCGATAGAGCCGAAACGGATCTTCAAGCTCGTCGAGCCGTTCGCCGGTCATCTCGTCGCGGCTGTCGGCGAGCCAGCGGTAGGCCTGCAGCAGGATCGCCGGGCCGAGGAACTTGTCGGAGTTCCACCAGTAGCTCGGGCAGCCTGTCGAGCAGCAGGCACAGAGGATGCATTCGTAGAGCCCGTCGAGCTTCTCGCGGTCTTCCGGCGACTGGATGCGCTCCTTGCCCGAAGGCGTCGTGGAGACTGTCTGCAGCCACGGCTTGATCGAGGCGTACTGCGCGTAGAAGTGCTTGAAGTCGGGCACGAGGTCTTTCACGACCTCCATGTGCGGCAGCGGCGTGATCGCGACGTCGCCCTTCACCTCGTCGATCGGCTTCGTGCAGGCGAGCGTGTTCGTGCCGTCGATGTTCATCGAGCACGAGCCGCAGATGCCCTCGCGGCACGAACGGCGGAAGGTGAGCGTCGGATCGACCTCGTTCTTGATTTTGATCAGCGCATCCAGAACCATCGGCCCGCAGCTGTCGAGGTCGAGCTCGTAGCTGTCCATGCGCGGGTTCGCGCTGTCGTCCGGCGACCAGCGGTAGATTTTGAACGTCTTGATATGCGTCGCGCCCTCGGGGGCCTTGTAAGCCTTGCCCTTGCCGTTCACCTTGCTGTTCTTCGGAAGCGTGAATTCGGCCATCGCGCGCGTCTCTCCATGTTCTCTCGCGCGTGCTGCCTAGCGCAATCGCGTGGCGGAAAAAACTGGAAAAAGCGCGGCGTCCCGCAATAAGTCCTCAAGCCGTCACATGGCGGCGATAGGGCGGCGAGCGATGATCACCACACGCCCCCTGCCCCCGGTCTTCGGCGGCGACCCGCTGCTCGGCTTCTATCACGAACAGTTGCTCCGACACTGGACTCCGCGCCAGCGCGCACTCGCCGCCGGTCTCGGGAAACTGGCGGGGCGCGGCACGCGCGACGCCCGCTGCCGCGCGCTCGGCATCCCCGAAGACGAGGCGCGCCTGCTTGCGGGGATCGTGGACCCCGCGCATTATCTGTCGCAGCTCTATCGCCGCGGCATCCACCGGCTTCTCAACCCCGCCGCCATCCCGCTCGCCTCCAGCCTGCTCAAGGACAAGCGCAGCTTCGCCGCCGCCGTTGCGAACGCGGGATTGCCGGCGCCCGAAACCTTCTCCGGCCCGGCCTCCCCCGCAGCCATTGCCGCCTGGTTCGAACGGCATGGCGAGATCATCGCCAAGCCGAACTACAGCTCGCGTGGGCGCGGCGTCGCGCGCTACCGGCGCATCGCGCAGGGCTGGGCGGACAGCAACGGAACGCGCTTCGAAGCCGACATGCTGGCGGCGCATCTGGCGCGTGTCGTCAGCCGCAGCGGCCTCCTCCAGAAGGCATTGCGCACGGCGCCGCACCTGTCGGACATCTCCCCGGGCGCGCTCCCGACGCTGCGCGTGCACACGTTCCGCCTTGGAGGAACGCTCGTCGCGCATGGGCTCGTGCTGCGTATCGGCGGCGGATCGGGCCCGGTCGATAATTTCAGCCGTGGCGGCCTTGCCGCCGCCGTCGTGGACGGCGCTGCCGGAGACGTCATCGGCAAGGCGGGCGGCCGCATCCTTTGCGTAGCGCGTCACCCCGCAACCGGCGTCTCGCTGGAACACATCGCGCTCGGCGACCTTGCCGACGCCGCCGTCCGGCTCGGCATCGCGGCACACGCGGCGATCGGCGCCGGCTATGGTCTCATCGGCTGGGACATCGGCCTTGCCGATTGCGGGCCCGTGCTCATCGAGGGCAACTGGAACCCCGGCCACCAACTCACCCAGTTCACGAACGCCTGCGGCCTGTCTGCGCTCGCCGCAGGCCGCGCCTATCTGCAGGCGCTCGAAGCCCTGCCCGCAAGCGCGTGGGCCGATGCCGCCCCGCTGCAGTGGGATGGCCAGTATCTGCCCGCCCCCAAACTTGCGCCGCTTTCCTCTCAGTCTATAAGCACCGCTGGGCTGCAAACCGACTGAGAGACCTGTGGACACGCCAACGACGCTTCTTCTCGCAGGAAAGAACGAAACGCCGATCTGGGGCATGTCTTCCGCCGAGCGCATCCGGCGCATCGCGGCGGCGCGCGCGCCGCAAGCGGATCAGTCGGGCGTCATCGTCGCCGACACCCGCTTCGCCTTCGACCCGCAGTGGTTCGGTTGGATCACTCAGCGCCCCGGCACCGCCCTCACCCTCGGCGGCCGCCCCGTGCTCGTCAACACAACACCGGACCATGCCCAAGCCCTGCGCGACGCCATCGAGGCCGGCGGCGATGCCTGGGCGGAAGGCCTTGCCGTCACCGCCTATGAAGATGGCATCACCATCTACAATGCCGCGCTCCGAAAGCGCGAACGCCCCTTCCTCATCGAGTTGGTCCCGGCCAACGTCCGCGCCATTGAGCGCGCGAGCTATTTCGGCGCCTACAAGGGTGTCACCGACATCCTCACCAAATACCTGTGGCCCGAATGGGCGCTCGTCCTCACCCGCATCGCCGCGCGTATCGGCATGACCCCCAACATGGTCACGACGATCGGCGCGGCGCTCTGCGTATGGGCAACGTTCCTGTTCTGGGACGGCCACTACTGGGCCGGTATGGCCGCCGGGCTCGCCTTCATGGTGCTCGATACAGTCGACGGCAAGCTTGCGCGCTGTACGATCACCTCGTCTTGGTGGGGCAACATCTTCGATCACGGGCTCGACCTCGTGCATCCGCCCTTCTGGTGGTACGCATGGGGCGTCGGCCTCGCCGCGCACGGCCTCGCACTCGATCCGCCCGTGTTCTGGACCGTGATGGGTGTGATGGTCGGCGGCTATGTGCTGCAGCGGTTCATCGAGGGCTGGTTCATCCACGTCGCCGGAATGCACATCCACGTCTGGCAGAAGGTCGATACCGATTTCCGCCTGATCACTGCGCGCCGCAACCCCAACATGGTGATCCTGTTCGTCAGTATGCTGTTCTCGCGCCCCGATCTCGGGCTTCTCGCGGTGACGGCGTGGACAGTGCTCAGCCTCGTCTTCCATTTCATCCGTCTGCTTCAGGCGGTCGCCGCGCGGCGGCGCGGTGCGCTCACCTCGTGGCTCAGCGACGGGAGTGCGGCATGAACGACACCATCCGCCGCTTCGGCTACCCGGCAACGCTGGTCGCGGAGTACGACCACTGGGTCGTTCTGCTGCGCCCCGCGCAGCCCACGCTCGGCAGCCTCGTGCTCGCCGCGAAGTCGGATGCGACGGCCTTCGCGGACCTCGAACCCGCCGCTTATGCGGACCTCGCGAACGTCAGCCGCGATATCGAGACCGCGCTTCGCGCCGCCGTCGATCACACCAAGCTCAACTACCTGATGCTGATGATGGTGGACCCGCACGTCCACGCCCATGTCATCCCCCGCTACGAGGGCAGCCGCAGCTTCGAAGGCCGCGCGTTCCAGGACGCCGGCTGGCCGAAACTCCCGGCGCTCGGTGAAGCGGTGGAGTTGGACGCGGCCGGAATCGCCGCCGTTTCGGCATGGCTCAAAGGCTTCTGGCCCGCGCGCTGAAACCCGCGCAACGTTAACCATGATGAAACACCGCCCGCCGTATGCGTGTCAGGCGGGAACCGGATGTGCCGCTTTTCCCGGTGTATGGGGCTTGTGCTGGCTATGGAGCGTTTCAGGGATTTGATCGCGCGCGTTGACGTGTCGCGTTTCACCGCGATCATAACCCACTGGAAGATCAGCAAGAAGGTTCTGGTCAGCTACGGCATCGGCGGACTCGCAATGGCTGTCCTTGCGATGGTCGCCATTGGTTCGCTGCTCGTCACCCGCTCCACGGTTTCCGAGGTCACCCGCCTTGCCGACAGCGCCCGTTCGATCTCGCACGCGCACACCACCGCGATGACGGCGCAGGGCCGCATCAAGGACTATGTGATCCGCCCCGAGGCCTCGCTCGTCGCGGAGGTCAACCAAAGCCTCGATGCGGCGCAGGAGGCGCTGAAGCGCGCCGAGGACGGTGCGGCCATTGTCGGCGAGGAAGCCACGTTGGCGCGCATCGACCGGCTGCGCGGCGTGTTCCGCACCGAGTTTCGCGACATCGTCGAGAACCAGACCGAGATCAATCAGCTCGTGGCTGGAGCGATCGAAGCCAAGGGGCCGGAAATCGGCGCGGCGCTCCATGATATCGTCACGGCGAGCCACCGCGCCGGCGATCACCAGACCGCCTATAACGCAGCGCTTGCGCTCGAAACCTATTCACTGCTGCGGGTCGATGTGAACCGCTACCTCTCCGCACCCTCGCCGGAGATCGTCAAGCAGACCAAATCGGACCTCCTCAACCTCGAAGATGCGCTGAACGGCGTTTTCGAAGGCCTCACCGATCCGGCGCTCACCCGCAAGGCCGACGGCATCATCGTCAGCCTCGTCGCTTACGACAAGGCATTCGACGAGATCGTCCGCCGCACCAGCGACCGCGATGCAGCGGTCGACCGGCTGCTCGGCAAGACGGGCCCGGCGTTCGAGCGCAACGTCCAAGCCTTCTCGGAAGCGATCGCGGACCAGCAAAGCATGGCCGATCTCGCCGCGCAGGCCGCAGCGGGCGGCGCCATCGTCATCACGCTTCTTGCAGGCGCCGCCGGTATCGGTGTGTCGATCATCGCGGGTCTCCTCACCAACCATCTGATCGCGCGCCCGATCGCGACCATGGCGAACACGATGCTTGCGCTCGCCCGCGGCGAAACCGGCACGCGCATCGAAGGCGCGCAGCGGCGCGACGAGGTCGGCGACATGGCGCGCGCCGTTGCCGTGTTCAAGGAGAACGCGACCGAAGTCGATGAGCGCCGCCGCGCCGCGGTGGAAGCCGAACGCCGCGACCGCGAGCGCGAGGAAGCCGCACGCGCCGAACGCGAAGCCGAGCGCCAGCACGCCGCCGCCGAGAAACGCGCAGCGCTGAACGAGCTTGCAAACGCGTTCGAAACCAGCGTCCGCCACGTCGTCGCTGCTGTCGATAGCGCCGCGCGCCAGATCGCGGCGGGCTCGCAGCAGGTAAGCGACGCAGCGCGCAGCAGCGCCATGCTCGTCACCGACGTTACCGCCTCGGCCGAGGAAGCCAGCCACAACGCGCTGACCGTTGCCAATGCATCCGAGGAAATGGCCCGTTCGCTCGCCGAAGTTTCGCACCGCGTCGTCGAATCATCGGCGATGTCGGAGCAGGCCGTGTCGCGCGCCCGCGCCACGGACGAGATCGTCGCCGGCCTCTCGGTGGACGCCGAGAAGATCGGCGAGATCGTCGGTCTCATCAACTCGATCGCCGAGCAGACCAACCTCCTCGCGCTGAACGCGACGATCGAGGCGGCACGCGCCGGAGAGGCGGGGCGCGGTTTCGCGGTCGTCGCCAGCGAGATCAAGGCACTCGCAAACCAGACCCGCAAGGCCACCATCGACATCAACGAGCGCATCGGCGCGATCCAGTCGGTCACACGCGAAACCGTTGGCGCCATCGAGGAAATCGTCTCCACCATCGGCGAAATCAACGGTATCGCTGCAACCGTGGCCGCCGCCGTCGAGCAACAGGCAGCCACGACGTCGGAGATCGCGCGCAACACGCATCAGGCATCCGACAGCACACACGCCGTCGCGCGCAACATCGATCAGGTCCGCTCCGGCGTCGAAGCGACAGGCATCGCGGCAAAAGACGCGCTCGACGCCGCCGCCGATCTCAACCGGCAGGCAAGCACGCTCACCACGGAGGTCGACCGCTTCCTCGCCCGCGTCCGCGCGGCTTAAGCGACTTTCCAGCCGCGACGCCTTCGTGTATCGCCCCCGGCCATGCTCAATATCAACGGCATCACCGTGCGGCTTGGCGGCCGCATCATTCTGGACGGCGCGACCGCGTCGCTGCCCACGGGAAGCCGTGTCGGGCTGATCGGGCGCAACGGCGCCGGCAAATCCACGCTGATGCGCGTGATGTGCGGGCTCCTTGAAGCCGATGGCGGCGAGATCGAAACCGCGAACCGATCGCGCATGGGCTATATCGCGCAGGAAGCGCCGGCCGGAACCGCGACACCGCTTGAAACCGTGCTCGCCGCCGACACCGAACGCGCCGCGCTCCTCGCCGAATCCGAAACCGCGACCGACCCGGACCGCATTTCCGAAATCCACGAGCGGCTGAACGCGATCGATGCGTGGACGGCAGAAGCACGCGCCGCGCGCATCCTCGTCGGCCTCGGCTTTGACGAGGAGATGCAGGGCCGCACGCTCGACAGCTATTCGGGCGGGTGGAAGATGCGCGTCGCGCTTGCCGCCCTGCTCTTCTCCGAACCCGACCTGCTGCTGCTCGACGAGCCGTCGAACCACCTCGATCTCGAAGCGACGCTCTGGCTCGAAAACTTCCTGAAGACCTACCGCGCGACGATGATCATCATCAGTCACGAGCGCGACCTCCTCAACAACGTCGTCGACCACATCCTGCACCTCGAAGGCGGCAAGATCACGCTCTATCCGGGCGGCTACGACGCGTTCGAGCGGCAGCGCGCCGAACGGCTCGCACAGATCGAGGCCGCGCGAAACGCGCAGACCCGCCAGCGCGAGAAGCTGCAGGACTACATCGCCCGCAACAGTGCACGCGCGAGCACCGCGCGGCAGGCCCAATCCCGTGCCAAGGCGCTGGCGAAAATGCAGCCGATCGCTGCGATGGCCGAAGACCCCAGCCTCAGCTTCGCCTTTCCGAACCCCAGCGAGCTGAAGCCGCCGCTCATCACGCTCGACATGGCGTCGGTGGGCTACACCGAAGGCAATCCGATCCTCACACGGCTCAATCTTCGCCTCGACCCCGACGACCGCGTGGCGCTGCTCGGGCGCAACGGCAACGGCAAGACCACGCTCGCCCGCCTGCTCGCCGCGCAGCTGCCGCCGATGGAGGGCGACGTGCGCACTGCGGGCAAGATGCGCGTCGGCTACTTCACGCAGTACCAGGTCGAGGAACTCGACACCGACGACACGCCGCTCGAGCACATGACGCGCATCATGAAGGGCTCGACGCCCGGCGCCGTCCGCGCGCAGCTTGGCCGTTTCGGCTTCTCGGGCGACAAGGCGCTCACGAAGGTGGGCAAGCTCTCGGGCGGCGAACGCGCGCGGCTGGCGCTCGCGCTCATCACGCGCGAGGCACCGCACATGCTGATCCTGGACGAGCCGACCAACCACCTCGACGTCGATTCGCGCGAGGCGTTGGTGCAGGCGCTGAACGAATATTCGGGCGCCGTCGTGCTCGTCAGCCACGATCGCCACATGCTCGAGCTGACCGCAGACCGGCTGGTTCTGGTCGATGACGGTCGCGCCGAGGATTTTACGGGCAGTCTTGAAGACTACACTGATTTCGTGCTCGGCAAATCGAACGATCGGCAGACAGGCGGCGCATCCTCCGGAAACCGCAAGGGAGCACGCAAAGCCGCTGCCGACACACGCGAGCAGGAAAAGCGTCTACGCGCCGCCGTGAAAGCCTTCGAAGCGGACCTCGCGAAACTCGCCGCCGAACGCAGTGCGGTCGATCTTGCCATGTTCGACCCCTCGGCCGCCGCCCCCGCGCACGCCAAGAGGACGATGGGCGAACTGATGAAACTGCGCGCAGATCTGACGGACCGCATTCAAGCCACAGAGGCCGAATGGCTCGCGGCTTCGGAAGCGCTGGAAGTCGCGGCTTAAGCGGGAGGCGCCAGCCGCCGCAGCATCGTCTTTGCGAGTTCGAGCGCACGTGCTCGCGGCAGCCGCTCGGACGAGAGACTGTAATCGAGCCACAGCCCGTCCATCGTCGCGCAGACGAGCGCCGCGATATCGCGCGGCGGCACCGGGCCTTCAGGAAGCCGCGCGACCGCTTGAGCGAGCAGCGCCTGCAAGCGTGCGTTGTAGTCCACGCTCACCGCGGCGAAATCGGGATTATTGCGGACGAGCGCCCAGAAGGCGATCCACGCGCCAAGGATATCGGGGTTCGACCATTCGTCGCTGAAATGCACCTCGAACAGCCGGTCGATCGTCTTCCACGGGTCCGCGTACCCGGCCGCAAGTTCCTCCGCGAAGCGGGCGATGAAGCTGTCGCAAAGCTCCTGATAGGTTTCCAGCAGCAGATTGTCGGGATTGCTGAAATAGTGGCGCAGCAGCCCGTGCGACACGCCGGCTCGCCGGCATATCTCACGACCCGTGGTGCCGCGCGGGCCGAGCTGCGCAAGACAGCTGATCGTCACGGCGAGCAGATCCTGCCGCCGCAGCGCCGGTGTCTGTCGGCGCGCGCGGCGCCTTTTAGGTTCTTCTGTCGTGGACGCCATGCCTGCCTTCACCCTCAGGGCAGACGTATCGCAGGCTACGGGCCGATCGCGCAAGCCGAAGCCCGCAGCAGCGCTTATTCGAGGTCGGGGTCGTGATAATTCTGCACGTAGGACGCGATCAACCGGTCGACCGCCTCCCGCGTCACCCGGTTGTAGTCCTCGGAAAAGCCCAATGTCGCCACCATCTTCCAGTGGCCATACATCAAGGCCACGAACAGGAACGCGATCTCGCGGCACGCCTTCTGGCTGAGCGCCGGATTGCTGATCTGGATCTCGTGCGCAATCGTATACTGGAGCAGATTATACTGCCCGCTGAGGTTCATGCGCACCGCCTCGGAACTCGCCGCAAGCGAAAACATTGCGTCGTAGACGCCGTCATCCTTCGGCTTCTGGTTGCCCGCGAGGAAGTTGAAATAGAAATCGAGGAACATCGATAGGCGTTCGGTCGCGGCAGCCTCTATGATGCCTTTCATCAGGCAGTCGCGGTAGCTTGCCGCAAGCGCATCGCACACCGCGATCATCAGGCCTTCGGGATCGGGGAAATAATGCCGGATAAGCTGCCGCGACATGTCCGCTTCCTTGGCGATCGAATCGTAGGAGGGCATGGGTAGGCCTTCACGGCCGATAGCCTTGATGGCAGCCTGCACGATCTCAGGCTTGCGAATTTCAGAAATGGGCTTCGGCATGACGCCCCCGGGTAAGCTGATGGTTTACTACAGGTACCCGCGGGCGCGAGCGGCGGGATGCTAACAGCGATGAAAGCAGTAGCAAGTGAATAGTTAACAAGACGCAGAAAAGAGGTCGGCAAATGCAGGGGGTGCAGCACGCCGGGCGGACCTCCCTATCGGAGGCCGGATTTCATTGCGAACTCACAGACATGCCTTCCAGCACGCGAATCCGCCACTTTCCATTTGAAAGCAAAAAGGGGGCCAATCGCCGGAAACCACGCATTTCAAGCGATGCGGCCTGAGCACTGTCTTCAAACTGTAAAGTAGCCCGACAGCAGCGGGGTGGACCAAATGCGGAGCGCGCGCCGCCGCGCGCTCCGTTTATTTGCGAATCATTCTTGAATGATGCCGTCAACCGCGGCGACGACGCGCGAAACCGAGGCCCGCAAGACCAAGCCCGAACAGCGCCAACGCGGCCGGCTCGGGCACACGCTCGACCATAAACCCGGTCCAGAACACGCGGACATCGGCGCCGCCGACCACAGGACGGAAAAGCAGCGAAAACAGCCCAGGCACGTCGGGCCGGTTTTCGTTCAGCATCTCCGGGAGCCCCTGATCGTCGAGGAAATCGAACCCGAGGACCGATTCGACGAATATGATGTCCGCGCTGATCAGCGTATATCCAAGCTCGGTCCAACCGCTGAATCCCGTCGTCGGAACAAGCTGCACGATGTCGAACGGCGCGCCTGGCACAGCCGGCGGATTGAACTTGTCGTCACCTACAATCACGTTGCCCGCCGTGTAGCTCACCGTCCGGCTGCCGACATCGGCCGTGAAGCCCGTGACATTGCCGATGTAGAGGATCGCGCCTGCAGACGGGGCGAACGGAACGACGATGGCTGCACCCGGCGCGTTACTGTAGCTGAAGCTACCCGAAACCGCGATACCGTCGAACGTTCCGCCAACAGCCTCGTTGGTCGTAAACGTGTAGTCGATAACTGCGGCCTGCGCCGATGCGGCAAGCGTCATGGCAGCGCCGCACCATGCGGCAACAATAATGCGTTGCATGTTGAATACCCCCCTGTTGGACGAATAGTCGTCCATTTTCAAAGCAAGCAACGATTGTGCCAGCACCGAAACGATCGCGTTTTTAGGAGGCGCTGAGAAGGCGCATTCCGCTAGCAAGCAAAGAGATTGTAAATTCGGGCGACACCGACAAAGCCTGTCCTGAACTCGGGGACGTGCGCGGGTCATCGAACGATATCAGGGGATAAAGCGACCGCTATCTGCGCGGCCCGTGCGAACCGTGGTGACCCCAACGGGAACAACGGAACGCCATTAATCCTCTGAATAATATGGTTTATTTCGTTCCGAAAAGGTTTTGCACCATCAGATGTACCATCAGAAAGAAAGGCTGCAGGAACTGATCCCATTGACATGTTCGACCGACGAAATCGGCAAAGGGCCCGTCGTAAATCACCGCGGTCCCGACGCGGTTCTTCATACGACAGCCTGTTCAGCCTTCTCGATCTGGATGGGTATACCTCCCAGCTGAACCATACCGCTGAGCGAATCGGTACGCTGTGCATCAGTCAGTACGTTGACGTTGATATGGCCAAACCCGTGGGGCACAGAAACGACGCCGCGCCGGTAGCGACTGTCGAAGCGGACAAGCGCTTCGAGCATGCCTTTCGTTGTCGATACCCGAGCTCGGCCGCCCTCCTGCAGTCCGAGCAGCAGGGCGTCCGCCGGATGCATCGAAATCGACGCCTCATCCGGACGGCGCGGGTTGGCGATACCGTCGCTCATCTGCCCATTGAGTTTGTTTTTCTGCCGGTGCGGTATCAGAAGAAAATCGGCCGTTTCCACACGGGCTTCGGCGAGCTGATCCAGCACTTCGGGAACATCGAGATTCCAGCGCCCGCTCGGCAAATGCCGGTGCATCCAAGCGTAGGTGCGCCCCTCCGACATTTGCGCAACCGGATTTGCCTTTATCACATCGAAGCTCGCGCGGGCTGAATTCAGCATGGGCCGCATGACATCATCATCATGCGAGGCGGCATCATCTATGCCGCCATCGATACCGAGACGGCGCGACAGCTCCCGCAATATCCACCAGATGGGCCGGCGTTCGAAAGCCGGCTCTACGACGCGCGGCGCATAGCGGCTGTATTCGGCAGGGTTCATGAAATCCCACAGCACCACATCGGCCATCTCCAGCTGACCGCTGGTTGGCAGAAGGTGCGTCGCAAAGGGCGTGCTCGCCGTTTCCACCACGTCCATCATGACCAGAAAATCGAGCTTGCCGAGCGCCCGAACCAGCCGCTGTGTATCGGGAAGCGCGATCAGCGGATTCCCCGCAAAAATGAAAAGCCCGCGCATATTGCCTGCCTCGATCTCGTCGACAAGCGCGGCGCAGGGATATTCACCAAGACGCGACGGCAGATCCGGACGGCTTGCTGGCCCCGGACCGCTCGTATTTACGGCTGTCCAACCGTGTTCCGACAGATTTCTGGCAAAGCCCGGATTGAAGTATGCGCCGCCTTTCCGGTCGAGCGACCCCGTGACGGCATGCAGCGCCCAATGCAGCAAGGTCGCGGCATTGGCGTTGCGCCCCATCGAAACGCCCGTGCCGCAGTGGACGGCGATGCGGCCTGCCTTGCGGATCGCCGAGACGAAGTCGGTAATCTCCTCCGGGCTGAGGCGCGTGGCTGCTGCCGCATCTTCAAGCGTAAAGCGCTCGACTGCCGCACGAATGGCATCAACGCCGGACACGTAGCGATCAAGGAAATCCCAGTCCGCCCCCTCGCGAAGCAATGCACGTACTGCATGACCCAGAAGCGCGTATTCGCTGCCGGGCCAGATCGCCAGATGCCGTGTCGCGACCTCAGCGCTTTCGCTGCGGCGCGGGTCCACGACCCATAATTCCCCCTGCTCCGCCCAGCGGCGCAGCTGCACCTTGGGCGCCGGCAAAAAATAAACGTGGCCGTGCGAGACGACGGGGTTGATGCCAATCAGGATCGTCATGCGCGCATCCGGATCCGGTTGGCTGGCGATCATCGGATTGCCTGTCACGCGCTCGGACAGCAACGGGATACAGGGCACATCAACCGACACGGTCGAATAAACGGATCGCGATCCGAGCGCCGCCATGAAGCCGCGCCACACATTGATGCTGGCACAGGGGACGGCCGGTGTTCCGCCATAGGCACCGATCGCCGAGGGGCCGTGACGCTCCACGATGGCGCGCATCCTGGCGGAAACATCATCGAGCGCTTCGGCCCATTCCACACGCACCTGATCCTTGCCCCGCAGCATCGCGGGATGATTGAGGCGCGCCGGATGATGATGGAAACGCCCCAGAGAGGCACCTTTGGTGCAAATATAGCCCTGCGTCACGGGATCGTCCGGGTCACCGCAGACTGCGGTGATCTCGCCGTCTTCGACCGTGGCGATAACGGCACAGTTCGTGCCGCAGAACCGACAGAAGCTGCGGCGTTTCTCCACCGTTCAAGCCTTTCCCACGCCCCGTACCCAATCGTCCGCAACCACCGTGAAGCCGAAACAGAACCGCACCTGATAAAGCGCCGCCTCGTGGCAGCCGGGCGGAGAACTGGTGGCTGCCGCGTCTTCGATCATGATCGTATCATAGCCGTGGAAGCTGGCATCGATCAGCGTCGCAAAGACGCATTCATCCGAGTTCACACCCATGAAAGCGACGGTCTTTATGTCGAGGTTTCGAAGGATTGAATCCAGCGGCGTATCCATGAAGCCGCTGATCCTATGCTTGCTGACATAAATATCGTCCGGCCTCGCGCCCAATTCCGCGACAACCTCCGCACCCCAGCTCCCTTCCTGCAGGATGTTGTGCGGCTCGGACCGGCCCTTCCCCTGGATCGGATCACCGAGGCCCTGCCCTCCGCCGACGCGGTTGAATGGGTAGCGCACCATGGGCGCCAGGTTCAGTCTGTCCGGCCGCACGCCGAAGCCCAGCCAGATGACAGGGAGATCGGCGGCGCGCGCACTTTCCACGACAGCCCGGATCGCGGGATAAATATCATGAATGGGCGTGACATCGACACCCAGCGTATCGAACCAGCCGCCGAAGCCGCAAAAATCATTCTGCATGTCCACGATCACCACGGCCGTTCGATTGAGATCGATCGCGATATTCTCGGGCTGGGCCGGCATGTCCGCCCGGCGGGATGCTGCGGATGGCCGCGTCATATCGACGTGATTAGAACTGAGGACATATCTGTTGCGGGCGTTTGGGCCGAGCTGACTGGTCATATGATTTTCCCTTCGTATCGACACATGCCGAGGCCCGGACGGCATCGAATGTTCACGGGGCCGCTGCCTGGTTCGCGCTTTCGGCCTGTGGGTTTTCTGTCCCGCGGCGAACGCCCACCCTCAAAGCCAGAAGAAAGACGACACCACTGAGAAGAAGCATGACGCTCGAAAACAGACCGACAGCGCTCAACCCGAACGTCTGCCTAAGCAAAACGGCTGTTCCGGGTCCGATTGCGAGGCCTGTCAGCATCATTGCCGGCCCAAAGCCGGTAAACCTTCCGCTGCGATCGAACGCGCCGAGTTGCGCAAAGAAGTAGGGCACGACAAACATGGTCGAACCGGCGAGCACGAACACACCTGCCCGGAAGACCGCTGCCGATTGCGCAAACGTGAGCAAAAGCGCCGTGCAGGCCAGAACGATGGTAACAATCAGCACCGGAACCACGGGTTTGACGCGCTCTCCCACAAAGCGTGCAAGCATGCCGCCGGCAAATCCGAACGCCATGCCAAGGGCGATTGCCTGATTGGCGACGGCAAAGCTGAGGCCCGTTTCCTGACCGATGATCGGCATGAAGGCGTTGATCGTGGCTTGTCCGATGAAGAAGCAGGCAAAGGCAGCAAGCCCGATAAAGCCCTCGCGCGGCCACACAGAGGCGTCTTTCGCCCCCGAGCTTGCCCGTATGGCGATTTCGGCGGGGAGTTTCATTAGAAGCAGAAAGGCAAGGCCGGCCACCACAGCCACTTCCGCGAAAACGGCCATCAGGCCGAAGCGCGCGATCAGCATGGATCCCGTCAGGAAAAGGATCGTCGCAATGACGACTTCCATGACCACGAACAGCGCATAGCCATGCTGGACATGTTCGCTGCTTCCCATCAGCCGATTTATGACGTTAAGCCCGGTGCCGAGCGCCGCCCCCGACAAAACAAGCGCCGCGAGGAAAACGACGGGGCTGGGGAGCAGCGCCAGGAGATAGGCAATACCGGCAACCGCCATCGCCATGCGTGCCAATAGCAGCAACGGCACCCGGTGGAACAGAACCGGCGTCGCCAGGTTGAAGAGCGCCGCGCTTCCAAGCTGCACCGCAACGGCAAGCCCCGCGAACCAGGACGGCATGCCGAAATGCCCCGCGATCCCTCCAAGCCACAACGGCATCACTGTCGACGCCGAAAATCCGACGGTATTGATGATCGCAAGGCGCAGGGTATTGGCCGTTTTCATCGCAAAAGCCGGATCCGTGACAGTGCCGTCATTCCGAGACCGCAACCACGATTTTACCGACCTGCTTGCCGGACTGCATCCGCCGATAGGCATCGGCGATCTTTTCCAGGGGAAAGACACTGTCGATCGTGGGAGGCGGGAGTTCCCCCTTGGCAATACGATCGGCAATAAACTTGCATCCACGCTCCAGCGCCCCAGGGATACGCAGTTCGTTGATCAGCGAATAGCCATGAATGCCCGCCTGTCGGTGCACGAGGTTCAGGACATTCATGCTGAAGTTGTTATCGCCAGAGAGCCCGCCATGAACGTACATGACCCCTCCGAAGGCAAGTACCTCGCTGAGTTTGGCCACATAGGGACCGCAAAGGGAATCGTTGATCAGATCGACGCCCTTGCCTTCAGTGACCTCCATCACTTTGTCTGTAAAATCGGGCTGGTCCGTGGACAGAACAACGTCCGCGCCGTGCGCCTTCAGAACCGGGGCCTTTTCCTCCGTGCGCGTGGTCGCGATCACGCGCGCACCGAGCAGCTTCGCGAGACGAATGGTGCCAAGACCGGTTCCGCCACTCGCTGCCGTGACCATCACCCAGGCCTTCGGCGCGAAGCGGAACCGTTCAGCCATCGGATAATATGGCGTGAGGTATTGCATCAGGAAGCCGGCGGCTTGCACCGAGCTCCAGCCTTCAGGCCAGGCGACGAGAAAGTCCTCCCTGGCGAGCGCAAACTCACCGCCTGTCCAGTAGGGACCGTCTACATTGGGAACGGATGACACCCTGTCACCCGGCTTGAAGCGCGTTACGTCGGCACCGACAGCATCCACGATACCGCAACCTTCATAGCCAAGACGTATCGGCAAGTCGGCGGTCACATAGTGCCGACCCTGCGTCAGCAGCAGGTCAGCCTGATTCAATGCAAAGGCGGAAACCTTGAAGCGCACCTCGTCAGGACGGGGCTGGGCGACCGCCATGGTCCCGACCTTGAAATCGAAGCCGCTACCCACCTTATCGAAAATTGCGACCGCCTGGTCCATTCCCATCGCACTCCATTCGTTCCCCCGACAGGCTAGGACGCAGCCTACGCCCCCTCAAGAGAGCGAAAGAGTAGTGCATCTGCAAAACGGAGCGGTGGGCAGCCCCTGACCGGCAGCGCCACTCCAAATCCCTCGCCACTAGCCGTTTGCCGTACTTCCAGCACCGAAGCCATCTTCGGATATTGACTGACGTTCCCAACCACACCGGAGAGCCTGCGCATGGAAGACGTTCAACCAGGATGTGAAGGCGCCATTGCGCAGCTCAAGCGATGGGTAGACGCCTTGATGGCAGGCGACTTCGACGTGCTGGAAAGCGTGCTGGCCGACGATTTTCAGTTTACCGTCGAACCCCGTTTCGCCGGCGGGCGGATGAACAAACAGCAATTCATCGCCTTTGACCGCATGATCAAGAGCTGCAGCATTACGTTCCTTGGCATCACAGCGCGCCGCATGGGTGACATGGTCACTTCACTGGCATTCGCCGAGGTAACGGAGGAGTTTCACGGCGACCTTGGCCCCGATATGCCGAGCGCGTCTGAAATGGCCGGGCTCATGCAAGGCGCGCGCCTCGCTTATGGATCTGGCTGGCGACAGAACAGCCAGGGCGAATGGCAATGCTTCAGCCACCATATTTTCGGATTCATAGACGGCTGATGAATTCGAACGCTTGGCGATCACTCAAGCACGTTGCTCGCGACCGCCTTCGCAACGGCGGCACGGCGGCTTGATACCTTCAGCTTGGAGAACACCTTCTTCAAATGAAACTTCACGGTATGGTCAGTGATGCCCATACGGCGCGCGATCACCTTGTTGGAAAGGCCGTCCGCAAGGTGGCGAACGATCTCAAGTTCGCGCGCATTCAGGTCCATGCTGTCGATGCGCGCCATCGCGCCGCGGATCGCGCGGTGCACCTCTTCAAGGTGCCGGCGTGCATAGCCGTCGATGGCGTCGCCGTTCAATAGTTCGTCGATAACGGGCAGGAGAGCGCCTCCCTCTTCCGCGAAAGGCGCAACGAACCCTTCCGGGTACGCAAGCATGACGGCTTCATATATCCGTTCCCTGGCACCGGGCCGCTTCCGCGCTATCAACGTCAACGCCTTGAAAACATGCCCTTTGATGAGCGCCCTCAGCCTTCCCCCGGCCGCGCCGTGCTTCAAAAGGGTCTGGGCTGTGTCTTCTGCCTCATCATACTCCGCGCACGCCATCTGCAGGCGGAAAAGCGCCACCAGAGACGCGTCTCGCTCGCGCCAGCCGCGCAGATCAGCGATATCGTCTTTCCCGTAGGCGCAGGCCTTTAATGCGATTCCTTCGGCAAGGTGCCGGGCGCCGTCCGCATCGCCTGAACGCGCCAGATATTCGATCTCGAGAAATGTCAGGAAATCGGGGAGTGCCTCCAGACCGCCGGTGGCATGGAACCGCTCTTCGGCAATGTAATCGAGCGCCGCCTGAGCGCCTTCTCTGACAAACAGTCGCGTCGCGATCGGCGGGATGGAAATCGCGTACTGGTCGAACCAGGATTCGGCCTTTCTGTGCTCTATCTGATGCGTTTTGAGTGTTTCAACTGCATGGTCACTATATTCCCGCTCGTATCGGATCACGGCCAGGATGAGCTTGGAAAGCGTCGGTGTACCGGCATCATAGGAGGCATCGAACTCCGATTCCTTCTTGTACCCGGCAATGACATCCATGGCACGGCGCATCTGCCCTCGGGCCGTGTGGATGAGCATTTCATGCCCGATGATCTGATTGCCGCTGTATCTTGAATGCGCAATCGTGCGATATACGTCCCGCGCGCGTGCGATTGCCACCTCCGCCGCGTCGAAATTGCCATGAATCTGATGCACCAGCATCATGACGATCTCGCAAGCCCCCCACATAACCGGATCCTGCGCTGCAGCAGCGCGCACAATGTCGTGCAAGCGGATGGCTTCAGGGCCACAACGAGACACCTGGCACAGCGCGATCAGATCGACAAAGCTGCCGTCAATCAGCAACCAGTCCGGATGGCCATCGGGATCGATGGTGAAGTTCGCGGTTTCCTCTCTCAACCGCGCGATCATTGAACGGCTTTCCGCAAAAAAGCCGCCCTTGAAATGCGCAAGAGCGGCCATGATCTGCAGATTAGGATGCGTCTGCATCACATCATCCGACAGTTCCCGCAAAATCGTGCGCAGGCTCACCGCGCCGCCGGCCACCATGATATGCATAGGCCGCAATTGCCCCACGATATGGTGAACCGTATCGACGGAATGCGAATCGATGGCCGCACGAATGGCTTCGGGATAACGAATCTCCGCCATGTACCAGTGCGCGGCGCGAATGGACAATTCCTGCCGGCGGCGAGGGTTCTGCGAAAGACGCTGGCGTAGATGTTCCAGAAGCAGCGGATGGAGGCGGTACACCATCGCACCATGCTCCCGTCCCGTCCACATCAATGACGACATGTTGTGCGCAGCTGCCATAAGCAGTGACGCACTGTCGTCTCGCCCGCGCATCGCGTCGGCCAGCTCGGCGGAAACTTCAGGCCGATCCGCTATGTCGATGAGGAGATCGAGGTGGTCTTTCGGAAGGCTGGAAAACAGCTGTTCCGCCAGATAGTTGTGCACCTCAGCCACATGACCGCCGAAGGTCGCCCTTTCATCGTGAACGCCCCGGCGCTGGCGCCAGAGACGGTATAACTCCGCAGTAACCGGCCAACCCTGCGTTTGAAGCGCGATTTCTGCGATCTCCGGACCCGTGGAATCCAGATCGAGCATCCAGGCCAGTTCATCGCGCCGCAGCCGCAGCTGATACGTATCGATCATCCGCAACTTCCCCTCAAGCTCAAGGGCAGACAGAGGGATGTTCGGAAAGGTCCGGGACGCGATGACGAAATGCAGAAGCGGCGGCGCATGCTCGATGAACGCCTGCATGATATTCGTGATTGCCGGATCGTTGATGCGCTCGAAGTCATCGATGACGAGCGCCATGGGCTGCCCGGCCAATTCAAGGCCGAGCAAGATATCGTCCAGCGTGATGTCGTCCTGAACGTCGTCATCGTCCAAGGCCGAGCCCTGGCCAAGGTCTATGCCCGCGGCAATCAGCGCATGGGCAATCATGGTCAGAAACGTACTTGGGTCGCGATCGTGTTCGGAAGCGGAATAGTAGGCGATCATTGCCTGGCTATCAGCCTTCATCAGACACCACTGGGCCAGCAAGGTTGTCTTTCCATAGCCGGCCGGCGCAATGACAAGCGTTACTCTATTCTCTAGACTCGCATCGAGACTATCAAGAAGTTCGCGACGCTCGCAGAGCCGGCCGCCTCTGGGTGCCGGTGGTTCCACGCGGCTGTTCGTGCCACGGCGCTTCAACGTCCTGCCCTGCAAAGCGGCCTTCTCGATCGAAGCGCCCGGTTGCGATAATGGTGCTTCGCGATCCGTCATGAACTTTCTGTCAATCATCCTGGTTTTTTCGCGCCGCAGATGACGGAAACCGTCACCCACAAAGAGACTAATCACTGCCCGCCCGGAATCAAGATGCACGCACGATTGGAGCCGCGGCGCAAGCATGGCGACGCCCGGCTACCCCAAAACCGCCCGTTACTGGCCGACGCGAGACCTTCTGGAGCCTGGCCCGCCCCGCTAGGCTGATACCTGGGATTCTAAGGGAGGTTGACCATGGAATGGAACGATCCTGCCGATATAGCCTTGGTATCGCGTACGTTCGATGCCTGGGCCGCCGCCGTCATCGCCAAGGATCGCCCGCTTGTAGAAAGCTTTCACGACGATGGCTTTCGGGTGCGTCTAGGCGAGCGCCTGCTGACGAAGACAGAGCATGCCACTCTCGAGCTCACTGTCGCTGTTGAGGAAATGTCGATCATTTCGATCGATGCCACCCGCCGGATCGGCGACATGCTCCTTGTCTGGTCCCAGCATTTGATTCGCGCAAGCGAGGTCCCGCCCATTCCGGATTTCGGGCTGGAAGGAGACTGGGGGAACGAAGCCGCGGCCAAGGCCGGCTTTCGCCAAATCGAATTCACGCTTTGGCGTCAGGACAGAGACCGATTGAAATGCATGGTGTTCGAGGCGCGGTCCTGATGCACGATCGAGGGAGGCACTCACCTCGCCGCGAAGACTCGACTACCCAAAAATCCGGCATCGTCCCCCCTCTCCCTCTCTCGTCCGATATCACGATTGCCTTAAGTTCTTAACAACCGAAGTCATCGTTTACGCGGGGGGTCTAATGCAGAGTCAGGGTCATCGACAATTCCGTCTGGGCATCGATGTCGGAGGCACCAACACCGATGCCGTTTTGATGTGTGGCCGCGATGTTGTGGCAACGGCAAAGAGCTTCACGACCGCCGATGTCCGCACCGGCATCGTCGATGTCGTCACCAAACTCCTCGACAAGGCCCAAGTGGACCGCGCGCATGTCCAGGCCGTGATGATCGGCACCACACAGTTCGTCAATGCATTCATCCAGCGCCGTGACCTCGCCCGCGTGGCCGTGATCCGCGCCGGATTACCCAAGGGAGACGGCGTTCCGCCGATGTCGGACTGGCCCGATGACCTGATGGCGGCCATAAACCCCGAGATCTACATGGTCCGCGGAGGTGCGCACTATACGGGAACGGAATACGTACCGCTCGATGAAGATCAGGTGCTCGACGCCATTCTGGACGCGCGCGGCAAAGGATGCAGCGCAGTCGCGCTGTCTGCCTGCTTCTCACCAATGCGGCCGGATATAGAGGAACGCGCTGCGGCCGTGATTGCAAAGGCCGCGCCCGACATGAGCGTCACATTGTCCTCTCAGGTGGGAGGCCTTGGTCTCATCGAACGTGAGAATGCGACGATCATAAACGCTTCGCTTCGCGACCTTTCGATCACGGTCGTTCAATCGATGATCGATGCGTTTTCTGAAATCGGCATTCCTGTTCCGATATACATCAGTCAGAACGATGGCACACTGATCTCGACTGCCGCGGCAAAACAGTTTCCGATTCTGACCTGTTCGGCAGGTCCGACGAACAGCATTCGCGGCGCTGCATTTCTAACCGGTCTGAGTGAGGCAATTATAGCCGATATCGGCGGCACAACAACCGACATCGGCTTTCTGCTGAACGGCTTTCCCCGCGAAACGACTGCGGCTAACATGATCGGAGGCGTGCGAACGAATTTCCGCATGCCGGATGTTCTGTCAATCGGGCTCGGCGGTGGCAGCCTCATCGAGGCGCGGAACGGCGCGGTGACGGCTGGACCGCGTTCCGTGGGATTCCGCCTGCAGACCGAAGGGCTCGTGTTCGGGGGTACAACACTCACAGCCACAGATATCGCGGTGCGTGCGGGCCATGCGAACATCGGAGACAGCGCGAAGGTACGCCACCTTTCCGACGACTTCGTCTCGCAAGCACTTGATACCATTCACGACGCGGTCGAGATCGCCGTCGATCAGATCAAGACGAGCCAGACGGCAATGCCACTCGTTCTTGTCGGTGGCGGTTCCATACTATTGTCGCGGCCGATCAGCGGTGCCTCGGCAGTCCTACGGCCCGATCACGCCGAAGTCGCCAACGCCGTCGGCGCTGCGATCGCACTGGTGAGCGGGCGTGTCGACAAGATGTATGACTATGGCCAGATCGGCCGGGACAATGCCATCGCCCAGGCCAAGCAGGAAGCGATCCAGTCGGCAGTGGCTTCGGGCGCGCTTGCCGGCGCCGTCGAGGTGATCGAGGTCATCGAAATGCCGATGACGAACATGCAGACCGAAGCGGTTCAACTCAAGGTTCGTGTCGCCGGGCCGCTGGCCGCCTTGGCCTGAAACCGGGGAGCAAAGTGTGAAGATCATCGACAGCATTCAGGATGTACAGGACATGGCCCGGGGCGCGACGCTCCTCGGCACGGGCGGTGGCGGCGATCCTTATATCGGCGAGCTGTTCATCCGAAATCAGATGAAGAAGGGCCGCTTCCCGACAATCATCGATCCGTCAGAGGTCGACGATGAGGCCTTCATCGTTTCCGTCTTTCACCTCGGCGCACCGCCACCCTTCGTCGAGCAACTGGTCAGCGAACGGATCCAGCTTGAGATCCTGCGCCGGACCGAAGTTCTGACCGGTCGCAAGATTGACGGATTGATCTGCGTTGAAATCGGCGGCTTCAACTCCACCATGCCTCTCGCAATCTCGGCCATGACAGGCATACCCGCAATTGATGCGGACGGCATCGGCCGCGCCTTTCCCCGCATGGAAATGACCGCCTTCAGCATCAACGGCATCAGAAGTACGCCGACGCTGCTCATGGATGAGCTCGGCAACGAAGCACTCATCAATACCGAAAACGATCGGATGTGTGAAAATGTCACGCGCTCCATCTGCTCCACCCTGGGCGCGCACCTGACGGGTGCGGGCTATCATATGTCCGGAAAGCAGATGAAGGAGAGCGCGATCCTCGGCACGGTCACGCAGACGCTCGAGATTGGGCGCACCATTCGCGAGGCCCGCGAAGCCGGCGAGGATATCTTCGAGCAGCTGCTGGCAAGCCTGAACCGCCGCGGACGCTTCGCTCGTATCCTTTTCGATGGCAAGATTGTCGATATCGTCCGTGAGATCCGCAATGGCTGGCACTGGGGCAAGGTCACCATGCGCGGGCTTTCCAACCCCGACGATGAGCTCGTCATCGAACTTCAGAACGAATTTTCAATTGCACGCCTGAACGGCGGCCCTGTCACAATGGTTCCCGACCTCATCAGCGTCCTCGATCGCGAATCCGGAGAGCCACGGACGGCAGAATCCCTGTCTTACGGCCAGCGTCTCAAGGTCCTGGGTTATAGTGCGGACCCGATTCTGAGGCGGCCGGACAGCCTGAAGGCTGTAGGCCCTCGCTGCTTCGGATTCGATGAGGATTTCCTGCCGATCGAAGAGCTTTTCCAGGATTAGCAGACCTGACCCTGTCAGCTGTTCGCTCTGAGAACGGCGCCTGAAATTGATTTGAGAGGCGCACCTGCGGGCCATAGCCTGCCGCCTTCCGGCGGTATTTCGCAGGATTAAACACCAAGATCAAAAAGGGGAATTTCGGTGACATCCATTAGCAGAAGGCCATGGTCCACCCTCTCATATCTCCTGGCGGGAACGCTCTTGTCCATGCCGGTGCAAGCGCAGGAGCAGGAACGACTAGAGGTTGAAGACATCGTTGTCACCGCAACGAAACGCGAAGAGAGCATACAGAAGACATCGATTGCCATAACGGCGCTTTCGAGCGAGCAACTGACGGAACGGGCCATAACCTCGGCGCTCGAACTCAACAACACTGTTCCCAACTTGCTTGCCTCGCCGACCGGATCGTCATCCCCCGGATCGGTAAGCTTCAACATACGGGGCATTGGCCAGGTCGACTTCATCACCACAACGGAACCGGGCGTCGGCGTCTACCTCGATGGAGTCTACCTCGCTCGAACCATCGGCGCCTCGATCGAGCTTGCTGACATCGAACGGGTTGAAGTGCTGCGTGGGCCGCAGGGCACGCTTTTCGGACGCAACGCGACAGGCGGCGCCGTGAGCATCGTGACCAAGAAGCCAAGCTTCAGCGGTCTTTCCGGAGAAGCCAATGTCTCTGTTTCGGCGTGGACGGATGATTGGCGGCCCACGCTGAGCGGCCGTGCATCGTTCAACGTGCCGCTATCGGGCAATGTTGCGGCACGCTTCAATGTGCTATCCAAGATCAGCAAAGGCTGGGGAAAGAACAATGCACCCGGCACCGGAGAGGGGCTGGGCGAACAGGCAATGGTGGCCGGACGCGCCGCCTTCCTCGTCGAAGCAAGCGATGCCTGGGATATCCTCCTGACAGCAGATATCTCCAGCAACCGCGGCACCATCGCACCCATGGCGGGTATTCGCGGGCCGGCGATCACCAGCGAGAACCCGCTGAAAGTCGCACTCAGCGCGCCGACCTACGACGATATGGACTCTTATGGCCTTTCCGCAACGATCGAAGGCAGGCTCGGCGACAACATCAACCTCCGTTCGATCACGGCTTATCGACATCAGGACGGCAGGCTGGGCCAGGATTCGGACGGAACCGTGCTTACCGTCATCGACCAGGGCGTCGACTATCGCCAGCATCAGATCAGTCAGGAAATTCAGCTGTACGGAGATGCCTTCGATCGCCTGAAATGGTTGCTTGGCGGCTACTACTTCTATGAAAAAGGCACGTTTCTGACGAGCGGAATCATCGCGTTCACGCCTGTCGAAATTGATACGTACAACGACACCAAGTCTTATGCTGCGTTCGGCAACCTGAGCTTTTCCGTGATGGATGGGTTCAACCTCATCGGCGGATTCCGCTACTCGCATGAAGAAAAGTTTCTGAACGCCGAAACGCGCTTCGGCGGTTTTCCCATCGTCCCTGCAAGTGACAATTCGAAAACCTTCTCGAAACCGACGTTCAAGGCAGGCTTCGAGCTATTCCCAACGGATGGCGCGATGGTCTACGGCTCCTTCTCGCAGGGCTTCCGGAGCGGAGGGTTCAACGGCCGGCCGTTTTCGCCTGCCGATCTTGCGCCCTTCAGCGAGGAAACCAATAATTCTTATGAACTCGGCTTTAAAGCGGATCTGTTCGATCGATCGCTTCGACTGAACGGCGCGATTTTTCATTCAAAATATCGAAACATTCAGCTGACGGTGGCAAAGCCCGATCCTGTGATCGGCGTGATTGTCGTGACGGATAATGCGGGCGTCGCCAAGATGCCCGGCGCCGAGGCCGAATTTCAGTGGATCGTCAGCAACCAGTTCAATGTGTATGGATCGGTCGGGTATCTCGACAATAATGGACTGAAGCCGAAGGTGGGTTATACACTTCCGGGTGATACGCTCCCACTCAGCTCTCGCTGGAACACCACGCTTGGTTTCTCCCTGACAGTTCCGATGAGCGGACTTCAGGGTAAAGTCGGCGCTGACTGGAACTATCGGAGCCGCTATTTCCAATCGATCGACAATTCGCCGCTCATTCAGCAGGATGGTTTTCACTTGTTGAATGCGCGCCTGTCACTCTCCCCTTCCGGGCGGGATGACTGGGAAATCATGTTGTTCGCGAAGAATCTCACCAACAAGCAATATCGGGTTTTTGGGCAGGATTCGGGATCGCAGTTCGGCTTCCCGGTTGCAGTCGTAACGCTCGGGCAACCGCGCGAGATCGGTGTTTCGACTCGCTTCCGCTTCTAGATTCGATCCCATCGACCACGCATAAGGCCCGCAGAACATTCTGCGGGCCTTACATTTTGGCCTTATCGACCTGATCAGGAGAAGCTTTCGAGATCGACGCGATGCCCCCCGAAATGGACAACTTCACAGATTCCGGAAATTCGGCCATCGCGCACGGAGTAAATGCACATATCGTGCACGCGCCCCTGGGTTCCATCGTGGGCAACGGTATCGCAAGTATAATAGACGAACACGTCCTCGCCTTCCACGACCGTTCGTTCAAACGGAAGGTTGAAGTGCCATGTCTTCAGCTTCGCCTGGATATCCCGCCCGTGCAGCATCAGATTATGACGGCCTTCACAAAGCAGTTGTCCGTTCAGTTCCATACCGCAATCCTCGGTAAACAGGTCCTCAGCCTGTTCGGATGTCATCGCTATGCCCGTCACACAAATCGTGTTCATCGTGGTGAGCAACTTTTCAACCACCGCGAGTTTTTCGGCTCTGGTCATTCCTGCCTCCCGTATTGCTGAAAGCACGATAAACGATAACAGTTGTCATGCGCAGTTCTGAAACTGGGGCGGGAACAGGCGAATGCGAGTAGCGCGGCCGCCCCATTTTTTCATCCACTACCCTTCCAAAGCGTTGGGTTCGCAGCCGCTGCCGTTATCCTGAGCCCTCGTCTTGTGAGGATTTCAGAATGCTCGTTATCGAGAATTGCAGCATATTCGACGGCGTATCCGAAGAGGTCCGCCCCAACTGTTCAATCATCATCGAAGACGGCGTAATCCGCGAGATCAATGAAGGTGGCGATGCGCATCGCCTCGATGACGTACCGATAATAAATGCCGCCGGCCGTTTCGTGATGCCCGGCCTGATCGATGCTCATTTTCATGCTTACGGCATTGAACTCAACCCCGCCCTTGTTGACAAGGTGAAGCCGGAACTGCGCGGTCTACACGCCAAATATATTCTCGAAGGTGCGCTTGGCCGAGGATTCACTACGATTCGCGATGCCGCCGGCGGCGACATCGCTTTGTCCATGGCGCTTTCGCAGGGTCTTATCGATGGGCCGCGCTTTTTCTTCCCCGGTCTGGCGGTAAGCCAGACGGGCGGCCACGGCGATCTTCGAGCAGCCGGGCACTACGACAGTTGCCCGTGTGCGTATTGCGGCTCCATGTCGGTTGTTGCCGACGGCCCCGAGGAGGTTCGCAAGATCGTGCGCGAACAGCTGCGGACGGGCGCCACGCATGTAAAACTCTTTGTTTCCGGCGGCGTTCTCTCTCCAACCGATCCAATCTGGATGAACCAGCTCGCGGATGACGAAATTCGCGTCGCGGTCGCGGAGGCGGAAACACGCCGTGCTTATGTCATGGCCCATGCACATACCAATGAGGCCGTTCTACGCTGTATCGCAAATGGCGTCCGTTCCATCGAGCATGCGACGCTGATCGAAGCGGACGGTGCAAAAGCCATCGCGGATGCCGGCGCCTTTGTTGTGCCGACGCTTGCCATCGGCGATACGATGCTTCGGGAGGGAGCGTCCATGGGCCTTCCCGGTGCCATGATTGACAAATTGAAAGAGGTTCTCGACGCATCCTCGCATTCCCTGGAGCGGCTTCGTTCAGCCAAGGCCCGGATCGGTTTCGGTACGGATCTGCTTGGAAAACTGATGCCGCAACAATCAATCGAATTTCGACTTCGCCGCGAGGTATGTCAGCCCGTCGAGATTCTGCGTCAGGCCACGTCCACAAATGCCGCCCTGCTGAACATGGAAGGCAAGCTTGGCGTGCTTGCCCCGGGCGCGGTCGCGGACATTCTGATCATCGATGGTTCGCCGTTGCACGACATCACGGTTCTTGAAAATCACAGCCAAATCCGGATGATCATGCGCGACGGACGGATCATCCGGAACACGCTCGACTAGATCACTTTCCTGTCAGGGCATCGAGAACGAGCTGAACGACATCGTGATCCTGACGTCCTGAAGCGGAAATAGCTGAAAACCCCACCATGGCGCTTAGCGTCGCCGGTGTTTCGACATGCCTGCGATCGGCGAGTTGAAGCGAACGCTGCAAAACATTGCAGACCCCGGCGATATCGTAGCCGACTTCGCTCGTCTCACCCCTTATGATGGGCATCTTCGATCGAAGCGCATCGGTTGCAACCGGACTGTTCAGCAGAACCTCCAGCATCACGTTCGGTGAAAGGCCGTTGCTGCCACCCATTCTGAGCGCCTCTGCAAGGCTTTGCCAGTATGTACATAGGTGCATGATCACGACGAGCTTCATCGTCGAGCCCTGACCCGATGGGCCGATGTGGAAAAAATGCCTGGCAAGATGCGCAAACACCGGCCTGACCTTTTCGATCGCATCCGACGGACCTCCGGCTACGACCGTGATCATTCCCGCACGTGCCGGTCCGGTGGTTCCGAGGATCGGCGCATCGACCATTTCGCCACCGCGCTCGACAACGCGGCTCACCAGAGCCGTCACGAAATCAGGCATGACCGTGCTCGTATCAACAATAATACGGCCAGCAAGGTCGGCAGATAGGATGCCATCAGAGCCTTCCATGATGGATAGCAGCGCCTCTTCGTCTGCCATGGATGTCAGGACAATATCGCAGTTTTGAACAAGCTCTGCAGGCGTCGCAGCTACGGATGCGCCCATTTCGGAAAGTGGGTCAACTTTCGATGCCGTGCGGTTCCAGACCATTAGCGGAAGTCCGGCATCGATCAGCCGCGATGCGAAGATTGTTCCCATGCGGCCAAGCCCTGCGATACCGATAGACATCATCCTCGGCCTCCTGACCCGGTTGTGACCGATCCATAGTCGCCACGCCAATGCAATAATGGCTTTCGATCGAAGGTTCGGGCATTCAGAACGCGGGCGATAAAGATGCGATGGTCACCACCACTCGCCAGCTTCTCGCGAACACATTCAATCCATGCGGCCGCGCCCTCGATCAATGGCGAACCATGGACGCCCCGATTCCAGGCGACGTGAGAGAACCGGTCTATGGGGCTGCAAAAGACCCGCGATACGGCTTCCTGATCGTGTGCCAGTACGTTGATAGCAAAAGCTTTCGACCTGGCGAAGACCGGCATGCAGTAACTCGTTTCCACCACGCTCCACAACACGAGCGGCGGGTCGAGCGAGAGTGAGCCGAAACTGCTGATTGTCATTCCGAATGGCGTGTCTCCTTCGTCCCTCGTGGTGACGACGGTGACACCGGTTGGCATTTCGCCCATGACATTCCGAAAATCACGTGCGTCGATCGCCGCCATCATATCGCCTTTACGGATGCCGGAAGCGCCTGCCCAAGCAGAAAAGTGATATGCAATCGGTTGAAAAGGTCCGCATTCTCGTATTGGGGCCAATGCCCACAGGCATTCATCACAACATATTGGGCGCCGGGGATCATCTCTGCGATCTGCCTACCTTCTTCAGGCGTCGCAGTGGGATCGTGGGAGGTCCAGACGATCAGTGCAGGCGCCTTGATAGATCGATATTGCGCTTCGCTGATCATATTCCGGCGACGGATGTCCATGTCCTGCAGACAGAGTATCCGTGCCATCGCATCGGCAAAGTTCGGCTGCGCATAGATGGCCCGCCGTGTCTCCACGAGATCGTCAGACACCTTGTTTTTGTCGTGCATCAGGAATTCAAGGCGCGCACGGATTCTTTCCGGGCTCGGATCGGTGACGGCAGCCATGGAGAGCGCCTTCAGACGCTCCATGACCTCAGGATGCGCGGTCCAGCCACCCGCCGTATTGAGCACGACGCGGCTGACCACCTCAGGGTGGTGTACGGCAAGCCAGGTGGCGACCCAGCCTCCAAGGGACTCACCCGAGATCAGCGCCTCGCTCCGCCCCAGCGCTTGCAGCACAGCAAGTACGTGCTTCCCGTAGTCGGCGATTTGATAGCCGATGCTCGGCTTGTCCGACCAGCCGTGGCCTACGAAATCCATCGCCACCGTGTAAAAATGCTCGGCGTGCGGACCGAGGTTGCGAGAATAGGCCTCGGCATGCCCCCCGGTGCCGTGCAGCAACAGAAGCAACGGCTTCTCTGGCGAACCGGCTGTCAACACGCGCGTACGGATTCCGCCTGCCTCGATGAAATTTTGCCGGAACGCCGTGTTGGTCAAATCAGACCAGACCGATGCATGACGCGATGCGTTCATTTCGCATCCTCCAGCATTCTCGGATCTCCAGCGAGCGCAAGCGCGCGCGCCACCATCTCATCCGGGCGTCGATCGCCATATGTCAGATAGTTGGAGGCAAGCAATCGCACCGGATCTCCGGCGTAGTAACGCTCATACTGCAGAAGCCGTTGTCCGAAGCCCTCGCCTGCCAGATCCCAGGCCAGCTTGAACAGCCGAACCCGGTCTATCGAAGCCATGTCGGCACCTTGATAATAGAGGTCCATATCCTGCTTGAGTTCAGGCACACGGAAGTCTGCGGCCGTCGGCATCATCATGAAACCGCCGGCCGCGATCGTCTGTAGGACTTCGATGACGCGGGGATACGCGGTTGGCATGAACGTACGAAGCGCCTGTAACGGTGGAAGCGAGGTTCGCAGCGTTCCGGCCGGCGTCTTTTCCGCTTCTGCCTCCGATCGTACGAGACCGCTTTTTATCATTTCAACATAGCCGAGGCATTCTCCCAGCATCTTCTGCACGTGAAGGAACTGATCGGCCTTGACCGAGCGGGCCAGCGCCATGGCAACTCCGACCGCGAACTGGAATTTGACAAGGGCGCGCACGTTGGTCTGGTGTGCCGTGTGGTTGCGGATCGCGCTGTCCGGATACATTGCATTGCACAAAGCGACGTCTCGAAACACGAAGACACGCTCCCATGGCACAAACACATTATCGAAGATCAGAAGCGCATCGGCTTCCTCGAACCGCGTGGAAAGCGGGTGATCGAAACTTTCCTTCGTTCCTGCAAGCGTATAGGGTTCACGCGCGATCTGCCGCAGGCCCTCTGTATCGGTCGGAATCGCGAAAACCACGGCGTGATCTTCATCGCCCGGCCGCATGCCTGGATGATTGTACATCAGAAGCTCGTCGGCAATCGGGCCCAGTGTTGCGATCATGCGTGCGCCGCTCATGTAAATTCCGGCGTCCGTTTCCTTGACGACGCGCAGATGAAGCTGCGCCTGCTCCGAGGAGGGTTTTGAACGATCGTTCTGCGGTGTGATCAGTGCGTGGCTCAGGAACAGATCATTGTCCCGAACATAGCGATAGTAGTTCGTAACGTTCTGGGCATATTGTGTACCACCACGTCCGAACACGTCGGCAGATTCCCACATTGCAAGCAATGTGGTGTTCAGAAAATCGGGAGACCGTCCCATCAGGCCGAACGTCATCTCGGACCATATCCGGAATGCCTCTCTCCGGCGTTCCAGATCCTGCGTCGAGTAGGCAGGCATGAAGGCCGTGCCTGCGCGCTGACCGGTTTCAGGCACCACATAGGTAAGCGTATCGGCCAGCTCCGGTGACAATTGCGCATCATAAAGACGCGCAATCTGCTCTATACTGCCGGAGAAAGCCGGATGCGTCGTCACATCGGCAACGCGCTCACCGCCGACCCACACGGCCCTTGGACGCGCCTTCAAACCATTAATGAAATCACTTCCGCTTCGTGCCGCCATTCCTGAAAAATCCCTATCCTGCTACGACTGATGTCGCGGTGATGATGCCCATGCCCGTGATCCATTCCTTCACGGGCGCATAGAAACTGTCTTCGATATCGTAGGATCCCTGCCCGGCGGCGAGCGCCGCGAGCGCGGCATGCCAGCATCGCAGCTCATGAGCACCCGCTCCGCCATCTGCGGATATCTCGTCATCCGACGCGGCTTCGAGAACGCCGAAATCGCGCCTTGCATAGGCAGCCATGACATGCCTGTCCCAATCCGGGTTGAGGGGGCGGAGCTTGGATGTGCCCTCGGCGAACTTTGCACCTTCCGCATAGGTTCGAGTTTGCCGCGCAGCCCGCGCGGCGAACGACATCTGCCCACCTTCGCGTAGCCTTTCCGCCTCGGCTCCGGACGACAATGCGATCGTCGGAAGCGGCGGATCATGCGAGAGGCCGCCCGACCCGATCATCAATATGCGCTCGGGTCTGCGGCGCGCCCAATCGCCAATGGCCTTCCCCAGCGCGCGAGCGCGTGCAAAACTCGGGCGTGGCGGCGCAGCACAATTTATGAAAACCGGAATGATTGATATCGGATCGGCATGCCCGGCCAGCAGTGTGATCGCCATCGCACCGCCATGATCGATCAGCATGCGATAAGATTGAGCAACATCGAAATCATGCGCCAGGCAATGGGCAATACACGAAGCCGCCGCTTCCTCCGCGATATCGAGTTCGCCCGGCGGGCTGCCGTAATCGCCGATGGAAAAACCACCTGCACCAATGCAAAACGCCGGGAGAAGATTATATAGAAACCCGTTCAGGTGGTCGGGATAGAAAATCAATGCAAGCTCGCTTGCCGTTGCGGCCGCAAAATGCCCTGCCCTCTCGACCGCCTCAGCCCAACCTGCTTCCGTCACCGGATCAGCACGGTTCCGATCGGTCAATGGACTATGGGACAGGCATATGGCGCCAGTAATCATTTCTATCGCTCGCCTGTTTGTAAAGCTGACTGCGATATGGGCTATGCGGGATGCCAAGGCCGTTCAACACGGTAGGTCTGGTCGTTCACGGAGTGAACAGCGACCATCGGCACTTCATGCTGCGGCTTGCGCTATCTCTTTGTTGACGCATCGTTTTACGCGGAAAACCGGTTCCCACTTTTCCGCACGATGCTCTAGCGTTCTTTCGCAGCGTTTACGGCGAGCTTGCGATACTGCGGTAGCGCCATAGCCAGAAAAAGCGTAGCCAGCCCAATGCTTGCCCCGCTCACGATCGCCAGCGAAAGGTTGATGGCCTGAGGGTCGGAGAACACTCGATCGTTCAGGAAAGCCACTGACATCGGCCCAATGCTCATGCCAATCGCATTCGTTGCTATGGTGAGCAGCCCGATCGTTCTGCCCCGCAGCTCATTGGGGGTAATAAGCTGCAGGGACACCTGGGGCATGGCAACCGGAAAACTGAAAAAGAACATCGAAACCGCGATCAATACTATGGCCGCTTCGCCGCTCGGCATCAGCGGCGCAGCGACGGCCACCGGCAAAAGCAGGACAAGCCCCCCGATCGCGATGAGCATCGGGGCATCAGCATGTCCGCGCTTCATAAGCCATGACGCCAGCCAGCCAGCCGTGAAGATACCCAGGATTCCTGGAACCATCATCGCCAACCCGAAGGCCGCGCCCGCCTCCACCATTGTCCAGCCGTAGATACGCGATAGAAAGGTGGGACCCCACAGAAACATCGCGAATGTATAGACCCCCGCGAAGCCAAAGCCGAGGTTGTGTTGAAGGATCAACCACCTCCTGCCCCATAGAAATGCAAAGCCTTCGCGGAACGATACGCCGCCGGGGCTGTCTGCTTCGACAGAACGACCGATACGCTGTGGCTCTCGGGTAAGGAGCAGCATCGCGCTGACGAACAATCCAAGGAAGCCCACGAAAAGAAGCGTTGTCTGCCAGGGCATCGTATTTCCCAGAAGCGGCAAATCGACAGGCCCCACCTGCATCGCCACGCCATAGACCCAGCCACCGGCCACGAAGGCGAAAGAAGCACCGAACAATCCCGCCGCGATGAAGCAGCTCATCGCGATCGGCAAGCGTTCAGGGCGAAAATAGTCCGCGAGCAGAGACGAACAGCATGGCATCATCGCAGCTTCACCAAAACCGACACCGATGCGCGCGATGAACAGGACGATAAAACTCTGCGCTCCGCCACCGAGAGCGGTCATGGCGCTCCATATAAGGACGGCAACGGCGAGGATGCGCACGCGCGTCATTCGGTCGGCGAGCCAGCCGAAAGGTAGCGCCATAACGGCATAGAACAGACCGAACCCCAATCCGAGAAGGCCGATCTCGCTGTCGGTCAGGCCAAGATCTTCACGAATGGGATCGATGAGCAGGCCCACTATCGCCCTGTCCAGTCCGGCAAGCAGAACAGTAACGGCAAGCGTTCCGAACGCGATCCACGCCCGACGTTCCAGAGGCCATGCGATAGAGCCTGTCGAAGAGGGGACAAGAACGAGCGGCCTAGAAATAGGACGAATCCACTTCGCACATCAAAGCCCGCCCTTCGATGAAATTCTCCAGATTGTCGATGAACAGCTGATCGTTGCGTTCCAGAACGCCATCGCCGGCCCATGAACAATGTGCAGTCAAACGAATGGCTGGGTGAGCCCAAAGTGGATCTTCAGCAGGCAACGGCTCCTTGCGAAATGCATCCAGAATCGCGATACGCGGTGCGCCGCAGTCAAGCGCGCGCAAAAGGGCAGCCTCATCGATGAGGCCCCCTCGCGAAATATTGATCAGCATCGCGCCGCTCTTCATTCTCTCAAAAAAGGCATCGCTCGCGAAATCGGCGGTCTCAGCACCGAGCGGGAACGCAAGAATGACGACGTCCATCTCGCCCAGCATTTCCAGGCCCTGTGCGTTACTCACCACCGCATCGACGCAGGCGTCAGGCGCCGGCGTTCGCCGCGTGGCGGTTACACGCGCACCCATCGCTTGTGCTCGCCGCGCAATTTCGCGCCCGTTATTGCCATAGCCGAATATCATCCACCGGGATTTCGCCATCTCGCGAAACGGCGTGAGCTGCCACCGGCGATCCGCCTGGGCCGAGCGCTGTGCGGCGATCGGATACCATTCCGCACTGACCTGAGCCATCACATATTCGGCGATCGCCGGCGCCATGGCATTGCTGTTGCAAAGTCGGCGACCCCGGAGCAGCATCGCCTGGAAAATCGAGGTATCCAATCCGATCTGCTCCGCGGCTTCCCATGCACGCGCAGAAAACCCGATGCCGTAGGCCTTCATCTTGCGGAAACTGGTATCGAGCCCGGCATTGAAGGTCTGCACCCATTGCACGTTCGCTTCACCCAGTGCAGCATCGAGAAACAACTCGGCCTTGTTCTCATCGAACACATGCCGCGTTATCCAAACGATGTCCGGCCGAACATTGTTGGCTTCAACACACTTCCCCTCGAAACGAAGCGTTCCATCGCGCATCGCGACCAACGGACGAACCGCTGGAAAACGGCGCGCCAGTTCGGTTGCGATCCGATCATGGTCCGGCTGGTATAAAAATATAATCATATCCGGACCCTGCGATGTGGCCAGCAAGTGACTCACCTTAGTGGATCGGCCGAGTTTGACATGAGTCTCGAAGGGCTGCCGCTCGAAGAATAGGGTAGCGACCCCGCTTTCAGGAGGAGCCAATCCTGAGGGTGTCATCAGCGCTACCCATATCCCCTCGATCACTCCTCCACGGACGCATTGAAGCCGAACGCAGCCGGGATAGGCTTGCGAAGAGGGTCAGAAACGGCGCTTCGAGAGAGAAAAAGGGGGTTAAACGCATGACTATAAAGAAAAAATCGCGATTCTTCGCCGACACACTGTGCGCCAACCTGTTGGCTTGCACTGCAATCTCATTGGCTTCAGGGGCCGCCTCCGCGCAGGACACGCCGGAAAGCGCCGCAAACGAAGTGCCCGAAATCACCGTTACGGCCCGTCTGCGCAACGAAATGCTGCAGAACATTCCCGAATCGGTGACCGCCTTTTCCACCGAGACGATCGAGAACGCACGCATCCGGAAAATGGATGACTTCATGGGCCTGACGCCCAATGTCGAGTTCCTTCCTGCCCAGTCTCCCGGAAACTTCAAGATCAGCATCCGCGGCATCAGCATGACCGGCCTCGGCGAAGCGCCTGTTGTCATGGTGGTCGATGATGTGACGCTGCCCTATCCCAACGCCTTCAATACGCCGCTCTTCGATATCCAGAGCATTGAGGTGCTGAAGGGGCCACAAGGCGCACTCTATGGTCAAAATGCCATCGGCGGCGCCATCGTCGTGCGCACAAAACAACCTTCGAACGCGTTTGAAGGCCGCGTGACGGCAAGCTACGGCGCGCACAACGAACGCAGCTTCATCGGAACCGTCAGTGGTCCGATTGTCGAAGATGTCCTGCTTTTCCGGGCTGGCTATTTCTACAATCACTTCGGCGGCGATGTCCGCTATGCCTATGCGCCGCGTGAGAAGCAGAACCGCTTTACCGAGCATACCGGCCGTTTTGATCTTAAATGGCTCATGAGCGATGCCATCAGCCTCGATACGAGCTTCACCTACAGCAAGACCGACGCGGGCGGTGGCACGCTGGTTCCCGAAACCCTGAGCACGGGGTCTGGCTTTCCGAACGTGACGACCGAAGAGCTCAATGAGTTGCTTGTTCTCGGTGTGCCCAACCAGGACCTGCATTCCGAAACGTCACGTGAGTTAATCTCCGCTTCAGCACGGTTCGCAGCAGATCTCGGATTCGCCGAGCTTTCCTGGGTGTCCGCCTATACGAACATCAAGGAAACCAACTATCAGGACGCTGATGTCGCCTCGATTCCGTTCGTCGGAGGAACACAAGACCAGACTGTCGATGCATTCTCGCAGGAACTGCGCCTCACGTCCGCGGACACCGGACCATTCCGCTGGGTGGTCACAGCCTTTGGCCAATGGACGGACCGAAAGCAGCCGCAGGACATCAGGGCAAACCTCAATCTCATTCTGAACGGTGACATTGATCCCGCCAATCAGATTCTGGTGCCCGCCTCCGTCCTGACCCGTTATCAGAATCTGAACTCCAAAGCCGTCGCCGCGCAGATCAACTATGATATTCTTCCAACACTCGAACTGACTGTCGCCGGTCGCTACGATTACAACCCGCGCAGTCAATTGACACGTAGCTTTGCGCCAGCTGCCGCAGATGTATCACTCGAACGTACGTTCAAAAAATTCCAGCCGAAGGCGTCACTCGCCTACAAACCGAACACGGACCTCACCTTCTACGGGACCTATGCGGAAGGCTTCCGGGCCGGCGGCTTTAACGCCAGCAACGCAACCTCCTCAGTCCTTCCGGCTTTCGACGCCGAGGAAACAAAAACCATTGAAATCGGAACCAAGTTCACGCTTTTCGACCGACGCCTGACGGTTGCGCTCGCAGGCTACACAACGGAATATGCGAACCAGCAACTTACGCTGACCTCAACGGCCGGCGGCGGGCTTGTTCAGAGCGTTTTCACCGTTGAGAAGAGCCGGATCAAGGGACTGGAACTCGATTTGCAGGCGCGTCCGTTCCCGGGTTTCCAGTTCGGCATCGCAGCGGGTCTGCAAGATGGCGAGATCAAATCCTTCGGCGACTCGTTGTCAGGCCCGAGCTTCGATACCAGCGACTTTGTCGGAAACGATGTACCGCTGCTTCCCAAGTACACGCTGGCAATGAATGCCCAGTATAGTGCGCCAATCTCCGATTCTCTTGAAGGCGTCCTCCGCGTCGATTTCACGCGCAAGGGAAAGCTCTATTGGTACGCTGATAATGTTTACTCCCGGAAGCCGTTCAACCTTGTGAATATCAAGGCGAGCGTTCAGGGCGAAAACTGGGAGTTTGGCGTTTACGGACGAAATATTTTCAACGTCGACTATAACGTCGACTACTTCGACAACCTGTTCGTAGGCGCCCCCGGCGGCTTCAATTTTGGCTTCCGCGGCGAAAAGTCACGCTACGGCGCAGAAGTCACGTACCGCTTCTGATGAATGCGATCGCGGGACGACAGGCCAAAACTCCCTGTCGTCCCGTGACCCCTATGACGCAAGCATGCCACTCTTCGCATTTCGAAACGTCGATGACGTGAAGGATACGGAATGCTTGCCAAAAAATCCGGCTCACAAGGACGTCCGGGCACTCCGGCGAGGCATTATGATACTGGAATCCTTGGCGGAACACGGATGGGCGAAACCGGTGGACCTTGCGAGATTCACCGGAATCGACCGATCGAGCGTATACCGGATTGCCGGGACTCTCGAACAACTCGGTCTTGTGACCCGCCGCCAGGAAGATGGCGCGTTTGCCCTCTCCCAAAAGATGAGAACGATCGCGGCCGGCGTGCGTACCGATGAACTCATTATCGAGGAAATCAGCAGTATTCTTGCCGACGTGACACAAGAGATCAGCTGGCCGAGCGACCTCGCCATATTCTCCGGCGGCGAGGTTGTCATCCAGGCGTCTACACACGCGCTCAGTCCCATTACCTTTCACCGTGCAACGGTTGGACAAACGCGTTCGCTGCTCGATACAGCTCTTGGACGCGCAATCATGATGGTTCTGACAGTCGACGAGCTGGATGCGGCGATCAGCTTCGCCGGCCGCGCGTACCCATGCAGCAACAAAGAGCCCGATCGTGCCGCCATCGCCCATATGACCGCGCGCTATCGTGAAACGGGCTATGCGTGGTCGGTCGGCAGTGTCGATGAGAACGTATCAGCGATTGCCCTTGGTTTCCGTGCAAAGTCCGGACTCGTCGGCGCGGTCAATATCGTTTTCTTCCGCCGCGTTCTGTCACCTTCGCAGGCTGCCGAACGATATCTGGAGGCGTTACGCGGCTGCGTTGAGAAGATCGCCGTTCTGGATGCGACAACACGGCGGCATCTTAAATGGAGCTAGAAGGCAGCACTTTCCGCGTGGTGTGGTGTTGGAAACTCCGGCTACCCAATTTTCGACTGCGCCATCCCAGGCGCATCTGGCCTCGCAGCCGGCAAGCGCACTACGCACACGCACACGCACACGCACGAGATCAATATCAGACTTCAAAGGGTTTCAATGATGCATAGCGATGCCGCGCCACGGTTCAGGCTCGGAATTGACGTTGGCGGTACGAACACGGACGCTGCACTGCTGTGCGGACGTGATGTCGTCGCCACGGCAAAGAGCTTCACAACAAATGATGTCCGGTCGGGCGTCGTCAACGCTGTCACAAAACTTCTGCAACAGGCCAAAATCGATCAAACACGGATTGAAGCCGTGATGATCGGGACAACCCAGTTCGTGAACGCCTTCGTACAGCGGCGCGACCTTTCACCTGTCGCGATCATCCGCATCTCCTTGCCTAAGGGAGATGGTGTGCCACCCTTCTCGGGCTGGCCGGCAGACCTGAAGGCGACCGTCAAGGGCGAGATCTACATGGTGGGCGGCGGCTCTTTCTACACCGGCCAGGATTATGCACCGCTCGACGAAGACGGGATACGCGCCGCCGCGATCGATGCGCGTCGCAAGGGCCTGACCTCAGTTGCGATTTCGGCCAATTTCGCGCCAATCCGTCCTGACCTTGAAATCCGCGGTTCTGAAATCGTCGCCAAGGAAATTCCAGAAGCGCGCATCACGCTCTCGCAAGACGTCGGCGGTCTCGGCCTGGTTGATCGCGAAAGCGCCGCGATCATCAACGCAAGCCTCGCCGAAATGGGGATTCAGGTCATTCGCTCTCTCGAAATCGCGATGACGGACCTGAGGATCGCCGCGCCGCTGTTCATAAGCCAGAATGATGGTACGCTCATCACCACGGAAACAGCCGCGTCTCTCCCGATCCTCACATGTTCGGCGGGACCAACGAACAGTATTCGTGGCGCGGCCTTCCTGACCGGGATCAGCAATGCCATCGTCGCCGATATCGGCGGAACGACGACGGATATCGGCTTCCTCATGAACGGATTTCCCCGCGAAACCACCGCCGCAAACTACATCGGCGGCGTAAGAACAAACTTTCGGATGCCGGATGTCCTCTCGATCGGCGTCGGCGGCGGCAGCATCGTGAGCAAATCCAACGGGACGTGCAAGGTCGGACCCAAATCCGTTGGATACAGACTGGCCGAAGACGGGCTTGTCTTTGGTGGCAGCGTCATGACAGCATCCGACATCGCCGTTCGTGCGGGCCAGGTCGTCATGGGAGATAGCGCGAAGGTCGCGCACATAGACCCGTCTGTCGTGGAGGCTGCGCTCGACGATATCCACGCACAGATCGAGGAGGCGATCGACCAGATAAAGGTCAGTTCCGCGCCTTTGCCTCTGCTGCTGGTTGGCGGTGGCAGTGTCATCGTTTCCCGCAAGCTGAAAGGCGTCTCCGAAGTCGTCAGGCCTGAACATGCCGATGTCGCCAATGCGGTTGGGGCGGCCATCGCGCTGGTCAGCGGGCGCATCGACAAAATGTACGATGTCCCGCGTTTGGGCCGCGAAAAGGCACTGCAGATGGCAAAGGACGAGGCTATCGAAGCGGCAGTGAAGGCGGGCGCGGAACGGTCCGGCACGGAGATTGTCGAAGTCATCGAATTACCAATGACGCACATGAAAGCCGGGGCAACCCAGATCAAGGTTCGTGCCGTCGGCCCCGTGGCAGCGCTTGCGCAAAACTAGAGAAGCAGCACAATGTTCAAAGTCGATTCACTCCAGGATATTCAAGACATGGCCCGCGGCGCCGTTCTGCTCGGCACGGGCGGCGGCGGCGATCCCTATATCGGCGAACTGTTCGTCAGAGCGCAGATTGCGGAGGGGCATTATCCGACAGTCGTTTCCTGTGACGAGGTTCCCGACGACGCCTTCGTTGTTTCGATAGCCGGGATTGGCGCGCCCTCGGTCATTGTCGAGCACCTGGTCAGCGAGAAGACCCTTAGAGTTCTTCTCGAACAGGCCGTGGCCTATTACGGCCGCAAGATCGATGCTTTCATAAGCGCCGAGATTGGCGGCGCCAATTCGATGTTCCCCCTGGCGCTCTCGGCGCTGAGTGGTATTCCGGTTCTTGATGCTGACGGTATCGGCCGTGCGGTGCCTCAGCTGGAAATGACGACCTTCAGCATCTTCGGCGTACGCGCCACGCCGGCGCTGCTGATCGACGATAGCGGCAATGTCGTCAAGGTGGAGGCTGTCAGCGACCGGATGGCGGAGGATCTCTGCCGCGTCAACACGATGGCCATGGGCTCTATGGCGTTCGCCGCGATCTATCCCATGAGTGGTGCAGATGCGCGGCGCGTCGCGGTGCAGCGCACCCTATCACAGACACTCGAGATCGGGCGCGCGATCCGTGAGGGGCGCGAAAGCGCAGGCGATGTGTTCAACACGCTGCTTGAATGCCTTTCGAGCCGGGACGGGCGCACCGCGCGCATCCTCTTCGATGGCAAGATCAGCGATGTCATTCATGAAACGCGAGACAGCTGGCATTGGGGGCAGGTCACCATCGCCGCACTCAACGATTCGGACGATGTGTGCACGATCGAAATCCGTAACGAGTATCTCGTTGCACGCGTGAATGGAAAGACGGTCACGATCGTGCCGGATCTCATCGCCATCCTGGACCGCGAATCCGCGGAGCCGCTGACTGCGGAGATGCTCACCTATGGCCAAAGGGTGAAGGTCCTCGGCTATGCCGCCGATCCCCTGCTCCGCCTTCCCCAGAGCCTGGAGGTGCTGGCCCCGCGACAGTTCGGCATCGATGAAGACTTTTCACCCATCGAGGAACTGGGCTAGATCGCTCTTCACTCATTGATGATCGGGCCGGAATCGAAAAAATGGCGACGATTTCACCACAAAGCAAGCGGCACGAAGCCGTCAGCAGCCTGTCCCGCGCCTTCGGAGAAAAGCTACTGCTGTCGCAGGCCGGGCGGGAACAACACTCCGGGCTGGAAGGCCATCACACCAGCCGGCTTCCGGATGCCGTTCTGAACGCCGCGTCAATCAATGATGTCGTGGAAGCCCTCCATATCTGTGCTGCATACGACATGCCCGTGATCGCGCACGGTGCCGGCACATCCCTCGAAGGCAATCTCTCAGCTGTAAGCGGCGGACTTTCCCTTGATCTTACGGGCATGAACCGGGTTGTCGATGTTGACCCCGAAAATATGCTCTGCCGCGTTGAGGCAGGCGTCACCCGGGAACAACTGAACCAGGAACTTCGGCATAGCGGCCTGTTCTTTCCGATCGATCCTGGTGCCAATGCAACGTTGGGCGGGATGGCTTCAACACGGGCATCCGGCACGAACGCAGTCCGCTACGGCACGATGCGCGACAATGTCCTTTCGCTTGAGGTTGTGACAGCGGACGGCCGCATCATCGAAACGGGAACCCGTGCGGCCAAATCGGCGGCCGGATACGATCTTACCGGGCTGTTCGTCGGCTCTGAGGGCACGCTTGGCATCATCACAGCTGTGACGCTGAGGCTTTATGGCATTCCGCAATGCACAATGGCCGGCACGGTGATGTTCGCCAGTGTCGATGGTGCTGTATTGACGACAATTCAGGCCATACAGCTTGGAATACCCGTGGCCCGCATCGAACTTCTCGATACCGCCCAGATCAAGGCCTGCAATGCCTATTCACAGCTCAGCCTTGCCGAACAGCCGACATTGTTCCTCGAATTCCATGGCACCGAAGACGGCGCGTCCGAACAGGTGGCGCTCTTTGAACAGATCGCGAAAGAAAATGGCGGCGGCGAACTCAGCGTTGCGGTGCAGGTGGAAGATCGAAATCGACTGTGGAAAGCGCGGCATAATGCCTATTTCGCGTCCAAGTCACTTCGCCCAAATGCCAGGATATGGTCAACCGATGTCTGCGTCCCCATCGCGAAGCTGGCCGATAGTATCGCCGCCACGCGCGCCGATATTGAAAGATGCGGCGCTGAAGCCACGATCGTCGGCCATGTCGGTGACGGCAATTATCACGTTCTGTTTGTGCTCGATCCGAACCAGCCCGAAGAATGGGAGGTTGCCGCGGGCATCAACGAGCGCATGGTCGCTCACGCCCTGACGCTCGGCGGCACCTGCACGGGCGAGCATGGTATCGGCATCGGAAAACGCCAGTGTCTTGTTGATGAGCGGGGTGCCGATGCAATTTCACTGATGTCCGCTGTAAAGCGCGCGTTCGACCCTCAGGGTCTCCTCAATCCGGGCAAGATCTTCCTTTAAACATCAGAGCGCCCGCCGGTTTAGTTCCTTCTCATGTCGCCGGCAGGCGGTAAAAAGGCCGGCCAGTACAGTTCCGCTCATGCCAGGTTTTCAGCCATCCGTGCTTTTCAAGCTCTCCCAAACGGCCCTGATCTTCGAGCGTCCACCACAATGCCGCCAGCAAGGCATCGGCAAGGCACGGCGTGTCGGCCGCAAGATAACCAAACCCGAGATGCTCAGAGATCTTGACCAATCCTTCAAGGTCCGGCGGCGTCGTGATAACCAGTTCCGACGCAGAGGATGCGCTATTCCACATCGGCCGCTTCCACCCCGTATGGCTGGAGATGTCCGCGACACAAAAGCGCGTAAAGCGTTCCTCGATCATTGTCGCGAACGCACGGGCGTGGCCACGCAATACGATGTCGTCCGGGAACAGCGCCTTTTCGGGGTAATGACGATGAAAATATTCGGCGATGCTTGGCAGGCCAAGGAGCGGCAGATCGTCATCATCCATCGACAGCGATATGTAAGGGCCGACGACGTCGTTCTGCAACGTGTTGGAAACGGCCTCAACGGCAATTCGCTCTAAAGAAGGCTCTCCCACAAGTTGTTGAAACGCATTCGCCTGATGCTGATAGGGATACCAGGCCGACACCACGAGCTTCATGGCGGTTGTCCTTCCGTGTATTGTTCAGTAGCGGGTGCCGAGTTCCGGGATCGATCGGTCGAAATAGTCGTCGGGCAAGGCGATCGGATCAACGCCTGGAAGCGCGGAAAATCGATCGTACCAACGGTTGAGACGCTTCAGATGCGGCGGGATTATGATACCGAAGCGGTGTCGTATATACTCCAGCATGGTGTAGAGCATAACGTCCGGAATGCTGACTTCGTCATCCACCAGATACTGGTTTCCCGCCATGATCTCATCGATCTGATCCAGCCGGGCACGCCAATAAGCATTGACCACGATATCCGCATCATGGGCCTGCTTCTGCCCTTTCGAGACATAGGGAGATGTGTGCAGCGTAGAGATATAGAGATAGTAGAAGAACTCGTTGATCATTCCGGATTGAACATCGAGCCGCCTGGCCTTCATCTCCTCCGTCCGAACCATGGGCGGCTCAGGATAGAGAGTTTCCAGATACTGCAGAATACTCTGAGATTCGAAAATGTAACGACCGTCTTCGGTTTCGAGCAGCGGGATCTTTCCTGCCGGATTCCGCGCCAGAAATTCCGGTTCGCGAGTCTCCTTGTATGGAACGACCAGATTGGTCTCGATGCTCGTGATTCCTTTCAGCTTGCAGTAGATAAATATCCGTCGCGGTCCGGGACCGTAAAGATTCGTGTAGAGTTTCATGCGGCCTCCCGACATTCGCCATTCTCCGCATGTATCCGCCCCTTTCTAATGAGATCAACATGACGGTGGGATAGCGGATGACGCGATTTGGGTGGCGCCGTCGCGCCGGTAAGCGTGAAGCGTTCGCCAAACAAGAAATGTCGTAAGCGGCATTGACAGAAGACCAAGCAGCGCAATCGATTTTCCGAGCGCTGTCGGGGCACCGAACACATATTCGGTAAAGACGGACACAACCACCGGTCCGCCGCCAACCGAAACCACGCCGACGACAAGAAGATAGATTGCCACCATTCTGCCGCGCACAGAGCCAGCGACTAGAGAGGCAACAAAGATCGGCGCTATGCTGGACACGCCGATGGTCGCGAAGATGACGATCGAGATGAAGAGAAGCGACAACCAGGCGTTGGAGACCAGCGTTGCCGTCACCGAAAGCGGCACGGTTATAACGCAAAGCATGAGAATGGTCTTCAGTATCGCGTCTCCTCCTCGCTCGTCCTTGTCGCCCCGGCCACTTAACCAACCCGCGAAAATAGCCCCTGCAGCGCCGCACACCGTAATGGCAAGCCCCAGCCTCCCACCGGCTTCGGCCAACAGCCAGCCGTGATTTCTAGCGAAGAAGGTGGCCGACCACGAAAGCAGTCCATTACCGAACAACGAGAACAGTGCGACCGCTCCGAAAAAGGGAAATAGCAGCCGCCGATGTGCCAGCAACGCGCCCCAAAGCTCCCCCTTGTTCGGCGCCAGCCCAGGAGCATTCCTTTCCGGTTGCCGCTGCGGTTCAGTAACAAACAGAAGCACCACCACCGCCCAAAGCACCCCCGGTAATGCCAGGGTCAGCAGAACCAGCTGCCAAGGCTCCAGCGCGCCAAATCCGGAAAGATTGACAGTTCCAATATCCGTAAACAGATGCAGCAACGCTCCGCCGACGAGAAGCGCTACGCCGGGCCCAAGTGCCGCTCCCAGGAAATAGACACTGCCCGCTCGCGTTCGCTCGTGTGGCTCAAAGCTGTCAGTGATGATCGAATACGCTGCAGGCGAAAGCGACGCCTCTCCCACAGCAACTGCCGTTCGCGAGAGAAACAATTGAGCGATCGACCTGGAGAGTCCGCTCATTGCCGTGGCAAGGCTCCAGAGCAGGAGGCCAACTGCAATCAACGTTCTACGATTGGTACGGTCTGCAAGCCAACCCATGGGCATGCCCATGATCGTATAGAAGAGAGAGAAACTGAAACCCGTAACAAGCGCAATTTCAACGTCATTGAGCGAAAGGCTGGCGCGGATCGGATCGATCAGCAACATGATAACCTGCCTGTCGACAACGGAAAGCAGATAGCACACTGTCAGGATGACGATCGTGCACCATCGCCGCATCCCTGCCGCCTTCTGCTGCACCGGCCCGTCACTCTCCATGTACCCCCTCCCAGCCCAACAAGCTCTGAACTGAAAGCAACGCATCCGGCGGCGGCGGTCAATGCGCGCGCGTCTCTGTTATGCCAATTCCCTGATCGGCTACCCATTTACCTCACTCGCTGCGCCGAACGCTGGATTGCTTCGACACCAGCAATGACGAATGTGGCCGTGGTCCCAAACAAGAATGGAATCACCAATGTCGACCGCCGAACATATTCGTCAACGATTCACCCAGATGTATCTCGATGCCTATCGAGGGAATTTTGATCTCATAACCGAAATCATGTCGCCGGTCTTTGTATGTCGAAATCCGCTGAATCCGGCAGACGGCGTCGAAGAGCTGGTCGCAATGTTGCAGGCACAGATTGATGCGTTCGAAGATATCGATTTCAAGGTGCGCTGGTCCTTCGGCAGTGAAGACGGCTTTGGAATCGCCTATGCCATCAGCGGACGACATATCCGCGAAGTCTTCGGGTTGAAACCAAGCGGCAAACGGTTCGAGGTGACGGGTGTCAGCATCCACGAAGTGCAGGACGGTCACAGTATCGGTGTCTACTCAAGTGCGAATTTCGTCGAGGTTTTGAAAGCACTGACTGAGATGGATTGAGCGGGTTCATTGTATGCAAGGCAAGGAAAATGCCCCCGCCCGTTGGGGCGGAGGCATCTTCAATCTGGCTATCAGAAGGGCTTACGAGCCCTTGCGAATACCATCCCGATGCACGCCTTCGGACACGTGCACATGAACGACCTTCCAGCCCGCACCTGTGTTGCGCATCACCAGCGAAATCCGGATCGGAATTTTCTTGCCGTCCGGAAGAATGCCGTCGGCGACATCAGCGAACCATGCCACGTTGCCGGAAACCCAACCCTTCGGGTCGAGGCCATCCCAGCCGACCTTTTTCAACGGGCGAAGATGATCGGCGAATTCCATGCGATCGGAAATTTTCGGTGCGCCCGATCCGAAAGAAGAGAAGCTGCCGACGGGATCCTCGATGGAGTTGGCGGCGACATAGTCGGCGTCACGTGTAACACATGCGTCAAGGAAGGCGACGGCCAGCTTTGTCAAATCGGCCCCTGCGGGCGCCGCGGGAATCTCCACAGCCGCCATCGGCGCTGCGGTGTCAGCAAAAGCGGGCAGCGCTGCACCCATGAAGGTTGCCCCTCCCAGGAACACACCCGCCGCAAGCAAAGATGTTCTGATACCCATATCGTTCCTACTCCTCCTTGTTTTCCCTCGTTTGTTCCTACAACGATGTTTGTCGCTGCTGCCTTACATCAGCAACAAGGCCCAAGAGCAGTCAGCGCCGTTATCGGAGTAGCCCGCCCGCGCGAAACCCGCTCTACCCCTTTCGCCACCACCTCTATCCGTACCCACCATGGAAGCGGAACCTTGCAGCTGGTAATGTATCTTGTCGTTCCACATCATACTCTCGAGGAAGAAGTAATGAAGCTTTACGATCTAGCTTGGGGTCCGTGGACGAGGCGCGTTACGATTTACATCAAGGAAAAGGGTATCACCGATATTGAGATCGTACCCTTGCGCTATGGAGAGCAGCGCGATCCGGAGATGGTGGCCAAGAATCCGCTGAGCTTCCTGCCAACGCTCGAACTTGAAGATGGTCGCTGCCTGTTCGATTCACTTGCGATCATCGAGTATCTCGAAGAACTTTATCCGAGCCCGAATTTCATCGGCCGCAGCCCGATTGAGCGCGAACGCATGCGGTGTTACATGCATTTGTGCAACGAGTTTTTCAATCGCTGCATGCCCTATTATGCTAATATCTTGCCCCAGTTCGCGCGCGCCATGCCGCAGAGCCCCGCTGTGGCTGAATGGATGAAGCCGTTTCTGGACCGGACTTTATTCGGTCTCGAAACCATGGCGAGCAACCAGGGCCCCTTCCTGATGGGCGAGAGCGTCTCCGTTGCCGATTGCGCCCTTTATCCGATGGTTCATCATAATGCAGAGAACTTCGACGATCATTTTCTGACGGACGATTATCCAAAGCTGAAACGCTGGGCCGAAATGTTTTCCAAGCGGGAAAGTGCACCCTGCCCCCTACGTGACGACGGCCTTCGTGAACTCGAACCGGTTGAACCGCCGCCGGGGCAACGCTTCTGGTGGCAGAAGGATGGAAGGCCGGTATAGACGTCGTTGTTCGACATCGTCGCCGATGGCCCGCAGTTCGATGCCTGGTGCAGTATTTCTTCGCAAACAACACGAAATATGTCGATCCGGGTCGCAGTGCCCTTGCGGCTGCACAGGCCGAGAACAGCGCTTTGAAGTCCTCACAGGGTGATTGAATCGGTTTGCAATTCTCAAATTCGGGGGCGTGCGCTTCAACCTGCTAGGCCGGCGAAGCAGGCCAGCGGGTTTCGCCGAGCCTTATTGATCCGATTTGCGCGCGTGTTGCCGGCGCGGCGCTCACGCGCTTCGGCATGCCCGGTTCCGGGCCAGATGCCGAGCGCGAGCGCGTTCTACTTGCAAAAATACCGCGGAGTCGTGTGCCAGTACCACCCTTCCAAGCGCAGGAACCACCAGCACGTATAGGTCATCCCTGCCCGTCAGCATGAACAGGGTGTCCCGCTCCTTCGCGGCTAAGCAAAGAATCACTTGGCATTGCGTTAGTATAGTATAACATATCATTACTATCGGAGTATGTACGATGCATTTACCCCTACTTGTGTCCGCACTCGTGCTTGTCGCCTCGGCCCCCTCGTTTGCGTGTGACATGCACGGATTCTACGGAGCCTGGGGCCCTCGTCAGTCCCCTACATCCCTTTCCCAAGCGGAAATCGATGCGCTGTCTGCCGCGGCCGTAGCGCGAGCAAGGCTGGCGTTCATCGCGCGCTTCTCCAGCCAAGGCGACGTAGCCTCGGAAGCGATGGATGAAACTAAGAACGCCAGCTTGCAGTCCAAGACCGCGCCCGCAGAAACGTCGGACATCCGTTGAATCACGCCGTGGCTGCGGGTGAGCCGCTGGTTCGTCTTGAACGGTTGGTCCATCGGATCGGCGAGCGAACCATTCTCGACGTCCCGGAATGGCAACTCCTGCCCGGGGAGCACGCCTTGCTCCTCGGACCATCCGGATCCGGAAAGACGAGCCTGATCAATCTGGTTGCGGGCCTGATCTCGCCGACGGCGGGACAGGTTCTGCTCGCAGGGCAAAACCTTGTTCAGTTGCCCCCGTCCGGCCGCGACGAACTGAGAAGGCGCACCATCGGACTCGTCTTTCAGACCTTGCGCCTCGTCTCCGCCCTCACGGTACGGCAGAATCTTCTGCTCGCGCAAAAGATCGGCACGGGAACGACAGAGGCGAAGGAAGTCGATCGATTGATCGCAAGAGTGGGCCTGCTGCACCGTGCCGACGCGAAGCCGCGTGCGCTTAGCCAGGGCGAAGGTCAGCGCGCCGCGATTGCGCGCGCCCTCGTGACGCGGCCCGCGCTCGTGATCGCCGACGAGCCCACATCCGCGCTGGATGATGAAAATACCACCGCGATGACAGAATTGCTGTTCACGACCGCCACCGCTTCCGGCGCGACACTGCTGGTCGCGACGCACGACGCGCGAATCCGGGATCATTTCCAGAACAGGCTTATACTCACCCCCGATGCGCAGAGCACGGTCCAATGAGCATCTTCGGTCTTTGCATCGCCTACTTGCGTGATCGCAAGCTCAATACGCTGCTCAATATCCTGCTCCTCACCCTCGGCGTCGCCACGCTGGTGCTGCTGTTGCTGTTCTCGCGCCAATTGGAAGGGCGACTTGAACGGGATGCGCAGGGCATCGATCTCGTCGTCGGCGCGAAGGGGTCTCCGATGCAGATGATCCTGTCGGGCGTGTTCCATATCGACGCCCCGACCGGCAATATACCGCTCGATACCGTTGAGATGCTGCGCCGCCAGCGCAGCGTGGGACAGGCCATTCCGCTGGCGCTAGGCGACAATTTCCGCGGTTATCGCATCGTCGGGACGGAACAGGCGTATCCGGCGCTTTACGGTGCGGACATGGCGGAAGGCCGCATGTTCTCTTCGCCGATGGAAGCCGTAATCGGCAGTGCCGTTGCGGCAGGCACGGGCGCGGCACTCGGCCAACGCTTCACCGGCAGCCACGGCCTCGGCGACGGCGGTCACAGCCATGAGCAGGCGCCGTTCATCGTCGTTGGCAGGCTTAAGCCGACCGGCACGGTCATCGACCGCCTTATCCTGACCCCGGTCGAAAGCGTTTGGCAGGTCCACGGAATTCACGACGACCATGAAGCAGCGCATGAACACGACGCCATGCATGAGCATGAAGACGCGCACGCGCATGACGAAGAGCATGAACACAACCATGCCGCCGAACCGCTGGATGCGGGGCGTAACGGTGAGCTGAAGCCGGAAGTTACCGTCGTCCTCGTCAAGTACCGTTCCGCGCTGGGCGCAGTCCAGCTTCCGAGTTTCATCAACCGGCAGACCGATCTGCAGGCGGCCGTACCCGCGGTGGAACTCGCGCGCGTTCTGTCGCTCGTGGGGATCGGAATCGATACGATGCGCGTGCTCGCGATTTTGCAGATGCTCACAGCGGGGCTGTCGATCTTCGTTGCGCTTTACGGCTCATTGCAGCGGCGGCAGGGCGATATGGCGCTTCTGCGCGTTATCGGCGCATCGCGGTCCGCCGTGTTCGGCCAAGTCATCCTCGAAGGCGTTATGTTGGCGCTTGCTGGCGCCGTGCTCGGACTCGTGCTCGGCCACGCGGTCGTCGCCGGTGCGGCGATGCTTTTCCCTCAGCTGCACGATCTTGGTCTTTCCGCGCTCCGGTTTGATCCCGCGGAGGCGCTCATCGTTCTGGGTGCGCTGGTGCTCGGTGTTATCGCGGCGCTGATCCCGGCCATACAGGTTTATCGAAACGACATCGCCAAAACGCTCGCCGAGGCCCAATGACCGTGAAATTTCTTGCCGCCTGCTGCCTGGCCATAGCCGCTTTGACGTCGGCATCACCGGCATCAGCTATCCAGCCGCAGCAATCGCCGCTGCGTCCCAGCGAGAGTGTCTGGAAACCGGCGCCCACGCCGAAGGGCGGGATTGCGTGGTCGGTCCTGGAATCGACCAAGGAGACCACACGGCTGGACAAGGAAGGCCTTATTCGCTCCAAGCCGCTTTTTTCGTCCGAAGTGAAGGCGCTCGCGGGCAAGCGGATCAAGGTGGCGGGATACATGCTGCCGCTGCAGAACGGCGCGAAGCAGACGCATTTCGTGCTGCTCGCCTATCCACCGGACTGCCCCTTCCATTTGAACCCGGCACCGATGCAATTCATCGAGGTGCGGACCACCGCGCCGGTTTCTGTTTCAAATGACGTGCTGACCGTGGAGGGACAATTGTCGCTTCATGGCGATGACGAACAGGGCGTGTTCTACCGCTTCTCCGGCGCCGCCGCCAATTGACACGGCCACGGCCACGACGCTGCGTTGACAGAGGTCGCATATTTTTTATGATACGTTACAACATATCATTGAAAGTATATGCGCCCCATGACCCAGTCCGATCGCCGATTGCCCGTGACCGTTCTCTCCGGCTTCCTTGGTGCCGGGAAGACCACACTGCTGAACCACATCCTCGGCAACCGGGAGGGCAAGCGGGTCGCGGTGATCGTCAATGACATGTCGGAGGTCAACATCGACGCCGACCTCGTGCGCGGCGGCGAGGCGGCACTGTCGCGTTCCGAGGAAACGCTCGTCGAGATGACGAACGGCTGTATCTGCTGCACGCTGCGCGACGACCTGCTGAAGGAAGTGCGCGCGCTCGCCGAGGCCGGCCGCTTCGATTACCTCGTCATCGAAAGCACGGGCATCTCGGAACCCCTGCCCGTCGCCGCCACCTTCTCGTTCCGTGACGAGCAAGGGGAAAGCCTCGGCGACGTCGCGCGGCTCGACACGATGGTGACGGTCGTCGACGCAGTGAACCTGCTCGCCGACTATTCGAGCGACGACCTGCTCGCCGATCGCGGCGAAACCGCCGGAGACGGCGACAACCGGCCGCTCGCGAACCTGCTCGTCGAGCAGATCGAATTCGCCGATGTTGTCATCGTGAACAAGGCGAGCGCGGTCGGCGCCGACCAGCTCGCCACCGTAAAACGCGTCGTCGCATCGCTGAACGCGGACGCCCGCATCGTCGAGGCGGATTTCGGCAAAGTCGGGCTCGATAGCCTTCTCGACACCGGACTTTTCGACGAGGAGCGCGCGGAGGAGCACCCGCTCTGGGCGAAGGAATTGTACGATTATGCAAGCCACCGCCCCGAAAGCGAGGAATACGGCGTCGAGAGCTTCGTGTACCGTGCCCGCCGCCCCTTCGATCCTTCGAAATTCTACGCGCTGCTGACGGGCGACGCGCTTGACGAAGTCATTCGCGCCAAGGGGCATTTCTGGCTTGCGACCCGCGCCGACTTTCTTGGCGAACTCGCCATTGCCGGCCGGCAGAAAAACGTGTCGCGGCTGGGCCGCTGGTGGGCGTCCGTCCCCAAAAACCGCTGGCCCGACGCGGAGAGCTTCGAGCCCTTCATCCGAAAGCACTGGGATGCGACCTGGGGCGATCGCCGGCAAGAACTCGTGTTCATCGGCCTCGGCATGGACCGCGCGCGGATCACCGCTGCGCTCGACAACTGCCTGCTTCCCGCGAGCGGATTTACGCCGGACGAATGGACGGGGCTGAATGACCCGTTTCCGGCATGGGGCGAGGCCCAGCAACAGCTGGAAGCTGCTGAGTGAACACCGCAACGCTCTCGCGGCCGGCGCGCGCGTGGATCGAGGACCATCCCGCAGCGCTGGACATGATCCGCACCGACGGCGTTTCCATCGCCATCTGGGAGCGTAGCGCGCCATCGCTCGCCCGCGATCTATTGCAGGGGCCGGCCCACGACATAAGGTTCACGGCCCCGCTGGCATCGCTTTCCGCAAGCCTCACCCATGCGCTCGTCGAGGCGGGCTATGCGGCAAGCCCCGCGCGTTTCGGACTGGAGGCGGATATTCTCCTGCTCGCCGGGCATTTCTGCAGGATCATGGACCTTGATGCCGCCGAAATCCGTATCGATCGCGTTAGCGACAACGCCTGCTGGAAGTTTCATGCCGACTATGTCACCGCCCGGCTGATCACGACCTATGCCGGCCCGGGTACGCAATGGCTGGAAACGCAAGACGATACCGATTGCGGCTGCGGAGAGCCGCACGGCATCCGGCAATTGGCCGCAGGTGATGTCGCGATCCTGAAGGGGCGCCTGTGGGATCACGAAAACGCCGCCGTGCACCGCTCGCCGCCCATCGATGGAACCGGTGTGCAGCGCCTCGTTCTCGTCATCAATCCACCGCAGCGGAATGATGACTGACACCGGCGGGCGGGACGCAGTCACACCTTCCGCGCTGTTCCGTCACATAGAACGGCTTCACGGGGACAGTGCCTGGGGCTCCGTGCTCGACGCGGGAACGGGAACGCATTCGATCGGCTGGATCGGCGCGCTGCCGACCGAACGCTGGACCGCAGTAACCGGTGCCGAGGGGCATGCCGCGCAGGTCCGAAAAGTCGTGAAGGGCATCCAGCGTCCGCAAGATCGCATCATCCTCGGCAACTGGGCCGACCCGGCACTGCTCGCGGGCGAACGCCACGATACGGTGATCGCGGACTATCTGCTCGGGGCGGTGGAAGGCTTCGCGCCCTATTTCCAGCATCGCCTGTTCGCCCGGCTACGCCCGCTCGTGGGGCAGCGACTGTATGTGATCGGGTTGGAACCCTATGTAAACGGGCCTGCGCAGACCCCGGCCGCTGACATCGTTCGGGATATCGGTCGGTACAGGGATGCGTGCCTGCTGCTCGTCGACGAAACGCCCTACCGCGAATATCCGGCGCAGTGGGTCGCCGATCATCTGGAAGCATCGGGCTACCGCGTCACAGCCTCCAAGCGGTTCCCGATCCGCTACAAGGCGCGTTTCGTGAACAGCCAGATCGACATGTGTGCACCGCGCCTCGCCGCGATGGCGGACCGCGCACTCGCCGATGCGCTGAAGGCGAAAGGCGAGACCCTGCGCGAAGCAGCCCTCGCGCTTATCGCAGCGGAAGGTGCCCTCGCCCACGGATATGACTATGTGCTGGCCGCAGAGCCGTGCAGCCGCAGCGACTGACGCAGCCAACAGCTTTTCGGGCGAGGATGCGGACGTGCAGATCATCCGCCCGCATCCTCGACCCTATCGGCATCAGAACGCGGTTCTGAGGCCGAACACGAAATTGCGCCCGCGCAGCGGCGAGGCATTCTTGATGAACGAGGCGTGGTTGTACGCCAGCTCATTCGTCAGATTGGTCGCACGAACAAACAGCTCCGCCTCGGCCTTCGGCGAGAAGGCCACCCGGTAGGCGAACGTCGCGTTCAGCATGTCGTAACCGGACGTGCGGGATTCGAATGCGGCGATGCGGTCCCGCTCGAACACATGATAATATTCGAGATCGGCCGAGAACGGACCCCAGTTGCCTTCCGCGCTCGCGCCGAGGCGCCCGGCGGGAATACGCGGCAGGTTGCCAAGACCGTCCTGCAACTTCGCCCGCACGTAGTCGCCGAAGGCGGCTACTGCGAAATCGGGCGAGAACTGATGCCGGATCTCGCCGTCGATACCGGTGAACTTGGCATCCGCCGCCGTGTAGCGCACGAGGCGGAAATCCTCGAACTGATCGATCGTATCAGCGAAGATGTAGTCGTCGAAATCCTGATGATAGGCGCCGATCGTGAAGGTCGTGTCGCCCGACGTCTTGCGCAGCGTCAGGTCGATCGATTTCGAGGTTTCCTTGCCGAGAGTCGCAGTGCCGATCTCGTAGGTATTCGTCGCGAGGTGGACGCCGCGCGCATAAAGTTCCTGAACATTGGGCGCACGCTGCGACCGGGCCAGCGACAGTGCGACCGAATAGTCGCCGCCGATATCCCACACCGCTGCGCCGGAGACCGAGAATGGCCGGTGGTTCGCCTCACGGCTGAGCGTCGTTTCGATCTTCTGCCACTCCTGACGGGCCGCGAGTTCGAAGCGGACAGGCCCGGCTTCGATCGTTTCCATCAGGAACAGCGCGGTGTTGCGCGTTTCGCTCTCAGGCAGGAAGGCTTCCTCGCCGAGCGCGCTGAAATCGCTTTCGGAATGCTGCACGCCGACCACACCGCGGAAGCCCGCGAGCGGCTTGTGTGTGAGTTCGAAGCGGATGTCGTGCGCCTTGTTCCTGAAGGTCGTGGCGACTTCGTCTTCCTCGATTTCATCGTGCTCATAGTCGGTGAACGCCATGCGGAAACGCATCTTTTCGAAGCCCGGAAGCGGATCGCTGTATTCGCTGCGAATGTCGAACCGCTCGCTCCTGAGCTTCACGAACGGCACTTCCTCGTGCTCGTGCTCCTCGTCGTGGTCATGATCGTCTTCATCGTGGTCATGCCCCCCGCAGTGCAGGCTGCTGCCGTGCGGATGGCAGTCTTCGTACTCGTGGGCGTGCCCCGGAAGACCGTACTCGCTGCGCTGGCGCGTATAGGCGACACCGAGATAACCGCCATCGCCGATCCACGACCCGCCAAGACTGACGGTCGAAGTTTCGTTGTAGGAGCCGTCGACATGCCGCTCGCCGAAGCTGCCCGGCACCCGGTAGTCGTTCGAATCGCGGTGTACGCCTTCCGCACGCAGCGCGAACGGTCCAACGCCGACCGTCACACCGCCGACCACGGAGCGCTCATCGTCGGCTGTGCCAAGGCGTCCCTCGACAACACCTGTGATGCCGTTTTCCGGAAGCGCCGTCGGCACCTTCTCGTCGAGCAGATTGACCGCACCGCCGATCGCGCCGCCGCCGTAAAGCAGTGCCGCCGGCCCGCGCAGAACCTCGATCCCGCGCAGCAGCAGCGGTTCGGTGGTGATGGCATGGTCGGGCGAAATCGCCGCCGCATCCTGAATGTTCGCGCCGTCCGAAAGCGCCTGGACGCGGGGCGCCGTCTGCCCGCGAATGACGGGTCGGCTCGCCCCGCCGCCGAAATTGTCGAAACTGATGCCCGGTTGCCCGCTCAGCGTGTCGCCGAGCGTCGCCTGGCGCCGGTGGATCAACTCCTCTCCGGAGAGCATTACAACCGGCGTGGCGGTTTCATGGGCCTTCAGGTCAAACCCCGACGCCGTCACCACGATTTCCGGCGCGGCGCCCTCGTCCTCTGCGGCAAGCGCACGCTGGGACACCAGCGTCGCAAGCGAAACGGCGGACAGGAGGAAAACGCGAAAATTCACAGGACACCCCTTTTCATGTTGAGATAATCCGCGTCATACGTAATGATATAACATGACACAACAAGATTCTGGATGCTGCATGTGTGCAAGTGAACACCCCGGGCGCCGCACAATCGACAGGCAGGTGAACGTTATCGAGGGGGCAGCGGCCTCTGCGTCGATGCTCTGCCTCGTGCACTGCCTCGCCCTGCCCTTCCTTCTGCTCCTGCTGCCGGGTGTGGTGGGCGTGTTCGCGCGCTCGGAGGCCTTTCACTACGCCGCGCTGCTGCTCGTCGCGCCCACGGCCGTTGCCGCGTTCTGGCTCGGATATCGGCGTCACCGGGCCATCTGGCCGGTTTTGTTCGGCATCACCGGCATCGCTTGCCTCGTGGCGGCACTGCTGTCCGGACTCGCAGAAGGCGCTGAGACCTGGCTGACGGTTGCAGGCAGTCTTTGCCTCGTCGCGGGCCATGCGATGAACTGGCGGCTGAGAAGCCATGCGTACTGAAAGCGAATGTGATCGCGCGGGCCGACCCCGCCGCCGCGCTTACAGGCCGTCGGCAAAACTCGACGCTATCGTGCTTGGACTCCTCGAGGAGAGCGAGCGACCGCTCAGCGCCTATGAAATCGCCAATATCTGCAGTCGGCGCGGTACATCTCTCACGGCCGTGCAAGCCTACCGCGTTCTCGACCGGCTGATCGCGAGGCATACCGTCGCCCGCATCGAATTGCTCTCGGCCTATCTGACGGTCTCGGACGACGAGAACGGCTATCTGGTTTGCCAGCATTGCCGCACCGTGAGCGCGTTCCCGTTCTCGGAACTGGTCGCTCCCGTGAACCGGGTTTGCGATATTTCCGGTTTCCGGGCTTCCCGTTCTGTGGTCGAAGTCGCCGGGAAATGCGCGAAGTGCAAAGGCGAGGAAAGATATAGTGCACCCATCGTAACGGCACTTCAAAAGCTGCCACCTTCAGCGTGATCCCCTTCACCATGAGCCGGTCGTGGCGGCGGTAGCCAATCACTCTGTCGCCAGTGTCTCCAGAATCTCAGGGTTCGTGCCTTAGTCGTACGCGCCCGATCATGTGCGTCTTCGAAAACCAGCGCGATCCATGGGCGGTGCCCGAGGCCGATGAACGAAATGCCGCGCATTACAGCCACCGATAAACCCTTATGATCGGCGTTTTTTGAAGGCCTTGGCGGCCTCCCGCATCTCAAGAGGCAGTGAATTTGGTTCAAACCGAACCCGCCACTCACTCAGTAATTGCGCTCTGCGCAACAAACCGATGATAGTCTTTGTCACGCATTACATGACAACGTTTCGTATATTGACACTCTTTGGGTTGTCATTAAGCTCCCACGCCAATGAAAAGGGACAAGAGGGGGTTAGATATGAAATTCGGGAGATTTCACGAAAACAAAGCCTGGACATGCCGCGCAGCCTTGCTCGCGACAGCGGTAATTTCATTTCCCGGCTTGACCGGGGCCGCCCTTGCGCAAAGTACCGATGGCGTCGCTCAGGATGCCGAGGGCGGAGAGCTCATCATCGTCACGGGCAGCCGCATCTCGCGCGCCGATGTCGAGGCGCCGGTGCCGACCAAAATACTTGGTGCCGCCGACATGGAGCAGCGCGGGTCCACCAGCATCGGCGACTATCTGGCTGAGGTGCCGTCCTTCCGCAATACGCAGGGCCCACAGACCTCGCCCAGCTCAACGCTCGGCACCGGTCAGTTTTCGCCGGATCTTCGCGCGCTGGGTGTCATCCGCACGCTGACCCTAGTGGATAGCCGTCGTTTCGTACCCTCTGCCGCCACCGGTCAGGTTGACCTCAACCTGATCCCCCAGATCCTGGTCGATCGGATCGACGTCGTCACGGGCGGCGCGTCGGCGGCCTATGGTTCGGATGCGGTATCGGGCGTCGTTAACGTCATCATCAACAAGCGCCTTGAAGGTTTCAAGGGCAGCGCATCGATGGGAATCAGTGACTACGGCGACGGCCAGGAGTTTCGCGGTGCGCTTGCCTGGGGCACGTCGTTCGCGGACAAGCGCGGCCGTTTCGTGATCGGCGGCGACTATGTGGACTCCAAAGGCGTTCTCGATTTTTCCGATCGTCCGTCGAATGCACGTCAGCCCGCGCTCATCTCCTACCCCGCGAACCGCCCGGCTGGGACGCCCTCACGGGCCTACTTCCCCGGCGCGACACTCATCAACATGGCGCGCGGCGGTCTCATCACAGGCGTCAATGCCGATACCAACGGGGCGAACGGCGCGGACGTTCTGCGCGGCATCCAGTTCGGCCTTGGTGGCGTGCCGACGGCGTTCGACTATGGCAACTACGCGGATTATAGCGCGACGAACACGACAGCGACGCACTTCACCGGCGGGAACGACCGCCTGTTCCTGTATGACGGACACAACATCGTCGTGCCGACCGAGCGTTATGCGCTCTTCGGCCATCTAGGCTACGATGTTTCCGACAGCCTCAGCGTGTTCGTCGAGGGCAGCTATGGCCGCAGCGCGGGCTACGGCGCATCGCCGCCCGTTCGCGACACCGGTTCAACCGCGACGATCCGTGTGGGCAACGCTTATCTGCCCGAATCCATTCACGACATCATGGTGACGAACAGCATTTCATCGTTCACCCTGGGCCGCCCCTACAACGACTTCGGCACGGTCGCGCGCGACAACAAGAACACGACCGAGCGCATCGTGGCGGGCTTCAAATACGATGTCGGCAGCAGCTGGGGCGTGGACGGCTATTATCAGTACGGCCGCAACGTGTTCGATGCCAACGTCTCCCGTCTTCGCATCACGCGCAATTTCACCTTCGCGGTCGATGCCGTTCAGGTCGGCAGCCAGGTCGTCTGTGCCGCGACGCAGGCCAACGGCACCGTTACCAGCCAGGGCGAGGTTCTGAACCGCTTCAACCCGGCGGCGGCAGGCTGTCAGCCGATTAACCTGTTCGGCGAGGGGTCGCCCAGCGATGCCGCGATCGATTATGTCACGGGCACGGTCCAGCAGCGCGTGACGACCAAGCAGCAGGTCGCGTCGCTGGCGATGCAGGGCGAACTGTTCAACCTGCCCGGCGGCCCGCTCGCGATTGCTTTCGGCGGTGAGTGGCGCAAGGAACAGGCTGAGTCCGTCGTCGACGACATTTCGGCCGCAAGCGGCTTCGCCTACAGCAATCCGAAGGCCTACGCGGGCAGCTACAACGTGAAGGAAACCTTCGCCGAAGTGGTGGCGCCGCTTGTCAGCGGGCAGCCCTTCGCCGATCTTCTCGAACTGAACGGCGCGATCCGCTACACGGATTATTCGACGTCGGGCGGTGTGACGACATGGAAGCTCGGCGCCGTCTACGCGCCCATCCCCGACGTTCGTTTCCGTGCCACACGGTCGCGCGACATTCGTGCGCCCAACAACGCCGAACTGTTCGCGACGACGCAGACCATCGCGACGCTCGCCAACCCGTTCGCCAACGGCGCATCGACGCAGCTTACGCAGATCAACGCGCCGAGCCCGACGCTGAAGCCGGAAAAGGCGGACACATGGACCGTCGGCGTCGCACTGACCCCGCGTTTCGTTCCGGGCCTCACGGTCTCGGTCGACTATTACGACATCGACATCGCCGGGGCGATCGCCTCCTTCCCGGCCCAGTCTGTGCTTGAAAACTGCCATGCAGAGGTGAGCGCCGGCACGCCGGGCTTCTACTGCCAGTTCGTCAACCGCACACCCACCAACGCCACCACGGCCACGGTAAATTCGGTCACGGCCGCGCTCCTCAACATCGGTTCGCTGCGCACCCGCGGCGTAGATTTCTCGGCGACATGGCGCAAGCAGATCGGTGCCAGTGAACTCACCGTGCGCGGCCTCGCAGCCTATGTGAAGGATCTCATCTACGACGACGGCCTCGGCCGCCCGCAGACCTTCAACGCATCAGGCGGGTTGACCTCGTTCGGCAGCGTCATCAACCGTGCCGGCGCGGTCGGCGGCTTCACGGCAGGCCAGCAGACCAACGCCACCGGTACGCCGCGCTGGACCGCGACAGGCTCCGTCACCTGGGCGCAAGATCCGTTCGCGGTCAGCGTACAGGGACGCTATGTCGGCGGCGGCAAGATCGATCCCGCGCTGGTCGGGCCGCAAGACGAGTTCTACGACCCGACGTCACCGATCTCGATCGCGGACAATCGTGTCAACGGCCGCTTCTACATCGATACGACGATGCAGCTCGATGTCATCAGCGAGGGAAACCGGAAGCTCCAGTTCCAGTTCGGCGTGAACAACATCACCAACAAGGATGTACCATTCCCCTCGATCGCCATCGCGGGCATGTATGATCGCATGGGCCGCTACTATCGGGCCGGCATTCGCTTCGCGTACTGAGTTGGAAGATTGACTATGATAGCGGCCCCGCGCCCATTGCGGTGCGGGGCCGCGTGCCTATGCGGGAGGTGTGACAGGAATGGGCAACAACGGTATTGATCGGCGAACCCTGATCGGGGCTTCCGTGGCCGCAGCGGCGGCGCTCGCCGCCGCCGGCTCCGCGGCCCAGCAAGCCCCGCATGTGATGGGCGTGTTCGGCAAGGCAGGCGCGGGTCCTGGCCGTCCCGTGATCGCGATGCTCGTGCACCCGAAAATGGTGCTTCAGGATCTCGTCGGCCCGATGACGGTCTTCAACCTCATGATGTCCGAAATCCACCTCGTCTGGAAATCGCTCGATCCGGTCATGACCGAAATCGGCGTGCCGATCACGCCGAGCACGACGTTTGCCGATTGTCCGAAGAACGTCGATGTCCTGTTCGTGCCCGGCGGCCTCGCCGGATCGATCGCGATGATGCAGGACGACGAGGTACTTGCCTTCCTCGCCGACACGGGCGCGCGCGCCAAATATGTCACGAGCGTATGTACCGGATCGCTCGTGCTTGGTGCGGCGGGCCTCCTCAAGGGCTACAAGGCGACGAGCCTTTGGAACGTGCGCGATCTGCTGCCACTGATGGGGGCCACGCTGGAGAAAAAGCGGGTCGTCCATGATCGCAACCGGCTGACCGGCGGCGGCGTCACTGCGGGGCTCGATTTCGGCCTGACGCTGTGTGCGCTGCTGAAGGGCGAGGACAATGCAAAGCTGATCCAGCTCATCATCGAATATGCGCCGGAGCCGCCTTTTAATGCGGGTGAACCCGAAACCGCCCCGCCGGAGGTCGTGGAGCGTCTGTTGAAAGCCCGCGCTGCGGTTACGGAGCAGGCGGCAACCATCGCGAAGGCGCGCGCGGCGCGCTGGTAGGCGGACACCCGATCATTGGAGGATGTGATGGAAGACAAGACCGTCGTCGTCGGCATGATCGCCTATGACAGGATGACGAACCTCGATTTCGTCGGCCCTTACGACATCATCTCGCGCGTGCGCGCATCGCGGACGATCGTGCTCGGCAAGTCGCGCGAGCCGATCGTCACGGATACGAATTACCGTCTGCTGCCCGAAATGACGCTGGACGAAGCGCCCGATCTCGACATCCTCTTCGTGCCCGGCGGCCCGGGATCGACAGCCCTGATGGAAGATGAAGAGGTGCTGTGCTTCCTGCGCGAACGCGCGCCGAAGGCGCAGTGGGTCACGTCGGTCTGCACGGGCGCGCTGGTGCTGGGCGCCGCTGGCCTGCTGGAAGGCTTTCGCGCGGCGACGCACTGGTCCTGCATGGACCTTCTGCCGCTGTTCGGTGCGATCCCCGTCAAGGAGCGCGTCGTGATTGATGGCAACCGCGCGACCGGCGGCGGCGTCACCGCCGGAATCGATTTCGGCCTAACCCTGATCGCACGAATCTGGGGCGAGGAACAGGCCAAGCTGATCCAGCTCGGCACCGAGTATAACCCCGCGCCGCCCTTCAACGCAGGGTCCCCCGATACGGCGCCGGAAATTCTGCCGCGGTTTCGGGAACTGAGCAAGGCGAGTGCCGAACTGCGCCGCGAAGTCGCGACACGCGCGGCCGGGAAGCTTCAGCCTGCCCACTGATCGAAAAGGAAGAGAGAATGTTTCGTTTCGATCAGAAGTTTCGCGATGAGTTCCGGGAGAGCTGGCAGGTTCTGCTCATCGCAACGGTGGCATTGTTCTTCGGCTTTTCGGCGCCCGCATTCTCCCTTCCCTTCATCTACCCGGAGGTGATCCGCGAGTTCGGCTGGACCCGCGAGCAGGCGACGCTGCTGGCATCGGCAAAATATATGACCGGCGTGTTCGCGTGCCTGTTCTTCGGGCGGTTCCTCGACCTTGCCGGAGCCTGGCGCGCGCTGATGGTTTCGGTCGTCGTCGGCGGCCTGGCGCTTATCGCCTTTGCGTTCGTCAGCGGCCTGCCGAGCTATTACGCCGTTGGCGTCCTCCTCGGCATCGCGGGCCCGGGCGCGATGGTATCGAGCTTCGTGGTCGTCGCGCGCAGCTTCCGCGCATCGCAGGGCACCGCCACCGGTATCGTGCTGCTCGGCGGCGCGATCGGCGGCGTGGTCATGCCTGTGGTGACACAGGCACTCATCGATGCGTTCGGATGGCGCACGGGCATGGCGTCGCTCTCCCTCGGCATATGGATTGTGGCGGTTCCCGCGCTCGTCTACGGCATGCTCTGCGTCCCGCTTCCCGATCACAGGGCAAAGGCGGCCGGCGTGGGCGAGGCTGTGAGCGTCACCGCCTATTTCGGCGGCCTCATGAAGGGCGCCGCGTTCTGGCTGATGGGCATCGCCTTCTTCCTCATCACGGTCGTCGATCAGGCGCTCTCCCAGCATCAGGTGCTGATGCTGGGCGACGCGGGACTGTCCCCCGCAGACGGCGCGCTCGCGGTAAGCGCGATCGGCTTCGTGGCGATCTTCGGGCGCCTCGTGGCGGGCAACATCCTCGATCGCAGTTCGAATCGGGGCGCCGCCGCGCTCTACCTCAGCTTCACGCTCGCCGCATTGCTCTCGCTCATGCTCGGCAATCCGCTCGTCCTCATCGGCTATATCGTGGTCCGCGCGCTGGCGCTTTCGATCGCCATGGTCGATGGCCCGGTGATCTCGCGCCATGTCTACGGCACGCAGCATCTCGGGCTGCTCACCGGGCTGTTCGTCGCGATGGCGAATCTCGGCTCCGCGACCGGGCCGTGGCTGATGGCGCGGATGTACGAAACCTCCGGCTCCTATCAGTCCGCGCTGGTTCTGTTCATGATATTGCCGGCCGTCGCCGCGCTCTGCATCTGGTTCATCAACCCGCGCGTATGGAAGGCGGATCGGATGGATGCGGCGCCCCGGCCGATCGCCCCCGCGAAAGTCGGCATGGCCGAAGGATAGCGCGTCAGTCCGCCAGATTGGCGAGCAGCGCGGCGCGATCGATATTGCCGCCCGAAAGAACCGCCGCGACATTGCGCCCCGAATGATCCGGCAATCGCGCGGCGGCATAGGCGATCGCGCTCTGCGCCTCGACCACCAGGTGGCTGTCCAGCGCGAGATCCTGATACGCAGCCCGCGCCTCCGCGTCCGTCACGGTGATGACCCCGGCCAGCATCTCGCGAAGCAGCGGCCACATGACTTCCAGAACCGACTGCCTCCCCGCCCCGCTGGCGAAATTGGGCCGCCGGTCGACCGTCACCGGCCGCCCTGCCGCAAACGCCGCCGCCAGCGGCGCCGCGCCCTCGATCTCGCAGGCATAGACCTTCACCCCGGCACGAGCAGCGCGGATCGCCGCTGCAATCCCGGAGACGAGACCGCCGCCGCCGAACGGCACGATGACGGTGTCGATCTCGGGCCATTGATCCGCAAGCTCGATCGCAATGGTGCCGTTGCCGATTATGCCATTGGGTTCACACACCGGATGGAGAAAAATGGCCTCCGGCATCCCGGTATCGCGGGTTTGCATGATACGCCACCACGCCTCGAAATCGTGAAACACCAGCTCGACGCCAAGCGCGCGCAGCTTTGCCACTTTCACGGCGGCGGATTTATCGGGAATATGACAGATGAGACGCATACCATGACGCGCGCCCGCAATCGCGAGTGCCGGCGCAAAATTCCCCGCGCTCGCGGTAACGACGCCACGCCGGATCGTTTCGGGCGAAAGCTGCTCGATCACATTCGCCGCGCAGCGGATCTTGAACGAACCGGTCGCCTGCAGATTCTCACATTTCAAACGGATTCGGCGCCCATCGATCGGGGGCGCATCCAGCAGCGGGGTAACGACGGCATGTTGCGAAATCCGGATGGCCGCGTCCCGAAATTCCGCCGCGTCCAGCGCAGCGATCATATCGCGAAGCGCGGCACCCGCGTCGTCCCCAGATTGCGCCATTGACATCGCCGCATCTCCATATATCTCGTAATTTGATACAACGTATTGTATTTCATTACAAATGAGCAAGTTCAATCAAGGTCCACACCGCGCCGAAAGTCGCGAAGGCCGCAAGAACGGCGACAATTGTATCGACGATCGCCGTGGAATGAGGGAGGCTTTGTCATGACGATGATCGGCGGCTGCCTTTGCGGAACGGTGCGGTACGAGATCACCGGCACGCCCCGGCTGGTCAGCCGATGCTATTGCAACGATTGCAAGAAGGACACGGGCACCGGCCATGTCACGGTTGTCGGCGTGGCGGAGGAAGCCTTCCATATGACCGGTGAGGTCTCCACGTTCATCCGACCGGGCGGGTCAGGCAAGGATGTCGTTCGATCCTTCTGCACACGATGCGGAACGACGCTGACGGGGCGTCCGGCCGTGATGCCGGGAATCGTCATGGTCAGGGCAGGAACGCTTGACGATCCCGAGCTGGTGACGCCCACCCGCGCGATCTTCGTCAGCCGCGCAGTCCACTGGGACCAGCCGCCCTCAGGTCTCCCGACGTTCGCCGAGGGGCCGTAAAGCCGCTCAGCCGCGCTGCCATTGCACAAAACCGCAGGACGATCCCGTGCCGCCTTCGGTCCTGTAAAGGCGTTGATAATCGACGACCTCCATCGCCAGCCCGGCACGTGTCATCGCGGCAGACGTGGCGATCCAGCTCTTGCATTCGGATGTGCCCGCCATGAGCTCGTTCTGAGGAATGGAACGCAGCGCGGCGGTATCGCTCTCCCGCATCGCCTTCAGGAAGCGGGCGTCCCATTCGGGATCGACGACGAAATGCGTCAGGCCCCCGGTCGTCAGGATCGCCACCCGCGCGTCGCTGTCCCACGCCGCGACGGCATCGGCCAGCGCCGTCCCGAAATCATGGCAGCGCGCAGCCGACGGGCTGTTGTCATAATACCAGCAATTGACGTCCACCGGCACATGCGGGCGAACATGATCGCGCATGATGTTCTTGTAGAGAAAGCCGTAAGCGTGCGGCATGCCGTAAAGCAGCGACTTGCTCCCCTGCACCGTCGGCTTTTCGTGGCACAGCGTAACGTCGAAATCCGCGCGGCTGAAATGCCGCCCCAGATGCAGGCCGAGCGCGCGGTGGCCGGGATAGACGGTCTGGGCATCGGGAAGATGGCCATGATCGGAAATCTCGATCCCCACCGGCAGGCGGGATTTCTGTTCGTCCGTGCGCGGCAGGTTCGCGATTTCCTCCGCAGCAATAACGGCGAAGGCCGGCACCATGTCGGAGAAAATCTCATGCTGGTCGTTGCCGACGATAATCACAACGTCGGGATCGGCGGCGACATAGGCGGCGTGCAGCCGGTCCATCGCGGCGAAGCTCGCATCGAGCGCCGCCTGCCGCGTCGCCATGTCGAGTTCGGCGCCGATATTCTCGTGCGCGCGCATCGCCTCCAGTTCGGCGTAGAGCATCTTGCGGCCGTGAAACCACAGCGGAATGCCGTCCTGCCGATCGCGCGCGGCGCGGATATCCCAATCCTCTGCCAGCGTATGAAGCTGCGGCGTGTGCGCGCAACCGATGCCCAGGACGATTTCAGCCAAAACGGACTCCCGTGGTTTCGTGCCTCAGCACCGCTTCTCGCCGATGATGTTGGTCAGCGTGCCGATGCCCTCGATGGTAAGGTCGATCACATCGCCCGGCTGCAGATAGCGGCCGGTTTCGAAGCCGCAGCCGTTGCCCATCGTCCCCGATCCCAGCACGTCGCCGGGATACAGCGTCTCGTCGCGGCTCACAAAGGCGATGATCTGCTCGAAGCTGTGCTGCATGTCGCCGAGCCGCCCCTGCCCCTGCACCTCGCCGTTGATGCGGCTTTCCATGCGCAGTGCCGCCGGATCGGGCAGTTCGTCGCGCGTCACGATCCAGGGGCCGAAGGCATTGCCCGTGTCGAAATCCTTGCCCTTGGACGGCCCCATGCGGAACTGCTGGTCGCGCACCTGCTCGTCGCGCGCGCTGAAATCATTGTAGATCGTGTAGCCGAAAATGTGATCGCGCGCGTCTTCCGCCGCGATGTCCACGCCGCGCTTGCCGATGATCGCGGCGCATTCGACCTCGTAATCCATCGTGCTCGTAAAGCGCGGCCAGCGGATCGTCGCGCCGTGGCCGGAGCACGTCATGCGGTTGCCCTTGAAATAGAACGGCCGCTCATACCAGATCGGCGGCAGGTTATAGGCGCCGCTCGCCTTGTAACCCGCATAGGCCGCTTCGGGATCGGGCTGCGTAGCCGCGCGCGTGCGCATGCTCGCCTCCAGCGCCTGCAGCGTATGCAGCTCGAAATTGGCGAAATCGCGGATCGAATTGGGCACGGGCAGCGGCGCCAGCAGGCGTACCGTCTCCAGCGCATGCAGATGATCGCCGCGATTGGCCGCGAGCAGATTTGCCGCAGTGTCCAGCGCCGCCTCTTCATTCTCGATGATCGTCAGCATCGTTGCGAACAACGGCGCCCGCGCTGCCCCCGATGCAGCCGCGAGATCGAGAAGCGCGCCGTCCGGCGTCACCGCTCCGGTCCGTATCTGCCCACCGCTTTCGAATGTCGCGATCTTCATTTTGTCTCTCCGCTGCTTTCGCGCTAGAAATTCCGGTCGCCTGATGCAACAAGTCACACAGGAAGTTGCATTTGGCGCGACAAACCAACATGCTCGCCCTTTGTGCAATCCGGAGGGCTGGATGATGGACCAATCGGGGACGCGCGTAGCGCTTGTCACCGGCGGATCGCGCGGCATCGGAAGGTCGATCGCGATGGCATTGGCGCGCACCGGTGCCACGGTGGCGGTGAACTATCGGGAGCGCGGAACCGAGGCTGACGCGGTCATCGAGCTGATCCGTCGGGATGGCGGTCAGGGGATCGCAGTTGGCGCCGACGTGTCGAACGCAGATGCCGTCGGAAGCATGGTCTCGGCCGTCGAAACGCAACTCGGGCCGATCGGCATACTGGTCAACAACGCCGGCATCGCGCCGCGTCACAGCCTCGACGAGATCACCGAGGCGGATTTCGATCACACCATCGCGGTCAATCTCAAATCGGCGTTCCTGTGTTCTCAGGCGGTCTTGCCGGGCATGCGGAGGCGACGCTGGGGCCGCATCGTCAACATTTCATCGATCGCGGCACGGACCGCGCAGCCCGCGAGCGGCATCAGCGTCATGTACAATGCATCCAAGGCGGCGCTGGAAGGGCTGACCCGGGGCTACGCCGCGCGCGTCGCGGGGGACGGGATCACTGTGAACGCGGTTGCACCGGGCCTCATCGATACGGATATGGGCAGGCTGATGGACCCGGACACCATTGCCGCGATTCCCGCCGGCCGCGCCGGAACGGGCGAAGAGGTTGCCGAGGCCGTGCTTCTGCTCGTCAGCAATGCCTTCATCACTGGCCAGACGATCGCCGTGAACGGCGGTCGCCATTTCCTCTAGGAGCCGATCATGCTGAACCGCGACCCCAGACGACGCGCGCCGCAGTCCGTCCCGCCCAAGATCGAGGCGGTCGCCGCCGCCACGGCGATCATCGACCTTCTTGCCGAGCAGGAAGGACGCGCTGGCGTCCAGAAGGTCGCCGACGTTCTGGGCATCACCAAATCTCGCGCATCGCGTCACCTCGCCAATCTGGAACTGCTCGGCATCGTTTCGCGCGCACCCGCCGGGCGCGGCTATCAACTGGGATGGCGCGTGCTGCGCTGGGGAAAGATCGCCTCCGCGCGGCATGATCTCAGCCAGATACTGGAAAAGCCGCTGCGCGATCTGAGCGCGGAGACCAACCAGACCGTCCTCCTGTGCGCGCCGGCCGGTGCCGATGCGATCGTGCTCCAGTGCCTACCGCCGGCGAGCGCCGATATTCGCATCGAGGTGAATGTCGGGCTGGTCATGAGCCTGCCGTTTTCTCCCAGCGCGCGCATCGCCTTCGCATTCCAGCCGCGCGAGCGGCGGGAGCTTCTGCTCGGTCATCTGAAACAGCGCGAGGCAGAATTCCGCATCGAGGACGAAGACCGTTTCCGCGCGCAGGTCGCCGCGATCCAGCGCGATTATTATTGCTGGGACCGCAACAAGTACAACGTCGGCTACGGCGCTATCGCCGCGCCTGTGTTCGATCAGGAGGAGATGCTGGCCGGCATCGTGACGCTCGTCATGGCGAGCGAGGAGCTGAAAGGGAACACCCCGCCCCCCGCCCTGCTCCGCCAGCTCCTTGGTTGCTGCGCCGATGCCTCGAAGCTGCTCCGCTCGCGGATGTGCTTCCCTGAACCGGCGGCGGCCCGATGAAGGCGTGTGCGCCCGCACCGCTGCATATCGCGTTCACACTGTATGACGACGTGAACATTCTGGACGTGTCGGGCCCGCTCGAGGCCTTCTGGCTCGCGGCCGACGCCTCCGGCGACAAGACGCCGCGCTACAGGATTTCCACCGTATCGCTCGCCGGCGGCCTTGTGCGCACATCGAGCGGCATGCTGATCCAGACGACGCCCTGCGCCGACCTCGGCGATGTCGATACCGTGATCGTGCCGGGCGGCGGCAGCCCGCGCACGCCCAAGGTGCCCGAAGACATGGTGCGCTGGATCGCCGACGTCGCCCCGCGCGTGCGGCGGCTGTGCTCGGTCTGCACGGGCGCCTTCCTCCTCGCCGCCGCGAAGCGCCTGGACGGGCGCAGGGCGACGACGCACTGGGCGGCGGTCGATCAGCTCCGCAAGCGCGCACCCAAGGCGCGGATCGAGGCGGACAGCATTTATGTGCAGGACGGCGACATCTGGACCTGCGCCGGCGTCACGACGGGCATCGATATGTCGCTCGCACTGATCGAGGACGACTACGGCTACGAGGCGGCCATGGACGTCGCGCGCTATCTGGTGGTCTATCTGCGCCGTTCGGGTTCGCAGCCGCAGCTCAGCCAGCCGTTTTCGCTCCAGATCGCTGACGACAGCTTCGCCGCACTGCACGCCTGGATCCGCGAAAATCTGGCGCATCCGCTGACCGTGGAACAGATGGCCGAAATCGCCGGTATGAGCGTCCGAACCTTTTCCCGCCGCTATCGCGACCGGACTGGCCGGACCCCTGCCCGCGCCATCGCGGCGCTGCGCCTCGAAGCCGCGCAAAGCGCGATCGAACGCGGCAACTCCTCACTCAAGCGGATCGCCCGCGACTACGGTTTCGGCGATGAGCGCAACCTGAGGCGCGCGCTGCGGCGCGAGCCGAAAGCCTGAACGACAGGCCGCGACCTCCCGTCCGCGACCTGTCCGTCCCAGGTGCCCGGTCAGCGCCGGGCGGTCAGCGTCAGGCCGATCGTGCGCGGCCGGAGCGTGTTGGCATAATAGGTCGTATCGGTCGGAAACGCGTTCGAGATGTAATTCAGCTGCGGATGCGAATTGAACAGATTGTCGGCGAACAGCGCCAGGTCGAAATTGTCGTCGCGCCAGCCGACGCGCAGGCTGGTCAGGTGATAGCCGTCGTTGCGGCGCCCGTTGGGATCGTAACCCGAAGACGTGGGCGTGTCGTACTTGGAAATCGTGCCGTTGTTGCGCGACGCATATTGATTGATGCCCCGCACATAGCCGGTGCCACTGCCCAGCGGCATCGAATATTCAAGCGTCGCAGTGATCTGCCACGGCGGCGCATCGCTCACTTCCGCGCCGCGTTCGGCAAGGATGATGCCGTTCGACGTGAGCGTCTTGGCAAAGCGCGACTTGTTGTAGCCGCCCGCGAGCGCGACGAAGAGCGAGTCGGTGGGCCGCGCGCTGATCGATAGGTCGAACCCGTCGCTGTTGGCAGAGCCGAGATTGGTGATGAACCCGCCGGGGCACCCGGAGAGATTCACGAAGCTTTGGATGTTGCTCCAATCGACATGATAGATGCTGGCGTTGACCTGCACCTTCCGGTCCAGAAGCCCGACCTTCCCGCCGACCTCGTAGTTCCAGACCGAGTCAGAATCGAAGGTTCCCGGCGCCGTGCTGAGCCCGAGCTGCGATAGCGAATCGAGACAGGGCGGCGACGGTGTGATTGGCACGTTCGCGCCGCCCACACGGAAGCCCTTGGACGCGGAGGCGTAGACGAGCGTCGCGCTCGAAGGCTCCCACGTCACGCTCACCTTCGGCGTAAACGGCGATTCCTTCTGCTTGCCGGAATTGAAGGTTCGCCCCGTCGGGGGCACGAACGAGCCTTCCAGCAATTCGTCGAAGGAGAATTTCGCGGAGGCGATCCGGCCGCCGGCCGAAAGCGTCACCGCGCCGAAGCGAAAGTCTATGTTCCCGAATGCCGCAAGCTGCTCGTCGACCAGGTTGAAGTCGCGGTAATAGCGCGAGATTTCCTCGCGATTCTGGATGCCGCGAAGCGTCTCGAACACGTCCGCGTAATAGGCATCGCGGACATTGACGATATTCTGCTGCTTCGCGCGCTGATAGAAGCCGCCGATCAGCCAGCTGAATGTAGACTCTGTGTTGTTCGATTGAAGCCGGACCTCCTGCATGAAATTGTCCTGGCTGTTGTCGGTCGTGTTGGTCGCCCCGCCCGCTGCCACGAACGCTTCCGGGATCAGGATGGGGACAGGCAGGGTTCCAACACCAGGCAACTGCGTCTCTGGTGGTCGCAACCCATTGAACAGGCGGGCGACGGACTCGTCCAGAAGCGTGAAATCGAGCACCATCGACTGGCGGCGGGAAAAGAAGGATGTGACCGACGTTGCCGTCACGTCGCCGAAATCCGCTTCGATTTTCAGGGCCGGCAGATAAAAGCGGTCCTTCGACGGCTGCTGGTTGGTGCGCCCGCTGATCAGGCGCTGCTTCGCGCGGTCGGACAGGCGAACATAGAATTGGCCGTAATCGTCGGCGCGTGATTCCTGGAAATTCAGGGATGGCGTGATCCGCAGATTTTCGGTCGGCGCCCAAAGCACAGCCGCCTTCATCGTGTGGACAGCCGAATTGTTCGCATCCTTGTCCACCATCGCGCCGGTGCGTTCGTTGATACGGTCCACGAAGCCGGATTCATGGCGGTAGGATCCGCTCAGCCGTATCGCCAGCTTGCCTTCCACGATCGGTGTGCTGGCCGCAGCGCCCCCTTCGTAATTGATGCCGCCACTGTCGGTCGAAGAAAGCTCGGCGCGGCCATAGGCCTGCACCTCGTCAAGGTCGGGCGCGGGCGAAATGAAACGCACAGCGCCGCCTTCCGAGCCGGAGCCGAACAGCGTTCCCTGCGGGCCGCGCAGAACCTCGACACGGTCCAGATCGAAGATGGTCGGCAGCGCATCGCCCGGGCTCTGGGCGCCCGCGCTACGCGTCTGGATCGGCGTATCGTCGATATAGATGCCCGTCGTGGCGGCGCCGACAGTCGAGCGGATGCCGCGGATCGCGATGTTCGCCGGCTGGAACGTACTTTGCTGCTGCAGAGAAAGGCCCGGTGTCTGGGAGACGACGTCGCTGAAGCTGCGGATGCCCTGATTGTCGAGCGCCTGCCGGTCATAGGCGGCGATACTGGAAGATACCTTGTTGATGCTTTCCGATCGGCGGCTGGCGGTTACGACGATTTCGCCGACCATGCCGGGCATCGGCGCGGCTTCCGCCGCTTCGGTCGATTGCGCCTGCGCCTGCGCCTGCGCCATTGCGGCCGGCACGCACAGCGGCGTCAAGGCTGTTGCGGCGATCATCATTATGCGACGATTGGTGTATGTCATGCGGACCAACTCCCCCTCAAAACGGATAACCCGTGATTTCCCCTGAACAGCAAGCAGGATGTCCGGTCTCCCCGCGGTGGCATCCGATGCTATGGAGCGAAACTTATCCCAAGCCTGGGGAAGCGATGGGCCAAATCGCGCACAATCTCGGCCACGGACACGGTGCCGGGCCGCGTTCCCGTACGTGTGACGGAGGAAAGCCGGGGAGCGGGCGCGGGCTGTGGCCGAATTTCGCCTTTAAGTGGCGGCATTTTACGTCACGCTGCCCCTATCGTTCTGGCCATGACGAGCCGGATCGGTCCCGAACGGCGTATCGCGCGCGCAGCTCTGCGCCGCGAAGTCCTTGGTGAGGAACGATGCGTGGCTGATATCGATGAATTGCTCCTGCGCCGACAGCGTGTGCTTGGCCGGAACAGTCCGCTCTTCTACGAAACGCCGCTCCATCTCGTGCGTGGCGAAGGGGCGTGGGTTTACGGCGCAGACGGCCGCGCCTACCTCGATGTCTACAACAACGTCCCCTGCGTCGGTCATTGCAATCCCCGCGTCGTGGAGGCGATCGCGCGCCAGGCGGCGACGCTCAACCTGCACACGCGCTATCTCGACGAAAACCTGGTGCGTTATGCCGAGCAGCTGACATCCCGGTTCGACGCGCCGCTCGACGCGGCAACGCTCACCTGTTCCGGCACCGAGGCGAACGAACTGGCGCTGCGCGTGGCACGCGCCATTTCGGGCGGGCATGGCATCATCGTCAGCGACAACAGCTATCACGGCAACTCGACGATCCTTGCCGGGCTGGCCAGTTCGTTTCCGGGCGGCGAGTCCTTCCCGGCCTTCGCCCGCGCGGTTCGCGTGCCCGACCCCGCGCATGATCGGGAGGGGCGCAGCGATGCGGACCTCGCCGCCGCGTTCGCCGCTCAGGTACAACAGGCCGTGGATTCGCTGGCGGCTGACGGCATCCGCGTCGCGGCACTGCTGATCGACTCCTTCTTCGCCAATGAAGGGCTACCCGACCGTGTGCCCGGCTATGTCGAGCAGGCGGTAGAGATCGTGCGCCGTGCAGGCGGGCTCTACATCTGCGACGAGGTGCAATCGGGCTTTGCACGAACCGGCGACGCGATGTGGGGTTATCAGCTTACGGGCATTGTCCCCGATATCGTGACGCTCGGCAAACCGATGGGCAACGGCTTCCCGCTCGCTGGTCTGGTAACGCGCCGGGAATGGATCGAGCGCTTCGGTCAGACATCCCGCTATTTCAACACATTCGCGGGCAATCCCGTCGCGGCCGCGGCAGGCATGGCGGTGCTCGACGAAATCGACCGGCTGGGCCTGCTCGCCAACAGCCGGGAGACCGGCGCTTACGTGCGCGCGGGTCTCGAAAGCCTGGCCGGAAAATATCCGCTGATCGCCAACGTGCGCGGACGCGGGCTGTTTTTCGGCGCCGAGTTCATCCGGCCGGACGGCACGCCCGCGGCGGAAGAAACCACCCGCGTCGTCAACCGCATGCGGGAAAACGGCGTGCTTATCAGCCGCATCGGGCGGCGCGGTAACATTTTGAAGATGCGGCCACCGCTCGTGTTTTCGCGCGCGGACGCGGACCACATGCTGTCGGCGCTCGACACCGTGCTCGGCGGCTTGTGAGCACCGTGGCCGCTCGCCTTACCGATCTCGCCCGGGCGGCTCTGCGCCGGTGGGACGGTGGTTATGGCGAGCCGGAGCTTTTCAAGCATCGCGAGAACGCCGTGTTCTCGGTGACGCGCGCGGACGGCGCGCGCTTCGCGCTGAGGCTGCACCGTGCGGGCTATCATTCCGATGCGGCGCTGCGGTCCGAACTCTACTGGATGCGCGAACTCGGGCGCGCGGGTATCGCTGTGCCCTCGGTTGTCCCGGCGGCGGACGGCAGCCTCTTCGTCCACGCTGAATGCGATGCTTCCGAACCGCTGCAAGTGGATCTGATCGGCTGGCTTTCGGGCGCGCCTGCCGGAGAGGCCGGATCCGATCCCGCCTATCTCTTCCGCCTCGGCGCGCTCGCTGCGAACCTGCACCTGCACGGATCCAAAATCGCGCTGCCCAGCGATTTCACGCGCCACAGCTGGGACGAGGAAGGCCTCCTCGGCGAGCGCCCCGTCTGGGGCCACTTCCTGGACCTTCCCGCACTTTCCAAGGATCAGCGCGCGCTGCTGCGCGAGACGGCCGACGCGGCGAAGATCGCGCTCGCCGCCTACGGCAAGGCACCGGATCGCTACGGCATGATCCATGCCGATCTCATTCGCGACAACGTGCTGGAGAACGACGGGCAATTGCAGGCGATCGATTTCGACGACAGCGGCTTTGGCTGGTACATGTTCGAACTCGCGACGATCCTCTGCGCGAACCTCGACAGCCCCGACTATCCGCAGATCGAGCGGCAGTTGCTCGAAGGTTATCGCTCCGTGCGCGCGCTCGGCGATGCGGATGTCGCACATCTGCCGCTGTTCATGTTCCTGCGCGCCTCGACCTATCTCGGCTGGCTGCAGACACGCGCGGAAACCGCGACGGCGCGCGAAAAGGCGGCCATGCACATCGCCCGCGCCTGCCGTCTGGCGGAAGCCTATCTTGCATCTCAAGGAGAACGTCCATGATCCGGGACATCCTGAAAATGGGCGACCCCCGCCTGCTGGAAGTGGCGAAGCCGGTCGAAGCCGTGGACGATCCGGCGGTGAAGGCGATCATCGCCGACATGTACGACACGCTGCACGACGCAAAGGCGTTCGGGCTCGCGGCGCCCCAGATCGGCGTCGATCTCCGCATCCTGATCTTTGGCATCGCCGCCACGAAATACCACCCGGAGCAGGCGCCGGTGCCGCTCACCGCGCTCATCAACCCGTGGCTCGAAGTCCTCACCGAAGACAAGGACCAAGGCCCTGAATCCTGCCTCTCGGTCCCCGGCATGCGCGGGCTCGTGCCGCGTTTCACGCGCATCCGCTATGGCGGCACGCTGGACGACGGCGGTACGCTGACGCGCGAGGCAAGCGGCTTCCACGCCCGGCTGTTCCAGCACGAATACGATCATCTGGACGGGATTCTCTACCCCCAGCGGATCACCGACATCACCAAGTTCGGCTTCACCGAGGCGCTGCTCCCGCGCGCCGAATGGGCGAAGCACGCGTCCGAGTGATGCAAGCGCCGAGCCCACGCCTCCCCGCGCTCATCGTCGATGGGAAGACCCTGCCGACGCACGCCGCGTTCGACGTCGTCGATCCCGCGACCGCCCGCCCCTTCGCGCAGGCGCCCCTCGCGAGCCGCGACGATCTCGACCTCGCCGTCGCAGCGGCCCGGCGCGCCTTCCCGGCCTGGGCCGCGCTGCCTATCGAAGCCCGCACCGAAGCGATCGAACGTATCGCCGATGCGCTGGAGGCCGAGCGCGACACCCTCGCCGCCCTGCTCTCACGCGAACAGGGCAAGCCCCTGCACAGCAGTGCGGGCGGCGAGATCGCCGGGGCCGCGCAATGGGCACGCGCAACCGCAAGGCTGCGTCCGCCCGTCGAGGTGCTCCGCGACGATGCGGACGAACTGGTCGAGGTCCATCGCCGCCCGCTCGGCGTCGTCGGATCGATCACGCCGTGGAACTACCCGGTCATGATCGCGGTGTGGCACATCATCCCCGCGCTCCTCGCAGGCAACACGGTGGTCATGAAACCATCGTCCTACACGCCCTTCACCGCACTGCGCTTTATCGAGATCGCCAACGCGCATCTGCCGCCCGGCGTGCTCAATTCGGTCGCGGGAGAAAGCGGGCTCGGGCAGGCGATGGTCGAGCATCCGGGGATCGACAAGATCGCCTTCACCGGCTCGACCCAAACCGGACGCCGCATCATGGCGAGCGGCGCCGCCAATCTCAAACGCCTCACCCTGGAACTCGGCGGCAACGACGCCGCGATCGTCCTCGCCGATGCAGACATCGACGCGATCGCGCCCAAGATCTTCGCCAAGGCCTTCGGCAATTGCGGCCAGACCTGCGCCGCGCTGAAGCGGCTCTACGTTCACGAATCGGTTCACGACGCGCTCGCCGACAAGCTCGCCGCGCTGGCCCGAACGGCGAGAGTGGGTCCCGGAAACGACCCCGCCACGCAATTCGGCCCCGTGCAGAACAAGGCACAGTTCGACTATCTCTGCGCCTTGGCGGAGGATGCGAAGGCGATGGGCGCCCGGTTCCTTTGCGGCGGCGCGGCGCTCGATGGCGACGGCTATTTCTTCCCGCTCTCGGTCGCGGTCGATGCCGCCGAGGGCATGCGCATCGTCGACGAGGAGCAGTTCGGCCCGATCCTCCCCATCATTCGCTATTCCGATCCGGAGGATGCGCTCGCCCGCGCCAACGCGAACGAGAACGGCCTCGGCGGCTCTGTCTGGTCGTCGGACATCGCCGCAGCACGCAATCTCGCCGAACGCCTGCAGGCCGGCACCGTGTGGGTGAACGATCACGCGACCATCTCGCCAGATGCGCCGTTCGGCGGCGCCAAGCAATCCGGCATTGGCACCGCGTTCGGCCTCCACGGCCTCGACGAGTACATACAGCTGCAAACCGTCCGCATCAGCAGGCGCGCGTCATGACAAAGCCGGAAACCGAAACGCTAGTGCCGCACAGCACGCTCTATTCCTACTACGTGCTCTTCATCCTGGTCCTGATCTTCATCCTGAACTGGATCGACCGGATGATCCTGTCGATCCTTCTGGTGCCGATCCAGCAGGATCTCGGCCTTTCGGACACGGCGATGGGTGTGCTCAGCGGCTTCGGCTTCGCCGTGCTTTATGCCGTCTCCACCGTGGTCATCGCCCGCTATTCGGACCGTCACAACCGGCGCAATCTGGTCGCCGTTGCGGTCACGGTCTGGAGCGCCGCGACCTCGCTGTGCGGCATGGTCACCGGCTTCGGCCAGTTGCTGCTCGGCCGCGCGGTCGTCGGCGTGGCGGAGGCGGGCGGCGGCGCACCGACCTATTCGATCATCTCCGATTATTTCGAGCCGCGCCGCCGCGCACTGGCGATGGGCATTTATTCGAGCGGCATCTATCTCGGCATCATGCTGAGCTTCCTGCTCGGATCGTTTCTTGCCGAAAACTACGGCTGGCGCGTCACCTTCCTGATGCTCGGCCCGCCGGGTATCGTGCTCGCGCTGATCCTGCGCTTCACGGTCAGGGAGCCGGTGCGCGGCCGGTTCGAGCCGCCCAGCCTGCGCGGCCAGCAGCCGGTCGGTGCGTCGCTGCGCTTCCTGTGGGGCCAGCGCGCCTACCTCGCTGCAGCGGGCGGCCTCACCATCACCGCCGTGACACAGGGCGCCTATGCCGCCTGGGCGCCCGCGATGCTTATAAAAACGCACGGTTTCACGCTGACGCAGGTCGGCATGAGCCTCGGCCTCGTGCTCGGCATCGCCGGAGCGGTCGGCACGTTTTCCGGCGGAGCCCTGTCGGACTGGCTGTCCGCCCGCAATCCGCGCGTGCGCCTCTATTTCCCGGCGGTGGCGACATTGCTGACCGCGCCGTTCTTCGCGGCCTTCTGCCTCGTCGACGACCCGCGCCTCGCGCTCGGCATCTATGCTGTGGGTACGCTCATCTCCGCCACGCATTTCGGCCCCGCGTTCGGCCTCACCCAGAACCTCGCCCTCCCCGCGATGCGCGGCTTCGCGACCGCGCTCGTGATGGTGGCGACGGTGCTCACCGGTCAGGGCCTCGGTCCGATGCTCACAGGCGTCCTCAGCGATTCCCTCCGTGGCAGCGTGGATGGCGAACCGCTCCGCTATGCGCTCGCGATCATGGCCGGGTTCGCCGCGCTCGGTGCGATGATGTTCGCTTACGGTGCGCGCCATGTTGCCGATGATTTCCGGCGCGCGACAGGCGACGACCTGTCCGCGAGGCGCCCGGCATGAACGATCCGATCGACCGCCGCACCGTCGCGGCCATGGGGCTCGCGGGCGGCGCCCTGTTCGCAACTGGAGCACGCGCCGAAATGATGGATCGAAACACCGTTCTGGCGGAAATCGCAGGGCAGCGCCGTCTTTTCGCCGACACCCTGCAAAACCACGATCATGCCGCGCTTGCCGCGTTCTTCACCGCCGACACCATCGTCCTCCCCGCGAACAGGCCGCTCGCGCAGGGCCGCAATGCCGCAGTCGCTTTCTGGACGGCAGGAACGAGCGATCCCGCCCGGCGGCTGCGCAGCATCTTCGACATGGTCGATTCGCTGTTCGCAGGCGGCATGGTGATCGAGGCCGGCCGCGCGCAGGTTTTCCTCATCACCGACAGCGGCGACCAGCTCATCGACCGGGGCAAATACATCGTCGTGTGGAAACACGAGGACGAACGCTGGAAGCGCCACCGCGACATCTTCAACAGCGACGGCACCGTCACCTGACACGCCGGAACGAATGACAGGAGAACCCCAATGAGCCAAAAGATCGATCGCCGTTCCTTCGCCGCGCTTGGCCTCGCCGGCGGCGTCTTTCTGGCGTCGGGCGCGCGCGCGCAGCAAACCGCGACCGCCGACAAACCAGTCGCCGCCGCGCCAAAGAAAACACACATCACCATGCTGCTCTACCCGGGCACGACCGTGCTCGATTGGGTCGGCCCCTATGAAGCGTTGTGGCGTGTGCCGGGTGTCGAGTTCGTCCTCGCGGGCAAGACGACCGATCTGATGAAGAGCGAAAGCGGCATCATCGACTACAAGGCCAATGTCGCGCTTGCAGACATTGATCGCACCGACGTGCTCATCATTCCCGGCGGCGCGAAGGGTATGATGGAGGCGGCGAACGATCCGGTCATTGCGCAGTGGGTCCGCCGCATCGACGCCACGACCACCTACACGATCGGTATCTGCACTGGATCGCTGTTCCTGTCCCACCTCGGATTGCTGAAGGGACGGCGCGCGACGAGCTACTGGAAATTCACCAACATGCTGGAAAGCGGCGGCGCGACCTTCGTGCCGGAACGCTGGGTGCGCGACGGCAAATACTGGACCTCGGCCGGGGTTTCGGCGGGAATGGACCTGACGCTGGCGTTGATCGCCGACCTTTATGGCCCCAAACAGGCCATGATGGCGCAGCTCGCGATCGAATATGATCCCCACCCGCCATTCGACGCCGGGTCGGTGCGGACCGCCCCCAGGGAGGTTATCGAAGCGCTCGGGGGCGTTGCGCCGCCGCACAAGCACTGATCTCTGCCTGCGGACGGGCAGCCGGTGATCGGCGCCCGCCGTATCGCCTCATCTGCCGCCTTGCATCCGCTCACGCGGAACCGGTGGCCATCCCTCTCATCGACCGAAAGGCGCCGGTACGGCGTTTGGCGGGAAGGCGCTATTCTGCCTTTAAGCGGTTGCAATTTTATCTCGATATTCGTAACGATGTCTCGTATTACGTTACACGAGGACGAAAAGCAGTGATATTGGATCGGCCGATGGCAGGGACAAAAAGCAAGTTGGAGAGAATCACCGGGGGCGATGCGCTTGTCGCCGGTCTGCACCGTTGGGGCGTCGATACCGTGTTCGGGGTTCCCGGCGTGCAACTCGACGAACTGTTCGACGGCCTGCAGCGCGGCGGCGGCGACATCCGCGTGCTCCATGCCCGCCACGAACAGGGCGCCGCCTACATGGCGCTCGGCTATGCGATGACGACCGGCAGGCCCGGCGTCTGCGCCGTCGTTCCCGGACCCGGTTTGCTGAACGCAGGCGCGGCGCTCTCCACCGCTTATGCCTGCAATGCGCGCGTGCTGTGCCTCACCAGCACGGTCAACAGCGCGCTCATCGATCGGCGGCACGGCGCGCTGCACGAAATCAACAATCAGGACGGGTTGCTGCGCAGCCTCACCAAGTGGACCGCGCGCGCGGCGCATGCGAGCGAAATTCCCGCGCTTCTCGACGAAGCCTTCCGCCAGCTGCTAACGGGCCGCCCGCGCCCCGTGGCGCTGGAGATACCGCCCGACATTCTCGCCCAGACCGGTTTCTTCCCCTACCCGGACGCCAAGCCCGCCCTCACCAATCCGCTTCCCGATCCGGATGCGATCCGGCGGGCCGCCGAGCTGATCGCCGGCGCGCGCAATCCGATGATCGTGGTCGGCAGCGGCGCGCTCGATGCGGGTGGCCCGGTGCGGGAACTTGCCGCGCTCATTCAGGCGCCCGTCGTCAGCCGTCACATGGGGCGCGGCGTCGTGCGCTGGGACGACGATTACGCCCTCCCCGCAGCGGCGGCATTGCCGCACTGGCCCGATGTCGATGTCGTCATCGGCATCGGCACCCGGCTGCAGCAGCTTCGCGAATGGGGCATGGGCGGCGATCTGAAGGTCGTCCGCATCGATCTCGATCAGGCGGAGATCAACCGCGTCGCCCCGCCTGCGGTCTCCATCGTCGCGGATGCTGCCGAAGCGACCGGGCTGCTCGTCGATGCGATCGCCGCGCTCGCGCCTTCGCCCGCCTCGCGCACCGCCGAGTTCGCTGCGATCCGCGCTGCGTTCCGGGAAGAGGTCGCGGCCGAGATTCAGCCGCAGACCGGCATTCTCGATGTCATCCGCGCAGCAATGGACGAGGACGACGTCTTCGTCGACGAGATGACGCAGGTCGGCTACGCTTCGCGCTATGCGCTGCCGATCTACGCCCCGCGAACTTACGTCAATTCCAGCTATCAGGGCACGCTCGGCTACGGCTTTGCAACCGCGCTCGGCGCGCAGGTCGGCGCGGGCAAGCGCCGCGTCATCTCGGTGAACGGCGACGGCGGCTTCATGTACACGATGCCGGAGCTGGCGACGGCGGTTCTGCACAATATTCCGCTGATCGCCATCGTCTTCAACGACGGCAATTTCGGCAACGTCCGCCGCATCCAGTCCAGCAAATACGGCGGGCGCCATATCGCATCGCACCTGCACAATCCCGATTTCGTGAAGCTCGCCGAATGCTTCGGCGCGACCGGTATCCGGGCGGAGGGTGCGGCCGGTCTCGCCAAGGCGCTGGAAACCGCGAAACAGGTCGATGGGCCGGTGCTCATCGAAGTACCGATGAACCTTGAAAAGACCGCATCCCCCTGGAAGCATGTGCATGGCCGCAAAGTCCGCTGATCGCCGCCCCTCGGCGGAAACGATCGAGATTCTCCGCATGCTGGTCGCCTTCCCCACGGTCAGCCGCGATTCGAACCTCGATCTCATCCACTGGGTTCGCGACTATCTGGCTGGCTTCGGCGTCACATCCACGCTCACGCAGGGCGCACATCCCGGCAAGGCCAATCTGTTCGCGACCATTGGCGCGGGCGACGGCGGCATCGTGCTTTCAGGCCACAGCGACGTCGTGCCCGTGGACGGGCAGGACTGGAGCAGCGACCCCTTCACGATGGAAGAGCGCGACGGCCTTCTGTTCGGGCGCGGCACCAGCGACATGAAGGGGTTCATCGCCGCGTGCCTTGCCAAGGTGCCTGTATTCCTCGCCGCGAACATGCGCGAGCCGGTCCACCTCGCCATCTCGTTCGATGAAGAGGTCGGGTGCAAGGGCGCGGGCTACATGATCGACGAGATCGTCGCGTCAGGCGTGCGCCCGCGCGGCTGCATCGTCGGCGAGCCGACCTCGATGGAGGCCGTCATCGGCCACAAGACCGGCAGCGCCTACGGCTGCACGGTGCGCGGACTTGAAATTCACAGCTCGCTTGCGCCGCGCGGGGTCAACGCGATCTTCTACGCGACGCGCCTCATCACGCGGATCGAGGCGATCGGCGCGCGGCTGGAAGCGCAGGAGCAGCGGCACGACGGCTATCCCGTGCCGTGGTCGACCCTGTCGGTCGGCGTGATCGAGGGCGGCCATGCCAGCAACATCGTGCCGGGCATGTGTCATTTCCGCCTCGATGTGCGCACCCTGCCGTGGACCGATCCCGAAGCGATCATCGCGGAGCTGCGCGATTATGCGGACCGGGAACTGCTGCCCGCCATGCGCGCGATCCATCCGGGTGCGTCCATCGAATTTCAGCGCAATGGTCTGGTGCACGGCTTCACGATCGATGCCGACGCCCCGCTCACCCGCTATGTCCAGCGGCTCGCGGGCACGAACGCGCCCCCGGGTTTCGTCGCCTTCGGTTCAGAGGCCGGCCTTTTTCAGGCGCAGAACATACCTTCGGTGCTCTGTGGCCCCGGCTCGATCGCGCAGGCGCACGCGCCCAACGAGTTCATCGCGCTCGAACAGCTCGCGCGGTGCGAGGATTTTCTGGACCGGCTCGCCGCCGTTCCGTTCGAATAGACGTCAGGCTTCGATCTTCGGCATCAGGGGCGACATCGCGCCCTCGGCATATTCGTTCTGCAGCCGCTGTGCCGCGAACCGGACCTGCGCGAGCAGTTCCTCGTCGGGCTCCGGCATCAGCAGCGATGAGGACAGGATGAGCCCGATGGTGCCCGCGATCAGGCCTTCCGGTTCGAAGATGGGCGCCGCGATGCCCCCGAGACCCGTCCCGCGCGGATTCGCCTCAAAATCAACGCCGTAGCGCTTCAGATTCGCAGCGACGCGCGGCGGCGTCGGCTTCTGGTTCTCGAAGAAATAGATGAGCCGTGCCGCCGGCGACGTCGGCAGTGTCAGCACCATGCCGGAATGGATCATGATCCCCGGCTCGAACTGGTTATTGACCGACGACACAACCATCGCCCCGCCCCGCGTCGGCGTCGCCAGCAGCGCGGTATGGCCGGTCGCCGTGAACAGGTCCTGCAGGAACGGGCGGGCAAGCTGAACGATATTGCTGCGATAAACCGCCGCGCGCCCGAACTTCAGCAGCTTGCGCCCAAACACATACCCCTCGCCCTCGCGCGCCTTGTCGACCAACCCCAGGCGCGTCAGTGTCTGCAAATGCCGCGAAACCCGCGCCTTGGTCATCCCCAGCTGCCGCGCCATATCGGTAACACGCACAGCATCGGTCGCCTCGGTCAGCACATCCAGAATCTGGACCGTGACCTCCACGCTCTTGACGCGGGCGGAACCGATGTCGTCGTCCGTATCTTGTGTCTCGCTCATGCTGCCCCCTAGCACCACCTGTCACACAAAGCGAGACCGCGTATCAGCCTATCGCCGGACTTCCCTCTACCGGCCGGTCAGCGCGTCGCCGCGCATCGGCGCGCTGCGCTTTCCATGCGCGCGGATTGACGAACCAAATGAAAACCGCCGAGACAATGGGCAGGATCATGAACACGATCAGCGAAGAGTGATAAGAGCCGCCCGCATCATACAGCCGGCCCATCAGCCACGGGCCCGCGGCGGACCCCAGATTGGCCATCGCGGTAATCAATCCGGTGAGCAGCCCAAGATGCTGCGTGCCATAGGTATGACGCGAGATCACCGGGCCATCCACCATCACGCTGGAATGGCCGAGTGCGCGAACCACGATATAGGTCATCAGCACGATCGGATTTGTCAGCAGGAACGAAAGCAGCGCACTGGCGGTCAGGAGCACGTAGAGCACCGCGAGACCACGGTTGGAACTGCGGTCGAGGATATTGCCCGCGACGATGCGCCCGATGATCGTGAACAGCCCGATGATACTGACCACCGACGCGCCCTGCCCCGCATCGAGACCCGCATCGCGCAGCATCAGTACCTGGTGCTGAGTCAGGGCCTGGTCAACGATGGTGACAAGGAAAAAAGCGGCGGACATCAGCCAGAAGCTCGACCCGCGCATCAGCTTGCCGAAATAGGCGGTGACGCTGGCCTTTTCGTCCATGTCGCCGACCGCCGCGACCTGCTGGGTGACGGGCACGCGCAACAGGCCATAGACCAACGCGGGGAGTGCGACGAACCAGATCCCGGCCGACAGCATGGACATGCCAATGCGCCATCCGAACCAGCCGATCAGGGCAGCGGTGACGAGCGGCATGATGACGCCGCCGAGCGCCGTGCCGAGCAGAACGACGCCGGTTGCGGTTCCCTGTGATGCGCGGAACGTGCGGCCCACCAGCACGAAGCTGGAAACCATCGCCCCCGGCCCCGCGATCCCGAGAAGCACGCCGACCGCATAATAGCTGTTGAGACCCTCGACGAAGGCGAAGCCGATGAGCGCGATACCGCCGATCACCACCGAGACCAACAGCGCGACCCATGCGCCCGCGACGTCGAGGAAGCGACCGACAACAAGACAGGCGCACGCACCGGTCAGATATTTCGCCGATGCCAGAAGCGTCGCCTGCTCGCGCGTCCATCCGAATTCTCGGATCACCTCGGGATAGAGGAACGGCAGCGCATAGGCGGGCGCGGAGAATCCGAAGAACAGCGCGGTGATCGCAATCAGCAACACGCGCCAGTTGGCGGCGAACTCGTCGCGGAATGTCTGGTCGAACTGGAACACTCCGCCTCCCTCTCCCGATTGTCAGACCTTCGCAACGCGGAGCGTCTGGAGCTGCGTATATTCTTCCAGTCCGTAGAGCCCGAACTCAACACCGACGCCAGACTGCTTGGCGCCGCCGAACGGTGCGTCCGGAGAGATGCTCGCATGGTCGTTGACCCAGGCGGTGCCACACTCCAGCCGCTGCGCCAGCGCGGTCGCAGCCGCGACATTCGACGACCAGACCGATCCACCCAGCCCGTTCTCACTGGCGTTGGCGCGCGCGAGCGCATCTTCCACATCGGAATAGCGGATGATCGGAAGAATCGGACCGAACTGTTCCTCGTCCACGACACGCATGCCGTCGCGCACGTCGACCGCGACGGACAGCGGGAAGAAGTACCCATCCCGGTCCAACGGCTCGCCTCCCGCAAGGAAACGCCCGCCCTTCGCCTTTGCGTCCGCAGCGAGCGAGCAAACATGATCGAACTGCATCCGGTTCTGCACCGGACCGAACTGGCTCGCGGAATCGCTCGCGGGGCCGATGGATGCCGCCCGCGCCATCTCCGCCAGCTTTTCCGCCAGCGCATCATGCAGGCTTTCGTGCACATAGATGCGCTTGACCGCCGCACAGATCTGGCCGCTGTTCATGAATGACTTCAGGAACAGTTTCGGCGCGATCTTGTCGATATCCGCATCGGGCAGCACGATGGCGGCATCGTTGCCGCCCAGCTCCAGCGTCAGACGTTTCAGGTTCGCGGCGCCGCTCGCCATGATCGATCGGCCCGTCGGCGTCGATCCGGTGAAGACAATCTTGTCGATCCCCGGATGCGCGGCGATTGCGCGCCCGATATCGCCCTCGCCGGTCAGCGAGTTGAGCACACCCGGCGGCAGGTGCCGATTGGCGATCTCCACCATCCGAAGCGCGGCGAGCGGCGTGTAGGACGACGGCTTCATGATCACGCTGTTCCCGGCGATGAGTGCGGGAATGATGTGCCAGATCGAAATCATGACCGGGAAATTCCACGGGCTGATCGACCCGACGACGCCAAGCGGCTTGCGATGCACTTCGATCCGGACGCTGTCGTCATCCTTGATGATATCGACGGGCAGCCGTAGCGCCGCAGTCGCGCGCGCCCAGCCGAGCGCGCCCATGATCTCGCCGGCGGCAGACACCAGCGGCTTGCCCTGCTCGCGCGAGAGCAGGGCCGCCAGCTCGTCCTTCGCCGCCTCGATCGCATCCGCCACGGCGAGCACGGCGCGCGCGCGATCCTCGATCGACGTCGCTGCCCAGCCGGGAAAAGCCCGCCGCGCCGCCGCGACCGCTGCATCCACATCGGCAAGGCTCGCCAGCGGCGCATCGATGAAGGACGCTCCGGTCGCGGGATCGATCACCGGAAAGCGCGCCGCTGTCGCCAGCGGCTTGCCGTCGACCACCAGCGCGGGCGCGATCACAGCTTGAACAGCTTTTGCGCGGTCCCGCTCCTGACGAGCTTCGCCGCCCCGGCATCGAGCGCATCCACCCGCGCGAGGCACCCCGCCATGTCGCCGATATTGTGCGGATAGTCCGATCCGTACATCACCCGCTCCGGCCCGCCCGCGACCTCGATGCACAGGTCGAGCGCATTCTTTTCGTAGACCACGGTGTCATAATAGATGCGCTTCAAATAGGTCGACGGCTTGTCCTTGATCTTCTCGGCGCAGGCCGGGATCATCTCGTGGCACCGGTCAAGCCGACCCGCTAGATACGGCAGCGCCGCACCGCCGTGCCCGGCAATAATCCCGACATTGGGATAGCGATCGATGAACCCGTCCAGAATCATCCGCGAGATCGCCAGCGTCGTATCGAACATGAAGCCGATCGGCGGCACCAGGCCGTATTCGTCGAGTTCCATTTCCTTCGCGCCCTGCGGCGCTGTCGGGTGAATGAGCACCGGCAGCGCCAGATCGTCGATCGCCTGCCAGATGGGCGCGAACTGCGGCGCGGTCAGGCTCTTGCCGTCGATGTTCGCGCTCACGAACACGCCCACCGCACCCTGCGCGACCGCTTCCTTCAGAACGCTGACCGCGCTGTCCGCATATTGCCAGGGCAGTGTCGCGAAGAAGCGGATCCGGTCCGGAAACCGCCCCTGCTGATACGCCATGTGCGCGTTCATCTCGCGCGCAACCCGCGTGCTCACGTCCTCGCCGCCCCAATAGGCGCTGGGGCAGGTCAGCGAGACGATCGCCACATCGACGCCCGCCTTGTCCATGTTCGCGATCCGCAGATCATAGTCGAACATTTCGGGAAAGATGGTCATGAACGGCGCGCCGCTCATCCATACGCTGTTCTGCCCGGCCGCAGTCGGCTTCACGTCATACTTGGGCGCGCCGTGCGCGCGAATGTCGTTCAGCCATGCTTCGCTCAGCATGTGCGTGTGCACGTCGATAACGGGGACGGACATGCTCACTTCTCCAGATTGATACGGTTGGAGAGGCGGCCAAGGCCTTCGACCTCGACGTCGCACAGCTTGCCGTCATAACCCGAGAGATAGGTGCCGATATTGCCGCGCGGGTGCTTTTCGGTGCCTTTGGATGCGGTCCCGGTGTGGATGCAGTCGCCCGGCTCCATCGTGAACCATTTCGAGGCTTCGGAGATCACGCGTTCGACCGGAAAGAAATAATTGGCCGTCGAATCGTCGGCGAAGCACTCGCCGTCGATATAGCCGCGCACGCGCAGCTTGTTTGGATCGGGAACCTCGTCCTTCGTCGTCAGCCACGGGCCCATCGCGGCGAATGTATCCGCCGCCTTGGACTTGGAATGATAGATGAACAGCAGCCACGTATCCTCGCCTTCGAATTTCGGGCGCCAGGCGGTGTGGTGCGGTTTCACGATGTCGGCGGTCTGTTTGAGCGCGATCGAATCCTGCCCGAACTTCACGCCGCTCGCGGTCACGTCGTTCGTCAGCGTGTAGCCGAACACATGGTCGAGCGCCTTTTCCGGCGGAACGTTCTTGGCCATCTTGCCGAACACCACGACGGGTTCGGGCTCGGGGATCGAAGGGCCGTGGTCCTTCAAGATGTCGATCGTCTTGTTATGGCCGGTCAGCGCCGAACGCCCCTTGATGAAGAACATCGGCGCCGTCATCGGCTTCATGGCCTTCTGGTTCAGGTTGTTGTTGTTGACGGCGCAGCCGAGAATTTTGGAAGGGCGCGGATTGGGCGCCATCCAGTCGGCGCCTGCCAGATCGATCACCGGCAGCTTGCCCGCGAGCGCGGCCTGGATGGCTTCGTTGGCAGCATCGAGACCCGCATTGCCCGCCTCGATCAGGTCTTCCATCCAGCGGTAGGCGGCGAGCGCGACAGCCTTTTCGTCGGCAACGCGGGCGATCACCGTCGGTGTGCCATCAATTCGGATCGTACCCAGTTTCATGCCCGTAAACTCCCTCAAGATCTTTCTGGTTCAGATGGTTTCGGTCGCGTCCTCGGAGATCATCCCCATCGCGATCTGGTATTCGCGTTTCACCTCGTCGGGCTGGCCGACCTGGTGCTGATAATCGGGCCGGTTGAGCCGATACTGGATGGAATCGCCCAGCCGCCGGCTCTCCTCCAGCGTCATCGACGTGGTGAACAGCTCGCGATGCTTGATCGGCATCTCGATGCACGTGTTGCGCTGGGGATCGCGGATCAGGCCCATGGGGTCACCCTCACCCGATTCAACGATCTTCATCGCCTTTTCAAACGCCCGGCGTATCATCACGATGCCGAGATCGCTGCGACCCAGATGCTCCTGCGTCCTGTCGGCGATCGTGCCCTGACCGACCCACGCAACGATGTCCTGGTTCATCACATGGCTCGTGATCCACTTGCCCGACGCATCCTTCGTCGGGCCTTTCCACCAGGGAATGCGCTTCTGCACGAACGGCTCGCGATTGCTCGGAACGCGGTGGAACATCCAGGTGATCGAAAGCGTGTTTTCATCGTCCACCGGCACGCGCCATTCGATGTGATCGCCAAGGAAAAAGGCATTGGGCCACAGCGCGGTCGCGCCGATCGTCCAGTGCGGATTCTCCTTGTCGGTATCCTCGCGCACGCGCTTGTAGATGTGCCCGAACTCGAACTCTTCGAACATCAGCTCGAGATGGGTCGGGCCATAACTGCCGTCACCGCCCAGCACGGACGACCAGTTGCGATGCATCCACTCGAAATGCACGGGATCGCAGCTGTTCTCCTGACACTGGAACCAGTTGCACGGAATGTCCGCGAACACGATCTGCTGGAACCCGTTCTGCCACGTGAACGGCTCCCAGTTCGGAACGAGCGGCGCAGGCTGCGGCCCGAGATAAGCCCACAGCATCCCGGCTTTCGCCTCGACCGGATAAGCCTTGGTCTGAATCTTGTCGCGAAAGCGCGCGCCGGGATTGGCGATGTCTTCGAAAGGCTGCTCAAGGCACTGGCCGGACGCGGCGAAACACCAGCCATGATAGCTGCACCGGACGCCTTCATCCTCGATGATGCCGTACAGCATGTCGGCACGGCGATGCGGGCACTGGCGGTCGATCAATCCATACGTGCCGTTCTTCGCCCTGAACGCCACGAGGTTCTCGCCCAGCAGCCGTACCGGCTTGATCCCCGCTTCATCGACCTCCGAGATCGCCGCGAATGGATGCCAGTAACGACGCAGAAGCTCGCCCATCGGCGTACCCGGTCCGACCTGCGTCAAACGTCGATTCTGTTCGGGACCCACTTCAACCTCTCTGTTCGTGTACCGGCCGAGCTAGCGAGATTGAATCGCTGTTCGCAACATTGAAGGCCATGAGTTGCGTATGGTGCGACAAAACCGGCGATCGCGGATCATAGCCCCGCACTGCTCACCGCTGCGATGGCATCGGCGACGCGATCGACATTGCTCTCGTTCAGCCCCGCGACATTGACCCGGCCGCTGCTGGTGAGATGGACATGATGATCCCGCCGCAGCGCTTCCACGCCCTCGGGCGAAATGCCGAGCATCGTGAACATGCCGCGCTGCCGCGCTATGAAACCATAGTCGCGCGCGCCATGCCCGGCGAGCCGCGCGGCCAGCCGGGCGCGGATCGTGTTGAGGCGCTCCCGCATCGTCGCCAGCTCTGCTTCCCAGCCCTTGCGCAGGTCCGTATCACCGAGGATATGCGCGACGATCGCCGCACCGTGATCGGGCGGCATCGACCAGTTCGTGCGCGCGAGCGGCAGCGCATGGGCATGCGCGAGCACCGCATCCTTCTCGCTCGCCCCCACCACGGTCAGCGCCCCGACGCGTTCGCGATAAAGCGCGAAATTCTTCGAACAGGAGGTCGCCACAATGAATTCGGGGAGCCGCTCCGCGAGCAGCCGGATGCCGGCCGCATCCTCCGTCAGCCCGTCGCCCAGCCCAAGATAGGCAAGATCGACCAGCACCGCGGCTCCCGCCTTCGAAACGAGGTCGGCAACCGCGCCCCACTGCGCCAGATCGAGATCGGCGCCCGTCGGATTATGGCAACACCCGTGCAGAAGCAGCGCATCCTTCGCACCCATCGTGGCGAGCGTCGCCATCATCTCGTCGAAACGGACCTTGCCGGTTTCGGTGTCGTAATACGGATAGACGACGAGGTCGTGCCCCGTCGCCTTCAGGATGGCGGGATGGTTGGGCCAGGTCGGGCCGGGGATGAAGACGCGCCCGCCCGGGCTCAGCTTGCGGAGCAGATCGGACGCGAGCCGCACCGCGCCCGTCCCGCCCGGCGTCTGTATAGCTCTGCTGCGCGCGAAACCGTCGCTGCCTTCGCCGAACAGCAGCGCGCGGGTGGCGGCATTATAGTCGGCGTTGCCCGAGGACGAGAGATAGCGCTTGCTCGGCTGCGTCTCGACGAGCCAGCGTTCCGCGCTCTTGACACAGTCCAGCACCGGCGCCCGGCCCGTAGCGTCATGGTAGATGCCGATGCCCAGATCCACCTTGTCGGGGCTCGTGTCCCCCGCAAGCAATTGGGCCAGGCCCAGAATCGGATCCAGCGGCGGCTCAGCGAGTTCTGCGAACATCTATCTCTCCAGTTGCTTCATATTGCGATACTGTGTATCGAATTACGATACAAGATAGATTTCCGCTTCGTTCTGCTGAGCGCCACGGCTAAGGTTCGATCACCCGAATGAGACCCGGTTCATGTGTTTGATCTGCCTTCCGCAGGCCGCCGGCCCGCCCCCGCCCGCTCCGGGCATCGATCCCCGGCGACAGGCTGCCGGGCTGGCCTTTCTTGAACGTCACCCGACCGTCGACCTGCATGCGCATCCCGGCCGCTTCTTCATGTCGGGTGCGCCAGAGACGCCGTTTGTCGCCTCTTATCCAAAACCCGATGCCGCCCGCGCGGTGGCGGACATGCGTTCCGCCAGACTGAGCGCGGCGGTCTTCGCGACCGTTGCCGACCTTCCTGTGCTGGAACGGACGGATCGCGGGCTCGGCGCCGGGCGCACCTTCACACCGGGCGAGGCGCTTGCCGATCATCAGCGCCAGATCCGCGCCGCCGGTCGCGTCTTTCGTCGCGAGGGGCTGCGCCTCGCCCGCACGGGTAGCGAAATCGCTGCGGCGCATGGCGAGGGTCAACTCGCCGGATTGCTCTCCGTCGAAGGCGGCGACTTCGTCGAAGACCGTCTCGACCGCATCGCAGAGGCGGCCGCCCAGGGCGTGCGATCGATCACCATCATCCATTATCGCACCAACCAGATCGGCGACACGCAGACCGAAGCGCCCACCCATGGCGGGCTGACGCCGCTCGGCCGGGACACGATCCGCGCGATGGAGGCAGCGGGCGTGCTCGTCGATCTTTCGCACGCCAGTCCCGATACGGTCGAACAGGCGACCGCGATCGCTGCCCGCCCGATGCTGCTATCCCATTCCAACGTCGCGCCGGCCGCCAGCGGCCATCCGCGGCTGATCTCCCTCGACCATGCGCGGCGCGTCACCGGAACCGGCGGTGTCGTCGGCTGCGTCCCGGCCGGCTTCGCGCAGGCGAGCTTCGAAGATTTCGTCGATACGATCTTCCGGATGATCGATCAGCTCGGCATCGATCATGTCGCGATCGGAACCGACATGGATTTCACCTACCGCAGCGTCCTGCCGAGCTATCGCGACTGGCCGGCACTGGCTGGTACGCTGCTTGCGCGTGGACTCACCGAGATGGAAACCGCCCGCGTCATGGGCGGCAATGTGATGAGGATATTGGCATGAACAAACCTGATACACGGCCGCCGATCGAATATTTCCCCGGCGGACGGCCCGGATCGCCGTTTTCGCGCGCCGTGCGTGTGGAGAACGTCCTCTACCTGTCCGGTCAGATCGGCAATCGCCCCGACGGGACCAAGGCCGATGATCTCGCCGGCCAGACGCGGCAAACGATGGAGAACATCAAGACCGAACTCGCCGCCTTCAGCCTCGGCATGGACGCGATCTTCAAGTGCACGGTAATGCTCGCCGACATGGATCAGTGGCGTGATTTCAACGCCGTTTACTTGGAATACTTCGCCCCAGACCGCCTGCCCGCCCGCAGCGCCTTCGGCGCCAGCAAACTTGTCGGAGGCGCACTGACGGAGGTGGAATGCTGGGCCTATATGCCGGATGCCTCATGACGAACGCGCATGGCGCCGCCGAGCGCGACATCCGCGCAGCCCGCGCGCGTTCCAATTCAGCCATCGCATGCCACGACCCTGATGCGTCCGTCGCGGAAATGGCGCTAGACGCGCAGGTGATCGCCAGCAGCGGGACTCTGGTCCCGAACCGTACTGCAATGCGTGATGCCTTCGCGCGCGCTTTCGAGGATGAGCAGTTCATCGCGTTCGTCCGCATACCGGAACGCATCGAAATCGACACCGATGGTCAGGTTGCAGCTGAATTGGGGAGTTGGAGGTCGCTTTGGCAGCCCGAGGCGGCCGAGCGCGAGCGCAGCGGTCCCTACCTTGCGCGGTGGACGTGCAAGAACGGACCGTGGGCGATCGCGTCGGAGTTGTTCATCCCCATTTCGTAGATGGACCTTCCAGGCCGCCGCGGTCACCGCTGACGGTTTGCTGCGACATTTTGCTTGCCTGAATCCTGCTGACATCATCGGCGCTTACGCCTAGAGGGCGAATATGCGGATTCGGATCGACAGGACGCAGCTTGGCTGGGAGCTCTTCGCGCTTCTGGCGTTCTGCGCGCTGTTGGTCCGGTCAATCATACCCACCGGCTACATGCCGACCGTCTCTTCGGACGGCATCGTCATGACGCTTTGTACCGGTAATGGGGCCATCGAGGCCTTCGTACCCTTCGACGATGACGATGGCAGCAAGCATCCGCAGCCCACCGATGACGGCTGTGCGTTCGCCACGTCCGTCGGCAGCCTGCTGACCGCCGCACCGCCGCTGTCCCCGAAGCCCTACCTGGCTTCGCCCGCTTTTCAGAGCCGCGCGATCGCCGATCTCACGGTGCATCGCCTCGCGGCGCCCCCGCCCCCCGCACACGGACCGCCCGCGCACGCCTGAAAAGCGCGCGCGGCGGACAAGATCGATCTCGTTCGCTGCTGACAGCAGGCGCTGATGCCTGCGTCGCGCCGGGACATTTGCCCCGGCTTTGCACGAGGTCCGTCTTTCATGGGTATCGATCGGGAGGCGCCGGGCGCCTTCACCGCCTGGCTACGGCAGGTTCGCCGTTCCGCCTGGCTGCTCATCGCAATCTGCATCCTTTTCCGTGTCGGGGATGCCATCATTCATGACGCACCCCTGCTCATGGGCGGCCTGCCTGCCGCCGCAGGGTACTGACGCATGTCCCCAACTCCAGGCATCGCCGCGCCCCAGAACGGCGCACACGGCCACCCCGACAAGCCAGCAGGCGCTGCGCCACATCTCGATCTGCGCATGTTCGCGCCGCGCTCGCCGCTCCCGCCAATGGGCCGAACTTTGCTCATCGGCGGCGCCATACTTGGCGCGCTCGTGGGCGTGCGCTTCCTCCTGATCGGAGCATGGCCAGTCTTGCTCTTCGCCGCGCTCGACCTCGGTGCGTTGTTCGTGGCTCTGCACCTCTTCAACCGTGCGCCGGTGCCGGAAGAGCGGCTGTGCGTGCGCAGCCATGACGTCGAACTGATCCGCTCCGACCACCGCGGCCGCAGGAGCAGGATCAGCTTGCCCACCTTCTGGACCCGGCTCGAAGCCTCCGGCCGATCCGGAGCCGACCACGATCTGTGGCTCGTTTTCAGGAGTGAGCGGCACGCCATCGGCCGATGTTTGTCGGCTGAAGAGCGCCGTCTTCTCGAGCCACGCATCCGCGCAGCGCTCGCAAGCGCCAAGGGCTGATCATCCTTTTAAGCAAAACAGGGGAAATATCATGAGAATATCCATCATCGCGCTCGGCGCCGCACTTGCCTCTGCAGCGCCGGTAAAGGCCCAGACAGCCGACCAGCCGGCTGGCTGGACACCGGGCGAAATCATCGTCACCGCGCGTACGGACCGCGGCTACAATGCAACCGATGCAGCAACGCTGCGTACCCCGGTGCCGATCCAGCAGACGCCGCAATCGGTTCAGGTGCTGACCCGCACACTGATCGACGAACAGAACCTGACCACACTTTCCGAGGCCTTGCGCAACATTTCCGGTGTCGTACCGGCGCAGCCGTCGGAAGCGGTGCTCATCAAGCCGATCGTACGCGGCTTCTCGTCGGAAATCTATGTCGATGGCCTGCCGCAATATGGCGACGCCTCGACCTATGACCCATCCAGTCTGATCGGAGTCGAACGCATCGAGGTCGCCAAGGGGCCGACGTCACAATTGTTCGGCGGCGGCACCGGCGCTCCGGTCGGCGGCCTCATCAATGTGATCAGCCAGACACCTGAACTGACACCCAGCTACAGCGCAGCTTTCCGTACCGGCAGCTTCAGCACGATCCAGCCCTCGGTGGAGATCAATCAGCCGCTGGGCCGCAATGTTGCGGCACGCATCGTCGCCGAGATCGTCGACGCGGATGATGCGATCGACGCTGTCACCAACAATCGTGTGACGCTTGCATCATCGCTGCGCATCGGCTTCGACGACACCAGTCTGGTGGTGCGGCTAAATTACAACCGGATTGAGCAACTTGAATATTCGGGCCTGCCCTTTGAACTGACGGGCCGCTCCGACATCGATCCTTTCCGCTTCACGGGCGCGACAGACGCGCCGAAAACCACGATCGAGAATGTCTCCCTTGCAGGCATCTTCACACACCGCCTTTCGGATAATCTGACCGCGCAGGTGCGGGTCCGCAGCTACAACAATACGGTGAACGAGAACGGCAGCTTCACGCTGCTGATGTCGCCCTTCGTGGATTTCTTCCCGCCAATCGGCACCGCTTATCCGATCTACACGGCAAGGATGCCCAACGTCACCATCCGCGAGATGACGTATGACAGCAGCCTCACCGGCACCTTTTCCACCGGCGGCATCGAGCATGTTCTGATCGCCGGCGCACAATATGACATGGTCGATTATCATGGCACGATGGGCTTCGGCGCGGGCGGCATGCCCATCGGCTATCTGGACTATGCCGATCCGGACAGCGACATCGCGTTCGGCCCAACCGATTTCCCCGTCGACACATACGTCAACACCTATCGGACTCTCGGACTTTACGCACAGGACCAGATGACGATCGCGCAGCGCGTCCACCTTCTGGTGGGGCTGCGCTACAGCCGATATCAGAGCAAGGAGGGATTCAACGGCATTTTCAGCCCGAGGCACAGCTTCGGCCGGGTCGACCCGCGCGTGGGCATAACTGTTGATGTGGTGGATGGCGTATCACTGTTCGCTGGATACGCGACGGGTTCACGGCAGACGATCTTCTTCAATCCAACCTCTGTTCCGAACACCCCAGAGACCTCGCGCAGTTGGGAAGGCGGACTCAAGTTCGCGCTCGCTTCAGCCGGTCTGTCCGGAACGCTGGCCGCCTTCCACCAGACCCGCAACCACGTGCCGCTCACCGATCCGTTCGGCACCACGCGTCAGATCGGGCAACAACGGTCTCGCGGCGCTGAAGCCGATGTGATCTGGGAGCCGAGCTCACGCTTCTCGCTACTCGCCAGCTACGCCTACACGGATGCGACCGTCACTGATGACGGTATCACGCCATCGAATGTCGGCGCCCGGCTGACCCGTGTACCGAAGCACAGCGGGCGTGTTGCCGTCCGCTATCGCTTCAGCGATGGTGCGCTGCAGGGCTTTGGTCTCGGCGCTGGTATGACCGCCGCGTCGGGCGCTTATACGACGCTGCCAAACACTGACAAGACCGGCGGCTATGCCGTTTTCGACGCACAAGCGAGCTATGAGACAGGCCCGTTCCAGGTCAGTGCGACGGTCACGAACATCACCGACAAACTCTACTACCTGCCCTATCTCTACTTCAATCAGTCGGTGGTCCGGCCGGGAACACCCCGCTCTGCCTTCATCACCTTCGGCGTGAAATACTGAGGAGCCCGATCATGACAACCAATCGTCGCATGCTCCTTCAGGGCATGACCGGGGCAGCGCTGCTCGCCCCTTATCTCGCAATCGAAAAGGCCATGGCTGCGCAGGCGGGTGGATCAGGTCCATCCGCAAGCGCGGAGCATTCGGCCATGACCGAAGAGCATATGGAGGCGATGACCCGTGTCCTGGGGCCGGGCCTGTGGGGGCAGGAGCAGGTTGCCATGCTCCTCTATCCCGGCTTCACCGCGCTGGACCTTGTCGGACCGCATTATTTCTTCGCGTGCATGTTCGGCGCGAAGGTGCATCTCGTCACCACAGGGAGCGATCTTTCGCCGGTGGCTTCGGATCTTGGCCTCGCGATTTCGCCGACCGTCACGATGGCGGATACGCCGCGCGATCTCGATGTCCTGTTCGTACCCGGCGGCACCGCGGGCACGCTCGCCGTGATGGAACAGGCGAGCGCAATCGACTGGATCAAGGACAGGGCATCCCGTGCAAAGCACATCACCAGCGTCTGCACTGGCTCTATGGTGCTGGCCAGGGCAGGTCTGCTGCGCGGAAAGAAGGCGACATCGCATTGGGCGGTCAGGCCAGTTCTGGCGGATTACGGCGCCATCCCCGTCGATGCGCGCGTCGTGGCCGACGGCAATATTCTGACCGGTGCTGGCGTATCGGCGGGAATCGATTTCGCCATCGCGTTGGTCGAGATGCTGCGTGGCCGGGCTTATGCGGAAGGCCTCGTCCTTCAGGCCGAATATGCCCCTGATCCGCCCGTCAAAGGCGGCACCGTGGCCACCACGTCCGCGCCGGTGGCGGAGATGATGGACTCCATGTTCGCGCCGTACACCGCCCAGTTCAGAGTTTTGGCGCCTCTTTCCTGACGCCCGTCATCGCAGAGACGACAAGCTGACCCAATTCTATTCAAACAGGGACTTATCATGAAAATTTCCATTCTGGCGCTCAGCGCCAGCCTGATTGCAGGAACGGCGCTGGCCGACGAGAGCGAAACGCAGGATCAGGGCACGATCGTCGTAGTCGGCATTCCCGATACGGCGCAGGCCACGACGGCGATCGAGCGTACACCCGGCGGGGTCGAGGTGATCCCGGACACGATATTCAAGAATACGCCGGTCCAGCATATCAAGGATATTCTCGCATACGTTCCCGGCGTGATCACACAGCCGCGCATGGGCGACGATGCACGCGTCTCGATCCGCGGATCGGGCCTGTCCCGCGCTTACGGTACGCGGGGCGTCGCTGTCTATCTCGATGGCGTTCCCACGAACACCGCCGATGGCCTGATGGATTTCTTCGAGATCGATCCCAGCGCCTATCGTTATGTCGAGGTCTACAAGGGCGCAAATGCGCTTCGCTTCGGCGCCAATGCTCTGGGCGGCGCAATCAATCTCGTCACGCCGAGCGGGCATGACGCTGCGGCGTTCGACGGACGTATCGATGTCGGCAGCTTCGGCTATGTGAAAGGACAGGCGAGCACAGGCGGCGTATCCGCTGCGTTCGACTATTTTGCAACGCTCTCGGGTCAGCGGATCGACGGCTATCGAGACCACAGCGACGGCGACGCCATCAGGGGCAATTTCAATATCGGCTACCGCATTTCACCAACCATCGAGACGCGCTTCTATGTTACCGGCGCCTCTACCAATCAGCGCATACCCGGTGAGGTCTCCAAGGCTGAGGCGCTGGGTTCGCCCCGTGCCGCAAATCCCGGCTGGGTCGATCAGGACCAGCAGCGCAACGTCGATTCCATTCGTGTTTCCAACAAGACGACCCTGCGGTTCAAGGAGACTGTTCTCGAGCTGGGCGCATTCTACAATTGGCGCCACGTCGATCATCCAATCTATCAATATCTCGACTATACCGTCGATGATTACGGCGGGTTCGTGCGGGCCGTTGACGATCGGGCGCTCGGCGGCATCCGCAACCGCCTGATCGTCGGCGCGAACATCCACAACGGCAAGATGGATACCGAACAGTTCATCAACATCGCGGCGGTGAAGGGCGACCTCACCCAATCGATGGTCGATACGTCGAAAAACTTCTCTCTCTACGCCGAGGATTCGCTTTTCATTCAGCCGAACCTCGCGCTGATTGCTGGCGTGCAGTACCTTCACGCGAGCCGAAACCGGCGGGATCGCCTCCTCTCCGATGGCGACAGTTCGGGGCGCCGGAGCTTCGACCTCTGGAGCCCGAAACTGGGCGTTCTCTGGGACGTGCAGCCCGATATCCAGCTCTTCGCCAACGTCTCGCGCAGCGCGGAAGTGCCGAGCTATGATGCGGGCATCTTTTCGACGCCCACCACCGACATGAAGGCGCAGCGCGCGACAACCTACGAGATCGGCACCCGCGGTCAAAGCGGCAGTATCGGCTGGGACGTTTCGCTCTACCGTTCTAAAATCAGGAACGAGCTTCAGTGCCTGACGCTTTTCCCGTGGGCGCCCTGCACAACGACAAACGCCGATCGCACGGTGCATCAGGGTATCGAGGCCGGACTGGATGCATCCATTCCGCTTTCAGCGACGGGCGACAGCCTGGCCCTGACCGCAGCTTACACCTACAGCGACTTCTCTTTCGATGATGACGCGATCTACGGCGACAACCGCATTCCCGGCGTGCCCAAGCATTATCTACGCGCCGAAGCGCTCTACAGGCATGCGAGCGGCCTTTATGCCGGTCCGAATATCGAATGGGCGCCCGGCCACTATTATGCAGACAATGCCAACACGCTCACGGTCGATCCTTACACGCTGCTGAACCTCAAGGCCGGGTTCGATTCCGGCAAGCACTGGTCCGCCTACATCGAAGGCCGCAACCTTACCGACAAGCGGTACATCTCCACCGTGGCGATTGCGGGCGTGGCGAGCGAAACCACCCAGATTTTCAACCCCGGCACCGGCAGGTCCGTCTATGCCGGCGTGCGCTACACATGGTGAGGGCATGACAGCGAACCGGCCGCAGATGCAATCGCGCGTCTATCGCACGATCTGGCGCTGGCATTTCTATGCTGGCCTCTTCGTGCTGCCCTTCCTTGTCACCCTATCCATCTCGGGTACGCTTTATCTGTTCAAGCCGCAGATCGAGCGTTGGGAAGAGCGCGATTACCAGGGGCTGTCGGCCGCGGGTGCAGTCGCGCCGCACCAACAGGTGGCGGCCGCGCTCGCCGTTCATGAAGGGTCGGAGCTTCTCGACTATCGGTTGCCCGAGCGGGACGGCGACGCCGCCATGATCCGCCTTGCGTCGCCGGAAAGCGGAAACGTGCGCGAAATCTTTGTTGCGCCCGACGGAGGGGTGCTTGGGAGCATTCGGCCCGGTGATCGCCTCATGGCGATCGTCAAGCGCATCCATAGCCAGCTCCTGATCGGCACGGTGGGCAACCGGCTCGTGGAACTTGCCGCGAGCTGGGCGATCCTGCTCATCCTTTCTGGCCTCTGCCTCTGGTGGCCACGCGGACACGGTGCCGCGGGGGTCGTTTGGCCCCGCCTTACGCGTGGTAGACGCGTCTTGTGGCGCGATCTTCATGCCGTGACAGGCTTCTGGATATCCAGCCTCGCACTCATCCTGCTCTTGACCGGGCTGCCCTGGACCGATGTCTGGGGCAGCGCCTTCAAGGCCGTTCGTGCCGAGATGGGCTGGGTGAAAGGCGGACCCGCATGGGCGATCAACGATGCAAAGCCTGAAAATGCCGAACCACATTCGGCACATGATGAACACGCTTCCTCGGCCGGCAGCCGGGACGCCCTTCCTCCAGCCGTTTTTGACACGATGGTGCTGCGCGCACGATCGGAACGGCTCGCCTTCCCCGCGATCGTAACGCCGCCAAATGCGCCCGGCCGCTTCGGGGCGCCCGGCGTCGCGGCGTGGACGATCCGCTCGGACGCATCGAACGTGCCGCTGCAGCAGCTCATCCGGTTCGATTTTCAAGGACAACATCTGCTTTCGCGCGAAGGGTTCGACGACGGCCACGTCATCGACCGTGTCGTCGGTTACGGCATTGCCTGGCATGAAGGTCAGCTCTTCGGTCCCGTCAATCAAGCCGTCGGCGTTTTCACCGCTGCAGGATTGGTGACCATGGCGATCAGCGGCTTCATCCTGTGGAGACGGAGGCGGCCAGAAGGGACACTCGGCGCCCCTGCAGCGATTGCAGATGAAAGCATACCTCGCGCTCTTATCGCGCTGCTCATTGTGTTCGGCGTGCTTCTGCCACTCGTTGGCTTCTCGCTGGTCGCGTTGATCGCGTTGGAGCGATTGGTCCTGACACGCATTCCGCGCGCTCGGAACTGGCTCGGCCTCTTCGACGCGCCTCGCTCCACATCAAAAGGAAAGGAACCTCAACCATGAAAACCGTAATCGTTCTTGGAACCGTGCTGGGTCTCGCACTATCGCCAGCGGCGGTCGCACAGCAATCCGCACCAGCTGCTGCGCAGGCTCCGGCTGCCTTTGCGCTCCCTGCCCTCCCCTACGCGGCAAGCGCCCTTGAACCTGCGATCGATACGCAGACGATGACCATCCATCACGGCAAGCACCACCAGGCCTATATCGATGCACTCAACAAGGCGGTGGCTTCCGATCCGGCACTCGCCGGCCAGACACTGGAACAGCTTGTCGCAAAGGCTGGCACACTCCCGGCCACGGTGCGCAACAATGCCGGAGGCCACTGGAACCACAGCTTCTTCTGGAAGACGATGGCGCCGCCTGCCGAAACCGGATTGCCCTCGCCCGCGCTAAAGGCCGCGATCGACGCCGGCTTCGGGTCGATGGATGCGTTCAAGGCCGCGTTCAAGCAGGCAGGCATGGGCCGCTTCGGGTCGGGATGGGCATGGCTCATCGTCGCCGCTGATGGCAAGCTCGCCGTCAGCTCCACACCCAATCAGGACAATCCGCTGATGGACGTCGCCGAAGTGAAGGGGACGCCGGTTCTCGGCAACGACGTATGGGAGCACGCCTATTACCTCAAATACCAGAACCGCCGTGCCGACTATCTCGACGGCTGGTGGCAGGTCGTGAACTGGAAAATGGTTTCAGAACGCTTCGCGGCCGCGACCGGGCCGCGCTGAGCCATTCAAAAAAGCAAGGAGCCTCCTTATGAATACGCGTTTCTTTGTACCCGTCCTCATCGCGATCATGGGGGCTCCAGCCTCCGCAACCAGCTTCGAGGTGGGCGATCTTTCGATCGCCCACCCCTGGACCCGGCAGACCGCACCCGGCCAGAGCAATGGCGGCGGCTTCATGACGATCACCAACAGCGGCAAGATTGCCGACCGCCTGATCGGCGGCTCCTCGCCGGCTGCAGGGAAGGTGGAAATCCACACTATGACGATGGATGGCGGCGTCATGCGCATGCGCCCCGTGAAGGACGGCCTCGCCGTTCCGGCGGGCGGCAAGCTCGCGCTGAAGCCGGGCGGCTATCACGTCATGCTCATCGGCCTGAAGGCGCCGTTGGAACGCGGAAAGCTCGTGCCGCTGACGTTGAAATTCGAAAAGGCTGGCACGACGACGATCAACCTCAAGGTAGAATCGATCAACTACGGCATGGAAGGCAGCGGCCATGACAATTGATCCTGAAACCGACGCGAGCTCGAGTGCGCCGTCCAGACGCTTGTCTCTGGGCCGGATACGCCGGGGCCTATGGGTCGTTGCCGGGCTTTCCCTGCTCGTGCTCTTTGCCGCGCTGTTCATGACGCCGCGCGAAGAAACGAACCCGCAGATGAGCCTCGCTTCGGCATTCGGCGGCAGCTTCACGATGACCGACCAGAATGGCCGCATCGTCACCGACCAGACGCTGCGCGGCAAGCCCTACGCGATCTTCTTTGGCTTCACGCGCTGCCCGGACGTGTGCCCGACAACGCTCAATCGTCTCGCGCAACTCCGCAAGGCGCTGGGCGAGGACGGCATGAAGTTCAACATCGTGTTCGTATCCGTGGACCCGGAACACGATACGCGCGAAGGCATCGGGGACTATCTCACCCTGTTCGACACGCCTATCATCGGCCTCACCGGAACCGACGAACAGATCGCGAAAATCGTGAAAGCCTTTCACGTCTACTACGCGAAGGTTCCGATGGATGGCGGCGACTACACGATCGACCATACCGCATCCATCTTCCTCATGGACCGCAACGGCGACTTCGTCACCTCCATCGACCATCACGAAGGGGAACCCACCGCAATCCAGAAATTGAAACGGGCGATCAAGGCAGAATGACAAGACGGGATAAAGGCAGCCGCGCACACGGTCGACTTTCGAAACCGGCAATGGGCCTGACCGTCGCCAAAGTCGCGTCTCCCTTCTGGACCCGCGCGATGTACCATCGAAAATACCATCAGATTGATGGTATGTGGCGGTCCAGAGCGGGAGGGCCTGGGAGCAGGAAGCAGAATAAACGTTAGAAAACAACTACTTATAGCATTTTTGGGATGCCTTGGGAAGGCTTCGTGGTGACTAACGGGATCAATAGTTCCACTATCTAATTGATTTATATTTACTATTCCTTTCCTCAAAGATTTTTCACCTTTAGATAACTCATCAGAAAGAAAGGCTGCAGCGGAACCGGTCTCTGTGACATTCCGGCATGAAATCGGCGCTCACGACCTGCCGGAATGATGCTGACAGACCATAACCGGCATCGGCAAGAACGCAGCCAAAGCGCATACTGGCCGTGATGATCCGTTCGGTCATCGAAGTCGCCGGGAAATGCACGAAGTGCAAAGGCGAGGAAGGATACAAAACACCCGACAGGAAACAAATACGCCTGCGCCAGACACCATTGTGACGGCAGCCCGGCACAGACGTCCCGCGCCGGACTATCGACCCCCGAACCGCTTGGTCAGCACGAGATTGATCGTGCGCGGGTTGGGCGGATTGTTGTAGGGGTCATAACCCAGATAGCCGTTGCGGATCGTCGGCGGGCGCTGGTCGAAGACATTGGCCGCGACGAGCTGGACGTCGGCGTCTGCAAGCGCAGGAGCGCTGCTCAGGCGGCCGAGATCAAGGCCGAGAAAAACCGATGCCGTGGTGTAGGAACCGACCTTTTCCGGTGTGACGTTCGGCCGATTGTCGGTGAAACCGTCGACATAGTTCACGACCGAGCCCAGCGAAAAGCCGCCGCGTCCCCAGACGAGGCTGCCGTTAAGCCGCAGGTCGGAGGCCTGGGCATAGCCGTCAAGCCGCGACACCGGCGCGCCGCTGCCGGCCTTCAGGTTGAGATTGAGGATATACTGGCCGGTTAGCTGAAACCGCGCTGTGCCGCCGAACAGGTTCGTACTGTAGGCGAGATCGAGATCAATGCCGTCGGTGAACTCGACAGCAAAATTCTGTGGCCGGATGTCGATGATCACCTGCGCCTGCGAGAGCAGGTCAGCGGGAATCTCGCTCGCCGCATTGTAAATCACCGCGTTTCCGCCGTTCACGAACGGTACGTTGGCGGAGAACCAGCGGAACGTCGTCGGGTTGTTCACGACAGCACTGATCTGCTCGACGCTGGGGTTGAGGATGTTGAACTTCTGCAAATCCGGCAGCGTGGCCGCGTTGGTCTGCGACGGGGTAATTACCCGGCCTTTGATCTTGATGCGATAATAGCCGGCCTTGATCGACAGTTTGGGGATGAAGGTCGGCGTCAGGTCCACGCCCATCGTAAAGGTATCGGCCTGCTGCGTATCAAGATCGGGATTTGCACCCGCGCGGTAGATGGCGAGCGCGTTACCATCCGGCAGGGCGGGGTTCTGGCTTCCCGATGGCAGGAACGGATAAGGCTGGCTCCAGAACGACACCTGTTCGGCGATGCCGATCGTGTCGCGAAAGCGCGGCACCAGGAATGATCGTGCATAGGTGCCGCGCAGCGCAACAGAGCGATCGACCTGCCAGCGAAGACCGGCCTTCGGTGCCAGTGCTGAGTCGAATCCCAGGTCCTCGTACCGCGCTGCTGCAGACAGGGTCAGGCTCCGCACGAACGGCACCGCCATGTTGGGGCCGACGATGGGTACGTTCACTTCGCCGAACACAGATTTTGCGGTGCGCTCGCCACCATCGAGGTGGAAGAAGATCGCCGCGTCTGTCTTCAGCGTTTCCCTGCGATACTGCGCGCCGCCCGCGACAATGACGGGCCCCGCGGGAAGCGACGCAAGCGCCGTCTGGCCAGTGACTTCGGCGACGAACAGGCTGTTCTTGTGGTTGTAGCTGGTGACACGGCCACTGCCATAGGTGAGGTCGCTTCCGGAATCGGTCTCGCCATAGTCGAAATTGATGTCGATCGCGGTCTCGTCCTCACCATCCCAGTGCATGTTGCCGTTCACCGACCAGCCGGTTGTGCGGCTCTCGTAGTCGCGGTTGCTGTTCGGCGTATTGGGATAGTCAAGGCGCGCACTGCGATCCCGCTGGAAGCGCGAGGCGTCAACCGAGAAGGTGATATCGCCCGCTTCCTGGCGGATACCGGCATAGAAACCGCTCAGGTCTTCTTGCGGGAGCTGGCTGATTTGCAGCGGCGTCGCGCCCGAAATAACCGGATCACTCACAAACTCATCGCGGCGCTGATAGCTCGCCATGCCGTAAATGCTGCCACTTCCCCAGCTCGTGCCCGCGAGCGCGCTCGCGTCCCAGCTGTTCGCACCGGTCTCGGTCATGACCCCGCCCCGCGCGCGCAGCTCGATCCCGTCGGTCACCTTGCGCGTCACGATGTTGACCACGCCCGCGACGGCGTCGGCGCCGTAGGTCGCGGACGCGCCGTCGGAGATGATGTCTATCCGCTCGATGAGTGCCGAGGGGATCACCGAAACAGTCGATGCCTCGACCATGCCGACCGAAGGCATGCGCCGTCCGTTCAGCAGGGTTAGCGTCGCATCTGACGCAAGCCCGCGCAAGGCAAAGGCAGAAAAGGCATCGTATTGATTATAGGACGTAGCGGTGCTGAGTGACGTGCCGATACTCGTCGCCGCCGTGCCGAAGTCGCTGAGATCCGAGGCGAAGTTCTGGGGAATGGTCAGAATATACTCGGACATCGCGTTGGCGCCCGATCTCACGACGTCCGTCTTGTCATAGGTGAACACCGGGCTCGCGATATATTCTCGTGGGAGGCCGCGGATCAGCGATCCGGTCACGACAATATCCTCGTCGATAGGTACATCCTGTGCCCACGCTGGCGACACCGACAATACGCTTGCGGCCATGGCCGCCGTCTTCCAGTAATTCACAACATTCCCTGTATTATGATATGTTATATTATCTCTTACCTGCGTTACCGGTGGTGTCAAGCCGCCGGCATCCCGGCCGCAGAGGAAATTGGACTTAAAAAGTGGCTTACGCTGGCGGTTCGGTTACGCACGCGCTGAAAGGCGTATGGGTCGCGGCGCTGCACCACGCGCTCATGGCAGGTGGCTGTGGCGATCGGCAGAAGCCGACAGTTGTGCTCGACTCATATCTTTCGTAATGCTCGTCAATGAAGGCGTCTATCGCTTGAACTCGCGGCCATGCTCCAGCGCGTTGAGGCGGTCTGCCAAGACGATGGCCCACTACGCGTCAAAGCCAGCCCAGAGTAGAAACACTTCCTTTTAGGGTGGGGGCATATGAATGGCGGATGTCTAATCGTGGCCTGGATGATACTGTGTCGTCATGCGCCCGCACGTAACCAAGCGACAACGCAGCGTGCGGCGGAATCGGCTGAAGCGAGATTTTAGTATGCAGGCAGATCATGATTCTGAATAGCACCATGGAAAGCGCGGTCGACGAAAAGCAGCGCGGGCATTTGCGGCGCATTCACAATCTGGCCTCACAATTGCAGGATGACTGGTCCGGCATGATGGCCAAAACGAGCCTTCAGGAGGATTTCGGCGCCTATCGATTCCAGCTTGCCTATATGGCTTACGCGCTCGCACTTACCCATGTACACAGGCTTCCCGCGGCGCCGGGCTATTTTCGTCGCCCTTTCCAGCGCCTGATCGAGAAAATGCGGTCTCCCGATGTGTGGACCTACTGGCACTATGTGAGCACCGGCAACGGCCCGCTCAACAAGGCACAGGGGGAACTGCCTTCCGAGTGGAACCCCATCATCAAAGACAACATCATGTACAGCGCCTATTTGCAGTCGATGGCGCTGCTCTATCATCATCTCTTCAATGATGATCGCTACGCAAAGGAAAATGGACTGTCACTGACGTTCCAGCCGATCTTCTGGGGCAGTCAGAAGCGCTATGACTATGACGAGAAGTCGCTCAACGACCATATCTACTGGAGCATGGTGGAGCGCGGCTATCTCGGCATCGCCTGCGAACCCAATTGTGTTTTCCAGATCTGTAACCAGGTGCCGATCATCGGCTTCCGCTTTCATGACATTCTCTATGGCGGCGACACTGCAAAGGAAGTGACCGAGGGCTATCTCAAGGCCTGGAGCGATTTCGGCGTGCTGAACGAGAACGGTCATTTCAACATGATGGTTCTGGAGGAAGAGCGCGTCGTGGTGACGCCTGAGGCGCCATGGAGCGACTTCTGGCTCGGCACGCTGATGCATGCCTGGAACCCCGACGTCGTGAAACAGAATTATCCAGCGCAGATGAAGCGCTGGCTTCGGCCCGGCCCGGACGGAACGCTGTGGATCGCTCCGCCTGAAATGATGACGGAGAATACTGATTTGGCCTCTGCGCGAGATTTCGGCTGGGCCGCTGCCTGTGCCTCCGAAGTGGGCGACACGCAAACCCTCAACGGCTTGCTCGCCTACGCCGACCGCTATCTTCATGCCAAATGGGCGGACGGCGGCTATCATTATGCGCGGCACGACGAGCTGTTCGACGATAACGGGCTGTTCCGCTGCATGGACCCACACACCGGCAATGCCTTGCTTGCCTATGCGCGCCTCAACGTCCCTAATGGGTTGCATAAGCTCTACAGTCAGCCGTGGGATGCCAGCCACCACGCCGAACCGGCACTCGACGATCTGCCCGAAGCCATCGATGTCATTACGGCCTATTTCGACCCTACGGCCAGGCGCCTGGTGTTACGAATGGAAGGGCATACGAACGGCGATCAAAGTTTCCGGCTCTCCAACATCTGGGGCCGCGGCGACTGGTCCTTGAACCTTGACGGCGAAACCGTGGTTCGCGGCACTGCGCAGGCTTTCGAAGCCGCAAGCGAAGGCGTTTCTGCGTCGCGCACAGGAACGCATCTGTCCCTGAACTTTCCCGTGAAGGGGGCAGTCGATATGGAAGTCCGCTGGCAGTGATACGCGGAAATTGTCCGCTCAGATAATCTCGAGGTGGCACGGGATGGCATTGAATGCCGATCCGGCCGAAGGCCTGTCGACAAAGCGATCGTCGACCAGAAGATTGAAATTGGCGCCCGGTAACGTACTGGCGATAGAAAGGTTCGCCGCGTCTATGTGATCCCAGCCGTGCGGAAGGCAGAGCGTTCCGGGCATGACCTCTTCGGAAAGACGGGCCTCTACGACGAGCGAACCGCTTTCCGTCGACAGCCGCACAGCCATTCCGTCTTTCACGCCGCGGGCCTCGGCGTCACGCGGATGAACCAGCAGATGATGATCCGGCCTCCGGGCCATCAGGCGCGGAAGATTGTGCATCCAACTGTTGTTCGAGCGCACATTTCGTCTACCGAACAAAAGGAAGCTTTCACCGTCGTTGATTGCGTTCGCCAGCAGCGTATCCACATCCACCATCACATCCTTGCTGGCGAGGTTGATGCGTTTCTCCGGCGTCAACAACCTGCCCGGCATCACCGAGCGAAGCGGGCCGAAGTCAATGCCTTCAGGCTTATCCATCAATTGCCGCAACGTGATATCCGGATGGGCACTGCCTGAGATTATCTCTTCGAGACACGTCTCCGGCGTCTGAATATCTGGCTCGGGCGATCCGTTCAGACGGGCGATGCGGCACGCAAGGCCGGCCAATATCTCCCAATCCTGCATTTCATCTGCACCCGTCTGCAACAGCGCAGGTGAGTAACGCATCGTATTGCGAGTGCCGAAGCGCGCCGTGAACATTGGATAGTGACTGCGCTGCAACTGTGAAACCGGCGGCAGCGCGATATCGGCATATTGCCCGGTTTCGTTGAGATACGGGTCAATCGTGACGATATATTCCAGACTCTTCAAAGCCCTGGCCATCTTGCCGCTGTTTGGTGCGGACCGTATGGGATTTCCGGCAAGCGAAACAAGCGCGCGAATCCGCCCCTCACCCTCGGTCAATATTTCTTCCGCCAGCGCGGCGACGGGCATCAATCCGCCAAATTCGGGATAGCCCGAAACGCGGCTGTGCCATCGACCAATCGCGCCTGCATCATCAAGTGAAGGCCGGGCCGGAGCGACATGTTCGGCGAACATGACCCCGCCTTCCCGATCGAAATTGCCGGTCAGGATATTGAGCAGCTGTATGGCCCATTGGCAAACGCTGCCATAGCGCTGCACCGAAACCCCTATCCGGCCATAGCAAGCCGCAGAAGGCGCGTCGGCAAATTCGCGCGCGAGCGTGAGTATGGTTTCAGCCTCCAGTCCCGTTCGCTGCGCGGCAAGTTTTACCGGAACACGGGCACACAGTGCACGAACCTCGTCCAGCCCGTCGACGTAGGCGGCAGCCTTGCCGAGATCGACCCGCCCTTCCGCGAACAAAACCCCGATCATCGCCAGAAGCAGAAATGCATCGCTCCCCGGGCGGATGAAATGATGCGCATCGGCGACCTTTGCGGTTTCCGTCCTGCGGGGGTCGATCACGGCCATGCGCCCGCCCCTGCCCTTCAGCGCCTTGAGACGGGCGGGAAAGTCCGGGACTGTCATCATGCTGCCGTTCGACACCATCGGGTTCGCCCCGATCACCAGCAGATGTTGTGTGCGATCGATATCCGCCACAGGCAACAAGAACTGATGGCCATAGAGCAGGAACGCGACAAGCTGGACTGGCAGGATATCGAGCGAGGCCGCCGAATAGATATTGCGAGTGCCGAGTTGTCCGAGAAAATCACTATAGTGCGTGAAAATGCCGAAATTATGCGCTGTCGGGTTGCCGCCATACACCGCGACGCTGTCTTTGCCGTGGCGCGACTGAATATCATGAAGACGAGCAGCAACCTGGTCGAGCGCATCGTGCCAAGAAACGATCCGCCACTGCTCCCCTTCACGTATCATCGGCCGGCGCAGGCGATCGGGATCCTCGTGCAAATCCTTGAGCGCGACGCCCTTGGGACAGATATGCCCGCGGCTCGCCACATCGTCCGCATTCCCTCTGATCGCGAGGACCCGCTCTCCCTCGACTTCGGCGACCAAGCCGCATCCCGCCTCGCACAGGGGACAAATCATATGTCGGCGCTCCGCAGCCGGAGCCGCAGCTTCGCGTACCGGATCAGCCATATGGCAATCCTGGCAGATCGTCCGCTTCGGGTATCTCCTTGTTCAGCAACACCGCGATTTCCTTTTTCGCGATGCCCAACGAAAGCAACATCATCTCCAATATGGCTTTCTGATATTCGGCCGATCCCCGCCCGCACAAAACAGCAAGCATGCCCCTTCGCACCATGGCCACAACCCCGTCCCGCGCGGCGTTGATATCACCTACACGGAACCGCGCCTGCGCGACGCCTGCTTCCAATGTGGGAAGCGGAAATGTCAGCAAATCCTCGTTCACGTCCTCCTCATCGCCGGACAAGGAATAGATAAGCCACCCCCAGGCATCGTCGATCGCGGTGCGAGCGATGACGAGCTTCGTTTCGGCGAGCAAACGAAATGCGGGATCTTCGATCTTGCCGCATCGCTCATGAATCTCGACGAAGGGTGCGCGTCCCAGATGTGCCCACAGCGCATCGATCATATGCTCACGAGTCGGGAAATAGTTGTAGAACGTGCCGCGCGCCACGCCTGCTGCGGATATGAAATCGTCGATCGTGGCCTTCGACCGACCCAGCTGCGCGATAACGCGCGCGGCGGCGGAAATCAGTCTGGCACGGGTCTTTTCGCGCCGCGCAAGGTCTGCCTCGGGCCTCCTGCTGATCATACCCACCCTGCTCCGCAAGCCATCCACTCCAATGCACCGGATTGACAGTCTGTGTCCATGTTGACACGATATGTTCAATTGAAATGGGCGCCGTCAAGCTTTCTCTGTTGATTGCGCGACAGAAGGCCTGACGAAAGTTGCGGCGCCCGGAAGGGGAGTGGACGATGATCGAGATGACAGCCGCCGTAGTCCGGGAACAGGGCGGCGCCTTCGGGCTTGAGAAAGTGAGCCTGGAGCAGCCGCGCGCGAACGAGGTTCTCGTGAAAATCGCGGGTGTCGGCATGTGTCATACCGATCTCGTTGTGCGCGATCAGTATTTCCCCACCCCTTTGCCTGCCGTTCTGGGGCATGAAGGTTCGGGTGAAGTCGTCGAGGTCGGTTGCGATGTCACCAAGGTGGCGCCAGGCGACAAGGTTGTGCTCAGTTTCGCCAGCTGCGGCGCCTGCACGAACTGCCAGAACGGCGACTATGGCTATTGCCCGGACCTGTACGGTCGCAATTTCTCAGGCGCGCGCCCCGATGGCAGCAGCCCCTGTTGCGACGCGCATGGGCACAGGATCAGCGCCTATTTCTTCGCGCAATCCTCATTTGGCGAATATGCGCTGGCGACGGAACGCAACGTCGTCAAGATTCCCTCCGATGTTCCTGTGGAAATAATGGGGCCTTTGGGCTGCGGGATACAGACCGGCGCCGGTGCGGTCATGAACGCGTTGAAGCCCGGCGCAGGGTCGAGCATTGCCGTGTTTGGTGCGGGCTCGGTCGGGCTGGCAGCGATCATGGCGGCCCGGGTCGTCGGCTGCACGACCATCATCGCTGTCGATCTGAATGAGAAGCGCCTCGAACTCGCGAAGGAACTGGGAGCGACCCACGCTGTCAATGGCGGCAGCGGCGACCCGGTAGAAGCCATACGGTCGATTACCGGCGGCGAGGGAGCGCAATATTCCCTGGAATGCACAGGCCTTCCCAAGGTCGTACGGCAAGCTGTGGACGCACTCCGCCTGACCGGCATTTGCGGCACGATCGGCGTCGCGCCGCTCGGCACCGAATTCACACTGGACATGAACGCCATCCTCTTCGGTCGCACCGTTCGCGGCATCATCGAGGGTGACAGCGTTCCCGACATCTTCATCCCGCAGCTTATCGAGCTTTGGCGTCAGGGACGTTTCCCCTTTGACCGCCTCATCGAGCGTTATCCCCTTTCGCAGATCGAGGAGGCGGCACACGCTTCTGAACGGGGTGCCGTGCTCAAGGCGGTCCTGATCCCGGGGAGCTGACATGAGCGGCGCCATCATGAGCAGTCTGACGACGCTGGCGGCAAAGCGCTTTAGCGAGCGGACGGCAATCTATATGGAAGATGGCGAGCGCATCTCCTTCGCCCGGATCGATGAGCGGGCAGCGCGCTTCGCTGGCGGCCTCGACTCTGTGGGCGTCGCGCAGGGCGACCGCGTGATACTCTATCTGCCCAACAGCATCGACTGGGTGATCGCCTATCACGCGATTGCCCGGCTGGGTGCAGTTATCGTTCCGGCCAATATTCTGCTGAGCAGTGAGGAGGTCGGCTATATCGCCGCTGACTCCGGCGCCAGCGCGATCATCTGCGGCGGAGATCGCCATGACGCGATCGCCGCGTCGCTCGTTGACGAAGTCAATCCCGTGATGATCGTCAAGGATGGAAATGGCACCGGCGTCGACTTTGCCCAGGTGGCCCAAGGTCCATCTATGGAGCCGCGACCCACCAGCCCCGATGACCTTTTCACCATCGCCTATACATCGGGGACCACTGGAAAACCCAAGGGCGCCATGACGAGTCACCGGGCGGTGTATGACAGCGTCGCCATGACTGCCACGATCCACGTGAGGCACAGCGGCGACAGGATCCTTACCGCACTGCCCTTCCCCCATGTCTATGGCAATGTCGTGCTCAACGCGGCTTTTCTGGCTGGTTATACGCTCTACGTGATGCAGCGCTTCGACCCGGCACGAGCGCTCGCAATGATCGGTGAGCACCGAATCACCCTCTGCGAGGGTGTACCGACCATGTATTATCAGATGCTGCAATGTCCTGAGCTGGGCAACGCCGACCTTACCAGTCTCACGCGGTGCACTGTGGGCGGGCAGGCCATGCCGACTGCATCAATTCTGGAGGTCGAGCGCCGCTTTGGATGCCCGATGCTGGAGCTGTGGGGCATGACCGAGCTGGCCGGCCCCGCGGCCTCGCATTCGCCTTATTGGCCCGCGCATCATGGCTCTATCGGCCTGCCATTTCCGGGCACGGAAGTCCGGATCGCGAATATGGAGGACGGTAGCCAGCTCGCCGGCGCGGGCACGGCAGGCGAACTTCAGGTTCGCGGCTCACTCGTTACGATGGGATATTGGAACAATCCCGCGGCAACGAAGGTGGCGTTCGATCAGGAAGGCTGGTTCGCCACCGGCGATATCGCGACGCAGGACGAGGATGGCTATCTGACCATCGTCGACCGCCGCAAGGACATGATCATCACGGCGGGGTATAATATCTACCCCGCCGAGCTTGAGCAGGTGATCGCCAGGCATCCGTCCGTCGCCATGGTCGCGGTAGCGCCTGTATCCGATGCGGAAAAGGGCGAGCTCGCCAAGGCATATATCGTGCTGCGCATGAACCATGTCTCTACGGAGACGGAAATCGTCGCGCACTGCCGTGAACATCTCGCGTCTTACAAGGTGCCGCGCCTTATCGCCTTTGTCAACGACCTCCCCAAAACCAGCACCGGAAAAATCATGCGCCGCGCGCTCGCCGGAAGCGAGCCGAACACGGCCCTCATGGAAAGGATCTGAACGATGAGCATCAATTTCGACGCAGACTACCGGATGACGATCGACGGTAAGCTCGTTGGTGCATCCCAGGCCTTCGACGTCTACAACCCCGCCACGGAAGAAGTCTTCGCGCAGGCACCGGAAGCGACCCGCGATCAGCTCGAAGAGGCCGTCGCAGCCGCCAAGCGCGCTTTTCCCGCATGGTCAACCAGGCCGGCGGAAGAGCGCCGCGCTCTGGTTTCAAAAATTGGCGACATTATCCAGGAAAATGCCGAAGATCTGATGCGCCTTCTGACCCTTGAGCAAGGCAAGGCCCGGGCCGGGGCTGAATGGGAGATCGGCGGCTCATCCATCTGGTGCCACGAAATCGCCAAGCAAGCCCTTGAGGTTGAGATCGTCGAGAACGCCCATGGACGCACGGTCGAAACCCGGCGCGTGCCGCTCGGCGTCGTGGGCGGCATCACGCCGTGGAACTTTCCCATATTGCTCGCCATCTGGAAAGTAGCACCGGCGCTCGCGACCGGAAACACGATGGTGCTGAAGCCCTCGCCCTACACGCCGCTCGGCACGCTGAAGCTCGGTGAGCTGCTCAGTCAGGTTCTGCCGGCCGGTGTTCTTAACATTGTTTCCGGCGGCAACGATTTGGGCGGCTGGATGACCGCGCACAAGGATATCCGCAAGATCAGCTTCACCGGCTCCACCGCCACCGGGCGCAAGATCATGGAAGCCAGCTCTGGCAATCTGAAGCGCATCACTCTGGAGTTGGGCGGCAATGACCCCGCCATCGTCATGCCCGACGTGGACCCGAAGACAGCCGCCAAAGAGCTATTTTGGGCAGCCTTCCAGAATAGCGCGCAATTCTGCGTCGCCGCCAAGCGCATCTATGTCCATGAGGACATTTATGACGCCTTCGCGAAGGATCTCGTTGATTATGCAGCGACTGTGCACATGGGCGACGGGTCACAGCAGGGCACGGACCTCGGCCCCATCAATAACAAGATGCAGTACGACAAACTGAGAAATCTGATCGCGGACGCGAAGGCGAACAATCTGAAATTTCTCGCTGGCGGAGATTTCCCGGAAGGCAAAGGCTATTTCATGCCCATCACGATCATCGACAACCCGCCCGAGGATAGTCGTGTCGTCGTTGAAGAAGCGTTCGGCCCTGTGCTGCCGCTGCTCAGGTTCAAGGACGTGGACGATGTGATCGCACGCGCGAACGACAGCGAATACGGCCTCGCCGCATCCGTCTGGTCAAACGATGTCACAGGCGCGAAAAAAATCGCCGAGCGGATCGAGGCGGGAACAGTCTGGATCAACGAGATCCATAGTTTCTCCCCGCACGTTGCTTTCGGTGGCCACAAGCAATCTGGCGTTGGCATCGAGAACGCGCTGGACGGACTGTCCGAGTACACGAATTCTCAAACTATCGTGACCAACAGTCGTCGTATTGAAGAGGCCGCATAAATGGGGCTGGGGAAAGCCCGCATTACATGGCGTTGTGGCACTAGCCCCTTCCATTTTGCGACCGCCCCACCTTTCAAGAAATTCATCGAACGATGGGTGTGTGCTTAGCATGCACCCTCTGAAAAACAAAAAACACAATTACGAAAGGGAGCGACATGCTTGAGAGATATAAATATTTGAGGCTCGCATTCATGGTTACAGCGATGGCCATTCCTGCCACTAGCCACGCACAGGATACCGGAAGCGGAGAAGTGCTCGGCGAGATCCTCGTTACGGCGCGCAAATCGTCGGAAAATCTTCAGCAGGTGCCTGAATCAATCAGCGTGATATCGGCCGATACGATAACAAATGCTGGCATCACAAGTGTCGAAGACTTTTCGAGTTTCACGCCGAATGTGCAGATCAATTCGGGAAATTCCCCAACATACACCCAGGTCATCTCGCGTGGCATGACCACGCCCCAAGGTGCCGAGCCTCCGATGGCGCTTGTCATCGACGGCGTCCAGCTGAGCGACGTCACATTCTTCAACGTCGATCTTCTGAATCTGGAGCGGGTTGAAGTCCTGCGTGGACCGCAAGGTTCGCTCTATGGCCGCAACGCCATTGCCGGCGCCATCAACATCACGACCAAAAGACCCACGAATGATTTTTCAGGCATGGTCAAGCTGGGCTATGCGAACGGAGATGACCGTGTTGCACAGGCCGTTGTGTCCGGCCCTATTGTCCAGGACGCATTGTACTTCAGCTTGAGCGGAGCCTACCGCAAGGCCGACGGTACCTATATCAATGACCCGGCCAATCGAATCACGGTTTTCCCTGATCCTGCCTTTAACGGCTATTTCCCGCCCGTTGGCACCCGCCGCGCCGTCGATACCAAGGATACGAAGTCGTTCCGCGGCGCGCTCATTTACGACACCGCTGGGCCGCTGACGGTGGAACTGCGAGGCAGCTACACGGACTCGGAGTATGGCACATTCCAAAATGAATTGGTCACCGGGCCGGAGGATTTGAACGATAGCCGGTCGCATCTTGCGACCAACAACGATCTTATCAACCATCGCAAGCTTTACGAAGGCTCACTCAAGATCGACTATGATTTCGGCGGCGTTACGCTCACGTCGGTCACCTATCGCAACCGCGCAAACCAGATCACGAGAGGCGACGGTGATTTTTCGACCCTTCCGGCGCTGCTGCAGAATACGCGGGTCAATATCAACGCCATTTCGCAGGAGCTGAGACTCGCTTCGAATGGCGAGGGTCAGTTCAACTGGCTTGTCGGATCCTATTATCAGAACCGAAAGTCGCGGCGTGCATTGCAGTTGCCCTTCGAGGCGGGCGTATTCCCCTTCGAGGCGAACCTGCAAGACAGCGACGACCGGAATCGGAGCGAGGCCTATGCGTTCTTCGGCCAGGCCACGGCAGAATTGAGTCCATCCCTCGAACTGACGGCGGGGCTGCGGTACGACCATGACAAACGCTCCTCCAACGATGTCGGCGCCGGCCCAACACCTGGCTTCGGGCCGCCGACAGCGCCGAACAACGCGATCAGCGACACCTATGACGCGATTCAGCCGAAGTTTTCGCTCCGTTACAATTGGGACGATGATTTCCAAACCTACGTCACCGTTGCCCGCGGTTTCAGAAGCGGCGGCTTCAACGCTGCCACGGCCACGCCGCGCAGATTTGAGGCGGAAACCAACTGGAGCTACGAGCTGGGCTTCAAGGGGACGTTTCTCGAAAACCGCCTGTTTCTCTCCGGGGCCGTCTATCACATTGATCTGAAAAACGAGCAGTTGTACTTTGTGACGACAAATCCGCCGGCGAACAATCTTACCAATATTGGCAAGACAGAAAAGACCGGCTTCGAGCTCGAAATGACCGCGCGTCCTGTCACGGGCTTGAACATCACCCTTGGGGTCGGCGCCACCGATGGGGTTATCAAGGAATTTGCACCGCTACCGTCTGCGGTTGGCAACAAGACGCCGCAAGCAAACAGGTACAATATTCTCGGCTCGATCCAGTATGATATCCCGCTGGGCGGTGATCTTGTGCTTCGACCCTTCGCCAGCATTGAACACCTTGGTCCCATATATTGGTCAGCGGACAACAACTTCCGTACCGGATCGAGAAATGTGGTCGACCTCCGCCTGACTTTGGAAGGCGGCGGCTGGTCACTGAGCGGGTTCGCCAAGAATGTGGCGAACACGCGCTACCCGGTTGTGGTGGGGCCGGATTCGGCCAATTACGCGCCACTGGGCGGGCCGGTCCTGACGCTCCGCGGAATGAACACGCCGCGTTCCTATGGCGTGGAAGCAAGCTATCGCTTCTAAGCCCAACGCCTGCTCTTGAACCCCGGGGAGTCGCAGACTTCCCCGGGGTCTGCTTGAAGATCTGGCGAATAGCTCTGCAACAGGATGAGGAATGAAGCCGTGACCCGTGACGAGAAACTTGCCGCTGTCTACCGCCTCTTCACCTGGGCCAACCAAATGGACGAAACCGGCGAAGACCCGAAAATCGAGGACATTCAGAAAATTTTCGCGCCCATCGCGCCGATGACGCTGAATGGCCAGCCGATTTGCCACGATCACAACTCGCACCTTGAACACTCACGCGATCTGAAAAAGCTGATGTCGAGATGGAAGTTCAATATGCCTTTCGAGCGTGCAGTCGTTGAAGGCGATCAGGTAGTTGGCTATTATACGGTCGATTATGAGGACCATCAGGGGCGGAAAGGCCGTATGCTCGACATGTGCATTTTTACAGTCACCGACGGCAAGATTTCAGGCATCCTGGAAAATGTGATCTTCGAAGGACAGGGAATCGACATCAAGTCGTTCGATTGATCGCAGGCGGCTGCGGGAAGGCCGGCGTCTGCCTCCCCATAATCAAGCATAAACCAATTGCATCGCAGCTCTGCCGGCCAGGCGCTGACTTATTTCCAGGCCATTGTCGCTCCAGCGCGCTTCGAGATCATCCGACAGGGTCCGCAGCGCCCCCGCTTCGTTTCGAACAAGCGGGCGGCCATCGCCGGCAAGGTAAAAGCGCCTGTTTCGGTCTAGATTCGCGATGCAATAGCTGAGTCGAAGCGGTTGATTCACGCTGCGCCCGGAGCGCAGCGTGAAAGCCAGGCGCGACGACGCGCGATCATATCGTGCAGCAAGCACTTGGATCCTTGGATAATCGATGTTGGTCAAGCTCGGCTCGCTATAATGCGCCTTGTCGAACGGCTGGTCGATCATGTCGAAAAGACGGTTGCGTCCACCCAGTCGGGCAAGACCGATCAGCCCGTTTCCGGTCAGTGGCTGTACCCTGCGCCAGACATTCGGAGCGTCACCGGGCAAATTATACACGTCGCGTCGGGGATAGCGCAGCGTCTCCCCTTCCCATGTCGGGTCCCAATAGCGGTCTGCATAATCGAGTAGGGCGTCTCGCGTCTCATGATCGCCGATTTCAGCGGCGGCGGTCGCCATGAAGCCGTGGCCATGGCTGTACCCAGACTTCCATTTCGGCATTTTTATCGTCACGCTGCCACCCGGCAATTCTTCGATGAAACGCGAGCGACTTCCCCAATAGGCCTGATGTGCAACGTCCTTGTTCCAGGCATGCAGGAATGTTCCTGTCCAGCCATCCCCCCAGGCCTGATCCCAACGGATGACCTTCTCCTGCTTGATCATCAAGTAGGACATGTACGACGCGTTCGCGCCCAAATAGCCCAGCGCTTCGAAGCGCTCCATGAAACGCTGCGAAACCATGGGGAAATGCTCTGTCCCATAGCAGGCATCATAAAGCGACAGGCCGAGAAGCGGGTGCTGGTTGCATTCCGGGAAAATCGCATTCGGCTCGCACTCGATCCCGCGCCATCCGTTGATGCGGAATTGCTCGATCAGCACATTGGCCAGCGAATGCACGTCATATGGGAATTCCTGGATCCCCATGCCTCGGGCCACCGGATCATAGACGAAGGTCAGTGATTTTGGGCTTTCATATTCGCCGGCACCGAACAGCATGTGGTGGGTTGTCACCATCTGAAACAAGTGGCCGCTATACATAATGTTCTGCCACCGGACGGGATCGATCCAGCCTGGGCCCAGTTCCTTGAGGTCAGGGTCTGTAATCTTCGCACCGCGGCTGGTGAGTTCCCAATAGCCCCAAACGTCGAACTGCATCATCTTCTCGATAAGCTTGCGGCTGGTTTCGTGATGCCGTTCGCGCCAGGCGGGCGTGAAATGATACTGCGCCAGCGAAAGCGTGTAGCTCATCATCGCCAATTGATATCGATAAGCGTCGAAATTGCCCTGGCCCGGCTCATCGGATCCCATGAACGCCCAGTCGCTCGGAAGCTGCCGTGACAGCCTGTCGATGAAGGCAAGCTGCCCGAGCTGTTTCTCGTCAAGCTCCGGGGACAAGGTTGCGGAAAGCAACTGCGAGGGACGCAAGGCGAGACCAAGCGCCAGCGCACCCGAACCCGCCAAAACAGCCCTCCTTTTCAAGCCTAAATCGATCATTCTCACCAGAATTCCTCGGCCGCGTAAAACACCCCAAGTTTAGGCTCCGGCCAATCGACCGACCAAGGGTTGAGCAAGGAGCTATATGGGTGGGTCTCTTCCACTGGCGTTATGCCGTGCCTAACAATTCAGCCATGCAGCAATCCGCCGACCTCCTTATCAGCGCATGGCATATCGTCACCGGCAATGCCGGGCGCGAGATACTGAAACACAGCGCCGTCGCCGTCGGCAAAGGCAGAATCCTTGCCATCGGCCCGCTGGAGAGCCTGCGGCAATCCTATCCTGGCACCCGCGAGATCGGCGGCGAGCGCTTCGTTATGACTGCCGGACTGGTGAGCAACCATGTCCACACCACCGGCGAGACCATGATCAAGGGGTATATCCCCGATACGCTCGATTTCGAGACCCATGTCTTCAACTGGTTGACGCCGCTTCTGGTTGCACGGAAGCCAAACGACGACCGGCTTTCGGCGCGACTGACCGCCGTCGAGATGCTGCGCACCGGCACCACCACTTTCCTCGATGCCGGCATGGCGCACTATCTCGACGAGACAGTGGAAGCCCTGGTTGAAGCGGGCATCAGAGGGCGCATCGGCCAGTGGGTGTGGGATATTCCGCAGGACATCGAATGCTACCGCTGGACCACCGATCAGGCGATCGCCCGGTTGCAACAGCAAATGGAGGCGCATCGCGGCCACGACGACGGCCGAATCGCCGCCTGGCCGATATTGGTGGGTCACGCCACCGCGTCCGACACGCTCTGGAAAGCGGCGGCGGCGCTGGCAGGGGAATATGACACCGGCATGGCCTTCCACATGTCGCCCGTAGACATCGACACACGGGATTTTCAGGAAGCGTTCGGTCAGCATCCGGTAACGCATCTTGCTGAACTCGGCGTGATGGATCGGCAACCGGTGATGACCCACATGGTCCATGTCAGCGATGAGGAGATGAACATTCTGGAGAGCAGCGGTGGACACATCGCCCATTGCCCGACATCGGCGTTTCGCTGCGCCTATGGCACCAGCCAGATCGGGCGCTTTCCCGAAATGGCGGCGCGCGGCATCAATGTAACGCTCGGCACCGATGGCAACAACGCCTCCAATCATCTCGATCTGATGCGCGTGGGCCATTTGATGGCCGGTCTTTTCAAGGATGCGCGGCAGGACCCCGCCGTGTTTCCCGCTGCCCAGATTTTCGACATGATGACGATGGGCGGCGCCAGGGCGCTCCGCCTCGACCGCGAAATCGGGTCGATCGAAGTGGGCAAACGCGCCGATCTCCTGCTCCACGATACGGATCGGCCCGAGTGGCGCCCGCTGCTGGATGTCATGAACCAGCTCATCTGGTCGGCGGACGGCCGCGGCGTGCACACCGTGCTCGTTGATGGCAAAATCGTGGTCGAAAACGGCCGCTGCACCACAGTGGACGAAGATCGGCTCTGGCGCGAAGCTCAGACTGCGGGGGAAGACCTCATTGGCCGCGTCACACTCCCGCGCTGATCCGCGCGGCATCCTGTCGCTTCAGGGAAAAGAGACATGCTGAACACTCCTCGATCGCTGAACGGCATGGTGACAGCGCCGCATCATCTCGCGAGTCAGACCGGCCTTTCGATATTGCGGGATGGCGGAACCGCTGTAGAGGCATGTGTCGCGATGGCAGCCACGCTGGCCGTGGTCTATCCGCACATGACGGCGATCGGCGGGGATGGCTTCTGGCTCATCCACGAACCGGATGGCGCTATCCACACAATCGATGCCTGCGGCGCGGCGGCAGAGGCCGCGACGCTCAGCCTCTATGCCGAGTATAAAGACATTCCCTGGCGCGGACCGCTTGCCGCCAATACGGTTGCGGGGACCATATCGGGCTGGCGCATGGCTTTGAAGGGCGACCATGGCACGCTCCCACTCGAACGCCTGCTGTTCGATGCCATCGGCCATGCCGAAAAAGGCGTCACTGTCACCGCGGGCGGCGCCGAGATAGCGCAGGCTAAATATCAGGAGCTAACCTCCCAGCCCGGCGCCTATGGTGATATTTTCGCGCCCGGTGGTCGACCGATGCGGCAAAAAGAAATATTCCGCCAGCCCGCACTTGCAGCCACATTACGGATGCTGGCGCGGGACGGCCTCGACAGCTTCTATTCCGGCGCTCTTGCCGCCAGCATCGCCGGCGATCTGCAGCGGCTGGGCAGCCCGGTGTCGCTTGCGGACTTGCAGCGCCATAAGGCGAGCAAACCCGTGCCGCTACACGTGCGCATCGGCGAGGCGGAGCTTTTCAACACCGCCCCGCCGACGCAGGGCTTCAGTTCGCTGCTCATTCTTGCGCTTTATCATCGCCTCGCTGCTCACCCGCAGGAAAGCTTCGAGCATCTGCACGGTTTGATCGAAGCCACCAAGCAAGCCTTCCTGATCCGCGATCAGCATGTCGGCGACCCCGCCTATATGACCATCGATCCGCAGGCGATGCTGAACGACGGCGCAGCGCTCGATGCTCTAGCGGGCCGGATCGACATGCGCAACGCCCTGCCTTGGCCTCAGCCTTCCGCCGCTGGCGACACCGTCTGGTTCAGCGCGGCAGACGGGCGCGGACAAGTGGTTAGCTGCATCCAGTCGACCTATTTCGAATTCGGCTCGGGCCTCGTCCTGCCGGAAACAGGCATCATCTGGCAAAACCGGGGTGCGAGCTTCCGCCTGAGCGATGATGGTTGGAATGCGCTCAAGCCGGGCCGCAAGCCCTTCCACACCCTCAATCCGGCGCTCGCGCGCTTCGACGATGGCCGCGTCATGGCATACGGCACGATGGGCGGCGAAGGACAGCCGCAAACACAGGCGGCCCTGTTTTCCCGCTATGCACTGCACAACGTGTCGCTTCAGGAGGCAATCACACGCCCCCGCTGGTTGCTCGGTCGCAGCTGGGGCGAACAAAGCACGACGCTCAAGCTCGAAAGCCGGATCGCATCCGATGTCGTCGATGCCCTGAGCGGCGCGGGGCATGAGGTAGAGGTACTCGCCGATTTCACATCCGCCATGGGCCATGCGGGCGCCATTGTACGACACCCCAGCGGTATACTGGAAGGCGCCGCCGATCCGAGAAGCGACGGCGCCGCAGTAGGTTATTAAAGTGATTTCGCAGGTGGAATCACCTGCCGGCTCGGAAATAACGGCAAACAAAAGACATCTAGGGTCAGCTCGGCGGCACGACCATTTCCATTTCCGGCATTTTCCTGATCGCTGGCAAGCCACGCGTGCCGACAATGAACAGCAACCCCGATAGCAACACCAGCGCTGCGCCCGCGATACCCACCATCGTGTAGCCGCCCAGGCGCAAGAAGGATTCCGCCAGTAGCGGCCCGCCAGCCACCCCCATCAGCAGCAGTGCAGGTCCCCGCGACGGAAACCGTCCGGTCGCGTCCAATCCCGCGAATATGGCGAAAGCATAAGGCACCGTCGCCATTGTCAGCGCCTGTACAGTTATTGCGCACATGGCGAAAATAGCCGGGCTGTCGCTGCGTACAGTTACGACAAGCACCACGGCCAGAAGGGCGGTTGTGACTATCAGTGGCCTCATAGTGCCGAAACGCACGCCCAAAAGCTTGCTAACGACTGCCCCCGCGAGACCTCCAACCGTCGCGACTGCCATCAGGCGACTCATGTCGGCCGGGCTAATGCCGACCTCGCTGCCGATTGCGATCTGATGCTGGTAAAAAGCGGACTGGCCAATGAAGAAACAGATGAAGGCGGCGGCCGCAACCGGAATTCGCCAGTCGATATGCGCGGCCAAGGCCACCCCCGGCGCCTCCCTGGGGCTCTTCTCAACCAGGGAAAGGCGATGCATCACCAGGAATGCAACGAGCCCGAGGGCCGAAATGAGCACGAACACCGATGGCAGTCCGAGCGGTTCGATGATCGCTCCGGCAACAACGTAGAAGATAGCAGCAAATGTTACTTCGCAAATCTGCGCGGTCGCATAGTTGCTTTGCACGTGGTGGGAACGTGACAGAAGTGCGTTTGTGCCACTGAGCAGCATGCCCAGCGAAGCGCCAAGACCGATGGCGCCCGCAGCAAAAAGCAACGGATGCAAACTGACCGCCATCATCGCGCCGCACACCATGGCCGCGACCCCGGCATATTTCGACAGGTCCTCACAACCGAGACGGCGGAACAGATAGGGCGCAAGCAGGTTCGCCAGCGCCGCTGCGGCAAGCTGCATCGCACCGACCACACTCCCCCACCATGATGGCACGGAGAGATGCTGGTCTATCACGGTGATCCACAGCGCCATGGCCGTCGTCGCCGAAAAACCGATGCTGTTGGTGAATGCGAGGCTCAGTATTCGCTGATTTGGAGACATGAATCCCTTACCCCATCGGCTTGAGCGTCTTGGCAATCCTTCCATAAGAGCTAAAGAGCGGCCTTGCACCCGGGAAGGCGCAACCGGAGTGGCTCCCGACACGATCCGGGTGGGCACAACCGATGGGAGCCTCACGCCCCCGGCAAAGCGCGCTGTATCTCTTCCTCGATCAGGGACATGTGGATTGTCATGGCGGCCCTGACGCCACCCTCGCACGCGAAGGTCACGTTGTGAGGCTGGCGCGCGCAATCCCCCGCGGCAAATACGCCGGGCACGGTGGCGGCTTGCCTTTCATCGACCTTGATCATCGGCCCCAACGGCCCCTGGACGATCTCGCACCCCAGCGTTTCGATCCAGGTATTGGCCAGATCGACCCTGGTCGCGATGTAGAGGACATCGACCGCCGCCATGCGCCCATCCTGAAGGCGCACGGCCTCCAGGGCCATGCCCTGCCCGGTCAGTGCTATTATCGGGCTTTCCTCGACAACAACCTTGCGCGCCGCGAGGCGTGCTTTCTGGCTCTCATCCAATTGAAAAACACCGTTGGTGAAAAGCGTTACCGGCCCCCAGTCGGCAATCAGCAGCGCCTGATGCGCTGCCATCGGACCATTGGCGAATATGGCGGCGCGCTTGCCGGTAAATTCATATCCATGGCAATAAGGGCAGTGTAGAACCGTCTTGCCCCAGCGCTCCTTCATGCCCGCGATGGCGGGCAAGCTGTCGGCCACGCCGGAAGCCAGCAACAGACGTCGCCCCTGAAAAACTTCACCTGCACGGGTCGAAACCTCGAACGAACCGTCCTTCTTCGCCGCGCCCGTCACATGGGCGCCTTCAAATCGGATGTTGGGATAGTGCAGCAATTGCTTACGGGCATCTTCCAGAATATTTGCCGGATCGATACCGTCGAAGCCCAGCACGCCATGCGATTTATCGGCGAACCTGTTGCGCGGCTGGGCCCCATCCAGAATCAATATCTTGCGCCCGGCACGCCCGAGATAGAGCGCGGCGCTCATCCCCGCGAAACTGCCTCCAACGATAATCAGATCCTCATGCATATTCCGGTCTCCCTTCAAAAGAGCTGCCGCCTCCGCCTGCCCGACCCTTGCGGCCAGGAGCGCGGCGGCTCCCGAACCAAGAAGCGCACGCCGATCGATTCCGTCCATGGTACACTCCCCGCGACCTTGCCGATCCACCGGCAGCACCCTTGTGCCCACGCGATAACAAATGGCTTCTTCAGGAGATACTATATCATGGGATGGAAAACGCCCCCATCGGGGTGGCCGCGATCTCGGCGGCTCATTTCGAGGACATGAACTTCTCGCATCCGGCAGACCACTCTTCCTAATTCGCCTCCAACCCTAGGCGACAGTTGCGTTCCCGCCGCGCATGCCAGCATTGCCGTGCGTGAAAGGAGAATTCCATGGAACTCACATATTTGCACAGCGGCCCGCGCCTGAGCCACATCGTCAAAGCAGGAGAACTCGCTTTCATCGCCGGCCAGCTTCCCGATCCGGACTGCGATCTGGATATCGCCGAACAGAGCCGTCTGGTCCTGGCGAAGGTCGACAAGCTTTTGGCCGACGCCGGCTCGTCGCGCGACCGGATTGCGATGGCCAGCGTCTATCTGTCCAACATCGACGATTTCGCCGCCTTCAACACGGTTTGGGATGCGTGGATCGTGCCGGGACACGCCCCTGCCCGGGTCTGCCTTGAATCCCGCCTGGCCCGTCCAGAATGGAAGGTGGAGGTTCAGGTGATCGCCGCGCTCTGACCGCCCAGATGAATTTCGATGACAAGCCCCCCGTGGCGGTATCGCAGTATCGACGTTTTCAGACGACGATACCGGGTATCGATTGCCTCTATGTCGCAATGCTGGCGGTTCTTCGGCAGCAGCTCCCCAAAGGAGCCCATATTCTGATTTCAGGCGCCGGCGGCGGTCAGGAGATCGATGCACTGGGCGCCTCGCCCCATGCATTTCGACTTACCGGCGTAGACCCTTCACGCAATATGCTGGACGTCGCCCGGACCTACGTTCCTGAAGACGCGGGGCCGCGTGTGCAGTTGATCGAGGGCCGGGTGGAAGACATTGCGCCCGGCGAGCGCTTCGATGCCGCGACCTCGATCCTCGTCATGCATTTTCTGCCGGATGATGGTTCAAAAGTCCGTTATCTCCAGGAGATACGCTCCCGCCTGCGCCCCGGCGCGCCCTACATCCATGTCGACGCCAGTATTTTCGACGATACCGAACAACACAGTCTCGGCCCCGTCATAACTGCACACGGCGTCTCGTTGGGCTTTCCCGACGACATCGTATCCCTGCCGGAAATATTCGCGCGCGAGAGGCGCGTTCCGGAAAGAGGCTGCATCGTCGCGCCTGATCGGAACCGCGCCATTCTGGAAGAATCGGGTTTCGAGATCGTCTCGATGTTCTTCCGTACCATGTGGTTCACCGGATGGTGGGCGCGCGCCGCATGACATCTGCGGCGGACGAAATAACCGCTTCCGCTACCCGTTCACTGCACACGTAAACTGGCCATTGAAACCAGAATATTGCGGTCTGTGCGCCTGTTGATATTGATGTGATAGGATGTCACAAGTTCATTGCGGCTCGTGACATTGAAAAGCCTGAACATATTCTTGAGATGCCATTTGACCGTATTGTCGCTCGCCCCGACGATACGAGCAATTTCCTTGTTCGAAAGCCCCTTGGTCAGCAAGGTCAGTATCTCTTCTTCCTTGGCGGTCAGGCTGACACCCTCCACAGACAGGCGGTGCATCCGGCGTTCCCGGCGAATGGAATTTAGGATATCGGACACGAACTCGTCTTCAGCGTGGTTGGCAAAGCGCCCCTTGCGCTGCTGCTCCTTCTGATGATCGCGCAGTATCGGATAGACCTCACGCCCGCGCGCAATGAAAATGCGCGAGAGGCCTTCCGGCATCGCATAACGCACGGCCTCAGCGATATTACTCCGGGCTATTTCGCCTTCTGCCTGCTGCGCGGCAGCAAGCGCACGAAGAGTATGCCATTGGACCTGACCCTTGACGGTATCGAGCCATAAGCCCGACTCCCGGAATGTTGTAAGTCGCTGCGTGGCCGCCGCCGGGTCTCCGCACCCGATTTCGATCTCCGCCATGATCATTGTCGCGGCCAGCGCCAGAAGCCGATCCTCTTTATTACCGGTTACGCTGTCCAGCATCACCTGTCCCGCAAGGCGCGCCGCTGCCTGCGCCTCGTCCGCACCGCACAATTGCTCAAGCCAGCATATCTGCGCCAGGCGCTCGAGGCGGTGGAAACCTCCTCTTTGAGCGAGCCGGATGCAGGTATCGATCAGCGCGGCAGCCACATCGAGCCCGCTTTCCAGCGCGGCCAGCCTCACCGACGTGAGATAGGCCGGCGCGTGAAATTGCGGCTCCTGTGTCTCGACCCAGGGCAATGCGTCAGCCAGGCACAATCTGGCGGTTTCGATATCGTTGCCGGCGAATGCCTCCTGCCCCATCATCACGCGGGCACAGCGCGCCAGGTCGGAGTGCATCCCGAGCTGCTGCTCGAACACGCCAAGCGCATCGGTAAGGCATTTGGTCGCGAGGTTGCGCAAACCCGCGTCCGAACAGGCTCTGGCCTGAATCAGCCCGACAACCGACACGGATATAGTTGAATTCGAACGCAAATAAAGGCGTGTGGCGCGATCGGCAGACTCAATCGCGTCTTCCGTTTCGCCGCGCTGAGCAGCGGCGATGCTGAGCGCGTTTTCCATCACAGCGATGCTCATGATATCGGTGGATGGCAACTGCTCGATGCACTGCTCGATTTCACGGCGCCTCTCAAGGGACGGCGGGCGCTCCTCCAGCATGCGCATCAAATGGCCGACCATGGCAATTTCCAGCGACAGCGCCTGATCGGGCTCTTGATCCCGGAAAGCCAGTGCATCGTAATCGCGCATTGCCCGCCGCGTATCGCCGGAACAGAACCGCAGCATCGCGCGCGCCAGACGGAGCTGGCTGCTTCCTTCGACCAGACTTTCAGGAATATCCTCGACGCAATTGTGAAGCCAGTCGCGATCAGACTGACGGTTGCGCCAATCCACTGCGAGACGCCATCCGCCGCTCGTTTCCACCAGGCTGGCAAGGCGCTGCCAGTCCTCTGCATGGCGTGCATGATATATGGCCAGCTCAGGACAATCACTCGCCGCGAAATATTCTGCAGCTTTTCCATGCAGAATACGAATCGCATCAGGGCTCTTCTGTTTGACGGATTGCTGTAGGTGTCGGGCAAGGACAGGATGAGACAATTGCCATTGCGCGCTGCGGTCAGGCATGCGGCGCATGAGGCCAAAACGCATGGCCGTGTCCAGCGCCGTCGCCCCTTCTCCATCCTCAGCTAAGACATTGGCCAAAGCGACATTGGCTTCCTGCATCGCACACAACGCCGTCAGCTGCCGGTGCTCGTCCATGCTCGCCGCCGCCAACACATGATTCTCGCAAAAGTCGTGGATCGCCGAGGAAAGGCTGGCGAATACGCCCTCCATATCAGCGGCGACGTCATTGCTGCCGGACAGGCGCGTTGTCAGCGCCTGCACGGCTAGAGGCCATCCGCCGGTCCATGCCATGATGTTGGCGATGACCGAGGAACTGGCGGATTGAAACAGGGCCGCGATCTCGCTGCTGTCCATGCGGATCTGTTCTGCATCGAGTATGGTCAGGCCGCCGTTGAGTTGAGCTACGGAAAGATCGCGCCGGGGATATTGGGTAGCGACCAGAATCAGGCGCCACGATCGCCCGGACATGCCCAAGGCTTCAATGGCGGCCTTGTTGTGCTCGCTGGCAATGACGATGCCGGAGAAATCATAGGGCGGCATGACATCGTCGTCACTCGCCCAGCTCACGGCGCGACCCTTCTGCCGGGCCGCCCATCCGCGTACCAGCGCCCGCTTGCCGAACCCCATGCCCGCAACGATCAGCAGATCGCTCTTTGCCAAGGCGGAGTCCATGGCGTCGATCAGCCTCTGTCTCGGCGACACCTCGGGAACCCCGACCGAGAACAGGCTGGTCATCGCGGCCAGATCCAAGCGGCTGACCTCCTCGTCATGAAGCGAGCGCTTGCGCAGCTCTTCTGGAAGGCGCCCCTTTGAATTCACCATTCAACAGCTCGACCGGTACGTAATCACAGTCGATATCATACGCTCTTGGGCCCAGCAGGGAAAGCCCGCGTTCCGTGCGCCAAATATCCGGTGCTTTGACGACCATCACTGTAACGCGCTGGCCATAGCGCAGGCGGTCAGCGCCGATATGCTCCCCGGTCTCGCTGTCGAGAACGGTGATGAGATCGGGAACCGTCGCCCGCACCTGGCCATTGATGCGCGCAACCAGATGCTCGTTGCGAAACTCCAGCTCCAACACGTCCTTCGTGTCGCCAAGTCCCTGAATTTCCGTACGCCCGATTGTGAAGCCGGTGTCGCTGCGCCGCCGTACGTCGACAATCTTGCCCTCGATCAACGTGTCTGCCCAGCCGTAGAGGCGCGTGGCCGTCAACAGATCGGCAATGGCCTTGAACGGATCCTGATTGTTCGCTCGAGCTTCACGGATCGCGCGTCCCACCTGAAGCGGGTGGGTCACTGCACCGCGGAGGCCGACCTGACGCAGCTGAGACCCGGTCACGGGACTGAAGGCGAACATCGCGCTGCCGCCCATTTCAACGATCATCGAACGGGTAAGACGTTCACCCTTGAGGTGATCGTCCGTGCGAATAATCACCGAGTTCAGGAACTCATCGACGATGATGATCGGCGACACACCGAGATGATTGATGTTGAAGCTCGTCGCGTGAACCGAAGGCACGCAGCGGCCGGTCGGATCGGCGTCGATCAGCGGCAGGTTGAGACGGGCAGCCGTAACGGCGGGCAGAAGCGAATTCAATCCGCCCACCTCACCGATCATGATGCCGAAGACCTTCTTGCCGCATTCCTTTTCGACCAGTTCGACAATCTTCCGGTCTTCACCTCCATTGGGCAGCTTTTCGAGAAAAACGCTCGGCGCTCCCACGACTGCGGTCAGAACCACGATCTCGTCGTCCGGAACGTCATCCATGGACAGCAGCTGGATGCCTTTTCCATCCTGCATCTCATGCTGCATCATCAGCTTGCCGATATAGGTATCTCCGCCGCCGCCGCAGCCAAACAATCCGCCGCCCAGTGCGAAATCTTCGATATCATCCTGTGTCAGGGTTTTCACTGAACGCCTCCTGCTATCAGATCGCCAATCGCCTTCACACGAACGCGCACCGCTTCCCCCGGCACATAGTCGATTGGCACTTCGTCGATCTCCACGATATTCAGGCTGTCCCTGTCGGCGCCCGCGTCTACGGCGCGTTCCAGTGCAAGCTCGCGTGCGGCTTTCAGCGCGGTTTCGCGCCCAACCTCGCTATAGACATAGATCTGGTCGACCTCGCCGCCGACCTGCGCAAGCGCCGCGCCAACCGCATTGGCGACATCGCCATGGTCAAGCCTGACGATCTCCGCCACGCCTTTAAGATCGCCATCGACCAGAATCGCACCGCCGCCGACGAGAACCACGGGAACATGATGGGACGACGACCGCATCCGATCGACCCCGTCTTCCAACAACGTGCGGATCGATGCGCGCGCCTTCGCCAGCATTGCCTTGTCGAGATTCGCCACGCGCGATTCATCGCCGACATCGGCAAGGCCCGATGCCACCGCCACGTCGGTCGCGGTCAGTATATTGCCGCCAAACACCAGCCCATCCTCGATCAGGCGATAGCCGACCGAGCGCGGCCCGACCGTCACCTCGTCGCCAACCTCAGTCACCAGGCTTCCCCCGCCGAGACCGATCGAAAGCATGTCGGGCATGCGGAAGTTTGTGCGCACACCGCCGATATCAACCGGGATGTTGGATTCGCGTGGATAACCGGAATGGATGACGCCGATATCGGATGTTGTCCCGCCGATATCGATCACGATGGCTTCGGAAAGGCCACTGAGCAGCGCCGCCCCGCGCATTGAATTGGTCGGCCCGGACGCAAAGGTGAGCACAGGCGTCTGCGCGACAGCCGATGCGCTCAGGATCGTGCCATCGTTCTGGCTGACATAGAAAGGGATATGGAGATCGAGATCGACAAATGCCTGCTTGAACGATTCGATCACATGATTTGCCAGATCAAGCAGCGACGCATTCATGATCGTTGCAGCTTCGCGCTCCAGAAGGCCGATGCGGCCAATGCGGTACGACAGCGACACGCCGACATCGGGGACCTCGTTCTGCAGAATTTCGGCAACCCGCTCCTCCATCGCGTAGTTGGTCGGCGAATAGACCGAGCAGACTGCGGCCGAACGTATGCCTCTGGCGCACATTTCACGGGCCATTTCCAGCACGGCCTTCTCATCCAGCGGCGCGATCTCGCGCCCATTGAAATGATTGCCGCCGCCGATAACAGCGGAAATGCCCTCCACCGCCGCACGCATCGCGCCGGGCCAGCCTGAATATGGCGGCAAGGCCAGCGTCGTCGGCGCCCCAAGGCGTATTGCCGCGACCCGGTTTAGGCCCCGCGCCTGCACGAAGGCGTTGGTAAAATGGGTTGTGCCGATCACTGCATAGTCGATCTTGCTATGATCGATATTCGCCTTGTCCAGCAGCGTACGCAGTGCCTGAATAATACCGCTGCGGACATCAGGCGACGTCGGGGATTTGCAGGCGGCCAGCACACGCGTACCGTCCATCAGCACAGCGTCGGTATTGGTGCCACCGACGTCGATTCCTATTCTCATGAAATCACTCTCTCCATCGGACGTTCTGAGCCCTTCATGTTTCAGCTAGCTTTAACGGCACTGCTGTCTCAACCGCCCGCTAGAGTGGTATTCGGAGGCCTATGAGTGGCCGACCCCGTCTACTCATCCCCTGGCCAGGCAGGTCTCCAGTTTCATGCGTTTGATCTCGCCGCGTTCTTGCGAACAGTTCCGTCGATCATCACGAGAGTGACCTTGTCGGGACTGTCCAAAACGGAAATGTCGTTCGGCGGATCACCGTCCAGTGCAATGATATCGGCAAGCGCACCCGGCGCGATACGGCCCAGATCTTTGCCTCGCATCAGGATTTCCGCATTGACGGAGGTGAGCGAGCGCAGGATTTCGACCGGTGTGTTCACCTTGCTCCGCTGCTCGAACTCGCTGGCTTCCCTGCCATGCGCCTTGCCAAACAGATCAGTGCCGAAGCCCATCGGAATACCGGCGTCGCGCAGGAGCTTCATGCTGTCATAGGCGTGGGATACGACGAAATGCAGCTTCTCCATATTGGCGCTGTCGAGCCCCATTTCCCGGCCTTCCTTCATCATAATGCCGAGCAGAGAAAGCGTCGGCACGGTATAGCAACCGTGCACCTTCATCGCTTCGACCGCATTTTCATCGGCCATGGTCGCATGCTCGATCACGCGCACGCCATATTCGGCGCAGCGCCGGATCGCGCCCGCGGGGTGGCAATGCGCGCTGACATAGGTGCCATGATTGGTAGCCTCTTCCACAGCCGCGCGAATTTCCGATTCTGAGAATTGCAGACTGTGGAGCGGGTCGGTCGGCGACAATATACCGCCTGACGCCATGATCTTGATCTGATGCGCACCAAGGCGCAGTTCCTCGCGCACCGCGCGGCGCACGGCCGATACGCCATCGACCACCCAGGCGAACTTGTCGCTGCCGTCACAGCAACTGCCGATAACCGAAGCCATGTCATAGTCGCGGGGACGCGCGTCGCCATGCCCGCCAGTCTGGGAAAGCAGCTTGCCCGAGTAGAACAGGCGCGGTCCCGTCACCAGGCCTTCGCGCAATGCGCGGGCAATGCCCACATTCGCGCCGCCCATGTCGCGTAGGCTTGTAAAGCCAGCCGCCATGCGCTGTTCCATCAGGCGGAAAGCAAAAGCCGAAAGATAGCTCCAATGGCTGCTCGTCGCGTTGATGATCGGCAGCTCGGCGCCGCAGATATGTACATGCGCGTCGATCATGCCCGGCATCAGGAACTTGCCCGCAAGGTCGATCACCCTGATATCGGCATCGCCTGTTTCGACTGAGCCAACGGCCTCGATCCGGTTGCCGACGACCAGCACGTCCTGCTGGCGCACATCGTCGCTGGTGCCATCGAACAGGCGCGCGCCGCGCAGCAAAATCTTCTCGCTCATGAGTCTTCTCCTTGATGAGACCATGCTGCGTACAGGCGCAAAGTTGAACCGCTACGGAAGGCAGTAAGCGGCATCAAAAGAGTGGGAAGAGGCTAACGCTCTATACGGAAGCGGCCGGAAACCGGTCATACCAATGATCGGCGATGTCGATTCCGCGCGCGAACCACACCCTATCGAAGCCACGCATATACGCGATCAACCGCCGCAGACCTTCGCTCCGCGCCGGCCGGCCGATCAGGCGGTCATGCAGCGAGATGGCGAGAATCTTCGGAGACCCTCGCTGCCCTTCCCGATACAGCACGTCGAAAGCGTCCCGCATGTAGCAGAAAAAGTCGTCGGACTTCGTGAATCCACGCGCGCAGTCGAAGCTGTTGTCATTGGTTTCGAGCGAATAGGGAACGGCGAGGTGGGCCTTGCCTTCGATGTCGAGCCAATAGGGCAGCTCATCGTTCAGGCAGTCGCGATCATAGGTGAAGCCGCCGACATCAAGCGCCAGCCGCCGCGTATTGTTGCTGGGGCGCCCGGTCAGCCAGCCCTTCGGCCGCTTGCCTGTCGTTGCTTCCAGCGAGGCGACCGCCCGCGCGATATGATCGCGCTCCACCTCCGGCGACATCGCCGTATAATCGATCCAGCGATATCCGTGGCTCGCGATCTCATGACCGCGATCGGCGAAGGCCTTGCCCAGGGCCGGGTTTCGCTCGATCGCCTGAGCCACGGCGAGCACCGTTATGGGCACATCGAACTCGCCGAAAATGTCCAGCAGCCGCCAAGCGCCGCGGCGGCTGCCATATTCGAACGTCTGCTCGGCATAGGGCACGCGCAGGCCCCGCATCGCGGGCATTCCGGTGTCGTTCAGCACGAATTCCGAAGTCTCGTCGCCCCAGATCGTGCAAAGCTCACCGCCGCCCTCGACGTTGAGGTTGAAGTTGACCGCGACATAAGCGTCCCCGGGCCATTCCGGATCGGGAAGCTTTTCGCCATAGCCAACAAAATCCCGCTCCAAATAGGGATCGGTGCGAACAAGGCGGCGCGGATCAGTCATTCCAGAGGTTTTCGATCGGAATATAGTCGGTTTCCAGCCCGAAAGCCTTCGGACCGAACCACTTGAGGGCCTCGGCCGACCGGAGCATGGGGCCAACACTGACACCGATCAGCTTGACGCGCTGACCATGCCGCACCGTTTCGGTCGTAATCGGTTCAACCGTCTCGGCATCGACCAGCACCAGCAGGTCGGGCACCATACCGAGGGTCTTGCCGCCCTGCCGCGCGATCAGGTTCTCGTTCTGCACCATGATGTCGACGGGCTCGCCCTCGCCGCTCAATGACATCAGCTTGTAACGCGCGAAGGTAAAGCCCTTCATCGACGTCTCGCGATTAACGTCGGCAACCTTGCCGTCGAAAAGCAGTTTGTGGTGCCGATGGTCGGGCATTGTGCTCAGCGTCTCGAAAAGTGCTGAAAGCGTATTGCCCGCCGCACGGCCTGCCCGGATCGAGCGGCCGATGCGAAGCGAGATGCTCAGCACGTCCGGCACCGACGCACGCCGCGCTTCCTCGCCTGTCATCGGGTAGAGCGCCATCGCGGTGAAAAGACCCATTTCGATGGTGACCGCACGGGCGATCCGCTCGCCCGCATAGGCGTTGCGCGCGTTGATGATGACGCTCTCGCCATGTTCATTGGCCATCGCCATCGGAGACAAGCTGATACCTTGGGCATTGAACGTGGTCATATGCGCTTCGGGCACGGCGCGCCCTACGCCGTCCGCATCGAGCACCGGCAGGCCCCTGCGAGCTGCGATGGCGATGGGTAGCAGGCCGTTGAACCCTCCCGCCTCGCCAGACATGACGACCGTCGCCGGACGCCCGGTATATTTCTCCAGCTGCGCCAACGCCGTGTCGAAATCCTCGACGGAAAACAGCTTCTCGATGATGACCGTGGGTGCGCCATGCATCGCGAGCACATAAACTGCCGCATCGTCGGGCAATTCGCTGAGGGTAATGACCCGTGGCATGCCATAGGTCTCGATCGCATGTTCGCACAGCAACTGCCCGAGGTAAGGATCGCCCCCGCCGCCGCAGGCCAGAAAGGCCGCCCCGCGCGCAAGATCGCTCATGTCGGCAAGTGTAAGTTCCACCTTTGCGCTTCCTCTTAGTCTACAGACATCAAATCACCCACCGCGCGCACCCGGACACGGACTGCATTGCCGGGCATGGACGTGAGGTTGAGTTCAAGGACATCGACGATCTCGGTTGTACCCGGAGCGGCGCCTGCCTCGATCGCACGGCGGGTGGCTTCCTGCCGAGCCTCTTCGAGCGATGCCTCGCGGCCCTGCTGGGCATAGAGAAACACCTTGTCGATTTCGCCGCTCACCTGCGCGATGGATGCGCCAATAGCGTTGGCGACCCCGGCATGCTCGGGAACGATCGTTTCCGTTGTTCCGGGCACTTTCTCCGAAATCAATATCGAGCCGCCGCCTACAAGGACGAGCGGAATATTGCCATTCTCGGTCTTGACCCTGTCGATCGCCTCGTTGAAGACCGCGTGCATGGCTGCGAGTGCATCTTTCACGACCTGGGCGGAAAGGCCGCTCACTCTGCTGCGGTCGCCGATATCAGCATAGCCCGCCGCGACAACGATGTCGGTCGCTGTCAGCGTCTCGCCGCCGAAAACCATCGCCTCTTTCGTGAGGCGATAACCCACGGAGTCCGGCCCGATGCGGGTGACGCCGCCTTCCTGCCGCACAATGCTGCCGCCTCCGAGACCGACGGAAAAGGTATCCGGCATCCTGAAATTGGTACGTACGCCGCCAAAATCGGCAGCCAGCGATGCTTCGCGCGGAAAGCCGCTGATCAGCGCACCGGCATCCGTCGTCGTGCCGCCGATGTCCGCCACGATGGCGTTGCTCTGCCCTGAGAGATAAGCCGCCCCCCGCATACTGTTGGTCGGCCCCGATGCGAATGTGAAGACCGGGAAGCGCGCCGCATGATCCGCGCTCATCAACGTGCCGTCATTCTGACTCACGAATATCGGCGCATGAATATCGAGCTGCGCCAGAGCGATGCGAAACGCCGCCATCACCTCCCGCCCCATATCGACCAGCGAGGCGTTGATGATCGCGGCATTTTCGCGTTCCAGCATTCCGGCCTTGCCGACCTCGGAAGACAGCGTGACGACGACGTCGGGTGCTTCCTGCGCGAATATATCGCGCGCGCGCCGTTCCATACTGTCATCCATATGGCTGAAGATGCAGGAAATCGCCGCCGCACCCAGGCCCGCCTTCGCGGCCTCCCGGGCAGCCGCAGCGACGGACAGCTCATCGAGCGGCAATATCTCGCTGCCATTGAACTGGAAGCCACCCTCGACCTGTGCCACATGAGCGTTCATTGCCGAGCGCAAATTTTTCGGCCAGCCGGACGTCGGTGGAACCCCGCGCGCCGCGGGCCAGCCGATCCGCAAAATCATCGGTGCGCGCAGCTTCTTGCGCTCCACGAACGCATTCACGAAATGCGTCGTGCCGATCATGACCTGCTGGATATCCGCGGAAGCGACGCCGGTCTCTCGCATCAGCGACTGGACAGCCTGCATGATGCCACTGCTGACATCGGCTGTCGTCGACGCTTTCACGGCGCCTTTGACCGCCCGACCGTCCATCAACACGGCATCCGTGTTGGTACCGCCAACGTCTATGCCAATTCGCATACCTTGCTGTTCTCCATTCCCTTATTATGCCGGACTCAGGCGCGCGACCGCGCCGCTGACGCACCTGGACGAATGCGGTCAGTTCTATCCGGAGATGCCATCAATCCAGCAGAAGCACCCGCGCACCGCTGTCGGTGGAAACCCGGTGGGCCACATCGCCGAGTGTGGAAACGAGGAAGCCCTCTCCAGTGGAGAGGCGTTGCGTGGGCTTGCCCGCAAGCTCCACGATCAGCTCGCCTGAAAGGACGTAGCCAAAATGCCCCACGTCACACCAGTGATCGAGCAGAAATCCGGGTTCATAATCAACGACCCGCATACGTATGCCTCCACCATTTGCCTGAGAAAACCGGGCGATGGCATCGGTTTCGCCAGGCATCACCTCCTTGTTGAGCTGGTCAAAGGACAGGGCAAGAAACGGACAAGGATCGATTTGCATGTACACAACCTTCGGCAAAGTGAGGCGCACACAGAAAATCACAGCGTGCACGACTTCGCAAATGGTCCACTCGCATTAAGCGCCACCCCACTCTGCGATCGAGGACACGGCGGAAGTCGCGTCACCCCGCCAATATTCTCCGCTTCCTACCCACGAGTGCATTTGCATAGCCCCCACGAATTTCTTCAATAGCGGGTCGCAATTATTACGGGGCCCAAAGCGCATGAGCATTCTCAAAGGCAAGACCGCACTTGTTACAGGGGCGACCAAAGGTATCGGCTTCGCAACCGCGCGTCAGCTTGGCCAACAGGGTGCTCATGTGCTCGTGCATGCCCGTAACAGAGCCGGTGGCGAAGAAGCCCTGGCGAAGCTTCGCAAGCAGGTGCACGGCGGAAAGTTCGAGCTCATGGTTGCGGACGTCAGCAGCATGGAAGGCACACGCCAACTGGCGCAGGCCGTGCTCGACGCCTCACCGCGCCTTGACATTCTCTTCAACAATGTCGGTGCCATGTACAGCGATCTTACCCGTACCAAAGACGGTTTCGAGACGACTTTCGCCGTCAATCACCTTTCGATCTTCTTGCTGACCAACCTTTTGCTCGACCGGATGAAGGCCTCCGCGCCCGCGCGCATCATCACCATCGCGTCGGAGGTGCACCGCAAGACCTCGATGAATTTCGACGACCTCAACCTGTTCTCCAATTATTCCGTCACCGGCGCGTTGGCGCAGTCGAAGCTCGCCAACATTCTCTTCACCAGGGCGCTTGCCAAAAGGATCAAAGGAACTGGGGTGGAGGCCTATAGTGTGCATCCCGGCCATGTTAAGACCGGCTTCACGCGCGATCTACGCGGGTGGTTCGGGATATTCGTCGCCATCCTTCGCGTGCGTTTTGTTTCACCAGACGAGGGCGCACGAACGGGTATGTATCTCGCGATGGCGCCTTCCCTCCAGAACGCGAACGGCGGTTATTTTCACAATTGTGAAATGAAAGCGCCCAGCGACGAAGCGTGTGACGATGATATAGCGGAGCGCCTCTGGACCATCAGCGAAAAGATGGCTGGGATTGCTTGATTGGCATGGGCATCAAAAAAGCGCGGAAGGAAGTATTCAGATGAGGCTCATTGGACTGGAGTGGGGCGCATTTCCCAGACGCGTAACGATCTACCTCGACGAAAAGGGCATCACCGATATCGAGCGCCTGTCCATCGACTATGCGCGCGGTGAAATTCATGCGCCCTGGATCCGCGAAAGGAACCCAACTGCGTCCCTGCCCGCGCTGGAGCTGGACGATGGCCGCTGGTTAACCGACTCGATGGCGATCATCTATTATCTTGAGGAGCTTTATCCCAATCCTTGCATGATCGGCAGAGATGCGGTCGAGCGGGCGCGTATTCGCGCCTATGTCGCGCATGCCAATGATCTCAACGTCCGCGCCGGGCCTGTGCTGGCAAACACATGGCCGCAGTGGAAGCGCGCCGTCAGGCAAAGCCCGGAAACGGCTGAGTGGATGCGCCCCGCGTTCAGCCGCTCATTGAGCTGCCTGGAAACACTGGCCGACGAAAGCGGGCCGTTTGTGATGGGGTCGGACGTCACTGTGGCCGATTGCGCACTGTTCCCGCTACTCTATCACGAGGTTTCCAATTACGGAAACAGCCTGTTGACCGATGCACATCCCAAGCTGCAGCGCTGGTACGAATTCTTCAACCAGCGCCCCAGCGCACCCTGCCCGCTGCGCGACGACGGCATGCGGGAAAGTGACGAAGAGCTGGATCCGGACTTTCCTTATTGGTGGCGCAACAAGGATCTCAACCTCACCACATGGGCGGCAAACAGAGACAGCACCTCGTGTGATCCTGAGTGAATCGTAACAGTATGGAGTATCTCAATGAAGTTATATCAATTCGCCTGGGGCATCTATCCACGCCGTATCCATATCTACCTCAAGGAGAAATCTATTACCGGTATTGAGATGATTGAACTGGACGTCATCAACGCCGAGAACCGCCAGCCCGCGTATCTTTCGAAAAATCCGACAGGTACAATTCCAACGCTGGAGACCGAAGATGGCGCAACCATCTGTCAGTCGACGAGCATCATGCTGTATCTTGAAGAACGCTATCCGGAGCCCCGTATGATCGGCATCACTCCGGCAGCCCGTGCGAGTGTAAATGATCATCTTTTCATGATCAACGAAGCCTATAACTTCGCAGGTATCTGTACCTTTTACGGTAGCCCTCTTTTCGAGCAGCGCAGAGCGCCCAGCGACGAGATCGCCCGTGCGATGCGCGCGGAACACCACCGGGTTCTCGAAGCACTCGAAACCATGGCAGGTGATGGCGATTATCTCGGCGGCACTACGCCGAGCATCGCGGACGTCACCTTCTTCGCTTCCGAACAGTTCATGCGCGATCTGTACAAACTGCGTCTGCCCGCAAGTTGCAAGAGGTTGGAGGCTATCTATAACCGATTCCTGCAGCGCCCCAGTGCCGAGGCAGCACCGTTCCCTGATTTCATCGTGCCGCTCTCCCCGTTGCGCAATTTTTAGTGCGTCTAACAAGGGATTGAAGTCCGGGTAGGGTCAAGCACGCACCACACGAGGGGAAGCGGCGCCAAGTCACGTCCTTCCCCTACAAGGTCATTTCCACTGCTAGAGCGGGCTGGGCGACATTTCGCGGATCGGCAGCCAACGGTAGCAGCCTGGGCCGGCTGACGATTGACACCAAGCACAAGACCCACCGGACTGCAGCAAGCGCCTTAAAAAATGACGGCTCTTTCCCGAAGTATCAGGCGAACCAAAGAGGGGCGCCACATACATACCCGCTACGGACGATGCAAAGAAGCATAACGGACGCAAGAGCGAAATCTGTTCATCGATGCAAGTCTGTCAGGATTTTGCCAGTATTTTTCGCGTCGCCGCAAATGTGAGCAGCGTCGAGACGAACAGCGCGACTGCGGCGGCTGGACCAATCATTTCGACGCCCCAGTTGGTCGTGATCGCAGCCGCCATCGCGGATCCGACTGCTACGCCGCCCAGCAGAAATGCCGGCCCCACCGAGGCAACCCGCCCGGAGCTGTCAAGCCGGGCCAGAACTGTGAAGAAGTAGGGTACGATGAACATTGTCGTTAACGCCATCCAGAATATTCCCGCCAGGAAAACTGGTTCGCTTGCGGTAACCGTGATAACCAGGAAAAAGCCGAGCAACAGCAAAGTTGAGCCGATGATGGGAATTCTGAGGCCCCAGCGTTCACCCAGAAAATCGGCCAGTAGCGCACCGATCAGAGAGACGACCAAAGCGATCGAAACCGTGCTGGTCACGAATGAAGCGGAAAGTCCCATATTGCGTCCAAGCGGCACGGAATACGACAAGATGCTGTTCTGGCCGATGAAAAAGATAAAAATAGCCAAAAGCCCGAACACTGCCCCAAAAGGGATGCGCGCTCCGGTATGTGCCGCATCGAGCGCTCTTGGCGCAATCTTCCCGACGGGAAGGCGCCAGATTAACAGAAACGCGATCAGGCAGACCGCAGCATTACACAGATAGACATTGATAAGGTCTGTCGATGCCACGACCATTGTCGCAATTAGAATGAAAACCCCGGAGAAGACTCCTTCCATCACCTGAAATATAGAATAGCCCTTCTGAACGTGCTCGGACTCGGCGATGATTCGATTTGTGCTGTTGAGGACGATGCCAAGAAAAGCGCCTCCGATGACGGTTGCCGCAAGCAGCACATAGGGAAGCCCCGTCTGCGTCAACAGATAGGAGAACGCTGCGCAGGGCAGCGCAATCTTCGCCAGCTTGGCCGGCGGAACCTTACCAAAAAGTACCGGAGTCAATAGATTAGCCACGGCCGTCGCGATGAGCTGGGTAGAGGCCACGAGCCCACCAAACCATGGCTCCATCCCTACCCGCCCACCTATGTCGGCAACCCACACAGGAACAATAGTGGCTCCCGAAAACCCGATCGAATTGACGATTGCCAGCTGCAACAGCAGAATCCACGGAAACCTTTGAGCCGGCGTATTAATATTCTCCCCGCCGGCGCTGTCCATAGCCATGCGCTTGGGCAAGTTCGTCCCCGGCTCGGTCGAGTGCATCGATCAGTTCCTTTGTTCGTTTTAGCAACACGTCGGCCCGCGAGGGGCAGCGAAATTTTGGTGATAGGAACAGGGAGTCGGGCAAGCGTTCCGGGCTGTTCGCGGCGAACTGCCTGTAACGAGCCGCTGTTTCGCGGCCGCTTACAACATTCCATTCTATGGAAACGTCTTTTGGACAAAATTTCACTGTATTGTGGACAATACCCAAATGCCGCGAGGTCACCTTGTTGGACGTCCCTTCACCAATGGCCTCCCGCCACACCAGATGCGGGTTTTTCGGCTACCCGAATAGGTCACAGGCTAGGCAGATGGGATGTCGGAGCCACAGGGAATTGGTATGGCCCTTGATCTCTTTTGGAGGGGAGCGCCCCCTGCCGGTCAATCAGACAGCAAGCTTCACCTTGATCTTGTCGGCGAGCTCCATGGCATCGCCCGCATCCACGAAATGCGCGCAATATTTGCCCTGCCTATCGAGTAGAAAAGTGAAAGCCGTATGCGGAACATCATACCCATCGGGGTTGTCGGGGTCGTCCCGGCGTTCGGCAAAAACCTTGTAAGCTGCTTTCATCGCCACAATCTTCTCCTTATCCCCGGTAAGGCCGAGAAAACGTGGGTAGCTTGCTTCCAGAAATGCGCGCATGATCGCCGGCGTGTCGCGCTCGGGATCGACCGTTATGTAGAGCGGCTGTATCTCATCGGCCAGGGCATCCAGCAGGTCCAGCGCGGCCGAAATTCGTCTCAGCGCCCGCGGACATACCACCTTGCAATGTGTGAAGCCGAAGAACAAAAGCGCATATTTACCATGGAAGCTGGCGTCCGTGACGGGTCGGCCATTATGATCCGTCAGCGAAAAGCTGCCACCGATTTTGGTGCTCATATCTTGCCTTTCTTCGCGCCCTTTTACACAGAGCTAGGATCGACGATATCGTCATGCAAGCAATACCACCCACAATAGCGGATTGCCCCCTCCCCCGGCGACCATGCTTACCTGCAGGACGAGCAAGGGGCGGCGAGGGATGATATCATGAGGCTAGTCAATGAAAGCGCCCGAATAGGTCCTCGTACTGTTGACGGAAAGATCAATTTCTGCAGGCCGGATGGTGGTCGGTCCAAAGTATTTGCTGGCGAGTACGCCCGCAACACCTCCAAACATGAGCCCCATTTGGTGACCATTGTCGATGGCAGCGTGCCACCTGCCGATACGGAGCTTGATCGGGAAGGTTTCAGGCTGGTACGTCACCAGAGTGCCGTCACCGATTTTGACGACGCCGAACAGTACGAGAATATCTACAAACCCGAAATCGCCCGCCTGATGCTGGAGCTCACCGGCGGCGATCATGTCGAACTGCTCGGCACCTGCGTCGTCCGGCGCAGCCCCGGCATCACCGGCATCGATCGGGACGACACCACCAGACCCGTGCACTTTCCCCATATCGATGCCAGCGATACAGGAATTTACGGCCTGCTGGATTTCAACATGCCGGAACGCCCACGAAAAGTGAAGCGATGGGCCTTCTACAATACATGGCGCCAGCTCGCTGTCGCGCCGGTGGATGAACCGTTGGCGGTATGCGATGCACGTTCGATCCGCCGCGAAGACCTTAGGCCCTATGATTCCTATTTCCCTAACGGCATGGCGTTCGAATCCCTGATGCTATGCCATAATGAGGAGCAGCGCTGGACCTTTTTCAGCAAGATGAGCCGAGACGACCTGCTGATTTTCAAAACCAATGACAGCGACCCCGACAAAGCGCATTTTGTGCCCCACACGGCCTTTGCCGACACGACAAACCAAAACCCCTCACCCCGAATCAGCACCGAACTTCGCGCTTATGTTTGCTGGTTTTAACGCTTTCAGGCAACTCGCTGTCACCCCTTATTGTTCGCCTAAAGCCGTTCCAGGATGAAGTTTGTCGTCGTTCCCAGCGGAACCTCGATATGCAGCATTCCGTTCTCTGCGCGAATATCGACACCAGATTTGGCATGCCCGCCGTCTTCGCCGATCACCATATTACCGCGATACAACCGCCAAGGCCTACCTTCCGGGCAGGCGTTGGCGAGCGCGATCCGCGCGGTCACATCCCCTCTCCGGCTACGCAGAGTCAGCACCAGGGCGTCACGGTCAGGAACGTAGATCGCACGCAGCACTTCCACTTCGTCATTGATCTCGGCAAGATTGGGCTGAACAAAATGCGCTGCACGCCATGGCTCGCGATAGAGTGTTCGCAGCCCATCCTTCACATTAAGCCGAGCATGCGCCACTGATCCATTGCCGCACCATGGGTCCATGTAGGTGAGATTGCCGTTGGCATCCCAACTCACGTCATTGCGCGGATAATACAGACCGCCATCGCGCCAGCTCGGATTCATGAAACGGTCACAATGCGCCAGCAGCCCTTCGAGCAAGGGCTCGTCGCCTACCTCTGAAATAAAGGGTAGATAGAAAGCAAAATCATAGTAAGAATCGCTGAAGCGATGCTGGGTGTGGTCAACCACACCGGCGGGATCTTTCCCCGCCGCGATCGCGGCGTGGACCTGCCCCGCCATGGCTTCCGGCCAGATTGAAATCGTTCCATCCGGACCGTTGCGGAATACACGCTCGAAATTGCGGGGATAGAGCTCGTCCACCATCTCACGGTTCCATGTGTTCATGAAGGTCAGCGCATAAGCATCCCAGGCCGTGGTGTGGTCGCGCGTGAAGATAAAATCCTCAGAAGGCTTGTAGAAGATAACCAGCGATCCGCTATCGTTGAGCCATCCCTTTGCTTCCCATGCCGTCTGATAGCTGCGAACGAGATCGGATGCCTTGTCGGTGCCGCGACGAATGTCGTTCAGGCGCTGGGCGATAATCGAATACTGGTTGCAAATGATGAACGTCATATTGGGTTCGCAGGAGACCCCCAGATAGCCGCTCTCCACGATTTGCCAGAAAATCTTCTCATTGAGGGAGTTGAGGCTGTAGTCGAAGGTGATTGGCCCACCCGCATAGGGATAGGGATACGTCAGGGATAATCCATCGTCGACTTCATAGCGTGCATCGTCGAACAGCGTGGCGTGCATCCCTGCCATGACCGCAAGCCGCCCACTGAACATGATATTTTCCTTGACAACCGGATCGATCCAGCCGTCGCGCGGGCCATTCAAGGTTTTGTCATACCAGGGGCCGGATGCGCTCATGTCGCGCCAGTAACCCCAAACATCGACGCGGCGCATTTTCTCGATAAGCTTGAGCGAAGTGTCGCGGAATACCGCCGGCGCCGCGGGCAGGCGATGATAATGGGCGAGCGCCAACGGCCAGTAGAGCGCACCCAGTTGCTTGAAAAGCGTTCCGCCCGAATGCCAGCTGTCAGGGCCGCACATTTGCGACCAGTCACCAGGAAACTGGTTGGCAAGATTTTGGATATTGCGAATGTGTCCGGCCTGCTTGTCGTCGAGCACCGGAAGCGATGAGACATCAAAGGGCGCTTCATTCAACGTCTGCCGGTCTCTTCCAATCATGTCGCTGGTCATGGCCTCACCTGCAGGATGTCATTTCCCAGCGCCGTTCAAGTCGTCGAGGCATCGCGGATCGTAATTCTTCGTAGCTCCCGGCGCTGCGAAGTATCGAAATGGCGGCCGCGGTGGAGAGTGGTTCGATTGTCCCAGATAACGAAATCGCCCGGCCTCCAGCGATGCCGGTAAACAAAGCGTGGCTGCGTGGCGTGTTCCAGAAGATCGTTCAGCAATACACGCGCCTGAGGTGTCGGCATGCCTTCGACCCGGGAGGCGTGCGCGCCAATGAAAAGCGAATTTCGGCCAGTCCGCTTGTCCTTGCGCACGAGCGGCTGAACGACAGGGGGAATCGCCGCGCGCTCCTCTTCGCTCGGTATTGCGCCCAACATCTCGCGGGAATGGAAGGCGAAATGCTCTGCCGAAAGGTCATTGATACGCGCCTTCATTTCCTCGTCCAGCGCATCATAGGCAGCCCGCATGTCGGCAAATTCCGTGTTACCACCGGAAGGCGGACAAACGACGGCAGACAACATGGAATAGCTTACCGGCTCGGTCTGAAAGGAACTGTCGCTATGCCAGAGCTGGTTGGCGAAGTTGGACAGCGCCCGGCGTCCTTCCGGCGATGATATCTGCCCGTCGATATCGACGTTCGATATGTCCATGATCTCTTCATAGTCGAACCGGGTTTTGGAATATTGCTTGTCGTTGGATTTGAGCCCCGCCTTGCGAAGTCCCAGGTCCAACTCTCCAAATTTGCTGGCAAACGATACCTGCTCGGATTGGCTGAGCGGCTGAGCGTGAAATACCAGCACTCCGTAGCGATCCATGCCATCGTTGATCTGTGCGACCATGCTGCTGTCGAGGTCCTCTGAAAGCACAACGCCCGTCACTATCGCGGCAAAATCGTCCCCCAAGGCGTGAAATTCCATACTCTAGTCCACCTTCGTTGCGGCGCCCGCCCGGACGCCAATATGTTTTTGTAGCCCAATGCCTAGAATCGTTGATAGCGACCGTGTCGCGTCACGAGTTAGCGTAAGGCTGTCAAGCCCTACAAGTTAAGCATGAGTTGTGCATGAGCCATAGGCAATACGGGAGGGGGCCTTCTGCCTTTTGGAGGGGGATCGACACGGCCTGTCTCATCGAATGCCCTCAGAAAGAGGACAGATCCCAGGATCAGGAGCTATCGTGAAACAGTGCATTTCCGATTGCCCGCACCGGGCTGTCTAGTTAGAATCAAGAGTGGATTATCTTTCCACGAGGGAGCGCGTGGTACCGTGATCGGTGTTTTTCTCGCACTTTCCTGGATTTTCAATGTGTACGTGGAATCCGGTCAGGGTCGGCATTCCCGATAGGCGATCGACAGCCGCGGTCGCGCTTGTCAGATGGCCCACATTGGCATCCTCAAAACCATGCGGAACACTCACGCAGCCCGGCATCATTCCTTCATCGATACGGACTCGCACACGGACTGAACCAGAGCGACCTTCAATTTGAGCTACGTCTCCCGCGCGCAGTCCAAGCCCTTTGGCGTCATCGGGGTGCATGAACACACCGGCCGGACTCCGATTATGGGGATCGGCAACCTTATCATTGAGGGTTGAATTGACTTTATGCCGCTGCCGACGGGCCAGAAGAGAGAAACTCCCAGCCTTGTTCTCGTGGGCTGTAAGTGTGCTTCCAAGTTGATCGACAAACTCGAGCGGCGCCAAATCCCACCGACCACCCGGAAGATGACGGGAAACCCACCCCCAACTTTTCTTCGCCGGCCCGTGCCACCCCCCATCCTCACTTATCAGTTTCGCGATATCAAACCGAGGATTAGAGGCGACGAGCCTCGTCATATCGATATCCTCTTGACGGCCGCATTTCTCGGGAGCCAACACGCAGCCCATTCTGCGCCCAAGTTCCCCCACGATCCACCAGACCGGCCGACGTTCCGCCTGCGGAGGCAGAATCCACGGCGTGAACTGGCTAAGCTCCATCGGATAGATAATTTCCGAGAGGCTAAGATCGCTTCGTTCAAACTGGCCTGCACACGGCAGAACATGCGTTGCCAATTCCGTCGTCCCGGTTGGGACCACATCAAGTACGGCGAGCACCTCCAGCTTGCTTAAAGCACGCTTTATCCGGCCTGTTTCAGGCAGGGAGATCACCGGATTGCCACCGATTACAATCAATGCGCGTAAGTTACCGACCTCAATTTCATCGGAGAGCGCAACCGACGGCATCTCACCGGTCCGTGCGGGCAGTTCCGGTCGACTGCGCGGGCCGGGCTCTGTCGTATTCTCTCCGCTCCAACCGACAGCATCCCAATCTCGCATCATGCCACGGTTGAACCACATACCGCCGGGAGCATCCATCGAACCCGTGATGACATTCAGCGCCCATAACAACCAGGTAGCCATATTGGCGTTTTCAGACATGGAAACACCGGTGCCGGCGTGAACCGCGATACGGCCTGCAGACCGAATGGCAGCAACAAGGTTTTCAAGCTGTTCTGCCGCGAGGCCTGTGCCGCGGGCAACCTCGTCGCCGGTAAACCTTTCCACAGCAGCTGCAAGGCGGCCTCGATTCCGCGTGAAACGCCTGATGGACGCCTCATTGGCTCCCTGTTTGAGCAACTCACGCACCAGATAGCCAAGCAACATATAATCGGTACCCGGAAACGGCCGAAGGTGATGCGTCGCGACAGAGGCGGTCTCCGTATTTCGGGGATCGACCACCCACAAGCCCTTCCGGCTCGCCCAGTTTCGAAGAAGGCTCTTGGGAGCCGCCGAATAAAAATTATGACCATGTGAAACGATTGGGTTGATGCCAATCAGGATGACGAGCTCAGCATCCGGGTCGGGCTGGGGGAGCAACCATGGATTTCCAGACATGCGTTCGGCGACAAGGAGCCATCCGGGCGCATCAACGGATGTTGCCGTGTACCAGTTTCTGCTGCCCAGGGCTTTCATCAGGCTTCGCGCGACTTGCGCCCCGCTGTCGAAGAACGCCGCCGTGCCGAAGTACACGCCAACGCTGGCGGGCCCACTTGTGTCTATAATCGCACGTAAACCCTCGCTTATGGAATGCAGCGCCCGTGGCCACGACACGGTTTCAAACCCGCCGTCCCGGCGCATGAGAGGATGGTTCAGACGGCGATGGCTGTTATGTGCCTCGCCTGCTGCCAGCCCCTTGGGACACACATAGCCCTTCGACATCGGATGGGTCTTGTCTCCCCGCACATCGACGATCCGCCCCTCCTCCGCCCGCACCAGGAGGCCGCATCCCACCGGGCAAAGGCGGCAAAACGTGCGTAAAAAGGACGACTGCGGCTTGGTCATCGCTCCCTCCCGATATCGCTGATACAAGCGTCGGCAGAGCAACGCCGTCAACTCTACGAACGAACTGTACCGGCGCTATTTCAGGTAGGAAGCGGCAGAAAAGATCACAATCTGCTCAACCGTAAAGCGCTTCCTCTTCATCGACGCACCTCCTCAAAAAAGGAAAATCCGCCGGAAATCCTAACATTACAACCGTACCACTTTCGCAGAGTCACCTCACGCTTCAAACCCGCCGTATACCACATTACAACTGGACACTTACACCCTCAACTCTTCAGAGCGCCTTACCGATTGAGAGATGACGGCATGCACGAAGGCGACGAAAGAACCTGATCCCGACTGCCCAATTGCTGATGAAAGAGGAATATGAACCTGACCACTTGGGCCGTTCGTCGCCAAGACGAAGCAGTCAGCGGGCCGACGGGCCCTTCCTTACCAAGCGAGATCGCGCCCGAATACCATGTTCGGGCGCGATCACCTCACCTTCAGAAATTAAACATGGCCTCAATGCCATAGCTGCGACGGGAACTGGGAACGCGGGTGTTCTGATCGGGGTTCCCGTTACGCGATGTCCCCACTTTGGTCGGATAGATCTTGTCGCCGATATTCTTTATGAAACCTCCGAACGACCAGTTCTTCCCTTCCAGGAACAGCCTCGCATTGTAGACTTCAAGGGCCGGTGTTTTCACCACGTTGATTGCGTCCCAGTAAACCGGCCCGCGCACTTCAACTGAAACGTAAGGGCGCAACGCCAGCTCGTCTGTCAAATGTATGCGATACTGAGCCGAGCTGGAAAGATTATAACCGTTCGACTGATAGGTCTTGTTTCCTACCGTTGTGGGGTTCGACGGCCAGCTCTTGATGACGCTATCGACGGTTCCGATTCCGACGCTGATATCGAGATCGCGAACCGGTCGGGCAGTGATTTCAAGTTCGACCCCGGTTTTTTGGGTTTTAGGAATTGTGGTGATATTCTGGGACGGCGGGTTCGCCTGAACAAAATAGAGCTGCTCGTTCTTCATATCGATACGGAAAACCGCGCCCGAGATCAGCAGACGCCGATCGAGAAATTCTCCCTTGAAGCCCGTCTCATAACTCCAGTTTGTTTCCGCGTCATAAATGCGTGACGTAACCGAAGTGGAAGCATTGAATCCGCCGCTACGAAAACCGCGAGCCACTGTGGCATAGGTCTGAAAGTTATCCGCCCATTTATACATAAGCGACAGCTTCGGCTGGAGCGCATCGAATTTTTCCGTCACATAAGTCGCGACTGGATTATTCTCATCGAATGACCGACGCGCATCGCTATCATAGCGAAGTCCAAGCGTCAGTTCCCAACTTTCAGCCAATTCGGCTGTAGCCTGCCCAAAGAAGGCATATGCCTTGCTTCTCCCGTTGTCGCGACTGTTGACGATGAATGGCCGTGTCAAATCGGGTTGACCCGTGCCGTCATCCCTCGGAATTAGAAGAAGATTTCTTGTCTTTCGCTTCTGATAATATCCACCAACGAGCCAACGCAGCCAACCATCGTCGGCCGAGCTGAGGCGAACTTCCTCTGAAAATGAATCAATATTGATATGCACGTCTTGCAACACGGCCGCGACTGGCAAAAAATCCGCATCACCAACCAGTGCTTGGCGCGCCCGATTTCTCGCTGTGATACTCGTTAATGTTACGGGACCGAAATCGTAATCGATCTTTAGCGACCCCTCGTACAGTTTGCGGAACTGATTCAGTGGAGTTCCAAACTGTACATTCGAATTCTGCTGATTGATCTGGGCATTCGTGAGGATTTCGTTCGCCGCCGCACCATACGTATCGTCGGTATAATTGAACCGCGCGACCACCCTAAGATTCTGATCCGGTTCGAAAAACAGCGCGGTTCGCACAGTCTTGGCATCGATCGGGTTGGCCGGCCTGTTCAGATAGATGTTCTCATAAAGGCCATCCGTCTTGTGGTATCCGCCGACAACATTGAAGAAAAGATTATCGCGGACAATCGGCCCGGAAATAGAACCTTGAAGCGTACGATCGTCTCCGTTTCCATAACCCGCCTTGATGACACCGGAGAAATCGTTCGTGGGCTGCTTCGTAACGTAGTTTATAGCGCCGGCGATGGCATTGCGACCATAAAGCGCCCCTTGAGGGCCGCGTATGACTTCGATCCTCTCCAGGTTCAGGAGATCAACGTTCGCGAATGTGAGGTCGGGAAGTTGTATGCCATCGACAATAATGGCCATCGGAGCTTCCGCGCCTTGCGGCGTGGTGATCCCCCGCGAAGTTAACGTCGAGTAGGCAGGTGAAAGTGCCTGATCGAAGTCAACGTTCGGCGTAAGTTTGGCAAAATCTCTAACGTTGGTGATGCCGGCGTCCAGGATTGTTTGGGAACTGATCACCGAGACAGAATCCGGAACGTCCTGCAAATTTTCCTGTCGCTTTCGCGCGGTGACCACGATAGCCGCTATGCCTTGGTCATCAGTGACCTCTTGTACATCCGATTGTGCCAGCGCAGCTGTCGGAAGACCGCCTGCAAGCATGGCGAACGATACACTACACAGCGTGATTTTCATTGGACCCCTCCTGTTTCTTCCCTGTTGTAACCTTGAGTTTCTGGACTGATTGCCTTCTCTGACGTGGAGAAGGTCGAATTCAGTTTCTGGTTTTTACATTTGAAGTGAAACACAATCGCAGAAGAAACCCTCGTGTCATTGTGGGTGGGTCGCTTTCAAAGACGGGTGGCATTTTTTCGATTACGTTGAGGCAGGCACGAATATGTAACCGGGACATTCCCGGCGCCGCGGCTCAGATGGACGCACGCGCAACACTCGAAACTGCGCAGTGCGATAGTGGCGCCGCGATCGAGTTTCAGGAACAGGAGATCGGCCAACCGTTAGCCGCCTTGCCATGATCCAGCTTGCCTCGAGCAACTCCAGCCACGCGCATTCGGACCGACAGCGATGTACCAACTCCCGGGCTTTCGCCGATCACCCCACCTAAAATGCGATAGCAGCTACTCCGTTTCGAGCTTGCGTGAACCTGACGCTCCCACATAGGCTAAACTGGCATATCGTGGCCGAAAGGGAGGGAACGACGCGACCAATGAAAATGTATATTTTCCCGGAGGGCCCCTTTCCGCGTCGCATGCTCTGCTATCTCAAGATGAAGGGAATCACCGGCATCGAGATTGAAGAACGAGATATTTTTGACCGTGCGGCGATGGCAGATCCTGACTTCCTCAGAATCACACCCGCAGGAACTCTGCCCGTCCTGGTCACCGATGAGGGCATTTCCATTACCCAGTCATCGGCGATCATGGATTATCTGGAAGAGCTATATCCAGACCCGCCTATGGGCGGGCGCGATGAGCAGGAGCGCAGGCGCCTCGAAACCCAAGCTCAGTTGATCAACGACGTGATGGCCTATCGAAAGATTTCGCTCTCCACCACCACGCCCTACCTGACTTATTATCAGGCCATCCGGGCTCCGGAGGCGTCGCTCGTCACCGACCGGATGGACTGGAGCCGATGCGAACAGATCAGTCTTGTGATGGGCAATCGCCGTTTCCTGGCATCCGACGATCCGACGATCGCCGACATCATGCTCTACACGATGCTGGAGTATATCCGGCCGGTTTATGACCGCTTCTTCCCCCCGCATCTTCACAATCTTACCGAATGGTATGAGCGATTCGGAGAGGTCTATCCGCTGGAGGCCTACCGGATGAACAAAGGCTATCATAACCGCATGAGCAACGGAACCGTTAAGGAGCGTCCATGAAACCGACCATTTACGTCGAAAGCTGGGCGCCCTACAGCTATTTGGTTGAAGCAATGCTGCGCGTAAAGCCGATGCCCGGAATCGATGTACGTCCCTATGCCGAGCTCGATGATCCGGTTGCTCAGGAAAGCCGCGAAGCGGCGCTGACTTCGCTTTTCATCGGCTATCGAGATGAAGGGGATGCGACTTATTCATTTCTTGGTGTTGCCGAGGCACTCGACCGCAAATTCAATGATATCGCTTTATGCGGTGAAACGCCTCTGGCGCGTGCTCTGGTACGATCGGTGTGCCAGATTATTGATGAAGGGCATCTGATGCTGGCCGCCAGCCATATCGGCGACCTGGCTGGCTATGACGGCCCGATGTGGCATCAAGGGTCACAGGCGCCCGAAGCGATGCAGGAAACTTATTATAAGAAGATGGCGATCGTGGAACGATACGCCGGGCAGGATGACTACTTGCTGGGGCCAAAACCCTATCTGCCCGATGTCATCGCCGCTGCATGCATCTGGTACGCTGAGGATATCGGACTTGCAGCATTACCTGATGACACGCACATGCTGCATGCTTGGTATGAGCGCCATTGCATCAAGGGCGCTTTCCAGCGTCCCGGCCGCTGAAGATCATGGTTGGGATACTCGGGTTCATCGGCCGGGACTGATCCCCAGACTTGTCTCCGTCCCAAACGCTTATGGCGGCACTAGTTAAGCTAAGGAAGGAACCGGTCGGCAAGAGCGAAACCGGTTGTGGTATAAAACGGTGGAAGGCGCCAAAAATGGCTCCAAGTGGCAACAAAGTTTGCCATGCACGTTTTGCCCGCGGCAGCGGACTTCCTTGGGACGATTCCACCGGCGCACGCCAGGTCACGTTGGCTAATGGGATGAAAAGCTGATTATGGAATTGATAGAACCGGGATGCGAGGATGCTGTCGCAGCGCTCAAGAAATGGCTCGCTGAGCTTCAGGCTCTGAAGTTCGACAATATCGGCCAATATCTCGCCGATGATCTGGTGGTGACCTGCGATCTTGCCTGGAATGGCGGGCAGATGGATAAGAAAACCTTCATCGAGCTTGAACGCCACATCGAATTTTGCGAGATAAATATCGTCAAGCTGAACGCCATGCGGATGAACGAAATGGTAATTATCAGCTCGTTTGCGACGGTGCGTGATCGGTTTACTGGTAATCTGGGGGCTGGAATGCCTTCATCAGAAGCAATCACCGAAGCGCTTCAGGGCAATATGTTCGGCTATGCGTCCGGCTGGCGGGAAACCGATGGCCGGTGGCAATGTTTTAGCCATCATATTTTTGGGCCGACGCAGGGCTGACGGCCTGGATGTTGCCAATTCGCTCAGCTTGTCAGATCGTCCTAGTAACAGTTCATCAGCCGTCAGTCGTAGGCGATCGCCGCCGTACGATGATGGCCAACCTTCTCATATGCCTCTAGCCGGCCATATTCGAGAGTAGCGACGCCAAGAGGTAAGGTAGAGTTGCTGATGCAACATTTTGTAGGTCCGCCGGTTTCGTCGACATCTTCAACGGTCGCTTGCGCGACGAGTACCGGAACGAGCACCCTTCCTCTCATTGGTAGCAGCGACGCGCATCATCGAGCCATGCCGTGATTGTGGTCCAGGTTCAGCACGACCACTGCCGCTCGGCCTCCTTAAAAAATGCCAATGCCGTCTCGTCCGGAGGCCGCCGTCTCATCATATCCGCCTCTTCAACCCGGGCGCGCCTCTACTCACGTATTGAGCACCAAAACGGGGCAGGTTACGGCAAAAAACATTCTGGTCTTCGCGATAGCATTGCTCCACGCGATGCGTCGCGCGTAGCGGCTTCTCAGGCTGGTCCCGTCTGTTTCATCTCTCCCGGATATTCAATGGATCGCCCACCCATCATTGAGTGGCGCCCACTCCCTGTTTCCCTTGTGCAGCTAGGCGGCGGTGGCATGCTCTCCTTGTTACATGCCGGATCTCACGACTGAACGAAGATGTCGTTGCTTAAACAAAGCGAATTCGAAAATCAGACTTGATCTCGCCAAGAAAGCTCCATCGGAGACGTGCGGTCACAACAAAAGGGGGACACTATGAAAAACACACTCAGGGTCTGTTTGCTGACGAGCGCGCTTGTGCATGCTCCCAATGTCTATGCGCAGCAATCCAACGATGGAATGGTTGATGGCGCAATTGTGGTAACGGCGCGCCGTCAAGCCGAACTGCTACAGCAAACGCCGGTCGCGGTGACCGCTATCAACGCGGATGCGCTGCTAAAAAACTCAATCACCAATACAGAGGATCTGCAAAAACTCGTTCCTAACCTGAGCCTCCGGCAAGGGGGCGGCTCCAGGGGGCAATCATTCATCTTCATCCGCGGTATTGGCTTGGGAAATGACGATCCTGCGCTGGAGCCCGGCGTCGGCATTTATGTTGACGATGTCTATCTGCCTCGTACGCAGGGCGGTCTCTTCGACCTGAATGATGTGGCTCAGATCGAAGTCCTGCGCGGCCCACAGGGTACGCTCTATGGCAAGAATTCGATGGGCGGCGCGATCAAGATTACATCCAAGATTCCCGACGAGTTTGAGGAGTATGGCGTCAGAATCGGCTATGGCAGCTACAATGACGCGCGGCTCAACATGTCGGTCAACCATCCGCTGATCGAGGACAAGCTATTCCTCCGTGTATCCGGGGCAGTCCACAGGCGCGATGGCACGACGAAAAATGTTGGTGTCGGGGGCCCTGTCAACGACATCGATACCGCCTCCGCGCGGGTGATGCTGCGGTACAAGCCGTCGGACTCCCTCGACTTTCTCCTGTCTGCCGACGGCTACCGGGATCGCTCGCATATGTCCAATGCGCGCCTTGTGGCTTATGATCCGACGGCACCTCTCGGCCCGGCCATTATTGCCGCTTATGGCTCGCTTGCGCCTTTTGTGTTGCAGCCGGGTGGCAACCCGGACAAGGGCACCGGGTACGACATCGCCTATGACCGGAACATCGGCATGGAGCCGTACCAGGATCAGTTCGGAACATCTTTCCGCGGGACCTGGGAAGGGGATTCGATCACACTCAAATCGATCACGGCCTATCGCAAGCTAAACAACGCCCGCATATTGGACCTCGACGGTACGCCGTTCTCTGTCCTGCATATCGGCGACGAGACCAAACAGAAGCAGTTCAGCCAGGAAATCCAGGCGATCGGCGATATTGCCGAGGGTAGGATCAAATATTTTGGCGGTCTGTTTTATTATAGTGAGCGTATCAAGCACGATTTCCGCAACTCAATCCCGCTCGTCAACACGTCCAATTCTCGTGTCAATCATGTTGCTACTGACAGCTACGCCGCCTACCTGAATTTGACTTGGAATCCCACCGAAAGGCTGAGCGCTACGGCTGGTGGCCGTTATACCAGCGAAAAGCGCGAACTGACCGCATTCCAGTTCTCCCAAGTCACCGGGGCCACCGTGTTCGGTCCGGCGACCAAGAGCAAAACTTTCGGGAATTTCTCTCCAAAGGTCGAGATCGATTACAAGTGGACGCCGGATATTTTCAGTTACATCAGCTATTCACATGGCTTTAAAAGCGGCGGCTTCAACACCAGCCCTTCAAAAGAAAGTGAATTCACCTCTTTCGATCCCGAAACGGCGGCATCTTATGAGGTCGGCCTGAAGTCGAGCTTCTTCCGCAACAAGCTTATTTTCAATATCGCGGGATTCTATACGGATTATACCGATTTGCAGGTATCCGCAGTTAAAACGGGTTCTAGCGGGAATGAACTGGTTCGCGTCATCTACAATGCGGCGAAAGCCAAGATTCAGGGAATTGAAGTCGAAACCACACTTCGCCCGATGCCCAGCCTCATGCTTATGGGCTCCTTCGGACTGACCGATGCGAAATACAAGAGGTTTATCGATGATGCCGGAACCGATTTGACCGCCAACAAGCTGCCGTTGATCTCGAAGTACAATTATACGATCACCGGCGAATATGAAATTCCCGTTGGAGACAGTGCAACGGTTCTCGCCCATCTGGATTGGTCATGGCGTAGCCGGATCGTGCCCGACGTTGCGAATACGCCGCAAGCTATTCAGAACGATTATGGCATTCTTAATGGACGCCTTTCGATCAAGCCCAATGACAACATCGAACTCGCCGTTTACGGCAAAAATCTGACTGACAAGCGCGCCAAAGGAAGTGGTGGCGGGTCAGCGAGTCCCTTCGGTATTTTCTGGGCTTATTATAACGACCCGCAGACCTTTGGTGTTGAGGCCAATTTCAGCTTCTGACCACTCGCAAGCACCTCGCCCAGCGCGATGTCATCGGCATCGCGCTGGGTTAGCGGGTCGAGTCAGCGCTGCGATCGGAGCGCTGGAGAAGAACGCTCGTGGCCAGACTCCCATTGTGAAGATCCTCCGGAACGCAACAATATCCTGGCCTGACTTCGGAAATTTGGCCCCGCAGGTCTGTAGCGGAACCGAGACATGGCAAGGCCGGTAGCGGCGGCAGCACTCGCCAATACTCGAACTGATGAAGGCGAGCGAACGATGCCATTACTGGTCTGCCGAATAAGCGCTGAGGTTAAGACGGCCCTCCCCCTGGCCGCCAGCATGTGCATCGTCGGCACGGCCCATGCCGCCGACATCAGTTATATCATCGCAGCGCATATGGTCGATCCGACCCATGGAAGGGTGATCGACGATGCGGCAATAATCGTCCAGGGCGCCAAGATCATTACCTCCGGCACGCAGGATCAGCTGGCTGCGCCCGAGGGTGCGACAGTGATCGACCTCGGCAGCAAGACAATACTTCCTGGCCTGATAGATATGCACACGCATATCACGATGAATCCTGAGCGACCTTGGGGCATAACAGGGGTTCTTTACGCGTCCGAGCGCCCTCTCATCTGGGCGGTCGGCCAACTGAAGGAAACATTGTTGGCTGGATTCACGACGATCCGAAATCTTGGCGATGTGACCTTTGGCAGCGTCTCCCTGCGCGACGCCATAAATGATGGCGATATCGTTGGGCCGCACATGTTCGACTCCGGTCCGCCGATCGGCATACTCGGCGGATATTGCAACGATAACAATGTGCTGCCACATCAATATAATGACGTCCGCGAACAGGGTGTGGCCAATGGCCCGTGGGAAATGCGGCAGCGCGTCCGCGAGCACATCAAATATAATGTCGATGTGATCAAGACCTGCTCTACCGCAGGCATCTCCTTCGGAGGGATTCCTCAGAACACTCCGGAGGAGCTGGCGGCCATGGTCGATGAGGCGCATATGCGCGGCTATAAAGTCGCGGTTCACGCGCATGGTGTGGAAGGCATTCAGAATGCGATCCGCGCTGGTGCCGATACCATAGAGCACGCCACCTTCATCGACGATGCGACGATCCGGATGGCAAAGAAGCATGGCGTCTATCTCCAGATCAACATGTACAATGGAGACAAGGATTTGCTGGCGAGGAAGGAGAGGGCGATGTCTCCTGTATTTCGTGCCGTATATCACAACGCCGTGGACGAACGGGCCAGGAACTTCACAAAGGCAGTGAAGGCCGGCGCCAAGATCGTTTACGGCTCTGACGCGGGCAATTTCCCGCATGGGCAAAATGCCCGGCAGTTCGCGATGATGGTGAACCTGGGCATGACGCCGATGCAGGCGATCCAGTCGGCCACTATTGTTGCCGCGGAGGCGATGGGCAAGTCCGGGCTCCATGGTTGTTTATCTGCCAACTGTACCGCCGATATCATCGCGGTCGACGGCGATCCCATCAAGGATATCAGCCAGCTCGAGCTGGTGAAATTCGTGATGAAGGACGGCAAGGTTTACCGGTCGGAATAGGTGTTGTTCGGGACAGGCCGCGACGAGTTGGTGCGCGGCCGCAGCGTCTTCAGCTCGTGCATTGGCTGTTCGCAGGATATCGCGTTACGCGATGGCGTAAATTCAGACGCACGCACATGCGATGGCGCGGTAAGGCGCTTCAGTAAGATACATGCGCAGCGCTCAGGCATGCGCCTTTTCTGAAGCACTCATCAGCAGCCGAGACATTTCGTCAGCGGCCGTACGATAGGGTTTAACTGCCCTCCCGAGCATAAACGCAGCTCCAGGGAAGGCTATCAAAGCGAGCAACGCCAACGCATTGGCAAGTCCATCAGCGTCAGAGAAAAGATAGTCGCTGAATGCCCCGACGACGGGCGGACCCACTGCGAATCCCCCGAAACTGACCCCGAAGAGGTAAAGCGCGGTTATCTGACCACGGTACGCATTGGGCGTCGTCGCGAGCAAAGCGGCTAGGCTGACGCCGAATGGGGCCGCACCCACGATGTTGAACAACGCAAGACAAATAAGCATCGGCCCAGTGCTGTGGGTGAAAAATGTTACCGCAAGGCTCGAGACAAGCAATGCAATCATACTCAGAAATGCCAGTTTCATGGGGCGAGCGATATCCCCGGAACGGACCCCGCGATCCGCCAGGATGCCTCCGCCGATCATGCCCACAACTGATGCAAACATCAGAATTGGACCATAATAATAGGCTACGCTTTGCGGCGACCAGTCAAGCGTGCGTATGAGAAGCGTCGGAATCCACATGCCGAATGCGAATGTTCCCGCTGAACACAGCGTCATACCGCCAATGTGGAGAGCGAGCAGTCCTCTGCGGTGCCGCATATATCTCAGAAGGCCGTCCGCACGTTCGATGGAAACCAACTGGCGGCGTTCCGGCTCACGTACGAACATCATGAGCCCGGCCAAAAGAAAGCCTGGTGCGCTGACGACGAGAAACGTGAGCTGCCAGGTACGTATTTCACCGAGATAGGGTACATATACAGTACCGCCTTCCGCGACGGCACCCACGAGCCACCCCCCGATGATCACGGCGAGCGCCCCTCCGATGGATGCGCCCGTAATGAAAATGCTTGCTGCTCTTGCGCGCATTTCCGGCCGGAAATAGTCGGCGATCAAGGACATCGCCGCAGGTGACAGCGCGGCCTCGCCGAGGCCGAGCCCCATGCGGCACAGGAACAGAGTTGCAAAGGTTCTGGCGAAAGCACTGAGCGCGGTTGACGTCACCCATAGCAGTACGCCGATCGTGATCAGCCATTTGCGACTGAATCGGTCTGCCAGCAAGCCGAGCGGATAGCCGACGGTCGCATAAAACAGCGCGAAAGCCAGCCCATGCAACAGCCCCAACTGCGTGTCGGTCAGACCCAGATCGGCCTTGATCGGTTCGACCAGAAGGGTCAAGATCATGCGATCGATAAACGACAAGCAATAGAGCGCCGAGAGAAGAATGACGACGGCCCATGCCCTGGCCGGTCGCGGCCACGATACGTCCGGGCTCAAGCTACACACCCATCAGGAACGGTGACCCGCCTCAATTCCCTGCGCTTTGCCCCGTCATACCGGCGGTCGCGAAATACCGGAAAAGCGTGGCGGTCCATGCCTTCATCGATCGCGTCAGCGAGATCATCCCGAAGCTCTCCGGTCAGCGAAACGCGCGTCAAGTTGGCCGCAAAGCTCTCCTGGATCTGATGAAATTGCATAGGCACCATGCTCCTCCCAACCCCGAACCGGAGGCGCGCTTCAAATCCCGGTTGCCAGACATCCGGAAGAGCGCCCATGATTCGTGTGTCCCCTCACACTTCGCGCAAACATACGCCCGTGCACCTCGCCGCTCACGATCAATCTGGGATGGCATGACGCATTCTTTGGAGGGGCGCCGAATCCTCACTCCTCGCCGTTTGCCAAATTCTCCGCAGACTCATGACACGAGGCGATTGTCTATGAATTTTCCGTTCTTCATGATCACGTTCATGTTTTCAGGATGCTCGAACACGCCCAGATCACCCAGCGGATTCTTGTCGATAACGAGAATATCCGCCTTCGCTCCGGGCGCGATGCACCCAAGCTCACCACGTTTCTGAAGTATTTCGGCATTCACGCTGGTTGCCGACCGAAGAACGTCGATCGGCTTGCTAACCTGACCGCGTAAGCGAAACTCTCTGCTTTGCGCCGGATGAAACCTATGGTCGTACAAGTCCGTACCAAATCCAAGCTTCACGCCAGCGCGATGACACACTTCGATCGCGCTCAACATCTGCCGCGCGTTTCCCTCGATCTTTTCCAGTGACATGGCCGGAATACCAAGTGTCGCAGCGTGGACCATGAGAACGTCGACAACCGACAGCGTCGGCACGACATACGCGCCCGCGGCGGCAATGATCGCCGCGGTTTCATCACTGTCGATCAAACTACCGTGTTCAATGGAACGCACGCCGAGCAAGGCACATCGACGTGCGGCATCGTCGGTATGGGCATGTGCCATGACATAGGTTCTGCGCGTCGCGGTCTCTTCGACCGCGGCGAGAATCTCCGTATCGGAAAATTGCGGCATCCACATCGGATCTGTCGGTGAAAGCCCTCCACCCGAGAGGAACAGCTTGATCTGCGTCGCGCCCCTGCGCAGCTCTTCCCGAACGGCTCGTCGGACCTCGTCGGCACCATCGACGACGCGACTGGTATGGCCGGAATAGGCACTGCACCCACATGGATCGACATGGTCGCCGGGTCGGAAATCACCATGCCCCCCCGTTTGTGACAGCGCTTTCCCGGAAAAGAAAAACCGGGGCCCTTTAATGATTTCCTGCTCAATCGCCAATGCAAGACCAATATCACCACCGCCCGCGTCACGGACGGTCGTGAAGCCCCTTCGCAACGTACCACTCAATACCCTTCCTGCATGACTTGCCATGAGCGAGGCGGGATAATGATCCGTCGAAAATATATCGAAGGACGGCGAGTTGGCGTGGAAATGCGCATCGATCAAGCCAGGCATCAGGAAACGCCCGCCGCAATCGATGAGCCTGTCGATGGTGGCGGGTAGGCTTGCGGAGACGTCGACGATGCGATCATCTTCAACAGTAACGTTGAGGCCTTCGACGGGCTCGTTGAGGCCATCGAAGACCACAGCATTTTTGAATACCGTTACAGCCATATCCGTCCAGGAACTCTCCGTTTCACATGGAAGGATGGACGGCCTTTGGTCGACTCGCAACGGGTTGTCAGGCGCTAATTTCGGGTGGGTCTGTTTGCGCAATGACAACATGGATGTTGTTTCCAGCGCCAGAGATCATTCCGAAAATTGAATTTTGCCTTCCTTCATTACGAAACGCACGGCCTGAAGCTGTGAAATATCCTCGGCCGGATTACCCGCTACAGCAATGATATCGGCTGTACAGCCAGCAGAAATACAGCCATAGATTCCATCCTTTCCGAGCGCTTCGGCCGCCAGAGATGTCGCGGATTGTATAGCCTGCATCGGCTTCATACCGAGGCGTACCATGATCGGAAATTGCCTTGCATTGTCGCCATGCGGGAAATTGCCAGCATCGGTTCCAAAAATAATCTTGACGCCTGCCCGAATGGCTTTCCGAAAGCTTTCGTATTTGGACAGAAGGCCATGCCGTTCGATTGCGAGAGCCTCCTCGGACAAGCCCCTCCGTTCGTTGCGATCCAGCGTATACTCCGAGCTATAGATATTTATCGACAGGTAGACCCCTTTCTGTGCCGCCAACTGGATAGCTTCGTCATCGATAAAGGTAGCATGCTCTATGGTATCGGCGCCTGATCGAATCGCATTCTTGATCCCTGTCGCGCCGAGCGCGTGAACAGCAACCCGGTATCCACGCGTATGAGCCTCATTGGTAATGGCGGCCAACTCTTCCGGTGTCGCAATGGGCGGACTCTCATCTGCGAGCCCGCCCGACGAACAGGTCTTGATCAGGTCGACACCATATTTGATATGCTGGCGCACCTTTTCGCGCATCTGCCAAGGGCCTGTGGCGACGCCGATTGTACGAACATCGTTGTATTGGTGTGGAAGAATGTTGTTGTCCGAACAAAAGCCCCCAAGAATACCAATCGGCGGTCCTGAATCGACCATGCGCGGCCCGACAATATCACCTTCATTGATCGCGTCGCGAAGCGCAATGGAACCGAACGTCATGTCCCCAATGTTGCGGATTGTGGTAAACCCGGCCTTTAAGGTGCGTTCAAGGGCGCCCACCGCCCAGATGATGGGCCGTTCGGTCGGGTAGGTAAGTCCCGCCATGCCGAGCCGATCGGGATGCATCGTCACATGGGTATGCATATCGATGAGACCCGGCAGGATGGTCTTTCCCGCAAGATCGACAACAGTTGCACCTTCCGGCGCCGCCACGTCCGTTCTAGGGCCGGATGCTAGAATCGTTCCATCCCGCACAATCACCGCAACATTATCGATGATCCTGCCCTGTGCGGGATCAACCATATGGTCGGCCATCACGTAAGTGAATTCAGCCGCCTCGACTGCACCCGCCAGACTGGCTACGGAATAAGACAGTAGTCCCAGCAGGATGCGAACACGACCGCACCAACCCTTCATGGCAATCTCCATCCAGTTCGCTCTTTCCGCCGTACGCGCCGCCGCTAGTCCGAACGATAAACCCTGCCCTCTTTCATGACGAAGCGAACGTCCCGCAACAGGCTGACATCTCGTGTCGGATCGCCGTCCACAGCGATGATATCTGCCGCACAGCGACTAGAAATACACCCATACAAGCCGCCCTTTCCGAGCGCCTCAGCCGCAAGCGATGTCGCGGACTGGATCGACTGCATCGGCGTCATGCCCAGGCGCACCATAGTTTCAAACTGCCGCGCGTTGTCCCCATGCGGGAAATTACCGGCATCGGTTCCAAACACGATCTTGGCGCCCGCTTTCACGGCCCTCGTAAAATTCATCTCTCTTTGGGAAATGGAATCGCGCTCCTCGGCGAGATACTCTGGTGATACACTGTCCGGCTTCCGTTCATGATCCGCAAGGATATACTCCCCGCTGTACATGTTGATCGTCAGGTAAATGCCCCGATCGCGCACCATGCGAATGCTCTCATCATCGATAAACGTCGCGTGCTCTATGGTGTCGACGCCTGCCCGTATCGCGTTTTTGATACCGGTCACCCCATGCGCGTGAACCGCCACCTTGAAGCCGCGCATATGGGCTTCGTCAACAATCGCGGCCAGCTCTTCCGGTGTATTCTGCGGGATGCCTTGCGATACTATGCCCGCGGTAGAGCATGTCTTTATGAGATCCACGCCATACTTGATGTGGGTCCGCACCTTCTCGCGCATCGCCCACGGTCCGTTGGCGACACCGATCTCCCGTACATCGCCATACTGATGCGGAAGTGTGTTGTTGTCCGAACAATATCCGCCCAGAATGCCGATCGGTGGCCCGGAATCGAACATCCTTGGCCCGGCGATGTCGCCCTCGTTAATGGCATCGCGCAAGGCGACCGATCCGAACGACATGTCGCCAAGATTGCGGATCGTGGTAAAACCTGATTTCAAGGTTCTTTCCAGATGCCTTACAGCCCCGATGATGGGCCGCTCGGACGAATACAGCAGGCCACGAAGCCCACGCCTGTCGGGGTCCATCGTCACATGGGTATGCATATCGATGAGTCCCGGCAAAATCGTCTTGCCAGTCAAATCAATGAGGAGCGCGTCGTCAGGACTCTTTACTTCATTGCGGCGGCCCGACACGCTGATCCTGCCGTCCTCTACGATCAGGGCGGCATCCTCGATCACCGTGCCGCGAACTGGATCGACCATGCGATCCGCAATTATGTACCTTAGACTGGCTGCGTGAGCGGAGCCCACCATCCACGTTGTCACAACGAGTGGCAGAAGCGCCCTGCGAATATTGACACTGCCGACAGTCACCATGCGAGACATATGCCCTCCCCTACCTCAGATCACCCATGAGGGTGATTGCTGCTTTCAGCCCTGTGGCGACACCATTCCGAATTTCCTGATCCTTCGATCGTCATTTGAATCAGGCCGTCAAACATGAACAATGCCCCCGCGATCAGCACGAGGAAAGCGCCCGCGACACCGATGAAACCGTATCCGCCGATTTTCAGGAACAGTTCGGCACGCAGCGGCCTGCCGGAAACACCGACAAGGCCCACAACGGCTCGACAGGCAGGTTTTCGTCGATTGTCGTAATCCGCAACGCTGTTGCCGTCGTAGCGGAAATCCCGATGCTGTTTGTGAAGAAGGCTCGGAATTCGCTGCCTCAGCGACATCAAGCTAGCCCTTCTTTCGGACGCATCTTTGGCCCTGTCCAGGACCTTGGCTGGAATGACTACTGGTCGCCGCGCGCTTCGGGAAGCCATACGAAGGGCGGCTCGCATAAGATATTGGGTGGTTGCCAGCCAATCCCACCCATATAGGCGCCACCCCACCCTCAAAGAGAATTGAGGTCGTGGCCGGCGTTGCACAAACATCGCGGCAAGCCTTCTACGCGCAAGCGACACGGAAAATCAGCCATGGCATATCCAGCCATGCGCATATGGAGCCTGAGATGAAACTCTATCAGTTCCCATGGGGAATCTATCCACGTCGCGTACTGGTTTACCTTAAGGAGAAAGGCATCACCGATATCGCACTCGTCGAGATGGACATCGTGGGCGGCGCCACACGCACGCCCGAGTTCCGGAAGAAAAATCCAGCGGGAACAATTCCCGTTCTCGAAACGGATGACGGTTCCTTTATCTGTCAGTCCACCACGATCCTGCAGTATCTCGAAGAACAGTATCCTACACCGAACATGAGCGGAACATCGGCGGAAGAGCGCGCCCGAACTCACGATCAGCTGATTATGGTCGGCGAGCTCTATAATTTGGCTGGCATATGCACGTACCACGGCAGCCCGCTGTTTGCGCAGCGTCGCGAGCAAAGCAAGGATGCCGCACGCGCGCTCCGTTTCGAATATGTTCGCATGGCTGAAAGCCTCGAAGCGATCGCAGGTAATGCTCCCTATCTGGGTGGCGAAAATCCGAATATCGCTGACGTGGCCTTTTTTACATCCGAACAGTTCATGCGCGACCTCTACAAGCTGGCGCTCCCCTCGATATGCACGAGGCTCGAAGCGATCTATCGACGCTTTCTCGCCCGGCCAAGTGCTGCGCCCGCACCTTACCCGCAGTTCGTGATTGATAACGCCCCACTCCGGGAATTCTGAAGCGGCAAGCAAAGACGTGATTGCCAAGCTCCGTTCGCTGCTCGACCCCTATATCGGGCTCATGCTCGCGACAGTGGTTCTGGCCGCCCTGTTTCCGGCTGAAGGGCGCGGTGCCGTTGCGGCAGGGATCGTAGCAGACGCCGGCGTCATTTTTCTCTTTTTCCTTTATGGATCCCGGCTCTCGCTTTCCGATGCCGTACAGGGCATGATGCGGTGGAAACTCCACGTTGCCGTTCTTTTGTCGACCTTCGTTCTCTTTCCCGTTCTCGGCCTGTCTATTACGACACTCCTGCAGAACGGCCTTCCTGCGGCACTCGTCACGGGGATCATGTTTCTTTGCGTACTGCCATCCACCGTCCAGTCGTCGATAGCCTTCACATCGATTGCACGGGGCAACGTGCCGGCAGCGATCTGCGCGGCATCGGCATCCAACCTCCTTGGTGTCATTATCAGCCCGTTCCTCGCGAGCTGGCTTTTGCAGACACAAGGCGCGGAACTGTCGCTCAGCGTTTTCCGCGATATCATCCTCCTCCTGTTTGCTCCGTTCGTTGCAGGCCAGATCATGCGACGCTGGATTGGAGACTGGGTACAGAGGCACAAGGCGGTTCTCAGCTATGCCGACCGAGGTTCAATCCTTGTGATCATATACGTAGCTTTTTCGAGAGGCATGGTTGATCGTATCTGGAACCAGCTCGGCCTCGCGGATCTTTTTATGCTGCTCCTGCTTCTCGCCGTTCTTTTGACAATTGTCCTTGCAACCACAAGTTTTCTCGCAAAAAATATTCTCCGCCTGACGCGCGAAGATCAAATCGTCCTTCAATTTTGCGGCTCCAAGAAATCGCTGGCTAGCGGCCTTCCAATGGCGGCTATTATATTCTCTGGGCCGAAGCTTGGAATGATCGTCTTACCCTTGATGATATTCCATCAAATGCAGCTGATCGCTTGCGCAGTTCTTTCAAGAAGATACGCGTCTGTCAGAGAAGAAGCAGATCAGCGATCCTGATTTTGCAGCTCAGCGTGTATAACGCTCAGCATTGACTCAGCGCGTGTTGTTGAGCCCGGCCACACGCCTCGGAAGTTGACGATTGCAAGGCATATGGTGAACCGATCGATCGACACCCCATGCTCCCAGATGCTCTAATCCGGAGAAGGCCACGCGGACGCTGGTCGACCCTCTGATCAGGGGGTCGACATGACCTCATCCTCACACAATCCCTGCACGCGCTGGCAGAAGGACACGGTCTTCCCATTCAGCAGGGCGGCATGTGTTTTTTGCAGGACTTGAGGAGATTTACATGGCGCCTGACCGACATCTCCACGAGCAGGTGTATGTTTCCCTGAAATCCCTGCTCCGGGGCCATCGCTATCGACCCGGTCAACCCATCGATGTCAAAGCGCTGGCCGATCAGTTCGGTGCCAGCGTGACCCCCGTCCGCGACGGACTTTGCCGCCTCGTCGGCGAAGAGATCGTTGAGATGCGCCCCCGCGGCGGCTTCCAATTATGGCTTCCATCTGCGGATTCCCTTCGTGACCTCTATTTCTGGAATGGTCAGCACCTGCTCGCGGCGCTGCACGCAACCCCGCTCGCCAGCATCAAGACATTGCTCATCTCCATTCAGCGGAGCAGGATTGAACCAGCGATCGATCCCGTTCTCCAGGTGGCTGGGTTCTTCCAGAAGATCGCCGACGCATCGGCCAACCGCGAGTTCAGTCGCAAGGCCGCTGCGGCCAACGCTCGCCTCTATCACGTACGCCAGGCAGAAAATTTGTTGATCCCTGACGCCAGCGCTGAAGCGGGACGGATCATGAGTCCCGGCGGCGCAGATGTTCAAAAGGACTTGCGAAGGAAAATTCTTCTCTATCATCGCCGGCGTATCCTGCTTGCCCCGCAGATCGTCGAGAAACTGAAGCCTCAAGCAGGCGCCTGAATTTCCTTGATTCCCCGGCGCGATGGTCGATGCGCCCGCCGGAGGTCCCGTTCGTCGGCCCCGCCCCTCGTCTGATATTTATCCATGCATGTCGCGTATGACTCTCCGATCCTGACTGCGTCGCAACGGATGCGGCAGACAGCAACGGAGAGTGAAATGACATACGACGCTTCGTCCGAGATTATCGATCTCGGCACCGCCAGCGAGGAAACCAAGGGCCCGCCGGGGCTTCCGTTCCCGGACGCCCTGGGCGCATTCGCTCAGCAGGGCCTGAGCAACGACTGATCAGCGGCGGCACGCAGGGCTTCGATCTTGCGTGCCGCAACTCTTGCGGAACGCGCATGGCATACCAACTGCGAAATGGACTCTCGTGGTGCGAGATCGCCCATCATGTCCTGTTTCTCGACCTCCCTGAAGATCGGTATTTCTGCCTGAGCGGCACCGCCGCTGATGCATTCCGCGCTGCCGCGCAAGGCAACAACTTGGACGGCGTACAGGCGCGGGCAGCGGAACAATTGGTTCACCTCGATATCATCCGCGTCAGCGACCAGCCGGAGATTCCGCAAGCCTGCCAGAACCCGCTACCACTTCGTACCTGGCCCGCGGACACATTATCCATTCGGGATATTGGCACTGTCATCTGGAGATATTCGGGGGCGCGGACCGCACTCCTGCATACAGGTCTGCAGGCTGTCCTGACAAAACTCTCCCGGTGCAAAAGACTGGATGCATCCTCAGATCCGACCTGCAGGGCGATCGGATCGGTCACCACCGCCGTGCGAATGCTCGGCTGGTTCAGGTCCAGCCGCGAGCAATGTCTCCCGCGTGCGATTGCCCTCGCTCACGTGCTCGCCGCGAGAGGCGTTCCGGCCAATCTTGTGATCGGCGTGTCGCTCCATCCATTCCGTGCCCATGCCTGGGTCCAGGTCGACGATGCGGTCATCTGCGACGACGTCGATATCGTTCGCCTCTACGCACCCATCCTTGTCGTATGAACGCGGGGCAGTACATCATTGTCGCGGCAAATCAAGAAACACATCGTGAACTCGCAGCAAGCGCTGCCGAGGCACTTGGGAAAAAGACCGTAAAAACGTACCTTGGCAGCACCGCCGTCCTGACCGACAGTCTCCCTGTCAAGTTGTCGGACTGCGAGCGGCGCCTCTTCATCGGGCACCGCTTTCCGCGCCTTGCAGACCCCGTCCCCGAATCCTTCGGAATGACAGCCCCCATCGCGTTCCGGGACGCGTGGGGAAGTTTTCTGGAACTGTCTTCGGACGTATCGGGCACAATGATCACGCGCGACCCTTCCGGAATGCTGCCATGCTATGTCGCACGCTCCGAGGGGAGCACTGTCTTCGCATCGGACGCCGCGCTCATATCCCGGCTCCTGCCCCAGCATATCAGCTGGCCACGCCTCGCCGCATTCCTTGCGACCGACTTCATACGCAGCCGGGCAACCTGCCTTGCAGATGTCGAGGAATTGCTGCCCGGAACGTGCGAGCGGCTTGAAGACGGTGCGCGCACCACGCTCTGGTCGCCATGGATGTTCGTCCGACCCTCGCGGCCGATACATTCCGAGTTTGCAGCCGACGCACTGCGCAGCGCCATCGATCAGGTGATCGCAGCGTGGGCAGCGCGCTTCCCGCGCATCCTGCTCGGCGTCTCCGGAGGCCTCGATTCCTCGATCGTTGCCGCCGCGCTCGCGCAAACCGACTGCCGCCCCACGCTCATCACAATCGCAACGCATGAACCCGACGGCGACGAGCGAGCCTACGCCCGCGCACTTGCCGATTTTCTTGATCTACCGCTCATCGAGGACTTCGAAGCCCCCGACCATGTCGATCTCGCGGTCTCGGCCTCGGCCCACCTGCCTCGACCGGTCGCGCGGGCGTTCAGCCAATCGTCCGACGCCATCCAGCTTGCGCAGGCCAAGGCGCTCGGCGTCGATGCGTTCATGAACGGCGGCGGCGGTGACAGCGTCTTCTGCGCGCTTCGCTCGGCCTCGCCGCTTGCCGACCGCCTTCTTGCCGAACCCTGGCCGGGAAACCTCGCCCGCACCGTGCGCGACATCTGCCAGGTCACCGGCAGCCCCATCGCGCCGGTCATCATTCGGGGCATTCGAAATGCACTTCGCGGCCTCCGCCCTCCCGAAGCACCGCAGAATCCCTTCCTCACCCCCGCCTGCCTGTCAGCCGCAGGCGTGCTGCCCCTGCATCCATGGCTGAGCCCGCCGCCCTGCACGCCGCCCGGAAAGGCGGCGCACGTGGCGTGGATCCTCGGCATCCTCAATCACCTCGACCCGGTCGGCCGGGCGATGGTCCGCCCCTCGATTTCGCCATTGATGGCACAGCCCGTCGTCGAACTGTGCCTCGCCATTCCCACCTGGATGTGGGTCGGCGGCGGACGCGACCGCGCCGTCGCGCGGCGCGCCTTCGAAGGTCGCCTGCCCCCTACCATTCTCGGGCGACGATCGAAGGGCACGCCTGCAAGCTTTGTCATGCACCTCTTCGAAAGCCGGCGCTCGGAGATCGGGGAAATGCTCTGCGATGGCCTGCTTGCCGGTCACGGCCTTGTCGACCGTGACCGGGTCCATGCCTATCTCTCCGACCCCCGCCCCGTGTCCGATGCGCGCTACATGCAGATCATGGGCCTCGTTGACGCGGAGAGCTGGGCCCGAAGCTGGACACGCTAGTGAGGTCTTGCAGCGTCCTTCTTGTCGCGCAGCGCGCGCCAATGCACGTACTGCGCGGTATCCCCGTCCGGGGCCTCTTCGCCCAGAAGCCAGAACGCAAGCCATTCGACCGAGCGCCGCAGACGCCACGCGATGTGCGAAGGATATCTCTGGAGCAGATGTCCGGCGCGTGGATAGACGTACATGTCGACCGTGCCGCCGCTGCGGTCGATCGCCGAAAACAGCGGGAGCGCCATCAACCACTCGTCCTCGGGCGGCTGCATGAGAACCGCGGCCTTTATCCGTGCAACATTGAGCGATGGTGAAACCGATGCCCAGATGCCATCGGGATCATCCTCGGGTGCCGGCAGGCCTGTTCCATGGAACGAAAGTGCGCGCGGTGAATCCGCGTGCGGTGCGGAAATCGTGAACACGGCGGGATCGGTGGTGACCCCCGTGCCCATCACCACCGCGGCGAACAGATCGCTGTGCGCAATCGCATGCGCGGCAATGATCGCGCCGAAACTGTGCCCCGTTATGGCGACCCGTGCCGGGTCGATCGTGCCCTCCGCGGCCAGCTGCGAGATGATAGTCTTGTAAGCCGCGAGTGCCGCATCGTGGAGCGCCAGCGGAACCGGCTTGCCGTCCGGCCTGCGTGCATCACCACCCTCGTCGCTCGCCCTGACGCACAGAGCCGCCATTCCGCGGCGCGCAAGGATCTGCTCGGGAGCAAGCGGCACGGCACCGCCGCGAAGATACCCTCGGCAAATGGTCGTCGTTATGACCAGCGGCACGGGCCCCGTCCGGACCGGCGGCAGGACGAGATAGCCGGACGATTCACGGCCGCTCGTATCGGTCCAGCTAAGAAACTGCGGTTCGATATGCGGCTTTTCTGCAAGCCCCGCATTGGGGTTGGCAAGCTGCTTCACCGCGCCAGACGCAAGGTCGATGCGCACGAGGCGCGGCGGCCGCGTCGTCCCCGCCTCGACGCAGACGAGAAACCGCGCAGTCGCCGGGCACGGGAAGCGCTTATAACTACCGCCACCATCAAGCAAGCTGCCCGGCGCCGCGATGGTTCGCAGCATGTTCGACCGAGGCGTCCAGCCGTAGAGTGTCGTTTTGCTCCCAATGTCTCTTCGCGCGATCACGACTTCGCCGCCCGCGCCGAACGTCGCAAAGAAGAGGGACTCAGGCCGTCCTTCGCAGACCGCATGTGTGCACACGTAACGCTTGCCGCCGCGGCCACGCGCAACAATCCGGTTTCGTTGAAAATGATCGATCCAGAGCGGGTCCGGGGCGTCTACCGCTTCAAACACGATGTCGAGCCCGCCCGAGCCGTGCACAGGGCCGCGAAGGCCCATGGACGGACTGAGCGCAGTTGCTCTTACCGCAGGTCCTCGGTCACCGGTGATCACCGCGACCTTGTCCTGAAGCGGCCCGGCATAGGCCTCGACGGCACCGATTGCGCCCAAACGCCGGATCGAAGGCTCGCGCGTACCAGTCTGCGTGCTGCGCGTCATCGGCAGACCTTCGCTGAAGACGCTGGTGCCGAAGTGAACACCCTCTCGCGCTTCCTTTGCCTGCCGGGCATCGATGTCGGCGCGCGGCGACCGAACCTGGTAACGAACGAGCGGTCCGTCGAGGGTGAAGGATTCCACGTTCGCGGCATCGGCAACGGCCGGGATGCTCGCGCGCCCAGGGGCGAGGCGGTGAATTTCGATTGCGGGTCCGGCAAGACGCCGCACGTAGATTGCGCTGCTGTCCGCATTCCACTGGCTGACCTCGAGTTCGAGGACATCGTGAAGCGGCATCATAATCGGCTCGGCCGCATCACCGAGCGCCTCCGGTGTACCCCCGTCAATCGGAACGCGGTACCACTGCTCGACAACGCGATTTTCCGCGACCGATGGCGTAACGACCCGGTACGCCGCATAACGGCCATCGGGCGAGATGGACAAGCCGTCGATCGTCCGGATTTCGGCGATGTCGGCATAGTTGATCTCGGCATGATCGCTCGGCGTCGCTGCGCGCGCGGCGCAGCCCGAAATGACAAGAACGGCAAGGCAAGCGGCAAACGGCGGCGTGCAGCCAGGGAATCGATGAGGACGCATGACAAACTCCGAATGGCAGCGGCGGGGGATGAGCCCCCGCCGCGGCAGATGGACGATCACCAGCTCTTGCTGATGCCGAAACTCACGACGCGCCCGAGCGCCGAATAGTTCGTCGAGTCGTAGGGCGCGTCGAGAATGAGCGCCGGCGGGAACGTGTCGGGCTTCGCGTTGAACGCATTCATCGCCGACAGGCTGAGCTCGAGGCCGCCGAGCAGCCCTCCGCCCGCAGGCCGGTAAAGCAGGCTGAGATCGAGCGTCGTCATCCCGTGCAGCCGCTCCGCGGGCACGATGCGCGTCTGGTCGACGCCGGCGATGTGGTTGACAAAGGCCGACAGGTCAAACGCGCCCGCCGCGAGGCTTGCCCCACCGCGCGCCCGGAATTTCGGCGGATTGAAGACCATCCCGGCGAGCCGCATCTCCGGCTGTGTTTGGCTGATTTTCTGGCGACTTCTCATCCAGGTCGCCGACCCGCTGAGGACGAGCACCGTGTCCGCGCCGAGGTCGAAGCGCTGACGCGCCGCGACGTCGACGCCGCGCACCTTCTGCCACGCGGCATTGACGTTGGCGTTCCAGATCACTGCCACGACATTGGCCGGATCGTAGGCCGCGCCGGCGCGGTTGATGAACTCGCGGTCGGCGAACGCCGCGGCGATATCGGCTGCCGACGGATTCTCCACGATGAACTCGGCGAAGACCGGATCGGAAAGCGCACGCGCATATTGCGTGATCGGCGTCACGATGCGCTCGTCATAGTCGATCCCGAACCCGCTGATCTCGATCGACGTGCCCGGCAAGGCCTCGGGATGAAGCGCCGCGCTCACCGACCATGTCGAGGCGCGCTCCGACTTCAATCCCGGATTGCCGCCGAACACGCTGAGCACCGTCGCCGATGCGGGAAGACCCGTGCCGCCCGCCGTCGATGCCGGCCGCAGATCGACGATCTGGCCGCTATACTGCTGCCAGAGCGTCGGCGCCTTGAACGAGCGTCCCCATGAGGCCTTGAGATCGAGGTCCGGTGTCGGCGCGTAGACAATCCCGAACCGCGGCGTCGCAACCGAGTCGATTCCCGGATAGTTTTCGTAGCGGACGGCTGCGTTCAGTGTCAGACGGTGGACGAGGCCAAGCCCCTGCTCCGGCGCGACCAGTGGCAGGCTGAATTCCCCGAACGCATAATAGGCGTCCTGCGACACGTCGACATCCTGCGCCGGCCCGACCGTTCGATAGGCATGGAAGTCGTTGACCCGGTACCCGGCGCCGAGCGCGAGGCGCGCGTCGCCGGCAGGCAAGCGGAACAGCGGCCCGTCGGCATTGACCTCCGCCGACCACGCCGTGTTGCAGTAGCAGGCCCGCAGCGTCGGCGTTGCAACGCCCGCCGCGATCATGTCCGTGCCGTAATGCGTCCGGTCGAACCCGTAGGTCGCCGCCGCGGCAAGCGACCAGCGGCCAGCAGCGACCGTGAGCGACGGCGCGATCGTCAGACTTTCGACATGCCCGGGTACCGCGTAGCGCGGCACCGCCGGGCTTTCGGACACCGCGTAGGTCCGCCGGTCGCGCCGCCAGTTGTAAAGCGCATCGAGCCCAAGCGTGATATCGGAACCGAGCGCCTGGTGACCGCTCGCGACGATACTGTGGTGCTCGAGCTCCGGGTAAAGCGTGAGGCCGTCATTGGTATTTGCGGTGTACGACCGCTGCCGCCAGAGCACCGCCGACTGATGGCCATAATCATAGGTGGCGATGACGCCGCCCGTGGTCCAGCGCGTTCCTGCGACGAGACCATATTGTTGCTGCGCATTGCCGCCGTCGGTCGATGCGCCGAAGCGCGCCGACGTCGTCACGCCATCATAGTCGCGCTTCAGGATGATATTGGCGACGCCGGCGACCGCATCCGAACCGTAAAGCGCCGAGGCGCCGTCCGCGACGATCTCGAGCCGCTCGACGGCCGCAACGGGGATCGCGGAAATATCGATCGCCTGGCGATTGCCGCCGAACGACAGCCTGCGGCCGTTGAGCAGCGTCAGCGTCGCGTCCTGGCCGAGCCCGCGCAGGTTGAGCGCGGTTCCCGAACCGACATTCTCGCCGCTCGACTGCGGCACAAGAAAGCCGAGGCCCGGAGTCTGCCCGCCCCCGAAATTCTGCGGGAGCGCCGCGGCAACGTCGGTCAGCGTGGTGTGGCCGGCAGCGCGCATGTCCGCGCCCGAAATCGAAATCAGTGGCGAGGCGATCGCGGCGCCGCGGATACGCGTTCCCGTGACGACGATCTCGCCGCCCTCCCGGACGACGATGGTGCCGTTCTCGATCGTCGCGGTAAGACCTGTCCCTGCCAGCAGTTGGTCGAGCACGTCCGCAAGCGTGCGGCGTCCATTGATCGCCGGCGCACGCCGCCCCGCGACGGCATCGGCCGGAAACATCACCTCCAGGCCCGCGGCGCTGGCGATCTCTGTCAGTGCCGTCCCGAGCGGCTGCGCCGCCACCGCGAATGCGATCGGCTCCGCCGCCATCACGGGCGCGGCCAACACCCACGCCGCGGCAATGCCCAGCACCAGGGCTTTTCGTCCTGTCGTCATAACTCCCCCTCCCTGCGCGCCGCGTGGTTGCGGCGTTCAGGAGAGTTCGACGTGGGGAGCGCGCCCTACACGGGGTGCGGTGACGAAAAATTTCTTGCGCGGTACCCGCGCAGCGTCAGGCGCGCGTAAGCCGAATGACGCCGCGCTCCGCCGCGACGTGAAGCCCGAACATCCGCGCGAGGCGCGGCGCGAGCCGACGCGGATCGTTCACCCGAAAGCGCCCCGAGACCTTGAGATCGGCGAGATCGGACCCGGCAAGAACGAGCGTCTCGGGCCCATAGCGGTTGGCGGCGCCGATCACCTCGGCAAGCCGCGCCGCCTCGAACACGGCAATGCCGGCGGGCCATTCCGCATCACGCCGCGTCGCCACATCGCGCACCAGATCGCCGCTGCCCTCCCGGCGTACGCCCTCGCCAGGCGCCAGCGGAAGCACGGTACCGGCGTCGGCGACATCGACCCGACCCTCGAGGAGCGCGACAGCGGTGCCGCCCGCTTCACGCGTGACATCGAACACCGTGCCATGCGCCACCACCGTGCTCGATCCCGCGGTCACCACGAACCGGCGCGCGTCGGGCGCGACCACGAAGCGTGCACGGCCATGCACCAGCGTCACGCGGCGTTCGGCGCCGATCTGGAGCGCAAGGCGGGTTTCGGTATCGAGCGTCGCCGTACTGCCGTCGGCGAGCGCCACCGCGCGGATCTCGCCGCGACGCGTCGCGACGATACCGTCCTGTCTGCCGCGCCCGGCCAGCGCCAGCCAGCCGCCGGCGCCGAGCACGCCTGCCGCCGCCGCCCCGGCAACGACGTTTCGCGCGAACGCCCGCCGCGGCAGCTCGACGAAACCACCCTCGTCGCGCAGCAGCTTGCCGAGCCCGAAGACCTCGCTTGCACGGTTATAGGCGGCGCGGTGTTCCGGCACGGCGAACCAGATTTCGAATTCCGCGCGCCATCGCTCCGCCTCCGGTCCGCGCATGCGCGCGAACCAGCCCGCCGCCTCGCGCCGCAGCGCATCTCCTGTCCCCCGAGACTGATCCGTCATGGCCTGTCCAGCGACTCCCCGATTCGCACCAGTGCTTCCGCGATATGCCATTCGACGGTGCGAATGCCGATACCGAGCCGCTCGGCGATCTGGCGGTAGGTGAGTTCCTCGACCCGGTGCAGCAGGAACACCTCCCGCGTGCGGGGCGGAAGCGCGTCGACCGCCGCGCGATACTGTCTGCGCACGTCTTCAACCTCGATGGCATGGGTTTGCTCAGGCGCGTATGCGAGCGCGGCACTGTCCGGCTTCAGCGGCACCGCCTCGCCGCGCACCGCGGCCCGGCGCGCGCAATCCACGAGGAGATTGCGGGCGATGCGCTGCAGATAGGCGGCCGGGCGTTCGGGTGCCGGCCGCTCTGTCGCCGCCGTCAGCAGGCGGACGAAGGCGTCATGCACAAGGTCCTGCGGCTCCTCGGCAATGCGGCGGCGGCGGAAAAAACGCGCAAGCCGCGTGGCCTCGCGCCGGTAGAGCGCGTCGGTATCGGGCGCGCATCGCGGCGCCTCGTCATTCTCCATGGAAACCCGCGCGGGCAGGCACGCGGCAGTGCCCGCAGGCGCTGCGTCAGGGTCAGTGGAACGCGGGGCGAGAGAAGCCCGCGCATGCTTCGGCCGTCAGGCCGAAACCTCATGATGCCGTGCAGGACATCCTGCAACGCGGCCGGCCTGCGTTCGCCGCGTCATCTCGAATCCTAGACCCAATGCGCCGCCGGCCGCAAGCCGTCAGCGCACCTCTTGCCGGACCGGCTCCCGCTGCAGATCCATGAACGCCCGGATGGCTTCCTCCTGCTCGGGCCTGAGCGCATCGCACGCGCCAGGGGTCTGCGCCGACGCGCCCCCGAGCAGGTACGACGGGCAGCGCCCCTCCCAGGTCCCGAGGTTGGGACGGTGCGCGCGGTAGCCGGCAAGCGCGGCGATCTCCCCCGAAAACGTGCGTGCCACCGCCGGCGGATAGGCGAGCCAGGGTAGCTCATAGGGCTTCAGCCAGCCGAGGCTGTAGCTGACGATCATGCCGCGGCGGGGCGCCGCCGACCGGTTCGCGCCGCCGCCGTGGAGCGTCGAGCCGAGGAAGAGCAAGGCCGCGCCTGGTCTCATCTCGGCCGCGACCGGCACTTCGGACGGATCCGGATCGCCGCGGTGGCTCCCCGGCCAGACCAGCGTTGCCCCGTTCTCTTCTGTGTACGGGATGAACGGCCACATCACGTTGACGAGATAGTGGACGCCGGACGTGCGCAGCGGCCACATCTCCTCGTCGCGGTGCGGCGGCTGCATCGGCGCGCCCGGCATCAGTTCGATCGCCTGCGTCAGGTTGAGCTGGATCGCGTCACATTCGGTCAGCACCGCACGGGCGACCCTGAGGATGAGCGGATGGCCGACGAACGTAGCCGCATGCGGCGTACGCGCGAGCAGCCCGTGGAAACGACGTGTGGCGTTTCCGTAGAACAGCCCCTCGGACAGTGGCGTCCGTTCGAACACGGGATCCAGGTCAGCCGAAAGCGCCGCGACCGCGTTTTCCGCGACGAGCTCCGGGATGATGCAGTAGCCATCGCGCAGCAATGCATCGCGCCAGCGGCAGGCCGCCTCGTCGATTCTGCTGTCCGCGCTGTCCGCCACGCAACTTGCCTCCCAAGCGGCAAGCATCGCCGCGCGGTGAGCAAATGTGCGACCCGCTGATCAGGGGGTTGCAGCAAAGATTTGGCAGACGCACGACAGCCCGCCGGCCCCACGGTTGGGCCATTGCATTCGCTGGGCCGTAAATCATTAGCGAGGATGCCGGACCGGTTTCAGGAGTATGAGAGACTGGGGTCTGATACGGCGCCGGGCGCCTTCGAGCTGATGGCCATACCTGCGCAGCAGTTGGTGCGCGCGATCGAGGTCGCTGATATCCTTCGCGCTGCCGGTCCCGCATATCGAGCCTTCCATGCAGGGCACCCGAGCCTCGTCCAGCTCAAGGTGATGACGGCGATCGAGATCTGCCCCGCCGCTGCTCTTGGCGGTCATGTCGAGGCCTGCGGGCAGTTAGCCAAACCCAGTTCGCTGTCATTTTTGGCGACAGAATCACGCTCTGATAGACAGCTGGGCCTCGCACACCCAAATACGGACACGCCGAAATTGCCGGTGGCCTATCTTACGATGCATTCAGATGCCCCGAGATGTGGCATATGCAATATCGGCGTCGTTGATTTCGCCGCTCCGGTCCGTAAAGGCCGCCTCGTCGATCGGAGGAAGCAGCAAGCTCACGTTTGATTTTTCGTTCTGCGCATGACTAAATCGTCAATAATCCGCGCGTGCGTCCGCTTGTCGATGCGGTAGAGCAATACCAGCAGCGCCGCGATCAGCGGCAAAACCCCCACGCCCGGCCCCTGTGCCAGCGCCAACAGGTTCGCCATCTGGTCGGGGACAGCAATTGTGGCGGTTTGTTCCGAAACGCCCTTTGGAAACTGGACAAGCTGCAACACCATACCCGCAATCAAGACTCCGACGCCCGTTGCGGCCTTTGTCGCGAACGACCAGCCGGCGAAGTAGAGCGCCTGGCGTTTGTTGCCGAACTGATGCTCATGTTCGTCCGCCGCATCCGGCATGATCGACAGGAACGCGATCGTCGCGATCGCCAGCATCGCACCGTTCAGCAGCGACATCAGGGTGAGAAAGACCATCAGCGCGTCGCCCGTGAAAGGCAGAAGCCCGAGCAGCTTGAGCGTCGCGGGCGTGGTGTGCGCCATTGCAAGTCCGACAATGCCGAAGATCAGCATCGTGCGTTTCTCGACACGCCGGATGACCGGCCCGGCAAGCGGGGCAGCGACAATCAATCCCAGCACGGCGACCATCCCCAATATCTGGATCTGCGATGGTGCGAGCTTCCAGAAATAGGTTGCGACATGCAGACCGAGCGCCTGATGCACACCGGCCTCGATGTTGAACAGCAGTCCGGCGACAAAGAGGATGCGGAACGTGCGATTGCGCAGAACCTCACCGACTTCGCCAAGCAGGCGAAGATGGACCGCCTCGCGAGGCCCCTCGCTTGCGGTGCGCGCCTTGCGCACGGCGAGCCCCTGCCGAATCGCAACCAGCGCCGCAGCGAGGAGCAAGCCGCTGAGCGTCAGCGTCAACGGCAGGTATGCCTCCCGCCGCGATGTCCCGCCCTCCCCCGCGAGGAACACGCCGTAGCCCAGACCGATCACCGCCATCGTGCCCAGTATGCCGATTCCCCAGCGCCACGCCGCGACCGACGAACGCTCCTCATAGTCCTCCGTCAGTTCCGCGCCCAATGCCTGATACGGCACGGTGAACAGCGAAAGCGAAACGCGCAGCAATACCGAAAGGAAGGTCAGCCAAATGAACAGGCCCATCTCGCCCAGCCCGGTCGGCAGCGAAAACATCAGGTTGAAGATGAGCACGATCGGGACAAGCGATACCGCCATGAACGGAACGCGTTGGCCAAAGCGCGATCTCCAGCCATCGGACAGCGATCCGATCAACGGGCTGGCGATTGCATCGATGATGACGCCCGCGCCGATAGCAAGCCCGGCCAGTGCGCCGGGCAGGCCGCATACCGCCGTCGCATAAAACAGGATGAAGATGTTGAGCGTGCTTTCGACGATCATCTCGATCATCTGGCCCGCGCCATATCCCACTTTGCGTCCGGTCGGCAGCCGAACGCGACCAGTGGCCTTGCTCTCCGCACCCGCCGGGGTATCCGGCGAAAGGACGGTCGGCGCGATCGTTCCTTCCACATCTACGACGCGCATACCGCCCCCGGCGCCATAATCCTGTCTTTCATTTTCGCTCTCCCCATGCCGCCCCTTTTCACATGGATCGGGTCGGAGAGGCAGTCACTGCTGTCAGTCTGAAGAGAAATTCACGGCCGGATCAAACCAAGAAAATAGGCATTAAAAACATGAATTTAATGCCGATCGCATCGTGCTTATATGCCGCATGGGAATAGGTCTGGATGCTTATGAATGAGGCTTGAGGCGCATGGCTTCACGCCTCCATCAGCATCGTCATTCGCCAAACCATACAGGCTCCGCCTGCACGACGTGCGCCGCCGCTTCGCGCAGCGCAGTGACGAAAGCGCCGCAGGCAGGCCGATCGTCGCCGGGGCGCGTCGCCAGGGCCAACCCGATCAGGATCGGCTGGCCCGCAACGGTCAGACGCGCATAGGCGACCCGGTCCGCGCCCGGAACGCGCGACACCGCCGGTGCCAGTGCAACCCCGATCCCGCTTTCCACCAGCGCGATCAACGTATGCAACTGCGCGGCCTCTTCCACGATGCGGGGCTGAAAGCCGGCCGCATCGCACGCACTCAGGGAAAGGTGCCGATAATTGGGCAAGCGCGCGCGATCATAACCGATGAAGGGTTCATCGCGCAGTTCATCCAGCCTGATTGTCGCCCTGCCTTCCAGTGCATGCCCCCGGGGCAGCAGCAGGATCATCTCCTCCCGGTACAATGGCTCGATCCGGGCGTCGCCGGGATCGATGATCGGCGTGCGCAATACGCCGACATCCAGATCTCCCGATTCCAGGCCGCGAAGAATATCCAGCGTCGTTACTTCGCGCAGGCGAAGTTCGATTGCCGGTCGCTGCGTGCGGAACAGCGGCACGACCCGCGGCAGCAACGCATAAACGACCGAGCCGACGAAGCCGACATTCAGCCGCCCGGCCATGCCATGCGCCGCCATCGTCGCGGCATCACGCATCCCATCGGCCGCGTTCAGAACACGGCGGGCATACGGCAACGCCGACTGCCCTGCCTCCGTCAGCACGACACCACGCGCATGTCGCTCGAACAGAGTCACGCCGAGTTCCTGCTCCAGCTTTCGCATCGAAATGGAGAGCGGGGGCTGGCTCATATGCAGCGCCTCCGCCGCCCGATGGAAGTTCAGCACATCGCACAGGGTGGCGAATTGCCGGATTTGACGCAGTTCCATGATATATCTCGTATATCGTTAGCCCATAAAACGATATTGGATATCACATCAGGCCGACAGTAACACGGGATCAATAGCGATCAAGGTGGTCCGCTATACAAGGCGGGGCTGAATGTTGACAGGCTGGTATGGCGATAAGCTATGACTATATCGTCATCGGCGCCGGCTCCGCCGGATGCGTGGTCGCCGCGCGGCTGAGTGAGCATCCGGACCGCACGGTTCTGCTGCTCGAATCCGGTGGTGCGGACCGCAGTATCCTGCTGAAGATGCCGATGGTCTTCACCACATTGCGCACCAACGCCGCGTTCGACTGGGGATACCGGACCAACCCGGAACCGTTTGCCGGCAACCGCTCCCTGCCCGCCGCGCGCGGCCGGGTTCTGGGCGGCTCGTCTTCGGTCAACGGCATGATGTATTCGCGCGGCCATCCGCTCGACTACGACCAGTGGCGGCAAATGGGTGCGGACGGCTGGGCCTATGACGATGTCCTGCCCTATTTCCGCAAATCGGAGAGCAACTGGCGCGGCGAAAGCGCAGTTCATGGCGGCGACGGGCCTTTGAACGTCACGCCCTATACCAGCGATGAGCCTGTGGCAGCGGCGATCCGGGACACGGCGCGCGCGCTGAACTATCGCGTGCTCGACGATTTCGAGGCGGGCGACCCGGAGGGCTTCGCACTGCCCGACAGCACGATCCACAAGGGTCGCCGCGCCAGCGCATCGCGCGCATTCCTCGATCCGGCGCGAAAACGCCCCAATCTCACCATCGTCACCGGCGCGCAGGTCGATCGCATCCGTATCGAGCAAGGCCGCGCGACCGGCGTCGATTATGTGAAGGCCGGGCAGATCGCCAGCGTCCGGGCGGAGCGCGAGGTCATCCTGTGCGGCGGTGCCTATGCGTCGCCGCAAATCCTGATGCGATCGGACATCGGGCCTGCCGACCATCTGCGCGAAGTCGGCGTGCCGGTGCAGCTGGATCTGCAAGGCGTCGGCCAGAATCTGCAGGAGCACCCCCTGGTTCCGATGGGGTTCGCCGCACGCCGGCCCTTCCGCTTCGGCAGGCAGCTGCGCGCGGACCGCCTCGCCCTGTCGGTTGCCAATTGGCTGCTTACCGGTCGCGGCCTGCCCGCCAGCGTGCCCTTGAGCTGCATCGCCTATTACAAATCGCGCCCGGATATCGAACGGCCCGATCTCGAAAATGCCTTCATGTCGACCAATCTGGCCGCGCGGCCCTGGTTCCCCGGCTATCGCAAGCAGTCCCCCGACATGCTGACGTCGCTCAACGTCGCACTGCATCCGCGCAGCCGGGGGTTTGTCGCGCTGCGTTCAGCAGACGCCTTCGCGCCGCCGCGTATCCAGTTCAACCTGTTGAAGGATCCCGAAGATCTGCGCCTGCTGCGCCATGCGCTCCGCTGGACGCGCGATTTCGTGCGGCAAGCCCCGCTTAGCGACCATGTCGGCGACGAGGTGTTTCCGGGCATCAAGCTGGACAGCGACGCTGCACTCGACGCCTATATCCGTCAGGTCGCGACCACGGCGGAGCACCCCACCGGATCCTGCGCGATGGGCATCGGCGAAAGCGCTGTCGTCGACCCGCAGCTGAGGGTGCGCGGCATTGCCGGCCTGCGGGTTGCCGACGCCTCCGTCATGCCCGCGCTGATCGGCGGGCACACCAACGCGCCGTCGATGATGATCGGCGAAAAAGCCGCCGACCTGATCGCCAACCAGCCGGAGCTGTGAACATGCCCGCCATCGCAATCTCCGCGCCGACCCAGGCAAGTCTTGCCCGCCCCTTTCAGCTGCTGATCGACGGCGGCTGGTGCGACGCGGCGAGCGGTGAGACGCTGGACGTCGTCAACCCGGCGGACGGCCGCATCATCGCTGCCATTCCCGCTGCCGGACGCGAGGATATCGACCGCGCGGTACGCGCGGCGAGACGGGCGTTCGAGGACGGACCCTGGCCGAAAATGCCCCCGGGGGAACGCGCCCGCCTGTTGTGGCGGATCGCCGATCTGCTGGAAGCGAGGCTGACGGAATTCGCCGAGCTGGAAACGCTCGACAACGGCAAGCCGATCGCGATGTCGAAACGGCTGGACGTGCCCGCATCGGTTGCGGCGCTGCGCTATTGGGCGGGCTGGTGCACCAAGATCGCGGGTGAAACGCGCGCGCTCGACATGCCCGGCGAATATCTGGCGATGACCCTGCGAGAACCGATCGGCGTCGTTGGCCTGATTACGCCATGGAACTTCCCGCTGATGGCGATCGTGACCAAGCTGGGACCAGCGCTCGCGGCGGGGTGTACCGTAATCCTGAAGCCAGCCGAGCAGACTTCGCTCACCGCGATTCGCCTGGGCGAGATTATCGTCGAAGCCGGAATGCCGGCGGGCGTCGTCAACATCGTCACCGGCACCGGCAGCGTGGTCGGCGCCGCACTGGCCGAACATGACGGCATCGACAAGATATCGTTCACCGGATCGACAGCGGTGGGCAAATCATTGATCGGCGCAGCGCGCGGTAATCTCAAACGGCTGACGCTGGAACTCGGCGGCAAATCCCCGACGATCATCCTGCCCGATGCCGATCTGGCGAAGGCGATTCCCGGCGCGGCACAGTCGATCTTCATCAACAGCGGACAGGTCTGCGTCGCCGGATCGCGGCTCTATGTCGCGCGCGCGCAGATCGATGCGGTGCTGGACGGCATCACGAAAGTCGCGACGCATTTCAAAATGGGTCCAGGGCTCGATCCCGGCACACTGATGGGTCCGCTGGTCTCCGACCGGCAACAGGAGCGCGTGCTGGCGCATATCGAAAGCGCGCGCAGCGAGGGCGCAAGCATCATCGCCGGCGGCAAGGCGGCAGGTGACGAGGGCTATTTCGTCGAGCCGACCATCATTCGCGACGTGAAGCCGGAAATGCAGGTGTGCCGGGAGGAGATTTTCGGTCCCGTGCTGGTCGCGACCCCGTTCGACGATCCGGACGAACTCGCAGCACTGGCGAACGACACCATCTACGGCCTCGCCGCCAGTATCTGGACACGCGACATCTCGGCTGCCTACCGGCTCGCGCGCAAGGTCCGTGCAGGCACCATCACGATCAACAGCGGTCCGCTCTCCGGCCCGAACATCCCGTTCGGGGGCTTCAAACAATCGGGCTGGGGCCGTGAGAACGGAGCCGAGGGAATCGAGAGCTTCACCGAACTCAAGACCGTGATCACCGCGCTTTAGCTCCGCAGCCGCCCGATGGAGATCCCGATGCCAACCGACCCCGCAGCGGACAGTGATGCCACACCGCTCGGTCGTGGCCTGTACTGGCAGGATATGCAGGTCGGCGCGTCGTTCCGCACCTGGACACGCACGATCACCGAAACCGATCTTGTCGCCTTCGTGACGCTGACCGGGATGACCGACAGCGCCTTTCTGGACGCCACCCAGGCCGGGCCGATGGGCGGACGGCCGGTTCCCGGCGCGCTGACCTATTCCATCATCGAGGGGTTCATTATTCAGTCGCTGATCCGCGGCACCGGGATCGCCATGCTCGGCTGCACGCAGGAGGCGATCGCGCCGGTGCGGGTCGGCGACACGATCCATGCGATCATCGAATTTACCGGGGTCCGGCCGACGTCGAAGAACAACCGCGCGATCGTCGATTCCGCCATCACCATCTTCAACCAGCGCGCCGAGCCGGTTCTCCGCTACACCTCCCGCCGGATGATCGCGGGCAATCCGGGGCTGACGGCATGAGAACGCCGCTGCCGCTGGCCGGAATCCGCGTCATCGACCTGACCACAATTGCCATGGGGCCGCTCGCCAGTCAGTGGCTGGGCGATCTGGGCGCAGACGTCATCAAGATCGAGGCGCCGGGCGGTGACTCCACCCGGCAGACCGGCCCTGCCGCCGAACCCGGCATGGCAGCGCAATTCCTCAGCACCAACCGCAACAAGCGCAGTGTCGTGCTGGATCTCAAACAGGCCGAAGCACGCGAGGCTCTGGCGCGGCTGATCGAGAACGCCGATATCTTCTTGCACAATGTGCGCCCGCAAAAACTTGCCAAGCTCGGCCTTGCAACCGAACCGCTGATGCGGCGCAATCCGCGGCTCATCTATGCCGGGCTGCACGGGTTCGGAGAGGCCGGTCCCTATGGTGGCGAGCCGGCCTATGACGATATCATCCAGGGGCTGTCCGGCTCTGCCGACCTGATGAAGCGGCAGACCGGCGAGCCGCGCTACATGCCGACGATCATCGCCGACAAGACCACCGGCCTGATCGCGACGATCGCAATACTCGCCGCGCTCAACGGTCGCGCATCCACCGGCAAGGGTTCCGTGATCGAAGTCCCGATGTTCGAGTGCATGGCCGGTTTCAACCTGGTCGAGCATCTTTATGGTCGTCAGTTCGAACCGCCGCTCGGTGGTGCGGGTTATCCGCGCGTGCTGTCGAGGGATCGCCGCCCCTATCGCACGCGGGACGGCCATATCTGCATGATGCCCTACACCGACGCCCATTGGCGCGATCTCTTCGCGGCGGCAGGCGTACCGGATCACGCAAGCGACCCGCGGTTCGCGACGATGGCGGCACGCACGGCGCATATCGACCAGCTCTATGCCTTGACCGCCGCTCTGGTGGCGACGCGGGACAGTGACCATTGGCTGACGCTCTGCAAACAGATCGGGGTTCCGGCTTCGCCCGTGCTGACGCTCGACCAGATGCTGGACGACCCGCACCTTCATGCCGTCGGCTTCTTCTCGACGCTTGATGATCCCGGAACGGGCAAGCTGCGGATGCCCGGCGTGCCTGTGCTGCTCGACGGCCAGCGCCCGCCCGTGGCGATGCCGCCCCGGCTCGGCGCGCACAGCGACGAAGTGCTGGCCGAAATCGGGATCGACGCCGCTACTGCGGCCCGCCTTGCCGGAGCCATCGCGGTCCAAACGACAGGCTCCGGAGCCTGATCCGTCCTGCGGCCTGTTCAGCCATTCCGGGCGTGCATTGCTGGCGATCTTTTATCCGGTCTGCTCGACGCAGCCGCTCTGCTAGGTAATACGACTGCCCTACAAACGGTCGATACAGGAGCGTCGAATTGGCGAACGAAGAACCGACATTGCGGCCCCTTGGCGACCTGCTGGCCTATCATGCGGCCCGAGATCCCGATCGGCCTGCCGTCACCTTTGACGCCGTCACCACCAGCTTTGGCTCGCTTGACAGCCGTTCCAACCGCAAGGCACGCCAGATCGCGGCGCTGGGCGTCGGCGCCGGCGACATCGTCACGCTCGCGCTGCCCAACAGCCTTGAATTTTACGAAGCCGCGTTCGCGGTATGGAAGCTTGGCGCGACGCCCAATATCGTGTCGCCCCGCCTGCCACCCGCCGAACTTCAGGCCATCGTCGATCTCGCCGCCCCGCGCCTGATTATCGGCGATCCCAACCTGCATCTCGAAGGCCGGCTTTTCCTGCCCGCAGGCACCGAACCGGGCGCGGATATTTCTGCCGATTCCTTGCCATCCAGGGTTCCGCCGCGCTGGAAAATTCATACCAGCGGCGGATCAACCGGACGTCCCAAGCTGATCGTTTCGAAGCAGGACGGCACCGCCGATCCCAACAAGCTACCTGTCGGCCAGATGCCGGGCGATACGATGCTCAATCCCGGCCCGCTCTATCATAACGCACCGTTCGTCGGGGCTTTCCAATGCCTGTTTAGCGGCAACCATGTGGTCGAAATGGGCCGCTTCGATCCGCTGCGCGCCCTGGAGCTGATCGAACGCCACAAAGTCAGTTGGGTCAATTTCGTGCCTACGATGATGAATCGCATCTGGCGCCTGCCGACCGAGCAACGCGAGCATTTCGACGTCTCCAGCCTGCGTTTCGTTCTGCACATGGCATCGGCCTGCCCGGTCTGGCTGAAACAGGCCTGGATCGACTGGATCGGCCCGGAGAAGATCATCGAAGTCTATGGCGGCAGCGAGCTGTTCGGGGGCACCTTCATCACCGGACCGGAATGGCTGAAGCACAAGGGCTCGGTCGGTCGCGTCCAGCCGGGATTCCGGATGCGGATCCTGGACGAGGACGGCCGGGAATGCCCGACCGGGGAGGTTGGCGAAATCTATTTCCTGCCCGACAAGGGGCCGGATTCGACCTATGAATATATCGGGGCCACGGCCAGGTCCGTGGGCGGCTGGCAGACCTACGGCGACCTGGGCCATGTCGATGCCGAGGGTTATCTCTATATCGCCGATCGCCGCACCGACATGATCGTTTCCGGCGGGGCGAACATCTTTCCCGCCGAAGTGGAAGCGGCGCTCGACCAGCATCCCGCCGTCCGATCCTCGGTCGTCATCGGCTTGCCCGATGCCGATCTGGGCCAGCGCGCCCACGCCATTGTGCAGATCGCACCCGGCGCGCAGCCCGACGACGAGGACTTGCGCGCGTTCCTCGCCGACAAGCTGGTCCGCTACAAGATTCCCCGCAGCTTCGAGTTCACGGAAAACAATTTGCGCGACGATGCCGGCAAGGTTCGCCGGTCCCAACTTCGCGACGAACGCATCGCCGCCGGCGCGCAGCGCTGACGGCGGCGTTCGTCTGTTCCCGCCTGTCTCGGTGAGATCAGGCCTTTTCCAGGATATGCACCACGCAGGTGGAGCCCAGCCCGGTCATTCCGCCGACCACATGGGTGAGGCCGATCTTCGCATTCTCGACCTGACGCGCCCCCGCCTCACCGCGCAGGTGGAGCGAGACTTCGTACATATTGGCAATCCCCGTCGCGCCGAGCGGATGCCCCTTGGACAGCAGGCCGCCCGACAGGTTGACCGGAATCCTGCCACCCATCGCGGTGACGCCCGTATCGATCAGCTTGCCGGCCTCGCCTTCGCCGCACAGCCCGAGATTTTCGTAATGCACGACCTCTGCTGTCGCGAAACAATCGTGCAGCTCGACCAGCTGCAGCTCCTGAGGCCCGATACCAGCGCGCGCGTAGGCGGCATCGGCGCAGTTGCGCGTCACCATGTTGAAATCAACGATCGCGTCCTGGCGGGGGCTATAGGGATTGCTCGTCATCTCCGACGCGCGCACGCGGATCGCGCGGCCCGTCAGCCCCAATTCGCGCACCTTCTTCGCCGACGCGATGATCGCCGCCGCCGCGCCATCGACATTGATCGAACACATCAGCTTGGTGTTGGGGTACGAGATCATCTCCGATTGCATGACCTCCTCCAGCGGCGTCTCGCGGCGGCTCATCGCCTTGGGATTGAAGGTGGAATGGTGATGATTCTTCACCGCGATCTGCGCGAACTGCTCGAACGTCGTGCCGTACTTGCGCTGATGCTCCATACCGACCTGCGCGAACATCGCCGGGGTGGTCATCGAACCGATCACGCCCTCTTCAATGAACCCGTCGGTGCGTCCGCCGGCCGCGGAGCCGAGCAGCCCCTTCCCCATCTGTTCGACGCCGATCGCCATGACGAGATCATACATGCCGCCCTTCACGGCCATGTAGGCCTCCCGGAACGCCGTCGCCCCGCTCGCGCAGGCATTCGCGGTATTCACGACCGGGATGCCGGTCTCGCCGATTTCGTGCAGGATCTGCTGCCCGACCATCGCGAAGGACCGCATCTGGTTGCCACAATAGAGCGACTGGACATCGTGGATCGACAGCCCGGCGTCGTCCAGCGCGAGCAAGGCCGCCTCTGCGCCGATCCGCGCGATGGTCTTGTCCGGATAGCGCCCGAACGGGGTCATATCGATCCCGACGATATAGACGTCGTCGCTCATCATGCTGCTCCTGTGGCGGGGACGAAGAAATAGCTCAGAAAGGGCTTGCCTGCCGGATCCTTCTGGCCGGTGTCGCGGAAAACCACCTCGATGGGCATGTCGAACGGCAGTTTCGCCGGGTCAGGTTCCACGCCTGTCAATGTACCGCGCAGCGTGCCGCCATCGTCGAGATCGACGATCGCCGCAACATAGGGAACCGGAAGCCCCGGAAAGCTGCGGTGAACGATCGTGTAGTTATAAAGCCTGCCCGCTGTGCCCAGACGCATCTGTTCCAATGCATCGCGACGTCCGCAGCCGGCGCAGGCGATCCGGTCGCCGGGCACGGTTTCGCCGCAGCCACCACAGCGTGTTCCGGCGACGAACGCGGCACCGGACCCATCGATCCGGATCATCGGCAGCGCAGGTACGAACCCGCTAAAATCGCTCACCATCATATCATGTCCTGTTCAGAAGCCCCAATAACCGGCGAGTTGATGCCCGCCCCTCGTTCAGTTCGTCACCTTCGACACCGCCGCGTCATCGGCGCTCCGGATGGCCGGGGAAAAGGTGCCGGACTCCATGCACACCCGCTGCGTATGCTCCTCCAGCCGGATCACCGCCGACAAGTCCTGGATTTCAGACGCGATCGTCAGCACCTCCTTGGTCTTGCGCAGCCCCATCGGCGACGCGGCGAGGAGACCGGCGATCAGCGCGCGCGCCGCGTCCTCCAGTTCGTCGTCTTCAACCACCTCCGATACCAGCCCGGTGGCAAGCGCGCGATCGGCATGGATAAAGCGCCCGGTCATCATCAGTTCCGCCGCCACCGATGCGCCGACGAAACGGGGCAGGAAATAGCTGGTGCCCAGCTCGCAACCCGAAAGGCCCAGCTTGACGAAGGCAACGTTCATCTTGGCGCTGCGGCCCGCGATCCGGATATCGGAGGCGAGCGCGAAGCTGAATCCGCCCCCGCATGCCGCGCCATGAACCAGCGATATGATGATCTGCGGACAGGACCGCATCTTCAGGATGATGCCGGGAAGCGACGGCCCCGGCCATTCGCCCTTGCCGCCACGCTGCTCACCCTCCCGGGAACCATTGAACCAGACAAGATCGAGACCCGCGCAGAATGCCCGCCCCGCACCCCGCAGCACGACAACGCGCCGCGAATGATCGCCCTGCAACCCATCGAAATACTCCCACAGTTCGCGCACGGTATTGCCGTCGAGCGCATTCAGGCGCTCCGGGCGATTAAGGGTCAACCAGTCGACATCCCCCTCCCGGACGACACTGATAGAGGTATAATCGGTCATTCGCGTTGGTGCTTCCATCGCCATCATCATGTCTCTGCATCGGCTTTCTATTGAAGCCACGACAGCGGCGGAAATTCCAACGACGCAGCAGAAATGACTTCAGGGCATGGGCGCCGACCCTGAGGGAGCCCAAAAACATACGCGGTCAGATATTCTCCCACGGAATGAGTAGGCCTTATTTGTGGTCTGGAATTCGCACATTGACCTGCTAATCACTGACGAGCACCCATTCACGACAGGAATAGCCTTATGGTCGATCGCCGCCTCGTCTATGTCGTCGCGACCGCGCGTTACGGCTCCTTCACGGCAGCGGCCGAACGGGTCGGCGTCACCCAATCGGCGATCACCAAGAGCGTGGCCGACCTTGAACAACAACTGGGCTATTCAATCTTCAACCGCACCGCACGCGGTGTGCTGCTGACCGAGGAAGGCCGGAACTTCGTCGAACGGGCCTCGCGCCTTCTGGACGAGGCACAGGATCTGATGCGCGGCGCCTCGGTCGGGTCGGACCCGTATGCCGGTGTGTTGCGGATCGGGGTGTGCCCTGCATCGCTGGAATGGCTGCTCGTGGAGCCGCTCACCACGCTGATCCACCGGCACGGCAGCATCCGGCTGGAAATTCTTGGCGGCAGTTATGACCGGATCGTCCAGCAACTGCGATCCGGCGCGATCGACGTCGCGCTGGGCTATGAAGCCGCCTTCATGGAACAGCCCGATTTCCGGCGCGAAACGGTGACGGCGATGCAAACCACCTTCTTCGTTCGCAACGGACATCCGATTCTCGATCGTGACGAGGTCACGCGGGCCGATATCGCCAAATACAATCTGATCTCCCCGTCCGATTCCTCACCCCACAGCTTTCTCTGGCGCAAGATATACGAGGATTCCGGCGTCGAGGCGCACGACAAATTCCACGTCATCGACTATTTTCCGATCGTTGCCCGGCTGGTTCGCAATACCGATGCGATCAGCATCGCATCGGTCCATTATTCGCAGACGAGTATTTTCAAACGCTATTTCACGGCAGTGCCGATTCCCGGCGTCCTGCCGCCCTCGCCGCTGTGCTGCGCCACGCGCCTGCGCTGGAATCCACGCCCCGCGGTACGCGCCTTCATCAAGGCATGTCGGGAACGGCTGGCCTCGCTCGATGACAGTGCACATTTCACGAACAACGGCGACTGGAATCTGGGTACGACGCGTACGCTCCCCGCAAAATAGGATCGCGAGCGATCAGGCGTGCGTTCGTGCCGCTGACATTTGCGCCCCGAGTTGCGCGAACAGATCGAAAAGACGATCCGGTTCCTCGGCCCGCAGCCGGAGCATCTCGTGCTCACGCTCGCTGCCCACCAGGATTTCACGGCAGCCCGCTGCAAGGCCGTCGGCAATGATCCGCGCTGCCTGGTCGGTCGGCATCCCCGCGTCGGGCAACGGGTCGGGCCGATCGTGGTTGCTGCCGTCCCCGGATAGCGCCCTGAACGCGATCGGCGTGGCGATCGCACCGGGCAGGATCACGCTGACCCGGATGCCATATGCAATCTCGATCTCAGCACGAAGTGCATCAAAATAGCCGCCACAGGCATGTTTGGCGGCGGCATAGCCGGTGCGCAGCGGCCCGCCGACTTTGCCGGCCATCGAGGTTACGGCGGCCAGATGTCCGCCACGCCGCGCCACCATATGCGGCAGCACCAACTGGGTCAGCCGCACAGGTGCGAAATAATCGACCTCCATCAATTGCCGGTACACGTCGAGCGTCGTGTCGATCGCCAGACTGCGCTGGGTCACACCCGCATTGTTGACCAGAAGATCGACCGGCTTCCATGCGAAGGCACGCGCGACGATATCGGGCAAGGCATCGAAATCGGTCGCCTCGAACGGCAGGATCAGCGCCGGTCCGGGCAGCCGCGCCCGCACGGCTTCCAGAGCCTCCATACGCCGTCCCGACAGGATCACCGTCGCGCCGCGCACCGAAAGCTCTTCCGTGAGCGCCGCGCCAATGCCCGATGACGCACCCGTCACCCAGGCGACCTTACCCTCAAAGCCCATCGTGCGCTCCCTTGACGATGCCGCGGGTCATGCCGGAGGCATGGCGGCAAGAAGCGCCGCGCAGCGCGCTTCGATCCGCTCCAGCGCGGCCCGGTCGGTATGCACATACAGCCGATGCGCGCGGATCGCGTCGCGCACCATATCGCCGACCTCGTCCGGCGACTTGCCCGCAGCGAGATAGGCTTCGGTCCTGCGGATCAGCTCGCGCTGCACATCGGACCGGGTCTCGAACGCCCGCGCGCTGGGGCTGGCGGCGTTGCTGCGCGCGACGATTCCGGTCGCCACCGGACCGGGACACAGCACCGTCACCCCGATACCCTGCGGCTCCAGTTCCGCACCCAGAGACTCGCTCATCCCGACCACCGCATATTTGGCAGTCGCGTACAACACCCGCCCGCCGCGGTCGGGCGGCACGAGCCCCGCACCCGACGCGGTGTTGACGATATGGCCGCCCTCCCCGCGTCGTGCGATCCGAGGCAGGAAGGTCTGCACGCCGTTGATGACGCCGTGAAGGTTGATGCCGATGCCCCAGTCCCACATTTCATAGGTCATGTCCGCAGCATTGACGCCCCCGGCCACGCCCGCATTGTTGACCAGGATCGACACCGGACCGAGCTCTCCCTCTGCGGCGTCCGCCACGCGGGCATAGGCGTCGCGGTCTCGGACATCGAGCACGGCGGTGAACACTTTCGTGTCGCCAAGTTCGGCCGCAGCGCGGGCGAGCCCCGTCGTATCGACATCGGCCAAAGCGATTTTTGCGCCCGCCTTCGCCAACGATCGCGCGATGCCCAGCCCGATCCCGTTCGCCCCCCCGGTGATGAAGGCAACGCGCCCTGCAATGTCGGTCATACACTCTCCTGTTCGGCAATCGGGCTCGTCTCGTGCAGCGGAGTGGCGATCGTCCACCCGTGGGCAACCGCAAGCTCCATGCCCGACAGCGAGCCTTCATCCCGCCACACCTGCAAAAGCCGTTGGCAGGTTCGGGGACCGCCGCCCTGCCCTCTTGTATTGAGGCTAACCCGAACAGCGCCCCCGGCGAGCGGAATTCCTCGGCCCGGCCATTCCCGTATCGAATGGCATCCGGCGCGATGCGTGGATTCACGTGTTTGCGACGCTGAAATCCGGCTCGATGCGCTCGATCAGGGCGGCCAGACCGATACGACTTTCCGCTCCCCCGCCCGACACCGCAATCGCATCGGCCTCGGCATCAAGCTGGTCATTCAGCGGCGCGCCGTCGGCGTTCGCCAGCAGGCGTTTGGTGATGCCCAGCGCGCCGGTCGCAGATCGGGCGAGCGTTGTCGCCAGCGCATTCACGTCTTCGGTCAGCCGACCGGACGGCACCACGCGCGTAATCAGTCCCATCGCCGCCGCTTCCTCCGCAGTGACCCGGCGATTGGTGAGCGCGAGTTCCTGGGCGCGGCGCAGGCCGATCAGGCGCGGAAGCAGCCAGGTCGCGCCCCCGTCCGGCGTCAGGCCGATCCGCGAATAGGCCATGGTGAAATGCGCCGTAGGTTCCGCCAGCGCGATGTCGGCAACTGCGGCAAGACCCAGCCCAGCCCCGGCAGCCGGGCCGTGGATCGCCGAAATGACCGGCTTTTCCATCGCCGCCAGCCCCGTGATTGCCGGGTGCAGACAGGCGAGTATCTCCCGCAGCAGCACAGGCAGCCGGTCGCCAGCCGCGTGCAGCGCCTTGACGTCGCCACCCGCACAGAACATCCGCCCATTGCCCCCCAAAACCACGCAGCGCACCATCGGATCAGCGCGAACCGTCTCGACAGCTCCCAGCAGCGCCCGCGCCAGCGGAACATCGATCGCATTCCCGGCATCGGGCCGATTGAGCGTCAGATATGCGACCGCGCCGCGACGATCGAGCCGTACCGGGCCGTCCATCCCTTCGCGCATGTCACTTGCCTCCCGGATCGCATTGACGGATCACCCTTCGCTCGCCGCCTTGCGCGCGTCGATGATGCGGTCGATGTTGGCGCGCATCGCCGGCGGCATACTGTCAAGATCGATCGGGAACCCGCCGGTCAGCATTGCCTGCATGTGGCCGATCTGATGCAGGTGGAAGCCGAAATCCATGCTTGCCTTGCGCCCCATCTGGTCCTGCGCGAAGTTCATCGCCTGTTTGACCAGCTTCATCGTGAACGGATTGCGCGTGGCGATCGTCTTTGCCAGCTCCAGCGTCTGTTCGGAGAGCTCGGCGCGCGGAACGACCCGGTTGACCATGCCCCGCGCCTTCGCCTCCTGCGCGCTCATCCAGCCGCCGGTCATCAGCCATTCCTTGGCCTGACGCACGGTCATCTCATAGGGGTGCTGAAAGAACTCGACGCCCGGAATTCCCATCTCGGCCGCAGTCGCGTCGCGGAACTGCGCATCGTCGGCGCACACGATCAGGTCGCACATCCAGGCAAGCATGATGCCACCCGAAATCACCGATCCCTGAACCTCGGCAATCACCGGCTTGGGCGCGTTGCGCCAGCGTTCTGTGATTTCGAGATAAATCTCGCGCTCCCGGCAATAGGGGCCTTCCCAGCCCTTGCCGCCGAAACAGCCGCACAGGCCGACGACCTGGTCCGGCGCAGGGTGGGTCGGCCCCTCCCCGCTGATATCATGGCCGGCATTCCAGTGATCGCCTGCGCCGGCAAGAATGATGACGTTGATGTCGTCGTCATGGCACGCTCGCTTGAACGCGTCGTCCAGTTCGTAAGTCATCGTGATGCCTTGCGCGTTGCGCCGGTTCGGACGGTCCATGACGATCCGCGCCACCTTTGGAGCCGGCGTCTCGTATGTCACCTGCTCATAACCTGATCCGCTCATCGTCATACCGGCCTCCCCTCTATCGACTTTCCGCCTAAAATGGGAAAGCGTGTCTCCCCCGAACCATTCGGCCCGTTGGGCACGGGGTCAAATTCCAATGCGGAAGAACGCATGAACCGGCGGAATAGGTTACGGACTACTCGGCGTCGGATGCAGCCCCCGATGGCAGCGCAACAATCGCCTCGCCGGACGGCAACACGTCCGAACGGCTACCGATCAGGGTCCGGTCGATCGCTGTCACGGCGAAACCCGTTGGAACGCGCGGCCCTGCTTGATCCATGCCACGCGTTCGGCCTTCAACGCACTGCGGCGAACCTTTCCGGCATCATCACGCAGCGGTGCTTCGCTGAGTTCATAGGAAACAGGCCATTTGAACCTGGACAGCCGTTCAGCGACGTGCGCGTCGAGCGACGCCCGGTCGAACCGCGCGCCTTTACGCAACTGGACGATCGCATGTACCCGCTCGCCCAGATCGTCGTCGGGCAAGCCGATCACAACCGAAGTCGCGATCTGCGGGTGCTCCTCCAGAACACCTTCCACCTCGGCCGGGTAAATATTGGCCCCGCCCCGCAGGATCAGGTCCGGCCTGCGATCGGCCAGGTACAGATAGCCGTCCGTATCGATATGCCCCAAGTCGCCGATCGAAAAGCCGCCCGATTCATCGCTGGTCGACTCCGCGCCGATGTAACGGAATTTTCCGGCGACTGCGCTCGGGAAGAAGACCTCCCCGACCTCTCCCGGTTCGGACTCGCTGCCGTCCTCACGCAGGATGCGGATCGTACCCGGCGCGACCTTGCCGACCGATCCCGGTTTGGCCAGCCATTCGCGACCGGTGATCGCCGTTCCCGCCCCTTCGGTCCCGCCATAGGCCTCTATGACACGGTCCGGACCCAGCCATCCGATCCAGCCACGCTTGACCCATTGCGGGCAAGGTGCGGCCATGTGGATCACCCTGTCGAGGGAGGATACGTCGTAAGCGTTGCGGACGTCTTCCGGCAAGGTCCAGATTCGCTGCATCATCGTGGGCACCAGCGCAGCCAGATTGACCTTGTACCGCTGAACCAGCTTGAGGAATTCCTCGGCATCGAACCGGCTCATGCCTACGACATGCGCGCCCGACAGCAGCGCGAAGCTGGTGAACAGAAACGGCATGTTGTGATAGAGAGGCCCGGGGTTCAGCAGCACGCCGCCATCCTTCAGGCCAAGCCCGGCATGGGGCCCTGCGTCGGTATCGATCATCGCGGGCATGGTATCGACGATGATTTTCGGGCGTCCGCTCGATCCGCCGCTGGCAACCGCCTTCCAACTGGCCGCCGCGACATCCTCCGTGGGTGCATCGCTGAAATCGTCCAGAGACGCACGCGGGGCAATGCTCGGCCCGTCATAGCCTCCGTGAACAGTTCCGATGATCGCGGCGGGTGCGGCCAGCGCGATGACGTCGCCCGCCTCGCGCCCCGGCAGCTTCGACGGCAGCAGGCACGGCGTTGCGCCTGCCTTCCAGATGCCCGCGACCGCCTCGTGGAATTCGATACCGTTCGGCAGCATAACGACAACAAGATCGTCGCGCTTCACCCCCATCGAGGTCAGCATCCGCGCGCGCTGATTGGACCGACGGTCGAACTCTGCCCAGCTCAGCGTTCCGTCGGGATAGGTTACGGCGGGCGCATCGCCGTTGCGCTGCGCATTGTCCCGAAGGATCGATCCGATCGACTTTAGTGGCATCCGGCGGTTCCCATCTGCATCGGCGCGCTCAGGTGGGCAAGGCGTCGAGCAACGCCCGCGTCCGTGCCTTGATGGGTTCCTCCATGATCCGGTCGGTATGAATGTAAAGGCTGTTCTCCCGCACCGCCTTCAGCACCATTTCCCCGACCGCATCAGCACTGGTGCCGCGTTGCAGCGCCTGATTGATCATTTCGCGCCGTTCCGCCCGGCGCTTTTCACTTGTTTCGCTCAGCGGCACCGCGCCTTGCGGCGCGCCCTCCTGCGAGCGATGAATCACGCCGGTCGCCACAGGGCCGGGGCACAGTACGCTGACACCAATTCCCGCCGGGGCAAGCTCCGCGTGCAACGATTCCGCCATGCCCACCACCGCGAACTTCGCGGTACAATAGAGCACGCCCGATCCGGTCGCCACCAGCCCTGCGCCGGACGACGTGTTGACGATATGCCCACCCTCCCCACGCGCTATCATTCGCGGCAGAAAGGTCTGCACGCCGTTGATTACGCCGTGCAGATTGATCCCCATCGCAAAATCCCACAGCTCGTAATTGAGCTTCCCCGCCGCTTCCGCAACGATCACCCCGGCATTGTTGAACAGCAGCGAAACCGGGCCTAGCGCCGCCTCCACGGCATCGGCGGCGGCGGCATAGGCATCGCGGTCGCGCACATCGAGTTGACAGGTTTCAACCGGAACGATCGCCTGCAGTTCCGCCCTGGCCCGAGCCAGTCCCTCAGCATCGCGATCCGCCAGCGCCAGCTTTACCCCCTCGCGCGCGAACGCACGTGCGATACCCAGACCGATGCCGTTCGCTCCCCCGGTGATGAACGCAGTGCGCCCCTGCACATCGGTCATGCCAAACTCTCCCAATCGCCCGACCTGCGCGTGGCGGTTCTTTTATTCGACGCCAAATCGTCGGCGATCCGTTCATTACGCCGCGACAGGCGCGTCGGCTTCCGTCGGCATCGCATCGAGCAGCGCCTTCGTGCGCGCCTTGATCGCATCCACCATCACGCGGTCGGTGTGCACATACAGCTGGTTCGCTCGGACCGCGGCGAGCACCATCTGCCCCACCTCGTCCACGCCGACCCCCTGCGCCAGAATCTGCGTCATCATCGCGAGCCGTTCGGCGCGGCGCGCCTGCTGCTCATCAGACAAGGTCAGGCCGCCGCCCGGCGTTGCATCGGCCGATCGCCGGACGATGTCGGTCGCCACCGGCCCGGGGCACAGCACCGTCACACCGATCCCGGCGGGCGCGAGTTCGACAAACAGCGATTCCGCCATACCGACGACGCCATATTTTGCCGTACAATAAAGCACCCCGGACCCCGTCGGCGCCAGCCCGGCCCCGGATGCCGTATTGACGATATGGCCGCCGCCGCCGCGCGCCGCGATCCGGGGCAGAAAGGTCTGCACGCCGTTGATGACGCCGTGCAGGTTGATCCCGATACCCCAGTCCCACAGATCATAGGTCATCTTTTCGGCGGGAGCACCGCCCGCCACACCGGCGTTGTTGAACAGCAGCGAGACCGGGCCGAGCGCGGCTTCCGCGGCATCGGCAACGGCCGCATAGGCATCGCGGTCCCGGACATCGAGCGTGTAGGTCTCAATTTGCGTGATCCCGTGCAACTCGCTCTTTGCCCGTGCCAGTGCGGTATCATCGATGTCCACAAGGGCGAGTTTCGCGCCGGCGCCCGCAAAGGCACGGGCGATCCCAAGCCCGATGCCGTTCGCACCGCCGGTGATGAAAGCAGTTCGCCCCTGTACGTCGGTCATTTCGTCGTTCTCCAAATCAAATCCCGCTGCGGCCTTGCGGCACACGGCGGACGTCCGCAACCGCCGCCCGGCGATCTCGGAACGCTAGGCCAGATCGGCATTCGGCGCAAAATTCAAACCTGGCACGGGCAATGCCCGTCAGGAATAGCCCGTGCAGAAACGCCGCATTCCGCCATGACCCGGCGGCGGTTCCGGCTAGAAGGCGAACCCCACGGACATGCCATAGGTCATTGGCATCGCATAGCGACCGGCCCTGAGCGTCAGCGCGTTCTGGCTCATACTGATGAAATGCTTGCTGTCGGTCAGGTTGCGCCCGAACACAGAAAATTTGATGCTGTTGTCGAGCGTCAGGGACGCCGCCGCATCGAGCGTCATGTATGGCTTCTGGCTCAGGCTGTTGTCGAAGGTGAAATACACGCGGCTGCTGTAATAGGGCGACAGCGTGATCTCGAACAGGTTGTCATCGCCGACCGACGTGTGAAAGCGGAGCGTCGAGCTTGCCGTGAACTCCGGCGCCCTGACCATTGTCTTGCCGCTCACATCCCGGCTGACATTGACATAGAGCAGCCCCGGAATGGTGCCGAACGGCGGCCCGAGATTCACGGCCGAAGCCGGGTTCGTCGGATCGTTGACATAGGCGGGCGCCGACTCGAAATCTGTGTAGCGAGCATGGGTGTAGGCGACCGCCGCACGCAGGTCGAAATTCTCGGTGATCTCCAGGTTGGCATCGAATTCCGCACCATAGATGCGCGACTGCGGGACGTTGAAGAGCTGGTTGAAGACAGCGCCGTTCTGACCCGAGACCGTCGCGTTCACCTGCGTGTTCTTGTAATCGTAGTAGAAGGCAGCCGCGTTGAAGGAAAGGCCGCGCGAGGCGGATTTGAAGCCGAGTTCGAATGCGTCGACCGTTTCCGGCTTCACGCCCGGCCCGGTTGGCGTCGTTGCATCAAAGACACCGCTCTTGAAGCCCTTGCTATACGTTCCATAGACGTTGCTCTGGGCACCGAGCGCGTAGCGGAAGCCGATGCGCGGCGTCCACTGCTCGTCGGTTGCCTCCTGAAACCGGGTGAAAGGTGAAGGCGCACTGACGCCGAAGGCACTGCTCGTCTTACGCTCCTCGCGACTGTAGCGGATACCCGCGATGAGCGAGAGATCGCCGAACGTGTATGTTCCGTCCAAATAGCCCGCATATGCACGCATATCGCCGCGTGAGTTGGACAGGGCCGCGCCGTTCGAGGTCAGCAACGGCACCTGCGCCTTGTTCCGAAAATAATAGACTCCGACAACATAGCTCAACGGCTGATCCTGCGGGGAGGTGTAATTGATTTCCTGCGAGAAGGTCTTGGTCGCAACTCGCAGTGCAACATTCTGGTTGAGATAGCTCAGGTCGAGCTCGTTCAATGCCTCCAGCTCGTTCTCCAGAAACGAGGTGAAGGAGGCCAGCGTTCCCCCGGCCAGATCGAGCTTTGCGCGCGCGCTGTACTCATCGGTCGATGTCCGGATGAACTGCGCGGTGTTATAGGACGAATCATAGCGATCAGTCGCGATCGGCCCTCCCAGGAAAGAAACGAGAGGTGCCGGCTGAAAGTTGCGGGTGTCGCTGCCCGAAGGATCATCGAAATCGGCATGTGCAGCAGTGAACACGACCGAAAAACTATCGGTCGGTTGCAACAGCAATTTGCCGCGCGCGGTGAAGTTACGCCCTTCGTTCGAGATGGCGTCCGTTCTCAGATCGCGCACATATCCGCGAGAATAGCGATAGGCAACCGAACCGTTCACCGCGATCGTATCGCTAAGAGGCAGGTTGACATAGCCGCTCGCGCGCACGGTATCGAACCGCTCATAGGAAAAATTCGCGCGGCCCGCGAGCTGGAAGCCGGGATCGAGCGTGCGCAGCAGGATGGCGCCACCCGTTGCATTCCGGCCGAACAGCGTACCCTGCGGCCCCTTCAACACTTCGACACCGGCGACACTCGCCAGGTCGAACACGTTGCCGGTCGGTGTCGGATAATAGATTTCATCGACATAAAGCGCGACATTCTGCTCGCCCCCCGAAGCGGCAAGCGTCGATCCAATGCCGCGCACCGTGGGCGACAGGCCATAGACGGCGCGCTGCAGATATACGCCCGGTGCCGCCTTTGTCAGGTTCTCGATCGAGCTGGGGCCGACGCGCTCCAGATCATCGGGCGTGGCCGTCATGACAGAAATCGGGACATCGACAAGGCGCTCCGAACGGCGCTGGGCTGTGACGATGATCTCATCCAGGGTCGTCGCCGCGTCCTCCGCCCTATCGGAAGAGTCCTGCTGCGCCGCGATGGCGGCCTCGGCAGCCGTTCCGGCATATGCCGCCCCGGCCCATGCGATCGCTACAATCGACGTGACCGCCCTGAAACCCTTAGCCATCATTGTCCTCCCCCGAAAATAGCTGTGTCTATTTTTCGAAGTATCTCCTCTCCGGTGCTGTTGTGCGGGTCAAATGCCGAATCGCGCTGATTCATGAATGTGAGGAATATTGGCAGGATTTGCCCGCTTCTGCTTGGGTTACGTTCCTCTCCGCCGCCAATCCAAAAGCCGCTCTACAAACCAAGTCCAGCCTGCTCTGAAGGGACCCCGCAGGTCAGTTTGGGATACATAATGCTTTGTGAATATTGTGGAACTTGAGATCATTCCACTCTTGGCGAGCACCGATGGCCGCAGCGCGCTGCTCGGCCGCGGTGCGATGCGCACAGTCCCTTTTAGGAGCTCCAGCTCCGGCGCCTATTTACCGAGAAGGCGTTCGACGGTGGCATCCCGGCCTCATATTCCTAGATCAAATCTGCCACCCGTGCATCTTCATGAAGGGCGCCGGCTTCGTACTTTCCACCCAGATTTGGATTAGCTGCGTGGAAATATCGGGCCGCCTGGTGAGGCCGTGAAGTATCTCACCACTCAGAAACTCCTGCGAACTGACGCTTAATCTCAACGCTATGGAATCTGCGTCTCGCCAAGGGCTCTTCTCCAAAAAGCCAAGCTTATCAATCAATCCAACTCTGCTCCCCTGTCCGACCCCACGCGCCCACTCCAAAACTCAAGCGCTTCAAGACGACCTTCAACTAACGAAACGGACAATTCTCGCGCGCAGTGCAGCTTTCTCGAATGAAAAATTTTCTCTCAGGAGATCAGAGTAAGACCTTATAAGTCCGGTGCGTCACGTCGCGCATCGTAGGAACCGCGCATCGGCTTAGATGCGACATTGCATCGCTGTGAGATAACACCTCGCGTGAGGAACTCGATTACGACCTTGTTGAACGTGTCCGCCCACTCCCATTGTGCCCAGTGACCGCAGTTAGGAAAGACATGCAGCTCGCAGTTCGGCAGTGTCCGCAGTGCGACGAAGGCGCCATCGAGCGGCGTCATCCGATCGTCACGGCCCCAGATTAGCAGGACGTCCTGGAGCATTTCACTCAGACCAGCGCGCCAGACTTCATCTGATTCCACGCGCCCGAGCGCTGCAATGGGCGGTTGGCTGAGCGATTGCGGCGAAGTGGCCGCCTCGTAGCGGATGCGGAGAAGTTCGTCCGTTACGGTGCTTGGATCGTGGACCAGCTCGTTTAGCACTCCCTTCATCTTCTCGAATGTCGGTTCGCCGGCGTAAAAATCGAAAACGCGGCGCATACCTTCCGTCGGCCAGGGCGAGAACAGCGGGATCAAACCGCCCGGCCCGATCTGAACGAGCTTGTCGACCCTCTCGGGCTGGCGCATCGCCATCAGGAAAGCGGTGCCCGCGCCGAGCGAATTGCCGATGAAGCTGGCTTTCGGGATATCCAGCGCATCCATCAGCTCGAAGATGGCGGTCGAGCGCGAGCCGAAAACGCCATCGGCATGATCCTGCTGATATCGCGTTTGACCAAATCCCGGCTGATCGGGAATGATGACCCGAAACCGCTCGGCAAGCGCGTCGATGTTCTTGCCGAAATTGCTGAGTCCGGCCGCCCCCGGTCCGCCGCCATGAAGCAGGATCAGCGGATCGCCAGTGCCGTGTTCGTGATAGAAAATCGATCCCCGTCCGGTCTCCAGGGTTTTCGCCTGATAATTGCCAGTCATGCCTGTCTCCATCATATGGGTGTTCTGACTCGCGTCTCGCCACTCGATCAACCACCGCAGTCATGCGCCGGAAAAACGGGGCGCTCGCCGCTCCAGGAATGCAGAAACCGCCTCCTCATGATCGTCGGTGGTATGGGCGAGCGCCTGCATGACGCCGGCCATTTCGAGATGAGCGGATAAGGTCGTCTCGCGGCTCTCAACCATGAGCCGCTTGGTCAGACGCACGGTAAGCGGGGGATTGGCTGCAATGCGACGCGCCAGTGAAAGAGCCGTGCCGAGTAGCGCGTCGCGGGTCACTACGGCGGAGACCAACCCGCACGCCAGCGCCTCGACCGCTTCCACCCGATCGCCAGTCAGCGCCATCTCGGCAGCCTTCGAATAGCCAACGATCCGGGGTAGCAACCAAGCCCCTCCGTCGGCGGCTACAAGCCCCAGCTTGACGAAGCTCTCCGCGAACCAGGCTTCCTCGCTGGCAAGACGGATGTCACACATACAGGCCAGATCGCAGCCGGCACCCACAGCCGGTCCATTCACGGCGGCGATCATCGGCACCTCGAGGGCGGCAAATGCAAGCGGGATGCGTTGTATACCTTCGCGATAGTTCCGCCGCGTCAGCATTGGTAGCGAGTCGTTGAGCCCGCCCGCGCGTCCCATCGTCTTGACGTTGCCGCCGGACGAGAAGGCGGAGCCGGACCCTGTCAAGATACCTACGCGCGCAGACCGGTCGGCCTGCAGCCGGGCCAGCGCGTCGACGAGCGCGTCGACGACTTCAGGCTCGGATATCGGGTTTCGCAGCGCAGGCCGATCAAGCGTGATCGTCACAATTCCCGCTTTCTCCTGATAGATGATGGGAGATTTCATCACGAATCTCCGAAGTTGATAAACGCCCAGGCAGAGGCAAAGCCCATGCTCATGCCACCGCCAAGAGGTCGGGTAGCGGATACGCGCCGCCGCACGCGGCCACGAGATGCGGCATCACCTCCTCCGAAAAGGCAATCATCTGTTCCTGGATCTCGGACCAGCCCATACCGGACACGCTGATGTTGATCGGGCAGAGGAAATCGTCGTACCCCCCTTTTTCCTTGATAAGGAGAAAATCCTCCACGACTTTGTCTGGCGATCCGGCAAAGCTCGGCATATCCTTGTTGTCAAGGAGCACGTCGATCGCACCTGGCGGCAGAAAGCCGGCGAGATACTCATAGCGATGTCGCACGCCCCGTGCCCACTTTTCTACGTTGCCTATGCCGTTGGTGACGATATGGACGTTCTGAAGATGACCAACACCGCGCTTGGCTTCGCAATCCCAGCCACGCTTGAAGCTTTTGCGACCGAAACGGTCCGGATAATCATGTTCGCGCATGGTCTCTTCGTAAGCTTCGACCTCTTCGCGCACCTTGGCCGGCGGGCTGCCTACGAACATCGGGTTCATGCCACGCCGTGCCGCCCGCTTCATCGAGCGAATGTTCATCACTACCGGCTGCCATATCTGAGGATGGGGTTTCTGAAGCGGCTGGGGGTAGACTGACAGTTCGCGCAAGGTGGTATGCTTGAGCGTTCCACCGAAACGTTCGTCGGCGATATTGAGGATATCTGCCGGCGTCCGCTCGAGCCCCTTCTGCGCAAAATAGTCGATCGAGCGCTGGTTTGGATGTGATACAAATTGGGGAGGGATCCGGAAAAATTGACCGTCATATGAAAATGACGGGTTCGTCCAAGCTTTCAGGATAATGTCGAGCGCCTCCTCGAAGTAAAGGAGTGAACGCATCTCGTCGGCGCTATGCCCGCCATAGGATTGAGCGAAAATCTCGGTTTCACGAGGTTGAAGACCCCGTCCGACGCCGAATTCGAGCCGGCCACCGCTGATCACATCGAGCAGGGCCGCCTGTTCGGCGAGGCGGATCGGATGCCACCACGGCAGGATATTTCCCATCTGCCCTATGCGAATGCGACTTGTCCGGGCGGCGACGGCAGCGCCCACAATCAATGGATTTGAACTGTGCTCAGCACCTTCGGGCTGAAAATGGTGCTCGGCAAGAAAGTAGTAATGAAAGCCGAGCTTCTCGGCAAGCACGCCCGCCTCGACCTGGGCCGCCGCGATCCGTTGAGAGGAGCGGTGCATTTCGGCCATAGTGCCACTTGCAAGCAGACCAGCCTTCTCTGACGTAATCGGCAGATCGGTGGGCCCAGTGTCGAACAAAGCGAACTCAATCATGTAATGTATGACCCTCGTCCTGGAATTTGACGCGACCGTGAAGCCCATCGCCCCGCGAGTGACCCTCCTTTCGGCCAATACCCGCTGGCGCATCGGAATGGAGGTCGATACGGCCGGCCCACGGGCGCCTTAAACGGAGTGCCCCGTAGGGGCCCATCGAAGCCGAGGCCGTTCGCAGCGCGGTCGCCGGTGAGAGACCAGCGGACCTTTTTTGGGTAAGAGCCTCGGAATACCATTGGCGGTGTGGGTCGCCTCTGCGAGCGGCCGACTGAACGGACTGTCCATCGTCTCAACGGGATCGTCATCGCCGAAGTCGGGTGTCTCACACGCACAGCGTCGTCTTGAACGAAGCACGAATTTATTAGCATCGGCAGCGCATCGATGCCTTGTGCTGCCAAACCATTTCGAAACTCCGGCGCATTGAGGGGCATGTATCCGCGAGCAGCCACGCCGCTCGCATCGCCTTACCAGAAACAGCACCGGTCAGGATGCTTACCGCCAGCCCCGGGGCGGCCATGACGAAATTCCGGCATTCGTCCGGTAAGTAGATGTTGCAGATATGTCCGAGGGCGCGCCCGAGTTAGTCGATGGTTCTTGCGTCGATCTGTCACCGGCGAGTCTTGAGTGATCTCCTCAGTTGCCGTGGTCATAAGCCGTCCGTCCGAAAAGTCTGGTATTCGGCCCATGGAGACACAAGTGCCGTTCCCTTCGGACGGCGAAAGACTTTAACCGATAAGCCCTAGGCGCCTTGCCTTGTAGACCGCCTCTGATCGGCGATTAACGCCCATTTTACCATATATCTGCTGGAGATACCATTTGACGGTACTAAGCGTGAGGCCGAGTGTTTGCGCGATCTCGGCGTTCATGCGCCCGGTGGCAACCATCAACAGGATTTCGGCCTCCCTGTCGTTGAGCCGATCAGACAAGCCTGCAAGTGCGCCGATGGCAACGGCTTTGCCGGGAGGCAGCTTCTGCCCCAGCGCCTCCATCAAGCTGGTGAGGTGCGGATTGCCCGGCTCGGCCGATGCCATGGCCGCGAACTGTTCACGAACGGTGGCGGGGGCTTCAAGAAGGCTCGCGAGAAATCCGGCAGGCAGGCCCAACTGCAACATCGCGCGCAGCGTGCGACGCGCACTCCGCTCATCGCCTTCAAGAATCTGCACGTGGCCGAGCGTGGATGCGACCTTGAGCGCGAGACTAACGACGTTACGATCTGTCAGGAACCGTAACCAGCGCCGGAGCAGCGTCGACGCCTCGCCCAGCCGGTTGTTGAGCGATGACACGGTTGCCGCGATCAATGCCTGGGCCACCATCACTGTGGTTGACCCCGTCGCCGGGAGGAACCGGCTGCAATCCCCGGTCATGTCGTTGAGGCGAGCGATTCGTCGTATTTCAGACAACTCGCCAGCGGCTGCAAGCAGGGTAACGCGCTCCAGTAACATGAAGATACGGAGCCGTTCGAAGTCGCGCTGCACCGCCAGTTCCTCGCCGGCCTGTATGATGGCGAGAGCCTGGTCGGTTGACCGACGCCCGGCTAAACGCGCATTGGTTCGAAAGGCAGCGACAGCTTGGTCGACGAGCCCCGTTCTGGTGGCAAGTGGCAGGAACTCGTCCAATATCACTTGTGCATCGTCGGCGCGATTTCTCTCGTAGTGAATTTCCGCAAGGTGCACCATCGGCATAGCAGTCAACGTGCTCGTTCGGCCGCCAACGGCCTCGGCAGCGGCCACCGCCTCGCTAAAATGGGTCTCCGCGCTATCGAGATCGCCGATGCGCGCGTAACAGGCGCCTATCACCGTCAGGTGCCAGACCAGCCCCCAACGCTCTCCATGATGGATGAAAATTTCCCGCGCCTGCGCGGACGAGGCAAGACGAGTCTGCGAAAACATCTCGCGTTCGGCATAAATCAGCTCGGTCTGTACGGCCGCATCTTCGAAGGGAGTGTACGGCCCTTCAAGCGTCAGCCAATGACGGCCAAGCGCCGCAGCCTGCGGTATGGCATCGATCAACACCACGAGTTGCATCTCGAGAAAGATCATGCGCCGTTCAAGGCGTGCGCTGTGCACCGCGTCGATGTATGAATGGCCGCGCGCGAGCACCGCGCGCGCCTCGCCGAGCAAGCGTTTTGCATCCGAGAACTGCCACGCCAACATGTGGGCGTAGCCGCGCTCCAGCTGAAGTTCGGGATGACAGGCAGCGATCTCGGGAGGCAACCGCGCGGATTGAAGGAGAAGGGTCGCGCTCCTGCCGCTGTGGATAAGCGCGCTGGCATGCCGCTCCAGGCAAGCGGCCGCCGCTTCCATATCCCCCGCGTCGAAGCTGTGCTCGATTGCGCCTATCGGCAGCCCCCTCTGTTCGTACCAGATGGCGGCCTGCCGATGCACTTCAGCGGCGCGGGTCGGGCGAACCCGGTGGAGCTGTTGTCGTAATGAAGCAGCGAACAGCGTATGATAACGATACCATCCATTTTCATGCAGGGAGCCGATGAACAGCTGGCGCGCGCATATCTCATCGATGATGGTGAGGCTGTTATTGCAGCCGCGCACATGGTCACATAGGTCCGCATTGAAGTTACCCAGCACTGCGGTATCGAGCAGAAAGTCGACGATATCCTCCGACAAGGTGTCGATGACTTCCTCGACCAGAAGGCGGCGCATGTCATCGTTAGCACTTGATGTCAGAATCCAGTCGGGTCCTGTCCGATTTATACCGATTGCGGCAAGCCGTAAGCCGGCTACCCATCCTTCTGTCCGCGCCACTATAGTCGACAATGCGCCTGCATCGATCGGGCTATCGATGTTGCGCCGCAAGAGATTTTTTGCCTCGTCCGGCGAGAATCGCAACTCGTCCAGACCAATCTCCAAGACCCGTCCGTTCGCCCGCAGCAGTCCCATTTTCAGGTCGGGTTGAGCGCGCGATGACAAAACCAGGTTCATGCAGCCCCCAGGAATCTGGAGAAGCGCATTGAGAAAGGCATCGACAGTCGCATTCGAGACCTTATGATAATCGTCGAGCACGAGCACCACTGGTCTCTGGACGCCGGCAAGTTTCTGGGCGAGTATCTGGGCCGTCGCCACGCAGTCTCCATCGCGAGATGTCCCCGGATCGAGATGCGAATCCCCGATGGCGGTTGCGATCGCCTGGAAGATGTGCTGCACGAAAAGCCACGGATCGTTGTCGTGGCTTTCCAGAGTGAGCCACGCCGCACAAACGCGACCCTGATCGAGTCCGCGCAGCCAGTTGGCGAGTACGGTCGTCTTGCCGAAACCCGCTGGCGCGACCACGCACGTCAATTGGCGATCCAGCGCCCCGTTGAGAAGGGCCTGAAGTGTTGGCCGATCGACTGTGGTTGCCATGTCGATACGCGGTGGATGCAGCTTTGCCTGAATGAAGCTGTGGAGGACCGTCCGTCCCTCGACCAAGTCGACCGTCCTCCCCGCCATCGACCGCTACCCCCGCCCGCGCATGGCGGAACTATCAGTGGCCAATGACAGGCCGATCAGGTCTATTCGTTCGCCTGGCAGGTCGGGCAGCGACCGGCGCACGATCTTCTCGGTCGCAGTCTTGGGCAGACGGTCGACGCATAGCAGGTAGCGCGGGCGCATGTGCTTCGGCATATTGGCGTCCATATAGCGGACAAAATCCTCTATGCGGAAGCCGCTGGCGACAACAATCGCAGCTTCGATCTCCTGGCCGTAGATCGCATCGGGAACGCCTACTACGCCGCATTCTCGGATCGTTTCGTGTTCGAGGATCTCGAGCTCGACAGCCGTCGGTGACACCATTTCGCCGCCGCGCCGGATCACGTCATCTTTGCGGCCGACGAAGTGGAGGTAACCGTCGGCATCCATCCAGCCGACGTCGCCCGTGTAGAACCAGCCACCTTTCTTCATCTTCCGGGAGGCCGCCGGATTGCGGAAATAGCCATCGAAGAATATCTGTTGCCGAGCGGACACGACAACGATCTCTCCACAGCTCCCGGGCGCCAGCGCCGCACCATCTTCATCCAAAATGCGGATCTCTACGCCGTCCCGCGGGCGGCCGACACTGCCGCGGCGGCTCTCCTCCGGCGTGTTCAGCGTGATCCAGCCGCCAAGTTCGGTCATGCCATAAAGTTCCCACACCTTGATATCGAAGCGTTCTGCCACCGCAGTCCACACCTCAAGCGGTGCACCGCCCCCGATGCACCAACGTAGGGAGTGCGCGGACGGGGGGACATCCGCCTTCAGAAGGATGTTGAGGATCGTTCCCACATAGGTAAAGCTGGTTGCTTTCGTCGCCGCCGCCTGCTCGAAGAAGCGTGATGCGGAAAAGTTGCGGACTAGCACAAGCGTCGCACCTGCCTCGAGTACTGACATGACCGCATACATCTGCGGGTTGGCGTGGAAGAGCGGCAGTACGACCATGATCCGTTCGTCGCGACTTATGCCAAGGGCGCGTACCATGTCCTTACCGGCATCCAGGAAGCTGCGGTCGGCGATCATAGCCCCCTTCGGGGTGCCGGATGTTCCTGATGTGAAGAGGATTGAATTTAGCGACGTGGGATCGCCGGCCGTCCGACTGACTCGCCGCGGCGCGCCTCCGCCAGGTCGTTCGATCGGCATGCCGATGATGCGAACCGCCACGCCCAGCGCCGTGATGTCATCCATGTGGTCGGCGACGAGCGACTCATCCAGCAATACGAGCGACACGTCGGCCATCTGGAGCACGGTCGTCAATGACCGGCCGATCAGCTGGGTATTGATCGGCACCGTGACGGCGCCAACTTCGGTAAGCGCGAACCAAGCCACCAGATAGGCTGGCCGATTGCCCGAAATCAACGCAACGCGATCGGACGAAGCGACCCCCTGCTCAAGCAGTTGCGCGGCGAAGGCGTTGATCAAGCCGGCAAATTCGGCGTAGCAGTAGGTCAACGTCTCGAAGACGAGGAATGGTCGTTCACCATGTTCGGCTGCGACTGTATAGAGCCGGTCGGAAATGCGCTCTGTCATGGTCTCGCTTATATCCCTGCCCCTCCGATCACCTGCTTGGCGATCGTGTTCTTAAGGATTTCGGAAGAGCCTCCGGCGATCTCGTACGCTTTGGCGTCGCGCAGGTAGCGCCCGAAGGGGGACGTGTCGCGCACACCGTGGGCGCCGCAGATCTGCACCGCTTGAGACGCGATACGGGTGGCGAGCCCGCTGGCGACGAGTTTGGCTTCGCTCGCATAGCGCGCGATGCTGCGATGGGAGTCAAGCGCACATGCCGCGTGATGAACGAGAAGCCGCGCCGCATCGAGCTCGGCGATCATCTCGGCGAAATACCAGCGGATGCCTTGGAGCGTCGCGACCGTCGTGTCGAAAGCCTTGCGCCCGGACGCATAGGCAAGCGCCCCATCGATTGCCGCCCGGGCGATCCCAACGCTGATCGCCGCAGCCATCGTCCGGGAGAAGTCCAGCGTGGTGACAGCCTGCCGTACACCCCGGCCTTCCGTCCCGAGCAGATGATCCTGGGGAAGCGCCACCCGATCTAGGATCAGGTCAACGTGCGGACCATTGCGAAGCCCGAACGTGGCGGCATGCGGCCCATGTTCGCAGGAAACTCCCTCCCGCGCTGCATCCACGTAGAAGGTGGAAACGCCCACGGGTGTCTCGGCCAGGACGATGAAGGCATCGGCGGCCGAGCCCGAGGTGATGAAGGACTTGCGGCCGGTGAGAATCCATCGACCGGCCTCAAGGACGGCTTTCGTGTCTAGGCTGCGGATGTCACTGCCATGGCTCGTTTCGGTGAGCGCGTAGGAGGTCACCAGTCCTTGGCGGAAGAGTGGCAACACCCGCTCCTTCAGGCTGTCCTGTCCATAAAGAAGGATCAGGGTCTGCGCCTGGAAGATGGTGATGAGACTGATCCCTACCGCCGCACTGTGATAGCTGGCTTCCTCGAACAATGCAGCGCAGAGGGTGTGGCTCGCGTCATCGCCGCCATATCGCTGGGGAAGCGTCATGCTGGTATAGCCGAGGGTGGCGAGCGCCTTGACCGAGGCAAGCGGATAGACATCCTCGCGATCGATCTGATCCGCATACGGCGCCACCGATTGTGCGACAGCGTCCCGCAACTTCTCCAGGAAGACGCTGTCGACAAGGTCCTGCCAGAGCGGCTCCCGCTGGTGTTCCCCTCTGATTGGAGAGCTCATGCTGCGGAGGCCGCCTGCTTTTTGGGAACGCGGTGCCCCCAGATACTTTGAGCGGTATAACGCACGACGCGCCAATCGCTGTTATCGACCTCAAGCCCCCCATAGCCGTATTCGATCTCGAAGCCCGATGGCGTACGCATGTAGAACGATACCATGAGGTCGTTGGTGTGGCGCCCGAGCGTCATGGTAATCTCGATCCCATGATCATGGACCAAATCTAGCGTCGTGCCTACATCATCCAGCGAAAAGGTTTCCATCATGATATGGTGGAGTCGTTTTTTGCCGGGAAACTGGGCAATGGCGAGACTATGATGCCGCAGATTGACGCGCATGAACGTGACAGGCATGACCGTGTCGCCTACCATCACGTCGATGATGTCGGATGTCCGGAAGCCAAGCGCATCCTGATAGAATGCCGCAGCCTTCGCCATGTCATCCACGCACAGGACGATATGACCAAGCCCGCCGTCGTCGACCTTGAATCCGGATATCGCGCGGGGCGAGTGGAAGGGCCTCTCCGACAACATGAGCGGGCCATAGGACAGTTCGTGACGCAAACCATCGGGATCTTCGAACACGACCAGGTCTAACACTTGCCGAGTCCGGCGCACCTCGTCGCTCGCACGAGTGACATGAATGCCCCGGCTTTCCAGGCGGCCTACCATCGTCGCGAGCGACATACCATCAGCAACCTCCCATCCGATCACCGTCACGTCATCCGAGGCGCCCGGGGTGACAAACAACCGATAGGGTCGATTGTCCATGCGCAGCCAGAGCATTTCGGACGCGTACCGGTCTACCTCCATCCCGAGTATTTCGGCGGCGAAACGCTGCCAATGATCTAGGCTTGACGCCTCGATGCCGAGATAGGCCATCCACATCGCCGGAATGCCCGCTTCATGCTGGCCCGGCCTGACCGCCCCCCCGGCCAGCTCGAGCTCTCGCGCTCCTAAGTTGTTTTCGGTCGCACGCACGATACCTCTCCCGTATTGATGGCGCGCGGTGGCTTGCTGACCATCCTTGGCGCGCATTGGCAGTGCACGTTCACCGCACGCTTTGCCAGAGGCACCCTCCTTTTGGTTGGTAGCCTGCCTGCGACACTCCCAAAGCTGCTGGTGACGCTTCGGATTGACGATCTCTCTTTGGCATCCGCGGCGCAGCGCCCCAGCTTTCAATCTGGAAAAGCGCGTTCACAATGGTCGAAACGCCAGACCGGATAGTCGCTATATCCGCGGGCGCCCTGGCTATACCATGTGGCGTTGTCGCACTGATCGAGCGGGACATCGTGACGCAGGCGATCAACAAGATCTGGGTTGGCAATGAAAGGCCGGCCAAAGGTGATGGCGTCCGCCTTACCGGCGGCAATGGCGGCCTCGCCCGACCTACGGTCGAAGTCGGAATTGAGGATCAGTACACCACGAAACTGCTTTCGGATGAGCGGCGAGACTTTGGGCACGTCGGTCGGACCCAGCGTGCTGTCCGGTCCAGGCTCGCGCAATTCAAGGAAGGCAATGCCGAGCGCGTCGAGCCTGCGCGCCGCAGCAACGAAGAGCCGGTCGGGATCGCCGTCGTCCACGCCCTGGCTGCCACCGTTCGGGGATAGCCGCACCCCGGTGCGATCGGCACCGACAACATCGATCAGCGCTTCTGTTATTTCCGAAAGCAGACGAACGCGATTCTCGATCGAGCCTCCATAGGCGTCGTCGCGAAGGTTCGAGGTGTCGCGCAAGAATTGATCGATCAAATAGCCGTAGGCCGCGTGCAGTTGAACGCCGTCGAAGCCAGCTTCGAGCGCATGCCTCCCCGCGCGCCGATAATCGTCAATCAGTCGCGGAAATTCGCCGAGTGTAAGCGCCCGGGCTTTCCTATACTGGTGTTTGCCGACATAAGTGTAGGCATATCCGGGTGCCCTGGTCGCCGAAGCGGATACAGGCGGACGACCGCCAAGGAAGGCCGGGTGGACGAGCCGCCCCATATGCCACAGCTGCGCGACGATCCGCCCGCCCTGTCGGTGCACCGCCTCGGTGACCGGCTTCCACGCCTCGGTCTGCTCGGCGTCCCAGAGTCCGGGTGCGAACGGCCAGCCCAAGCCCTCGCGGGATATGCCGATAGCCTCGGTGATGATGAGGCCGGCCGACGCACGCTGGCGATAGTAGTCTGCCATGATCGGCGTCGGCACATGCTCTGCGGAGGCGCGCGCCCGGGTTAGCGGCGCCATGAAAATCCGGTTGGGGGCATTGATCGCGCCGACGCGGATCGGATCGAATATGGACTTCATGTCGCCACCTTCTCTAACGGCGGTCGTTCGTTCACCGCGACAGGATCCCTTCCACCCGGAATCAGCTACCGCTTTTCTTTCTCCCCGGGCTGTTCAGTAGTTGAAGGTGAACCTCGCGCCGTAGGTCCGTGGTGGCTGCAGAAAGGCCGTCGCCGGCCCCGGAATGCCGGCCGCCGCCGTGGCAGAAATCACGGCTTCGTTGGAGATGTTCTTAATCCAGAACCCGAAACTGTACCGGGACGGGTCGTTGAAATAGGTGATTGACGCATTCTTCATTACGTAGCCCGCCTGCTTCGTGCCACGATTGTGGACATAATCGGCGTAATAGGGACTCTCATAACGAGCGTCGGCAGCCGCGCGGATGTAGCCCGAGCCGATGTGGAAATCGTGCGAGATGCTGCCGCTGACCGTCCAGTCGGCGGCGTACGGAGGGGTCAAGCCGTTGTAATTCGCGCCGTCTGGCGTGACGAAATCCTTATTTCGTGCGCGGACATAGCTGACTGAAACACTGATCAGGTCGTCTCGTGTCGGCCGGTAGATGATGTCGAGCTGGTTGCCCGGGATGGTCACCTTCTTCGCGTTGAACACAGGATTGAAGAATTTGCTGACGTCGACAGCCTGAAGATACAAATCGCGATAAGTGTAGTAGAATATCTCGTTGTTAATCTGCAGTTTGTTATCGAAAAATCGCGCCTTGAAGCCGCCGGTGATTGCGTTCAGGTTCGCAGCCTTGACGGCGTTGGAACGTCCCGGCAGCGAGGCAACCTCATTATATGTACCCGGCTGATAGCCAGTTTGGTAAGTCGCATAGGCCATGACTTGGGGGGCTACGTCATATTCAGCGCCCAGCTTGTAGTCGGCGCGTTTGAATGTCTTTGCGTAACTGTAAGGCGTAATCTGATCTTCGACCGAAATGCCCCGCCCGTGGCGATTATCCATACTGAGACGACCGCCCGCTGTCAGCCTTAGCCGATCAGTCAGGCTGTAGGTGCCCTGACCGAAGATGGCCGCTCCTTGCAGGCGGTTGCGCAACACTCGGCTCGCGTAAAACGCAGCCGGCGTGTCAATGAGCAGGATATTCTGGCCATCATTTACTTGTCGATAGCCATATAGGCCGGCCAGCCATTCCAATCGTCCAGATCGGCCGGCTAGCCTCAATTCCTGCGTCAATTGTCGGTAATTATCTTCCTTCTCCGCAGGTAGACCGCCAATCCAGTAAAGTTTGATTTCCGAGTCAAGATAGAAATAGCTTGGAATGTAGCTTAGCGTGACCTCACTGCCGAGGCTTACGTCAATCTGCGCGCCGGTCACGTAATTATGATAATATTGCGCACCCGCGGTGACCGGCCCGAATGGCGCGAAGCTGGTCAGCGCCCCCGTTCTAAGATCATTCCAAGGATCACTCTGAAGGAATGCCTTTTCATCGTACTGGCCCGTCTCCAGATTGAAGCCCTTATTGACCAGATTATTCGAGTGGCCATATTTTTGGGCCGTATAGCCCCACACGTAAACTTGCAGATCGGGGTTAGGCTCGTAAAGAATACCGATGCGGACGCCGAGGTCTTTCTTGTTTCCCGCCCCGCTCCTCATGTAGCCATCGTGATACGCCCAGTCAGCCGCCGCCCGGATGGCAAGATCGCTGCCAATCGGCACATTCTGCACAAGTGTGGCATGGACGTTGTTGTAGTTACCCACCTCCAGCTGGCCGCCGGTTTCGAGCTCGTACGTCGGCCGCTTGAACGATAGGTTGACGGTGCCGCCGATAGCGCTGCGCCCATAAAGCGTGCCTTGCGGCCCCGGCAGCGCCTCAACTCGCTCGACATCGTAGAGCGAGATCGCCGTGCCTTCGCGCGGGATATAGATACCGTTGATATTAAACGACACCGATTGTTCGATATTCGCATAATCGAGATTGGAGCCGACGCCACGAAGGAAAACCTGAGTAGCGTTGGCCTCCGGTTGGAAACGCGCGCCCGGCACGACCGCGGCGATACCCGAAAGATTGCTGATACCGTTTTGGGTCAGGCTAGCGCCGGAAACTACGGTCACGGCCGCCGGCGTCTTCTGCAGGACCTCGCTGCGCTTCTGCGCGGTCACGACGATGTCGGCAATTCCGGCGAGCGATGCATCACTGTCAGGCGCCGAAGTACTGTCAGGCGTCGAAGTTGGGGTGGGTTGCGCCTGTGCACAGGCGGGGTCGGTCGCGACGAGCACCAAGGTGCTGGCGACTCCGGCCAGAACGGCGAACTGACTAGACTGCATATCCTCTCCCCTATCTTTATTCTGGCGGCTTGATTGATCCAAACCGCCGCTTTTTTGTCAAATCGATCACAACACGAGCGCAAGTACGAGCGCTCTCTTCGAACCGCACCCACCTTTCGGCCAGCGACCGGCCTTTTGCCCAATCACCACTTCCCTAGTTCGATCCGATAATTGCTCGGCATTCCCCAATGAGGGTCGTGACGGCCTCGTCGAGATGCGCATAGCGCAGATCATCGGACTGGCCGGTCGCGAACCGCCTGTACTTCTGCTGCTCGATCACGGCGCGCCGGAAAAGGCCGAAGCACCGATAGAAGGGATAATCGTCGAAATGACGGCCGGTCACCTTCTCGTAACGGCGTAGCGCGTCATGGCGGGTGGGAAGTCCGGGGCCCGAGCCCGGCATCGATCGGAGCGCGCGTAGCGGCGCGGGATCGCTATTCTCTATCCAGAAAGCCAACGAGTTGGCGAAATCCATCAGCGGATCGCCGATAGTCGCCATCTCCCAATCAAGCACGCCTGCGAGCCGGGCCGGATGACGATTGTCCCAAACGAGATTGTCCATCTTGAAGTCGTTGTGAACAATGGCACCCAGCTGCGGCGCGGTCGGACGACGCGATTCGAGCCAGGCGACGACATCGTCGCCCTGCGCGACGGACCCGGTTTGCGCGACACGCCAGCGTTCAATCCAACCGGTAACCTGACGTTCGCGGTAACCATCCATCTTACCAAGATGTTCGAGCCTCGCCTCGCGGACATCGATGGCGTGAAGCTGCGCCAGCGCATCGATCAAACCCTCCAGCCGTGCGGTGATGAGCGCGGCGGAGGCGTCGCCTGCATGGCGCATAATCTCGCCTTTGATCCGCTCCATGACGCAGAAGACATTGCCGGTGATCGATAGGTCGTCGCACAGCAGTAGCGGGGACGGCGCGTAACGATAGAGCGGAGACACCGCTTCCAGCATGCGATACTCACGACGCATGTCGTGCGCGGCGCGGGCCTTGGTGCCGGCAGGCTCCTGTTTCACCACGAACTCGCGGGCGCCGATCCGAATCAGCAAAGTGAGATTTGCATTCCCACCGGTAAATCGGCGGAGTTGGACATCGTCACCAAGCCCTGGGCAGGCCCCGCGGATATAGGCGCACACGGCCCGTGCGGCTTGTACCGACGGTCCATCGGCATCGATGACATCATCTTGCGTCATCGCGCCCATCACTGCGCCTCCTCGCGCGTCTTGTTGAGTTCGGCGCGGGCGATCACGCGCATATGCACGGCGTCGGGCCCATCCGCCATGCGGATCGTGCGCAACCGCGCGAACAACGCGGCTAGTGGCGTGTCCTGCGAAAAGCCGGCCGCACCGTGTAGCTGGATCGCCCGGTCGAGCACGCGGCAGGCCATGTCAGGAGCGGCCACCTTGACCTGCGACATGAGTATTTTGGATGCGGCGAGACCGTGCGTATCAATGCCGCGCGCCACCGAAAGCGCGAACTCACGCACGAGATCGATCTCGATACGCGAACGTGCGATATCGTCGGCAACCGAGCCCATGTCCGACAGGGTCTTTCCGAAGACGTGGCGAGCGCGCGATCGATCGCACATGAGACCGAGAGCGCGCTCGGCCGCGCCAATGCAACGCATGGCATGGTGCAGCCGCGCCGGACCCAGACGGGTCTGTGCGATTTCGAGCCCCTGACCGCGAACGCCAACGAGGTTGCTGCACGAAACCCTGACATTATCGAAGCGGAGATGCGAGAACCCCCGCGGCGCGAAGTCTGTACCGAAGACCGTCATCTGCCGCACGACGCTGAAGCCCGGTGTGTTACGCGGCACGAGAATCAGACTGTGCCTTTTCGTCCGGGTCGCTTCCGGCTCGGTCTGACAAATCACAAGGAATATCCGGCAAAGCGGATTACCTCCGCCTGAAATCCACCACTTGTCGCCATTCAGCACCCACTCGTCGCCGTCGAGATCGGCCCTGAGCGCGAGGTTGGTTGCGTCCGAAGAGGCGACTTGGGGCTCGCTCATCGCAAAAGCAGAACGTATCTCCCCCGCGAGCAGCGGACGCAGCCAGCACTCCTGCTGTTCGGGCGTACAGAAACGCGCGAGAACGTCGATATTGCCGCTGTCGGGCGGGTTGCAATTGAAAACCTCGGGCATCCACTCATTGCAACCCATCACTTCGGCAAGCTGTGCGTAATCATGGTGGCTGAGACCCGGGCCGCCCCGCTCGGCACCCAGCGAGAGGTTCCACAGACCTTCCTGCTGCGCTCGTTCGCGCAGTTGCTCCAGGATGGGCACCGGCGCCCATCGCGTTTCCCCGGTTGCCACCTCACGGTCAAAACGAGCCTCGTTCGGCAGGACATGCTCGTCGCGGAATGCGATCAGCTGCTTGAGCAAGGACGCTGTCATAAGTCGGCTTTCCATTGGTGTATCGGAGTATAGGGAACGGCTTGCTGCAGAGTGCCGCACAGCACACAAACGTCATTCGTTCAGTCCGATTTCGCGCAGAATCTCGGCATTGTGCTGGCCAAGGGCAGGTGCGTGTTGGCGCACCTCGAAATATGTGTCGCCGAACGTCACAGGCTGCCGGACGACTTGGTAAGGACCTTCACTTGGATGCTCATGCTCCTGGAAGAGACCTACCGAGCGGACATGCGGATCATTGGGAAGGTCAATGATTTCCAATAGCGGCATGCAGGGTATGCCGGCATCGTCGCAGAAACTTACCCATTCCGCAGTATCGTGGGCGCCGGCCTCCTCGTCTAGCATCCGGTAAAGATGGTCGATGTTCCTGACCCGCTCGGCCAAGGAGGCGAAACGAGGATCGCCTTTGAACTCCGAGCGCCCGGTAAAGCTGTAGATATCGTTCCAGTTCGGGTCGGAATAAGGCAGGATGCAGATATAGCCGTCGCGTGTGCGGTAGGGTCTGCGTTGGCGGCTGAGGACTCGCGCAAAGCCGGGCGGGCTCAGCGCCGGAATGAAACCGAAGCCCGACATATGCTCGAGAAAATTGAAGTCGATCGCGGTCTCGAACATCGGAACTTCGATCGACTGACCACCGCCGCCGCGCAGCCGCCCGATCAGGCCGGCCATGATTGCATAGGCTATAGCCTGGCCAGCCAACTTGTCGCAAACGACCGACGGTACATAGGCCGGTATGCCGTCCCGGTCGGCATGCAGCATCGCCAAGCCGGACCCTGCCTGAATAATATCGTCATAAGCTGGCTTATGGGCATACGGTCCCGCCGCGCCGAAGCCGCAGGCGGCGCAATAAATTATATCCGGGTTGAGGGTGCGCACGTCTTCATAAGCGAATCCGAGCCGGCCGATGACCGCAGGACGAAGATTGTGCACCACCACGTCTGCGGTCCGAAGTAGCGCTGTCAGCACGGCCTTGCCATGAACGGATTTCAGGTCGAGGCACATACCGCGCTTGTTGCGATTGAGATTTAGGAAGCTGCCCGACATGCCGTCCCCACGCTGGGGTAGGTAACGGCGCAGAGAATCTCCTTCAGGGCCTTCGATCTTGATCACGTCAGCGCCAAGATCGCCCAGGATACGCGTCGCGAACGGCCCCATGATGACCGTCGTCAGATCTACCACCCGAATACCATGCAGGGGCCCAGGCTGGCTCACGTTTTTTGCCTTCCGCAGGCAATCGCACTATCCCCCAGCGCTTCGGAGTGCAGCGGCAGCCCCGGATAGTCGACCTCCGCGACGAGGATGGTGCCGGTCTCAGACTCGGTTATGTAGAGCTCCCCGACACCGGGACGAAAGGCGAGGTTCGTTGTCATACCTCCCGCTGTGCAACTCTCAATCAGCGCCAAGATGTCGCCCTGTGGCGAAACCATCCATATCCGCCCACCTCCCGGTTGGGCGACGTAAAGGTTGCCCGCTCGATCAAACGCCAAGCCATCGGGGCCGACGAGACTACCCGGTAGCGAAAGGAATACTCCCACCTTTGCGACAGCACCACTCGGATGCAGCGGAATGCGCCAGATCTGGTTCGCTCGCGTCATCGCAACAAACAACCCCTCGCCTTCGGGATCGAGTGCGATGCCGTTGGGGCTCGGCGCGGTGTTCAGAAGCTGCGTCAGCCGCCCGTCCGGATCGAGCCGGTAGACGCAACCGGTCGGATCGTGCATCCCGGTCTGTCCCTGATCGGTGAAATAGATTTCCCCTGCGGGGCCAAGAACTAAATCATTCACGCCCTTAAACCGCTCGGAATTGCGTGTCTCGAGAAGCGGTAAGACGGTGCCTTTGGCCGGATCGAGCGACATCAGTCCATTCTTGTAGTCGGCGATGAAAATGCTGCCGTTGGCGGCGATCTTTAGGCCGTTGGGCCAGCCGTCATATTCAGCGATGAGCGACCAGTCTCCGGCAGCATCAATACGAAAAATCCGGCCAAAGGGAACATCGGTGACATAGAGGTTGCCATCACGGTCGAATGATGGCCCTTCCAGGAAACTGTCGCATGGCCGGCCGTTGCGATTGGAATTGATCCACGCGCTGCGTGTGAGCCTCCGATGATGCGCTGGAAGCCTCGTAAACACGCGCGCCCGCTTGCGCGCCGGCGGCGTCAGATACGCGCTCATGCACGTGAATCGATCGGGCACAGCCAAATCTTGTCCGCTCGCACGCCGCCCTTCTCGTGCACCATGGCGATCGTCGGTGCGCCAGCGCGGCGGGGGGTCAGTGAACAGGGCAACCGGTCCTCCATATCGTGATCACAGTTTTGCGGGACGGTCATGGTGGCTACACGAGCGGAGTGAGGCTTTTGCCCTCCTTTCGGTTAGCGGCCCAGTCGAACGCCGCTCGAGCCCATGCCGGACAGTGCCGACGAGGCCACTTGGTGAAGATCGTGACCAAAATGCATAGCGGTAGTCACGCGGAGTGGACAAATCCCCTAGGCCGAATGCATGGCACCTCTTCTTGTGTTGCAGGGTGCAAGTTGGGATTCCGTGGAAAGTTGACCGGGAATTTCAATGGAGAATTAAGCCGGGTGGAAAGCATGTCGATGCCGGCAGTGGTCAAGCACTGCTCTTGGTCGCCGGTTCGAGTCCGGAGTTGGCGAATTTTTTTGGGGGCCACGGCGGGCCACGCGGAAAATTGTGATAAGTTTTTTTATTTATATTCAAATTCTTACAATAGAAATTCGAGTCCGACACCCTCGGTGTAGCGAGCATGGGTGTAGGCGACTGCTGCACGCAGGTCGAAATTGTCGGTGATCTCCAGGTTGGCATCGAACTCCGCACCATAGATGCGCGACTGCGGGACGTTGAAGAGCTGGTTGAAGACAGCGCCGTTATGACCCGAGACCGTCGCGTTCACCTGCGTGTTCTTGTAATCGTAGTAGAAGGCAGCCGCATTGAAGGAAAGGCCGCGCCAGGCGGATTTGAAGCCGAGTTCGAATGCATCGACCGTTTCCGGCTTCACGCCCGACCCGGTTGGCGTGGTCGCATCAAAAACACCGCTTTTGAAGCCCTTGCTATACGTTCCATAGACGTTGCTCTGAGCACCGAGCGCGTAGCGGAAGCCGATGCGCGGCGTCCACTGCGCGTCAGTTGCCTCCTGAAACCCGGGTGAAAGCCGAAGGCGCTTCAGGGATCTCGAACCCCTTAACGCGGGAAGACAAAATTCAGCGTCCTCCAGACGCAAGCGGTGCCGTTCAGGACTCGAAGATTTCGCGAAACGAAATCTGCCCGTCGTAAAGTGCGCGGGCGACGAGATAGGGCCGCACCGCGCCGCCGTAGGCGCGCCGGACGTTCTCGACGCGCTCGTGCGCCGTGCTCGGCGCGATCTTTTCCATCATGGAGATCTCGATATCGCTCTTGCCCTGCGCAACGCGGACGAGCGCGATATGCTCGCGCTGCGAAAGCGCCGGCGGCGGCGCGGGACCGCCTTCCGCGGGCTGCACCAGGCGGCGCATCGCCTCGAACGCATAGCCGCCGATGCTCGCCGCGATCGGCAGCGCGTTGCGGCGCAGCCGCTCGGGCGAACGCGTGCCGAACGAACAGCTGCCGCGCGGCTCACCCGGAACGTTGAACGGCACGGTGTAGCCCGCGCAGAGGCCGTAGCCCTGCGCGCGCTCGAGAATCCGGGACTGGCGCGGCGACAGCCGCAGCAGCCGCGGCACCTCGCTCCATTGCAGGCCTGATGCCGTCCGCATCACCGCGATGTGCACCGGATCCACCTCGAAATGCCGCTTCAGGATCGCCTGCTCGACCCAGTCGGGATGATAGTTCGACAGCTGAAACGTGTGGCGCGGCGGCGCGGCGGGATCGACATGGTGGCCGATCATGAACTGCTCGAACCCGAGATCGTGCGCCGCTGCCGTGAGCAGCTCGGCGACCGCCTCCGGACCGCGCGCGCTGCGGAAGCCCTCCTCGTAGACGCCGAAATCGAACGTCGCCACCATGACGAACTCCACACCAGCGGCACACGCGGTCCGTCCATCTTTGATGAGCGATCGAAAGACAATCGACTCGAATGACAGACCTGCTTTAGCGAATGATTCCACAGTTTTGACGAAACGCAAGTCAAGATATCGAAATTATCGTGATATCCAGACCTCCCGTTCAATTCTGTATTTTGCTTTCCTATGCCTCTTTGGTGTCCGTTCCTGTCGCGGAACAGTGAGGACAGGCCGAACGCGATTCAGCTCGCGCGATGTCTTGCCATCGCCTGTCGCGGACCATGGCGGCACGGCTGGCGCCGGGCGGTTGGCAGGCCCGCTGGCAGTCCCGGACCGCACCCGCAACCCTGGCGGGTCCTCCGCTGGCGCTTCGGCCGGTTCCCGGTGCGCGCGCTGTCCGGGTCCGCCGGGTTCCCGGCCTGCCGCCGGCAGCGCGTGCCGCGCGGCAAGGAAGGAGCCGCCATGGATCACGATCGCTACCGAAACGCCGTTCGCGCGCTGCCCGCGCCGCTTCGCGACATTCTCGCATGCGCGCTCGATGATTGGCCTTACGATGCCATCGCCGCGCACCTCGGCATTGGCGTCGCCGACGTCGAGGCCGGGCTTGCCGACGCCATCGCACGAATCGTTGCATCGCTTGATTCCGGCTAAGCGGCGCTTTTGTGCCGGCGTCGACCCTCCGATCGAAGGGTCGACGCCGGCACAAAAGCGCCGCTTCCTGCAGCTTGTAACGTAGCCGTAAGGATCGCCGCCATGGCGCAGGGGATGACCGGACTGGACGCGCAAGGCTTCGCCTGGGAGTTCCTGCGCCGCAATCCCGCATACCGGCGCATCGCCGCCGATGCCGTGTCGCCGACCGGCAAGGACAGCCATGGCCTGACACCCGCCGCATGGGGGCTGCATTTTCGCGGAAGACCCCGCCCGCCCCGCCGCGCAGGCGCTTGCCTTCTGGCGAAGCGATGCCGACCCCCACGTCGTCGCCATGCACGCCGAGCCGTACCGGGACGGCATCGACGTGCTGGCACTGGACGGCAACACCGCCGTGCTCGTCGAACCTGACGCCGAGCGCCTGCTCATCCCCGCAGGCCCCGGACACCTGCGGATCGATGTCGTCGGCGGCACCATTTTCTCAGGGCCCATCCGGCCGCTGTTCACCGTCGACGGCGCGGGCGGCATGGCACCCCAGCTGCTGACGCTCCGCCGGTTCGCAGGCCTCGTCCGCGGCGCGCCCTGCAGGCGGCTCTGGCCGCCGCTTCGCCGCGCCGCACGTCTCGAGGCCATGCTCCGCGCCCACGACGCCCACGCAGCGGGCGCCTCGCACCGCGACATCGCCGGACTGCTCTATGGGCGCGCGGGCGGGGACGAGCGCTGGAGCGACGGCTCGCGCTTCATGCGCCTGCGCATCCAGCGTGTCCTTCGCGGCGCACGCCGCATGATCGAAAGCGGCTACCGGACGCTGCTTGGCCTCGAAGGACCGCTCTGAGCGGTGCATCGCATTGCGCGGACAGCGGCATCGCCGTTTCCCGACGCCCCGTCGGCCGCCGCGCCGGCGGCGCGGCGAAGTCCTGTCGGCTCCCGCAGGGGGCGGGGCCGGGCGGGCACGGTCTTCTGGACCCGCCGCCACGGTCCGCAAGCCGGCGCTGCCGGCGCCTCCACTCACGTTCCGGCCCTCCGGGTGCGGACCGCGGCTCACCGGCGGGTCCGATTCCGCGCCTGCCGCCCGTCCCCGCCCACGCGGGGAGCCACGCTTGCTTTTTCGCGGGCGGCAAGGAGACACGCATGGAGCTTCTCACCCCACCGTTGCGCGCCACGCTGCGCGCCAATGCCGACGCCGCCGCGACCGGTCGCCACGACCCGCCGCCCGCCGTCAAGTTCTTCAACCCCTGCGGCGCCGCGACATGGCTCGCGACCGAACTCGACGCCGACGGCGACACGCTGTTCGGCCTCGCCGACCTCGGCTTCGGCTGCCCCGAACTCGGGTCGTTCAGCCTCTCCGAAATCGCCGCGATCCGCCTGCGCTTCGGGCTGCGCATCGAGCGCGACCTCCATTTCACGAGCACGGCCCCGATCTCGGCCTGGGCCGACCTCGCCCGCCGCACCGGCTCGATCATCGCCGCCGAGGCCGCGCTCGCGCGCATGGCCAAGGCCTGACCCGCCGCGCCCGCCGCCCCGCGCGGCGCGAAAGGCGCGCGGCGCGCCATCGCCGCAGTTCGAACCTGAAAGGACCATCCCATGAAACTCGACTTCATCCCGCTCGCCAGCCTCAGCGTCAGCCGCGCCAACATGCGCCACGGCAAGCGCCCGCCCGACGTCGGCGACATCCTCCCCTCGGTCCGTGCGCGCGGCGTGCTCGTCCCGGTCCTCGTCCGCGCGGGCGGCAGCACGGGCAGCACTGGCGGCACCTTCGAGATCGTCGCCGGACGCCGCCGCTTCCACGCCGCGCTCGCCGTCGCCGCCGAACGCCCGGACGACGCAGGCGCCGCGATGCTGCCCTGCGCGATCATCGACGACAACGACGATGCCGCCGCCGTCGAGGCCTCGCTCATCGAGAACCTCGCCCGGCTCGACCCCGACGAGGTCGCCCAGTGGGAAACCTTTGTGCGCCTCACCCGCGAAGGCCGTACGCCCGCCGACATCGCCGCGACGTTCGGGCTCGCAGGCAGCGTCGTCCGGCGCATCCTCGCGCTCGGCAATCTGCTGCCCCGCATCCGCAGCCTCTACCGTCAGGGCGACATCGACACCGCCACCATCCGCCACCTCACACTCGCCACCAAGCGCCAACAGCAGGCGTGGCTCGCACTTCTCGATGACCCGCAGAGCCACGCGCCCACCGGCGAGCGCCTGAGGGCATGGCTTCTCGGCGGCGCGGCCATCCCCGCCGATCATGCGCTGTTCGACGTCGACGCGAGCGGCCTCGCGATTGCCGAGGACCTGTTCCGGGAAACGCGCTGGTTCGCCGACGCCGACGCGTTCTGGACCGCGCAGAATGCCGCCGTCGCCGCCCGCGCCGATGCCTACCGCGCGGCGGGATGGCAGGAGGTCGTCATCCTCGGCCCCGACACGCCGTTCCAGAGCTGGGAGCATGAGAAATGCGCGCGGCGCAAGGGCGGACGCGTCTACATCGACGTGCGCCGCACCGGCGAGGTCGTCTTCCACGAAGGCTACATCACCCGCCGCGAGGCGACACGGCTTCGCGGCGGCGGCGCCGATACCGCGCCCGCCCCGGTGCCGCGCGCCGAGATCAGCAAGTCGCTTCGCGCCTATCTCGACCTGCACCGTCATGCCGCCGTCCGCGCCGTGCTCACCGCGCACCCCGGCGCCGCGCTCCGCCTCATGCTCGCGCACGCGGTCTGCGGTTCCACCCTCTGGTCCGTCCGCCGCGAGCCGCAGACGGCGCCAAGCGAGGCCATCGCCGAGAGCGTCGAGACCTCGGCCGCAGAAACCGCGTTCGACAGCAAGCGCCGCGCCGTCCTCGACGTGCTCGGGCTCGACGCCGACTGCCCCAGCGTTGTCGGCGCCTACGGCGTTCGCGACCTTCCCGCGCTGTTCCTGCGGCTCACCGAGCTTCCGGACGGCGTCGTTCTCGACATCCTCGCCGTCGTCATGGGCGAAACGCTCGCGGCGGGTGATCCCGTCATCGCCGCGCTCGGCCTCCATCTCGGCATCGACATGGCCGACTGGTGGCAGGCCGACGACGCCGTCCTCGGCCTCGTCCGCGACAAGAGCACCCTCTCCGCGCTCGTTGCCGAGGTGGCGGGCAAGACGATCGCCGACGCCAACCACGGCGCGGCGGGCAAGGGGCTGCGCGCGATCCTCGCCGACCACCTCAGCGGCAGCAACGGCCGTCCCCACGTGACCCGCTGGGTGCCGCGCTGGATGCGGTTCCCGGCGTCGCGCTACGCCGAAGCCGGTCCCGCGCCGGTCGCTGCGGATGCGCCAAACGCGGAAACCACGAGGCTCGCCGCCTGAGGCGCACGCGGGCGCGGGGTGCCCTCCCCTCGCGCCCGCAAGCGCACTTTGACCACCACGTCCCGCGCGGATGGCATCGACGGCTTCCCCGTTGAGGGTCGGTTCGGTCCGGTTCGTTCGGTTGGGGCGTACCGTCGTCCGACGCTGCCGCGACCGATTCCGTCAAGCGACAAGTGACACTTGACAACCGACAGGCTCCGCACGAGAGCGCGCCATGGAGATCGTGAGCATCCGCCCCAAGGGCCTGCGGCGGGTCTTCGAAACCGGCAATCCCAAGGGCCTCGTCGGCGACACCGGCAGACTCCGCAAGATGCTCGCGTACATAGACGCCGCCGAAGACCGTGATGAGCTCGCCCTACCGCCGAACTTCGGGCTGCATGCGCTGACAGGCGACCGCAAGGGAAGCTGGTCGATGACGGTGACACGAAACTGGCGCCTGACCTTCCGCATCGATGACGAGGGCGCGCTGATCGATATGGATCTGGAGGATTATCATGGCGCTTAAGATGCACCCGTCTCTCGCGGTCCATGCCGGGGACTGGCTGAAGACCGAAATCGTCGAGCCCGCAGGGGTAAGCGTGACCGCGCTGGCAGAGCATTTCGGGGTGTCCCGGCAGGCGCTGAGCAACCTGCTGAATGGCAGTGCCAACCTGTCCGCCGACATGGCGATCCGGTTCGAGAAGGCATTCGGCGTGAAGGCGGACACGCTGCTGCGCATGCAGACCACCTATGAACTGGCCCAGGCCCGCGCGCACGAGCGCGATATCAAGGTCAAGAAGTTCGCCAGGGCCGCGTGATCGCCGCGCCCTCGACACCGTCCACCTTGCCGATCGGGCGTACTCTCAAGACCCTCCCTCTTGGGAGGATGCACAATGAAACACTGCGGGTGGCGCATGTACGCGGTACCGCCGTACATGGCGGATGAAAGGAGATTGCCATGCCTGGCCACCGCGATATCACCGGCGCGACTCATGAACGGAGTACGGTGCGCATGTCGTTTCGGACCAAGCCGCGCATCAAGAAAACGATCCAGCGAGCCGCGGCGCTTTTGGATGTGGACGATTCCGTCTTCACGATGAACGCCGCCTACAAGGCTGCCATGGAGACGATTTTTGCGCACGAGCACACGATGCTTGAGCCCGTCGATCACGCGGCCTTCGTTGCCGCGCTCGACCGTCCGGCAGCACCGTCCGACAGGCTCCGTGCGGCATTCGCGCGCCACAGCGAGACCATCGAAAGCAGGTAAGCGGCGAAAATGCGGATGCAAAATGCACCATGGAGCCGCTCGATCCATCAAAGCATGATCGCGCGGCCTTTTCGTGCGGCATCGAGCAGGTCGACAATTATTTCAGAAGGACCGCGAACAAGCTCGCGAAAGCCGGCAATACACGCGTTTATGTGCTGACCACACCGGACGGTGGCCTGATCGGATTTTACGCGACCAACGCTCACGCGGTTCACTATGCCGAACTGCCCGACCCGTTCAGACGGGACCGGCCTGGCCACGGCATCATCCCTGCCGGCTATATCTCGATGATCGGCGTCGACAGCAGATATCAGGGCCGGGGCTTTGGCGGCGACCTGCTCGTCGACTGCCTCCGCCGCATCGCAGGCGCTGCCGCCGAGATCGGAATTCGCGTGGTGTTGCTGGACGTGCCCGACTGCGGCAACCCCGCGCGCGTCGAGCAGCGCAAGAGGCTTTACACCTCCTACGGCTTTGTGCCGCTTCCGTCGAACGACCTCCGCCTGTACCTGCCGATGTCCGACGTCGATGCGCTGGTGGCGGCGTTCAGCTGACGTGGGATCGGAGACGACGTGCTCGACCTTGGCGAAGGCAAAATAGCCGCGCGTCTCGCGGATCTTGCGGGGCTCATGGTAGATGATCCAAACGCCGACGCACGCACTGACTCGTCCGAGATACTGGCGAGGGAATTGGTACGGCTTCGCCGGGCTGTCGTCTTAGATCGCGTCCGTTCGATGGACGAAGATGCCATTGGCCATGACGCTCAATCGCTCCCATCGGCCGAGTAGGCGCTGGCCCCGGCAATCGGCTCGTCATCGGCCGCAGGCGCTGTAATGTCTGGCACGCCTTCCTGTGCCGCATGGGCTTTGACTTCGGTCGCTCGTTCCTCGATTTCTTTTGCGAATATGTTCAGCATCGCAGAGCCGGCAGGCATGGCGGCGACCTCTTCAATTGCGGCAGGCAGCTCGCGCAGCAGCCGCGACGTGACCCGATCGACCCGCTGGATCGTACCGCGCGCGGCAATGCCGGCAGCCTCGGCCAGGTGGCGCCAGTGACGACCGTAGATATGACGGCCGCGGCGCTGGCCACCGATAGCCTGCGCGTGATTCTGGGTGATGTTTGCCCAGGCAAGGCCTGACATGAGATCGTAGAGCGGGGCGAATTTCGCGCCGTTCGGTCCAAGGAGGATCGAGTAGTTCTTGGCGTGGGAATCCACATTGCCGATCGCGATGTTGAGGATCACGGCATCGAGCAGGCGTGTGATGTCGCGCGCTGTCATGTGCCGGCGGACAAGCGCGAACATGTCGGCGATCGAAGGGCCGCGCGTGCCGGTGCCGTTGAACTCATATTTCGCGGCGGGTGCGCGGCCGAGTGCCTGGCAGAAATCTTCCTGGTGCAAGCGGCGGACCTCGCCGTTGCTTTCGGCCCGATCATAGCGGTCGACGAGAAGATAGCTCCGCTCCCCCGCGATGCCGGTGATGACGGGCGCAACCTCCAGACCCATTCGCCGCGCCAGGACCATGCACAGCGCTTCGTTCTGCACGCTGCCAGGCAGACGCGGATTGTCCGGCTTCAGGATATGGGTCGAGGGCGCGCCGTTGATCGGAACGGCCAGTTGCCCGTCGACAAGGGTGACGGGCAACTTGTCCTGCGCGCCGGCGAGGCTCATCGACACGCCCTCCTCGCCGACAAGGAAAGGGCGGGCTGGCAGTTCGGTGATGATCCGTTCGAGAGCATCGGCATTGGGGATCGCTCGGTAGCCTGCTTCACCCTGCGGCTTCGGTGCGATGCTGAGCGCGCCGGCCAAATCGTTGCCGGTCTCGGCGATCAGTCCGAGTGCATCCTCGGGCGCCGCACCGAGCGCGCGCGTCATTGCCCGTAAGGGCTCGCCTTCCGGCAACAGGTTCATCAGCCACGGGAGGACGAGTTCGTCACCGTAGGGCTCGGTCTGGAGCGGCATTGCGAGCGAAACCGGAAATCGATCCGGTGCCGCCAGCCAGGCGTTGTCGTATGTGAGGCGGGTCGCGTGTTCGTCCGCGCTGATCATTGCGACGAGCCGCCGGTCGAAGTGGATGGGCAGGTCCACAATCAGACCTGCGGGCTCTTGGTGGCGGTAAGGCGCAATCCCACGGCGCGGGCGGCGGCGAGCGCCTTGCCGAGTTGGGCGGTCGGCTTACCGGCTTCCAGGTCGACAATGAAACGCTCGCCGCTGTTGATGGCGAGCGCCAGTTCCCGCTGAGTAAGACCGAGAGCCCTACGAGCGGTGGCGACAGCGGCGCCGAATTGGATTGCGTCTTCGATCATGATTTTCTTCCCGATCGGGAAGAAATCACATTTCAGAGACGATTTCAACAAATTTCTTACCGATCGGGAAGAACGAAACTTATTCTTGTCGTCGAACATGCCAATCTTACCGATCGGGAATTTTTCTTCTATGACCTTGTCTACTCGCTAAATTGTCGAAAGGGCGCGATAATTTGCACCTTCTGGACTCATCCGCCGCACTGCGAGAAGCGTATAACGCTTCTACAGGGCTGCATTTTGGGCTTTTTCTCTGGAGCCAGCGTGGGTCAATACAGAATCAATCGTGGCTCATAAGCCGTTGCTGCAGTCGCGCCGTTGTTACGCAACCAGTGCTTGTGGCTGGCACCGCCGACAAGTCGGCCGTGCGCACTGAGTTGACGTTACCTTAAAACCTTCTGTTCGTTCAGGCGCAGCGCCTTGGCAGGAACCGGGCCGCTTTCGGCAAGACCGCCTAGAAATGCGATGTCGAAACGCAAACTTCGCGATCTCGCCTCAACGGCGTGCAGACTTGCGATAGGAACGGGCCGACAATAGCGCCATCGTGAGCACCGCGCTTACGCTGAGAGAGCCCAGCCACTCAAGCAAGCCATAGGCCCATCCCAAGCTTCCTGCTGCCAAAACATAGGCGAGCAGCAGGGTGAGAATGCCGATCGAGCGGATGCGCCTTCCCGTTTCTGCAGCGAGCTTTCGTCCCACCATGTCACCCTGATGCCGCTCACGCGCAAGGCAGAGCAAGCCAACGCCGACCGTTGAAAGGAGCAGGTGCAGGAGGTGCGTCATGCCGGCTCCGTCGTGGCTGCCGACGGCCTCCGACCTTTGTTCCCGGGCGCTCTCACGCTCGTCTTTCGGGCCGCTGTCTTCATCGCAGCCCAGCCAAATCCCGCCGCGAGGATCAGTATCGTGATTTCGAAGCCGACGAAGACCGCGTCGTCGGCGACAAGACTAGCCACGAAGGACCTTTCAGTCGTCAGCGCGTTGACGACCGGGACCAGCGCAAAGGCCACGGCTGTCGCAGCCAGCGCTTCCGTCCAGGCACACCGCGCCGGTCGGGCGATGGACCAGACGAGAACCGCTCCCCAGGCTATGAAGAAAGCGCCGATTTCGCGACCGCTGCGATCCGGCATATGCAGCGGAATGACCCGGTTGGCGAGAAAGTAGACGGCGATCGCAAAGGGCAGCCCGGCGATCGCGGCAATGTTTAGCCGCTCGACGATCCGGAAACCCAGGTGCGGTCGCTCGGGGTCGGCCAGTCTGGCCCGGCGTTTCACTGTCCAGAGGATCAGGCCCGACGCGACCATCAGGCAGCCTGCAAGCCCCGACAGAACATAAAGCCAGCGCAGCACGATGCTCGCAAAGCGCCCGGCATGAAGGCCGATCATCGTCCCTTCGGTCACCATCGCGCCTCCCGGAGGAACACGCACGTCGATTAACTGGCCCGTCACGCCGTCGAACGTCAGCGAACGCGGACGGACCGACATGCCGGCATCGGGCGCGCTCGACACAATGATCCGCGCCGACCGGTCGCCGGGATTGAGGATGCGCAGCGCCCCGGCGTCAGCGCCCCACGTCCGCTCGGCGCGCTCGACCAGCGGCGCGACCGGGATCAGCGGCGCCGCTCCCGCCCTGTCGGTCGCCGCAGGCCAGGGAAAAGCGGCATCGTAGAATTTGCTCTCGTCCGCATAATTGGCCGCGATGCCCCATGGCATATAGTGGGTCGCCAGGCTGACGAGCCCCGTATAGGTGATCATCAATATGAATGGCAGGAACAGCACGCTCGAAGCATTGTGCGCGTCGAGCCAACTCCGCTGCCCCTTGCCGAGCCGCAGCAGGAAAAAATCGGCGATGATCTTCTTGTGGGTCACGATGCCGCTCAGGATCGCGACCAGCATCGCCATTGCCGCGATACCGACGATCCAGCGCGCCCAGTACCAATTGATATAGTGAAGGTCGTAGTGGAAGCGGTAAAGAAACGCACCGCCGCGCGTCTCGCGCGCCTCGACCTTTCGTCCCGCTCCGTCGAGGCGCGCACTGGTGGGCGCGTCGGCCGGGACACCGGGACCGTTGACCCAGTAGAGTTGGAGGCCCGCCTTGCGCTTCCCCGCCGAATAGACCGACCATTCGCTCGCGCCCGGTGCCGCGTGTTCGAGCCAGCGGGTCGCCGCGGCAAAACCGGTGGCCGCGTCCGTCGGAACGGAGCGAATCTCGGGGGTCATCCACCGGGTGATCTCTTCCTGGAAATAGGAAGAGGTGCCGGTGACGAAGATGGCGAACATCAACCAGCCGAGCAGCAGGCCCGCCCAGGTGTGGAGCCACGCCATCGACTGCCGGAATCCGGTCTTCACAGCCGCCCGCCCCACAGGATCAGGCACCAGTCCGCCACTCCGGCGACCAGCCCAGCGGCGATGAAGCCTGCCCACAGCCTTGCCACCGAGCGCACGGCGAAGGCCGCCATCGCCAGCGCGGCGAAGATGGCGAAGGAAAATAATGTCGCCCACACAGACGCCTGCATCGGCCCGCCCGGAACGATCCGCGCCAGCAATATCGTCAGCGCGGTCGTCACGGCATAGTTGAGCGGGATGGCGGCAAGCACGCGCGCCACAACGTCAAGCGATCGCCTCCACGAAACATGGACGTTCATGGTCATGGCCTATGCCGGCATTGCACCGCGTCCTTGCGATCGCGCGGTCAAAATCCGTACCGCAATGTCACGCGGACATGGCGCGGTTCGCCATAGATAAAGCCGCCGAACCAGGAATTGGTGTTGTAATAATGCTTGTCGAAAACATTGTTGACGTTGACCTGAAGCGACAGTGCCTCGGTGAAGTCATACGCGCTCATCAGGTTCACCAGCGCATAGGCCTTTTGGCCCACCGGTTCGGTTTCATCCGTGGCAGGATTCGTCGCCGTCTGCGGCGGGCGGCTTTCCCATCGGAGCGAACCGCCGATGCTGAAACCGTCGAGCGCGCGATCGAACGCGTATTTCGTCGCCATGCGAAAGACGCGCCGCGGCTGGTGCGCTTGCACGTCGGCGCCGTCAGGGTCTTTCGCCTTGAAGTGACTCCACCCGACACTGATGTCCCAACCGGGGAGCGGCTCCCCTTGCATTTCGAGCTCATAACCCTGGGACACGACGCCCTTCGCCGGACGCGAGGCGACATCGGTGGTGCCGGGCACATAATATGGTTCGCCCGTATCGGGATCGATGTCCGGGACGGCGAAATTGCTCTGCTCGATGCGGAAAATCGCCGCCGACGCGCGCAGCCTGCCATCCATCAGGTCGGCCTTCAGCCCCGCTTCGTAATTGTCACCTTCGAGCGGGTCGAGATAGCGTCCGTCGCGACCTCGCGCGGTCTGCGGATTGAAGATGCTGGTGTAGCTCGCATAGGCGGAGAGGAAGTCGTTGAAGTCGAAGATCAAACCCGCATAGGGCGTGAACACGTTCTTGTGCTCGATCCGATAGGCCTCGGGCGTATAGAGCGCCTCCTCCTCGTCGCGCGTCCATGAACTCAGCCGTCCGCCTGCGATCAGTTTCAGCGGGTCGAGGATCTGGAAGCGCGTAACGCCATAAATCGCCTGCTGTTTGGTCGTGCCGAAGCCGCTCATGCGATAGCGCTCGCCCCACTCGGGCTCGGGATAGCTGCCATCCCACGCACTGAAATCGCCAACCGGGGCGACGGTGGCAGGATCGGGATCGCGATTGGTCCAGCCATTCTTCAGATGATTGTACATCGCGCCGACCACCAGTTCGTGCTCGCGGCCGAAGAGATGATAGTCGCCCTTGACCTGCAGGTTGGCGCTCCATTGCTTGGGCTTGGAACGATACCAATAGGGCCAGACGTCCATCCCCAGCCCGGTCTCGCGGTCGGGGCTGCCCCACAGCCAGATCAGCTTCGAATCCTCGGTCTGCTCGAAATAGGAGACATCGCCGCGCAATTCCCAGCTGCCGCCCAGATCTTGCTCGAGCGATACGAAGGCGGCCTTCTCTGTCGTATCCCATGCGTTCCAGTCAGCGCCCGTCGTCGTGGAGCGCGACCAGTCGGGGCGCGAGCCGTCGGCATACCAGTAGGGCAACTGCGCCCACATCACGCCTTCACGCTCGTCCCTTTGATAACTTGCCCCGACATTGAGCCGGGTGGCCGGGCCCAGATCGGCGGCGATCGTGCCATAGAGGGTGAAGCCGTTGCTGCTTTCAAGATCGATAAAGGCGTCCTGCGAATGGGCCTCCGCGACAAAGCGCGCGCGCACTGAGCCATCGCTGGTGAGCGGCGCACCGATGTCGACCATCCCCGAAACATGGTTCCACGAACCCGCCTCGAGAATCACTTCGCCGGCAAGCGCGCGTGCGTCGGCCCGCTTGCGGACCATATTGATCGAGGCCGAAGGCTCGCCCGCCCCCTGAAGCAGTCCGGTCGCCCCGCGGATAACCTCGATCCGGTCGTAGATCGCCGTGCTGGTTTCCTCGAGACCGACATTGCCCGTCGCGAACGGCAATCCGTCGAGCTGAAAATTGGTGATGTCGAAGCCCCGCGCCGACAGGAGGTTGCGACCACGGTCGACCCGCTTCACCGAAAGGCCCGTTGTATATTCGAGCACATCGGCAACGGTCGATGCGGCCTGATCATCAATTTGCTCGCGGGTGATGATCGTGATCGACTGCGGCGTCTCGCGGGGGGTCAGGTCAAGTCCGGTTGCGGCGGTGTTGTGATCGATGCCGCTTCCATAGACGACAATGGTATCGTCTCCGCGTCCGCTTCCGCCCTCATTCATGGCCTCCCCGGCGTCCTGTGCGAACGCCGGAACCGAAAGAGCGGTTGCAGCGAGGAGTGCGAACCTGGAGATTGGACGAAACGAACGAAACATGGAGCCCCCGGTCAAATTCATAAAGCCGTGGCTATCTATTTTAGTTGCGAATGATACGCAATAGTGATTAAGCCGTGATTGGTACACGCACGTTTTTTGATCACGTCGCGGACGCTGAGGGTGTCGAAATGCCGGCTCTCAGCGCAGCTGCGGCTGTGACCATGTTCTCGAGCGCCGGCTTCACGTCTTCCCATTTACGGGTCTTCAGGCCGCAGTCCGGATTCACCCGCAACTGCCTGACGGACAGTCATTCGCTTGCCTTGGCGAGCAGCGCTTCCATTTCGGACCCGGACGGTACGCGCGGCGAATGGATGTCGTAGACGCCCGGGCCGATCTCGTCCGGTAAGAGCAGGTTCGCCAACATCTGGAACCCGGCGGACTGACTTACCGCCCCGGCTCCCGCAGGTCACGCGCAACCGCAGCGATTCGGCTCCCGCGACCAGCCGGGAACGGCTTCACGAACTCAGCCTCGTGCTCATTCGCAGCTTACTGCCGACACACAAGGGGATAAGGCTCGTGGGTGTTACGGATTCGAACTTCACGGCGGCCGATCCGGACACCCCACTGCCCCTATTCTGAAACAATTCCCGAGGCTGTCGCCGCGCGATTTCAGGTACGCCCTTTGCAATCTTGCCTGACAGGCAGGTATTTTCGACAACCGGCTCAATTTTTCTCCTGCCTGCCCTTCGCGTGACGGTCGCAGACTGGCGCACGCCGCAGCCCTCAACGGCACGCCCCCACCGCGTCATCTGTCACGCGGTGCCGTGACAACACGCCCTGCCTCATGCGACAGACTTTGCCGTCCCTGACCATGAGAAAAAAGCGCCTGAATGCTGTTCATGATCCTTGCTGCTGCCGTGTTCGTCGTGCCGGAGGCCGAGACCTTCGCGTGCACGCCGGCGCAGGTCTGGGACGCCGACGGCCCGATCTGGTGCGCCGAAGGCCCGCGCATTCGGCTCCACGGGATCGCCGCGCGCGAAATGGACGGAACGTGCCGCGACGGTCACCCATGCCCGGACATGCCGCCCCTTGCGGCGAGAGACGTGCTGATCAAGCTCCTCCGGCCGGCCGCGAGCGCTCCCACGTCGACCGGCCATGTCCGCCTTGCGGAGGCCCCGCCCCTCTCCTGCCGCTCCCACGGCAGCGCGGGCGGCAACCGCACCGCCGCCCAGTGCAGGCTTCCCGACAACAGCGATCTCGGCTGCCGCCTCATCGCGCTCGGCGCAGCGCGCGAATGGACGCGGTTCTCAAAAGGCGCCTACCGGCGCTGCGGACGCTGATGGCAAGACGCGTCACCGAAATCGGACTGCTCCTGCGCAGCGAAACCGGACTCGTGCTCAGGCGCGACGACGGCGGCACCTGGCAGCTCGACGCGCCGCGCAGCGCCGAGGCTCTCGTCGGGCACCGGGTACGGATCACCGCATGGCGCACCGGATTCGACAGGCTGTCTGTGGCAGACGTGACCCCAGGCTGAGAGAAAAGCCGCGATCGCACAGAACATCCGCTGTCAAAGCAAGCAAAGAGACATCGCGGTAGCTGTGCAATCAAGATTTTCCGATCGAAAGCCGCATATCTTCAGCGCACCTATATTCACGTCTGGCGAATCGATACGGTTGAGTTATGATCTCGCCTTCTCCTGAACGCTAAATCAAAAAAATGTAGTGGAGGAGCGCAACATGCTGGTGATCATGGGCTGGACCGCGTTGGGAAGCGAAGGGTCCAGAGGTTTTCGTTACAAAATATAATTCTCACCGGTTTGACAGTCGGGGAACTGAATAAACCGCGCATTGACGAAAACCGGGCTGGAGAGGGTCCGGGGACGAACTGGATCCATCCAGTCGTATTGAGGGGCGACAATTGCGCGGCCGCGTCCTGGATATTCTGGGAGACGTGCCGTGAGAAGTTTATCGGATGTCAGGGACGTACCGTGTGCATGTCCCCGCGACCGCGCGGCGGACGCGGATCGGGCGCTGCTCGCGCATTTGCTTGGCTTCGTCATGCCGGCCGCACGCGCGATCCGGCTCGCCGAAACGCTGATCGCGGAACGCGGCAGCTATCCGCGCGTGCTGACGAGCGCGCCTTCGATGCTCATCAAGCTCGGGGTTCCGCCCAAAGGCCTCGATATCCTAGCAACCGTTGCGCAAAGCCTCGAACGCGCGCTCCTCCGGGAACTGACGCACGGCAACGTGCTCGCGGGATGGCAGGCGCTGAATGACTATCTCCATGTGAGCCTCGGGCACAGCCGACGCGAGCATTTCCGGGTGCTGTTTCTGAATTCCCGGAATGCGCTCATTACGGACGAGGAGTTGGGCGTCGGCACGGTCGACCAGGCTCCCGTTTACGTGCGCGAGGTGATGCACCGCGCGCTCGACGTCGGCGCGACTGCCCTCATTCTCGTCCACAACCACCCCTCCGGCGATCCGACCCCAAGCCGCGACGATGTCCGGCTCACCAACCACGTTCGCGATGCCGCGCGCGTTCTCGGACTTCAACTTCACGATCACGTCGTCGTCAGCGAGACCGGTACAAAAAGTTTCAAGACACTCGGCCTGCTTTAACTTGCTGTTCATATTCTCGGTGCGTAAAATAAGGCCTTGAAGTCTCGCGGAGGCCCGATGGTTGCAGATACCATCATTGCCGAGCACTTTGGCCGATCGGACGTCGCGAGCCTTTCGACTGCTGAATACGATCGTGGTGTTGCCTCGCTACTTGCCGCAATTGCAAATGAAGTGCAGGAAGAACGGCGGCTGGAGCTCTGGCTCGCCGCGCGCAAGCTCGGCTTTGCGCCGCCGGCACAGGAGACATTCAAGACGGCGGCGATCCGCGCGCGCGCGGCAAGCATCGAGGATGCCGGGTATTAGCAGCTAGTGCCGCGTCCCTTCGGACGACCGCAGGCGGTTGATTCGCGCAGCGACCTCCATGAAGACCGCACGCCCGCGAGCGTCGCCCTGCGCATCAAGCTCGGCCGCCTTCAGGCTTGCATAGCCGGCGGCCATGTCGCCGTGCTCCTCCATGAACCGCCGCGCAACCGCCCAGAGCTCCCAGTCGCTCAGCATCTCCGACGCCATCTGCAAGCCCCTGTCCAGCCCGCCGCATCACCGCGCCACAAGGCGGGTCATGGCAGCACCAACCGCCCGTGCGCCTTGTATCGGGCCGCGTCCAAGGTTCGATCCGAAAAACGCAAGGCAACGTCAAGCGACCACGAAGAAACCCGATATTAATGCGAGCGGCGTCACGTTCAGCCCTTGCCATATTGGGAGCGGACATGCGCTATCTCGCGATCCTTTGCCTTGCGCTAGCGCCCGCACCTGCGCTTTCGCATCCGGGCGGTCTCAACGCGGAAGGCTGCCATAACAACCGAAAGACCGGCGACTATCACTGTCACCGCGCACCCGCATCGCCGCGTTCCGAAACGCCGTCCCGGCTGTTCGGTGCCTCGGGCGGGGCCTACCGGAACTGCAGCGAGGCGCGCGCCGCGGGCGCCGCGCCGATCCGTATCGGCGAACCGGGGTATGGGCCGCATCTCGACCGGGACGGCGACGGCATAGCGTGCGAGCCGTACCGCGGTCGTTAAGCCTTGCCGTCCCTGCGGACCTGTTGCGCCGCCGGATCGCGCTCACGCGGTGACGCGGACAAGCGATACGGGCTTTGGAACGTTGGGCGGACGCAGCAGCACCGCCAAGCGCTGACCCATGCAGCGCACGGAACACTTCGACGTTCGAGACATTGTTTCGCGAGAAATCACTTAGCGATAGGAGCGCGCGTTGATCAAATGGGCCATTATTTTCGCCATCGCCGCATTGGTGCTCGGCGCCCTGGGTTTTGGCGGCCTCGCCGGTGCCTCGATGGGCATTGCCAAAGTCTTGTTCGTCGCGGCGCTGATCATTGCCGTCATTTTTCTTGTTCTGGGACTTACCGCCGCCCGGAAGATCATGTGACGACCTGTACCACCTGATCAGGACAAAATCGTAACGCCCGGCCCTAGCGCCGGGCGTTTTCGTTTATGAGACGCCGTTCGCCAGCCCTATGGACCACACGGCAAACGCGCAGAGCACGAGCCCGCTCAACGTGATCAGCGCGAGGTCCTTGAGGTTCGTTCCGAGCCACCGGACACGGACGCTGTCGGGATCGAGCGTTCGCTCCCGAGCTTCGCCTTTTAGCTTCCGCCGTCGTCCTGCCGGAGCCGCGTTCAATGGTGCAATCTCTGTCATACTTCGCGTTATCCCTGCTAAGCTGACTGTCAGATGAAGGACGCCCAAGCCCGCCATGTGCGTCCCTATGGGCCTTACATGAAAGGAAGGCGGGGCCGACACGACCCCGCCAGTGCCGGTCAGGCCGCGACCTGACGGCTTTCTCTCTCCGCCTCTGCCATCTGGTCCTTCACGGCCAGCTTCAGTTTCTTCAGCCGGGCCAAAAGCACCTGATCGGGGAGCGGCCGCGCCGCCTCCCTCGCGAGTTCACCTTCTAGGCGTGCATGTTCGCGCCGCAGATAGTTCAAGAGATGGTTGGACATCGCCTACTCCATGCAAAAGTTGACTATGTTCGTGCCGGCCTGAACGGCTCGGCACCGCCTATTTGGATCGCGTTTCCACCGCTTCAAGAGCTGTGCCTGTTGCCGCTCTACAGTTGTGAGGGTTCGCTAATGATTTCGTGCGACGGTTGCCGCCGCGCCTTGGTACTGTGGCGGGAACAGGTGGGGACTTTATGCACTTCGGGATGTCGATCGGGCAGCTCTTGCGATGCGCGCTTGAAGCCAAGCGGCAAACCGGGCGGTCGTTACTTGGGCAGTTTATCGACATCGCGCGGCTCAGGTTGCACGGGCACGGCGTTCTTGCCGACGTTTATTACGACCTGCGGCTGTTCGATCCCAAGCTCGGCTGGGACCGCAAGGCGGAGTTCGTCGGCTCATGGATCAAGCCGCGCTTCTACAGCGTGCAGGAGCCGGAATCGTCTAGCCTGTTCGCCGACAAGCTGCGGGCACTCACCTTCTTCCGCGCTCATGATATTCTGACCCCGGAGATTCTGGCCGCAACTAACCCGGCCTGCGACGTGCCGGGCGTGAAGGCGCTGCGATCGCCCGCCGCGCTGGCATCGTGGCTGCGCGACGAAGCCCCCTATCCCTTCTTCTCGAAGCCGTCCGTCAGCTACCGCGGCTATGGAAACAAGCTCGCCAAGGCGCTCGACCGCGAGGCCGACGAGATCGTGTTCGGCGACAATGTGCGCGTGGCAGTCGAGCAATTCGCGGCGCAGCACGGTCTGGAAAGCGCCCCGACCCTTGTGTTTCAGAACGTCATGCGCCCGCATCCGGCGATTGCCGCGCTGATCGGGCCGCGCCTCGCGACGGCGCGCTTCGTGGTGCTGAACGATACCGACACGCCCGAAGTGTTCCGCGTCGGCCTTCGCCTTCCCGCCGGGAGCAGCATGGTCGATAACTTCCGGGGCGGCGCATCGGGCAACATGCTCGCCCGCCTTGACCCCGATACAGGCGTGATTCGGGATGTTCTGGCGGGTATCGGCCTCAAGTGGCGCCCGATCGAGGCGCACCCGGACACCGGAGCACCGTTCGCCGGCTTTCAGTTGCCCGGTTGGTCCGATGCGCTCGCGCTTGTCCTGCGTGCGAGCAAACACGCCCCTGGCCTCAAGATCCACAACTGGGATGTCGCCTTCACCGATCAAGGGCCGATGATCATTGAGGACAATCCCTTCGGGGATTTCATTCTCGCGCAGGTCACGGCCGAACGCGGACTTGCCACGCCGCGGCTCCTGAAGCTTTATCCAAGCGGGCGCATCTAAAACAGGCCGAGGAACCGCGAGTTCCGGCTCTTCCACTCTTCGAGCGCACGAAGAAAATCCTCCGCCTCCGCTCGGTTACAGCCATGCGGACAGCGTATTATCGCGCCAATACCATCCTCAGCAATCAGGTCTGGCGCAATTTTATGCACGCGGCAGCGAAGGATGCTCTCCCTTCGCGGAGTTCTACTAAGCATATGCAACTCCCCCTGACTTCATATTACATCATTTCGGTACCGTTCCTAGATGCAAGAGGAAAATCGCAGCGGACCGTGGGGCCTCTTGCCATCGTTCCCGTTTCGTTCTCATAATCGAGGCATGAGACGAATCGGACGCGACGAGCTTCAAACATCGATCAGCGTGAGCCTGAAAACGGCCTCGAAGGTCGATGTGCGGAAATACAAATCGAAGCTGCCCCACGAGTCCGACGAAGGCGCCGGCGCGCTTGCCGAGCGTATCTGCGACATGATCGACAATGGCGGAACGATGGTCATTGCCGCCGACATGGTGGACGCCTCACCGCACGGCAAAAATCCCGGCAAGTTCGGCGTGACGGAACCGGACCCGTGCGCGTGACATGCCGCCCCGCGATCTTGCGAACCCCGTCCGCGACCTGTTCGACGCGGCCGTGCGGCATTACGCCGTCAAGCTCACCTGCACCCGCTGCCGTCATCAGCGCATCTTTGACCCGCACGCCCTCTGGTATCACTTCCACAGGCGCGGCCGTCCCGACTGGCTGCCCGACGTTCGCGAGAAGTGCCGCTGCACGTCCTGCGGGGCACAGCGGCCGACGCTGGACCTTGTGCATGAGTTGCCGACCGATGAGACCTTGCCGATGCCGAGTGAGATCGAGTGGAAAAAGGAATTGCGGCGGCGGCGCTGAAGGAGACCCGATATGACGGCGCAGGCTCGCACCCGGGCGCCTGCCGAAAGCTGGCGCGACGGACCCGGCAAGAGCGCGCAGATTGTCCTCTGGCGAAACGGCGCGGCGATGCAGCTGCGCTGCAAGTGGGGCCTGAAGCCCGTGGAGATGTACGGGAATCCCGTCCACCTGCTGCGCTCGGAAGGCCGCGCGATCACGAATCCCTGCCTCATCATCGCGTCGGACTTCACGATCGATGCCGGCAAAGGCTCGCGCAGGAAGCGCTACACGGCGAAGCTCATCACCGACGAGCCGTTCTTCTGTTTCGCAGGTGTATGGCGCCCGGCGGAGGACGGATGGCCCGCGGCGTTCGCGGCGTTCACCGTAGAAGCGAACCCCGACATTGCGCCCTACAAGGACCGCCACATGGCCGTCGTGCGTCCCGACGACTGGCAGGGCTGGCTGACGCAAAAGAGGCCCGTGACGGAGCTTCTGAGGCCGTTTCCGAAGGGGAGCTTCGAGATCACCGACGCGGCGAAGGGCGGCGCTGCGGTGAAGCCTTTACTCCGATGAGGCTTGGCGCGGGTTCCGCTTGCTCGCCGCGAAATACACGAGAACAGCGAAGGTGAGCGCGCACACGACCGCAACGGCGAATGCCGCCCCGCCGAGGTTCCCCGTTGTGACCGCAACGACAATGGCGAGAAGGACAGGCGTTATCATCTTGACGACGGCAGCGGCAGCGGTGGGAAAGTGCGGCGGAGATCGGCCGGAAACGCTTGTCCGTGTGTATTGGCCCGCGCGGACCTTCGCGAGTGCGGCATAGGCGATGATGCCCACCAGAAGGAGCAGGAATAAAGCCGTCGCATAGTACCAGACCGGCATTCTAACGGCGTCCCCGGTAAGGCTCGCACGCCACGCCGTCCCCATCGCGGTCAAGTTCGGGCCGATAGCCGGGCTCCCCGGCATAAAGAGGCGCCACGCCTGCCGCTCGTGCGTCCGCGCAGTAGCGATAGTAGGCGCCGGGCTGCGGCGTGTTCGCGCGCATGATGCCTTGCGAGACCGCAACCTCCTTTGTCACCACGCCCACAAACGTGGCTGCTTTCGCAAGGCCCCCGCTTTCATGGAGCCCGATAAGCACCCCCAGCGCTACGCCAACCGCGCCGGCGATACCGAGCACCTTGACGACCGGGTCTTGCGTGTCTGCCCGCCGTTTCGAGCGGGAGAAATCGCCAAGCGCGACGAAACTGGAGCGGGAGCGTCTGCGGTGGCCCATGCTGCAATGATACCGCCGAGCGGTAAACCGGACGTTTCAGCCGGACCGGAAGGCGCACGCATTGCGCGCGACACCTCGCATGTTACCTTCGCCCAATGTGCAACCTCTACACCGTCAACGTGAGCGCCGCTGACATCGCCGACGCGTTCAAGGCCCGGATGCCGACTGCCTTCAATGCCGCGCAGGGCGACGTGTATCCCGGCGCGCCCGGCATGGTGGTGCGCGAGGCCGACGGCGGGCGCGTGGTGCAGGCAATGACGTGGGGCTTCCCGCTCCCGCAAAAGAGCAAGAAAACTGGCCTGCCGATCAAGCCCAAGCCCGTGAACAACATCGCCGACCTGTCGAGCTTCATGTGGCGCCATATCGCCCCGCGTCCCGAACACCGCTGCCTGATCCCACTGACCGGCTTCGCCGAAGCCGAGGGCGAACAAGGCGCCAAGACGCGGACGTGGTTTCGGGTGAAGGGTCAGCCCGTGTTCGCGTGGGCCGGGATGTGGAAGGACAGCGACGAGTGGGGCGCGGTCTATTCGGGGCTGATGACCGACTGCAATGCGGTCGTCGAGCCCGTGCATCACCGGATGCCCGTTCTATTGTTGCCCGAAGATTGGGAGCGCTGGCTGCACGGCGCGCTGGACGACGTGCGGGCGTTTCAGGACCGGTGCTTTCCGGCCGAGCTTACCGAAGTGGAGCGGACCGCCGAACCCTGGATCAGGCGAATACCTCCCATGCCGCACGCCTAGACAGTGCACATGGACATTGGCCATTGGCGCGCATTCGCTCACTCACGCCGGCTGCCGCCGACATAGGAGACATTCGACGGCTCGGCTTACCCCTCCGAAACCGGTCTTAAGTCACACTGTGAACTTTGGCCGTTCCCGTGCGGTAAAAGGCTGTTCGCTCTTGGCGTGCTCACAGATCAAAGCGGACACTCCTCTACTCGTTGTCTGGATTTCTCCACCACGACCAAACTAGGTAACCGATAGCGGTAGCGAGTGCTGCTTTGGCGCTTAGGAGCGCCGGATCGATTAAATCCACAACCATTTGCTTCCCGACCGCGGAAAGCAAAATAGCTTGCTGCAGGAAAATTGTTTCGACCTGCCGAAGGCCATGAAGCCTTGCGAGTTGGCGCAGTCACGGGCGCTTCTGGCGCTGGCCGGTATCCGATAGATCGCGGAGGATTGATACTCGCGTTCCACCTTGGAGCCGCTTTATGACCATGGAACCGATTGCACCAGCCAGACGGTGCGCAATCTACACCCGCAAGAGCACGAACAAGCGTCTTGAGCATGATGTGAACTCGCTCGTCACGCAGCGCGAGATCAGCAGCGCCTATATCAAGAGCCAGCAATACAAGGGCTGGGTCGAACTGCCCTATCGTTATGACGATGGCGGCCATTCGGGCAGCGGACTGGAACGTCCGGCGCTCGCTAGGCTCATGCAGGATATCGAGGCTGGGGAGATCGACATGGTCGTGGTCTATAAGATCGACCGGCTAACGCGAAGCCTCGCCGATTTTGTCAGGCTGATCGAGATCTTCGATCGCCGCAACATCGCACTCGTATCGATCTCGCAGGCGTTCGACACATCCGACAGCATGGGCCGGATGATCCTCAACGTCTTGCTTACCTTCTCGCAGTTCGAGCGAGAACTGATCGCCGAGCGGGTGCGCGACAGCATTCGAACACGAAAGAGGCATGGAAAGATGCACGGCGGCCTACCGCCATTCGGCTATATCGCCACACCGGACGGTCTCAAGATCGACAATTCTGAGGCTGAGATCGTAAAGTTTATTTTCGACGAATTTCTACGAACGAAACGTTACACGCGGGTAATGACGACAGTGCGCGAGCGAGGGCTGTGCAGCTCGGTAAAATATTCACCGCGCGGGCAGCCGCGCGGTGGAACCCCGATTTCGCCGAGCACGGTCTATGGCATCGTCCAAAATCCCATGTATGTCGGCGAGATCCGTGGGCATGATCGAACCTATCCTGGTAAACACGAACCACTGATCTCGCGGGAGATATGGGATGAGGCGCAGCAGATTTGCCAGGAGCGCAAGAAGCGCAAACCCAATAATCGCGATACTGATCACTTCCTCGCAGGTCTGCTCTGGGACGATCTGGGCCGCCATATGCGACTTGATCTAAATTGGCATTGCGGCAAGTCTTACAAAACTTACGTGTCGAGCAACGCGATCTGGTCCCAGAAGCAATTTCTCCGGCAGTATCGCTCGAACGCCGACGAGTTAGATGCGGTGGTCCTGGCGTCAGTTGCCGAATTACTGAGCGACCGCATTAAGCTGAGAATGGCGCTGAGGTGCCTGGGCCTCTTCGGCGAGGAACTGGACAGGTTGGCCGAGAAAGGAGTGGCCACATCCGATCGTCTTGTAGCGACCCCAAAGCCGCATCTGAAGGAACTCTTCAAGGCAATCGTGCATCGCATTGAGCTGGGCGAGGATCAGGTCGCGATCGAGTTTCGCATGCTGGAGGTGCGCCGCTATCTCGAATGGAACAGTGAGATGAGCTTTCGGGGGCGTCCGGCGGATTGGCCGTGCAGCGATGCGCGCTATGAGCACGTGGTCTCCGTGAAGGCCATCACCGCGGAGCGCTGGCCATCTTTGCACATCAATCCACGCAAAGCGTCATGCACGGGTACGCCTGATAGGAAGCTTGTCGACCTCATTCGCAGCGCTCGGAAGGCACAGAGGCTCGTGGAAGAGAACCGGGAGCTCGACCTTGAAGCGCTCGCGAAGATCCAAGGCTGCCGCACCGCCCAATTCGCACGATTGATACGGCTCAATTACTTGGCTCCGGACATAATCACTGCAGTCTTCGATGGCACCCAACCGTCGGCGCTGAACAGAAAAGTGTTGTTAAATGCCAACGTACCGACCGATTGGGCAGTCCAGAGAAAGCTATACGGATTTCCGCCACCTGAGCGTGCCATCGACCCGCGAAATCTGTTTGGTCGGGGAATGTGGCCGAGCACGTTCAAATAGCTTGGGCCGCCTCCCTTCTGTCCGGTTCAGGCCGCGGGATATGGAGAAACTAACATTCGGGCGAACCAATGACCCTGTCCGCCGACATAGCTGCCGCCACTGCTATCTTGGCGCTTGCGCCGCCGGCCGAGACCTTCCGCAAGGGCCGCGACTTCGCGGCTTGGCTCGGCCTCGCACCGCGTCAGCACTCGACCGGCGGCAAGCAACGGCTCGGCAGCATATCGAAGATGGGAGAACGCACGATCAGGCGGCTGCTCATCATCGGCGGCAGCTCGGTGGTGAGGCAGGCGAGCCGATACGGCGCGCCTGCAGGCTCGTGGCTGGAGCGGATGCTAGCGCGCAAACCGCGCATGCTCGTCTCGGTCGCGCTCGCCAACAAGATGGCGCGCATGGTCTGGGCGCTGCTCACCAGGAACGAAGATTACAGAGCTCCGACAGCGGTCACGGCGTAAGCCGAGGCAGCGGTCAGAGGCGTCGGGGACGTAGGCGGTCGAAGGAGGGTATGGCACAACAGTCGGCGAGACGGGGCTGGAAGAACCAGGGAATGGCGTAGCGCTAGCCAAGCGCGAATAGCTGAAATGGATCCGGTCCGCGAACTCCCATACTGGCCCGCAGCATATGGCGCTGCTCATCGAGGCCGGACAGATGACAGCACCCGACTACGTGCCAACATGCCCCGATTTACTGCTTGCATCCGAAGGGGCGTCCACAGATGGCGTTAGCTTGCTCTTAGCTGGTCGTCGAAACCTGCCGCACGTTCAGCAGGATTTTGGAGCTCATGAATGACCGGTTTCAGGCCGACCTTCCATCACGCCATTCGGCTGGAATGTTTGGGGGCTAACTGCCGGTGCCGCCAAGCATCTCTATGCGAGGCGTTGCGACGCTCACTACGTCTACACAATGGTTCAGGGTGTACAGCGTGCCTACCAAATCAGCTCTTATCGAGTCCGATGATCGCGTACGAACTCGGAAAGCGCTGCGCTGAGATCTTAAGGAATCATCTTTCGCTGCCCTGTCTTCGATACCGCAGATGGTGTGGCGTCGACCATACAAGCCTTGCCACTCAGCCACACGGCCGAGTGGCAAAACCTCATGGGGTGACCAGCCATGGAGGAGAGGGTTGACCTAGCAAAAGAGATTGGTCCGCATCAGATTGCCCCGTCCTCCGGGCGAGAATGTCAGAACTTCGCCCTGACCGTCACGCCGTACATCCGGGGCTCTTCCACGAACGCGACGCGCGAGCGGGTACCCGCGCCGCCCCGGAGCGGGGTGTTGGAGGTTACGCCACGGGTAATCTCGTTCGACAGGTTAGTACCCCAGATTTCGAACGAATATTTCCCGCCCGGCATCGAGAAACCAATGCGCGCATTCATCTTTATGTAGGCGTCCTGGTAATCGAGCGGATTGGGTGTGTTGTTGGTATCGAGCGCCTGCGTCGTCGTGCGTCGACGACTCGAGTAGTTCATGTTGAAGTTCGCCACGAGCCCCCAGTCGGAGCTACTCAGCGGCCCGTCGTAGGTGATCCCAAATACCCCGGCAAACTCCGGCGCATTGGTCAGCGGGAAGCCGCACAACCGCCTGACGGATGTCAGGTTGGCCGCCGAGATCCCGATAGCACAATTGCTGTCATAGGTCGCCTTGGCGTAGGTTCCAGCGGCATTAATACTGATGTAGTCTTGCAGCTTGCCGAACAGTTCAAGCTCGACGCCTTCCGAGCGGGCGCCGTGCACGTTGAAGGTGGTGAATTGGACGCCGGTGAACTCTAGAACTTGGAAATCGCTCATGTCCATCCGGAACAGGGCAAGGTTTGCGTTGACCCGGCCAATCTTGCCTTTCACGCCGATTTCGTAGGCATCGACCTTTTCCGAAGCGAAGCGTGGATCGGCGTAGATCGCCGCGGCGCCCGTCGTGAGGACCGCCGTGGAGTTGATCAGGTTCGCGGCGGTCGGATCGAGGTTGAAACCGCCCGATTTGAAGCCGTGGGTGAAGCTGCCATAGGCCATCCAGTCGTCGCTCGGCTTCCACGCGAGCTGCGCGGTGTAAGTCATCTCGTTGTCCCTAAATGTGTCCGCCCACTCGCGGGGGACCGGTAGGAACTGACTGGCAAGGCCGCCACCAAGGCCGGCGGGTGCAGTTAGGTTGACCGGGGCAATGAATGGGAAGCAGTTCAGCCCGACCAGTCCGGCGCGCAGGGCCGCAGGAACGGCCGCGGTTAGGACGCCGGTGACGCTTGCCTGGCAGGCTCCATTGGAAGCTTCGAGCTGATCGAAGCTCGCCACCTTCTTCTCATCGACATAGCGCGCGCCGAGAGTGACGCTGAGCTGGTCGGTCAGGCTGAAAACGTTGTGCGTGAAAATCGAGAAGGTCGTCGCATCCTGATCGAAGCGATTGACCGCATAGGCACCATCGATATTGACCGGCACTCCTCCGTTGCCCAGCGCGGTCAGTGCGAACAGCGGATTGACGCCCGCCGCCGAACCGAAGTTGCCCGCGCTTACAGCTCGCTGATAATCTGGCCCGGCGGTCATCGTACCGAAAGAGACGATATCCTCCTTGCCGTAGAAGCCGCCCACCAGCCAGTCGAACCTGCCGCCAAAGGCCTTACCCTGCAGGCGCAGTTCATGGGTCATCGTCCTGATGTCATCGCCATTGGGATGAATGCCGACCCGCGAAGCCGACCCGCCCGCGCCGGCGGTGATGAGCTTGAGGCTGGTGAAATCCGATTCCTGCGTCGAGGTGGAGGAAAAGTCTCGGTAGGAACCGACGTAGGTCAGCCTCGCCCCGCCCAAGTCCCATTTCAGCTCGCCCGAGAAACCCCATTGCTGGGCCTCGTTGCGGAACAGCTCGCCGTTGGTGGAGAGGTTCTGCAGCGCCGTGTCACCAGATTGATCGACGCCGTCGCTGGTCAGCCCGTGCCCGGGGAACGTCCCGACCGGGCCGACGAAGAACGGAGCGAGCTCGCTTTCGCGTACCACGACGGCATCGCAGCAGTTCTCGTCCAGCTTGGAATAGTCGGCGAGCACGCGGATGCTCAGATCGCTGTGCGGCTCGAAATAGAGCTGGCCACGCAGCATGTAACGGTCGCGGTTGTTGCTTTCGGCTCCGGTCGCGCTCTTGAGGTAGCCGTCGCGCTTGCGCCAAGACCCGGCGATGCGAGCGCCCACGATTTCCGACAGCGGACCGCCGATGCCAGCCTGCAGGTTCATGAAATCGTAGCTGCCATAGCTGGCATTGACGAAGCCCTCGACACGGCTGAGGCTGGGCTTGCGCGTGGTGATGTTGAGCGCGCCCGCAGAGGTGTTGCGGCCGAACAGTGTGCCTTGCGGCCCGCGCAGAACTTCAAGCCGCTCAAGATCGACCAGATCGCCCAGCGCCACGCCGGGGCGGGATTGGTAGACACCGTCGATGAACACGCCGACCGAGCTTTCAAGGCCGGTGTTGTTGCCCGTGGTTCCCACGCCGCGAATGCGGATCGAGGTGCCCTGCGTTTCGCTTTGTATGGACTGGATGTTGAAGCTGGGTGAGATCGCCGAAAGCGTCCTGATGTCGACAATGCCTTGACGTTCCAGCGCCTCGGGCGCGATGGCGGTCACTGCAAGCGGAATGTCCTGCACATCCGCTTCGCGCAGCGTCGCAGTGACAATGATCTCGCCTACTTCAGGCTCTACCTGTGCGAGCGCCGGCGAAGACACCGCAGCCAAGGCGGTTCCAAGCATCAGGGCCGTTTTTCTCACGCTTAATCCTCCCACTCATCCGCCCGTTAATCCGCAGCGTTCCCGCAGCTGTGGTTTCCCGGGATCGGTCCCGTTTCATTGTCTGTCTGCGGACCCTACCAGTTGGCCGGGCCGCCCGCCTGTCCGAACGATGAAATCGCCGGTCAAGCCCGGATGCGCCGGTTCGCGCGGCGATATTGTTCTGCAAGAATGATCGTGCTAACCATTTGACCGGGATATGTCGGAAACTCTTCAGCCCTCGCAGTGCAACGAGCCGGCAGTTATCGCCGGATTCGCCCGCGCGGTCGGACGTGCGCTGGAATACAAAGGCATCGACAGTTCCCACGCCTTTCGTGCGGCCGGTCTGCCGGAAGACGTCAGTAACGCCCCGCTCGAACGCCTCACCGCCAACCAGATTAATGCCCTTCTGTGCGTCAGCCGGGATTTCACGAAGGACCCCTATTTCGGTCTCACGGTCGGACGTTTCATCCACGTTTCCAATTTCCACGCGCTGGGATATGCCTTGATGGCCAGCCATACGCTGATGGATTTCTGCCTTCGGCTGGAACGGTACTTTCCCATCGTCACCTTCGCTGCCGATTTCAGCGTCGAGCGCTGCACTGACTTAGTCACCCTGCGCTTCCGCCCGCGCATTCCGCTCTCCGGCCAGAGCGAAGACGCCTTCATCACTTTTCTGCTGCGCCTGATGCGGCTGCTCTACGACAAGCCACTCAAGCTCCTGAGGATCGACAAGCGGCACGTTTGCCCGGACGGCGGGCCGCAGCCCTATGTCGAGGAATACGGGATCACGCCGCGCTTCGCGACCTCGGGCGCGTCGCTGGTGTTCGAGGCTGCCGGCTTCGACGATCCGCTTTATGGAGCGTGTCCGGACCTTGCCGACCAGAACGACCGCATCGCTGCCCGCTACCTTGCGCAATTGCGCAGGAACGATGTGGTCGCGCGGGTGCGCGTCGCGATCATGGAGCGGCTGGAAGGCGGTCAGTGCACCAAGCATGAGGTGGCCCGCAGCCTTGGGATGAGCAAGGCCTCGATGCAAGCGCGGCTGGCCGAACGGGGCTTCACATTCCAGCACCTGCTTGACGAGACCCGACGCGAACTCGTGCTTGGCTATCTGGCGCAATCGGACCTGTCGATCACCGAGATCACCTTCTTGCTGGGCTTCACCGACGCCAGCAATTTCACGCGTGCTTTCCGGCGCTGGATGGGGGTTTCGCCCACACGCTACCGGCTCGGCCTGCGGGCGAACTGATCCAACCGCCCGCACGGCGGAAACCGTGCCGGTTGCGACGGTCCGTCCGAGTTGGGCTTGACCGGCGATTTCACCGTTCGGACAGGCGGGCGTCCCGGTCAGCTGATAACTCTCGCGACATGGACGAAAAGCCCCTGATCCTTGAATTGTTCGGACCGGTCGCGCGGTTGACGATGAATCGCCCCGGCGTGATGAACGCACTCAATCTGGAAATGTTCGACGCCTTCGCAGAACACCTGCCACTCCTCGCCGGGCGTAATGATGTGCGTGTGCTGGTGCTCACCGGAGCGGGTAGCGCGTTCTGTGCGGGTGCGGACCTGAAGCAGGCGCTGGCCGGCGATCCGGTGCCCGGCGAAGCAGACTTCCTCGACCGCGCGCGCGAGACTTTCGAGAAGCTTGCCGCTTTCCCCAAGCCGGTGATTGCGGCGCTCAATGGCGTCACGATGGCTGGCGGGCTCGAGATCGCGATGTGTGCGGACATCGTCATCGCCGCCGAGACCGCGCTGGTCGGCGATGCCCATGCCAATTACGGCGTCTACCCGGGCGGCGGCGGGGCCGCCGTCCTGCCCCGCCTGCTGCCGCTCAACACGGCGCTCTACCTGCTGTTTACTGGAAAGACGCTTTCGGCGCGCGACCTTAAGGGACTGGGGTTCGTCAGCGAGGTGCATCCGCCCGAGTCGCTGATGGATGCCGCCGTCGCATTGGGGGAACTCATCGCCGCCAAGAGCCCGGTTGCGCTCGCCAGGATGAAGGAGGTCGCGCGCGCCAGCAGCGACAAGTCGCGCGCTGATGCCCTGCTGCACGAGCAGGTGATGCTGCGCGCCCACCAGCGTTCGGCGGACCTGCTCGAAGGTCTGCAGGCCTTCGTCGAAAAGCGCGCGCCGCGCTTCAAAGGCATATGAAGGGACTTTGACGTGAGCTTAGCCTATGTCTGCGGCGTCGGGATGACGCACTTTGGCCGCCACCCCGACCGAAGCGTCCGGGATCTTGCCAGCGAAGCCGCAGCTGCGGCCCTGAGCGATGCCGGAGCCGATCCCGCTGAGGTTCAGGCGGTCTATTACGGCGGGGCGACGGCAGGTGTATTGCAGAGCCAGTCGTTCATTGCGGGCCCGATCGCCGCGCGCCATGCCGGCCTGGCCGGCCGGCCCGTGTTCTCGGTGGAGAATGCCTGCGCATCCGGCGCTTCGGCATTCCATCTCGCCGTGCAGGCCGTAAAGTCGGGCGAATGCGACCTGGTTCTGGCGCTGGCCGCAGAAAAGATGAACGTGCCGGACAAGGCGCGCATGTTCGGGGTCTTCGACGGCGCATGGGACGTTTCGACGGCGGAGCACAACAAGGCGGTGCTGCTCGCGCTGGGTGCCGGCATCGTCCCGCCGCCGGGGACCATCTCGGACAAGCCCTACAGCATCTTCATGGAAATCTACGCGGCACTCGGCCGCCGTCATATGCACCGCTATGGCACCACCCAGCGGCAGATCGCCGCGGTGGCGGCAAAGAACCACGCGCATTCGGTCCACAACCCCCTAGCGCAATTCCGCGAGGCGATGACGATCGAGCAGGTGCTCGCAGCGCCGCCGATCACCTATCCACTGACGCTGCCCATGTGTTCGCCGATTAGTGATGGTGGCGCGGCCGTGCTGGTGTGCAGCGAGGCGGCGGCGAAACGCCTGCAACGCTCGCGCGTGATCCGGGTGCTCTCCAGCGTGGTGCTGAGCGGCGTGGAGCACGATCTGCAAGATCCTGAGCAGGGCATCGGCCGGCGCGCGGCCCGGCGCGCCTATGAACGCGCCGGACTGGGCCCCGATGACGTCGATGTCGCGGAACTGCACGATGCCACTGCCATGGGGGAGATCATCAACGCCGAGGCGTTGATGCTCGCTCCCGTTGGCCTCGCGGGTCCGGCGGCCGAACGGGGCGACTTCTCGATCGGTGGGCGCCTGCCGATCAATCCTTCCGGCGGCCTGGAATCCAAAGGCCACCCGATTGGGGCCACCGGCCTCGCGCAGATTTTCGAACTCGTGACGCAGCTTCGCGGGGAGGCGGGCGCGCGGCAAGTCGAAGGCGCGCGCATCGCGGTGCAGGAGAATGGCGGCGGCCTGCTCGGCCTCGAAGAGGCGGTGGTGGCCGTGAACCTGTTCGGCAGGGACTAGTCGGGAGGAGTATCGTCATGCGCATCGAGGACAAGGTGGTGGTGGTCAGCGGCGGCGCCTCGGGTCTGGGACTCGCGGCCGCGCGATACTTCGCGCAGGAGCGCGGAGCGCGCGTCGCGATTTTCGATCTGAGCGAGGAGAACGGCAGGCGGGCAGCCACCGAATTGGGCGACCGGGCGCTGTTCGTGCCGACCGACGTGACCAGCGCGGAATCGGTGCGCGACGCGGTCGCGGCGACGATTGCCCAGTGGGGCGCGGTCGATGCGTGCATCAACTGCGCGGGTATCCTCGGGCCCAGCCGGGTGCTTGGCAAGGACGGCAACGCCACGCCGCTCGCCCGTTTCGCACAGATCGTGATGGTGAATCTTGTCGGCGTATTCAACGTGATGAGCCAATGCGCAGAGCAGATGGCGCGGAACGAGCCCGAAGCGGGCGAGGAACGTGGCGTGATCATTAACATCTCGTCCGGGGCAGCGTTCGAAGGGCAAGTCGGCCAGTGCGCCTATGCATCGACCAAGGCTGGCGTTCTTGGCCTCAACCTGCCGGCGGCGCGCGAATTGGGCGAGGTCGGCATCCGCGTCAACGCGATCGCTCCAGGCCTATTCCTGACGCCGATGGTCGCGCAGCTCGATCCGAAGGTGCTTGGCGCGCTGAAGGCCCAGGTGGAAGCGCCGCCCCGCCTGGGCGACCCGCGCGAATTCGCGCATTGCTGCGCGTTCATTATTGAGAATGCATATCTCAACGGCGAGACTATCCGCCTGGACGCCGCCAGCCGGCTCCGCGCGCGCGCCTAAGACCGGGAGAATTCACTTGGCACACAACCGTGAGAACGTCGCATGGTTCTAAACTTCTGCCGCGTGATGCGCCACCTAGCGCTGCGCCACGGTGAAAGGGAAGTGATCGTCAATGTCGAGCGCAATCGCCGTTACACCTTCAGCGAGTACCACCGGCTCACCAATCGCATCGCGAATGCGCTGCGGGGGGAGCTGAGTCTGGGGCCCGGCGACCGCTTCCTGCTGATCCTGGAGAATGACAACCTCACCCTGCTGCACTTCCCGACATTCCTGAAACAGGAAGCCACGGCGGTGATGAGCAATCTGCGGGATTCGCCGGAAGAGCACCGGCGGCAGGTGGAATTTATACGGCCGAAGGTGGTGTTCATCGAGAACCGGCTGCTGCAAACCCACCTAGCGATGCTGCAGGCGGCGGGCTGCACCGTCGTCGCCATGGATCCGCTGGCGCGGCCGGAAGCGGGCGTGCTGAGCTTCTGGGATCTGGTCGACGCCAGCTCCGATGCCGACAACGATGTCGCGCTCGATCAACACTCACACCCCATCCTGATGCGCTTCACCGGCAGCACCACCGGGCTCAGCAAGTGCGCGGTCTACACGCCGGAAGTCCTGTCGGCCTGCCGTGACGGTTCGCTGGCACATCCCGAACTCGGTCTCGGTGCCGATACGCGTCTGCTGCACGTCGCGCCGCTTTCGCACGGAACGCAGCTGCCGATGTACGCGACATTCTTCCTTGGTGGCGCCAGCCTCACGCTCAACGCGCTCGATCTAGACGCTTGGCGGACAGCAGTAGAGGCGGAGGCGGTCACCCATTCGTTCCTTGTCCCCACCGCGCTCTACCGGCTGCTGGAGCTGCAGCGTGCGCACCCGCGCCAGCTTTCGTCGCTGCGGACGCTGATTTACGGCGCCGCGCCGATGAGCGCAGCCAAGCTGGAGGCGCTGGTCGGCTGCTTCGGGTCGATCTTCGTGCAGGGCTATGGCTCGACTGAAGTCTTCATGATCGTCTCGCTGCTGCCTAAGGCGGATCACCGCGTTGACAACGAAGCGGCTCGCAGGCGTCTGGGGTCGGCGGGCAGGGTCACGCCGGGCGTCGAGATCTACATCGCCGATGGCGACGGCAACGAACTCCCGCATGGCGAGATTGGCGAAATCCGCGTCCGCTGCGCGGCGCTCGCCAAAGGCTATTTCCGCAATCCGGAGCAGACAGCGGCTGAGTTCGTCGACGACGCTTGGCGCTCGGGCGACCTCGGCTACCTTGACGAGGACGGCTATCTCTTCATCGTTGACCGGCTCAAGGACATGATCATCAGTGGCGGCTTCAACGTCTACGCCGTGGAAGTCGAGACGGCGCTGGCCTCGCACCCCGCGGTGATGATGTCGGCCGTGGTTGGCGTGCCCCACGAGGACTGGGGCGAAGCGGTGCACGCGGAAGTCATCCTGCGTCCGGGAGCGACCGCGACGCCGGAAGAGCTGATGGCCCACGCGAAGGAGCGGCTCAGCGGCTACAAGGCGCCGAAATCGGTAGCACTGGTGGACGACCTGCCCCTGTCTTCGGTCGGCAAGGTGCTGCGCCGGGAGGTCCGCGACCGGTACTGGGCCGGCCGGACCCGGGGTATAAATTGAACGCAAAACGGAGTGCGGTCCGCGCAATGCGGCCGCCGGAGGAGGGAAGCATGCATCGGATGTCGAGAGTGATGAGTGTCGCGGCCGCATCGCTGCTCGTGGGTGTTTCGGCGGGTGCGCGGGCAGAGGACCTGCAGAAGGCGGCGTACACCGTCTCGGTCCAGTACGACGTGGTCTACGGCTCGGGGCAGGTCGGTGCGTCCAGCGGCAAACCCCATGCCCGCGACCTCAGGATGGACGTCTACCGCCCCCTATCCGGCGGCAAGCCTCTGAGCGCGCGCCCGGCCGTGATCCTGGCGTTCGGTGGCGGGCTGCACCGCGGATCGAAGGGCGAGGACCGCTACGAGGAGGATGGCGCGTCGGACACGCCGATGGGCGAATACTGCCGCGCCTTCGCTTCGGCGGGATACGTGTGCTCGTCGATCGAATACCGGCTCGTGCCTGAGGACCCGGTGCCGCCCCGTGACATCGACATGGCGAAGATGCTACCCAAGGCAACGCTGATCGAGCCTGGCCTAACGGCGCGCATCAACCACGTGCGCGAATGGATGGGACTGCCGCCGCTCGCTGATGCCTCGCGCGAGCAGTTGTTCAACACTATGATCACCTCCGCGGACGACTTTGCGACTGCCGTCAACTTCGTGCGGGCAAATTCGGAGAAGTTCGGCGTCGATCGGCAGCGCGTCGCGCTGGGCGGGTTTTCCGCAGGCGGCTTCGCTGCGATCAACACGGCCTATGCCAAGGGGGTACCGGTTCAGGCGGTTTTCTCGCTGTCCGGCCCAATGGGCGGTTACGATCTGCGCAAGACGGTTCGCACCGGGATGCCGCCGCTGCTGCTGGTTGTGGGGCAAACCGACCTTGACGGCGTCAGGGCCAGCGCGCCCAAGGCGCTGGCGGTGCTCAAGGCGGCCGGCATCGAGTGCGAAGGCGTGTGGGTGCCCGGGTTCGGACACTTCTATCCGATGGGGGCCAGCACCCTGGGGGCAGACCTGTCGAAGCTGACACTCGAGCGGCGGTTGCTGATCTTCCTCGACCGGACGATTGGCCAGCCCCGGTAAGGATCCGACTGGCGCGAACGGTAGGGAAGCTGGACCCGATTGGCCGGTCGGCGCGTACCGCCGTTGCGCCGCTGCTGATCAGGACCGGGGAGAGAGCAATGACTTACGTCCTGCAGACCGGGGAGCAACAGCTTGCGGTCGAAAGCTTTCGCAGGTTCCTCGAAAGCGAGATCCGCCCCTTCGCCCGCCACTACGCCGACCGGTTCATTCCCAAGGAAGCGATGCAGGAGATCACCCCGGCGCTCGCTGAATTCGGTCTGCCCGGCGCGGACATCCAGACGGAATTTGGCGGGCTAGGCCTACCACTGGTGACCCGCGCCATGCTGCTCGAAGAGCTGATGACGGTCTCGGTCGATCTCGGGCTGTTCATGATGATCAACTGCGGGATCGCGCGGTTCCTTGCCAACATCGCTCCGGCACATCTGCGCGAGCGCTATCTGCCGGGCGTAACGGCCGGCACGTTGTTTGGTGCCTTCGGGATCAGCGAACCCGATGTCGGCTCCAACGTGATCGATATCAAGACCAAGGGTGTGCGCGATGGCGATCACTGGATCATCAACGGCGAAAAGACGTGGATCACGGGCGGCCACTATTCCGACTTCCTCATCTGCACCGCGCGCACCAGCGAAAACGGGCTGTCGCACTTCATTGTCGACCGGGAGGAGCACGGCTACGAAACACGCAATATCGAGAAGATCGCGCTCAACTCGCAGTCGACCGCGCAGATATTCATCACCGACGCGCGCGTTCCGCACGCCAACATGTGCGGCGAGGAAGGCATCGGTTTGAAGAACACCGTGAAGGAATTCGAGATGGCCCGCCCCCATGTCGGCCTGCTTTCGGTCGGACTGATGCGCGCCGCGCTAGAGGAAGCGGTCGCCTATGCCAAAGAGCGCAAGCAGTTCGGCAAGGTCATCGCTTCGCACCAGTTGATCGCTGCCAAGCTGGCTGAAATGGCGACGTTGCTCGATGCCTCGAAGCTGATGTGCTACCGCGCACTGTCGATGATCGACATGGACATCCGCTGCGACGTAGAGTCATCGATGGCCAAGTGGTTTGCCACCGAGGCTGCGGTCAAAGTGTGCCGCGATGCCGTTCAGATCCACGGCGGCAACGGCCTGACCAGGGAATTCCATGTCGAACGGCTCATGCGTGAGGCAATCGTCATGCCGATCCCGGACGGCACAACGGAAATCCAGAAGCTGATCATCGCCCGCGCTCTTACGGGGGTGTCGGCCTTCTGATGCTGCACTTGGCGTTGCTATCATATCAGGCAACTTGGATCTCAGTGCTCCAACCAGGGAGCGCCAAGTTTTTAATGGCAGTCTTCCTCGTCAGCTTGTGCGGCGGTTCGTCTGCGCGAATGGAAGCCCCCAAATGACGATGACTCGTATGGGCAATTGCACCGCATGGGCCTGCTTCTTGGCGATCTCAGCGTTCGGGTCCCAAGCCACCGGCTCACCCCGGCAAAGCGACCCAGCCCATCTTCTCACTAATACGCCAGCGGAGGATCCGAATCGCAACGTCGGAGATCCGATGACGGCGGCGGCGTACACGACTGTCAGCGCCGAGACCCGCCACCGCTCGCCGGGAAGCGACCACCGTGGCCTCATAGTCTCCAGCCAGCCGCAAACCGTCGCCTCGCAGAGGACCTGTCGATTCAATGAGACGCCGCTGCCTGCCGAGGTGCGGATTGGCTACCTGAAGCTCGCCAACGCCCAACTCGTCGCCAAGGCCCAAGGCCTGCACGAAAAGGCGATGTGCGTGCCGATCAGGTGGATCGGGTTCGAGACTGGCGGCCAGGTCAATGCCGCCATTGCTGCGGGAGAGATCGATTTTGGCGCCATGGGCGGCCCCCCGGCCAGCGTCGGTGTCACCCGAGGACTGGGTTATCGGGGCATTCTCCTGCTCAACATGCTGCAAGGCGTCGAAGGCCTAGTGGTCAGGCCAGCCATCGCAACGCCTGCGGACCTGGTGGGAAAGCGGATCGCCACGCCATTCGGCTCGACCTCCCACTATCTCCTCAATGTACTGCTGAAGCAGGCCGGTCTATCGCCCGACAGCGTCAGCCTTCTCGACATGACCCCCGATCAGGCCGCCTCGGCGTGGGCAGCCGGACAGATCCACGCCGCCTACGTCTGGGAGCCAGCTATCGGCCGGATGGTGGCTCAGGGTGGCAAGATACTGATCGACAATTCGGAGATGGCCCACCGCGGCTATCCCATGTGGGATATCTCTGTGGTCAGCGACACCTTCGCTCGCGCTCATCCGGACCTGGTCGCCAACTATGTCCGCTCCGAGTGTGCCGCCATCGACACCTGGCGCACTGATCCAGAGGCGACCATCGCCGCGGTGGCCAGCGAACTGGCTTTGTCTCCCACCGAAGCGCGACGAATGATGAAGGGCACAGGGATGGTCCCGTGTAGTCAGCAGACCGGCCCCGCCTATCTCGGCGACGCTTCGACGCCCGGCGCGCTTTCCAGATCCATTTACGACATGGCCGTCTTCCTGCGCGACAACGGCCGCACCCAAAGCCTTGCCCAACCTGCTGACTATGAAGCTCTGATCGATAGGCGCCATCTGGTGGCACTAAATGCCTCGACGCGCTGATATAAAATCATTGCTGCATGCCTCAGCTCGGCCCCCCGGGAGGTATCAGCCGAGAAATCCGCTCTCCGCTTGACGGACCCCTCCTCCTCGGAGCTTCAGTTCAGGCCGCACGCAACCGCAACTCTGCCAAGGCGGCCGCGGGCGCGGAGGTGATGTCCGCGGCGGGTCGGCTAAACTGGAAATCTTGGTACACGACCGCCGACATCTGGAACGTCATTGATGCCAATCGCGCCACCTGATACCTGCCGCCTGTTTGTTTTGTCGCTCGACGGCACCTTCGTGCCTCTCTTTGGACTGTCCGCTTCCGGCGACAACGCACCGGAAGCGGAACTCAATGGCCTAGACGTAAGATCTGGCATCATTCCCGTGTCGCCGCTCGCAGTCCGCGTTCCGTTTTGCTGTTGATCGGACTCGATCTCAAGCGGGACATCGCCCTCGCGACGACAGTCAGAACTTCGTCTGAAGGATGAGCGACCACACCGATCCGCGCGAATAGACCGCTTCCGCGAAGCCGCCGTCAGGCTGCAGCACCCCGGCCATCGAGTAGAGCTTGTCGAAGACGTTCTTTCCGCTTGCAGTCACCGAGATACGCTCGTCAGCCGACTGCCAGGTCACCCCGAGATCGACGAGATGATAGCCGGACTGTGCGAGCACCGGCGTGTTGGTCGAATCACGGAAGGCCTTTGACTTGTAGGACCAATCGACCCGCGGCGTGAGGCTGGCCCCGCCGGGGAGCTCGAATAGGTAGGAAATCGCCCCCGAAACCGTCCATTCAGGAACCATCGCGAACTTGCTGTCCGGCGTAATGCCCACCGCCAGCGCGGCCGGGAGAAGGGAGGCTTTCTTCCAGCCGGCGTCGATATAGCCGAGCGAGAAATCGACCGTCAGCTCTGGCGTGGGATGGTAGTTTGCCTCGACCTCGGCGCCCTTGATCGTACCGTCGCCGCAGTTGATGATGGTCGGCGCAATGCCCTGGACGACAGAACACTGCAGTCCCTTGTAGTCGGTGTAGAAGGCCGCGCCGTTCAGACGCAGCGTCCGATCGAACAGCGTCGTCTTGACCCCGAGCTCGTAGGCGTCGACGGTCTCGACGTCGAAGGTCGTCGCTTCCGCGACCGGCTGGACGATCCGCTGCTCGAATCCACCGGCCTTATAGCCGCGCGAGTAGGAGGCGTAGGTCAGCACGTTCGGATCGATGCGCCAAGAGATATCGGCGTGTGGCGTCCATTCGCCATAATCCAGCGGCGTCGAATTGTTGATGAGGAGGATCGGTGGGATGGCGATTTTCGGGTCAGCCGGCGTCGCGCCCGGAATGCCGAGTGCGAACGGGCGGAATTCATAGATCACCTGCGTACGTCCGAGCGCGAAATGCTTGGAACTGGGACTGAACACCTTGTGCTCGTCGGTATAGCGCAGGCCACCCGTGAGGCTGACATCATCGGACAGCTTGTAAGTTGCCTGGGCAAAAGCGGCCTTGCTCTTGTTTTTGAACGCCCCGCCGGAATGCAGCGTCACCGCCCAGATATCGACGGCGTCGAGCTGATAGCCCGTCTCCTTCAGATAATAGCCACCGAAAATCCAGTCCAGGCGTTCGTCGAACGCCGTGCCGCTGATTTGAAGTTCCTGCGAGAATTGTTTCTGGCCCAGATCACTGTTCGCTTCGAGAACGTTGAAAGGTGTATGGTCGGGATTGCGCGGGTTGCTGGCCGACAGCTTGCGATAGGCAGTGATCGACTTGACGTCGATGTCGCCGATGCTGAGGTCGATAGTCTCGCTGACGCCCCACACCTTGGTGTAGTCGAACGAGTTGAAGGGGCGCTTGCTGTAATCGTTGAGATAGGCACTGTCGGTCGAGTAACCGAACACCGTCTCATGCTTTCCACGGATGTAGTATTGATCGACGCAAGCGCCGCCGGCATTGCCCGCTACGCCGTCGCTGCAACCGAGCCCGGCATTGGCGAGTGCCGCGCTGGTCGGCTCGCCCGAGAGCGGATTGGTCTCGAACAGCTGCACGAGTACGAACGGTGCGGCGCTGTTCTTTTCGCGCGTATAATCGGCGTGGGTCGTGAAACGCAGGTTGTCGGTGGCCTGAATTTCGACGATGCCGCGACCGGACCAGCTGCCTTGCCGGCCGAAATCCTCGATCCGGGCGATGTCGCGGACATAGCCGGACTGGGAACGGCGCTGGACGGTGAAGTTGGTGCGAACGGATTCGGAGATGGGCAGGTCGACGGCCGCCGTGGCATTTATCAGATTGTCCGTGCCCGCTTCCATCCGGAACCGGACGCCGAGATCCGCGGCGGGGCGCTTCGAGCGCATCAACACCGCGCCGCCGACACTGTTACGCCCGAACAGCGTACCTTGCGGCCCGCGCAGCACTTCGATCGATTCCACGTCCAGTAGCGACATGACGTTACCGCTGGTGCGCGCCAGATAGACGCCGTCCACATAGATGCCGACGCCCGGTTCCGTCCCCAGGGAGAACTCGGTGGTGCCGATGCCGCGAATGAAGACCGAGCCGTTGTTCGATGCGCCGGTGAGTGGCGCCGCCGGCTCGAAGACGACGTTCGGTGCGAACTGCGCGATGGTATCGATCTTGGTGGTGTTCCGCGCCTCGAGTTGGGCGCCGGTGAGGGCGGTGATCGCAATCGGCGTATCCTGCAAGTTTTCGGAGCGTTTGCGCGCCATCACCAGGATTTCACCCTCGGCGGCTGGTATCACCTCCGGCTCTGCCTGCTCTTGCGCCTGCGCCGCCGGCGCGAGCGCGACAAGCACCGATCCCGCGCCCGACATCAACATGGCCCGCGCAAGACGTGCTGGTCCGGTTCCCCCGTTGATCCGTTTTCCCCCGAACAGCATTGTAAATCTCCCTGTAAAATCAATCCGGCGGACACGCTCTTGTTTTACGGTCCGTGCGGCTCCCCACGAGATGACGATGATATGGAGGGCGGCCCATTTTGCGTTGCCAAGGCAGGAAGGAAATTTTGACCTTCCCGCGTTCGCGCAGGGAAAACGGCACGTAAGCGAAGAGATTCTTGACCTGGCCGCCGGGGCGCTTGACGCTCCGCGGCCCGCTGACCATCGTTTGGCTGGATACGACGGATCATCCGTCCCGGAGGCACGATGCGCGACACCATGACATTCGGGGAAAGGTTCGTTCGGCTGCTGATACAAGAGCAGGTCGACACGATATTCTCCCAGGGCGACCTCAGCATGGTCGATATCCAGATGCATGCCGAACGCAACGGCATCGCCGTCGTGGGGCCGCGACACGAGGCTTCGGCAGTGTTCATGGCCTCGGGCTACTATTGCATGACAGGCCGCCCGCAGGTGGCGTTCGGGGCGATCGGCCCGGGTGTCGCCAACCTACTGCCGGGCGCAGTGTGCGCCGCGCAGGAAAACATTCCCGTCCTGCTCATGGGTGCCCGTCGGCAGAACGCGTCGAATCTCGCGGTGCGTCGGGGCCGCTGGCTGCACGCGCCGATGCTCGACATGTTCCGCAGCACTTGCAAGTTCGCGGCGGCCATCGACCACCCGGATCGGATTGATGAAGTGGTGCAGGAAGCATTCCGCCGGGCACTCTCGGGCACGCCTGGCCCGGTCTATGTCGAATATGACTATTCGATCCACGACAAGGCTTGGTCCTTCCCGCCGCTGCTCCCGCCGTCGCGCTACCGGACGGGTCCGCAGCGTGCCGATGCCGTGGTCATCGAAGACGCCGCCAGAATGATCCGCGCGGCCAGATCACCGCTGCTGCTGGCCGGGGACGACGTGGTGCGCACCCGGTCGCACGATGCCTTCGCCCGGCTCACCAGGCTGCTCGGCGCGCCCGTGCTGATGACGATGGGTGGCAGCGGCGCCGTGCCCGAAACCGACGCGCAGGTGCTGCTGCCGATGAGTGAGGCGGGCCGGAGCGCCATCGCCGGTGCCGATCTTCTCGTCGCGGTCGGCACATGCTTCCCGGAGATGAGCGGCTATGGCCGACTGGGCCACTTCGCCGAGGGCGACGCGGATCGCAAGGTGATCGTGCTCGAGCGTGACGCCGGAGCGGTAGGCGTCAACCGCCCCGTCGATCTCGCGGTGATCGGCCACCCGGCCCTTACCATCGCCCAGTTGGCCGACGAGATCGAAAAACGGGGTCCATTGCGGCCTCAAGCCAGTCTGCCGACTCTGCGGGCCTCCTATCTCAGCGAACGGGAAAGGCTGGAAGCGGAGATTCCCCTCACCAATCGCATCCATCCGTCCAGACTGATGCTTGAAGCCCGCAAGGCCGTGCCAGACGATGCGGTGGTGGTACTCGACGGTGGGCTGACCATTCTCTACAAAATGGCATTCTTCGAGCAGCGCAGCCGCGATTTTCTCTACACCTCCACCTTCTCACATCTCGGCACGGGCCTCGGCTATGCGATCGGCGCGCAACTCGCCGCGGGGCGCGAGCGGGCCGTGTGCCTACTGAGCGGCGATGGTGCGCTCGGCTTTCACTTCATGGAGTTCGAAACGCTGGTGCGGCACAATCTGCCGGTGGTGGTGGTGGTCAACGACGATCAGTGCCTTGGCGCCGAGATGGCCGCGCATGTCGCCCATGTCGGCCACACGATCGAGACCACGTTCAGCCCTGTCCGCTACGACCTGATGGCAGTGGCGATCGGTGGGCACGGGGAATATGTCGACGATGCGAGCGAAATCGGTCCCGCCATTGCGCGGGCCTTCGCCTCCGGCAAGCCGGCGCTGGTGCAGGTCGCGACCGACCAGAGCGCGAGCCATGCGCATGCCCCACCGTATGTGATGGACCTGGTTGGCTGGCTCGAGGCCGATCCGGCAACCTACAGCGCGACGATTGTTCCAGCCATCGATGAGGAGCCGAGACGATGAGCATCGCCGCCCCTATCTCTGCAGCCCCCATCTCTGCCGCCCACGTGCGCGACGCGTTCGAACGCCAGCGCGCCGGCTTCCTGGCCGATGGCTTCCCTCCGCTCCATGTCCGCATCGATCGTCTTCGCCGGCTCGAACAGTTCCTGCTGCGCTACGAGAAGCGGTTCGTCGAGGCCTTGTACGCCGACTTCGGGGGGCGCAGCCCGATCCTCACGCGCGCCGCCGACATTTTGGGTGGCATCGGCGCCATCCGTTTTACACAGGACAGTCTGGAGACATGGATGGCGCCCGAGCCGCTGGATATCGGCCAGCCGGACGTCAACGTCGCGATTCACCACGCGCCGCGCGGTGTCGTCGGGGCGATCATTCCGTGGAATGGCCCAGTATTGCTCGGCAGTCTGGCGATGACGGGCATATTGGCCGCGGGAAACCGCGTTCTCCTGAAGCTCCCCGAGCTCGCCCCTGCGACCTCGCGGCTCATGGCCGAGGGGCTCACCGCACTGTTCGATCCGGCCGAGGTCGCACCGCTCGAAGGGGGACCAGAAATTGCCGAGGCGCTGACCGGCCTGCCGCTCGATCATATCCTCTTCACCGGTTCAACCAAAGTCGGGCGCAAGGTCATGCAGGCAGCGAGCGCCAATCTGGTGCCGGTGACGCTCGAACTCGGCGGCAAGAGCCCGGCCGTTATCACCCGATCGGCCGACATGACGCTCGCGGCGGCGCGGCTAACACAGGCGAAGCTGGCGTTCGGCGGCCAGGTTTGCGTGACGCCGGATTATGTGCTCGCGCCGGGCGACATGATCAACGGGCTGGCTGATGGAATGCTGGCGGCAGCCCACCGCCTCTATCCCACGATCGCGGAAAATGACGACTATACCGCAATCATCAGCGATCGCTACTACGGCCGCCTGCAGGCGCTCATCGATGATGCCCGCGCCAAGGGCGCAGACATCCGCACCGTCAACCATGACGATGTCGATACCGGAAAACGCGGCCGCAAATTTCCCTTCACGATCGTCATTGGCGCACATGACGATATGGCCGTGATGCAGGAGGAGATCTTCGGCCCGATCCTTCCGATTATTGCATCGGATAACCTTGAACACAGCCTGCGCTTCATACGATCGAGGCCGCACCCGCTGGCGGCTTACTATTTCGGAACCGACGACGCCGAGATTGGTCTGGTCACCAGCGGCATCCAGACCGGCAGCATCGTGATCAACGACGCGCTGTGCCAGATCTTCTATGAGCAGATCCCGTTCGGCGGCGTCGGCGCAAGTGGGATGGGCCGGTATCGCGGCCACGAAGGCTTCAAGACCTTCAGCAATTCGGTTTCCGTCGTTACCCAACGGAGCGATGAAGCCGTGCTGGCGAGCCAGCGTCCGCCGTTCGGACCGGATGTTGCCGCCTATTTCGACAGCCAGATCGCAGCACTCAGGCAGAACGAGGCATAGGTGGGGGACGCTCCGCTTCTCGCCGTGTGAAAGCGCCGTCAGTTCTGGCCTAGAAAGGCGATGATCTCGGCGATCGCCTGATCCGCTTCCTCGACATAGTGCGGAAAGAGGTGCCAGACGTGTACCATGTCGGGCCAGATGTTCAGTTCGACCTGGCCGCCGGCCTCACGGACCTTCTTCTCCAGCGCGATCGCGTCGTCGATTAGGACTTCCTCCGACCCGACCTGAATCAGCAGCGGCGGAAGACAAGAGAGCCTGCAGGTCAGCGGCGACAGTTCGGGACAATCGGGCGCGGTCGGACCGAGGAAGGCCGCGATGTCCTGCATCAGGCCCGACCTGCTGATGAAGGGGTCCCGGTCGCGCAATCGATCATAACTGTCAGCCGAACATTGGAAATCCAGTACCGGGCTGATCACGGCGAGGCGGCGGACATTATCAGCCTCGTCGCACAGGCGGAGCGCTGCTAGGAGCGCAAGAGAGCCTCCGGCGGAGTCCCCTGCAAGGGCGACATCGTGGCGCGATCCGAACAGAGCCGCGGCCGCATCGACCGCAACCATCACATCCTCCAGCGCGGCCGGATAGACATGCTCTGGCGCCAGCCGATAATCGAGTGCGAAAACCGGCGCACCAAGGCCTGTCGCCAGCCGAGACGCGATATAGGCGTGCGACGTGGACGAGCCGGCGACGAAGGCGCCGCCGTGCACATAGATGACGCAGCCGCCGCATCTTGCCTCGACCGGATCAAACCGCGCGGCGGGGACATTGCCGAGCATGATCGGCGTAGACGGCATCAGCGCATCGGGCGCCCCGAACCGAGCTATCATGTCGGTTTTCGTGCGCCGCTCGGCCGGCGTGACGTTCTGCCTTTTGCCTAACCGTTCCCGCAAAGCCGCCTTGAGCGCATCGATACCCTGCACCACAGTCCCGTAATCTCCCCGTTTGGGCACGCTTTGCCCAGTGCGCTGAACACCGGAGGCGGCGAACAAACGGGTTGTACACGGCGAGCGGACCCAGCCTTTGCGCGAGACCGAAAGAGATTTTGCCTTCGGCGGTTCGGGAGGCAGACTGATCGGCACCGTTGCGGCCAGGTCAAAAATTCATTCGGTGACGGTCAATGATTCTGCTGGCCGATGTGAAAGCTTCTGCGGTTGAATGAAGAAGGGGTTGCATATGACGAACCGAATGACGGTCGGCGAACGCATCGTGCAGAATCTGCTGGCCGAAGGCGTCGAGCTGATCTCCAGCCATGGCGAGTTGTCGCTGATGGAAATCCAGATGCATGCGCTTCGCCAGGGCATGCGCATGGTCGGGGCCCGGCACGAGGCCGCCGGCGTGTTCATGGCCGCTGCTTATTACCGCCTGACCGGGCGACCGCAGGTGGCGATGGGCGCCCAGGGCCCCGGCGCCGCCAACATGCTCGCCGCAGCGATCAGCTGCAGCGAGGAGAACATCCCCGTGATCCTGATCGGCGCGTCGCGCCAGCATGAAAGCACGACCGGGGTGCGGACCGGCCGCTTCCTGCACAGCGACCTCGTCTTCCCCGCCTTCGCCGGCATCTGCAAATGGGCGGGAAAGATCCTGCATCCGCGGCAGGTCGACGAGATGATGCAGCAGGCCTTTCGCCATGCGATGAGCGGAACGCCCGGCCCGGTCTATGTCGAAGTCGACTACGAAGGGCACCAGCAGAGCTTCCCCTACGATCCCCTGCCGCTCACCCGGCGTTATCGCCTCGGTAGCGCCGCCGCCCCGGCTTCCCAGATTCTGCAGGCGGCCGATGCTATCCGAAATGCACGTTCTCCGCTCATCCTCGCCGGCGAGGCCGTGCAGCCCAGCCGCGCCTTCGATCTGCTGCGTCGCCTCGCGCTGTCGATCGGCTGTCCTGCCACCACACCGATGACCGCCCGGGGCGCGGTGCGCGAGGATGAGGATTTCTACATCAATTTCAGCAGTGACACGATCCGCGAGGTCATCGACGAGACCGATCTCGTCATCGCGGTCGGCACCACCATCACCGAACATGTCAATTACGGCCGGCAGCGACATTGGGCGAAAGGTGACATAACCCGCAAGTGGATCATGATCCACGAGGATCCCGCCGCGTTCGGCGTAAACCGTCCGATCGACATCCCTGTTTGCGGCGCGATCGGCGATGTGCTGGGCCAGCTGCTGTCGGCTCTCAACGAGGGGCCGGCGCGAGCGCCGAACCCCAGGCTCGGAACGTGGCGCGAGCGGTTTCTCGCGGAACGCAGGCAGCGCATCGAAGCTGCGTCGGGGCTCGTGCCGATGCATCCGTATGAACTGATGGCACGAGCCCGTGAAGCGGTACCCGACGACGCGATCATCATAACCGAGTGCGGCCTGACGGGTGTCTACCTCAACGATGCCTTCGAACAGCGTAGCAACGACTATATATGGAACGTCATTTTCGGCCTGATGGGCGCGGGCCTGCCACATGCGCTCGGCGCGCAGATGGCGGCGCCCGATCGGCGCGTCTGCCTCATCACCGGCGACGGCGGGCTCGGCCCTCACGTCATGGATCTCGAAACGGCCGTGCGCCACGCCCTGCCGGTTGTCGTGATCGTCAACGACGATCAGTCCTACGGCGCGGAATTGGCGGCGCTGGACGCCAAGATGGGGTCGACTCCCGAAGCGCGCTTCCATCCGACCCGCTACGACCAGATGATCGCAGCCGTCGGCGGCCACGGCGAATATGTCGAACGCGCCGACGACATCGCGGCTGCGGTCTCCCGGGCGTTCGCTTCAGGGAAAACCGCGCTGGTACAGGTCCGTGTTGACCGGGACAGCGGTCTGAACCATCTTCCATTCGGTAATGCCGAACTGTTCAGCTGGGTCCATCAGGATGCGAACGATCAACGCGCTCGAGAAACTCCATGACGCCGCGCGCATGGGCGGAGAGCGCGCGGATCACTCAGGAGATATCGTGACTTGCAACATGCAATGACAGTTCCGGACCAAGGCGCGAGCACCGGATTCGCCGCGTTTGAAAGCGATTTCTGCCGCTCGCGCTTTCAGGTCGAGGCCCAGCGCAAGTTGGGCGGTGATTTTTCCTGGTGTTGGCGATCCCAACGTCTTGGCGACCTTCAGGTCACCAACATGGCATGTGATCCGGTCGCGGTCCGCCGATCGCAAAAATCCATTCTGAGCTCTTCGGCAAACGGCTATTTCGTCACCTTGCAGCTATCGGGCAATGGATGCATCGTCCAGAATGACCGCTGCACCGAGTTGCGCCCGGGCGACTTCACCATCATTGATGGGGACAAGCCCTACAGCATCGATTTCGCCATGCCGGTCGAGCGGATCATCCTCAAGATACCGCGGAGTTTCATCAGCCACCGGCAAGATCTGATCAACGGATTGCTGTGCATGCCGTTCGACGGCGCGAAAGGCATCAACAAGATCTTCAAGGACTTCCTGATCGGCCTGTTCGCCTGTTGCGAGGAGATCGAACGATCGCAGCTCAACGTCCTGTCGCTCTCGCTCATCAACATCTTCTCCCTGACGGTGGAAGCCTCATACTGCGGCGGTGGGCACAGTGATCTCTCGACGCATCAGGATGGCCTGCTACGCCGGATCAAGGACTATATCGAGATCAGGCTTGCGGACCCGGAACTGTCGATCGAGGCGATCGCGGCCTCGCACCAGATCACCAGCCGTTACCTGCACATGCTGTTCAGCCAGACCGGTAGCACCGTGGCGACATGGATCAGGGACCGGCGGCTTGAACGCTGCAAGGCCGATTTCGAGAACCCCATCTTGCTCAAGAAGACAATATCGGAGACCTGCTATTCTTGGGGCTTCAACGACCTTGCCTACTTCAGCAGAACCTTCAAATTCAAATATGGACGCTCACCGCGAGAGGTGCGGGCCGGCATCGGCTGCGAACCTTCGAGCTAACCTGAGAGCACCGGTCGCTATTGTTGCGGCGTTCAAGAGCATCACGCCCAAGGTTGGCCTGAATTTCATCCCGGCGGAAGGCATCTTCCTGTACGCTTCGGCGTCGCGCGGCTTCAAGAGCGGCGGCTTCAACGTCCGCAGCTACCAGAACACGCCGTTCGATGAAGAACACGTTGCAGCTTCGTCGCTTGCCCAAGTCGCGGGGCAAGGCTTCAGCCACAAAGCTACTGCCGAAGCAATCTCTCGACTTTCACGATCAGCGGTAAACCGAGAAGGAGCAGGACGACGGAGACAAGAACAAGAGCATGGCGAAGCCCAACTGCATCCCCTGCGCTGGCCGAGGAGAGAGCCCCGACCAGCGTCGGCGACAGGCCAAGGCCGATTAAATTGACTACCAAGACATAAAGCGCGGAAAGCTGGCCGCGAACCGCAGCCGGAGAAATCGTTTGAATAAGCGCCGGAATCACACCGATCGGCAGGGCGAGCACGAGATGGAGTGCTGCTACAATCGCAAGCAATCCGGTGGCAGTAGATACCAATCCCACCACCAATGTTAGGGGAAGCGCGACGGCTGCCGTAAAGATTGCGATCCGCGCGTGCGGCGAGGGTGAACCGCAAGTCTGAAGATAGTCGGCCGCCCATCCCCCCGCAAGCAATCCGGCAGGGCTGGCGATGAGAACAACGAGACCGTAAGTAGTGCCCACCACTTCGGGCGACATACCGTATTCGCGGCCCAAGATAGCCGGCATCCAGGCCAGCAATGCATAAGATGATGCGATGACCCCGGACATGCCGAGGAAAAGACTTGCGTAGAGCATCGGCTTTTCGCGCAGTGCGGTCACCAGCGACAGATTTCCGGCAGCCCCGTCAAATACATTTGCCTCGGGCCGGACCTCACGAATCATCGCGATCAAGGGCACGAACAAAAGACCCGGCAGGGCAAGAACGATGAACGTCTTCTGCCATGGAGCAAGATCAAGGATCCAGTGCCAACCCGCATCGCCCGACGCAGAAAAGAAACCATAAACCTTGCCTGCAAGATACATCGCCACCCCGGCGCCGACCATGCTGCCGAGCTGGAAGATGCTCATCGCACGACCTAGGGAACGCTTTGGGAAACGATCGTGGACGATCCCGTAGCTGGCCGGCGCCAAACCCGCCTCCCCCGCACCGACCAATATCCTGGCGAGGAGGAGCTGCGTGTAGTTCCCGGCAAGGCCGCAGGCCGCGGTTGCGGCACTCCAGACACCAACCCCGACCATAATCGTGCCCTTGCGCGACCAGCGATCCGCGAGCCAGCCGAGCGGCAAACCCATGCCCGCGTAAAACAGGCCGAAGGCGACACCATGGAGAAGGCCAAGTTGGGCATCGGAAACGCCCAGATCATCCTTTATCGGGTTGACAAGCAGGGACAAGGCGAACCGGTCGATGAACGAAAAGATCATCGCGCTCATCAAAAGCGCCACAACCAGCCAGTCCGTCCAGCGACCTTTCGCCCTCTCCCCCACCCGCTCCGTCATCATGCTCCTGCCCGTCAGAACCGATACCGCAAGTCGATCCCGTATGTCCGCGGCTCCCCGTACACAGCCTGATCGAGCCCCGCAAAGACACGCGCAAAAGTGCGATAGTCTTTCTTGCCGAGATTCTTGCCCCAGAGCGAGAGCGAAAACCCGTTTTCCATTTCATACCCGACACGGGCATCGAAAAGCAGATAGCCATTTTCAAAATTCCGGTCGAGATTATCGGCCTGAAGATGGACATCGCCCGTATAGCTCGCGGTGCCGGAGAGCACGAGATCGCCGTGGTCCATGGCATGGCGATATTCGGCGGTCGCCGAAGCGGTCCAGTCCGGCGTACGCTCTATACGGTTACCGGCATAGGAGAGCAGCACGCCTCCGATCGACGCGGCGCTGTCAAAACGCGTGTACTTCGCATCGAGATACGCGGCGGTCGCCGTGAGAGTGAAACCCGCGCAGGGCTTCAGCGTCGCGTCTGCTTCGAAACCCCGAATGCGGGCGCGCCCTGCATTCGTCACCTGATTGGACGGTATCGTCGTAGCACCCGTCGAAATGAACTGGGAGACCTGCTTATCCTGGTATTCCAAATCGAAGACCGCGAGGTTGAAACGCACCAGATCGTCGCTCGAACGCCCCTTGATGCCGAGTTCGTAGTTGGTGACCTCCTCGGGGGCGAACGTCAGGTCCGATGCGATGAGATTGGGGGCGCCGATGGTATCAAGGTTGAAGCCTCCCGATTTGTACCCCCGCGAGACACTCACATAGCTGGTCAGATTTTCGTTAAACTCATAGCGCAGACTCCCGACCCAGGACCAGTTGCTGTCCTTGCGCCTCATATCCTGGAAATCATAATTGAGGTTCGGTCGGATCTGCAGGAATTCGCCAGACTTCTTTTCCTGGGTATAGCGAATGCCACCGGTCAGCGTCAGCTTGTCGGTAAGTTTGTAATCGGCATTCAAATAGCCCGCATAGCTGTTCGTCAGTACCGCCGCATCGTTGATGGCACCGTTGGCAAGCAATCCGCCGATGTAGACGCGGCGAATACCATCGGAATCCTGCCGGAAATAATAGAGACCGGCCACATAGGTCAAAGGACCGTCAGATGGTGACACAAGGCGCAGCTCCTGGCTGAACATACGCGAATTGTCCGTGAACGGACCGCTATGGAAGAGATCGAGCGGTGTCTGATCGATATCGCTATAGACCAGAATCTGGATGTCTCTGACCGCCGAAATCGAGGTGAGAACATGCCCACTCGCCAGTGTATAGTCGGCCGTGAGGCTCACACCCCACATGTCACGGCTGTCCTCGTTGCGCTGATCCGTGTTCGCTTCAAAGCGATCGCCCGTGTAGTAGGGCGCCGCCGCGCCTGAGGTAGAGTTCATCTGATTCAGAACTGCGTGGCGGCGATCTCTGGTGACATCGGCGCTGACGTTTATTTCGAGCTGATCAGTGGGAAGCCAACGCAACTGAAGACGTCCGCCGCGACGATTTTCATCGTTGAGATCCCGCCCATCGTAGACGTTGTGAATATAGCCGTCGCGATCCCACGTGGCGACCGTGAACTTCGCAAAGAGATTGTCAGAGAGCGGGCCCGAAAGCGACGCCTGCGTGCGAAGCGCGTTGAAATTCCCGTAACTTGCAAAAACCTGACCTTCGGTTTCGTCCGTGGGCTTGCGCGAGGTAATGTTAATGACGCCGCCGATCGTGTTCTTGCCGAACAGCGTGCCCTGTGGACCGCGCAGAACCTCGACCCGCTCTAGGTCCGTCAGGTCGGCGTTGTAACCCGATGTGCGCGCGACATACACGCCATCGACATACATACCGACACCGCTCTCAATACCGATGTTGCGAGAATCGCCGCCGACGCCGCGAATTGTCAGTTCCGTCTGCAAATTGCCACGGTCGGAATATTGAAGGCCCGGAATGGCATGCTGAAGATCCTTGAGCGTTGACACACCCCGACCCTCGAGCTGCGCGCCGCTGAACGCAGAGACGGAGAGCGGCACGTCCTGAACGGTCTCATCGCGACGTCGCGCCGTGACGACAATCTCATCGGACGCTTCAACAGTTTGTGCGAGCGCACTGCCTGTAAAGGGCAGGCCGCAGGCATCGCTAACAAGCAAGGATGCGCCCACCAGAAGGCTGCAACGAACGTTCCGCAAGTTTACAGCCAGAATCCCTGTGTCCATCGGTATCCCCCTTAGCCCTGTCGCCCCACCCTTCGCAGGCGGGGAAAGATCATGATTTTTTTGATCTATTGGGCGTAGGGCACAATACAGACCGGGTCCAATGGGATGTTATTATTGCGCACCATCATCAAAATTGATGCGCTGGTTTGCGCGCTGATCCAGCCAAAATTGCGAGGGATCGTAGCGCAGCGCGCAAGCAGCGGCGGCAGCGCTCGCCATATCGATGACACGGTGTATGAGCCGGTTCGCAACCGGCTCCTTGCAGCACGCCGTGATCGTGAAGTTCGGTGGGCGCTGCCGAACGGGCATACAGGCCACGCGCCCCTCACGCAGATCTTCATCGAAAAGGAAAACCGGCAGGGCCATAATGCCGAGCCCCGTGCGAACGACCTGCATCGCTGTCCCGAGGGAATAAATGCAATCGATCACCAGCTTCCGATCGTGCGAGGGCACGTTGTGAATTCCATACCCTCGAAAATATTCGATCAGCATGTCGTAACCCGAGCTGCCAGGCCCGTTCAGAACCACCGGCATACGCGAGAGATCAACAACATCGATCTCTCGTGTGCAATCGTATTTGCCAGGTTCCGCGAGCCATTCCAGCGCGACGTTACAGATAGGAATCGACAAAGTGTGAGGTTCGTTCACAGGGCCGACAATAATCACCAGATCCATCTCGTCCTGACGCAGTTGCTGGAGAAGCTGCCCTGTCGTTCCGGTTCCGATTTCGAGAACGGCTTTCGGAAAGCTCTCGCCCACCATGTCGACGAGATCCGGCAACCAAGACATGGTGACGATTTCGATCACACCGACGCGAAGTTTAGCATCAATCACCTCGTCGCTGATGGATGCTTCCCGCAGCTCGCCGGAAAGATCGACGATCTGCTCCGCAAGGCGGATGATCCGCCTCCCCGCGGGGGTCAGTTCAAACTGGCGGGCGCCGCGGTCGTAGAGCTTTACGCCCAGCAGTTCCTCAAGCTTGTTAATCCTGTTGGAAACCGCAGGCTGAGTCGTGTTGAGCTTTTCAGCCGTTCGGCTGAAACTGCGTAGTCGGGTGAGCCAAACCAGTGTTTCGAGAAACCTCGTGTTCATCGTACACCGACCCTCTCACAACCGCCTGTCTACACTTTGAGCTTCGCTTCCACGATCGCACTCGCCCCCGTAATGTCCGGGTAGCACAGCGACGGGTTTTCGGCGAGGGCCGACAGTAGCTCCTCCTCCTTCCGCCGGAAGGCAAGCGCGTCCCTGATCACCTGCGGCAGGTCCGATGGGCGGATCACGAGAACCCCGTTCTCGTCCGCAAGGATGGCATCGCCCGGATTGACGGCCACGCCCCCGCACGAGATCGGCACATTGATCTCGCCGCCAAGTCCACGATATTTCGTCGTGATTGGCGTTACGCCGCGGCACCAGATCGGCAGGCCGGCGGCATTGGCCTGCGAAATGTCATTTCCGGCACCATCCATGATAAGGCCCGCAAGCCCGGCCTTCACCCCACCAACGGATGTCGTGCCACCCCAGCAGGCCGTCTCGCGATCCCGGCCACGTTCGATGACCAGAATGTCGCCGGGCCGGACGAATTTCAGGGCATAATGGCCGATAACGGAATCAGGGACCGTGACCCTAACGGTCACTGCAGTACCAACGATCCGAGCGCCGGGCATCTTCGCGCTTACACCAACATCCATGAAACCCGAATCAAGAAAATGGCCGATCGTTCCCGTATCTGTTTCCAGAAGCTGGCTGAGCAAGTGTCCAGAAATTTGCGCGGGCATCGGGTTGACGACGTACATTCCGGTTCCTCCCCTCAAAGGAAATGAGCGTGCCATTAGACCGACTGGCACCCAAGACTCCCAATCAATTCTCGCGATACCGGCGCATAATCAACGCTTATGGGGCCAACACTCCTGCATTCCAGACGCTTATTGCGCGCTATAGAAATTCCACATTGGACCCTTGAACCCACGCCCCGCTAGCTAATGTCGATATTATCGAGGGCATCGAATCCATGAAATTTTCCATAATACAGCTCAATTCTTCCGACGATCAGGCAGCGAATATCGACAATATTGTCGCACTCGTCGAAGCAGCAGTGCAGGAGGACCGTCCAGACTTGGTCATCCTGCCGGAAATGAGCGCATTCATTTCGGGTTCTGCCGATAAGCTGCGGAACAGCGCGCAACCAGTTCTCGAGGGTGGATATCATCAGGCAATGAGCGCTCTTGCCGCACGATTGCAGGTCAATATCCACGCCGGCAGTTCAGTCGAACTGCGAGATGGGGCCTGCTACAACACATCGGCCGTGTTTTCACGCGACGGCACCCTCCTTGGCCGGTACAGCAAGATCCATCGTTTCGACGCTACGCTGCCCGACGGCACCGAGTTGAAGGAATCAGCCACGATCGCCGCCGGAAGCGATATCGTCGTCGTCGTCGTCGAGGGTGTGCGCGTCGGCCTTGCAATCTGCTTCGATCTTCGCTTCGCTGAACTGTTCCGTCGTCTCGCCGACCTTGAAGCGGACCTGATCGTGGTTCCTTCGGCCTTTACCTTCCAGACCGGCGCGGATCACTGGGAAATTCTGCTGCGCGCCCGCGCGATCGAAACACAGTGCTATGTTGCCGCACCCGGCCAGGTCGGCACGTTCGACAACGGCAAATACATGAATTTTGGCCACTCGATGATCGTGGATCCATGGGGACTCGTCGTGGCCCAGGTTTCGAACGGCCCTGGCTTCGCCAGCACACGGCTGGATTCGCGGTATATGGAACAGGTCCGCAGCCGGCTTCCGGTCCGCCAGAATCGCGTTCTCGTCTGAGCAAAAGGAAATCGGAATGTTCGATATTCGTCCGCAACCAGAACCACTGCCTCAGTCACTCCTCGACCGGGCCGTCCTCGCGGAACCTGCAACCATCGGGCACTTCCGCCTCCGCGGTTTTCCCGCCCCCGTGATACGGCCCATCGTCCCAGTTGGCCGCGTTGCCGGAACCGCCGTCACATTGTGCCTTCCGGCCGCCGATTCCACGTTGCTGCATCATGCGGCAGGGCTTGTCGGTCCTGGCCAGATACTGGTGATCGACAGGCTGGGAGATAGGCATCATGCATGTCTTGGCGGAGGCGTCGCGCTTTGCCTTGCCCGTGCCGGGATCGCTGGCGTTATCGTCGATGGTCCGTGCGCCGACCCTCACGAAATCAGGGCGTGCGGACTGCCAGTATGGGCAAGCGGCATCAGCAGCATCACCACGCGCGTGCAAGGCATTGGTGGCGCTATGAACGTTCCGGTCAGCGTAGCGGGTGCCGTGGTGATGCCCGGCGATCTCGTGATTGCGGACGAAGGCGGCGTGGTCGTCCTACCTCCGGATGAGGCCGGGGTCGACATCGAACGGGCGATCGAGATGCAGTCTGTGGAACGCAAAATGCTTCCGGGAGTGAGCCAGGCGCGCCCTCTGGGAACAATCTCCGGTGCCACGGAGCTGGTTGTGGCGAAGCTGTTCGTCAGATGACGGCGTCTTCAGTTGGCCACGATCCTATCCAAGGGCATTGCGCAGCCCTCCCAGTGAACATGCTTGGTTGAGGGTTCGACTAGGGTTCGTGGACTGAAGCAAGAGAAACGCCGGTTTTCAGACGTAGTTAGCCTCGCAAAACATTTTGTCTATCGCAGCGCAATCGCCACGTTCGCCCATACATGCGGCGCGGTGAGCCGAAACGAATGAAAGCTGAAATTTCACGGGGCGAAAGACTCCTCCGCACGATACTAGCCGATCTAAGGCGCCAGTCTGTCGAATACCTTACCCTGCCGCGTTCCTTGTTCCTGACGATTTGTTCCCTATTTTGAACGCGGGGAAATACACTAGGAAAGCGCCGAACTCCACGGTTTCCATAGGTCGTATAGCGTGTTTTATGTTTAGTTTTCCCTGTAAATTCCCGTAGAATACGGAAAATCCCCCTGAGACCCTATTCGCTCTAGGCGGCGTGGACAAATTTGAGCCAGTATCTGGCAGTGGCAAGATGGACCATTCCGAGGAAGCTATTGGCCAATTGATCGTAGCGGGTGGCGATGGCCCGGTTGATTTTGAGGTGGCCGAACATGCGCTCGATGCGGTTCCGTTGCTTGTAGAGCGCCCGGTCATACTCGATCTTCACGCGGCGGTTTGATCGGCCGGGTATGACGGGTTCAATCTTCCGCTCGGCGAGATCGGCGCGAATGGTATCGGCATCGTAGCCCTTGTCCGCGAGGAAGGCGTCCGGTGCACGTTCAGGCAGGCCGATCAAGGCATTATAGGCCTTGCAATCGGCGGCTTCACCGCCGGTCAGGTGGAACGCGATCGGTCGTCCGAGGGCATCAGCCAGGCAGTGAAGTTTACTTGTGAACCCGCCCCGCGAGCGGCCAAGAGCGCGTCGATGAGTCCCCCTTTTCCGCCCGCTGCCGAGACGTGGGCGCGAACTGTGGTGCTGTCGATGCTGTAATGGTCGCTGTCCGCCATGACCTCGGCGAGCGTCACCGCCACTGTCTCCCAAACCCCCGCTTCGCTTTAGCGCCGGAACCGCCGATAGATGGTATTCCAACTGCCATATTTTGGTGGCACGTCGCGCCATGGAGCGCCGCAGCGGAGCCGCCAGAGAATGCCGTTGATGATCGAACGATTCTGCTCGGGAGGTCTGCCTCGGCCGCGGTTGTCGGGGTCGATGGGCAGGAGGCCCTTGAGAACACGCCATTCTGCTTCGGTGAGATCGCCCCTGCTCAAACCTGCCTCCAAAAAGCAGCCTTGAATCAATCCTTGTGGGTTACGTCAATCGCATCGACGTGCAAATGGCAGAAAGCTCATATGCTATTCCGCAAAGGTGACGGACAGTTCGAGAGGGCCGTGACTATCCGCGAAAAATCGGCTGCCATCCTCAAACTCGATCACGACCTCTCCATCGCGGTGGCGCAAGATACGCCGGACAATCTTGCCGCGCAGCATCGACGTGGTTCGTTCGCTCTCTTCTTCCAGTGTCATTCCCAATGCTAACAACCCGATCACAGGAAAGCGATCCCTGCGCTAACATCGAATTTGTCCACGCCGCCTAGACTGGGTTAAGCGCCTTGTCGGACAAGCCCTAGCCCACGCCTTCCAGAACAGCGAACTCCCTGGGCGTGAAGAAAGCCGAGACATTGCTTTCGTCGGGTCCCGCCCCCTCCCCGCCAACCACCGGATGCGGGCGCCTCAGCCTGTCGGCGATATGCACCGCTCGGTGACACCCGCTTCGGCCTCTCAGCATTGTGACCTGATCGTCGTCGCAGGTAGCCAGACCCAGCCCCGATCGCAGCGACCGGAAACGCAGTTCGGGACGCAGATTGCCATGGCGTGCCGCCCAGTCGATGGCCTCGCCCAGCCGCGTCTCCACATCCGGATCGCCAAACCGGAAAGCGAGCGCGGCGCGCGCCTCCACCATGACCTCAGAGGCCCGCCGCTCCCGCGCCGAACGCAAGTATCGGCAACCCCCAGCCCTGACAAACAAATTCACAAAATGCATTGCTAATGCTACTGCCTCTCATTAGTCACCCTGCGATCGAACAACAAATTCAATCGAAGGGGCCTTCCATGACAGCCGCACGTTTCACCCTGCTGGTCTGCACCGTACTTGCGAACGGCCAGGCGCTGGCCGCAGAGGCCGCATTGACGGATGAGCAGGCCCCGGACGAAATCGTCATCACCGGCTATGCGGGGACCAAGACTGATACGGCTTTGATGGAGCTGCCGCAGCCGATCAAGGTCATTACCGCCGAACAGTACGAAGCCCAAGGCGCCATCAATATAAGCGATACAGTGAAATATGCCGCGGGCGTGCTCGCCAACCCCTACGGCCGCGACACCCGCGTCGACGGGTTCAACGTGCGCGGCATCGACGCGCTGCAGTTCCGCGACGGGATGCGCGACATCTTCTCCTATTATGCCAGCATCACCTCCGACCCTTATAATTTCGAACGCGTCGAAATCGTGCGCGGCCCGGCATCGGTGCTGTTCGGGCAAGGTTCAATCGGTGGCCTCGTCAACCTTGTATCAAAGAGCCCCGACTTTGAAACGCGGGGTGAAATCAACCTTGTTTATGGCAGCTACGACCGCAAGGAAGTGCTGGGCGACGTCAACCTCGCCCTGACGGACACGCTCGCGGTGCGAGTGGTCGGGCGGCTCCGCGACTCCGATACCTTTGTGAACCATGTCCCCGACGACCGGGTGATGTTCGCCCCCTCGCTCCGCTGGAAGCCGACGCCCGACACCGATGTCGTGCTCACGGGCCTCTATCAGGAGGACGACACCGGATCGACGTCGCAGTTCCTCCCCATTATCGGCACATTCCGCCCGAACCCCGGCGCGCCGGAGCAGCTTGACCGTTTCACCTTCGTCGGCAAGCCTGGCTGGGACCGCTATGCGGGCCGTTCGCTGCAGGGCATGGCCAGCGTCACGCATGACTTTTCGGACGCGGTACGGCTCAGCCTCAAGGCGCGCTATATCGACAGCGACCTTGAATATTTCACCCACTATACGAACAGCTACTCCAATCCGACCGATCCCTTTGCCGCCGACCGCCGCACCATCGGCCTCTACGCCGATGCCAGCGACGCGCGGATGAACGTCTTTTCGACCGACAATAACCTGCAGTACACTTTCAACACCGGCGACAATATCGAACACAAGCTGCTCGTCGGCATCGACTACAGCTGGAACAAGGTCGGCAAGCGCAATGTCTTCGGGTTCGAGATCATCGACCTTTACGACATCGATCATGATGCGCTGCTGACCTACGACCCGAGCGGCCCCTTCTCCGAAGATTCGCAAAAGCAGTTCGGCATCTATGTCCAGGACCAGATCCGCTTCTTCGACCGCGTTTCGGTCGTGCTCGGGGCGCGGCGCGACCGGGTGACCGCGTCGGCGGGGAACAGGGACAATGCCACCACCTTCCGCGCCGGCATCATCGGCGAGATCGGCGCCGGCCTCGCTCCCTTCTTCAGCTATACGGAGAGCTTCCTGCCGATCGCCGGCTCGCTCACCGACATCGACGGCAATATTGGCGATCCCTTCAAGCCCCAGACCGGCACCCAGTTCGAGGCGGGGGTCAAGTGGCAGCCCGGACCGGGCACATTGGTCACGGTGACGGCGTTCCACATCAAGGAGCGCAACCGCGTCCTCTATGGCGAAGGCAGTTCGACCACCCAGTCGGGTGAACTGTCCACCAAGGGCGTCGAATTCGAGGCAAGCCACAGTCTGCCGGACGATTTCGACCTTCTCGTCAACTACGGCTACAACAAGCTCCGCTCGGAAACCAACACCGATCTCGACTATATGCCGCGTCACATCGCCTCGATCTGGTCGACCAAGACCTTCGACCTGACGGACGCGGCGCAGCTGCGGCTCGGCGCCGGGGTCGTCTATACGGGCAAGCGCCGCTCTGACGGTCCGGCGTGGAATATCACCACGCCCAGCAACACGACGGTCGATGCCCTTGCCGAGGTAAGCTGGAACAACTGGCGCTTCGCGCTCAACGCGACGAACCTGCTCAATAACAAATTCTACGCCTCCTGCCTCGCCCGCGGCGACTGCTTCATGGGCGCACCGCGCAACGTAATGGCGACGTTAGGCTACCGTTTCCGGTGACGGGCACCGCATCCTTGGTCTGGATCGGCACCGCGGCGATCGTCGCCGCGGTGCTGCAGCTGCGCCGCGCGTGGGGGCTCCCGCGTCGTTCGACGGCGCAGAATGGCATCGCCTGGGCGCTGATGCTGGCGGGCGCAGTTCTTGCGATCACGGGAAACGGCGCGTGGGGGCTCGCGATCGCTTCGCTCGGCGGCATGGCGACCGCCGCGCTGCTCCTCGCCCACGCGGGATGGGCTTCGCCCCGCGGCAAGCGCCGTGCGCCGGACCGCAAGGCGCATATGCGCCCCAAAGAGAGCGAGCCGCGCCACGTCGGTCGCGGCATGCTCACCTTCGTCATGACCGTCCCGCTTGCCTTCGCCGCGGCTCTGCTCACCGCGCTTGGCCTACGCGCGCTCGCGGGCCTCGCGGGCTGGAGCGATGCCGACAGCAATGTAATGGCATTGCTCTTGCTCCCGCTCCTCTGGGGTTTGCTCACCTTCTGGCTGCTCATGCTGCCGCGCCGCCGCACGCAATTCGCCTGGCTCGCCGTGCCCGCGGCCGCAGGGATCGGACTGATCTGGATCGGCGTCCCGTGACCGACGCCTTATCCAAAAACAGCATCCAGCGCGCGCTGTCGGCACACGCCGCGATCGGCCTGCTCGCCTCGGCGCTGCTCTATCTCATCTGCCTGACCGGCACCGTCGTCGTCTTCTACCAGGAATGGCAGCGTATCGAACAGCCGGACGCACCCGAAATGGCGGCGATCGCACCCGATGCCTTACAGCGCGCCGTCGCCGCCGTGCTCGCCACCGAGAGGGACAAGCCTGCCACGACGCACGTCTATGTCCATATGCCTGTCGAGGGCTTGCCGCGCACGACGATCACCACCGACCATCAGGCGGTGCATATCGACGCCGACGGCCGCATCGCGGGGACCGAGGAAAACGCCTGGTCTGAGTTCCTGCTCGGCGCGCATTATGCGCTCAATATTCCGGGGCTCGTGGGCATGACGATCGTCGGCATCTTCGGCGTGATGATTATCGCACTGTCGCTATCGGGCATCATCGCCCATCCGCGTATCTTCCGTGACGCCTTCCGCCTCCGCGCGCGCGACACTCACGGCGTCGGCCTCGCCGACTGGCACAACCGGCTCAGCGTCTGGACTTTGCCGTTTTCGCTTGCGCTTGCACTCACCGGCTCGATGATCGGTCTTGGCGTCGTCGGAACCTACGGGCTCGCCGCCGCCTTTTACGAGAATGATGTCGAGGCCGCTTATGCGCCGATCTTCGGCGAAGAGGCGAAGCCCGACACGCGCCCTGCCCCGCTCGCCAATGTCGCCGCGCCGCTCGCCTGGATCGCGCAGAACCACCCGGAGCTGCGCCCGACCTATATCATCCTCCACGACCCCGGCACGCGCGGCCAGTATGTTCAGCTCATCGCCGAGCATCCCCGCCGCCTGATCTACGGGGAAACCTATGAATTCGGCGCCGACGGCATCTATCATGGCAAGGTCGGCCTGTCCGATGGCCATCTGGGGCAGCAGCTTGCGGCCTCGACCTATAATCTCCATTTCGGCAATTATGGCGGACTTCCGGTCAAGATCGCTTATGTCCTGTTTGGCCTCGCGCTCACCGTTGTCGTTGCCACGGGGACATCGATCTGGCTCGGCAAGCGTGAACGACGCGGCCTCCATGAACCGCGACTGCGCAGCCTATGGGATGCGGTCCTCTGGGGCGTCCCGCTCGCGCTCACGCTGACCTTTCTGGCGCGCGTGCTCGCCGGCAACGCAGCGCCCCTCACCGCGACCTTCTGGCTCCTCTGCGCACTGACCCTGCTCGCTGCTGCTTTTCGCCCCAAGCCGCGACCGAAGCGCTTGCTGCGGAGACTTTTCATTGCCAGCCTGCTGGCCAGCCCGATCGCCGTACTCGTCGGATAATGCGTCCGTTCGGGATGGCAGCGATCGCCAACAAAGCTGCCGTACCGCGACCAGAACCTGAGCCTTGTTAGCTGCCTTTGGTTCATGCGCGAATGGCGGCTTCCCGAAGACGTCGAGAAGCCGGTGAGAGATCAAATTTCAGTTCTTTCAGATAGCGTCAGTGCGTCATCGATATCGACGCCGAGATACCGTACCGTATTCTCGATGTTTGTATGGCCGAGCAATATCTGCACGGCCCGGAGGTTCCCTGTCGCTTTGTAGATGAGCGAAGCCTTTGTGCGACGCAGCGAATGCGTACCATACTCGCGTTGGTCCAGACCAACGGTCGAAACCCATTCATCGACTAACCGAGCGTATTGACGTGTACTGAGGTGGCCGAGGTAATCTACGCGGCTGGGAAAGAGGAAATCATGGATATTACCGTGGCGACGTGCCAGCCATGCGGTAAGACTCTTTCGCGCTTCCGACATGATCTCGAACTGTACGGGCTTGCCTGTCTTCTGCTGGATGACGGTTGATCGATTCCGGATATCTCCGCCACTGACCGCGTCGCCGATCCTGAGTTTGACGAGATCGCATCCGCGAAGTTTGCTGTCGATAGCGATATCGAACAGCGCCCGGTCTCGCAGCCTCCTGTGCTCGTCGAGATAAAACCGAATAGCCCAGATATCGCGAGGCTTCAGCGGGCGTTTGGGGCCGACATTCTGCCCAGCATTCCAGGGGCGCCGTTCATGCACGGCCGGATCAAGATCTGAGTATCCCATGGCACTTCTCCAAGGGCCGTAATGGCCCATCAGAGAATACCCTTTTGGCGTGCCGCAGACGCAGGTGATGGCGATCGCCCTGAACCTCGCTAAAAGCGATCGCTCTTGACCGGGAACGAGCCTTTCGTTCCGGCAAGGACGCCATGTCCAACTTCCGACTTTTTATCAATAGCTGGACATGGCACAGAAATCGGCTCGCCGACGATCAGATTGCCGGAATGCGCGCTCTGAGCGTGGCGGCGGCGGTGACCATGTTCTCGAGCGCCGGTTTCACGTCTTCCCATTTTCGGGTCTTGAGGCCGCAGTCCGGATTCACCCACAACTGCCTGACGGACAGGCTTTGGCTTGCCTTGGCGAGCAGCGCTTCCATTTCGGACCCGGACGGTACGCGCGGTGAATGGATGTCGTAGACCCCCGGCCCGATCTCGTTCGGGTACGACCAGGTCACAAACGCATCCAGCAGTTCCATCTTCGATCGCGCCGTCTCGATCGAGATGACGTCGGCGTCCATTGCGCTAATTGCCGCGATGATGTCGTTGAATTCCGAATAGCACATGTGCGTGTGGATCTGCGTTTCCGGCCGCACACCCGATGCCGCGAGGCGGAAGGCTTCCACCGCCCAATCGAGATAATACTGCCATTCCGCCCGGCGCAGCGGCAATCCTTCGCGCAGTGCGGCCTCGTCGATCTGGATGATCTTCGCGCCCGCGGTTTCGAGGTCGATCACCTCGTCGCGGATCGCGAGCGCGATCTGGCGGCAGGTGTCGGCGCGCGGCTGGTCGTCGCGCACGAACGACCATTGCAGGATCGTCACCGGCCCCGTCAGCATCCCCTTCACCGGGCGCTCCGTGAGCGACTGCGCGTAGCGCCACCAGTCAACCGTCATCGGCCTGGGCCGCGAGACGTCGCCGTAGATGATCGGCGGCCGCACACAGCGTGAGCCGTAGCTCTGCACCCAGCCGCCGCGTGTGAACGCGAAGCCCGAAAGCTGCTCGCCAAAATACTGCACCATGTCGTTGCGCTCGAACTCACCGTGGACGAGCACGTCGAGCCCGATCTCTTCCTGCCAGCGGATGGCGCGCGCCGTCTCCTCGCGCAGGAAGGCATCGTAGCCCGCATCACCCAGTTCGCCCTTGCCGTGCGCGGCGCGCGCCTTGCGTACATCCGCCGTCTGCGGAAACGAGCCGATCGTCGTGGTCGGCAGCGGCGGCAGGTTCAGGATCGCCCGCTGCGCCGCGATCCGTTCGGCGAACGGCGCCGCGCGCACCGACCAGCCCGCGTCCACGCGCGCCAGCCGCGCCCGCACCGCCGGGTCGCTGACGAGCGGCGAAGCGCGCCGCGCCGCGATGGAGGCCGCATTCGCCGCCAGCGCTTCGGCCACGCTCGCGCGCCCGCCGTTCAGCGCCTTGCCGAGCAGGGCGAGTTCTTCCAGCTTCTGCACGCCGAAGGCCAGCCAGTCCTTCACCTGCGGATCGAGCTTCATTTCCAGCGCAAGGTCGATCGGCGTGTGCAGCAGCGAGCACGACGGCGCGATCAGCAGCTTCGTACGCCGCGCCGCCACCGGCTCGATCCGTTCGAGAACGGCGGCAAGATCGGTCTTCCACACGTTGCGCCCATCCACCACGCCAAGCGAAAGCGTAAGGTTCGCGGGCGCCTTTTCCACGACCGCATCGAGCTGCTCCGGTGCGCGCACCAGATCGACGTGCAGGCCCGCAACCGGCAGGCCGACAGCCGTATCGAGATTGTCGCCGAGTGCGCCGAAATAGGTGGTGAGCATCAGCTTCAGTCCCGAAACGCGCTCCGCGAATTCCGCATAAGCGGTCTGGAACGCCGCGCGCGCCGCGTCATCCAGATCGAGCACCAGCGCAGGCTCGTCGATCTGCACCCAGTCGGCACCCGCATTACGCAGCCGCGACAGCAGCTCCACATAGACGGGCAGCAGCGCACCGAGCAGCGACAGCGGTTCAAACCCCTCCTGTGCTGGCTTCGCCAGCAGCAGCCACGTCACCGGGCCGATGATGACGGGGCGCGTATGGATGCCGAGCGCCTTTGCCTCCCGGAATTCGTCCACCGGCTTCGTCGTGGTCAGTTCAAAGCGTTGGCGCAGGCCGACTTCGGGCACCAGATAATGGTAATTGGTATCGAACCACTTGGTCATTTCCTGCGCGGGAACATCGCCTTTCCCGTGGCTGTGCGTACAGCCGCTGTCGCTGGTGCCCGCCTGCGTCCCCCGTGCCATCGCGAAATACACGTCGAGCGAATCCGGCGCGCCGAGCGGCCGATACGCCGCCGGAATCGCGCCCACCATCACGCTGGTATCGAGCATCTGATCATAGAACGAGAAATCGCCTGACGGCACGCAATCGAGCCCGAGCGCCTGCTGACGCTGCCACGTCGCGGCGCGCAGGCCCTTCGCGGTCTCCAGCAGCGCGTCGCGCCCGGTCTTGCCGGACCAGCAGGATTCGAGTGCAGCCTTCAGTTCGCGGCGCGGGCCGATGCGGGGAAAGCCGAGGTTGCTGACATAAACGGGCATGAGAAATCTCCTTCCGGCGAGGCGCGGGGCCTGCCGGTTGTTGTTGTGCGGAATGGTGTGGAAAAAAGGCGCGCCGCGTCAGCCGGAGGCAGCGCGCCTGCGCATTCGGACGGGAAACTTAGGACGGGTCATCGGTTCACACCTGTCTTGCAGGCGGAGCACGGATGGCGCGCGAATGCACGGCCTGCCGGCCCTGCGCGGTCTTTCGCGCGATCCACCGGAGCACCCCGCCCGAGGAACGTTATCGCGACGAGGCAGGTCTCCTGGCTCGCGGGTCGTCACGGCGGTTCGGGTCTTCCCGGCGCGAATGGGCGCCAGTGACACAGGATGAACCGCCGCTCGCCGCTTACAGTTGCGGGGGCAGCGCCGGATTCCGCCTGCTTGCAGGCGCCACCGGCTTCCCGTCTTAGCCCGGCATGCTCGCGCCCGCCGGGAACCTCGACACACGCACTCTAGGCGTCCTGCGCCTCATGTCAACCTTCATATAAAGATATCTTTATGTGTCTAGGCCGGCACGACGGTCTTCACGATGGACGCATCGAGCGCTTCGTAATCGTGCAGACCGATGGTGTCGTAGAGCTCGGCGCGGGTCTGCATCACCTCCACCATGTTGTGCGCGCCGCCATCGCGCCGGATCGCGGCGTAGAGCATCGCCTGCGCCTTGTTGGCGACGCGCAGGCTGGAAACCGGCCAGATCACCATGCGATAGCCCATCGCTTCGAATTCAGACGCGGTGAAGAACGGCGTCTTGCCGAACTCTGTCATGTTGGCGAGCAGCTTCACGCCCGGCATCGCCTTCGCGAAGGCCTCGAACATCTCGCGCGTCACCAGCGCCTCGGGGAAGATCGCGTCTGCCCCCGCCTCGACATACAGCTTCGCGCGCGCAACCGCAGCGTCGAAACCCTCCACGGCGGCCGCGTCGGTGCGCGCGACGATCACGATATCGCGCGCCGCCTTTTTCGCCGCCGCCACCTTCGTTGCCATGTCGATCGGATCGGCGAGTTTCTTGCCGTTCAGATGCCCGCATTTCTTGGGCAGGATCTGGTCCTCCAGATGCACCGCGCCCGCGCCAGCCTCCTCGAACGTGCGCACCATGTGCATCACGTTCAGTGCTTCGCCGTAACCGGTATCGCCGTCGACGAGCAGCGGCAGGTGGGACGCGCGCGTGATCTGCCGGATGAAGAAGGCGACGTCGTCCACCGTGATGATGCCGAGATCGGGAAGCCCCATGCTCGCCGTCATCGCCGCGCCGGAAAGATACAGGCCATCGAACCCCGCCGCCTTCGCCTGCAAGGCCGCCAGACCGTTGTGCGCGCCGGGAAGCTGGAAGATCTGCGGACGTTCAAGCTGCGCGCGAAAACGCCTGCCTGCGCTCTCTTTCGGCAATTCGTCTGCAACGAGATAGGGCAATCGTCTTCTCCTCAGGCGGCGGCGCCTTCGCGCCGCTCGGCGAGCGGCACGAAGGTCAGGTTTTCGGGGCCGGTATAATTGGCGGACGGGCGGATGATCTTGTTGTCCTGCCGCTGCTCGATCACATGCGCCGCCCAGCCGGAGGTGCGCGCGATCACGAACAGCGGCGTGAACATCGCCGTCGGCACGCCCATCAGATTGTAGGAAACGGCGCTGAACCAATCGAGATTGGGGAACATGCGCTTTGCATCCCACATCACCTGTTCGATGCGTTCGGCGACCGTGAATTGCCGGTGCGCGCCCTGTTCGTCGGCAAGCGCCTTCGCAACGCGCTTGATGACGACGTTGCGCGGGTCGGACACGGTGTAGACCGGATGTCCGAAGCCGATGATGACCTCTTTCGCGTCCACCCGGCGGCGGATATCGGCCTCCGCCGCGTCGGCGTTCGCGTAGCGTTTCTGGATTTCGAAGGCGACCTCGTTGGCGCCGCCGTGCTTCGGGCCCCTCAGCGCGCCGATGGCGCCCGCGATGGACGAATACATGTCCGATCCCGTGCCCGCGATCACGCGCGCGGTGAAGGTGGATGCGTTGAACTCGTGCTCGGCATAGAGGATCAGCGACGTGTGCATCGCGCGCACGAAACTGGTGGGCGGCGCCTTTCCATGCAGCAGGTGCAGGAAATGCCCGCCGATGCTGTCGTCGTCGGTCTCCACCTCGATCCGCCGTCCGTGATGCGCGAAGTGATACCAATAGAGCAGGATCGACCCGAGCGAGGCCATCAGCCGGTCGGCAATGTCACGCGCGTCGGGCAGGTTGTGGTCGTGCGTTTCGGGCAGCACGCAGCCGAGCGCCGAAACGCCGGAGCGCATCACGTCCATCGGGTGCGCGGCGGCGGGGATCGCTTCCAGCGCCTCCTTGACGGATTGCGGCAGACCCCGAAGCCCCTTCAGCTTCGCCTTGTAGGCGGCAAGCTGCGCAGGCGTCGGCAATTCGCCGTGGACGAGCAGGTGCGCGATCTCCTCGAAGTCGCTGCTCTCGGCGAAGTCCAGAATATCATAGCCCCGGTAGTGCAGGTCGTTTCCGGTTTTGCCCACCGTGCAAAGCGCGGTGTTGCCTGCCGTGACGCCCGACAGCGCCACGGACTTCTTCGACTTGAAAGCGCCCATGGTCTTCCCCTCCATCAGAAGAGTCCGGCCGGGGCGTCCGGCCCCAGTCTGTCGGACGAAACGCGGAAATTGAGCCCGCGCACCTCGGCGCCGGTCAGCGCCGGCAGCCTCTCCACCAGCTCGAGAAAGCGGTCCTGCTCGCCCGTTTCGATCACGCCCTCGGCCAGCGTGCGGAACTTCTCGATATAGTTCGGGCGTGCAAACGGCCGCGCGCCTGCCGGGTGCGCGGCGGCGACACCAAGCTCGTCGACGATCGAGCGGCCGTCCTTCAGCGTGATGATAACCTTGCCGCCGAAGGCCTTGTCCGAACCTTTCGCGTGATAGCGCGCGGTCCAGGCCGGGTCCTCCTGGGTGGAAATCTTGTGCCAGAGTTCGACGGTGTCGGGCCGCTGCGCGCGTTCGGGCGCATAGCTCTTCGCGTGGTGCCAGCCGCCGTCCTGAAGCGCGACCGCGAAGATGTACATGATCGAATGGTCGAGCGTTTCGCGGCTCGCCTTCGGGTCCATTTTCTGCGGGTCGCCCGCGCCGGTGCCGATCACGTAATGCGTATGGTGGCTGGTCTTGATGAGAATGCTCTCGACCGCGCCGAAATCGCCGACCTTCGGCCCCATGCGCTTCGCAAGATCGATCAGCGCCTGGCTCTGGTATTCGGCCGAATATTCCTTGGTGTAGGTGTCGAGGATCGCGCGCTTCGGCTCGCCCGCCTCGGGCAGCGGCACCTGATAGACGTGCGCCGGGCCGGAAAGCAGCCACGCGATAAAGCCGTCCTCGCCTTCATAGGCGGGGGAGGGCGCCCCTTCTCCGCGCATCGCCCGGTCCACCGCTTCGATCGCCATCTTGCCCGCGAACGCCGGGGCATAGGCTTTCCACGACGAGATTTCGCCCTTGCGCGACTGGCGTGTGGTTGTGGTGACGTGCAGCGCCTGCTGGATCGCCTGATACGTCACGTCGGTCGAAAGCCCGAGCAGCGCGCCGATGCCGCCCGCCGCGCTCGGTCCCAGATGCGCGATATGATCGATCTTGTGTTCGTGCAGGCAGATGCCCTTCACCAGATCGACCTGGATTTCATAGCCCGCTGCAAGGCCGCGCACGAGCGCCGCGCCGTCCAGCCCCTTCGCCTGCGCGACGGCAAGGATCGGCGGGATGTTGTCGCCCGGATGGCTGTAATCGGCGGCGAGGAATGTGTCGTGGAAATCCAGCTCGCGCACCGCGACGCCGTTCGCCCATGCCGCCCATTCCGGGCTGACCTTCACGTCCGCCGGAAGCCCGAACACCGGCGCCCCCCGGTCGGACAGATGCCCCAGCGCCTGCGCCCGCGCAGAGCGGATCGGCCCGCGCGCCACGGACGCGGCGGCGACGGCGGCGTTGTCGATGATGCGGTTGCCGATCATCAGGGTTACGTCGGCTTCGACAGTTACCGGATCGGTGGCGACCGACGCCAGTTTCCATGCGAGCTGATCCTCGCGCGCAAGAGGCTCTGCGGATTTATAGGTGCGGACGTCGTGCAGCTTCATGAATTCAGGTTTCCTTCGTTGCGGGAGGTTCGGAATCGACCGGCACCGGCCTGCCGTCCTCGTCGACAGCGACCATCTCGAACTGGCCGCGCATCGCCGGGCGGCGTTCGCCGGTCGTCAGGGTTTCGGCGATCACGGCGACCTCGACGGTCATCGATGTGCGGCCGACACGGGTGACGTGCGCCGCCAGCTCGACAAGCTGACCGACCGCGACGGGCATGTGGAATTCGATCTTGTCGGAGGTCGCCATCACCACGGTTCGCCGCGCGCGGCGGCTGGCGGCGACGAACGCCGCCTTGCCCATCAGGCTGAGCGCGGTGCCGCCGAACAATGTGCCGTAGTGGTTCGCCTGTTCGGGAAAGACCATCTCCACGAAGCGGGTCTCCGGCCGGTCATTGGATAGCATCCGCGTCGCCGCTCCTTTGCCGGACGCTTGTCGTCGCGGCAAATTCGCAATATCCACTTACAATGCGAGTCGATAAGTCCTGAATTTGCAAAGATTTGTGGATGATTTCGATGGAATTGCGAAGATTGCGAATAGGCTTCATATGCGCAAGGTGTTCATGGGCGTGCGGCTGCGGCGGCTTCGGGAGGAGCGGAACCTCAAGCAGGTCGAGCTGGCCTCGGCGCTCGGCATCTCCACGAGCTATCTGAACCAGATCGAGCAGAACCAGCGGCCGCTGACGGTGCCGGTGCTGCTTCGCATCAACGCCGCGTTCGGTGTCGATGTGCAGCTGTTTTCGGAAGCCGATGAGGCGAGGCTGATCGGCGAAATCCGCGAGGCGCTGTCCGACGAGGCGCAGACCGAGCATGTCGCTCTTGCCGAAGTGCGCGAGCTTGCCTCCGCCATGCCCGCGATGGCGCGCGCGTTCGTGTCGCTGCATCATCGCTACCGCGAAGTCGTGGAGCGGGCGGAAGCGATGGCGGCGCAGCTCGGGGATGACTGGACGGGGGACGCCCCCGCGCGCGCGCCCTTCGAGCAGGTCCGCGATTTCTTTTACGCCCGCCGCAATCACATCCCCGAACTGGATGCGGCGGCGGAGCGGCTCTACGCCGAGGCCGGGCTTGGTCCGCATTCGGTCCATGCCGGGCTGGTCCGCTGGCTTGAACGGCGGCATGGCGTCCGCGTCGTTCAGGACGACACCGACACGATGCAGCGCCGCTTCGATCCCGAAGCGCGCACGCTCCATCTCGCCGCGCACCTGCGGCAAGGCCAGCAGGCGTTCCAGATGGCGACACAGCTCGCCTTCCTCGACCTCGGCGAGGTAATCCATACGCTTGCGTCCGACCCCGCCCTCGGCACAGAAGAGACGCAGGGTCTGTGTCGTATCGGTCTCGCCAATTATTTCGCCGGCGCCCTCCTCCTCCCCTACGCCCCCTTCCTCCGCGCCGCCGAGGAGAGCCGCTACGACATCGAGCGGCTGAGCCGGCACTTCGGCGTCGGCTTCGAAACCATCTGCCACCGCCTCTCCACGCTCCAGCGCCCCGAAGCGCGCGGCGTCCCCTTCTTCCTCATCCGCGTCGACCGCGCCGGCAACATCTCCAAGCGCCAGTCCGCCACAGACTTCCACTTCTCCCGCGTCGGCGGCACCTGTCCCTTGTGGAACGTATACGAAGCCTTCGCCCAGCCAGGCCGAATCCTCACCCAGATCGCGCAAATGCCCGACGGCCGCACCTACCTCTGGATCGCCCGCACCGTGGGTCGCGGCGGCACCGGCTACGGCGCGCCCGGCCAGACCTTCGCCATCGGCCTCGGCTGCGACATCCGCCACGCGGAACGGCTGATCTATTCCAAAGGCCTGGACTTGAAAGATTCAAGCTCGGCGACGCCGATCGGCGCCGGATGCAAGGTCTGCGACCGCCCGTCCTGCCCACAGCGCGCCTTCCCACCAATCGGACGCGCGCTCGCCTCCGATCTGAATAGAAGCGGACCCATACCGTATGTTTTCACGTGATCGCACCAAGGAGAAATAACGATTGGAACAAGCGTGAAGTATCGCACGAGCAACGTTCAGAAGTGCGTGCGACGGCGCGACTCGCCGACTTAGCTGCCGTTTGCACCGGCAGTCGGCTTTCCTGAAAACAGTCATCCATTCATGCGCCGACGACCGAGCGTCACGTTGACGTCAGCAACCAAGGAGAATTGAAACGGCGAAGCTCTGAGCCTGTGCTCAAACCACCCCCCGGAAATACATCACGACCCGTGCTGCCTCCCCAAAAGCAGCCTTGAATCAATCCGAACCTACTCAGTCAAGCTTTGTCAACGAAATCTAGTTGGCGGGCTCTAAATGCGACTTAGTGGCACGTACTTTGGCCACGACGTCACGAACGGCAGAGACGACAACTTGTGGCTGATCGAACTGGATGTAGTGCCCCGTATTGGGAATGATACGCAATTCTCCCTGCCTGGACCACGAAGCCTCTTCACGATGGAATTTTCGCCAATCTTCGGTGAAGTTTTGAATATCCGATTTTGAAAGGCCAATCTGCGCGAGGAGGTTCGTGTCAAAGACATGCCCTGAGCTGACGACGATAAGGGGACGATCTCCAAACGGAGATGCTGTGGCAGACTCTGCCAGCGTTCGATCGACCGTTTCGATAACGGAGAGCATAGCCGGAAGCGACGTACTTACGTAAGCACCGGCCGCCTTCGCAACCGACGTCGGCTGGTGTTTATTCCCTTCGTCGCCCAACAGGATTCGAGGAAGACCAGTCCAGGACAATGCAGATGCAAACCAGAGGCTTTTCTGACTTGAATTCATGAACGCGTCCATCGGCGGATAACTGCGTATTTGCCTCATTTGATCGGGATGACCAGGATCGACCAGCACGAGGCCGACGACATCGTTCGGGTAGCTCGCCGTGTAAACCATAGCAAGTGGAGCACCGAGCGAGTGCCCTACAAGCACCAGCGGCGCTCTTTCGCCTGCGGCTTTAAGAGCCGCATGAAGATCGGATGCTATAGTTCTTCCATCTTGAAGCCCAGATTTCGGATCGCTCCACATGATCCCCGCCCGATCATAGGCACAGGCTCGCGTCACACGGGCAATATCATTATGTACTGCAGACCAGCTAAGAGAACCGAGAACATCAGAACCTGCCTCGAATACGACAGTTGGCGTGCCGGCTCCTCGGCAATCGATGTGTATCTTCCTGCCTCCAATATCCACCCGTTCACCCGGGGGCGGATATTTGCTGACAGAGCGGCGGCGTAGTGAGGCTTCATATAAAGCTGCTACGATCAGGACCACACCGAAAAGCAGGAGCAAGCCGACACTGGTCCGTTTGACCCAAATCCAAAGCCTCGATCTGAGAAAGGCGGATATCCCCAAATACCTCATGGCGTCGACGTAGGCCCCCGTTGCAAGGTGAAACTAGCTGCAGCTGTGCCGCAGCACGGCGCCCGCACGCGTATCTTCGAGCTTACCCTTGTCGAGCGCGACACGGCCGTTGACGATGACGGTGTCGATGCCCTTCGGATAATCGACCGGGTTGGTCCAGCTCGCCACGTCGTCGAGCGTCTCGTAGTCGAACACGACGACGTCCGCGCGCATCCCCTGCCGCACAAGCCCGCGGTCGCTCAGCCCCATGCGCTGCGCCGGCCAGCCGGTCATCTTGCGAACGGCATCTTCCAGCGTCAGCACCGGGCGGCGCTTCACATATTCGGCGATCACGCGCGGGAACGTGCCGTAGGAGCGCGGGTGCGGCAGGCCGAGATCGTCGATCTCGCCGGGCTTCAGCGCGGCACCCGCATCGCTGCCGATGCTCGTCCACGGCTGGCGAAGCGCCATCTCGATGTCTTTCTCATCGATCATGAAATAGAGCGCCATCGAGCGCTTGGGATAGGCGTTCAGCACGATGTCCCACGCCGCGTCGGCGGGATCGAGGCCGAGCGACTTGCCGATTTCGACGAAGTTCTTGCCGTGAAACTGCGCGTACTTGTCGCTGTGCGAGTTGGCGAGCACGACGCGCTCCCAGCCGCCGGAAGCTTCAACAAGGTTCGACCAACCCTCCATCGAGCCCGCCGCGAGCTGCTCTTTGAGTTTCTTGCGGATCGCGGGGTCTTTCAGGCGTTCGAGGCCCTTTTCCTCGCCGTCCGCCCACACCCAGTTCGGCACGGTGATCTCGACCCCGGTGCCGCCCGCCGGATAGGGATACATGTCCGCCGCCACGTCCACGCCGCGCTTGCGCGCCGCCTCGATGGTCGCGACCGCCTTCGCCATGCCCGTGCCCCACGCCGGCGCGAAGGCGTTTTTCAGGTGGTAGATTTCCACCTTAACCCCGCCCTTTTCGCCGATTTCGATGGCTTCCTCGATGGCGGGCACCAGCTTCGCGCTCTCGTCGCGCATGTGCGTCGCATAAAAGCCGTTGCACTGGCCCGCGACCTTGGCGAGTTCAACGAGGTCGGCCGTGGTCTGGAAGCTGCTCGGCGGATAGATGAGCGCGCTCGTTATGCCGAACACGCCCGCCTTCATCGCGGCGGCCACCTCCGCCTTCATCGCCTCCATCTGCGCCTTCGTGGGCGCACCGGCGACATCGCCCATCACCTTAACGCGCGCTTGGGAGGTCGCGTAATAGCTGCCGAAGTTGACCCCGATGCCCTGTGTTTCCAATTTTGAAAAATAGGCCGGAATCTCGGCAGCGTCGACCGGCGTGCCGCCCTCACCGGAAAGCACGGTGGTGACGCCTTGACGCAGCTTGTTCTCCGCCGCCCCGTTCACCGGCAGCACCCGGCCCGACTGGTCCATCATGTCGATGAAGCCGGGCGAAACATAGCGCCCCCGCGCATCGATCTCGCGCTTGCCCTTGGCCTTGATCGTACCGACGGCGGCAATGCGTCCGTCCTTGATGCCGACATCCGCATTCACCCAGGGATTGCCCGCACCGTCGAGCACCCGCCCACCGCGGATCACGATATCGTAGTCCGCCGTCTGTGCCGACGCCGTGCCAGTCAGCACCATCACGCCTGCAAGCAGCGCGGCGCGCGTTCCGAACGATGTGAAGCTCATCCCTTTTCTCCCATTTTGTCCCCGGACAGCCTCTATTTCAGGCAGTTTTCCACGAGCGCATCAAACGCCGGTCCCCTGCGGATGGGGTCGGCGACCGGCAAACCCAGACGCTTGCTCTCCGCCGCCATCAAGGCTTCGGCATCGGCGGCATTCATGGCGCTCGTGTTGAACGCGACGCCTCCGCAGCGAATCGCCGGATTGGTGCGGCGGCCCATGAGCAGGTTAAGCTCGATCGTCTCCTCGATCGACGGCACCTTGAAGTCGGGAAGCCCCAGCATCGTCTCGCGTCCCGGCTCGTGGCACACCACGATCACATCCGGCTGGCTGCCATGCAGGAGCCCGAGCGACACCGCCGCGTACGCCGGATGAAACAGCGAGCCCTGCCCTTCAATCACGTCCCAGTGGTCCGCCGCCGCGTCGGGGCTCAGCACCTCGGCCGCGCCCGCCTCGAAATCCGAAACCACCGCGTCCATCGGAATACCGCCGCCCGCGATCATGATCCCGGTCTGGCCCGTCGCCCGGAAATCGACGTCGACGCCCCGCTCCGCGAACGCGTGCGACAGGGCGAGCGCCGTGTACTTCTTGCCGAGCGCACAATCCGTACCAACGGCAAGCAGGCGCTTGCCGGTCCGCTTGCGACCCGTCCCCACCGGAATCCCCGGGGGCGGCACGCGCACGTCGATCAGGCGCCGACCGAGCCGTTCGGCTGCAGACGCAAGTTCCGGAACCGCAGCGAGGCGAATATGCATACCGCTGATGATGTCGAGCCCCGCCTCCATCGCTTGGACCAGCGGCGCAATCCAGGTCGCGCCGATAACACCGCCCCGGTTCGCCACACCGATCAGAACGGCACGCGCGCCCGCCGCATGGGCTTCCGCAGGGGTCATGACCGGAAGGCCCGTCGTAACGGTGGCGCCGACGGAAAACTCTCCGACACATTTGTCGCCCGCCCAATCGCGGACGCCGAAGGCCGTCTTCGCAAACCCAGGCTCGACCGCATCGCCGAGGAACAGAAGATAAGGAAACGGAAGACGCATTCCTGCAACCGCAGGAGCAGTGGTTATAGACATGAGAATATGCCCGTTCAGAAGGTTAGATCAAGTGCCACGCCTACCGTGCGAGGCTGAAGCGGCGTAACAACGATGCCGTAAGGAAGGCCAAAACCATCCGTGCGCAAATCACGTGTAATGGCGGCATCCTTGTCGAAGATGTTGCGAGCATAGACTCGAACGGTGATGCGCTCGCTGAGCGTCAATGCGGCATTGAGGTCGATTGCTGTATAGGATTTCGCCCATACCGCGTTTGGATCGCTCTCGACAGCCGAAAGACGACGACCGGTATGACGTAAACCGGCGCCGAGCTGCATTGATGCCGTATCGTCGATTTCAAAGATGTAGTCTGCTGTCAGCGAGCCGCTCCACCTCGGTATGCGCGGAAGGCGATCACCGTCGAAACCGCCAACCGACGGCGGCGTGTCGGACGTCAGCTTTGCATTTGTGTAAGCGCCATTCGCACCAAGCATAAGCCCGGGCACAGGGCGCCACAGAAGCATTCCTTCAAAACCTTGGCTCCGTGCACTGCCTGCATTGGCAAGTCCGCTAACACCATCGAAATCGACCGAAAGCTGGATATCCTTCCAATCCATATAGAAAGCAGCAAGGTCGAGCGTCAGCACTCGATCAAACAGGATCGATTTCAAACCCAGCTCGTAATTCACGAGCGAATCCGAACCGACAGTCGGCTCAACGCCCGGAAATGTGATGTTGGGACCACCCGGACGATAACCACTCGCAACTCGAGCATAAAGCATGGTGTTATCATTTACGTGGAACTGTGGACTAAGACTGTAGGTGAGCACGCTTTCAGATGAGCGTCCAGGATCGTTCGCTGTTGGCAGAATGGCGCCAGAACTGATCTGGCGGAATTTCTGCTTGTTCCGCGCCCAGCGCAGGCCACCCGTGATATCGAATGAATCGCTAAACCGGTAGGTTGCGTTACCGAATACGGCATACTCTCGATATCTGCTTGGCAACTCCGCCATGGCCAATGGATCGAGTCCCGGGATAGGAGTGCCATCCATCATGAGTGAATTGAGCACTTGTCGGTTTCTGTTTTTCTCAGACGTGTAGAAGCCGCCAATCATCCATTCAAGATTACTTGAACTCGGCGAGGTCAGGCGAACTTCCTGCGTCCACTTCTTGAGGTCGAGGTCCAGCAGCAAGGGCGAGAGCCCTGCTTCCGGCGCTCCAAAGAACGGAAACAGCACACCGTACAGCCGCGAAACATCCGATATTTTTCGCGTTTTCGTCCGGCTATATGTTGTCGCAGATGTAAGCGTTGCAAAATCGAGATCATAATCGATCGTCGATGCGTAATACTGCATTTTTTTGCGGAACGTCTCATCGAGATAATTCCAGTTCGACAGGCCATTGCCAATACGCTGAGCGGTACCCACATCCTCAATAACGTTTGCATCACCGTCAGCATTGATCGTTTGCCATATCCCCGACAAACGTAAGGAAAGTGCATCCTCCGGCTTCCAAAGCAGGCTGACACGCGCACCTTCTTGCCAATAGCCGTTCTGGTTTTTCGTGCCGATCTGGATATTATCCACATAGCCTGGTGTATCACGATAGGCATAACTGGCACTTATCCCGAGCTTGCCCGGCACAAGTGCGGCATTCACCATGCCTTGCATCGCGTAACCGAGGTCATCGGCATGATCGATTGTAAATATTTCACCGCCGACCTTAGCGGAGATACCGTCGAGAGTCGGGGCAATCGTCACATACTTGAGGAGCCCTCCGATTGAGCTTGCACCATAAAGCGTTCCTTGTGGCCCCCGCAGCACCTCGATGCGTTGGACATCATACGGCAGCAGGTCCAGCGCAAACACAATGCTGCTCGCGTACAAGCTACTTGACCCAACCGGTGCATCGTCAATGTAGGTACCGACAGTCTGGCTCGGGCCAACGGGAGCAATACCCCGTAGCGAAACCGTAGATTGCCCTGGCGTGCCATTGCTGTCGACTTGAAGGCCCGGCGTATAAGCTCCGAAATCGGCGAGCTGAAACGCACCCGACTGCCTAAGGCTGTCGCCAGAAACTACGCTTATAGAAATCGGCACATCCTGAAGATTTTCAGTACGCTTCTGTGCCGTCACAATGATTTCGGCTTCCACCATTTCCTGGCCTTGAGCCGCAGCGGCGGCTGCGAAAAAAACAGAGCCAAGCGCCGTCGTGGCAGCAAAAGCGCTGCGCATAGAAATATTCATATCCCGATCCCCTCTTCTTTCGAGCCCGATCCCCGGCGGCCCTTAGGCGAATGCTTCGGCCTGACGAGAAGGCCAATTTCCTTGCCGCCGTTCACCAATCGCGCCGCTCGAGTCCATGTATCATATTTTCCAATTAGGACAAGATGATTCGTTTCAGAGAAATTTATCCCAATTGGAGAAATTCTTACGCGCGATTCGCGACAGGAACCATAAAAAGTGAATATTCATTTTTTATTGAGATGGCAACTCTCGCGGCAATATGTCATTGCGCGAAGAGGAGGTTCAAAGACGCATGCCCAAACGTACCGACGACTATATGTCCGGCCGCAAGCAACACATCATCGATGCCCTGGCTCGCTGCGTACGCAGACAGGGTTGGAATCAGACCACGATTGAAGACGTGGCCAAGGAGTCCGGCCTGAGTATCGGAGCGATCTACCTCCACTTTGCAAACAAGCGAGCGTTGCTGTTGGGGCTACTTGCCGCAAGCATGTCCCATACGGACAGTCATGCCCGGCTCAATACTCTTACCGAACTCAAAGCGGATATTCTCGAAAGCACACAGGCCCTTACCTTTCCCAGCGCCCAGCAGGAAGTCGCCGGCCATTTCGAAGCTGTCATCGACGGCATCCGCGATGAAGAAATCCGCGGCATGATTGATATCGCGGCAAGGCACCTCGCTCACGTTCTCGAAGACGTTGTACGGAAACTCTGTTCAGGGATTGCCGATAAAAAAGCACGAACAGAAGCAATGACATTATTACTTATAATGGAAGGAATACGCAGCTTTCGTGTTAGCACGAATCTCCTGAATAATGACGATATCAAGGATATATTCGATCTACAGTTCGAACGCATTCAATCCACGCAAGGTAAAACTAACGCATAATGTAATTATCACTCCGACACCCGCGATCAAGCTATAAGCGAAATCACCGTTAGGTTATTTCTGCCTACCAGAATTTGAACGCCGAATAGATAACTCATTTGAGCATGCACCGCGGCCACCGCCGACAAAGCGGGCGGTGACAGCCCAATTCGACTACGTCGATAGCCGCCGACATTGCCGCTGTTCACAAGCCATTTTGCCTTACTATGAACTCGCCGTTCGTTCAGGCTGAGGCTTGGTCAGCATGCGTCTGATATTGTCTTGGGTGCGATTGGAGCAAAGCTTCGAGACCAGTGCTCGCGGGCATCGCTTCGCAGCCTACTCGCGCTCAACTTGACCAACAAGCGCGAGCGCATCCGGAAGGCAAAGAATTGGTGTTTTGCCATTCCCCGGATCGATGCTTTCAGGTCCGCCGTTGATCACGAAAGCCCGCTCGGCGTCTACTTCTCGCGCGGCCTCGTGGAAGCCACCCCTTGGCGCCGTATCGTCGCCAAGTTTAACTTCGATCGCCCAGCGCCGGTTAACGCCGAAATCAACAATAATGTCGATCTCTTGCTGCTTTTCATTGCGATAGAAATAGAGTTCGGCCGCTTTCGGCTTCCGGAGGGACAGGGCCTCAAGAACGAACCCTTCCCAACTTTTTCCGCAAAGCGGATTGCCACGCAGGTCGTCGATTGCAGAAAATTTCCAGTTTTCATGAAGAAGACCGCTGTCGCGGATGAAGTATCGCGCTGGCTTGTCGATCCGCTTCCCTTCGTTCGGAAACCAAGGGCGCAATTCCCGGACAAGCCGCGTCATGCGCAAATGAGCAATGAGTTCTCTGACGACACCTGCCTTGCACCCTAGTCGCTGCGCGGCTCTGTCCAGAAGCATCGGCTCGCCCTGGTTGATGGCAAGAAGTTCCCACATCGGCTTCAGCAGCTCCGGCCTTTCCAACGCCCCGTTGGGGATGAACGCCGGGTCGGTGAGCGAGCGCAAATAGCTCGATCGCCATTCGAGGCTGACTTCTTCGCTTTCTGCGAGATAACTGTCAGGAAATCCGCCCCGGAGCCACATTTTATGTTGAACAGCGTGGTGTTCGGTCAGCGGTGATTGCGCCGCTATCTGGGCAATCACATCACCGGTCCCGGCTGGTACGCGCAACACGGCGAAATCGTCGGTCAGCTCGCTTATCTGAAATGGCCAAAGATTGATCTCGCCATAACGACCGCCGAGCTGGCCCGCCAATTGCGTTAGCTGAGCGGCGGCGGACCCAAGCAACAACCATCGCGTACTGTCGTTCTCGAATTCGCGACGATCAAGGCAAGCGCGAAGTTCAGGGAAGAGTTCCGGTGCTTCTTGCGCCTCGTCGAGGATGATCAATTTGCCCGCATTGGCTTGGTGAAAATGCCGAAAATCCTGCACCTGCTTGCGATCGTCGGCCGCCTGCATGTCGAGCAAAATGGCGGCATCGGCCGCATGTCTGGCGAGTTGTCGCGCAAGAAATGTCTTTCCGACCTGTCGCGGCCCAAGAATTAGGGCGCAGCCATATCGACCCAATTGGTCTTCGAGTTCACGCCGGACCGCCCGGGCAATCTCGTCCTTCATGGCCGCGTAAGATCGAGAACGACGATGGCGATGTCGGCACGACGTTCGATCGGAAGCAATGACTGAACCGCCAATTGCATCTCATGCGCGCTTGCCGGCTTTGGCGCATTGTTGGGAGGGAGCTTCAGTCGTCGTCCTGCGGGCGCATCGGCCCCGAACCAGAACACGACATAGATGCCCTTGCTCGCGGCTTTGTGTTCGATGCTGTAGAAGCGATCGAGCTGAGTGGCGGCAGCCGTCCAAACGTCCTTGTGCCATTGCCCCTTACATTCCAGCGGAACGGCAATACCGCCAAACACGAATGCCCCGTCGCTTCGATTGCCCTGCGGCATCGTAACTTCGGGAGGCGTTTGTATGTCGAACGGCAGGGTGGGGCCGAGCGCGATCAGCAATTGATCGCGGCACGCATTCTCGTCGCGGGGCTTACCGTTGTCATTGTAGAAATTGTTGACCAGATTGAGCGCGTCGCCGCGCAGCCGCTCTTGCAGGAATGCCAATTCGTCGAGGACAATTGCCTGCACATCCGCAGCATTTTGCGGTTGTCTACTATTGCACAATATCGCCTTATAGGTTGCCAGCGGCGGGCTTTTGAAATTTGCCTCAAGGCGAGCGCGCCGCTGGGTTGCAATCGCCGCTTGGGCTATCCCAGTATATCCATCTTCGGGACCATCGCGCAGTTTGCGCAACACTGCGGTTGCCTCGTTCGACGGATCTTTTGCAATTTGGAAAATGGCCCATTCGATAAGCCGGGTGGCATCCCAAGGGTTCTCGTCCCCGCTGGTGAGGCCGCCAGGGCGACCAACATAGGGCCATAGCAGCCGGAAGACCTGCACGAGCCATTCGAGCTGTGCAAGCGAAGCCGTAATCTGTCCGTTCTCGTTGCCGAATCGATTGTAGAATGCCTGGGTCAGATGCCACAGCCAGCTGCGGTCGAGTGTCGATGGATCGCCAAGTCCTTTCACGGCCTCTTCGAAATCGAGCCCGAACTGAATGCCGCGCCAATACCTGTAGCGGTCGCTGCCATGCGGCATCCCCGCCAAGCGGGCTTTGGCGATCGCTATCAGGCCGTCAAGCCGCTGCTCTTCCAGATCGCTAGGTACGCCAATCAGGCAACGCGCCAGTTCGCGCTCAATTTCGAGTGGAAGGTCTCCGTGGCGCTCCAACCATTCGCGGGACAGCCGCGTTGAAAGGGGACGTTCGCTATCAATGCGCGCAAAGCGGTATAGCCCTTGAACATGGCTGCGCTGGTGCGCGAACATCGGGTCCATTTTGCGCCGCCAATGCGCCTCATAGGCGGCTGGCTCTCGCAGCAGATTCTCGCGCAGCGCATCTTCGAGTCCGTCGAATTGCTCTCGTCCGCTGAGCAATTCCTGCTCGCAGCCGAGCAACAATGCGGAGACAAGCTCGGCAGGAAGGTCATCAAACCCCTTGCCCGCCAGATGTCTGCTGCCTGCCCCGGCGAGCATGGGATAGATGAAATTCCAGACCCGCGATTCCGCGTAGCTCTGTGCAATTTGGTCGGCTGTGGGCAGATCGTCACGATGCAGAACAGCTTCAAAGCCCTTCAGAGCCGCATCCTTGACCTCATCACCCAGCCATTCTTCGATTCGGCCTTCGGGCGGCCCCTTGCGTTCGAGGTCGGCGTACATGTCAAGATAAGCCTGCGCTGGGGCGAAAATCCAACGGAATTCCCCAGCACGAACCGCTTCAATATTGTCACTATAGTTTTTGCGCGCGGTTGCGGCATTTTTGGCTTTGCGTTTTTCGCGCTGACGCTGGTTCTTTCGGTCCTGTATTTGCCAATCTTCGAGCTCGCTGCGCTTCGGCTTCTTGATCAGGAAATCCAGCAACTCCTGATCGCCCCGTGCGAAGGGCCTAGCGAGCTTGCGGATATCGATTGGAATGGTGCCTTCCGTTCGGAAAAGCGCCACCAACGCCATCCAGCGTTCTCGATCTGCAGGGTCGTTGCGCGCAACCAGCTCGGCAAGCAGCAGTCGCGCATCATCATCGGTCACGCCAAATCCGCTGGATAGCCTCGACAGTTGATAGGATCGCGCGAAATAGGCTTCCTCAGCATGTTTATGGAGCAGAGCCAGCCGTTGCACCCCGCGACGTAGCCTGTCGTCCGACTGGAGATGATTGGCGATGGCCTTCACCTCCTCGTCGTTGCGCATGTATTCCCGCTCAATCATCCCAAGCCAGTTTCGAAGTTGCTTGGGCGAAACAGCAGAAGCATCATAGGCAAGCTGGCGGGAACACAATTTGCGCACCAGCCCTGCAAACTCGCTCCACCGTTCATCATAGCCTTCGCCCCACCATTTCTTCGGATCGAGCTTGGGCAGCACCGTTACGGCCAATGCATCCAGCACCCCCGCTATCCGTTTGTCCGGAAACTCGCGCTCAAGCCGGAAGAAGGAGCCGAACGTGCGGGTTTCGCGCTCCTTTTCCTGAAACAGCCGAGCATGCGCCAGAATGACCTTGGCAATCAGGTGATCGGGAATGGCGTCAAAGCCGATATCGTCGAGAAGTTCGGCGGCGAGACGGTAGCAATCGCGGTTCTTGGACTTGAGAAGCCGAGTAAGTGCATCGGGCCAGTCGAATCCATGTGGCGGGGTTTTCGCCAAGGCCGTCCCTGCATCGTGACGTTCACGATACGCTCGCTTGGTGTCGAACAGGATTGCCGCGAGTTCAGCCGAAAGATCGGATACAAGGTCGCTGCCTACGACCGCCTCGATAAAAAGCGAGCGAAACGCGACGGTTTCGCTGTCATCCATAATGATGGCGCGAATGTCTTCGAGCAAAGAGGGCTGGGCCAAACCGCCCTTTGCTTCGGTTGCCCAATATCCGCCACGGAACCATTGTTCGAATTTGGACAAACGACGTAGCGCGGCGATCAGGTGGCGCGCCTGCCCAGAGCTCAGCCCGTCACCATCGCCATACCGGATGATTCCATAAGGATCGCGGTCGATAGCACCTGGCCCAAGGCGCATCGGGCTAAATTTTGGTAGCCATGCATGCAGTCCTCGCAGCGACGATGGTACACCGCCTTCTGCGGTCATCATGCCGATGATGCGACCGGCCAAATGGTGCGAGTGGGGATGTCGGTCGACATGCCGCGCAAGCCAGCGAGCGCCAAGAAATTCGGCAACAGTGCGGTGCATCGGGGCGAACTGCCCTGGCGCGCCCGAAATCGTCCGGAAAAGGTTGCTGCGCATGACTGCGGTCATCGCGCCGGTATCGGCGAGTTCAGATAGCTCAGCCAGTTTCAGGCCGGCCGCGCCGTCGCCATTCATCGCAATGCTACTTGCGTCGGTAATCAGTATGGCCGCCATGATCGCGCCGGCCGCATCGAGCGCCGCTTCTTCGGATAGCGCATCAATGCCTTTGCCCTTGTGCCGCGCGTTCGGCTCCAGCTGCAGCTGAGCAACGGCTTGCTCATACAAGCCCGCCCGGGTTTCGGGGAGTTCGCCACCGGCTTTGACAATGGCGGCAACAAAATCGAGATAGAGGGGGTTCTGGAAAAATTCCTCCAGATCCGCTTGTTTTAGCGCGTAGATTGCTTTGCGGGCTTTAGTTTGATCGACCCTCCTTTCGAGCGCCGCGACAGCCTCTTCTTCGCTAAGCAGTTCCAAATTGAGGCAAATGGGGGTGACGCCATATTCGTCGGCAATATCGAGCTTGCCGGTCACCTCCTTCCATTCTGCCGACCGACATGACAGGATGAAGGGCGGCTTCCCGCATGCGATCAATTTGGTCAGGACATTGTGGAGCGGGTCCCCTTCCTTGATCGAGGCAACTTCGTCGAGGCCATCGATGACCAAACGCTGGCCCCCGAAATCGCTGTGATCAGGCTGTCGCAGCAAGCGAGTAGCACGGATAAATTGGAGGCCATCCTGCTCGCCCAGCATTTCCATGAGCCAAGTCTTGCCTATACCTGGGTCGCCAAGGATGACGATTGGATCGGAAAACCGCGCGACGATCTCGCTATCCCGCACCGTCTGGGTTTTGAGCGCGGCGTCGGTCCAGCTGAGCGTGCGCGGAATATAGTCTCGCGCCTCGATCATGCCTGCACCGCCGCACTGACTTCATTCATGGCCAGGGTCAGCGGCATCGCCTCCACACCCCCGCGCATCGGGAACCGCTCGTTTCCTTTGTAGACGAGCAATCGGCGCTCGGCTCCCAGATCGTCCGCCGCGTTGTGAAAACCGCGGTCAATCGCTGGCGCGCTGGAAAGCTTGATTTCGATGGCCCAGCATCGTCCCGGCGCGAATTCCAGCACGAGGTCAGCCTCCGCTCCGCCGCTGGAGCGGTAGAAGTATGGCTTTGCCCGGCCGAATGTCGCGCCGACTAGGTTCTCGATGACGAAGCCTTCCCAGCTTTTCCCGGCGACCGAATGACGACGAACATCGTCAGTCTGTCGCAAATCGAGCAATGCATGGAGCAGCCCACTGTCGCGGACAAACGGCCGTGGTGATTTGACAAGCCGCTTGCCGCTGTTTGCCGACCAAGGCCGCAAGACGCGAACGAGCAACAGCTTTTCCAGCATGTCGAGATAGCGGGTCACAGTATGCCCACTGACACCCAAGGATCGTGCGTATCGTTCCGCGTTGAAAAGCTCGCCCTGGTCATTGGCCAGCATTCGCCAGAACCGATCGATCTGCTCGCTGTCCACATTGAAACCAAACTGCGGAAGGTCGCGTTCCAGATAGGTTTGAATGAAATCGCGGCGCCATTGCAGGCTTTCCTCGCCATCATCGCGAACATAACTCGGTGGAAAGCCGCCCTGGAGCCACAACCGATCTAGCGAAGTGTCACTTTCGCGATCCACTTCCCGCGCATTGAGCGGGCCTAGCTCAAGGTAGCTGATCCGCCCGGCAAGACTCTCCGACGATTGCCGTAGCAGGTCCAGTGACGCCGATCCCAAGATGAGGAATTTCCCGCCAGCCCCGCCCATCCGGCGGCGTTCGTCGATCTGTCCGCGCAAGACGCGGAATATCTCAGGAGCACGTTGAACCTCATCCAGGACAATGAGTTCTTTTGCGTGCGCAGCGAAATAGGCGTCGGCGTCATCAAGCAAGCGACGGTCTGCTGGGCGTTCGAGATCGATATATCTTGCGCCACCCTCAGCGGCGTCCGCGATCTGGCGGGCAAGCGTGGTCTTCCCAACCTGACGCGGCCCAAGCAACGCTACGCTATCGAATTGATCCAGCCGCCTAGTCAGGAGTGGGAGAATTTCTCGGTTCAGCATTTGTGCAAAATAGACATCGTAATTCAATTTTGCAAGGATAATTGGCTCACTCGCCGTGAGGCCGTGCGCGGGCGTTGAACATAGGCGAGCAGGCGATCAATGTCCGCTTTTCGCCATCTCGTCCTCAATAGCGGACTACCCGGACCGTCCTACTATCCGTCGTTCCTCTGGGCGGAATTGATCGGAAAGGTCCCTCCGCTGCTGGAATGACAGGATGACGCTCCAGACACGTCTGGGTAGCACGGCCATTCTTAGCCACGTCGGGAAACAGTCACTTCCAGCTGACCTCTCCATGTCTGGCAACCATATGGCGGGCAGGCCATTGCGCCTGGACCGGCCGCCCTCTTGCCCAAACCATCGCCCGGTCACGGATTTCCCCGGCCGCATGGCCGGCCTCCTCGCGGACGCTCGCGCTCCAAATCCGCGTCCTGCCTCCGGTCCTCCGCGTTCGCTGCGGCCTTACAGGTCCGGCAAGGGCGCTGACGCCGTTCCTCAGGCTGGCCATCGCCCGCGAATGGTCGCCGGCGAGACACAGGAGAGAAATCATGTCTGCAATCGGCTACGTCACCCGCGAAGGCGACAGCTTCAAGGGCCAGCTTCGCACCCTCACGATCCGCGCCGCGATCGAGATCACGCCCAACCCGTCCAAGGCCAGCGACAGCCATCCCGACTACCGGGTGTCGTCCGAAGGCATCGAGGTCGGCGCCGGCTGGAAGCGCGTCGGCGAGACATCCGGCAACGAATATGTCGCGCTCGTCATGGCCGCGCCGGAGTTCGGCCCCCGCCGCATCTACGCCAACCTCGGCCGCGCCGCAGGCAAGGACGAGAACAGCTTCGCCATCATCTGGAACCCGGCGGACTGACTTGCCGCCCCGGCTCCCGCATCCCTGCGGGAGCCGGTTTTCCGGCCTGCAGCACGCTGATATCGCTGTGGATTTGCACGCCCTGACTGCTAGGATAGGCCATGCGCACCGACCTCGATCATCTGCCGCCCGCCAAGCAGCGCGAGCTCGAACGCGTCCTCGAGGTGCTGTTTGCCGGCTTCGAGGAAGCGACGAGCCTCGCGACGCAGGCGTGGAAGAAGAAGGGCCGCATCCTCAAGATCGTGCTCTACGGCAGCTACGCGCGCGGCGGCTGGGTCGATGAGCCGCACACCGCCAAGGGTTACAAGTCCGACTTCGACCTGCTCGTCGTCGTCAATGACAAGCGCCTCACCGACCGCATCCCCTACTGGGAAAAGGCCGAGGATCAGCTGATGCGCGAGTACGGCATCACGAAGACGCTGAAGACCCCAGTGAACTTCATCGTGCACACGTTGCAGGAGGTGAACGACGGCCTTGCGCATGGCCGGTACTTCTTCATGGACGTCGCCAAAGACGGCATCGCGCTCTACCAGAGCGACGACACGCCGTTCCATACGCCGAAGCCGAAGACGCCCAAACAGGCGCTCGCCATGGCGAAGGAATACTTCGAGGAGTGGTTACCAGGCGGGCAGCAGTTCTTGGAAACCGCCAAGTTCACGATTGAACGGCGCTGGAACAAGAAGGCGGCGTTCTTGCTGCATCAGGCCACCGAAAGCCTGTACCATTGCGCGCTCTTGGTGTGCACCTTCTATACCCCGCACGTCCACAATCTGGGCTTCCTGCGCACGCAGGCCGAACGGCTGGACCGGCGCCTTTTCCACGTCTGGCCGCGCGACACGAAGAAGGAACGCGCGCTCTTCGAGAAGCTCAAGGAGGCCTACGTGAAGGCCCGCTACTCGAAGCACTACCGTATTTCTGCCGAGGAACTGGAGTGGCTGGGTAGCCAAGTCGAGGAGCTTGGCCGCGTCGTCCATGCCGTGTGCAGCGAACGCATCGCCGAACTGGAAGCGGCGAAGGTCTAGCGTTTCGTTCGTTCAGGCGGCGCTGCGCTCGGCGGTGACCGCGTCGACATCCACCAGATCGGCCTCGACGAGCACGCCCGTCACCCGCACGCGCGCGCCGTGCGGCGGCGCGGAAACCCGCCTGAGGTCCAGACGGTAGCGGCCGCCGGCATCGCGGCGCAGCAGCACATCCTCCCCCTCGGCGAGCAGCGTGCCCGCCTCGTCGATCCGCGTTCCAATGCTCATGACGATGCGGATGTAAGGTCGCCCCTCCCCTTTCCGCAATGAAAATTCGCATCGCGTGTCGCTGGCTCGATTTCGCGTGCGCGCGTTTTCGAGCCTCCCGGCCCGGTGCCGCGCGCTGCATCTTCGGTGTTACCGGCAGCGGCTTTGGTGCCGCCAAATGCAGGAACTCCGGCATGACCACCAATGACGATATCGCCCGCGCCGCGCTCGCGCGGCGCGGCTCTCCCTATCTCAATACCGATCAGGCGGCCGCTTACTTGCGCATCTCAAGCAGGCTTTTGAAGCACCTGCGCAAACAGGGAACCGGGCCCGTCTTTCGGCACCACAGCCGCTTCATCCAGTACCATATCGACGACCTCGACGCCTGGTCGGAAGGCTCCGGCAAAGGTCCACGGCCATGACCCGGCACCATTCGAGTACCGGCGCCGCACCCTTGCGCGCGTGGGGCGAGACGCTCGCCCGCGCCCGCTGCGCCCGGCTCCGGCGCGCGCGGGACCGCGTCCTGATCGGGCTTGCGGGAGCACTCGCCTGCCTGCTCCTCGGCGCCGAGCCCGCACCACGCCTCGTCTGGAACATCTCGGCAAGTGCCCCGCGCGGCCTCTATCTGCTCGATCCGACCGCGCACTTGCGGCACGGCGACATGGTCGCCGCGCGGCTGCCCGCGCAGTGGCGCGGGCTTGCTGACGCGCGCCGCTATCTCCCCGCCCGCATCCCCCTCATCAAGCGCCTCGCCGCGCGTTCCGGCGACAGCGTCTGCGCGTTCGGCGCTGTCGTCACCGTCAACGGCCGGTCGCGCGCGCTACGCCGCGACGCCGACAGCCTCGGCCGCCCGCTGCCCGCATGGCAGGGCTGCGTCCACCTTCGCGACGGGCAGGTCTTGCTCCTCATGGACAGCCCTGCCTCGTTCGACGGCCGCTATTTCGGGGTGACGGAGGCCGCCGACGTCCTCGGCCGCGCGCGGCTGATATGGCGCCGCTGAGAGCCGCCCTCGCCTTCGCGGTCGTGCTTGCCGCGCCTGCGCACGCCGATCCCGTTCGCCGCTGGCAGCCGTTCATCGACGAAGCCGCGCTCCGTTTCGGCATCCCCGCCGACTGGATCGCCCGCGTCATGCGCGCCGAAAGCGGCGGCCTTACGACGCGCAGCCGCCTGCCCATCCGCTCGTCCGCCGGCGCCATCGGGCTCATGCAGCTGATGCCAGGCACATGGGCCGACATGACTGCGCGGCACGGTCTCGGAAACGATCCCGACGCCCCCCGCGCCAACATCCTCGGCGGCGCGGCCTACCTCCGCACCATGCACGACCGCTTCGGCTTTCCGGCGCTGTTCGCCGCCTATCACGCCGGCCCCGCACGCTACGGCGAACATCTCGCCGGGCGCCCCCTCCCCCCGGAAACCATCGCCTACGTCGCTGCCGTGACGCGCGGTCTTACCCCGTCCGAGGGGTTGCCCCCGCCTCCGCCGGAGACACTGTTTATCGTGCGAAGGACAGTCTCTGGACCTTCCGACGCCGTGCCCGTGAATGCGCTGTTTGCCGTCCGGCGCAGTCCGCCGCTCGCACCAAGATGAGCGGTGTTCGAAGGCGCCGGCCCAGCATGACGCCTGCCGGCACGCCTCTCAAGGCCCGCGGGTGCCCTCCGATTTGCTGCGCAAATCGGCTCCTCCCGCGTCCGCTGCGCGGCGCGGCGCCCGGCGCCGCGGCCCTGACAGCCGCGCCGCCAGGCATCCCCGAGGGCCACGTTTCCGATCCCGGAAACGCAGCACGAAGGAGATCCTCATGCACACCCGTTCGCCCGTTCCGGAGCATCATGAGCGCATCGTATCAATCCTCGTTCGCGGCCTCACCGGTACCGTCGGCGCCGCCGCAGCAACAGCTCTCGCCGCCCGCTTCATCGAGGCAGAAGAGGCCGACGTGCTCTGGGATGCGCGCCTCGCCGAGCGCTGGATCGGCCGCTACGAGAGCCTCGACGGCTTGCCCGACGCCGACCTCGACCGGCTCGCCATCATCGGAAAATGCGGCGATGACTGGTTCGTCGCGATCGTCATCGTCGACGGCGAAGGCCATCCCGACGGCCTCATCGGACGGCGACGCTTCAGCGATTTCAGCGAAGCCCGACAAGCGTTCAGCAAAGCGCGCTGACGTCTGTTTCCCCAGCCGGGGCGCGGTGCCGGATCGGCATCGTGTCCCGGCTCTTTTCATGCTGGAAGAGGGAAAGGAGGGCGGGGGAAGAGGAAAAGCAAGAGAAAGGCGGAGTCTCGCAGGATCCTTCGGACCCGCGCCTGCACGTCGATTTCACGCGAGACTGCGGTGCCGGGGCGCGAGCCGATCGTCTCCTGCCACTTTTCGCTGGAATCTCCCGGGAACGCACCCGTGACCGATGACCCTTTCGAGCCGCGGCCGGGACGTATCGGCAATCGCGGCCGGCGCCCACGAACCTACGCGCGCAAAGTCCTCGCCGCCGCGAAACTGCACGGGATCACATCGGGCGCACGCAATCGCCGCTTCGACGGCAGCCGGATCGGCCGCGGCGCCGGCATGGGCCGGCTGCTGGGCACGCGCGCAGCCATGCGGCGCGTCATCGTCAAGACGCATCTCGTCCGGCTTGCGCCCCGCACCCTCGCCGCGGCGCACGCGCACCTCCGCTACATCCAGCGCGACGGCGTCACCCGTGAAGGCCTCCCCGGCACGCTCTATTCGGCGCGCGAGGAGATCGTCGACGGACGCGCGTTCGCCGATCGCTGCTCAGGCGACCGCCACCAGTTCCGCATCATCGTCTCACCCGAGGACGGCGACCTCATACCCGACCTCAAGCCTTTCATCCGCCGCCTGATGACGCAGGTCGAGACCGACCTCGGCACCCGGCTCGACTGGGTCGCCGTCGACCATTTCAACACCGGCCAGCCGCACACGCACCTCCTGCTCCGCGGCGTCGATGACCGAGGCGAGAACCTCGTCATCGCCCGCGAATATATCGCGCACGGCTTTCGCGCCCGCGCCGCCGAACTTCTCACCCTCGACTTCGGCCCCCGCACCATTGTCGAAATCGAACAGCGTTTACGCCGCGATATCGGTCAGAACCGGTTCACCGCGATCGACCGCGATCTCGTCCGCCGCATGGACGAGAGCCGCCGCCTTGTCGCGGCCGACCGCGATCCGTTCCGCCAGTCGCTGGTCGCCGGGCGTTTGAAGCATCTCGCGAATCTCGGTCTCGCAAACGATCGCGGCGGCGGCATCTGGCAGCTGGGCGCGGCGCTTGAACCAACGCTGCGCGAGATGAGCGAACGCGGCGACATCATCCGCACCCTCCAGCGCGAGATGACACGCCGCCGGCTCGAGGGGCGCGAACCCGACCACGTCATCGCCGACCGCGTGCACGGCCCTGCAGCGCCGGTCGAGGGGCGCCTCATTGCACGCGGCCTCGCCGACGAACTGCGCGACCGGCACTACCTGATCATCGACGGCATCGACGGTCGCGTCCACTACATCGAGATCGGCCGCGGCAGCGAAACCGAACCCCTACCCGATGAAGCCATCGTCCGCGTCGCGCGGACCGTGCCGCAGGCCAGACCCGCTGACCAGACGATCACGATGATCGCCGCCGCCAATCAGGGCCGCTATTCCGAAGCCCTGCATATTCTCCATGATCCGTCGGCCGAACCCGCTTACATCACCGCCCATATCCGGCGCCTCGAAGCGCTGCGCCGTGCCGGCCTCGGCCCCCAACGCCAAGCCGACGGCAGCTGGACGATCCCCGCGGATTTCGAAAAGCGGACCATCGAACACGCCGCACGCACGGCACGCGACCGGCCGGTCAGCGTCGAGGTGCTGTCCAGCGTTCCGCTTGAGCGATTGCCCCGGGCGGACGCCGCGACCTGGCTCGACCGCACGCTTGCCGAAGATCCGCGCCCGCCCATCCGCGACACCGGGTTCGGACATGAAGTGATGTCCGCGCTGCGTGTGCGCGGCCAGTGGCTGATCGACCAGCAGCTTGCCGACGCCGAAGGCAACCGTGTGCGCCTGCGCGTGAGCGCGCTCGCCCATCTTCAACGCCGCGAGGTTGAACGCGCCGGCGGCGAACTCGCCGAGGCGCTGGACAAGAGCTTCGTCGAGGCACCCCTCGGCAAGGCCGTCGATGGCCGGCTAACACGCCGGATCGACCTCATGAGCGGCCGCTTCGCGCTCATCGAAACCGAACGCGAATTCTCGCTCGTTCCCTGGAAACGATCGCTCGAGCGCCAGATCGGCAAGGAGATCGGCGGCATCGTCCGCGACGACGGGTTCAGCTGGCGGCGTGGACGGGCGCGGGGGCTGGAACGGTAAGCTGTGCGGCCCGGTACGGTCCATGTCCGCTTTGAAGTCCGCTTCATAAACCACGCACTTCCCGGATTCTCAACGCGTTACGCGCCTTGCCACATAGTCGACACCCGGACGAATGTCCGGTTTGGCACGCTGCACCTATGAGCAGCCCAGGTCTTGCGCGATGCTTTTAACGCACGCCAACCTCGCGGACCGAAATGCACCGGAAACGTAGCCGGCTGCACCGGACAGGCTCTGCAAGAGGCTTCCGAATTCCGCGAATGATAGTCCCCGACGCAGCGGAACGGCTCTGCTGCCCGAACGAGGGAATCCATGTCTCCGTCGCGGCTCCTTATCGGACAGATCATTCTTGTCCTTGCCATCATGGTCATCGGCCTTTGGTGCGCCACGCAGTGGACAGCAGCGGCGCTCGGCCACCAGTCCGCGCTCGGTGCACCTTTCACGACCGTGTCCGGCGTTCCCCTCTACGCGCCGTGGTCGCTCTTCCTCTGGTGGTACCGCTATGAGGCTTACGCACCCGCCGTGTTCGATAAGGCGGGCATCATTGCAGCGAGCGGAAGCCTCGCCGGGCTCTTTGCCGCCGTCATCGGCTCGCTGCGGCGCGCACGGCACAAGCGCGACGTCACGACCTACGGCTCGGCACGCTGGGCAACGCGGCGACAGATCGCCGCGTGCGGTCTCATGGCAGGGCGCGGCGTCTTTCTCGGACGGCTCGGTCGCCGCCACCTGCGGCATGACGGGCCCGAACATGTGCTCGCCTTCGCGCCGACCCGTTCCGGCAAGGGCGTCGGCCTCGTCATCCCCACGCTGCTATCGTGGACCGGCTCGACGATCGTCCACGACATCAAGGGTGAGAACTGGCTGCTGACCGCAAGCTGGCGGTCCCGCTTCTCGCACAGCATCCTGTTCAACCCCACCGACCTTCGCTCGGCGCGCTACAATCCGCTCCTCGAAATCCGCCGCGGCCAGAACGAGGTCCGCGACACCCAGAACATCGCGGACATTCTCGTCGATCCCGAAGGCACCGCCGAACGGCGCAATCACTGGGAAAACACCGCCTACGCGCTGCTCGTCGGCACCATCCTCCACGTCCTCTACGCCGAAGAGGAAAAGACGCTGGCACGCGTCGCCACGATCCTCTCCGATCCCGCGCGCACGTTCGCGGAAACGCTAGCGGTGATGATGACCGCCAACCATCTGGGCACGCGCGACAAGCCGCAGGTGCACCCCGTCGTCGCCTCGGCGGCGCGCGAGCTCCTCAACAAATCCGAGAACGAACGCTCGGGCGTTCTCTCGACCGCGATCAGCCTGCTCAGCCTCTACCGCGATCCGACGGTCGCTGCCGTGACCTCGGCCTGCGACTGGCGCATCGCCGACCTCACCCAGGGCCGTCATCCGGTCTCGCTCTACCTCGTCGTGCCGCCCTCCGACATCAGCCGCACCCGGCCGCTCATCCGCCTCGTCCTCAACCAGATCGCGCGGCGCCTCACCGAAACGCTCCCCGGCGAAGAGACCGGCGCGCGCCACGCGCTGCTCCTGATGCTCGACGAGTTTCCGGCGCTCGGTCGGCTCGACTTCTTCGAAACCAGCCTCGCGTTTCTCGCGGGCTACGGCGTGCGCGCATACCTCATCGCGCAGAGCCTCAACCAGATCGAGAAGGCCTACGGCGAGCACAATTCCATTCTCGACAACTGCCACGTCCGCATCGCTTTCGCAGCGAACGACGAACGCACGGCGCGGCGGATCTCGGACGCGCTCGGGACCGCAACCGAACAGCGCGCAATGCGCAACTACGCCGGCCACCGGCTCGCGCCCTGGCTCGCGCACGTCATGGTCAGCCGGCAGGAGACCGCACGGCCGCTGATGACCCCGGGCGAAGTCATGCAGATGCCCGCGGACGACGCGCTGATCCTCGTCGCCGGCGCCCCGCCGATCCGCGCGCAGAAACTGCGCTACTACGAGGATCCCGCCCTCAAGGTCCGCCTGCTTCCGCCCCCCGAGCTCGACGAGACACGCTTTCAGGACCTCCCGCCGGCGCGCAACAATGTCTGGGCGAACGCGGCCTGCAGCCCCGTCAACGTCACAGCCCCTGCGCCCTCCCCGCAAGCGTCTTCCGGCGACCGCGATCTCGACCGGACGCCGGGAGACGAGGCACCGCGGCGCACGGCACCGCAAGAGCGAACGGACGCGCTCAACCTCGGAGCGGATGACGACGATCTCGCGCAGGACCCCAAGGCGCTGACCCAGACAGAACCAGCCCGGATGACGTTCGCCGCATCTCGCCGCCCGGCGCAGCTGCAGTTGGAGCTCCCCCGATGAGCAAGGTCCGCTACCAGCTGTTCCTCGACGCGGCGCTCAGCACCCGCTTCGAGCACCTCGCAGCGCAGCCCGGCGCCACCAAATCGGGAATCCTCGCCGCCGCGCTCGGCGACTGGCTGGACCGCCGGAGCCGTCTCGCCTTCGAGGATCGCTACGGTCCCCGGCTCGACCGGATGAGCCTCGCCTTGGGGCGCATCGAACGCGATCTCCAGATCCTCCTCGAAACCCTCGCGCTTCTCGTCCGCTACGAACTCGCCGTCCATCTGCCGCTCTCGGCCGACGACGATGCGGGCCGTGCCGAAGCCCGCGCCCGCTTCGAAAGCTTCGTCGTTCGCGTCGCAAGGACCGTCGCGAGCGGTCAGCGCACCTTCGGCAGCGAAGACTCCGCCCGATGACCGACGACCGCATCGCCGCGCGGCGCCGCGCCATGCTCGGGGCCGCCTTCGGTCCCGAGATCGAGGCCGCCCTCGCCGACCCCTCGGTGACCGACATCCTCCTCAATCCCGACGGGATGCTGCGCATCGAACGCGCCGGCGAACCGCTTCGCGAGACGGGCCACCGCATTGATGCGGTCCAGGCCGAACGCATCATCCGGCTCGTCGCGGCCCACCTCGGCGTCGAAGCATCGCCGCGGCATCCCATCCTGTCCGCCGACCTGCCGGTCCATGCCGACGGACGCGCGGGCGAGCGCTTCGAAGCCGCGCTGCCCCCTGTCGCAACCGCGCCCTGCTTCGCGATCCGGGTTCCCGCCGTGCGCGATCTCAGGCTCACGGACTATGCCGAGGCCGGCATCATGACACCGGACGCCGCGCGCCTCCTCAGCCTCGCCGTCGTCGAACGCCGCAACATCCTGATCGCCGGCGGCACCGGCTCGGGCAAGACCACGCTCGCCAACGCACTGCTTGCCGAAATGACGGCGAGCCACGAACGCGTCATCCTCATCGAGGACACGCGCGAACTCCAGTCGCCCGTGCGCGATACCGTGGCGCTCCGCACCCGGACCGGCGCCGTCAGCATGGCCGATCTCGTGCGCTCGGCCCTGCGGCTTCGTCCCGACCGGATCATCGTCGGCGAAGTCCGCGGGGGCGAAGCGCTCGATCTCCTCAAGGCCTGGAACACCGGCCACCCGGGCGGGCTTGCCACCGTGCACGCAAACGGCAGCCTCGCCGCGCTCTCCCGGCTCGAGCAGCTCGTCCAGGAATGCATCGCCGCCGTGCCCCGCAGGCTGATCGCGGATGCCGTCGACATCGTCGCATTCGTCAGCGGGCGCGGACCCGCGCGGCGCCTCACCTCCCTCGCGCGCGTCCAGGGCCTCACGGCGAGCGGCGACTATGCGCTCGAGGAACTGCTCTCACCCTGCAACGGAGATCCAAAATGAAGCCGATCCTGATACCCATCCTGCGCGGCGCGGCCGTGAGCCTCGGCGCCATGCTCGTTTCCACCGCCGCACACGCCGCGGGCTCGGGCATGCCGTGGGAAGAGCCCCTCGAGCAGGTGCTCGAATCGATCCAGGGGCCCGTCGCGAAGATCGTCGCGGTGATCATCATCATCGCCACCGGCCTCACGCTCGCATTCGGCGATACCGGCGGCGGCTTCCGGCGCCTCATCCAGATCGTCTTCGGCCTGTCGATCGCGTTCGCGGCATCGTCGTTCTTCCTGTCCTTCTTCAGCTTCGGCGGCGGAGCGCTCATCCCGTGATCGCCGCCGGCCAACATATCGAGGGGTTCGAGGTGCCGCTCCACGGCGCGCTCTCCCAGCCCCTGCTCCTCGCCGGGGCGCCGCGCGGACTTGCCATCGTCAGCGGCACGCTCGCTGCCGCCGTCGGGCTCGGCCTCCAGCAATGGATCGCAGGCCTGGGGCTCTGGGCGACCGCTCACAGCCTGCTCTGCATCGCCGCGCGCCGCGACCCCGATTTCGCGCCGGTCCTGCTTCGCCACCTCCGTCAGAAGGCATGGCTTTCATGCTGAACCTCCGCGAATACCGCCGCACCGCCGACCGGCTCGCCGACCACCTCCCCTGGGCAGCTCTCGTCGGCGACGGCGCGGTGCTGAACAAGGACGGGAGCTTCCAGCGCACGATCGCGTTTCGCGGACCGGACCTCGAATCCTCGACCGAAGCCGAACTCGTCAGCGCCTGCGCGCGCGTCAACAATGTGCTCCGGCGGTTCGGCAGCGGCTGGGCGCTGTTCATCGAAGCGCAGCGCCGGAACGTGCAGACCTATCCCGAGAGCCGCTTTCCGGACCCGGCGTCGTGGCTCGTCGACGCGGAGCGGCGCGCAAGCTTCCTTGCCGAAGATGCCCAGTTCGAGAGCCGCTATTTTCTGACATTCTGCTGGATGCCGCCTGCGGACGCCGCCGACGGCGCCGGACGCCGGCTCCTCAGCCGGCCTGACCCGCAGTCCGCACGCGACTGGCGCACGGCGCTTGCGTCCTTCGTCACCGCAACCGATCGCGCCGCTGATCTCCTCGCCGCGTTCATGCCGATGGCAAGGCCGCTCGGCGCGTCCGACACACTGACCTATCTCCACGGCACGGTCTCGGAGCGTCACCACGCGGTCGCCGTCCCCGACACCCCGATGTACCTCGACGCGCTGCTCTGCGACACGCCGCTCCTCGGCGGCCTTGAGCCAAGGCTCGGCAGCAGCGCGCTCCGCCTGCTCACCGTGACCGGCTTTCCCAATGTGAGCCGCCCGGCGATTCTCGACGCGCTGAACACGCTCGACTTTCCCTACCGATGGACGACACGGTTCATTCCGCTGGACACCGCCGACGCCGTGAAGGCGCTGACGCGCCTCAGGCGGCAATGGTTCAACAAGCGCAAGTCGCTGACGGCGCTGCTCCGCGAGGTGCTCTACAGCACACCGACGCAGCTCCTGGACAGCGATGCCGGCAACAAGGCCGACGAGGTCGATGCCGCTCTGCAGGTTGCGGGCGGCAACCACGCAGGCTTCGGCTATCTCACCACGACGTTTGCGATTACGGCACCTGATAACGCCGTCGCCGCCGAGCGGCTCCGCCGCGCCGAACGCACCTTTCACGATCTCGGCTTCACCGTCGTCCGCGAGACGATAAATGCCGTCGAGGCGTGGCTCGGAACACTGCCCGGCCATGTCTACGCGAACGTCCGCCAGCCGCTCGTCCACACGCTCAACCTTGCGCATCTGATGCCGCTGTCCGCCGCGTGGGCGGGTCCGGAACGCAACGCGCATCTCGGCGGCCCGGTGCTCCTCATCGCGCGGACGGAAGGCACGACCCCCTTCCGGCTTTCGAACCATGTCGGCGACGTCGGCCACATGATCGTCGTGGGCCCGACCGGCGCCGGAAAATCCGTGCTGCTCGCCCTCATGGCGCTGCAGTTCCGCCGCTATCCGGATGCGCAGGTGTTCATGTTCGACAAGGGCCTGTCCGCGCGCGCTGCCGTGCTGGCGTGCGGCGGCAGCCATCATGCCCTCGGTCTCGCGAGCGACGCGGCCGGGCAGCCGTCATTCCAACCGCTTCGGCATGTCGACAGGCCCGACGAACGAAGCTGGGCCGCGGACTGGATTCACGCCCTGCTTCTCCAGGAGAACGTCGCGCTGCCCCCCGAGGTCAAGGATGCCGTATGGTCGGCGCTCGAAAGCCTCGCCTCGGCGCCCATCCAGCAACGCACCCTGTCAGGGCTTGCCCTGCTGCTTGCCGTTCCGGCGCTCCGCACGGCGCTGACCCCGTACACGCTCGCCGGCGCGTGGGGCAGTCTGCTCGATGCCGACACCGACACGTTCGAGATCGCCGACGTGCACGGCTTCGAGACCGAAGCCCTGATGCGCGAGCCGGGCGCCGCCGGGGCCGTTCTCACCTACCTCTTCCTCCGTCTCGAAAGCCGCTTCGACGGCAGGCCTACCCTCCTCGTCCTCGATGAGGCCTGGCTTTTCCTCGACCATCCGCTGTTCAGCCAGCGCATCCGCGAATGGCTGAAGGTGCTGCGCAAGCGCAACGTCGCGGTCGTCTTCGCAACGCAAAGCCTCGCCGACATCATCGCAAGCCCGGTTGCCCCCGCCGTGCTCGAAAGCTGCCCGCAGCGCATCTTCCTGCCGAACGACCGCGCCGCCGAACCGCAATCCCGCGAGGCCTATGCCCGCCTTGGGCTGAACGCGCGCCAGATCGAGCTCATCGCGCAGGCCGTGCCCAAGCGGCACTATTACCTCCAGTCCGCGCGCGGCAACCGCTTGTTCGAGCTCGGCCTCGGTCCGGTCGCGATCGCACTCTGCGGCGCTTCGGGTGCGCGAACGCAGGCGCAGATCGATGCGCTGCTCGCGGAGGGCGGAACTGCGGATTTCGCTGCCCGCTTTCTCGCGTCCTGCGGCCTCGCCTGGGCGGCCGAACTTGCCGCCGATTTTCCCAAAACCATGAAGGAGTAAGCCATGCCCGTCCTCAACACCCGGCATCATCTGCTCGCGTTCGCCATTGGGATGAGCGCCGTCACGCTGCCGCCCGCGCTCATGCTGATTTCGAAACCGGCGATGGCCATTCCCGTGTTCGACAGCACCAATTACGCCCAGAACCTGCTGATCGCGGCGCGCACGCTGCAGCAGGTGAACAACCAGATTCAGTCGCTGCAGAACGAAGCAAAGATGCTTGTCGGTCTCGCCCGCAATCTTTCGTCCTTCGACTTTCCCGAGCTCGCTGCGCTCAAATCGCGCCTCGACGCGATCGACCGCCTGATGTCCGAGGCCCGCGCGATCAGCTACCGCATCGAGGAGGCCGAGGCCGCCATGCGCACCCTGTTCCCCGATGCCTTGCCCGATGGCGGCATCGACGATCGGCTGCGCCGCGCCGAAGCCCGCATGGCGGCGAGCCGCGCGGCATTCCGCGACACGGTCCGGCTTCAGGCCGAGATTGTCGCATCGGTCCGCGAGGATGCCCGCACGCTCGGCGAGATCGCCGCGCGCAGCGACGCGGCCGAAGGCAGTCTTCAGGCCGCACAGGCCACCAACCAGCTGCTGATCCTCGCCGCGAAGCAGGCGCTGCAGATGCAGCAGATGACGGCCGCACAATACCGGAGCGACTCGCTCGCGCGCGCACGCGAAGACCAGGCCGCGGCGGAAGCCCGCGCCGCGACGCAGCGCTTCCTCGGCGACGGCAAAGCCTACACGCCGCGCTGAATATTTTTCGCTTGGGCAGGCAGCAGGGTCCCACCCCCCAACGGCCCGACGTCTGCCCCGCCGCGGCGCTTCCCGTATTCCTCCGCATCGCGCGGGAAGCGCCGCGGCAAAATCGCAAGGCTCCACCAGAGGCTATGATGGACGATCTCAATGTCATCGACCGGTTCCTGGAAACCTTCATCCTCTACATCGACAGCGGATTCGGGCTCCTCGGCGGTGACGTCGCGTTCCTGACGCGCGTCCTCATCGGCATCGACATCACGCTCGCCGGACTGTTCTGGGCGCTCGGGGGCGAGAACGACGTGATCGCGAAGCTTCTGCGCAAGATCCTTTACGTCGGCGCCTTCGCCTTCATCCTCGGCAATTTCGATACGCTCACCGGCATCATCTTCGAATCCTTCGCCGGACTCGGCCTCACCGCGGGCGGAGGATCGATCACCGCGGCGGACCTGCTCCGCCCCGGCCGCCTCGCCGGCACCGGCTTCGAGGCCGCGGCGCCGCTCCTGGATCAGGTCAGCGACCTCCTCGGCTTTGCCAGCTTCTTCGACAACTTCCTGCAGATCGCCGTGCTCATGCTGGCCTGGGGACTCGTGCTCGCGGCCTTCTTCATCCTCGCCGTCCAGATGTTCGTCACCATCCTCGAATTCAAGCTGACCGCGCTCGCCGGTTTCGTGCTCGTCCCCTTCGCGCTCTGGAACCGCACGGCGTTCCTTGCCGAGCGCGTTCTCGGAAACGTCGTCGCGTCCGGAATCAAGGTCATGGTCCTCGGCACGATCGTCGGCATCGGCACGGGCATCTTCGCCGAATTCACCTCTGCGTTCGCGGGACGCGAACCAACGATCGAGGATGCCATGAGCCTCGTGCTTGCAAGCCTCGCGCTCTTTGGACTCGGCATCTTCGGACCCGGCATCGCCGCCGGTCTCGTATCGGGCGGTCCGCAGCTGGGCGCCGGCGCCGCGATCGGCACGGTCGCAGGCGCGACAGGCGGCGCTGTCCTCGCCGGCGGCGCGCTCGCCGGCACGGCGCGTGCGGCAGCAGCCGGAACGCTCGGTGCCGTCCGCGCCGGAACGTCGATCGGTGCCGCCGCCCATACCGCCTATGCGCTCGGCCGCGAAACCGGGGAAAAGCCCACGATCGGCGCTGGGCTCAAAACCGTGGCCGGCGCGGCCGCAAATGCGCTCGGGCACCGCGCGGCGAACGCTGCCGGGCTCGGCACCGCCGTGTCCGAAGGCCGCCTCGCCGCCTGGCACGCCCTGACAGGCGGAAAAACGTCCGCAAGTGCGAGTGCCGAGCCCGCACCGCGCTGGGCGCAGGCGCTGCGCGCCGAGCAGACGCAGCGCCACCGGCGGCACATCGCCATCCAGGCACTTCACGACGGCGACCGCGCCGGCGGCAGCCTCGTGCCCGACATCAGGGAAAGGGACGATTGAATGACCGTCTTCAGACATCATGATCTTTAGGCGCGCCCAGCAGCGCTACGGACGCACACCCGAACCGGAAACCCCGTTCCAGCGGGCCGGACAGGTCTGGGACGACCGTATCGGTTCAGCCCGCGTGCAGGCGGCGAACTGGCGCCTCATGGCGTTCGCCAGCCTTGGCCTCGCCGCCGTACTGGGCGGCGGGCTCCTCTGGCAATCGGCGCAGAGCCGCGTCGTGCCCTACATCGTCGAGGTCGACAGGCACGGCATGCCGCAAGCCATAGCGCCGGCGGAAACGGCCCGGCCGACCGATCCCCAGATCGGCTGGGCGCTTGCACGGTTCATCACCAACGTCCGCGCAAAATCGCTCGACCCGGTGCTCATGCGCCGGTCGTGGCTCGAGGCTTACGGGTTCGCGACCGGTCAGGCGACGACGTTCCTCCACGCGCACGCCAGGTCGGCAAATCCGTTCGCCGATCTCGGCGTGCGCACCATCGCGGTGGATGTGTCGAGCGTGGTTCGCGCGTCCGATCGCGCATTCCAGATCAAGTGGCTGGAACGCACTTACACGAACGGCATCGAAGAGGGCTCCGAGCGATGGACCGCGATCCTGTCGATCACCGAGCGCCCGCCCCCCGATATCGAAACGCTGCGGCGCAATCCGTTCGGCATCTACGTCAACGGCATCGACTGGAGCCGCGAATACGACGCGAGCGACGCAGCGCGGACGCGATCGACGTCGCCCGCCGCTGTTCTCGATCCCGACCCCGAACCTCCTGCCGAAAGCGATCGCCCATGAACCACCTCCTGCCCGCCGCGCTTTTTATTGGCGCCGCCTGCCCCGCCGTAGCCGGCGCCGCCGCGAACACCGAGGCCCCCGTATTCGTAAACGCCATTGAGGTGCATCCCTGGGCCGAGGGGCGCGTCTACAGGGTCCGGACGAGCCCCGGCACGATCACCGACATCGCGCTTGAGCCCGGCGAAGCCCTCATCGCCGTCGCGAGCGGCGACACCGCCCGGTGGATCATCGGCGACACCGAAAGCGGCGCGGAAGGCGCGCGGCGAACGCATATTCTCGTGAAGCCCGTGTCGGCGGGCCTCGCCACCAATCTCGTCGTCACGACAGACCGGCGGACCTACCATCTCCAGCTGACGAGCGGCGCGGCCGCTGCGGTCGCGATGTCGTGGACCTATCCCGCAGGCGCGCTCATTTCCCTGAAGGGGAAACCCGGGACAGAACGGCCGCAAGCCGCCGAGACAGCCCGTCCGGCGTTCGATGTGGAAACGTTGTGCTTCGGCTACACGATTTCCGGCGACGCCCCGCCATGGCGACCGGTGCGGGCATTCGACGACGGTCAGCGCACCTATGTCGAATTCCCTGACACGATTGCGACGCGTGAAGCGCCGCCGTTCTTCATCACCGGACCGGACCAGGCACCCGCACTCGTCAATTACCGGATGCGCGGGCGCTTCTACATCATCGACCGGCTGTTCGAGCAGGCCGAGTTGCGGCTCGGCCGGAAGAAGCAGAAAATCGTCCGCATCACCTGGACACGCGGCGACCGCGCGCAGGTCTGCAAATGACGGCGCCCATACCCCAGTCCGTTCCCGGCAAGCAGGATCCGGAAACGTTCGTTCTCCGCGCAAAGTCGGAGCGGGTCGTCCGCTTCCGCAAGGGCCTCATCGTCGGGCTCGCCGGCATGGTTCTCGCGCTTCTCGCCGGTGTCAGCTGGTTCGCGCTGTCTCCTGGCGAGCGCGGCCTGCCCGCCGACGAAACGGCAAAACCGGCACCCCGCCTCCCGGGCTTGCCCGACGCCGTATCGGATCTGCCCGAGCGATACGACGAGGTCCCGAAACTCGGCCCAGCCCTGCCCGGCGATCTCGGGCGTCCGATCCTCAAGCGCCAGCGCGAGAACGCGTCCGACGCTTCCGCAGCGACAGGGATCATGACACCGGACGCAGCAGGCGACGCGCGAACGCGCGCGGCAAACGCGCCCATCCTGGTTCGCCTGTCGGGAACGCGATCCCAAACCGACGGCAATGGCGCCGAACCGTCAAGACTGCAGCCTCCCACAGTCACCCGCGGACCGGGTCCAGCGCCCTCCCCCTATCTTCTGTCCGCCGGCAGCGTCATCGCCGCAAGCCTCATCACCGGCCTCAACTCGGACCTCCCCGGGCTTGTCACCGCGCAGGTCACCGAGAACGTCTACGACAGTGCGACCGGACGCACTCTCCTTGTGCCGCAGGGTGCACGGCTACTCGGCCGCTACGAGAGCAATATCGCGTTCGGCCAAGCGCGTGCACTCGTCGTCTGGCAGCGGCTTATCTTCCCCGATGGTCGTGGATTGGCGCTCGGCGAGTCGCCTGCGACCGACGCCGGCGGCTATGCCGGCATCAGCGACCGCGTCGACATGCACGGCGGGGAAGTCCTGAAAGCCGTGGCCATGTCCACGCTCCTCGGCATCGGATCGGAGCTCGCCATCGACGGGGACAACGACCTTGCCGATGCCCTGCGCTCAGCGGTCCAGTCGAGCGGAAGCCGGGCCGGCGACCAGATCGTCTCACGCGGTCTTGAGGTCCGTCCGACCATCATCGTCAGACCGGGCACGCCGATCAGGCTGCTCGTTCATCAGGATCTCGTCATCGAGCCTTCCGAAAGGAGCCATTAGGATGAGTGCGCTGCGTCTTCCCCGCCTGCCGGATCGCAGTCCGGTCAAGCTGACGATCACGCTGACGCCCGATCTCCATCGGGACCTCTCCACCTACGCCGACCTCTACCGCGAGCAGTACGGAGACGCCGAGTCCATCACCGAGCTGATCCCGTTCATGCTTCGGCTGTTCCTCGAGACGGACAAGACCTTCGTGCGCGCACGGACGAGGACACGGTCATGAGCGGTGTCCCGCGCGCGGACCGTTTCCTGCGGCTGCCCGAAGTCCTCAGACGAAGCGGCCTTACGCGATCGACGCTTTACCGCAAGATCGATGACGGCACGTTTCCGAGGCAGGTAACCCTAGGCCTGCGCTGCATCGGATGGCGCGAATCCGAGCTCAACAGATGGGCAGAAAGCCCGTCCTCATACCGCCAGCCGGAGATGTCTGACCCCGGATAGTGCGGGAGACGCCCTCCGCAGCGTGTCGAGATAGTCGGACCAGTGCTGCATCATGCGCACGCGTTCTTCCCAATACTCGCCCCGCGCATAAGCCCGCCTCACGGCATTGCCGTCGCAGTGCGCGAGCTGCCGCTCGATGGCATCAGCATGCCATATCCCCATTTCATTGAGCAGCGTCGCCGCCATCGCCCGAAAGCCGTGCCCCGTCATTTCGGTCTGCGCGAACCCCATCCGCCGCAAGGCCGCGTTGATCGTGTTTTCCGACATTGACCGGTTCGCCGAGCGCAGCGACGGGAACAGAAACCGGCTGTAGCGTGCATCGTGCTGGATCGAACGGATGATTTCGATGGCCTGGCGCGAGAGCGGGATGGCGTGGGGCCGCCGCATCTTCATTTTCTGCGCTGGGATGGTCCAGACGGCCGCGTCGAGATCGAGCTCGGTCCACTCCGCGAACCTCAGCTCGCCGGGACGCACGAAAACGTGCGGCAAGAGGCGCAGCGCCACCTTCGTGTTCGCATGACCCTCGAACGCGTCGATCGCCCGCAGCAAGCCTCCCACCTCATCGGCTTTGGTGATCGCCGCGCGGTGAACGGGCTTTGGCGCAATCAGCGCGCCCTTCAGATCGGACGCGATGTCGCGCTCGGCGCGCGCCGTGGCAATGGCATATCGAAATACCTGCGAGCAGGTGCTGCGCAACCGGCGCGCCGTCTCATAATGGCCCCTGACCTCCATTTTGCGGAGCATCAGCAACAGTTCCTGGGCCGTTATCGACGCAATCGGCCGATTACCGATCGACTGGCACGCGAAATCGAGCAGCCAGTGTAGCTTCTTCATGGTGACCACCGAGCGGCCTTCCCGCTCGACCTTGATCAGCCACTCATCGGCAACGGCCTTGAAGCTGTTCGCCGCGGCCACGCTCGCAGCGATGCGTTCGAGCTTGATGTGTTCCCCGGGATCATTCCCGTCAGCCAGTACCTTGCGCGCGGCGTCCCGGCGCTCACGCGCTTCGGCAAGCCCGGTCTCAGGCCAGACGCCGAGCGCGAGCGTCTTCTGCTTACCCAGATACCGGTAGTTCATGCGCCAGTATCGCGCGCCCGAGGGCAGAACCAGCAGGTAGAGGCCATCGCCATCCGTCAGCTTGAACGGCTTGTCCCGCCCCTTCGCGGCTTTGATGGCAACGGCGCTCAGACCCATGATGGTATCTCCCTTCCGGACCCGCGCGATGTACCATCAAAAATACCATCAATTTGATGGTATGTGGCGGTCCAGAGCGGGATAGCCTGGGAGCATTATAGCACAATAAACGGCGGAAAACAGCCACTTATGGTATGTTTTGGGATGCCTTGAGAAGGCTTCGTGGTGACCCCAACGGGACTCGAACCCGTGTTTTCGCCGTGAAAGGGCGACGTCCTAGACCGCTAGACGATGGGGCCAGCGCCGGTTGAGGCGCCCCCACTAATGGGGTCGTCTCAACCGGTCAAGCCGGATATGCGGGTCAGGCTGCCTGAGCCTCTTCCGCCGGCACAGTTCGGATCAAATAGTCGAATGCGGAGAGGGCTGCCTTCGATCCTTCGCCCATTGCGATCACGATCTGCTTGTAGGGCACTGTGGTGCAGTCGCCTGCGCCGAAAATGCCCGGCTGGCTCGTTTCGCCGCGGTGATCGACCTCAACCTCGCCCCGCGGAGAGAGCGCGACCGCGTCCTTCAGCCACTCGGTGTTCGGCACGAGGCCGATCTGCACGAAAATGCCTTCCAGCTCGATCTTGTGCAGATCATCGCTGCTGCGGTCCTTGTACATGAGCGCCGTCACCTTCTCGCCGTCGCCGAGCACCTCGGTGGTCAGAGCAGACGTGATGATCTTCACGTTGGGGATGCTGGCGAGCTTGCGCTGCAGCACCGCGTCGGCGCGAAGCTGGCTGTCGAACTCGATCAGCGTCACATGCGCGACGATCCCGGCAAGGTCGATCGCGGCTTCCACGCCCGAGTTGCCGCCGCCGATCACCGCGACGCGCTTGCCCTTGAACAGCGGGCCGTCGCAGTGCGGGCAGTACGCCACGCCCTTGTTGCGATAGTCGTCTTCGCCCGGCACGTTCATCTGCCGCCAGCGTGCGCCGGTGGCAAGCACCACGGTCCGCGCCTTCAGCGACGCGCCGTTTTCCAGCCGAACCTCGTGCAGCCCGCCTGGCACGCGCGCCGGGATCAGCTTTTCGGCCTTCTGCAGGTTCATGATGTCGACGTCATACTCTTTGACGTGCTGCTCCAGTTGCGCGGCGAGCTTCGGGCCTTCGGTATGCTGCACGGAGATGAAGTTCTCGATGCCCATCGTGTCGAGCACCTGCCCGCCGAAGCGCTCGGCCGCCACGCCCACGCGGATGCCCTTGCGCGCAGCATAGATCGCCGCCGCCGCGCCGCCCGGCCCGCCGCCGACGACAAGCACGTCGAACGGCGCCTTGCCCTTGATCTTCTCGGCCGCGCGCGCCTGCGCGCCCGTGTCGATCTTCGCGACGATCTGCTCCAGCTCCATGCGGCCGGAGGCGAACGGCTCGCCGTTCAGGAACACCGTCGGCACCGCCATCACCTTGCGCTCGTCGACCTCGCCCTTGAAGAGCGCGCCGTCGATCGCCGTGTGCTTGATGCGCGGATTGAGCACGCTCATCAGGTTCAGCGCCTGCACCACGTCCGGGCAGTTCTGGCACGACAGCGAGAAATAGGTTTCGAACGCGAAGTCGCCGTCCAGCGCCTTCACCTGCTCGATGATATCCTGCGCGGCTTTCGACGGGTGTCCGCCGACCTGCAGCAGCGCGAGCACCAGCGAAGTAAATTCATGCCCCATCGGGAGGCCCGCGAAGCGCACGCCGATGTCGGTCCCTGCGCGGCGGATCATGAAGCTGGGCCTCCGCTTGTCGTCATCCTTGCGGACGACGCTGACCTTGTCCGAAAGCGCCGCGATCTCTTCGAGGAGCGTCTTCATCTCCGCCGATTTCGGGCCGTCATCCAGCGACGCCACCAGCTCGATCGGCTGCGTGATGTTCTGCAGATACGCCTTCAGCTGCTGCTTGAGATTGTCGTCCAGCATGGGTTCGCTCCGGGAAAACTCAGTGTGGCCGCGAGCTTCCGGAGGCGGCGTGAACCGCCCCCGGAAGACCCCTGCGACCCAGGGGGTTGGTTAGATTTTGCCGACGAGGTCGAGCGAAGGAGCGAGCGTCTTGTCGCCCTCTTCCCACTTCGCCGGGCACACTTCGCCCGGATGGCTCACCCAGTACTGCAGCGCCTTGATCTTGCGCAGAAGCTCGGCGGCGTTGCGGCCCACGCCTTCCGGCGTGATCTCGACGAGCTGAATGGTGCCTTCCGGATCGACGACGAACGTGCCACGATCCGCGAGGCCGACGCCGGCGCGCAGGATCTCGAAGTTGTTCGAGATGTCGTGGTTCTGGTCGCCCAGCATGAAGTAGTCGATCTTACCGATGGCGGGCGACGTGTCGTGCCATGCCTTGTGGCAGAAATGCGTGTCGGTGGAGACCGAGTATACTTCCACACCCATGCCCTGCAGCGTCGGATAGATGTCGGCGAGGTCTTCGAGCTCGGTCGGGCAGACGAAGGTGAAGTCGGCCGGGTAGAAGAAGAAGATCGACCATTTGCCCTTCACGTCCGCGTCCGTCACCTCGACGAACTTGCCCTGCTTGAAGGCCTGCGCTTTGAAAGGCTTGATGGGGGTATTAACGAGGGACATGTACGCTCCATTGCTGTGGGTTACTGGGGGATGGCGACCCTTTAGCAACGCACGGAGCGAAGAAGAAATTACTTTTTTGAGACAGACAGATTGATATTATCGATCAGTCGGCCCACGCCGCGTCGTCGAGGTGTAGTTCCGCACGCGGCGTCGAGCCCCAATCGTCCTGACTCACCCGGCCCGAGACCCAGAGCCGCCGTCCGCCGGCCTGCATCAGCGCTGCGCCGAGCGGCGTATCGATGCTGCGAAATGCAACCGCCTTCACGCGCGCGCCATCGGCGCCCGCCAAAATCACGCGGACATGACCCGTGCCGACAATATCGGCCTTCACGACGGAAACCGGCCCAGCCGCCACGCGCGGCCCCGGCCAGCCCGCACCGTAAGGCCCAGCGGCCTCCAGCGCTTCGGCGAGTGAAGGTGTCACCCCCGCAGGCGCGAGCGCGAGATCGAAGGACAGCGCGTCCACAGAGCGCGCGCGCGTCACATCGCCCTCCAGCCGCTCGCAGAGGAAGCGGGCGAGATCATCGACACGTTCGCGCGCCACGGTGACGCCCGCCGCCATGGCGTGGCCGCCGCCCGCGCTGATGAGCCCCGCGTCGCGCGCCGCGAGCACCGCTGCGCCAAGGTCGACGCCCGGGATCGAGCGGCCGGAGCCCTTGCCTGTGCCGGCTTCGTCGATGCCGATGACAAGCGCGGGCACGCCGAAGCGGTCCTTCAGGCGGCTCGCGGCAATGCCGATGACACCGGGATGCCAGCCGTCCCCCGCGATCACCGCGACGGGCGCGTTGCCTGCGCGTTCACACGCTGCGATAGCGGCTTCCGTCACCAGCGCCTCGATCGCGCGGCGTTCCTCGTTCAGCCGGTTGAGTTCCTCCGCGAGCCCGGCGAGTTCGTCGCCCTCGCCCGTCAGCAGTCGCACGCCGAGGTCCGCCTGCCCCACGCGCCCGCCCGCGTTGATGCGCGGCCCCAGCGCGAAGCCGAGGTCCGACGCACGCGGCGCACGTTCAAGGCGCGCGGCGGCAGCAAGTGCGGCAAGCCCCGCGTTGCGCCGCGTCGCCATCACCTTCAGCCCCTGCGAGACATAGGCGCGGTTGAGACCCGTCAAGGGCACCACGTCCGCCACCGTGCCGAGCGCGACGAGGTCGAGCAGTTCGGTGAGCCTCGGTTCGGGCCTTCCGGAAAACCAGCCGCGTACGCGCAATTCCCGGTTCACAGCGACGGCGACGAGAAATGCCATGCCCACAGCCGCGAGGTGCCCGAACGCGGCGCCTTCATCCTCGTCGATACGGTTGGGGTTCACGATGGCGACGGCTGGCGGCAGCAGTGTCGACGCCTTGTGATGATCAACCACGATCACGTCGAGCCCGGCGTCCTTCGCGGCCTCCAGCGCCTCGAAGCCCTGCGTACCGCAGTCGACACAGACGACGAGGTCCGCGCCCGCGCGTTTCAGCGCCACCAGCGCCTCCGCAGAAGGCCCATAGCCTTCGAGCAGGCGGTCGGGAATATAATGCGAAACCGTGCCGCCCACGGCGCGCAGGAAGCGGATCAGGACCGCCGCGCTCGTCGCGCCGTCCACGTCATAGTCACCGAAGATCACGACGGCCTCGCCGCGCGTCACCGCGTCGGCGATGCGCGCCGCCGCCGTGTCCATATCGCGGAAGATCGACGGGTCGGGCAGCAGGTCGCGGATTGTCGGCTGCGACAGGCTGGCGATATCCTCCACGCGCACGCCGCGCGCCGTGAACAGCCGCGCGGTCACGTCGCTGATGCCGAGCCTCAGCGCGTCGGCGGCATCACCCGGCGGGCCGCCCCGCCAGCGCCATTGCCGCCCGCTGATCGAGCGGCTGACGCCAAAGACAAAGGCGTCAGGCGTCGGAACGGCGATGCTCGCCACGCACCCACCTGACCGTGCCCGAAGACGCGCGCATCACGACAGATTCGGTCGTCACCAGCCCGCCTTTAAGGTGCTTCACGCCGTCGAGCAGCGAACCGTCTGTCACGCCCGTCGCCGCGAAGATCACGTCGCCCTTGGCCATGTCCTCGGTGTCATAGATGCGATCGAGATCGGTGATGCCCCACTTCGCCGCGCGCAGGCGCTCGTCGTCGTTGCGGAACACGAGCCGGCCCTGGATCTGCCCGCCGACGCAGCGCAGCGCCGCCGCCGCGAGCACGCCTTCCGGTGCGCCGCCCTGTCCGAGGTAGATATCGACGGTCGTTTCGGGGTTCGTCACCGCGATCACGCCCGCCACGTCGCCATCGGGGATCAGCACGACGCCGCACCCGATCGACCGCAGCTCGGCGATCAGCTTCTCGTGGCGCGGGCGGTCGAGCACGCAGGCGATGATCTCGTTGGGCTGCACGCCCTTGGCCTGCGCCAGAGCGTTCACGTTCTCGGTGACGCTCTTGTCGAGGCTCACGGTGTCCTTGGCATAACCCGGCCCGATGGCGAGCTTTTCCATGTAGACGTCGGGCGCATTGAGCAGGCAGCCCTCCTCGGCGATGGCGAGCACGGCAAGCGCGTTCGGCCCGGCCTTGGCGGTGATCGTGGTGCCTTCCAGCGGATCGAGCGCGATATCGATCTTCGGACCCGTGCCGATCGCCGCGCCGACCTTCTCGCCGATGTAGAGCATCGGCGCCTCGTCGCGCTCGCCCTCACCGATCACGATCGTGCCGTCGAAGGCGAGTTCGTTCAGCGCATCGCGCATCGCGTCGACCGCGGCCGCGTCCGCCGCCTTCTCATCGCCGCGTCCCACAAGGTGCGAGGCCGCCATCGCAGCGCATTCCGTCACGCGCACCATTTCCAGGACGAGCACGCGCTCCAGCACGTCGCTGCGTTTCACCATCGGGCTTTAACTCCTGTCGATTCGATTATGCTCAAAGGCTGGTAGCCGCCTCGCCTCAAAAGTCCAGAATATGCATCAGCATCGGTTCGCCGAGAACGCTGGCGCTTTCGCGCATCGCCTCGATGGCGTTGCGGACCGCGCTTTCGTTCGTCTCGTGCGAAACGATCGCGATGAACACGCCCCCAGCGTCGGCCTGGCCGCGCTGGATCAGGCTGTCGATGGAAACGCCCGCGTCGCGCAGCATGGCGGCAAGTTCCGCAAGCACCCCCGTCTCGTCGGCGACCGACAGACGCAGGTAATAGCGCCCGCGGCGGTCGGCCGCTTCGCCTGCACCGATCGGCTCCAGATGGTGCGAAAGCATCGCGAAGGCAGGGCCCGCCTCGCCGCGCGCAATGTCGATAAGGTCGGCGACGACGGCGCTCGCCGTCGGCCCCTCGCCCGCGCCACGCCCTTCGAAGAACAGCCGCCCGACGAAATTGCCCTCCGCCACCACGGCGTTCAGCGAACCCGTGACCTTGGCGAGCGGGTTGGCGAGCGGGACAAGGCATGGATGCACGCGCTGGTGGATGCGGTCGTCCACCACCTCGGCAAGCCCGACGAGGCGCACGCGGAAGCCAAGCTCGGCGGCGTGCGCAATGTCCGTCGCTTCCACGGCGCGGATGCCCGTGGTGCGGACGCTCGCGAAGTCGATCTCGCTGCCGAACGAGAGGCTCGCGAGGATCGCGAGCTTGTGCGCGGCATCGATGCCGTCGATGTCGAAGGTCGGATCAGACTCGGCGTAACCGAGCCGCTGCGCCTCCGCGAGCACGTCGGCGAATGCCGCGCCCTTCTCCTCCATCTCCGTGAGGATGTAGTTACAGGTGCCGTTGAGGATGCCGTACACGCGGTCGATGCGGTTCGCCGCGGCGCCCTCGCGGATCGCCTTGATGATCGGGATGCCGCCGGCCACCGCCGCTTCGTACTTCAGCGGCGTGCCCGCCCTCTCCGCAGCGCCCGCGAGTTCGAGCCCGTGATGGGCGATCATCGCCTTGTTTGCGGTGACGACGCCCTTGCCGCTTGCGATCGCGCTGCGCACCAGCGCCACTGCCGGGCCATCCGACCCGCCGATCAGTTCGACGATCACATCGACATCATCGCGCTCCGCAAGCGACGAGGTATCGTCGACCCACTCGAACCGCGAGAGATCGACACCCCGGTCGCGCGACCGGTCCCGCGCCGAAACCACGACGATTTCGATCGGCCGCCCGGCACGGCGCGCGATCAGATCACGGTTCTCATCCAGAAGTTTGACAACGCCGGCGCCGACCGTACCGAGCCCGGCAAGCGCGATGCGCAAGGGAGGATTCACTGCTTAACCCCGATTCTCAAGACATTCCGACAAGCGCTTACTCGCCAATGGCCTTTTGCTGGCCCGGCGTGTTTACACCCATCGATTGAAGATAGCGTTTTACGTTGCGCGCCGCCTGGCGGATGCGCTGTTCGTTTTCCACCATCGCGATACGCACGAAGCCTTCGCCGTCCTCGCCGTAGCCGACGCCCGGCGCAACCGCGACACCCGCGTGGGTGAGCAGCTGCTTTGTGAACTCAAGGCTGCCGAGGTGCGCGAGCGCAGGCGGCAGCGGCGCCCAGCAGAACATCGAGGCGCGCGGCACGGGAATGTCCCATCCGGCCCGCCCGAAGCTCTCGACGAGCACGTCGCGGCGGCGCTTGTAGAGCTCGCGGTTCTTCTCGACGATGTCCTGCGGGCCATTGATGGCCGCCACCGCCGCCGCCTGGATCGGCGTGAACGCGCCGTAATCGAGGTACGACTTCACGCGCGTCAGCGCCGCGATGAGCGTCTTGTTGCCCACCGCGAAGCCCATGCGCCAACCGGCCATCGAGTATGTCTTGGACATGGAGGTGAACTCCACCGCCACATCCTTCGCGCCCGGCACCTGCAGGATCGAGGGCGTCGGCACGCCGTCGTAATAAAGCTCCGAATACGCGAGGTCCGAGAGGATCCACAGGCCGTGTTCCTTCGCGAACGCGACGACGCGCTCGTAGAAGGCAAGATCCACCACCTCTGCGGTCGGGTTCGAAGGATAGCCCATCACCAGCACCGAGGGTTTGGGCACGGTGAACTTCACCGCGCGCTCCAGCGCCTCGAAATAGCGCTCGTCGGGCGTCGTCGGCACGCTGCGGATGGTGGCACCCGCGATGATGAAGCCGAAGGTGTGAATGGGATAGCTTGGGTTCGGCGCCAACACGACGTCGCCCGGAGCGGTGATCGCCTGCGCGAGGTTGGCAAGGCCTTCCTTGGAGCCGAGCGTCACCACGACCTCGCTCTCCGCGTCCAGCTCGACACCGAAACGCCGCGCGTAATAGCCCGCCTGCGCCTTCCTGAGGCCCGGAATGCCCTTCGATGCCGAATAGCCGTGCGCGTCGGGCTTGCGCGCCACTTCGCACAGTTTGTCGATGACATGCTGCGGCGGCGGCAGGTCGGGGTTGCCCATGCCGAGGTCGATGATGTCCTCGCCTGCCGCACGTGCTGCTGCCCGCATCGCGTTCACTTCGGCGATCACGTAGGGCGGCAGGCGCTTGATGCGGTAGAAGTCTGACATTGTCTCCTCTTGGGTCTTTCCCGTGCATAGGCCGCATGATCGCGGCGGGCGCCGTTATAGCGACCGCCCTTGGCGCTTGGCGAGCGCTTGTTTATCGTCGGCGCAACTGCTGCTCTCGGGGAGATCGTGATGGTTGCCGCCGCCGACATCGAAGGTCTTGCCGAACACGTCCAGCGCTGGACGTGGCTTGCGGGCAAGATGCAGCAGATGATGATGGAATTCCTCGCGAAAGAAGCCACTGACGGCGTCGTGCTCGGCCCCGATCCGCTCGGCCTCGTCGAGACGTGGAGCAAGATGGCGACCGCGGCGATCACCGATCCCGCTCGCCTCGCCCAGCTGCAGGCGGATTACTGGCGCGACGCGATGACGCTTTGGCAGGCCTTCGCCACGCCCGGCGAGGTCCAGCCCCCGCAGCTTCCCGCCGACAAGCGCTTCAAGGGCTCGGCGTGGTCGGAAATGCCTGCCTTCGATTTCCTGAAGTCGTCCTACCTCCTCGCCAGCCATTACATCCTGCAGCTTGTGGGCGGCCTCGATGGCCTCGACGACAAGGAGCGGCAGAAGGCGATCTTCTACACGCGCCAGTTCATTGATGCGCTGTCGCCCTCGAACTACGTGCTCACCAACCCCGAAGTCCTGAAGGCCACGGTCGAGACGCGCGGCGAGAACCTGCTGAAGGGCACGCAGAACCTGCTCGACGACCTGCAGCGCGGCCGCATGACGATGACCGACGAAAAGGCGTTCGAGGTCGGCCGCAACGTCGCCGTCACCCCCGGCAAGGTCGTGTTCGAAAACCGGATGTTCCAGCTCATCCAGTACACGCCGACCACCGCGAACGTTTACGAAACCCCGCTCATCATCTTTCCGCCGTGGATCAACAAGTTCTACATCCTCGATCTGACGCCGGAAAAGAGCTTCATCCGCTGGGCGGTGGCGCAGGGGCTCACCGTGTTGGTCGTTTCATGGAAGAACGCCGACGCCAGCATCGCCGACGCGACGACCGAAACCTACATAGAGGAAGGCTTCATTACCGCGATCGACGCGGTGCTGAAGGGCCTCGGCATCAAGTCCACGCACGTCATCGGCTACTGCGTTGCGGGCACGACGCTCGCGATGACGCTCGCCTTCATGGCGGCGCGCGGCGAGGCGGAGAAGGTGAAGACCGCGACCTTCTTCACCGCGCAGGTCGATTTTTCGGAGTGCGGCGACCTTGGCGTCTTCGTCGACGAGGATCACCTGAAAGCGGTGAAGGAGCTCTCGGAAAGCAAGGGCTATCTCGACGGCCGCTACATGGCGACCACCTTCAACATGCTCCGCGCGAACGACCTCATCTGGAACTACGTTGTCAACAACTACCTGCTGGGGAAGGATTATTTCCCCTTCGACCTGCTCTACTGGAACTCGGACGCCACGAACGTCCCCGCAAAATGGCACGCCGAGTACCTCGAAGGCCTCTACCGCGACAACAAGATGATCAAGCCGGGCGCCATCGTCATCGACGGCACGCCCATCGATCTCACCAAGGTGCACACGCCGGTCTACATCCAGGGGGGCAAGGAAGACCACATCGCCCCTGCCCGATCCTCCTACAAACTCACCCGGAACTTCGCCGGGCCGGTTCGCTTCGTCCTCGCGGGCAGCGGCCACATCGCAGGCGTCGTCAACCCGCCCGAAGCGAACAAGTACCAGCACTGGACGAACGACACGCTCCCCGAGCGCTTCGAAGACTTCGCCGCCACCGCCACCGAACACCCCGGAAGCTGGTGGCCCGACTGGATCGCATGGCTGACGCCGCAATCCGGCAAAGAAGTCCCCGCCCGCACCCCCGGCAAGGGCGCCAAAGGCGGCACGCTCAAGGTGATCGAGGACGCGCCGGGGAGGTATGTGCGGGAGCGGGTTGGGTAGGGGGGATATCGCGTCGCTTTAGAAAGGTTGCCCATGCGTCTCATTGATCGGCTCGGCCTGTCGGTTCCGGTGATCCAGGCTCCCATGGCGGGCGTATCCACGCCCACACTTGCTGCAGCCGTGTCGAACGCGGGCGCGCTTGGTTCGATCGGCGTCGGCGCAACGGATGCTCATCACGCGCGCTTGATGATCGACGAGCTTCGGGCGCGCACCGACCGCGCGTTCAATGTCAATCTATTCGTCCACGATCGTGCCAAGGCTGATCCGGTGCGCGAAGCCGCGTGGCTGGATCGACTTGCGCCGCTGTTCGCCGAGTTTGAAGCAGAGCCGCCGAACACGCTCCAAACGATCTACAAGAGCTTCGCCGACGATGCCGACATGCTGGCCATGCTGCTGGATACCGCGCCACCGGTGGTGAGCTTTCACTTCGGTCTGCCACCTGCTTCGACAATCCGCGCCTTTCAGGAGAGAAACATTCTCCTGATGGCCACCGCGACCAGCGTCGAGGAAGCGCGCCTCATCGAAGAGGCAGGGATCGACGCCATCGTCGCACAGGGCACCGAAGCCGGCGGGCATCGCGGCATGTTCGATCCGTCCGCATCAGACGACGCGCTCGGCATGGCTACCCTCACCCGCCTGCTGGTCAAGGAAAGCAGGCTTCCCGTGATCGCGGCGGGCGGCATCATGGATGGGGCGGGTATCGCAGCCGCACTCGATCTCGGCGCTGTTGCCGCGCAGCTCGGCACTGCCTTCATCGCTTGCAGCGAATCCGCGGCGGATGAAGCCTATCGCGCCGCGCTCATGGGTCCGGGGGCCTATCACACCAAGCTGACACCGATCATCTCGGGACGGCCCGCCCGCGTGCTTGCCAATCGTTTCAGCAGCCTTGCGGGGATGCTCTCGGATTGCAAACCTCCCGATTACCCGATCGCCTATGACGCGGGTAAAGCCCTGCACGCAGCGGCGAAGGCGAAAGGTGAGAGCGGCTTCGGAGCGCAATGGGCAGGGCAAGGCGCGCCGCTTGCGCGTGCAATGTCCGCCACCGAACTGGTCGAAACGCTACGCCGCGAACTCCAACACTGCCGACGCGATAGCGTTTGAAGACTACGGCCGCACGAAGGGGTCAGCGCACGCGGGGGAGTGGCGGCATCGGTGCCCGTGAGGGGCGGTTGCGGTCGCGGGGGAGCTGGGCTTGATAGGCTTCCGCGCAGTGCGACATGCAGTAGGGGAAGCCCGGGTTCACCGGGCGGCCGCAGAACTGGAAGTCGGGCTCGCCGGGGTGGCCGATCGGCCATTTGCAGATCTTGTCGCTGAGGTCGAGCAGCGTCACCTTTTCGCCGGGCGCGCGCGGCTTCACCGGCGCGGCGGGCATCGCGGCGCGGACCGGCATCGCGGGCTTCGGCACAGCTGGCGCCGCCGCCGGAGATGCCTTGGCTTCGGCAGCCGGACGCGGCTGCGTCGCGGCGGCTTCCGGTGCGGCGGTTTCGGGCTTCGGTTTGGGCGCAGCGGGCGCTGCGGCCTTCTTCACCGTCTCGCGCGGCGTGCCGTCGCTGTCGCCCTTCACGGGCGACGGGCGTGCCTTCAGCCCCAGCCGGTGTGCCTTGCCGATCACCGCGTTGCGGCTCACGCTGCCGAGCTTGTCGGCGATCTGGCTCGCGGTCAGCCCCTTTTCCCAGAGGCCCCTCAGCGTCTCGATCCGTTCGTCCGTCCAGGACATCGCGTTCCCACTTCTTGTCTTCAAACAAAAGAGCCGACCGGCTTGCGGGGCATGGCCGCAGCCACTACTCCCACGCAGATGCACGATCAGCTTGCAAAGCCTTCCGTAGCGAAACCGGCCGCGCCGGTCCACAGCGAACCCGGCGTGCCGATCATCGGGCGCATCAACTGGCCCGGCCTTCGGACTCTCTATGTGAAGGAGGTGCGGCGGTTCTTCAAGGTGCAGCTGCAAACCGTGTGGGCGCCCGCCATCACGACTCTGCTGTTCCTGGCGATTTTCACCGTCGCGCTCGGGCGCGGCAGTCTCACCGTGCTCGGCGTGCCGTTCAACAGCTTCCTTGCGCCGGGCCTCATCGTCATGGCGATGATCCAGAACAGCTTTGCGAACACCTCGTCCTCGATCCTGATCGGCAAGGTGCAGGGCACGATCGTCGACATACTGATGCCGCCGCTGTCGCCCGGCGAGTTGCTCGTTTCGTTCGTCGCAGGCGCCGTCACCCGCGCGTGGCTCGTCGGCATGGCGGTATGGTGTGCAATGGTGTTGTGGCCGGGCGTTTCGGTGGCGATCCACAATCCGCTCGCTGTCTTCTTCTACGGCACGATGGGCGCGGTTATGCTGGGGCTTCTTGGAGTCATCACCGGGCTTTGGGCGGACAAGTTCGATCATGCCGCCGCGGTCACCAACTTCGTCGTGCAGCCGCTCTCGCTGCTGTCGGGCACCTTCTACTCGATCGACCGGCTGGCGGGCATCTGGCACACCGCAAGCCACTTCAACCCGTTCTTCTATGTGATCGACGGCTTCCGTTCGGGCTTCATCGGCATCCACGACGGCCCGGCGCTTGGCGGCGCGATCGCGCTTCTCGCGATCAACACCGCACTCTGGACGCTGTGCTACTGGGCGCTTCGCACCGGCTGGCGCACGCGCCAGTGACATTGACTTGAAGGCCCGCGTAGGTCATGGAAGCGCGCAAGTCCGAAGGGCGGTCAGCATTGGCCGCCTTTTTCCGTTTCGAAGGCCGGTTTCGGGGCCATTCACGAACGAAGGTTTGAAGGGCGATGCGGCATTTTCTCGATCTCGAAAGCACGGGCGCCGACGCCCTGCGGCTGATCCTCGACGAGGCGAAGCGCCGCAAGCAGGCGCGCGCCGGTCGCCCCAAGGGTGCAGCAGACGACGACGCACCGCTCAGCGGCCACATGCTCGCGGCGATCTTCGAGAAGTCCTCGACCCGCACGCGCGTCTCCTTCGACATGGCGATGCGCCAGCTCGGCGGCTCGGCGATGATTCTCTCCGCGGCAGACATGCAACTCGGCCGCGGCGAGACGATCGAGGACACCGCGCGTGTCCTCTCCCGCTTCGTCGATGCCATTTCGCTGCGCACCAACGGCCATGACAAGGTCGAAGCGCTCGCTGCCGCCAGCAGCGTGCCGGTGATCAACATGCTGACCGACAGCGGCCACCCCTGCCAGATCGTCGCCGATCTGATGACCGTGGAGGAACGCCTCGGCCGCAGCGTCACGGGAACGGTGTGGACGTGGCTCGGCGACGGCAACAACGTCTGCCAGTCGCTGATCGAAGCGGCGGGTCTGCTCGGTTTTGAAATGCGGCTTTCAGTTCCCGCCGCCTACGACCCCGACGACGCCGTCGTCGCCCGCGCGGAGGCGCGCGGCGCGCGCATCGTCGTCGAACGCAACCCGGAGGCGGCAGTCGCTGGCGCGGACGTCGTCGTCACCGACACGTGGGTCTCAATGGGCCAGTCGGGCGCCTCGGCGCGCATGGTCGCGATGGGGCCGTATCAGGTGACCGAAGCGCTGATGGCCAAGGCGAAACCCTCCGCGATCTTCCTGCACTGCCTTCCCGCGCACCGCGGAGAGGAAGTCGTCGATGCGGTGATGGACGGGCCGCAGTCGGCGGTTTGGGACGAGGCCGAGAACCGCGTACATGCACAGAAAGCGATCCTTCTCTGGTGTCTGAACACGCTCAGCTGAACGGCAACGGCTCTGCAGGCGCGCCGCAAACGGGGCGCGTGCTGCCGTTCACGATCCCGGCGCGGAGCGCGCGCGGGCGCGTGGCGCGGCTCGGCCCCGCGCTCGCCGCGATCCTCGGCGCGCACGACTACCCCGCCCCGCTCTGTCAGCTGCTCGGCGAGGCGCTGATTCTCACCGTGCTCATCGGCACCACCGTGCAGAAGGGCGAGGGCCAAACCACCGTGCAGGCGCAGTCGAAGGGCGGGCCGATCGATCTTCTCGTCTGCGACTACCGCGCCGGCGAAATCCGCGGCTACCTCCGCTTCGATGCGGAGCGGCTCGGCGAGATCGCGCCTGGCGCTCTGCTGCCGGACCTGTTTGGCACGGGCTACCTCGCCATCACCATCGAACAGAGCGCCGCCGACGAGCGCTATCAAGGCATCGTGCCGCTGGAAGGTGACACGCTCTGCCATGCGGTGGAGCGCTATTTCACCGATTCGGAGCAGGTGCCGACACTCGTGCGCGGCGCGGTGCGGCAGGCCGAGGACGGCACATGGGAAGCCGGCGGCCTTCTCGTCCAGCACCTCCCCCACGGCGAAACAGGCGGCCCGCGCCTCGCCGCGCGCACCGACAATCAGGACTGGGAGCATGTGCTCGCGCTTGCCTCCACGATCACCAACACGGAGCTGACCGACAGCCATCTGAGCGAGGAAACCGTGCTCTGGCGGCTGTTCAACGAGGACGAGGTCCGCGTCTCGCCGCCTATCGGGCTCACACGCGGCTGCCGCTGCACGGTGCAGCACTTCCGCGAGGTGCTCAGCCGCTTCCCGGCCGAAGAACTTGCCGAAATGCGCGGCCCGGCAGGGACGATCGATGTAAACTGCGAGTTCTGCTCGCGCCTCTTCCCAATTGAAATGGGGGATTAACGTCCCGGATATGCCTTATTCATCTATCATTCTTATGGTGTGACTATCTCCGGATCGCCGGAGATTTGACAGGGAGTTACGCGCTCATGCGCCGGAGTCTGGTTCTTGCTGGTGGTGCCCTTGTGGCGGCTACGGCGGCGTTCGCGCAGCCCGTTACGCTGTCGCTGTTCGGTGGCGGTGATTTTCAGCCGGGCTCGTACAGCGTCTCGGGCGGCGCCAACCGTTGCGTCATGTCGCCGGAATCGCTAATGCACGTCGGCCTTGAAGCCGCGGACGGCAAGAGCTGCGTCCACACCATCGTCGAGGATACCGCTGAACGCGCTACGGTCGCCTACAGCTGTCGCGGCCTCGGCAGCGGCCGCACGACCATCGTGAAGGACAACCGCAACCACTTCACGATCGACGCGCAGGGCATTCGCGGCCGCGAGCCGTTCGCGGTACGTCAAGAATTCAAGCGCGTCGGCGACTGCTGATCAGTGGGCGGCGCCGGCCGCCGCCGGGCTCGTGAGCAGGAACAGCGGGATCGCGGCGTCGAAGCCCTGCCCCTTTTCGTCCAGCATCTGAAACGAGCCCGCCATCGTGCCCATCGGCGTTTCGAGCGGGCAGGCAGAGACGTAGTCGTAAGCCTCGCCCGGCGCGATCACCGGCTGCGCGCCGACGACGCCCGCGCCGCGAACCTCATGAACGTTGCCCGTACCGTCCGTTATGATCCAATGGCGGCTGATGAGCTGCACGGGCGCGGCGCGGCCGTTTTCGATGCGGATGTGATAGGTCCACACATAATGGTCCCGCTCCGGCAGTGAACGCTCCGGCAAATAGGACGGGTTCGCACGCACGGTGACACCGGCGGTCGTCGCAGAGGCTGCGAAGAACTCCTTCACAACCCCACCGCCGAGAGCGCCCGGTCGAGATCATCGATCACGTCGGCCGGGTCTTCGAGCCCTACGGAGAGGCGCAGCATCGACTCCGTGACGCCCATCTCCTCGCGTACCTTCTCGTCGAGGCCGGCGTGCGTCGTCGAGGCGGGGTGCGTCATCAGCGTGCGGGAGTCGCCGATGTTGTTCGAGATATCGACGAGGCTGAGCGCGTCCAGGAGCCCATGCGCCTGTTTGCGCCCGTCGGCGACGAACAGGCTCATGATCGTGCCGCCGCCCGACATCTGCGCCATCGCGAGGTTGTGCTGCGGGTGCGACGGTAGCGCGGGATAGAGCAGGCGCGGCACGCGCGCGTCGAGGAAGCGGGCGACCGCGAGCGCGTTCTCACACTGCTTCGCCATGCGAAGCTCGAGCGTTTCGAGGCCCTTCAGCACCACCCAGGCGTTGAACGCGGAGAGCGTCGGACCCGTGTTGCGGGTGAAAGCGAGTAGGTCGCCTTCGATGAACTCTTCCGAGCCGAGCACGGCGCCCGCGAGCACGCGGCCCTGCCCGTCGAGCATCTTCGTCGCCGAATAGGCCACGATGTCCGCGCCGAATTCGAGCGGGCGCTGGAGGACGGGAGTCGCAAAGGCATTGTCCACCACGACGACCGCACCGGCATCGTGCGCGATGTCCGAAATGGCGCGGATGTCGCAGATATCGAGCGTCGGGTTCGCGGGCGTTTCCATGAAGAACAGCTTGGTGTTCGGACGCACCGCCGCCTTCCAGTCAGCGACCTCGCGCCCGTCGACCACCGTGGTCTCGACGCCGAACTTCGGGAGCAGCGAATCGACGAGCCAGCGGCAGGAGCCGAACAGCGCGCGGCCCGCGACGACATGATCGCCCGCGCGCAGCTGCGAGAGCAGCGCCGCCGTCATCGCGGCCATGCCGCTTGCCATCGCGCGGCACGCCTCGGCACCCTCGATGAGCCGCAGCCGTTCCTCGAACATCGCCACGGTCGGGTTCTGCAGGCGCGAGTAGGTCATGCCCTTCTCGTCACCCCGGAAGCGCGCCGCCACCGTCTCGGCGTCGTCGTAGCAATAGCCGGATGTCAGGAAGATCGCCTCCGACGTCTCACCAAACTCGCTGCGCATCGTGCCACCGCGCACGGCGCGCGTGGCCGGACGCCAGCCTTTGGTTTCTTCCCTGTTTGCTCCGCTCATCCGTTTCATGGCGCGTGCATCGCAGCCGCGCGCGTCCGCGTCAACGCCTCTTGACCAGCGCAGGCGCGCCATTCAAATGGGCGGCGTGCGGGTGTAGCTCAATGGTAGAGCAGAAGCTTCCCAAGCTTACGACGAGGGTTCGATTCCCTTCACCCGCTCCACCCGGAGAGAGCCCTTGATCCAGCCGCCATCGGTTTCGACTCCGGCAGTGGGGCGCCCATTCTACGCGCACCTCTATTTCCAGGTTCTCCTCGCCATCGTGCTCGGCGGCACGATCGGCCACATCTGGCCGGAATTCGGCGAAAGCCTGAAACCGCTCGGCGATGCCTTCATCAAGCTCGTCAAGATGATCATCGGCCCGGTCATCTTCCTCACCATCGTGACCGGCATCGCCGGGATGCGCGACCTCGGGCGGGTCGGGCGCGTGGCGGCGAAGGCCTTCATCTACTTCCTCGTCTTCTCGACGCTCGCGCTCATCGTGGGCCTCATCGTCGCCAACGTCATCCAGCCGGGGCGCGGGCTCAACATCGACCCCGCGACGCTCGACGGCGGCGCAGTGGCGCAATATTCGACCGCGGCACACGACAGCAGCATCGTCGGGTTCCTGATGCACATCATCCCCAACACGCTCGTCAGCGGTTTCGTGGAGGGCGACATCCTGCAGGTGCTGTTCGTCTCCATCCTGTTCGGCATCGCGCTCACACTTGTCGGCGACATCGGCGCGCCGGTCGTCAGCTTTCTTGAAGCGCTCGGCGCCACTGTGTTCCGGCTGGTCGGCATCCTGATGAAAGCCGCGCCCATCGGCGCATTCGGCGCATTTGCCTTCACGATCGGCGCCTACGGTATCGGCACGGTGGCGAATCTCGCTGCCCTGATCGCGACCTTCTACCTCACCTCGCTGCTGTTCGTGCTCGGCGTGCTCGGGCTGGTCGGCGTCGCGAACGGCTTCTCGATCCTGAAGCTGATCCGCTACCTGAAGGAAGAGCTGTTGCTCGTGCTCGGCACGTCGAGTTCGGAAGCCGCCCTTCCCAGCCTGATCGCCAAGATGGAGCGCGCGGGCGCTTCCAAATCGGTGGTCGGGCTTGTCGTTCCGACCGGCTATTCGTTCAATCTCGATGGCACCAACATCTACATGACGATGGCCGCGCTGTTCATTGCGCAGGCGCTCAATATCGATCTCAGCCTTGAAGAACAGGTGCTGCTGCTGCTCGTGGCGATGCTGAGTTCGAAGGGCGCCGCGGGTATCACCGGCGCAGGCTTCATCACGCTCGCCGCAACGCTTTCGGTGGTGCCGAGCGTTCCGGTCGCGGGCATGGCGCTTATCCTCGGGATCGACCGCTTCATGAGCGAATGCCGCGCGCTTACCAACTTCGTGGGGAATGCCGTGGCGACGATCGTCGTTGCGCGGTGGGAAGGCGAACTCGACCGTGCCGCGCTCGCCGCCGCGCTCGCGGGACCGCCGCTTCCGATCGCGGCCAAGCCCGACCCCGCCGCCGGTCCGGGCGACGACACCGCCGTTACCGAGGACTGATCCAGCTCCACCCGCGCCTGTCCAAAATCGTGGCTTGCTCGTATATATCTAAAAGTCATATTCTCCCGACAAACACGAGGAGGACTTGATGAAAACACGCATCACCGAGCTTTTTGGCATCCAGCACCCGATCATTCAGGGCGGTATGCACTTCGTCGGTTTCGCGGAAATGGCCGCCGCCGTCTCCAATGCCGGGGGCCTTGGCATCATCACCGGGCTCACGCAGCGCACCCCCGCCGACCTCGCCAACGAAATCGCACGCTGCCGCGACATGACCGACAAGCCCTTCGGCGTGAACCTCACCTTCCTCCCGGTCGTCAACACGCCCGACTACCCCGGTTACGTGCGCGCGATCATCGAAGGCGGCGTCAAGGCGGTCGAAACGGCGGGAAACAACCCGCAGCAGGTGCTCCCCTATTTCAAGGACGCAGGCATCAAGGTGATCCATAAATGCACCTCCGTGCGGCACTCGCTGAAGGCGCAGTCGATCGGCTGCGACGCGGTTTCGGTGGATGGCTTCGAGTGCGGCGGGCATCCGGGCGAGGACGACGTGCCCAACTTCATCCTGCTGCCGCGCGCCGCGGAGGAGCTTGAAATTCCGTTCGTCGCTTCAGGCGGCATGGCGGACGGGCGCAGCCTCGTCGCCGCGCTCGCGCTCGGTGCCGAGGGCATGAACATGGGCACGCGCTTCATCGCCACCAAGGAAGCACCGGTGCATGAAAAGGTGAAGCAGGCGCTCATCGCCGCGAGCGAGCTTGATACGCGCCTCGTCATGCGCCCGCTGCGCAACACCGAGCGCGTGCTCCACAACGCCGCTGTCGATCGCCTGCTCGAAAAGGAGAAACAGCTGGGCGCAAACCTGAAGTTCGAGGACATCATCGAGGAAGTCGCCGGCGTCTACCCGCGCATCATGAAGGATGGCGACATGGATGCGGGCGCGTGGAGCTGCGGCATGGTCGCGGGATTGATCCACGATATTCCGAGCTGCAAGGACTTGATCGACCGCATCATGGCCGAAGCGGACGCGATCATCCGACAGAGACTGACCGGCTTCGCAAACGCATAACGACCCCGGCTTTCAAAGAGCACGGGGGTTCGTCCCACGACTTTCCCTATTTGGGAAGCGCTTTCAGGGCCGCTTCAAGAGCGTCTGCACGACGTCGATCCCGCCTGACCGGAAACCGCCTTCGCAATACATCAGGTAGTAGCGCCAGATCGTATCGAAGGCGGCGTCGAACCCAGGCGGGAGGCGGCCTTCGTGCCGTGCGGCATCGTAGCGAAGGCGCCATTGGCGGAGCGTTTCGGCATAGTGCTGCCCGAACGCCTCCGCGCCTTCCCACCGGAAGCCCGCGTTTTCCGCCGACGTCCGCAAGCGCGGCTCGCTGGGGAGGATGCCGCCGGGGAAGATATAGGTCTGGATGAAGTCCGCGCCCGAGCGGTAGGCGGGGAACACCGCTTCGTCGATGGTGATGACCTGCATCGCCGCGCGTCCGCCCGGTTTCAGGGCGCGGAAGGCGGAGCGCATGAAGGTCTTCCAGTAGCGCGCACCCACCGCCTCGAACATCTCCACCGACGCCATGTGATCGAAACGTCCAATATCCTCGCGGTAATCAGCGATGCGCAGGTCGACGCGGTCTGAAAGCCCCGCGGTCGCCATCCGGCGCTGCCCATACTCCAGCTGCTCCTGGCTGAGGGTGATGCCGGTGACGTGGACGCCGTATTCCTTCGCCGCGATCTCGGCGAGGCCGCCCCAGCCGCAGCCGATTTCCAGCAGGCGCTCGCCCGGCTTCATCTCCAGCCGGTCGAGCAGCACGCGGACCTTGCGGCGCTGCGCCTCGGCGAGCGATTCCTCCGGCGTGCCGAAGATCGCCGACGAGTATGCCATCGTCTCGTCCAGCCAGGCGGCGTAGAAATCGTTGCCGAGATCGTAGTGGAACTGGATGTTGCGGCGCGCGCCGGTGAGCGTGTTCGCCTGCAGCGCCCGCATCAGCCGGTTGAACAGGCGCCCCGGAAGCGCGCCGCGCCCGGTGCTGCCAAGCTCGCGCCGGTTCAGCATCATCACTTCGAAGAAAGCGGGAACGTCTGGGCTTGCCCAGTCCCCGTCGAAATACGCACGCGCCCACCCCGCCGATCCGCCCGCCGCAAGCCGCAGGAACGGACGCCAGTTGTTGAGGCGAAGCTCCGCGTGCGGACCCGGGGCACGCCCACCGAGCCGCTGCACGCGGCCATCCGGCTCGACAAGCGTCAGCGTGCCGCGAGCAAGCCCGGCGTCGACGCGGTCGATGAGGTGCTGGCGGCTGCCGGCGAACAATCGTGCGGGAAGGCCGCCGACCCAGAACCGGCGGTCTGCTTCGACGACGCGCGCGCCGCGCGTTTCCGGATGTGTCGCCATCCGTCTCTCCCCGGCGGTGAGTATGCGGCATTTCCAAGCGAATTCAAAGCCTAGCGAATCGTGGAGAGTGCCGCGAGCGCACGCTCCCGCGCCGCGCGGTGCCCGATGCGTTTTGCGGGATACGCGGCGGGCCTTGCTTCGTGTTCCTCCGGATCGTGGATCACGGCATCGTCCAGGCCCGAAAGTTCGGGCACCCAGCGGCGGATATAGTCGCCAGCGCCGAACTTTTCGGACTGGGTGAGCGGCGCCATGATGCGGACGAACATGTTGGCATCGATGCCCGTACCCGCCGTCCACTGCCAGTTGACGCTGTTGCTGCCATAGTCTGCATCGACGAGCGTGTCCCAGAACCAGCGCTCGCCCTCGCGCCAGTCGATGAGGAGGTGCTTCACGAGGAAACTGGCCGCGATCATCCGCACGCGGTTGTGCATCCAGCCCGTCGCCCAGAGCTCGCGCATCCCGGCATCGACGATCGGGTAGCCCGTCTCGCCCCGGCACCAGGCGCGGAAATCCGCAGCGACGCCGGGGTCCCCCATGTCGCGCCAAGGGAACGGATCGAACGCCGGCAGGCCGTTTGCCTTACCATAATCCGGGCGGGCGAGGATGACGTTTTGTGCATAGTCTCGCCAGGCAAGCTCGCGCAGAAACGGCTCCGCGCCGGGCCGGGCGGCGGCGCGGCGCCAGACCTCGGCGACGGAAATTTCGCCGAAGTGAAGATGCGGCGACAAATACGAGACGCCCTGCTCCGACGGCAGGTTCCGCGTGGCGTCGTAAGCGGCGACGTTCGGCAGGAAGGCCTCCAGTCTCGCATTTGCGCCGGCTTCGCCGGGCGTCCAGACGTGGAAACCGCCGGCCCAGTCGGGCCGAGTCGGTAGCAGCGCCCAGTCCCCCAGCGTGTCGGACGCGGGCCAATCTTCCGGCGCCGTGAAGCGCCCGGGTGCCGGGATTGATGCGGCGGGGGGCATCCGGTCGCGGAGGGCGCGCCAGAACGGCGTGAAGATCTTGTAGAGATCGCCCGCCCCTGTCCGCACCTCGCCGGGCGGCAGCAGACAGACGCCGTCGTGGAGGACGAGATCGACCTTGTCGGCGAGCGCGCGCTCCGCATTGCGCCACCACGGCGCGTAGTGGCGCAGCGCGTGGACCCGCCGCGCGCCGGTTTCCGCGGCGAGATCGGCGAGCACGTCCGCCGCGACGCCGCGACGCAGGATGAGGCGGGAGCCGCGCTTGCGGAGATCGGCATCGAGGCTGGCGAGACTGTGGTGCAGCCACCAGCGCTGCGCGCCGCCGAGGCGGCGGTGGCGGGGCGTTTCGTCGTCGAGGACATAGACGGGAATCACCTCGCCCTCGCGCGCCGCGGCGGCAAAGGCGGGCTGGTCGGCGAGGCGGAGATCCTCGCGGAGCCAGACGATCGTACCGTTCATGCTTTTCCCTTCATCGCCGCTTGTTCTTCCCTGCCCCGAACACTAGTCAGACTCGCAGAAAACACGGAGTCACAACGATAAAATGTCCCGCCTCGCCTACGTCAACGGTCGTCTCGTTCCGCTCGCCGATGCCACGGTTCACATCGAGGACCGCGGCTTCCAGTTCGCCGACGGCGTCTATGAGGTCGCCGCGACGCTGAACGGCCGGATGCTCGACTGGCCGCAGCACGTCGCGCGGCTCGGCCGCAGCCTTCGCGAGCTTTCGATCGCGGCGCCGATGAGCGACGCGGCGCTTTCGATCGTTGCCCGCCGCGTGCTTGCCGCGAACCGGATTCGCGACGGGCTGCTGTATGTGCAGGTGACACGCGGCGCGGCGCGACGCGACCACCCCTTCCCTGCCAATGCCGTGCCGACATTGGTGATGACTGCCCGCCCGTTCGATTTCCGGGTGCGGGTCGCGCAGCAGAAAACCGGGATTTCCGTCATCACGCAGCCGGAAAGCCGCTGGCAGCGCCGCGACATCAAGTCGATCGCGCTGTTGCCGAACGTGCTCGCCAAACAGTCGGCCCGTGAGGCGAAAGCGTTCGAGGCGTGGTTCGTGAACCCGGACGGCACGGTCAGCGAAGGCTCCTCCACCAATGCCTGGATCGTCCGCAAGGACGGCACCATCGTCACGCACCCCGCCACTGAAAGCATCCTCCACGGCGTGATGCGCGGCACACTGCTTGCCCTTGCCCGCGAGCATCAGATCCGGGTCGAGGAAGCGCCCTTCACCACCGCCGACGCACTGGACGCCGCCGAGGCGTTCCTGACCTCGACGACCGCGCCTTGCCTGCCGATCATCAGCATCGACGGCAATCCGGTCGGCAAGGGCGTGCCCGGCCCGGTGACAGCCCGACTCGCCGAAGCGCTGTGGGCCGAGGTCGAGCGCCAGACCGGCTGGCAGCGGTAAACGATCAGCCGTTTCGGTCGGGATCGACCGGTTCGGGCGGCGCTGCCGGCGGGGCCGGCGGGATCACGATCCAGAGGCTGCCAGTTTCCTTGGTGTTGCGCAGCATCTCCTTGCGCATCTTTTCCATCTCGCGCTTCATGCGATCGGCGTCCATGCGGCTGCGCTCCTGCGCGTCCTTCATCCGTTCGCGGGCGCGGGCGAGGTGCTGCATCATGCGCTCCTCCTGCGTGCGCATCCCTTCGGCGAACGCGCGCCGATCCTGCAGCGACAGACGCTGATAGGCCTTCAGCATCTTTTCCTGCGCGCGTGCGTGCTCCTTGATCGCGAGCGACCGCTCCTCGGCCTGCGCCTTGCGGATCGCATGGATATCGAGATTTTCCGCCGAAATCAGATCGAGCACCTTCTGCCGGGCCTTGCGCACCTCCTCGGCATTCGAGGGGATGCGCTGCGCCTGCATCGCCTCGGCGACGATCGCCGCGCCCTGCGGCGACATGTCGGCGAACGGCGCCTTCCATTCGAAGCGATACGTGTGCCGCTGCGCGCGCGGATCATCGCCCGCGTGTGCCGTGGCCGCACCAAACGCGGCGACAGCCAGCATCGCACCTGCCAGCGCCATTTTCATAACACCATCTCCTCTTCGGGGGTGGGCGTGAACACGTTCCCCCACACCAGCATGTCGTGCGCCGCCTGGGCGTCCTCACCGGGCAGCTCGCCGAGCGCCACCTGAACGGCGGGGGGCGCAGCGGGCGCCGCCGGGACCGGCAAGGCATCGGGCCGCGACAAGAGCACGGCACCGATCGCCAGCGAGGCGGCGATCGCCCCGCCGAACGCGGCGCGCATCCACATGCGACGCGGCGCGCCCGACCGGTAAGCTTCGGCAAGCGCACGATCCGCGGCGGCATCGGCGTCGGCATCCGTCGCCGGAACCAGCTCGCACGCCCAGTCGCGCAGCATCCGGTCGACCTCGCGCGCGTCGCTCATCAGGGCGGCGAGCGCTGCATCCGACAGGGCGAGCCGTTCCGCCGCCGCTCGTTCATCCTCGGGCCACGCAGCGGGATACCCGCCGTAAGCCTCGATGATCTCGATCACTCTTCCCCGTTCCATCACATCACCTCTTCGGCAAGCGACCGGAGCCGCTCCGCAAGCTCGACGCGCGCACGCGCGAGCAGTCCTTCCACAGCCTTCGGCGTCGTCTCCAGCGCCTCGGCAATCTCGTTCATCGTCGCGCCTTCCCCATAGAAAAGCGCGATGGCCGTGCGCTGCCGCGCGGGCAGATGCCCCATCGCCTCCGCGATCCGCCGCGAGCGGGCGCTCTGCCCGGCCAGCACCTCCGGATCGGGGTCGTCGCTCGCGCGCTCCGCCACAAGCTCCAGCGGCTGCACGGGCCGCAGCGACCGCTTCCGATCGATGCAGGCGTTGACAACGATGCGGCGGAACCAGGTTTCCACCTTCGCCTTGCCCGCATCGAACGACGCCGCCTGACGCCAGAGCTTCACGAGCGCCGCCTGAACCGCGTCCTCCGCCTCGGTGCGGTCGCCGAGAACCTTGGTCGCGATGCCGATGGCAGGCCCGTAAAGGCGGCGGGTCAAAAGGCGAAAGGCGTCCTCGTCGCCGCTCTGCACGGCAACCATGAGCACCCCCGGCTCGTCCGATCGCTCGGCGCCCCTATTCACCTGCAGCATCGGGAAGGGATACGCACGGCGGCAGCGAAGTCCCCCGCGGCGATTTCTCCTGCACCGCAATTTCAGGGCGCGGGGCGCCCGGGGCGCGAAGTTGATGAAGTTGAGACATGCCGGAGGCCGTGGCGGGCGCCGCGCCAGCTTCCCTCATCATCGCCCGTTTCGCGTTCGTCTTCATCCTCATCGCCGTCTTCATAATCGCCTTCGTCGTCATCGTCTTCCATCGTATCGGCAAGACCGCTGCGGAAGGCGCGTTCCCACTGATCGTCGTCCCAGTCTTCGGACTCCGCCGGATCGAGATCGGAAATGTTGATGTCTTCGGGGGCCATTGCGGCCAAGGCCCGCCGCCGGTCCGCCTCGGCGAGCGACCGCATGAGCGCGGCGTCCGTCATCGGCGGGGCGGCCTGAGGCACCGGCCGGTGCGCGGCGACGAAGGCGGCTTCGGCCTCCGCATCGTCCGCCTCCACGCATTCGAGCAGCGCCTCGAAATCCGCCGCGACGGTGGTGACGGTGCGCGCGGCCTCGTCGAACTTCTCCGCCTCGCGATCGAGCCGGGTGAGCACGGCCATCGACAGGCGGTTGTCGAAGCGGTGGCGCGTGATGACCTCGTCGCCGCGCTCGACTGTTTCGGTGCAGCCGTGCATGGCGCGGGAGAGCAGCTCGTCCGCCAGCCGCTCCCGCGCATGGCGGAGCGCGGCGGCCCAGCCGAGCGCGAACAGCGCGCCGGACGCCCGCTGACGCAGCGCATAGGCGCTCGCCGGGCTCATCCCCGCGGCGCGGCAGGCATCCTGCACGGTGCCGCATTCGGCCAGGGTTTCGAGGAAGACGCGCCGGCGTTCGGGTGTCCAGCCGTCGTGGCGCTGGGTTGCGGGGCGGGGCGAAGGGAGTGCGGGGGCTTGGGTCATGTGCCGGAGGGAGGCACAGGTTTTCCTATTATGGAAGGTTGGGTGGATGAAAGCCACTTGATGAGGACATGCCGACCACACCAAAGCGACCAGCGCTTGACCTTTTCTTTATTTTATCGGCAAGATGCCGATCAATCGAAAGCGCGAGAAATACTTTTGAAAACGAAAATTTTAGACTGGTTTGGCTGTGTATCCATTTTGTTTTTGGTATTCGTGGCATTGTCCGGATTATACATAGGGCACTATGTCCAGAACAGAACGGATGTAGGAAATTCCTATAATGGATGTCGCATAACTGATGCCATGATATGGTTCGTAGATTGCAAAGGTATTCCGTTTGAATCCATTTTCTGATTCTTTCTTACAAATTCCCTATATTCTACGATATTATTGCCGCAATTTTTCTCGGTTTTTCCATTCTCGCTATTGGCCACTCTACGGACCAGCGTCGCGATTATTTTCGCAGCGAGGTTGCTATTCAGTGTCACAAAACGCGGAATGGGCGTCCTCCCATTTATGCGCTCTCGGTAGGAGCGAAACCTTCTGGGCGCACCTTCTCCCATCCCGTCACCCCGGCGGAGGCCGGGGTCCATGGAACAGTAGTTATGGATACCGGCCTTCGCTAGTGCACCTTTGTTATAAGTCGCTGCGTGTTGAGATTTAAGCCATGCCATCGACGAAGCGTCTTTCAATGAGAAGCTTCGATCTCGAGTGCGGCATGGCACAATGCCGTCCCAACCTAAAAGCAATCAGGACGAAAAATGCCGCACTTACTCGGATTCGTCAGCCCATTTTCACCGCCGTAGCCAAACGTCCTTGTCTAAAGGTCATCCTGATTAACGAGCAGTGCAGACTGCACCCATTATGTATAGAAATGGAATCTATTCACTCCAATTAAGAAAGGTTTGAATAAGCTCGCCGAGATTGTGCGGCCCACCGAACGCTTCGAAGCGCTGACCATTCCTCCGAGCAGTTATCCAATCGTGATCGGACCTTTCGATCTTCACCTCTTGAAACGGCTTATCCTGTACAGCGGTTCCTTCAAGATCAATTTTGATAGACCATCCTGGATTGTCTAAGGTGTCAATCTTCACACCGTGGTCTTCGTGCCAATCATCTATGCACTGGTGTTCGTACCATGCACAAAGCCTTGAAACGACGTCCATTAGTTGCTTCGCCTTTCTATAATCTTTCGCGCCGTACGGATGTCTCGCATAGTCGCGGGTCTCGTTGTGCCTGGACTAAGATTTGTGCGACCGTTAGGACCTACGTTTAACTCTTGGAATTTGACATGTGGAGCTGCAATTTCCGCTCCAATGGATTTTTCGAAATGTGGTTTCCCGGCAAGATCAATCTGCATACGGCCAGATGGCGTCATAACTGAAACGCGATTCTTTCCGATCTGTTGTGCAAGGTTTGCGCCCGCCTCTTCAGTCGTCAAGGCACGGGAGGTTGCCTTGTTCGCGCCTTTAATTCCTCGTGCCGCTAGATCACCAATTCCTGGTGCTATACCAAATCCAGCCGCCGCAATATTGGGTAGGCTGGGTTCATTGTACGCATCTTTGAAAGCGCGGTAGTCACCAACAACTGGCGCAAAGTCCAGAGCGGGGTCAACTGCTGTAGCGACTTGCGACCACGTATTGGCGCCTATTACGTTGTCTATCCCTTCCGCAATCGGGAGGATTAAACTGGAAAACCAATTTCCCGACCCTGACATCCAGGCTCCGCTTGGATCGGCGAGATTTACTGGATCATTTCCGACATAGGCATAGAGGTTAATCTGATCTTCGTATCCAACGGGGTCTGTCTGCATGAACCGGCCGAGCCTAGGCGCATAAATCCGAGCCTTGTAGTGGTACATGCCGAGTTCGGGCAGGATGATCTGCCCGGTGTAGGAGAACCGTCCAGTGTTGCCGTTGGCAGGCACACCGTATTCGTCATAGCTGTTGATCGCGATGCCGGCGCCCACACTGTCGCTGACGGCAACGATGCTGCCCTGCTGATTGGCGCGCAGATGCCGCCTGCTCGCGCCCTCGAACCAGACGAGTGGTTCGTCAACGTCAGGACCGTGGAGGTAACGGCGCAACAACGTGCCGGCGGCGTTATACTCCGCAACAAGCGCATCGCCGTCGTAGAGGTAGCGGGTCGTGCCGGAGCTCCCGGTGGTCTCGTAGAGACTTCCGGTCGGCGTGTAGACAAGCCCCGCTGTGTTGCTGCCGCTAGCAGAGATCAACCGGTTCTCGACGTCATAGCCATAAGCCGTGCCGCTCATGCCCATGAGGTTGCCGTTGGAATCGTACGTCGGTGCCGCGGAGCCCGCCGCCGTGTATTGGTTGAGGCCGTTCACGACATAGTCGCGGTCGGTGTTGTACTGCTGGCGGAACGCATAAGCATCGTTGCTTAGCGTACGCTGGATGATCTGGCTTGCCGGGTTGTACTGCGGCAGGCCGAACGTCACGGCATAGTTCGCCGGGGTGAGCGTATGCGTCAGCGTCGACAGGCGTCCGATCGCATCATAGGCGTAGCTCGTCGAACCGCCTCCCGTCAGCCCCTGCCGGCGCCCCTGGTTGTCATATGTGAGGATCGACAGCGTGACTGCGCTGCTGTCCTTGATCGACAGCATCCGGTACATATTGTCGTATGTGTAGGTGAAGTAGGCGCTGTCCGGGAACGTCAACCGGGTGCGGTTGCCGGCAGCGTCGTACTGATAGGAGAGCGCGCGCGTCTGCGCATTCAGGTTTAGTGTCGCCGACGTGGGCCGCTTGAGCGCATCGTACGCTGTCACCAGCCCGTCGCCGCTCGTTGAATCGAAGCGTGCAGAAGTCTGAAGACTGAACAGGTCGTAGCCGTAGTAGACGTCGCGGACCGCACTCGCCGGCGGTGTCGTGCAGACGAAGCCGCCTACACAGCTGTCGGGTATAATCTTCGACGTAACGCGATTGAGGGCGTCATAGTTGAACGTGATGGTTCGCCCATCGCGCTTCCGGAACGTTAGCCGGTTGTCGTTCTTGTCATACGTGTACTGTTCGTAATCCGTGGTGCTTGCCGCGCCGGCGGTTGCGAGCGCGGTGCCCTGTGTTGCCGGGTTGTACCCAGCCACCACCGATGGTGACGGGAAGTACCAGTGGCTCTGCCTGTCGAACCCGTCGTAGGTGAACGCGGCGCGGTTCCCCTTGGCATCGATGACAGTCGTCTGCTTGCCATTGAGACTGTAGGCGTAGGTCGCATAGGCCTGCTCAAGCGGTGTACCCACGGCTTTCCAGAGCTGAAGTGACTGCCCCGCGGCGTCGTAGACGGTTTTGCTGATCCGGTCGGGTCCAAGCGTTCCAACCGTACCCGCCGTGCAGGCGCTGGCTGGAAGCGACCCGAAGATCGCCGCGTTCATGCGCATGGCTGTACAGGTCTGCCGATTGAGGACGTCGTAGGCGTACTGCGTCACGCCATAAACGTTGGAACTGCCGTCGGAATGGGTTTCCCGGATCTTGCGGGTGAGACTGTCATAGGCCGTCGCAAGCTTGTCGAAGGGCGCGAAGTTGGCCCAGCCCGGGTCCGTGATGCCCGTAACTGTTCCGTTTTCGACAAGCGCGATCTGGCCGTCAGCGTTGTACGTATTCCGGATGGCAGTGCGCACTGCAGGGCCTGCATCATCCGGGTCCGGATTGATGACGCCGAGGAGCTGGCGGACAACGTCATAGCGGTAGGTTGTCGTATCGCCGGTTCCCGGAAGCGGGCCATCGACGCTGATCACGTTTCCCTGATCGTCGTAGGTTGTCGTTGTCGTCGCCGTAATCGAGCCATCGCCTGCGGCAACCGTTGTGGTCAGCGGCCAATAAACCCCGTTGTACGTGATCGTGGTTTTGGACTCGTCCGCAGTTCCGGCGCAGCTCGCAAGCGTGCGGCACGAAACGGATTCGATCAGTCGGAAGCCAGCATAGGTATTGCGCACCTCCGGACGGACAGCGCCGACCGTCGGGGCGGGCTGGGTGATGATTGTCGGAAGCCCCGTAGCGGTGTCGTAGGTGTATTCGGTTCGTCCGCCCTTCGCATCCTCAATGACGGTCGGCTTGTTGCAGGTCGCGAAATTGGGATCGGTGCCGGTCGGACACGATGCAGGGTATTCCGCCTTGATCTCGATGTTCGCGAGCCCCGAGCCTGGCTTGGCGATGAGCGTCTTCTTCGTCATGTTGCCGCGCGTGTCATATTCGAACGTTTGCGAGACGCAGACGGGAATGACGGCATTGCATTCGGGAAGCGACATAGCTGTGAGTTGGCCGCTATCGTCATATGTGTAGGTGGTCACGCGATTGAGCGGGTCCTTCGTGTAGGTCGCGTAGCCATATTCCTTATGGTACTTGACCACAGTCGTGCCCCCCGCAGGGTCGAGAACCGTCGTCGTTCCGATATCTCCCGACGACGAGTACGAGTACGTCCATGTTGCCTGACCGTTGTTGAAAGACGTGACACGGTGATCCCCGTCGTAGGTCAGCGTCGCGCTGTTCACGCCGCCAGAGGTCGGACGCTGGTACGCCGTCATCTCCCGGTCGCTGTTGAACGTGAACTTCCAAACTCGATTCAGATCATCGGTAAAGGTCTGGGTCACACTTTTGGGGCGGAGGTAGCTATCGTTATCGTCACTTGCAGATAGATTTGGCGTATCTATCTTCATTCGCGATATTTGCAATGCGCTCATTTTAATTGTTGCGTAAATCGACGGAAGATTTTTCTGACCAACAGAAAGTTTGTATCCATGGCTGCTACTGACACCCGTAATAGATCCGCCTACATCAATGCTGTAATAGGCCGAGTATCCTGCCGGGTTGTAGTATTCAGATACCCATACTAGAAGATTCCCAAATGGAAGAAGTTTGCCATTTCCACGCGAAGGCTCAAATGCTGGCGGCACGCCATCAACTATAATTTTCCATCCCTGTCGGTTCACGTAACGGCATTCGTAGATCCAGGTCTCACCAACCCACGTCGAACAGTCGGAGATGACAGATCCCTTGCCTGGCGTGATCTGCTTCAGGTTATTTGAACCGCCAAAGCCGTGAAATTTGCTTGATTGACCATTATAACTGAAAACAAAATGATCGTCGTCATCGAGCCACATCGCAGGAACGTTCGGCTGCCAGGCTTGGCCCGTCCAATCCAGCCGAAAACTGAATGGATCTTCCTTCAGGCCGGCGGAGATTTCCGGGGACGAGATGCGCAGAAGGCCGTGGATCAGATCGACGCCGTTCGCATCGACCTGTTCAAAGACGGGTGTAGAAAGGTCCGGACCATGCTGGTCGACAGATTGAGCAAATGCTGAGCCGGCGAGCGAAACGATAGCCGCCAATGAAATGAACAGCGTCTTCATGGTGATACGCCCCCAAAAAACGGAATCTCGAAACAGCGTCAGTCGTCCTTGAGCGGAATGACCGTGAAGCCGTTGAGCGGCACGACAACGACCTTGTTGGTAGAGCCGGACACCTCGTAGCTCATCCGGTTGTCGGCAGCGTCGTAGACAAGGTCCATTTGGCGGCCGTTATTGACGCTGCCGGTCGTGTCCGCCGCTACAAGCCGCCCCAACGCATCATACGTGTATGTGATAGTTTCTGAAGCTGATGCTTCGAAAGCGTGCAGTCCAATCGCTGTGGCAAGCGCGGTTCTGAAGCAGAATGTTTGCTGTTTCTGATGCATCTCAATTCCCCGTTCAGAAGTCGTTGAGTCAAGGTTGGGAGGCTTTCGCTACGCATAGTTGGCTAAGGGACCGAACGGCTTGCGGAGATCAGTGCGTCTGTTCCGGACCAATCGTACCGCAAGCGAACCTTGGAACTGTTGGCATAAGCAGTGAGAAGGCTGGCGTAGATTTCGGTAAAGGACGTCTGCGTCTTCAGCAGATGGAACTGGGTCGCGTTTCCGCCACAGCTGTTGTTCGAATCCGGACTGCTACTGAAATACAGGACAGCACCCGTGGGCCACATGTCGAACTGCGTTATGGGTGTGAAAGCAGCTTGATCGGCTGCTTGTGCTCCGCCAGTCAAAATGGAGAGAAAAACGCCCAAGGCAAAAGGAAGACTCTTCATCGCATTCATTTTGCGCATCGTGGTTTCCATTCCCATGGTCATGGCTTGCTCTGAATGAGGAGCATGCGTGGGAAGGAGACGCCGGTTTCATAAGTGATGCAGCTTCCGGCATCGTCCCACGAAACGTTGACGTCTCGCCGCTGTGCATCAGCCGACATCAGCATCGACAGAAACATCGCGCGCTTTTCGGCAGAAAATGTCCCGTCTATGGCGAAGTAGCTCATGTGCGTGCAGCCGGGCGGTAGCGGTCCTGTCGGTTGATTGGCAAGGCTGAAAAGTATGATTGACGTGTGTCCGTACACGGTGATGTTCTGAACTTTCCCCGATGTGGAACTCCAACCGGCCGTCGCCGGAAATGACCCGAATAAAGCCAACATGAGGGCCACAAATTCAGAGAGCTTCGTCCTTCTGGGTACACTCGAACTGGACGGCAGAGAAAGCCGTCCATGCAGTTTATCCGTTCTCATGATCACGCCCTCACTTATAGGAAATGAACCGATTGACGGTCGTGTTGCACAAGGAAATGGTGGAATCGTCGTAGTTGATGTTCATTGCCCACCCATTGGCCATTGCCGTCATTAAGATCGCAACCATCTCCTGATATCTCGGGTTGGTGGGAAAGATTATGGCCCGGTTCGATTCACAGGGACTTGCCGGATTGATCCGCGCGCCATCAAACTGAAAGATGAAGCCGTCGCTCGTCGGGTACAGATACAGGACCTTTCGATTGTTGGCCCAAGCGTCTGCAGCGGCAGCTGGCGCGCTCCAAAGCAACGCCAATCCGAGTGCAATCGTGATGTCGCGGCAGTGTTTAGGCAATTGTCGAGCTTTAGGTGTGAACATCAATACGATCCTGATGAAACGTATATGACCTCGCATGGGCCTGAGGCATTGGTTCGCACGAAGACGGTTTGCTGCGTGAGGTATGCCGACAGGGCGAGTGAATAGAGCCAGTCGGATTTTGCTGCTGACGGGTTCAGCTTGAGCAGAGTGCCGCTGTCAGGCGTGCAGCTGAGGCTGGTTTCCGTTCCCGATGTCGAGAGCCAGTTGGATGCGACACCATCAATATAGAGCGCCGTGATCTTCACGTTCGAACATGCGACACCGCTGCAATCGGCAACTGCATTTGTCGTGACTACAAGTGAAAGTGTGGCTGCCACAAGGGAGCTCGAAATCGCTCGGGCCATTAGCATAGGGTTATTTCTCCAGGAAGATCGCACGATCATCGGTGAGTTCGTTGTCCGCACCGCTAATCCACCCGATTACAGTGCAATTGCGTGCATCGAAGGCGGCCAGTCGATGCCTGCTGTACGCCGTATCGGCGAATACAGAAGCCCATCTGGGAGCAGTTATTCTCTCCATCGCATCCTAGCACAGCTCCCCCATGTCCGAACACGATATGTTCGGATGCGAATTTCCAAAACGACCGCAGGCTCTCTTTGGATTCGGAGCTATACACTGAAGTTGGACACGAAAATCATGATCGTCAATCCATGAAATATTCAATTCGAACCTTTATCGGTTACTTTCGTATCAACCACTCTTGAATAACGGGCTCTTGATTTTAGGCTTTCCTGTCCATACGATCATGGGATATTGGGAGTCTGAAATCATTTTTGCGCGTTGACTCACCTGATATATAGCGGTCATTGTTTGTGGCCGAGCTTTATCGAGCCCTAGCCGGTGCGTTTGCAATGTGGAGCGGTAATGATCCGACTTGCGATATCAATAGTTCTGGTGCTGTCTTCTGCATCAGCCTCTGCTGGAACCGTCACTGGCCAAGTCAAGTTTCTGACCGTGCGCGAAGCAGACAATTTACATTACGTGGTGATAAATGGCATCGAGACGGGACGGCCTTCATGTGCAGCCGCAACAAATTACCTGATGATAAAAAACGAAGATTCGAACACGGGGCGCAGCCAGTTTGCGAGTTTGCTATCAGCCAAGATCTCCGGCACTCCCGTCACCATAATTGGCGCTGGCACATGCACGCGCTGGGGAGATGGTGAAGACATTAATTCAGTGATCCTGAACCCGTAGAAACATGCGCAGCCGCACACTCGACGTGAAGGGCGTTTTTTGATCAGCGCCAGTCGAATGTCGAGAATGCGCGGATCAGAACCGAGCCGATGCTCGTCGTGAAGGGGAATGTCTATGTTCCGAGCAATTACCGGTTCTACTTTGGTTGGATTGCTTCTGGTTTCCCAGCCGGCCACCGCCTCCATTGCAACAGGTCTTGTAGGCAGTGTCCGTGTCACGCCGTCGGGTCTCGTACGTTTCAACATTGTCGGAAGCCGTTCCGCGCCGCCTGCATGTTCGACGAGCGCCGACTGGCAGTTCGCAGTCTCCGTGACCACGACCGGAACGTCCGCTCTGTATGCGGGGCTTCTTACGGCTCAGGCCAATCAATATACGGTCACCGTGTATGGGGATGATGCGTGTTCAACGCAGCCCACCATCGAGGACGTGCAGAGTATCAGGCATACGCCAAGCTGAAGTCCGGTACGATTCAACTGCGGAGAACATCCTCCGACTTCAACCGGGAAAAGCCGATGAAGACTCTGACTTTTGCAATGCTGATTGCTCTCGGTTCCGCTGCGCCGGTCTTCGCAACAACCGAAGGCCCAAAAACAATCTCACGGATCGGCGCGGATACGCAGTACGCGCATCTGGCATTTACCGTTCCCCCTGCTGACGGCTGCGCCTATAACCTTCTGTATATCTCACTGACGAGTGGAAAGGAGATGCTATCGGTCGCGATGACGGCCCGCGCCATGGGTGTGCCGCTTTCACGTATCGACTACAACAAGGTCAACACCCAGTGTTACGCAACGTTACTGGAATACTGATAGAGACCGGAGCGCGAATATGATCGCCGCTACGAGCCCGGTCCCCGCAGCCCCTGTGACAATTCCAATTGCAGTGGCCCACATTCTTGCGCGTTTCTGTTCCTGCTCCGTCCGTGCCGAGGTGAGCGCCGCCTCGATCTGACGCGCTGCTGCCGTCATCCCGTTCTGCGCATGACCGAGCAGCCGGGCATCCTCGGCCCGGACCCGTTCGCTGGCGCGCCCGATGCGCTGTCCCAGCGCCTCGGGCGTCAGCTGGAGCGCCGGCGCCTCGGCCACGGCGCCGAGCGCCGCGTTCTGTTCCTTGATTCGCGCCCCGATGCCCGCGAGCACGCCGCTGTAGTCGGGCTGCGCCTTCTGCTCCGCGGCGAGCCCTTCGAGCGCACGGCGGAGCAGCGCCACCTCGCGCCGGAGTGCCTCGAACGCTTCTGCCGGTGATGAGTCGGTCGTCATGAACATGAGCCTAGGTTGGGAACCTATACAATAGGCTGATATAGTGTGATAATCTCTGTTATTCGGTGGGTATGTGCAGGAGCAGTGATGTCACGCCATCTGTTTTGGTTATCCGATGAGGCATGGGCCGCGATCGAGCCGCATCTTCCCCGTGGCAAGCCGGGCAAACCCAGGGTCGATGATCGAACGGTGATCTCGGGCATCCTGCATGTGCTCAAAACCGGTTGCCGCTGGCGCGATGTGCCCGCAGCCTATGGTCCACCGACCACGATCTACAACCGCTACAATCGCTGGTCGCAGCGGCGTATCTGGCAGCGCCTGTTCGAGAAGGTCGCCGCGTCCGGTCCCGTCCCCAAGGAACTGTCGATCGACAGTAGCCATGTGAAAGCGCACCGCTCGGCGGCAGGCTCAAAAAGGGGGAGTACGAAGAAGCGATCGGGCGCTCGCGAGGCGGCCGGACGTGCAAAATCCACTGCCTGGCCGACGATCGCGGCAGACCGGTCGCCATCACCCTGACACCGGGTAACGTCGCCGATATCAGCATCGCCATCCCGCTGCTCGAAGTCGTGGCCACGCCAAGACGCCTGCTTGCCGATAAGGCTTATGATGCCGATAGCCTGCGCAACTGGCTGGCGGCGCGAAACGTCAAGGCCGTCATTCCTTCTACCGCCTCGCGTCGCACGCCATATCCTCTCGACCGGCGCATCTATCGCCGCAGAAACGTGATCGAGAGACTCTTCGGACGCCTGAAAAACTGGCGACGGATCGCAACTCGATATGACCGCCATGCACAAAACTACCTCGCCGCCATAGCCCTCGTCGCCGTCGTCGCCGAGTGGTGCAAATGAGTCCTCAACCTAGCGCAGCCGGATGCGCCCAGTCTCAACAAGACGGTGTTCCCTGGAATCGAGCTGCGCCTTTGCGCGCCCATGGCCGGCCGACTCAATGCACACGCGGTCTTCAGCGATAAGATCGACGACCAGCATCTGCGGGACTTTCTGTCCAAGCTCACCTTGGAACTGGTGGAGCTGCCCCTCTCCGACAACGGGTTGATCTCATATGCCCGACACGTCACTACCGATCTCCTCGCCAAGCATGGTTTCAAGAAGCCGGATATTGATGCTGACAACGCTAAGGCGCTCGAAGCGGGGTACAAAATCGCCGAGCTGAAGGCCGATTCTTATAAAACCGCGATCAAGTCCGTCCCGCAGGGACTTGCGATCGCCTTTATGCCCTTCACCACAAACGACGGCCTCGGTGACGTCGATGTCATGCAGCACTACGCCTATGCGATGAGCCTCTTCGAATCGTCGATTATCTTCGAAGCGAGGGACGAGCCCACCTGGAACGCGTTCGTTGGGCGCAAGACGGACGGCAATTCGAAATTCTTCAATGCCTTTCAGGAGGCGCTCCGCAGCGTTCCCCGCTTGCCCGTATCAGGTAGCGACGCCCATCAGTTCAAGAGCAATAGCACGTCGAATGATGCCCGTGGCTATGGAGATTTTCCCAGCGGCCGCGTCACTTGGATCAAGGCCGACCCGACATGGGAGGGCCTGTGCCAAGCGGTCCGCGAACCGGAGAAGCGCTGCCATATTGGCGCCCTGCCGCCGAAACTGGCGCGGGTCCGCGATCAGAAGACCTTCTACATCGACCGCATCGAACTGGAAAAGACAGCAGGAAGCACGCTCCGCGACCAATGGTTCGATGGGGTCAGCCTCGAGCTGAATACCGATCTGGTCGCGATTATTGGCAACAAGGGAAGCGGCAAGAGCGCACTCGCGGACGTGATTGCGGTTCTCGGCAATTCTCAGGAAAAGGCGCACTTCTCGTTTCTCAAGCGGGACCGTTTCCGCGGGAAGGCGGGCGAGCCGGCGCGCCAGTTCATGGGGCGGATGCATTGGCATGCCGGCGATCCGTGCGAAGCTAATCTTGCCGACGACCCGCCCCCAGATCGGGTGCAACTCGTCAAATATATCCCGCAAGGCCGCTTTGAGGCCTTGTGCAACGACCATGCGTCGGGCGCATCGAACGCATTCGAGCGGGAATTGCGGGAAGTGATCTTCTCGCACACCCCGGCCGACCTCCGGCTCGACGCGTTGAGCTTCGAGGACCTGATCGAAAAACAGGAACGCAAGTTTCGTGAGCGTCTAGGTGAGCTGCGCAAAAATCTGGGTTTGTTGAACCAGCGGATCGTGGCTGCGGAAGACCGGCTCCATCCAGATATCAAGAGCAATCTCGAAGAGCAGCTGCGCCTGAAACGTGCTCAGATCGCAGAACTGAACGCCGCGAAGCCCACCGAGGTGCCCGAGCCGTCGAGCGAGATGACTGACGACCAGAAGGCGGCATCCGAGGCATTGCAGGTGCTGACCGATCGCGATCTTCGCCGCGAGGAGGCGCTTAAGCTCGCAAGCACATCGCAGCAGGAGGCCGCCATCCGCCGACAGGCCGCACGCGGGATCGAAGACCAGGTCGATCTGTTCGAAGGTCAGTTCAAGGCGCTTGCCGCGCAGATTGCACCTGAACTTACAAAGATCGGGCTGACGGTCGATCAGATCGTCACTGTTCGGATCGACCGTAACCCGCTGGCCGAGATTATCACCAAGGCCGAGGCGGCAATGGCGGATGCGGGTAGCAAGATCGAGGCTGACGCCGCCGAAAAGGCCGCGATCGAAACGGCGCGTGCGGACGCTGGGGACCGACTAAACGAACCGCAACGTCGGCGCCAAGAGTATCTGGCCGCGGTCCGCCAGTGGAGCGAGCAGGTCGAAGCGATCCGGGGTGCCGCCGACATCCCGGACAGCGAATTGGGATTGGTCGCGAGACTGGAACAGATCGAGAAGCTCCCGGCGCAGCTCAATACCATGCGCACCGAACGTGACGTCCAGGCGCGTGCCATCTTCGCCGTGCTGGAGGATCAGCGCAATCAGCGCGCTGATCTGTTTGCCCCGCTGCAGGAGTTGATCGCAAAGAACGCGCTCATTCGCGAGGAATACAAGCTCCAGTTCCAGTCGAACCTTGCCGTATATGCCGATGCGATTTCCGAGAACCTCTTCGGCATCGTCAAACAAAATGCCGGCGAGCTTCGCGGCGAGGACGAAAGCCGTTCCGCCGTGAAGGCGCAGTGCGACAAATTTGGATTTGCCAGCGCGGACGCGACTATCGGGTTCATTCAGGGCGTCGAGGGCCTGCTCACCGCCTCTGCCGGGCGTTCGCAGCAGCAAGGTGGCGGCCTGCGCGCCATATTGCGCAAGGACCGAAAGCCCGAGGAAGTGTACGATTATCTCTACGGCCTGGAGTACATCGAACCGAAATACACCCTGCTGTTTCAGGACACTTCGATTGAGCAGCTTTCGCCCGGCCAGCGTGGCGCGCTTTTGCTGATCTTCTATCTACTGGTGGACAAAGGCCGGAACCCAATCATCCTCGACCAGCCGGAGGAGAATCTCGACAATGAGACCATCGTCAGTCTGCTGGTGCCCGTAATCAATGAGGCGAAAAAGGCGCGGCAGATTCTAATGGTCACGCACAATCCCAACCTCGCTGTAGTATGCGACGCTGAGCAGATCATTGCTGCCCAATTCGATCGGCGAAATCTCTCGACGATCAGCTATTATGCGGGTTCGATCGAGGAAGCGCGTTCAAATGCCAATGTCGTGACCATCCTGGAAGGTACGAAGCCCGCCTTTGAAAATCGGAGCCGAAAGTACCACTGATCCGGCAGGTGCAGTCGGCTTACCGCGATTGTGAAGTTCTTTAGTTCGAATCGGATCGGTTCGAACTGTGCAGCTATCCTGCTCGCGAGACAGGACATCGTGACGCTATCCGAAATGATTGGTACGCCAACTGTCGGCGGTAACTGTTTCAGCGATTGAGCGTTGCGACGAGAAAACGTCCGAGCCGTACCCAGTAAATGCGCAGTTCATTTTCCATCGGCGCGAAGTCTGGTGAGTGAATGTAGCGCTGCATACTGGCTATCGAAATGAGCTGATCTGCCTGCCGCATCCGCTCCATTTCGTCGAAATACGCGCGATCAATGATTTGCCTCTGGTGCAGATGAGCATTCACAGCCCCGACCTTCCGGGACAGGTTGTCGGCAACATGAAGTGCATGTTCGGCGATGTAGCTTTCAACCGACAGCTCCACGAGTATGCGCATGAGCGCGCTCACAGCATTGGGATGCTCACGTAATGACAGCGACTGCAACTCCTCCCATATTGCGCGAGCTCGCTGCTGGGCAGCAATCCATTGAATATGAGGAGCGTCGGTAGGGATGAAGGTTGTCTGCGGCGGACGTGGCGCAGGTTGACGCGGGCGGGACTGGCGTGGCCCACGCGGGGCCTCTTCAGACACCTCAAGACGCTCACTGTCGCGCGGAAGCACGCCTTCAGCTTCAAGTTGGTTGAGATATGCCCGCTTACCCTGATTGTTCCAGAGGTCACCCAAAGTAACGACCTGGGTGGCAAGGTCCGAGGCGATACGATGTAGTGCATCGGTAACCGCGTCCTGATCGTGGGTGAGTCGAAAGCGCCGACCTGCCGTACTGACACCTGCTCTATTGCGGAACTCTTCCGACGACAGTAGTCGGGTTAATGTTGACCAAGGGATATTTCCTTGGGGAAGGCGACGGGCCTCCGCAAGAAGTCGCTCCACCTCGGCGGCGACGTTGATACCGCCGCCCTGCCCAGTTCGTTCGACAAAGTTGAGCTTTGCTCGGTCGTTCCAATCCAGTTGCCCCACGCCACGCTGCGACCCGGTGTGACGGCGGAAAAGGATGTTGTCGATAAGGGTACGATCTTCTTCAACCTGACAGGTCAACCGGTCGGGGACCGCGACACCTTCGGCTAGGCACATGAAATAGCCTCTTAGATCTACCGTCGGAGCTCGATCCGGGTTACCCAGAAGTTTAAGGCACGTCACACGGCGATTACCGTCAAAGACGATATAGTTTCCCTCCGACAACATAACGAGCGGGGGGTCATAGACCGCGCCAACTGCGACAATATCGGCAGCAAGGTTGCGCATCTGAGCGTCATGAAGTCGGAACAGTTCGGCAATTGCGAGGTCTTCATTCGCGACCTCGCCATGACGATCATTGGCTTGATTCACGCGCAAATCGTCGAGTCTTAAGTCCTCGTAGGCCAAGACAGATATCCTCTTTTCGTATCTCCCGGCTTATCCTTCGCATGTCTTTGCTAAAATTGTCACTACTGAGGGCCATCGATCGTTCCTAAGTAATACGATCCGGTGTTTTTTACTTACAGTGACGGGTGGCGTCTTAATCGTCGAGCCCCCGCCACCCGATTCCAACCGCTCAATGATTATGCTCACTTGCCGCTTCGAATGGCCGAAGTAGCCCAGCAGATCGCACGTGAACCAGCGGAAGATTTCTGGCTGCGAATTTTCAGCGGAGATGACTGAAATGTTGGTGGCTATCGACCTAGTCGAACTGCACTGCCGCCGCCCGCCTAGTCGCAATCAATGCTTAAGGCCGCCATCGGCCAAATCACCCCTTCGTCGCTCCTTCGAGTTCCGCAATCCGCTCGCTGCACACGGCATGGACGACGCGGCCGAGCTCCTCGACCTGGCTACCCAGCCACTCCAGTTCCTCGCCGCTGATGCGGTAATGCTTCGAGTAGCGGGCCTTGACGTAGGCTTGCTTCAGCTTCTCGAACATCGCCCGCTGCTTACGGTTATCCTCGGGCCAGACGTACATCAATCGGCGGTCGATAAGGTTGGCCTGAGAGCGCAGAAAACCCAGGTTGTGAACGTGAGGGGTATAGAACGTGCAAACAAGAAGAACACAGTGGTAGAGGCGTTCTACACACTGATGCAGTTCAAAGGCCGCTTTTTTGAAACGCTGCCGTTCTACATTTGAACGAAAATCATCGTAAAACTCACCGGCACTTGGATACCATTCTTCATAGTATTCCCGCGCCATTTTGAGCGCGTCCTTCGGCGTCTTGGGCTTCGGCGTATGCAGCACGCTGTCGTCGCTCTGGTAGAGCGCAATGCCATCTTTGGCGACGTCCATGAAGAAGTACCGGCCGTGCGCAAGGCCGTCGTTCACCTCCTGCAGCGTGTGTACGATGAAGTTGACCGGCGTCTTGATACTCTTCGTGATGCCGTACTCGCGGTGGAAGCGCTCCTCGGCCTTCGCCCAGTACGACACATAGTCGGTGAGCCGCTTGTCGTTGACGATGACGAGCAGGTCGAAGTCGGACTTGTAGCCCTTGGCGGTATGCGGCTCATCGACCCAGCCGCCACGCGCGTAGCTGCCGTAGAGAATGACCTTGGTGATGCGGCCCTTCTTCTTCCACTGGTGCTGGGCAAGCGCGAGGGTGTCGTTGAACTCCTCGAACAAAATCTCGACGACGCGCTCAAGCTCGCGCTGCTTGGGCAAGGGAAGATGATCGAGGCTCGTGCGCATAGGAGACCTTCCTAGCAACTCAGGCACAACTTTGCACTGCAAGAACAGGCTGTTGCTGCAGGTGTGAGCGCTGCAACCCCCTGATCAGAGGGTTGCAGCCTTATGCAGCGCCACCAGCGCCGCCGCCATGCGGGTTTCGACCTCGGCGACGGAGAGGCCCAGCAGCAGCGCGATACGGTCATTGAGCAGCCCGTCCCAGGCGAGCTCCATGACCTGCTGCGATATGGGGTCAAGCGCCGCGAACGCCTCCCGGTAGGGTTTGCCGATCTTCACGATATGCCGGATGGCCTTTCGCATGTGCCAGCGCACCCGCCAGTCACCAATGCCGAGCTCTGCGGCGATCTCGGCGTAAGACTTGCCCTCGACCCTGTGCGCAATGAACACCATCAGTGTCCGCTCGGGCAGCTTCCGCAGCCATGCCCGCATAATAGCGTGCCGGTCGCGCTCAAGGGGCACGCCAGGTTCAGATACAGATTTGCCGTTCATCAGCCCTCTCCCTGCCAAAGCCGCGGCCCCGGCCGGAGGGCGGGGGCGGGCGGCAGGAACGGGATCAGGCGGGCCGCATGAGGCGGCGTGCACCCGAAGGGCTGGAACGGGAGTGGAAGACCTGCCGCAGGCAGGTTGCAGGCCGGCGCGGCCCGCCTAAAGCCCGTGACGCCCGCTCCCGATCCTCAGGACGACACAAACGACAACACCCCGCCCGTGAGGGCGGGGGTGGCTATCCGCTTCCACAAAGTCGAATATCAGCATGTCCCCCGCCGCCGCACGCGGCGGCGCGGGGCTGTAGCCTCAGACCTTCTTCTTGCCCCGGCCCGGCGTGGTGCGCTTGGTGCCAAGGCCGATCTTCTTGGCCAGCTCCTGACGCTGCAGCGCGTAGTTCGGTGCAACCATCGGATAGTCGGCGGGAAGACCCCACTTCGCGCGATATTCGTCGGGGGTCATGTTGTAGTGCGTCATCAGGTGGCGCTTCAGCATCTTCAGCTTCTTGCCGCTTTCAAGGCAGACGATGAAGTCGGGCTTCACCGACGCACGGATGGAGACAGCTGGCTCCTGTTTGGGCTTTTCCGCTTCAACCGCGCCGCCAAGTTTCGCGAGCGCCGCATAAACGTTCCCGATGAGGATCGGCAGGTCGGAGACCGCGACCGTGTTGTTGGCGACATGCGATGAAACGATGTCGGCGGTGAGCGCCAGGAGATCCTGTTGCGTGTTCTGTTCAGTCATGAAGTAAGACCCCGTTGGTTTTGCGTCCCGCTGCATTGCCGGACTTGCGCGCTCCCCTACACCAACGCACATGAACGCGAAATTGCTGAAACGACGTCTTGTTCCACCCCGCTGTACTTTTGACGTTAAGTGATTCGCGTAGCTTCCGCCCTACGGAACCTTCTGAGACGGTAATTCTCGGCGCCTATCAAAAATATCTTTGCGTCAATAAGCATCAATATGCGTTCACGTGCGTCCGTATGCTTCCAGAACGTACTATTCGTCCGTTTGGCACTGTTTTGGCACTCTTGACGCGTGCGCCAATTCTGGATTTCCTGACCCCGCTGAGGAGGAGCTGACAACCGCTAACGGGAAGGCCCAGCCATGCCCCACGACCGTATCCTACGCCTGAAAGCCGTTCTCGACCGCACCGGGCTCAGCCGCTCGACACTCTACAGGAAGATGCAGAGCGGAACCTTCCCGCGCCAGGTGCGCATCGCCACGCGCTGCACCGGCTGGCGCGAGTCTGCCGTCAGCGCCTGGATGAAGAACCCGATGTTCTACGAGGCCGGGAACGACAATGAGGACATCTGCGGCGCCGGCCATGGCCGGGGATGACGCGCCGGAACCGTTGGCGCCCGCCGTGGCGAACGATAACACAGTGGCGCTCGACCCCGTCGGTGTCGATGCCGCGCTCACGCGCATTGCCGAGGCGATCGGACGTCATATCGCTCGTGAGCATATCCGTGCCCGCAAGGCCGCCAATGACAATGACGGCGCCAGCGGGTAGGATGCACGCAGCGGCTCGCCGATCATATGTCACCGTTCCCTTGCGACGGCGTCTCCTGGCTGGGGCCATTATCTTCCGAAGGTGATGACGCATGACCCGCGTTGCGCTCTATGCACGCTATTCCTCCGACCAGCAGAGTGCGGCCTCGATCGAGGACCAGCTTCGCATCTGCCGTGAGCGTGCAGGGCGCGAAGGCTGGACCGAGGTCCATGCCTATGAGGATGCCGCCATCTCCGGCGCCAGCGTCACGCTGCGCCCCGGCATCCGGCAACTCCTGCGGGACGCCGAGCGCGGAACCTTCGATGTCGTTCTCGCCGAGGCGCTCGATCGCGTGTCACGCGATCAGGCCGATGTCGCGACGCTCTACAAGCATCTGCAGTTTGCAGGTGTGACCCTCGTCACGCTCGCCGAGGGCGAGATCAGCGAGCTGCATGTCGGGCTCAAGGGCACGATGAACGCGCTGTTCCTGAAAGACCTCGCGAAGAAGACGCACCGCGGCCTGCGCGGGCGCGTCGAGAAAGGCTTCTCGGCGGGTGCGGTGGGTTACGGCTACCGCATGGTCCGTCGCTTTGACGAGCGGGGGGAGCTTGTGCGCGGCGAGCGTGAGGTCAACACCGTCGAAGCGGGGATCGTGAACCGGGTCTTCCGCGAGTTTGCGGCCGGAAGGAGTCCGCGCGCTATTGCCCAGGCGCTCAACGCCGAAGGTGTCCCAGGCCCGACGAGCGGGCCGTGGAGCGATACGACGATCCGGGGGCGGCAGCGCCGGGGCACGGGACTTCTCAACAATGAGCTCTACGTCGGGGTGCGGGTCTGGAATCACAAGCACACGGTCAAGGATCCGCGTACCGGCAAGATGGTGGACCGGCCAAATCCCGAAGCCGAGTGGGTCCGCGTTCCCGTCCCGCACCTGCGCATCGTCAGCGATGAACTGTGGCAGGCGGTTCGCCGCCAGCAGCAGGCGCTCGCCGCGCGCTGGGCACCGGTCATTGCCGGTGTGCACGCTGCCCACGCGGAACGGATGCACCTGTACCGGCGTCCGGCCTATCTGCTCTCAGGCCTTATCGAATGCGGCGTCTGCGGCGGCAAGGTCGGCATTGCGGTCAACAACCGCTACGGCTGCCTTGGTCATCATCGGCGCGGCGTTTGCGGCAACAACCGCACGATCAGCCGCAAGGCCATAGAAGACCGCGCACTCGCCGGCATCCAGTACCGGCTCGTCTCGCCGGAGAAGGTGGAAGCTGCGGCCAAAGCCTATGCGGAGCACATCAACGAGGCGAACCGGGCGCAGCGCGCTGAGGCCGAGGCCGACCGGCAGGCGCTCGCCAAAGTTGAGCGCGCCATCGCCGGGATCATGGCGGCGATCGAGGACGGCCTGTACCAGCCCACGATGAAGGCGCGGATGGCCGAGCTTGAGCGGCAGAAGGTCGATATCACCGCGCGCCTTGCACAGGCGCCGCAGGCCGTGCCCGACGTTCATCCAGGCATCGCTGAGCATTACCGGCGCAAGGTGGCGAAGCTCACCGAGGCGCTCGAAGACCCGGAAACCCGTCTTGAAGCGGCAAGCGATATCCGTGCGCTCATCGGCAAGGTCGTCCTCTCACCCGGTGACAAGCGCGGTGAGGTCCATGCCGTGCTCCACGGCGATCTCATGGGCATCCTCGCGTTCGCCCAGACATCGCCGGATCAGGGTGCGAACTTTGTTACGACAATGCGGAACGCGAGTTCGCCGGTATGACGAGGGTGTGTAGAGGCGGTCGTCTGACCTTGCGCTGATGAGCGCGCCACAGATGCAGAACCCGCTTAGCCAATGGCTGCGGGAGTTATTTCTCGCAGTCCGGCGCTGGCAGCTCATTTTCAGTGCCCCAACTCGCCAGCCATTTGTCGACCTCCTCGGCCGTCGCGTGCTTCCCGGTCGCCTGAAATTCGTCCCATGCCTTGAGCGTGTCGCGCCTGTGCGCCTCGACGTGCTTTTCCAGACGCACAGCCTCATCCTTCGCCGCGCGCTTCTCGGCGAGCGTTCTTCCGTGGAGGTGGCGGTTTTGGGCGGCCTTTGCCTCCGCCTCGGCGCGCATTTTTGCCTTGCGCCTTTGGCGGAGGTTTATGAGTTCGGCCATGCGGGACTGTCCTCCCCGCCCCCGTCCGGTCAGTCGCGCTTTTCGGCGACTTCCCACGTCTGGCCCTTGCGGATCAGCGCGGAGAGGTCGGCGATCTTGCCTTGGGTCAGCGTCTTCGTCTGTTCGCCGAGCGCGCTTTCGTAGCTGGGCGCGGGCGAGCAGAAGATGACGCCGAGCGCGATCGGGAAGCCGGGGAACGGCATGTCGACCAGCATCTGCGCGACGCCCTTGTTGGTTTCATCGTGGACGATGACGCCCGCGGCTTCCCAGTTTCCGTCCGCGACCTCGACGACTTCGAGGCGGAGATCCTGCCGGTTGAGCGTAAGGCCCTTCGTGCCGCCCGCGAAAAGCATCGGCTTGCCGTGTTCCAGCCAGATCTGGCTTTCGGCAGCGTTCGCCTTCGCGGTGAACGCCTCGAACACCGCGTCGTTGTAGACGATGCAGTTCTGGTAGAGCTCGACGAAGCTGGTGCCCTTGTGCGCGTGGGCGCGCTTCAGGATGCCGGGCATTTCCTTCTGCGCGGTATCGATGCAGCGCGCGATGAAGCGGGCGCCGGCGCCGATCGCGAAGGCGCACGGGCTCGCGGGGCGGTCCACCGAGCCGAAGGGCGAGGTGGGCGTGCGCGTGCCGATGCGGCTGGTTGGCGAATACTGGCCCTTGGTGAGGCCGTAGATCTCGTTGTTGAACAGCAGCACCTGGCAATCGAGATTGCGGCGCAGCAGGTGCAGCAGGTGGTTGCCGCCGATCGAGAGGCCGTCGCCGTCTCCCGTGACGAGCCACACGTCCAGCTCCGGATTGGCGAGCTTCACGCCCGTCGCCACCGCCGGCGCGCGGCCGTGGATGGTGTGGAAGCCGTAGGTCGCCATGTAGTACGGGAAGCGCGACGAGCAGCCGATGCCGCTGACGAACACGGTGTTTTCAGGCCGCGCGCCGATTTCCGCCATCGTGCGCTGCACGCCCTTCAGGATCGCGTAGTCGCCGCAGCCGGGGCACCAGCGCACCTCCTGATCGGTGGCGAAGTCGGCGGGCTTCAAAGGGGTCTGGACGTTCATGCGAGGGCTCCCTCGATAGCGGTCTCGATCTCGGCGATCTTGAACGGCTGGCCGGAGACCTTGTTCAGCGGTTTCGCGTCCACAAGGAACTGATCGCGCAGCACGGTCTTCAGCTGGCCCGTATTCATCTCGGGTACGAGAATCCGGTCGTAAGTCTTCAGAAGATCGCCGAGATTTCTCGGCAGCGGCCAGATGTGGCGGATGTGGATGTGCGCGACGCTCGCGCCCTTCGCGCGGGCGCGGCGAACGGCCTGATGGATCGGGCCGAAGGTGGAGCCCCAGCCGACGACGGCGAGCTTTTCGCCTGGGCCGCCGAGGCAGACGTCCTGCTCCGGAATGTCGTTCGCGATGCCGTCGATCTTCGCCTTGCGCGTGTCGGTCATCTTCTGGTGGTTTTCGGGCGCATAATCGATGTGGCCCGAATTGAAGCTCTTCTCGATGCCGCCGATGCGGTGCATCAGGCCGGGCGTGCCGGGCTTGATCCAGACGCGGGCGAGCTTTTCGTCGCGGGCGTAGGGGTTCAGCTCCGTGCCTTCGGGCGGAAGTTCTTCATGGAATGTTACAGGAAACTCTTCGTACGTGCTGATATCCGGCACTTTCCACGGCTCGGCGGCGTTGGCGATGTAGCCGTCCGTCAGCAGCATCACGGGCGTCATGTAGCGCACGGCGATGCGGCAGGCCTCGATCGCGGCGTCGAACGCATCGGAGGGTGAACGGGCGGCGATCACGGCGAGCGGGGCGTCGCCGTTGCGGCCGTAGACGGCCTGATAGAGATCGGACTGCTCGGTCTTCGTGGGAAGGCCTGTCGAAGGCCCGCCGCGCTGGCTGTTCACGATGACGAGCGGCAGCTCGGTCATGATCGCGAGGCCGAGCGCTTCGCCTTTAAGGGCGATGCCGGGGCCGGACGACGAGGTCATGCCGAGCTGGCCCGCATAGGACGCGCCGATCGCGGCGCAGATCGCGGCGATCTCGTCTTCCGCCTGGAAGGTGGTGACGCCGTACTCCTTGAGGCGCGCGAGCGTGTGCAGGATCGAGGACGCGGGCGTGATCGGGTACGAGCCGAAGAACAGCGGCAGGTGCGCGAGATTGGCACCGACGACGAGGCCGAGACTGAGCGCTTCGGCGCCCGTGACGGTGCGGTAGAGACCGGCCTCTGCAGGGGCGGCTTCCACCGTATAGTGCGCGAACGTGCCCATCTCCGCGGTCTCGCCATAAGCGTGACCCGCGTTGAGCGCGGCGATATTCGCGTCCGCAAGGACGGGGTTCTTGGAGAACTTGGTGTTCAGCCAGTCGATGAGCGGCTGGCGATCACGTCCGAACATCCAGAGCGCGAGGCCGAGCGTCCACATGTTCTTGCAGCGCAGCGCTTCCTTGTTGCCAAGGCCGAACGGCGCGACGGATTCCATCGTGCGCGCGCTGATATCGAAGGCGACGACCTGATAGCCATCGAGGCTGCCATCCTCCACCGGACTCACTTCGTAGCCCGCCTTCTTGAGGTTGCGGGCGTTGAACTCGCCGGTGTCGGCGATGATGAGGCCGCCGGGGCGGAGCGCCGACAGGTTCGTCTTCAAGGCCGCCGGGTTCATCGCAACGAGGATGTCGGGCGCGTCGCCCGCCGTGTCGATCTCCGTGGAGCCGAAGTTGATCTGGAACGCCGAGACGCCGAAGGTCGTGCCCTGCGGCGCGCGGATTTCCGCCGGGAAATCCGGGAATGTCGCGAAATCGTTGCCCGCGAGCGCGCTCGACAGCGTGAACTGGCCGCCGGTGAGCTGCATACCATCGCCGGAGTCTCCGGCGAAACGGACGACGACCGCATCACGCGCGATCGCCGCGCCCTCTGTGGGCATGGGGTCTCTAAGCTTCGTTGCCATTGGCGGTCCCGGGACTGTGTATTCTTGTTCGCCGGAATCTCTAAGCCCGCGAGCCCGTACCCGCAAAGTAGATTTTATGTGAGGCTCACAAGGTCAGGCTTGCGAGCCTCACACCGAAAGGTCAGCGGCGACGGCGACGCAGCGCCACGGCAACAATGCCGAGACCGAAAAGACCGAGCATACCCGGCTCCGGCGTATCGATCGGCGGGCCGCCGGGATCGTCCGGGAACGTGCCCTCGTCGACCGAGAACGCAGAATAGGTCACGGACGCCTGCGAGAAGTTGTAAAAGCCGAGGCGGCCGTTGGCGAAGCTGCCGGTGATATCGAGCTGCTTGACGCCGTTCACGTAGACTTCGAGGTCGTTCGGACCGAAGTCGAACGTGAACTCGTAGTCGGTGTTGAACGCCCATCCCGTCGCGCCGAGCGTGGCGCCGCGCTCCAGCTCTTCAAGCCCGCCGCCGGTGTGATCCGCGTAATCGGTATGCTGCCAGAACTCGTCCGCCGTGGGGATGCCGGTGACGCGCGAGACCGCGAGACCCGCTTCGGCAACGCCGCCCGGCGTTGTGGAGGGCGCCCCGAAGTTGAAGGACTGGGTGCCGCGCTTCCAATCGATGAGCAGGTAATCCGCGCCGCTGCTCGACGTATCGCCCGGATCGAAGCCGATGACGAAACCGACGAAATCATCGTCGCCGCTGTTCGCCATGCGGATCTTGCCGGTGACCTTCGTGCCGTAGGCGCTGAAATCGCTGTAGTAGAGGGTCGGCTGGCCGTTCACGGACTGCGTGACCGACGAACCGTCCGCCGTCGGCGTCCAAACGCCAGCGCCGAAACCGGAAACCGCGCTGTAGGATTCCGCCGTCCAGTCGTTGAGGTCCACGACCGCTGCCTCGGCAGGCGCGATCGACGCCAACGCAATCACAAGAGCAAGACTGTACCGCATGAATCTCTCCCTGTTTCGCTACCGAACGGGTGTTAAGCATAAGCTGTGCCAGAATGCGCCAAGCCGCACGAAAGCTTGATAGCTTTCATTTTGAAAATGACGGTATTTTTTCAAAATGTAAAAAATGCCGACACATCCTAACCGCTATGACAGACTTGCGGGTGCTGCGCGGGACGCGGATAGTCCGCACCAAATCCATTTGGGAGGGAATCGGCGATGAGTTTCGTTCGTCCAGACGTGCAGGCGTTCCTCGATATGCTGAATGCGCAGCCCGGGCCAAAGCTGCACGAGCTTGACCCCGGCACGGCGCGCCAGATGATGGGCATGATGGTGCAGATGGCGGAGGTGCCGCGCGGCGAGATCGCGCGGGTTGAAGACCTCGCCATCGACGGGCCGCACGGCGACCGGATTCCGCTGCGTCTCTACAGCCCGCGTCCGGCGGGCGGACCGCCGCAGAGCGTGCTGATGTTCTTCCACGGCGGCGGCTGGGTGGTCGGCGACCTTGAAACGCACGACGGCCTCTGCGCCGAGATCGCGCGCAGCCTGGATATCACGGTGGTTTCGGTCGACTACCGGCTCGCGCCCGAACACGCCTTCCCGGCAGCGGGCGAGGACTGCATCGCCGCGACACGCTGGGCAGCGGCCTCGCCGCGGGAGATCGGGCACGCCGTGACGAGCATCGTCGTGGCGGGCGACAGCGCGGGCGGCAATCTCGCGGCCATCGTGTCGCAGGAACTGGCGGGCAACCTCAGCGTGCCGATCGTCGCGCAGTGGCTGATCTATCCGGGCGTCGACATGACCGCAGCGGACGGATCGATGGCGGACTTCGCGGACGGATATCTGCTGACTGCCGAGAGCATGGCGTGGTTCATCCGCCACTATATCGGGAACCTCCCCGACCCCGCCGACCCACGCGCTTCGCCGCTGCATTCGCCCGCGCTCGACAACCAGCCCGCCGCGCTTGTCTATACCTGCGGGCTCGACCCGCTACGCGATCAGGGCCGCGCCTATGCCGCGAAGCTGATCGCGAGCGGCGTGCCGACGGTGTTCCGCGAGGCCAAGGGACAAATTCACGGTAGCATCACGCTGCGGCAAGCGATCCCGTCGGCGCAGGGCGACCTCGCCGGATGCCTGTCGGCGCTGAGGGACATCATCAACGAGGCGGGCGCCGACCTCACCATGATGAAAGCCGCCGCCGAGTGACCGAACGCCTCCACCCCTCGGGGCTCCCGTATCGGCCCTGCGTCGGCATCATGCTGCTCAACCCGAAGAAGCATGTCTTCGTGGCGAAGCGGCTCGATATGGTCGCCGAAGCCTGGCAGATGCCGCAGGGCGGTATCGACCCCGGCGAAGACCCGGTGGAGGCGGCTGTGCGCGAACTCGGCGAGGAGATCGGCACGACCAAGGCCGAGATCGTCGCCGAGAGCACGGGCTGGCACTCGTACGACCTGCCCGAAGAGCTGATCGGCAAGATCTGGAAGGGCCGCTACGCCGGGCAGCGGCAGAAATGGTTCGCGATGCGCTTCACCGGCGACGACAGCGACATCGACATCGAGACCGAACACCCGGAATTCAGCGAATGGAAGTGGGCGAAACCTGCTATGCTTCCCGACCTGATCGTGCCGTTCAAGCGGCAGCTTTACATTGATGTGTTGCGTGAGTTCGAACCCATTCTCGCGTGAACGGCAACGGCGGAATTGATCCGCCGCGCATAATCCTGTATTCGCCACAGCGCGAGGAAGAGCAGTGCGGGGCAACCCGCGCAGACAGGAGATTTGCCATGAGCATATCCACTCGTGTTCCCCTTGCCGTTTTCTCGCTTGCCGCCTTTGCGGCGATTCCCGCCGCCGTCCCCGCCTCCGCGACGCTGACGCCCGAGGCGCTGCGCCTGCTGAACCCGTCCACGGCGTTCAGCCAGGCCTGCGGACAGGGCAAGAAGCGATCGCTGCTGCCGCAGCGCATCCAGTATGCGATGGCGAACACGCTGCCGCAGTTCGACAGCGAGCCGCCGCTTTACGAGGGACTGGGCAGCGTCAACTTCCCGATCACCACGCAGAACCCCGAGGCGCAGCGCTTTTTCAACCAGGGGCTGGCGCTGGTGTACGGCTTCAACCATCAGGAGGCGATCCGCGCCTTCCGTGCCGCCGCGCGCCGCGATCCCGACTGCGCGATGTGCTATTGGGGCGAGGCCTTTTCGCACGGCTCCAACGTCAACGCGCCGATGGACCCTTCGACCAACGAGGCGACATGGGCCGCGCTGCAGAAGGCCGTGGCCGCGAAGGACAAGGCGAGCCCCCGTGAGCGCGCGCTGATCGAAGCGCTGCAGACGCGCTATGCAGAGACCCCGCCCGCCGACAGGAGCGGCCTCGACAAGGCGTTTTCCGCCGCGATGATGAAGGTGGCGGCAGAGTATCCGATGGATAACGACATCGGCGTGCTGGCGGCGGAATCGGCGATGACATCGTCGCCGTGGGACTATTGGGAGCCGGGCGGGCTGACCCCCTACCCGCACATCGTGCCGGCGATCCGGCTGGTCGAGCAGGTGATGGCGCGCGATCCGTATCACCCACAGGCGGCGCATCTTTATATCCACCTGCTCGAAGCCTCGGCGCGGCCCGCGCAGGCGGAAGCGGCGGCGGACCGGCTTTCGAAGCCGCTGGTGCCGAACGCAGGACATCTCGTCCACATGCCGGGGCACCTGTTCTACCGCGTCGGGCGCTACGCGGACGCGATCCGCGTGAATGTCGATGCCGCAAAGGTCGATGAGGATTACCTCAAATCCTCACCGCTCGCGGGCATCTATCGGTTCGGGTACTACCCGCACAACGTCCACTTCATCGTCAGCGCTGCGCAGATGGCGGGCGACATGGAGACGGCGGTTTCGCAGGCGACGAAGCTGCGCGAGATTCTGAATCCCGAAGTGACCGTGACGATCCCGTTCGTGCAGCCGGTGGATGCGGCGCCTTATCTTGCATACGCGCATTTCGCGACGCCGAAGGAGATCATGGCGCTGCCCGCGCCCGACGCGCGCCTGCCCTATGTGCAGGCGATGTGGCGCTATGCGCGCGCGGTGGCGCAGGCGGATGCAGGGAATGACAAAGGCTTCAAGGCCGAACTTGATGCGATGCGTGAAATCGGCCGCACCACCGACTGGAAGCCGCTGACCGACGGGCTGGTGCCGGTGCCGGCGCTGCTGGAGGTCGCCGAGAACGTCGCGCTGGGGCGGCAGGCGATGGCGAAGAAGCGCTACAGGGAGGCGGTCGCGTTCTACCGCAAGGGCGCGGAAGCCGAGACGCGGGTGAACTACACCGAGCCGCCCTACTGGTACTATCCGGTGAACCAGTCGCTGGGCGGCGCGCTCTACATGGCGGGCGACTACAAGGGCGCGGAAGCGGCGTTCCAGAAGGCGCTCATTAAATATCCGGGGAACGCCTGGGCGCTGTGGGGGCTCGGCGAGACGCAGGCGCGGACGGGAGATAGCGCAGGCGCGACAGCGACGCGCGCGGCGTTCGCCAAGGCCTGGATGGGAAAGAAGGACTGGCTGACGATGGCTAGGCTCTGAGGGCAGCCACCCTCACCAACTTCGCCTAAGGCCTGCGGCCAAGGCTTCGCACCCTCTCCCATCAAGGGAGAGGGGGTAAAAAGAAAACGGCCGGACTCGTTGGTCCGGCCGTCCCCTCCACGCGAGCGGCTAGATGCGGTCGCCGAGGGCGCCCTTCACCTTGCCTTTCGCGTTCTGGACCTCGCCCTTGCGCTCCTGTGCGATGCCTTCGCCTTCGAGGCGCGGGTTTTTCGTGGCCTTGCCGACTGCCTGCTTGACGTTGCCGGCCGCCTCGTTGGCGAGACCTTTCGCGCGATCCTTGAATTCGCCCATGATTTTACTCCTGAAATTGCCTGTGCGCCGGGGGATACGCACATCAGGAGAATGCTCGGGAGCCCCGCAGGGTTCCGCGGCTCGTCGCAAGCGTCAGATAAGGCCGCCGAGCGGACTCGACGGATCGGCATAGAGCCGCCGCTGCATCCGACCCGCGCGGTAAGAGAGACGCCCGGCCTCCACGGCGTGGCGCATCGCGCCTGCCATCATCACCGGATCTTTCGCCTCTGCGATGGCGGTGTTCATGAGAACGCCGTCGCAGCCGAGCTCCATCGCGACCGCCGCGTCCGACGCCGAGCCGACGCCCGCGTCGACGAGCACGGGCACTTTCGCCTGCTCCACGATGAGCCGGATCATCACCGGGTTCTGGATGCCGAGGCCCGAGCCGATCGGCGCGCCGAGCGGCATGATCGCGGCGGCGCCCGCATCTTCAAGCTTCTTCGCGGCGATGGGGTCGTCCGCGCAGTAGACCATGACATCGAAGCCGTCGTTCACCAGTTCCTTGGTGGCGCGGAGCGTCTGCTCCATGTCGGGATAAAGCGTCTTCGCTTCGCCCAGCACTTCGAGCTTCACGAGGTTCCAGCCGCCCGCCTCGCGCGCGAGGCGCAGCGTGCGCATCGCGTCTTCCGCCGTGAAGCAGCCCGCAGTGTTCGGCAGATAGGTGTAGCGCTTGGGATCGACATAATCGGTGAGCAGCGGCTGCGACCGGTCCGTGAGGTTCACGCGGCGCACGGCGACGGTGACGATCTCGGCGCCCGAAGCTTCGACCGCGGCAGCGTTCACCGCATAATCCTTGTATTTGCCGGTGCCGACGATGAGGCGCGAGGTGAAGCGGCGCCCGGCCACTTCCCAGCCATCATCCTCGCTGCCACCAGCACTGCCTCCACCAACGAAATGCACGATCTCCAGCCGGTCGCCCTCCGCGAGCGCGACTTCGGCGTAGGCGGACTTCGGGACGATCTCGAGGTTGCGCTCCACGGCCACGGTCTTCGGATCGAGATCGAGATCGGTGACGAGCGCCGCGATGCTGGCGCCGGAGGCAATGCGGCGCGGTTCGCCGTTCACGGTGATGCTGATGGTCATCGGTCCTTGTTCTTCTCAGGCTTCCCTGTCGCGCGGAGCGTCCATATAAGGGCCGCTTTCGTCCTAGGCCAGTGTCTGGGACAAAGGGGCTTCGAATGGCAAAACCGCCGCTGGTGCTGGTCCTTAACGGGCCGAACCTAAACCTGCTCGGCACGCGCGAGCCGGAGATTTACGGCGCCGACACGCTCGATGACGTGGCGGTGATGCTGGAAGACCGCGCCAAAGGGCTCGGCCTTGAAGTCGACGTGCGCCAATCGAACCACGAAGGGCATCTCGTCGACTGGCTTCACGAGGCGGCTTCGCGCAAAGCCAAGGCCGTGATCCTGAACGCGGGTGCCTATACGCACACGTCGATCGCGATCCGCGACGCCATCAAGGCGATTGCGGTTCCGGTCATCGAAGTCCATATTTCGAACCCTCACGCCCGTGAGAGCTTCCGCCACCTGAGCCATGTGGCGCCGGTCGCGAAGGGATCGATCACGGGCTTCGGCATCCACGGCTATGCGCTGGCGCTGGACGCCGCCGCACAGCTTTAAGACCTTACAGAACAACAACATCGGGGACGCAAACACGTGACCAATGGCAAGACGGGTATGAACGTCGATACGAAGCTGGTGCGCCAGCTCGCAGAATTGCTGGATGAAACCGGACTCACCGAGATCGAGGTGGAGGACGAAGGGCGCAGGATCCGCGTCGCGCGGCAGGTGAGCGGCGTTGTCGCCGCTACGCCGGTGGCAGCGGCCCCGGCCGCGCCCGCCGCCGCGCCGGTCGTCGCAGCGCCGGTCGAGACCGACCTCAAGTCCCACCCCGGCGCCGTGAAATCGCCGATGGTGGGCACCGTGTACCTCTCCGCCGACCCGAGCGCCCCGCCGTTCGTCAAGGAAGGCAGCAGCGTTTCGGCCGGCGACACGCTGGTGATCGTTGAGGCGATGAAGGTGATGAACCCGATTCAGGCGCCGAAATCGGGCACGGTCGTGAAGATCTGCGTGGCGAACGAACAGCCCGTGGAATACGACCAGCCGCTGGTGGTCATCGAATAACGATGTTCGACAAAATCCTCATCGCGAACCGCGGCGAAATCGCGCTTCGCGTCCACCGCGCGTGCCATGAAATGGGCATCAAGACAGTCGCGGTACACTCGACCGCCGATTCCGACGCCATGCACGTGCGCCTTGCCGACCAGGCCGTGTGCATCGGCCCGCCGAGCGCGACCGAATCGTACCTCAACATCCCGGCGATCATCTCGGCCGCCGAGATCACGGGCGCGGATGCGATCCACCCCGGATACGGCTTCCTCTCCGAGAACGCGCGTTTCGCCGAGATCGTCGAGGAGCACCAGATCGGCTGGATCGGGCCGAGCCCCGCGCATATCCGCATGATGGGCGACAAGGTGGAGGCGAAGCGCACCGCCGCGCGCCTCGGCCTGCCGCTCGTGCCGGGCAGCGACGGGCCGATCACCGACCTTTCGGAAGCCGAAACCGTGGCGTTCGAGATCGGCTATCCGGTGCTCGTGAAGGCCGCATCGGGCGGCGGCGGGCGCGGCATGAAGGTCGTCGACAGCCCCGAAAAGCTCGGCACGCTGATCGCGCAGGCCCGCGCCGAAGCGAAGGCCGCGTTCGGCGACGACACCGTGTACCTTGAAAAATACCTCGGCAATCCGCGCCACATCGAATTCCAGGTGTTCGGCGACACGCACGGCAATGCCATCCACCTCGGCGAGCGCGACTGCTCGCTGCAGCGGCGCCACCAGAAGGTGCTGGAGGAAGCCCCCTCGCCCGCACTCAACGCAGACCAGCGCGCGGAAATGGGCGAGATCGTGCGCAAGGCCATCGCAGGCCTCGGCTATCGCGGCGCGGGGACGATCGAGTTCCTGTACGAAGAAGGCCGCTTCTACTTCATCGAGATGAACACGCGCCTGCAGGTGGAGCATCCCGTCACCGAGATGATCACCGGCATCGACCTCGTGCGCGAGCAGATCCGCGTGGCGGCGGGGCTGCCGCTTTCGGTGAAACAGGAAGATATCCGCTTTGCGGGCCATGCCATCGAATGCCGCATCAACGCCGAAGACCCGGCGACGTTCGCGCCCTCGCCCGGCAAGGTGGAGCACTACCACGCACCGGGCGGGCTGCACGTGCGCGTCGACAGCGCGCTCTACGACGGCTACCGCATCCCTTCGAACTACGACAGCCTGATCTCCAAGCTGATCGTCTACGGTTCGGGGCGCAACGACTGCCTGATGCGGCTGCGGCGCGCGCTGGAGGAATACATCATCTCCGGCCCGAAAACGACGATCCCGCTGCACCAGGCACTGATCGAAGACCCGGAGTTCCAGAACGGCGACTACACGATCAAGTGGCTGGAAAGCTGGCTGGAGAAGCGGCGCGAGGGCTGAGCGGCCCACCTTCCCAATCTGCCAGATTGCATCAGCCTCGCGCGGCTGAGACAGTCGGCCATTCGACTCGGGGGGAGGTTTCGCATGGCTTTCGTTTCACGCCGCGGTTTTCTGGGAACGGGCGCCGCACTTGCCGCGCTTTCTGCCTGTCGCCAGACGACGGCGGCAAAGGCTCCGCCGAGCAACTGGACTGACGCCGTTTCGCAGGCGAAAGACGTAAGCGAGGGCAAGACGCAGCCCGCCGCGCTTGTCGAAACCGCGATCAAACGGCTCGAAAACGTGAACGGCAAGATCAACGCCGTGAAGTTCCCGAATTTCGAGCGCGCGCGCGAAATCGCGGGAAACGGCGTGAAGGGCCCGCTGGCGGGCGTGCCGACGCTGATCAAGGACAATGTGCATCAAGCGGGCCTGCCCTACACGCAGGGCTGCCGGGCGCTTGCTGCTACCGTCGCGGACAAGACCGACGCCTACCCGGCCGCGATCGAGACGGCGGGGTTCGTTTCGATCGGCCGTTCGACGCTGCCCGAATTCGGCATCACCGCAACGACCGAGCCGCTGCTGACGGGCGTGACGCGGAATCCGTGGAATCTTGACCATTCGACGGGCGGCTCGTCGGGCGGCAGCGCGGCAGCCGTGGCGGCAGGCGTCGTGCCGATCGCACACGCCAATGACGGCGGCGGATCGATCCGTATCCCCGCGAGCTGCTGCGGGCTGGTGGGCCTCAAGCCCTCGCGGCGGCGGATGGCGGGCGATGCCGCATCGCCGGACGTGGCGACGCACCTTGGCGTAGAGGGCTGCGTTTCCCGCACCGTGCGCGACACGGCGGCGTGGTTCCATGCGACGCAGGCGCGGGGAGAAGGCGCCCCCTTCCCCGAAGCCCCACTCGTCACGGGACCTTCGAAGGACCGGCTGCGCGTCGGGCTTCGGCTCAACCACCCGTCCGGAGGCCTTCCCGACGAGGACGTGCAGCGCGTGTTCGGCGAAGCCTCGGCGCTGCTCCAGAAGCTGGGGCACACGGTGAAGGACGTCCCCGCCCCTTACAAGGGCGACATCGTGATTCCCGCCTTCATGAGCCTTTGGGAATCAGGCGCGGGTCAGGCCGTCGCCGAGATTACGAAAATGGCGCCGGGCGTCGATCCCGCGACACTCCTCGAACCGCTGACGCTCGGCATGGCCGCGCAGGCCGCGACCTACACGCCCGAGCATATGCAGGTCGCCTTCGCCGCGCTTGACGAAGCCATGGCGAGCTACCGCGCCCAGTTCGGGGACATCGACATCTATATGACGCCGGTGCTCGGCAAGGCACCGGCACCGATCGGCTATATCGCCCCGACGATCCCCTGGATGGAGCAGCGCGACCGGCTGATCGCCTATGCGGGCTTCACCGGCGTCGAGAATGTCGCGGGCGTTCCCTCCATCGGGCTCCCCATCGGCGAATCGAAGGACGGCCTGCCGATCGGCATCCAGTTCGCGACGGCGCCGGGGGGTGAGGCACGGCTCATCGCGCTTGCCTATGAACTCGAACGCGAACTTTTATGGTATGATCGCAGACCCGGCGTGTGGGCCGGCGAAATCTGAGGAAAGTGGAAGCCTGATGCGCGTTATCGTCTGGTACAATCCCCGCTGCGGAACGGCCCGCAATGTGCGCGACTATCTGACCGAGCACGCCATCCCCTTCGACCTCCGCGAGTATCTGGAAGACGTGCCGAGCCGCCCGGAAATCGAGGACGTGCTGCGGAAATCGGGCATGGCGGCGTACGAACTGCTGCGCGCCAAGGAACCTCTCGCCAAGGAGATGGGGCTGCTGGAACCCGGCGTTTCCGAAGAGCACATCATCACCGCGATGCACGAGAACCCGATCCTCATCAATCGGCCTGTTGTGATCGACGGAAACCGCGCGAAACTGTGCCGCCCTTCCGAGGTGATCGCGGAGTTTCTTCCGCCGCCGGACTTGCGGCGTCCCGGCAAAGCGCTGTAAGGCCCCCCACCCATTGAGGTCGGTAAGGGTCTCCATATGCAACTCGTGATCGTTGAATCCCCGGCGAAGGCGAAGACGATCAACAAGTATCTGGGTTCGGACTACAAGGTCCTGGCCTCGTACGGCCATGTCCGCGACCTGCCGGCGAAGGACGGATCGGTCGATCCCGACCACGACTTCAGCATGAAGTGGGAGGTTTCCGCCGACCGATCGCGCCAGCTGAAAGAGATCGCCGACAGCGCGAAGACCGCCGACACGCTGATCCTCGCCACCGACCCCGATCGCGAGGGCGAGGCGATCAGCTGGCACCTTTACGAGCATCTGAAGGCGAAGAAGGCGCTGCCCGCAAAGGTGCAGCGCGTGACCTTCAACCAGATCACCAAGACCGCCGTGACGCAGGCGATGGCCGCGCCGCGCGAGCTGGACGCGCCGCTGATCGACGCCTACCGGGCGCGCCGGGCGCTCGACTATCTCGTCGGCTTCACGCTTTCCCCCGTGCTTTGGCGCAAGCTGCCGGGCGCGAAATCGGCGGGACGCGTGCAATCGGTGGCGCTGCGGCTCGTGGTGGAACGCGAGCGCGAGATCGAGGCGTTCCGATCGCGCGAATACTGGACGGTAGACGGCCAGTTCCAGACCGCGGCCGGGCAGGCGTTCACCGCGCGGCTGACGCATTGGCAGGGCAAGAAGCTCGACAAGTTCTCGCTCAATAACTCGGCGCTGGCGAACGAAGCGCGCGCCGACGTGGCCGCGGGCGACTATGTCGTCGCGTCGGTCGAGAAGAAGCCGGTGTCGCGGAACCCCGCCCCGCCCTTCACGACCTCGACGCTGCAACAGGAAGCCGCCCGCAAGCTGGGGCTTTCCGCGACGCAGACGATGCGGACCGCGCAGACGCTGTATGAAAGCGGGCTCATCACCTACATGCGGACGGACGGCGTCGACATGGCGCCCGAAGCCATTGCCGCCGCGCGCGACGTGATTGCCGAGGACTTCAGCGGGCGCCACCTGCCCGAGAAGCCGCGCTTCTACACGACCAAGGCGAAGAACGCGCAGGAAGCGCACGAGGCGATCCGCCCCGTGGACATGCGCCGCCGCCCCGCGAAGGCCGGGCTTTCGGGCGACGAGGCGCGGCTTTACGAACTGGTCTGGAAGCGCACGCTGGCAAGCCAGATGGCCGCCGCGAACCTTGAACGCACGACCGTGGACCTGAAAGACAAGAACGGCCGCGCCGACCTGCGCGCCACGGGCCAGGTGACGATCTTCCCCGGCTTCCTCGCGCTTTATCAGGAAACCGCTGACGATCCCGACGACGAAGAGGGCGACGACGGCAAGCGCCTGCCCAAGATCGAAAAGGGCGACACGCCCGCTATTCAGGGCGCACACGCCGACCAGCACTTCACCGAACCGCCCCCGCGCTATTCGGAAGCGAGCCTTGTGAAGAAGATGGAGGAACTCGGCATCGGGCGCCCCTCCACCTACGCCTCGATCCTGCAGGTACTGAAGGACCGCGCCTATGTGCGCATCGAGCAGAAGCGCTTCCATCCCGAAGAGAAGGGCCGGCTCGTCACCGCGTTCCTCGAACGCTTCTTCGAACGCTATGTGAGCTACGACTTCACGGCGGGGCTTGAGGAACAGCTCGACGAGATTTCCGCCGGGAGCATCGACTGGACCGCGGTGCTGCACGCTTTCTGGAAGGATTTCCAGCCGAAGACCGCCGAAATCCTGGAGCTGAAACCCTCCGAGGTGACGACGGCGCTCGACGAATTCCTCGCGCCGCTGCTGTTTCCGGATACCGGCGACGGCAAGGATCCGCGCGTCTGCCCGGTGTGCGGCGACGGACGGCTGAGCCTGAAGACCGGCAAGTTCGGCGCCTTCGTCGGCTGCTCCAACTACCCCGAGTGCCGCTTCACGCGGCCCTTCGCGAGCGAGAACGGGAACGGCGGCACGGGCGAAGGCGGCGACCAGCCGCGCCTGCTCGGCGAGGACGCGGGCGAGCCGATCACGATCCGCTCTGGCCGCTTCGGCCTCTTCATCCAGCGCGGCGAAGGCGAAAAGCCGCCGCGTGCCTCGATCCCGAAGGACGTGGACGCGGCGACGATCGAACTCGACATGGCGGTGAAGCTGCTCGCGCTGCCGCGCGAGGTGGGAACACACCCGGAGACGGGGACGCCGATCACCGCCTCGATCGGGCGCTATGGCCCGTATCTGATGCACGACGGCAAATATGCGCGGCTCTCCTCCACCGCCGAGGTCTTCGAGATCGGCATGAACGCCGCCGTCGTGAAGCTCGCCGAGCAGAAGAAGGGCTTCGAGCGCAAGGCGCCCGCCGCGCTGAAGGAACTCGGGGCGCACCCGACTTCTGGCGCGACGCTGAAGGTGATGGACGGCCGCTACGGCGCCTATGTGACCGACGGCACGACCAATGCGACGCTGCCCAAGGGCACCGACCCGCAGGCGCTGACGCTGGAAGCCGCCGCGACGATGATCGACGAGAAGGCCGCGAAGGGCCCGGCGAAGGGCAAGGGCAAGCGGAAGGCACCGGCGAAGAGCGGAGCGGCGAAGAAACCTGCGGCGAAGAAGGCTCCCGCCAAGAAGAAGGCGGCGAAGTAACCGCGATGGCTGAACGCTTCGAACGCCACAAGCAGCCCTGGACCGCCGCCGAGATCGACAAGCTGCATACGCTGGCGAAGAAGGGCATGGCGCTGAAAGCCATCTCCAAGGCGCTGACCCGCAGCGAAGAATCGGTGAAGGACCGCGCGAAGGCGGACGGGCTGAATATCGCGCGGTTGCGGTAGCGGGGCACCCGACATTTCGGTTGTGCGTCCCTCGACTTCGCTCGGGATGAAAACCGTATTTACAAGGTACAAAAGGCCTTCATCCCGAGCGAAGTCGAGGGACGCACCACGCTTATGTCCATCTTGACCCTCTCGTCCCGAGCCGCCAAATAAGCCCCCGCGAGGCCACGTCCTCCCCCTTCATGGGTAGAAGTCCGGGACGGCCCGGCTCTTTTGAAGAGGAGCGCCGTCATGGCCTGGGTGTATCTTGGAATTGCGGGACTGCTGGAGGTCGTCTGGGCCTTTTCGATGAAGCAGTCCGAAGGGTTCACGCGGCTGACCCCGAGCATCGTCACCATCATCGCGATGATCGCGAGCTTTGCGCTGCTGTCGATCTCGATGAAATCGCTGCCGCTCGGCACAGCCTATACGGTGTGGACCGGGATCGGCGCGGTGGGCGCGTTTCTTGTGGGCGTCGCGGTGCTCGGCGAGAGCGTCAGCCCGATGCGGGTGCTTGCGGCAGGGCTGATCGTCGGCGGGCTGGTATTGATGAAGCTTTCGGAACGGTAGGGGCTTGCCGCCAACGGCCGAAGGCCCGACATGAGGGGGAATGGCGAAACGACCCACCCCCGGCCTCCCCACCCGCGAACAGATTCTGAGCTTCGTCGCGGAGTCCTCCTCCCCCGTCGGTAAGCGCGAGATCGCCAAGGCGTTCGGGCTGACCGCGCAGGACAAGATCCTGCTGAAGGCGATGCTGAAGGATATGGCGAACGAGGGCTTGCTCGACAGCGGGCCGGGCCGCGCCTTCCACAAGGGCGGCGGGCTGCCGAAGGTGACGGTGCTGAAAGTGGTCGCCATCGAGGGCGGGCGCGCCGTCGCGGTTCCGGAAAGCTGGGCGAACGATACGCCCGCGCCGAAGGTGCGTGTCGTTGAGGGGCGGAAACGTGCGGCGCTGGCGGTGGGCGACCGCATTCTCGCGCGCATTGAGGAAACCGGGCGCGGACACCTTGCGCATGTGATGAAGAAGATCGGCGCGTCTTCCGAAGACGCGCTGCTCGGCGTGCTGCGGCGCGATGCTTCGGGCTGGTTTCTCGTGCCGACGGACAAGAAGCTGCGCTTCGACCTGAAGATCAGCGACATCGGTGAGGCGGACGTGGGCGACCTCGTGCTCGCCGAGCAATCGGGGCGCGGGGCGCGGGCAACGGGCCGCGTCGTGCAGCGGCTCGGCGATCCGATGGCGCCGCGCAGCTTCTCGCTGATCGCGATCCACGAAAAAGGCATTCCGCACACGTTTTCCGAGGACGCGCTCGCTGAAGCGGAAAAGGCCGCGAAACTGCCATTAGGCGCCCGCGAAGACCTGCGCGATCTGCCGCTGCTCACCATCGACCCCGCCGACGCGCGCGACCATGACGACGCCGTGTGGGCGGCGGCGGACGACGACCCCGGCAATCCCGGCGGCTTCAAGGCGATCGTCGCGATCGCCGACGTGAGCTTCTACGTGCGCCCGGGCACCGCGATCGACCGCGAGGCGCGCGAACGGGGGAACAGCGTCTACTTCCCCGATCAAGTCGTGCCGATGCTGCCCGAGGCGCTCTCGACCGATGCGTGCTCGCTGAACGCGAACGAAGACAAGGCGGTGCTCGCCTGCCACCTGACGATCGCGAGCGACGGCACGGTGAAAGACTGGCGCTTCACGCGGGCCGTGATGCACGGCGTTGCGAACCTTGCCTACGAGACGGTGCAGGAAGCGATCGACGGGAAGATCGAGCATGAACTGACCGAAGGCGTGCTGAAACCGCTGTGGGCGGCGTGGACCGCGCTCAAAGCCGCGCGCGGCAGGCGCGATCCGCTGGCGCTCAACATGCCGGAGCGGCGCGTCATCCTCGACGAGAAGGGCCGCATCGCCGAGATTCGCGTGCGTGAACAGCTTCCGGCGCATCAGCTGATCGAGGATTTCATGATCGCGGCGAACGTCGCGGCGGCGAAGGCGCTGGAGGCGAAGACGTCGCCGGTCGTCTACCGCACCCACGAGCGGCCGAGCCGCGAAAAGCTGGTGACGCTGTCCGATTATGTGAAGTCGCTGGGGCTCACCCTGTCGCTCGGGCAGGTTGTGACGCCGACGACGTTCAACCGGCTGCTGGCGAAGATCGAGGACGCGGCACTGCTGGAACAGGTCTCCATGCAGGTGCTGCGCAGCCAGGCGCAGGCCTTCTACGGCACCGACAACCTCGGCCACTTCGGGCTCGCGCTCGGCAGCTACGCGCACTTCACCTCGCCGATCCGGCGCTATTCGGACACGCTCGTCCACCGGGCGCTGGTGCGGGCATACAAGCTCGGCGAGGGCGGGCTCACCGACGAGGAAATGCGCGCCCTGCCCCGCACCGCCGAGCATATCTCGATGACCGAGCGGAGGGCGATGGAGGCGGAACGCGACACCATCGACCGCTATGTGGCGGCGTATCTGGCGGCGCAGGTGGGGCAAATCGTGCGCACGCGCATCACCGGCGTGACGCGCTTCGGCTTCTTCGCCAGCGTCGAGGAGATCGGCGGCGACGGCCTGGTGCCGATGTCGATGCTCGGCGCCGAGCGTTTCCACTTCGACGAGGGCACCAAGACGATTGAAGGGCTGACGACGGGCGTGACCTACCACGTCGGACAGCGGCTGGACCTCAGGCTCGCCGACGCGAACCCGATCAGCGGGGCGCTGCGCTTCGAGTTGCCCGATGGGCCGGCGCCGCGGGCCGGAAATCGACCGCCGCCGCGCAAGGGGCGACCGCCGCTGCCAAAGGGCACGGGCAAGGTGCGGCGGAAACGGTAGGTTTTACGCCGCGTCGAGCAGGCGGAACATGCGGTCGATTCGCGGCTGGAGCGTGGTGACGCTGGCCAGCGTTTCCTCGGCGGCGTGGACCTCGGCCGCGAAATCGTTGAAACCGAACGCCTTCGCGAGACCTTTCAGCGAATGCAGCTGCCGCCGCACCTCGCTGTGGCTCCCCGCGAGCAAGAGCAGCTGGATGTCCTCCAGCTTGTCGGACAGCTCCTGATGCAGCGATTCGAAGTCTTCGTCGATCATGCCGGAAGCCTAGTGGGAAAGTCGTTAGAACAGGGTTAAGCACGCGCCATGTCGATCAGCCTTCTCGGATTCGCCTGGGACGCCAGTTCCTCCTACGCGCGCGGCGCGGCACTCGCGCCTTCGGTGGTGCGCGGTTTGCTGTTCAGCGAGGCCTCCAGCCCCTACAGCATCGAGGGCGTCGATCTTGCGGGTGCGTTCGGAGACCGGCACTTTCCCGACCTCCCCGAAGACGCCGCAGAGGCGCGCGCGATCATTACCGCTACGGTTGCCGCCGCGCTCAAGGCCGGCCGCCGGCCGCTCAGCATCGGCGGCGACCATTCGGTGACCTATCCGATCCTCAGCGCCATCAAGGCCGCGCACGGGCCCGTGAACGTGCTGCATGTCGACGCACATCCCGATCTCTACGAAGAGCTTGGCGGGGACCGCTATTCGCACGCCTGCCCTTTCGCGCGCGCGCTCGACGATGGCTGCATCGCCAATCTGGTGCAGATCGGCATCCGCAGCGCAACGCCTGAGCAGCGCGCCCGGAGCGCGGCGGCGGGCGGCGTGATGCTGGGTGCCGACGAGTGCGACCGCGTGCCGTGGGAGCGGCTGCAGGGGCCAGTTTACGTGTCGATCGACCTCGACGGGCTCGACCCGGCGTTCGCGCCCGGCGTCTCCCACCCCGAACCCGGCGGGCTTTCGACACGCGAACTGCTGATGCTGATCGCGCGCGTGCCGGGCGAGATCGTGGGCGCAGACGTCGTCGAGCTGAACCCCGAGCGCGATATCGGGATGCTGACGGCGGGCGTTGCGGTACGCCTCGTCAAGGAACTGGCCGCCAGAATGCTGTGAGGCCGCTTGACTCAGGGGCGCGTTTTCGGCATTAGCCCGCCCGTAAGCGCGGCGCTAAAGACGCCGCGTTCTTTTTTGAACCATCAGAGATCAAGCGCAAGGACTGCCGCGCCATGGCCAAACCAACGACCGTCAAGATCAAGCTCGTCAGCACGGCCGACACCGGCTTCTTCTACGTGACGAAGAAGAACCCGCGCACGCAGACCGAGAAGTTCACCTTCCGCAAGTACGATCCCGTCGTGCGCAAGCACGTCGAGTTCAAGGAAGCGAAGATCAAGTAAGCCCCGCCCGCCGGGCGCCGCATCAGGCGTACTGGCGGACGGTTTCGATAAAGCGCATCACCGAGATCGGCTTGGCGATATACGCCTCGCAGCCGCCGGCCTTGATGCGCTCTTCATCGCCCTTCATCGCAAACGCCGTGACCGCGACGACGGGAATCCCGCTCAGCGCCGCGTCGCTTTTCAGCCAGCCGGTGACTTCGAGCCCCGAAACTTCGGGAAGCTGAATGTCCATGAGGATGAGATCGGGGCGGTCCGCGCGTACGAGATCGGGCACGCTGCGCCCGTCGCGCGTTTTCATCGTGCGATAGCCGTGCGCTTCCAGAAGGTCGCAAAACAGCTTCATATTGAGGTCGTTATCCTCGACGACGAGGACGGTTTTCTGCATGGTGCCCTCTTCGCAAGCCCTGCCGCGCATTTAGCCCCGCGAACCGGCCTGCTGAACAATCGCCTTGGCGAATGGTTTATACAATCCTAATTGTCCAGAGTTAATGACCTCTTACCAATCAACCCTAACACGCGAGGAGGCCGAAGTGACGGCGCTGCACGCCCTTGCGTGGGTTGCGAGCGACGAACGGCTTGGGCCGCGCCTGCTGGCGCTGACGGGCCTTGATGCGGACACGCTGAGGGCGCGGGCGGGAACCCCCGAAGTGCTGGGCGCGACGCTCGATTTCCTTGCCGCGCACGAAGCCGACTTCATCGCCTGCGCCGAAGCGATCGGCACCGAACCCGCCCGGCTCGCGGCGGCGCGCGGGGCGCTGGGGCAATGACGAAGCCGCTTCTCATCTGCGACTGCGACGAGGTGCTGCTGCACTTCGCGGGGCCGTTTCGCACCTATCTCGACACAGCGCACGCGCTCGAACTCAACTTCGAAAGCTTCGCGCTTTCGGGCAACATCCGGCGCAAGGCGGACGGCAGCCTTGTGGACAGGAAGGACGTGCGAACGCTCGTCGACGGCTTCTTCGCGGACGCGATGGAGGGCCAGCCGGTCGTGGAAGGCGCTGTCGAGGCGCTGGCTGCGCTTTCGGAACCCTACGAAATCGTCATCCTCACCAACATCCGCGATGCTTACCGCGACCGCCGCCGCGCGCAGATCGCCGCGCTCGGGATGCCCTTCCCCGTCTATGTGAACGATGGGCCGAAGGGGCCCGCCGTCACCACGCTGATGCGCGAGCACGGACGCGACGCCGCCGTGTTCATCGACGACTTGCCCCCGCACCACAGTTCGGTAAAGCGGGACGCGCCGCACGTGCACCGGCTGCACATGGTCGCCGATCCGGAGCTGAGGCCCCTGATCCCAGCCGCAGACGATGCGCACGCGCGGATCGATATCTGGTCTCAGGCATTACCGTATCTGCTCAGGCAGGCGGCGCCGTAACGACCCGAAATGCAACGAAGGGAAATCTCCGGTCATGAGTATTGAAGCGCGTCTCGCCGAACTTGGAATCACGCTGCCGAAAGCCTCCGCGCCCGCGGCGAACTATGTGCCGACGGTTCTGCATGGAAACACGCTCTACATCTCCGGCCAGATCCCCTTCCGCGAGGACGGCACGCTCGTGCTCGGACGGCTCGGCGAGGACATGGACGTCGAGGCCGGCCAGGCAACGGCGCGGCTTTGCGGGATCGGTATCCTTGCGCAGGCCCAGGCCGCGCTCGGCAGCCTCGACCGCATCGAGCGTGTGCTGAAGCTCGGCGCATTCGTTTCGAGCACGGCGAACTTCTTCGACCAGCCGAAGGTTGCCAACGGATGCAGCGACCTTATGGTCGAGGTTCTGGGAGACGCGGGACGGCACGCGCGGAGCGCGGTGGGCGTCCCAGCCCTGCCGCTCGGCGTCGCCGTCGAGATCGATGCCGTGATTGCCGTGAAGGTCTGAACGGAGCCAGATGCTGCGAAACACACCCCGCGATCTCGAGTTTCTCACCCGTCATCCCTTTGCGCACAGGGGGCTGCACGGCGCGCCGGGTGTGCCCGAGAACAGCAGGGCGGCGTTCGAACGTGCGATCGCCGCAGGCTATGGCATCGAGCTCGATGTCCGGCGCACGGCAGACAAGGACGCGGTGGTGTTTCATGATGCCGAGCTGCCGCGCCTCGTCAACGCTGGCGGGCGCATCGCCGACCTGACGACAGGCGAACTGGGCGCGTTCCGTCTTTCGGGGACTGACGAAACCATCCGCACGCTGCGCGAGGTGCTGAGCGAGATCGGCGGCCGCACGCCGACGCTGGTGGAGGTGAAATCGCCGGGGCGGCGGGGGTATGGCAGCCTCTGCCGCGCGGTGCGCCGTGCGCTGGAAGGCGCGAACGGCTGGGCGGCGGTGATGTCGTTCGATCCGCGCATCGTGCGCTGGTTCCGCGAGCACAGCCCGCAGACCGTGCGCGGGCTCGTCGTGAGCAAGGAAGGCCGCGGGAATACCGGCGTTCGGGGCTGGCTTTCGCGCAACCTCGCGGTTCGCAGCGCGAAGCCGCACTTCCTGGCGTTCGACATCAATTCGCTGCCCTGCGGCTTTGCTGAACGCCAGCGCCGCAACGGCCGCCCGGTGCTGACCTGGACGGTGCGAGGCGACGAAGAGCGCGGGCGGGCAGCGGTGCACGCCGACCAGATCATCTTCGAGGACACCCCGGGACACGCATGACCGGCACGCCGGCGACTTTCCGGATCGTGACATCGGCTGCGGACATTTCCGCGCCCGACTGGAACGCCTGCGCGGGGGATAACAACCCGTTCACGCTGCACGCCTTCATCAGTGCGCTGGAGGATTCGGGGAGCGCGGTTGCCGCCGCAGGGTGGCAGGCGGCGCACGCAGTGCTGGAAGATGCGGACGGCACCATCCTCGGCATCGCGCCGGCCTATGCGAAATCGCACTCGCAGGGCGAATATGTGTTCGACCACGGCTGGGCGGACGCGTTCGAGCGCGCGGGCGGGCGCTATTATCCGAAATATCAGATGGCGGTGCCGTTCACGCCCGCAACCGGCCCGCGCCTGCTGTTGCAGGATACCGCCCACGCGCCCGCGCTGATCGCCGGGATCGCGCAGTTCTGCGCGCACCAGCAGATCTCGTCCGCGCACGCCACGTTCATCGCGCCCGAGCAAGTGCCGCTGTTCGCGGACGCCGCCTGGCTGATCCGGCACACCGAACAGTTCCACTGGCACAACGCGGGATACGGCACATTCGAGGATTTCCTCGGCAGCCTCGCCTCGCGCAAGCGCAAGACCATCCGCCGCGAACGACGGGAGGCGGCGGAAAGCGGCCTTCGCATCGTGGCGCTTTCGGGCGCGGACATCCGCGAGGCGCACTGGGACGTGTTCTGGCACTTCTATCAGGACACGGGCAGCCGCAAATGGGGCCAGCCCTATCTGACCCGCGCCTTCTTCAGCCTGATCGGCGCACGCATGGCGGAGCGCGTGCTGCTGGTGCTGGCGATGGACGGCGACACGCCGGTGGCGGGCGCGCTCAATTTCATCGGCGGGGACTGCCTTTACGGGCGCTACTGGGGCGCGGTGCGTGACCTGCCGTTCCTGCACTTCGAGCTCTGCTACTACCAGGCCATCGACTACGCGATCACGCATGGCCTCGCCCGCGTCGAGGCAGGGGCGCAGGGGCCGCACAAGCTCGCGCGGGGCTATGTGCCGGTGGTCACGACCTCCGCCCACCATATCGAGCATCCCGGGCTCAGGCGGGCCATCGAGGACTATCTGGAGCGCGAACGCCCGGCGATCGCAGCGGACATCCGCGCGATGGAGAGCTTCACGCCCTACCGGCGCGGTTCATAAAGCCGGGCACAGGCGCGGCCCGCCTGCTTCGCGGCATAGAGCGCAACGTCGGCCGCCTTGCTGAGATCCGCCGCGTTTGCCGCGTGATCGGGATAGAAGGCGACGCCGACGCTTGCCGTGCTCTCGCCGGGATCCTCCCCCCCCGTCGTTCCGGCATGAACCGCCTGCGCCGCAAGCGCCATCACATCCTCGCCGTGCCGCCCGGCATCGGGAAGGATGATCGCGAACTCGTCGCCGCCGAGCCGCGCGACCGAGCCGCCGGGGAACGCATCGCGCAGTCGCCGCGCCGCGCGGCGCAGCAACGCATCGCCCACGTCATGGCCGAAGCCGTCGTTGACCGCCTTGAAATGATCGAGGTCGAACAGCATCAGCGCCATCCGGCCACCCCGCGCGTCGGTTTCCCGCATCGCAGCGAGCAGCAGCTCCTGGAAACGGCCCCGGTTCGGAAGCTCGGTGAGCACGTCGTGCGCGGCGAGCCAGCGCAGGCGATCGTCGCGTTCGCGCTGCTCGGTCATGTCGGTGCGCGTCCCGATCATGCGGAGCGCGTGCCCTTTCGCATCGCGCTCGACGACGCGGCCGCGCTCGGCCACCCACACCCATCCACCATCCTTGCAGCGCAGGCGATGCTCGAGGTTCACCATCGGCTGCTCACCCTTGAGGCACGCGGTGATGCTGCGGCTATGCTCCGCGAGATCGTCCGGGTGGATATAATCAGCAAAGCCGGCGGCGTGGCCCTTCACCTCCTCGCTCGCATAGCCCTGAATCGCGAGCGCGCTGTCGCTGAGCCAGACATCGCCCGACGCGATATCCCAGTCCCACACGCCGACGTGGGTACCGTCGAGCGCCAGCGAAAGCCGCGTTTCGAGGCCTTGCAGCGTTTCAGTGGCGGCGCGGCGCTCGCTGACGTCGATAACGGCGCCGACGTAGCCGTCGTAGAGGCCATATTCATCGAACTTGGGAGCGCCGACGTTCAGAACCCAAGCGGTCGTGCCGTCGGCCTTCAGGATACGATATTCGATCGCAAACCGCGCCCGGCGCTCCGCCGCAGCATGGATTTCACCCGGCACGATGAGGCGATCCTCTTCGTGCATCGTGAAAACCCAGCTTTCGTGTTGATCGGGGCTCGTCCCGGTGATCGCGTACCAGCTGTCGCTGACGAAACGGACGCGGCGATCCGCATCCGCCATCCAGATCACGACGGGCAGCGATGCAGAAAATTGTCTGATCTGGGTTTCGTAGCGCTTGCGAAGCGCTGTCTCGCGCGCGAGCTCGGCGCGCAGCCAAGCAAGCTCGTCTTCACGCGACTCGGAAGGCGTTAGCGGAAATGCTTTGATTTCCGATACTTTTCCAGACAACCGCGTCGCCAAGGCGCCAGTCCCCCTGCTGCTTAGGACAGCCGGTATAGCAAGCGGTCATTTCGCTTTATTTGCAAGCCCCAAGCGCCTGATTTCTCAGGCTTGCAGTGATTCGAGCCAGGCCTAGTGGCGCGTCTGCATCAGGAATGCGCGCGCCTCGCGCTGTGCCGCGGCGACCTCGGCGGGCGTCATCGACGCCGCGACCTCGCTGCGATCGAGCTGGGCGCGCTCGTCGCCCGACATGGCGGCGAGGTTGAACCACTTGTGCGCTTCAACGAGATCGATATCGACGCCGCTGCTGCCGACCGCATACGCGACGCCAAGCTCGTAGTACGCGTCTGGCTGGCCGGCCATCGCCGCCGCCATCTGCGCGTGGAAAAACTGGACTTCAGTGACCGGATGACTTGCCATTCGAAAACCCCCCTCAACGTAGGGAGGTTTGGCGTGTCTTGTTCAAGAAATGGTTAACACCGAAAAATGGCGGAAATCCTGAGGCGACTCAGCCGAACAGCGAATTGGCCCGGCGGAATGCGAAGGCTTCCTGGCGGCCGCTGCGCGCGAGGCGGACGCGCCCGGGCGGCATGGTGACGACGGCGCGGGTGCCCCGGCCCGGAGACGAGAGTAGCTTGAAGCTTCCCTCGTGCAGCTCGGTGAGCGCCTTCACAAGCGGCAGGCCGAGCCCGTGGCCCGCGAGCATGTTCTTGTCGTCCTGTCCGCGCGCGAACGGCTTCATCGCCGTTTCCATCGCGCGGGGCGACATGCCGGGGCCATTGTCGCGTACCTCGATGAGCATCCGATCGGCCTTGTCGACGCGCGCCGCGATAGTGAGCTTCACCTTCTCGCCACCGTACTTGAGCGCGTTGCCGGCGAGATTGACGAGGATCTGCCGAAGCATCCGCGCATCGGCATGGAGAAACGGCAGATCGGCCTCCATCTCGATCGCGACGCTCGCGCCGCGCGCATCGGCCATCGTCGCGAGCATACGGAGCACGGACGCGGCGAGCTGGCGCAGATCGACCTCGGTTTCATCGAGCGGTGCGGCGTCCGCCTCGATACGGGCGAGGTCGAGAATGGAATCGAGCGTCGAGAGCATCCCCTGCGCCGCTTCCCAGATCACCGCGTTCTGGCTAGCGGCGGCGTGCGTGCGGCCGCTTTGGAGGCCGAGCGCGACAAGTTCGCTGTAGCCGCTGATCGCATTGAGCGGCGTTTTCAGTTCATGGCTGAGATTGGCGGCGAGCATCCTGCGGTCGCGGCGCAGGCGGCGCGCCTCGTCGCGTGCGCCTCGGGCTGCGCGCTCGCCGGCATCGACAGCACGGGCCAGCGCCTGCGCGAGCCGGGTTCCGGAAATGCGGCCGATCGGCTCCGACCCCATGACCACCGCGACCCCGCCGGTGAGGCAGAGCGCAATGTCGGCGCGGGTGAGAAGTTCGGCAGGCCGGATCGCGGCATCAATCGCCCGGCCGGGAAGGTCCTCCCCCGGGGGCTCCATGACATCGGTCAGCCAGTCCTGCATCGAGAATGCTCCGCTGCAACCGGCTGGAATCCTGCACAATCGAGGATATCCGCCGGGCCTCCTGCAACGGCGTTAATAGTTATTGAGAATTCCTAATGAAAAGTTAACGCGGGCCGATTTCGGCCGCTTAGACCGCCAGATTGTCGATAAGACGCGTCGAGCCGAGCCGCACCGCCGACAGGATGCGCGCGGGGCGATCAAGAACGGTCATCTGCAGCAGCGTTTCGGCGTCACGAAGCGCGACATAATCGGGCACGAGACCCGCCGTGCGCAGGGCGGAGTCAGCCTCGGCGAGCGCTGTTTCGATCGCCGTTCCAGCACGGATCGCATCGCGCGCAGCCATCAACGTCTTCGGGAACAGCGCGGCGCGGGCGCGCTCCTCCGCCGAGAGGTAGGCGTTGCGCGACGAGAGCGCGAGACCATCCGCCTCGCGCACCGTGGGGACGCCGACGATCTGCGTGGCGATATCGAGGTCGGCGGCCATGCGGCGGACGGTGAGGAGCTGCTGGTAATCTTTCTCCCCGAACATCGCGAAATCGGCCTGCGCCTGATTGAGCAGCTTCGAGACCACGGTCGCGACACCATCGAAGTGGCCGGGCCGGTGCGCGCCGTCGAGCTCGGCGGTGAGGCCGGCGACCTGAACGCTGCTTGCGAAGCCCGCCGGGTACATCTCCTCTACCGTGGGCGCGAACAGGAGATGACACCCCGCCCCCGCAAGCGCCGCCGCATCCTCCGTCTCGCGGCGCGGATAGCGGGAGAAATCCTCGTTCGGGCCGAACTGCGTGGGGTTCACGAAAATGCTTGCGACAACCCGGTCGGCACGGGCGAGACCGGCCGCGACGAGCGCGAGATGCCCGGCGTGGAGCGCGCCCATCGTGGGCACCAGCGCGACGCTCTGCCCCGCCGCCTCCCATGCGCGTACGCGCGCGCGAAGTGCCGCGACCGTCCGCACGGTTTCGATAGCCTCCGGAATCTTGCCTCTCCTCGATTGACTCCCCGGCGCCCGTGAATGAAACAGTCCGCCATCCAACGGAATGCAGCCATCGGGGGCGCGTTACTTTTATGGCCAAAGCCCATGTCATCGTTCTTGGCAATGAAAAAGGCGGGACCGGCAAGTCCACGACCGCGGTCCACATCGCCGTCGCGCTGATGCACAGCGGCCGCAAGGTCGCCGCGATCGACCTCGATTCGCGCCAGCGCACCTTCACGCGCTACATGGAAAATCGGCAGAGCTTCTCCGAAGGCCACGGCCTGGGGCTGAAGACGCCGCGGCTGCAGGTGATCGACGACAACGACAGCCACAGCGAAACGCTTCTGCGCACCACGCTCGATGCGTGGGCGCCGGTGGTGGACGTGATCGTGGTGGACACGCCCGGCCGCGACAGCCCCTTGTCGCGCGTCGCGCTTGGCCGCGCTGACACGCTGATCACGCCGATGAACGACAGCTTCGTCGACTTCGACCTCATCGGGCAGGTCGACCCGGACACGTTCAAGGTGAAGCGCCCGAGCTTCTACGCCGAGCTGATCTGGGACGCGCGCAAGGCCCGCGCGAAGACGGACGGCGGATCGGTCGATTGGGTGGTGGTGCGGAACCGCATGTCCTCTCTCGCCGCGAAGAACATGATTCGCGTCGGCGGCGCGCTCGATGAACTTTCCAAGCGCATCGGCTTCCGCATCGCGCCGGGCCTTTCCGAACGCGTCATCTATCGCGAGCTCTTCCCGCGCGGGCTGACGCTGCTCGACATCGGCGTCATCGACGACGTGAACATGAGCCACATCGCCGCGCGCAACGAACTGCGCGAGCTCATCGCGAGCCTTGCCCTCCCCGAAATCGAAGAAGCGCAGAGCCTCGCCAGCTGATGATCGTGGTCCTCGCCCTCGCGGCGGGAGCGCTCGGCGCGCTGTGGTATACAGGCGCGCTGACACCGGTGCGGCTGCGCTGGATCGGCATCGCCGCAGGCGCGGGGCTCGCGCTGCGCCTGCTGCTGACCGGGCAATGGCTGGGCGCGCTCGCGGTCGCAGGCGTGACGGCGTGGCTGGCGATGGATCAGCGGCCCCGCCGCCGCGAGTCCGGCATGTCTCCTCAGGAAGCGGGCCGTCTGCTCGGCCTGTCGCCTGAGGCGGGCGCGATCGAGATCAATGCGGCATGGCGGCGGATGATCACGGAGGCGCACCCCGACAAGGGCGGCAGCGCGGAGGCGTCCGCTCGCCTCAACGCAGCAAGGGATACGCTCCTGAAACATCTTCGCGATACCAGGCGTTGACGCGATAGTTTCGCGATTCTCACAGCAAGGGCAGTATTTTGGACCGGCACGACTTCCACCCGACATCGCTTCGGGAATACGACATCCGCGGCATCATCGGCGAAACGCTTGGCGAGGACGACGCCTACGCCATCGGGCGCGGCTTCGGCACGCGCGTGCGCCGCGCCGGTGGAAGCAAGGTCGCGGTGGGCTATGATGGCCGCCATTCATCGCCCACGCTGGAAGCTGCGCTGGTGCGCGGCCTTGAGGATACGGGCTGCGAGGCGCTGCGCATCGGGCTCGGGCCGACGCCAATGCTGTATTTCGCGGTGCACTATCTGGGCGCCGACGGCGGCGTGATGATCACCGGCAGCCATAATCCGCCCAACTACAACGGCTTCAAGATGATGATCGGCCACGGGCCGTTCTACGGCGCCGACATCACCGGGATCGGGACGATGGCGGCAGCGGGCGACTGGGAACAGGGCGCGGGGTCCAATCGGAAAGTCGACGTCTCCGAAGCCTATGTGCAGCGGCTGCTCGGCAACGTGCCCGCACGCGGCTTCCGTATCGCGTGGGACACGGGGAACGGCGCTGCCGGTCCGATCGTGGAGCGGCTGACCGCCGCGATGCCGGGCGAGCACCACCTGCTGTTCACCGACGTGGACGGCGACTTCCCCAACCATCACCCGGACCCGACCGAGGAGAAGAACCTCGGGGACCTCCGCCGTGTCGTCGCCGAAAAGGGCCTCGACTTCGGGCTTGCGTTCGACGGCGACGGCGACCGCATCGGCGCGATCGACAGCACCGGGCGCATCATCTGGGGCGACCAGCTGCTGATGATCCTGGCCGAGGATGTGCTGCGGGACGTGCCGGGCGCGACGATCATCGCCGACGTGAAGGCGAGCCAGGCGCTTTACGACCGTGTCTCAGAACTCGGCGGCAAGCCGCTGATGTGGAAGACCGGCCATTCGCTGATCAAGGCGAAAATGAAGGAAACCGGCGCGCCGCTGGCGGGTGAGATGAGCGGGCACATCTTCTTCGCGCACCGCTATTACGGCTTCGACGACGCGATCTACGCGGCCGTGCGGCTGATCGGCGCGGTGGACCGGAGCGGCAAGTCGCTGACGCAGCTGCGCGGCGAGATGCCCGCGATGGTGAACACACCCGAGCTGCGCTTCCCCTGCCCCGAGGAACGCAAGTTCGCCGTGATCCACGAAGTGCTGGCGCGGCTCGAAGCGAGCGGCGCGGCGGTGAACCGCACCGACGGCGCGCGCGTCAACACGCCTGACGGCTGGTGGCTGCTGCGCGCTTCCAACACGCAGGACGTGCTCGTCGCGCGGGCCGAAGCAGTGTCCGAGGAGGCACTCGACCGGCTCGTCGGCGCGATCAACGCACAGCTCTCCGCATCGGGCCTCGCGACTTTGACGGGACACTGAGCCCGCCTCACATTTCACTTATGTTGCAGTGCACAAAAAGCCTTGACGAGTCGGGGTGACATCTCTATGTTGCAGTGCAGCATAAGGTGCGCCCCTGGAGGTCACGATGGCTGAAGCAGCAAAGGTGGAAGTGAAAGTGGAACCCGTCAACGCGGCGCCGGCGAAGCCTGCCGCCGCTCCGAAGGCAGAAGCAGCTCCCGCCGCCAAGGTTGAAGCGAAACCGGCGCCGAAAGCCGCCGCGCCCGCCCCTGCGAAGCCGAAAGTGAGCCCCAAGACCGCCGCGAAGGTCGTGGAGCCGGTGAAACCGGCGCCCGCCAAGGTCGAAGCGAAGGTCGCGAAAGCGCCGGCGCCGAAAGCCGCCAAACCAAAAACAGTGGTCCCCGCAGCCGTATCCGCGAAGGCCAGCGTCCCCCCGAAGCAGAAGGCAGTAATCATGACGATCAATGAAAACGTGAAGAAGCAGACCGAAACCGCGATGGCGCAGGGCAAAGCCGCTGTCGAGCAGTTCCAGACGAAGACGCGCGAAGCGATGGAAAAGAGCACCAAGGCCGCCGAGGAGCTGAACAGCTTCACGCGCGAGAACGTGGAAGCGTTCGTCGAATCCGGCAAGATCGCCGCGAAGGGCTTCGAAACGATGACGCAGTCGGCGCTCGAACTCGCCAAGAAGAACGGCGAAGCCGCCACGACGGCCTTCAAGTCGTTCTCGTCGGCCAAGAGCGCCAACGAGCTTCTGCAGCTGCAGAGCGATTTCGCGCGCAGCCAGTTCGACAAGTTCGTCGCTGACAGCAGCAAGATGACCGAAGCGTTCGTGAAGCTTTCGACCGACATGTTCGAGCCGATCTCCAGCCGCTTCGCGGTTGCGGCCGACAAGTTCAAGACGGTCGCTGTCGCCAAGTAAGCGCCTCGCAGCCGTTTCTACAGGAAGGGCGGTCGCTGTTGCGGCCGCCCTTTTCGTTCATGGTCTTGTTATCGCGCCCGTAACTGCAATATCATGGGCCTGTGCGAAACCTCGTGAGTGAGCGAATGAATGACTGATCGCGAGTCAGACGACCGGAACGGTTCCGGCACGGACACCGGCGTCGCGACCAAGACCAAGCCCAAGACCAAAAAGCCGGCGCTTTACAGGGTCTTGATGCTGAACGACGACTACACGCCGATGGAATTCGTGGTGGAAACGCTGCGGCGCTTTTTCCGCATGTCCACCGAGGACGCGACGCGCGTGATGCTGCAGGTCCACCACAAGGGCGTCGGCCTGTGCGGCGTGTTTACCTACGAGGTCGCCGAAACCAAGGTGAACCAGGTTCTCGATTTCGCGCGGCAGAACCAGCATCCGCTGCAGTGCACGCTGGAAAAAGCCTGAAACGATTTCGTTTCATTGAAGTTCTTGATTGCAGTCAATGAGACAATCCATTGGCCGTGCTTTCCGATTTCCACGAGTATGCAGCGACGAAAGGAACCATCATGTCCGACACTGAATCCAATATCGGCATTCCCGCGGAAGACCGCGCCAAGATCGCCGATGGCCTCTCCCATGTGCTTGCCGACACCTATTCGCTGTACCTGAAGACCCACAACTTCCACTGGAACGTCACGGGTCCGATGTTCAACTCGCTGCACACGATGTTCATGACGCAGTACAACGAGCTGTGGCTCGCGACCGACGAGATCGCCGAACGCATCCGCGCACTCGGCCACTTCGCGCCGGGCGGATACAGCGCGTTCGCCAAGCTCTCCAGCATCAAGGAAGCGCCCGAGCAGCCGCCCGAGGCAATGGAAATGGTGAAGCAGCTCGCCGAGGGCAACGAAGCCGTCGCGCGCACGGCGCGGAAGATCTTCTCGATCGTGGAAGACGCGGGCGACGAGGTTTCGGTCGATCTGCTCGTCAGCCGGATGCAGTACCACGAGAAGACCGCGTGGATGCTTCGCTCGACGCTCGGCTGATCAAAGCCCCCTATTGATTCGGGTGAGTTGACGCTTCGGGCGCCTCACCCGAATCTGGGGGTATGGGAGCCTCCGCACCAAAGGTCTGCATCATCGGCGCCGGTTGCAGCGGTTTCACGACCGCCAAGCGGCTCGCGGACCGTGGTATTGCCTTTGATATCCTCGAAAAATCCGATCGCGTCGGCGGCAACTGGGCCTATGGCAATCCGAACGGCGTTTCCGCTTGCTATCAGTCGCTGCACATCGACACATCGAAAACGCGGCTGCAGTTCGAGGATTTCCCGGTTCCGGCGGACTGGCCGGACTTTCCGCACCACAGCCTGATCGACAGCTATTTCAACGCCTATGTCGATCATTTCGGGCTGCGCGAGCGCATCCGCTTCAACACCGAAGTGACGGCGTGCCGGCCGCTGGACGGCGGCGGCTGGGAGGTGACGGCGGGCGCAGAGTCGCGCCGCTATGACGTGCTGGCGGTGGCGAACGGGCACCACTGGAAGCCGAACATTCCCGCCTTTCCCGGCCATTTCGACGGGCCGCAGATCCACAGCCACGACTACCGCACGCCGTTCGAACCCGTGAACATGGTGGGCAAGCGCGTGCTCGTCGTCGGGCTCGGCAACAGCGCGGTCGATATCGCCTCCGAGCTTTCGCAGCGGCCGATGGCGGCGAAGCTGTTCGTCGCCGCGCGGCGCGGCGTGTGGGTGCTGCCGAAGTATCTGGGCGGCAAGCCTTCGGACAAGCAGGCGCTGCCCGAATGGATGCCGATCGGCCTCAAGCGCCGCCTCGCCGCATTCGTGGTGAAGCGCGCGGTGGGCAGCATGGAAAGCTACGGCCTCCCCGCCCCCGACCATGCGCCGCTCGAAGCGCACCCGACGGTCAGCTCCGAATTCCTGCTGCGCTGCGGATCGGGCGACATCACGGTGAAGCCGAACATCGCGGCGCTCGAAGGCGGCAGCGTGCGCTTCGAGGACGGCAGCAGCGAGGCGATCGACGCGATCGTCTACGCGACCGGCTACCAGATCGCGTTTCCGTTCCTGAGCGATGCGGATGCACCCGTGGTCGACAACCACATCGGCCTTTTCAAGCGGATGGTGCGCCCCGAACGGACGGACCTGTGGTTCATGGGGCTCGCGCAGGCGCTGCCGACGCTCGTGAACCTCGCCGAGCAGCAATCGAAACTGCTGGCCGCATGGCTGACTGGCGCCTACGGCCTGCCGGACGCAGACGCGATGCGGCGCACGATCGGCGCGGACGAAGCGCGGCACCAGGGGCATTACTACGCCTCGCGCCGCCACACGATGCAGGTGGATTTCGACGTTTATAAACGCGAGATCGCGCACGAACTGAAAGCCGGCAGCAACCGGCGTAAAGACTGGCCGGCGGCAACCACCGCCGCGGCCGCCTGAGGAGGATAGAATGGACCTGTCGTTCAGCCCCGAGGATGCCGCCTTCCGCGAGGAGGTGCGCCGCTTCATCGACGAGAATTACCCTGAAAACCTGAAGGGGAAGCTCGACGAAGGCGAGGAATGGTCGAAGGAAGACTATCTCTCGTGGCACCGGATTCTCGGCAAGAAAGGCTGGGTCGCACCTGCGTGGCCGACAGAATATGGCGGGCCGGGCTGGAGCGCGACGCAGCGCTACATTTTTTCCGAAGAGCTGGCGCGGGCCGACACGATCCCGATCCTGCCGTTCGGGATCAGCATGGTCGCGCCCGTGATCTACACGTTCGGCACGCCCGAACAGAAAGCACGCTTCCTGCCGCGCATCCTTTCGGGCGAGGAGTGGTGGTGCCAGGGCTATTCGGAGCCGGGCGCGGGCTCTGACCTCGCCTCGCTGCGTACCAAGGCCGAGCGCGACGGCGACCATTATGTCGTCAACGGCCAGAAGACGTGGACGACGCTCGCGCAGCACGCCGACTGGGGCTTCTTCCTCGTGCGCACCGATCCTTCGGTGAAGGCGCAGGAGGGCATTTCCTTCCTGCTCATCGACATGAAATCGCCGGGCATCACCGTGCGCCCGATCATTACGCTCGGCGGCGAGCATGAGGTGAACGAGGTGTGGCTGGAAAACGTGCGCGTGCCGGTGGAAAACCGCGTGCACGAGGAGAACAAGGGCTGGACCTGCGCCAAGTTCCTGCTCGCGCACGAACGCACCGGCATCGCGGGCGTCGCGCGCTCGAAGCGCGGCATCGAGAAGCTGCGCGCGATCGCGGCGGCGGAGCTGGACGGCGACCGGTCGCTGATCGAGAACCCGTTCTTCAAGCGCAAGATCGCCGAGCTTGAAATCGATCTCGCCGCGCTCGAGTTCACCGAGCTGCGCGGGCTTGCCGCGCTCGCGGCCGGAAAGCCGCCGGGGGCGGAATCCTCGCTGCTGAAGATCAAGGGCACCGAGATCCAGCAGCGCATCACCGAACTGACGCTGGAAGCGGTGGGCCATTACGGCGCGCCCTGGTTCCGGGACTTCGGCGACAACGAGCACGCCATCGGGCCGGACTATGCGCTCCGCGCCGCACCGACCTATTTCAACATGCGCAAGACTTCGATCTACGGCGGGTCGAACGAAATCCAGCGCGGGATCATCGCGAAGATGGTTCTCGGGCTCTAGGGGCAAGACAATGGACTTCAGCTACACCGAAACGCAGACCATGGTGCGCGACACGCTCGCGCGCTTCCTCGCCGACCGCTACGACCACGAAACGCGCATGAAGATATCGCGGGGCGACGGCTGGTCGCCCGACATCTGGAAGGCGTTCGCAGAGGAACTCGGCATCCTCGCGGCGCCCTTCTCCGAAAACCACGGCGGGCTCGGCGGCGGCGCGGTCGAGAACATGATCGTGATGGAGGAACTGGGGAAAGCGCTGGTGCTGGAACCCTATCTTTCGACCGTGGTGATCGGCGGCGGCTTCGCGCGCGAGACGGGCCGCACCGACCTGATCGAGAGCATCATCGCGGGAACGACGACCACGGCGTTCGCGTGGGCCGAACCCAAGGGGCGCTTCGATCCGGCGAACATCACGACCTCGGCGAAAAAATCGGGCGGCGGCTGGACGCTCTCCGGCCACAAGGCCGTGGTGCGCGATGCGCCGTTCTCGAGCCACCTGATCGTCACCGCGCGCACCGGCGGCGGGCAGCGTGAGCAGGCCGGCGTGAGCCTGTTCCTGATCGAGAACGGCGCGAAGGGCGTGGTGCGGCGGGACTATCCGACCGCGGACGGCGGGCGCGCCTCCGAAGTGTATTTCGAGAACGCCGAGATACCCGGCGAAGCGCTGCTCGGCGAGGCGGACGGCGCGTTCCCGCTCGTCAGCCGGATCATCGACGAGGCGACGACGGCGCTTTGTGCCGAAGCCGTCGGCGTGCTCCACGAACTGCACCGGCAGACGCAGGACTATGCTCAGCAGAGGAAGCAGTTCGGCCAGCCGATCTCGAAATTCCAGGTGCTCCAGCACCGCATGGTCGACATGTTCATGGAGGCCGAGCAGGCGGCGTCGATGGCGCTGATGGCCACGCTGAAACTCCCCGACCCCGCCGCCGTTTCAATGGCCAAAGCGAAGATCGGCAAGGGGCTGACCCACAGCGGACAGGAAGCCATCCAGATCCACGGCGGCATGGGCATGACCGACGAACTTGCGGTCGGCCACTACTTCAAGCGCGCGACGATGATCGAAAGCCAGTTCGGGAATACCGACTGGCATCTGCAGCGATATGAGGCGCTGGCGTTTGGGGAGGCGGCGTAACGCGGCGCCCTTCTGTCTCTTCAAGCACGACAAAATTGTTTTAAAACCCGTTGTGCGATAACCGATTCAGGCCAATTGCCGACGTTGCAAGACAATACTACCCTTCCGAGCAATTAAGTTCTTTTGATGAGAGCGGCCAGTGAAAGTCTATATCGCCATTCGCGACTGGGTAGATCGTCAGTGGCACGCCCCGGGATTACGGTTCAAAATACTACTCTTACCAGCAATGTTACCGCTGCTGCTGATCCCCGTGACCGGAAACACCCCTACATTGATCATGACGGTGTGCGTTTGGTTTATAGGTTGGAACCTCTTTGTATTCTGGCGCTATTGGATTTTCCTGAAGGTTGTATCGCGCAAAGCTGACGACCAATATGACAAGGTTGGAAAATTCAATTTAGCAAACGAGTATCACGACACAGAAAGCGCTACTGCTGCAGGCGAGAGGAAACGACGGGGCTGACTGCACTCACTTTCTGGCCCTTGGTCGCGCGTGCAGTTCTCTTTTGCGGGGCATCAAATGTGCGCTCCCCGCCATAAGTCGCCAACGACATAATCGCCATCAATCCTCAATCGCGGCGTAGACCATCGTCTTGAGTTCGCGGCGGACGGGGTAGGATGATGAGGGGATGAGCTGTGTCATGAAGATGCAGATGAGGTCTTCGACCGGGTCGATCCAGAACGCCGTGGAAGCCGCGCCGCCCCAGAAATAGTCGCCCGCCGAGCCCGGGATCATTGTCTTCGCCGGGTCCATTGTCGTTGCGAAGCCGAGACCGAAGCCGATGCCGTTGTAGTTCGCTTCCGAGAACAGTGACACCGACAGCGCGGGCAGGTCGACGCCGCCCGGCAGGTGGTTCGCGGTCATCAGGTCGAGCGTCTTGCGGCTGATGTAACGGCGGCCATCCGCCTCGCCGCCGTTCAGGAGCATCTGCGCGAATTTCAAATAATCGTGCGCGGTGCCGACAAGACCGCCGCCGCCGGAGACGAACGCGGGGGGCTCCCGGAAGCCGGAAAGCGCGGGGTCGTCCTGCAGGATCGTGCGGCCGCTCGGGGTGAGCGCGTAGCAGGCGGCGAGGCGGTGTTCCTCGCCCGCGCGGACCTGAAAGTTGGTGTCGATCATGCCGAGCGGGGTCAGTAGGCGTTCGCGCAGGAAGTCTTCGAAGGCCTGCCCGGTGAGGCGCTCGATCAGGTAGCCGAGCACGTCGGTCGCGACCGAATAGTTCCACTTTTCGCCCGGCGAGAATTCGAGCGGCAGCTCGGCAAGCCCCGCGATCATCTCGGCGAGCGTGATCGTGCCCTTCTCGATCTCGCCGATGCCGCGCGCGCGGTAGGCCGCGTCCACATTGGTGCGGTTCTGGAAACCGTAGGTGAGGCCCGACGTGTGGCGCAGCAGATCGATGATCAGCATCGGCCGGGCGGGCATCGTCGTCTGGAAACCCGGCTTGTCGATGCCGCCCGCGAAGACGCCGAGATCCTTCCATTCGGGGATGTAGAGGTGGACGGGATCATCAAGCGCGACGCGCCCCTCCTCCACCAGCATCATGAACGCGACCGACGTGATCGGCTTCGTCATCGAATAGATGCGGAAGATCGTGTCTTCGGCGATCGGCGTAGCGCGCTCCCGGTCCGCAAGGCCGCGCACGCCGACATGGGCGATCTCGCCCCGGCGCGCGACGAGCGTGAGCGTGCCGGCCATCTTGCCGGAAGCCACATATGTCTGCTCCAGGAAATCGTCGATCCGCGCGAGGCGCGCGGGCGACATGCCATGTCCCTGACCGACTTTCAGCACCAACAGGGCCTCCTTCAACGCATCCAGCGCCTTGTACGACGGCATCGTACACGGATGCACTCGCCAATGTCATCGGTTTCGCGTATCCGGGCCGGCTGTTTTGAAACCGGTTCGATGGACATGCTGAAGACAAAGACCGCCGCGCGCGGAAGCCTCTCTGAATTGCTGGCGCTCGCCTCGCCGGTGATTCTGTCGCGCCTCGGCATCATGGTGATGGGGCTGACGGACGCGATCGTCGTGGGGCACCACAGCTCGATCGAACTCGGCTACCACGCGCTCGGCTGGGCGCCGACGATGATCGCGCTGACAACGGGCGTCGGGCTGCTGACGGGCGTGCAGGTGCTGACCGCGCAGCGCGTCGGCGAAGGGCGCCCGGAGGATGCGGGCGCGGTGCTGCGGCGCGGGTTGGCCTTCGCCGCCGTGGTCGGCTTGGTGTTCGGTACGGCTTTGTGGTTCGGCGCTACGCCGGCGATGCACGCCATCGGCCTCGAACCCGCGCTTGCCGAGGGGGCGGCAGCGGTCGCGCGCACCTTTGCGCTCTCGACGCCCGCCTATCTGCTCTCGATCGCGCTCATCTTCTGGCTGGAGGCGCTCGGGCGGCCGGGCCCGGCGGCGGCGCTGATGTGGGGCGCGAACATCGTCAATCTTGCGGCGAACCTCTGGCTGGTGCCGGGCACGTCGTCCTTTCCGGTTGAAGGCGCGGTGGCATCGGCGACCGCGACGTTCATTGCGCGCACCGCGCTCGTCGTGGGCCTTGCCGCCTATCTCGTGTTGTGGTCCGACGCCCGCCGCAAATACGGCCTCTTCGCCGCAGCGCCTGGTGCGCCGGGGTGGAAACCGCTGATCTGGATCGGCGGCGCGTCGGCTGCTTCGCTGTTTGTCGAAACCACTGCCTTTGCGGGCATGAACGCCATCGCAGGCCTGCTCGGCGGGCTGGAGGCGGCCGCGTGGGCGGTCGTGTTCAACGTTTCCGCGATCGTCTTCATGGTGCCGCTCGGCTTCGCGTCGGCCACCGCCGTTCTCGTAGGGCGCGGCTTCGGCGAACGCTCGCCCGTCGCCGTTCGCCGATCGGGAATGCTGGGCCTGGCGGCGACCGGATCAGCGCTCGTCGTGATCGCGGCGATCGTGGCGCTGCTGCCGGAGACAATCGTCAGCGCCTACACGACCGATCCGTCGCTTATCGTGCTGGCGGTTCCCGCGATGGCGCTATCGTCGCTGTTCTTCGTTGCTGACGGGTTGCAGGTCGTCGCGGCGAACGCGCTGCGCGCGCGCGACGACGTCTGGCTGCCGACGCTTACGCACACGATCAGCTACGCGGGCGTGATGCTGCCGCTCGGCTATGTGCTGGGGCTGCCGCTCGGGATGGGGCTGATCGGCCTTGTCTGGTCGGTGGTGATCGCCAGCCTGTTCGCGTCGGGCTTCCTGCTCACGCGCTTCTGGTGGCTCTCGCGCCGTTCATTCGCCCCGCAGGCGGAGGCTCTCCAAAGCCTCGCGTAGGAGCGGCGGCAGCGGAGCACTGCCATGTTCGTCGCGGTGGACGAGCACCGAATCGCAAAGCCCGATGCAGGCGCCGCGCTGGAACATGGCAAGGCCGAGGCGGTAGGACGAACCGCCGATATGCACGACGCCAACGCCGATCTCGGCCGGATCGGGCCAGTGCCCTTCGGCGAGATAATCGATCGCAAGGTGCGCGATGAAACCCCGGAAGCGATCGAGCCCCGGCCGGTGGTGCAGATCAAAATGAAAGCGCACGCGCCCCTCTTCATAGAAGCGCGCGACCGCCACATTGTTGAGATGCCGGTTGAGGTCCATGTCGCCGAAGCGCGGCACCATGTCGATCCGAAACGGATAGGCGGCCAAATCCCGGCGGCGCGGATCATCCCTCATGCGTGCGTCATTCCTCGACCGTGAATTTCGACAAGACATGGCAGGTTGAACCCGCCGGGTCCGCCCTTCATTCCGTGAGGGTGAGTCCGGACGTCAGGCTTCCAGGAGCCGCTCGACGATGGCATCCGCCGCCTCTTCCGGCGACATCTGCGTCGTGTCGATGCGAATTTCCGCGTTTTCCGGCGCTTCGTAAGGGCTGTCTATGCCGGTGAAGTTGCTCAGTTGTCCGGCGCGGGCCTTCTTGTAGAGGCCCTTCACGTCGCGCTTCTCGGCTTCGGCTAGCGGGGTATCGACAAACACCTCGACGAAATCGCCTTCGGGCAGCATCGCGCGGACCATCTGCCGCTCCGCGCGGAACGGCGAGATGAAGGCGGTGAGCACGATGAGGCCCGCGTCCGTCATCAGCTTCGCGACCTCGCCGACGCGGCGGATATTCTCCACGCGGTCGGCATCAGTGAAGCCCAGATCCTTATTGAGCCCGTGGCGGACGTTGTCGCCGTCGAGCAGGAAGGTGTGCTTGCCGAGCGCGAACAGCTTTTTCTCGACAAGGTTCGCGATCGTCGACTTGCCCGCACCCGAGAGGCCGGTGAACCAGAGCAGCTTCGGCTGCTGCGCCTTCTGCCCCGCGTGCGCTTCGCGCGTGATGTCCGCCGTCTGCCAGTGGATGTTCTGCGAGCGGCGCAGCGCGAAGTGGATGAGGCCCGCGCCGACCGTGGCGTTCGTCATCCGGTCGATGAGGATGAAACCGCCGAGTTCGCGGCTTTCGGCATAAGGCGCGAACGGGATCGGCTTGCCGAGCGCGATGTTGACGACCCCGATCGCGTTCAGATCGAGCGTTTTCGCGGCAAGCTTTTCGAGCGTGTTGACGTTCACCTCGTACTTCGGCTCGGTGATCGTCGCCGAGACGGTCGTGGTGCCGAGCTTCAGCCAGTAGGGGCGGCCGGGCAGCATCTTCACATCCGACATCCACACGACCGTCGCTTCGAACTGATCGGCGACTTCAAGCGGCGACTCCGCCGCGACGATCACGTCGCCGCGCGAGCAGTCGATTTCGTCGGCCAGTGTCAGCGTGACCGACTGGCCCGCGACGGCCTCATCGAGATCGCCGCCCGCCGTAACGATGCGCGCCACGCTGGAGGTCTTGCCCGAGGGCACGACGCGCACGGCATCGCCCGGCTTCACGCTACCCGCCGCGATGAGCCCTGCGAAACCGCGAAAATCGAGATCGGGGCGATTCACCCACTGCACGGGCATCCTGAGCGGGCCCGCCTGACGCGCGCTGGCATCCACCTCGACCGATTCGAGGTGCTCGACAAGGCTCGGCCCCTCATACCAGGGCGTGTTCTCGCTGCGGCTGCCGATATTGTCGCCGCCAAGACCCGAAATCGGGATCGCCTTGAAGCGCGTGACGCCGATCTCGGTCGCGAACGACCGGTATTCGAGCACGATCCGGTCGAAAACGGCGCGGTCGTAGCCGACGAGGTCCATCTTGTTGATGGCGAGCACGAGGTGGCGGATACCGAGCAGGTGCGCGAGGTACGAATGCCGCCGCGTCTGCGTGAGTACGCCCTTGCGCGCGTCGATGAGGATCACGGCGAGGTCGGCGGTCGAGGCGCCCGTCACCATGTTGCGCGTGTACTGCTCGTGGCCGGGCGTGTCGGACACGATGAACTTGCGCTTGTCGGTCGCGAAAAAGCGGTAGGCGACGTCGATGGTGATGCCCTGCTCGCGCTCTGCGGCGAGGCCGTCCACCAGCAGCGCGAAATCGAGCGCGCCGCCCTGAGTGCCGACGGTCTTCGAATCCGCCGTCAGCTTGGCGAGCTGGTCCTCGAAGATCATCTTCGAATCGTAGAGCAGCCGGCCGATCAGCGTCGACTTGCCGTCGTCCACGCTGCCGCAGGTGATGAAGCGCAGCAGCGACTTGTTCTCGTGCTGCTCCAGATACGCTTCGATATCGCGCTCGATGAGGTCCGAGGAGCCGTAGACTTCGAGGGCCATCAGAAATACCCCTCCTGCTTCTTCTTTTCCATCGAGGCGGCCTGATCGTGATCGATGGCCCTGCCCTGCCGCTCCGACGTCGTCGTCAGCAGCATTTCCTGGATTATCTCCGGCAGCGTCGCCGCTGTGCTCTCCACCGCGCCCGTCAGCGGATAGCAGCCGAGCGTGCGGAAGCGGATCGAGCGCATCTCCGGCGTCTCGCCGTCCAGCGGGAAGCGATCATCGTCGACCATCAGCAGCAGGCCGCCCCGCTTCACCGTGGGGCGCGGCGCCGAGAAATACAGCGGTACGATGGGGATGTTCTCGCGGTGGATATATTGCCAGATGTCGAGCTCGGTCCAGTTCGAGATCGGGAAGACGCGGATGCTCTCACCCTTGTTCTTGCGGACGTTGAACAGATTCCAGAGTTCCGGGCGCTGGTTCTTCGGGTCCCAGCGGTGCGTGGCGGTGCGGAAGCTCATGATCCGCTCCTTCGCGCGGCTCGCCTCCTCGTCGCGGCGGGCGCCGCCGAAGGCCGCGTCGAAGCCGTAGTGATCGAGCGCCTGCTTCAGGCCTTCCGTCTTCCACATGTCGGTGTGCAGCGATCCGTGATCGAACGGATTGATGCCGCGCTCCTTCGCTTCCGGGTTGTGCCACACCAGAAGCTCCATGCCCGCATCCGCCGCCGCCTTCTCGCGAAGGTCGTACATGGCGCGGAACTTCCACGTCGTGTCGACATGGAGCAGCGGGAACGGCGGCGGGGCCGGATAGAAGGCCTTCTTCGCCAGATGCAGCATCACGGCGGAATCCTTGCCGATGGAATAGAGCATCACCGGCTTCTCACACTCCGCGACGACCTCGCGGAAGATGTGCAGGCTTTCGGATTCGAGGCGATCGAGGTGGGTCAAGGGCTTCATGGCACCGCTCTATGCGCGAACCGGACTTGCCGAACAAAACACAATGTCTTGTGCGCGGCCTAGCTGCCTTTTCCGACCCGTTTTCACTCGCGGTCGCTCAATGTCACAAAACTGTAATAATTCATTTACGGGACTGTCATAAAACTGTAATGTGCAAAAAAAGACGGGTTCCTGAGTCGAGGACCAGTACCGAGGGAGTATCGCCATGAAACTTGCGTTTGCTACCATTGCCGCCGCCGCCGCGCTCCTTGCCGGCTGCACCACGTCGCCCACCCAGCAGGCCGAAATCGGCTATGCGCCGGGCTCGCTCGGCTATGCGGCGATGATGCAGGGCAACTGGCAGAAGGCGGAATCCCAGCTGTCGCGCACGGACGCGGACGATCCCGCCCGCCTCCTCAACCTCGCGCAGATTTACCGCGTGACCGAGCGTGATCTCGCCGCGCGCGATCTGTATGCGAAGGTACTTGAAGAAGACGACATGCAGCTCGTCCTTTCGGACGGCAGCGTCGTTTCGGCCCATACGGTCGCGAAATCGGCGCTGCAGACGACGGCAACCGCCGCCCGGAACTAGGTGCGACTAACGGCAGCCGATCAGCCCGAAGACCGGGAGCACGATTGAACCGCGCGCTGACTGCCAGGTCAGCGTGCCTTCGGGAATGATTGCGCCCGCGAGCAGGCCTTCGCGCTGCTCGATGCGAACATCGATGGTGAGGCTGTGCCCTGCCCCCGCGAAACGCTGCACGGGCGCGTGGCGGGCGATGGCGTCGCCTTCGGCCGCAGTGCGCGCGAGCGCGATAACCTCACCGCCATCGATGATGCGCACGCTCGGCGGCTCATCCAGAATGAAGGCGATACGGCGTGCAGGCTCGGTACGCTGCCAGAGCGCCATGCCGCACTGGCCCTGCTGAAGCTCCTGCTGCGGGAGCTCGGCAAGGGGGCGTTCGGCGGAAACACTGGTCGCCAGCGGACGCGGCGCCGGGCCGCCGGCCCCGCCGCAGGACGCGGTAGCAAGCGCGCCAAGCAGAATCGCGGCGCGCTTCATTGCAGGCGGCCCGCGCCGCGCAGCACGAGATTGCCGCCTTCACGCGCGAAACCCGCCGCGAGGAGACCCGCATCGGTATCGGGCGCGCCCGCGACCTTGATCTCGTAGGTGTAGGCGGCATCGCCCGCGACATGAACGAAGAGGCTGGCGTCGCCCGCCGGGGTGCGACCGGTGAGCGGAAGCAGCAGGCGCCCATCGGCGCAGGTCGCAGTGCCCGCGAGCGACATGCTGGACGTTTCCATCCGCACGTCGGCAGAAACGCCCCCCGACGCGGTGCGGCAGGCCTTGTCCGCAAAGGCAACACTGAAATCCTGAAGCGAAAGCGTCGCGGCTACGCCGGGCACGAGCGGCGGCATGGGTATGGCGGCGGTGACGTCCTCGGCGGCGAAGGCGCCGCGCGCGGCCACGAGTGCGCCGACGGGTGCGGTCCCCTCCGCTTCCGGTGCGAAACGGAAACGCGCCTCGCCGGTGAGAAGCGCGAGCGGCGCGAGCGACAGGCGCAGATCCCCGAGTGAGGCGCTGCCGAACCCCGCGCCAGCCGCTTGCCCGGCCCAGATCGACCCCGAAACGCTGCGCGCATGGAAGCCCTGCGCAGGAAGCGGCGACAGCGACAGCGCGAACGCCAGCGGGAACAGGATCAGCAGGAACAGAACGAGCGCCGCAGCGAACACCGCGGCAAGTGTACGGGCCGGAAGCACCGTCATGCCGGGCCGTCCGAAAAGCCGATCTCGGCGGAGACGGTGGAATCGTCGTTGCGCTGCACGAGCACGCGGTCCGCGACGACGCCTTCCTTCTCGAGCCCCGCGATCCAGCCGAACAGGAAGCTCGGCTTCACCGCCGCGATGCCCACGCGCACGCCGCCGTCTTCGGGCTGGGTAGAGGTGAATTCAAGGCCGGCCGCGCTCGCCGAGGCGGCGACGATGTCGCGCGCCGCGCGGCCGTTCTTGCCGGCGGAAGCGCCGCCCTCCGCAGCGATCCCGGCCGCGGCGGCGCGGGCTGAAGGCATCTGCGCAGCGATACGGTCATGGCGTTCGGCAGCGCTCTCCCGGAAGGCGGCAAGCGGCCGCAGGATCGTGAGCCAGAACAGCATCGCGAGCACGATAACGCCGAGGATGCCAAGCAGCCGCTGCTCGCGCGCGTCGCGGCCGTTCCACCATGTTAACGCTGTTTGCATCACAGGCGCGTCACCTCGATATCGATGCGCTGGCCGTTGTCGCCGCCGCGCGAGGCGCCCTCGACGAGGTTCAGCCCGTCCGCCGCCATGCGCTGCTTCACGGGTTCGACGGTGGCGCCCATCGGGGCGATCAGCGTCGCGCGCATCGCGCCCGTGGGCTCGTATCGCAGCGATTCGAGCCGGATCGTGCCGCTCGCCTGCAGCGCGCCGAACAGCGACGCCGCCATACCGGTGAAACCGCCGCTCGATGCCGATGCGGCATAGCGCTGCTGAAGCTGCAACGCCGGATCGGTGATCGCCACGCCCGGCAGCGCCTTCGCGGCCAGTGTTTGCATTTCCGCCTCCAGCGCGTTCGCCGCGAAGTGATGCCGGAGCGCGAGCGCGAGATCGGCACCGAGCCATGCCGCGACGATGCCCGCCGCGAGCAGCGCCATGCGCCGGATATCGGCACGGCCGAACGCGCGCGCGGAGGCCTTGCGGAATTCGCCCTGCCGTAGGTTGAGCGGCGCTTCGGGATAGGCGGGAAGATCGAGGATATCGCGCAGGATCGGCCGCAGCGAACGCCCGCCGATCAGCATTTCGGCGAGCGCGGGCTCGGTTTCGAGCGCGAGATCGGACGCGCGCACGAGCAGCATGTCGCCCGAGCGGAGCGTGGAGACGGTGTCCTCGATCACAGGCAGCATCAGCGGCGCGGGCACCACCTCGTCAGGGTCAAGACCGTGGTGCGCCAGCGCGGCAAGCCAGCCCGCCATCACGCCCTTGTCGACGATCCCGATGAGACGGCGGCGATCGGCGTCCACGCCTTCCGCCGCCGCGACATGCTGATCAGCGATCGGCGCGGCGACGAAATCGGCTGCGAGGTGGCGCGCAGCAGCCGCGGCCTGCGCGGCGGATGCCGCCGGGAGTTCGACCCAGTGCAGCGACACGGCGCTGCCCGGCACGATCGCGGTGACACGCGTGTCCTCGTCGATCTGCGCCTCGGCATCGTCGACGAGCAGCCCGGAGGCGAGCGTGCGCCCGTCCTCGCCCTGCGTGCGCCAGCGCAGGGCCGTCCCCGAGGCGGAGAGCAGAACATAGAGGCGCCGGCTCATTCCTCGACCGTCCAGCGGCGCTCGACAACGCGCGTGCGATCACGCGAGACATCGAGCAGCGCGGTTTCGGTGAGCGCGGTGCCCGCGATGTCCATATCGATCTCGAGCGCGAACCAGCGCGAGGTGAGCTTCACCTGTTCAAGCTCCTCGCTCGATGGCGACAGGGCCGCGAGCACGGGGTGCTCCCAGAAATCGAGAACGTCTGTCCAGCCGCCCGCAGGACGGCCCGCCATCACCTGACGGGCCGCATCGGGCGTGAGGCGGCCAGGCAAGATCATCGTCAGAAGCGGCGCCTGCGCAGCTTCGAGCGTGTTGACGTTGATCGGTGAAAGTTCAGTTGTCGGCAAGGCGCATACCCAAGGTCTCACGACTTCATAGATTTCCGGCGTGATCCCCGCAACCGCGCGCAGTTCGCTGACTTCGGCAAGCATCGTATTTCCCGTGCGGTACGCGGGCGACAGGCGCGTGTAGGCCTCGTCCTCCCCGCCGAGCGGTAATGGCGACGAGTCCGCGTCGATCCAGTCGGCGAGCGTGAAGGCGGCGCGGCGCGCCTGGGCTTCGGAAATGCCGAGCGTCGTCATCAGCGCCGTGAACTGCGCAATGCCGCTCGTGCGCGCGCGCAGTGTCGTGGGGGAGCCGCCGTCCGCGACGCTGTTAAGGTTGAAGCAGTTGCCGCCATCGGAGACGCGGGCGCGGATGGTTCCGGTGTTGTCGGGCGTCGGGAACGTGAATTCGCGGCCGCTCCAGCCCGCGGGCAGACGCTCGCCTGCCATGCCGACGAGCGCCGCGATGCGTTCGAGCGCCATTACCTCCGCGCCGAGCACGGTGTAGCGCGCCTGCATGGCGACGCGGCTGTTGCCCGCCATGCGCACCGAGCGATTGATGGTTTCGAGCGCGGTCGCGGTGAGCGCGCCCATCACCGCCACCAGCATCAGCACGGTGAGCAGCGCCATGCCTTGCGCGCGCGGCGGAAACTTCAAAGCACGCTTCACAGCGGCACCTGCGTGAGGAAAAGCTGGCGCACGACGCCGAAGCGCGCCGTGGTCGCGTCAATGCGAACAGCGAGCGGCAACATCGCCGGCTGCAGCGGATCCCACGCCGCGCGCCAGTCAGCGGTTGCGACAGCGCCCGGCGTCGGGTCCGGCGCGGCGCGGTAGGCGACCTCGACAGCGCTCACACCCTTCGCCAGCACCGCCGGTTCGCCGAACGCCGCGCCATCCACCATCGGCCGGGCGCGGCGCACGATGGTATCGTTTTCCAGCCGGTATTCGACGTATTGCAGAGACGCGCGCGCGGCACCGCCAGGGTTTTCCCAGCCGCGCCGCACGAACGCGAACAGGCGACCGCTGCCGTCGGCGCCTTCGAACGCCGGGCGCACCTCCCCCGCCTCGCCGCGCGGCATACGCTCGGCGGCCTGCGCGAGATCGGCGCGCAGCGCGGCGCGCAGGCGCTGGAAATCCTGAACCGATGCGGACACGTCCGAAAGGCGAAGCTGCGCGTCGGCGGAGTTGCCGAGCACGACGACCGCCGCCGCCGCGAGCAGCGAGAAGACAAAGAGCGCGACCAGCGTCTCGACAAGGGTGAAGCCGTTCCTCACGGCGCGGCGACGCCCCGGAAGGCGGTGAGATCGCCTGCAGCGCCGCCGGGTCCGCGCACGCCAACCGAAATACGAATGAGGCGCGGGTTCTCGGTGCGCCCGACCTGCCGCGACACGGTCCAGTTCACCCCGGCGTTCACCACCGTGCCACTGGTTTCCCCGAGCGCGGGCGGTTCGGGCTGCGTGAGCGCATCGACGACTGCGTTCTCGGCGACGATATCGGCGAGGAGCACATCCTCGACGCGGCCGGCCGTCAGCGCGTTCGCAGCGCCGAGGCGGATGAGCGCGAGCACGGCGAGGCCGAGCACAGCCATCGCGACCATGACCTCGATCAGCGTGAAGCCGTCCTCACGCCCCCGCATCGACCCTCACCTCGCCCGATCCGAGCACGCGAACGACCGTGCGGCGATCGTCGTTCATCAGCGTCAGGACCTGCGCCTCGCTCATGCCGACGCTGTCGAAACTCACGCGAAGCTCACCGTTTTCGGGAAGCGCAGGCGTTGTTCCGCCGCGCCATGCCGCCTCGGCGAGCGGTTCGTCGTCGAGCGGCTTCCACGTCTTGCCCTGCCGCTCGACGAAGCGGTAGCCGCGCGCATCGAGGATGGCGGAGGTCTCGCGGTTCGCCAGAATGGCGTGATCGCGCGCAGCGAGAAGACGCGCGGCAAGCCGCTCGCTCTCCCGCGCCAGCGTCGATTCCGAAGACGGCAGGTTCACGACGACGACCGCCGTCATCAGGCCGACGATCGCCAGCACCACCATCATCTCGACGAGGGTGAAGCCGCGCTCCGTGCTAATTCTGCCAGTTGCCGAGATCGGCATCGTCCCCTTCCCCGCCCGGCTTGCCGTCCGCGCCGAACGAAAAGATGTCGAAGCGCCCGTGGGTGCCGGGGAACGCGTACTGATAAGGGTTGCCCCACGGGTCTGCCGGAAGCCGCTGAAGGTAGCCGCCGCTGCGGTAACGATCCGGCCGCGCCAGTGTCGCGGGGGGCGCGGTGAGCGCCTGCAGACCGTCCTCGGTGCGCGGGTAGGTCATGTTGTCGATGCGGTACATTTCCATCGCCTGGCCTATGAGCGCGATGTCGGCGCGCGCCTTCTCCACCATGGCGCGGTCCTGGCTCGGCAGCACGTTGATGACGACGAATGTGGTGAGGAGACCGATGATGGCGAGCACGACCATCAGCTCCACGAGCGTGAACCCGTCTTCGCGTTTCTTTTTCTGTTCGGGCTTCGGCACGGGGAACCTCACTTGATGGCAATGGTATCGAGCTGCAGGATCGGCAGCAGGATCGATAGCACGATTGTCGCAATCACGCCGCCCATGATCACGATGATGAGCGGTTCGAGCAGGCTGAGCGCACTTTTGGTGAAGGCATCGAACTCGCGCTCCATGTAGTCGGCGGCGCGGCCGAGCATCTGCGCGAGCTTGCCGCTCGATTCGCCCGACGCTGTCATGTGGACGAGAAGCGGCGGGAAGATGCCGGTGCGGCGCATCGAGCCCGACAGGCTGCCGCCTTCGCGGATCGATTCCACCATGTCCTCGGTCGCGCCGCGCAGCACGCGGTTGCGGATCGTGCGGGAGGTGACGGCGAGGCCATCAAGCAGCGGCATACCGTTGTCGACCATCGTGGAGAGCGTGCGCGCCAGCCGCGCGGCATGAAGATCGCGAAGCAGGCGGCCGATCAGGGGAATGCCGAGCAGGTGCCGATCCACCTTCAGATGGAAATCCTCGCGCTGCATCATCCGTCCGAAGACGACGAACCCGACCCCCAGAAGCACAAGCACGATGAGGCCGTAGCCGGTCATGAATTCTGAAATGCCGATCACGATGCGCGTGAGCAGCGGCAGTTCCTGCCCCATGTCGTTGAACTGCTCGACGACCTTCGGGATCACATAGGTCATCATGCCGATCACGATGAGCAGCGCGACGAGCGCGAGCATCGCCGGATACGCGAGCGCGGTGAGAATCTTGCCGCGCACCTCGGCCTGGCGTTCGTGGAGATCGGCGAGGCGTTCGAGGATTTCGGTCATGCCGCCCGAGCCTTCGCCCGCCGCGACCATCGCGCGGTAGAGCGGCGGAAAACTCGGGGATTCGAGCGCCATCGCATCGGCGAGACGGCGGCCTTCGACGACACCGCCGTGCACGCGCCAGACGACATCGGCGACCTTTTTCTGCTCCGCCTGCATGGCGATCGAACGGAGCGACTCTTCGAGCGGCGTCACCGAAATGAGTGTCGCGAGCTGGCGCGTGAACAGCGTGAGCGCCTTGGTGGAGAGCTTGTTGCGGCGACCGAAACCGGCGCTCGGCGCGGGCGACGAAGCCGTGCGCGCGTCTGTTGCGGCGGCGCCGAGACGGACGGGAAACAGCTTGCGGCGTTCGAGGAGCGCGCGCGCGTCGGCGTCGCTGGCAGCGGTCAGCGTACCCGTGCGCTCGCGGCCCGCAGTGTCGAGCGCGAGATACTCAAAGGTCGGCATCGACCGCCGAGTCCCGGCGCATGATCCGCACCGCCTCTTCAACCGTGGTCTTGCCGTCGACGACGAGACGCCGCACCGCCGCCGCGATGTTCGGCGCGCGGACGAATGCCTGCCGCGCGATCACGGCTTCGTCGGCGCCCGAGAGGATAAGCTGGCGGATATCCTCGTCGATCCGCACCGCCTCGTAGACGCCGATGCGGCCGCGGAAGCCGGTGTGGGCGCACGAGGGGCAGCCGACCGCGTGGCGGATGACGACACCCGCATCGAGGCCCAGTGGGGCGGCATCGGCGGCGCTTGCCTGCACCGGCTGCGAACAGACGCTGCACAGCCGCCGCACGAGCCGCTGCGCGACGACGAGGCGGAGCGACGAGGCGAGCAGGAAGGTTTCGACGCCGAGGTCTTTCAGGCGCGTGATCGCGCCGACCGCATCGTTGGTGTGGACCGTGGAAAGCACGAGGTGGCCCGTGAGCGAGGCCTGCACGGCGATGTCCGCCGTTTCGGAATCGCGGATTTCGCCGACCATCACAACGTCCGGGTCTTGCCGGAGGATGGCGCGGAGGCCGCCCGCGAAGGTCATGCCGACCTTGGTGTTCACCTGTGTTTGCCCGACGCCGTCGATCGCGTATTCGATCGGGTCTTCGACGGTGAGGATGTTGCGCGTGCCGTCGTTCAGCAGCCTGAGGCCCGAATAGAGCGTCGTCGTCTTGCCCGATCCGGTGGGGCCGGTGACGAGGATGATGCCGTGCGGTTCCTTGAGCGCCCCGGAGACGATGCGGAGCAGATCGGCGGGCATACCAAGATCTTCGAGGCCGAGTTCGGCCTGTTCCTTGTCGAGGATACGCAGCACGACCCGCTCGCCGTGGCGCGAGGGCAAGGTCGAAACGCGCACATCGAGCGCGCGGCCGCCGAGCGAAAGCCCGATGCGCCCGTCCTGCGGCAGGCGGCGCTCGGCGATGTCGAGGCGCGCCATCACCTTGATGCGGCTGACGACGAGCGGCGCCACTTTTGCCGGCAGGCGCAGCGCCTCGCGCAGTACGCCGTCCACACGCAGGCGGACGATCAGCGTGGTCTCATACGGTTCGATGTGGATGTCGGAGGCGCCCTGCCGCACCGCTTCGGCGATGACACCGTTGATAAGGCGGATGACGGGGGCGTCGTCCTGCGTGTCGAGCAGGTCTTCGGCGGCGGGAATGTCTTCGGCAAGCGCGCCGAGATCGCCTACCTCGCCGAGCCGGTCCGAAACCTGTTCGGCGCTGAGAGCGTCGGTCGCGTAGCCTTCCTGCAGCAGCCGTTCGAACTCGCGGCGCGGCACGAAGCGCACGACGATGGGGCGGCCGAGGATGCGGCGCACTTCGGTGAGCGCGCGCGGATCGTCGCCTTCGCGTAGGCCTACGCCGATCTCCGCGCCCTCATCTTCAAGTACGATGACGCCAAAGCGCTTCGCGAAGGCATAGGGAATCTGGATCGGGGGTTCGGAAGGCAGCGGTGCGGCGTCGCCGGCCGTCATGATGCTTACTCCGAAGGCGGCGGCGCGGGCTGCGGCGCAACCGGCGGGGCAGCGCCCATGTAATCGCGCACCAGCGCGTCGAGCGAAGGTTCCTGCTTGGGATAGCGTTCCCGCTGCATCTCGCGCGTGTAGGCGTAACGGCGCGCGCTGATCGCCTGCGCATCCTGCCGGGTGCGCACGATCGTGGGACGGATGAAGACCATCAGGTTGGTCTTCGTGCGGCTGCGCGACCGGCTCGTGAAGAGCTCGCCGAGCACGGGTATATCGCCGAGCAGCGGCACCTTTTCGATCGTGCGGCGCTCGTTCTCGTCGATCAGGCCGCCGAGCGCGATGATGTCGCCGTCGTCGACGGTGACGGTCGTTTCGATCTCGCGTTTGTTGATGATGAGGTCCGAAGATCCCGTCGCCACCGGCCCGGCGATCGAGGAAACCTCCTGCCTCAGGAACAGTTTGATGGCGCCGCCCGCGTTGATCTGCGGCTTCACCTCGAGCTGGACGCCGACATCCTGCCGCTGCACGGTACGGAAGGCGTTGTCGAAGTTGGGCGACAGCGCCTCGCCTGTCGTCATCGGCACTTCCTGGCCGACGAGGATGCGCGCTTCCTGATTGTCGAGCGTCATGATCGACGGTGTCGACAGCACGTTGGAGGCGGTATCGGATTTCACGGCGTTGATCACCGCGCCGAACAGCGCATCGTTGCCGATCTCACCGCCGAAGCCGAACAGCGATCCGGTGACGCCGAGCAGCGAGTTGACCGCCGCCTGTTCGAGCGCGTCGCCAGCCGAGGACGACGTGCGGCCCGTCGTGGTGACGCCGTCGCTGGTCGTGGTCTGTGTTCTGTCAAGTTCGCGCGCACCGATGGCCCCTGCAATTGCCAGCAGATTGGGCGCGCTGTTTGAATAATTTGTGACAGCGAACGGAATGCTGCTGCCATTGGTGCCTGCGAGCAAGAACTGGACGCCCAGTTGCTTCGCCGCATTGTCGGAAATCTCGACGATGATCGCCTCGACGAGCACCTGCTCCTGCCGCACGTCGAGCTTGCGAATCACTTCGCTGAGCGAACGCTGCACGTCGGGCGGCGCGGAGATGACGAGCGCGTTCGCACCTTCGTAGCGTGCGATGACGGCCCGGCCCGGGCCCGGCGGCGCGCTGCCCGCGGGCGTTGTTGAAACGCTGGGCGCCGCGTTCGACATTTGCCCGTTCTCGCCCGACTGCGGCGCGCTGTTCACCACCGTGACCTGCACCTGCTGCCCGGCGATCTGCTGGAGCACCGGAAGCAGCGCACCAGCATCGGCGTTCTGCAGGAACACGACCTGGATGTCTGTGCCCGCCGAAGCGCGCTTGTCGAGATCGGAGACGATCGCCGCCATGCGCGAGACAGCATCGGGATCGCCGCGCAGGATGACGCTGTTCGAGCTGTCGACCGCGATCACCGAAACCGCGCCCGCGCCGTCCGAGCCCGCCGCGCGCGACACAGATTCGATCGCCGAGGCGATTTCGCGCGCGCCTGCATTGTCGAGCGTGATGAGGCGCATCGACGTGCGGTCGCGGTCGATCTCCTTCAGCACCGAACGCACGCGTGCCAGATTGTCCGCATAGTCGGCGATCACGACCGAACTGCCGCTCTTGCTCGCGGTGATCTGTCCCTGCGCGCTCACGAGCGGCCGCAGCGCCTCGATCGCGGACTGCGTGTCGATCGACTTCAGATCGATGACCTGCGTGACAAAGCTGCTGCTGCCCCCGCGCGTCGGCTGCTGCGCGGCGTTCGCGGCAGGCGCGATGCGGAAGGCGCCGCCATCGCTGGGGATTGCGATGAAGCCGTTCGCGCGCAGCGTGGAGAGAAACACCTCGAAATACTGCGTGCGCGACAGCGGCCGGTCGGCGACAACCGACACCTTGCCCTGCACGGCGGGGTCGATGATGAACGTGCGCCCCGTGGTGCGCGCGACATCTTCGATATAGGCGCGGATATCGGCATCGCGCAGGTTGATGACCTGCTGCGCGGGCGCAGGCACCGCAAACGCCAGCGCCAGCGCCGCGCCAAGCAGGAAGCGACCTGCCTTCACTGAACGATCCCGAACGTCACAGTCTGCACCTCGGCCCCGCGCCTGATTTCCAGCACCGCGACATCGCTGTCGCCGATGAGGTTCGCGATGCTTCCCGGCGACGTCTCAGAATCGATTCGGACACCGTTCGCGGAAAGCAGCACATCGCCAGCCTTTAAGCCGATTTCGTTAAACAATCCGCCACTTCCGACGGGCTTCAGTGCAAGGCCCTGCACCTCGCCGCCGCTGCGCACCAGTTCACCGGTGATTTCGCGCCCCACGCGCTCGAGCGGAACCTGTGCCGCCGGCGTATCGGCTGCGGGCGCGGGCGCCGGCGAAACGGGCCGCGCGGGCACGGACTGATCGAGGAAAAGCTGCTCCAGCGCCCCGCCCCGGCTGACCGTCACGCTATCGAACGCAACGCTGTGCAGCGTGACGCCGGGCATGATCTCCTCGCCGACGAGGAAGCTGCGCTGTGTGCCGTCGACACCGATGATCGCCGATCCCCGTCCGCTGACATTATCGACGCGCGTGCCGTAGAGATCGATGGCGAGATCGGAGACGACGGTCGGTCCGCCGCCGTCAAGCATCTGGAAAAACGGATCGAATCGGCCGAGCACACCGGCATCGGACCGTGCGGTGAGCATCGGCGGGGGCGGCGCACCCACCGGCCCGATCGGCACCAGCAAGGCCCACACCAGCCGCGCTGCGGCGAAGGCAAGCACCAGCGCCAGCAGAACCTGCGCTGCCGCCACGAGGCTGCGTGCGTTCACACGCTGCAGCCATTGCCTGTCAGTGAACCCCATTCCGTCCGGCCCGCCTTCACGAAATCGCCCCGCTAGGGAGTTAGCATGTCAGTTTGATGACGGCGAGCGCCATCGCGTGTCATATCGGGACATTCATGCAAGCCTATAGCAACGCAAGCGGAACGATGGGAACACGCGCCGCCGCCGCCCAGACACTGATCGCCGCAATTGCAAGACAGGCGCCGAGCGGAACCCGCGTTGCCGCGCCCACCTCCGCGCCGCGCAGCGTCCAAAGCGCAATGAGCGCGAATCCGACGAGCGAGGCGACGATCACCACGAACGGCAGCGCCTGCCAGCCCATCCAGAGCCCGATGCCACCGAGCAGCAAGGGATCGCCGCCGCCCATTCCCTCGCGGCCTCTTAGCAGCCGGTAGCCGATGCGCACCGCTTCAAGGCCGAGAAAACCCGCCGCGCCGCCGATGAGCGAGGCTGCAACGTCGCCGCGCGTGATAAACAGTGCCGCGATGCCCGACAGCGCGAGGAGTGCCGTGAGTCGCCGCGGCAGCCAGTAGTGCCGAAGGTCGAGCGCCGCGAGTAGCAGCAGCAGCCAGCCAAACACCGCCCACACGAGATCCGCCGGTGCCCGCGCCAGCAGCACGGCGAGCAGCCCGACGATGCCGGCGAGCAGCTCCATGATCCACGTAAACGCCGGAATTGCCGCGCCGCACCCCCGGCAGCGGCCGCGCAGCATGAGGGCGGAAAGCAGCGGCACAAGCTCCAGCGGCCCGAGCGTGCGTCCGCACGCATCGCACTGCGAACGCCCGCCCACGACCGGACGCCCGACCGGCAGGCGAGCGGCGACAAGCGCAAGGAAGCTGCCGATGATCGCACCGGCAACAAATCCGCAGGCCAGAAGCCATCCGGCGTTTCCGCTGACGGTCAAGACGGGGCGCCCCTTCCCTTGTCGCAAATCTGTCATGCACCCGGCCTAACCGGTTTTCCCGTGGCTATCACAATCGGCAACAGGCTCAACCCCGGGGCGATCCGGCTTGCGCTGCTTTTCGCGGCGGGCGCCAGTGCTGTGGCAGTCTTCGCGCTCTGGCCCGAAACCGCACCGCCGCCGCCAGCGCCGCCGCCCATGCCGGCCGCGGTGCAGGCTCCGCCGCCCCCCACGCCGCCGTCTGCGCCGACACTGACCCCGGCAGATGTGGCGCAGGTGCGCGTGTATGGCACCCTCGGCAATGCCGCGATCGTCTCGATGGGCAGCGACGCGCAGCAGCGCGTGTCGATCGGCCGGCAGCTGCTGCCTGGCATCGTGCTCGAAAGCACCGCGCCCGGCCACATCATCGTCGCGCGCGGCGACACGCGGCTGAAAGTGCCGCTGCTCACCTTCGATGGCACCGCGCCCGCGGCAACACTCGTGACGGCCGACACGAAGGCGAAACCCGGACCCGTCGTGAAAGCTCCCACGCTGTCGCGCGCCGCGTTCGGCGGCGACAACCGCCGCCGTCAGACGCTGGCTTTCCAGCTCGGCCTCGTCCGCGAAAAGCAAGGCGAGGTGACGCTCGGCTTCCGCGTGCGCAAGGCCTCCGCGATGCCGTTCTTTGCCCGCGCGGGGCTGAAAGACGGCGATATCGTCAGCACGATCAACGGCGGCGGCCTCCACGACGAGGAAAAGGTGATGGAACTCGCCGACGAACTCGCCCAGTCGAAGCGCGTCGTGATCGGCTACATGCGCGACGGACAGGCCCGCGAAGCGGTGGTCGACTTCACCGACTGATCCAATTGTGACAGAATTGTTTCACTTTCACGAAAGTATCGTGAAAGTATTGATTCGAACTGTCATAATATGCGTTCGCAAAACATTGCGAAATTTGTAATATTTCCATCATGAATCACCCCTAGGCGTCCGGCTCGGGACGGCAGTCATCGCTTCGGATTCGCAATGACTGCCTTGTTTGCCAACGACCACCAAAGGGGTGCTTCAATGTCACATCTCCGCAGTTTCCTGATGCTTGGTTCCGCGCTCGCGCTTGTCGCCTGCGGCGCCGACGACGTTGCATCCCCGGGCGAGGGCGTCATCGTGACGCCGACCCCCACGCCTACGCCTACCCCGACACCGACGCCGACCCCCACACCGACGCCGACCCCGACGCCGACGGCGGACTGCCCGACCGGCACGGCCGAGGTCAGCTCGGTCGCGGGTCTGCGCACCTGCCAGGTTTCGGGCACGATCACGGGCAGCCTCGTGCTGCGCAAGCTCGACGGCATCGTCTATTCGCTTTCGGGCGTCGTTCAGGTCGGCGTCGACGTCGGTTCTGACGGCACGGCGCCGGGTGGCACCGCGGGCGTCCTGACGATCGAGCCGGGCGTCACCGTATTCGGCTCCTCGGGCGCCGATGCGCTCGTCGTCAACCGCGGCTCGCAGATCTATGCCGAAGGCACGGCTGCCGAACCCATCGTCTTCACCAGCCGCGCCAACGTCGAGGGCACCTCGACCGCCGAGAGCATCGGCCAGTGGGGCGGTCTCGTCCTTCTCGGCCGTGCACCGATCGGCACCTGCTCAGCCGGCGGCACGACGCCGGGCACGGCGGGTTGTCAGGCAGCGGTGGAAGGCGTCACCAACGCCTACTACGGCGGCGGTCTCGCCAACGACAACAGCGGACGGCTCAAGTACTTCCAGATCCGCTACTCGGGTTTCGCGCTTTCTGCCGGCAACGAGCTGAACGGCATCACGCTTGCAGGCGTCGGCCGCGGCACGACGTTCGAGTACGTGCAGGTCCACAACAGCTCGGATGACGGCATCGAGTGGTTCGGCGGCACCGTGAACGGCAAGTACATCGTGCTGACCGGCAACGACGACGACTCGATCGACACCGACAACGGCTACACCGGCGTCAACCAGTTCGTGATCGTCACGCACCGCGCCACAGCCGGCTCCGCTGGCGGCGACTATGTGTGGGAAGCCGGCTCGGGTGATGGATCGGTCAACGAAACCGTCCGCCAGGACACGCACTTCGCCAACGTCACGGCTGTGGCGAACGGCGGCGCGGCGATCCTGCTGCGCGGCGGCGGCGACTATCAGCTGACCAACTCGGTCATCGCTGGCGCGGCGTCCTCCACCTGCCTCGACATCGACGGTGCGGCGACCATTCAGGCCGCCGGTGCCGGCACGGACGAGAATGGCCCGCCGGTGTTCAAGTCGGTGTTCTTTGCCTGCGCCGCACCTTACATCGACGATACGAACGTCACGGCGGCGCAGATCCAGGCGCTGTTCGAGGTGTCCGGCAACAACAACACCGCCGCGGGCACGTCCACGCTGACAAGCATCTTCGTGAACGGTGCCAACGAGAGCGGCGTCACCGCCGTCAACAACCTCGCCACCGTGAACAGCTTCTTCCAGAACGTGGACTACATCGGCGCCGTGCGGAACGGCGCAGACACGTGGTGGCAGGGCTGGGCCTGCGGCCTCGGCACCGCACCGGCCTGCACGGCCAATCCGGCGAACTGATCCGTCCGTGAAGCATCCGGGGCGGCGGCGCGCATCGGCGGCCGTCGCCCCCCTTCAGTTCAGGAAGATGGGAAAGCCCGCATGACCAGACCCTCGTCACTCGCCACTATGCTTTTGCTGTCGAGCGCGCTCGTATCGGCGCCCGCGCTGGCGCAGGAAACGCAGCCGCAGCCGCAGCAAGATGAATCCATTGATATTTCCGCGCCCGGCGTGAGCGCCAGCGACGAGGTGATCGTCGTGCAGGGCCGCTACATACCCGAGCCGCTTCGCGCCACGCCGGAAGTCATCAGCGTCCTCTCCGCGGCGGAAATCGCGCGCTCCGGCGAAGGCGATATCGCGGGCGCGCTCCAGCGCGTCACCGGTCTCAGCCTCGTCGGCGGGCGCTTCGTCTACGTGCGCGGTCTCGGCGAGCGCTATTCGCTGGCGCTGCTGAACGGCCTCCCCCTGCCCTCGCCCGAACCGCTGCGCCGCGTGGTGCCGCTCGACATCTTCCCGACCGACGTGATCGCAAGCTCGGTCGTGCAGAAGAGCTATTCGGCGAACTATCCCGGCGAATTCGGCGGCGGCGTCATCAACCTGACGACGGCGGCGATCCCCGAGGAAAGCTTCCTGAAGATCGGCGGCAGCGTCAGCGGCGACAGTGAGACGACGTTCGAACGCGGCTACACCTACTACGGCAGCGATACCGACTGGACGGGCTTCGACGACGGATCGCGCACGACCCCGGCGAACCTCAAGGCCGCGATGAACAGCGGCAACCTTCTGGTGGTCGGTCCGAATTTCAGCCTCGATACGATGAAGGGGCTGACCGCGAGCCTGCTCAATGCACCGACCACGGTCGTGCAGGGCAACGACGACATCCCGATGAACGGGTCGCTCGACATCACCGGCGGCCTCAGCTTCGATATCGGCAGCGACCGCTTCGGCATCATCGCCGCCTTCGGCTGGGACAACAGCTGGGAGACGCGCGGCGGGCTCCAGCAGCAGACGATCGGCCTCTCCGCGAACAGCGAAGGCCAGGATATCATCAAGCCGGACAGCAACTTCCGCTTCCTTTCGACCGAAAACCGCATCGTCGTGCACGGTCTGCTCGGCTTCGGTTACGAATTCGGCGAGCACAAGCTGCGTTGGACAAACCTCTATATCCGCGACACCTCCAAGGAGGCGCGCATCCAGGACGGCGTCGACGAGATCAACGTCGGTTCCGACCGCCTGAACAAGAGCTACACGAACTGGTTCGAGCGCCAGCTGATCGACACGCAGTTCGTCGGCGAATTCAAGTTCAAGGATGTCGCGCTCGACGTGCGCGGCACCTATGCGAACACGCAGCGCGAGGCGCCCTACGAGCGCGCGTTCAGCTATCGCTACGACGAGGAGATCGGCGATTTCTTGAACGACCTCCGCACGGGCGGCCAGAGTGCGACGATCTCGTTCTCCGACCTTTCGGAAGACGTGTGGGCAGGCTCCGCGAACGTCAGCTGGAAGCTGCCGACCGAACGCGACATCACGCTCACCACCGGCTATGCCTATACGGACACGACGCGCACCTCGACGCGCCGCGATTTCGCCTTCCTGCCGGAATCGAGCCTCGGCCTCGCCGTCGCGCAGCAGCGTCCCGACTATCTGCTCTCCGACTACAACATCTACACCTACGACATCGTGCTCACCGATCGCTCCGGCGCGGCGGGCGTCGCGAAATACGATGCGGGTCTCGAAGTTCACGGCGGCTACGTGCAGGCCGAGATCGAGCTGATGGAGTTCCTGAACGCCAGCATCGGCGTTCGCTACGAAGACGCCAAGCAGTTCGTGAACGCCATCGACCTTTTCGGCACAGGTGGCGGCGCTGGTCTTTCGACGAGCCTCGCCAACGATTATTTCCTGCCCGCCGCAACGATCACGTGGAACTTCGCGGAGGACATGCAGCTCCGCATCGCCGCCTCGAAGACGATCGCCCGCCCGCAGTTCCGCGAGCTGGCGCCGCAGCAGTATTTCGATACGGAATCGGACCGCACGTTCATCGGCAACTCGTACCTGACCGACAGCAAGCTCCTGAATTTCGAAGCGCGCTACGAATGGTACATGGGCCGCAATGAGCGCGTGTCGCTCGCGGGCTTCTACAAGAAGATCGACAAGCCGATCGAGGCGATCGCCACGCAGCAGGGGCAGACGTTCTTCACGACCTTCGCGAACGCGCCGGAAGCCCAGCTCTATGGTGCGGAACTCGAAGTGCAGAAGTATTTCGCGCTTTCGGACTGGCTGCCCGGCAAGTTCTTCGAGACGCGCGACCTGCTGATCGCGACGAACTACACGTACACGCAATCGAAGATAAAGGTGAGCGCCGGCGACACGACGATCCCCACCGACACCGCAGGCGTGCCGATCGCGGCCTCGCTCGTCTTCAACGACGGCGCCAAGCTCACCGGCCAGTCGGATCACATCGTCAACGTGCAGATCGGTTTCGAGGACAGCGAAAGCCTGTCGCAGCAGACGCTGATGCTGACCTACGCCAGCAACCGCATCTCGAACCGCTTCTCCTATCAGGGCACGCCGATCGACTTTATCGAGGAGCCCGGCCTGCGTCTCGATTTCGTCGCGCGGCAGGGCTTCACGGTTGCCGGCAAGGAACTCGAAGTGAAGTTCGAGGCCCGCAACCTGACGGGCGAGAATTACGAGGAGTTCCAGCAGTACAACGGCACGCGTGTCGACCGGAACACCTACGACATCGGCCGTTCCTTCTCGCTGGGTCTCAGCGCGAAGTTCTAAAACTCCGGGTCAGACGGAAAGGGCCTCGCCGCGTGCGGGGCCCTTTTTATTTCATCCCCACGGGCGTTCGCGGAACCACTTGGTGATGACGTATTTCACACCGCTCCGCACCTTCATCGCGGCGTGGAGCGTCGCGGGATTGGGCGTGCCGTCAGCGCGGCGGTTGTTCCACGCGACGATCTTTCCGGTTTCCGGCTGCACGATCTTGTCGATCACCTTGAACCGCGTCGCGCCGCCCGCCGCAGGCGTGTTCAGGTAGATCATCGCGGTCCACGTGCGCTGGCCGGGGACGGCGCAATAGCGCGCGTAGTCCGGCCCGTCCGGCTCGAAATAGTCGGTGTGCTGCTTGAATTCCTGCCCGACCGCATAGCGCTGGCCCTGAATGGGTTCGCCGAACGCGGGATCGATCCCCATCCACGCACAGATGCGGACGTTGAGCGCGGCGACCACGGGGTCCGCGCCGTCGAGATCGCAGGTCTCGCTGGTCCGGTAGGCGGCATAGCCCAGATCGTCGGCGATTTCGGACGGCCGCCGCTTCGCATCGATGCGCGCGACGATCCCGGCGCATTCCTCCGGGGTCAGAAAGCGCTTGCGGATATAAAGGTCGAGCTTCGGGCTCGGGACCTTCTGCGCGCCTTCCAACATCGGCTCAACTCCGCCAGTAGGCCTCGACGTCGCCCTTCAGCGTGATGGTGAGCGGCTTTCCGCGCCGGTCCACCTTCTTGCCGAGCGCGGCGCGAATCCAGCCCTCGCTGACGCTGTATTCCTCCACGTCGATGCGCTCGCGCCCCTTGAAGCGGATGCCCACGCCGCGCTCCATCGCCTCCTGGCTGAAAAACGGGCTGTCCGGGTCCGCGCTCAGGCGGTCGGGCGGGCTGTCGGTTTCGGTCATGATCTGGTCCTGCTGTGTCTTCGCCCGCTTGTTAGCCTCTTTCGCGCGAAAGAAAAGAGCCGCCCGGCACATGTCCGGGCGGCCCGTTCCGCCGGCCGCGATGGGGTTCAATGCGAACCGGCGGCGCGGCCTTTAGTAGCAGTAGCGACGCTTGCCGCCCTTGTCGTCGATCTCGTGGCCGATGAGTGCGCCGAGACCCGCGCCGATCACGGTGCCGACGGTCTTGTCGCCGCGGCGCGCCACCTCGTTGCCGAGCACACCGCCGAGAACGCCGCCGATCAGCGTGCCTTCGATGTTGCTGTCCTTGCGGCAGCGATCGTAGCTCGAATAATAGCGGCCCCCCTGGCCATACCAGCCGCCGCGATAGTCGCTGGCGCCCCGATAATAGACCGGGCGATAATTGTCGTAATAGCGGCGGCCGTCATAGAAGCGGCCGTCACGATAGCCTTCGCGGTAGGCATAGCGGTTGTCGCGGCGGTCATCCCGGCGGTCGTACTTGCGTCCGTCGTGATAGCCCTTGCGATACGACTTGCGCTCGTCGTGGCGATCCTTCTGCCAGTGCTTGCCACCGCGATCCCAACGGTCGTTGTCGGCCATCGCCGGCGCGGCTGTCAGCATGGTCATCGCCGCAGCGGCCATCAGAATCTTCCTGAACATATCGTCTCTCCATTCTTCTTTGGTGATCATCGGCGGGAGGGGAACGAAAGCCGCCGATGACCACGTGGGAGAGACTGCGACTCGGCCCTTGAACGGCTTGTGAATGTTTCTGTCAGGGTTCGGACAGGTGCGACGAACGGCCCGTCGCAGGTGATGCTGCGACGGGCCAGAGCGGCTCAGCGCGTGGGAGGACGCGCCGAACCGTCTTCAAGGGCGGCGCTTTGCATCGCGGCGCCGACGGGGCCGATGGCCGCGTGCGTCACCTCGCGGCAACGGCGCACCTCGCGCTTGCCGACAAGGTCGGCGCTCGATGCCGTGCCGCACGCGCTGCGCACGGCAATCCCGATGCGGCGATCGAGCGCGCGGCGTCCTTCGTGGGTCGCAAGGTTTAGATCGCGGTAGGATACGACGCGCGTGGCCTCGGCGGAGACAGGGTCGGCGGCGGCAGGCAGCGCCCACAGGGCGCCGGCGAGCGCGGAGAGCGCAAGCAGGGTTTTCATCGTTTGAACTCCAGGTGGTGTGGGAGGGCTTCGCGGCGCCGCAGTGCCTGAATAGCGCGTTTCCGTCGCCTCTCCGAACAACGATATTGCCAGCCCGTTCTGCAAATGTGCAGAATGCGCACATGTTCGACTGGAACGACCTGCGCCATTTCCTCGCCGTCGCGCGCACGGGCAGCACGCTTGCGGCGGGTCAGGCGCTGCGCGTCAGCCAGACGACGGTGGCGCGGCGCATCACCGCGCTGGAAGCAGCGCTGGGCGTCATGCTCTTCGAAAGGCGCCAGAGCGGCTATGCGCTGACCCCGGCGGGTGAATCGCTGCTCCTCCATGCAGAGGCGGTGGATACGGCGACAGCCAGCTTCGCGGACGCCGCCAACCACCATATCCGGCAAGCCAGCGGCATGGTGCGCCTCACCGCGCAGGAAATCCTCACCGTCACCGTGCTCGCGCCGGTGCTCCGCGACCTTCGCAGCGCCTATCCGGCGATCACGATCGAACTCGACACCACCGACGTCATCCGCGACCTCGCCGCAGGCGAGGCGGATGTCGCGCTGCGCTCGGCCCGGCGTCTTTCAGGCAGGGGGCTTGTCTGCCGCCGCCTCGGCGACGAGCCGTGGACCGCTTATTGCAGCCGCAGCTATGCGGCGGCGAACGGCGTGCCCCGCACTATCGAAGCCTTACGCGGACATCCCCTGATCGCCGGTGGCGGCGGGCGGATATGGGAAATCTACAAAAACTTTCTGGAACAGAACGGCCTCGAATCCGCCGTTGCCATCCATCACGCCTCGGTCACCGGCATTCTCGCGGCGGTGAAATCAGGATCAGGTGTCGCCATTCTCCCAGGTTTCGTCGCGGACGCGGACCCGGACCTTATCTGCTGCATCCCCGTGCCCGGCGGGGTCGAACGCGGCGTCTGGCTGGTAACGCACGAGCGCGTGCGGCATGTGCCCCACGTGAGGGCGGTGATGGACTTCCTCGGCGATGCGCTCTCGCGGCTCGCGCGGCGGCCGGTGCGGGGCTGAGCGGACTGGTATATCGTGCGTCCCTCGACTTCGCTCGGGATGAAGGGCCTTTATACCTTGCAAATACGCGCATCATCCCGAGCGAAGTCGAGGGACGCAAAACCCGAATGTCAGACCCCGACTCCTTCCCGGAAATGCGGGACCACCCCTAAGCCGCTCGGCGTCCCCGCCCCTTGCCCGCGCCTTCTTCCTCGAAGAGCTGCGCGAGCTGTTCGATGATCGTGCCGCCGAGTTGTTCGGCGTCCATGATGGTCACGGCGCGGTTGTAGTAGCGGGTCACGTCGTGGCCGATGCCGATGGCGATCAGCTCCACTGGCGAACGCGCCTCGATCCATTTGATGACCTGGCGCAGGTGGCGCTCCAGATAATTGCCGCTGTTCACCGAAAGCGTCGAATCGTCGACCGGCGCGCCGTCGGAGATCACCATCAGGATGCGGCGCTCCTCGGGGCGGCCGATCAGGCGGTTGTGTGCCCAGAGCAGTGCCTCGCCGTCGATGTTTTCCTTGAGCAGCCCCTCGCGCATCATCAGGCCGAGGTTCTTGCGCGCGCGGCGCCATGGCGCGTCGGCGGTCTTGTAGATGATGTGGCGCAGGTCGTTGAGGCGGCCGGGTTTCGGCGGGCGGCCGTCGGCGAGCCACTGTTCGCGGCTCTGCCCGCCCTTCCACGCCCGCGTCGTGAAGCCGAGAATCTCCACCTTCACCGCGCAGCGCTCCAGCGTGCGCGCAAGGATGTCCGCGCAGATCGCCGCGATAGAGATCGGACGGCCGCGCATCGAGCCGGAATTGTCGATCAGCAGCGTCACCACCGTGTCGCGGAAATCGGTGTCGCGCTCGATCTTGTAGCTGAGCGCGTGTTCGGGGTTCACGACGACACGCGTCAGCCGCGCCGGATCGAGCAGCCCCTCTTCCTGATCAAAGTCCCACGCGCGGTTCTGCTGCGCCATCAGGCGGCGCTGCAGGCGGTTGGCGAGCTTCGTCACCGCGCCCTGCAGGTGCACGAGCTGCTGGTCGAGATAGCCGCGCAGGCGCGTCAGTTCCTCGGCGTCGCATAGCTCCTCGGCCGTCAGCACCTCGTCGAACTTCGCGGTGTAGGCGTGATAATCGAAATCGGGGGAGAGATCGGTGGTCGGCGTGTTGGGGCGCCACGGCACGACGCCCTCGTCGCCGTCGTCCGCCATGTCAGCGTCGGACATGGCGTCGCTGTCCATCTCCGCGCTCTGGTCCGTCTCCTGATCGCCGCCCTCGCTTTCTTCGGCACGGGTATCCATGCTCGAATCCTGCCCGGCCGAGCCTTCGTCGTCGCCCTCGTCGCTATCGCCCTCGTTCTGCTGCTCGTCCTCGCCGCTTTCCTGATCGTCCTGCTCAGGCTCCTCGCCTTTGTCTTCACCGAGGCCGAGATCGGCAAGGATGCGCCGGGTGAGCGATGCGAAGGTGGCCTGATCATCGAGATTGGCGGCAAGGTCATCGAGATGGCGCCCAGCCTTCTCCTCGATCCAGTCGCGCACGTGGGCGAGCCCCGCGTCGGCGATGGCGGGCGACGGCTCACCCGTCAGCCGCTCGCGCGCGATCATGCCGACCGCGCTTGCCAGCGGCACCTCGTCGAGATTGCGCGCGCGAACGAGCGGGTCCGCCTTCACGCGGGCAAGGTTCATCTGCGAAAGGTTGGTCGCCACGCCCGCCATGTCGCGGCCGCCGATCGCCTCGACACGCGCCTGCTCGACAGCGTTGAACACGTCGCGGGGGAGCCCGGCGGGCGGCTGCAGCGCGGCATGGCGCTTGGCATCATGGTGACGGCGGCGGAGCGCGAAGCTGTCCGCCCAGCCGCGCGCCTCGGCGACCTGATCGGCGGGAAGCCCGCGCGCCGGCTGTGGCACGCGCGCCTGATTGCCCGAAGCGCCCGGCTTGTCGGCCGTGTAGGTCAGGTCGAACTCCGGCACGTGCGCCATTGCGCGCAGCGTCGCCGCCAGCGCGTGCCGGAAATCCTCGATCCTGTTGTCCTTGCTCACGCCTTCTTCGCGATGCTCTCCGGCAACTCCTCGCCGAAGACGCGCTGGTAGTATTCGGCGACGATGCCGCGTTCCGCCTCGTCGCACTTGTTGAGAAAGCTGACGCGGAAGCCGAAGCCGATGTTGTTGAAAATCTGCGCGTTCTGCGCCCAGGTGAGCACGGTGCGCGGGCTCATCACGGTGGAGATGTCGCCGCCGATGAAGCCCTGCCGCGTCATATCGGCGACCTTCACCATATTGGCGATCGTTTTCGCGTCGAAGCCCTTCACCTTGGCCGAAACGATGGCCGTTTCGGTCTCGGCGGGCAGATAGTTCAGTGTGGTGACAATGCTCCAGCGGTCCATCTGGCCCTGGTTGATCTGCTGCGTGCCGTGATAGAGCCCCGTCGTGTCGCCAAGGCCGACGGTGTTCGCGGTGGCGAACAGGCGGAAGAACTTGTTGGGGCGGATCACGCGGTTCTGGTCGAGCAGCGTCAGCTTGCCCTCCACCTCCAGAATGCGCTGGATCACGAACATAACGTCCGGGCGGCCCGCGTCGTACTCGTCGAAGACGAGCGCGGTCGGCGTCTGCAGCGCCCACGGCAGCAGGCCTTCGCGGAATTCCGTCACCTGCTTGCCATCGCGCAGCACGATCGCGTCCTTGCCGATAAGGTCGATGCGGCTGATGTGCGAATCGAGGTTGATGCGGATGCACGGCCAGTTGAGCCGCGCCGCCACCTGCTCGATGTGCGTCGATTTGCCGGTGCCGTGGTAGCCCTGGATCATCACGCGGCGGTTGAAGGCGAAGCCGGCAAGGATCGCGAGCGTGGTGTCCGGATCGAACACATAGTCGGCATCGAGGTCAGGAACGCGCTCGTCGGCCTTTGAAAAGGCCGGGATTTTCATGTCCACGTCGATGCCGAACACCTGCCGCGCGTCGACCTCGAGGTCCGGCGCATCCATCAGCGTGCCGTGGTGTTCGTTGTCCTTCAGCTGCGTCGCCACTTAACTCTTCCTGCTCTTCTGGTCGGCCGTGAAGGCCGGGCTTTCCTTAAGGTGCGTATAGGCATCGATCACGCCGCGCAACTCGGCTTCATGGGTGCGGTCCCCGCCGTTTGCGTCCGGATGCAGCACCCGCACCTTCTCCTTGTAACGCGCGCGGATGTCCGTGAAGCTCGCGTTTTCGTCAAGGTCGAGCGTGCGGAGCGCCGCCAGATCCACCTTGTCGAGCACGCGGCCCCCACGCGCCTTCGGCGGCGCGAATCCGCCCATGCGCGCCTTCATCACGCCGATCGGGTCGTGGAACGCGTCCGCATAGGCGTTGGAGGCGAACGCCCGCGTGCTCCGCTCCCAGCCGGGCGCGGCGTTCTGCACGCCGTCGTCCTGGAACGAATAGGCGGCATTGAACGCGCGCACGTGATCGAGGCACAGATATTTCCAGCCCGCCGACGCGCGGTTGGAGACGGGCGCGCGAAACTCACCCGGCTGGTCGCAGCCGGGCTCCGCACACAGAGGCGGTTCCGGCGCATCGACGCGGCCGTGGAAACGTTCACGAGGTTTGCGGGGGGCGGTGATCGGGTCGGTCCTGAGTCTGGTTTTTCGCCTATATAGGAAGGTGCGGCGGCAATGGCAGCCCCACTCCCGATCAGAGAAAATTCTCCTTTGAGAAAACTACGGCCCGCCATAAGTTCTCCCATCGGCTTGGGGGAGCGGCACATGGAAAAGCGAAAACTCGTCGGCGACATCCTGTTCTTTCTGGCGCTGACGCTGGGTCTCAGCTGTATCTTTTACGTCCCGCTGGTGAGCCTCCAGCCCTCCCCTGCCTTCATGCCCTATGTCACCGGCCTCATGTGGTCGCCCGCGATCGCCGCGCTGCTCACCGTGCGCCTCCGCCGCCTCGATCTCGCCTCGCTCGGCTGGGGCTGGGGTGAGCACCGCTGGAACCTCACCGCCTACCTCGTCCCCCTCGGCTACGCGGGCCTTGCCTATGCTGCGGTATGGATCCTCGGCCTTGGCGGCTTCGCGGACGCGGAGAACATCAAGCAGCTGCGTACCTTCCTCGGCTGGACAGACGCGCACCCGGCGCTCGTCGTCATCGGCTATGCGCTCCTGATGGCCTCAGCAGGCATGGCGATTTCGCTCGCGACCGCGCTCGGCGAAGAAATCGGCTGGCGCGGCTTCCTGGCGCCCCGCATGGCCAAACTCACCGGCTTCATGCCGAGCGTGTTCATCGTCGGCCTCATCTGGGGCGCGTGGCACATGCCGCTCATCCTGCTCGGCGGCTACAACGCGAAGACCGAATTGTGGGTCGCCATCCCCTGCTTCATGGTGCTCGTGCTCGGCGTCTCGCTGGTCGCGGCCTGGCTGCGACTGAAGTCTGGCAGCCTCTGGCCCGCCGCGATCCTGCACGCCAGCCACAACCTCTTCATCCAGCGCGTCTTCACCCCCCTCACCGGCCCGCGCGGCGAGGTTACGCCCTATGTGATCGACGAATTCGGCATCGCGGTTCCGGTCGCCATCCTGATCTTCGCGGTCTGGTTCTGGAAGCGGCGGGCGGAGGTCGCCTGACCGGCTGACACGCCGGCGCATTGCTGTATAGAGGCGGCATGACCACGATCAGCGCCGAAATCGAACGCCGCCTCGCGGCGCTCCAGCCCACCCATCTCGACGTCCGCAACGACAGCGACCGCCACCGTGGCCACGCGGGTCACGACGGCACCGGCGAGAGCCACTTCACCGTCAGCATCGTCTCGGAAGCCTTCGCAGGCAAAAGCCGCGTACAGCGCCAGCGCGCCGTCTACGCCGCGCTCGGCGATCTCATGGAGCGCATCCACGCCCTCGCCATTGCCGCTGCCGCACCCGGCGAGACCCTCCCCGAACGTTGAAACTCTTGATTTGCAACTGAACGCAAAGCAATAGGGCGCAGCGTGCCGAGTTAGCTCAGCTGGTAGAGCAACCGCCTTGTAAGCGGTAGGTCGTCGGTTCGAGTCCGACACTCGGCACCAGGAGCCCTTCCGCGGCGCTCAAGGCACCCGGAAGGCGTTTGTTTAGGCCCTTCAAACAGTTCTTTCTGGTCACGAATGCGCGGCCGCAGCATTCGTGACCAGCGTTTCATTACCATACGAAGTGGCCTTCTCCCCGTGCGCTTTTTCCGTCCTATCCTGACCGGTGCCGATTTTCGTGGCCGCGCCATTGCCAGCCTTGGCGCGGCAATCGGCATCCTGTTCACCATTCTGCTCTGTTCGGCGCTTCCATTTACGAGGTCCGATCTCCCTTTCATCGTGGCGCCGCTCGGCGCATCGGCCGTGCTCGTCTTCGCGGTGCCCAGTAGCCCGATGGCACAGCCCTGGCCGGTCATCGGCGGCAATATCATTTCATCGCTGGTCGGTGTCGCCGTGTTCCGGACGATCCCCGACCTCGGGCTTGCATCTGGGATCGCGGTTGGCGCCGCGATCCTCGTCATGTCGCTCCTCAGGTGTCTGCATCCCCCAGGCGGCGCATCTGCGCTTACCGCCGTCATCGGAAGCCACGCGGTACATGCGTCCGGCTACGAGTTTGCCTTCATGCCCGTCGGCATCAATTCCATCGCGCTTGTCGGGATTGCTATCCTGTTCCACCGTATGAGCGGCCACAGCTACCCGCATCAACCGGCGGTGCCGGTCCGCGTCCAGAACGGTGTGAAACTGCAGGATATCGATGCCGCACTCGAGGACATGCATGAAAGCTTCGATATCAGCCGCGAAGATTTGGAAGCACTCTTCTCATATGCAGAGCACCACGCGGAAAAGCGGCACGCCGGCTGACAATCAAGCCATGATCTCTCACATTTTGTCGAACGTCCGGTACAGCGCTGCTGACGGCGCTGCTGTTCCGCTTCGCCCGGCGGTCGGACGCCTCCGCCGGAGGCCTGACGCGGAGGCGTTCGACGCTGGAATATCGAGAGACAGGCGCGAGGCCGCCTGATAAGCGTCGTCCATGGCTTCGCTCTTCTCACGGCGGCCCGATCTCGCGATCGATTTCGGGACCGCCAACCTGCGGGTGATACGGCGCGACGAAGGCGTCGTCTTCGACGAGCCGTCGCTGTGCTGCTTCAGCACGGACGGGGCCGTACCCGGCCTCATAGCCGCGGGTATGGGCGCGCAGGCGATGGTCGATCGCACAACGGGACATCTGGAAGTCAAACGGCCGCTCCGCCGCGGCGTGCTTCAGGATATCGATTCAGCGCGCGAGCTGCTGCGCTATGCGGTTCCCAAAGCGCTCGGGCGCAAGCGCACAGGGGCAATCAGGGCCGTGATCGGCGTCCCCGCCGATGCGACAATGGCCGAACGCAGCGCGTTGCTGACAGCCGCGCGCGACGCGGGTATCGGCGCGGTCCGTCTCGTCGCGGAGCCGTTTGCGGCCGCAATCGGCGCCGGTCTTCCGGTTTCGGCGGCGACTGGAACGATGCTCGTCGAATGCGGAGCGGGAACCACCGAAGTCGCGGTTCTCTCGCTCGGTGGGATTTGCCTGACGCGCTCGGTGCGTATCGGCGGCGCATCGCTCGACCAGGCGATCACGGACTACTTGCACTTCCGCCACAAGTTCCTGATCGGCGACACCACGGCCGAGCGGGTCAAGCAGGACTATGTCGCGCGGCGCCAGACCCGATCCGGCTCGGTAGGCACAATCGCAGTGAAGGGACGCAGCCTCACCTCGGGATTGCCGACCACGATCGATACCACCCTCGAGGAACTCGATACGGTCGCCGAAAGGCATGTGGCGGAGATCGTGGAGGTCGTTCTGGATGTCCTCAGCGGAACATCGCCCGAGCTGAGCCACGACATCCACAATCACGGCATTGTGCTGACGGGCGGCAGCGCCGTGGTTCCGCTTATCCGGTCCATGATCGAACACGCCACCGGGCTCCGGGTCGTCGCGGCAGACACGCCCGCGCAGTGCGTACCGAACGGCCTGCACCACATGCTGCTCCACTAGGCAGGGCGTTCTGGAGCCGGCTCCGCTGCATCGCGGCCGGTTACCTATGCGCGCCTGTGGCTTCGCATGGCGAAACTTGACGTGATACGCGACACGCCCGGCAGGCGCGACAGGACATCCCGGTGGAACTGCCCGTAATCGTCGATGCCGGCGATCTGGATACGCAGGATATAGTCGCCGGCTCCGGTCATCAGATGCCATTCCTCAATCTCGGGATGCTTGCGCAGCGCGGTCTCGAAGCGCGACAGATATTCCTCGGTCTGGCGATCGAGTTCGACCTGCACGATCGCGACTGTCCCCTCTTCCGGCAAGGCGCCCGTGACGATCGCCGTATAGCCGCGGATCACGCCCGACTTTTCAAGCAGGCCGACGCGGCGAAGGCAGGCCGATGGCGAAAGCCCGACCTTCTGCGCGAGCGCATTGTTGGGAATGCGCGCGTTGAGGCGAAGTTCGGTGAGAATCCTGCGATCGATGTCATCGAGCGAGATCATGCATTTTATTCCATAATATCGAATATTATTTTACTATTCTAAATCCACTGACACTTCAAACGTCACAGAAGCGGAAAATTCGAATTCAGTGCGGATACACTCCTTTCAGGAGGCGGCATGTCCGGACATATCAAAACGGCATCTTCCAGGCTGACAGTCGATCTCGGCGCCCTCCGCGCCAATTATCGCACGATCGCGCGCCGCGTTGCGCCCGCTGCGTGCGGTGCTGCGATCAAGGCGGATGCCTACGGCCTCGGGGCGAAGGACGTTGCCCCTGCCCTCTACGCCGAAGGCTGCCGCGTCTTCTTTGTCGCGCAGTTCCTCGAGGCTCTGAACGTGACGGATACGCTCGGGAAGGATGCCGAGATCGTGATCCTCAACGGCCTCGAACCCGGCGCCGAAGCTGCCTGCGCGGCGCATGGGTTTCTGCCCGTCCTGAACGCCGACAGCCAGATCGCGCGCTGGCGCGGGCTTGCACGCGCGAAGGGCACGCCGCTTCCCGCCGTGCTTCAGGTGGACAGCGGCATGTCGCGGCTCGGGCTCGATGCGGCCGCGGCCGCATCGCTGGCGGCAGACCCGGCATTCGCACGGGAAGTGCCACTTCGCTTGATCATGACCCATCTGGCCTGCGCGGACGAACCAGACCACGCGGCGAATGCGGAACAAAGCGCGCGCTTTCGGGCGATCCGGACGCTGTTCCCGGCGGTGCAGGCGTCCATCGCCAATAGCGGCGGCGCTTTTCTTTCCTCCGCTTTCCACTGCGATCTCGTTCGGCCCGGCATCGCGCTCTACGGCGTGCAGCCCCATTCAAGCGGTGTGCCGATGCGCCCGGTCGTCCGGCTCGACGCGCGCATCCTTCAAATCCGGGATGTCGAGGCCGGTGTTCGCGTCGGTTACGGGCTCGACTACACCGCACCGTCACGCCGCCGCCTTGCGACGCTGGGCATCGGCTATGCCGACGGCTGGCCGCGCAGCCTCGGGGGCACGGGATCGGTGTGGTATGCGGGACAGCGGCTGCCGATCGTCGGCCGCGTTTCGATGGACAGCATGACGGTCGATCTGACCGCGCTGCCGCCCGATGCGCTTGCAGAAGGCGATTTCGTCGAACTGCTCGGCCCGTCCCAATCGCCCGCCGACGTGGCGCGCGATGCCGGGACCATCGCTTACGAAATCCTCACACGGTTCGGCACGCGCGGCGAGCGCGTCCTTTTGGAGACAGTGCAATGAAGGTTGCAATCCTTGGTGCGGGCGTCGTCGGCGTCACATCGGCTTATTATCTCGCGGAAGCGGGACATGAGGTAACGGTGATCGACCGGCAGCCGGGTCCGGCACTCGAAACGAGCTTCGCCAACGCAGGCGAGGTTTCGCCGGGATACGCCTCGCCGTGGGCAGCGCCGGGCATTCCGGTGAAGGCGATGCGCTGGCTCTTCATGCGCCATGCGCCCCTGATCCTGCGGCCGAAGCTCGATCTTGCAATGGTGCGCTGGATCGCTGCGATGCTGCGCAACTGTACCGCGGCGCGCTACGCGCTGAACAAAAGCCGGATGGTGCGCCTTGCCGAGTTCAGCCGCGACGAGCTTGCCGCGCTGCGCGAGCGGCTGCCGCTCGACTACGACCAGCGGACGCTCGGCACGCTGCAGCTTTTCCGGACACAGAAGCAACTCGATGCAAGCGCGGACGACATCGCCGTGTTGCAGTCCTACGGCGTATCCTACGAAGTTCTGGACCGCGATGGGTGCGTGCGCGCGGAGCCCGGCCTTGCGGCATCGCGCGACCGTTTCGTGGGCGGGCTCCGTTTGCCCGGCGATGAAACCGGCGATTGCTACAAATTCACGGCCGCACTCGCGGAATGGCTTGCATCGCGGGGTGTGAGCTTCCGGTACGATACCGGCATCGAAGCGGTGGAAACAGCATCAGGCCGGGTCAGCGCCGTGCGGACGACGCAGGGCAGACTCGCAGCGGGCGCCGTGCTCGTGGCGCTCGGCAGCCACTCGCCGCGGCTGGTGCAGCCGCTCGGCGTGCGCCTGCCAGTTTATCCCGTGAAAGGCTATTCCGTGACGCTGCGGATCGCCAAGCCGGACCGGGCGCCCGTTTCGACCCTGCTCGATGAAAGCTACAAGGTCGCCCTCACCCGGCTCGGCGATCGCATCCGCGTCGGCGGCATGGCCGAGATCTCGGGCTACGACAACAGCCTGCCGGCCCGACGCAAGGAAACGCTCCTGCACTGCGTGAACGATCTGTTCCCCGGCGCGGCCGATCTGCAGGAGACGGGATACTGGAGCGGGCTCCGTCCGATGACGCCCGACGGTCCACCGATCATCGGCGCGACACCGGTGCCGGGCCTCTTCCTCAATACCGGCCACGGCACGCTCGGCTGGACGATGGCCTGCGGCTCCGGCCGGCTGATCGCAAGCCTCATCAGCGGCACGGCGCCCCCGATCGATCCGGAAGGGCTTGACATCAAACGCTACTCGGCATGACGGACACAGCGAAGAAGGAGACTATTCATGAGCATTGAGCGTTTGCATTCCGGCTCCCGCATGAGCCAGGCCGTTATCCACGGCGGCATCGTCTATCTGGCCGGCCAGGTCGCGCTCGGGCCCGACGTGCCGGCGCAGACGCGTGCCGTGCTCGCACAGATCGACAGCCTGCTCGCCGAAGCAGGCACCGACCGTTCCCGGATTCTTCAGGCGACGATCTGGCTTGCGGACATGGCGGACTTCGCCGCCATGAATGTGGTATGGGAGGAATGGATCGGCGGCGCCAACGCGCCAACGCGCGCCACCGGCGAGGTTCGCCTCGCTACGCCCGACTACAAGGTCGAGATCATTGTTACGGCCGCTCTGCCGTGAGTGAATAGGACTGGCAGGGCGAGGATGTATCTGGCTGAGCGAACGACGCTTCGCGCATCGTCCGGATCGCTCGCCTTGAGCGGAGCCAATAGCGAAGACGGACAATCGATTATGAAAGGAGGCGCCCCCACGTCGATGGGGGCGAGGTTGTATCCCATGCCTCACCTCGGCTATTGCCATGGAGGTAATCAGGTCGTTTGATTTCTCGCGGCCAGCGGGGTTTGAGCGATCTTTTGGTGCACATCGTAAAGCCGGGACGTGGATATCAACCCAACAGTCTTTGCTCGTCCTGGGGTGCAAGCTGACGGGGAACGAACGCAGGCAGCCCAAGCTTCTTGTTGGGACGGGAACACGCTGATCGATGCAAATGCCGGACCAAATAGCCAATCATCACGGATTGAAACCAGACAGAATCCAGATTGAGCGCAGGCTTATCAAGGGACTGGCGAAAATTGTCACCTCGCGCGGTTTGACTTTGCTGATTGGACCGGCCGGATCGGGAAAGTCGACAATCTTGAACCAGTTGGCAAAGTTCATCGATGCCGATGGCGGCCGGGTAGCCGTTTACAGGCCGCCGCTTGGGCACGCGGACCTGGTAGCCGAAGATTTCGAGAGATGGCTTCTTCAGGTGCGGGCCGATGCCGTTACACGCTCAAGTCCAATGAATGCGCCATCCGCCCAGGCCAGCCAGCTCGTAATTATCGACGAATATGACCGGCTGGATACCGAAGATATGAACGCAGCTATCCGAAAGGTGATTGGCGATAGCGAAGGCATTCATGTCGTTGTTGCCACGCGCAAAAAGGTAAATTTGAAAATCTCTGACCTTTGTGTCGGCGGCCTTGCTTTTGTTCTGGAGGGAGCGGAGCTGTTCTTTAGCGAGGAGGAGGTGTCCGAGCTCATCAAGGAGCGTCTAGCACACAAACAGATCGATAAAATCTACACTTCAACACACGGCTGGCCAGCATTGATTGGCATCGTATCGGAAAGGATCGGACGAAAGCCCGTTGGCGGCAAGTTCACCCTCCTGAATGCGGACATTTTTGATTATATTGAGGAACAGCTGTTTCTCCCTTTGCCTCAGGAGGTTCGCGCACTTCTACTCGACGTTTCACAACTCGACACCGTCAACCCGGCTCTGGTCGACCATGTCCGGAATCGCTCGGACAGCGCCTATCTGCTCCAGGAACTTACGAAAACACTTGGTGGCCTTGTTGAACGACAGAGTTCAACCGACCTTGACAGCTTCCGCCTGAATCCGATTTTGCGTGAATATCTGCGCGGATCCAGCCATCTTCTATCAGCAAAACGAGACGAAATCTCGCTGAAGGCGATAGCATGGTATAAGCAAAACCTGCTTTTCGAACATGCCATCGCGCAGTCGAGGACTTCCGGCATTCCCGGCCTTTTCGAAGAGACTCTGGATGATATCTATGTATGGCGAATTTTCGCCCATCGGGGCGTATCCGGGCTGTTATCGATTCTGAAAACGCTGTTACCCGAAGAAGTTTCTGCGCGCCCCCGATTGCGCCTGATCGCCGCTCTGACCCGCTTCCGGGCCGGATACTATGTCGAGTGCGATCGGATTCTTCAGGAAATCAAGCGCGAAACCCATAACCTGCGTTATGATCCTTTTGGCAATAGTTTTGCCCTGCAACGTGACGGGGCCCTGCTGGAAGCCTACATCGCGATAGCACTGCAGGGTGTTAGGATCGATGAGTCGCTTTTTGATCGGATCAGTGAAGCCGCGGATCGCGATGATGCCCTTGCACTGGGAACGATGGAAAATCTGCGCTGCGTGGTCTTCGAAATGCGCGGCGATTTGCCGAAGGCGATGGAGGCCTGGCGCCGATGCACTGCGCTTTTCCGGGGAACCATGAATGCACAATTTTCGGAAGGCTGGCTGCCTTATCATCTGCCACTGATGGAAATTGCGCGCGGATCATTTCGCAATGCATCGGAGTACACAGCAAAGCTTGCACGCGATGACGAGTGGCCGACTGCCGAAGACGGCCCGCCGGAAGCCATGACCAAGATCATCAGCGCAGCGGCTTCTTATGAACGCCGCTTCGTGGAAGACGCGAGCACGCAGGTTCGTGAAGCACTGGACCTTCTGGGATGGGGCAGCAGCTGGTTCTCGCTTGGTGCGATTGCGTATCCGATCATGTTTGAAGTGGCGCACCGAACGGGGGGCAGGACGGCCGTCTCCGATCTTGCTGCTGATCTCAAGCGGCAAGTCGGGGCGTTGGGAATTATCGACCTACGAGAGCTCGTCGATGCGCTCGAAGTCGCGTGGCTGCTGCGTGCGGGTGAGAGAAACGGAATTGCACGGCTCGTGAAGCGAATTGAATTATCGCTGTCTCGGGATGGCTATAGTCCATGGCGCCTCCACGACGCACAAATGACGGCGCTTTTTCACTGGTCTCTGGCCCATGGCGACAGCGAACGGGCCCTCTGCCATGCCCGAACCCTGATTGAGACGGGCACGCGCGGTGGTCGATTGAGGACGGCGGCCAAGGGCCATGTCATGAGCGCGGTCGCCCTGAATCGTGCTGGCGATGTCGAAGGCGCCGTGAAGGCAATGGAGGTCGCGCTCGGCATGACCGCGAGTGAACAGCTCGTGGCGCTGTTTGCTGAGGAAGGTGATCTCGTTTCGGGAATCGTGGGTGACGTTGCCGCGAACAATGCTACGCCCGCGATTTCCCGGCGGCACGCGACGCTCGTGATGCGTGCCATTCCGCTCTCAAAGCGGCAAGTCGCCGGCCTCAACGCCCGCGAGACTGAAATTGCCCTCGCCCTGGTTGAAGGCCACTCGAACAAGGTGATCGCACGAAAGCTGGGATTGACGGAAAACACGATCAAGTTTCATTTGAAGAGCATGTTCGCCAAGCTTGGTGTCAGTGACAGGCGCGCTGCGGCCCTGGCGGTTCAGGAAAGCATGAACGATTGATGCTTCTTCCCTATCCGACCAATGCCGCAGCGGGCGCCCCAAAGATATTCACGTGCCTGATCAAACCCCGAGCTGATAGACGTTCCGCGCCGCTTCTGGCGAGATCAGCCCGTTCCTGAGGTCTGCCTCGACAAGGTTGCGGGCTCGCATCGCCGGAGCACCGTAGCCACCACCGCCGCCGCAATAAACCCGAACGCGCGAACCCTTGGGAATCTTGAGGTCGGTAACCTTCGTCAGTTCCGTGGTCGTGCCGTCCGGATAGTCGACGAAAAGTCCGTTCGTGGCGCCGGGCTGTCCGCCGCGCTGAGTCCAGCCGGGCATCTTGGTTCGTTCGATCACTGATATCATCGTCATGTCTTCGAGCAGGCGATAATGGAATTCCCAGCCAAGGCCGCCGCGAAACTTTCCGGCGCCAGCCGAATCCGTCGTGAACTCCCATCGCTCGAAGACGACGGGAACCTTGGCCTCCTGGACTTCACATTCGGTGAGCGAGGATTGGCTGAGCGCGGGAACGAACAAGGTCGCGCCGTCACCGCCCGCATGGGCGCCTTGCCCAACCGGCATGGGCGAAGCAACCACCACAACCTCGCCGCTCGCAGCCGCGCCATAAAGCATCACGCCGCAGATATCCGCCGCGCTGCCGGAGGGAACAATTCCGTCTCCGGCGGCCGAGAGGGCTTCATATAATCCCTCCATCGCCGACATGATCGGCCAGCCATAGAGGAAACAAGGTTGCGGCTCGACCGGATGAAACATGGAGCCGAGCCGCGTCTTCACGGTCAGCGGCCGGAAATGCCCCTCGTTCGGAATCTCGCCCTCCTCGCCGCTGCTCCCAACGAGCATCGCTATGGCGACGCGCACGCCGCTGACCGTACTTGGCAGCGGGCAATTGGTGGGCCCCCTTTGCGCATCCGGTGCATCCGACAGGTCGATGATCACATCGGAGCCATTGATCTCGACGGCAATCGGAAACGAAATCGGATCTTCATCGACACCATTGTTATCCATATGACAGACCGCGCTGTAGCGGCCGTCCGGAATGGTTTCGAGTCTGGCGCGAACCTTCTTCTCGCCATGCTCGATCATCATGTTGATCGACTGCTCAAACAGATCCTTGCCATAGCGCGCGCGGATGCGGAGGAGCTCCTGTGCGCCGACGCGGCAGCTTGAAATCTGGGCACGCAAGTCGCCGGAGACCGCTTGCGGAGCCCGGCTGTTGGCGATGATCATCCGGTAGACGTCGTCATTCATAACGCCGCGCTTCATGACCTTGACGCCCGGCAGGACGACGCCTTCCTGGAAGACATCGGTGGTATTGCTGCAATAGAAGCTATTTGCGCCGATATCGGTCCAGTGCGACTTGTTGGCCGCGAAAGCCACGAGTTCGTCGCCATCGAAGATCGGCATGACAATGGCGCAATCCTGAGCGTGCGATCCCGTGCCGTAAGGCTTGTTGTAGATCAGTACGTCGCCGTCTTCGAGCGCTGCATCACCGCCGGCCGCTTCGACCGCAGCTTCGATGCAGAAGCCCATCGTGCCCATGAACAGCGGGATCGTCGGTGCCTGGGCAATCAACCGCCGATGACGATCGTACAGGACCACGGCGAAATCGAGGCCTTCATATGCCGGCGGAGAGAATGCAGCGCGAACCATCGTCCGTGACATCTGGACCGCAGCCGAATTCAGCGCCCGGCGCACGATCTCCGTGGTGAAAGGATCAGCCGACGGCCCGACCGGAAACGTCGGGGCGTCCGTACCCCGGTAAATGTGAATCCCGGAATCTTCATTCGACATCGCACAGTCCTTCAGTCTTGAGATGCAGGCAATCATGTTCATCGACGTGCGCGAGGAAATTGCAGTCGACGTAGGTCGTCGTTGTAGGCTCCAGAATGACCAGGGGGCCGGCATAGACCTTGCCCGGTGTCATCGCGGCGCGCGAAATCAAATGCGCCTCGACATCCATTTTTCTGCTGAAGGAATGCATGGCAAAGCCTGAAGCCGGCGTGTCCACCACGGCGGGTGCAGCTGCTGAACTTGCCTCAATCTTGGGGAGCTTTTTCGTCGTTCCGCAGCGGACCGTGATGATCTCTGCATCGTTTGGCAGGCTGATCGCGAAACTCTTTGCGTAGGCCGCACGAAAGCGCTCGTCGATCGCCGCTGCGGATTCCATGATCGCGCCTTCACTAAACGCGATCGGTATGGTCAGCGCGTGCTCCTGGCCCTTGAAACGCAGGCTGAGCGATACGCTCTCTGTCGTATCCGCGCGATCTTCGTCTGAAAGGCTTTCACGCAGCCCCCTGATCATTGCGCCAATCTGCTGCGCAACGGTGGGGAGTGCCGCCTCCTCCAGAGCCATGTGAAACGTCTGGCTTGTCGTCCGGGTGAGATCCGCGCCAAGCAGCCCCCACGCCGAGAAATTTCCGGCATAAGGCGGGATGACAACATGATCCATGTGCAACTCGCGGGCAATCTGGGTGCCGAGCATTGGGCCGGCACCGCCGAACGCGAGCAGTTTGAGCGAACGGGGGTCGACGCCCTTCTCGACGGTGATCTCGCGAACCGCATTCGCCATAGAAGCCGCCGCAATCTCGATCACGCCGATCGCGACGTCCCGGATCGATCGCCCGAGTATGGCCGCGAGCGGCGAAAACGCGGCCTCCGCAGCGCTCCGGTCGAGCGTGAGGTTGGAAGCGAGCGAGCCTGCACCCAGCATGCCGAGCAGGAAGGCTGCGTCGGTGGTCGTCGGCAGAGTGCCGCCACGGCCGTAGCAGGCCGGTCCCGGCACCGCGCCGGCACTTTTCGGGCCGACCTGCAGCAGGCCGCCCTCATCGATGTAAGCGATTGAACCGCCCCCGCTTCCGATCGAACGAACGTCGATCCATTCGGCTTGCAAGGGCATGCCTATGACATCGCCTTGATAGAGAAGTGTCGGTTGGCCATCGAGCACGAGGGTCGCGTCGAAGCTCGTGCCGCCAACGTCGGCGGTGACAAGATCGCCAAGCCCCGCACGGCGGCTGAGCGCCGCAGCGCCTTCGACCCCGGCAACGGGGCCAGAATTGATCGTCTCATAGGAACGCGTACGAGCTTCGCCGAACATCATGGCGCCACCGCCCGAGCGGGTAATGAGCGCCTGACCCTGAAATCCAAGCGCGCCGAGCCCGTCTTCGAGACGGTCGAGATAATCAGCCATGCGTGCACGAACGAAGGCATCAATGCATGTGGTGCTCGTCCTCTCGTAGTCGTGATACTCTCGTGACAGCGAACTGGACTTCGAGATTTCACCTTCATAACCGGCCGCGAGGAGGATCGCTTCTGCGGCATCCTCGTGGGCCGGATTGCTGTAGGCGTTCATGAAGCAGATGGCGATCGCATCCACCTCCTGCTCGCGGAATGTGTCGAGCGCCTTTCGGACTGAACCATCGTCGATTGGTTTCAGAACCTCGCCCGACGCCGACATACGCTCGATAACACCGAGGCGCAGATAGCGCGGAACCAGCGGCGGGGGCGGCGTCCAGAACAGATTATACGACTCTGGCCGGCCTCCCCTGCCGATCTCGATGGTATCCCGAAATCCCTCGGTGCACAGGAGCCCGACCTTCGCTCCGCGCCGTTCGAGCAGCGCGTTCAGGCCGACTGTCGTACCGTGCAGAAAATAATCGGCACGGGCGAGGAGTTCACCGCTCGCCGCTAAACGCACTGCCTCGACGGAACCGAGCTCCGGCGACGCCGGTGTCGTTGGCACCTTGCCAATATCGACGCGGCCGGTGCTGGAATCATATATGACGATATCCGTGAAGGTGCCGCCAATATCTACACCAATTCTCGTTGACATATGCCCTCAATCCCAAAATCTCAGGGTAATTCTTACGCAGGTTGCGGTTTTGCTTACTTCCATAACAAACTGCGGCTTGCCATTTAGAGTGCGATCAGAGCACGGGGAGCGCAATTACGGTCAGCGAGTAGTTCGTAGTGAATGTGGGTAGATAGGGTGCCTGCTGGATACAGCTCGCACCCTAGGTCCACGTTGTCATGACGAGCAGCACCTGAGGTGATTTCGACCGTTTTGCGCGACTTTCTTGCCGTCCGGATGACTTCTAAGCCCAGGGGCGTTCAGCCAGTGGAGCGGCCAGACATCCATGACCGGCGTGCTCCACGACTTGAACGTCAACGGCACGGAAGCCTATGTTCTGATACTGGTCATGCCAAACTTGTGAGTGAGTTATGAACGCGAAATCCCTGATCGCCTCGAACCTTGTCTGGGACAATCATGGCTGCATGCCCCTGCGCCCGCTGGACGAGACATTCCTGCCGCAGCTTGAGCTTTATCGGTCGAGCGGCGTCGATGTTGCGATGATCAATATCGGCTTTGGCGAGCAGGGTATTGAAGAGCACATCCGCATGATCGCGCATTTTCGTCGCTGGATTTCCGCACGAAGCGACCGGTATCTCCTGATCGAATCCGTCGATGACATTACCCGCGCGCGCGCAACGGGGCGCCTTGCCGTCGGCTTCGATATAGAAGGCGCCAATGGTATCGGCGACCAGATCGCCCTGATCTCGACGTTCTACGATCTCGGGGTCCGCTGGATGCTGATGGCTTATAATCGGAACAATCGGGTTGGTGGGGGATGCCAGGATGAGGATGGCGGTCTCACCGCGTTCGGTTACGAGGTTATCGATGAAATGGCCCGGGTGGGCATGGTCGCGTGTTGCACCCATACGGGCTACCATACGGCGCGCGACGTGATGGCGTACAGCAGGAATCCCGTGATCTTTTCGCATTCCAATCCGCGCGCCGTGTGGGATCACCCCCGAAACGTGCCGGATGACCTCATCACCGCCTGCGCGGCAACGGGGGGCGTTGTCTGCCTGAATGGCATCGGCATCTTCCTCGGCAACAACGACAATTCGACCGAAACCTACTTCCGCCACATGGATCATGTCGTGCAATTGGTAGGCGCCGACCATGTCGGGATCGGCCTCGACTACGTGTTCGACATGCAGGAACTGGGCGACGCTCTCGATAAAATGAAAGGCACATTCCCGCCCGGCCTCGGCTATGAAGTCGGGTCCCGGCTCAAATGCGTATCGCCGAGGCAGATCGAAGGACTGGTCGAGCTCCAGATCAAGGCTGGATATGATGAAAACGATATCCGCAAGATCCTCGGCTTAAATCTGCTCCGCGTGGCCAATGCCGTGTGGAAACCGGCCCACGTGGCCTTGCAGGAGATGAATTTCAGCTCCAACTGAAGTCTGGTATCGCAGTATCGAATTAGGATGTCTGCAATTAGGGAACTTGCCGTCCGGCCTGATCCCGAACCGAGCCGTAGCGCCAGCGGCTTTCCTAAGGTTTACCGGCCGACCTTGCAGATCAACGCGGAGCCGAAATCTCCATGGACCACCGCCCGGAGCCCGCGCGTTCCTGCATGCGAGGCTTTCAAACGCCCGCCGGTGTCCTAAACTCTTCTAGATGTCGGACGCTCGCCATTGGCACGGCACCGCACGATGCCGCCCCGGATTGCTGCTCTGGCCCGCCAAACTGACGACACGGCACGTCGTTGGGGGCACGGCGGCCGCCCCTATTTGCGTGAAATACGGTTTGCGAAATCTTCAAGCGCAGCGCTAGCCGGACCTCGGGCCGGTGATCAGCCCCTCTGACGACACGCCGCCATGACCAGGCGGCGTCAGCCCTATATGATGGACGCCAGTCGTGAGCTTATCGGTCATGCATGTTTCCTTCCAATTCCTCGACCCGGGCGCGCAACCTTGCAAGCTCATCAAGCAATGGCTGCGTGCCACGCTCGATCTCGGCTTCGGTGAAGCGCGGGGTGATGTGCCATCGAGAAGTCCGGGAATTTCGATCATGCCCGCATCACCGCTGCGCTCGCCGGCGACATCGAGACAACCGACCTCACCGATGAGGAGAAGGACGTCTGGCTCGACAGCTTGGGCTGGGTGTCGGCCTCGATGCGGCGGGCAATCTTGTGCGTGAGAAGGCCGTCCGCAGCGCATGAAGCCGACGATGATCGTGATTGCCGGCCCGAACAGTGCCGGCAAGTCCACGCTCTACGAGACCCGCATCGCGCCGAGTTTCGCGGGACACTTGATCAATGCCGACATCATCCAGCGCGACGACCTGCGCGATCCGTCACCCGCTGCATCTTACGAAGCGGCCAAGATCGCGTCTTCGCGCAGGGACGACTATCTCGCCCAAGGTCGGGATTTCGTGACCGAGACCGTCTTCTCGCATCCGTCCAAGCTTGAACTGATCGATGAAGCGTGCACCCGTGGTTTCCCTGTCATCGTGATGCATGTCGGCGTCGATACACCAGACCTCTCTGTCGCTCGTGTCGGCGCCCGCGTCGAGGAAGGCGGACATGTCGTCCCCGAGGACAAGGTCCGTGCCCGCTATGCGCGCTGCGCGCCTTTCATCCGCGCGGCGGTTCTCAAAGCGGATCGCAGCATGGTCTTTGACAATTCCATCCTCAACCAGCCGCCGAGCCATTGCCTGACATTCGCGAACGGGCGATTGGTCTTCGCGGTGCCGCGCCTGCCTGGCTGGATCAGATCGGTTTATAAGACAGACTTGGAGATCTAGGATCAATGGCGGATGATGGCAGACTACGCCCCGATCTCTGTCGTTCAGTCGTCAAGGGCGCGGATGTGCGGGTCAGCATGAAACCGATGCAGACACCGCGATGAGGCGAACAGGAATGCCGCAGCTGTCTTCCTTCCGGAAATAGGCCTCTGTGGGTACGATGCCGGCGGGAAGCGGCGCACCGAGCTTGTCGACCAAGGTCAAACCTAGCCTCGCGGCGTGCGCGCCGAATGCCGCAAAATCCTCGACGACGACGCCCAGTTCCATGATATGGCCCGGCCCGCGCTCTGCGAGGAGGGCGGCGGCGCGGCTTCCCGGCGCAGGCTCCACCAACCGCAGCCAGAGCGTTTTCTCGTCCGCGCCTTTGGCATCGAGCAGAACAACTTTGGCAGCGCCCTCGTCGGCACGTCCGTGATGCCTTTTCATGCCCATGTAATCCGCAAAAAAGCTGGCGGCGGCTTCGGCATCGTCGGTCACGATCGCCACATGGTCGATCCAGGGGGTCGCCGGTTCGCGGGTCTCATCCTTCCAGGCACGATCGCGTTCGAGCAGGAGCGACCCCGCATCGTCCGAAAGAACTTCATAATATTCGACCGTGGTTCCCCCCGTCATTGATGTCGGAAAATAAGCGATCCGCTGCCCGGGATTGAGAATCTCGTGGCCGTCGAACACGCCCTCGTTGATGGTGCCGCCATCCTTGAGCGGCGAACCGTCCATGCTCAGCATTTCGACGCCGCGCGCGGCGAGCTGGTCCAGCGCCAGCTGATATTCGTTGCCGAGATCGAAATTGATCTCGACGAGGGCGCCGTCACCAAGCGCCTCGAGAATATCCTGCCCCGGCCCGGGCGTGGTCGGCTCGATCAATTCGATCCAGAGGCCCGGTGCGTCAAAGAACGTGCCGATCATACCCCCCGTCGTTTTCTCCTCATCGCTGACGCGGATCACTGTGGGGTGCCGCTTCCAGCCCATGACCGCGCTGAGGAAACGCGCGCTTGCTTCGGTGTCGGCGGCCCAGACCGCGATATGATCGAAAATAGGGGTGCAGTCGCCTGACGGCACCGTCGCCGCGCGGCCGGCGGTCTTAGCAATAGCCATATTTGTTTTCCTCGCTCCCGGTTTCCGGGATCAAGCAATAGGCCAATGGCCTAATAAGTCAATATGGCGAGACGACCACGGATCGAGGCTCCGTCTTGCGACTAACCGGAAGCTACTCGAGATTGAGCAAGGTATTGAGCACAACCTTGATTTCGCTTTTGATCGCCGTCATGCCCGGGCTGTCGGGGTGCTCATAGATCACGGTAATACCGAGTCCGTCGATCAGCATCCGGATGATTTTCGCGACGTGGACGCGGCGTTCTGCGGTCATGTCGGGAAAGATTCGGCCAAACTCTTCAGCGAGCGTCGTTTCATAGCGCTCGTTTTCGCGCCTGAGGATGGCGGCGAGCTCCGGGCTCTGGTGCGCGATACCGAACAAGATGTGCCAGAGCCGCACATCGTCGACGGACAGGAGATCGAGGCTCGAATCGAGAAGCGCCGCGAGCCGCCCTTTCTGGGTCGAGGTCGCGCCGAGCGCGATTTTCATCGTGTCGGTATATTTGACGATCTCCTCGTCGAAGATCGCCTCGATCAGGCTGCCCTTGGTTGCGAAATAATACTGAAGGTTGCCGTGCGTGATGCCGAGTTCTTCGGCGATATCGCGCAGGACGAGGCCATCGACGCCTTGCGCCAACAGGCGCCGCTTTGCGGCCTCTATAATCTGACGGCGACGCTCGCGTCCTTTTGCTCGGGCGGGCGTCTTGTCCTGGCTGCCTCGTGGCACATTGTCATTTTTCATAATGTCGTCGTCAAATCCGTTCCCGATTCCATGCCATCCAGCCAGACACCGCCCCCATCGGCAGGCCGGCCTAAAAGTGGCCATCCTCGATTTTTCACGAAAAATGTAGACCAATTCAACGTGTCGCAACAGTCCGATCGGCAGACATTGACACAAAACATTACATTGGCCTAAAACTTCACATCGGCATCTGGCGACTCATATGGCCAGCGTTTGCCAAGGGAGGGAAACCATGGGGAAGTTCGGAAAATTAAAACCGGCGGATTGGGGCGCCATCATGCCGGCGCACAACGCCCTCGCGCATCGCCCCCCCTATTATTACCGCGACACCGAAATGGTCATGCTGCAGTTCGAGCCAGATGAAGCCGCCGCGCTCGCCCTCCTGCCGTCGGAACTCGAGCTGATGGAGCCGGCCATCGCCTTCATGGTGATGGAGCAGAACCACTGGACGACGATCGGCGGCTACGGCGAAGTGTATCTCGGCATCATGTGCCTGTGGAACGGCGAGCCCCACGCCTACGTCCCCGGCGTTTATGTAACGGGGGAGAACAGCCAGATCCTGGGCCGCGAAATCTGGGGCTTCGGCAAGAAGCGCTGCCAGCGCTTCGAAATCCGCAAGCACGACAATGGCGATGTCGAGGCGATCATGGATATTCGCGCCGACGACCGGGCGCTGCGCGCGGTGGTGAAGCCGCAGGCCAATGCGGGCGCCGAAATCCTGGCGCCGATCCCGCTCATCTGCCTCAAGATTATTCCCGATGTCGCAGGCGGCGTGGCCCCGGCGCTCGCGCAGCTCACATCGGTAACGTTCAAGGCCGAACCCTATGTGGGTGTGGACGGCAAGGCAGAGGTTTTCACCGGGCCGGCCACGATCGAGATGGCGGTACTGTCCGACGTGAACCTTCCCATTCGCGCCGTTCATGGCGGCGTCTACGCGCGGTTCACGGCGGACCTGCCCTACGGGAAAGTGCTCAAGACCTACACGGCATCGGATTTCAGCTGACAGTAACAAAGGGGTGCGGTGGGGAGCCGTTTCTGGGAGGGAGATAAAAGGGGTGAAGCAGCTTTTCTTGCACGCCAGCCTGCTCGCGCTTTGCGCGGCCGCGGCGCCTGCAGCCGCACAGGAAACGGGAACGGACAGCGGTGGTTCGTCGCTGACCGACGAGATCGTCGTGACCGCAACGCGCAATCGGCTGAGCGTTCAGGATGTCGGCGTTTCGGTTTCCGCCTTCACCGGCGAGCAGCTGAAAACGGTCGGCATTTCGGATTCCACGCAGATCATCCAGATCACGCCGGGCCTGCAAAACCCGCAAAGCAATAGCGGCGCGACGGCCAGCTATTCGATCCGCGGTGTCACGCAGACCGATTTCGGTTTCAGTCAGGAGGCTCCTGTCGCGCTTTATGTGGACGATGTGTATCAGGCCAATCAGACCGGCGCGCAGTTCCAGCTGTTCGACATCGAGCGCGTCGAGGTGCTGCGCGGTCCTCAAGGCACGCTGTTTGGACGCAACGCCACGGGCGGCCTAGTCCACTTCGTCACCGCGCGTCCGTCCGACGAATTCGGCGGCTATCTGGAGGCAGGCTACGGTTCCTACGACCGCTTCAAGATCGAAGGCGCCATCAATCTGCCGCTTTCGGACAAGGTCGCGCTGCGCGCATCAGCGATCGGGGATTTCCACGACGACATCGCCAAGAACCGCACCGGAAGCGACCTGTGGAACCGCAAGGAATACGGCGGCCGCCTGCAGCTCCTGTTGACGCCGACCGACGAGGTCAGCGTCCTTCTCAACCTGCGCGGCGGTAAGCGCCGCAACACCGGCACGCCTTATGATCACCGCGTCGCCACGCCGACCGGCATCGGCGGCAGCGGTGAGTACGACCTGTCACCCGGAGCAACCGACCTGTTCGGCTTCGCCGAGCCCGACAACGACCCTTTCACCGTTGCCATCGATGATGTCAGCACCAGCCGCGTGAAGACCTGGGGCGCAAGCGGAACGGTGGCGTGGGAACTTGGCGACGTGACGCTGCACAGCATCACCGACTATTCCAAGATCGACGTGTTCTTCCGCGAAGATTCGGACGTTCAGCCTGGAGAGTTCTTCCACTTCCAGGGGGCGGCGGATCAGTCGCAATTCTCGCAGGAGCTCCGCCTCAGCGAGAGCACTGGGGCACTGCGCTGGACTGTCGGCGGCTTCTACCTCCGCCTGCGCGGCGATTTCGATCAGCGCGGCCTGATCAGCGATCTCGGCTTCGGCGTCGACGAACAGCTCGCACTCTATGCCGTCGATACCGATTCCTACTCCGTCTTCGGCCAAGTCGAATATGATCTGTCCGACACGATCACACTGACCGGTGGCCTCCGCTGGATTCGCGACAAGAAATCCCAGGTCTACGAAAACTTCTTCGCGATCGACGGCGTGCCGGGCAAAATCCCCTTCGGCGCCAGCGGATCAGCAAACCTCGTTGATTTTGCCGGCAAGGATGCCCAGTCGATCTATGCCGCGCGTGCGCAGATCAATTTCAAGCCGAATGACGACCTGCTCGTCTACGCGTCGTACAACCGCGGCGTGAAGGGCTTCGGCTACAACGCGCCCGTCGACCCCTCCGGGTCGTCGCTGTTCGTCGATCCGGTGACGTTCGATCCGGCGCCCACGGCCGAGGCCGCCTTCAAGTTCGAGGACGAAACGCTGAACGCGTTCGAGCTCGGCCTGAAATCGACATTCGGGAATGGTACCGGACGTTTCAACGTCGCGGCCTTCTACTATGACTACAAAAATTATCAGGCGCTCAATCTCGCCGGCATCACGCAGATCATCACCAACAATGATGCGCGCATGTACGGCCTTGATGCCGAGCTGTTCCTGAACCCGCTGCAGGGTATCGACATCGTGTTCGGCGCGGCGCTGCTCGATACAAAGGTCGAGGACGTGAACGTCGGCGGCGTGGTCCTGGATCGGGAGGTTGCCTATGCGCCGTCCATCCACCTCACCGGCCTCATCCGGCAGGAATGGACGGTTGCGGACGGCACGCTCGCGGCGCAGGTGAACGGAAGCTACACGGGCAAACACTGGCTCGGCCTCAGCAACGCGCCGGTGCTTCGCGAAAAGGGCTATGTGATCGCCAACGCACGGCTCAGCTACACGCTGCCGTCGGAAACGGTGACAATCGCGGTCTTCGCCAACAACCTCGCCGACAAGAAGTATCGCACGCTCGCGTTCGATCTCGCGGGATTCTTCGGGCTTGTCGAAAACCAGTTCGGCCGGCCGCGCGAGTTCGGCGCGTCGGTATCGTTCCGCTTCTAGGCGGCAAGATCGGAGTCTCCAGATGTCGTACAAGAATCCGGGACCATGGGTCGATCCCGAGCGGGTCGAGGCGGAGCCCTGGAAAACCCAAGGCGGGATCGTGAAGTTCTTCGAATTTCCGGTGCCGATCGCGGACATGTCGCCGCGCGCGTTTCACCTCTACTGGCAGAAGCATCATTCGCCGCACGCCATGCATGTAACCGCATTTTCGCAGTTCATGCGCAAATACAACAGCACACACAAATACCCCGGCGATCCGGTGCGGTTTCCGGAGCGTTATGCGGCCATGCTGCGTGCCGAAGGCGCAGCGGAAGTGTGGGTGAACAGCCTTTCGGAGGTGGGAGACTGGCTCGGCAATCCGCTCTATCCCGAACTCATCCAGCCCGATGAGCCGCGCTTCATCGCGCAAGACGGTTCAGCGGAAGTGATCATCGCCAAGGAAGAACGGCTCTACAAGGCCGAACCCGACCTCGTCGAGAACCTGAAGACGAAGGTCTATCTGATTGGCCGCCGCCCCGCGGCCGCCGATTACGACACCTTCCACGCCGCGGCGAGCGCGCACGCCCGGCGGATACGCGACCATCCCGCGCTCAGTCGTCACCTGATCCAGTTCGTGCTCAGCCACAAATTGCGCGAACCCTTGCCGCTCGAAGGCATGGCATTTGCCGATATCGATGTGTTGTTCGAGCTGTGGTTCGACAGCGTCGCCTCGGCCAATGCCTTCTTCGCCGAACCGCAGGGTGCAATCGCGGAGCAGGAGGCCGAATTGTTCGGCGGCCAGCCCCTCCGCGCGCTCGCCGCGCGGGTGCGCGTCGTGCACGATGAATTCTCGTTCCAGCCCAGCACCACGCAGCCGCTGCCGTTCTCATGGTAGCGGGTACGGTCCGGACCCGTCAGGTGCACCTGGTCGCGCGGCCGGAGGGGCGTCCGCATCCCGGGCATTTTCGCATCGTCGAGGTGGATCTGCCGCCGCTCGGCGACGGGCAGGTGCTCGTCGAGAATCTCTATATGTCGGTCGATCCCTACATGCGGCGCAGCATGGATGCGGAGGCGAAGGATCTGGAGCCGTGGCCCATTGGCGGGCCGCTCAATGGCCCGAGTATCGGCCGCGTGATTGCATCGCGGCACGCGGACTTCACGCCGGGCGACATCGTGGAAAGCATGTCGGGCTGGCAGGCGCATTTCATCTCGGATGGCGAGCCGTTCGTGCCCTATCTCTCCCCCGACACGGCCATCGCACGGCGGCGTGTGGGCGGCGGCGTAGAGGCGCGGGATTATCTCGGTCTTCTCGGCATTGCGAGCCAGACCGGCTATTTCGCGCTCACCTGCGCCGCGACGATGTGCGCGGGGCAAACAATCGTCATTTCAAGCGGCGCGGGCACAGTCGGCTCGGTTGCCTGCCAGATCGCCAAACTGAACGGCATGCGTGTCGTCACCTCCGCAGGCAGCGCAGACAAAATTCTTTGGCTGCTGGACGAAATCGGCATCGATGCCGCACTCGATTACAAATCGCCCGGCTTCGCGGCGGCACTCAGCGCCGCCTGCCCAGACGGCATCGACCTGCTGCTCGAAAACGCCAGCCCCGAGCATTTCTCCGCCTGCCTGCCGCTGATGAACACCAATGCCCTGATGCTCATCGCGGGCTTCATCAGTATTTACACCGGCGACGGGAAGGCGCGCATCGAGAACTTCCAATATGTGCTCGACCGCTTCCTCACCATCAAGTGCTTCGCGTTCATGGACTATCTGGATGCCTTCGACCGCTTCGTGACGGACATGACCGCTTGGCGCCGGGATGGGCGCATCCGGTTCAGGGAGCATATCTACGACGGCCTGGAGCGCGCACCCGAGGCGCTTTGCGCCCTCTTCGACGGCACCATCACCGGCAAGCCGCTCGTGCGGATCGCAGGCTAGCTGCCGTGGCGAATACCGCCCTCGACAGATTGAAGGCTGCGATTTTCGCGGACTACAGCGCACGCACACCGAAATCCCACGCACTTTGGAAGCGAGGACAGGCCGTCCTTCCCGGCGGGGTTTCGGGAAACCTGCGCTACTTCGCGCCCTACCCGCTCTACATGGCGACAGGCTCGGGCAGCCGCACAATCGATGTCGACGGCAACGCCTATATCGATTGCTTTTCGTGCAATGGCCCGCTGATGCTCGGGCACCGCCCGGCAGCCGTTTTGGAAGAGATCGAGCGGCACCGCGACATGGGGCCGCTCGTTCTCAATCCGGCGCTTCTCGTCGAATGTGCCGAACTGCTGGTTTCGATTGTACCATGTGCTGAAAAGGTGCGCTTTCTGAACAGCGGAACCGAGGCAGTCCTCTCTGCGGTGCGCTATGCGCGCGCCTTCACGGGGCGCGACAAGGTGGTAAAGTTCCTCGGCCACTATCACGGTCAGGCAGATGCGTTCCTTGTGGGCCTGACGCCGGATCCATTCCCCTTCGGTGCCGGCGTCCCAGCCTCGACGCAGCAGGATGTTCTGACGCTGCCGTTCAACGATATCGCCGCGTTTGAAACGCTTGTCGCGGCGCGCGGCGATATCGCCGCGGTCCTGCTCGATCCCGCGATGCATTCTGGCGGCCTTTGGGGGGCCTCGCCAGACTTCCTGCATGCGATACGCCGCGTGACGGCGGCGCGCGGCATCATCCTGATCTTCGATGAGGTCATCACCGGTTTCCGCCTCGGTCTCGCAGGCGCACAAGGATACTACGGCGTCACGCCCGACCTCGCGACCTTTGCCAAGGCGCTCGCTGCTGGCGAGAAGCTGGGCGCGGTCGCCGGACGAGCCGATGTGATGGCAGTCACCGATCCGCTTGCTCCCGCCGGCGTTCCCCGCGCCTTCCAGTCAGGCACCGGCAACGATGGCACGGCCGCGCTTGCCGCAGCGATCGGCGCGATGACCGAATATCGGCGACAGGATGCCGAGGGCGGATATGCCGCGCTCGATATGGCCGCGGGAGAATCCGCGGCCATGCTCATCTCGACCTTTGCCGCGCACGGACTTCCGCTTCACGTCAACCGGATGGCATCGATGATGCAGCTTTTCATCACCGATGCGCCCGCGAGCTTCGCGCGCTACGCCGAACTTCGCACCGACCTCGTCGAGCTGTTCTATCTCGCGCTCATCAACCAGAGCGTGATGCTCAGCCTCCCGACCTCCAATCACGTCTATTTCTCTTTCGCGCATCAGGCGGCGGACTTCGCCGTGATCGCGGAGGCCGTCACCACTGTTCTTCGAACCTATCCCTTCGCCGAAGCCTTTCAGGAGCTGGTATGATGCATACAACAACGCAGGAACTCGACCGGCTGTTCAGCGGCCAGAAGGCGGCGTTCAGCCATAACACGATGCCGACGCTCGATGAACGTTTCGACCGCCTTCGCCGCCTTGAGGCTGCGATGGTACGCAACCGCAAGGGGTTTCAGGAAAGCCTCGCCGCTGATTTCGGATCGCATTCACCGCTGGTGACCGACCTTTTCGAAACGGGCGGCGTTCTCGGACGCAATCGCTATATCCAGACGCAGCTCGCCGAATGGATGCAGCCGTCGGAGCGGCCGCTGAATGCCTATGTGCACGGCCAGTCAAGCGCGCGCGTCATCCGTCAGCCCAAGGGCGTGATCGGCAATCTGGCGCCGTGGAATTTCCCGATCGAATGCGCGCTCGTGATGGTGAACGACATGCTGGCAGCGGGGAACCGTGTGATCGTCAAGGCGTCCGAGCAGACGGAGGCGACGAGCAATCTGCTTCGTCAGGCGATCAGCGAGGCGTTCGACGAGAACGAACTCGCGGTCGTATGCGGCGAAGATATCGCTTTCGCCGAGTATTTCTGCACGCTGCCGTGGGATCATCTTACTTACACGGGCGGTGGACGTATCGGCCGAAACGTGCTCAGGCTTGCTGCCGAGAGGCTGACGCCGGTGACGCTGGAACTCGGCGGCAAGAATCCGACCGTGTTTTCCGAAACCGGAGTCAGTGCAGACCTCGTCGAGCGCTTCCTCTACAACCGCGTGTTCAAGGGCGGGCAGGTCTGTACGTCGCCCGACTACGCCTTCGTTCCCGGCCATCGCCTCGACGAATGGATCGCTCTCGCGAAATCGACATGGTCGGCCATGTATCCGTCTTACGTCGGCCATCCCGATGCGACCGGCACAATCAACCGCCGCCACTATGACCGCATTCTCGGCTATCTCCGCGAAGCGGAAGCCGCCGGCTGCACGGTCGTCTCGCTGAACGGCGACACGCCCGATCCCGAGCGCCTGCAGATTCCGATGTATCTGGTGATCGACCCGGGCGAGGCGCTGGGCGTGATGACCGACGAAATCTTCGGACCGATCACGGCCGTAAAGCCTTACACGTCGTTCGATGAGGCGGTCGACTACATAAACAGCCACGACCGCCCGCTCGCCGCCTATTTCGTCGGGCGCGAACGCGAGCTCGCCGATGCATTCCAGGCCCGCGTGATCGCCGGCGGCATTGGCATCAACGTGTTCGGCCTGCAGGGCGCGGAGCCCGCGCTGCCGTTCGGTGGCATCGGCGCGAGCGGCATGGGCTGCCATTCCGGCTACGAGGGTTTCATCGGCTTTACGCACAGCAAATCGGTGTTCGAATGCGCCGACGACAGCCCGCTGATGGCCGCGCTCAAGGGGCCCTACGGTGCGATGACCCAAGCCTTCGCCGACGCGGTGTTCCCGCCCTCATAAAAGGCAACGATGTATCCGGCCTGTTTTCGCGCGCGGGCCGGACCGCGCTCGTCACGGGAGTATCTCACGGTATCGGCAGGATGATCGCGGCGGGATTCATTGCGCAAGGTGCCCGGCTCTACGCAGAATGCGAACCCGTGCTCGACATCCTCGTCAACAATGCGGGGGCCGCGTGGGGCGCACCTCTGGAGGAATTTCCGGAATCGGGATGGGACAAGGTGATGAACCTCAACGTTAAACCCCCGTTCTCTGATGTGTGCCTTTTCGTTCATCCTGTTTGGATGACGTGAGCTTCGCGCTCTTGTAGGCTCTTCGTTCAGCCAATCCTCCTCTGACAGCTGGCGTGGCAGCACAGCGCCGTTTTCTGAAGAGGATGTTCCTGCTTATTTGTGCTTCGACTTTCCTTGCTTCCGGGGCTACGAAAAGAAGCTAAACTTCGGAAATATTCGAAAATCGGCATCGCAGAGGCCCGCGAACGGCGTGACGAAGCCCCCCGACTGATCACCGCCGGTCATCCACCGGTCGTGGAGAATTTTCGTTTTTCGCCGTTCTTTCGAAGCTTTGCGCGCCTCGGCTTTGTACGGGACCCAGGCCAGTTTATCGCTGAGGCAGCCATCCTAACTTGGTGAGAAACGCATCGGTGCGACGCATCGTGTCCTCTGCCCACTCTTCGGTTTTCACCCCAAGAGACGCATCTTCCAAACCCATCCAGATTTCGGTGAACCCATGCGGCGCGCCGGGGTAGCTCACCAACTCGCACTGAGACTTCAAGGTCTCTGCGCGAAGACAAAACTGCTTGGCAGTCTCGATCGGCGTAAGCACGTCGGCTGTGCCCTGGAATATGATTGTGGGGGGCAGACCGCGCTCGATATGCTCAAATGGCGAGAATTCGCGGCCCCGGTCGGCGACGGCCTTTCCCTGTATCAGCGCCATTCTGGCGCGGGAGGCCGGTGAGCCGGTGTCGAGCCCGGGATTGTAGAGAATGAGGGCATTGGGCCGCTGGTCGATCTTCTCGTCTGCCGGGTCGTCGAAGCCGGGGACGAGCGCCGTCGCCGCGGCCAGATGGCCCCCGGCCGAGCTTCCCGCAGCAGCGATCTTCGAGGAGTCGATACCGAGTTCGTCGGCATGCCCGCGCACCCAGCGCATGGCTGATTTCGCGTCGGCTATCGAGTCCAAGATGGAAGAACCGTGCCTGCATTTGACGCGATAGTCGACAAGGACCGTCACGATGCCGTGCAGGGCCAAATGCGTCGCCTGAGTCTGGAACCTGCGGATATCGCCGAAGATGAATCCGCCGCCATAAAAGAAAACAACCGCCGGGGATCTGGCTCCCGCCTGTCGCCCCGCGGGTGTGAAGACGTGAAGGCGAAGCTCGGTCTCGCCGATCGTCTTATAGACGAAGGGCTTCGACCCATTGATGTGCAGAGCCTGGGGATCGGTCACCTCGCTGGGCGAACATTTTGCGGCCTCAGCGAACTGCCGGGCGACGTCCGCGTCGATGGCAGGCTGCTGCGCCGACGCGGGTCCAAAACCGCAGCACAGCAACAGTCCCGCTATCGCACCGCGAACCTGCATTGAATAACCGGATTGCATATCCTTCACCCTCCACATTGCGATGCCCGGCGCTGAAAAGACACGGAGCTTTGAGCCTGCCATTGATGTAAGCACATTTTGCAGAACCGGATTGGCGAAATCTTCTCATTCAAATGAGAGAGAAATTTGCGCTTAACGGCAGTGCAGACGACCTTTCAGTCGCGCGATCGCTCAACTCGACTTTGGCGGACAATCCGGGGAATCCCTACCAGCAAGAGCGGCAGGACGAATATCACGGCGAATATGATCGACAAATAATTATAGCCCTGCGCGATCAAGTTCACCAAGCCGATCGAAGAGAGTGCCGCGCTGGCCAGAACCGCGGCGCTTGCGAAGCCGGCATGACCAAGCTTGCCCAGCCCTGCGCCTGTGCTCTCCTTCCTCCAGCTATCGATGCGCTCAATAGCACCCTGCAGCATCCCGACACCGGTCTGCACGATCAAAACGAACAGCACGAGTACGTAGGCATCAAGAAACAGTGCGGGAGTCAGCGCCTCGATCATGAAGTAAGTGGGCAGCGTCTGGCCAAGAACGTTCGGATAGTCCGCGAGGAAGGTAAGGTGAAATACGACCGCCGGCATGATCGCTGCCACTCCGGCAAACCCGCCGGCGATCAACGTCTCGCGCCGGCTCCTCAGCTGCGTTCCACAGAAGAGCAGAAGCGGAATGAACCCGACGTTCGTGATCGAATATTTGAAGCCGTCCCGAACGGCGCCCGAGAGCGAGGATTCGAAGTCGAATGCGCTCGCTATGGCATCGCTCCTGGTTGCGAGGACAATCGCCAGCAGCACGATCAATAGCGCCGCCAGCGCAAGCACGCTGACGATCATCGAACGCTCGACAATGTCGCGACCGCCATAATTGAGTCCAGCCACGAGCAGCAGCAGGAGAAAGCCGCCGACAAGCGTCGGCAGGCCGAAGCGAGAGTTCAGGACCTCGCCCGACGACGATGCGCAGATCGCCAAAGCGACGACCACGGCAAGCGTGATGAACAATTCATATATAACCCAACCGCGTCCCAACAGGAGCTTGAAGAAGCCGCGATACTCGTAGGTTTTATAAAGCCGAGAAAGCTCGAAGCTGAGAAAGAGGCAGGTCGAATAGACTACGGCAATGATCGCGATCGAAATGAACCCGCCGGCAGGGCCGTTCTCGCTCATGAACTCGACGACTTCGCGTCCCGATCCGAACGAGCCTCCGAACAATACGGACAGGAAAACTGCCGATGGGACCAGTATGACGCGGACCAAGTTGGCGAACATATAAAATTATCCGATCACGTCCGACGAAATTTCAATCTGGCACCACCAAAGACGATGCAATCTTGTCGTCGGGATGAGCGCGCGACACAAGGCCCTTTTCCGTACGCCGAACGATGGTTCAGATAGCTCCTGATCTTATTTCCCGACCAGTTCCAGATCGCGGTCGAAGCCCTCTCCCGCGTGCCAATCCTTCAGTATTTGGGCATATTCCAGCGAACCGCCACCGTAGATCGTCAGCCGCAAAGTGGAATCGTCCACATTGCCGTCATTGTTCAGGTAGCCGGGCGTACAATCGGCCAGAAACTGCTGGATAGGCGGCATCTTCTCCCGCATGGCGCGCCGCCAGCCGTCTTCGGCCTCCTTGGTCACGTCGAAGCTCGAGGCGCCGGAATCGATCGTCCTCTTGATGATTTTCGCCACATGAGTGGACTGGTAGTGGAACGGATAATTCGAGTTGGTGGTCCCGCCTCCGTCGCGCATGTGGCCGACCAGCACCATGTTCGGGAAGCCATGCGTAAGCATGCCATGGAGCGTGCCGAATTGCTGGCTCCACTTATCCTGCAACGACTGTCCTCCAGCGCCCGTCACCGTATATTCGCCGGTCACGTAGGTGTGCGTGAACACCTCGAACCCCGTCGCGAATATGATGCAATCGAGTTCGAACAGCTCGCCTCCGACGACGACGCCCTCCGGCGCGATCCGCTCGACGCCCTTCCCTTGCGTATCCACCAACGTCACGTTCGGCCGGTTGAACGCCGGAAGATACTCGTCGTGGAATGTCGGCCGCTTGCAGTTCACATAATAATAGGCCTTCAGCGCCTCGGCGGTCTTCTTGTCGGCGACGATCTCGTCCACCCGATCCCAGTATCCACCCATCGTCAGGAAGTCCGCGACCTGCATGAGCTCGGCGTCATCTGCGGCCGCTCCTCCCACGGCCGCCTTCGCCCGTTCAAGATCCGTCATCGAGCGCGCCAGCTCCGTCCAGGCGTCGGCAACGAGATCCTCCTCAGCTTCGGCAGGCGTGAGCAGGCAGACCTCGAAATTGTCCATGCGCTTTTCTTGCCAGCCCGGCTCGAGCGACTTGGCCCATTCGGGATCCGTCTTCGCGTTCGCGCGGTAATTGACCATCGAAGGGGTGCGCTGGAAAACGTATAATTCCTTCGCCCATTGGGCAAGATGCGGAATCGACTGTACGGCCGAACAGCCCGTACCGATGATGCCGACTCGCTTGTCGCGCAATTTCGTCATCTGGGGGTAGCCGGCTGAGCCACCGGTATAATCATAGTCCCAGCGCGAATTCAGGAACATGTGACCTTTGAAGGTCTCGGCGCCCTCTATCGAGGGCAGCTTCGGCTGCAGGAAGCTTCCCGCGCAAAGTGCGATGAAACGCGCACGGAATTCATCGCCAACATCGGTTCTTACGATCCAGCGCTGGCTATCTTCATCCCAGGTGAGCGATTGTGCCTTTGTGTTGAACAATGCCCGCGGCGTGACGCCCCCGAAGGAAGCAAGTTGCTTTAGGTACGCCTGAATCTCGGGCTGACCGGTATATTTTTGCGACGGCACGTAGCCGGTATCGTCGAGAAACGGCAGGTAGATGTGGGCTTCGCTGTCGCAGGCGGCTCCGGGATACTGGTTCCAATACCAGGTGCCCCCGAATTCCGCGCCGCGTTCGATCAAGCGAAGGTCCGTCACGCCGTTCTGGATCAGCCGCGTGGCGGTCATGATGCCGGACATGCCGCCGCCGACCACAAGGACGTCAATCTCCTCATTGCGAGGCGCCCGGCCATTCTGGCGCTTGCGCCACAGATCTTCGGTCAGGCTGCTCTCATAGTCCTTTGCAAGCGCATACTTCCGCCCGGCCGAAGCGTTGAGCCGCTTGTCGCGTTCCTCCGCATATTTGTCTTTCAGCTTCTGAGGATCGATCGCGGTTGAGCCCGACGCACTCATTTCATTCTTCCTAGACTTGTTGGTTCGCCAGAGCTCCGAAAGCGCTCGCGCTTCGGAACTCTGGCTGCCTGATTGCTGCTTCTCTTTCTCGTAACAGTCCCGCGCGTTCTAGAAGTTGCGCGTGACCGTCAGCCCAAACGTCCGCGGGCGGACCGTGATCAGCGCGTGCGGATCCTGGTTCGAATTGATCGCGGAGACCTGCGCACGCTTGTTGGTGAGATTGCGTACGAACAATGTCGCGCGCCAAAGTTCGTTCGATATCCCGGCGCGCATATTGATAAGCGTGTAGGATTCCAGCTCGATGTTGAACGCGTTCGCTTCGAAATAGGCGTTGCGCTTGCCTTGGTAGCTGATGTCGGCCGCCAAGGTGCCCATCCAGTCGCCATCAAACGGCAGGGGAGCCGTGTAGTCCAGGCCGAGCGAATATTGGAACCGCGGCACATCCGGCAGCTTGTCGCCCGTCACCCCTCGGGTGGGATTTTCGGCCAACTCTTCCGGAGTTGCCCCTTCCGTCAGATAGGCGTCCTGAAAGGAGCCCGCGAGATTCATCGTCAGATACTGGACCGGCCGAGCCGTCAACTCGAACTCGATGCCTTTCGAAACCGCGTTGCCGGCGTTGCCGATGTAGTGGAGGGCCGCAACCTGGGTCACTTCCTGCACCTGGATATCCTGCCAATCGATCCAATAGGCGTTGACCTGATATTCCAACATGCGGTCGAACAATCGACCTTTGACGCCGATTTCATAGTTCCAAAGCGTGTCAGGCCCGAAGGAGGGAGGAATGGGTCCGAAGATGCTGGGGGGATTGAGACCGCCGGAACGGAAACCTTGGGAAGCCGTCGCATATGCGAGCAGGGCCTCGCTGAACGTGTAGCTGGCGTTCAACTTGACGGTTAGCTTGTCGTTGGTTTGTTCCGCGTTTACGACCGGGGCCACGCTTTCGACGCCTTCGGGGAAGCCGCCGACGAGATGGGTGTTCTGCTGGACGCCATTCAGCGTCTCCGTAAAGTAGCGAAGGCCGCCCATCAGCTTCAGCTTCTCGGTAACATTCCAGGTCGCCTCTCCGAACGCCGCATATTGGGTTCCAGAGCGGTGATCCGTTCGACCGAAAACGGTGCTGCCGACGCCTGGGTTCAGCAGCGCGTCCTGAGAATTCAGCGGGCTGAACCGGCCTATCGGCCGCCCTTCGCCATTGATGGCAAGCATACCGACGTCCAAGTCAGAGGTTTCGCGTTGGCGGAAGCCGCCGATCACGAAATTGACAGGAGAATCGAAGTCCGAAGCGAAGCGTAGTTCGCTCGAATTCACCTTACGCGTGACCGTTTCAAAGGTCACGACGGGAAGGGGAACACCGAAGCTCGTCAGGATCGCCGTATTGTCGATATTGTAGTCGTGATCCCGGTTGAACTGATTGGTCGTGGCCGTGAAGGTGCCGAACGAGGTCGTGTAACTCGCGGTCAGGCTATACACTTCAAGCTTGTCCTTGCGAGGTGTCCGGCCGATGTCCGTGTTGCACAGATCGCAACCCTGGATGCTGGGGGCCCCCGGCACATCGAAGGCCGTAATGCCTTCCGGCGTGTAGCGCGACGAGCCGTTCGTTGTCGCATGCTGGCGCGTGTACGACGCGTCGATGGTCAGGTCGCTGCTAGGTTGGATGCGCAGGATCGCGCGACCGCCGAGGACATTGTCATTGTTGACATTGCGAACGAGGCCAAGCGGATTGTTCAAGCCGGCGCCGACACGGACTTGATCGATGAAGCCGCTGTCGTCGATACCCCAGCCGACCAGACGAAGGGCCACCTTATCGGAAACGACAGGAAGGTTGATGGCGCCGTTGGCGTTGTAGTTGGTGCCGCCGTGGCTGGTACTGGACACCTCGCCGCTCAGATAGCCGCCGAATTCGTTGAGATCGGGCTTTTTGGTGATGAAGCGGATCGTGCCGCTCATCGAGCCGGCGCCGTAGAGCGTGCCCTGCGGGCCGCGCAGCACCTCGATGCGATCCAGATCGTAGAGGCGGATATCCGACTGGAATCCGCCGCCGTCATTTGCGTTCGAGCCGCTGATCACAGCCTCGTCATAGTAGACACCGGTCGTCGAAGCACCGGTCGAGCTGATACCGCGGATGACATATTTGCGGTCGCCCGGGCCAAGGTCCTGGACGGCGAGGCCGGGTATCTTTGCTGCCACGTCCATGAAGCCGATGACGCCTTGCTTCTGCAGCGTGTCGCCTGAAATAGCCTGGATCGAGGTCGGCGTCTTGAGCACCGTGGTCGCGTCCCTCTTGTTCGCGGTGACCACGATCTCGACGAGGTTCTCATCGGCCGGGACATTCTCGCCGGGAGCGGCCTGAGCTTCGGCGGCCGCGCATGGCACGCTCGTCAGCAAGCTGGCACCGGCAACGCCGGCGATGAGCAACGCGCGCTGGGAGACGAAGCCTCGCCGGCGCGTCGGAGCATCCTCGACTGTGGCCGCCGCTACGGCAATACCGGTCGTGTCGGTGAACGGATGCATCATTTTTCTACCCCCCTTGCTTGGATGAAGGTGGTCCAAACTGGATTTGCTGTTTTATTCGGACCGACCGTAAATTCCGTGAGTTTCTCACTCGTAGTTAGTTCGGCTAGTTTGTGGTTGTGGCACAAGCGAATATAATTGCTCGCCATTGATGAATAGCATTTCAGTCGCGCCAAGACCGGAGCGCCGTCCGCCTTCCCTTCTCTCTTGAATGCGAAGTTGCAGTTTAAGAGGCTTGGCGCATTCATGCACTCTGTTCTGCCTGATCTCTCAGCAGCTTACAGTCGCCGACGACAGCCCTATTTCCAGCGCGCGTTCGCGCTCACTCAGGCGTGATTGCACCTGCGGCTGCCACAGGCTTGGCGTGCAACTGGTGTGGGATGGCCGTGACTTTAAGCTGACGGGCGGAACTCGCGGAAAAACGTCAGCTGATCGAATAGGAGTCTTTTGGCGACGGGGTGAGCGCCGAACTGTCTTGCAGCCACTCGGCAACCGCATCAACGGCGGAGCCGGGTTTCCCCTGCGACGGCGCGAATAGCCAATAGGAGAGCCCCGGCCGGCTCAGCTCTGGGAATGGGGCGACGAGGGTTCCAGTGAGCAGTTGACGCTGCACGAGGATACTGCTCTCGAGAATGACGCCCATACTGCGGACCGCGGCTTCAATCGCGAGGTGGGAGGGGTCCATCTGCAACGTGCTGATTGCGCTCCTGTCGAGATCGATGCCCTGCCCGTTCAGCCATTCCTCCCATGTCACCGGGTTTAGGGAGGTGCTCAAGAGGGTGTGCTCAAGGAGCTGGTCGGGAGACTTCATGCGGCCTTGTGCGAGGAGCGCAGGCGCGCAAACCGGCTGGAAGTCTTCTGTCAGTAGGCGCGACGCTCTATCGGACCAGAGCTTGTCGTCGCCATAAACAATCTGAAGATCCGCAGGTGCGTCCGTCAAAGGGGGCAAGGGCGATCGATCTCTCTGAACAGGAGACCCCTGCGCATTGACCCGGATGTCCAAGCCCGGGTGCTGCGCGATCAGTTCTGCCAAGCGAGGCAACAGCCAGCAGTGCGCCAGCGAGGGCGGGAGCTCAATCCTGACGACCTCTAAAGCGCCGCCCGCCTTCGCGCGTGCCCGGATCTGGTTCGTGGCGACCCGCAGCCGTTGCATGCTGACCCGAACGGAGAGCGCGTAGTCAGCACCTTCGGCCGTCAGGGTCACACCACGTCCCACGCGCTCGAACAGCCGGACGCCGAGTGTCTCTTCGAGCAGCCGGATTTGGTGACTTACCGCGGATGGCGTCAAATTCAGTTCCTGGGCAGCCGCATGGAAGCTGACCGCACGCGCCGCCGCTTCGAAGACGGCAATACCGCGCACGGGAAGCGATCTTTCTCCCATTCTTACCTCCCGCGGCCGTCCTTCCCGCTAGACACGATGATCGGCACGCGCCGCTCCCGTCAACCCCCTTCGTTCGGCATCGCGTCCATGAGCAAAGTCTTGGCTTCGAGGAAAGGCAGCAGCCCCTCGCGCCCACCCTCCCGTCCGAGGCCCGACTGCTTGAAGCCGCCAAACGCAATCCCGAAATCCGAACGAACGGAATTGTGGCCCACCGTTCCCGAGCGGAGCCGCCGCGCGATTTGGTAAGCCCGGTTGATATCGTTGGTGAAAACCGAATTGTTCAAGCCGAAAATCGTGTCATTGGCGATCTGGATCGCAGCCTCTTCACCATCGGCTGGAATCACGGCCAGGACCGGGCCGAAAATCTCTTCTTTGGCGAGGCGCGAGCTGTTGTCGACATTCGCGAACACCGTCGGTTCGATGAAATAGCCGCGGTTCAGGTGCGCAGGACGCCTGCCTCCGGCCGCGAGCCTGGCACCTTCGTCCTGCCCCAGCTGGATGTAGCTTTCGACGCGATCGCGCTGCCGACCCGTCGCCAGCGGGCCAAGCTGCGTGGTCAGATCAAACGGATCTCCGATTTTCACCGTGGCGAAGCAGGCACTGAGAGCTTCGACCAGGTCATCGTGCCGCTTGCGATCGACGATGATCCGCGTCAGCGAGGAGCAGACCTGGCCGGTCAGGAACGTAGACATGCCAGAGATCGTCCTTGCCGCCTGCTCAACGTCGTAATCGTCCAGAATGATCGCTGCAGACTTCCCGCCGAGTTCCAGGGTGCAGCGGGCGATCCGCTCCCCGCAGATGGAGGCGATCCGCCGGCCGGCAACCGTTGAGCCCGTGAACGTCACCTTGTCGACATCCGGATTGCGGACCAGAAGCTCGGAGACTTCCCGGTCGGCTATCACGACGTTGACCACGCCGGGCGGTAAACCGATCTTCTCGCACACTTCGGCGAACAGATATGCAGCCCCTGGCGCTTCCGGCGAACCCTTTACGATGACCGTGCAGCCGGCGAGAAGAGCGGGCGCGCACTTATAGGCCAGCATCAGCAGGGGCCCATTCCACGGGATGATCGCGGCCACGACGCCGACCGGCTCGCGCACCAGAAACCCCACCTTCGCGGCGGCCGGCTCGTGCACTTCCTGAAAAGGGAACGTCTCGGCCAGTCCCGCGTAGTATTCCCAGACGCCGGCAACGGAAGCGGCTCTCCCGCGCGCGATCGCCAGCGTCACGCCCGACTCGATGACCCAGGTGTTTGCCTGGTCATCTGCGCGCAAGTCCAACTCGTGAGCGATGAGCTTCAAGTACCGCGCGCGTTCGCCGTGCGTCATTCGCGGCCAAGGGCCATGGTCAAAGGCATGTCGCGCAGCCGCAACCGCTGCGCTCATGTCCGCCGCCTGCGCCTCGGCGACGCTGACAAACAGCTCCTCGGTGGCTGAATTGAAAACGTCGAACTTTGTGGTGCCGGAAGGCTTCACCCATTTACCGGCAATGAAGACTTGGTCCGGATGCTGGATGGGGGGAATGGCCGACATGACTTGCTCCACTTCCATTGGCAATTCTGGGTCTTGGCGGGAGTAATCTTCTATCGAAGATCAGGTGCTTACCGCGTTCCCGGCACCGGGTTCTTCCGAACTTCCCGGAACGGACGATTTGCATCCAGGTTGGCCTCCTTGGGCATACGGAGCATCCTCTCTGCAATGATATTGCGCTGAATCTCGTCCGTACCGCCTGCAATCGAAACGGCCGGCACCGAAACCAGTATTTCCGCAATCACGCCGTCTCTGGGCGCGTCCGCACCTGCCAGCATCGCATCCGCGCCGGAGATCAGGGTGTGCACCCTGGCAGCCGCACGCGCCACATGGCTGGCGACCAGCTTGATCAGCGACCCTGTAGGCCCAAGACCTTCACCCGGCGCCAAATTGGCGCGCGCTCTGAGCGCCGTCCATTTGGCGCTACGATCCAGAACCAGCAGTTTTGCGATCTCTTCGCGAACAACGGGGTCATTGATCTTTCCGGTTTCCTGCGCGCGCTCGAGGATCAGATCGACCCGGCCGGCGCGTTGTGGGTACCACCCATAAGGCTCTGTCGCGATCGCGATCTCTTCGCGTTCCTCGTCATAGACGCGCCCTTGGCGGCCGCCGGCGTCAGTGGGTTTTGCGGCTGAGGGATCGCCATGGCTGCGCTCGTGCATCAGCGTGGTCGTCGCCACGGCCCATCCACCGCCGAGTTCGCCGATGCGGTGTTCAGGCGCGACCTCGGCGTCAGTCAGGAACACTTCGTTGAAGGATGCGTAGCCGTTCATCTGCCGGAGCGGCCGAACTTCGATGCCGGGCTGGTGCATGTCGATGAGAAAGAAGGAAAGTCCGTTGTGTTTGGGCACATCCCAGTCCGTCCTCGCGAGGAGCAAGCCCCAATCCGCGTGGTCGGCGCTCGTCGTCCAGACCTTTTGTCCGTTGACTATCCACCGACCATCTTTCAAGTCGGCGCGGGTCACGGCGCCCGCAAGGTCGGAACCGCTGCTCGGCTCGCTGAACAGCTGACACCAGCTGTATTCACCCGTCAGCGTCGGGCCAAGGAAAGCGCGCTTCTGATCCTCGGAACCGTAAGCCAGCAGGGTCTGGATCGCCAAATTCCGCGCACCGGACCGCGCGACGCCCACTGCGCCCGCGCGGCGCATCTCCTCCTCCACGATTGAGGCCGACGCGGGATCAAGGCCGCGACCGAAAAGGGCGGCCGGCCAGCCGGGGGCGCCCCATCCGGAACTCACGAGCCTCTTGCGCCACTCAACGAGACTTAGGTTCGGGTCCCATTCGGCAGCGAGCCAGTCCTTGATCTCTGCGCGAACTGCGGCTTCCATCGGCGCGGTCATCGGACTTCCCTCCCACCATCAACCCAGGCGCGCATCATTGCCTCTCGGTGCCAGACTGCATCGCCAAGGAGAACCTCCGAGCTCTTGGCGCGCTTGAACCAGAGGTGCGTATCATTCTCCCACGTGAAGCCGATGCCTCCATGGATCTGAACTGTGTGGATCGCGGTCTGCAGATAGACATCGGAAGCCGATGCTTTCGCGAGGGAGGCGACCGCCGGGAAATCCGGCTGATCAGCCGCAACCGCCTGAGCAGCTTGATAGGCGGCCGATTTGGCAAGTTCCAGATCCACGAACATGTCAGCCTGCTTGTGCTTCATCGCCTGGAATGAGCTGACCGGCCGCCCGAACTGTACGCGCAGGTTGGCGTAGTCGAGCGCAGACTCTCGGAGCCTCTCTGCCCCGCCCACCATTTCATTCGCCAGCATGGCGGCAGCCTGCGCAAGCGTCTTTGTGATCGGCTCCGCAGCCTCTCCGGGTTTGCCGAGCAATTCCGCCTCTGCGCCATCGAATTCAATGCGTGCGAGCTTGCGGGTGGGGTCCAGCGTTTGCAGCGCCGTACGGCTCACCCCGTCGGCGTCACCTCGCACGGCGAATAGCGACAAGCCGGCTTCGCCTTTGCTGCCCGGCAGGCGCGCCAGCACGATGAGAAGGTCCGCGCTGAGACCGTCAATGACGAAACTCTTCACGCCCGACAGCCGGTAGCGTCCATCGGCCTGTTGGGCCGTAGTCGCGACCGCACCCGGATCCCAATTGCCATCGGGCTCGGTGATGGCCAGAGCCGCCACCGTCTCGCCAGCAACCAGACCCGGCAGCAGGGACGCCTTCTGCGCTTCGTCCGCACCGTTCAGGATCGCGTTCGTCGCCAAAACCGCAGAGCTGAAGAAAGGCGCACAGAGCAAAGCGCGCCCCATCTCCTCAAGGACGAGGCCAAGCTCGACAAAGCCAAAGCCCATTCCGCCATATGCCTCCGGCACATGCACGCCGCAAAGACCAAGCTGGGCATTCAGATCGCGCCAAAGTGCAGGGTCCCAGCCAGCTTCGGTTTCCATAAGCCGCCTTACGACGGGGGGCGGAGAGCTCTGCTCGAAGAAGCGGCGGAGGACACCGCGGAACTCGTTCTGCTCAGTCGTGAATGAATATTGCATGGGGGGCTCTGCTATCAGCTGGATGGGCGGGAATCGGCCGCAATACCCGGGACATGGCCAACCTCGGCCAGGACCTCGGCCGTATGCTCGCCTAGGCCCGGCGCGTGTCGGCGCAAGCGGTACGGGGAAGCTCCGAAGCGTATGGGTTGCCTGACGGCATAATAATCCCCCTCCGTAGGATGCTTGAGAATGGGCATCAGATCGACTGCGCGGACATGTGGATCGTCGGGGATGTCCTCCACCGTCAACACCGGCATGAAGGGAATGTCGGCCTCATCGCAAAAGGCGGCCCATTCTGCCGTCGTGCGCTTCGGTGCTTCTTCCCGGATCATGGCGTATAGGGTTTCGATCTCCGCAATGCGCTTTTCGCCATCGGCATAGCGCACCTTCCAGTCGCTGCGTCCGACGGCGTCGAAGAAGGCGAACCAGTTCTTGGACGAGTAAGGCAATATACAGGCAAAGCCGTCGGCAGTCCTGAAGGGTCGGCGTTCAACGGTCTTCATACGCGGCCAGCCCGTGGGACCCCGAGGCGGCGTGTAGACCCCGCCGCCCAATCCCTCGACAAGGTTGAAGTCGATAGCGACCTCAAACATGGGCACTTCGATCGATTGCCCGCCGCCGCCGCGGGCGCGCTGCAGCAAACCGCCCAGGATCGCGTAGACGATGGCCTGGCCAACAAGCTTGTCGCAGATGACCGCAGGCGCGTAGGCCGGCTCTCCGGTCAGCGGAAGACTGGCTGACGCGAATCCGGAAGCGGCCTGTATCAGATCGTCATATGCAGACTTTTCACTGTAAGGACCGTCACTGCCGAAGCCGGTCGCCGCGCAGTAGATGATGTCCGGCTTGATGGCGCGAACGACCTGATAGGTGAAGCCAAGTCGTTCCATCACTTGCGGACGGAGATTGTGGACAAAGACGTCAGCGGTGCGGATGAGCGCCTCGAGCGCCGCCTTTCCCTCCGGCTGCTTCAGATCGAGCACGACGCTGCGCTTGTTGCGGTAGAGGTTCATCATGACCGGCGACAACCCCGAGCCGCCCGCTGCGCGCAGCATATCACCTTCCGGCGGCTCGATCTTGATGACGTCGGCGCCCATGTCTCCGAGGATCCGCGTGGCCAGAGGGCCCATGAGAACGGATGTAAGGTCGAGGACTCGCATGCCGTCCAACGGTGCCGAAGGCGCTTGTGGCGAGGAATTGGTCATGGCTTCTGCTACTGACTCCACGCTCGGCTGCCGCTGTCGCATTGACGCGGGCGTCGGCATCAGGGCTGACACAAACATTAATCGGTTATTCCCTTGCGGCAAGTTTTTCACACTTGTAGTGCACGTTTTCATATTGATGAAAAAGTAAGGGAACCGGTGGCGGAGGGCAGCATCAAGTCGGCACGACGTGTCTTTGAGGTGCTCGAATATTTCGATCGCATCCGCGCACCGGTGTCGCTCACGCAGATCTGCGAGAAATTCGGATATGCGCCTTCGAGCGGCTCTGCGCTCCTCAAGAGCCTGGTACAGCTCGGCTACCTGGAGTACGACAAGCGCAGCCGCACTTACCTGCCGACGATGAGAATTGCATTGCTTGGCAGCTGGGTCGCGACCGATCTTTTCGGCGGGCTGAACATCCTGCGTGTGATGGAAGATCTCCGCGACGCGACCGGCGAGACGGTCGTCCTTGCCGCCCGGAGCGACCTTCAAGTGCAATATGTTCATGTGGTCCATTCCAACGAAGCGCTGCAGTTCGCCGTCGCGCCCGGCACGCTGCGGCCGCTGGCCACATCGGGATTCGGGCGGCTACTGTTGAGCGCGGAGAAGACTGCGGACATTGAGGCGACCGTCCGACGAATAGATGCGCGCCGGGCGTCCCACGAGGCGAAAATAAATCAACGGGAGCTGATGGCTGACCTTCAGGCCGTGCGCGACCAAGGATTTGCGACGTCCGACAGTCGCGTCACACCCGGCGTCTGCACGATGGGCGTTCTGCTTCTGCCTACGCCTTTCGGCCGCAGGTTCGCCCTTGGCGTGGGAGGCCCTTCGGCCCGCATCAGCTCCAAAAGCACCGCCATCCTGGGTTTCCTGCGCGAGGCGGCGAAGATCTTCGAGACGGCCGTTAAGCAGGCGCGCACAACCGGCGCCTGATATCGTGTGCCCAGCGGCTACGCCCCAATTCTTTTTTGTAGGTGTGGATTTGCCTTCCACGCACAAGCTCAGACGCGATTAGAAAATCCTGTTCACCAGTCAGCGAGAGGTATTTGCGTTTAATCTCGCGAAGTTTGGCCGCTACATCTGCACTCGAAAAGGCAGGGGCAGGCATCGTGACAACTTCCACGTCGATGTATCTGGTGCGTGAGACTGCCTTCTGGATTTGCGACGAGGCAATCACCTCGAGCTCAAACGCAGCGGGATAACCGGCAATGGATAAGATGCTGAACAACTCGGAAGCCGATATCTGGCAAAAAGCGGATCGCCATCTGCTGAAATACATGGGAACGGGCGGAACGTTCACCTCGTTCATTCCAACCCGGGCCGAGGGATCGTGGCTCTACGACGCCACGGGGCGCAAGGTGCTTGATTTCACCTCCGGGCAGATGAGCTCCGTAATCGGGCACGCTCATCCGGATCTTGTTGAAGCTGTGCGACAAGCCGCTGGTACGTTGGACCATCTGTTCAGCATGATGATCTCCAAGCCGGTCGTGGACTTGGCTGCCGCCCTGGCGGAACTCGTACCGGCTCTTCCGCGCGCGATGTTCCTGTCTACCGGCGGGGAGTCGGTCGAGGCCGCGATCCGGCTCGCGAAGGTGGTTACGGGCAAATGGGAGATCGTCGGCTTCGCCCAATCGTACCATGGATCGACCGGAGCTGCGGCGTCGGCAACATATTCCCTGGGGCGAGGCGGCCAGGGGCCGCTGATGCCAGGATCTTTCGCCATCCCCGCGCCAAACCCCTATCGGCCACGTTTTGCCGGAGTGACGTGGCAGCAGGAACTCGACGACAGCTTCGACCTTCTGGATCGCCAGTCCACCGGCAATCTCGCCGCCTTCATTGCGGAGCCGGTTCTCAGCACAGGCGGTATCATCGACCTGCCGCTGGGGTATCTCGCGGCACTGAAGAAACATTGTGAACGGCGGGGCATGCTCCTCATCCTCGACGAGGCGCAGACAAGCCTTGGTCGCACCGGAGAAATGTTCGCCTTCGAACGCGACAATGTCGTGCCGGATGTGCTTCTGCTTTCGAAGACGCTCGGCGCCGGTATGGCCATGTCATCGGTTCAGACGTCGGATGCGCTTGCGGAAGAGGCCGAACGGCGCGGGTTCTTTTTCGTCACCACGCACGTCAATGACCCGCTTCCCGCCGCTGTCGCCTTGAAGGTCCTGGAGATTGTTCAGCGCGATCAGCTTGTCGAAAGATCGAAGGTTCTCGGCAGCCGTCTTCGACAGGGATTGCAGAACCTGATGCAACGTCACCAATGCATCGGCGACGTTCGAGGCAGGGGTCTGTTGCTTGGGATGGAGTTCGTTCCGTTCAAGGGCAAAAGCGCGACTGACCTTGCCCGGGAAGTGACTGAGGTTGCGCTGGAGCGCGGCCTGTTTGCAAACATCACCGGTGCATATTCAGCAGGCATTCTGCGGTTTGCTCCACCAATCAACTCGACGGACGAAGAGATTGATTTCGGCGTGAGCGTTCTGGACGCTTCCATTTCCCAAGTCGCGGAGTCTGCGGGCAAATAAGCTCAGGGACAAAAAGCGACATTGGGCGTACAAGGGGTCAGGAGACCTGCATGCACGAATATGCGGACGTAGGATTTGAGGTCGTCGGGAACGTTGCCGTCGTCGAGATGAGGCGACCGCCGCACAACTTCTTCGACCTCGAGCTGATGAACGCGCTTGCTCAGCTTTTCGAAGACATAGATGAGGACGCTTCACTTCGCGCGATCGTTCTGGCGGCGCAGGGGACCGCGTTCTGCGCCGGCGCAGACTTCAGCACGCCGGGCGGCCCATCCCGAGAGATTTACCCCGCCGCCGCACGAATGTTTGCGACGCGCAAGCCCATCGTTGCTGCAATACAGGGCCCCGCCGTCGGGGGCGGCTTCGGACTGGCGCTCGTTGCAGATTTCAGGGTTGCAGCGCCGGAAGCACGATTTTCCGCGAACTTCGTGAAGCTTGGTATTCACCCGGGCTTTGGCTTGACTCACACCCTTCCCCGTTTAATCGGCGTGCAGAAAGCATCGCTCCTCATGTACACGGGTCGGCGTCTGAATGGCGAACAGGCGCTGGCTTGGGGGCTTGTCGATGAGCTGGTTGATCAGTCGGAGCTACGCGAGGCTGCGCTGAAGCTGGCAGGCGAAATCGCCGAGGCCGCACCGCTCGCCGTCATCTCGACACGTGCAACGCTGCGCAATGGCCTTGTCGATGCGTATCGCACGCAGGTTCGGCACGAAAGCGACGAGCAGACCAAGTTGTTGGCCACCGCGGATGCTCGCGAAGGAATGGCCGCAGTCGCTGAACGGAGACCTGGTCGCTTCATCGGCGCCTGATCTGTCCCGAATTTATAACATTGAAATAGCGCCACATTGGTAGGTGCTTCGAGTCGCACCAACCACCCGTGTCCACGCTCCACCCCCGACATCGCGCCTTGAGATGAAGCGAATCATGCCTGTGCGGCGTTCCCTGGTGCATCGTCCCGTACGGTCCGCTCAACTGCGCACCGGTCGAGATCGAAATGGTTGTGTCGCTGGGCATCGAAGGCGGGATAGGCATTGGCCGCTGAGAATAGCCTCTCTTCAGATAACGCCTTCGTCCTCTAGGTTGTTCATCTGTTGCCGACTCATCCCCAGGATATCGCCGTAAATCTCCTCGTTATGCTGGCCAAGCTCCGGCCCCGCCCACGCGACCTCTCCGGGCGTTTCGGAAAGCTTGGGGAAGACATTTTGCATCCACAGGTTCTGAAAAGCCGGGTGCTGAACCTTGACAATGGCTTCGCGCGCCTTGAAATGCGGATCTTCCAGCATATCGGGCGCCTTGTAGATCTTCCCCGCCGGCACACCGTGCATCTCCAGGTGCGCCAGAAGATCGGCGCTGGACCATGATTTCGTCCAGGCGCTGATCATGTCGTCGAGTTCCACCTGGTGCTCGCCGCGCGCATGATGCGTCGCGAAACGCGGGTCGGTGCCGAGCTGCGGCTGCCCCATCGCTTCCGCCATGCGTTTCCACACGCTGTCCTGATTTGCGGCGATCAGGATTTCGCCGTCCGACGTGGAGTAAACGTTGGAAGGCGCCACCTTGGGCAGCGTCGCGCCCGTGCGCTCCCGCGTGAAACCGGCTTCGGTATATTCCGGAATCGTCGATTCCATCATGGCCAGCACCGCTTCATAGATCGCGGAATCGACCACCTGCCCGTGCCCCGTGCGATGCCGATGCTGCAAGGCCATCAGTGCGCCGAGGCAGGCGAACGTGGCAGCCAGCGAGTCTCCTATCGACAGGCCCACGCGGCTAGGCGGGGTTGAAGGATCACCCGCGAGGTTTCGAATGCCGCCCATGGCCTCGCCGATCGAGCCATAGCCGGCGCGCCGCGCATAGGGGCCGGTTTGCCCGAAGCCGGTCACGCGGATCATGATCAGCCCCGGATTGATGGCCGACAGCTGATCGTAGCCGAGGTTCCACTTCTCCATGGTGCCGGTACGGAAATTCTCGAGCAGGAAGTCCGACTTCTCCACAAGGCGCCGCACGATATCCTGACCGCGCGGATCGCGAAGGTTGAGCGTGATGCTCTTCTTGTTGCGCGCGACGACGGGCCACCAGACCGGCTTGTTCCGCCCCCACTCGCGCATCGGATCGCCCTCGCGCGGCGCCTCGATCTTGATCACCTCGGCACCGTGATCTGCCATCAACTGTCCGCAGAAGGGCCCCGCGATCAGTTGCCCCATCTCGACAAGCCGCAGCCCCTGCAACGCCCCAGACGCCATCATCAACTCCTCTGGAGCCTCCGGATCAGCATCCGCCGATCCGGAAGGCTTCCAATCTTCTTACAGTCGCCAGGATCAGAACTTGTAAGCCAGTTCCACGCCATAGCTGCGACGGATGCCGGCGGTCAGGAAGTCGCCGCCGAATTCCGGTGCGGGAATGGCCTCCGCCACGTAATTCTTGTTGAACATGTTTTCGGCAAAGGCGCTAAGCGTCCAGCTATCCGATTTCAGGCCGACGCGCAGGTTGAAGATACCGTAGGGATCGCGCTGCGAATTCTTGAAGTTCGCCGCGAGCCCGAAGATCGTGGGCACGGTATTGTCCTGCACGGTGTGGAACCAGGTCTTGCCGGTAATGCGATAGTCGGCGCGCACCAGCAGTGACAGCGCGTCGCTGAGGGGGGCATCGATCTGGCTTCCGATGTTCAGCGTGTAATCCGCCGTGTACGGAGACTTGTTGCCTTCCGTATACGGCCGCGCGTCGTTCTCCTTGATCTTGCTGTCGGTCACGTTGAACGAACCGAACAGTGACCAGCCGTCGATCAGGCGGAAGCTTGCCGAACCTTCGGCGCCGTACAGCTCCACCTTGTCGATGTTGGAGACGACACGCAGAAGTCCGAACGGTCCCACGAAGAACTCGAAGAACTGCATGTCCTTCACGGTCGTGTGATAGCCCGCGAAATCGAACGTCAGGCGCCCATCCAGCGCCTTGCCCTTGATACCGGCCTCGAACGCACTCGAGCGTTCCTTGCGGTAATCGTCGAAGATCGACAGGCCGGAAGAGATCGCGGCGTTGAAGAAGTTGTCGATAACGGCCTGCGAACCGCCGTTGTTGAAACCGCCCGACTTGAAGCCGATACCCCAGTTCGCGAACAGCGAAAGGTCGGGGCTGACCTTGTAGCTGAGCGTAACCTTGGGCTGCAGCTGCTTGTAGGTCTCGCTCCGGTCGGCAAGGATGCCGCTCGGGTTGTACGCGGGGTCAAGGCCGGGGTTCAGATAGTAGTTCGCGGGCGTCGTCGCAGTCCCATTCGGGTTGCCCGTAAGCACGTTGCCCACCCAGCGGGTGAGCCGCCCGGTCGGCACGCTGTTGCTCGTGCTGCGATCCTCGATGTCGTAGCGGAGCGCAAGGCCGACCTTGAACGCTTCGCTCACGTCATAATCGACCGAACCGAACGCCGCGTAGACCTTGGTCTTGAAATTGTCGTCGACCAGCGCTTCGGTGGGGTTCCTCGGATCGGTCGTGTAACACTCGCGAACCACGCCCTGCCCCGTATCGAGACCAAGATTGATGCAGGTCCGCCGATCGAGCGTCAGGAAATAGCCGCCAAGCTGCCAGCGCAGCGAATCCGTCTCGCCGACCAACCGAAGCTCCGCGCTGAAATCCTCCTGATTGCGGCGCTGGTACTGCGTGCCGTCGCACGATGCCGGCGAATAGGGCTGCGCCCCGACGAACGCGCCGCCCAGATAAGCTTCATCGAACGGCGCCTGATTGACGACCGGAACCGTCCCGGCCGAGGTCGCGGCGCAGGTAGATTCGTTCGCGAAGAACCCGAACGCGCCGCTCGTGCCATCGGCATAAAAGTCGTTCTTGATGTTGCTGTACGCGACATAGCCGATCAGATCGACCGCACCCAGCGACTGCGTGAGGCGCGCGGACGCCTCTATGGTCTTCTGCGTGTTCAGCGGATCGATGTTCGGCGTGAAGATGAACTTGTGATCGTTGATGTCGATGTTGAACGCCTTGTCGGCGCCTTCCAGCGCCGGAATCTGGAACGCCGCGTTGAACGCGATCGCACCGCTGCGGACCTTGCCGTAGCGCGCCTTCAGATCGATTTCCGTATCGTCACTCGGCGTGAAGACGAGTCGGCCATTCACGTTCCAGCGTTCGTAATTGTCCATCGAGGCGGCTTTGGTGCTGTTGCCCGGATAGAGCGTCGTGTTCAGATTGGTCGGCAGGAAGCTGTTGCGGAAATAGCCGTCCCCCCGCCCGTAGTCGCCGTTGATGACGAAACCCACGGTGTCGCTCAGCGGTCCCGCGATCAGCGCGGCGGCTTCCACCGTGTTGTTGTTGCCGTAGCTGACGCGTGCACTGCCTTCCAGTTCGGCGCCCGGCTTCTTGGTGGTGATGATAACGGCACCCGCAGCGGCATTGCGCCCGTAAAGCGCGCCCTGCGGGCCCTTCAGAACTTCGATCTGCTGTACCGAACCCTGATCCTGGTTCAGCGACGACGTGTTCGATTTCTGGACACCATCAACGACCAGCGCGACGTTGCTTTCAGCGTCACGCGCGCCGTTGATGCCGCGAATGTTGATCTGCGTATCGGCCGCTTCGACATTTCCGGTGACGATCGTGACACCCGGCGTCAACTGCACGAAGTCGGCGGCGACTCGAGCGCCCGTGTTCTCGATGGCTTCCGCCGTCAGCACCGAAACCGCTGCCGGAACGTCCTGCAGCTTTTCGTCGAACCGGCGTGCCGTCACCACGATTTCGCCTCCCACAGGTTCGGCGGTCTCGCTTGCCTGTTCCTGCGCGTAGGACGGCGCGGGAAGCGAAAGCACGACCGCGAAAGCGGTCGTGAGACACGTTGCAAGTCTAAGTTCGGATTTTGTCATGGTATCCCCCTTGTCCCTTTCCAATGCTGTTGCCCTGAACGCTCGCTTGCGGATTGATCCTGTTCTTGAAAACTCTACGTTGAATGCCGTTTGACCCATTGTTTGGAGATGATGATCCGCTGCATTTCGTTCGTTCCCTCGCCGATGCACATCAGCAGCGAATCCCGGTAATAACGTTCGATCTCGTATTCCTTCGAATAGCCGTAGCCCCCGAAGATCCGCATCGCTTCCTCGGAGTTCCGCACCGCGGCTTCGGAAGCGAAATACTTCGCCATGCCAGCCTCCATGTCGCAGCGCTGGCCGCGGTCGTAGGCTTCGGCGGCATCCATGGTCAGCAGCCGCGCGGCTTTCGCGCGTGTGACCATTTCGCCGATCTTCAGTTGGATGGCCTGATGCTCGCAGATCGGCTTGCCCATCGTCTGGCGAACCGTCGCATAATCGGTGGCGAGCCGCAGCGCGCCTTCGGCAAGCCCGACACCGCGAGAGGCGACATTGATGCGCCCGAGTTCGAGCCCGCCCGCCACTTGCAGGAAACCCTGGCCTTCCGCGCCGCCGATGAGGTTCGCGGCGGGAAGCCGGTAATTGTCGAAAATCAGCTCCGCGCTGTCGATGGCGTTATAGCCAAGCTTCTTGATCTTCTTGCCGACTTCGAAACCGGAGATCTTCGGCGCGATGAAAAGGCTCATACCTTTATGGCGCGGCTCCGCCTTCGGGTCGGTCTTCACGAGAAGCGCGAAGCAGCTGCCGTGGATGCCGTTCGATATCCATGTCTTCGTGCCGTTGATCACATAGTCGTCGCCATCGCGCACCGCAGTCGTACGAATCGCCTGCAGGTCCGTCCCCGCATTGGGCTCGGTGAGCGCGAGGCCCCCGCGTATTTCCCCGCTCGCGAACTTCGGAAGCCATTCCGCCTTCTGCTCCGCCGTCCCGAAACGCTCGACGGCAGCCGCCAGCATCAGATGCGAATTGAAGATGCCGGTGATCGCCATCCAGTACGATGCGATCTTCGACACGACCTTCGAGTAGGTGGTCGCTGGAAGGCCGAGGCCGCCGTAGTCCTGAGAGATTGTGGCACCAAACAGGCCCATTTCCGCCATCTGGGCGACCAGTTCTGCCGGCCACAGATCGTTGTGATCGTGGTGCATCACCACGGGGCGCACCTCTTTCTCGATCCAGCGATCGATCGAATGCAGCAGAACAGCCTCTTCTTCCGGGTCGGTCGTGCGGGCGGCGTTTGCGGATGTCATATGCCGTGCCCTCAATCGTCAGCCGGGCCGAAGCCCTGCTTCCACACAAGGATCGACCGTTCAAACGTGCAGACGATGTCGCCGTTCTGGTTCTTGCCCGTCGTCTTTACGGTGACAATGCCCTGCTGCGACCGAGAGGCGGACTCGCGCTTGCCCAGCACCTCGCTTTCGCCATACAGCGTGTCGCCGCAGAACAGCGGATGCGTGAGGCGGATATCCGTCCAGCCGAGATTGGCCACGGCCTTCTGCGATACGTCGCTCACGCTCATGCCGACGAGAAGCGCGACCGTGAGCGGCGAACAGACGAGCGGCTTTCCGAATTCCGTTTTCTTCGCATATTCGTAATCGAAATGCGCCGGGTGCGTGTTCATCGTGAGAAGCGTGAACCACACGTTGTCGGCGTCGGTGATCGTGCGGCCGGGCCGGTGCTCGTAGATGTGCCCAACCTCGAACTCTTCGAAATAACGGCCGAAGGTTTCCCGGAAACGGCCCGGTGCAACCTCGATGACACCCTTACGCATTACGGCTTTCTCCAAATGCGGCGAGACGCTCCAGTCGGCGCATGAACGGCGCCTCCAGCATCCGGCCTTTGAACATGACAGCCTGCCCGCCCGCCTCCGCGAACGCCCGAAGCGCGGCGCGCGCCTCTTCAATGTCGGACGGCTGCGGGCGCAGCACACCCCGAATGATCTCGACCTGCGCCGGGTGGATCGCGGCCTTCGCGGAGAACCCGAGGCTCTTTGCGCGGCGGACCTCTTCGGCAAGTCCTTCCGGGTCGGCGATATGGATGAACGGCACATCGATCGCGGGAACACGCGCCCGCGCGCAGGCGAGGATGAACTGCCCGCGCGCCGTCACAAGCGGCTCCCATTCCAGCGCGACGCCGAGTTCGGCGGAGAGATCGCCGCCGCCGAACATCATCGCCACCACAGCCTCCGCCGTCGCGATCTCCACTGCCGCAGCGAGTCCTTTCGCGGTTTCGATCAGCGGGATGATTGCGCGCGCGCCGACGGCTTGCAGCGGCGCAAGCTCGCCCGCGCTTTCCACCATCGGCACCAACAGCAGCGGCAGAGTCCCGGCGTCTTTCAGCGCCAGCAGGTCGCGCAGCCCCGCCTCCGTGCGCATACCATTCACGCGCACGGCGATACGCTCGCGCGGCAGGTCCGGGAGCGCCGCGATCACAGTCGCGCGCGTCTCGTCCTTCGCGGCAGGTGGCACGGCATCTTCAAGATCGATGCAAACCAGCTCCGCGCCCGTCGCCAGCGCCTTTGCAAAGCGCTCCGGCCGGTTTCCCGGAACGAACAAAAGGCAGGAGGCGGCGCGGTCCATCGATCAATGCTGCGCGAAGAATTCGAACAGGCGCTGCGAGAAGCGGCTGCGCTGGTCCTTGCCGGCAAGGACGTGCGCCGCGCCTTCCATCACGAACCCGGTCGCGTTCGGTAGCGCCTCCTCGATGGGTTTCGTCGTGCGCGGGCCGGTGATGGTGTCGAGCGGCGCGTGCATGATGAGCGCGGGGGTCTGCACCTGCTTCAGATCTTCGATGACATCGTAGTCGATGCTTGCGTCGATGAAGCGCGCGTGCGTGTCGATTTTGCCCTGCAATTCGCGCCACGGACCCTGCGGCCCGATCAGGCGCTCTGCGTTCGCATTGTAATAATCCGCGCTGAACGAATAGGCGCACACGAGCCGCTGGAATATCGCCCAGCCAGCGTCGCGGTGGATATCCAGAAACAGCCGCAACTGATCCGCGAGCAGCGGGTCCATCGTCGCCCATGCGCCGGTGTTCACCAGCGTCCGCGCAAGATCGGGCCGCATGATGGCGATCTGCTGGCAAACACACGCGCCGATGCCGACCATGCCGAGCAGGTGGACGTTTTTCAGCCCAAGCGCATCGAGTACGGCAATCGCGTCGTCGGCATAGACGCGCATGGAGATCGGCGTGTCGGGATTGTCCGTGGACTCCGCAAGCCCGCGATAATCCATCAGGATTACGCTGTAACGGTCAGTGAGTCCGAACGGCAGACCGGCGCTGTTGCCGTGGCAGAACGTGCCCCAGCCGCCGAGGCAGAGAACCGGATCGCCTTCGCCGACGACTTCGTAATAAATGATCGCGCCGTCCGGGCGTTTCACTTCAGGCATCGTTACGCTTTCCACTGATCGCTTGGATGACCTCTTCGAGGCCCAGAACATCGGCGTAGCGTCGCCCGACGTCGGCAAGGTTCGCCTGATGCGCGCCGATCTCCTGATCGCCGCAGCAGGGCTCCGGCACCATGACGCGGTAGCCGTATGAAAACGCGTCGACGATCGATGCACGCACGCAGCCGCTCGTCGTGCAGCCCGTCACGATCACCGTGTCCACCCCCTGCCGCGTCAGGAACGTCTGCAGAGGCGTGCCGAAGAAAATCGATGGGGCGCCCTTGATGAAGTGGAAGTCGGACGGATCGGCGATGCGCGGATCGAGTTCCATGCCGGCGTCGCCGTAGAACATGTCCTTGTAGACCGAGCTGACCTTCCAGTGCGCCATGTCGCGCGGGCTGTTCCACCCGACGCTGCATGTGGCGACGGGCACTTCGTTCGCTCGGGCAACCTTCAGCAGCCGCGCGGTGTTCTCCACGGCCTGATCGACATGGCCGGAGCGGCCCATTGGATAGGCGCTATCGGTGAACGACCGCTGGAAATCGACGACCAGCACGGCTGGCTGTCGGCCGAAGCCGATATTGCCCTGGTCGCCGTAACCGGCTGCGGAAAACCCGTTCATGGCTCACTCCGCCGCTATGCGCTGCGGCATCGGCACGGGCTCGCCGCGCTTGCTGAACCATGCAGTCGCGATCGGCGAGGGCACGGGATCGACCGGCGGCTGGAGCCCCGTCTCCGCGAAGCAGCTGGCGCGCAGTTCCGCGATCGAAGGCCCGAACTCGAACGCGTCCACCTGCGGCTGGGCCGTCCGCATCTCCGCGCGAAGAGCCTCGGTTGCTGCATCGTCAACCACGCCGCTTTCGGAAATGACCACGCCGTACCGGCGCGCGCCTTCCACGCTGACGAGGCCTGCTTCCACGTCGTAGGCAACGGCGGCAATATCGCGTTCCAGCGGATCGCCCCAGCCGCCGCCACCCCAGGTGTCGAAGATCAGGCGGTCGCCGGGCTGCACGATGATATGATCGATCTTCGACGGCAGGATTTTCTCCTCGCCATCCGCGCGCACCAGAAGCTTGCGGCTGCGCTTGCCCGGCTGCCCGCCCTTCACGCCCCACGGATAGGTGAGCCAGCGATCGTCGTGGATGGAGATTTCACCCTCCACGTCGAACACATATTCGGTGCGCACACCGTTGCCGCCACGATGCTTGCCCGCGCCGCCGGTGTCTATCAGCGATTCGAAGCGGTCGATGCGGATCGGGAAATAGGCTTCGATATATTCGTTCGGCACGTTGCGGAATTTCGGCCACAGCGAATGCCCATCCGGCCCGTCACCGCCCGGCTTGCCGGGGATGCCGCCGAAGCCGATCTGGAACAGCAGGAACCAGTCGTGGCCCTTGTTGAAACCCGAATACATGAAATGCGGGCTGTCGGAGAATCCGGCGGCGACGAGGAAATCCGGGTTCGCCGAACCAAAGAGCCCGCTGATGATATCGAAGATGCGCCCGAGCGCGTGCGTGCGACCGTTGAGCGCCGCGGGCGCGATCGGATTGAGCAGCGTGCCCTTCGGGATGCGCACGTCGATGAGATCGATGTAGCCGTCGTTGAGGACGATCTGCGGATCGTACACGTTCACCATGAACTGCCCGCAGAACATCTTGAACATGCGCTCGTTGAGCAGGAAGTTGATGCAGCCCGCCGATTGCGGATCGGTGCGCGAGAAATCGAAGATCAATTTGTCGCCTTCGCGCCACATCTCACAGCCCAGCTTGTAGGGGCCGTGGCCGGTGGCGTCGTCGCAGATCCAGTCCTCGAACACGACCTTCTTCTCGGGCATCGTCGAGACGATGAGCGCGCGCATCGCCTCGCGATTGCGCTTCAGAAGCTGGTCCTGTGCCGAACAGAGTACATCCGGCCCGAAGCGGTCCGCCATCTCGACAAGACGCGCCGCTCCCGTGCGGCATGCCGAAAGGATCGCGAAGAAATCCGCCTCGTTCCAATCGGGCGTGCGCGTGTTGCGCATCGCCATGCGCAGCAGGTCCTTCTGCAATTCGCCCTTGGAAACGATCTTCACCGGTGGGATGACGATGCCTTCCTGCAACAGATCGGAAGACGTCACCGGCATCGAGGCTGCGGTCATGCCGGAAATGTCCGACATGTGTCCGAACATCGCGGTCCAGCCGAGCAGGCGCCCGTCGTAGAACACCGGCATGCAGAACAGCCAGTCGTTCAGATGGCTGATCGCGCCCTGGCATGCATAGGGATCGTTGGTGAGGAGGACGTCACCTTCGGAGACCTCTCCATCATAATTATCGACGAAGCCATCGACCGGCGATCCGAACTGCCCGGCGAGCATCATGCCTTCGCGATTGGTCAGCACCGGGAAGCCGTCGCGCTGTTCGCGGATGATCGGCGAGATCGCGGTGCGGAACAATATCGCGTCCATCTGAACGCGCGCGTTTTGAAGCGCGTTCTCGATGACATCGAGCGTGACCGGATCGACATCGACCGTGGGCCAGGGCGTGGTGTTGGTTTCGATGAGCTTTGCCATCTTGTGCCTCCAGTTCTCAGCGGTCGTCGCGGATGAGCAGATTGCCGACGGTATCGACCGTCGCGTGGCTGCCGGGCAGGATGAGCGTGGTGGAATCAAGCTCGGTGACGATGGCCGGGCCGTTCACGCGGTCCCCGGCGAGCAGCTTTCGCCTGTCGTAGATCGTCGCGTCGTGCCACGCACCGCTGTCGAAGATGCGCGTGCTGTGAACGGCGGCGCGCGCCGGGTTTCCGTCGCCTTCCGCCAGCGTGTTGTGGCCAACGTCCGCGCCCGGCCCCTGTGCGATCACGCGCAGGTTGACCAATTCCTTCGGCTTGTCGAGGCTGAAGCTGAACATCTGCTGGTGCAGATGATCGAACCGCTCGGATGCCTTGGCGAGGCCATGTTCGGCAAACTCGGCAGGCGGCAGCGAGACCGTGATGTCCGCCGATTGGCCCGCATAGCGTAGGTCCACCTGATAGATGATCTCCTGCGCGTCCTCGGGAATGCCCTCGACATCGAGCGTGCTGCGCACGCGCTCCTCAAGCTCGTCGAGAAGCCCCTGCAGCTCGGCCACATCGATCCCGTCGACCGGGCGGATCATCGTGCGCGCCGCCTCGTCGCGCAGGCGCGTCGTCGCGTCGCCCACTGCGCACAGCACACCGGGGCCGCGCGGCACGATGACCGGCCACGCCTGCAACAGCCGGCCGAGCGCATTCGCATGCAGCGGTCCCGCGCCGCCGAACGCCATCAGCGAGAAATTGCGCGGATCGTACCCCTGCTCGACCGAAACCAGCCGCAGCGCGCCGAACATGTTCTCGTTGACGATGCGGACGATGCCTTCAGCCGCCGTCTCCAGCGTGAGGCCCAGCGCATCGGCGATCTTCTGCACAGCCTGCTGCGCAAGATCGCGGCGGATCGTCATGTCGCCGCCAAGCCGCGCATCCGCCGGCAGATAGCCGAGCACAACGTTGGCATCGGTAACGGTCGGCTCCGTGCCGCCCTTGTCGTAGGCTGCCGGACCCGGGACTGCGCCTGCCGACTGAGGACCGACACGGAGCGCCTTGGTAAGCTCCGGCACGGTCGCGATGGAACCGCCGCCGGCACCCACCGTGCGCACGTCCACCGAGGACGCACGAACGATCACGTCATGCACCACCGTCTCGCGGCGCACCTGTGCCTCGCCGCCTTCAACGAGGCAAACGTCCGTCGACGTGCCGCCCATGTCGAAGGTGATGATGTTGGGGAAACCCGCCTGCTTCGCCACCCAGATCGCGCCGGCGACACCGCCCGCAGGGCCGGACATCAGCAGATTGACCGGGAAGTCTGCCGCAGACGCCGCCGTGGCGAGGCCGCCGTCCGAACGCAGGATCGAAAGCTTCACCTCGCCGGTCGTGCGCGCTTCGAGATTGTTTTTGAGATTGGAGACGTAGCGCGACACCACCGGCTTCACGAACGCATTGGCCACCGTCGTGATGGCGCGTTCATATTCCTGCATTTCCGGCAGCGTGTCGGAAGATACCGAGATAGAGATATCCGGAAGCTCCTCGCGGACGATCGCCTCCACGCGCTTCTCGTGCGCGGCATTCACATAGGAATTCATCAGCGAGATGGTGATGGAGCCGACGCCGCTGCCCTTGAAGCGCTGAATGTCCGCGCGCAGACGGGCCTCGTCGAGCGGGCGGACGACCTCGCCGCTGGCGCTGATCCGTTCGGAGACTTCCAGCGTGTGCTTCAGGGCGGCCATCGGCTTGCCCTTCACGAAGTTGATCCACCCCGAAAGCGCGCCGGGCACGAAGCCGCGCGCCAGATGCAGAACCTGCCGATACCCTTCGGTGACGATCAGCCCGACCGACGCGCCGTTGCCGGTCAGCACCGCATTCGTCGCGACCGTAGTGCCGTGCATCACGTGCGTGATGTCCGCCATGTCGAGGCTGTTTTCGCGGCAGGCCTTCTCGATTCCGGCGATCACCGCTTCCGAAGGATCGGCGGGCGTCGACGGCACCTTGGCCGTGTAGGTCCGGCTGGCCCCTTCATCGAGCAAGAAAATATCCGTGAACGTCCCGCCGACGTCCACTCCAACCCGAAGCCCCATGCCACTCCCTCCACTCGCGAAAACGAATCTCGTCGTGCCGGCACCCTCCCCAGGGTGCGGCCGCACATGTCGCGCAGCCCGTAAGCTGACAAAGGGTGGCGGGCAGGTCAACGGAAAAGTTCGAACTTTTAATCTGATTGGTTTGATTTATTGAATTCTTCTGATTTTCGAGCCAAGTACGAACCGCTGACGCGGGCCATGCCGGCGGCGACGAAGGAGAATGGTGTGAGCAAGGGAAGCGCCGGACGACGCCCGAGACACGAAGGGGTGTATGCCGAATTGCGCGAGCGCATCGATTCGGGCGAATTCGCCGTCGGTTCGCCCTTCCCTACAGAGGTGCAGTTGTGCACCGAACTCGGCGCCAGCCGCTACGCCGTGCGCGGCGCGCTCCAGCAGCTTGAAGAGGAAGGCCTGCTCAGTCGAAGGCGCGGCGCGGGGACGACCGTGCTGCGCCATACCCCGATCCAGACGTTCAGACATGCCGTCGGTTCACGCGCCGACCTTCTGCACTACGCGCATGCAACGCACATGCGATGGGAAGAGCGGGAACGCCTGAACGCCGACGGACAGCTCGCCCGCCTGCTCGGCTGCGATGAGATGCGCGAATGGCACAGCATCCAGGGCGTGCGCTTCGACGATCACAACATGCCACTGTGCATCGTGCGTGTGTATGTCGATGTGTCGCGGGCCACGCTGCCCGCCGACGTGGAGTTCGCGGACGAGCCCGTCTACGAATGGCTGGAACGCGAGCACGGCATCAAGCCGTTCGGCCTGTCGCAGGACATCCGCGCCAAGATGCTGACGCCTGCCGAAGCGAACAAGCTCGGCGAACCCATCGGCGTCTCCGCGCTTCAGATCATCCGGCGCTATTTCGATGCCGGCAACAGCATCTATCTGATCTCGGTGAACACCTTCCGTTCCCGCGATTTTGTCTACAACATGCGCCTGGAACTGAAGGACTGAGCTTCAGCCCCGCGCCCAGCCCGAGGCGCGAATCGTGGCACCATCCGCGTCCAAAGTTGGCGCGCGCAAATGCACTTCGCCGGGCTCGTCCGCGAACTTGACCGGCGTGCCCACCACGCGCCCCCCGATTCCGTCATCGACGAGCATCTCACGGGCCGCTGCATGGGGGTGATCGAAACCTTCCGCCATGTCCAGAACCGGCGCCCAGCTGACCTCTACGGTCGGCAGGAACGCGCACCAGTCATCGAAATCGCGTGTTTTGAACATCTGCCGAAGCTCGCCGATCAGTTGCTGTTGAATTGGCCCCGGCTCGGCCTCCGCGAGCGGGATCAACTCTTCCCGGCCGAGCGCCGTGAGCAGCGACGTTGCAAACTTCATTTCGCGGCCCGTGAGCGCGATGAAACGGCCGTCGCGCGTCTCGTAGAGATTGTAAAAACCGGAACCGCCGATTGACCGGTGCGTCCGCGTGGTCGGCGGCAGGCCGCCGCCCAGCACCGGGCCGGACAGATGCGCCGTCCACGCCATCAGGGCGTCATACATCGAAGCATCGACGATGTCCCCGCGCCCCGTCGCGTTGCGGCGGTGGAGCGCCATCAGTATCCCGACGAGGCCCGTCAGCGCGCTCCCCATATCGGCGGACGGCAGTCCAGGCACCACGGGGCGCCCATCGCCATTGTCGTTGATCGCCAGAAAGCCTGTGTAGGCCTGCGCACCCATGTCGTGGCTCGCCTTGTGGGAGAGCGGGCCGGACTGCCCGAACGCGGACAGCGAACAATAGACGAGGCGCGGGTTCCGCGCGCACAGCGTCTGCGCATCGATGCCCAGCTTCGCGGCGACGCCAGGCCGGAACCCTTCGACGAACACATCGGCTTCGTCCGCCAGGCGCAGCAGTACCTCCACGTCCTCGGGCCGCTTGAGGTCCAGAACGATGCTGCGCTTGCCCCGGTGGACGTTCTTGAACCAGATCGACAGGCCTTCGGCATCATAGGGCCCGAAGGCGCGGCTCGGCTCGCCGCCGGGCGGTTCGATGCGAATGACGTCCGCGCCGTGATCCGCCATGATCTGCGTCATCACCGGCCCCGGCAGGAACATGCTGAGGTCTACGACTTTGATGCCTTCAAGCTTCACGGTGCGTCCCTTCAAACAGCCCGCGCAGCGCCGGTCCGTCCGCGTCCAGCCCGGGCGCGGCGCGCTGCGCGAGGCGCGCGCCGTCGAAACGCAGCGGGTTGGCAAACATCCTGAGCGTCCGGCCGGCAGGATGCGGCACGTCCTGCACCATCCCGACCTCGGCCACGAACGGATTGTCGATAGCGCCATCCAGCGATTCCACAGGTGCCGCCGGAATCTGGCCTTGCAGTATCTGCATCCATTCCGCGCGCGTCCGGGTCATGAACACGGCATCCAGCACATCGGTGAGCAGATCACGGTTCTCGCGGCGGCTCGCCAGATCGGCGAAGCGCGGGTCCGTGCCAAGCTCCGGCCGATCGATCAGCCTCACGAGGATTTCCCAGAACTTCTGGTTCATGCAGCAGATGTAAAGCCATCCGTCGGCCGTCTTGTAGAGCTGCACCGGCACGGTCGAAGGGTGCGCCGAACGCGGCGTCTGCGGCGTGATGACACCTTCGTTCAGATACCACGTGCCCTGATAGGCGAGCTGATGGAGCGCCGCATCGAACAACGAGACGTCCACATCCATGCCGATGCCGCTGCGCTCCGCGCCCCGGATCGCGCTGACGAGGCCGAATGCCATCATCATGCCGGTCATGTAGTCGACCATGGAAAGCCCGACGCGCGTTGGCGGGCTGCCGGGGTCGCCGGTCAGCGCCATGAAGCCCGCCTCCGCCTGCATCAGGAAATCGTAACCCGGCCAGTCTGCGCGCGATCCGGTGCGGCCATACGCGGAGATATGACCGCAGACGACGCGCGGATTGACCGCCGAAAGCGCCGCATAATCCAGCCCCAGCTTCGCGGGCAGGCTGCCGCGCAGATTGTTCACGACCGCGTGCGATTCAGCGACCAGCCTGTGCAGAAGGGCCCGGTCGGTATCGGCCTTCAAGTCGAGGATGAGGCTGCGTTTGTTGAGGTTGAAGCACTGGTAATAAAGGCTGTCCGCCTCGCCCAGCGTCAGCGGCCCGGTTTTGCGCGCATAATCACCGTCCGCACCTTCCACCTTCACCACGTCGGCGCCGAGATCGGCAAGGAACATCGTCGCGTATGGCGCGGCGCCATACTGCTCGAAACTTATGATTTTCAGGCCGTCGAGTGGCAACGCGGTCATGAGCCCTCCCCTTAAGCTGGCGGAGACTGCCGAAAAGGCTGCGCACAATCAACACAAATGTTCGAACTTTTAAATGCGATTGATCGGACTTCGCTCGCGGTGATGCTCCGTGGCCGTCTCGAAGGCGTGCGCCACGCGGAACAGCAATGCCTCCGCGCGCCATGGCGCCGTGAGCTGCATGCCAATCGGCAGGTTCCGCCGATCGAAACCGCACGGCACGCTCAGCGACGGCACCCCGGCTGCGCCGAGGTCATAGGTGTTGCGCGCCACAAGTCGCGTCGTCGCCACCATGTCCGAAGCCTCGGCCCAAAGCGGCGCGGTGACGGGCGTTGTCGGCGTGAGCAGCACATCGATCCCGGCTGCAAATGTATCGCGAAGCGTCCGCTGAAACTGCTGGAGAAGCCGGATGCAGTGCGCGTAATCGGCGCCGCTCACTTGATGCCCAAGCTCTATACGCCGCCGCACTTCCGCGCCGATCCGGTCCGCGTGCTCGGGGTACACATCGCGGCGCGCATCGGCGACATCGGCGAGCACGAACCGGAATGCGCCGCCGGTGCGCAGTGTCTCTGCCTCGCCCAGCGGCACATCGACGAGCGTACAGCCAAGCCGTTCCAGCACCGCCGCGGCGTCATCCACGGCGCGCGCTACGCAGTCCTGCAGGTCCTCGTAGAAGAACGAACGCGGCACCCCGACGCGCAGCCCCTTCACGCCCACGTCCATTCCTTCCAGCAGTGGCGCCGGATCCGCGAAAGACAAGGGATCGCGCGCATCATAGCCCGCAATGGCCGCATACAGTCTTGCCGCATCCGCCACCGTCGCACCAAACGGCCCGACCACATCGCAGATCGTGCTGACATCGAGCACGCCATGGTTCGAAACGCGCCCCAATGTCGGCCGCAGCCCCACGACACCGCATAGCGCGGCAGGCACACGTACCGAGCCGCCCGTGTCCGTGCCGATTGCTGCGGGCACAATCCCCGCCCCCACCGCGGCGGCCGATCCGCTGCTCGATCCGCCCGTGATGCGCGCGGTATCCCACGGATTGCGGCAGTTGCCCAAGGTTGCATTTTCGCCGGTCGCGCCGAAGCAGAACTCGCTGAGGTGCGATTTCCCGATCAGCGTCGCACCCGCATCCCGCAGGCGTTGCACGACCTCAGCATCCCCGGCCGCCGGCGCCGCATCCCGATAGACCGCCGATCCGTGCATCGTCGGCTGCCCCCGCCAGTCGATGCAATCCTTCACCAGAACCGGCACACCGCCGAGCGGACCAACGCCGGACTTCGCCTCCCGATCGAGCCACAGCACGGCATTGATCGACGCATTGACCCGGTCGGCTGCGTCCAGCGCCCGTACAATGGCCGCCTCAGCGTGATGTGCCTCACCCTGCATCTTCATCCTCCACCCTTCAGCTTTGGTCGAACCAACAACGCGACGCTTCCGCCGATCAACAACACGACACTCGCAAATGCGAAGGTCCCGCCGTAGCTGCCCACGATCTCATAGAGCAGGGCAAAGCTCGCCGGCCCGACCATGACGCCTGCGAAGACATAGACGAGAGAGCTGCCCATCACGCTCCCGACGTCGGCAGGCGCGGCGTGGCGGAGTACCTCCGCCATCGCGACCCCGTTCCAGCCGTTCAAGCAAAATCCGAGGAAGCTCAGCACCCCGACCTGCACGTACGCCGGAAACTCGGCCATCCAGGGCATGGCCAGCAGCGCCGCCCCACTGCCGAGGCCCACGATCGCCAGCACGCCGAACCCGGACCCAAGCCGGTCCGCCACCACGCCCCAGCACACCCGGCCCAGCACTCCAAAGGCTTGCACGCCCGCCGCGGCCGATGCGGCCGGGATCAGCTTCCACCCGCAATCCGCCGTCAACATCAACACGGCGAAGGTCGAGAGCGTCAACTGAACCGAGGAGTAGAGAAAACCGATGATGGTCAGCACGCGCAGGTCACCGCGCCTCCATATCAGTCGCTGCTCTTTCAGCAGGCCGCGCGGCAGCGGCACCGCGTTTTGCGGCGGCGTATGCGGCATCTTATGGCCCGCCAGAATGACGAGCAGAGCGCTCGGCAATAGCGCCAACAGGAGAAACGCCGTACGCCAGCCCATCACCGCATCAAGCAATGGTAGCGAAATGCTGACCAGCACCACCCCAAGCGGTGCCGCCGCCTGCTTGATCGAAAATACGACGTTCCGCCGATCAGGGGGCGTAACGACGCTCAATATCTGAGACGAAGCCGGATTCTGGACCCCATAGGCAAAGCCGATGAGCAGAGAGGCGATCACGCCGACGGAGATATTGGCCGTTGCCAGCCCGAGCAGACCAAGCGCGAACATACCCAGTCCGAATTGTTCGGTGCGCACGGCACCCCAACTCCGGATCAGCGCGCCCGACAGCACGGACCCAAACGCGCCGGCCGTGAAAAGCAAGCTTACCTGATAACCCACCACATAAGCGTCCACGCCAAAATCCGCAGCAACGCGCGGCGCGATGGGAGGCAGCACCAGCGCCGTGCTGGTTGCCAGCAACTGCACGAGCACAGTGAGAATCAGCGCCTTGCCTAAGCTGTCGGCAACCGAACGCGAATTTTGTTCGAACAACTTTTGAACCATGCCCTCGCATAAGGCGAGTTTGCCCTAAAGGCCAAGAAGATTTGCCGACAAAGATTAAGACCTTCATTCACTCGGCCTGCAGAGAATCACCCGTTTTCGCCCAATCCAGCGACCGGGTTTGTCCTCCTCTGCCGGAAGCATTTCCAGCTTAATTTTCGGGATGGCATGCCCGGTCTACTGGGGAACGGCCGCGTCATAGCGCCCGCGCAGGCCGGATCGCCTAGCTTCGTAAACCCGTCACTTGGCGGACGCAAATGACGCCCTCTGAGCGCTTCACAAGGTTCAGGAGCGTAGTCCGAGCGCCCGTTCTACGATTTCGGTCGCCCCCGTCACATCGGGATAGCAGAGACCCGGATCTTCACGGAAGCGGCGCATGAAGGCCTGCTCGGCCTCCAGCCATTTCAGGCTTCCTTCGATTGCCTCGTCAAGCTGGCGCCGCGGGATCACGACGATGCCGTTGTCGTCGGCAAGGATGGCATCACCCGGATTGACCGCGACACCGCCGCAACTCACCGGCACATTGAACTCGCCGCCCATGCCGCGGTACTTCGTTGTTACCGGACTGATGCTTCGCGCCCAGATCGGTAGGCCGGCTTCCCGCGCATCGTCCATGTCGTTCACGGCTCCATCCACGATCACTCCTGCAAGACCGGTGGCAGCGGCAGCATGGATCGTGGCGCCGCCCCAGTTGCAGGTCCGCTGATCCTGGCCGCGATCGATGATGAGCACGTCACCAGGCCGCGTGAACTTGAGCGCATAGTGCGCCATCACGGAATCCGGTACCGTGATACGCACGGTAACCGCCGTTCCGACGATCTTGCTGCCGGGAATCCGCGGCAGCATCCCCGGATCCATGAAGCCTGCCTCGAGATGATGGCCGACCGTACCTGTATCGAGTTTCTGCAAAGCCGCGCGCTGCGCGGGATCGATCTGCTCTGGCATCGGGTTGACGACATAAAGCCGCCGTTCGGGGAGCATCGCCATAACCACCTCGTTTTTTGGATGTCTGTGTTGTGGTGGGAACGATCGTGACGACCATTCCCACCTGCTCGCTCAGAACTTGTACCGAACCTCGATGCCGTACGTACGGGGCTCTCCCCATACGGCTTGATCGAGGCCGGCGAACACACGGGCATATGTGCGGTAGTCCTTCTTGGTGAGGTTCTTGCCCCACAGCGCGACCGTCAGCCCGCCGACATCGTAACCGAGGCGCGCATCGACGAGCGCATAACCATCCTCGTGGTATTTCGGCAGGGCTTCGGCTTGAAGGGACATATCGCCCGTGTAGTTGACGCTGCCGACAATGAATGCCTCACCCGCACCCACCGGGAAGCGATATTCGGCCTGACCGCCAAGCATCCAATCCGGCGTGAACTCGATGCGGTTGCCCGCGTATGAGACGGAGACCGTGGACCCGATCGTCGAATAATCGAAGCGTGTGTACTTCGCGTCGAGATAGGTCGCGTTCGCCGACAGGTTGAGGCCCTCGACAGGGCTCAGCGAGGCTTCGAATTCAACGCCTTCGATCCGCGCCTTGCCGGCATTGGTGATCTGAACCGATGGCGTCGTGCTCGCGCCGGTCGCCACGAACTGCGCCACCTGCTTGTCGGAATAGTTCATGCGGAAGACCGAGGCGCTGTAGCGCAGCAGCCGATCGAAGAGATTACCCTTGATACCGGCTTCGTAATTCACGACCGATTCCGGCCCGAACACGAGATCGTTGCCGACGAGGTTTGCCGCGCCGATCGTGTCGAGATTGAAGCCGCCAGACTTGAAGCCCTTCGATGCCGTTGCATAAAGCGTCAGTGCATCGGTCGGCTTGTATGTCGCGCTCGCCGTCCACGACACGTTTTCGTCTTTCCGGTGCAGATCGTCGAAATCGTAGCTCAGCACCGGGCCACGGATCTGGAGATAGGCTCCGGTCTTCTTCTCATGCGTGTAGCGAAGACCACCGGTCAGCGTGAGTTCCGGCGTCACATCATAGTCGACGTTCAGATAAGCCGCGAAGCTGTTCGTGGTCGCCTTCCCCTCGTTGAAGGCGCCGCTCGCGAGCGAGCCGCCGATGTAGATTTCCCGGAGCATCTTGCCGCGCTGATGGTAGTAATAGAGGCCGCCCACGTAGCGCAGCGGACCGGTTCCGGGTGACGTGATGCGCAGTTCCTGGCTCGCCATCTGCACGAAATCGGTGAGCGGATCGGAATTGAACATGTTGATCGGAAGCTGATCGATATCGCTCGACACGGTGACGTTGATCTTCCGGTACGCCGAGATCGACGTCAGCACCATGTCGTTTGCGAGCGTGTATTCGGCGGTGAGATCGGTCCCCCACATGTCGCGCTTGTCGTCGTTGGGCCGATCGCTGTTCGCTTCGAAGCGGTTGCCGGTGTAATATGGCGCGGCGGCCCCCGCCGAAGAATTCATCTGCGTTTGCAGAACGGTTCTGCGGTCGCGCGTGACATCGCCGTTCAGTTTCAATTTCAGAGCATCGGTCGGTTCGAACACGAGCTGGAGACGGGCGCCGCGGCGGTTCTCGTCGTTGACGTAGCTGTCGTCGTAGAGATTGTGGATGTAGCCGTCGCGGTCGAAGGTCGCAACGGTCAGCTTCGCGAACAGGTTCTCGGCGAGTGGGCCTGAAATACTCGCCTGCGTGCGCATTGCATCGTAGTTGCCATAGCTCGCGTAGACGGTGCCTTCGAGAGTGTCCGTGGGTTCCTTGGTGACGATATTGATCACACCGCCGATCGTGTTCTTGCCGAAAAGCGTCCCCTGCGGACCGCGCAGAACCTCGATCTGGGAAATCTCCGCGAGATCGGCATTATAGCCCGAAGTGCGCGGAATATAGACACCGTCGAGATACATGCCGACACCCGCCTCGATACCGATGTTGCGGGAATCGCCTCCCACACCGCGGATCGTGAGCTGTGCGGAGAGGCTGCCGCGCTCCGTGAACTGCACGCCTGGCATCAGGCGCGCCATGTCGCGAAAGCTGTTCACACCGGCGGTTTCAAGCGCCGCGCTATCGAACGCCGTCACCGAAAGCGGAATATCCTGCAGGCTTTCCGCACGCCGACGCGCCGTGACGACGATCTCGCCGCCCGTGACGGCATCATCACCCGCCGGAGCGGGCTCTGCCGCATACGCAGGTGCCATGGACGCAAACGCGATGATTACACCAAGCGAACTTGCAGATTTCAGAACGGATTTGGTCATTTTCTAACCCCCCTCGATGGTTCGAGTTTCAGACATGGCTGGTCATTCGGTATTTTCTACCGTTTAATTGAAAACCTGTTTTTACCGATCAGAAGCGATCACAATTTCTTATAGGCAGGCATCAGCACGGACCTTCCGCCCAGCCCGAGCCATGTGGCGCGCGCGAGCAGCGCCATGACGGCTGTTGATGCGAACATGGCGGGTCCAACGACGAGACTCATCGCACTGCGCAGATCGCCGGCGCCGCCCGCCATGCCTGTAGAAAGCGCACCGACAAGTGTTGGGCCGAGGCCGAGGCCGATGACGTTGATCACGAGCACGTAGAGCCCGGATACCTGCGCCCGCGCGTCCTGCGGCGTCGCGAGTTGCAGGAACGCAGGAACCACCCCCATCGGCATCGACACCGCGAAGTGCAACCCGGCCACGACCAGCAGCAACCCATACGGCCCCTGCGGTACGGAAAGCAGCAGCGCGAAGGGGAGCCCGATCAGCGCGGCAAGCGCGGCGACGCGCACGTGGGCATTGGCGGCGCCGCGGCGCACGAGAGCGTCTGCCAGCCAGCCGCCGGTGAGAAGACCCACGGGGCTCGCCAGGAGCACGGTGAAGCCGTAGCGCGCACCGACCTCGTCGGTCGACCAACCGAATTCACGGCCGAGAACGGCAGGCATCCACGATACGAGCGCGTAGCTTGTCATGATGATCCCTGACATGCCGAGGAAAAGCGGCACATAGAGCGCGACGCGGGCCTTCACGGCCGCGATCATGCCGAGCTTCTGCTCGCCGCGCGTGCCCGCCTCTCCCGAAACACGCTCCGGTTCCTTGATGAAGGCTATGAGCGCCACAAAGAGCGCGCCGGGCGCGGCGATGGCAACGAATGTCTGCTGCCACGGGCGAAGATCGGCGACGAGAGGTAGACCCGCACCGCCGCCATCCGTGAAGTAGCGGTAGACATAGCCCGTGATGACAAGCGCCAAACCGGCGCCGATGACGCCGCCGACCTGAAACAGGCTGATCGCGCGGCCGAGCTGCTCTTTCGGGAAGCGGTCGTGCACGATCGAGTAGCTTGCGGGCGCCAGCGCAGCCTCGCCCGCGCCCACGCCGATCCGGGCGAGGAGAAGCTGCACGAAATTGGAGGACAGGCCGCAAGCCGCGGTGGCAGCGGACCAAAGCCCAACGCCGAGCATGATGGTGCCCTTGCGCGTCCAGCGGTCTGCGAGCCATCCAAGCGGAAGCCCCATGACGGCGAAGAAAAGGCCGAAGGCGATTCCCTGCAGCAAGCCGATTTCGGCATCGCTGATCCCAAGATCGGCGCGGATCGGATCGACGAGCAGCGACAGGGCGATGCGGTCGACAAAGGACAGGATCAGCGCTGCCATCAACAGCAGCACCACTAGCCAGTCTCTGATCCTTCCCTTTTTCACGCCTCGTCTTCCCTCCCCCTACGGCCCCTTTTCCGTGGGCCTCGCGTCGTCAAAGCACCATTTGTTCCGCCTGAACCGTCTTTGCCTCACCATACGCTGCACGCGCTGCAGCTGGCGTCACCCGCCCTGCGCGCAGGTCTGCGGCAATCGCGGCGACATCACGCGCTTCAGGCTTTCCGAAGCCCCCGCCGCCGGGCGTCTCCACCCGCACCGATTGCCCCGCCGCAAGCACGAGGCGCGGCTGGTTTGCGGGAATTTCCTGCTCCGCAGCCGTGCCCCTGTCGCGAATGATGTGCGCCACGGCGCCCTTCCCGCCGCCGAACACGCCGTCGGCGGGAATAATCGTACCTTCGCTGGAGGCGTAGCAGAACGTCTCGTCGTCGAGTGCGCGAATCTGCCGGGCAATGCCCATACCACCGCGCCACGCGCCCGCGCCACCGCTGTCGGTGATCAGGCTGTATTCGTCGACCACCAGCGGATACTCGTTTTCCAGCGCCTCGGCAGGCAGGTTCGAAGAGTTGGTGATGTGGACATGCGTACCGTCCGCGCCGTCGTTCCCGAAGCGCGCGCCCGCCCCGCCGCCGATCGTCTCGACGTAGACATAGGTGCCCGCGCGCCTGCGGCTGCGCCCGGAAAAGACCATCGCGGGCATGGCGTCGTTGCTCGCCGCCATCACACGCTCGCGCGGCAGGAAGTGGGAGAAAGCGCCGATGACGGACGCGGAGACCCGCTGCGCGGTGTTGGAACGCATACCGACCGCGGCCGGGAACGTGGGATTGGTGATCGTGCCCTCGGGCAGCTTGATGCTGATGGCATCGAACATGCCCTCGTTGGCCATCAGCTCCGGGTCGAGCATCGTCTTCACGACATAGTAGACGCTCGCGCGCATCGCGCTTTCCGGCATGTTGTAGCTGCCGCGGCACTGCGGGCCGGAACCCGCGAAATCGACCGTGAGATTGTCGCCCTCCACGATCAGCGTCGCCTTGATCGCCACCGGATCGCCGCCGAAGCCATCGTCGTCGAGATAGGCTGTGTGACTTCCAGTCCCGTCCTTCAATGCGGCGATCCGGTTGCGCAGCCTGCGGGCGGTGTAGGAGAGAATGTCTTCGATTGATTGCTCCACGGCTTCAATGCCGAGTTGGCGGACAAGCTCCAGCATCAGTTGCGCGCCGCGATCATTCGCGGCGATCTGCACCTTGAGATCGGCGATGCGGTCGGCCGGCTCGCGGCTGTTTTCCGATAGCAGCGTTATCAAACCCATGTCGAGTTCGCCTTCGCGGACGATGCGGACGAGCGGGATTCGGATGCCTTCTTCGAACACCGTTCGCGCTGTCGGCGAAACCGAGCCCGGATAGGTGCCGCCGACATCGGAATGGTGGCCGATGTTGGCCGCGAAGAAACGGCAGACACCGCCCCAGAAGATCGGCGTGACGATGGTGATATCCGGCGCATGGGTACCGCCGGCGAGATAGGAGTCATTGCAGATGAAGGCGTCGCCCTCGCGCACGTTCTCGATGCCGTACTTGCCGAGCACGGTCTCCACGCCGCCCGAAAGCGAACCGAGGTGCATCGGGATGTGCGCCGCCTGCGCGATCAGCCGCCCTCTGCTGTCGAACATGGCCACGGAGCAATCCTTGCGCTCCTTGATGTTCGGAGAGAACGATGCACGGACAAGGCGATTGCCCATGTCCTCGGTTATCGAAAGCAGGCGGTTCGAGAAGACCTCCATCGCAATCGGGTCGAAAAGCTGGCCGTCGGCCTTTGTGATCTGAGCGTCCATGTCTGCCACCTCCGCGCCTCCTACTCGAACACCGACACGATGAGATTCCCGACCGGATCGACCGTGACGGTCTGCCCAGGCCGCACGATGAGCGTGGAGCTCATTTCCTCGATAATCGCCGGTCCCGCGAAGGTTCGGCCGATCGGAAGCTGACCCCGACGGTAGATCGAGGTTTCAACCCAACCCTGTGCGCCGAAGTATACGGGCCTCCGTCCCTTCACCGCGTCCAGCCCCGACACCGGCACGGGCGGCGCGATGGGAACGCGCGACACGCGGCCGATCGCCTGCACGCGGCAGTTCACGATCTCGACCGGCCGGTCGGAGACGTCGTAGCCGTATTCCTGCACATGCTGGCGGCGGAAACGGGCGATCAGGTCTTCAAGGCCATCAGCGTGCGCGCCATCCAGCGGCACGGAAACCTCGAAGTTCTGGCCGTCATAGCGCGCGTCCACCATGATCCGCAGGACCCTGTCACCTTCGGGCACCCCTTCGCGGCTTAGCCATGCGACAGCTTCGGCTTCCATTTCGGTGAGGACCGCGCAAGCGCGCGCCCACGCCGCCGGGGTCGCGATACTGAGTTCGCTGCGCACGAAATCCATGTTGATGTCGGAAAGCAGGATGCCGCGCGCGCACAACGTGCCCGGCTCCTGCGGCACCAGCACGGTGCGGATACCGCAATCCTGCGCAAGATCGCAGGCATGGAGCGGCCCTGCCCCACCATAGGCGAAGAGCGCAAAATCGCGCACGTCGTGTCCGCGCTCGGTGGAAACCGATCGAATGGCCCGGCTCATGTTCGCGTTCGCGATCCGCAGGATGCCGTAAGCCGCCTCCTCGACCGAAAGGCCGAGGGGCTGGGCGATCTGCTCCTCGATCGCCTTGCGCGCTGCCGCTGCGTCCACGGGCAGGCGCCCTTCCAGAAGCGAGACCGGATCGAGCCGTCCGAGCACGATATTGGCATCTGTGATCGTCGGTTCCGTGCCGCCGCGCCCGTAAGCGACCGGCCCCGGCGCCGCCCCGGCGCTACGCGGCCCGACCTTGAGCGCGCCCGCATCGTCGATCGCCGCGATGCTGCCGCCGCCGGCACCGATCACGTGGATGTCGATCATCGGTGTTTTCACCGGATAATCGGCAACGAGCCGATCCGAAGCGAACAGCGGCTTGCCGCCGACGATGACCGATACGTCCGTCGAGGTTCCGCCGACATCGAAGGTGACGAGATTGGGGAAGTTCGCGACACGGCCGATCTCCGCCGCGCCGATCACGCCCGCCGCCGGCCCCGAAACACAGGTTCGCACCGGGATTTCGCGCACGGTCGGCACGGACATAAGGCCGCCGTTGGAATGGACGGTGTTGAGTTCGCCGGTGATGCCGAGATCGGAGACGCGGCCGAGCAGACGTTCGAGATACGTCCCCATGCGCGGACCCATGTAGGCGTTGAGCACGGTCGTCGACATGCGCTCGAACTCACGGAATTCGGGGAGAACGCTCGACGAAAGGCTGACATAGGCCTCGGGCAGGATCGCGCGGACGATCTCGGCGGCGCGACGCTCGTGCTCGGGCCGGCGATAGCTGTGCAGGAAGCAGATGACGACCGCACCCACGCCAGCCTCGCCGAGCTTGCGGGCTGCTTCCGCGACCTGCTCCTCGTTCAGCGGCACTTCCACCGTGCCGTCGGACAGGATGCGCTCATCGACCTCCAGCCGCAGTTCGCGGGTAACGAGCGGTGTCGGGCGGCTGATCGAATAGTCGTAGAGATGCGGCCGCGTCTGCCGCCCGATCTCCAGCGTGTCGCGGAAGCCTCGCGTGGTGATGAGGCCGGTCAGCGCACCCTTGCGTTCGATCACCATGTTTGTCGCCACGGTCGTGCCATGGCCCAGATGGCGAATCCGCGTCGGATCGATGCTGTGAACGTTAATGAGTGCTGCGAGGCCTGTTTCGATCGCTTCGGAAGGGTCGTGCGGCGTGGAGGGCACCTTGAAATAGTGAACCGACCCGCCGTCTTCATCCAGCATGGTGAAATCGGTGAAGGTCCCGCCAACATCGAACCCGATACGATACATTCAAAACCCCTCTTCCAGACGACCGGACCCGAGAACGGGCACCTGTCGTTTCATCTTTGGGGTAACGCGGCGGCGGCGAGGACAGCCAACGCGATTTTCCGATGAACTCCGATCAGAAAACATAATACTCACGTAAAATTGGGGGTTTTTGTCCGCCCCCAAACAATGGCTGATCGAATTCCATCGGAAGAAACGATGGCGCGTCAGTGCAGCTCCGGCTGGATGTTCGCGAACAGGCAGCTACCATGCGCACGGAGACAAATGTGCCGAACGGGACGCCTGCATGAACACGCGCTTTCTTGAAACTTTCCTTTGGCTGGCGCGTCTGAAGAGCTTCAGCCGGACGGCCGAAAAGCTCCATGCGAGCCAGCCTGCCGTTTCGGGAAGGATCGTCGCGCTCGAGGAGCTTCTCGGCGTCACGCTCTACGAACGCCATGTCAAAGGCTTCGAGCTGACGCCCGCAGGGCGCCGCATCCTCGATCGCTGCGAGCAGATCGTGCAGCTTTCGCGGGAGCTGAAATCGGTAGCGTCGGAAGACAATGTCCTCGGCCGACCGCTGCGCATCGGCGCGTCCGACGCGATCAGCCTCAGCTGGATGCCCGATCTCGTCTCCATGCTGACGACGACGTTCGCCGACTATCAGTTCGACATGATCACCGACAGCGCGCCCAATCTCAGCCGTATGCTGATGAACGACGAGATCGACATCGCGCTCATTGCAAACGGCATCGACGAGCCCCGCATCGTCAACGCCCCCTTGTGCAACTATCGCATCGAATGGCTGGCGAATCCGCACAAGTTCAAGATCGACAGGCCCATGAACATCGAGCAGCTTTGCGAGTTGCCCATCATCATGCCGCCGCCCTCGACCCCCGGCTACATGTGGCAGGTGGAATATCTGAAGCGTCACAACCCGAACTACGCGCCCGACGACCCGAAGACGATGCGCATCTCCTGCGGTTACTCGCCCGGCACCGGCATCCAGATGGTCGCGCTCGGCTTCGGCGTGATGCCCGTCCCCGTGCTCCTCGCCCGCCCATGGATCGCGGCAGGCGACCTTGCCGTCATCAAGGTGAAGGAGAATTTCCCGCCCTGGGCGATGTATGCGTCCTACAAGACGCCGCCTACGATCCCCGTCATCAACAGCCTTGTCGAAACGGCGCAGGCTGTCGCGAAAGCCTTTGCGGATCGCCGGGGCGGGGAAGATTTCTGGCCCTGAGAGACGCTCGGTTCAAAATGTCGGCGGCGTGCAGGCGCTGACCACACGCGCGGGTTCGGCGCTCACGCAGCGAAAGCGGTGCGGTGTCCGGCTGTCGAAGCTGTAGGCGTCGCCCGGGCCGAGGACACGCCGTTCGTTCCCGACGGTCACTTCGATCTGGCCCGAAATGACGATGCCGGCTTCCTCGCCGTCATGGCTCAGCGGGATGCGGCCTGTGTCCGAGCCCGGCTTGTAGCATTCGTCGAGCATCTGCAGCTTGCGCCCCGTCATCGATCGCCCGACCTGGCGGTACGAGACGTTCCCCTTGCCGATTTCAATGAGGTCGTCCGCCGCATGGAACGTCGCGTCGTCCCGTTCCCGCTCCAGCGCGAAAAATTCCGACAGGCCGACCGGGATCGCATCGAGAATGCGCTTCAGGGCGCCGAGCGACGGATTGGCGCGGTCCGCCTCGATGAGCGAGATCGTGGAGTTCGTGATCCCCGCGCGCTTCGCGAGGACACGCTGCGAGAGGCCCGCCGCATGGCGCACATGACGCAGTCGCCATCCCACCCCGATATCTTCAGCCACCGCGCGCGCCTCCATGCGTTCATGTTGTTGAACCACACTCAACACCTTGCCTTCAATGCGCCGAAACGCGTGCCGGGCAAAGCATAAAGAAAACGGCTTGTTTTAACGTGCTCCGAGTGTTCGAGTGCTTGAGAAAGGACAACACATGCCGACCAACACCCCTGCCCTCGATAATTTCTGGATGCCGTTCACCGCGAACCGGCAGTTCAAGGCCGCGCCGCGCCTGCTCGCGGAAGCGGAGGGCATGTATTATCGCAGCGACGATGGCAGGCGTGTTCTGGACGGCACTGCCGGCCTCTGGTGCGTCAATGCCGGTCACGGCCGGCGCGAAATCGCCGAGGCGGTCGGCGAACAGCTGCGCACGCTCGATTATGCGCCGACGTTCCAGATGGGGCACCCCATCGCATTCCGCTTCGCCGAGCGGCTCGGCGAGATCGCGCCCGCGGGGCTCGATCGCATCTTCTTCACGAATTCCGGTTCCGAAGCGGTCGATACGGCGCTCAAAATCGCCGTCGCCTACCAGCGCGCGATCGGGCAAGGCACGCGCACGCGCTTCATCGGTCGTGAACGCGGCTATCACGGCGTCGGCTTCGGCGGTATCTCGGTGGGCGGCCTCGTCAACAACCGGCGCGTGTTTCCCACCCTCCCCGGCACCGATCACCTGCGCCACACGCACGACCCCGCGCGCAACGCCTTTTCGCAGGATTTGCCGGAGCATGGCGCCGAGCTCGCCGACGACCTCGAGCGGCTCGTCGGCCTGCACGGCGCGGAAACGATCGCGGCGGTGATCGTCGAACCGATGGCAGGCTCCACCGGCGTCTTGCTGCCGCCGAAGGGCTATCTGGAGCGGCTTCGCGAGATCGCGACGCGGCACGGCATCCTGCTGATCTTCGACGAGGTGATCACGGGTTTCGGACGTCTCGGCACGCCGTTCGCAACGGAGAGGTTCGGCGTGCGGCCCGACATCGTGACGACCGCCAAGGCCATCACCAACGGCGCGGTGCCGATGGGCGCGGTCTTCTGCGCGCGGGACGTTCACGATGCGCTGATGCAGGGGCCGGAGTCCGCCATCGAGCTTTTCCACGGCTACACCTACTCGGGCCACCCGGTCGCCTGCGCGGCGGGCATGGCGACGCTCGACATCTACGCGCGGGAAGGCCTCCTCACGCGCGCGGCAGAGCTTGAAACGTACTGGAAAGAGGCCGTTTTCAGCCTGCGCGACCTGCCGACGATCACCGACATTCGCGCCATCGGCCTTGTCGCAGGGATCGAGCTCGCGTCGCGCGAAGGCGCGCCGGGCAGCCGCGCCTACGACGTGTTCACGGATTGCTTCCAGCGCGGGCTCCTGATCCGCGTGACGGGCGACATCATTGCCTTGTCCCCGCCCCTCATCGTCGAGAAGGCTGAAATCGACACGATGGTCGAGATGCTTCGGGAAACGATCGCAGCGGCAGCGTAAACGTCGCCGCCCTTGCTTGAAGCGCGGTGTTTCGAACTGCGCGCGCCTAAATTCTGAACACGTGGGGTTAACCCGGCATTAGCCGGATTTGTTTATCAAGACGGCACAACCCCTATTTGGGGCAAGGGCCGCAAAACATGAACATCAACGTCCAGAATTTCGCCCGCGCGCGCAGCACACGCCTTGTGCTTGCCGCGTCGCTCATCGCTCTCGGCGCGGTCGGCTTCGCGCCGTATGTCTTCAACGACGTCTCGACGCAGGCGGCGATCAACGCGCCGCTCATTCGCCTGTCCGCGCCGGTTGATGGCACGGTGGCGGACCTGCCTGCCGATGGCCGCTATTTTGCGAAGGCCTCCTCAATCCGGCTGCTCGATCTGTCGCAGGATACCGGAGACGTCGCGGACCTCGCTGCAGCGGCCGATCTGGCGCAGGCGCAGATCGATCTTGCCGAGCGCCAGCTCGCCGAGCTTCGCAGCGAAGAGCAGCGGCTGGAAAAGCGCGCGGTGGCGTTCAATTTCGCCACGAGCGCGCGCCTCGGCGAGGATCGCGGCGCAGCCCTTGCCGATCTGAATGGTTGCCAGGCGGAACGCGTGCAGCAGGCGGCGACGCTTGCGCGCGTGCGCAAGCTGGCGAACGAAGGCTTCATGTCCCCCGCCGCCGTGGAAAAGGCCGAAGCCGCGGCAACGCGCACAAGCAGCGAATGCAGCAGCGCCGCCGCGAAGCTGCGTTCGATCGAAGTGACCGAAAAGGCAGCACGCGCCGGCGTCTTCATCGGCGACAGCTACAATGACGCGCCTTATGCCACGCAGCAGGCGGACCGGCTGATGCTGCAGCGCCAGATCATCGAAAAGACGCTGGGCGATGCCACCGCGCAGCTCACGCAGGCAAAGCTGCGCCTGAAAGACGCGCTCGCCCGCGCTAGCTACCGCGCGCCAGCTGGAACGCTCATCTGGGCGGCAACCGCAAGCTCCGGCGCCGCCGTGCGCGCCGGCGAGCCCATCCTCGACCTCGTCGACTGCCGCCGCCGTTTCGTTCAGGTCGCGCTGCCGGAACGCAAGGCCGAAGCCATCGTGCCCGGCGGCCCCGCCGACGTGCGCCTGATCGGCTCCGACCGCTGGATGAAAGGCCGCATTTCCAGCATCTCCGGCGCCGCGAGCCGCCGCGAGGAGCGGCTGCTGGCCGCGTCCACCTACACGAAACCCGGCGCCCGCGAGATCCTCGTGGACGTCGCGCTTTCCGCCTCCGCCCCGGATACGGTCGATCCCAGCCGCAGGTGCGATGTCGGGCGGCTGGCCGAAGTGCGGTTCAGCCGAACGATCTGATCGTCTTGAACACGCTGCCGCTGATCGAAACGCTGGCGCCCCTCGCCCTTGTGCTTGGGGCGCTGATCCTGTTCGGCGGTGTCCGCTACAGCCGGGCCGGCATCATCGCGACTGTCGGGGCCACGATCCTCTACTATCTCCACTGGCGGATCACGCGGACGATTCCGTGGTCGGGCGGTCCGAGTGACCTGTGGTGGCCGCTCCTCTGCCTCACTGTGGAAATCGCGGCCCTGTTTGACGCCGCGATCCTGCTCGCGATCCTCTCCCGCCCCACCGACCGATCCGCCGAAGCCGACGCGGGCGAAGCCCTGCTCCGCGCGCGATGGACCGAAAGCGCCGCGAAGCTGCCCGCCGTCGACGTGTTTATCGCAACCTACAACGAGCCCCGCGACGTTCTGGAAAAAACCATCCTCGGATGCCTCGCGCTCAACTGGCCCGACGCGCGGATCTGGGTGCTTGATGATGGGCGCAGGCAATGGGTGCGCGACCTCTGCGTCGCCAAGGGCGCCGGCTACATCAACCGCCCCGACAACAAGGGCGCCAAGGCCGGCAATATCAATCACGCCCTCACGCTCACGACCGCGCCGTATGTGGCTGTGTTCGACGCCGATTTCGTGCCGAGACGCGATTTCCTGCTCCGCACGATGGGCTTCTTCGAAGACGAGAAGATCGGCATCGTCCAGATCCCGCACAGCTTCTACAACCACGATCCGATGCAGACGAACCTCGGCCTGCAGCAGGCGATGCCGGACGATCAGCGCTTCTTCTTCGAAGCCATCATGCCCGGCCGCGACGGCTGGGATGCCTCGTTCTGCTGCGGCTCGAATTCAGTGACGCGGCGCAAATTGTTCGAGGATATCGGCGGCGGTCTCCCCGAAGGTTCGATCACCGAAGACATGCTGCTGACGCTGGCCAGCCTACGCCAGGGCTATGTCACACGCTATCTCAACGAACCGCTGGCCTACGGCCTCGCGGCGGAAAGCACGGCGGCGTTCTTCGTGCAGCGGCAGCGCTGGGCGCAGGGCGCGATCCAGATTCTCTATCTGAAGGAAGGCCCGCTCGGACCCGGCCTCAAGCTGCGGCACCGCCTGATGTTCCTGCCCTCGGCATGGATCACGCAGGGTCTGCAGTCGGCCTTCGCGATCCTGATGCCGATCATGTTCATGCTCTTCAACCTGTCGCCGATGATCGACGTCGATCTCGTCAGTCTCACGGTTTATCTGCTGCCGCTGGTGCTGGCGCTGCTTGTCGGCATCACGCTGCTCGCGCCCGGCCGGTATTATCCGCTCGCGGCGCAGGTTCTCGCGGTCTTCCAGATGTTCCGTATTCTCCCTGTCGTCCTGCAGACCCTGATCAAGCCGCACGGCCACGTCTTCAAGGTCACGCCCAAGGGCTCCGCGGCGGGCGGCGGCAACTGGGAAACGCGGGTGCTCTTTTCCTGCCTCTTCCTGATCGCCGCGAGCGTGGCGGGCATGGTCGCGAACATGGGCGCGGATTATCGCATCGTCGTACAAGATGAACTGCTGCCGATGGTGAGCTTCTGGCTTCTGCTCAACATGCTCGTGATGATCCTCGTCGCGATGATGTGCCTCGAAAAGCCGCGCATTCGCGGTGAGGAACGGTTCGAGATCCAGCAACCGCTATCGCTGCTCAGCGATGCCGGACACATGATCACCTCCGGCAAGGGCGATATCTCCCTGTCCGGCCTCGGCATGGAGGTCGACGAACCGGCCGATCTTGCGATCGGTGAGCGCGTGCAAGTGGTTCTCCCCGAAGTCGGCATCGTTCGCGGTTTCGTCCGCCGAACGGGCCGCCGGATCGGCGTCGCGTTCGATTTCCATTCCGAAGAGGCGCGAGACCGCCTGATCGTCTGGCTGTTCACGAACCGGATCCAGGTCAACACGCAGCGGCCGTCCGCGCTTGCGGTCGCGGGTGCGGTGATCCGTCGGCTGTGGGCGGCCGATCTCACGGTGCAGGCCCTGCCCGCGCCCGCGCCCGAACCCGAAGCGCCGCAGATCAAGCTCTCCGCGGCGACGCGCCTCATTCAGCCCGCCGCCGTCCGCAAGCTCGCGGCGGCGAACTTCGATACCGGCATCGCGCTCGCCTCCAGTACGGCCGAAAACGAACCGCAGGAGGAAACCGGCGCACCGCATCCCTTGCCCGCGCCGAGACACGCCGGTCTCGCCGGGTAAACGTCCGGGCTTTGCAGATTTACGGACCGCCGACTGCGTGCATATTGTGAAACGCACGGCCCCTGACATAAAACGCCAGCGCTAACGCCGCCGGATCGGGAGTCGCCATGCTGGTCAAGTTGCGCCCGGACGGGTTCACGCTCGCGCTTTTCGCCGTTGTCGCCGTTGCAAGCGTGCTGCCCTGCCGCGGCGAGGCTGCAGAAGCCTTTGCGATCGCCACGCGGCTCGCCATCATGCTGCTGTTCTTCATGCACGGCGCCAAGCTCTCGCGCGAGGCGATCCTGCGCGGTGCGGGTGCGGTGAAGCTGCACTTGTCGGCGCTCGGCGTCACCTACATCGTGTTCCCGCTGATCGCATTCGGGATCGCGCTGGCGCCGGACCGCATTGTTTCCGCCGACATCAAGGCGGGCCTCATGTTCCTCGCCGTGCTGCCTTCCACCGTCCAGTCGTCGATCGCCTTCACGTCGATCGGGCACGGCAATGTCGCGGCGGCGGTTTGCAGCGCATCGCTTTCCAACATCATTGGCGTGTTCCTCGCGCCCCTGCTCGCCGGGCTGCTGATCCATGCCCAGGGCGCCGGCAGCGAGATCGATACGGCGGCGGCGATCCGCTCGGTGGTTCTGACACTACTGATACCCTTCATCGTCGGGCACCTGTCACGGCCCTTCACCGGCCGCTTCGTCGATCGCCACAAGGCCTTCCTCGGCAAGCTCGATCGCGGCTCGATCCTGCTCGTCGTCTACACCGCGTTCAGCGCGGCGGTCGTCGGCGGCCTGTGGTCACGCGTTTCGGGTGTCGACCTTGCGACCATCGCCGGGCTTTCCGTGCTGCTGCTCGCCGCGGTGCTGCTGGTTTCCCTCGCGCTGTCGCGCGTCTTCGGCATGTCGCGGGCGGATGAGGTGGCGCTGGTGTTCTGCGGCTCCACGAAGAGCCTGGCGAGCGGCGTGCCGATCGCGGCGGCGCTGTTCGCGGCGCCGCTCGTCGGGATGCTGATCCTGCCGCTGATGATCTATCACCAGATCCAGCTCATCGTCTGCGCCGTCATCGCGCGCATCTACGCCGATCACCCGGCGGCTGCCAGCGCGGCGGAGTAATCCCCCGCTCACCGCAGCAGAAGGTGCGGCGAATCGGGGAACATGCCGGGCTCTCCATGCGTTTGACCGGGCAACCACACAATGAACACGATGCTGCGTTCATCACCGTTCGCGAGGCGATCGTGTGCGGCAAGGAGATATAGTCATGGCGGAATACACCGATGCGATCGCCCTTCTGAAGGCAGACCACCGCAAGGTCGAAGCGTTGTTCGAAGCCTTCGAAAAAGCCAGCGACAGCAAGCGCAAGCGGGACATCGTCCAGGAGATCTGCACCGAGCTGAAGGTGCACACGATGATCGAGGAAGAAATCTTCTATCCCGCACTGCGCGGCAAGATCGAGGACGACATGCTCGATGAGGCCTACGTGGAGCACGATGGCGCCAAGGTGCTGGTGAACGAGCTTCAGAACGCGTTCCCCGACGAGCAGTACTACGACGCGAAGGTGACCGTGCTCGCGGAGGAGATCAAACACCACGTCGCCGAGGAAGAGCGCCCGTCCGAGGGGATGTTCGCGGAGGCCCGCAAGACGGATGTCGACCTCGTCGCGCTCCGCGATGAAATGCTGGCGCGCAAGCAGGCGTTGATGGCCAAGGCGGGCGAAAAGCCCCTCCCCGCGGCGAAGCCGAGTACGCTCAAACTGATTGCAGCGTGATGGGCGGGCGCGCTGATCCGCTCTTTCCGTCTTCACTCGGGCATATCGCGCTCATCGGCAACAGCGAGCCGCGCCGCTGCGGCATCGCCACGTTCACCACCGATTGCCGGAACGCGCTGAAGGCGGCCTTCCCCGATCTGCGCGTCGATCTCTACGCCATGAAGGGCGCGGCGGACGAAGCCTATGCCGACGACGTCCACCTCTTGGACGACCAGGATCTTCCCGCCTATTCCGAAGCCGCGCGGACCATTGAGGAAAGCGGTGCCCAGGCGATCTGGCTGCAGCACGAATTCGGCATTTTCGGGGGGAGCAGCGGGGATTACATCCTGCACCTGCTTGCCCGCACGACGCTGCCTCTCATCACCACGCTCCATACCGTGCTCGAACATCCCGATGCGGACCAGCGCCGCGTGATGAACGCCCTGCTCGCCCGCAGCAGCCGCATCATGGTGATGGCGGAGCGCGGACGCAGCATCCTTTCCGAATGCTACGGCGTGGCACCCGGGCGGATCAGCGTCATCCCGCACGGCGTTCCCGACCGCGCCTGCGTCGATCCCGACACGATGAAGCCGCGCTTCGGCTGGGAAAAGCGCAAGATCATCCTGACCTTCGGGCTCCTCGCGCCGGACAAGGGCATCGACACGATGATCCGCGCGATGCCGGCGATCGCGGCGCAGCACCCCGATGCGCTCTATGTCGTGCTCGGCGCGACGCATCCGAACCTGCTCCGGTCCGAGGGCGAGACGTACCGCGAGCGGCTCACCGCGCTGGCGCGGGAGCTTGGGGTCGATCGGCAGATCGCCTTCATCGACCGGTTCGTCGCCCGCGACGAGCTGCTCGATCATCTTCAGGCCGCTGACATCTATGTAACGCCCTATGTGAATCCCGCGCAGATCACATCGGGCACGCTCAGCTATGCCGTCGGCCTCGGCAAGCCGGTGGTGTCCACGCCGTATCTGCACGCAACGGAAATCCTCGATGCCGACCACGGCATCCTCGTCCCGTTCCGCGACAGCGACGCCATGGCGGAGTCCGTTTCGAGCTTGCTGTCGCACACGCGCACCCGCCTCGCCTACAGCGCCCGCGCCTATGCGCGCGGGCGTTCCATGCTGTGGTCGGAACTGGCGCGCAGCGCCCATGCGCTCCTTGTCGCGTCGGAAGAGGAAAAGCCTGCGCGCCTGTCGCCGCGGCGCGCAGAAATCATGCTGCCGCCCGATGCGAGCGCCGTGCTGCGGATGAGCGACGCCACCGGTATGCTTCAGCACGGCACCTTTGCCGTCGCCGATCGCAATCACGGCTATTGCACAGACGACAACGCCCGCGCGCTCATCCTCATGCACCGCCTGCCGGCGCTGGACGATGCCGTGCGCGATCACTGGACCTCGGTCTACGCGGCCTTCCTTCAACACGCGTGGAACCCCGCGCGCGGCCGCTTCCGCAACTTCATGACCTACGACCGCAGGTGGTGCGAGGAGGAAGGCTCCGAGGACAGCTGCGGCCGCGCGCTGTGGGCGCTCGGCGTCACGGCGCGCGAAGCGCCGCTCGGCAAACACCAGGAGTGGGGCCTACGCCTTTTCGAAACGGCGGCGCGCGACATGACGCTCGAATCGCCCCGCGCCATGGCCTTCACAATGCTGGGCGCCGTGGCGGTGCTCGATGCGGTGCCGCATCATGCCATGGCCCGCGACCTTATCGAGCGTTCCGGCGTCCGGTTGCTGGCCATCCTCGATGCTGCGCGCCGTCCCGACTGGGCGTGGTTCGAGACGATGCTGGCCTACGACAACGCACGGCTTCCCGAAGCGCTTCTGGCGGCCGGGCGGCGCCTGCGGAATCCCGCGTTCATCGAAACCGGCCTTGCCACCCTCCGCTGGATCGTGGACCGGCAAACGTCCCCCTCCGGCCATTTCCGCGCGATCGGAAGCGAGAGTTTCGGGCGTCACTACAAGCACCCGCTGCCGTTCGATCAACAGCCGCTTGAAGCGCACGCCACGATCGAGGCTTGCCTCGCCGCCTTCGAGGTGGCGCCGGACAGGCACTGGGTCGAGGTGGGGCGAAGCTGCTACCAGTGGTTCCTCGGCCATAACGATCACGGAACCCCGCTTGCCACGCGCAGCGACGGCGGGTGTTTCGATGGCCTGACCCCGGTCGGCGTCAACCGCAATCAGGGCGCGGAATCGCTGCTTGCGCTGCAATTATCCTCATGTGCGATGATCAGGCTTTCGAAATTCGCCCAATCGATGGCACAAGAGCCCCCGGCGGAAAAACTCTCCGCCTAAGCCGGAGAGACGGGGCCCATCTTGCACGCAATCCATACGTTGCCGCTCCGCCTGACTGCTGACCCCTCGCGGGTTGTGGTGCGCCCGTTCCACCTCGGCTGGCAGGCGACGAGCGCCGCACCGAGCCGAAGCCGCCGCATCGTCGATGCGGTGCTCGCGCTCGACGAGCAGACGGTCGCGGACGAGCTTGCGCTCGTGATGCGCGATTTCGAGGCACGGCATTGGCAGACGCAGAAGGTGTTCATTACCCGCTGCGACGAGGTCGCCACGACGCTGGCGCTCGATACATGCCTGCTCAGCGCGGCGCGTCGGCAGTTGATCGGTGCCTATTTCTGCCACGAATACAGCTATGCCGCCGCCGCGCTCATGAACCCGAGCGTCGTGCCGCATGTCGATCAGAGCGGCCTTGGAAAGGACAGCGTGCGCATCGTGCTGTCGCTGCGCGCCGTCGGCGAGGGGCATATTTCCTCAGTCGCCTTTCGGGAGGGCATTCTGGGGCCAGAAGGCAAGCTCAAGCTCGCCCCGCAGCCGCCGTTCGCGACCGCAGCAGACGCGCGCAGCCCCGAGGACAGGCTGCAGGAAGGGCCCGTCTGCGTGTATCGCCATGCCGACAGCACGCTTTCGGGCACCGTACTGTTTCCGATCACCCCCGCGCAGACCAACGGCCTTGAGGACCTGCGCCTGCTGCGCTTCGAACATGACGACGGAAGCCATGAATGGCTCGGCACCTACACCGCCTATAACGGCCGCGAGATCCGCTCCGAGATGCTCTCGACGCGGGATTTCCGCAGCTTCCACCTGACCCCGCTCACCGGCCGGGCGGCGCGCAACAAGGGCATGGGCCTGTTTCCGCGCAAGATCGACGGCCGCTACTTGATGATCGGTCGGCAGGACGGTGAAAATCTCTATCTGATCGCGTCCGACACGCTCACCCATTGGGATGAGGGCAAGCTGCTGCTTACACCCAAATACTCCTGGGAGCTTCTGCAAATCGGGAACTGCGGCGCCCCCATCGAGCTCGACGAAGGCTGGCTCGTGCTCACCCACGGCGTCGGCGCGATGCGCAAATATTCGATCGGCGCCGTACTGCTCGACAAGACCGACCCCTCCCGCGTGCTCGGGCGCTCGTCTGCGCCGCTGCTCGCCGCCTCCGAAGAGGACCGCGAGGGTTATGTGCCGAACGTCGTCTACACCTGCGGGGCGATGCGCCACGGGGACTGTATTTTCATGCCCTACGGTGTCGCCGACAGCGCGGTGGCCTTCGGCTTCATGCGCATCCCCGACCTGCTCGCGACATTATCCTAGGACGTGTAGGGTGCGAGTTCAGGGCGGCCTGCAAACGGCGCCATGGCCTCCGCCGCCTCCAGCGCCGCATCCTGCAATCGGGTGAGCACCGGCACGCGTGTACGCCGCGCCGGCCAGTTTCCGCTGCCTGACAGCGATATTGCGAAGGTCACCGCGCCGCGCGCGGCAGGCACCGGCACGGCAAGGCAGGTGAGGCCGGAAACCACCTCCTCGTCATCCACGGCATATCCCTCCGCGCGGATACGATCGAACGCCTGCTGCAAGGCATCCGGGTTCGTGATCGTGCGCGGAGTCAACGCGATGAACGGCGCGCTGGCGAGATATTCGGCTTGCTCCTCCCCCGGCAGATGCGCGAGCAGAACCTTGCCGATGCCCGAACAATACGCCTCAAGCTGGATGCCTTCGCGCGTGAACAGGCCCGCCTCGTCGCCTTCCTTGATCAGGTAGGTCACCATGTTGCTTTCAAGCCGGCCGAGATGCGCCGTCAGCCCCGTGCGCTGCGCCAGCTTCGCGAGCACCGGCCGCGCCGCCTCCGCGGCTGCGGCGTGCGCCGAGATCGCACCGCTCACCGCGAGCAGCGCCGGACCCGCCACGAAATGCCCGCGCCGCACCCGGTGCAGATAGCCGCCCTTCGCGAGTGTCGCAGCGAGGCGGTGCGTGGTCGCGATCGGCAGGCCGAGCTCCTGCCCGATATCGAGCGTGGATCGCCGCGCGCCATCGCGCGCGACAGCCGCGAGCAGCGCAAGGCCCCGCTCCAGCGCGGCAACGGATGGCATTCCCTTTTTCACCTGATGAGAACTAGAGCCTTTGCCTCGCTGTGCGCAACTGCCGCTTGCGCTTATGGTCGGCGGCGAAAAGCAGGAGAATGAATCTTGGGCCGGGATTTGGAAACCACCGCCGCGCGGCTGCGTGATGCCTATGCGGGATCGACGATCCCGCCGCTCCGCGATGCACTGGAGCCGAACGATGCGGACGGCGCCTATGCCGTTCAGGCGATCAACACACGCTTCTGGGAAGCCGCCGGACGCCGCATCGTCGGGCGCAAGGTGGGGCTGACCGCAAAGGCCGTGCAGCAGCAGCTTGGCGTTGATCAGCCCGATTTCGGCGTCCTGTTCGACGACATGGAGGTCCCCGACGGCGGCGTCATCCCGGCCGGACGCCTCATCCAGCCCAAGGCGGAGGCGGAAGTCGCGCTCATCCTCGGCAGCGACCTTGCCGGGCCAGAGATCACGCGCGCCGATGTCGAAGCGGCGGTCGCCGAAGTCGCAGCCGCCATCGAGATCGTCGACAGCCGCATCGCCGACTGGAAGATCACCTTCGCCGACACCGTCGCCGACAACGGCTCGTCCGCCATGTTCGCGCTCTCGGAAACGCGCAGACCCCTCGCCGGGCTTGACCTCTGGACCTGCGGCATGGCGCTCGAAGTGAACGGCGCGGTCGTCTCGCTTGGCGCGGGATGCGCCTGCCTCGGCCACCCGCTGAACGCCGCCGCGTGGCTTGCGCAGACCCTCGCGGCGCACGGCGAGCCGCTGCGCGCGGGAGACATCATCCTCACCGGCGCGCTCGGTCCGATGGTCCCGATCCAGCCCGGCGACAGTGTGCGCGCCACCATCGGCGGGCTCGGCACCGTCTCGTTCGCTTATGGAAAGGAAGGCGCATGAGCGCGAAGGTGAAGGTCGCGATCATCGGTTCAGGCAATATCGGCACCGATCTGATGATCAAGGTCATGCGCCTGTCGGATACGCTGGAAATGGGCGCGTTCGTCGGCATCGACCCGGACTCGGACGGGCTGAAGCGCGCAGAGCGCATGGGCGTGCCGATCACCGCGGGCGGCATCGACGGCCTTGTCGCCATGCCCGAATTCGCCGACATCGCGATCGTCTTCGATGCCACATCAGCGGGCGCGCACGCGAAGCACAACGAAGTCCTGCAAGCCCACGGCAAGCGCGTGATCGATCTCACCCCCGCCGCGATCGGCCCCTTCACGATCCCGCCGGTGAACGGCGAGGCCAACCTCGATGAGCGCAACGTCAACATGGTCACCTGCGGCGGCCAAGCGACGATTCCGATCGTGAACGCTGTGAACCGCGTCGCGAAGGTGCATTACGGAGAGATCGTCGCGTCGATCGCCTCCAAGTCCGCAGGCCCCGGCACGCGCGCCAACATCGACGAGTTCACCGAAACCACGAGCCGCGCCATCGTCGAGGTCGGCGGTGCGACACGCGGCAAGGCGATCATCATCCTCAATCCCGCCGAACCGCCGCTCATCATGCGCGATACGGTCTATTGCCTTGCTGAAGATGGCGACACGGCCGCGATCGAGGCTTCCGTCGAAGCGATGGTCGCCGAAGTGCAGAAATACGTGCCCGGCTACCGTATGAAGCAGAAGGTGCAGTTCGAGCATATCGGCTCCAACCGTCCGCTGCGGATCCCCGAGATGGACGGCGAGTTCACCGGCCTCAAGGTCAGCGTGTTCCTCGAAGTCGAAGGCGCCGCACACTACCTCCCCGCCTACGCGGGCAATCTCGACATCATGACCTCCGCGGCATTGAAGACCGCCGAGAAGATCGCGGAAAGGATGGCCGCATGAGCTTCGACCCCACCGAGACTAAGCTCTACATTCAGGACGTCACGCTGCGCGACGGGATGCACGCCATCCGTCATCAGTACGGCCTCGATCATGTGAAGGCGATCGCGAAGGTACTCGACCGCGCGAAGGTCGATGCCATCGAGGTCGCGCACGGCGATGGGCTTTCGGGCAGTTCCTTCAACTACGGCTTCGGCGCGCATACCGATTGGGACTGGATCGGTGCCGTCGCCGAAGTGCTGGAGCACAGCGTGCTGACAACGCTGCTGCTGCCCGGCATCGGAACGATCCACGACCTCAAGCACGCCTATGATCTCGGCGTGCGCTCGGTGCGCGTCGCGACGCATTGCACCGAGGCCGACGTTTCGAAGCAGCACATCGAATACGCGCGCGGCCTCGGCATGGACGTCTCGGGCTTCCTGATGATGAGCCACATGTCCGAGCCCGAGCCCCTCGCGAAACAGGCCAAGCTGATGGAAGACTACGGCGCGCACTGCGTCTACGTCACCGACAGCGGCGGCGCCATGACGATGGATCAGTATGCCGCGCGTCTGCAGGCCTACGACCGCGTGCTCAAGCCCGAAACGCAGCGCGGCGTCCACGCGCACCACAACCTCTCGCTCGGCGTCGCCAACTCCATCGTCGCGGTGCAGAACGGCGCGATCCGCGTCGATGCGAGCCTCGCGGGCATGGGCGCGGGCGCGGGCAACGCCCCGCTCGAAGTGTTCATCGCCGCCGCCGACGTTCACGGCTGGAACCACGGCTGCGATCTCTACGCGCTGATGGACGCCGCCGAGGATCTCGTCCGCCCGCTGCAGGACCGCCCCGTGCGCGTCGACCGCGAGACGCTCACGCTCGGCTATGCAGGCGTCTATTCGAGCTTCCTGCGCCACGCCGAAAAGGCCGCGACCGAATATGGGCTCGATACGCGCGCGATCCTCGTCGAACTCGGCCGCCGCAAGATGGTCGGCGGTCAGGAAGACATGATCGTCGACGTCGCGCTCGATATGCTCAAGGAACGCGCCGCCTAAAGCGCCACGACAATGCGCCCGCGCACCTTGCCCTGAAGAATGTCCCCCGCCGAGGGAATGACATCTTCGAGCGCGATCTCGCGGATCATGCTTTCGAGCTTCGCGGGATCGAGATCGCGGGCGAGCCGACTCCACGCCTCCACCCGATCCCCGCGCGGCGCCATCACGCTATCGACACCCGACAGCGTCACGTTGCGCAGGATGAACGGATAGAGCGTCGCGGGAAGGTCGATGCCCTGCGCGAGGCCCGTCGCCGCGACGATACCGCCGTAGCGCATCTGCGCGCAGACGTTGACGAGCGTGTGGCTCCCCACCGTATCGATCGCGCCTGCCCAGCGCTCCGCCTGCATCGGCCCACCCGGCTCGGCAAGCGTATTGCGGTCGATGATCTCCGCCGCGCCGAGCGCCTTCAGATAATCCGCGCCCTCGGGCCTGCCCGTGGAGGCGGCGACGCGGTAGCCGAGCTTCGAAAGCACCGCGATAGCGACACTCCCGACCCCGCCGCTCGCGCCCGTCACGATGACCTCGCCGTCCCCCGGCTTCACGCCCAGCTTCTCGAGCCTGAGCACGCACAGCATCGCAGCATAGCCCGCCGTGCCGATCGCCATCGCCTGCCGCGTCGTGAACGCATCCGGCAGCCGCACCAGCCAGTCCCCATCCACGCGCGCCTTGCCCGCAAGCCCGCCCCAGTGCCGCTCGCCGACGCCCCAGCCGTTCAGCACCACGCGGTCACCCGGCATCCATTCGGCATGGTCGCTCGCCTCGACGACACCCGCGAAGTCGATGCCCGGCACCATCGGAAAGCTCTGGATCAGCGGAATGGCGCCCGTGATGGCAAGCCCGTCCTTGAAGTTCACCGTGGAATACTCGACGCGAACCGTCACGTTCCCCGCAGGCAGATCGCTGTCGTCCAGCGTGTCGATCCGTGCCGCCTGCCCGGCGTCGGTCTTGTCGATGATGATGGCCTTGAACATGCGGCGAAACTCCTATGATTTCCGAAAGCGGTCGGCGAGCGCGCGGCCGTTCAGCAGGCCCCACGGGATCAGCAGCCCCGTCTTCGCCTTATAGTCCGCCCAGCCCGGATGGCGCGAGATCGCGTGGTCCTTCTGGTACATGCGCGGCAGGAAGGTGGAGACGGTCGCGTAGATCACGATGGCCCACGCGATCCAGTGCTGCGCGAGCAGCGCATAGGCCGAATAGATCATGATCTCGCCGAGATAATTGGGATTGCGCGTGTACGCATAAAGCCCGCCGGTGAAGAGCCCGGAGCGATACTTCAGCGTGAAGTGCCGCTGGCCGTCCGCTGCGATCATGGTGACGACGCCGAGCGTATGGAGCGCGATCGCGGCGGCAAGCAGCGGCCCCGAAGGATCGATGTGCCGCGACAGGAACAGCCACGGGATCAGCCAGTACCACGCCACCAGCATCACATACATATTGACCGCGCCCCACCACGCCGTCGTGCGGTCGAGCTGATGGTCGCGAAAACCGAGATCCTTGATCAGCCAGCAATAGCCGTAGCAGCCGTGCAGCGCGAGATAGACCCACGCCGCATCGCTGAAATTGCCCGTCACGCGCATCATCGCGAAGATGATGAACACCGTGAAGATCTTGTGCAGGTTCACCGCGGTGGCGACCTTGATGCGCGGGCTGCCCTTCGCCTCGAAGATCAGGTGCGCGTGAATCCACAGCATGAAGCGCGCCCACGCCGGCACCGGCTCCCGCGCCGCCTCCGCTCCGCCGATTGCCGTCGTCGCCATCTCGCCCTCCCCTCAGAGTATTTCGTAGGTGCGGTACTGCACGCCGCCGTTCCCCGTGCTGCCGATCCCAACCGCGCAGATGCCGTTCAGCCACGCATACGCCGGACTGCCGGTTTCGAAGAGAACGAGCGTACGGAAATAATAGCGCGACGGATCGACAGGCGCCGCGCTCGCCACGTCCAGCACAGCAGGCAGCAAGGCCGGATCGGCAACGATGCGCCCCGTGTAGGTCAGATAGACAAACGCGCCGTCATCGGTTTCCACCGTCGCGCGCACGTCGAGCGCAATCGAACCGTCGCTGCGCACCAGCGCCCAGTCACCCCCCGGCGGCACGAAGCGGCCATTGATGCGCTCGCCTTTCAGCGTACCGCCGCCCACCGGAAAGATCGCACGCTGCCCGCTGGGCGTCGCGCCGATCGTGATGGGCGCCGTAAGCGCGATGTCCGCGTCATAAATGTGCCGGTATCGAAGCTCGGTCATGCCGCCGTGTACCCTCCGTCCACGATGAGTTCGCTTCCCGTCATGTACCGCGCATCGTCGCTGGCGAGAAACAGGATCGGCCCCGCGATTTCGTCAGGTACGGCAAAGCGCCCGATCGGGATGCGCGCCAGCGTCTCGGCGGCGAACGCCGCGCCTTCGTCGGCAGGCATCGATCCGATGGCGTCCGAAACCAGTAGCGTCTCGGTATAGCCCGGATGCATCGAGTTGACACGGATCGGATAAGCCTTCCGCGCGCAGTGCAGCGCCGCGTTGCGCGTCAGCAGCTTCACCGCGCCCTTCGAAGCATTATACGCCGCCAGCAGCGGCTCCCCGACATTGCCCGCGATCGAGGCGACGTTGATGATCGACCCGCCCTTCTCCTTCATCGCGCCGATCGCGGCCTTGGTGCCAAGGAACACGCCCTCCACGTTCACCGCCATGGTTAGCCGCCAATCGGCAAGCGTGGTGTCTTCCACAGACGCGATACGCGCGATCCCCGCATTGTTCACCAGCACGTCGAGGCGGCCATGCCGATGGATCACATCCGCGACGAGCCGGTCCCAGTCCGCCTCGCGCGTCACATCCTGCACCGCCGCCTCAACGGCCAGGCCCTCGCCCGAAAGCCGCGCTGCCTGCGCCTCGACCTCGCCCGCGAGCACGTCGGTGATGATAACCACCGCGCCCTCGCGCGCGAACCGCTCGGCGGAGGCGAGGCCGATGCCCCGCGCTCCGCCGGTGATGACGACGACCTTGCCTTCGAAACGCCGCATGACCGCCTCCGCTCTCAGAACCGCGCCGTGACTTCGACGCCGTAGGTACGCGGCGATCCACGGTTCAGGTAATCCAGGCCGAACACGTCGATGTTGAGCCCGTAGGTATAGTAGAACTTGTTGGTCAGGTTCTTGCCCCACACGCTGATGGACACGTTTTCCATGTCGTATGTCAGGCGGCTGTTGAACAGCCAGTAGCCGGGATTGCCGCAGGCGATGGCGGGGCCGGCCTGCAGGATGTTGGAACCGGCTGCGGGCGTGTCGCACGGCGACTGGCCGTAGTCCTTGAACGGGTCGAAATAATATTTGCCCATGTAGGACGTGTCACCGCGCAGCGTCAGCGTGCCGTTCCCGATCTCCGCGACATCCCAGTCGAACCCGGCCGAGAACGTGATCTCGGGCGCGTTCGGGAACGGATTGCCGTTCACGTTTCGCGTCGGGCTGCTCGGGTCGGTGGGATCGAGCGTGTTGCCCTTGTATTTGCTGTTGAGGAGGCCGAGCGAAGCATCGAAGCGCAGCGTGTCGAGCGCCTGCCACGCCAGCTCCGCCTCGCCGCCGTAAAGCCGCCCGTTGGCGCTGCGCGTGAAGGTGGTGGCGCCGATCACCTGCGTCACCTGGTGGTTCGAATAGTCGTAATAGAAGCCCGCGAGATTGAGCTGCACGCTGCGATCGAACAGGCGCGTCTTCAGGCCGCCTTCGTAGGCATTCACCTTCTCGGGCTGGATGTAATAGACCTGATTTGTGCCCTGATAGGCGAGGCCGTTGAAGCTGCCGCTCCTGTAGCCGCGGCTGTAGTTCACATAGCCCATGATATCGTCGGTGAAATCATAGCTCACGTTGATGCGCCCGGTCAGCCGGTTCGCCTTCTCGCGCTGGCTCACCGCGGGCAGACTCGGGTCGTAAGGGAAGCTGTACGGGATCGTGCTCGCCACGATGTTGTTGCCCGCAAGATCATAAAGGATCGTGCGCCCGTTCGAATATTTCACCTTGTCCATCGTGTAGCGAAGCCCGACGCTGATGTTCAGCTGGTCGGTCACGTCGAAGCTGACGTCGCCGTAGATCGCCTTTGATGGCCGCGTGATCGAATAATATTGATCGCCGAGAATCGGGCTGAACGGCGGCGCCCCCGCCGCGCGGCACGCTGCGGAAAATGCCCCGCCGAAACCGCCGCCGCCGCTGTTATCGACGGCGATGTCGGTAAGCAGCGCGACGAGCGAACGCGCATCGAGGAACCCGGTCGGGTTGACGTTCACCGGCGCGCAGAAGCCGGGGTCCGAAGGCGCAAGCGTCGGGTCGAGCGCGAACGCTGGCAGGATGCCGATCGAATCCGGCGTCGCGATCGCCGGGTTGCTGTAGGTGCCCGGCAAACCCGCGCCCAGCAGGATCGGACGCAGGACACCGAAGAAGTCGACCTCGTTGTGGGTGTCCACCTTGTCCCGGCCGTAATAGAGCCCGCCGACCACGCTGATCCTGTCGCCGTCGTAGGTCAGGCGCAGATCCTGGTTGAAGTTCTCGCTCTTGGAATAATAGCGCAGCGAGCAGAGATCGTTCGGGGAACCGTCGCAGTCGAACGGCGAATTCCGGTACTTGCCCTTGTCGTAGCCCGTGATCGAGGTCAGCGTCAGTTCGTCGCTGACATCGTAGGCGATCGTGAGCGCGAGACCCTTGGAAGAGCTGTAGTATTTGCCGCCCGTGTCGGAGGCCACTTCGTTGCGCTTCAGCAAACGCCCGCCGAGCGCCGCCTGCGGATCGTAGCGCGAATAGCCGAGCGCATCGCGCCCGCCCGAAAGCTGGCCCTGCGAATAGGCGAGCGCCGCCCACGGATCGTCCTTGGAGGCATAGCCCTTCACCGTGATATCAAGCGCGTCGGTCGGCTTGAAGCGCACGGTGATGCGGCCCGCGATCGAATCCGTCGTGGCGACGTCGCGATCCTGGATCGGGTTGAACATGAAGCCGTCGCCCTTGGATCGGGTTCCGGCGAAGCGGATGCCGAGCACGTCGGGAATGAGCGTCGCCTCGAACGCGGCTTCGGCAGACTTGGTGTCGTAATTGCCGTAGCCGAGCGTCAGATAGCCGTCCGTCCCGTCGAGATCGGGGCGCTTCGTGAAGAAGCTGATCGCGCCGCCGGTCGTGTTGCGCCCGTAGAGCGTGCCCTGCGGGCCGCGCAACACCTCGACGCGGTCGAGATCGTAAAGCTGCTGGCCGTGGCTGGCGCGGAAGCTCTGGTAGACCTCGTCCACATAAACGCCCACGGGCGATGCGGTGGAGGCGGTGAATTCGTTAGCCACCGAGATGCCGCGCAGCGAGAAGTTCGGCTGCGTCTTGCCGTAGGGCGTCGTCACCTGAAGGTTGGGCATCGTGCCCATCAGGTCGGACGTTTCCGAAACGCCGCGCGCCGCGAGATCGTCGCCGGTGAACGCCGATACGGCGACCGGCACGTCCTGAAGGTTCTGGCTGCGCTTCTGCGCGGTGACGACAATCTCCTCAAGACCGCCCGAAACCTCTGTGGCGGCGTCCTGTGCGAATGCCGGCGCGGCCATTGCTGTCGAAAGCAGCAATGCCATGATCCGCGTCGTTTCCATTTTCCTGTCCATATGATCCTCCCCTGATCGTTTGTGCGGACAAAACCCGTCTGTCCCCGCCGAAGCGTCCGGCGGGCTCTAACCTCTGTGATAGTCTGTGGGGCTTCAGCCCCGCGCGTTGCCGCGCCTTGCGATCACGTCGCCTGCGCCTCCCACGTGTGATACCCATGCTCCGCCCATACGTTCAGGATGGTGCGGGCGCCGAAAGCCTTGGCCGGAGACTGGAAGCCTGCGGCGAGTAGTTGTCCGCGCAGGATGCGGCGGCAGGCTTCCGCCGCCAGCAGACCCGTCTGGATGTACGGCGAATTGCCGCGCAGGATCACCGAAACGCCTGCGGTGTTGCCGCGCCCGATGCACGAGATCACCGATCGGTTGACGTCCGGGTTCTCGCGGTCAGGCTCCACCTGCGTCAATTGCCCGCCGAGTTCATTGCAGATGCGCTCCTGCTCCGCGTCGGGCAGGTGGCTGTATTCCTTTTCGAACTTTTCCAGCGTCGCGATCACCGCGTCGAACATCGCCTGGCTGCGGAAGCCGACGAGCGTCGAACAGTTGCTGACGCGGGCATCGCCCTCGTACCACACCGGCTCGCCGCCGCCCGACCAGGGCAGCCCCCGGAACAGCCGGTGCGAATCCGGCGCCTTCACGAGGTAGGACGTCGCCATTGGCCATTCCACGAGCTTGCGGTGCTCGATGTAATATTGCGCCCGCGTGCACATGCGCAGGAACGACTTTGTGGAGGCAACGCTCGTCGCTGAATCCGCCAGATAGAGGATATCGAGCGAGTCGATGCCGGGGGTTTCGAGCGCGATCTCGGCGGCGATATTCCCCGCCGCCCACATGTAGGAGGTGGCGGGCGCAACCAGCAGGCCCCTCGCGGCGAATTTCGCGCCGTAGGTCTCGCGCACGTGGCGCATCCAGTCCGCCTCGCCGGTGGTGTCCATATAGTGGCACCCGGCTTCCAGGCACGCCTGCACCACGGGATCGCCGAGCTGCATGAACGGCCCGGTGACGTTGTAGACGACCTTGGCGCCCGCGAAGAGATCCGCCAGCGACGCCGTGTCGTGCGAAACCGCGCGACATTCGAAGTTCGCGCCCTTCAGTTCCGGCACGCGCGCCATCTGCTCTTCAAGCCGCTTCTGGTCGCGCCCGGCGGCGATGAACGGGATGCCCGCTTCCGCCAGATGCCAGGAGATCAGTTTGCCGGTGTAGCCACTGGCGCCGTAGACGATAACAGGTGCGCTCATTGCGTCGCTCTCCCCAAAGTGATTGTGGTGGGTCCCGATGGGCCGAAGATTACCGCATCGGGCGCGCCGAGCATCGTGATGAGATGCCGGGCCTGCGGTTTTTCAGAGGCGGTTTTCGGAATTTCGCTGACGACCTGCACCAGCGAGGGCATCGACGCCGAACCGATCCGCTCCCGGCAGTGCGTGAAGACGCAGAGCGGGTCGAAGTCCCCGGCGGGCACGATCGCCGCGACGACCTCTTTCTCGCCCGGGGCATTCTCCGCCGTCGCCGCGCCGTAGACGTGAACATCCCCCACGCCCTCCATCGCCGCGATCTCCGCCTCGATCTGCACGGCGTTCACGAAATCCCCGTTGCGCCGGATCGCGTCGCCCGCGCGGTGGGAGAAGAACACCCAGCCGTCCGCGTCCTTGTAGCCGATGTCGCCGGTACGGAACCAGCCGCCCCGCGTCTTCGCCGCCGATGCCTCTGGATTGCGGAAATACTCGACCGCAGGCGTATCGCCCCCTTCGGGCCGAAAGCACATCTCCCCCAGAACCCCGGGCGCGCAGTCCCGGTCGTCTTCGTCAAGGATCGCGCAAATCGTACCAGCGGGCGGTTTCCCGATCGAGCCGACAGGCCCGACCCCCGGCAGGTTGATGGTGAGCCCGCCTTCCGCCGCCCCGAAGAACTCCAGCACCTCCACCCCGAACCGCGTCTCGAAATCCCGCCACATCGCAGGCGGCATCCCCGCGCTCAGCACCATCCGCACCTTGTGCGCCCGGTCGCGCGGCGACGGCGGTTCCGCGTAGATCGCCACCGCCATCCCGCCGAGCAGGTTGAACACCGTGCAGCCGTAATGCCCCAGGATTTCCCAGAGCCGCGACTTCGAAAAGCGTCGGCTGATCACCAGCGGAAGCTGCATCGCAAGCGCGTTGCCGAGCGTGATGAGCTGCGCGTTCGCGTGCGTGAAGGAGAGCCCCGTATAAAGCTTGTCGTCGCCGCGCACCTGGAGCAGCGGCCCGAACGTGGAAACCGCGGCATAGCGCGCGTAGGGCGCCAGGATCGCCTTGGGGTCGCCCGTGGTGCCGGACGTGTAGAGCATCTGCATCGGCCGCGCGAGGTCGGTGCCCGGATCGGCGGGCACTGCGCCTGCCCCGGCAAGCACCTGCGAAAGCGTCGCGACCCGGACACCGGGCAAAGGCTGCGATGTATCTCCCAGCACCCAGACCCAGCCGAGATCGGGCACGTCGGCGATCACCTCCGCGAGCGCGGGCAGGGCTTCGGGCGCCACGATCGCGCCACGGCATCCGGCGAAGCGCAGCATGAACGCCAGCCGCGCGCCGCGCGTTCTCGGGTCGATCGGCACGAAAATCGTCGCGGCAAGTTCGGAGCCGATCATCGCATCCACGAACTCGGGATGGTTCGGCATCACAAGCGCGAAGCTGTCGCCCGGCTTCATGCCTTCGCCCGCGAGCGCACCCGCGATGCGCGCGCCGTTCGCCAGCAGTTCACCGTAGCTCCGCGTCTCCTCGGCGAAGCGTCCGTCCGGCCCGATATCGACGAACGTCAGCATCGCCCCGTCGCGCACCTCCGCGCCGGCGCGGAGCATCTGCACGGGCGTGCGCAAGGCGTGTACTTCGCTCACCGCGACAGCACCGTCATCACCAGCGCCGCCGCATCCCGCCCAAGGAACCCGCCGCCATTCTCCGCAACCGCAAGCCGCGCCCCCTCCACCTGCCGCGCACCAGCACGACCGCGAAGCTGCTCGGTTAGTTCATATACTTGCGCAAGTCCGGTAGCGCCGATCGGATGCCCCTTGCGAACAAGCCCGCCCGACGTGTTCACAGGCACCCGCCCACCAAGCGCCGTCGCGCCGCTTTCGAGCAGCGCCACGCCTTCATTGCGCGGACACAGCCCGAGATATTCGTAATACATCAGCTCGGCAGGCGACGTCGCATCGTGAAGCTCGACACAGTCGATATCCTCGGCCGCGATTCCCGCCATCGCATAAGCCTCGCCCGCCGCCCATTCGGTGATCCCCGGCGCACCCGGCGCAGGCTCGAAAGCACTGGCGATCAGCGAGCTGCGCACATGTACCGGATCGGCGATCCCACGTTCGCGCGCGAACTTCGGCGACACGATCACCGCCGCCGCCGCGCCGTCGCCGAGCGGCGAGCACATCGGCAACGTCAGCGGCGCCGAGATCATGGGCGCCGCCAGCACCGCATCCGCATCCATCACATCACGAAACTGCGCGCGCGGGTTGAGGCTGCCGTGCAGCGAATTCTTCGCCGAGACCTCGGCGAAATGACGCGCCGTCGCGCCGCTGCGCGCGCTGTAATCGCGCGCCATGCGGGCATAAATGTCCATGAACAGCGAGCGCTGCCGGCCCGGCTCATCGCTCGCTGGGCGATCACCATCGACATAAGCGTAAAGCTCCTCCGGCCTCTCGACGTCAACGGCGCCAAGGAACACGGCGAAGCTCTTCGCTTTGTCTTCGTGGAACAATTTCTCGACACCGAACGCCAGCACCACGTCATAAACGCCGAGCGTCACCATCGTGCACGCCTGCTGGAACGCCGTGGAGGCCGTGGCGCAGGCATTTTCTACGTTCACAACCGGAATACGCCCGATGCCCATGCCGCGCAGGATCGCCTGCCCCGCGATGCACGCCTGCCCGGTCACGAGCGGCGCGGCGGCATTCCCCGCCCATGCCGCCTCGATCTCGCGCGCCTCAACGTTCGCATCCTTGAGGGCCTCGCCGATCGCCTCGTGCGCGAGGCTGGACAGGCTGCGATCCAGATGCTTGCCGAAGCGGGTCATTCCGACACCAGCGATGATCGCGCTCTGCTTCATTCCATCCCCTTGCACAAATCTTTCCCGTCGGCCGAAAACCCGTTCGACCGCACCATTTTCACATCTGTGTTTCCGCCGTCAGCCGGGCAGCAGATCCGGATCGGTGAGCAGCATTCCCCCCTTGATCGCGATGACCTCGTTGCACCCGTCTTCGATGAGCGAGGCGCGGGCATCGCGGAACAGTTTCTCCATCGGATATTCGTGCGTCAGCCCGTTGCCGCCGAACATCTGCAAGGCATCGCTCGTCACCTCGAGCGCGTGCTGCGTCGACGTCACTTTGGAGAACATCGCGGCCTGCAATGCGGGCATGGGGTTGTTCATGTTGAACGCCGTCACCCGCCGCGCCAGAGCGCGCGATATTTCCACCTTGCGCGCCATATGAAACAGCCGCCGCGCCACGTCCTGATGCCGGATCAGCGGCACGCCGCCCTGTCGCCGCTCATGCGCATAGCTGTGAGCGAGTTCATAGGCGGCGCGCGCGCAGCCGGTGAACGTCGCCCCCATCAGCGCGTTCGCCTCGCTGTGGATCGCGTAGACGCCCTTCAGATAATCCTCGGGCGACACCAGCAGATGATCGATATCGAGCGTCACGTCGTTGAAGAAGATCTCGCCTTGCGGCAGCGCGCGCTGGCCCATTTTCTCCAGCGGCTTGCCCTTCGAGACGCCCGGCGCATCGAGCGGCACGATGACCACCGCGCCGCGCGCCGGATCGTAGCCCGATCCCGTCTCGGCCGCGCAGTAAAGGATACAGAGATCCGCGACCGGGCCGTTCGAGACCCACGCCGATTTCTGGCCGTTGATGACGATCTTCCCGTCGGAGATGCGCGCCACGCAGTTCGGCCGGTTCGGCTTTCCCGCGGCGTGAGCGGCGTGCCCGCCGGGGTCGATCGAATCGCTCCCCCGGTCGGGCTCCGTGATGCCCCAGCTCCCGATCAGCGACTCAGGGTAGGTGCGCGCCACGAAATCATTGCCGAATTTCGCCGCCATGTAGTGCGGCAGAAGACCGGCGCCTGCGGAGATGGCGAGGCCGGAATCACCCCAGCCAAGCTCTTCGAAGAGGATCGCGAAAACGTGCGGCATCTCTTCTGTGGAGAAGGATGCCAGCGTCTCCATGTTGATGCCAAGCTCGGCATAGGCGCGCCGGAATTCCCAGTAGCGCGAGGCCCTGTCCACCACCGCGTCCGCGCTCAGCCGATCGAGTTCGGTTCCGATCGGACGCATCACCTTTTCGGCGAAGCTGTGCAGCGACTTCTGGAGTTCGGCAGCAATCTCCGGAAGCGGGGGCTCCGCACCAAGCTGACCCAGTTTCACATGCGGGTTCGCGTCCCACTGCGTGAAGGGGAGCGGTCCACCGCCAAGGGCGATGTCTTGATCGACGACGGCAAGCTGATGGTTCACGATCTTCCTCCAAGGTCGGGCTGGACTGATCTTGTGTCATCCATTCCCGATGCTGCGATCAAAACATGAAGCCGGGCATCATTGAATGTCGTCTCGCGCCAAGCTTTTGACTTTAACTGCCACGCCGTGCATGATGCGCAGCGGGAGGCAAACATGAAGATCGAACTGCTCGGCTCGATGCGGATGCCGAACCAGAGCGTCCGCATCATGCGCGCGGCGCTCGATGAGGCCGGGATCAATCCGCTGCCCTTGCTCGCCGAAGCCGGTATTGCGGTGGCAGAGGCCGACAACCCGCAGGGCGAGGTTTCCGGGCTTCAGGAACTGCGCTTTCAGGAGGTCTTTGCCACCGCGACACGCGACGTTCCCGGCCTGTGGTTCCACACCGGAATGCGCTACCGGCTGATGACCTACGGCCCGCTCGGGCTCGCCGTACTCTCGGCCGGAACCGTACACGACGGGCTGAAGGTGTTGGTGGCCTTCCAGGCGCTCACCTATTCGCTCCTACAATACCGACTTTACGACGAAAACGGCGCGCTTGCGGGCATGGAGGCGGACGACAGCAACGTCGCGCCCGATCTTCGCGAATTCTGTCTGGTGCGCTCGCTCGGCTCGGCGACGACCTTTCTCAAGGACATGCGCCAGCCGTTTCCGCTGGCGCGCATCGAATCCTCCGTGTCGCCGCGCAGCGACGGCATCGACTATGCGGCAGAGCTCGGCGTGCCCGTCGTGTTCGGCGCGCCGGCAACACGCTGGGTGTTCCAGCCCGGCGCCGCCGATCTGGCGCTGCCGATGGCGAGTCCTCTCCTCGAACAGACCTATCAGCAGCTCTGCGCGCGGCTCATCGACGAGGCGCAGGTCAGCGACGACATGGTCGGGCGGCTCTATTCGCTGCTCGTCCGGTCGAGCCGGGGTTTCCCGTCGGCAGCAAAGGCCGCGGCGGAACTCGCGGTTTCGGAACGCACGCTGCACCGGCGCCTTGCCAAGCAGAACCTCGGCTTCGGCGACGTGCTCGATCAGGTCCGCGAGCAGCGCGCCTGCTACCTTCTCGATCGCTCGCACCTCTCGGTCGAAGCGATCGGCGAAATGCTCGGCTTCGCCGAAACCGCGAGCTTCTCCCGTGCTTTCAAGCGGTGGACAGGCGTGTCACCGATCAAGTTCCGGCAGCGCCCGCGCTAAGCTTCGATTTAAGGCACGCCGCCGGCAAGGATGATCGCAAGATGCGCGGCATCGAGATGCCCGCCCGAAACGATACACACGACCGGCCCAGGATGATCGCCCGCAAGCGCGGCGGCGACGGGCGCGGCGCCGGCGCCTTCGGCGATCACATGATGGCGCTCGGCGAGCATCCGCACCGCGGCGGCCGTCTCCGCCAGCGACACGAGCGCCGTACCGGCAACGAGGCTGCGGACCAGCGGCCACATAGCGGGAATGACCGTGGGTCCACCCATGCCGGTGATGAACGAGGGCGCGAACGGCACCGTCACCGGCTCGCCGGCCGCGAACGCCGCGCGTACCGGCGTGCCGGCCTCGCTCTCGCTCGCGACAACCGCAGCTGCAGATCCATAGGCCTTGAGTGCCGCGGCGATGCCGCAGGCGAGCCCGCCGCCGCCGTAGGGCGCGAGCACCGTCGCCGCATCCGGCAAATCCTCGACGATCTCGGCGCCGATCGTGGCGTTTCCGGCGAGCACCTCGCTCTCCATGACAGGATGGATGAACGCGGGTTCCGTTGGCGGCTCAGCAAGCATCGCCCACCAGCGATCATAGGCAAGCGTCACCACGCTTGCGCCGAGCCTCTGCAGCGCCTCCACCTTGCTGCGCGCCGCCGTATCCGGAACGTAGGACGTAACCGGAATGCCCCGCGCGCGGCCGGCATAGGCAAGGCCTTGCGCAAAATTCCCGGCGCTCGCCGTAAACACGCCGCTGCGGCAGGAATCGCCGCGGCTGAGGAGCGCATTCGCCGCGCAGCGAATCTTGAAGGAGCCGACAGGCTGCAGCATTTCGAGCTTCAGATAGATATCGTCCCGCGCGCCGCCCTGTAGCCGGATCAGCGGCGTGCGCACGGCAAGATCGCGGATACGTTCGCGTGCCGCGTCGATCGCCGCGCGGTCCGGTATCACGGGGCTCATCGCGTCTTCGCCGGCTTCGAGGCGCAGCCCGAAATCATGGCCGATGCCCAGTGCATACTTGCCTCCTCCCCACACTGATCAGTCTGTCCCCGCCGGCGCCGCCATGCTGCGCTATTGCAAGCCCGTGATGTGCTTGCCGGCTTCGACCTGCGCCGCAAACCCGGCGATGTCGATGTTCGCGCCGCAGACGATCACGCCCACACGCTTGCCGCGCACACGCTCTGCGAGCGGGCCCATCAGCGCGGCGGTCGCTGCTGCTGCTGCCGGCTCGACTGCGAGGCGTGCCTCGCGGAAAAGCAGGTCCATGCCCGCGCGCAGCGCATCGTCGGAAACCAACACGATCTCCTCGACAGCCTCGCGGCACAGCCCAAAACTGTATGGCAACGAATAGGGCGGTCCCAGGCTGTCCGCTATCGTCGCGATTTTCGCGTTGGTGGCGGGCGCGCCTAGCGCGAAGCTGCGGTACATATTGTCCGCGCCTTCCGGCTCCACGCCGAACACCCGGCAATCGGGCATCAGCAGCCGGATTGCCGTCGCGAGCCCGCCGCAGAGCCCGCCCCCGCCGATCGGGCAGATCAGCACATCGAGCGGTTCGGTCTGGCTTGCCCATTCAAGGCCGATGGTGGCGGTGCCGAGCGCCGTCAACGGGCCTTCGAAGGGGTGCACGAAAACGCGGCCTTCTTCGGCCTCGATCTGTTTCGCGCGTTCGAACGCCGCTGCACCGTCCGTCGCGATCTCCACCTCCGCGCCGAGACGGCGGCAACGTTCGATGCGCGCCGGATTGGCTGTGGGCATCATGACCACCCGCGCCGAAATCCCCAGCGTCCGGGCGGCATAAGCGGTGGCGATCGCATGATTGCCGGCGCTGACGGCCGTAACGCCGCGCGCCCGCTGGGCCTCCGAAAGCGCCATCATCACGGTGAGCGCGCCGCGGGGTTTGAACGTCCCCGTCCGCTGGAAGAGTTCGAGCTTCAGATTGACGTGCGTGTCGGGGCCCAGGCGGTCCCGAAGTTCGTCCGCCTCCCAGTCGAGCGTCGGAGTGGTGACGATGCGCGAGCCAAGTGCGGCGCGTGCATCGCGAATCGCATCAATCGTTATTGCAGGATCAGTCATCCAGCGCGTTTTTGCATGTTTTCAATCACAAGGAAGGCTGATTCTTCGCGAAACCGGCTTAGCGGCGAGGAAAGCATGCCTTCATAATGCGTGTCAGCTGATCGTGCGGAATGCCGTAAACCTTCACGTTGTTCGCCCCCGTCATGGTTTCGGACGCTACGAGCTGGTTCACAAGCGCTTCTTCCGTGGCCTGTACGACACCCGAAAACAGCGCGTTCATTATCTCGCTGTCAGTATCGTTGATCATCGCCGGCAGACGCGGAGGCCCGCCGAGCGGAATGACGTGACTCGTCGAGAAGGCGAGCGCGAATTCGCCGGAGAGCGCCCCGGCCGTGCTGCCGTTGCGGCCGACGCCGAGCGCGGCGCGGCGGGCCAGCCGCTCCAGCTGGTGCGGCATCAGCGGTGCGTCGGTTGCGATCACGATCAGCAGCGAGTTCTTGTCCTGCGGCTTGCCCGCATCGGGGCCGAGGACCGCGATGCCGTTCACCTCAGGCCACGCGCCCTTGACCTCCTTGCCGATCGGCACACCCGCGATGCGAAGATCGTCGCGGCTGCCGTGGTTCGCCTGCAGCAGCACGCCGACGGTATAACGCTTGTCGCCTGCCGAAACGACGCGCGACGATGTGCCAATGCCGCCCTTGAAGGTGTAGGCGATCATGCCCGTGCCGCCGCCGACATTGCCCTCGGCGACCGGGCCGCCTTTGGCGCCGTCGAGCGCTGCGAACACATGATCACGCGTGAGCCCATGCCCGAAGACGTCGTTGAGCCGGCTGTCGAGCGTTTCGCCGACGACGGGGAGTACCCGAGAGAACAGCGCCTCTTCCGGCACCTTGCCGATCGACCAGTCCATCAGGCTCTGGTGCACAAGACCCACATTGCCCGATCCCGTCAGCGCGACCGGCCCGAGGAACTGCCCGATCTCATCGACGAGATGCATCCCCGTCCATTCGCCGGTTCCGTTGATCACGGCCCTGCCCGCAGCCACGCCGTCGATGCTGCCCTTGCCGAGCGGATGAATGATCGTCACGCCGGTGCGGTAAGGCCCCTTGCCGATCACCAGCGGGCCTTCGCCCGAAATGACCGTGGCGTGGCCAACCTCCACCCCGGCGACGTCGGTGATTGCATTCAGCGGTCCCGGCGTGCCATCGAACGGAACCCTGAGATCGCGGGCACGCGGCCCGGCGAGCGACGCCGTCGCGGCGATCGAAACGATCAGCGCCGCCAGCAGCGGCAATGCGCCGGACCATAATCTTTGCATCGAAGTCATGGCGTGATCTTTCCTGTCAAAGGGGTTTCATAGACGCGGCGGAACCGCACGAGCAGCAGCAGGCTCACCGTCACAAGGAGCGAGGGCAGAATTGCAAACGCAACACGAATACCTGTGAGCGCCGATTCCGGCTGCGCCACCACCATTCCGCTCGATGCGACGAAGCTTGTCCACGAGAGCACGGCGCCCGTCACCAATCCGCCGAGCGCTAGGCCGAGTTTTTCGCCTGCCGTCCACAGCCCCGTGAACATGCCCTGCCGATGGACACCCGTGGCGCGCGCGTCCGCATCGAGAACGTCTGGCAGCAGCGCGAAGGGAAACAGCTGCTGCCCCGCGAAGGCGAAGCCCATCAGGCAGACCTGCGCGTAGAGAAAGGCATCAGGCGTTTCGCTGTCGCAGAACCAGAGCCCCGCGGTCGCGAGCACTAGCAGCACGCTCGATCCCATATAGGCGCGTACCTTCCCAACGCTGCGGGAGATGCGCACCCAGAGCGGCATGGCGACGATCGCCGACACGTTGAGCGCAACGAACAGCAGCGTCACGGTCATCCCCGAACCTTCGCGGATATGCACGGCATAATAAGGCAACGCGCCCGAGAAACAGCCGAGCCCCGCCAGTTGCAGCAGATAGGTGACGAGGAGCAGCAGAAACGGCTTGCAGGCCGCCGCCTGCCGAAGCCCCTGCCAGAACTGGAAGTCCGCCGAAACCGATGCCGCCGTCCCCAGCCTGCGCGTCGCCACCACTGGTACGAGCATGGCAATGCCGCACACGATTCCAATCGTCAGCGCCATCACGGCGTAACCGGCACGCCCGCCGCCCGCGAGATCGACAAGGAACGGCGCGCCTGCGCCGCCGAGCAGGATGCCCGCCATCGCGAAGCCCATGCGAAACGACATCAATGTCGTGCGTTCCTCTGGGCTTTTGGAAATCTCGGCGGGCATCGCGATGTAGGGCACCGAGAACACCGCGTAAGCCGTGGCGCAGGCCATGTAGGCGGCGGTCACATAGACGAAGCTCTCGAGCGGCGTTTCGAACGCGGGGACCGAAAACAGCATCACGAAGAAAAGGCTCATCGTGATGCCGCCAACCAGCATGTAGGGCCTCCGTCGCCCCCAGCGGCTCTGCGTGCGGTCCGAAACCATCCCGATCATGGGGTCGATCAGCACGTCCCAGAACTTGGGGATGAATACGGTGAGCGCGGCGAGCGCCGGCGAAATGCCGAGAACGCTCGTCATGAAATAGAGCAGCAGCACACTCGGCACGGTGGAGAACACGCCAGTTCCGAGCGAGCCGACGCCGAACGCCGCCATGGTGCTGATGGAGAGGCCGCGTGCGTGCGTCGCGCGCACTGCCTTGTTCACCGCGCGCCGCTCAACTGCCGCACTTCATCGCGAAGCGCGTGCTTGTCCACCTTCCCGATCGGCAGCAGCGGCAGCGCCTCGCGGATCAGGAAGGTCTTGGGCACCTTGTAGTTCGCAAGCCGCTCCCCCGCGAATGCGCGGAGCGTCGCCTCGTCGATCACCGCGCCCGGCGCGGGAATTACGAATGCCCAACCGACCTCGTCATAGCGCGGATCGGCCACCGGGATCACAGCCGCCGCCGCAACGCCCGGATGCTCTTCGAGCGCGAGTTCGACCTCGCGGGGATAAACGTTGTACCCACCCGACTTGAACATCTCGACACTGCGCCCGACGAAGCGCCAATTGCCGCCCGGCAGCAGCTCCACCTGATCGCCGGTGCGGAACCAGCCGTCCGCCGTGAAGGCCGCGGCGGTCGCCTCGGGATTGTTGAAATAGCCGAGCATCACGCCCGGCCCCTTGATCTGCACTTCGCCGATACCGTGTTCGGGAACGGGCACGCCGCCCTCATCCACGACACGATAGGCGTTGCTGTGATCGTGGTGCCCGATCGTTTCCGTCAGCAGCGCGAAATCCGCGTCCGGCGGATTGACGCTGTTGATCGATCCGCCTTCGGTGAGCCCATAGTGCAGCGAGAAGAAATAGCCCTTCCCCTCCAGCCGGCGCAGCAATGGCGCAGGCATCGGCGCGCCGCCCCAGGCGATCACCGATACGCTGGAGAGGTCGCGCCGCGCGGCATCAGGATGATCGAACACCGCCTGATGCATCAGCGGCAGGCCGCCGAGGATCGTGATCTCCTCGCGCTCCGTCGTTTCCAGAATTCCGGCGGGATCGAAGCTTTCCATGAACACGATCGTGCCACCGTCGATCAGGCAGTTCCCGCATACGTCGGACTGGCAGCCAACATGGTTGGTCGGCAGGTTGCAGATCACGCGGTGCCCGGCACGCAGATGCTCGCGGCCCACGAACGATTCCGAAAGCGCCCGGTACGAATGAAAAAAGCTGTCGTGCGAGAGCACGGCGCCCTTGGGCTTTCCGGTCGATCCGGAGGTGTAGACGATGCTCACGGGATCGCGGCGCGAGGTGCGGTTCAAGCTATGCGCGACATCTTCAAGGGCATCGCCGTGCGCGAGAAACGCATCGAGCGATCGGCTCATCCCATCCAGAACACCGCCGATGGTAATGAGGCTGACGCCTGCGACGACATCGCCCGCGAGGTCGCGGAGGTCATCGTCGTAGCGGCGTCCCGCCGGATCTCCGAGAATCGAAATCAGCAGTTGCGGCTGACAGTCCCCGAGCACATGGCGCATTTCCTCGCGCCTGTATTTCGGGTTCACGCCTACCCACACCGCGCCCGCACGCATCGCGCCAAGCAGCATCAGCATGAATTCGGGGCGGGGCGTCACGATCATGGCGACACGGTCGCCGTTCTCCACGCCCGCCGCGATCAGCGCGCGCGCATAACGATCGATCTCGCGGTCGAAATCCGCATAAGACAGGCGCTGATCGCCGAAGATGATCGCCTCGCGATCGGGAACCGTCCGCGCATAGGCGGTAACTGCGTCCGGCAGCCTCTCGATACTGGCGACAAGCGCCGGACCGTGCGGCGCCTGCATCAGGCCGCCTCTCTCGAAATCAGGCCGATCCATTCTGCCACGAGAGCCGGACGCTCCTGACCCTCGATCTCGATCGTGTTCTCGGAGGTGACAAGATAGGCGCCATCCTCGCGCTGCTCCACGCTCTTGATCACCATGCGGTTGCGGAAACGCGCGTTCACCGGAACCGGCGAAATGAAACGCACCCGGTTGAGCCCATAATTCAGATCATAGCCGGCAACGCCCCCGCCGTGGCGATAACGGATCGGCGAGCAGAGATGGCTGAGCATCGACAGCGTCTGAAACCCGAACAATATGGTCTGGCCGAACGGGCTGTGTTCGCGCGCATAGTCGGGGTCCATGTGCATGGGGTCGATGTCGCGGGTGACCCTGCCGAAGGCGTCGATCTCGTCCTGCGAGAGCGATATCCAGTCGCTGACAAGTATCTCCTGCCCGACGAGCGAAGACAGGGTTTCGACATCATATTCCATCGGTGTTACGCAGCCCTTCCGGTTTCGGGACGGGGCGTCAGCACTTCGCATCGCAGAACGCCCGCGCACGAACGACGCCACCCTTCCATCTTGATACAGGCGGCTTAACACGATTGAATTTAAATTCAAGTTTATAAATCGCCGTGCGAGGCTATGATTAGAAATTGGTTTTGAGGCCGGTATCCGGTATCACGGGCGCAATCGAGGTTGATCAAGAGCGCAATGGCAACAAAGAAAAAAGCCGTGGGCGAAAGGCCTGCCGTCGCACCGCTGGGCCGCAAGGAACGCCGCAACGCCGTCAGCAAGAAACCCGCCGCACCACAGACGCAGCGCGGCAACCAGACGCGCGAGAAGCTGAAGGAGGCCACCGTGCGCGTGCTGGAGCGGATCGGCTATCGCGCCATGCGCCTTTCCGACATCGCATCCGAAGCCGGCGTCAACGTCAGCCTGCTCTACCATTATTTTTCGGGCAAGGCGGACCTGACCCACGAGATCCTTGTTGAATTGCTCGACAGGCAGCGTTTCGAAGACCTTTCCGGCATGGCGCCGACCAGCGACCCGTTCGATTCGATCGTGCGTGCCAACAAGGTCATGGTATCCACCTATTCGCGCACGCCAGGCCTGATGCGCTGCCTACTCCACTTCGACGAGGAGGAAGCCGAGTTCTCCGAACTCTATCGCAAGGTAAGCGCGGACTGGAGCCACAAGATCGCGAAGGACATCGCAAGGCGATGCCCCGGCGTGGCACTTGGCGAGGAGCAGCGGCTGATGATCGCCTATGCCCTCGGCGGCATGGTCGACAACTTCCTGTTCGAGCTTTACGTCGATCGGAATCCGACGCTGGTGAAGGCCTTCTCCTCGCCGGAGGATGTGGCGCATTTCCTCGCAATTCTCTGGTACCGAGCGATTTACCTCGCAAATCCGCCTGCCGAGAAGTTGAAGGGTTACGAGGGCTTCACAAGCCTCAAGATGGCCTGAACCAAATCGTCAGTTTGCGGCTGCCGCGCGTGGGCGCGCGGCGCGCAGCAGGTCAATCGCCCAAACAGCGGGATTATGCCCCACCTGATTGAGCGTTCCGCCGAGGCTGATCCCCGTGCCCGGTTCATAGAGCATGATCGCACCCCAAAATCCGGTGTGTCCGAAATAGGAAATTCCGTCCGGTGTCGTCAGGCGGGACACGCCAAGCCCGCGCTCCACCGCGATATCGCCGCGCATCTGGCGCCACTGCGGCGTCGTCATCAACGCCAGCGTTTCGGCCTTCTTGAACAGCCGCCCCTCACCGAGCGCGCGGATGAAGCGGTTGAGTTCGTCGGCCGTTGAGACGACACCGCCACCCGCCCAGTCGAAGGAAATGTTGAAGCGCCCGGTGCGTCCCGCGAAGTCCCCGATGTAGAAATCGGCCGCATTGCCCTCGTATGCCGCTGTCGCAGGCTTCGTCGCATATTCGAGATAGGTGTGTTTCAGCCCGAGCGGATCGAACAGGCGCTTCCGATAGGCTGCGTGCAGCGTATCGCCGGTGAGCGTCTCGATCACGAGGCCGAGGATGATGTATCCCGTGTCGCTGTAGTGATACCCCTGCCCCGGCGCGAACAGTCCGTTCGTCGCGCCGCCGTTGTAGCTGAGGTAGAAATTGAGGACGCCGGCCTGCGGATCATCGGGCCGCGACGGGTCCCACGGCGCCCACGTCTTTCCGGTCGCGAGCGTCGCGATATCGCATCCCGGCGTCTCTAGGCACGTGCGATGCGCGCCGAGCACGCCGAGCAACACGCCGCCGAAGGACTCAGGCGCCGCCTGCCCCTGGCTTTGGTCCGACGTGAGCTTCGCATCATCCATGAAGACGTCGCGCATACCCGATTGGTGCGCCAGCAATTGCCGGATCGTCAGCCCGGCACCGTAGCTGCGTCCTTCGAACGTCATCAAGCGGTCAAGGACTGCGGGCGCGAACACACCGAGCGATCCAAGCGTCGTTTCGATCCCGTCCGGGCCAAGCTTGCCCTCTTCGGCGAGCTGCAGAATCACCGTCGCCGTCATCGTCTTCGTAACGCTCGCGATCGGGAACTGGTCCTTCACCGTAATCGTCGTCGTGCCGCCTTCGCGCGCGGGGCCGACGCCCTTTGCATAATAGAGCTTTTGCGCAGGATCCTCCACGACCACCGCCGCATTGTGGATAGCATCAGCGGGTGCGGGCGAAGACGACGCCAGCGGCAAGGCCTGCATCACGGCGTCAAGGCGTGTCGCCTCGGACGCCGGCGGTGCCGCGCCATGCGCGCACCCGACCGCCATCAGCATCACAGCGCCGACAATGGCGCAACCGGCTTTCCGTACCATCATAGACCCTCCGAACCTCACGCCTTGAATCCCGCCACACGCGCAGTCACTTCGGCATCGAGCAGGCTCGCGGCGAGGTTGATCGTTTCCTCCGCCATCGCCGCCTCGATGCGGTCGCGCTCCAGCAGGTTGATCGCCCGTTTCAGGTTGCGTACAGCCTTCGCTGGGCGCGACGCAATGCGCTGGGCGAGTGCGAATGCCGCTTCGAGATGCTGTCCGGTCGGCGCGATCTCGGTCACGAGACCCGCCTCATGCAGGGTCTTCCCGTCCAGATGTTCGCCGCCCATGATCCATTTGAACGTCCGCTGCGGGCCGATCAGCCGCGGCAGTAGCGCGGTCACGCCGCCGCTCACGAACATGCCCCATTCGATCTCTGGAAAAAACGCGCGCGCTTCCTCGGACCAGATCACCGCATCGCAGTTGATCGTCCATTCGAAGCCGCCACCCACGGCCCAACCGTGCACGGCCGCGATCACCGGCTTTTCGCCGAACATGATCTCCCGGCTCACCTGCTGCATCACGTCCACACGTGCGCGCATCGTCATGTCGTCCACGTCCTCCGGCGCCTCGTGCGCGGTCAGGTCGTCGCCTGCGCAAAAGGCCTTGCCGCTCCCGTGAAGCACAATCGCCGCCGTCGCCTCGTCGGCATTGGCTTCGCGCAGCGCCGCGATGAACGCGCGTACCATCGGCTCGTTGATCGCATTGAGGCACGCGGGCCGATTGAGCGTGATGACGCTGGCCCGCCCCTGACGGGACAAAAGGACTTCCGGCGATTCAGTCAATTCTCGAACCCTCAAACACGACGCGTGCAGCGCCCTCATTCTTTCGCTATTTGATTTTAAATTTAATTTCAAGTAAAGCTGCGGATAGTGATGGCGTCGTTTGGAGGGGTGAGCCGGTTGGGAGGCGGCCCTGCACTCGGCCCGTGCACCGCGATTGGGAGGGCAGGTGTTTTGCTGAACCGGAATCAGGGGAAGGCTCCGGGCCGCCCAGTCACGAAGATCAATGCAAATTTTGAATATGAATTCATATTCTATAGATAGATCTGAAAAGGGGGAATGGAATGTCGAAATCGGTTAATCCTGCACGTAGCCTGCCCGTGCGCCAGCTGATGCGATCGGCCGCGGTGCTCGCGCTGCTCTCGCCCGTGCCCGCGCTGGCGCAGGAAGACGCCTATGGCATCGAGATCATCACCGTCACCGCCCAGAAGCGCACGGAAAGCGTGCAGGACGTGCCGATCGCCATCACTGCGTACTCCGAAGCCGGGCTCGCAGCGCGCGGCATCGACGGCCTCGGCGATCTCGCACAGAACACGCCGAGCCTCGGCTTCGGCAACTTTTCCGATCTCAAACTCTCCCCCATCGCGCTGCGCGGTATTTCCGCAAGCTCAGGCTCAGCGGGGCAAGACCCTGCCGTCGGCGTCTATGTCGACGAGGTGTTCATGGGCGGCGGCGTAGGCGCCAATATCGACATGGTCGATGTGGAGCGCGTCGAGGTTTTGCGCGGCCCGCAGGGCACGCTCTTCGGCCGCAACACCGTGGGCGGCGTGATCAGCATCACCACGAAGAAGCCGACCGACGAATTCGAAGCCTATGTGATGGGCGGCTACGGCGACTATGACACCGTCACGCTCCGCGGCGCCGTGAGCGGACCCATCATCGAGGATAAGCTGCTCGCCCGCATCTCGGGGCAATACGAAGACCGCGACGGCTTCACGCGCAACGAGATCGACGGAACGCGCGGCGACGATTCTCACACATGGAGCCTGCGCGGCCAGCTGCTGATGCGGCCTACCGAGAATGCCGAGTTCGTGCTTACCGGCGAATATCGGAAGGTTGACCAGCGTTCGAAATATTTCGAAACCCTGAGCTACAATCCCGATCAGCTGCTCCCGCAGCTGCTCGAACTGTTCGAACTTCCGCTCAACACCGATCCCTTCGACCGCCGCGTCTATTCGGACCTCGCAACGAAGGAAACGCTGAAGGCGTGGGCCGTTTCGTTCAACGCGAACATCGATTTCGGCGGCGTCGATTTCACCAGCATCACCTCGTACCGCGAGCATGAATACGACAACATCGGCGACACCGACATGTCGCCGCTGCGCTGGCTCTATGACGGCGACCCCGAAGACGTCTGGCGGTTCAGCCAAGAACTGCGCCTTGCCTCGAAGGGAGACACCGCATTCAGCTGGATCGCGGGCCTCTATTATTTCCACCAGACGAGCCGCAACCTCAGCTTCGTTCGCCTCGGTCAGGATCTCGCCGATCTGCTCGAAGTTCCCGCGATGGACATCGGGTCCGACGCGGACATGAAGCTAGATAGCTACGCGGCTTACGCGAACATCTCCTACAAGATCACCGATCAGCTCGAAACGACGCTTGGCGGCCGCTACACCTACGAAAAGAAGTCGATCCTCTATTCGCAGTTCGATCCGCTCGCGCTCCTCGGCGGTCAAGTGGACGGTCTGCAGGGTAAGGATACGTGGAAGGCGTTCACGCCCAGCTTCAACATCCGCTATCACTTCAACCCGTCGGCGATGGCCTATGCGACCGTCAGCCGCGGCTTCAAGAGCGGCGGCTTCAACGACGCGCTCGGCGATGCGAACGGCATCAGCTACGATCCCGAATATATCTGGAACTACGAAATCGGCGCGAAGATGAGCCTTCTCGAAAACCGCCTGCTCGTGAATGTGGCAGCATTCGCGATGGAATGGACGGACATCCAGATCTCTGCGGACGATCCGAACACCCTCCCCTTCGATCCGCGCACCAGCAATGCCGGCAAGGCACACTCGCGCGGTGTCGAGCTCGAAGTCACGGCCGTGCCGATCCCGGCGCTCGAACTCGGCTTCAATCTCGCGCTCACCGATGCGGAATATGATGAAGGCACGGTGCCGACGGCACCCGGCAGCCCGGAAATCCCTCTCGCCGACCTCCCGCGCGCACCGGAAACGCGCTTTGGCGTGAACGCGCAGTACACCGTGCCGCTCGGCGAAATGTCGCTCACCCTGCGCGGCGATTATCTCTACGAGCGCGGCACGGATCTGCTGCCGATCAAGGATCCCGCAGCCCGCGTCGGCACCGTCGGCCTCCTCAACGGCCGCATCACGCTCGCCGGCGAGGAAGACCGCTGGTCGATCGCGCTCTGGGGCAAGAATCTTACCGACAAGACCTACAAGACCCGTCTGTTCGATCTCTCGAACCAGGCGCTTGTGGGGCAGCAGCTCATCGTGCTCGGCGCACCGCGCACGTTCGGCGTGGAGGCGCGATTCAACTTCTAGGATCACGCCCGCAAATCGTGCCATCATCGGGGAGACGCCGCGACGGGACCGCGGCGGCTCAGCGATGGTGGCACCACTATGAAAGGACCATCTGAGTGAAGGAAGGTGTCATGCACGAACTCATCTGTTCATCGAAGGCTCCGCGCGGCGAAGGCTGGCGCAGGGGCGTGCTCCCGCTTCTGGTCAGCGTCGCGCTGCTCGGCACCGATGCATTGTATTCGGAGGTGAAGGCCGACGCGCTTTCGCCCGAAACCACGTCGCGGATCGATGCGATCATCGCGAACCGCATGGAAGCGGCCCCCTTCCCCGGGCTCGCCATCGCGATCGAACGCAAGGGTGAGCTCGTTTACGCGAAGGGCTTCGGCAAGGCCGATCTGGAGCAGGACGTGCCGGTCACGGTGGATACCGTGTTCCCGATCGGATCGATCACCAAATCCTTCACCGGCCTTGCGCTCGCGCAGCTTGCGGTGGACGGCAAGGTATCGCTGGACGAGACCGCAGGCCATTATCTGCCCGATTTGCCAGAGCCTGCGCGCAGCGTGAAGGTCCGCAATCTGCTCGATCACACCGGCGGCCTCGTGAACTACACCGACCTGCCGGAGTTTCCCTACAATTCCCGGAAGGAATTCACGCGCGAGGAGATGGTCGGCTACTTCGCGAGCAAGCCGCTGATGTTCAAGCCGGGAACGGCGTGGAGCTATTCGAACTCCGGCACTTATCTGATCGGCCTCATCATCGAGAAGGTTTCGGGCGTGACGTACGACGAATACGTCCGCACGCACATTCTCGAACCGTTCGGCATGTCGAAGTCGCTCTATACGGACTGGACCCGCCTCGTGCCGCACCGCGCGCAAGGCTACAAGAAGGGCAAGAACGGCTGGCAAAATGCGCTGCAATATGATCCCATCGTTCCATTCTCGGCCGGCGCGATCATGTCCACCGTCGGCGATCTTCTGAAATACCGCCGCGGCGTGTTCGCGTCGGACAAGACCAGCCAGGCCGTGCGCGATCTCATCCTGAAGCGCGACAAGCTCGAGGATGGAACCGAGCTTCTTTACACGCTCGGCTGCCTCGTCACGACGCACTTCGAAGGCCACCGCAAGATATCCCACGCGGGCGACATCTACGGCTTCTCGGCCTATTACGCTTATTACCCCGACGACGACGTGGTAATAACCATCACCACCAACAATCAGGGCGGCGCGTTTCCGCCCCTCAGCGTGGAACATAAGATCGCGCGCGAAATTCTTGGCGTGCCGCAGCCGGTCGTCAAATCATTGCCGGTTCCGGCAGACCTCGGCACGCGCGTTTCGGGTGATTATTATTTCGCGCCCTACCGCTTCGGGCCGGAGGTGCACGGCTTCTCCTTCAAGGACGGCCAGCTCTACCTGAATTTCGGCGGAACAAAATCGGGCGGCCCTGCGCTGCCGCTGCTCTACCAGGGCGCAAACCGCTTCGTGTCGGCCGTCGACGACGAGCACAACGTCGTCTTCAAACCCGGAAAACGCGGCAAACCGGCAACGCTGACGATGGAGTATTACGGCGGCAGGTTCAGCGCACAGCAGACCGCCGCGGAGTAATCAGGCCGAACAGAAAAAGAAGAGGCCGGGGAAGCAATTCCCCGGCCTCTTTTTTGCCCTGACGTTTCCGCCTAGAACTTGAAGCGTGCCTCAACACCATACGTGCGCGGCGTGGAAAGAGACTGCACGGCCTGCCCGCCGATAATCACGCCATCGTCGCGGTAGAGCGCGTAGTCCTTGTTCGTCAGGTTGCGGCCCCACAGGAACAGCGACCAGCCCTGTTCGCTGCCGATACCGATGCGCCCGTTGACGATCGTCACATCGCCTTGGGAATAGCCGTTATCGGGCCCGAAGAAGATCCGGCTGCGATGCGTCAGATCACCGCGCAGCGTCAGCGAGAGCGTGTCGGTGAGCGGCGCCTCGTATTGCGCACCAACGCTGATGTTGTGCTTCGGAGCCTTCACCATCGTGTTACCGGTGAAGTCGTCGCCGCCCGGCGTGGCGCCCGCATAATCGAGGAACTTCGCATCGAGATAACTGTAGTTCACCGTAACGTCGAAGCCGTTCACGGGCCGTGCGGTAAGTTCGAGCTCGACACCCTTGCTGCGTGCGCGCGCAGCGTTCGAGGTCTGGAACTGCGGCAGGCCGCCTACCAGCTCCAGCTGGTTCACCTGCAGGTCCTTGTAGCGCAGATAATATGCTGATGCGTTGAACCGCAGAGTGTTGTCGAGCAGGTCGGATTTCAGGCCGATCTCATAGCTTGTCACGAATTCGGGTTCATACTCGGCATCGTCCGTGGGCGTCACCGAAAACACGTTGTAACCGCCGGATTTGAACCCGCGGCTGACAGTCGCGTAGGTCAGAACCTTGTCGTTCCACTTGTAATTGAGGCTGAGCGACGGAGAGAAATCATCCTCCGATCGGCCGAAGCGGCGCTCCGGCATCGTCGCAAGCAGCAATCCGAAGGGATCGCCGACCTGACTGTGAATGACGTCCTTCTTCTCCCACGTATAGCGCAGTCCGGCAGTAATGCTGAACTGGTCCGTCACGCGATAGACGGCTTGACCGAACCCGGCGATGCTTTCGGATTTTATGGTCGCGAGAATGTTTCCGGTCACGGCTTCGGGATAGATGCCGAGGTCCGCGCCGATCACAGCAGCCGAATTCGTCTCAAGCCGCTGGTGGAAATAATAGACGCCGAACACATACGTCAGCGGGCCGCTGTCAGGCGAGGCGAAGCGAAGTTCCTGGCTGAACTGGTTCTGGTCCTCGCTGATGCCCGAAGCGAGCAAATCGAGCGCCGTGTAGTCATTGTCCGCGAGGTTATACCACTGAAACTCACGGTAAGCCGTGATGCTCGTCAGCTTCCCGTCGCCTAGCGACCAGTTGATCTCGCCAGATGCGCCGAACGTGTCGCGGTTCTGGACCGTGTCCCTGTTCTGCACAACCTGACGGTCCCAGCCACTCGCGTCCGCAAGCGGTGTTCCGGTAAGATCGCCGTTGTCGGTGATGTCGATGGAGCCGGAATTCGTCCGGTCGCGTGAGGCATCGACGCGCACGACGAGTTCGAAATCCTCATTCTCGCTGTAAACCGCCGTCAGGCGACCCGAGAGCGAATCGACGTCGTCGAGGTCGGTTCCGGTCAGCAGGTTCTTCACCAGTCCGTCGCGGCGGTCGATGCCGCCCGAAATGCCGACATAGAACTTGCCCGGAACCACCGGCCCGCTGACCGAGGCACTCGCCCGGATCGCGTCATAATTGCCGTAGCTCGCGCTGATGTCGCCGCGCAGCTCGTCGCCCGGCTTCCTCGTGATGAAATTGATCGCGCCCGCGATCGTGTTTTTGCCGTAAAGCGTGCCCTGCGGCCCGCGCAGCACCTCGATGCGCTCAAGGTCATAGAGGCTGTTGTTGATCGTCGTCGGGCGGCCCATGTAGACGCCGTCGACGTAAACGCCGACACCCTGATCGACGCCTGGGTTGTTCGTTTCCGAAACGATGCCGCGAATCGAAATCGACGTTCCGCGCAGTTCGCGCATGTCGATGTAGACGCTGGGCAGCGAGGTCGCGAAATCCTCGATACGGCCGACGCCCTGATCCCGGATCGCTTCCGCCGACAGCGCGGAAACCGAAATCGGCACGTCCTGGATCGATTCCGCCCGCTTCTGCGCGGTGACGATGATCTCTTCCAGCTCGGCGGACTGTGCCAGAGCCGGCGCGGCCATGCCGGCACCGCCCACGCAAACCGCCGAACACAAAAGCGCGCGCTTCAAAACATGCATCTCATTTCCCCTTTTTCCCAGTGCGCCGATTCCGGCCCACACGTTCCCGTCGCCAAGCGCCGCCGTGCGCCTAAACTGGCACCGTCGGTACGATCAGGATCATTCTCTATTTTGAAATTGAATTCAAGTTGATTATTGTCGAATAAGGAACATCGTTTCCAAAAGATCAACAAGCCAACCGCTGAAGGACACTGGACAGCCCATGGTAGACCTGCCGTCACCCTATCTCCTCTTTCTGGGTGACACCCGGAGCGAGACCTATGCCAAGACCGCTTTCGGCCTGCGCGACTGGGCGCCCGACGCGGTGATCGGCGAATATGCCATGCCGGAAGCCACGGTGACCCTGGGGCTCGAACGGCTCGCCCCCGCTGCCGCGGCGTCGCGTGGCGCGCGTGCGCTGCTTCTCGGCATCGCGCCGGTCGGCGGCGCCATCCCGGACCACTGGCTGCCCGAACTCATCGCCGCGCTGGAAGCGGGGCTCGACATTATCGCCGGGCTCCACCAGCGGCTTGCAGACATCCCGGAGCTGGCCGCCACAGCGCAGCGCCTTGGCCGCACATTGTTCGATATCCGTCACCCAACCGTCAGCTTCAGCGCGGGCACCGGCCTCCCCCGCTCCGGCAAGCGACTGCTCACCGTGGGCACGGACTGCGCGCTCGGCAAGAAATACACCGCGCTTGCCATTGCGAAGCAGTGGCAGGCACTCGGCGGCAATGCGGATTTCCGGGCGACGGGGCAGACCGGCATCATGATCGCCGGACACGGCGTCGCCATTGATGCCGTCGTCGCAGACTTCATCGCGGGCGCCGCCGAATGGCTGAGCCCTGCGAACACCGCCGATCACTGGGACATTATCGAGGGCCAGGGCTCGCTCTATCACCCCGCCTTCGCGGGCGTGACGCTCGGCCTCCTGCACGGCGCGCAGCCCGACCTGTTCGTGCTCTGTCACGATCCGTCGCGCACCGCGATCTACGGCTACCCGCACATTCCGATGCCCGACCTTGCCGAGGCGATCGCGCTTTACACGCAGCTCGGGCGGCTGACGAACCCGGCCATCGCCTGCGCCGGAATCAGCATCAACAGCTCGAAGATGGACGAGGCTGATCGCAGCGACTGGATCGCGCGCACAGCGGACCGGCTCGGCCTGCCCGTTGCCGATCCGCTGCGCGACGGCGTCAACGGGTTCATTCAGAAGATGCAAGCCGTCAGGGCATGACCCCGTGCCGCATCGCGGGCTGCGCGGGCGCCGTTCGCCTGGCCAGCGTCTGGTCCAGAACCCGGATCAGGCGCGGCCGCGTTTCGCGCGGGTCGATCACGTCGTCGATGTTCAGCTTCGACGCCGCGTGGAACGGGCCGGCGCAGCGCGCATAGTTCGCCGTCAGGTCGCGGATCAGCGCCTGCGGGTCTTCCGCGGCCTCGATCTCTTTCGAATGCGCCGCCAGCACCGATCCGCCGGGCGGCAGCGAACCGAAATCCGCCGTCGGCCAGGCAAGGATCATCGCCTGCTGCGCCTCTGCGCCGCCCATGGCCACCGCGCCGAAGCCGAACGCCTTGCGGATGACGACCGTAATGCGCGGCACCGCCGACCATGCGATCGCGTAGCTGAGCGCAAGCCCTGCGCGCAGCGTCCCCTCCTGCTCCGCCTTTGGGCCCGGCATTACGCCGGGCACGTCCTGCAGGAAGATGATCGGGATGTGATAGGCCGAGCACAGGTCCACGAAATGCCGCGCCTTGTTCGCCGCCTGCGCAGTGATCGCGCCCGCCGAAACCATCGGCTGGTTCGCGATGATTCCAACCGAATGGCCGCCGAGGCGCGCAAGCCCGGTCACGATCATGCGCGCGAAGTCCGGCTTGATCTCGAAGAAGCTGTCCCGGTCGACGATGCTGTGGATCAGGTCTTTCACGTCATAGGGCAGCCGCGGGTTTTCAGGGATAAGGCTCACCAGCCGCTCGTCCATCCGGTCGGCGGGATCATCGCAGGCCAGCCGCTCCGGATATTCAAAGGCATTTCGCGGAAAGTAGGAGAGGAATCGCTGCGCCAGCGCGATCGCCGCCTCTTCGGTCGCCGCCGCATTATCGGCCACCCCGGAGATCCGGCAATGCACCCCCGCGCCGCCAAGCTCCTCGGGCGACACGCTCTGCCCCGTCGCGGACTTCACCACCGGCGGCCCGGCAGCGGCGAGCATCGCCGTGCCCTCTACCATGATGATGAATTCGGCAAGGCTGCTGAGCAGCGCCGAATCCCCCGCGCTCGGCCCCATCACGATCGCGACCTGCGGCGCGATGCCGGAAAGCCGCGCAAGCGTGATGAGATGCGAGGCCTCGGGCAGCCCCTCCCCGATCATCTCCTGCGCACGCGCCCCCGCGCCGTCCTGCAACCAGATGATCGGCATCCGCTCGCGCAGCGCGATGTCGGCGATGCGGTGTTTCTTCTTCCCGTGGTGAAGCCCATAGGTACCGCCGTGCACGGTAAAATCCTCGGCCGCCACACACACCGGCCGCCCGTCGATCGTCCCCGTCCCGATGATCACGCCATCTGCGGGCGTCACCTCGTCGACAGTCTGCGCATAACCGATCGGGCTCGCGTGCGAGGCAAGCTGGCCGTATTCGAGGAAGCTGCCGGGATCGAGCAGTATGGCGATCCGCTCGCGCGCCGTGCCTTTGCCGCGATCCCGCTGCCGGCGGACCTTGTCCTCCCCGCCCATCGCCAGCGCACGCGCGCGCCGCGCCCGCAATTCCTCGATCGCTTCAGCCATGCCCATCGTCGTTGCTCCACAGGTGACGACGATGGGGCTCACATCAATTTAATTTAAATTCAAGTTTCATTATTGAGAGGACAGGCAGGAACCCTAGCTGTTGCCGCGCTTGCGCCGGGTTTCCCAACCTTTCTTCGCCGCCGCCGAGCGGTCCGCTGCACTCCGTCCGGCGGATGCTGCACCGACTTTGCGGCCGCCTTTGCGCGACGAGGCATGACTCTCCGCTTTGCCGCGCCCGGAGCCGGATTTATTGCCGCCGCCCGATTCCTTGTTCACCGTCGCCGAGGCACGCCGTTCGGCTTCCTTGTGGCTGACGCCCCGGTCCTCGTAGCCCTCTTCGATATGCTCGGCCTTGCGCTTCTGCTTGTCGGTGTAGCTGCTCTTGTCACCACGGGGCATGGAGTCTCTCCTGCTGCACGCCCCCGCCGCAAGCCTCTCAACGCCGCCCGGCGATTTTGGTTCAAGGTCCGGGTCAATCCGCGAAATCCTCGGCGTTATCGCCCATCAGGAATCGCGGCCCTGCCCCCGCGCGGGCTGCGCGGTCGCCGGGATTGTAGAGCGCGCAGCGTTGCAGCGAGAGGCACCCACAGCCGATGCAACCGTCGAGAAGATCGCGCGTGCGCTCGAGCATGGCGATCCGTGCGTCGAGCGCTTTTCGCATCCTCCGGCTGATCCGCGTCCAGTCGGCCTGCGTCGGCACGCGGCCACCCGGCAGCGTCGCGAGTTCCGCCTCTATCTCCGTCAGCGTCAATCCCAGTCGCTGCGCGATCAGCGCGAACGAAAGCCGCCGGATGTCGGAGCGGAGAAAGCGCCGCTGGTTGCCGTCGGTACGGATCGGGCTCACGAGCCCACGCTCCTCATAGAAGCGGATCGCGGAGACGCTGAGCCCCGTCCGCCGGGCGAGTTCGCCGATGGTGAGTGTCGTTTGCGCCATGCTGCTAGTCCTCGAAAATCAAGCTTGACCTCAAGTTAGCTTGAGGTTGTACGACTCGCAAGGACTGGCGCCATCCGGCGCGCAGACCATGGAGAAAATCATGAGTTTTCCGCGAATTGAGCACGTCAACGTCACCGTCACGGACCCCGAGCGGACCGCCCGCCTGATGCAGGCGCTGTTCGACTGGAAGATCCGCTGGCAGGGGCCAGCACGCGACGGCGGCCGATCGATTCACGTCGGTTCGGACACGCATTACATCGCGCTCTACACCGGCGCGAATGCCGCCTACACCGAAGAGGATTTCGCGAAGGGCCGCCCGCTCAACCACATCGGCGTCGAGGTCGACGATCTCGATGCGACGGAAGAGCGCGTGTTCGCCGCCGGCCTGGTGCCGTTCAATCACGACGACTACGAGCCCGGCCGCCGCTTCTATTTTTTCGATCCCGACGGCATCGAATATGAAATCGTCAGCTACGACTGAAGTCGAGAACGGCAAGGGAGCCGAGCGGCGCGCAATGCGTTGTGCCTCCCATGCAGAACGGCCTTCGCTATGTTGAAGATACGGAACCTGGCTACACGCGAAGACGCTGCGGGCGCGGCTGGGGTTATTTCGATGCGGAAGGCACGCGCCTCACCGATCGGGAGGAGATCGACCGGCTGAACCGCCTGGCGCTGCCCCCGGCCTACGTGCGCACCTGGTTCTGCCGCGATCCGCATGGCCACCTGCAAGCCACCGGCTATGATGCGCGCGGGCGCAAGCAATATCGCTACCATGCGGCGTACCGCGCGCACCGTGATGCCGAGAAGTTCGCGTCGCTCGCCGCATTCGGCCGCGCCCTGCCTGCTCTTCGGGCGCAGATGGAGCGCGATCTCCGTAAGCGGGGTCTCCGCCGCGACAAGGCTGTCGCCGCGGTGGTCCGTCTCCTCGACGGCGGCGAGGTCCGCGTCGGTAACGACGATTACGCGCGGACGAATGGCAGCTATGGCGCAACGACACTACGGAACCGGCATGTCGCGATCAGCGGCCATACGATTGCCCTGCGATTCAAGGGAAAATCGGGAAAAACCCACAGCTTCAGCCGATCCGACCGGCTGCTTTGCAGTGCCATCCGCCGGTGTCAGGATCTGCCGGGCCAACGCCTGTTCGCCTATCTCGATGACGCCGGCGACGTGCATCCGGTCACCTCGCAGGATGTCAACGCCTACATTCGCGCCGCGACCAGGGCCGACTACAGCGCCAAGCATTTTCGCACATGGGGTGCGAGTGTCATTGCGCTCGGCGTCATCGCGGCGCGCGGAGACGAGGTCATACCGCAGAAGGACATTCTGGAGCCAGTCAGCGCCGCGCTCGGCAACACGCCGGCGATCGCGCGATCCGCCTATGTCCATCCTGGCCTTCTCAATCTCGCCGCCGAACCGGATCGGCGAAAGCGCATGAAACTGCAGACCCGGCGGGCGACGAAATATCTCAGCGCCACGGAACGCACGCTGATCGACATCCTCGACAAACTGGCGAAGCGCCGCTGAGAGTACCGCCGGGTGATCCGGCGGCACGCGTGCGCATTCAGTTGCGGGTCTTCGTCTTGTCGCTGTCTCCCTCCACCGCCTTTTGGGTGGACGACATCATGGGGTTGCCGGTGTCCGTCATCGCCGTCGACTGCCGCTTGTTGCGCCATTCGTCGAAATCGGAATTGAAGCGATTCTGTCGTTCGGCAAGATACTCCTGATAATCCTGATCGAACCGTGTCATCTGGTTCTGGCGCCAGCGGGCATATTCGCGGTCGTGCGCGGCTTGCCGTCCGCTATCACGTCCCTCGCCGCTCTCCTGACGATAACCCGCCCGGCCATAATCTTCACCGCGATCCGCGCCCTGATAACTGGAATGAGGGTCGTGGCCGCCCCAGCCGGCGCGCCCGCGTCCACGGTAGTCACCGCCCCCGCGCTCATCGCCGCGATCATGGCTCCGGTGCTGGCGTGGCTGGTCTCTCCGAGTCCGATCATCGCGTTCATAGGTATCGGTCATCGAGGGTCCGAACGCGCCGGGGTATCGGCGTTCGTCTTCATGATCTTCGGAATCCCGTTGTTCAGAAAATCGAGCGGGCCCGCGGCCCTGCCGATCGGTGTAGGGTTCATAGTCGCCGCCATAGCGTTCACGTGATGCCATTGCCTGATCCTTCCGGGGTCTTGAGTCGCACTCTCCTTCCAACGGCTCCGTCCGGTCTTGGTTTCCCCGAATGCGATGAAACGACAAGTGCGGAGGAACCGCCTGCCTCGCCTGCAAGTTATGCAAACGGTTAAAACGCAGGAGGCATGGAATGGCCGCACGGCCCTATTGGCGCGGACAGATCCGCCTGGCGCTCGTTTCGATCCCCGTCGAGATCTACACAGCCGTCAAAAGCGGCGCGCAGATCAGCTTCCGCCAGATCCACGAGCCGTCGGGAAAACCGATACGCTACGAAAAGGTCGTGCCCGGCATCGGCCCGGTGAAGGCCGAGGACATTCTCAAGGGCTATGAGATCGGCAAGGGCGAATACGTCCTGCTGGAGCAGGACGAGATCGACGCCGTGAAACTCGAAAGCCGCAAGACGCTGGAGCTCACGCAGTTCGTCGACGTAACCGAGATCGACCTCCTCTATTACGAAAAGCCCTATTTTGTCGTTCCCGCGGACGATCTCGCCGAAGAGGCTTTTGTGGTCCTCCGCGAAGCGCTGCGCCGCACGCGCAAGGTCGGCCTCGGGCAGATCGCGATGCGCGGCCGCGAATATGCGGTATGCCTCCGCCCCTGCGGGCGCGGGCTGATGCTGGAGACGCTGCGCTATGCCGACGAGGTGAACCGCGCCGCGTCCTATTTCCGCGACATCGACGACATCAAACCCGACAGCGAACTGCTCGAACTCGCCGAAACCCTGATCGAAAAGAAAACGGCGCCGTTCGACGCCAAGGTCTTCGAGGATCGCTACATCGAGGCGCTGGAAGGCCTGATCGAAAAGAAGCGGCGCTCGCGGGGCCGCAAGATCATCGAGGATGCCGATGAAGAGCGGCCGCGTGGCGGCAATGTGATCGACCTGATGGCCGCGCTTCGCAAGTCGGTCGATACGCCGGCGCGCAAGGCCAAGCCCCAGAGTCGCAAGACCGCGAGCAAGCCGAAAAAACGCCCCGCGACCAAGTCTCCGGCGCGCAAGCGGGCCTGACGATGGCACGCCGCGCCGACCCGCTCAAAGACTACAACGCCCGGCGCGATTTCAAGAAGACACCCGAGCCTGCCGGAACGCCGGGGCGCGCGGCGGGCAACAGTTTCGTGGTGCAGAAGCACGCTGCGACCCGCCTGCACTACGACTTCCGCCTCGAGCTTGACGGCGTTCTCAAGAGCTGGGCGGTCACGCGCGGCCCGAGCCTCAACCCCGACGACAAGCGCCTTGCGGTACGCACGGAAGACCACCCGCTCAGCTACGGCGGTTTCGAGGGCAACATACCCAAAGGCGAATACGGCGGCGGCACGGTGATGCTGTGGGACGAAGGCACGTGGGAGCCCATTCCGGGGAAGGATCCCCGCCAAACGCTCAAGGACGGCCACCTCCATTTCACCCTCCACGGCAAGCGCATGAAAGGCGAATGGCTGCTCGTGCGCATGAAACCACGCGCGGGGGAGAAGCGAGAGAACTGGCTGCTTCGGAAGATCGACGATGCCCACGCGGGCGGGTCGGGCGATCTTGTCGAAACGGTGCTGACCAGCGTCGAGACGGGACGGTCTATGGCGCAGATCGCGTCGGGCGCGCCGGCGGTCTCGCTGAAAGGCAAGCGCGGCAAGGCCTTCACCAGTGCCATGAACGAGGCGCGGAGCGCGACCGTGCGCGCGAAACGCAAGAGCGCGAAGCCCGGCCGCCTGCCCGCCTTTCGTCCGCCGCAGCTTGCGACGCTCGTCGATCACGTGCCCACGGGCACCGAGTGGATGCACGAGATCAAGTTCGACGGCTACCGCTGCCTGCTCGCCGCAAACGGTGACACGGCGCGCATCTACACGCGCGCAGGGCTCGATTGGTCGGATCGGTTCGCGCCACTCGTTGAAGCTGCGGCGACGCTCGAATTGCCGCCGTGCCTGATCGACGGCGAGATCGTGGTGATGGACCGGGACGGCAATCCAAGCTTCAGCGCGTTGCAGAAGGCGCTGACGGAGGGCAGCGACGGCTTCGTGCTGTTCGGCTTCGATCTCCTCGAGCTGGACGGCGAAGACCTGGCACCCCTTCCCAATATCGCGCGCAAGCAGAGACTCTCCGGGCTGCTGCCCGCAGACGGGCCCATTCGTTACGCCGATCATATCGTGGGCGCAGGTGAAAAGCTCTATGAAGCGATGTGCGGCGCGGCGCAGGAAGGCATCATCTGCAAGCGCGTCGATGCGCCTTACGTGGGCCGCCGCACGAAAAACTGGCTGAAGGTGAAATGCACGCGCCGCCAGGAATTCGTGATTGTCGGATGGACGACGAGCAGCGCGAAAGCGCGGCCGTTCGCGTCGCTGCTGCTGGCGCAGAACCGCGCAGGCCAGCTTGCCTATGCGGGCAAGGTGGGAACGGGTTTCGATGCGGATACGCTCACCATGCTCGAAGGCAAGCTGCGCCCCCTCGCACGCAAGACCGCGCCCGTTGAGGTTCCAAGCGCAGAGGCTCGCGGCGCGAACTGGGTGACGCCGAAACTTGTCGCCGAAATTGCCTTTGCCGAATTCACGTCCGATGATCGTCTGCGCCATGCAAGTTTCATCGGGTTGCGGGAGGACAAGATGCCAGATGATGTCGTGCCCGAAACCTCGGCCCCGGTCAGCAATGGCGATGGCAATGGGGATGACGACATAAGGATCACAAATCCCGACCGCGTGATCTTTCCCGAAGCGAAGATCACCAAGGGCGAGCTTGCCGATTATTATCGGCAGGTCGGCGCCATCATGCTGCCGTGGCTGGCGCACCGCCCGGCAAGCCTCGTCCGCTGCCCACAGGGCCGTGCGCGGCAATGTTTCTTCCAGAAGCACGACAGCGGCAGCTTCGGGCCGGCCGTGCACCACATTCCCATCGTCGAGAAGAGCGGAAAGCCGGACGATTATCTCTATGTCGAGGACACGCAGGGCATCCTCGCCTGCGTCCAGATGGGCACGATCGAGTTCCACGGCTGGGGTGCCCGCGTTGAGGATGTCGAGCGGCCTGACCGGATGGTTTTCGATCTCGACCCCGACGAGGCGATCGGCTTCGACGTGGTGAAAACCGCCGCCAAGGATCTGCGCAAGCATTTGGACGACATCGGTCTCGTCAGCTTCCCGATGCTCACCGGCGGCAAGGGTGTGCATGTCGTCGTCCCGCTCACGCCCGGTGCGGAGTGGGATGCCGTCAAGGATTTCGCCGAACGCTTCGCGCGCGCCATCGCCGAACTTGAACCCGACCGCTTCACGGCCACGATGTCCAAGGCGAAGCGCAAGGGGCGCATCTTCATCGATTGGCTGCGCAACCAACGCGGCTCCACCGCGATCATGCCTTACAGCGCACGCGCCCGGCCGGGCGCGCCGGTCGCGGCGCTGGTCTCATGGAAGGAGCTGGAGGGGATCGCGAAGGCAGGCACCTTCTCAGTGAAGGACGCAAAGACGCTGCTGAAACGCGCCGGCAGCCGCGATCTCGCCGGATGGGGCGTCGCCGCCCAGCATCTCCCGGGTGTCTAGGACGCTCCGCGCCAGCCGGCGGTCAGTTTCTGTCCGACGGGAACATCCTCGGGGAAATCCACCTCGCCCCATTCGAGCCCCTCGATCGAAGTGACGAGCACCGTCGATTCCGGGTCTGCCGCGATGTGGTGGATCGCCCGCAGATACCAGCTGCGCGTGCCTTCGGGAGAATGCATCATCCGCTCCACCTCGGCGCGGAAACGCGCCGCGCCTTCAGTATTGAACCGCAGGAAGCCGATGGATTCGGCGTTGCTTTCCTCCGCCGTCAGCCGCTTGCCGATGTCAAGCAGCCGCTCGCCCTCGCGGCGGACCTTCATGTCGTCGAGGTCGTATTCGTCCTTCACGTCAACCGTGATGCGGATCGGCGCGTCGGGCGCCGCGAACACGCGTTCCACGATTTCGCGCGAGACGAGCGTATCGCCGTTCAGGATCACGAAAGGCCGGTCCATCAGTTCGCGCGTCAGCCACACCGAGCCGAGATTGTCCGCGACCTGATAAAAGGGGTTGAACAGCGTCCGCACTGAAACGCCCTGATCGCTCCGGCGCGCGATCGCGGCGTCCACCATGTCCGAGTTGAACCCGACCACGATGGTGATGTCGTCGATGCCGCCCGCGATCAGCATGTCGAGCTGCCAGTCGAGCAGCGTGCGTCCTGAAAATTCGATCAGGCATTTCGGCCGGTCGGCGGTCAGCGGCAGCAGGCGCGAGCCCTGCCCTGCACTCAGGATGATGGCGCGTTTGGTCATTTCGCGCGCCTAGCCCGGAAATGTGGCAGGAAGTGGAATGCGTTCCGCCAGGATCGCGCTCGCGATGGCATGGTCCTCCACCTTGTCCACGTCGATGCAGGCTTCCGGCCGCGCGAGCAGCACCGGCGCCGCCGTCACCCCGAGCCGCGCCCCCGCGCGCGCCAGCGCCCCTTCCACGCGCATCGCGCGGAGCAGATAGCCCGCAAGGAGGCCGGGGCCGAATGCACGGGCGATCGCCCGCACCTTCTTGCGTTCGCTTTCCACGCGCTCCCAGAAGCGCACGGCGGAAAGCGCCGCCGGCCGTGCGAGAAAGAAAAGGTTCGCGCCGGAATAAGCCCCGCCCCGGAACGTCAGCCACGTCCGCCGCGCTTCCGGATAGGCACGCGCGAACACGTCTCGCGGAACGAGCCCCACCGCGACGTCCGTACCGCGTGTCTCCGCCCCGGCGATGAAATCGCTCAGTGTTTCCGCGTCCAGCAGCACATTGTCCGCCGTGGTGACAAGGAAGGGCCAACCGTCAGGATTGGCTTCGAGCGCGCCCGCCACGGCTGCGCTCACCGAGTTTCCGCCGGAAAGCACGCCGATCCGCGTATCCGCCGCCATCCACGCCGTGCCGGGATGCGCGAGCAGCCGCTCCGGCGCCTGCGCCAGCACAATGGTGCGCGCAACGTCGGGATGGCCCACCAGCACGCGTGCGACGCGGGAGAGCATCGGTTCACCGGCAACCGGGATCAGCGCCTTGTCCTCGAGGCCGAAATGCGCGGCGAGCGGGTCGATACCCGGCCGCCGGCCCGCGACGAGAAGTGCCGTAACCTGCCGTCTCTGCCCCGTTTCCAACACGTCCGTCCTTGTCGCAAAATCGCAACACAGCATACCCGACGCGGCCTATGGCCAAATGCGTTCGAAGTCCATGCTTGGCGGACGGCCCGCTTTGGTAGACAAGGTCAGGCCACGGGGGCGTGCGTTCGAGGAAATCGTCGATGCGTCGTCTTATCGTTCCCCTGCTTCTTCTGGCGACCTTCCCATCACCCGCCGCCGCGCAGGCCGCGCCCGGAGAGAAGGACAAGCCGACGCTGAACCGCGCGCTCGATGCCGCCTCGCAGCCCGTCGAGGACGTCAATCTGAAGAAGGACGAGATTCCGCAGGACCTGCTCGACATCCTCGATGATCCCTATTCGCTCAAGGGCATCCGCAAATGTTCCGAGGTCCGCGCGGCGGTGGAAAAGCTTGATGCGGTTCTTGGCGCCGATCTCGATGTCGAGATCGCCGAGGACAGGGGCAAGAAGCGCGCCGATACCGTTCTGCGCCTCTCCGGCAACTTCCTCTCCAACCTGATCCTGCCGTTCCGCGGCATCGTGCGCGAGATATCCGGCAGCGCGGAGAACCAGCGGCGCTACCGGGCCGCCGTCATCACCGGCGTCGCGCGGCGCAGCTTCCTCAAGGGCTATGGCGCCTCGAAAGGCTGCAAGCCGCCCGCCGCCCCGCTCCCGCTCAGTGCCGAAAAGGCTGAAGCTCAGGCGAGCCGCAAATCCTCCTGAGGCGTCGTCAGCAGCAGCCCGAGCAGGATCGCGCGCGTCTCGCCGTCGACCACGCCGTCGATATTCGCCGGTCGGAACCGGCGCTGGAACGCGACGACTGCGGCCGGACCGTCGCTCACGTCATAGCCATAGCGTTCAAGCGCGAGGAACATGCCCGCGTCGGTCCAGTGCGGGTCGGCGATCGCATCGGGAACCGCGGTCGCAAGCCCGAGACGCGCGAGGCGCGGCCAGTCGAAAAGCTCGCCCGGATCGGCCTTACGCGCAGGTGCGATGTCGCTGTGGCCGACGACGTTGCCGGGCCGGACGCCGTGCCGCTTCACGATCTCGGCGAGAAGCGGGATCAGCGCGTCCATCTGCGCCTCCGGGAATGGCCGGTAGCCGAACTCGTGACCGGGATTGACGATCTCGATGCCGACGCTCGCCGAGTTCACGTCGGTAATCCCGCGCCAGAACGATTTGCCCGCGTGCCAGGCGCGCCGGTCCTCGTCGACCAGCCGCAGCACGTTGCCGTCCTCCGCGATCATGTAGTGCGCCGAAACCTTCGCCTCCGCGTCCGTGAGCCGCTGCAGCGCCGCCGTCGCGGACTGCATCCCCGTATAGTGCAGCACCGCCATCGAAACCGGCAGCGTCCGCGCGTCATGGTTGGGTGAAGGGCAGTCGATCATCGCTTCACCTCGCGCGTCCATTCTTTCACCAGCCCCTCATCGGCCTTCTGCGTCGCGCTCCGCCACGTCACGACCGCGACGCCGACGAAGGTGATGAGTGCCCCGACCACGAACTCGAAACTGATCGGCGTGTCATACACCATGATCGCGATGATCACCGAGATCAGCGGTGTCGGCAAGGTGAGCGGCGCCACCGTCGTCACCGGATAGCGCTGCAGCAACCAGCTCATCCCGACATGGCCGACGATCGACGAGCCGACCGCCGCATAGATCAGCCAGCCCCAGACGTGCACGTCCGCTCCAGCGGCGCGGGCGATCCCGCCGGGCTCGAACCATAGCGCGGCGGCGAGCAGCAGCGGCACGCTCACGAACGCCAGCCATGCGTGGATGGTGAGCGGGTTCACGCCCTGCAGGCGGCGGAACAACATCGAGCCCACCGCCCACATGAACGACGCGAGGATGGTGAGGCTCACGCCGAGCCGCTCGTCCCATATCGCCGGGTCGAAACCCATGATGACGATACCGACGAACGAGGCCGCAGTGCCGACGATGCGGATCCATCGGATCGTCTCGCCGAGGAAGATCACCGCAAGGATCAGGCTGAACGGCACGCCGAGCTGCCCCGCGATCGAGAGTGCCGCGACGTTTTCGGTGAGCGCGAAGCTGAGGCCGCCGAGCCCCATGAAGATCGCGCCCGACACGATCCCCGCGATCACGATGTCGCGCATCCGGCCCTCCACGAGGCGAAGCCACGGCAGCGTCACCAGCAGGACGATCACGTAGCGCAGGAACACGCCCGTCATCGGGCCGAGCGCATCGATGATCTCCTTCACCGCGACGACGTTCATCGCCCAGAGGAGGTCGATGAACAGGATGAAGGCGAGGTGCGCGGGCTTCATGACGACATGATCGTGCGGTACGCCGCGTTGATTTCGGCCATGCGCAGGTCGGCGACGCGGATGAACTCGGCGGGTGTCCCTTCCGCGTAGTGGCGGTCCGGGTGGTGCCGCTTCACGAGCGCAAGGTAGGCGCGCCGCACCGTCTCCCGGTCCGCGCCCGGCGCGACGCCGAGCACGACATAGGGGTCATCCGGGTCCGGCGCCACATAGCGCGTCTTGATCCGCGCGAAATCGGCATCGGTGATGGCGAACTCACGGCGCACGCGGTCGACGTATTCAAGCTCCTCGCGCGTCACCCCGTCGGCGACCGCGATCATCAGCAGCGCCTCGACCAGATCCTCCAGCACGGGCGACCCCGTACCGATGATGCTCCGCACCTGCCGGGCATAGCTTTCAAAGCCCTCGGTCGATCGCTTGGCAAGGTTGTAGAAGCGTTCCGCATTGGCGCGCTCCGCCGATTCTACCTGGAACAACCGCTCGAACACGGCAAACTCGTCCGCGGAGGCATAGCCGTCGGCGCGTGCCATCTTGGCGGACAGCGCAATCGCCGCGATCGTGAAGGCGACCTGCGCGCGCTCGCCGCGCCCGAGCCGCGCTGCACCCACGTCGATCGCGTGCCCAGCCGCAAGACCCGCAAGCGCGCCCAACGGGCCACCGATGGCGAGACCGACAGCGGTGCCCAGAATCTTGCCCCAGATCGACATGCGCCGCTGTCTAGACGCTGTCGGCGCCGGATGGAACCGCGATCAGACTGCGCGTGCGAAAGCCGGCGGCTGAAGGCCCGCGGGCTGGTAGAGCCCCCGGTTCTGCCAATCCGGCACGAACGCGTCGCTCACGCCGAGCACGGTTTCGGCCGCGCCCAGCACAAGTCGCCCGTCGGGGCTCAGCTGGCGGTGGATGCGCGCGAGAACATCCTGCTTGCAGGCGTGCGCGAGGTACATGAGCACGTTGCGGCAAAGGATGATGTCGAACGGCGCACCCAGCGTCCAGGGGCCGAGCAGGTTGAGCGGCTGGAAGCGCACCCTGGCGCGGATCTCCGGGTTCAGCGCCCAGTGTTCGCCGGTCTTCTCGAAGTGCGCCATCAGGCGGTGGATGCTAAGGCCGCGCTGCACCTCGAACTGCGAATAGAGCCCGCTTCGCGCCCGCGTGATCGCGCGGCGGGAGATATCGGTGCCGACGATGTCGATCGTCCAGCCCTCCCAGCTTTCACGGTCCTCGGCGAACAGCATCGCCAGCGAGTAGGCTTCCTGCCCCGTCGATGCCGCCGCGCTCCAGATGCGGATGCGGCGCGAAGTCGCCCGCGCGGCGCGCAGCTGCGGCAGGATGCGGTCTTTCAGCATATCGAACGGCTGGATGTCGCGGAAGAAGAACGTCTCGTTGTTCAGCATCGCCTCGACGAGATCGGTCGCCAGCGCTTCCCCGATGCCGCCCCGGGCAAGGCTTTGCAGGAACGCGGAGACGGTCACGAAGCCGTGCGCGCGCGCCAGCGGACCCAGCCGCGATTCGACGAGATAGGTCTTTGTCCGCGCCAGCTCGATGCCCGCACGGGTGCGAAGCAGCGAGGAGAGACAGTCGAAGCCGGGGTCGGGCGCCGTCATCGCCCCGCGTCCAGAAGGCAGCCGATCGCCGAGGCGAGCCCGCTCACAGGCAGCATTTCGGCGGCAAGGCCCGCCTTCACCACCGCGCCCGGCATTCCCCAGACGACCGAACTCGCCTGATCCTGCGCGAGCATCGTGCCGCCCGCAGCAACCACCGCGCGCGCGCCGTCGAGTCCGTCCGATCCCATGCCGGTCAGCATCACGCCGAGCGTCGCGGCACCCCAAACATTTGCCGCCGTGCGCAGCATCGGATTGACCGAGGGGCGGCAGAAATTCTCAGGGAGAGCGTCCGTCAGGCGCAGCCGCACGACGCCGCCCACGCGCACCACCTCCATGTGCCGCCCGCCCGGCGCCACGTAGACGACGCCCGGCTGCACGGGCATCCGGTCCACCGCCTCGAACGCCTGCACGCCGCCGCGCCGCGCCATGTGCTCGGCAAGGATCGCGGTGAAGGTCGGCGGCATGTGCTGCGTCACGATGATGGGCACGCGCACGGGCTTGGGGAGCTGCTCGATCAGCTCGAACAGCGCATTGGGACCGCCCGTCGAGGCGCCGATGGCGATGACCCGCGGAACGGCGCGCGAAGGCTCCGCCCGCGTGTAGGGCGCCGGTGCGCTTACGGGCACGCGGCGCGGCCTCGCCTGCGGGCGCTCGATCTCGCCGAGCGCCCGCACCTTGCGCACGAACTCGTCGCGGAATTCGGGTCCGGCGGCGGTCGCCCACCCGCTGCGCGGCTTCGCGATCGCATCGGTCGCGCCGAGGTTCAGCGCCTCGAACGTCACGCGCGCGCCGCGCGTCGTCAGCGTGGAGGCCATCAGGATGCGGGCACCGGGCGCGGCTTCCACGAGCCTTGGAAGTGCGGCGATCCCGTCCATGCCGGGCATTTCGACATCGAGCACGATCACGTCGACCGGATGCGCCTTCGCCACGGCGATGGCGTCGGCGCCGTTCGCTGCGGTCGCGACCACCCGGATGCCGGGATCGTCGTGGAGCCACTGCGCCATCAGCGCGCGGCTGACACCGGAATCGTCTACGAGAAGCACGCGGATCGCAGGCGAGGCCGCAGCCAGGGCCGATGTCGGTGTGATTGGAGCGGACGCCCTGGTCATGGCTCGGAGCCCCGAGCGCCTAGAGTGCGCCGACCTGTATGAGCTTGGCTTCGATCACGTCCCGGTCGAAGGGCTTCATGATATATTCGTCTGCCCCCGCGTCGATCGCGGCGCGGATGTGCGCCATATCGTTTTCGGTGGTGCAGAAGACGACGACGGGCCGCTTGCCGTCCTCTTCGGAACGCAGGACCGAAAGAAATTCCATCCCGCTCATCACCGGCATGTTCCAGTCGAGCAGGATCACGTCGGGCATCGCCTGCCGACACTGATCCAGCGCATCGCGCCCGTCGACGGCCTCTTCCGCCGCAAAGCTCAGGTCTTCAAGGATGCGCCGCGCAACCTTGCGGATGACCTTGGAGTCGTCGACGATGAGACACGATTTCATCACAGGCTCTCGCAGAGAGGGTTACGCCAATTGTTTCATGACGTGAAAATCTTGCATTCGCGTTAAGCAGCGACCGCGAGGTCGGCATCCATGATCGCCCGCACGCTGGCGAGGACCATCAGCACATCCAGTTTCACGATACCGTCCGAAACTTGCTGCCAGCGGCGGTCGAGCGTCGGCGGATTGGGCTCGATCTGTTCAGGGTCGACATCGATTACATCGCCGACGTCGTCCACGATAAAGCCGTAGGGCTCGCCCTGATGCTCGACCACGACGCACATCGATCCGGCGCGGTCCTGCCGCGGTGAAAGGCCGAAGCGCGCGCGAAGGTCGATCGCGGTGACGATGCGGCCGCGCAGGTTCATCACGCCGGCGATCCAGCGCGGCGCCAGCGGCACCGGGCTGACCGCGCCGAGCCGGATGACGTCCTGCACCTGCGCGACGTCGATCCCGAGCAGCTGCCCGCCGAGCACGACCGTAACGAGCTTCGCCGGAATCATGCGGCTTCTCCCTTGAACTGGCGGGCGACCGCATCGAGCAGCCGCGACCGGTCGAACTTGGCGACATATTGGTCGAAGCCCGCGGCCTCGCCCTGCCGAACGTGTTCCTCGCCCGCGAGCGAAGAGAGCGCGACGAGCGGCGTTTCGCGCCAGCGTTCGTCGCCGCGCACGGCGCGCGCGAATTCGACCCCTGAAAGGCCGGGCATTTCGATATCGGAAAGGATGAGATCAAAGTATTCGCCGGACTCGCGGAGCGCCAGCGCCTCATCCGCGCTCGCCGCCGTCATCGCCCGGTATCCGGCGGAAGCGAGCAGCGGCTTCAGCATGTTGCGGAAGAAAGCGCTGTCGTCGACGATCAGCACGCGGCGGCCACCCTTGTCCTCGGCGGGGGCGGCTGTGCTGCCCGCCCGCGAAAGATAGTGCGCGACATCGAGGATTTCCGTCGCCCGGCCCGCGATAACGGCCGTGCCGAGCCGCGCCGGAAGTTCGCTCGTCATGCAGATGTCGACATGCGTATCGACAATGTCGAGCACCTCGTCGACCATCAGCGCCACTAGGCTCGTGCCGTCGTCAAAGATCAGCGCGGGCTGGCGGCCCTCCACGCGCGGCGTCAGGGCGCCGTCGACCGCGAGCAGCGGCACCAGCGCATCGCGATATTGCACGACCGGGCGGCCTTCGCTCCATTCGATGGCAGCGGCATCGAACTCCTCGAGCCGCGCAACGAGCGAAAGCGGCACGGCCTTGGGATGCGGGCTGCCCGCGCGGAACAGCAGCATCGCGTCGGTTTCCTGGGCAGCCTCGTGCACCGGCACCTCAAGCGTGTCGCTGACATCACTTTCCCCTGCGATTCCAAGACTTGCGGCGATTCCGTTCGCATCGAGGATCATGATCACGGCGCCATCGCCCAGAATGGCGTTCCCCGAATAGACGCTCAGCGTCTTCAGGATCGGCGCCACCGGCTTCACCACGACCTCCTCGGTATCGAAGATGTTGTCGACGATCAGCCCGAAGCTGATGTTCCCGGCACGCGCGATCAGCACATAGTCGCCCCCGCCGCGGCCGTTGCCGATGCCGAGCAGCGTGCCGAGGTGGATCAGCGGCAGCAGCCGGCCGCGCAGGCGCATCACCGCGGCATTGTTCACATATTCGACGACATGCTCGCTGTTCGCGCCCACGCGGACCAGCTCGACAACCGACATCTGCGGCACCGCGAAGCGCTGGCCGCCCGATGCCACGATCAGCGCGGGCAGGATCGCGAGGGTGAGCGGAATGCGGATCGTGAACTGCGTGCCTTTGCCCGCCGTCGATTCGATATCGATCGCCCCGCCGATTTTCTCGATGTTCGCGCGCACCACGTCCATGCCGACGCCGCGCCCGGATACGGAGGTCACCTGGTCGGCGGTCGAAAGCCCCGGGTGGAACACCAGCCGTTGCGCCTGCTGCGCGGAAAGCTGCGCCGCGTCGGTTTCCGTCACCAGGCGGAGAGCAACGGCCTTCGCCTTCAGCCGGGCGACATCGATGCCGCGTCCGTCGTCGGCGAGCGTGATGACGATGTGCCCGCCTTCCTGCGCAGCCTTCAGCACGATCCGGCCGCGCGCGTCCTTGCCCGCAGCCTTGCGCTGCTCCGCCGCCTCGATGCCGTGGTCGGCCGCATTCCGCACCATGTGCGCGAGCGGGTCCTTGATGAGTTCCAGCAGTTGCCGGTCGAGTTCGGTTTCACCGCCCTGCATGTCGAGTTCGACCGAAAGGCTCCGCACCAGCCGCGGCAGCACGTTCCAGGCGTTGCTGATCGGCTGCATACGCGTGCGCATCACGCTTTCCTGCAGCTCGCCGACCTGCGCGGACAGCCGCTGCAGCGGCACCGCGAGGCGGTCGTCCTTCAGCGTCCTGAGGTGCTGCAGCAGTTCGTTGCGCGTCAGCACAAGCTCCGAAACCGTGGTCATCAGCTGTTCGAGCAGCGCGACCGACACGCGGATCGACTGGATGCCCCGGCCGGCAGCGGCGTCCTGCTCCAAGGATGGAGCGGGCTCCGGCGCGGGCTCCGCTTTGGGCACTTCGGGCGCTGCGATGGCGGCATTAAGCCGCGCGATCTGCGCCTCGTCGTCTCCGGCCGGTTCCTTGCCCGATGCCTCCAGCGCCGCGAGGATCAGCTTGATGCCGTCGATCGCCGACAGCGTCTCGCTGACCACGGCGGGCGTCACCTGGGCCTGTCCGTCGCGGACCTTGCCGAGCACGGTTTCGGCGGCGTGCGCCAGCCGTTCGAGACGCGGCAGATTGAGGAAGCCGCACGTGCCCTTGATGGTATGCACCAGCCGGAAGATGTTGTTGAGCACGTCGCGGTTGCCGGGATCGCGCTCGAACAGCACGATCTCATTGTCCACGGTTTGCAGATTTTCGGCCGTTTCGGTCAGAAAATCGCCAAGCAACTCGTCCATGTTCCATCCCGGTCTGTGCGCGCTGCGCCACCTTGACCGGAAGTGGTTAATGCTGCGCTAAACGGCGAGGCGCGTTCCGAACACGAGAACGCCTTCATCGGGCTCGGAAATCTGCAGGCTGCTGCCGGTTTCCTCGAGCAGAAGATGGACAAGATAGGCCGCCGCCGCGCGCGGCGTGAGCTGCGTGACGGGGGTTTCGCCGCCAAGCGCGGCGCGAAGCTCGGGGTCGAGCAGCATCCGCGGGCCTTCCGCGCGCACCGCAAGCTCCACGCCTTCGCCCGTCTGTTCGGCCGCGACGCGCAGTTCGCCGCCCCGCAGCAGCGCGTCGCCGCCGATCATCGCGAGGTTGAGCAGCAGCTTCACCGCGTCCTTGGGCAACGCCGGGTTCACGATCATCCACTGCACCGCCACGCGGCGTTCCGCGCCGAACAGGCCTTCGAGCGCCGCCTGCGCTTCGCGCGTGTCGACCTGATCGCCGAAGCCGCCCGCCGCGCCGAAGGCGAGCCGGAAGAATTTCAGCTTGTTCGCGGTCTGCCGCGCGCTGTCGGAAAGCAGCTCCATGCAGCGGGCGCGCATTTCCGGGTCGTGCTCGTCGACGAGAAGTTCGACGCCGTTGTAAAGCGCGCCGACGGGCCCGACGAGATCATGGCAAAGCCGGGAGCACAACAGGCTCGCGAAATCGGCCGAATTCATCCTTTTGCCGCTCCCTCTGGCGTCTTTCTTCCCGCCTAACCCCTCGCAAGCCGGCACGCAAGCGTTCACGGTGCGGCGGATTCATCCGAAGAAGCCTCGATAATCCGCACGCCCATCGCCGATGTGCGACCATCGGCAAGTTGCGTCAGCTCGAATTCGACGCATTGACCGTCCTCAAGCGCGGAGATGTTCGATTGATGCAGAGCCGAAACATGTACGAATACATCGCGCGTGCCGACATCGGGCCTGATGAAACCGAAGCCTTTCTTGCGATTGAACCATTTGACTTCACCGCGTGCCAACGCCTGCCCCTCAGATTTCTTGCACGACCACCGCTTCGAACCGCCCATGTATGGGGCCGTTTGCGACGACAAGGTAGGCTTTTTCGCCGTCCTGCCCAAGGATCAGCCAGACCCACCCCGCATCGAGCGCCCGTTCCGCGTCGAGCTGCGAAGGAAACGCCGGAGCATCCGGGTGCGAATGGTAGCAGCCGAGCAAAGGCAGCCCCCCGCTCCGTGCGCCGCGATGCGCCGTGAAGAGTGCGGCGGGGTCGATCTCGAAGTGCCGCAGTCGTTCGTCCGCGACATTCGGAGCCACGAGGCTGCTCTCGACCGTACCGTTCGCCCCCAGCAACAGCCCGCAGGCTTCCTCCGGTGCCCGCGCGGCGCAATCGGCGCGAATTTCCGCAAGCGTCTGCCTTGCAATTCGAAGCATCATGCCAACATCGCTATCCAATGAACGGGGGCAAGTCGAACATAAGCGTCATCCTTCCGGCCGATGCCGCGGGGCAGCGGCTCGACCGCGCGCTCGCCGATGCCGTGCCGAGCCTGTCGCGCGAGCGGCTGAAGGCGCTGATGCTTGAAGGCGCGGTCACCGTCGCGGGCAAGCGCCCCACGCCTTCGCTGCGCGTCGTCGGCGGCGAGGAGGTAAGCGTCTCGGTTCCCGAAGCCGCGCCCGCCACCGCGCAGGCCCAGCAGATCCCCCTCGCCATCGTCTACGAGGATGCCGACCTCATCATCGTCGACAAGCCCGCGGGCCTCGTCGTCCACCCGGCCGCGGGCAACCCGGACGGCACGCTCGTCAACGCCCTCCTCCACCACTGCGCCGGGCAGCTCTCCGGCATCGGCGGCGTCGCCCGCCCCGGCATTGTCCACCGCATCGACAAAGACACCTCCGGGCTGCTCGTCGTCGCCAAGACCGATCTCGCCCACGAAGGCCTCGCCAAACAGTTCGCCACGCACAGTATCGGTCGTCGCTATCTCGCCGTCGTCGCCGGTCGACCCTCGCCCCCCGCCGGTCGAATCGAAGGTGCGATCGGCCGCCATCCGGTGCATCGCAAAAAGATGGACATCGTTTCCCCCGGCAAGGGCAAGCACGCGGTCACGCACTACCGCACGCTCCAGCCGCTGAAGGACGCCGCGCTCGTCGAATGCCGGCTCGAAACAGGGCGCACGCACCAGGTGCGCGTTCATATGGCGTCAAGCGGGCATCCGTTATTGGGAGATCCACTCTATGGCCGCACGCGCGCAAGTCATCGCGATGTCCTCAAATCGCTCGGGTTCGTCAGGCAGGCGCTCCATGCCCGCTCGCTGCAACTTGTGCATCCGCGCACCCAAGAAATTCTCGCTTTTGAAAGCCCCGTCCCGTCTGATATTCAGGAACTCATAGAGGCGCTTGCCGTTTAAATCCCGCGCGCCCCACCCCGATACACGCAGAAATCCTGCCGCCACCGAAAGTCTCGATCATGGCCGAAGCCAAACTCCCAGCCACCATTCCCGCCCTCGGCGGCGAAGCTTCGCTGAACCGCTATCTGTCGGAAATCCGCAAGTTTCCGCTGCTTGCGCCGGAAGAGGAGTTCATGCTGGCGAAGCGCTGGCGCGAACATCAGGATACCGAAGCCGCCCACCGGCTGGTGACGAGCCACCTCCGCCTCGTCTCCAAGATCGCCATGGGCTACCGCGGTTACGGCCTGCCGGTCAGCGAACTGATCGCCGAAGGCAACATCGGCCTGATGCAGGGCGTGAAGAAGTTCGAGCCCGACAAGGGCTTCCGCCTCGCCACCTACGCGATGTGGTGGATCAGGGCCTCCATCCAGGAGTTCATCCTGCGCTCGTGGAGCCTGGTGAAGATCGGCACCACGGCGGCGCAGAAGAAGCTGTTCTTCAACCTCCGCCGCATGAAGAGCCAGATCGGCGCGCTGGAGGAAGGCGACCTCCGGCCCGAAGTCGTCGAGAAGATCGCGCACGACCTCAACGTGACGGCCGACGAGGTCATCTCGATGAACCGGCGCATGGCGATGGGCGGCGACGCCAGCCTGAACGCGCCTCTGCGCGCCGATACCGACGGCGATGGTCAGTGGCAGGATTGGCTGACCGACGAGGGCCCGATTCAGGACGAAATCGTCGCCGAGCGCGAGGAGAGCAGCCTGCGCGCTGCGCTGCTCGCCGAGGCGATGGCCGTGCTCAACGAGCGCGAGCGACACATCCTCACCGAGCGCCGCCTCGCCGAGGAGCCGAAAACGCTCGAAGAGCTGAGTCAGGAGTACGACATCAGCCGCGAACGCGTCCGCCAGATCGAGGTGCGGGCATTCGAAAAGCTGCAGAAGGCGATCCGCAAGCTCGCAACCGAACGTCACCTGCTCGAAGACGCGTAAAGGCTACTCGTCCTGTCCCGAATCCTTGATGACGGTGAGCGTCCTCCCCGTCTTCGACTTCACGATGGGATCGTCCGTCCCGTAGATCGTGGTGCCGGGCACCAGCACCGAGCGCACGTCGAGGCGGAACTGGCGCGGCATCCCTATACTCGCGAACTGCGCGCGGTCAAACGGCGCGCCGCTCACGTCGCCTGAGCCGGGCAGCTCGATATACTGCCAGCGCTCGACCCCGCTTTCGACCGCCGCGAGCGTGATGGCGTGCGTGCCGATCGCGCCTTCAGGGAAGCGCACCTTCGATCGGCCGATTTCCTTGCCGTTGCGCAGCACCATGATCTGGCTGTCCGCGCGGCTGACGAGGATCGTGACGGGACCTTCGGGCGACTTTTCCGGCTGCCAGCGGTAGCGCATGTTTTCAAGATCGGTCGAATCCGCCGGGTCTACCGGCAGGAACATGCCGGCATCACGTATATCGGCGGTGTCCGTCTTCTCGTCCGCGATGATCACCGTCATGCCGAGGCTGGTCGCGCCATAGAGCTTCTGCGCGAAGGCGAGCGGCATCCGAATGCAGCCGTGCGAGGCCGGATAGCCCGGCAGGTTGCCGGCGTGGAGCGCGATCCCGTCCCACGTCAGCCGCTGCATGTAGGGCATGGGCGCACTGTTATAGAGGTTGGAATAATGCTCCTTCTTCTTCTGAAGGATCGTGAAGATGCCGGTGGGCGTCGCCTTGCCCTTCTTGCCGGTGGAAACGGTGGTGACGCCGATGCGTACGCCGTTCCGGTAAAGCTGCGCGCGCTGTGTCGAGAGATCGACGATCAGCATGGAGGGGCCTTCCGGCGCCACGGCATCGTACCAAACCCACTCGCCCGGTTTCAGCGCTTCCACGGGCGTCGAGATCGGCATCGACTCCTTCGCGCCCTGCGCTGCCGCGGGCACCGCAAGGACGAGCGCAAGCGCCGTGAGCAGCGGATAACGCATTATATTCTCCCGAATCTCTCAGCGCACCGTTGCAGCACAAACGCTTGGCGCGCTAGAGACGAAACGTGACCAAGGGGGGCAAACGGGGCAAGAGATCATGGGTGGTCCGGTTCATCGTCCGGCCGCTGCTTATCGTGTTCGCCTTCACAATCCTGTGGGTGCTGCTCTACCGGTTCGTGCCCGTGCCTTTCACCGTGCCGATGGCGAAGGATGTCTTCGCCGGCAAGGACGTGAAGCGCGACTGGACGTCGTTTTCGAACATCGATCCCGATCTGCCGCGCGCCGTGATCGCGGGCGAGGACGGCAAGTTCTGCACGCACTTCGGTTTCGATGCCGAGGCAATCACCAACGCGGTCGAGGCGAACATGAAGGGCCGCAAGCTGCGCGGTGGCTCCACGGTGAGCCAGCAGGTCGCGAAGAACGCCTTCCTGTGGCCCGGCCGCTCCTGGCTCCGCAAGGGGCTTGAGGCCTACTTCACGGTCCTCATCGAGTTGATGTGGGACAAGAAGCGGATCATGGAAGTCTATCTGAACGTTGCCGAATTCGGCATCGGTGTCTACGGCGCCGAAGCGGCGGCGCAGCACTATTTCGACAAGAGCGCAAAGTCGCTGACACGGCGCGAGGCGGCGCGGCTCGTCGCCGTCCTCCCCTCACCCATCAAGCGCGACGCCCGCAACCCGCGCGGCTACACCGCCCGCTATGCGAAACGCATCGAGCGGTGGACGCGGGTGGTGGACAATGAAGGGTTCGATGCCTGTCTGGGCATCTGAGAGGTTGTGCGTCCCTCGACTTCGCTCAGGATGAAAGAACTTTGTACTTGGTAAAAACGGGCATCATCCCGAGCGAAGTCGAGGGACGCACCCACGTCTACGCCCGCCGCAGCAGCCTGCCGAGGAAGGTGTTATCCGCAAGGATTTCGCGCGCTGCATTATGCCCCGGCGCGCCGGTGACGCCGCCGCCCGGATGCGTGCCCGCGCCGCACATGTAGAGGCCCTTGAGCGGGCCCCTGTAGGCGCCGTGCCCCAGCATCGGCCGCGCCGCCCACAGCTGATCGAGCGACATGTGGCCGTGCATGATATCCCCGCCGACAAGACCGAACTTGCGTTCCAGATCGAGCGGCGAGTGGATCTGCCGCGCGATCACCGAAGCCTTGAAGCCCGGGGCATAATGCTCGACCGTGTCGATGATAACGTCCGCTGCGGTTTCGCGCTCGTCGTCCCAGCTTCGCCCATTGGGAAGTTCGGGCGCGAATTGCTGGCAGAACAAGCTCGCAACGTGTTGACCCGCCGGCGCGAGGCTGTCGTCGACGATCGACGGGATCAGCATCTCGACGATCGGCCTCTTCGACATGCCGAACTGCTTGGCATCGAGGAAGGCGCGGTCCATGTAATCGAGCGTGGGCGCGATGATGATGCCGCTCTGCAGATGCTCCCCCGGCTCCGGGAGGCTCGAAAACCGTGGCAGTTCGGAAAGCGCCACATTCATGCGGAACGTGCCTGACCCGGCCTTGAAGGCGCGGATGCGGCGCAGGAAGTCGGCTGGCAGGTCGCCAGCGTCGATCATGCGATCGTAAAGCAGCTTCGGCCCGACGTTGGCGATCACGCGGTCCGCCGCGATCTCCTCGCCGCCGACGAGGCGTACGCCCGTCGCCTTGCCGCCGTCCACCAGCACTTTCTCGACCGGCGTCTCGAGGCTGATCTCCACGCCAAGGTCGCGGCAGACCTTCGCCATGATCTCGGTGATCTTGCCCATGCCGCCGACACAGTGGCCCCACGCGCCCTTCTTGCCGTTCACCTCGCCGAACACATGGTGGAGCAGCACATAGGCCGAACCGGGCGTATCAGGGGAGGCATAGTTGCCGACCACCGCGTCGAAGCCGAACGCCGCCTTCACCGCCTCGCTTTCGAACCATGAATCGAGAAAACTACGCGCCGACTTCACGAACAGGTCGAGCACGTCGCGTTGCTTCTCCAAGGGCAGGCCCGCAAGCCGCCGCCCCTGCCGCGCCGCATCGATCAGCGTCTTGACGCCGTCACCGACGTTGGGCGGTGCCTTCAGCGACAGGTCGCGCAGCACGTCCGCCACGGTTTCGAGCGCGTCGTAATATTGCGGCAGCACGTCCGCGTCACGATTGGAAAACTTGCGGAACTCGGCCTGCGTCTTCTCCAGCCCGCCACCCAGCAGCAGGTAGCGGCCGTCGTCCTGCGGCAGGAAGTTCGAATAGGGCCGCTCGATCACGCGGTAGCCGTGGTCGGCAAGCCGCATGTCGGCGATCACCTTGGGGTTCAAGAGGCTGACCGTGTAGCTCGCCACCGAGTTGCGGAAACCGGGATGGAACTCCTCGGTCACGGCGGCGCCACCGATCACGTCACGGCGTTCGAGCACGCGCACCTTGAGGCCCGCACGCGCGAGGTAGAAGGCGCAAACAAGGCCGTTGTGGCCGCCGCCGATGATGACGGCGTCATAGCGTTTGGTCATTGCAGCAACCCCTCTGGTCTTTTGGTTTTTTTGGTATTTTCAGTGCGCGGCGTGCGGGCGCCGGCTCCACCCCGGCGGCGGCGAGCGATGCTGGCGCGCTTCCGGGATCAGGCCGCGGATCTTGCGGCAGAAGTTGCGGAGCGCGACCTCCGTTTCCGCAAGCGGCCCCACCGTGAAGCTCTCCGACGCCATGCCGTCCTGCACGCGGTTGATCAGCCACGTGTCCTCGGCGTTCACCTGCCGGTTGATGCGCCAGTTGAGGTAGCGCGCAGCCTTCATTTCGCGGCGATCGTCGGGCACGGCATAGCTGATCTCGCGGATCAGCGTCTCAGTCGGGGAGACCGGCAGCCACTGCATGAAATCGACCTGATCGGGATAGATGTCGAAGGCGACATTCGGCCACAGCTTGAAATAGGTCCACAGCTTCTGCCGGTCCTCAGGCAGGTGCGGCACGTGCGGCAGGTACTTCTGATACGCCTTCTCGGACGGGTTGTTCGAAAGCCGCTCCCGGATCGGCCCCCACATCTTGTCGACATTTTCCTGCGCCTCGACGCCGTAGCCGCTCCCCATCAGCCGCGTGAGGCCGGGGTGCGCGACGGGGATGTGAAGCCCGTCCGAATAATTGTCGCCCACGTTCTTCCAGTTCACGCGGCGCGGGCGCAACGTGACGCGGCCAAAGGCCTTCAGCTCCTGGAAGCGATACGGTTCGACCTCGTGGTCATAGGGCGCGATCATCTCCGCGACCGACGGCCCGCCGTCGTTTTCGAGCCGCACGAAGATGAAGCCGCGCCAGATTTCGAGATCGACCGGCACCAGGCCATGCTTCGACTGATCGAGCCCCGGATAGGTCGCCTTCAGCGGTACGCCGACGAGCTGGCCTTCAAGGTCGAACGACCAGGCATGGTACGGGCAGGTCAGCTTTTTCGCGACCGCACAGCCCGAAGGCCCGTCGACGAGCCGTGCGCCGCGATGGCGGCAGACGTTGGTGAAGGCGCGGACCGCCTCGTCCTGCCCGCGCACGACGACGATGCTTTCGCCGAGATATTCGAGCGTGTGATAGTCGCCGATGTTCGGAACATCGCTCAGGTGGCACACGACCTGCCAAGACGGGCGCATCACGCGCCGCATCTCGACCGCGAAGAACTCCGGGTCCGAATAGGTCCACGCCGGCAGGCTCCAGCCCGCATCGGGGTCCACGATCGTCGCTGCCGCCTTGGTCGCCATCCCGCCTCCACACTATATTGGACATGTGTATAACAGAGACGTGCGCCTGGCAAGCCTTTTCAGAGCGGCTGGGCGAGCGGTATCCGCCGTCGGAGCGCCACGAGCAGCACGAGCGTCTGCACCGTATAGAGCCCCGCAAGCCACAGCGGCAGGCCGCGCGGCGTCACCTCCATCAGCGCGGCGGCAGCGGGCGGGCCCACCATCGCACCCACGGCATAGGCGAAGACAAGGCCACTGCCGATTTCCACACGCTCTTCACGGGTCGCGGTGTCGTTGCCGAGCGCCACGAGCAGGCCGTAGAGCGGCAGCAGGCAGCCGCCGAGCACGAAGCCACCGGCGAGCGCAACGGCAAATCCGGGCCGCACCGGGAGCCCGAGCGCGCACCCCGCGATCACCGTGCCCACCGCACCGATCAGGATCGCGCGCCGCCGGTCGATCCGGTCGGCGAGCCAGCCGAGCGGCCACTGCGCGAGCGCCGCGCCGAGCAGGACCGCCGTCATGAAGGCCGAAACCTCGCGCACGCTCATCCCGTTCGCCTGCGCGTAGACCGGCCCGAGCGCGTACAGCGAAGCTTCGCCAAGGCCGTAGATCACGCAGCCCGCCATCGCCACGGGCGCGGCGCGGATCACGCGCAGCGGCCGCAATCGCCCTGCCGCAGGCAGCACGGCCCCCACCGGCACCCTCAGCCGCACGACCGCCGCCAGCGCCACCACGCCCGACGCCAGCACGAACGACGCCCAGCCGCTCACCCCGAGCAGCCCCACAGCGAACTGTCCGGTGATGAGCGCCGCCTTGCTTGCGATCATGTAGAGCGAGAGCAACCGCCCGCGCCCGGCGTTGTCCACTTCGGCGTTCAACCCCGCCTCGGCGAGGATGTAGAGCAGCGCGAAGCCGGTGCCCGAGACAAAGCGGATCGCCGCCCATGCCGCGGGGTACGGAAACAGCGGCAGCACGATGATGCCGCCGAGCGCCAGCAGCGCGGCGCCCGCGAAGGCGCGCCCGCTGCCCAGTCGCTGCACCAGCGGCGGGGCGAGCCAGGGCCCGATCAGGAAGCCCGCATAATAGATGCCGGCGATCCAACCGATGTGGTGCGCGGTGAAGCCGAGGCCGGTCGCGTACAAGGGGACGAGCGTCGTCATCACGCCGATGGCGATGAGTGCGAGCGATATGCTTGCGATGAGCCCCCCGATGATCATCCGCGAATTCCTATTTGACGCATGTATAATAGTCCAGCAGGATACGCGCGGACAGGGAGGGACAGATGACGATTCTGCAACGGATTTCTTGCGCGCTGCTCGCAGCCGGGCTGCTCGCCGCGCCCGTGTTCGCGGAAACCTCTTACGTGCGCGCCGGGCGCCTAGTCGACACCGAAAGCGGCAAGATCCTCACCGACCGGCTGATCCGCATCGAGGACGGGCGCATCGCCGCCGTCACGCCTTATGCGCCCCCCCCCGAAGGCGCGAAGCTGCTCGACTGGTCCGGCTTCACCGTCCTCCCCGGCCTTATCGACATGCACACGCACCTCTCCGACTGGGGCCAGACGAACAATGTTGCGGAGCCACTGCTCCACTCGGCGGAGGACATCGCATTCGTTGCCGCGAAGAACGCGCGCGACACGCTGAACGCGGGTTTCACAAGCGTGCGCGACGTCGGCACGTTCCGCGCATTTGGCGACGTATCGCTGCGGAACGCGATCGAGGCGGGCTATGTCGAAGGCCCGCGCATGGCGGTTGCCGGTGCCTATCTCACCGTTCCGGGCGGCGGCGGCGAGGTGACGGGCATGGCGCCCGACGTCGAGATTCCCGCCATCATGCGCATGGGCATCGCGTCCGGCCCGAACGAAATGAAGGCGAAATCGCGGATGCTCTTCCAGCGCGGCGCCGACTTCCTGAAGCTGATCGCGACGGGCGCGGTGCTCGCTGCGGGCACCGAACCCGGCGCCCCGGAGATGACCGAGGCTGAAGTCCGCGCCGCCGTCGATGAAGCCGCACGCTACCAAAGCTATGCCACCGCGCACGCACACGGCGCCGAAGGCATCAAGATCGCGCTGAATGGCGGCGTCCGCTCCATCGAGCACGCCTCGCTGATCGACGATGAGGCCATCCAGCTCGCCAAGAAGAAGGGCGCATGGCTGGTGATGGACGTCTACAACGGCGACTTCATCGACGAGATGGGCAAGGCCGAACACTGGCCCGAAGAGATCATGCGCAAGAACTTCGAAACGACGGACGCGCAGCGCATCGGCTTCCGCAAGGCCGTCGCGGCGGGCGTGAAGATCGCCTACGGCACCGATGCGGGCGTCTTCCCGCATGGTCTCAACGCCCGCCAGTTCAAATACATGGTCCGCTACGGCATGACGCCGATGCAGGCGATCCAATCGGCAACGACGAGCGCGGCGGCGCTGATGGGCAAGTCAGCCGAGGTCGGCGTCATCGCGCCTGGCCGCTACGCCGATCTCGTCGCCGTCGCCGCCGATCCGCTCGCGGATATCAGCGCGCTGGAGCGCGTCGACCATGTCATGAAGAGCGGCAAACTCATCCGCTGAGCCCGCAACCTTCCCGGCCCCGCCGCGTTCAAGGGACGAGCGGGGATGATGAGGAGGGTTTCATGGAAGACCGGAAATCAAACCTGAAGCTGGAAGGCGAAGGCAGCTACGAAGGCGCGCGCGAATTTCAGGACGCGCAGCACGACTTCGCGAAATCGGGCAAGGTAAACGCCAAGGCCCGCGAAGCCGCCGACGCTGTGGACGGCGCCGAAGGCGCGGAACTGGAAGCCGCGCGCAAGGCGGCGGCCAAGGGCAAAAGCGCCTGATCAGGAGACGAACAGATGGAATATGGACTTATCGGCCTTGTTATTCTGGCGCTCGATATCTGGGCGCTGCTCAGTGTCTGGAATAGCGGCGCGACAACCGGCGCGAAGATCGCGTGGACGATCGGGATCATTGTGTTCCCGCTGGTCGGGTTAATCGTGTGGTTCCTCGCGGGGCCGCGCGGGAACAGGGCAACAGCCTTGTAGCTGGAATGGTGCGTCCCTCGACTTCGCTCGGGATGATGATCGTAGGGTAAAAGTGACTTCATCCCGAGCGAAGTCGAGGGACGCACCGCAATCTCAACCGAAATCGCGGCTCAGTTCATCCCGCATCTCGGGGCCGACAATCGCCATGTGGCCGTAGTGCGGGTGATCGATCCCGAAGATTACCGTGCCGCGGCCACTGCGCCATTCGGCGATCTGCGCGTCCGTGAACGGAAAATGCAGGAAGTGCACCGAGGAGGCCTTGCCATCCTCGCGGCTGCGCTCGACGTCGCCTTCGGGCACGGCCGCGATGCGCGTTTCGCCGAGGTGCAGATAGATGTGATCCTCGACACCCGCGAGACGGCCGAGGATGGAGGCGCGTAACTTGGGGTCGTCGATCTCGAACATCAGCGTCGCGGTGAGTTCGCGGCCGTTCGGGATCATCGGATTATAGGCGGCGAGCTCGTCCGGGATCTGCTCAGGGCCACCACGCTCGATATAAAGCATTTCATGGATTTGCAGCCACATGCTCTCATAAGACTCGAAGAAGACCGTTACGTGCGGCCCCACAGAAAGCCGGCGCTTTTTCTTCGCCTCCACCTGCCCCAGCCGCAGCGCTTTCCGCTGCTCGCCATAGGCACGCATGTCCATGATGTCGGCGGGTTCGATGGCACGGGTTTCGCGGGTCATGGGCTTTCTCGATTCTAGAGACCGTATGCTTTTGCCAAAAGCTCGATGGGGTGCGGCACCTGTTGGGGAACGCTTTCGCCGCCCTCGCGCTCCATCACCTGCTTGAGGTGCGGCCCGGCGAGCGGGCATTCGGAGACCATGAAGGCCGCGTTCGTCTTCAGCATGGCGCGACCCGCCGGCTTGCCGATCTTCAGCGCGGTGGCGAAGTTTTCCTTGAACATGCCCCACTTGCCGCCGTGGCCCGAGCAGCGCTCGACGACGCCGACCTTCGCTTCGGGGATCAGTCGCAGCATCTCCGCGCCCTTCTGCCCCATGTTCTGCGCGCGGCTGTGGCAGGGCAGGTGGATCGCGATGTCGCCGCCGAGCGGCTGCATTCCCGGTGCGAGCCCCTCTTTTTTCGCGATGTCGACCACATATTCGGTGATGTCGAACGTCGCCCCGGCAAGCTTGGCGACCAGCGGATCGCCGGGCAGGATGAGCGGCCATTCGAACTTCAGCATCAGCGCGCACGACGGGGTCACCGCCACAACATCGAAGCCTTCATCGATCAGCGGCGCGAAGGCCGCCGCAACGCTCCGCGCCTGCTCGGCGACTGCCGCAAGGTCGCCGTTCTCCAGCTTGGGCATCCCGCAGCAGCCGGGATAGACGACACGCGCCTCGACGCCATTCGCCTTCAGCACCTTAACCGCCGCCTCGCCCGGCCCGGGCATGTTCCAGTTCGCAAAACACGTCGCATAAAGCGCCGCCTTGCGCCCGGCAGCGGGCGCCGCCGCATCGGGCTCGATCCGGTCGAGATCGTCGCGGCGGTCGAGCGGCGTGTCGGCGAATGGGGGCAGCCATGCCTCCCGATCGATGCCCGCCGTCTTTTCCATCAGCGTTCGCGTGAGGCCGTTCGCGGTGTCCGTCGCCCAGTTGGCGAGCGGCGACAGGAAGCTCGCGAGCTTGCCGTTGCGATCGGTCTTCGCGAGTTCCCGGTCGGGGAGGCCGATCTTGCCGTTCTTGTGCTCCACGGCGCGCGCGCGGAGCATCAGGTGCGGCACATCGAGCGCCCATTCGTGCGGCGGCACGTAGGGGCACTTGGTCATGAAGCACATGTCGCAAAGCGTGCAGGCGTCCACGACCGGCTTGTAATCGGTCTTCGGATCGAGCCCGTCGATCTCGCCGCTCGGCGATTCGTCGATCAGGTCGAACAGGATCGGAAAGCTGTCGCACAGGTTGAAGCAGCGGCGGCAGCCGTGGCAGATGTCGAACACGCGCGTCAGCTCGGCTTCGAGCTTCGCCTCGTCGTAGAAATCCGGATTTTCCCAATCGATCGGATGGCGCGTCGGCGCCTCCAGACTGCCCTCACGCATCGGCGTCCCCCAACGGTTCTGGCTTCAAAGGATATATCCGTTCTGAAAAGCGCCCGGTCGGACGCACGGCGTGAATTCCCACACGAAACACGTGTCCGCCTGTCCCTCGAAGCGGCAACGGGAACTGACGCCGTGCGTCCGAACGGACGCTCGCAGCGCTGTTTTGGAGGCTACGGGAGGGGCGGTTCCGGTCCCGCGGACCCGCCCCTCGCCTCCCACAGCGGACAGTCTCGCCGCTCTTGCCCTCTCAGGCGTCGAGCGTGTCGAGCGTCTTCTGAAACTTGCCGGCGTGGCTCTTTTCGGCCTTGGCGAGCGTCTCGAACCAGTCGGCGATCTCGTCGAAGCCCTCATCACGCGCGGTGCGCGCCATGCCGGGGTACATATCGGTGTATTCGTGCGTCTCGCCCGCGATCGCCGACTTCAGATTGTCGGACGTCGAGCCGATGGCGAGGCCGGTTGCCGGATCGCCCACCTCTTCGAGATATTCGAGGTGGCCGTGCGCGTGGCCCGTTTCGCCTTCCGCCGTGGAGCGGAACACGGCAGCGACATCGTTGTAGCCTTCGACATCGGCCTTCTGCGCGAAATAGAGATAGCGGCGGTTCGCCTGGCTCTCACCCGCGAAAGCAGCCTTCAGATTGTCTTCGGTCTTCGTGCCCTTGAGGCCCATGATCCCTCTCCTTCCCCAATGATCGATCGTGAAAACCGGCGCGGCGCGGACGCAGGCCTGATTTCAGCGTCGAGGCTATCGAGCGCCACGCGCAACCGCCAACGCATTTTCTGCGTGAGGCTGATCGAGCCGATCGATAAATAGCGTGCGACCTATCAAGGTAATGCAAGTCATTCGCAGCAATTCGGCAACGTCCCCGATCTGCAATCAGGCATGCAAAAAAGCTTCATATCAATCGCATAGCGCCGTCACATGCCGCGCCTAGGCCTCCGCCGCCAACCGCGTTTTACCGCACTTATGGGGGATTTCATGCGTTCGACTTGCGCCGTGTTGCTGGCCGCCAGCAGCCTTTTCGTGCTTACCACTTCCGCTTTCGCGCAAACGGGCGAAGCCGCTGGCGCTGATGCCGCCGCGCTCGATGAAGAGATCGTCGTGTTCGGTTCCGGCCAAACGCGGCAGGTGCAGGAACTCGACGCCGCCGACATCGCGCTTCTGGCGCCCGGCACGAGCCCGCTCAAATCGATCGAGAAGCTGCCTTCGGTGAACTTCCAGTCGGCGGACGCCTTCGGCGCCTATGAATGGTCGCAGCGCCTCTCGATCCGCGGTTTCAACCAGAACCAGCTCGGCTTCACGCTCGATGGCATCCCGCTTGGCGACCACAGCTACGGCAACGTCAACGGCCTGCACGTCAATCGCGCGATCAGCCCCGAAAACATCGGCCTCACCCGCGTCTCGCAGGGCTCAGGCGGTCTCGGCACGCAGGCGACCAACAACCTCGGCGGCACCGTCGAATTCTTCTCGCGCGCCCCCGCCCCCGACTTCGGGCTCGACGCGTCGGGCAGCTACGGCACCGAGAACACCATCCGCGCCTTCGCCCGCCTCGAAAGCGGCGAGATCGGCGGCGCCGAAGGCACGGGCGCCTACATCTCCTATGGCTATCTCGGCATGGACAAGTGGAAGGGCGTCGGCGAGCAGCGCCACCACATGCTGAACGCCAAGGCGGTCGCCGCGCTCGGCGACGCACGCGTCACCGCGACGCTCAGCGTCTCTGACCGGCGCGAGAACGACTATCAGGATATGTCCAAGGAGATGATCGATCGTCTCGGATATAACTGGGACAATATTTCGGGCGACTACCGCCTCGCGGTTCAGGTCGCCGATGCCTATTGGGCCGAGCAGGCGCTGCCCGCGCCGTTCGCGACCATCGACGATGCCTATTTCGATGCCGCAGGTCTGCGCAAAGACTACCTCGCCGCGATCGGCGTCGAGGCGCCGGTGGGCGAGGCTGTAACCGTCGCGCTCAAGGGCTATTGGCACAACAACGAAGGCCAGGGCATCTGGTACACGCCCTATGTGCAGACGCCGGGTGGCGCGCCGCTCTCCATCCGCACGACCGAATACGACATCGACCGCAAGGGCCTGTTCGGCAGCATCACCGGAGAAATCGCCTTCAATGAAATCACCGTGGGCGGCTGGTACGAGAAGAACGACTTCCAGCAGGCGCGCCGCTTCTACGGCCTCACCGATCGCCTGAGCCCCTCGCGGGACTCGCTCGAATTCCAGAAGGATCCGTTCTTCACGCAGTGGGAATCGGATTTCGACACCGAGACCTTCCAGTATCACGTCGAAGACCGCATCACGCTCGGCGCCGCGACGATCACGCTCGGCTGGAAGGGCTTCAAGGTGACGAACACGGCAACGCCGATCGTCGTCAGCACCTTCGCGCAGGGCAAGATCAAGGCCGAGGACTGGTTCCAGCCGCACGCCGGTTTCGCCTACGAAATCAATGACTACCTCGAGATGTTCGGCGGCTTCACGCAGGTCGCGCGCGCCTTCACCGCTTCCTCCACCGGCGGCCCCTTCGGTACCACGCAGGCCGGCTTCGACGCCATCAAGGGCACACTTAAACCTGAAGAATCAGACACTTACGAAGCCGGCATCCGCTTCCGCGGCGGCAGCTTCAACGGCGTCCTCGGCGGCTACTACGTAAACTTCCGCAACCGCCTCCTCGGCTTCTCCACCGGCGCCGGCATCATCGGGAACCCGGCCGTTCTCCAGAACGTCGGCTCGGTCCGCTCCTACGGCCTCGAAGCCGCAGGCGAGGTCAAGCTCGGCGCCGGCTTCAAGCTCTTCGCCTCGTACAGCTACAACGACTCGACCTATCAGGACGATGTCGTCAACGCGGAAGGAACGCTGATCGCCGCGACCGACGGCAAGACCACGATCGACTCGCCCAAGCACCTCGCCAAGGGCGAACTCAGCTACGACGGCGAACTGTTCTTCGGGCGCATCGGCGTGAACTACATGTCGAAGCGCTACTACAGCTACGAGAACGACGCCTCGGTCAGCGGCCGTGCGATCGTCGACGCCAGCATCGGCTGGCGCATCGCCGAAGGCTATGAGCTGCAGGTGAGCGCCGTCAACCTTCTCGACAAGAAGTACGTGTCGACCGTGGGCACCAACGGCTTCAGCAACCGCGGTGACTCGCAGACACTGATGATCGGCGCGCCGCGCCAGGTGTTCGCGACGCTGAAAGCCGCGTTCTGATGGCAGGCGTCAGTCGCCGCGAAGTGATGGCGGGGGGTGCGGCGCTTGCCGCGCTCCCCAGCGTCGCCCTCGCCGGCGAAACCGCGCTCAGCCGCATCGCGTTCGGCTCTTGCGCGCATCAGGACAAGCCGCAGCCGATCTGGGACAGGGTCGATGCGTTCGACCCGCAGCTGTTCCTCTTCCTCGGTGACAATATCTACGGCGACACGCGCGACATGGACGTGCTGCGCGCGAAATACACGAAGCTCGCCAGCAAGCCCGGCTTCCAGCGCTTGCGACGCAAGACGCCCTGCCTCGCGATCTGGGACGATCACGACTACGGCGAGAATGACGCCGGGCGCGAATATCCGATGAAGCAGGAATCGAAGGACATCTTCCTCGATTTCTGGATGGAGCCGAAGACGAGCCCGCGCCGCAGCCGCGCGGGCAACTACACGAGCACGATCATCGGCCCGGAAGGGCGCCGCGTGCAGATCATCATGCCCGACAATCGCTGGTTCCGCTCCGGCCTCATCGGCATCACCGAGGAGCCGAAGGACCGCGGGCCGTATCTGGTGAACAGTGATCCCGCCGCGACCATGCTCGGCGCCGAGCAATGGGAATGGCTGGAAGCGGAATTCAAGAAACCCGCCGAGCTGCGCATCTTCGCGTCATCGACGCAGGTGCTCGCCGATGCGCCGGGGTACGAGGCGTGGATCAACTATCAGGCGGACCACCAGCGCCTGCTCGATCTCATCGATTTCGCGGATGTGAACGGCCTCATCATGATCTCGGGCGATACGCACTATGCGGAACTTTCCCGGCTCGCCGAGGGCGTACCCTATCCGCTCTACGATCTCACGTCGTCGGGGCTCACCGAAGTCTGGCCGTTCCTCGGCCCGAACCGGCTGCGTGTCGGTGAAGGATTCATGGGCCAGAATTATGGCCGCATCCTCATCGACTGGGAGCAGCGGGATCCGGAAATCCGGCTCGAGGTGGAAAGCGTCGAAGGGCGGGCCGTGCTCGCGGAAACGCTGCGACTTTCCGCGCTACAGGTCTGACCCCTCAATCTCCCGCGCCGAGGAAGACCAGGCGAACGAAGGTGCGATAGAGCAGGATCTGCTCTGACAGGAGGCGCGGCTGATCCAGCACGCGCGACAGGATGATGCCGCCGTCCGCCAGTGCCGAGAGCATATCGGCAAGGTGGGAAAGGTTGACGTCGGCGCGCGGCGGATATCGCTCGGCGATTTCCTCGAGCATCGCAAGGAAGCGGCTTCGCCAGCCGAGCACTGCAGTAGCATTGAGCCCGCGCACCTCGGTGTTGAACTGTTTGTCGTGGTACGCAACCGCAGCAACCATGCAGCCCGGATGCGCAGTTTCCAGCTCGGCCATCATCTCGGCGAAGAGCTTAAGCCCGATGAGGAAACCATGCAGCGGATCGTCGGAGAGATCCCTGCCGCGCGCGAAGATCGCGTCGAGCTTGGCGTTGTCGTCGTGAATGAACCGCTCAAGCAATGCTTTCGCAAGATCGGTCTTGTCACGGAAATGATAGAAAAATCCGCTCTTGGTGATTTCTGCCGCGGCGATGATCTCGTCGATCGACGTGTTAGAAAACCCTTTGGCCAGCACCGAGGCTTCCGCAATCTCCAAAATGCGGTCGCGCGTCGCCTCCCCGCGCGTCATGCCCTTGCGGGACGTCAAAGTCATCGGCGCATTCATTCGCTCCCTATGCCCGATTTCAGAACCTGCGTTTACCATACCAATGGTACAGTTTGCTACTTTTCGCGGTAACGCACTCCGCGCGGTAAAAAAGCCCCCGGTAAAACAAGCCGCTGATCTAAAAAGAAATACCCGAGGATCAGTCTTTGTGTACCACTTGCCTTCTGGAGAGTGCTCCGACTTTGGCCGATGTTCTCCCGCAACACGCCGACGGACGGCGCACGGAGACCATTGTCATGTACAACACTTTCAAAACGTTGCCGCAGCTTGGTGATCGCCTTTTCCTCACCGACGGCGGCCTCGAAACCACATTGATCTTCCACGACGGCGTCGAGCTGCCGCATTTCGCTGCATTCGATCTCATGCGCACGCAGGAAGGCCGCAGGGCGCTTCACGCCTACTACCTCCGCTATCTGGAGATTGCGCAGGCTAACGGCACCGGCTTCATCCTCGAAAGCCCGACGTGGCGGGCAAGTCCTGACTGGGGAGCGCTTCTCGGCTACTCCGAGGCAGCGCTCGCCGAGAGCAACCGCGAGTCGATCGCGCTGATGCACGAACTCAAGTCCGCATATGCGAGCGACCGGATGCCCATCGTCGTCAGCGGCTGCATTGGCCCCCGCGGCGACGGCTACGTCGCGGATGCAATCATGAGCACCGACGCGGCCCGCGATTATCACGCCTTCCAAGCGAGCATTTTTGCCGAAGCGGGCGCCGACATGGTGACGGCGATCACCATGACCAATACGCCCGAGGCCATCGGCCTAGCCCGCGCAGCAGAAACTGCGGGACTTCCCACCGCACTGTCGTTCACGCTGGAGACGGACGGCTGCCTACCCACCGGTCAATCCCTGGCCGAGGCGATCAACGCCGTCGATGATGCGACGGGAGGCTTTCCCGCCTATTACATGATCAACTGCGCCCATCCCGATCACTTTGCAGCAATGTTGAAAACAAGCGGCGACTGGACGCGGCGCGTGCGCGGACTTCGCACCAACGCATCGCGGATGAGTCACACCGAGTTGAACGAAGCGCCCGAACTCGATGATGGCAACCCCGACGAGCTCGGAGCGCAGAATGCCGCGCTGCTGCGGGCGCTCCCTGCACTCACCGTGCTCGGAGGCTGTTGCGGCACCGATCACCGTCATGTCGGCTCCATGTGCGCCCACGCACTCGCGGCGTAATCGGAAACCGGCGCTGTTCCCCACCCTCGCACCGGCGCCGCTTACCGATGATCGCCCGAACCGCGGCGGCGCGGGACCGTCCCCTCCCCGCCCGCGCCGCCGCTCCACGCTTGCTCTCCCCCAGCAAAGGAAAACCCATCATGCGTTTCGTCAGGTTCTTCATCATTGCCGGCATCATGAGCTTTGCTACGCTCGGCGGCGCCACTTCGGTGTTTGCCGCCGCCGCAAAGTGCAAGATCGCGCCGCTTCGCCCCCACGAAGCAGGTCGCGTCAAGTTGCCCCGTCGGGTTTGTACGGTAGCGCAAACCGCAACCGTTGCGAAAAAGCCGGTCGTTGTCGCGGTGCGGCTCCCCGGTCGACTGCGCTAGATGCCAACGCTACCCAGTCGCAGCATCATCGGACAAAGCCGTCGCCTTCCGAGCGGCCTCCGCGCGCTTTGCGGTGCAATAGTCCTCGCTCGCGGTCTCGATCGGCCGCAGCGCCTCGAACTTCACAAGCAACGCGGCACGCAGGCGCTCGATCTCGTCTTCGAGCCGCGCAAGCTCTCGCGCTAGCCGGAGCATCTCGGATCGGCGCACGGCCGCATCCGGGCTGATATCGAACGGAGGCCCGGCCGCCCGTGCCTCCCGCTCCCGGCGCAGCGTCGCATCGGCATCGACGATCGCCCCGGCAAAAATCGAAAGCTGCGCTTCAGCACCGACAAGCGCCTGGCGGATATCGTCCAGTTCGTTGCGCCTCAGCCTGCGGTCATCGTCATACGGCGTCTTCACAGCGCGCGCCCCCGCAGTTGCGCGCGAAGCATGACTGCGTTTTCAGGAATCGAGGAGCGGTGGCAGCGCATGGGGCAAGTATGCCCGTGCGTAGTTAATGTCGCCTTGCCACCGAGATTCCATAACTGATTCAAAACGAAACAAACCGTGACTCAAGTGCCACAGGAACAATTCAAAGCACGCCCGCGTTAACTTTTACGCGGCGTTAACCTTTGTAACCCATAACGGGCATGGTTAACGGTTTGTACGCGGCCGGCCGGGATTGGCTGTTTGCCGTTGGGGGACATGAAGAGGGCTACTCAATGCGGGTTCTGCTGATCGAAGATGACGCGACCACGGCGAAGAGCATCGACCTGATGCTTTCGAGCGAAGGCTTCAACGTCTATACCACGGATCTTGGCGAAGAAGGCCTCGATCTCGGCAAGTTGTACGACTACGACATCATTCTTCTCGACCTGAACCTGCCCGACATGCACGGCTATGACGTGCTGAAGAAGCTGCGGCTTGCGAAGGTCGGCACCCCGATCCTTATCCTTTCCGGCCAAAACGAGATGGAATCGAAGGTTCGCGGCCTCGGCTTCGGCGCCGACGATTACGTGACGAAGCCCTTCCACAAGGAAGAACTGGTGGCGCGCATCCACGCCGTCGTCCGCCGCTCCAAGGGCCATTCGCAGTCGGTGATCAAGACCGGCAAGCTTGGCGTGAACCTCGATACCAAGACGGTCGATGTCGATGGTGCCCGCGTGCACCTGACCGGCAAGGAATATGCGATGCTGGAGCTGCTCAGCTTGCGCAAGGGCACGACGCTCACCAAGGAAATGTTCCTGAACCACCTTTACGGCGGCATGGACGAGCCGGAACTCAAAATCATCGACGTGTTCATCTGCAAGCTGCGCAAGAAGCTCTCGGCAGCGTGCGGCGGCGAGAACTACATCGAAACCGTTTGGGGCCGCGGCTATGTGCTGCGCGATCCCGAGACCGGATCGGCCGCAGCGACCGAAGTCGCCGCCGCCTGATCGCGGACACGCTATCGTTCTGAAAGAGCGGCTTGTTTCAGGCCGCTCTTTTCGTTTGGGCAGAGGCCTGATGCTCGCCGTGCCCCCCCGGGGCGCATCAGCGCTAATGATCCGGCACGTGTGTTGCTTTCGACACGGCAGGCCGTGAGGGCGAAGAATAGCGCCGTTCGCATGGAACTGTCGCTCGAATAGCCGGGTTTCGGCCTCGTCTGCGGCCCGGTCGCTTCGGCGCTGACACTCGCGAGGAGAGAAAGCCTTAACCATTCGGTGTGATTAACCAAACGAAACAATGTTGGGACATCCACCCCTTCGTTCAGGAGATCATTTGTGAAGCGTTCGCTCTTGCTGGGTGCCGCGTGCTGCGCCCTCGCCGCCCCCGCTTTCGCCCAGGACGTCCAGACCGCCGCTGTCGAGGACGATCTCAGCGCCAACGAAATCGTCATCACGGCCACGCGCCGCGCGGAGACCGTGCAGGACGTGCCAATCGCCGTCACCGCGATCAGCGGCGATCTCATCAACAATGCGGGTGTCACCGACATTCGCGGCTTCGAGCAATTGAGCTCCAGCCTTGAGGTCTTCACAGGCCAGTCCGCAGCGACCGGCACGTCGCTTTCCATTCGCGGCATCGGCACCGCCGGTGACAATCCCGGTTTCGAGCCCGCTGTCGGCGTGTTCATCGACGGCGTCTACCGTGCGCGTGCCGGCCTTGCGCTTGCGGAGCTTCCGCCAATCGAGCGCGTGGAAGTGATGCGCGGCCCGCAGGGTACGCTGTTCGGCCGCAACACGTCGGCAGGTGCGCTCAGCATCATCACCGAAGGCCCGTCGTTCGATCTCGGTGGCTATGCCGAGGTGAGCTACGGCAATTACGATGCGATCTCGCTGAAAGGCGGCGTCACCGGCGGCGTCACGGACACGGTGGCGCTGCGCCTCGACGGTATCTATCGCGAGCGTGACGGCTACATCCGCGACGTGAATTCGGATCGCAGCTTCAACAATCTCGACCGCTACACGCTGCGCGGTCAGGCGCTCGTCGAGAAAGACGATCTGAAGATCCGCTTCATTGCCGACTATTCGAAGACCGACGAGCAGTGCTGCGGCGCCGTGAACGTCGTTGAGGGCCAGACGGCTCCGGCCATTCAGCTCGGCGCTGCGCTCGCCGGCCTCACCGGCATCTACACGGGCAAGCCTTCCGATCGCCGCATGGCGGCGACACCGGGCCGAAGCTATGACGAAGCGGTCGAGGAATGGGGCGTTTCCGCCGAAGTCACCTATGACTTCGAGGCGGTGACGCTGACCTCGATCACGGCGTGGCGCAATTGGGACGTGCGCCGCAACCAGGACATCGACTTTTCCGGTTTCGACCGCGCCTATCGCGAGGGCTACGCGCCGGGGCTGCGCGACTTCACGCAGGAAATCCGCCTGCAGGGTTCGGCCCTCGGCGATCGTCTCGACTGGCTGGTAGGCGGCTTCTACCTCAATGAGAAGCTGACGCTGACCGACCGCGTACGCTTCGGCACACAGGCGAATTTCTACAGCGACGCGCTGTTCGCGCCGAGCGGCTTTGAACTGTTCGACACGTTCGGCCCCGCCGTTCCGGAATTCGGGCAGGTGCTGTTGGCCCTCAATCCGGCGCTTGCGGCAGCCGCCGCCGGCGACCCTGCCCTGTTCGCGCTGCTGAACTCGCCGCTTCCAGGCGGCAGCGAAGGCGATGGACAGATCAATGATCGCTACCGCGTAAAAACGGAAGCGCTCGCGCTGTTCACGCACAACGTCTTCGAAATCACCGACGCTCTGAAAGCGACGCTCGGCCTGCGCTGGAACCACGAGAAGAAGACAATCAACGCGAACCTCAACGCGGTTTCGCCGACGTGCGATTTCTATCTCGACCCATCGACGTCGATCCTGACGGGCGCGCTCGCGGCAATGGCGCCGGACGCCATTCTGCTGACCTGCAACCCGACGACCAACCCCGAGTTCAACGGGCTCTACAGCGGCAGCCGCAGCGAGAACGAATTCACCGGTACGGCGAAGCTCGCCTATGCGGTGACGCCGGACTTCATGCTCTATGGCGGCTACGATCGCGGCTACAAATCGGGTGGCTACAACCTCGATCGCGGCGGCTTCGATTCGGTTATCCTCGGCGGCGACGGCGGGCAGATCGAGGATCTGGAGTTCGACAGCGAAAAGGTCGATTCGTGGGAAGTCGGCTTCAAGTCGCAGTGGGGCCGCGCGTTCACGCTGAACGTCGCCGCCTTCTATCAGGATTTCTCGAACTACCAGCAGCTGGTGTTTTCGGGGAACAGTTTCGTCACGATGAACGTCGACAAGACGGTGTCCAAGGGCGTGGAAGCGGAAAGCACCATCCGTCCCGCGCGTGATCTCACCTTCCAGCTCGGCTACAGCCTCGTCGACGCGCGGATCAAGGACGGCAGCAACCTCGTCGGCACGCCGCTCGAGTTCGAGGCCGGCAAGCAAATGTCGCAGATCCCGCGCCACACGATCACGGGCGCCGCAACCTGGACGCCGCCGCTCAGCGATACGCTGAATGCGCTCGTCCACGCCGACTTCCGCTTCCAGAGCGAGCAGGTGACGAGTTCGCAGAGCCGCGGCTTCGCCGACAACGAAGGCTTCGCCGTCGTCAACGCGCGCATCGGGGTTGCCTCCGCAGACGACAAGTGGCGGCTTGAGGTCTTCGTCGAGAACCTGTTCGACAAATACTACCACATCGCCACGTTCGCCGTGCCCGAACAGCCGGGCACGATCGCGGCCTATCCGGCACTACCGCGCTTCTACGGCGTGTCAGCCCGCGTCGGTTTCTAAAAAGAAGGGGCGGCCCCAGGGGTCTCCGGGCCGCCCCTTCCTCCGCTCGGCACACTAATGGGCGGTGCCGGGAAGCATAGACTCCGCGCGCGCAAGACTGCGCGAGCCTGAAATCACCGCGTCGACGTGCGCCTCGGCCGTCACCGACGTGTTGCGGATGCACGCGCGGCGAACCATTTCCATCGTGATTTCGGCGCTCGGCCGCGTGCCGCAAGCGGTGAGAACCGCGCCGGACACGCGCTCGCGCAGGGCGCGCTCTCCCGCGAGCGTGGTGAGATCGAGATCGGCGAGGCTGACTGCGACCGAAACCGGCTCGGCGCGCGAGGACGCGCTGACGAGACCGACCGTTGCCGCCACCGCAAGCGCGATCGCCGTGCTTCTGACGTAAAACATTCTGGGGAAACTCCTGTGCTGCGGGGTTCGCGAGGGGACACTGGGGAGGAAGGGCTGGGGGAACGTGTCCGCCTCGCGATGGCCCCTTATCGCCCACGCGCGTGACCGCCGCGTGAGAAGCGGGTCAAAGCAGCGTCAAAAATGCGCGACAGAGGTGGAACGCCTCCGCCTCCGGGTTTGACGAAGATCAAAGACAGCAACGTTGAGGGAGCGGAAAAAACCCGCTGAAAAGACGGCACTAATGGGGGAACGGCGTTGATCCCGAGCGATTTCGAATATCACCTGCGCCGCGCCGACGAACACTGGCGCCTCGCCCGCGCCGCCGTGTCGCCGGAAAAGCGTGCAATGCACAGCCGCATTGCCGACGCCTATATCCGAATCGCCGAAAAATTCTGGCGCCAGCGGCGAATCGCAGGTGTGCCCTCTGACGGCGGACTCATTCGCCTGCAGTGAGCGGGATCAAAAAATCTTGCGTTTTGTAAGCCTGTCCGACACATCGGGCAGCGTTCGTTTCCGTATCGTGACAGCTGCGTGAACTTTGTGTGAGCGGCTCGACTCGTCCGAAAAATGCGCCTCATAGGCGACCCCGGAAAATGGTTAACAAGGGGTCTTCATTCTATGCGCACGCTTTCCGTTCTCGCAGGTCTGCTCGCTGCAACCGCCGTCCTGCCCGCCAACGCCGCCGCCCTCAAGGTGCGTAGCACGACCAGCGTCACGCTCGGCGATGCCTCTGAAATCCCGGCCTATGACGCGAGCGGAAACCGCGTGTTCGTCGTCGGCCTCGACGGAGACACTGCCTTCGTAAAGATCGTCGACGCGAAAACCAGCACCGAGATCGGCACGCTCGATACGCACAGCTATTTCGCGGGCGGCGCGGCGAACAGCGTCGCGGTGGGCGGCGGCAAGGTCGCCGTCGCCATCGAGGCCGCGAACAAGACCGATCCGGGCCGCGTTCTCGTCTACGATCTCGCCAACCTCGGCGCCGCGCCGCAGTCCTTCACGGTTGGCGCGCTTCCCGATCAGGTCAGCTTTTCGGCCGACGGCTCGCGGCTGCTCGTGGCCAACGAGGGCGAACCTTCGAGCTACGGAAAGCCAGACAGCGTCGATCCGGAAGGCTCGATCAGCTATATCGACCTTGCCGCCGGGACCGTGAAAACCGCGGGCTTCAGCGCGTTCAACGCCGTGAAATCCGACCTTCAGGCGAAGGGCGTACGCATTTTCGGGCCGGGCGCTTCTGTGGCTCAGGATCTTGAACCCGAATACACGGCTTTCTCGCCGGACGGCAAAAGCGCGTTCGTGACGCTTCAGGAAAACAACGCCATCGCGGTCATCGATCTCGATGGTCCGGAGCCGGTCGTCACCGACATCATTCCGCTCGGCTTCAAGAGCTACGCGCCCGGCGCGAACCGCATGGACCCGTCCGACAAGGACGGTATCAAGGGCAATCTGCAGAGCCGCGAAGGCGTTTACGGCATGTACATGTCGGACGCGATCAAGAGCTTCACTTCCAACGGCAAGACCTATTTCGTCACCGCCGACGAAGGCGATGCCCGCGAATGGGACGGCCTTGTCGAGGAAACGCGCGCGAGCACGCTCGGCGACTACGGTATTTTCAACCGTCTCAACGTGACAAGCACGCTCGGCGCCGAAGGTCCGGCGGACGGCGAACTTTTCGCCTTTGGCGGCCGGAGCTTCTCGATCCTCGACGAGAACGGCAACCGCGTGTTCGACAGCGGCGACGTTCTCGAGCAGATCATGGCCGCGCGTTTCCCCGATGCCGTCGACGACGGCCGCAGCGACAACAAGGGGCCCGAGCCGGAAGGCATTGAGATCGGCATCGTCGATGGCCGCATGGTGCTGTTCGTCGGCCTCGAGCGCTCGAACGGCAGCAGCCTCGGTTCGGTGCTTGCGTTCGACATCACCGACTTCGGCCTCGGCGTCGCACCGAAATATCTGGGCGCGATCATTTCCGACCTGCTCGGACGACCTGAAGGGCTCAGCTTCTTCACGCGCGACGGCAAGTCGTTCCTCGCCGTCGCCGACGAAGAGACCGGCAACCTCGCCATCTACGCACTCAATGTCGTGAGCGAACCCGCCGTGATGGGGCTGTTCGGTCTCGGCTTCGCCGGGCTCGTGGCAGTACGCCGCCGCCGGGCCAAGGCCTCTTCGTAGCCTTACCCAAGCCCGCCCCCTTCCCGCGTTCTTTTTCGAAGCGCGGCGAGTGTGGGCGGGCTTCCCCCTCTTCCCGCCGCGTGCCAATGTGCGCGCATCGGCATGGCTAGGGGGACATCGGGCGTGGCAGGGAGCATATTCGGGCGTCGCAAGGGCCTTGACGACTGGCGGAACTATTCCGGGAACCGCGCGCTCAGGCGCACGCTTACCTGGCCTCATCTCATTGCGCTCGGTGTCGGCGCAATCGTCGGCACGGGTATCTACACGCTGATCGGCATCGGCGCGGGCAAGGCAGGCCCCGCCGTGATCGTCTCGTTCGCGATTGCAGGGCTGGTCTGCGCCTGCGCCGCCCTCGCCTACGCGGAACTTGCCACGATGATGCCGGCCGCAGGCAGCGCCTACAGCTATTCCTACGTTGCCCTGAACGAGCCCGTGGCATGGATGGTCGGGTGGAGCCTCGTGCTCGAATACACCGTGGTCTGCGCGGCGGTTGCGGTGGGCTGGTCCGGCTATGCCGTCGGCTTCCTCAACAGTTGGGGCCTTACCATCCCGCATGAATTTGCAGCAGGACCGCACGCAGGCGGCATCATCAATGTGCCGGCGGTTCTCATCACCATGGCGGTCGCTGGCCTGCTCGCGCTCGGAACGCGGGAGAGCGCGTTCGTCAACACGCTGCTCGTGCTGCTCAAGATGTCGGCGCTGGCGCTCTTCATCGTCCTTGCCCTGCCCGCCTTCGATCCCGCCAACCTCGAACCCTTTGCGCCCTACGGCTGGGGTTCCGAAGAGATCGGCGGCAGCACGGTCGGCGTGATGGCGGGTGCGGCGCTGATCTTCTTCGCTTTCTACGGCTTCGATGCGGTATCCACCGCGGCCGAAGAGGCGAAAGATCCTTCACGAGATCTCACCATTGGCATCATTGGCTCCATGATGATCTGCACGGTCGTCTATATGGCGGTCGCCGCAGCGGCGATCGGTGCCATGCCGGTCGGGGAGTTTGCGGCAAGCAGCGAGCCGCTCGCGCACGTCCTCCGCTCGCTCGACTGGCCGGGTGCCGCGCAACTGATCGGCGCAGGCGCGATCGTTGCGATGCCGACCGTGCTGCTCGCGTTCATGTACGGTCAGAGCCGCATTTTCTTCGCCATTGCGCGCGACGGCCTGCTGCCCGAACGGCTGTCGCACGTGAACGCCCGCACCGGCACGCCGATCCTGATGACCATGGTCACCGCTGTGGTCGTCAGCGTGATCGCCGGGCTGTTGCCTCTTGGCGAAATCGCTGAGCTTGCCAACACGGGAACGCTCGCCGCGTTCACTGCCATCGGTGTCAGCCTCATCGTGCTGCGGCGCCGGGCGCCGGATGCGGAGCGGAAGTTTCGCGTTCCCTTTCACGTGCCGGTGGCGATGGCCGCTATCGGCGGCTGCCTCTACCTGTTTGTCAGTCTGCCCGAAAAGACGCAGCTTCGCTTCCTTGTCTGGAACCTGATTGGCGCCGCGGTCTATCTCGCTTATGGGATGCGGCAGAGCCTGATCGCCGCTGCCAGCCGGAAGGAAGCCTGATGTATCGCCTGTTCGTCCTCGCCAAATGCGACCTTGGCCATGCCGCCAGTGTCGGCAACCGGATCGCGGAGATGGAGGAGGTCGCGGAGGTCTATTCGGTGACGGGCGAGTATGACCTGCTTATCAAGGTGGGCTTTGGCGATCTGCCGGAAATCGAGGATTTCGTGCAGGAAAAACTGCACAGCGTGCCCGGTCTCAAGGAGACTGTGACGATGATGTCTTACCGGGTTTATGGTGAGGACATTGGGGATTTTGTGAACTGAAATTTATGAAGTAGTCGGCGGAGGGTGCGTCGCATCTTGTTGTGAGACGAAAATCTCATTATGAGGATTTTGTCGAATCAACCTGACGATGAGATATGACGATGACGAGTGGACTTTTGAGCCGGGAGGAGATGGACCGGCGGATGGATGCGCATTTCGGGTTCGAGGCGCGCGATGATGTGGAGGGGGTGCTTGCGACGCTTTCGCACGACGTGGAACACGATATCGTCGGCTGGCCGGCGGGCCCCTCGCACGGGCGCGACGCGACGCGGGGATTTTATGAAGCGCTGTTTCAGGACCTTTCGGACGGACGTTTCACGACGCTGCGCCGCCTTTACGGGGAGAACTTCCTTGTCGACGATTCGCTTTGGGAAGGCTTTGCGCCGGGCCAGCCGTTCGGCGTTTCGGGCGGCGGCCGGCCGCTGAAGTTCCGGCTGCTCCACGTGATCGAGTTCGCGGACGGCGGGGACATCGCGCGCGAGAACGTGTGGGTCGACCTCGCCGCCATCCTCCAGCAACTGCCGCAACAATAGCGTGGCGAAGGCGGATCAGACCGGACGCTGGAAACAGCGGCGGCGGACACGGCAGGACATTCTGGCCGCCGCCGCCCAGTTGCTGAAAAACGGCCACAAACCGAGCCTGGAAGAGATCGCGGACGCCGCGCTCGTATCGCGGGCGACGGCCTATCGGTACTTTCCGAACGCCGACGCGCTGCTGGTGGAGGCGGCGCTGGAGATCAACTTTCCGAAGATCGGCGACGTGCTGGACGGCGCCAGCGACGATCCGGTGCAGAGGGTCGAGCGCGTGGATGCGGCGCTCCATACGCTGATCGCGGAAAACGAAGTGCCGATGCGGCTGATGATCGCGAGCGCGCTGGAACGCGGGGCGCGCGGTGACCTCCCCGTCCGTCAGGACCGGCGCACGCCGATGCTGACGGAAGCGCTGGCGCCCGCGCGCGCATCGTTCAAGGCCGCCGACTACGACGCGCTGATCGCGGCGCTTTCGCTTGTCGTGGGGCCGGAAGCGATGATCGTGTTCCGCGACGTGCTGCGACTGGACGACGCCGAAGCGGCGCGCGTGCGCCGCTGGGCGATCCGGGCACTGATCGAAGCGGCGCGCTAGCCGCCGACGACCATTTCCAGCGTCACCGCCGCAACGGCGAACTGGCCGCGCATCTTTTCGGCGATGACGGCGGCGTCATGCTCGGAAAGGCCGGGGACGACGACGCGCATCTCCAGCTTTTCGCGGATGCGCCGCGAACGGAACATCGAGGGCACGAGATCGCGCTGCGCGAAATAGTTGAGCATTCTGAGGCTGATATGCGGATCGACGTTCGCAATAATCTCGAAATGCGCGCTCCGGCTGACAAAGGCGAGGTGCGGCCCGGAAACGGCGGGCGCGGCGGCAGCAAGAGCGGTGGACATGACATTCCTTTTTCAAGTTTGCGGTGCACTTCTCGCACGAGCGCACAGAAAAAGGGATGCAAAGCGATTGAGCTTTAACCGATTCTGTGCATAAAAATCGTCAAATCCCATTTTACAAAGCGAAATTTATGCGCCTTGACGATTTCGACCGAAAAATTCTTCGCGTTCTGCAGGAGGATTGCAGCCTTTCCACCGCGGAGATCGCCGAGCGCGTCGGTCTCTCGCAATCGCCGTGCTGGCGGCGCATCGCGGCGATGGAGGAGGACGGGATCATCCGCAAGCGCGTGGCGCTGCTCGACAGGCGCAAGGTGGGCCTCGGCGCGCAGGTCTTCGCGAACGTGAAGCTCTCCGCGCACGGGCGGGCGCACATGGCGGAATTCGAAGCGACGGTGCGGGAGATCGAGGAGATCCAGGAATGCTACGTGCTGATGGGCACGACGGACTTCCTGCTGCGGATCGTGACGACGGACATCGAGGCTTACGAAAAGCTGTTCTTCGAGAGGCTCTCCCGCCTGCCCGGCGTGCAGGAGATCACCTCTTCGATGGCGCTTTCGGAGATCAAGAGTACCACCGCGCTGCCGGTCAGAGCCTCTCAAGCCTGAGCGGGAGGCCGTCGCGGGGCCGGGGCATGGGGAACATGGCGAAATCGGGCTTGTACCCCTCCAGCAGCACGATGCGGCGCTTGTCCAGCAGTTCGAACAGGAAGGCCTTCGCCTGCATGTAGGCGAAGTGCAGGCCAAGACACATGTGGCCGCCGCCGCCGAAGGGCACCCAGGCGTATTTGTGCCGACCCTTTGAATTTTCAGGCGAGAAGCGCGAGGGATCGAACCGGTCCGGATCCGGCCAGAGATCGGGGAGACGGTGCGTCATCATCGGGTTGACGCCGATGTGTGTGCCCGCCGGGATCGTATGGTTCCCGAACGTGAAATCCTTGAGCGCGCGGCGCGGCAGCGCGGGCACGGGCGCATTCAGGCGCATCGCCTCCTTGAACGCCCACTCGGTCTTTTCGAAGCGATCCAGCTCTGCATAAGGAATCCGGTCCCCGAAATCGGCGCGCGCGCCGCGCACCTCGGCGCGCAGCTCCTCCTGCCACTGCGGCGAGGCGCCGAGATAATAGACGGTGGAGGTGAGCGAGGAGGTGAGCGTGTCGTGCGCGGCCATCATCAGGAAATTCATGTGATCGATGATTTCCTGATCGGTGAGCAGGCGCGTCTGCCCGGTCGCCTCGTCCTCGTGCTCCGCATTGCAGATCTGCGTGAAGATATCGTCCCCCGCCGCGCCGCGGCGCTTGGGGATTTCCCGCCCGAAGAAGGCGCACATGAAGGCGCGGCCCTTCACGCCGCGCGCCATCGCGGTGAACGGCAAGGGCTTTCGCACGATGCCGATGGACGCGGCGACCATATCGACGAAGCTGGTGTTGATGCGGTCCGCCTCCGGCCCCCAGGGGATGCCGAGGAACGAGGTGGCGGCGAGATCGAGCGTGAGCTGCTTGATCGCCGGATAGAATTTCACATCCTGCGGCCACTTGGCGACGCGCGCGGCGATGCCTTCCTGCAGCGCGCCCAAGTAATTCTGCATCGGCGCGGGCTTGAAGGCGACCGACAGCGTTTTGCGGTGAACGCGGTGCTCCTCGAAATCCATCAGCATCACGCCGCGCGGGAACACGCGATCGAGGATGGGATTCCAGCCCTGCTCCGACGAGAAGGTCTTGTCGCGATCCATGAAGACAAGCTCGTTCGCCTCCGGCCCGATCAGCGTGACCTGCCAGCCGCCGCCGATGTTGGGCGTGCGGTAAACGCGCCCGAAGCGATCCACCTGATCGCGCACCATGGTGAGCGGGTCTTTCAGGAAACGCAGCGTGCGCAGCATCCCGCCGAGCCGCGAGCCCGGCATTTCCCCCGGCAGATGCGCGAGATCGGCATAGCCGGTTTCGCGAAGCCGCGCGAAACGCTCCGCCGGCGTCGAGCCGTCGTCGGTGCGGAACTCCTGCGGATGAACCGGCGCGTTCATGAATAACCCTCCCACCAAAACCCGCTTATTCGGGCCGATCGTGTGCGGCGGGCGCGCCTCCCACAGTACGCCCGCACGCACACAGCATCCGGCCGCGCGACTCTCCCTTCGCGCGCAAAATGCGGAGTGAGGATACGCAAAAGCGTGCTGAGTGCAATCTAATTTACACTGAAGTAAGTGGGGGTGGGTGCGGGCGCCGAGGAACTTAATGAATGGCGGGCGGTGGTGGTGATTTCAGGTATAAGTATGTTCAACTAGACAGCTTGAGGGCTCGAATTGTGCTGAACGGGGGGGCAGCAGCGCGATGAAGAACGATGAATATACACTAGGTGACGACCAGCCGAAAAAGGCTCTTAAGGATGATCGCCTCGGCTACGCATCATTCGCAAAGCGTTTAGCGGACATCCTCGCCGACATGGATGTGCCCAACGGTTACGTCGTTGGACTTCACGGAAGATGGGGCTCCGGCAAAACCACTTTCGTTAACTTTATCCTCGAGTACATCAAGACACGCAACGAGACTGCAGTTGACACGAAGAAGATTGAACACATCGACTTCCGACCGTGGATCGTCTCCGGTCACCAAGATCTGATGGCGGCGTTCTTTAAATTGTTATCTGAACACTTGAAACCTAAAGAGGGTCAACTCAAGAAGGCGTGGCGCAAAGGCGCGCGCACAGCGGCGGAAGGTGCGGACAAATTGGTTGATGCCGCAGCCAAGATGGCTCTGGCAGTTGATCCAAGTGGCGGTGCGATCTCTGGCTTGGCGGGCGCTGCCGGAAAGAAAGCCCTAAACGCTGCCCTGAGCAAGTTCCTCGACACGCCCAGCCTTCAAACGGCCTACGAGAGACTCAGGCAGCAGCTCAGCAACAGTAACCGGCGATTACTGGTCACGATCGATGATATCGATCGGCTCGAAGACGGCGAGATCAAGTCGATTATGCAGATGGTGAAAACCATCGGCCGTCTGCCTAACGTCATTTACCTGCTCGTATACGACCGAGATATCGTATGGCAGGCGCTCGACGAAGGTATCGATCGCGTTGGGCCCCGGTTTGCGGAGAAGATCGTACAGCAGGAGATTGAGCTCCCTCTGCCCGGGAAGCACATTCTTCTGGCGATGCTAGACGAGGAGATCAAGTTCATCACTGTGGATGGTGAGGACTCGGTTAGATGGCAGTACATCGTGCGGGCCGGTGTTCACCGTTGGATCAATTATCCACGTGATGTGCTGCGCTTCTCAAATGCGCTGAAATTCTCCTGGCCAGCATTGAAGGGCGAATTCGATTCTCAAGATCTGGTCGCAATCGAGGGTATGCGTCTTTTCGATCCCGTTGCTTTCAACTGGATTCGGCGCAACCGCGAGTTCCTCTTCAGCGAGGGGCGCTACTTCATGGGTGCAGACGATGAACGGAAGGCCAATATCGAGGCGCTGAAGACCTTGTTGCAGCCCGCGACTGTGATTCCTCTGATGGAGCTTTTCACAGTTCTGTTTCCCCAGCACGGAAAGTGGTTCGAAGGAAGTCGTTACATGATCCAAGAAAATCACATCGCTTCGCAAGTTCGTCGAGGCTTAGCGAGCGAAGCTGGCTATGATTCCTACTTCGCTCTCAACCCTAGCACTGACGCTGTACCCAAGGCGACGATCGATGCAGTGTTCAACAACCTCAACGACGAAAAGAAAATAACATACGATCTTCAAACATACATCGGCAAGAACAATAATCGAAATCAAGCGATGATCGGGATCTTTCTCCGTGAGATTCTAGCACGATTTAATGTCCATCCAATACCCAGTCCCACTCAAGAACTTCTCAATGCACTACTATCAATCGGCAAGGACGTATTTTCTATACCTTGGGGTGGAGAAATATTTACCCTTGATCCAAGCAGAACATTTCGCTTACTTGTACGCGAACTTCTCGAGGTCTGGGGAAAAGAGAACGCTGGCCAGTATCTCGTCGCCGCCTACGAGCAATCGGACTCTCCGTTCGTCCTTGCCACCCTCTACGTTGAACGAGGTCGCGAACTCGGCATTTTCCCAAGCGACGATCCGGGTCTTGAAGTCATCAGCAAGGAGGACTTCGAGAAGCTGGGCTTCGTCCTTATGTTAAAGATTCAAGCTGCAGCTGACGATGGCTCGCTAGCCAGCGCCCCCTTCTTTTGGGACATAGCGCGGTCATGGAAACACTTGGGCGACCCCGCAGCCGCAAAGGAATGGCTTAGGAATGGCATTGAGGCGGATGGTAGGTTTGCCGCAAAAGTCATCAAAGGACTGGTTGCTCAGAGCTCTTCTGGCAAAGGTGTTCATTACACGTATCGCGAACAGCCCGATGTGAACCTCTATGACCTTGATGTGATCTATAACAATGCGAAGCGGTACCTCAACCAGAGCGATGGGTTTACCGACGACGAGCGAGCACTGCTGAAGGCGCTCATCGAAGGAGTCGATAGGATACACGCTGGTAAATCGCCGGATCGCTTCGGAGATGACGAAGATGAATGAGGACTTCGAGCTCGGCTAGCCTACGGCATTCTCTGACAAACGCGCGCCCTCGGTCGCACACAGCCAAATGTGTGGATACCGGCCTTCGCCGGTATGACACTGAGGAGCAGCCGCCGGTCAGGCGAAGCTGGCGGCACTCCCGCAACGGAGGTTCCCCCTCACCCCGCCCAAACCTCGCGGAACAGCCGGTCGAAATTCCCGTCGATCACCTTTTCGATGACGCGCGCCGGGTACTTCGCGCGGTCCATTTCGGCGGCGATGGTCTGGTCGCTGCCGATGCCGAGACGCCCTCCCGCAGCGGCGCGCCTACTTCGGCGCCCCGCTATACCCCGCTGCCTTCCGCAACTCCGCGGCATCCATCACATAGCCGTCGCTGACCACGGTCATCACGCGGCGGAGCGCGCCGAGCTCGGTTGAGACGTCGCCGTCCACCAGAACCATGTCCGCCTCCTTGCCCACCGCGATCGAGCCGGTGCGCGCATCTGCGCCCACCACGCGCGCGGGGACGATGGTTGCGCTCTGCAGCGCCTCGGCGGGGGTGAAGCCGGCCTGCTGATAGATTTCGAGCTCGCGGATAAGCTCGATCCCCCAGCCGTCCGTGCCCGCCACGATCGTGACACCGGCCTTGTGGAGCCGGCCGACCAGCGCCACCATCTTCGCATAGCTGCGGCGATAATCATCCCGCGTCAGCCCCTCGACCAGCGGATAGCCGCCGGCGGTGAACTGCGAGCGCTCCAGCACGGGGGAGATGATGCCCATGTAGGGCGCGTAGGCCGGATGGGGCTTTCCGCCATCCTGCGTGAGCATCCCTTCGAAGATGACGATGGTGGGGTCCACCTGTGTCTTGCGGCGGGCGAGATCGGCGATGAAGCCCGACATCAGCGGGCCATCGAGATCGACATCCTTGAAGTAGCGCGCCGGCCCCTCCATGCGCTGGCGGGTGTTCGCCTTGTCGATCACCGCGCGCGGCATCGCCTCCATCACCACGAAATTGAGGTGGGTGAGCTCGTCGTAGCCGGCGGCGACGGCCTCGCTCGGCTTCATCGTGGCGGGCACATGGCCGTGCACATGGAGGCCAAGGCGGTGCGCCTCCGCCGCGGCGGGCGCGATCCACGCCGGGTTCATCGAGGTGTAGAACTTCACGCCCCAGAGGCCCGCATCCTTGATGCGGCGCACGGCGGCGACGGTTTCCTCCGCGCTGCTCACCACCTCGGCACCCTGCGCGGCGAGCGGATCCTTCTTGTCCACGATGGCGGAGATGAAGGGCTCGCCCATCAGGAGTTTGCCGGCGGCGCGGCGCTTCACCACCTCCACCGCGCGATCGAACGTGGTGCCGGGGCTGCGGAAGCTGGTGATGCCGTTCGCGATGTTGCTGAGCACGCTCCAGTCGTCGCCGATGTGGAGGTGGCTATCCCAGATGCCGGGCACCAGCGTCTTGCCGCGACCATCGATGACGCGCGCACCGGCGGGGGCTTTCAGCGATCCCGCCGCGCCGATGGCCGCGATCTTGCCGTCCCTCGCCAGAACCGCGCGGTTTGCGAGGAACGCGCCCTTGTCGGCATCGAAGAGCTGGACGTTGTCGAAGAGGACCGGGGCTTTCGCGGCGGGATCGAGGAAGCGCTTCGCGATGCCCGCGACAGCCTCTGCCGTTGCAGCGTCCTGCGCGTCGCGGAGTTGGCGCAGCGCGCCCTCGTAGCCCGCGGGGAGCAGCGAGATGTAGCTGATCTCGGCGAAATAGCGCTTGTTCTCATCAAGCCACACGGGAACCGGCGAGGGCAGAATGCCGCTGATGAAGGCGAGCTGGACCGTCTTGGGACCAGAGGGCCCTTGGATCGTCTGCGTGCCGCCGAAGGTCATGCGGCCCTTGCCGCTCGGCAGGAAATCGAGGCCCTTGTCGCCCGCCGCCGCAAGCGCCTCGATCAGCGGGGCGCCCGCGATGCCGACGCCGCCCGCCGGGATGTACCAGCCGCCCGCCGGTGCCTCGCCCGCGTCGTTCGCGGTCTTCCAGATCGCGCGGCCGTTTTCGACGCGGAACGCCTCGGCCGCGTCTCCCGACATGGTGACGCCGCGCACCGTCAGCGCCTCGATCGTGCCGCCGGGGCCGAACGTCGTCACCTGATCCATCTCGGTGATCCAGCCGCGCAGCTCCTGCGACCAGCGATACGCCGTGCGGCCATCCGGCAGCTGCCAGCGCCACTGGCTGCCGTGCGTGCCCGCTTCGGACACCATGAGATAATGCACCGCGCCGGCAGGCGGCTTCAGCAGCTGGTCCTTCGGGACAGGCTTCGACTGCTCGGCAGGCGCAGGCGCTTCATGCGCGCGGGCGGGGCTAATAGCGGCAGACGCCAGCAGCGCGGCGATCAGAACCAGGCGCATCATCGATCTCCCCATCGTCTGGGGACAGCTAAGGACAAGACGCGCCGCAACGCAAGCGGCGGCAGTGTCAGTCCTTCAAAGCTTCGTCGGCGTAGATGGCCGTTTCGGGTGCGCCGCCCGCCGCCATGCGGCCGCGATACATGCCGAGATCGTTGAGGGCGAAGGCCGGGCGCCCATCGGCGCCCATCGCGATGAGTCCGCCGTCCCCGCCGATCGCGCCGACCGCGGCGATCGTCGCCTTCGCGGCATCGGAGAGGCTCTCCCCGCGCCACGCCACGCGGTCGCACACCTGCCGCGCGGCGCTTTCGCGGATGAAATATTCGCCCGAGCCCGTCGCGGAAACCGCGCACTGGCCGTTCCGCGCATAGGTGCCCGCGCCGATGATCGGGGAATCGCCGACACGGCCCCAACGCTTTCCAACCATGCCGCCAGTAGACGTTGCCGCCGCGAGATTGCCCGCCGCATCGAGCGCCACGGCGCCGACCGTGCCGAACAGGTGCGTGGCATCAAGCGCCGCCGCCTGCTGGCGCTTCTGCCAGGCCTGGAGCTGCTGCCAGCGCTCCTCCGTGCGGAACCATGACGGATCGACCTGTTCGAGGCCCTGCTCGACGGAAAACCGATCCGCGCCCGGCCCGGCAAGCATGACATGGGGCGTGCGCTCCATCACGGCGCGCGCGAGATCGATCGGGTGACGCGTGCGCGTGACGCCCGCGACGGCGCCCGCCTTCAAGGTCCGGCCGTCCATGATTGCGGCGTCAAGCTCGTTGCGGGCCTCCGCCGTGAAGACCGCGCCGCGGCCCGCGTTGAACAGCGGATTGTCTTCAAGCACGCGCACCGCGGCGGCAACGGCATCGATCGCCGTTCCGCCCTTGCCGAGGACGGCGCCGCCCGCCTGCAGCGCCGCGTCGAGCCCGGCGCGGTAGGCCTTGTCCTTCTCCGGCGTCAGCGCGCCGCGATCGATGACCCCGGCGCCGCCGTGGATCGCGAGCGACCAGAGCGGCACCTCGCTCATCTTGCCGCCGTGCGCGGCGTAGTGGCGCGTGAAGATGGGGTTCTCCACCTCGCCCGTGGGCAGACGCACGACCGAGCCGGCGCCGATACCGACAACGCGGATGCGCGGCGCCTCAAGCGGGCCCGTGGGATTGAGGCCGCGCAGCGCGGTGCCGTCCACCAGCCACGCACCGCCGTCAGGCGCGGTCGCATAGATGCGGCCGCTGCCGTCCGGCTCCACCGCGAGCGCGGCGCTTTCATCGACGCCGAGACCGAGCATCGGCGGCAGGTCCGCAGCGCGACCCGCCTGCGCCTTGGCAAGAAACGCGAACAGGCGCCCGAGGCGGTTGCGCTCCTTGAAATGCGTGTCGGTGACGACGCCCTTCAGCAGCGACAGGTTCAGGAAATCACCCTCGATCGTGTTGGCGGCGCCGAAGGGATCGGCGAGCGCCTCGTCGCTCTTGATGCTGCCGACTTCCGCGCTGTAGAGGCGCTCGCCGAGCATGGCGAGGCCGGCGCTCGTCCCGGCGAGCGGCTTCCCGGCGGCGACGTGCGCGTTCAGGATGTCCGCCACCGCAGTGCCCCTCCAATAGCGCACGTAGCGCGACTGATCGCCGCCCGCGATGAAAATGCCGTCGGCGCGCTTCAGACTGGCGAGGATCTTCGGGTCCGCAGCGGCCGCACGATCCTTGAAAACGAAGGTCTCGGCGGAGGTGATGCCGCCGAGCTCATTGTAGAACTCCTTGCCGATCTCCGGCCCCATCGAGGCGCGCAGGATGACGATATGACCGTGCCCGGCCTTGCCGAAGAACCAGCGCATGGAATCATGATTGCGATCGCCGCCGCCCATCAGCAGCAGCCCGCCGGAGACGGGAGATGGCGTGGGCGCTTTGAGATCGCCGAGCACATAGTGGCTATAGCGCCCCTTCGCGAACGCCGGAGACACCACGAAGAGCAGCCCGATCAGCGCCGAAAACAGCGCTTTTGACAATCCCGATCTCAGCACCCGGCCGACCCTCCCCTCAAAACACAATGTGAGAGCGTTATGTTACATAATGATCGCACATGGGAACAATGTTCTTATTCTATCAAGCGGAGTGTTGAAATTTTCCGCAGCTTCTGCTGGATGCCAACAAGGCATTCCTGGCACGGTCAGAGGACCGCGAGGGCGATGCCCGAACCTGGGGAACCCTATGAAAAACGTCCGACTCCGCACGAAGCTCTTGCTGGTGCTGGGCTGCTGCCTGCCCGCACTTGCCACCTCCGCAATGGCGCAAACCACCGACCCGGATCAGATCGACGAACCGATCACCGTGCTCGGATCGCGCATCGCGCGTACCCAGCAGGAAGGCCCCGCGCCCATCACTGTCATCAACGCCGACACGATCCGCGCGAATGGCTACACGAGCGTGCCGGACATCCTGCGCGCCGTTACCCAGAACGGTGGCGAAACGCAGAGCCAGCAATCGTTCAGCGGCGCGAGCTTCACGCCCGGCGCGCAGCAGGTCGATCTGCGCGGCCTTGGCCCGAACCACACGCTGGTTCTGGTGAACGGCCGGCGCATCGCCGACTTCCCGCTGCCCTTTCAGGGCCGCAGCAACTTCACCGACATCTCCAACATCCCGCTCGGCCTGATCGAGCGCGTCGAGGTTCTGAGCGGCAGTGCGTCCGCCGTCTACGGATCGGACGCGATCGCGGGTGTTATCAACTTCGAACTGAAAAAGGAGGTGGACGGCACCACGTTCGATTACCGCCACGGCTTTACCGATCGCGGCGGCGGCGCCTCGCACCGCATCACCGCGACGAGCGGCTGGTCGAACGAGACGTTCCACATCATCGGCGGCGTCGAATATACGCTACAGAAGCCGATCTGGGCCTATCAGCGCAAGATTCAGGACAGCACCGCCGACAACCCCACCACCGACACGACGCTCGCGCGCCGCGTGTTCCTGCGCTACGACCCGGACAACGACGAATATGTCGATCCGGGCGCCGACACTTGCGCTGCCCTCTCCCACCTGAACGGTGGATCGACTTATTATGCGTCGCGGCCACGCTACGGCCCTTATGATGACGATCTGGAAGACTATGGCCCCGGTTATTTCTGCGGCAGCAACACCTCGATCGGTTACGGTACGATCATCTCGCGCCGTGAGGGCTTCAACAGCTTCGCCTCCGCAGGCCTGACGCTTTCGGACAGCGCAGAATTGTTCCTCGACGCGCAGTTCGGCATCAGTAAGGTTTCGCTGATGCCCGACGTTCTGAACTGGGCGTTCCAGGATTCCTCGGGCAGCAGCGACACCACATTCTTCAACAGCTTCGACGGCGTGCTCGACGACTGGTCGCGCCAGTTCACCCCCGAAGAGTCCGGCGGCTTTTCGAACGTGATGACGCGTAACCGCCAGACGACGCTCAGTATCACGCCGGGCATCAAGGGCAGCCTTGACGACAAGTGGACCTACGAAGTCTCGTTCAACCACAGCGAATACAAGGCGAAGGTCAAGTTCCCGCAGATCATCGCGGCGCGTGCGAACGAACTGTTCCTCGGCGAACAGCTCGGCATCGACGACGACAGCGGCTACCCGGTCTTCAACGCCGATCCCGAACGTCTCTACACACCGCTGACACAGGCGGAATACGACAGCATTGCCGTCTACAGCGTCTACAATCCGAAGAGCTGGACCGACAATCTTTCGGCGACCGTTTCTTCGACCGAACTGTTCTCGCTGCCTGCGGGGCCAGTTGGTTTCGCGGCGATCGCCGAGTTCGGGAAGCAGGGCTATGACCTCAATCCCGATCCGCTGGCGCTGACGGACTACTACTACGGCCTGAAGGACAGCGACGGTCACGGCAAACGCACGCACTGGGCGCTCGGCGGTGAGCTTCGCGCACCGGTGACCGACTTCCTGCAGGTTTCGGCCGCAGGGCGTTACGATCACTTCCGCTTCGCTGGCAGCGGCGTCGGCAAGTTCACGTACAACGCCGGCATGGAGCTGCGTCCGGTCTCGACGCTGCTGCTGCGCGCCGCCTATGGCACCGGCTTCCGCGCGCCTGATCTGCACTATGTCTTCACCGGGCCGGGCAACACGCACCCTTCGGCGACGGACTATTATCTGTGCCGCACCGAAGAGCCGGACGAAGACATTGGCGACTGCAGCTATGCCGATTCGGGTATTGTCGCGCAGCGCAATGGCAACCGCCAGTTGAAGCCGGAAACCAGCAAGTCGCTGAACGCCGGCATCGTGTGGGCGCCGTCGCGCCATTTCGACGTCTCCGTCGACTATTTCCGTGTTTCGCTTTCCAACCAGGTGCAGGATCTCAGCATCGACTCGCTGCTGCGAGACGAGGCCGATTGCCGGATCGGCGAGACGACGAATGGCACACCCGTGGATATCGCTTCACCGACCTGCCAAGACGCCATCGCGCGTGTGCATCGCTTCGCAGGCGGTGTGAGCGAAGGCGAGCTCGATGCGGTGTCGATCAACCCGATAAATATCGCGCACGAGAAGACGAGCGGTATCGACGTTGCGGTACACGGACGCGTTCCAACGAGCTTTGGCGAGTTCTCGCTTTCGCTCGCGCACACGCATGTGTTCGACCACAAGTTCCGCCAGTATCCGGGAGATACGGCGATCAACAAGCTGGCCGAAGACAGCGGCTATTACATTCCGCGCGACAAGACGACGGGCAGCATCACATGGTCGCTCGACGATCTGCGCTGGACGGTGGAAGGCAAGCGCCTCGGCAGGCTGCCGAACTATGACGAGGACGCCTATATCAAGGCGAGCTACCTGTTCAACACGACGCTGCAGTACGACTTCACGGATCACCTCCGCGCGTCGTTCACCGTGACGAACGTGTTCGACAAGAACCCGGTGAAGGATCCGACCTATTCGGCGTATCCCTATTACGACATCAGCTGGTTCGACAGCGTGGGCCGCAGCTTCTACCTGCAGGTGACCTACAAGCTGGGCGGTTCGCCGCTGTAAAATGTTCTGCCAGGGCGGGGCTGAGCCCCGCCCTGAACGTTTCAGGCTTTCCAGACGTCCCGGAACAGCCGGTCGAAGTTTCCCCCGATCACTTTTTCAATGACGCGCGCCGGGTATTTCGCGCGGTCCATTTCGGCGGCGATGATTTCCATGCGGCGGGCACTGTTGAGGTCTGGGACCGCAACAGGGCCGTCCGCCTCTCCCGGCGCGCCGATTCCGGCCTTCTGCCGCGCCTCGGCAGTCTTGCGCACGATATCCATGTAGGCCGGAGAGATGTCGACAGGGGTGATGCTCTGGTCGCTGCCGATGCCGACATGATCCTCTCCGCACAGGTTCAGCACGTGGGTGAGGTGCTTCATGAACAGCGCGCGCGAGGGCGAGACGGGATCGCGGCCGAGGAAGGGCATCAGATAGATGCCGACGACGCCGCCGGTCTTCGACACGGCGCGGAGCGCGGCGTCCGTCTGGTTGCGCTGGCTCGCATAGACGGCGCGCGCGCCGGTGTGCGAGCAGGTGATCGGCTTCGATGAGGCCGCGGCGGCGTCTATTACCGTCTGCGGCGTGCCGTGGCCGGTATCGACGAGGATGCCGAGGCTGTTCATGCGCGCCACCGCCTCGCGCCCAAGCGCGGTGAGGCCTTCGCTATCGGGCAGCGAGCTGCCGGCGCCGAGCGCGTTGCGATCATTGTAGGTGAGCTGCATGATCCGCACCCACAGGCCGTCGAACGTCTCGATGAGGCTGAGATCCTCGCCGATCATCCCCATGCCCTGAAAGCCGAAGATGATGCCGAGCTTGCCCTGCGCCTTCGCGGCGGCGAGGTCCGCATGGCGCTTCACGAGCAGGAAATGATCGGGGTGCGCCTCGATATGGCGGAGCCATTTCGAGATTTCCTTCACCGTGCCTTCGAAACCGCCGGGCTTGCCCACGGTAAGGTTGACCGCGGTGATGCCCGAGGCGCGCACGTTCGCGAGCTTTTCGGGCGTGAGCTCGCCGGGGGGCGGATAAGGCACGTTCCACGTGTCCGGCGAGGCGAGCGCATCGATGACGATCGCCTTCCGGTAAAGCGCGGCCACCGACGCCGGGATGGCGTCGGTGGTGGCGGCGATGCCGGGCCCGGCGAGCGCGGTGAGGCCGAGGCCCGCCGCGCCGGTTGCGAAGGCGCGGCGGCTGATCTCGCTGGGTCCGGTCATGACGCTCCCCCTGCCCCTTAGCGTTTCGCGACGGCGTGGACGACGTCGACGTAGAACTTCTCCGCCTCCGTGATGCCCGCGACCTTCGAACCCGGCTTCGGATCGATGACGATGAACTCGTTGGGCGCGTGCGCGCCCGCGCCGTAGCCGATGCCCGCCGAGACGATCGGCATCTTCAGGATATCGGTGAAGACATAATACGGCGCGCTGCCCGCAAGGCGCGGCATGACGCTCGGCGTGATGCCGTACTTGCGGTATGTGCCGATCACCGCCTGCACCAGCGGCTCCTTCACCGAAGACTGCGCGGGCGGATAGCCCGACAGGCGCGTGAGCTTGATGTCGGTGAAGCCCTTCGCGTCCAGGTGCGCGCGGATCAGGCGCTCGGACTCGTCGGGCGTCTGGTTCGGCACGAGGCGCGAATCGAACTTCGCGGTGAACTTGTGCGGCAGGATGGTCTTCGTGCCCGGCCCCGAATAGCCGCCCCAGATACCGTCCATGTTGAGCGTGGTGTTGAACAGATACTGCGTGATCGCCTCGCGCCCGGTCATGCCGCCGATCCACTTCTCGACGCCGAGCGACTTCTGCATCGCCGCCTCGTTCGCCTGCCACGCGGGGAGGACGCCGTTGATGAGCTCCTGCTCCTCCTGGTTCGGCTGGCGGATCGAATCGTAGAAGCCGGGCACGGTGATGACGTTGCCGTCGGGCGAGGTGAGGCTCGCGATCGCTTGGGCGAGGCGGAGGCCCGGCGCATCGACGATGGCTTTCAGGGAACTGTGGATCTCGGCATCCTTGGGGCCGCCCTGCGGGCCGCCCTGCGCCTCAAGCTCGAAATAGATGTTGCCCTTGACGCCGAGCGACATCTGAACGCCGCCCGCAAGCGTCTGCCCCATCATCGGGAAGAGAACGCCGCCGTTCGCCTGCTTCAAACGGTCCGCATATTTGGCGATGAGATCCGGGTAGTGCGGCGAGCCAAGCTCCTCCTCGCCTTCCGCGAGCAGCATGATGTTCACGGGCAGCTTGCCCTCGGCCTTGATGATGGCCTCGAGCGCGTTCAGGAAGATGCGCTGCGGGCCCTTCTGGTTGGTCGCGCCGCGCGCCATGAGGACGCGGCCGAGCGCGTGGTCTTCAAGGATGGTGCCCGCGAAAGCATCGACCTGCCAGCCCACGGGCTCGATCGGCTGGACGTCGTACATCATGTAAACCGCGATCGTAGTCTTCGCGCCCGCATCGTAATAGCCCCAGACGCCGGGGTGGCGCTTGGTGGGAACAAGCTCCGCCTCCTTGAAGCCGAGCGCCTTGAGATCGGCGGCGAGCATCTGCGCCATCTCATTGACGCCGTCGTTCTCCGCGCTGATCGAGCGCTGACGCACCCAGCGCTGCACGTTCTCGATGTGCGCGGCCTTGTTGGCATCGATGTAGGCGTAAGCGCCCGTATGCTTGCCCTTGTAGGGCGCGACCTTGCCGGCGTCGTAGGCCTTCTCGGTGGTGAAGGGGAACTCGGGGCGCTTCACCTCCTGCGCGGTGGCGGAGACGGCGACGGCGGAAAGCGCGGCGGCGAGAAGCAGAGACTTCATAGTGGGAACTCCTTCAGGGTTATTCGGCGGCGACGATGGGCGCCGGGACGGGGGGATCGATGTCGGTAAGGCCGAGCTGTTTCCAGTTGATGAGCGCGTTGTAGAGCATCCGGAACTCGCCGAGGTTCTGCCAGCGCCACACGGGGTTCGTGGCGAACATGAGGATGCGGCCGTTTCCTTGCGGGACGTTGAGGATGGCGGCGCGGTCCTTCACCTGATCGGCGCCGCGCATGAAGCCGCTGAGCACGCCATCCTTGCCGCCGGGGAACTCCATCATCACGCGGCCCTTCAGCCGCTCCGGCACGCCGAACATCGCGTTCGACGCCCAGCGCACGGGCATTTCCGCCTCTTCGTAGCCGTAGAACACGGGGTTCTTCGGCTGCAGCACCTTCGCCTTCACGATCGGGCCGGGCGCGTAGAAATCGCCGGTGGTGCGCGTCGAGATGATGTCGCCCACGAGGCCGAACTCGACCGGCACCGCGCTCGCGTCGCCCGTGGTGATGAGCGTGCCGCCCGCCTCCACGAACTTCCGAAGCTCGACCATGCCTTCAAGGCCCATGCCGCCGCGCACGTCCTCCGACGACCCGTAGTCGCCGAGGAAGCGGTAACGATCCGTCTTCGTGTACGGCAGCGGCTTCCCCTTCACGGGGATGTCGAACACGATGTCCTTCGTCGAGCGGCCCTGCGTCGGCAGGATGATGACGTCGTACCTGTCGCGGAGGTTGCCGGCGCGGACCTGCTCCTTGAAGATGAGGTCATAGGCGATCTCGTGCTGGTCGAACGCGTAGCGCACCCAGCCGACCTTCTCGCTCGATCCCCATGTGCTGAACATCGCCGTGCGCGGCAAAACGCTCTCGTGCGCGGCGGGCTTGCCGCTTACGGACACGGCGTGGAGGCCGAGGGCTTCAACCGCGGGCTTCAGAACGTCGTAGGCGCTGCCGTCGACGAGCAGCGAACCGGCCGGGATGGCCTTGCCGCCCGCCTTGAAATCGGCCTCGGCAACACTGACCTTCGCGTCCTTCAGGCGGTAGCGGAGCGTCGCGAGACCGACCGAGCCGGTATCGAGCACCGCATAGGTGCCAGCACCACGACCGGAAATGCTGCCGCGCGGCGTCAGGCGATCGACCGGCGTCGTCGGGATATCGAGCGCGGCCTTGTCGTCCACCTCGACCACATCGACATGCGCCATCATGCCCATGGTCCAGGCGGCATCGTCGTAGGTGCCGAGCTTCTCGTCGGGGTAATTGTCCTGCTTGCGAAGCAGGATCTTCGCCAGGCGCCCGTAGGGCTGATCGAGCTTCACGACCAGCGAGCCGGCGGGGTAGATGGCATCCTTGAGCTTGATCGACTTCGTAGCGCGTCCGACCTCGATGCCCTGCAGCCGCAGGAGATTGGTCACGAAGGCAATGCGCGTCTCGTCCTTCTGGCCGCCGGGGATGATGTACGCGTAAGGCGCCTTCGTCTTTCCGTTTTCAACGGCATTCGCGCTCTTCTTGTAGAAGTTTTCGAGGATGACGTTCGGGTGCTTGGCGGCGAGATCGAGCGCGGTCAGCACGCCCGTCTGCATGTAGTTGGTGTTGTTGCGCATCGACCAGACAACCTCCTTGTAGGGAGGGCTGGGGCGATACCAATCGCGCTTCGTCCAGTCGCCGCCGCGCACGGACGTCTGCACCTCGGGCGCGACATGGCGGAGCATGGTGGTCGCGCCGCCGTTGCCGAAGGTTTCGTACATGCGCAGCATGCCGTTGTGGTTCGACGACATGAAGGCGAGGTAGCCCGGCGTCCACGCATCGACGAAGCCGTGCGTCCACACGCCCGGCATCCCGTATTTGGTGAGCTGCGCCATCTCGTAGTTCGCGAACCACGGCAGCTCGCCGAACAGGATCGGATCGAGATCGGGGTTCTGCGGCGCCTGACCGCTGTAGGTGTAGAGGAACGGCACCGATTCATGCAGCTCGTGCATCACCGGCGGGTGCCATTCCATGTAATATTTCATCAAGTGGCGGGCGCTGACATCCGAGAAGTTAATGTCGCGGTTGTTGTCGTGATAAATATATTTGCCCCAGTAAGGCGGACCCCCGGGCTTGTTGCGGTCGTCGGTCTCGTCGATGAGGTTGCGGTAATACCAGTCGACATAGCGGTCGCGGCCATCGGCCTCCAGAACGGGGCTGAGCGCAACGACGAGGTTGTCGCGAATACCGCGGATCATCTCGCCTTCGTCGGTGAGCAGGCGATAAGTGAGCTCCATTAGCATCTCGGGCGGCCCGGTTTCGGCGCTGTGAAGCCCCGCCGACAGGTGATAGATCGGCTTCGTTCCCGCGATCACGGCAGGCGCGTCTGCGGCCGGCAGCTTGCGCGGATCGGCGAGCAGCGCGAGATTCGCCTTATAGGTGTCGAGCTTCGCCAGGTTTTCTTCCGACGAGATCATCACAACGATATTCTCGCGGCCTTCCTCGGTCTTGCCGATCTCAATGATCTTTATGCGCGGCGATTTTTCAGCGAGCGCCCGGTAATACCCGACGATCTGCTCGTAATAGTGCAGCACCTTCGGCGCACCGATATGGTTACCGAGACTCTGTTTCGGAGACGGAACAGTATCCGACACCGGCAGATGATCGACGAGAGGGCTGCTGAACTCCGGCTTCGTCGTCCACGCCTTCACGGATTTCGCGAAATCCGGGTCCATCGGCTGCGCCATCACCGTCGTTCCGAGCAGTGCCGCAATCGCAAGGCTGACCGCTATTTTCATCATGTTTGCCCCTTTCACGCTACTGACAACACGCCATCGTTCGCCTCCCGCGGCAGCCGCCGAAGCCGTTTGGCATCTCCTTGCGGAGACCTGATGCTTGATAGCATCAGGATTTCATCATTTTATCGGGATACGCAACAATCATCTTGCCAAGCACGTGACCTCGACTCAGAACGGCCGGCGGAGAGCGGGGCTCTGTTCAGGCTCCCTCTCAAAATATACTGGCCCGTGTCTTCTCCGACAGGGCCGAACAAGGGGGTTCGTCAGGCAAGAGTTTCTTCAAGGGCCGTTCGAGTGGCCCTTTCATTTGCATAATCGATGTCCGGCAGATCGTTAAGCCCGGCACGCGTAAAAGGAGATTTAGAGTGAGCAAGATGTTCAAAATGTCGTTTTTCCTTGCCGCCACGGCGATGGCCGGGGTGAGCGGCACGGCCGCCGCACAGGAGTCCACCGGTGACGAAATCATCATCACGGCGCTGAAGCGCGACACGAACCTGCAGGATACGCCGATTTCGATCTCTGCCGTTACCGGCGACACGATCGCGAATTCGGGCGTCCAGAGCATCGCCGATCTCAATTCGAGCGTGCCCAGTCTCTCGTTCGTCGACGGCGGCCCCTCGCAGCGTCGCGTCGTTATCCGCGGTATTCAGGCCGCAGGCGAACCGACGGTCGGCACCTATTACGACGAAACCCCGGTGACGGGCGTGATCGGCGCGGGCAACGACGCCGGCGGCTCCACCCCTGAACTGCGCCTGTTCGACGTCGAGCGCGTCGAGGTGCTGCGCGGCCCGCAGGGCACGCTCTACGGTTCGGGCTCGATGGGCGGCACGCTGCGCGTGATCTACAAGAAGCCGACGAACGAATTCGACGCCGCGATCGACACCAGCCTTTCGGCGACCAAGCACGGCGGCGCCAATTTCGAAGCGAGCGGCATGGTGAACGTGCCGATCGTGACGGACAAGCTGGCGATGCGCGCCACGGGCTTCTACCGCAAGGCGGACGGCTACATCGACAACACGACGCTCCGCATCAAAGACATCAACGAGCAGAAATACTACGGCGGACGCCTGCTGCTGAGGGCGACCCCGACCGACGATCTCACGATCGACGCGGCGTACTACATGAACCGGGCGCGCACGGACACGCCGTCGTGGACGCTGGAAGCCGGCAAATACAATTCGGACGCGCTGACGCGCCAGCCGGTACGCGACGACGTGGACCTTTTCAGCCTCACGGCCGCCTATGATTTCGGCGGCGTGGTGCTGACGGCGGCGGGTTCCTACATGGAGCGCGACATTTCGACGGTGAGCGACGTTTCGCGCTTCATCCGCTCAACGCGCACGGCGGCGGGCTGCGGTGCCCGCCTCAACGGCAGCCCGGCGATCCCGTGCGCCGGCACCCAGCTTACGGACTATTATGCGCTCGTCGACGGCCAGTCGACGTCGGCGCTGTTCCCGCAGCAGAACATGGAAGCGTGGACGGGCGAGATTCGCCTCAGCTCTGACGGCACGGGGCCGCTCAACTGGACCATCGGCGGCTTCTTCTCGGACCGCGATATCCACGTGGAAAACCCGCAGGTGAACGCCGATCCGGTGACGGGCGCGATCCTCTATCCGCTCGAGATCGCAACGACGCGCTACATCAACGACAGCCTTCGCCAGGTGGCCGCATTCGGCGAAGTCTCGTATGATGTGACCGACCGGCTCAACCTGACCGCGGGCGTGCGTTACTTCCGCTACGACAAGGACATCAACGGCGAGACGACGAAGGGTTCCATCCTCGTCGGCGCGGTGGTGCGTCCGCTCTCGTTCGTGTCCTCGGACGAGGACGGCACGGCGTTCAAGTTCAACGCTTCGTACAAGATCACCGACGACGTGCTCTTCTACGCCGAAGCTTCGCAGGGGTTCCGCCCCGGCGGCGCGAACCAGGTGATTGGCCTCGCCCAGGAACTGACGCCGTACCAGTCGGACAGCCTGTGGAACTACGAGGCGGGTCTGAAGACGACGATGCTCGATCGCAAGCTCACGCTCAACATGGACGTGTTCCAGATCGACTGGTCGGACATGCAGATCACCACGCGCACACCGAACGGCGCATTCGCCTATATCGGCAACGCGGGCTCTGCACGTATCCGCGGTTTCGAACTTGAAGGCTCGCTGCGCCCGATCGAAGGCCTCTCGATCTCCGGCAATCTCGCCTATCTCGACGCCAAGCTGACCGAAGACCAGCCGAATGCCGGCACGGCAATCGCTCCGGCCGCCGGTTTCGACGGCGACCGCATTCCGTTCGTGCCGAAATTCACGGCGGGCCTTTCGGCGCAGTACGTGTGGGGCGTCGCGGAGGGGCTGAACGGCTTCTTCCGCATGGATGCCAACCATGTCGGCGGCTCTTGGTCGGACTTCCGTCCGTCCTACGTCTACACCCGCTACATCGACGACTACGAGATCGCGAACCTGCGCGTCGGCGTCGAGGCGGAAGACAACGCCTGGGGCGTGTATGCGTTCGTGAACAACCTGTTCGATGACACGGGGATCACACGCTCGCTCTCAAACGCCATTGCGCAGAACCGCACGCTCGTGAACAGCGTCGCGCCGCGCACGGTGGGCCTCAACTTCCGCGCCAACTTCTAAGCGGCGCGGTCAAAAAAAAGATGGGGCGGCAACCTAGCGGTTGCCGCCCCTTTTTTATGCCTTTGCGCCAGCCTATGCGGAGGCGAACAGGGTTTCGATCGGCTGGAATTCCTCATCGATGCCGAACATGCGCGGGCCGAGGACTTCGAGGCTTTCCGGGCGGCGCAGCATCGGATCGGCGCTGTAGCCGAGCACCTTCACGCGCTGGCCGTAGGTGAGCATTTCACCCGTCAGCGGCTCGCCGGATTCGCGATCGAGGATGCTGATGAGATCGGGGACGATCGTGATCGTCTTGCCGTTCAAACGGCAGACCAGGAATTCGTTCTGGATTTCCACGACGCACTCGTCCGATGAATCCTGAAGCCCGGTCATCGTCGCGCGGCCGAAATGCCAGCCGTCGCGCGTGTCGTGCGTCACGTCGGTGATCTTGCCGTCGAACAGGATGCGCGCGGTGCGATTGCCCCAGCTGTTGAGATAGTCGATCAGGCTTTCGAAGATGTCGCGCGACTCCTCGCGCGCGGTGCGGATGGCGCGGCCGATTTCCAGCGTCTGCGTGATCGTGCGCTGCACCGCGAAGGATTTCGCCTGCTTGCCTGTCATCGGATAGAGCGCGCCGAACGCCATGGCGCCCATCGCGCCGGTGACGACGCGGCAGAGGTCTTCCGCCATGCGATCGTCGACGGCTTCGATCGTGACGACGTTTCCGGAATCGTCCATCACGATGCCCGGCGTCGCCTTGCAGCCGTAGATGCTGAACGTCGTCATCTCGATGTGCGGCACGGCGCGGCCGACACCGTCGGCATCGAGCACGGGAATACCGCTGATCGCGCCGAGCGCGAGCGGGAACATCGAATTCGCGCCGCCGATTTCGGCGCTGATGAGCGCATCGACGCGGCGGCCGTAAAATGCCTCGGCGCGGGCGAGGATGCGGTGCAGCGTCTTTTCGCTGACGAGGTGTTCGACGATTACCGACGGCGCGCCGATGCCCGCGATGGAGAGCACGAAGGCGTCATCGGGAATCTCGTCGCACGAGAGGACCTTCGGGTAGCGGCCGTTCTTGATCTGCGCGCGGACGAAGAGTTCGCCGACATAGGGATCGCCGCCGCCGCCGGTGCCGAGGAGCACGGCGCCGCGCGCCATATCCTGAATGTCCTGAACGCTATCGACAATGAACATGGTGTGCCTTTCGAAAAAGCGTGGGCTCAGGCGAGCGCCGCAAGCGGGCCGACGGCGCGAACCCTGATCTGGACAGAGCCGGATTTCATGTGCGTCATCGGGAGTTCGACGATCTCTACGATCTCGACCTCACCTTCGCGCGCGCCCGCCGCGACGGCGGCATCGGTCGCTTCCTTGCGCGCCTGTTCGAGCGCGGCCTCGCGGCCCATCGCGCCGACATCATAGAGCTTGTCGACACGCCCGCTGACGAGCGCGATGGCGGCGCCGACCGCGTTCGCCACTTCGGCGTGCGCAGGCCTCAGCACTTCAGACGTGCCCTTCAGCGCGCGCGAGATGAGAATGCTGCCGCCGCCGACGAGGACGAGGGGAAGCGCGTGATTGCTCGTCTTGATCTGGTCGATGGCGTCTTCGATCTGCAGATGCAGATTGTCGAGCGCGGCCTGCACGGTTTCATCCGGGAGGTGCGCGACCTTTGCCGGATCGCCGATTTCGGCTTGACCCGCGCGGACGGCGATGTCGCTCGCGGTGAGCGTTTCACCGCCGAAGATCAGGCCTTCCTCGGCGAGCCGGTAGCCGACGGACTCGGGGCCGACCGTCCAGCCGCCTTCGCCCTTGCGGACGAGGCTGCCGCCGCCGATGCCGATGGAGAGCACGTCGGGCATTCGGAAATTGGTGCGGACGCCGCCGATGTAATTCGCCGCAGTCGTTTCGCGCGGGAAGCCGCGCAGCAGGAAGCCGATGTCGGTCGTAGTGCCGCCGATGTCGGCGACGACCGCCTCGTCGAGCCCAGTGAGGAACGCGGCGCCGCGAATGCTGTTCGTGGGGCCGGCCGAGCAGGTGAGGATCGGGAATGCCGACGCGGTTTCGGTGGTGATCAGCGTACCGTCGTTCTGGCTGATGTAGATCGGCGCGTTGATTTCGAGATCGGCGATGGCGGTTTGCAGCGAGCTGATCACGCGCTCGGAAAGCTCCGCGAGCGTCGCGTTGATGACGGCGGCATTCTCGCGATCGATGAGGCCGAGGCCGCCGACCTTCGAAGAAATCGTGATGCGCGCATCGGGCATGACCGACTGCACGACGGCAGCGGCCTTTTCCTCGATATCCGGGCGGATCGGCGCGAAGTTCGCGGAGATGGCGACGGCCTTCAGGCCCTTCGCGCGGGCATCCTCGGCCGCAGCGCGGAGCGCGTCCTCGTCGAGCGGGGCGTAGTCCTTGCCCGTGTAGAGCGCGCCGCCGCCGACCATGTAGATGTGCGAGCCGGCGACTTCGACGAGATCGTCGGGCCAACCCGCGAGCGGGGGCACGCCGTCCGCCTTGGGCAGCGAGACGCGGAAGATCGCGACGGGCGCCAGCCCCTTGCGCTGAACGAAGGCGTTCACGAACTGCGTCGTGCCGATCATCACCGCCTCGATCGAAGCGCGGTGCTCGGGCGCCTTGTCGAGGATCATGCGCACGGCGTTGACGACACCGCTGCGCACGTCCGCCGTCGTAAAGCTCTTCGCCGTCGCCAGCACCTCGCGTCCGCGCATCAACACCGCATCAGTGTTGGTGCCGCCGACGTCGATGCCCAGCCTGTATCCGCTGCCGCTCATGTCAACCTTTCGAAATAGAATGCATGTTGGCGGGCGCCCGGAGAGCGCCCGCCAAGACTGTCAGAACTTCACCTTCGCTTCCACGCCATAGGTGCGCGGCGTGCCGCGATAGCCGATCGCGACATCGAGACCGGAGTATTTCGGCTGGAAGAATTCGGAATAATACTTCTCGTTGAAGATGTTCCGCGCGAAGGCATAGAGGCCGTAGTTTCCGAACTCGACGCCCATGCGCGCGTTGAGAAGGTCATACGGATTCTGCACCGAGGCATTGTCGGCGTCCCAGTACTTCTTGCCAATGTGCTGGTGCTCGATGCGCACGAACCCCGCCACGGTTTCGCTGAGATCGCCGCGATACTGGATCGAGCTGTTGATCGACAGCGGCACCGTACGCGGCGAATGATTGCCGACGTCGGACGGGAACAGGCTGCGCTTGATCTCGCTGTCGGTGGTGCCGACACCGAAGCTCGCATCGAGCCCCGGCGCGAGCTTTGCCATCGCCTCGATCTCGAAGCCCTTGATCTGCACCTTGTCGATCGTGTCGATGATCTGCGATGCGGTCGCGGCGTCAACGTAGAAATACTGGTAGTTCTTGACATTGGTGAGATAGGCCGCGCCGTTCAGCGTCAGCTTGCGATCGAACCACTGCGTCTTGAAACCAACCTCGAAGTTGTCGAGGGTTTCGGCGTCGAACACGGGCACGGTGACGTTCGGCGCGTTGAAACCGCCCGAGCGGAAACCGGTGCTGTAGGTGGCGTAAACGAGGCGGCCGTCTTCCGGTTTCCACGTCAGCGTCACCTTGGGCTGGACGCGGTCGAAGGAAGTCTTGCGGACGGCGCCGGTCACGACGTTCGTCTGCTCGCGCTTGTCCTCGTCGTAGCGGATGCCACCCGTCAGCGTCAGTGTCGGGGTCAGGTCGTAATCGACCTGCGCGAACGCCGCATAGGCGTTGTTGTCGTTCGTTTCGTTGTTGTTGGCGATGAGCAGCGCGGTGTTATCAAACTGATCGCTGCCGTCGATATCGATAAAACCGCGCGTGACGAGCGCACGATCGGTGTTCAGATAATACAAGCCAACGAGCCAGCGGAACGCCTGATCGCTTGCGGAAACGAGGCGCAGTTCCTGACTGAAGGTTTCGAGCTTTGCGTTCTGCCCCTGCCCCGCCTGGAAGCCGAGGCCGAAAATGCCGCCCGGCGAATCCACGGGATTGCGGAAATCGAGATCGGCCCGGTTGTTCTGCTGGAACTTCGACCAGGCGCTGATGCCTGTGAGGGTCGCGAACCCGAAATCGTAATCGAACTTGCCCGTGAGATCGACGCTGTCGCCTTCCGCATAGGCCGGGAAATTGAACTGCGGGTTCACGAAGTCCCGCGGAATGCCGGAGAACACGGCCGCGTAGCTGTTCGAACCGCCCCGGAAATCGCTGTATTCGGCGCGAAGGTCGAAGGTCAGCAGATCGGTCGGCTTCAGTATCATGCGGCCGCGAAGCGAATAGTCGTGATCGATGTAATCGACGTGATCGCCGCGGAAATCGTTCTTGATGAGGCCGTCGGACGACGTGTAGCTGCCCGAAACGCGGACCAGAACCTTGTCTTCGACCAGCGCGCCCGAAATACCTGCAGAGGCGTCGATCGTGTCGCCGTTCGCATAGCCCAGGTTGACGAAGCCTTCGAGTTCGTTGCCCGGCGCTTTCGTCACCACGTTGATCGCGCCGCCCACGGCGTTACGGCCATAAAGCGCGCCCTGCGGGCCTTTCAGAACCTCGATGCGTTCGATATCGAACAGGGTGACGCCGAGCTGCTTCTGGTTGGTCTGCGGCACGCCGTCGAGCACGAAGGCGATGGGCGGATCGGCGTTGTTGATCTGGGTGAGGCCGCGCATCGTGATGAAGTTGCTGCGGTAGGTATCGCCGCGATCGTAGGTGATGTTCGGCACCTGCGCGATGATATCGGACGTCGACTTGATGCCCGCGTCCTCGACCGCCTGCGCGGTGAACGCCGTCACCTGAATAGGCACGTTGCGGAGCGGTTCGGCGCGCTGCTGCGCGGTGATGATGATCTCGTCGGTTTCGGCATCCTGCGCCAGCGCCGCGCCCGGCAATATCGCCAGCGCCGCTGAGGCCAGAAAGGCCGTTCTCAGGTTACGGCTCGTCATTTCCCTTACCCCTTTTTGCTGTTTTCCCTGCGACGATCATATTCGCGCGGGAACGCGAGGGGCGCGACAGCCGAGTCGGGTAGTGAGAGGCGCTGTCGGGTGGCGGCGCGGCCTATTTCTCCTGAGCGCGCGCGACGGCGGCCTTGCGGCTGGATACGCCGAGCTTGGCGTAGATCTTCTTCAGGTGAAACTTGATCGTGTTCTCGGTGAGCCCGAGACGGCGGGCGATCAGCTTGTTGGACGCGCCCTCGGCGAGGTGAGCGACGATTTCCGATTCGCGGTCGCTCAGCGCATCGGGCGAGAGATATTGGGGCTTGGCTTTCAGTGCCCGCAGGATCGTTTCGGCATGGTGCTGTTCGAGCGGGGACGCACTGCGCTTCGCCGTCCGCTCCATGATCGCGCGGACAGCGCTGCCTTCCTCGACGAACGGAGACAGTATCTCCTCGGCAAAGGCATGGTGCACCGCCGCTGCCATTGCTTCATCGGCGCCGGCTTCGTCGCCGAGCCGGTCGCGCACGAGCGACAGCAAAACATGGCCCTTCACCATCGTGACGAGACGCTCGCCTGTCCGCCCCTCCTCGATCATCGCGCGGGCACCCTCCCCCGCCGCAGCGACGCGCCCGCGCGCGAGATCGATGAGGATGCGCGCCTGCATCACGAGATCACGCGTGCGCCAGGGCACATGCTCCGCATCGCCCGCGAGTGTCCGCACGATCGCCTCGGCACTGTCGATGCCGCCGCTGCGAAAGCGGTAGATCGCCTCCAGCGCCTTCAGCAAGTCCGTGACGCAGAGAAGCCCCTGATTGCCGAGCCGTGTTCTGAGCTCGGCGATCACGCGAAGCGCCGCCGGATGCCCGCTGCGGCGCCACGCGACATCGACGATGATCGGCCAGGACACGGCGTACTGATCGTACCACGCCTCGCCCGCGCCGAACTGATCGAAGGCGACGCGCACGAGGTCCGCCGCGCTTTCGCGGTAGTGACGGAGATAATCCACCGCGGCGAGCGCCATGCGCGCGGTCGCCGTTACGGTCGCCTCGATGCCGCCCGCGCCCCGGCGCCTGAGCGTGGCGGCGGCATGTTCCGACGCCGTTTTCAAAGAACCGTGCGCAAGCGCGACGAGCACATCGTGCGTCATCAGATGCTGTTCGGCGAAGGGGAGCATCCCAAGCGCCTGATAGGTTTCGCGCGTGCGGATGACGGACTGGCGTGCCGCGTGCAGATCGCCGCGCATCTGGTACATCACGATCATCGTGTTTTCGCACCATGCCCAGAACAGCGGCATGTCGGGCGCCAGCGCACGCACCCGCTCGACCTCCGCCTCGCGCGCGGGCGAGATGCCGTTGATGTAGCATTCGAAAAGCAGATCGAGGGCGTAGCCTTCGAGTTCGAGTTGCCTGCCGTGCCCGGTGGGATCGTCGAGGAAGCCGCCTGTGCTCTCGCGGATGCGACGCAGCCAGTTGCTCGCCTCTCCGAAGTGCCCGGCCTTGAAGTGCGCGAGCGCCGCCATCAGCTGCAGGCGCGGCTGGGCTTCCAGAACCTCCGAGGGCGTCTCGCGCAAGATCGCGCGCAGTTCACCCGCGCCGTAGGTGAGGAAGATCAGGATGAACGGAATGCCGCCGAGCGTCTCCACCATCGTCGCGCGGTCGCCGGCAAGATCGTAGTGCCGCACCGATGCGGCATAGCGCTGCTGCTGCCAGAGCCAGTCCGCCGCGCGCCTGTGGAGCCGCGCCGCGTGATCCGGGCTGCGACTGAGGCGGGCCTGCGCATAATCCGACAGCAGCGGGTGCAGCCGCCACGCCGGTTCGCCTTCCGATTCCGTGCGCTGGACGAGCGTCGGCAGCTCCGCCTCCACTTCTTCGAGCAGCGCCGCGCTATCACGCCGGTCGCGCACGTGATCGGCGAGGCTCGCCTCCACATAATCGAACGGCGACAGCTCGGTGAGCAGTATCTGGCTGTGCTCGGCAAGCATCGCGAAGACCTGCTCGGCAAGATAGTCGGCGACCTCGTCGACCTGCCCGCTGAAGCGCGGCATCCGCGCGGAGACGCCCATCCGGTCGCGCCAGAGGCGATAAAGCTGGACGGCGACGGGCCAGCCTTCGGTCTGCTCGGCGATCGCCGCGAGTTCGGGCGCATCGGCCGGGAGGCCAAGCGCCGCGCCAAGCTCCGCGTCGCTGAGGCGAAGCTCGGCCGGATCGATGATGCGGACAATACCCTGCGTGCGCAGCACCGAGACGGCGAGCGACGGCTTGCGCCGCGTCGCCAGCACGAGGTGTACCCAATCCGGTAGCGCGTCGGTCATTTCCTCGACCAGCCGCGCGATCGCGGGGTGATCGACGCGGTCAAAATCGTCGATGATGAGCACAATCGGGCGCTCGTCGCGGTCGAGCTGCAGCAGGATCGCATCGAGCATCGTCGCCGCCGGGCTGTCGCCCGTCTTGGTGCGCAGGGCATCGCCCATTTCCACACCGGCAGCGGAGAGCGCGCGGGCGATCATTTCGAGAAACACATCGGGTTCGCGATCGAGATCGGACGCGGTGTACCACGCCGCCGCGATGCCCTGCTCGGTGAGCCGCTGCCACCACTGCCCGAGCGCGGTGCTCTTGCCGTAACCGCGTGGTCCGACGACGATCGTGAGCTTGCCGGCGCGGGCGACATCGAGCGAACGCAGCACAAGTTCGCGCGTGGCGAGCGGCGCGCGCTGCACCGGCGGACGCAAGCGGCGGCGGCTTGCCCGTTCGCGCGCGCCGGACCGCTCCGTTTCGCGAGGTTCGGCCGCTTCGTTCAAACCCGGTCCTTTACGTTCGGCCCTTGCCGGCCCCCATCAGCAGCGCGCCGATCAGGCAGGCGCCGCCCGCGACCAGCCCGAAGGCGTTCCAGTCGGAGCCCGCGACGAGCGGCACGGCAAGCGCCGGCCCGAGCGCGCTTCCAAGCATCAGGAACGCCGGCGCCGCGCCAGCGTGTCGCGCATCCCCGAGATTTCCGGCGCGCGCGATCACATAGGGTAAACCGAAACCGGGGAGCAAGACCAGCGCCGCAGTCGCCACCGCGAACAGCCACAAGCCCTGCGCCTGCGCGATCAGCACCACGTCCGCCGCAAGAAGCAGGCTGAAACCCAGCACCGGCACGCGCAGACCCGCGCGCTCCCCAAGCAGCCGGGAAAGCAGCGGCCCGACCATCATGACGACCGCGCACGCGGCCATGATCTTGCCCACGAGTTGCATATCGAAGCCCTTCGCGGCGCCGAGCGGGAAGATCGAGTTCCAGGCCATGCTCTGCCCCACGAACATCACCGCAAGTCCGATGAGCACAAGCACTGCGCGCGGGATCGGACGAAAGCCGGCGCTGCTCTGTTCGACCTTGCCATGAAGCCCCGCCGCCATGGCGAGGAGCGCACAGAGCGCCGTTGCGGCGAGCCCGCCGAATACGGCCGCGGCGCCCGCGGCTTCCACGAGAGGCGGCAGCGCGAGGTAGAAAAGCGCGGCGAAGCAGGCGAGACCGATCTGCATCGTGGCGAGCGTCTTCTGCGCATCGACGCGCTGCGCCGCGAGCGCCGTCGCGGTCGCCAGCACCGCGCCGAGCGCAAGCCCCGACAGCAGACGCCCCGCAACGAAAGCGGCATCAGGGGCAAGCATCGCAAGGAGGTTGGCACCAACCGCAACAGCCGCCGCGCCGAGACCGAGCGGCCGGGCGCCGATCCTGCCCGCCACCGCCGCAGCGCCAAGCGTGCCAAGGCCGATCGCCGCCATTTCGCCGGACGCCACCAGGCCGGCAAGTTCGCCCCTTGCCTCCGATGCCGCGAGCCAGAGCGGGATCGCCGTCGTTCCCGAAAAACCCGCGATGTTTCCCGCGACGAGGCTGAAGACCGCGCTTTGACGTTCCGGCGCGGGGGGGCGGGGATCAGACAAGGGCGTTCCGCCGGATGCGCCCGTCGGCAACGATCAGGGCGAGCCGGTCGTGCTGTTCGAGAACGGAAATATCTTCGAGCGGGTTGCCATCCACCAGCAGCAGATCGGCAAGCGCGCCGCCCGAGATCGTGCCCAGCTTCCCTTCCATCCCGACCAAGGCCGCGTTCACCGAGGTCGCCGAACGCAGGATTTCAGGTGCGCTCATGATCTCGCGGCGCAGCGCGAACTCGCGCGATTGACGGTCCATGACCCTGCCGAGAAGATCCGTACCAAAACCGATCTTCGCGCCCGCCTGGCGGAGGCGATCGAGCGAGGTGGATGCGAGGTCGCCGACCTCGGCCACCTTGGCGAGCGCCGCCGCGGGCAGGCCCATCGACGGACCCACGGCGCGGATCGCATCGATGATCGCGAGCGTCGGCACCGCGAAGGCATCGTGCTCCACGATCGCGGCGACGCCGTCCGCCTCCAGCATCGTTGCGTGCTCGATGGAGCGCACGCCGTTCTTCACGCAGCGGATCGCGGCGGCATTGGTGTGCGCGTGCGCCATCACATAGGTGCGGCGCGTGGCGGCCTCCTCGACCGCGACGCGGATCTCCTCGTCGCAGAACTGATCCATCCAGATGGGGTCGCTCGGCGAGAGAACGCCGCCTGAAACGAACAGCTTGATCTGATGCGCGCCGCGCCGGAGCTGCTCGCGCACCATCTTGCGCATCTCGTCCGGCCCATCGACGACGACCGACATCGACCCGCAATAGGCGCAGGCGCAGCCTTCGAAATGATCAGGATCGCGCATGTCGCCGTGGCCGCCGGTCTGGCTGATCGCGAGGCCGGGGTAAAAGAGGCGCGGGCCGTTGATGAGGCCCTTCGCGAGCCCTGCCGCCAGCACATGATCGCCGCCCGCTGCATCGCGCACAGTCGTGAAGCCGCGCTGCAAGGCATCTTCCATGATCCGGCGGGCGTGAAGCGCGCGGAGGCCGGGCGGCATACGGTCGATCACCGCCGGGTTCGCCTCCGCACCGTAGCAGTGGAAATGCGCGTCGATGAGGCCGGGCATCGCAAAGCGCCCGCCGCCGTCGAGGCGCTGCGCGTCTGATACGGTCACGGGCGTGTCGGAGACTTCGCGGATCGTGTTGCCTTCAACGACGATCGACATGCCCTCGCCGAGCACGGCCTCTCCGTCGAAGATGGTCACGTTCTCGATGATCAGCGTCATGGGTGCAGGTTCCTGTATCTTGCGCCTCGCTGCAAAGGCCGCAGCGGGTGGCGACGATGAATTCGGGGTGGCGGTTTAGTCAAAAGCGATCGCCACGTCGGAGGCAGGGCGCGCACAGCAGAGCAGGACACGGTCCGCCGCGAGGGGCATGGCGGGAGACGGCGAATGCTCGACACGGCCCGACACGAGCGTGCCTTCGCAGGCACCGCAGCTTCCCGAACGGCAGCCGAACGCAGGCGCGAGACCGGCGGCTTCGGCGAGTTCGAGCAGGCTGGGGTTCGCATCCTGCGTCCATTCCGCGACGGTGCCGCCGAAGTCCACCCGCGCCCTCGCGATGGCGGGAGCGGCGTCTGCCGCACCGGGCACGAACGATTCCGATCGCACCTGCCCGGGCGGGACACCCATGGCGGCAAGCGCATCGCGCACCATCGCTTCGAACGGCGCGGGGCCGCAGATGTAGATGTCGCTGAAAATGCCTTCGAGTTCAATCTCGCGGCCGAAGGGCGCGGTCTTGTAAGCGGGCGCGAGGATTTCGCGCAGCCGCTCCGGCGTGAGCCGCCCCGGTTCGTGGCCTGCGTCATCTTCGCGCGGGGCGGAGTAGAAGACGTGGCACAGCGCAGCGTCCCGCCCTGTCGCTGCGAACGCATGCGTTTCGCCGCTTCGCGTCTGGTGAATCCAGACGAGCGGCGGCGGACTGTCCTGCCTTTCCCGGTGCGCCTTCAGCATCGCAAGCATCGGCGTGACGCCGATCCCCGCGCTGATCAGCACGACGCGCATGAAGCCGTCGCGCTTCAGCGTGAAACGCCCCGCCGGGGGCCGCACCCAGACCGTACCGCTGCGGGCGCCGATGTCGTGGAGGAGCGCGGAGCCTTCCCCGCCCGCGAGGCGCTTGACGGTGAGGCGGTAATGCTCCGGCGTGTCGGCGTGATCAGAAAGTGTCCAGCTGCGGACCGGGGCATCGTCGCTGTCGCCGAGGCGGACGGTGAGGAACTGGCCGGCGAGCGGCGGCGCCAGCGGAATGCCGTCGAGCGGGGTGAGCGCGAAGGATGCGATGTCCTGCGCCTCGTCGCGCAGTTTCGCGATGCGGAACGGGCGCCAGCCGCTCCAGCGGCCGGTCTTGAGGCGCGCCATGTCCTCCAGCCCCGCAATGCGCTTCGCGAGCATCCCGCGCGCCTGCCCGCCGAGCCAGGGATTGGCCAGGGGCTCGCGCAGCGCCTGCGGATCGGCTTCGCGCGCGACGAGCAGGCGCGAGAGGTCGCCGACGGTGATCGCCGACGGATCGGGGCATTCGGTGGTGGCGCTATCCCCAGCCTCAACCCGCCCCGGCGTTTCGACCGCGAGGTAGAAGCCGACATGGCCGCTTTCGATCATCGGCCCGAGCACGCTGTCGGGCTGATCCATGCGCCACGCGAACTTGAAGCACGGGATGCGCGGCGAGGTCACGCGGAACACCGCGCTGCCGATACGCACGATATCGCCGATGCGCAGCGTGTTTTCATCGAAGCCGGACACGACGATGTTCTCGCCGAAGCGGCACCAGTCCCATGCCGCGCGGTCGGCGCCGAAGCGTTCCGCCCACATGGCGTAGTGCTCGGCAGGCGAAGCGAGGACGGCTTCGGTGTGGACCGCGGTTTCGTTGCCGTCCGGTCCCTCCGCGCCGAACCAGAGTGCGCCCGGCGCAGGGCTGCGCACGATCGAGGTGAAGGTCCGTTGCCCCCTTACATCCTGCCACGCTGGTCTTGCCGTGCTGACGGCGACCACTCTCCGCTCATTCCCCATGCGGGGAGGATAACGTCTGTGCAGGCCGCAACAATCCGGCGCGATGGGTGATCCCTCACCGGTTCGGGTAGCAGATCAGTCCCCGCTGCCGGCGCTGTCGGCGAGATCCATGAAGCGGCGCGCGGCCTCCCGCTCCTCCGCATCCTCGAACGCATCGAGATCGGGCGCGTCGCCCAGCATGTGCATCAGCGCCCAGAGCGCGAAGCGCCGTCCGGCGTTCGTTTCGAGGCCGAAGTCGACGCGCATACGGTCAAGCCCGGCGGTGAGCGCCGAGGCATTGAGCGCGTCAATCTCGGCGGTGCCGAAATAGCGGAACAGAAGATCATGAAAGTCCATGTGTTCCGCTTAGCCGATTTCAGCGGCGCGACAACTGCTGCCGTGTCCATGCAGCAATCGCGGCCCGGTCCATCGCGCCCGCGGTGCGCGCCACTTCGCGACCGCCCGCGAACAGGATCATCGTGGGGATCGAGCGGATTGCGTAGCGCGCGGCGATCTGCTGCTCCGCCTCGGTATCGACCTTGCCGAGCCGGACGTAGGGCTCAAGATCCTGCGCCGCCGCCGCGAACGCAGGCGCCATCGCGCGGCAGGGACCGCACCACGAGGCCCAGAAATCCACGAGCAGCGGGAGGCTTTCGGTCTTCAGGCGGCGATCGAACGCCGCACCGTCGAGATCGAGCGGCTTGCCAGCGAAAAGCGCTGTCTTGCAGCGCCCGCAGCGGGGCGCCTGTTCGCGCCGCGCAGCCGGAACGCGGTTGGCGGCACCGCAGGCGGGACAGACGATCATGAGCGGCTCGGCCGCTTGCTTTACTCCGTCGCTCATCGTTATTACACCTTTCGTGTAACTATGTAGGGAAAGGTCGCGGAGCGTCAATGACGGCGGATGCGAACAGCGCGGTCGTCCCGCTCCAGATCGGCGACGCAGCACCCAATTTCGAAGCGCGGACGACGATGGGCACGATGCGCCTTTCCGACTTTCGCGGACGCTGGTTGATGCTGTTCTCCCACCCGGCCGACTTCACGCCCGTGTGCACCAGCGAGTTCGTAGGCATCGCGCGCGCGGCCGATCGCTTCGCGGCGCTCGACTGCGCGCTGATGGCCGTTTCGGTGGACAGCCTCTACGCGCACCTCGCCTGGGTTCGCGCCATTCGCGATGCGTTCGGGGTGACGGTCAACTTCCCGATCGTCGAAGACCCATCGCTCGTCATCGGCCGCGCCTACGGCATGATCTCGGCGCGCGCGGCGGATGCGGCCGCGATGCGATCAACCTATTTCATCGATCCCGACGGCATCATTCGCGCCATCATCACCTACCCTGCGACGATCGGCCGGTCCGTCGACGAGATGCTGCGCGTCATCGCAGCCCTGCAGCGTGTTGACAGCGATAACATCGTGACGCCCGAGGGCTGGCGCCCTGGCGAGGACGTGCTGCTGCCGCCCGATCAGGACCAGGCCGCACTGATGGCGCGCGACGACGATCCGATCTGGTTCTGCCGCAGCGCGCCCGACCCCGGAGCCGGAAGCCGTGGCTGAGACGCTCTCTGACGCCGAACTGGCGACCGTTGCCGAACTGATGCGGACACTCGGGCACGAGACGCGGCTGCGCCTGCTCGACACGCTGCTGGTGAAGGGCGAAACGTCGGTGGGCGAACTCGAAACGCTCACCGGGATCGGGCAACCCGGCCTTTCGCAGCAGCTCGCCATCCTGCGCAAAGCGGCGCTGGTAACCACGCGGCGGGCTGCGAAACTCGTCTACTACAGCATCGCACCCGGGGCGGCGGGGGCGGCAAATGCGTTTCTCGCGCGCATTTCGGCACTGCCGGAACGCGGCGACCGGGCACCGCGCCGCGCGCGGGGCGCCGCCGCGACGTTTGCCAAAATCCTGTAAACGACTGCGCGGTTAAACCTGCGCCACCCTCGCCGGGCCGCCGAAGCGGTCGCAGAGCATGTCGATGAGCGCATGAACGCCTTCGTCGGCAAGCCGGTAGAAGATCGTCGTGCCCTCGCGGCGCGTGGCGACCATGCCGCCTTCGCGGAGCTTCGCGAGATGCTGGGACACACTCGACTGCGCCTGCCCGGTGAGCTCGACGAGCGTGTTCACCGAGGCCTCTCCCGCCGAAAGACGGCAGAGCACGATGAGCCGCTGCGCGTTGGCGAGCAGCTTGAGGACCGAAGCGGCATCCTCGGCGCAGGCGGCGAGCGCCGCGGCGGGTGTGTCGGCCATCATCATGTCGTCGCAGGTCTCCCGTCATCGCGCAGCACCACGTAGATCGCCGGAATGACAAGCACGGTGAGCAAAGTGGAGGACGCAAGCCCGAACAGCAGCGAGATTGCAAGCCCCTGGAAGATCGGATCGGTGAGGATCACCGCCGCGCCGATCATGGCCGCCGCCGCCGTGAGCACGATCGGCTTGAAGCGGATCGCGCCCGCTTCGATCAGCACGTCACGCAGGGGCTTTTCAGGCGCCGCGCTGTGCCGGATGAAATCGACGAGCAGGATCGAATTGCGCACGATGATGCCCGCGAGTGCGATGAAGCCGATCATCGAGGTCGCGGTGAACGGCGCCTGGAACAGCATGTGGCCGAGCACAATGCCGACAAGCGTGAGCGGCACCGGGGTGAGTATCACGAGCGGCAGGCGGAAGCTGCGGAACTGCGCGACGACGAGAATGTAGATGCCGAGCAGCGCGACCATGAAGGCGGCGCCCATGTCGCGGAACGTCACCCAGGTGATTTCCCATTCGCCGTCCCACAGCAGCGTGGTGACGGACTCGTCTTCCGGCTGGCCATTGAGGCGGACGACGGGCATTGCGAGGCCCTGGGCCGCCCAGTCATGATCCTCGATGGCGCGGTTCACGGCCAGCATACCGTAGATCGGCGCTTCATAGTCCCCGGCGAGTTCCGCGGTGACCATGTCGGCATAGCGTCCGTCGCGGCGGAAGATCGCGCGGCTGCCAGCTTCCTGCCGCGCATCGACGATCGCGCCGAGCTCGACGAGATCGCCCGCGGGCGTGACCGCGACGGGCGTGCTCGACAGCGTTTCCGTCCAGCTGCGGGCGCCTTGCGCGAGCGCGACGCTGATCGGAAGCGGTGTGCGGCCGCCGCCGCGCGGCGCGTAGCCGACCACGGTATCGCTCATCAGCGCGCCGAGCGTGTCGGAGATCTGCCGCTGCGAGAGGCCGTAATAATCGACGCGGTCGCGCTCCGGCACGAGACGGAGGCGCGGGCGCGGCTCTCCGAAACTGTTGTCGACATCGACGATGTACGGCACGGCGCGGAAGATCTTTTCGACCTCGGCGGCGGTCTTCTGACGGGTTTCCGCATCGGGGCCGTAAATCTCCGCAAGCAGCGTCGCGAGCACGGGCGGCCCCGGCGGGGTTTCCACGACCTTCAGCGATCCGCCGGCGGGCAGCTTCAGCGCGGCGAGGCGTTCGCGCAGATCGAGCGCGATCTCGTGGCTTGAGCGGTCGCGGTCGCCCTTGGGCAGCAGCGTTACCATCACGTCGCCCATTTCAGGTCGTGCGCGCAGGAAATAATGGCGGACGAGGCCGTTGAAATTGAACGGCGCGGAGGTGCCGACATAGGCCTCCATCGCGGTCGCTTCGGAAATGCCGCGCACCACGGCGGCGACATCTTCCAGCGTGCGCGACGTCGCTTCGAGGCTGGTTCCCTCGGGCATATCAACGACGACCTGCACCTCCGACTTGTTGTCGAAGGGGAGCAGCTTCACCGTCACGGCCTTGAAGTAGAACATCGAGCAGGCGAGCAGCGTGGCGAGCGCGACCCCGATGAGGAAATTGCGCGCCGAGGTGCGGCTGTCGATGACGCGGTGCGCGACGCGCGCATAAAGCGCGCCGAGCCTGCCGCCATCCTCGTGGCCGTGTCCGGTATCCAGCGCCTTGCGGGCGAAGCGGATCATCAGCCACGGCGCGATGACCACGGCGACGAAGAAGGAAAAGACCATCGCCGCAGATGCATTCACCGGAATCGGCGCCATGTACGGCCCCATCAGCCCGGAGACGAACAGCATCGGGAGCAGCGCGGCGACGACGGTGAGCGTTGCGACGACCGTAGGGTTGCCGACCTCCGCGACCGCCTCGATCGCCGCCTCGGTGCGGCTGCGGCCATCCTTCATCGCCCAGTGTCGCGCGATGTTTTCGATCATCACGATCGCATCATCGACGAGGATGCCGATCGAGAAGATGAGCGCGAACAGGCTGACGCGGTTGATCGTGTAGCCCATCAGATTCGAGGCGAACATGGTGAGGAGGATCGTCGTGGGGATCACGACGGCGGTGACGCCCGCCTCGCGCCAGCCGATCGCGAAACCGATCAGCGCCACGATGGAAAGCGTGGCGAGGCCGAGGTGAAACAGCAGCTCGTTCGCCTTCTCGTTCGCCGTCTCGCCGTAGTTGCGCGTGACGGCGACATCGATGCCATCGGGGATGAGTGGGCCTTCCAGGCGCTGCGCGCGGTCCACGATCGCGTCCGACACGACGACGGCGTTCGCCCCCGCGCGCTTGGCGATGGCGAGGCTGACGGCGGGTGCGCTCGACCACTCGCCCTCGCGCTTCGCCCAGCGCCATGCGCGTGCCTGATCCTCGCGCGGGCCCTGCGTGACCGTAGCGACATCGCGCAGATAGACCGGCGCGCCGCTTGCCGAGCGCACGGTGAGCAGCCCGACCTCCTGCGCTGAGGACAGCGTCTGACCCGCCGTGACGGCGACCGCCTTGCCGTTTTCGCGGATGCTGCCGAGCGGGAAGCTGCGGTTCGCTTGCCCGGCAGCCTCGATCACGCTGCCGAGCGGCACGCCGTAGCGCGCGAGCTTCGCGGGATCGGGCGCGATGCGGATCTGCTCCGGCCGCCCGCCGACGAGAAAGGTGAGGCCGACATCGCCGACCTTGGCGACCTCGGTGCGCAGCTTCGCGGCGACTTCGTAGAGCGCGCCGTCGGTCCACTGGCCTGCCGCGCCGGGCTTCGGCGACAAAGTGAGGACGACGATCGGCACATCGTTGATCCCGCGCACGGTGACCTTGGGATCGGGGATGCCGATGGGTTTCCTGTCCCAATTCGCGCGCAGCTTTTCCTCGATGCGGATGGCGGCGTCTTCGGGGTCCGAGCCGACGAGGAAGCGCGCCGTCACCATCACGCCGTCGTCTTCGGCCTGCGTGTAGACATGCTCGACGCCGTCGACGCTTTTCACGATCGTCTCGAGCGGGATGCCGACAAGTTCGACGGCATCCGGCGGCGGAGAGGCCGGGCGCCCTCACCTGGATGTCGACCATCGGCACGCTGATCTGCGGCTCCTCCTCGCGGGGGATCGAGAACAGGGCGATGAGGCCCACGGCAATCGCCGCCATCAGGAACAGCGGCGTCAGCGGCGAGGCGATGGTCGCGCGCGTGAGACGGCCGGAAATGCCGAGGTTCATGAGGGCTTGCCCGGCACGAACAGCGTGTCTCCGGGGGCGACGCCGCTGAGGATTTCGACCGACCCGGCTTCCGATGTCGGCGCGGTTTGCACCGGCACGGCGCTGAGGCGTTTGTCGGCGGTGACGACATCGACCTGATCGATGCCGTAGCGCGTCGAGACGAAACGGCGCGGCACCACGAGCGCCTGTCGCCGCCCAACCTCGATGGACGCAGTGACGCGCTGGCCGACGAAGGCGGCGGAGAGGCCGGGCGCGGTGGCATCGACACGCACGCGCCCGCCCGAAACACCCGGATAGACCTGCACGACGCGCGCCTCGCGGTCATCGCCGTCGATCAGAACCCGCGCACCGATGCGGACGCTTCCAGCGAGCGATTCGGGAAGCGACAGGCGTACGACGGGCGGACCGGCGGTGACAGTCGCGATCGACAGGCCGGGCACGACCGCCGAGCCTGCGGGAATGTCGGCGCGCAAGACCCGTCCATCGGCGGGCGCGAGCACGGCACCCTGCCCGGCCGCGGCGGCGCTTGCCCCCTGCTGCGACCGCGCGGCGGCGGCCTGCGCGTCCGCCGCGCGCGAGGCGGCGACGGCCTGATCGAGGCGCGCCTTCGCGTAGACCTTGTTGTCATAAAGATCCTGCACGCGGGCGAGATCAGCGCGGGCGCGGGCGGCTTCCGCCTCGGCCGCAGCGGCCTGCGCGCCATAGGCTGCGGTTTCGTGGCCGAGCCGCGAATCGACGATCATGCCGATGCGCTGGCCCTTCTTGACCGTGTCACCCGCGCGCACCGAGAGGCTGACGAGCGTGCCCGGAATGCGCGCCATCGCCTCCGCCTGATCGCGCGTCGCGATCTCCGCGCCCACGGCCTTCATGTCCGCGATCTCGCTGTAGGCAAGCGTCAGCGATTCGCCGGCGGGAAGCGCGGCAGTCTTTTGGGCGGGTTCGGGGCTTTCGCCGCAGGAGGACAGCGCGAGCGCGGCGGCGGCAAGCAGGGTGTAAATCTTCATCAAAAGGTTCCCTGTTCCCTGCGTTCAGCGCACCACCGGATAGCCCGCCGCCGCCCAAGCGGCGAGACCTCCGGCAAGGTGCGTGTCGATCGCAGCCTTCGCAGCCGCGCAGCGATCGAGCGCCATGCCCGACCGTTTGCCGCCCGCGCATTGAAGAATGATCGTGCGGCCGGTGGCATCCGGGATGTCGGCGGTCGAGAAGCGCGACAGCGGCAGATTGACAGCACCCTCGATATGCCCGGCCGCGAATTCGTTCACTTCGCGGACATCGACCACGAGCGCTGAACCGCTCTCCAGCAGCGCGCGCAGCGCCGATGGCGCGATTTCCTTGTGCGCCTTTCCGCCGAATCCGAACATTGCCTCAGACCTTTCAATTTGCTTATTGCATATATCGTGTAATTCTTATATTCAGTCAAGCTAATGAATGACAGGTTCCACAGGGTGAGGAGGATGGCATGAGCAGACCGCGAATCGTGGTCCTCGGCGCAGGGCTCGGCGGCACCATCGCCGCCTACGAGATACAGGCAGCCGTGAAGGGTCGCGCGGAGGTCATGACGATCTCCGATAGCGAGCATTATTCCTTCATTCCTTCGAATCCCTGGGTCGCCGTGCGGTGGCGCGAACCCGAAGCCATTCGGGTCCATCTGCCGCCCATTTTCGCGCGCAAGAAGATCGGGTTCACCGCCGTTGGCGCAAAGCGCGTCCACGCCGCCGAAAAGCGGGTCGAGCTCAACGATGGTGAAAGTGTCACTTACGATTATCTTGTAATTGCAACCGGCCCCGACCTTGCCTTCGACGAGATCGAAGGGTTTGGCCCGCACGCCGGCCACACGGTATCGATCTGCCAGACGGCGCACGCCTCCGCCGCTGCGGATGCCTTTGACCGCTTCGTGGAAAACCCCGGCCCGATCGTTGTCGGCGCGGTGCAGGGCGCCTCCTGCTACGGCCCTGCATACGAGTTCGCACTGATCCTCGACACCGAACTGCGCCGCCGCAAGATCCGCGACCGCGTGCCGATGACCTTCGTGACCGCCGAGCCCTATATCGGGCACCTCGGGCTCGACGGCGTCGGCGACACCAAGTCGCTGCTGGAAAGCACGCTTCGCGAGCGCCACATCAAATGGATCACGAGCGCGCGCGTTGCCAAGGTCGAGCCCGGCATGATGCATGTGGAGGAGATCGCCGACGGCGGCGCCGTGCTGAAGACACACGCCCTGCCCTTCGGCTATTCGATGATGCTGCCGGCGTTTCGCGGCGTTCCCGCCGTCAGCGGCATCGAGGGGCTCACGAACCCGCGCGGTTTCATCCTCGTCGACAAGCACCAGCGCAACCCCGCCTTCCCCGAGATTTTCGCGCTCGGCGTCTGCGTCGCGATTCCGCCGACGGGGCCGACACCGGTTCCGGTGGGCGTGCCCAAGACCGGCTTCATGATCGAATCGATGGTGACGGCGATCGCCGAAAACCTCGGCGCGATCCTGAGTGGAGAGGAACCGAAAGCCGAGGCGACGTGGAATGCCGTGTGCCTTGCCGACTTCGGAGACGGCGGCGTGGCGTTTGTCGCGCAGCCGCAGATTCCCCCGCGCAACGTCAACTGGTCGGCGAGCGGCAAATGGGTGCATCTCGCGAAGATCGGCTTCGAGAAATACTTCCTGCGCAAGGTCAGGAAGGGAGAGAGCGAGCCGTTTTACGAAAAGCTCGCGCTGCATGTGATGGGCATCCGCAAACTGCGGCTGCCGCGCTGATAGAAGGAGTGACGTGATGACTCTCGATCGTGCCGTGCTCGTGTTCGCAGGCTTTGTCGTGCTGCTTGGGATCGCGCTGTCGCTGACCGTGCACCCGTGGTGGATCGGGCTCTCGGCGTTCGCCGGGCTCAACATGATCCAGGCGGCGTTCACCGGCTTCTGCCCGGCAGCAATGGTCTTCAAGGCGCTGGGCGTTCAGCCGGGCACTGCGTTCAAATGAAGCCTGCCCGGGCCTTGCTGGCGCTCGCGCTGGCGGCCCTTCCCCTGCCCGCCGCGGCAGTGACGCTCGATGAGGCGATCACTGCCGCGCTTCGCCACGCGCCCGACATTGCCGCCGCAGATGCCGAGGCCGGCGCGGCGAAGGCGCGGCTCGATCAGGCCGAGGCCGGACGCCTGCCCACCGCGGCGATCAGCGGCACCTATGGTTTCGGCCGACTCGATCCGAAGGACTTCTTTGGGCTCGGCGCCGAAAACGTGCGCCCCCGCGCCGCGCAGGCGACGATCGAACAGCCGCTCTTTACCGGCGGGCGCGTCAGCGCGGGGATCGCGGGCGCGAAGGCGGGGCTTGCGGCGAGCGAAGCGGGGCGCATCGACACGCGCAGCCGCATCGTCGCGAACGTTGCGCGCGCCTATGGCGACGTGCTTGCCGCCGAGCGGCTGGCGGCGCTGCACGCCCGCCTCGTCGACGAGACGACCGAGATCGAGCGGCAGGCGAAACTGCGCTTCAAGGCGGGCGAGAGCCCCAGCACCGATGTTTCGCAGGCCGCCGCACGGCTCGCCGAAGCCCGCGCAGGGCTTGCCCGCGCCGAGGGGATGACGGTTTCGGCGGCGGCGCGTTTCCGGAATCTCACCGGCCTCGATGCCGCAGGGCTGGAGCCGCTGCCCGGCAATCCGCCGCTCCCCGCGACGCTCGAGGAGGCGATGGACGCCGCCAAGGCGCGCAGCCCGATGCTGGCACAGGCCGAAGCGGGGCTTCGTGCCGCCGAAGCGGGCGCCCGCGGCGCGCGCGCGCAGCGCCTGCCCACAGTCGGCGCCTTTGCCGAAGCGGGAACCGTGCGCGATCAGTTCTTCCCCGATTACCGCGCGGACAGCGCCACGGTCGGCGTCCGCGCCCGCTGGGAGCTGTTCAGCGGCGGGCGTGTCTCCGCGAAGATTTCCGAAGCGACGAGTGAAGTCCGCGCCGCCGAAGCGAGGAAGCGCGCGGCGGAGATGCAGATCGAGGAGGCCGTGATCGCGGCGTTTCAGGAGGTGCGCACCGCGCGCCTCGTGGAAAGCGCCGCCGCGGATCAGGCAGAGGCCGCTGAACAGGCGCTCGCCAGCGTACGGCACGAGACGCGCGTCGGCATGAAGCCGCAGCTCGACCTGCTCGACGCAGAGCGCGAGGCACTGGGTGCTGGCGCCGCCGCGGTCGGCGCGCGCACCGACAGGATCGTCGCCGCGTACCGCCTGCTCGCGCTCATCGGCGGCAACTGAAACTCGACAGCACAGGAGACACAAGGATGCACAAGGACTGGCCGGAGATGGCGACCGAGCTTTCGGGCGCGATCAGGGAGGTGCGGCTCGGCAGCCCAGGGGTGATGAAGGCGTTTTCGGCGATGGCGAAAGCCGCGACCGATGCGGGCGCACTCGATACCAAGACCAAGGAGCTTATCGCGCTCGGCATCGCGGTCGCGATCCGCTGCGACGGCTGCGTTGCCTTCCACGCGCAGGCCGCCGTCCGCCAGGGCGCGACGCGCGACGAAGTGATGGAGACGATGGGCATGGCGCTCTACATGGGCGCGGGCCCCAGCCTGATGTACGCCGCGCAGGCCGTGGAAGCCTACGACCAGTTCGCGGCAAAAGCCGCCGAATAAGGCGCGTCTTCAAGGGGCGGCCCCGCGCCGCCCTCCCCTGAACACTCCCCGGGACACCGGGCAACCGCTTTTCCCTTCGCAAGGCGGCGTTGACTCGTGTCTTTTCGTTGAATATAAACTCAATGAGTTTATATTCAACGTTACATAAAAAGGGGATACACATGAAGGGATTTGCCCGTTTGTGGCTGGCGAGCAGCGCGCTGGCGCTGATGGCGCCGTATGCGGCGATGGCCGATGAAATCGTGCCGGACGAGATCGTGGTGACGGCGCAAAAGCGCGCGCAGCCGCTGCAGGACGTGCCGCTCAGCATTTCGGCGCTCACCGCCGAGCAGATCGAGAAGCGCGGCTTCGACGGCTTCACCGATTATGCGCGCAGCGTGCCCGGCCTGTCGTTCGTGGATCGCGGCTCGGGCCGCAACAAGATCACGCTTCGCGGCGTTTCCACCGGCGTCGACCAGAACCACCAGTCCCCGGTCGGCATCTATATCGACGAGACGCCGGTCAGCTTCCCGAACAACGAGCCTGACCTGCGCCTTTACGACATCGAGCGCATCGAGGTTCTGCGCGGGCCGCAGGGAACGCTCTACGGCGCGGGATCGATGGGCGGCACCATCCGCATGATCACGGCGAAGCCGAAGCTCGACCGCATCGAGGCGTCGGTCAGCGGATCGCTCTCCACCACGCGTCACGGCGACGAGAGCGTTGCGCTGAACGGCATGATCAACGTGCCGCTCGCCACCGACAAGGTCGCGATGCGCACGGTGTTCTACTACCGCAACGAAGGCGGCTTCGTGGACAACACGCAGCTCGGCAAGAGCAATGTGAACGATGCCGAGACCTGGGGCGCGCGCGTATCGCTGAAGATGGCGCCGAGCGAGACGTTCGACGCGACCGCGAGCATCCTCCTCCAGCGCTCCGACTTCGGCGGCACGCAGGAAATCGATCCGACGCTCGCCGGCCTCACGCAGCGGCGCGCCGTCGCGGAACTGCGCAGCGACGACCTCACCGTCTACAGCCTCGTGCTCCACAATGATTTCGGCTGGGCGGACCTCGTTTCGACGACGAGCTATCTCGACCGCAAGATCAACGACAACCGCGACGTCACCGCCTTCCTCGGCGTGCCGGTTCCGGTGTGGCTGAACAACGTCGTGCCGGACAAGAACTTCGTGCAGGAAATCCGCCTCGCCTCGCCGAGCGGCGGCACGGTCGAATGGATCGCGGGCCTCTATTATTCACGCCGCAAGAATTCGCTCTACCAGCTCGCGTGGCACGGCGGCCTGTTCGGAATCCCGACGACGACACCGCTCCTCGACAGCGACATCAACAACGTGACGAAACAGTATGCGGCGTTCGGCGAACTCAGCGTCAACGTGAGCGAGGCGCTGAAGATCACCGGCGGCCTGCGTGCCTTCAAGGTGAAGGAGCGTTTCAGCAAGGTTTCGGACGGCATCATCGCCGGCGGCTTCTCCTCGGATTCCGGCGGATCGAGCGAAAGCAAGATCAACCCGAAGATCAACATCTCGTATAAGGCGACGCCCGACATCCTCGTCTACGCGCAGGCCGCGCAGGGCTTCCGCGTCGGCGGCCCGAACACGACCATCCCGCCGCTCGGCGGCGTGTCGGCGCCCGCGACGTTCGATTCGGATTCGCTGTGGAACTACGAGGTTGGCGTGAAGTCCGACTTCCTCGGCGGCAAGGCGACGTTCAACGCCGCGCTGTTCTACATCGACTGGACCGACATTCAGGTGACGGTGACGCGCCCGGACGGCTTCTCGTACGTGACGAACGGCGACAAGGCGAAGAGCAAGGGTGCGGAGGTGGAGCTTTCGCTTCGTCCCGTCGGCGGCCTCGAACTCGGGGCGACGCTCGCTTACACCGACGCCTATCTCGCCGCGAACAGCGCGAGCGGCGCGGGCCTCAAAGGCGACCGAATTCCGGCGGTGCCGAAGTGGAGCTACGATATCTTCGGCCGGTACAGCGTCCCGCTGTCGGACGCGCTTTCTGGCTACATGCAGGCGAACATCCAGCATGTCGGCGGCAGCTACAACGGCTTCCCGAGCGACGTTCCCGCGCCCGATCTGCAGCACAGCTACGAGCTGGCGAACGCGAAGATCGGCGTCGAGACCGGCGACCTCGACATCAGCCTGTTCGTCAACAACCTGTTCGACAAGCGCGCCGAGCTCTTCGTCGACACGACGCTCGGCGACCAGCGCATCAACGTCAATCGCCCGCGCACCTTCGGTATCAGCGCGAGCAAGCGCTTCTAGATCTGGTTCTCAGTACCCCGCGACCACGTTGGTCGCGGGCCCCTCCCTACTGACCTGCGGGCGCGACGGCGATAGCAGCCGCCGCGCCCAATTTTTCGCGCGGCGGGTTGGCGAGGAAGACGGCGCGGTAGGTGAGCGTCGCGAGCGCCTCGGCGAGTTGATCGCGCGACTCCACGCAGTCCGCGAGATCGGGATTCTGCTGCACATAATATTCGTGGACGACGCCGTCCGACATCGAGCCGAGGCAATAGGCCATGAGCAGGCTCGTCTTGCGATCGAGTTTCTCGGGGCCGAGCGCTTCGGACAGGCGACGCGCGAAGCTGTGCGTCCACTGGCGGTTCGAGGCCTTCCAGATCTCGCCGAATTCGGGAATCTCTTCGGAGGCCTGCAACATGCAGCGCATCAGCCCCGGCTGCTCCTCGAAATGGCCGATCAGGATCTTGTATTGCTCGCGCAGCGTTTCAAAGAGATCGTCGCTCGGCGTCACCTTGCGCGCCTTCGCGGTCATCTCGGCCATGTAGTCGGACAGCACTTCGCTCGTCACGGCCTTCAGATCGGGGAAATAATGATAGAACAGCCCGACTGCGACGCCCGCCTCGCGCGTGACGTCCGCGATCCGCATCTGCCGGTAGCCGATGCGCCCCAGAACGCGGATCGTCGCTTCCTTCAAGCGCGCGCGCGTTTCGACCGCTTGCTCCTTGCGGGTCAGCGCAGCCTTGCGCACCGGCGTTTTCCTGCGGCCTTCCATCACGATCTCCCAGCTCTGCATCGGCAGCTAGACAGAATTGAACATGAATTCAATGAATTTTGCAGCGCGCCGCGACGGGCCGTGATTTCGATTGACAGGCGAGTGCCATGAATATTTACTCATTGAATATTAATTCATCGAAACTTCGTGGTGAGGATCCAGTGCCGATGCGCATTCTAAAATGGCTTGCCTGCCTTGCCGCGCTTTTGGCCGCGCCCGCCCTCGCAGCACCAGCCCAACCTGTTGAAGCCTGGGCCGACGCGCTGTTCGAGCCCGCGCTGAAAACGCACCGCTTCACAGGCGCCGAGATCGTCGTCGTGGAAGACGGCGCGGTGTCGTTCGCCAAGGGATACGGCCTCGCCGATCCGGCGACCGGCCGCGCGATGGACCCGGCGGCGACGGAGGTCCGCATCGGCTCCACCACCAAGGTGATCACCGCGACCGCGATTGCCCAGCTTCACGAAAAGGGCCTGATCCGATCGCTGGACGAACCCGCCAACCGTTACCTGAAGCGCGTGCAGCTTCCCGACTGGAAGGGCCGCCCGATCACCATCTGGCACCTGCTGACGCACCGTGCCGGATTCGAGGACAAGGCGTTCGGGCTCGGCACGGACCGCCCCATCGCGCATCCCGTGAGCGCTGACGTGATCGCCCGCGCGATGCCGAAGCTGGTGCGCGAACCCGGCACGTGGTCGGTCTATTCGAACTTCGGCACCGCCGTGCTCGGCCTCATCGTCGAGGACGTCTCCGGCCAGCCGATCACCCGCTATTTCAAGGAGCATATCTTCGCGCCGCTCGGCATGGAGCGCTCGTATCTGAACCTCGCGCTCTCGCCCTCGCCCGCACATGCCCGCCCCTATGCTACGTTCCCGAACGGCGCGCGGCAGGCGATCGGCTTCGTGCCGATGAACCCGTTCATCGCGCCCGCAGGCGGCGCCAGCACCACGGGGCTCGATATGGCGCGCTTCATGATCGCGCAGATCGAGGGCGCGAATGGCAAGCCCTCGATCCTGTCGGCGGAGGGCTTTCGGCGGATGCAGACGCGCCACGTCGCCAACCATCCGGCAACGACCGGCTTCGGCATGGTGTTCATCGAAGGCAAGTGGAACGGCGCGCATGTCGTGGAGCATGGCGGCGGCTGGCCCGGTTTCCAGACCGTGATGGTGCTGGTGCCCGAGCGCGGCATCGGCGTGTTCGCCTCGATCGTCGGCGAAGGGCCGGTGGTCGATTTGACCGAACAGCTCCGCTCGCTCGTCGGCAAGACGCGGCTTGCGGCGGACCCGGCGAACCCGGTCGAGCCCGTGCTGAATTCCGCTTTTGTGCGCGAGGCTGCGCTGACGCGCTTCCTTGGCGCCTACCGCCCGGCGGAAGCCCCGATGACGCGACCCGCAAGCGATTTCGCGGGCACCTATTGCCGGCAGCGCCGATCCTACAGCACGGTGGAAGCCGCGTTCGACTTTCTGGGCGCGGGCTATGCGGTGATCACGGCGGCGGCAGGCGCGGACGGCACGCTCACCATTCGCGGCGTACCCGGCTATCGGCAGGTCGCGCCCGGCGTGTTCTTCAATCCGGATGCCGCACCGCAGGCGCTCGGTGACCCGAACACATCCGCCCTGTTCGCCTTTACCGCGAGCAATAACCAAGCCACCGGCATGGCGCCGCTGCTGTCGGTGGACGCGTGGGAGCGGTGCAGCGACAGCTGGAATCCGCGCACGCTCGGCATGATGCTGCCGGTGCTGCTGCTCTCGCTCTTCACCGGCGTCCTCTGTCTGTTCCGGCCGGGGAGCACGCGCGCCGAACGCCTCGCGCGCTGGCTGCCGGTGTTGCAGCTCGGCACGGTCATCGCGCTGCCGCTCGTGCTGCTCGGCTTCTACGCGGCGGACGACGGCATCATGTACCATGTGCTCGAAGCACAGCCGGGGCGTTTCATCGGCCTTGCGATCGTGGGCAATCTCGGCGCGATCGTCGCCGTGCTGACGATCGCCGCCGCAGTCGCAGCGTGGCTGCGCGGCTGGTGGGGCGAAGGACGGCGCGCCCTTTTCCGGCGCGTGCATTTCAGCCTCATCGCCGTCGCCGCGGCAGGCATTCTTGCCTTCCTCGCTTCGCTCAATCTTGTCGGCTGGAACCTGCCGTAATGGGAATGGACATGAAATCGAAAATCGGAAAACCGCTCGGCACCTCGCGCTGGTTCGACGTGGAGCAGGCGCTGATCACGCAGTTTTCCGCGTCCACGCTCGACAACGACCCGATGCATCTCGACCCCGCATGGGCGCAGGCGAACACGCCGTTCGGCGGCACCGTGGCGGCGGGTTTCTGGACGACGTCGATGCTGATCACCATGTCGCACGACATCGGCTTCATCGATGCCTTCGGCGAGAGCGAAGGCGGCGGCTGGTATGCGCTGAACTACGGCTTCAACCACATGCGGCTGATCACGCCCGTGCCGGTGGGAAAGCGCATCCGTGGGCACATGCGCCTGCGCGACTTCCAGGATCGCGGCGAGGGCAAGTTCCTGCTCACGATCGACGTAGAGGTCGAGATCGAGGGCGAGGCGAAACCCGCGCTCGTTGCCGAATGGCTGGCGATGGTGGTGCGGTCCTAGCGAGAAGGCTTGCCGGGCGGCCGCGGGCGGCGCGGCTGGCCCGGACGCGGCTGGTTCGGTCGCGGCGCACCGCGCGGACCCGACGGCGCGGCTGGCTGCGGACGGCGGGGCGGCGGGGCGAGATCCGGGTTGAAGACGGTATAGCCTTCCTTCTGGAGCCGCGTGAACGCCGCGCGCACACTCGCGAGGATCGATGCCTGCAATGCCTGCGGGAGATCGTCGAACGTCGTGTTCGGGTGAATGGCGCTGAGATCGCGAAGCAGATTGTTGGGCACGCCGCCCGACGCCGTGCGCAGCGCGGAGACGCCGTCGATCACCGCCGCGACAATGGCCTCCCGCATCACTTCGGCCGCCGGTTTCACCATGACCTTCAACTCCTGCCCGAATACCGCGAAGCGCTATACACAGCGCCGCGCAGGCACGGAACCGGAATTCGCGATCAGTTCCCCGCCTGCCGGATCATCTGCTTTGCAATGATCGTCTGCTGGATCTGCGAGGTGCCCTCGTAGATGCGGAGCAGGCGGACATCGCGATAGAAGCGCTCCACCTTGTATTCGGCCATGTACCCCGCGCCGCCATGGATCTGCACGGCGCGGTCGGCGATGCGGCCGACGGCTTCGGAAGCGTGCAGCTTCAATGCCGAGCATTCGAGGCTGACCGCTTCGCCCGCATCGAACTTGGCGGCGACGGATTGCATCAACGCCTCTGTCGTCAGCATATCCACCTTCATGTCGGCGAGCATCGCCTGCACGAGCTGGAAGTTCGCGATGCGTTCGCCGAACTGATTACGCTCCATCGCGTAGGCGAGGCTCATCTCGATCAGGCGGTCGCACATGCCGAGCGCGACGGCGGAAATATGGATGCGGCCGCGGTCCAGCACCTTCATCGCGGTCTTGAAGCCGCGCCCCGGCACACCGCCGATGATGTTCGCGGCCGGAACGACAACATCGTCGAGGATCACGTCGGTCGTGACCGAGCCCTTCTGGCCCATCTTCTTGTCGGGCTTGCCGAGCGTGATGCCGGGCGTATCGGCGGGCAGGATGAAGGCGGAAATGCCGGCTGCGCCCTTCACGTCCGGCTCGGTGCGCGCCATCAGCGTGAAGACGTTCGCGCGCGTCGCATTGGTGATGAAGCGCTTGGTGCCGGTGATGCGGTAGGTGTCGCCGTCGCGCACGGCGGTGGTACGCAGCGAGGCGGCATCGGAGCCCGCTTCGGGCTCGGTGAGACAGAAGCTCGCGATGGCCGCGCCGCTTGCGAACTTCGGCAGCCATTCGCGCTTCTGCGCCTCGGTACCATCTATGACGATGCCCTGGCTACCGATGCCGAGCGTGGTGCCGATCACCGAGCGGAACACGACGGACGCGCGTGTCAGCTCGCGGATGAGCGCGGCCTCTTCGGACATGGTGCAGCCGAGCCCGCCATAATCCTCGGGCACAGAAATACCGAACAGGCCCATTTCGCGCATCTCGTCCACGATGGAATCGGGAACGGCATCCGCCTCCTCGACCGCGTCTTCGGCCGGGATCAGGCGCTCGTCCACGAAACGGCGAATGGCCGAACGGAATAGGCCGAATGTCTCTGGGTCCATTGCTCTCTCCTCCAGACCTGCGCCCTATGACATGGCGCAGAGCCCGACGCGAGCTGTCAGTCCGCCCAGTAGAGCCGCTCTGGATTGGCGACGAGGAGCTTGTGCTGGAGTTCCCGCGTCACCGCTATGCGGGGGAGCACGTCGACGAGCGTGCCGTCGTCGGGGATGCGGTGCTCCATGTTGGGGTGCGGCCAGTCGGTGCCCCAGAGCACGCGGTCGGGGTAGCGCTCGACGACCGGGCGGACGACCTCCACGAAATCATCGAACGGCGGTCCCATCGGGGACAGGCGCTCAGGCCCGGAGACCTTTGTCCAGATATTGGGGTGGCTGTCGAGCAGTGCCTTGAAGGCGGTGATGTCCGCCCCCTCCGGCCCCTGTGCGATGTCCGGTCGGCCGAGGTGATCGACGACGATGGTGGTGGGGATGGCTTCGAGGAAGGGGATCAGCTCTTCGAGGATATCCGCCTCGAAATAGACGACGACGTGCCAGCCGAGCGGCGCGATGCGCTTGGCGACCTCGATGAATTTGTCCTTCGGCGCATTGTCGACGAGGCGTTTCAGGAAGTTGAAGCGTATGCCCCGGATGCCGCCCGCGTGCAGGCGTTCGAGTTCGTCGATGTCGATATCGGGATCGACGACCGCGACACCGCGCGCGCGGTCGGCGGATTTGGCGATGGCGCTGAGTGTCGCCGCATTATCGGTGCCGTGGCAGCTCGCCTGCACGATGACATTGCGCGAGAAGCCGAGATGATCGCGCAGCGCGAACAGCATCTCGGGCGTGGCATCTTCCGGGTGATATTTAGCGAGCGGACTGAACGGGAATTCGGCTTCGGGACCGAACACGTGGACATGCGCGTCGACCGCGCCGGGCGGCGGCGTCCATGTCGGCTGCGAAGGGAAATCGATCCACGTCTTGCTGCGCGCCATCAGAATACCATCCCGTCCATCAGCTTGCGTGCCGTGCGCAGCAGTGCCGCGCCGGTCACTGTGCCGCTGTCGTCAACATCCAGAACGCAGCTCATTTCGCCCGTCGGGTGCTCGACGGAAAGCAGCTTGCGTGCTCCAGCGGGCACCACGGCGAGCGCGGCGGCGGGGGCGCCTTCGATCAGACAGGCGGTCGCCACGCTCACCGCCCCGAGCACCCCGATGCTCGCGTGCGCGCGGTGCGGGATGAAGCTGCGCACGGTGATCGCCCCGCCGCCGCGCGGGGGCGCGACGAGCATCATCTTGGGCACCGATTTCGCGGAAACATCGCCGAGGTTCATCAGCGGCCCGGCCTTCAAACGGATCGTCTCGATCCGGGCCTTGAGCGCCGACGCAGCATCGAGGTCTTCGCGGCTCTCGTAGCCGGTGGCGCCGACGTCCGCCGCCTGCATCACGACGCAGGGCATACCGTTGTCGATGAGCGTGCAGGGCACGCCCTCTATCACGTCCGCCCCGTTTCCGCTGGGCAGCAAGGCGCCGCAGCTCGATCCCGCCGTATCGCGGAAAGCGAGCGGCACGGGAGCGTGCGTGCCCGGTACGCCGTCGATACGGGCATCGCCTTCGTAGGTCACTCTGGCGCCGGGGGTACTGACGGTCGCAACGGCGATCTGGCCAGTATTTTCCATGTAGATAGAAACGCGGGTTTCACCGTCTTCGGCCGTCACCAGTCCGCGCTCGATCGCGAACGGGCCGACACCCGCGAGAATATTGCCGCAGTTCTGCGCGTCGCTGACGATCGCCTCGTCCACGAACACCTGCAGGAACAGATAATCGACGTCGACGCCCTGCCGCGCCGATTTCGACACGACGGCGACCTTGCTGGTGAGCGGATCGGCGCCGCCCATGCCATCGATCTGGCGCGGATCGGGCGAACCCATGATGCGGAGCAGGAGCGCATCGCGCGACGCGGTATCCTGCAGCAGATCGGACGCGAGAAAGTAACCGCCCTTCGACGTGCCGCCGCGCATCCACATGCAGCGCACGCCATCAGACATATTTGAGGCCCATCGCCGCGAGCTTTTCGCGCATCGCGTAAATATCGAGGCCGAGTTCGCCTGCTGCGAGGCGTTCACGCTTGGCGATCTCGGCGGCTTCGCGGGCCTCGGCCTTCGCGAGCGTTTCAGCCGCTGACGCGCGCGGCACGACGCAGACGCCGTCGTCGTCCGCGACGATCACGTCGCCCGGCATGATCGCCGCCCCGGCGCAAACAATCGGCACGTTCACGGAGCCCAGCGTAGCCTTCACCGTTCCCTGCGCAAACACCGCCTTCGACCAGACCGGAAAGCCCATTTCGGTGAGATCGCGTACATCGCGCACGCCCGCATCGATAATGAGGCCCCGGCAGCCGCGCGCCATCGCGGACGTCGCCAGCAGGTCGCCGAAATAGCCGTCTTCGCAGGGGCTGGTCGGCGCGAGCACGAGGATATCGCCGGGCTGCAGCTGCTCGATCGCGACGTGAACCATCCAGTTGTCGCCCGGCGGCGCCGAGATCGTCACCGCCGAGCCCGCGATGCGCGCGCCTGCATAAATAGGGCGGAGACAGCTGCCGAGGAGACCGGTGCGGCCCTGCGCCTCGTGCACGGTGGCGACGCCGCAGCGCGCGAGGCCGTCGATCACGGCAGCGTCCGCGCGCGCGATGGTCTGGACGACGATACCGGACATAGGCCCTCCCGCTTTTTCGGCAGAAGCGATGCGCCGCAGCGGTCATGCCTGCAATTCGGAACTGTGCACAGCCCATAGGCTGATGCTAATCATCAACATATGAACTACTGGGACTTCAATCTCCGCCATCTTCGCGCCCATGCTATCGTCGCGCGTGCGGGCAGCATATCGGCGGCGGCGCGCATCATCGGGCTGACGCAGCCGGCGATCACCGAGGCGCTGGCACGGCTGGAGGACCGGCTGGGGCTCGGACTGTTCGATCGCATCCCTTCGGGGATGCTGCCGACCGAGGCCGGGCACCTCCTCGCCGCGCGGGTAGACACGGCGCTCGCGCACATCGGATCGCCGCGCGTGACAATGGCGCAGTTCCGCGCGCTGCTCGCGGTTGCGGAAGGCGGCAGCTACGCGGGGGCGAGCCTTGCGACCGGTCTTGCCGAACCTTCGCTGCACCGCGCAGTTCACGACCTGTCGGTGGCGCTGAGGCGGATGCTCGTCGAGCGGCGCGGGCGCAGCGTGGTGCTGACGGCGGGCGGAAAGCGCACGGTGCGCGCCTTCCGGCTCGCGCGCGCCGAACTCGTCGCGGCGCTTTCGGAACTGGGCACGCTGAGGGGCCGCGAAAGCGGACGCATCACCATCGGCGCCATGCCGCTATCGCGCGCGCGACTGCTGCCGGGCGCCATCACCGCGTTCCACCGCACCCACCCCGGCATCACCGCCACCATCGTCGAGGGCTCGCACGCCGAGCTGATCGAGCCGCTGCGCGACGGCGAACTCGACCTTCTGGTCGGGGCACTGCGCACGCCCGAAGCCGGCGGTGACGTGGTGCAGCAGCCGCTGTTCGACGATCATCCGGTCGTCGTTTCGCGCGCCGATCATCCGCTGACAAAGGCGAAGAGGCCGGATATCGCGGCGCTTGCCCGCTATCCGTGGACGATCGCCGCGCCCGGAACGCCCCTGCGCGCGCAATGGGAAAAGATGTTCGTGGATGCAGGCATCGCCGTGCCCGAAGTGCCCGTCGAATGCGGATCGGTGATGACGATCCGGCAGATCCTGCTCGAAAGCGATTTTCTGACATTGCTGTCGCGTGATCAGGTCTCGGTCGAGCTGGAAGCCGGCTGGCTCCTGAAGCTCTGCGATGCGCCGCCGGGCCTCAAGCGCACGATCGGCATCACCACCCGCGCAGGATGGCGGCCCACCGCCGCGCAGCAGGCATTCGTGGAAGCCTTGCGGAACTGCGCGCAAACACTCTGAGTTCGGTAAAACCTATACCCCCTCTCCCATTCCGATTAGCGGGCCGTGCACCCCCGTGCGCATATGCCCGGCATGGCTCACAGGATCGCCCTCATCGGTTTCGGCGAAGCCGCGCAAGCTTTTGCGGCGGCAGCGGGCTGGGCTGACGCCGCCGCGGCCTTTGATATCAAGACGGACGCCGCGGAAACGCGCGTCGCGAAACGCGCGGATTACGCGCGGCACGGGGTGACCGGATATGGAAGCGCGGACGCGGCGCTTGCGGAGGCACCGGCGGCGCTGTCGCTCGTGACGGCGGACGCGGCGCTCGCGGCCGCACGGGATTATGCCCGCCATCTCCCGGCAGATGCGCTGTGGTTCGACATGAACAGCGTTTCACCCGAGACCAAGCGTGCGGCCGAAACCGTGGTAACGGCTGCGGGCGGACGCTATGTCGATGTCGCGGTGATGGCGCCCGTCCATCCGAAACGCACCTCTGCACCGCTGCTATTGTCGGGGCCACATGCCGAAGCGGGCGCCGCTATGCTGCAGAATCTCGGTTTTCGGGATGTGCGCTGCGTCGGCGCGCGCGTTGGCGACGCCTCCGCGATCAAGATGATCCGATCGGTGATGGTGAAAGGCATCGAGGCGCTGACCGCCGAATGCGTCATGGCCGCGCATCGTGCGGGCGTGGTGGACGAGGTGCTGTCTTCGCTTGGTACGGACTGGCCGCAGAAGGCGGATTATAATCTCGAACGGATGCTCGCGCACGGGCTGCGCCGCGCCGCCGAGATGGAGGAATCGGCGCGCACGCTCGAAAGCCTCGGCGTCGCCCCGCTGATGACGCTCGGCACGATTTCCCGTCAGCGGACGCTCGGCACGCTCGGCATCGCGCCGCCCGAGGGGCTGGCCGAAAAGCTCGCAGCGCTTGAGAAGCTGAAAGTTCCCGCATGACGCTCGTGATCGATTGCCACGGCCACTACACGACGGCTCCCGAGGCGCACAATGCGTGGCGCGAGATGCAGAAGGCGGCGTTCAAGGCGGGCAGCGCACCGCCGCCCTACCCTGCCGTGTCCGACGACGACATCCGCGAGAGCATCGAGACGAACCAGTTACGGCTGATCCGCGAACGCGGCGCGGACATGACCTTGTTTTCGCCCCGCGCCTCGGCAATGGCGCATCATGTGGGCGACGAGGCCGTCAGCATAGCGTGGGCGCGTGCCTGCAACGATCTCATCGGACGCGTCGCGCATCTCTACCCGGAAACATTCGTGGGCGTCTGCATGTTGCCGCAGTCCCCCGCGGCCGATCTTGCCGCATCGGTCGCCGAACTGGAACGCTGCGTGAACGAACTCGGCTTCGTCGGCTGCAATCTCAATCCCGATCCCGGCGGCGGACATTTCAAACACCCACCGCTCACCGACCGCTACTGGTATCCGATCTACGAAAAGATGTGCGAGCTCGACGTGCCCGCGATGATCCACGTTTCGGGATCATGCAATCCGGGGCTGCACGCGACGGGCGCCTATTACATCGCCGCCGACACGATTGCATTCATGCAATTGATCGAAGGCGACCTGTTCCGCGACTTCCCAACGCTGCGCTTCATCATTCCGCACGGCGGCGGCGCGGTTCCCTATCACTGGGGCCGCTATCGCGGGCTTGCCGACATGCTGAAGAAGCCGGACCTTGCCACGCACCTGATGAACAACGTGTTCTTCGACACCTGCGTCTATCACCAGCCCGGCATCGACCTGCTGGCGGACGTGATCGACACGAAGAACATATTGTTCGGCAGCGAGATGGTGGGCGCGGTGCGCGGCATCGATCCTACGACGGGCCAGTATTTCGACGATACGAAACGCTATATCGACGCGCTGCCGATCCGCGACGCGGAACGCCACGCGATCTTCGAGGGCAATGTGCGCCGCGTGTTTCCGAGACTCGACGCACTTCTGAAAGGCCGCGGGCTGTGACACACGATATCCACGCCTATCTCGCGCAGTTCGACGACATACCGGGCACGCGCGTGTTCACGGCCAAGCGCGCGCGAAAAGGCTATCACCTGAACCAGTTCGCGATGAGCCTGATGAAGGCGGAGAACCGCGAACGCTTCAAGGCGGACGAGAACGCCTATCTCGCCGAATGGCCACTCACCGACCCGCAAAAGGCCGCCGTGCTGGCGCGCGATTACAATGCGATGCTCGACGAGGGCGGCAACATTTATTTCCTCGCCAAGATCTTCGCGACCGACGGCAAGAGTTTCCAGTATGCGGCGGGGTCGATGACGGGCATGTCGCAGGACGATTACGCCGCCATGATGCTCGGCGGCGGCCGCTCGCCCGAAGGCGTACGCTCGATACGAGAGGGACGCTGAACATGGCGCGCATCACCGCCGGTATCACGACGAGCCACGTTCCCGCGATCGGCGCGGCGATCGATCTCGGCAAGACGGGCGAGGACTATTGGAAGCCCGTGTTCGCCGGTTACGACTGGGTGAAGCAGTATCAGGCGCGGGAAAAACCGGACGTCGTCGTGCTCGTCTACAACGATCACGCATCGGCCTTCGATATGAAGATCATCCCGACATTCGCGATCGGCTGCGCCGACGAATACGCCATCGCCGACGAAGGCTGGGGGCCGCGCCCCGTGCCGCCCGTGAAAGGCCACGCCGATCTTGCCTGGCATATCGCGCAGTGCTGCATCCTCGACGAATTCGACCTGACCATGATCAACGAAATGGAGGTCGACCACGGGCTGACCGTACCCCTGTCGCTGATCTTCGGCCAAGTGAGCGCATGGCCGGTGCGCGTCGTGCCTATCGCGGTCAACGTCGTCACCTATCCGCCGCCCTCGGGCAACCGCTGCTGGATGCTCGGCGAGGCGATCGCGCGCGCGGTGGAGAGTTTCCCGGAAGATCTCAACGTGCAGATCTGGGGCACGGGCGGCATGAGCCATCAGCTTCAAGGCCCGCGCGCGGGGCTCATCAACAAGCCATGGGATCAGGCGTTCCTCGACAGGCTGACCAGTGATCCCGACGCGCTGCGCCACATGCCGCATATCGAGTATCTGCGCGAGGCGGGCTCCGAAGGCATCGAACTCGTCATGTGGCTCATCATGCGCGGCGCGCTCGGACCGCGCGTGAAAGAGTTGCACCGCCACTATCACGTTCCCGCCAGCAACACCGCGGTCGGGCACATCGTGCTCGAACCCGGAAAGGAAAAGCCATGAAGATCGCCCTCGCAGGCGCCGGCGCATTCGGCGAAAAGCACCTCGATGCGCTGAAACAAATCGACGGCGTCGAGATCGTCTCCGTCGTCGGCCGCAACCTTGAACCCACGCAGGCCATCGCCGCGAAATACGGCGTGAGCCATGCCACAACCGACCTCGCCGAAACGCTCGCGCTGCCCGGTCTCGATGCCGTGATCCTCGCAACGCCGACGCAGATGCACGCCAGCCAAGCCATTCAGTGCCTGAAGGCGGGAAAGCACGTGCAGGTGGAAATCCCGCTCTGCGACAGCCTGGCGGATGGTGAAGCGGTATTGAACGCGCAGCAGGAGACCGGCCTCGTCGCGATGGTGGGCCACACGCGGCGCTTCAACCCGAGCCACCAGTATATCCATAACAAGATCAAGGCGGGTGAGATCAGCATCCAGCAGATGGATGTGCAGACCTATTTCTTCCGCCGCAAGAACATCAACGCCAAGGGCGATCCGCGCAGCTGGACCGATCATCTGCTTTGGCACCACGCCGCGCACACGGTCGATCTGTTCGCCTATCAGGCCGGCCCGATCGTGCAGGCGAACGCGCTTCAGGGCCCCCTCCATCCCGAACTCGGCATCGCCATGGACATGTCGATCCAGCTGAAGAGCGAAAGCGGTGCGATCTGCACGCTGTCCCTCTCGTTCAACAACGACGGGCCACTCGGCACCTTCTTCCGCTACATCTGCGACAACGGCACGTGGATCGCGCGCTACGACGATCTCGTGACGGGGCGCGATGAGGTGGTGGACGTGTCGAAGGTCGATGTTTCGATGAACGGTATCGAACTGCAGGACCGCGAATTCGTCGCCGCCATCCGCGAGGGGCGCGAGCCGAACGCCAGCGTGGCGCAGGTGATGCCGTGCTACCGGGTGCTGGACAGCCTCGAAAAACAGCTCGCCGTTTAGGGAACGTCGGCTGCCCTTGCCTTGGCGGCTTGCCGCTCGGCAAACCACTGCCGCAGCATTTCCATGGTGCAGCCCGTCTGCCCGCCGGAACCGACCGCGGAGCAGCTGTTCGGCATCGAGGGGCGGCTCGCCTCGTCGAGCGTGCGCACGCGGGCGGTCCACGACTGCGAGGGCGGGTCGTTCTTCTTCGTTTCGCGGAGGCGCTTGGGGATGCGGTATTGTTCGCCTTCGGGCTCCCGCGCGCACACGACGATCTCGTCGCCCTCACCCTTGGGGCAGGGTTCATCGCCGTAGACGGTGATGTTGGTGATGCGATTCGGCACTTCGGCGTGCGCCGGAGATACGGCCACGAGGGCAAGGAGCGCCGCGCCCAGAACGCCCTTTGCGCTCACGCCCATGCCGCCGTGCTTCATGATCTCGTCCGCCATCGCGTCACATCCTTTGCGCCCGTTGATGAGCGGAGGCTGAACGCGTTTACGGCAAGGCCGCGGCGTATGCGGCGCCGCCCGCGCTCCAGCCGCCGCCAAGCGCCTTGAACAGGTTGATCTGGGCATCCGCGATGCCGGCGTCGATCGCGGCGAGCTGCGCTTCGGTTTCCGCGAAAGTGCGTTCCGCGTCGATGAGGGCGAGGCTATCCACCTGCCCTTCCCGCTGCTGCGCGCGCACGATGCGGGCGGCCTGCCCGGCCGCGTCTCGCGCCGCCTTCAGCGCCGTGCGCCGGTCGAGCGCGCCCGCATAGGCCGAAAGCGCCGTTTCGGTTTCCTCGAGCGAACGCAGCACGGTGCCGTCGAAACCAGCGAGCGCCGCGCGCGTATCGGCCTCCGCTCCGGCGACGCGCGCGCGGGCGCGCTCGTGATCGGTGAACGACCAGCTGATGAGCGGACCGAGCAGCCAGCGCAGCGGTCCGCCGCCGAACACGTCGCCGATGTTCGGCCCGGTCGAGCCGATCGAGGCGCCGAGGCTGATGCGCGGATAGAGGTCGGCGGTGGAGACGCCGATGCGCGCGGTTGCCGCGGCGAGGCGGCGTTCGGCGGCGCGGATATCGGGCCGCCGCGCGAGAAGCTGCGCGCCGTCACCGACCGGGATCGGCGTATCGAGGCGGAGCGTGGAGACGCGTTCCGCCGCGATCGGCGGCAAGTCGGCAGGAGCGCGTCCGGTGAGCGTAGCGAGTCGGAAGAGCGCCGCGTTACGCTCGGCGGTGAGCACCGGAATTTCAGCCTGCCGCTGATTGCGAAGCGTGGCGATGCGCGCGACATCGAGGCTGGTGGTAAGCCCCACCGCGCGGCGCCTGTCCGTGACGCGGAGCGAGCGATCGAGCAATTCCACGATGCGCTGCGCCACGGCGATCTGCTCGCCCGCAGAGGCAGCAGTTGCATAAGCGCGCGTCGTTTCCGCGACGACCGAGATGCGAACCGCTTCGAGATCCGCCTCGGCGGCGCCGAGATCGCCGCGCGCGGCCTCGATCCCGCGCGAAACGCGGCCGAACAGATCGACCTCGTAGGCGACATCCAGCCCGGCATCGATGGACCAGTCCTCACGCGCTGCGCCGGAGCCGCGCTGACTTTCGGGCAGGCGGCCGTAGGTGGCGCGGGCGCCGGCGCCAACGTCCGGCAGCCGATCGGTGCGGACCTCGCGGAGCGCGGCGCGCGCCTTTTCCAGCCGCGCGACGGCGACGCGCACGTCCGTATTCGCGGCGATGGCATCGGCGACCAACTGATCGAGCACAGGGTCGTCGTAGAGCCGCCACCAATCGGCCTTCGCCGGCGCGAGCGTATCGACTGCAGGTGTCGCCACGACGAACGCTCCAGCGGATAAGGGCGTCTTGGGGGCGGCATAGTCGGGGCCGGCCGCGCAGGCGGCGAGCGCCAATGCGGAGGCGGCGATCATCAGAGTGCGGAACATGAGCTTGCGCCTTTCTTATTCGGCGAGTTGCAACGCGGAGGACGGGCTGCGGCGCATCCGTTCGCCAAGGCTGCGGCTCGCCACATAGAAGGTGGGGGTGAAGACGAGGCCGAAGGCGGTGACGCCGATCATGCCGTAGAACACGGCGGTGCCGAGCGCCTGGCGCAGTTCCCAGCCCGGACCCGACCCCATCATCAGCGGCAGCACGCCGAGGATGAAGGCGAAGCTCGTCATCAGGATCGGCCGAAGCCGCGCGCGTGCCGCCTCGACAGCCGCATCGCGGGGTGCGAGACCTCGCTCTTCGGCCTGCTTGGCGAATTCGACGATCAGGATCGCGTTCTTCGCGGCAAGGCCGATGAGCACGATGAGCCCGATCTGCGTGAGGATATTATTGTCCAGCCCGTGGAGGTTCACGCCGAGCATCGCCGCGAGCAAGGTCATCGGCACGATGAGGATGATCGCGAGCGGCAGCATCAGGCTTTCGAACTGCGCGGCGAGCACGAGGAACACGAACACCACCGACAGGCCGAAGATCAGCGCCGCGATATTCCCCGCCGCTTTCTGCTGGAAGGCAAGATCGGTCCACTCCGCCGCGAAACCCTGCGGCAGATCTTCGGCGATCGTTTCCATCCGCGCGAGCGCCTGGCCGGTGGAGGCACCGGGGGCGGTATCGCCATCGATCTCGACCGCCGGGAACAGGTTGTAGCGCGTTACGCGGTAAGGCCCGGTGCGGTCCTCGAAAGTGGCGACGGCGCCGATCGGCACCATGCCGCCGCCGTTGGAGCGCGTCTTCAATTGCGCGATGTCGGACGCATCATCACGGAACGGCGCGTCGGCCTGCGCGGTGACGCGGAACGTGCGGCCGAGCAGGTTGAAGTCGTTGACGTAGGCGGAGCCGAGATAGACCTGCATCGCCTCGAACACGCGCGCGGCTGGCACGCCGAGCATGTCGGCCTTGGCGCGGTCGATATCCGCATAGATGCGCGGCGTTGCGGTGTTGAACAGCGTGCGCACATTGGCGAGTTCGGTCGCCTGATGCGCTGATCCGATCGCGCCGCCCGCCCGCCTGTTCGAGCGCCTGATAACCCGCGCCGCGACGATCCTGCACCATCATGCGCCAGCCGCCGCCGTTGCCGATGCCCTGAATGACCGGCGGTGGCACGACGAACACGAAGGCTTCGTTGAGATCGGCGAGCGCGGCGCGCATGTCGTTTTCGATCGCCGCCTCGGTGCGGCCGGTCCTCGCGCGTTCGGCGAAGGGCTTGAAGGTGACGTAAGCGGCGGCGGCGTTCGACGCCTGCGTCTGCGAGGCGCCGTCGAAGCCGGAGAACATTACCGCTGCTTCGGTGCCGGGCACTTCCAACAGCTTCTTCACGGCCGCCTTCAGGACGCGGTCGGTCTGTTCGATCGAACTGCCCGGGGGGAGCTGGATCGCGGCGAGCGCATAGCCCTGATCCTGCGCGGGAATGAACCCGGCCGGAGTCGCCCAGAACAGCGCACCTGCCGCGAGCATGAGCCCGCCGTAAACCGCGAAGACGCGCTTCGGTGCTGCCGCGAGTCGGCGGGTGAGATTGGCGTAGCCCTCGCTCAGGCGGTCGAAATTGCGGTTGAACCACGCCCCTGCCAACCAGAGGCGGCGGCGCCAGCCGGATGTCGGCGCCGTCTCCGCCTTCGGCCGCAGCAGCAGCGCCGCGAGCGCAGGCGACAGGGTGAGCGACAGCACGAGAGAGATGATCGTCGCGCTGGCGATCGTGATCGCGAACTGGCGGTAGAATTCACCTGTGATGCCGGTGAGGAAGGTGGTGGGCACGAACACGGCGCAAAGCACGAGCACGATCGCGACGAGCGCGGCCGAGACTTCGTCCATCGAACGATGCGATGCCTCGCGCGGAGAGAGGCCATGTTCGAGATTGCGTTCGACGTTTTCGACAACGACGATCGCATCATCGACGACGATGCCGATGGCCAGCACAAGGCCGAACATCGACAGCGTGTTCAGCGAATAGCCGAGGCCTGCAAGCACTGCGAACGTGCCGATCAGCGAAACCGGAATCGCGATGATCGGGATGATCGCCGCGCGCCAGCTTTGCAGGAAAATGAGGATGACGACGACGACGAGCAGCGCCGCCTCGAACAAGGTCGCCTGCACCGCACCCATCGATTCGCTGATGAATTCGGTGGGGTTCCAGATGATCCGGTATTCGAGACCTTCGGGGAAACTCTTCGCGGCTTCAGCGAGTTCGGCCTTCACGCCTTCGGCGGCCGCGAGCGCGTTCGTGCCCGGGCGCTGGGTGATCCCCATGATGATCGAATCCTGGCCCGAGAGGTAGGCGTTGACGCCGTAGTCCTCCGCGCCCAGTTCGACGCGCGCGATGTCGCGCACGCGGGTGATCGCGCCCGAGCTATCCGTCCGCACGATGATGTCGGCGAATTCCTCGGCGGTTTTGAAGCGGCCCTGCGTTTCGACGCTGAGCTGCTGCGCCGCGCCCGTATCGAACGGCGGCTGGCCGATGGTGCCCGCCGCGACCTGGACGTTCTGCGAACGCAGTGCAGAGACAATTTCTCCCGCGGTGAGCCCGAGCGCAGCTGCGCGGCCGGGATCGATCCAGACCCGCATCGCATAATCGCGCGCACCGAACACCTGCACGTCGCCGATGCCGTCGACGCGGGTCAGCCGGTCCTTGATCTGCGTGAGCGCGTAATTGGAGACATAGCTGCGATCGAGCGAGCCGTCGGGCGACAGCACGTTCACCGCCATCAGCCACGACGGCGAGGTCTTGCGCACGACGACGCCCTGGCGGCGCACCTCTTCGGGCAGGCTCGGCTCGGCGAGCGCGACGCGGTTCTGCACGAGCACCTGCGCGGTATCGAGATCGGTGCCGAGCTTGAAGGTGACGGTGATCGTCAGCCGCCCGTCCCCGGTCGATTGCGACGACTGGTACAGCATGTTGTCGACGCCGTTGATCTGCTGCTCGATCGGCGCCGCGACCGTATCGGCTACAGTCTCTGCGGAGGCGCCGGGGTAATTGGCGCTCACCGTTACGGTCGGCGGAACGATATCGGGAAATTGCGAAATCGGCAGGCCGAAATAGGCAAAGGCCCCGACGATCGTGATGATGATCGCGATCACGCCGGCAAAGATGGGCCGGCGGATGAAGAAATGGCTGAAGCGCATCGGACAATGCCTTTCCTGCCGCCTCCCGCATTCGGGCGGGAGGCGTGACCTTCGTTGGTTGTGGCGGCGGATCAGAGCGCGGCGATGGTCGCCTGCGAAGCCGCGGGTTCGTTTACGGGGACTGCTGCTGTCGGCACCGGTCCCGGCGGATCGATTTTGGCGACGCGCTCCGTGACCTTTGCGCCGGGCTGCACCATCTGGAGGCCCTGGATCACGACCTTGTCGTCCGCCGACAGCCCCGCGCGGATGCTGCGCAGGCTGCCGATCCGCGGACCGGGCGTGACCTCGCGTGCGGCGACGGTGCCGTCCTTGCCGACGACGTACACCACCTTGCGCGCCTGATCGGTGCGGACGGCGGCGTCGGGAACGAGCAGTGCCTGTGCAGGCGAACCGTCCGTCAGCCGCATGTTGCCGAACATGCCGGGGGTGAGGAAATACTCCGGATTGGCGACGACGGCGCGGGCGCGGATCGTGCCGGACTGGGCGCTGATCCCGTTGTCGGTGAAATCGACGTGGCCTTTCCAGGCGTAGCCGGTTTCGTCCTGCAGCCGGATCTCGACCTGCTGCGCCCCGCCCGCCTTCTGCCGCTCACGCTGCGCTTTGAGGAACAGGGCCTCCGAACTGTCGAACGTGAAATAGATCGGGTCGAGCGCATTGATCGTGGTGAGTAGCGTTCCGCCGCCCGTATCGGCCGTTGAAACGATATTTCCGGCATCGACCCGGCGGTCAGAGATGCGTCCCGTGATCGGCGCACGAACCTCGGTGAACTGAACGTCGAGCGCACGGGCGCCGACGCGGGCCTCGGCCGCCGCGAGCGAGGCGCGTGCAGCGCGGACGCGGGCCGCGAGACGGTCAAGATCGCTCTGGGACACCGCATCATCGGCGCGCAGACGTTCGGCCCGTTCGAGATCGGCCTCCGCCAGCGCAACGTCGCTGCGTGCCTGCGCGGCCCCTGCACGGGCTTCGGCAAGTGAAGCCGCGAATGGTCGCGGGTCGATGGTGAAGAGAAGGTCTCCCTTCTGCACGATCGCACCGTCGGCGAAGTGTACCGCGGTGACGGCACCCGAGACGCGCGGCCGCACTTCGACGCTGCTCGACGGTTCGAACCGGCCGACATGATCGTCCCACTCCGTGACCTCACGCACGAGCGGTGCGGCAACGGTGACGGTGGGCGGCGGAGCCGCCGCGATCGCGGGGGATTCGCGGTTGAGGATACCCACCGCCACGACGACAATCACCGGCAGGGCGGCGGCGGACAGGTGCTGCCAAAGCGGGCGATCGGTAAACCGCCGCCGCGCGGGTGATGGCGCCGCGGCGTCGGCTTCGATCTTCGTCATCATGTTCATCGGGAAATCCTTCGGTCTCGGCGCGCACGCGCGCTCGTGATGCTGCTCGCAAGCAGCGCGTAGTGATCGTGGGTGAAACCGGCGCCGAGGAAGCCGCGGATCGCGGACTCGGCGATGTGATAACCCTGATGCCACGTGAGCACGGCAATCTTGCGCAGGGCTTCCAATTTCGAATCCGCGAGCTGCGGATTGGGCCGGCTTCCAAAGAGGGTGCCGAGCGCGACGGCGACGCGGCCGGGGGCGTGCAGCGTCGAGAGGGGGTCGCGCTCGGCGAGGGCCACCACCGACCATTCGAGAGCCGAGAAACGAGCCCTGGGACGGACGGCGGCGGGGGACGAGGATAAAGTTGGAGCGGAAGCGTCCAGAACATCCGTGAAGGCGAGATAGGCCATGGTGCAAGTCTCCTTGATCAAGGCGCGTGCGCCTTCGTTCGCCGCGATGTCATGGCGGCGACGGTTTCGAATGATGATTGCCCGACGCGCGAGCTCACGCAGCGGAGCGGGCGCCCTGCGAGGCAATCTTCGATTATGGATTTGCGGATTGAACCGGACGTTGGCGTCCAGCGTCAGCCCTTGTGAATACTGCAGCGTCGCATCGGTTTCCCTTCGATGCCGTGAGCCGTCGGGATGACCGCTCACCTTCTGTACCTAGAGGTATATAAACCGTGCTGCGGTGCGTCAACAGCTTTTTGTACCGGTCGATAAAGATTTATTTCCGATATGCGAAAGCTGCTATTTCGAAGGCCACATCATCATGCTGGTTGCGATCATGCGTTCGAGATCGGCGCGCGTCGCGCCCGCCCCGGCCTGCACGGCCATGCCCTGCAAAAGCGCGTAGAGAAAACTGGTGAGCCCCTCCACATCCACGCTTTCGGGGAGATCGCCTTCCGTCTTCGCACGCTCGAAGCGTTCGACGAGCGCGCGCCGCGCGACCTTGCCGCGTTCCACCACCTCGAGCCGGATGCACTCGGCCTCCGCCCCGCACGCGACCGCGCTGATCACGCCGAGACAGCCATGCGGCTCGCAGGTGCTTGTCTGGTTCTCCATGCTGCCGTGCAGCAAATGTTCGGCGACACCGCGGGCAGTCGGCTGTGCCAGCGACTTGCCGACATAGGCGAGCTTCTCGGTCTCGTAGAGATCGAGCGCCTTGCGAAACAACGCCTCCTTGTTGCCGAACGCGGCATAAAGGCTGGGACGCGTGATCCCCATCGCCTCGGTGAGGTCGCTCAGCGACGCGCCTTCGTAGCCCTTGCTCCAGAACACGCGAAGCGCGGCGGCAAGCGCCGTATCCACGCAAAACTCGCGCGGACGACCTTTCACGGGGGGTGCGAGCGTTTCCATATCGAGCGGTATATAATCAAACCGTCACGGAGTGCAAGCCTCCGGCAGCGGCGCGTTCCCGGTCTAACGCCGGGAGCGCACCAGAGCGGGATAGATGTCGGCGGCCACGCTCATGTCTGCAACGGTCGCCCCGCGCTGGCCGATCGGGCGCGGAGCGCCTGTCGTGGTGTCACACGCCGTCTGGCGTTCGGCCTCCGCGTTGATCAACCCGCCAAGCAACACCGCATATGCGGAAACATAAAGCCACATCAGCAGCACCACGACCGCGCCGAGCGAACCATAGGTTGCCTGATAGGAACCGAATTCGGCGACGTACACACCGAAGCCCAGCGTTGCGATAAGCCACATCACTGTCGCCAGAAGGGACCCCGTCGTCAGCCACCGCCAGCGCGCATCCGCCCGGTGCGGCGCGAACCGATACATGGCCGCGATCGTGAAGCTGCAGAAAATCCCCGCGCACAGCCAGGTGACAACGCGCATCACAAGGGCGGCGACGGGCCCTATCCCCTCTGCAAGTTCGCGCGCGAAGCCCAGCGCCGAGGCTGCGAGCAGGCCGAAGATGCCCAGAAACACAGCGCCGACGACAAGAATGGCTGAAACCGCCGCGCCGCGGACGATCCCGCGCGTGTCCCGCTCGTCGTAGATGACGTTGAGCGCCGTCATGACGGCGCGCGCTGCGCGGCTTGCGCCGAAGATCGAAATGCCGATCGCGATGGCGAGGCCAAGGCCCTTCGCCGTTGCCGCCGCCCGCGTGAGGTTGAGCAACTGATCGTAAATGAGCCGGGCTGCATCGGCCGGTACGAGTTCGATGAGAAGGCGCATGTGCGCCGCGACGGTCGCCGGATCGGCAACAAGGCCATAGCTCATCACGAGCGCCCCGAGCAGCGGAACGAACGACAGGAACGCATAGAAGGCGACACCCGCCGCCATGAGAGACAGGTTGTGCGTGCCGTTGCCGCGCCACACGCGGAAAAGGATTTCCCTCCATGCCCGCAGCGTCAGGGTGTGGGGGCCGTCCGCGCCGGCACCGCGCTGCTCGGGAGTCGACATAGCGTCCTCAAAATGCTCGCCGTTCATCGGCTTACAAGGCGCCGCGGCCGGGAAGGTTCCCCGGCTTCATTCACGCCTACTCCAGATTCTGGTGCAAGCGGTTCAGAAGCTCGATCAGGCGCCGGAAATCCGGGGCCGAGAAGCCGCGGATCAGGCGCCGGTAGAGCGGCGCCGTCACGGCGCGGGCCGCCTTCAGCTTTTCGCGGCCCAAAGGCTTCATCGCCAGCGTCGTCACGCGGCCGTCCGTGGCGGACGGTCGCGTCTCGACGAGGCCGGCCTTCTCCATCCGCTCCGCGACGCGCATCAGCGTGGAGACGTTGATGACGGCGAGCTTCGCGACCTGGCCGATCGACTGCGGTTCCGCCTCCCCAAGAATCATGAGGACGCGCCATGTCGGGATGTCGATGCCGATGGCGCGGAGTTCCGCTTCGATGATGACGTTGTAGCGGCTGACCGTGCGATTCAGCAGGTAGAACGGATAGTTATCCACCCGGAAGTCATCCGATCCCGGATCCCCATAGGCACGCAAATCCTCGGCCACTTTGAGCTCCCTAGAAACGCAACGGATTTTACTTGCATATGCAAGTTTATCAAAGCATAGTTTGGGCTTCATGGTCTGGAGGAGGGATTATGTCCAGCGCGCCGATTCTCGCAGAGTTTGTACAGGCGTTGTCTCGCGGCGACGTGCGAGTCGTCGATCTGACGCAGACATTGTCGGAAGACACACCCCTGCTGGTTCTTCCTGAACCGTTCGGACAGACGGCGGCATTCTCGCGGCAGGAAATCTCGCGTTATGACGAGCGCGGCGTCGCGTGGCACTGGAACAACTTCACCGTGGGCGAGCACACCGGCACGCATTTCGATGCGCCCGTCCACTGGGTGAGCGGCCGCGATCTGCCGGACAACACGGTGGATGCCGTGCCCGCCGCGAATTTCGTCGCGCCCGTGGTCGTTCTGGATTTCTCGCGCGAATGCGCAGCCGACCCCGATTTCCTGCTGACCGCCGCGCATGTGAAGGCGTGGGAAGCCGCCAATAGCCCGATCCCTGCGGGAAGCTGGGTTCTGTTCCGCACCGACTGGTCCAAGCGCGACGTCGATGCCTACACCAATCGCCGCGAGGACGGCGCACACACACCCGGCCCGGCGACCGATGCGATCGAATATCTGATCGCGCGCGACATCCTCGGCTTCGGCGTGGAGACGATCGGCACCGATGCCGGACAGGCACATCTGCTGACGCCCGCCTACCCGGCGCACACGCTGCTTCACGGCGCCGGGCGCTATGGCCTGCAGTGCCTGCAGAATCTCGATCAGCTCCCCGCGACGGGCGCGGTGCTGATCTGCCCGCCGCTCAAGATTCGCGGCGGATCGGGAAGCCCGCTGCGCGTTCTCGCCCTTATAGAGGCGTAAGCGGTGGCGGAGCGTTCGTTCGTTGCCGAAGCCCGGAAGCTGACAGCCGGAGCCGGTGAGACGTTCACAGGCGAAGGCATTCTCGCCGTAACAAAGGCGCTGCTGCAATCGGGCGTGGCTTACGTGGGCGGCTATCAGGGATCGCCGATCAGCCACCTGATGGACGTGTTCGCGGATGCGAGCGACCTTCTGGAAAGTCTCGACGTGCATTTCGAGGCGAGCGCCTCGGAAGCGAGCGCCGCCGCCATGCTCGCGGCTTCCGTCAATTATCCGCTGCGCGGTGCGGTCGTCTGGAAGTCGGTGGTCGGCACGAACGTCGCGTCGGACGCGCTTTCAAACGTCGCGTCGGGCGGCGTGACGGGCGGCGCACTCGTCATCGTCGGCGAGGACTATGGCGAGGGCTCCTCGATCATGCAGGAGCGCACGCACGCCTTCGCGATGAAATCGCAGATCTGGCTGCTCGATCCGCGCCCCAACCTGCCGAGCATCGTGGCGGCGGTGGAACAGGGTTTCGCGCTTTCCGAGGCTTCGAATACGCCGGTGATGCTGCAGCTGCGCGTACGCTCGTGCCACATGACGGGGTCGTTCATAGCGAAGGACAATGTGCGGCCGACGCTGACGGTCGCCCAGGCCGCCGCCGCGCCGCAGCGCGACACGAACCGCATCGTCCTGCCCCCTGCGAACTTCCTGCACGAGGTGGAGAAGATCGAGAAGCGCTGGCCGGCGGGAATCGCCTATGTGCGCGACCACCATCTGAACGAACGGTTCGGGCCGGACGAGGCGCACGGCATCGGCATCATCGTGCAGGGCGGGCTTTACAACAATTTGAACCGCGCGATGGAACTGTCAGGGCTTTCGAATGAATTCGGCGACGCCGCGCTGCCGATCTATTGCCTGAACGTCACCTATCCGCTGATCCCCGACGAGGTGAGCGCGTTTTGTGCGAACAAGCGCGCGGTGCTGGTGGTTGAGGAAGGCCAGCCGGAATTCATCGAGCATGAACTGAATACGCTCGTGCGCCGCGCAAACCTCGATTGCCGCATCATCGGCAAGGACATACTGCCGCGCGCCGGGGAATATAGCGCGCAGGTGATCCGCAAGGGGCTTTCCGATTTCCTGCACGCGTGGGCGCCCGAGATCGCGCCGGCGAAAGCGGCGGATGACCCCCTCCCCGCGCCGGTCGCGCGGCAGATCCCGCCGCGCCCGGCGGGCTTCTGCACGGGTTGTCCGGAACGGCCTGTGTTCACGGCGATGAAGCTGCTCGAACGCGAGCTTGGCCCGGCACACGTTTCCGCCGACATCGGCTGCCACCTGTTTTCGATCCTACCGCCCTTCAACATCGGCAACACGACGATGGGCTACGGCCTCGGCACGGCGGGCGCATCCGCGTTCAAGCCGACGGGAAAGCGTGCGATCGCCATCATGGGCGACGGCGGTTTCTGGCACAACGGCCTGACCTCCGGCATCGGCAACGCGGTGTTCAACAAGGACGACACCGTCACCATCGTGATCGACAACGGCTATTCGGCCGCAACCGGCGGCCAGGACATCCTTTCCTCCCGCGCCGACAACAACCGCCGCGTGACGCGCAATCCGATCGAGCGCGCCATTCGCGGCGTCGGCGGCGCGTGGGTGCGCACGATCGAACGCACCTACGACATCAAGCGAATGCGCGACACGCTGCGCGAGGCGCTGACCGCGCCCGAAAAAGGCCCCAAGGTCATCATCGCGCAATCGGAATGTATGCTCAACCGGCAGCGGCGCGAGAAGCCGCTGATGCGCAAGGCGGAGAAGGACGGCAAGCGCGTCGTGCGCGAGCGCTTCGGCGTCGACAGCGACACCTGCACGGGCGACCATAGCTGCATCCGGCTTTCGGGTTGTCCTTCGCTTTCGATCAAGCCCAATACCGATCCGCTGCGGCGGGATCCGGTGGCGCACGTGGAAAACAGCTGCGTCGGCTGCGGCCTGTGCGGCGAGGTGAGCCACGCGGCGGTGCTGTGCCCAAGCTTCTACCGCGCCAGCATCGTTTCCAATCCTGGCCGCGTTGAGCGCGCGTGGATGAAGGTGCGGCAGGCGATCATCGGTCGCCTTCAACAGCGCGACAACCGCGCACGCCTGGCCCGGGCGTTCTAACCGTGGAGCAGAACCGTTTCAGCATCGCGATCCTCGCACTCGGCGGACAGGGCGGCGGCGTGCTTGCCGACTGGATCCAGCACATCGCGCGTGAAAGCGGCTGGCTGGCGCAAGGCACCTCGGTTCCGGGCGTGGCGCAGCGGACCGGATCGACGGTCTATTACGTCGAACTTGCGAAGCCCGATGCGGGTGGACGCACGCCCATCATGGCGCAGATGCCGATGCCCGGCGATGTGGACATCGTGGTCGCATCCGAACTCATGGAAACCGGCCGGGCGCTGCTGCGCGGCTTTTCCACGGCGGGCCGCACCACGCTGATCGGATCGACGCACCGTATCTACGCCATTTCAGAAAAGGCGGCGATGAGCGACGGGCGCGGCAACGGCGAGGCGATCATTGCAGCCGCCGGCCAGCGTTCGAAACGTTTCATCGGCTTCGATATGGAAGCCGCGGCTGACGGTACGAACAGCGTGATCAGCGCCGTGATGTTCGGCGCCCTTGCGGCAAGCGGGGCGCTGCCTTTCGCACGTGATCTGTTCGAGAAGGCCATTCGTGACAGCGGCATCGCCGTTGCGACCAATCTCGCCGGGTTCGACGCGGGATGGCAGGCGGCGCAGGGCGTTGTCGCGATGCCTGCGGAGGAAAGCCACCCGGTTCCGCAGGCGACCACGCCTGCGGGCAAGGCACTGGAAGCGCGCGCACGCGCGGGCCTGCCCGAGGCCGCGATCCCGAATGCGCTGCACGGCATCCAGCGGCTTATGGATTATCAGGATGCCGCCTATGCCACGCTTTTCCTCGATCGCCTGGAAAGCGTTGCCGCGCGCGACCGGAGCCCCTTCACGCTCACCGCCGAAACCGCGCGCCACCTCGCGCTCTGGATGAGCTACGAGGATTCGATCCGCGTGGCTGACTTGAAGACCCGCGATACGCGCATTGCGCGCGTGCGAGGCGAGGTGAAGGCTGCGGACGCACAGCTTCTGACGATCACCGAATTCATGCACCCCCGGCTTCGCGATATTTGCGAAATTCTGCCCGCACGCCTCGGCCGCGCCATTCTTGAAAGTGAATTCCTTACCCGTCGCATCTCCGGCTTTTTTACGAGCGGCAGGCATGTGGAAACGACGAGCCTGCACTGGTTTTTCCTGCTGAGGACGCTTGCCGGGTTGCGCAGATGGCGCCCGAAGTCGCTGCGCTTTGCCCACGAACAGGCCCGGATCGAAACATGGCTCGAGCGGGTGCGGACGGCGGCGGCAAGCGATGTCGCGCTTGCGACCGAACTTGTGCGCTGCCAGCGGCTGGTCAAGGGTTACGGCGACACATTCGACCGCGGGCTCAACAATTTCGAACGGATCATGGCGGCGCTGCCGCGCTCGGCCGCAGAGGTGAGTCGTTTGTGCGCGGCTGCGCTCGCAGATGAAGGCGGCAAAGCACTCGACGAAGCGCTGAAAGCCGCCTGAAATCTCGGGTTGCACGTGTAGCGCCACGATATAATACTTGATTATTCAAGTTTTCCGGGTAACCTTGTTGCACTGGGGAGAGGAGTTCATACCGTGGCGATCGAAACGCGATCCTCGGTCTATCTGACCTTCGCGGCGGCGGCAGAACGCTGGGCGGAGCGCCCCTTTCTTCACGCCCCCGCAGATGCCATCGGCGAACCCCTGCCCTTCGAGCAGAGCTTCGCGGAAGCCGCCGGGGCCGTTGAAGCCCTCCGCGCCGCCTACGGCAAACAGGGATACGGCAAGGGCCACCGCATCGGCCTCGCGCTCGACAACCACCCTGCCTTCTTCCTGCACTTCCTGTCGCTGAACGCGCTGGGCGCGAGCGTCGTGCCGCTCAACACCGCGATGCGCCCGGAAGAGATGGCGCCGATCGTCGCGGCGGCCGATCTCGATGCCATCGTGGCCTGGCCGAAGCATCGCGCCATGCTGGAAAATACACAAACGCTGAGCGGCACAAATGTACCGGTGGCGGAACCATCGCTTGCCGACCTCCCCAGCGCAGTGCGTGACGCGTGCACAGACGAAACGCCGGATGCTGACCGCGAGGCAGCGATGCTGTTCACCTCGGGTACGACCGGGAAACCCAAAGGGTGCATCCTCTCCAACGCCTATTTCACATGGGTGGGCCATTTTTACGCGACACTCGGCGGACATTGCGCCTTTCGCGAAGGCGAAGACCGCATCCTGACGCCGCTGCCCGTCAATCATATGAACGCGCTGGCGTGCAGCTTCATGGCCGCAATGATGACGGGAAGCTGCCTGATCCAGCTCGATCGTTTCCACGCCTCGCGCTGGTGGGACACGGTGCGCGAGACGCGTGCGAGCGTGATCCATTATCTCGGCGTGATGCCCGCGATCCTGCTGCAGCGGGATGACGAGACGGCAGGCCTCGATGTCCGGTTCGGTTTCGGTGCGGGTGTCGATCCGCGTCATCATGCCCGCTTCGAGGAACGCTTCGGCTTCCCGCTGATCGAGGCGTGGGCGATGACCGAAACCGGCGCCGCCGCGTGGATCACCGCCAATCGCGAACCGCGCCACATCGGCACGCGCTGTTTCGGTCGCGCGCCCGATCATCTCGACGTGCGCATTGTCGACGACGCGGGCGCTGATGTGCCGGGCGGCGTGCCGGGCGAACTTCTCGTCCGCGCGCGCGGCGACGATCCGCGCCGCCACTTCTTTTCCGGCTATTATCGCGATCCTGCGGCCACCGAGGCGGCGTGGGAAGGCGGCTGGTTCCACACCGGTGACATCGTGAAACGCGATGCCGAGGGGAATTTCTTCTTCGTCGATCGCAGCAAGAACATCGTGCGCCGCAGCGGGGAGAATATCGCGGCGGTCGAGGTGGAGGGCGTGTTGATGCAGCACGTATCCGTCGCCGCCTGTGCCGTGCTGCCGATCGAGGACGAGATTCGCGGCGAGGAAGTGATGGCACTGGTGCAGACGGATGAGAGCGCGGCAAGCGAAGCGCTGGCGATCGATCTCGTGAACCACTGCCTCGAACGCCTCGCTTATTTCAAGGCGCCCGGCTACATCGCGTTCGTCGATCATTTGCCGACGACGGCATCGCAGAAATTGCAGCGCGGCGAAATCCGGTCGCTCGGCCGCGAACTCCACGCGAAGGGCAAAGCCTTCGATATGCGCGCACGGAAGCGCGGGCCGAAGGCGGCATGAGCGGCGCGCGCGACTATCGGGGCGTTGCTGTCACCGCTCCGGTGACGGTTCCTTACGTTCGGCGCAGCGACAAGCCCGCGCACTGGTTCATCGGTTCGGCACTGCGCGCGCTTCTCGATGCGAGCGGGCTCGACAAGGACGCGATCGACGGCCTTGCAGTTTCCTCCTTTTCGCTGGGCAGCGACACGACGATCGCGCTCACCGAGCATTTCGACATGTCGCCGCGCTGGATCGAATGGCTGCCCACGGGCGGTGCGAGCGGTGTGATGGCGCTGCGCCGCGCCGCACGCGCCGTACAAAACGGCGATGCGAATATCGTCGCCTGCATCGCAGGCGATACCGCCGGCGGCGCAAGCTTCTCAAGCCTCGTAAAGGATTTCAGCCGCTTTTCGAGCGCAGCCACCTATCCCTACGGTGCAGCCGGTCCCAACGGCATGTTCGCGCTGATCACCGACAATTACATGCGCCGCTTCGGTGCGGAGCGCGTCGATTTCGGACGTATTGCCGTCAGCCAGCGCATCAATGCGCGCGGCAACCCCAATGCGCTGCTCGGTGCAAAACCGCTCAGCCTCGACGATTATCTCGCCGCGCCGCCGATCGCCGAACCGCTCCATTTGTTCGATTGCGTTCTGCCCTGTGCGGGCGCTGAGGCGTTTCTGGTGATGAGCGACGCGCGCGCACGCACGCTCGGGCTGCGCCATGCGCATATTCGCGGGGCGATCGAACGGCACAACGCTTTCTTCGACGACCCGGTCGCCGAGCGCGGCGGCTGGGCGATGGACCGCGATGCACTGTACGCGCAGGCGGGCCTCGGCGCCGATGCGGTGGATTGCCTGCAAACCTATGACGACTATCCCGTGATCGTCGCCATGCAGATCGAGGATCTGGGCTTTTGCGGCAAGGGCGAGGCGTCGGCGTTTCTGCGCGCGCATGACCTGACCGTGGAGGGCGACTTTCCGCACAACAGCTGCGGCGGGCAACTGTCCTGCGGACAGGCGGGTGCGGCGGGCGGCTTCCTGCCGGTCGTGGAGGCGCTGCGCCAGGTGACGCGGCAGCCGATCGGGCGGCAGGTGCCCGACGCGCGCATCGCGCTCGCGAGCGGCTACGGCATGGTCACCTACGACCGCTGCCTCGCGAGCGGCGCGGCGATCCTGGAGGGCGCGGCATGAGCATCCGCCTCCAGACCTGCGCGGCGTGCGGCACGCACCAATATCCCGAGCGCGATCTGTGCCGCGCATGCCTGCGCGATGAGCTCGTCCGCACCGATAATGACGGTCAGGGACGTTTGATCGCCGCGACAACGCTGCATCGGTCGCTTGAGCCCGACACCGCGCTCCCGCTTCGTATTGGCGCGGTCGCGCTCGATGCCGGTGTGCGCGTGATCGCGTTCCTCGGACGCGGCGTTCAGCCGGGAGATCGTGTCGTACTCCATGCTGCCGCCGATGCGGAACAACACCAGGTTTTCACCGCAGAGAAAGACCCAGCCGATGCCTGATCAGACGCACACGGTCCTAGTGACGGGCGGCAATGCCGGGATCGGCGCCGCGATCAGCCGAAGCCTCCTGAAGGATGGCGCCCGGGTGATCAACGTATCGCGCCGGATGCCGGATTTCACGCACGAACGATTTCAAACGCTCGTTGGCGACCTCACCGATTCCGCGGACCTTGCGCGCATCTGCGCGGAGGCCGCCGGGATGGGCATCACCAGTTTCGTCCACAATGCCGGGGTGATCCGGCCTGCGCTGCTTGGCGCTGTAAAGGATGACGATCTTGATCATCTCGTCGATCTTCATCTTCGCGCGGCGATCCACATCGGCCAAGCGCTGCTCCCCGGAATGAAAGCCGCCGGCACGGGCCGCATCGTGATGATTTCTTCGCGCGGCGCGCTTGGTCTGCAGGGCCGCACGGCCTACGCCGCGACCAAGGCCGGCATGATCGGCATGGCGCGCACATGGGCGCTCGAACTCGCCGGCCACGGCATCACCGTGAACGTCGTGTCGCCCGGCCCCATCGAAACCGACATGTTCCACGAACTGATCCCCGAAGGATCGGAGCACAAGCGCAATGTCGCCGCTTCGATCCCCGTGGGCCGGGTGGGAACCCCGGAAGATGTCGCGGCCGCCGTCCGGTTCTTTCTGGGCGACGATACCGGTTTCATCACCGGCCAGAATCTCTTCGTGTGCGGCGGCGCGAGCATCGGCTCGATCACGCTTTGAATTTTGATTGGGAGGACCATCCATGTCCATCACAACAGGCCTTGTCGAAGACGACCGCGTTCATCGCAGCGTCTATACCGATCCCGCGATCTTCGAGCTGGAGATGCAGAACATCTTCGGCGCGACGTGGATCTATGTTGGCCACGAAAGCCAGGTGCCGAACGACGGCGATTTCATAACCGCCTCGATCGCCCGTCAGCCGCTGCTGATGGTGCGCGACAAGGGCCAAGTGCACCTGCTTTACAACCGCTGCCCGCACAAAGGCGCGCAGGTCGTCCCCGAAGGGCAAGGCAATGCCCGCATGTTCCGCTGCGCCTACCACGGCTGGATCTTCCAGCGCGACGGCGCGGTGCGGACCATTCCGCTCGACGACGGATACGAGGGCACGTGCATGAGCAAGCACAGCCCGGATGCGAGCATGACGCGCGTGGCGAACGTCGCCTCCTACCGCGGTTTCGTCTTCGCCTGCCTTGCCGACGAGGCCCCACCCTTCCGCGAATGGCTGAGGGGTGTCGATTCCTCCATCGACAATATGGCGGACCGCTCGCCCGAGGGTGAACTGGAGATAACGGGCGGCGTGCTGCGCTACATGCACCGTTGCAACTGGAAGATTTTCCTCGAGAATCTCAATGACCTGATGCACCCGATGGTGACGCATATGTCATCCTCCGGCACGGCGCGCAGCGTCGCCAACCGGCATTTCAGCAAGGGCGAAAAGCTTCCGGCCGCAATCGAGATTCTGGGGCCCTTCACGAGCAATTACGAATTCTTCGAGGACATGGGCATCCAAGCTTTCCCGGGCGGCCACAGCTATTCGGGCGGCACGGTGAGCATCCATTCTCGCTATTCGGAAATCGATGCCTACAACGACGCGATGAACGCCGCTTACGGCGAAGCACGCGCGCGCGAAATCTTCTCGATGAATCGCCACAACACGATCGTCTATCCGAGCCTGACGCTGAAAGGCCCCATACAGACGATCCGCGTGATCAAGCCGATCGCCGTCGACCGCACGCTTGTCGAATCCTGGACCTTCCGCATGAAGGGCGCGCCGGACGAATTGCTGGAACGCTCGATCCTCTACTGCAACCTGATCAACTCCTCGGCCAATCTGGTGGGGCCTGACGATCACGAGGCGTACCAGCGAATACAGACCGGCCTGATGGCGGAAAAAGTGGAATGGGTGAACATGCAGCGCCACATGGGCAAGGAACAGCCGAACGAGGATGGCGGCTGGTCGACGATGGGCACGAGCGATCTCGTGTTCCGAAACCAATACCGGACATGGGCTGCCTACATGGAGAAGGCCGCATGAGCGCCGATCTGCAGAAGGTCGAGGCGTTCCTCGTCCACGAGGCGCGCCTGCTCGATGCGCGCGACTGGGCCGCATGGGATGCGCTGTTCACCCCCGACGGCATCTACTGGATGCCGGCGGCACCTGGGCAAAACGATCCGCTGCAGCACGTCTCGCTCATCTACGAGAATGCGCTGCTCCGCGAAATCCGCATCCGCCGCTTCGCCGACACCAGCGCCTTTTCGCTGCAAGGCGGCCCGCGCGGGTGGCGCATCGTCGCGAACGCCCGGATCGATGCGCACGATGCGGAGGCGAATACGATCACCGTCAGCTCTCGGCTGATGGCCGCCGAGTATCAACGCGACCGTACCACGCGCTTCGAAGCCTTCGTTACCCATCGTCTCGTGACGGAAGGCGATTCATTTCGCATCGCGCTGAAACGCGTGGAGCTGCTTGACTGCGATGCCGCGCGCGGAGATATCAACCTCTACCTCTAGCCGGCAGGTCGATGACAGAACAGGTGCCCAGCGCGATCTCCGCCTCCGGCGAATTCGATATCGAGCAGTGGCCGTTCTACTGGCTGACGCGGTTCACCGGCCGCTATCTCCACGAGATGGAAATCGCCCTGAAAGCGCTCGGGCTCGATATCCCGCGCTGGCGCGTGCTTATGAGCCTGCGCGGCGACAAGGTGCTCAGCGTTAGCGAAATCGCCGACAATGCCATCGTCAAGCTGCCGACGATGACCCGGATCGTCCAGCGGATGCAGATCGACGGCCTCGTCCGCTGCCGGCAGAGCGCATCGGACCGGCGGGTTACCGAAGTCGAACTGACGGACGCGGGAAAACGTGCCGGCCAGCAGGCGTGGGCCGTGGCGGACAGCCTCTACACCCGCACGTTCGGCAAGATCCCGGCCGACGACGTGATGCGCCTCAACCGAACGCTGCGCACACTCAACCGCAATCTCGACGACTGACGAGAGCCGCCGCTTCGATTCCAAAAATGCTCGAGGCCTTGCCTTACCCTAAATGTGATTGTTCTTACCCCTTTGCGCACTAGAAGACGCTGTCGAAAAGCGCTCCAAAAGACGTGGTCTCTTGCGAAACAGTCCATTGACCTCAGCGGAGACTGTAACGCGGGCATCTTGGCCACGGCTTGTCCGGAGTGAGGGAGAAGAGATGACGACTCGCCGCCCCACGACATACGAAACCCGTTTGGCGAACGCTCCGGTATCCCGCCGTAACATGCTCGGCGGAATGGCGTTGACGGGCGTTTTCGCCGGTGCGTTTTCGGACCGTGCCCTCGCCCAGGACTCTGACCGATGGAACGTCATCGTGATCGGCGCAGGTGTGTTTGGGGCATGGACAGCCTGGAATTTGCAGCGCAGGGGGCAGAAGGTGCTGCTCGTCGATGCCTGGGGCGCAGCGCATGGCCGATCTTCGTCCGGCGGTGAGACGCGCCTTATCCGCACGGAGTACGTGGGCAATGCGCTGTACACCCGCTGGGCATGGGAATCGCTTGCGGAGTGGCATGAACTGTCGCGTCGCCACGAAAGCCCGATCTTCCTCGAAACGGGCGCGCTTTACATTTACCCACAGGATAGCGCGAAGATCGACGAGAGCATCGCGCTCCAGCGCGGGCTCGGCATACCGATCGAGAAGATGACGGCGTGCGAAATGGCGAAGCGCTGGCCGCAGATCGACTTCAGCGGCATCGCAGTAGGCGTGATGCAGCCGACGATGGGCGCGCTGATGGCGCGCAGGAGCGTTCAGAGCCTCGTCTCCGAGTTCGTGAAAGCGGGCGGGACATACCGGACGCTCGCGGTCGACCCGCCACGTTCGACGGGATCGGCGCTCAATTCGATCTCGGGCAGCGGCGAGACGCTGCGCGCAGATTCCTATGTTTTCGCCTGCGGCCCATGGCTCCCCACAATGTTTCCGGACGTGATCGGCAACCGTATCGTTCCGACCCGTCAGGAGGTGTTCTTTTTCGCCCCTGAGGCGGGCGATGCGCGCTTCGGACATGCGAACCTTCCAGCTTGGGTCGATGTCAGCAGCGCGGACCTTCATTACGGCTTTCCGGACATCGAAGCGCGCGGCTTCAAGATCGCGCTCGACAGGCATGGCCCGAAAACCGACCCGGACCGCAACGACCGCCGGGTGACCGATCAGGGCATTCACGACGTTCGGAATTATCTTCGGCGGCGCTTTCCCGATCTCGCCGATCGCCCGCTCGCGGAAACACGGGTCTGCCAGTACGAAAACAGCGACAACGGGCATCTGCTGATCGACCGGCATCCGCTTTGGGCAAATACATGGATCGTGGGCGGCGGCAGCGGACACGGCTTCAAACATGGCCCTGCCGTCGGGCGCTACGTGGCTGAGCATGTGTTAGGGGAAGGCAAGACCGAACCCGACCTTGCCTTGAGCACACACCGGCCTCATGGCTGAAGGAGAACGTGAATGATCAAACTTGTCTCCGTCGCAGCGCTGCTCGTATTCCCTGCCATGGCGGCAAGCGCGGACCCGGCGACGACGCCATCTCCCCCAGGCTATACGATGCCATCCACGCACATGTGGGACATGAAAGCCGACACGGGCGAAATCTACCGGATCTTCGTTTCCTTCCCGAGCGAAGGCGAACCGCCGGCGGACGGTTATCCCGTACTCTATGTGCTGGATGGCAACGCGAGCTTCGCCTCCTTTGCCGAAGCCCGGCGCTTGCAAGAATTCTACCCTGTCGGGAAATCGATCGTGGTCGGCGTCAGCTACCCGACCGAAAAGACGTATGACGTAAGACGGCTCAGCGACCTGACGCCGCCGCTCCTCAATCCGCCGCCGACGCAATGGCGATGGCTGGCGAAATACAAAAGCGGCGGACGCAAGGAATTCCTGGATTTCCTGACCGGCAAGCTGCGCACCGAAATCGGGAAACGCCACAAGATCGATCCCGAGCGCCAGTCCCTGTTCGGGCATTCGCTCGGCGGGCTGTTCGGCCTTTATGCGCTCTACGCCCGGCCCGATGCCTTCCATTCGATCATCGCCGCGAGCCCTTCCATCGAATGGAACGATCAAGGCGTGCTGAACGAGGAACGCGATTTCACCGCGCGGCTCACCAGCGGCAAGATCGGCAAGACGAGCCGCTTGATGGTCGTCGTGGGCGACCGCGATGTCGATGATGACCCCGAACCCGCACGCGCACTCGCCGACCGGCTCGACCGTCTTTCAGGTCACGGTCTGCGTGTCCGCTTCACGCGCTACGAGAACGAAGGCCACATGAGCGTGCCCGCCCGGTCCGTGACCGATGTGCTGAGATTCGCTTTCGAAATCCGCTGAGAGCGCGGTCAGGGCGTCGGCGGCGCGTTATTCTCAGCGCGCGCGCGGCAACAGGCATATCATCGTCGCTGCGATCAATCCGCCGACACCCATCGCCAGCGAAACGATCAGCAAGCTATTTCCACCGGCAAACAGCGCGCCCGCGACGACCGGCCCCAGCGCAGAGCCGCCGCGCCCGATGCCGATGACGAACCCGGTTCCGCTGGCTCGCAGCGCCGCCGGATAGGTCTGGGCGAAGATCGGGTACATGCCGACGACCCCGGCATTGACGAAGAATGCCGCCACGGCAGCGGTGATCGAAAGCCGCGTGAGATCAGCGCCGGCGAGGCCGAAGGCACCGATCGCGAGGAACCCGGCCAGCATCGCACCGGCAACGAGCGGGCGCAGGTTGAAACGCTGGCTCGCAAGACCGATGATCAGGGCCCCCGCCAGATTTCCGACATTGGCCGCGACAAGCACGCGGCCCGCCTCCGCCGCGTCGAAGCCGAGATCGACGACGATCTTCGGAATCCATTTCTGGATGTAATAGAAAAACAGGATCTGCGCGAAATAGGCTGCCGTGAGCAGGATCGTCACGCGCGCATAGTTCTGAGAAAAGAGCGAACCGATGGACGGCTTCACGACCTGTTCGGGCGGCGCGGGCAGCGTATCGACCGGCGCGTGGCCAAGTTTCCGCAGCGTTTTATTGACGCTTTCAAGCGCGCCCGCCGGTCGCCGCGCAATCAGCGATTCGATTGATTCCGGCAGAAAGAAAGCCACCAGTGGAATCATCGCGGCCGTTGCCGCCGTGCCGAGCATGAAGACGGATCGCCAGTCGCCTGTCATTTCCAGCAATGCCGAAGCCACTAGGCCGCCGGAAATGGCGCCCACCGAATAGCCTGCGATATTCAGCACCATATTAAGACCGCGCCGCCGATCGTTGGAAAACTCGGCGACCATCGCGCTCGTTGTCGAGATCATGCCGCCGATGCCGATGCCTGTTAGAAATCGCACCGCCGAAAGCGTCATCACGTCGTTCGCGTAGAGCGCGGCGGCCATACCCAGCGTCATCACGATCAGGCAGGAAAGTATCGTCGGCCGCCGCCCGATCCTGTCGGCGATATTGCCGATGAGCACGGAGCCTGCCGCCATGCCGAACAGCTCCATCGACAGAACCACGCCCAGCGTCGCTCTATCGACACCCCACTCGGCTGCGATGCCGGGCGCCGCGAAACTGATCGCGAGCACATCGAACCCATCGAGCGCGTTGAGCGCGATGCACAGCGCGACGACGACAATCTGTACCGGCCGCATAGGCGAGGCTGCCAGCACCGCCCTTGGGTCATTGTTCATGCTGCCCCTCCCCCGCCGAACGCGCGCCGGATGGGCCGCCCGGACTCTTCATTGAATCTGAATACGCAGGCTACAGCGTCGCCAAATGCCTTGCGACGATCGCCGCCATTTCGGGACGCCGATCGAGACAGCGCGACACCGGCCCGACCACCACTACGGACAAGCGCCGATCGCTGCCCGGCAAAGGCAGGGCCACGCCCGCCAGATCGGGCGTGTATTCGGCGTTGCTCTGGTGCCAGCCGCGTTCGGCGGCGCGCGCCAGCTTCGCTTCCACCGCCTGCGGCGTGGTGGGCGTGGCGGGCGAATAAGCGGCAAAATCGATCTTGCGATACAGGCGCTCGCGCTCGTCCGGGCTCAGCTGCGCGAGGAGGGCGCGCCCGGCCGAGCTGGCATGGATCGGCACCCGGTCGCCGACGCTTGCGAAATAGCGCACCGGCTGACGCGACTCCGCGACATCCACGAAGGTCGCGAAGATGCCCGCGGGCGCCGAGATCGCCGCCGTCTCTCCAGTGGCTTCCATCAGATCGCGGGCCACCCGCTGGAAACGTTCGGGCAGCGGCTCTGCGCGCGTCACCGCTTCGGCGAGCACCAGCCAGCGGGGACTGGGATAGTAGCTGCCGCGCCCGCGTGGTTCGTAGAGATAGCCCTTGGCGGCGAGCGTGCCCACCAGCTTGAACGTGCTCGAACGCGGCCAGCCGAGATCCACGGCCATCTCGGCGGGCGTCGCCGGTTTCAGCCGCTTCGCGAAATATTCGAGAATTTCCAGCACATTGGCTGCTTGCCGCACGATCATGTTGGTTTTCGCCTGAAGGGTATTGCAGCCTCCCGTATGGCCGAAGCGGCGCGCCCGGAAAAGCCGCAAGCACCTTCGCTCACCGTGCCGTGAAGCCGCCGTCAACCGGCAAGGCGACGCCGGTGATGAAGCTCGCCTCGTCGGAGACCATCCAGAGCACCGCGTCGGCCACCTCGCCCGGCTTAACGAGCCTGCCCATCGGCACCGCCGAGACGATCTTCGCCTCATTCGCCGCAGCTTCCGCCGGATCGCCGCTGCGGCCCGTGAAGCCGACCTTCATCGGCGTATCGGCCAGGCCGGGGCAAACCACGTTGACGCGGATATTGTCGGGCGCGAAGGCGAGCGCGAGGCTTTTGCCGAGCCCGACCACGCCCCACTTCGCGGCGGAATAGATCGGGCTCATCATCGATCCGACGAGACCCGAGATCGAGGAGGTGAACACGATCGCGCCGCCGCCGCGCGCGCGCATGTGCGGCGCCACTTGCCCGGCGCCGAGCGCCGCCGCCGTGACGTTGAGCGCGATCGCCTTGTCATAGGCGGCGAGATCGAGATTTTCGACCGAAGCCGGCCCGGGCATTCCGGCATGTGCCCACAGAATATCCGCGCCGCCCAGCGCCGCGACGGCGCGGTCGATGCTGTCGGTGGCGCCTTCGGGCGTGGAGAGGTCGGCAGCGACCGATGTCACCCGGCTGTCCCCGAACTCTTCAACGAGCGCCGCAAGCGCATCCGGGTTGATATCGATTGCGGCAACGCGCGCGCCTTCGCGCACGAAACGCTCCACGCCAGCGCGGCCCATGCCGGATGCCGCGGCGGTGACGATGGCGAGCTTGCCCGAAAGGCGCATGGTCTTGTCCTCAGCTTGCAAAGGGATCGGCGAACGTGCCGGTGGTCGAAACGATCGTGGTTTTGCTTTCAAGGAACGGATCGAGCCCCTCGATGCCGTTCTCGCGGCCCCAGCCGCTCGCCTTGACGCCGCCATAGGGGGTCGACCAGCGGATGTAGCGGTAGGTGTTCACCCACACCATGCCCGCCTCGATCCGCGCGGCGACGCGGTGCGCACGGCCCGTGTCCCGTGTCCACAAACCGGCAGCGAGGCCGTAGGGTGTCGAATTGGCGATGGAGACTGCCTCCTCCTCGCCGTCGAACGGGATGATCGCGGCCACCGGCCCGAAGATTTCCTCCTGCGCGATCCGCATGTCCGCCGAAACCCCGGCGAACACGGTCGGCTCGACGAAATAACCGCCGGCGAGCCCGTCGCGGTCTATGCGCGTGCCGCCCGTTACCAGTTCGGCGCCCTCCGCGCGGCCGATCGTGACGTAGGAGAGCGTCTTGTCGAGCTGCTGCTGATGCGCCTGCGGACCCATGTGCGTCGCGGGATCGAGCGGCATGCCGACTCGCACGCGCGCGGCGCGTTCGCGGAATGCCTCCACGACCCTGTCGTAGACAGGCCGCTCCACCAGCACGCGGCTGCCAAGCGCGCAGCTCTGGCCGCAAAGCGCCCATGCCGAGCCCGTCGCCGCGTTCAGCGCCTGATCGAGATCGGCGTCGGCAAACAGGATGTGCGGCGCCTTCCCGCCCAGTTCAAAGGTGCAGCGCGTCAGCGTGTCCGCACCGGCTTTCAGGATCGTCTTCGCCGTCGCCCCCTCGCCCGTGAAACTGATCTTGGCGACATCGGGATGTTCCACCAGACGCGCGCCAGCGACCGGGCCGTCACCCGGCACGACGTTGACGACGCCGGGCGGAAAACCGGCCTCCTCGAACAGATGCGCCAGCGCCAGCGACGAGGCGGGTGTCTGCTCCGCCGGCTTCAGCACCACCGTGCAGCCTGCGGCAAGTGCTGGCCCCAGTTTCCACGCCGCCGCCATCAGCGGCACGTTCCACGGCGTGATCGCGCCGACCACGCCCACGGGATGCCGCGTTGTGAAGGCGTGCACGCTGTCGTCCATCGGAATGGTACGCCCCCCGAGCTTGTCGGCGAGCGAGGCGAACCAGTGATAATATTGTGCGTGCAGCCCGATGTCGCCGCGCGATTCTCGCACAGCGCGGCCGTTGTCGCGCGTCTCCACCTCGGCGAGCGCGCCGACACGCGTCGCGTAGAGGTCCGCGAATTTCCGCAAGAGCGCAGCGCGCTCCCACGGCGGCATCTTCCGCCACGGCCCCTCGAACGCCGCCTTCGCCGCCGCGACCGCCACATCGATATCCCGCGCGCCGCCGTAAGCGACGTCGCCCCACGGCTGGCCCGTCGCCGGGTCGATGCTCGGCCGCACGCCGCCATCCAGCGGGGCCACCCACGCGCCGCCAATGAAAAGACGATCGAAACGGAAACCGGTCGACATCGCGACTCCCTACATAATTTCTATTTGTGGACATTTTTGTCTCTGTTTAGGAATAGAAGTCAAGACGGAGACGCGAACTATGCTGGCTTTGCTGGAAGGAATACGGGTAATCGAGGTTGGCGCCGTGGTGCTTGGCCCCTACGCGGGTCAGCTGCTCGCGGACCTTGGCGCCGACGTCATCAAGGTCGAGCCGCTGGAAGGCGATATCGCCCGCCATGCCCACCCGCGCGGCGAAGGCGGCGGCGCGCTTTTCGTGAACAACAACCGCAACAAGCGGATGCTTGCGATCGACCTCAAAGCCATCGAAGGCCGCGCGGCCTTCGCCGAACTGCTGAAAACGGCGGATGTGCTTTTCCACAACATGCGCGTCGATGCCGCCGACCGGCTCGGCCTCGGCTTCGAGGCTGTGGCGGCGATCAACCCGCGCATCATCCATTGCGCAGCAATCGGCTTCGGCCAGCGCGGCCCGTATCGCGATCGCCCGGCCTTCGACGACATCATACAGGCGGTGAGCGGCATCGCAGGCCTTGGCACGGCAACGGGCGGCGACCCGCGTTTCGTCCCCACCATTCTCGCCGACAAGATCGCCGCGCTTCACGCGGTTTATGGGATCCTTGCCGCCCTCCTCGCACGGGCGAACGGCCGCGAGGGGGCGATCAAGGTCGAGGTGCCGATGTTCGAAGCACTTGCCGCGTTTCTTCTCAACGAACATCTCGCCGCGGCGACATTCGCGGCTGAAGGCGCCGTCGGCTATCCCCGCGTGCTCTCGCCGAACCGCCGTCCGTTCCGCAGCGCCGACGGCTGGATCGCGGTGCTGCCCTATACGGACCGCCAGTGGCGCGCCTTCCTGTCGGAGATCGCCCGCGACGATGTGGGGGAAGAGGACTGGTTCCGCGATCCCCAGCAGCGTCCCGCACATATCGACGAGCTCTACGCGCTCGTCGCCGAAAGCATGGCCACGCGCACGACCGCCCAATGGATCACCGCGCTTTCTGCGCGCGATGTGCCGTGCTCGGAAGTGAACAGCCTCGAAGACCTGCTCACCGACCCGCACCTGACCCGGGTCGGCTTTTTCGATGTTCCTGAAGGTTATCCCGAAGGCGTTGTCCGTAGCCTGCCACAAGCCGTGCTGTTCGACGGCTTCGAACCCCGGGCCGACAAGGCGCCGCACGGTCTGGGAGAAGACAGCCGTGCCATCCTGCGCGAAACCGGAATGCCGGAAAGCGAAATCGATGCCCTGATCGCGATGGGCGTCGTCAATAGCGTCCCGGATTGAAGCGGCGCATCCACGCCGTCGTCGCTGCATCCGGAAGCGACTCCAGAATGGATTGCAACGTCTCCGGCGCCTCGTCCTGTCCGAGCTTGAACCGTCCCGAGAGCGACGTCACGCGCGCCCGGAAGCCGATGATCTGCGCGAGCATGGTCTCATAGCGCGTCCCCAGTGCATCGGCACTGCACGGCTGCGGGCGACCCGTTTCCACCGCTTCGAGCAGAACCTGCAGCGAGGTTTCCGTGAATGCCGGGTCGAAAATGATCTCCGCGCCGATCTTCAGTTGTGCATAATTCCATGTCGGACCCCAGTTGCGGCGGCCGGCGTGTTCGGGGCTCACATAAGCGTCCGGTCCCTTGAACAAAATCGTCGCGCGGGGATCAGCGGCCAATGCGGCATGAAGGGGATTGGCCCGCCCCATGTGACCGATCAATTCAACGAGGCTTCCGTCCTCGCCGAAAACACCAACCAGCGGCAACAGGCTTGCCTCCACCTCGGCTCCGCCGCCACAGACCCACGCGAGCGGATAGGCCTCGATCAGCGCACGCACATCGTCGCAAGCGAATTGTTCGAAAATCGACACTTAATATTGCTCCATCGTTCCCGCTCGCAAGGGGCCAATAGCCTCTGCATTGCAGAGCTTCAATTGGGGGGCGCAGGCTGCCCGGAAACAAGGCCGCGCTCGGCGGCGATGCGAACGGCATCGCGGCGCTTGGCAACGCCGATTTTGCGAAACACCGATTTCAGCCGGTATTTCACCGTATCGGGAGACATGCCGATCAGCCGGGCGATCTCCTTGTTCGAATGGCCCTGGCTGAGATACAGCAACACCTCGGCCTCCGCCTCGGTGAACGGCCCCTGCCCCGTCACGGTGTTCCGGCAGGATGCGAGAGACTTCGCCAGCGTTTTCAGGAACTGGGCGCGGAAGCGATCCACCTGTGTGTCGGCGCGCATGGCATCTCCAAGACAAGGTCCAACAAACTGCCGCGCATCCACGAACGGCCGCACGATATCCTGGAACATCGCGATGCTGACAGCCTCGTCGAAACAGTTTCGCGCGTCATCGACCGCGCCGAGACCGCGCATCGCTGCCGCTGCGAGAATGTTGACATCGACAAGGAGTCGCCCCGCCCCGCGCTGATCCGCCCAAGCCCGCAAGCGCGTGAGTTCCTCCAACGCGGCTTCGTGCGCGCCGTTGAACACGCGAAGCCGCACCCTGCAGAGCGATGCCGCCACGGCGACAGGGCGGTACTGGGGGGACTCCTCCATCATCATGTCCGCATAGCGATCGAGATCGATCGTCCCGGCCGCAGACAAGAACCCTTGAGAAACCTTCAGATCGATTTCGCAAATGTCCGCAAGCTGCTCGAGCTGCAGCAGGCGCCGACGCCCTGCCACGCGCCGCGCCCGCGCCACGACATCACACGCCTCGTCGAACCCGCCCTCGCCCGCCAGTGCCCCGGCTTCGGTGAAATAGGCCACCGCATAGACATCGACCCAGCCATCCGACTGTTCCATGTGCGGCAGCGCCCACGACAGCAGCTCGCGCGCCTCGGCAACGCGGTCCTGCTCGTAGAGCAATTCCGCCTGAAACGCGGCGCAATTGGCGGCAAGGTCGGACCGGCTTCCGAAATTCTCCACGATGGCCTGCCAGGCCGCCTGCAGGATCGTTCCCGCCTCCTTCGATCGTCCCTGCGCGCGCTTGATCCGTGCTTCGAGGAAGCGGGTGAAGAGATCGCTGTAGAGCGACCCGCAGGACTGATAATGTTCGCGCGCGGCGAGCGTCGGCTGCAGAGCGCGTTCCAGCCAGCCGCCCTCGAAATACTTGGCGCCCAGTGTTTCGGAGATATTGGCGAGGACCAGATGATCGTTCGCCGGAAACTTGCGCAGAAGCGCCTCGCGCGCGAGCAGATCCTCGAACGTCATCGGCTGGTTTTCATAGTCGGTGAGCGTATCGCCCACGACCTGCATTTCGATGCGGATCGCGGCGGAAAGCTCGGCCTTTTCGGCTTCGTCGGCGAGGCGATCATATTCGGCGCGCGCCGCGCCCAGTTCACCCAGCTTGATCTGGAGATACACCTGCGCGAGCGCGAGACCAGGACGCGCGCGGATGAGCGCGGCCGGCAGCTTCGAAAGGCCGCGCTCGACGACGCCCTGCAAGCCCTGCGGTATCAGCCGCCAACCTCCGGCCTCCTCGATAATCCCGGCCAGCAGCACATCATCCGACGCGAGAATCGCGTGGTTCACGGCGTCCGCCACCATGCCGCGCTCGGCGAACCACTGCGCGATCCGCCGCTGAAGCGCGGAATAGCCGGCACGATCGGATCGCTCGAAGCGGTCGCGCAGATATTCGGCGAAAAGCTGGTGATAGCGGTATTCGCGCCGCTCCCACGTCACAGGCGCCAGAAAGACGCCCTGCTGCTCCAGCCGCTCCAGCACCAACCAGCCGTCCTCCCGGTCGCACAGCAGATCGACCATTCCGCCGGTCAGACGGTCGAGTAGCGCCGTGCGGATCACGATCTCCCGCGTCTCCTGCGGCAAGGTCATCAGCACCTGCTCGGAAAGATAGCGCGCAAGATCGGTGCTCGATCCGCAATATTCGTCGATCACCCGCCCTGCATCCGCGCCGCGCTTCAGCGAAAGCGATGCCAGTTGCACGGCGATCGGCCAGCCTTCGGTCCGGTCCAGAATGGTTTCGATGTCGGAAGATTTCAGTGGCTCGTCGGTGCGGGCCAGCAGACTTTCCGTCTCGGCGAGCGAGAATTTCAGCTGGTGCGCCGTGATTTCGAGCACCTGCTCTTCGGCCGCGAGCACAGACTGGCCGAGCCGGGGATAGTCGCGCGATGCGAAAACGAAGTGACAGTTGGCGGGCGCAAGCCGGATCAGCGATTGCAGGAACGCCGCCACCGGCTCGCTGTCGGCGTGGTGAAGGTCGTCGAGGATCAGCACGAAGGGGTTCGAACGACCCGCGAGCCCGTTGATGATCGCCGAGAGCGCGGCGCGCGGCGGCAAGTCCGGCGAGGAGCTTTTCTGGCTTCCATCCTGAGCGTCGCCGTGGATCGCGATCAAGAGGTAGCGCACCAGCCGTTTCAGATCCCGATCATCGCGTTCCAGCGTCAGCCAGGCCACCTGCGCCGCAGTGGGCGGCAGACTGTCGCGCCACTGCGCAAGCAGGCTGGTCTTGCCATATCCGGCGGGTGCGTGGACGAGCGTGAGGCGATGGGACAGCGCATGGTTCAGCTGGCGCAGCAGAAGGCCGCGGTGAATCTGCTCGCCCATCCATATCGGCGGATCGAATTTGGCGGCAATCACATCCAGCATGGGGCCCCGACCTCGCGCGCGTGATTTCATTCTACCGAATGGGCCGAAGTTACGGGTTGAGCGCGGGCCTGGCAACCTGCCGGGGCGCTTGTGCACGGTGGCAACGGGGTTTTACCCACATCGGGCAGGCGCATTACCCGTTCGCGCCCTCTCGCACCCGTAATTCGCGTTGCGCACAAGGGGGCAGGCCCTTCAAATCCCCGAGAGTTTGCGAGCGACGCTTCGAGGAGGATCAGGTGCGTATTGGTGTCGATGTCGGCGGAACGAACACCGACGCCGTTCTGATCGATGGCCTCCGGATCGTCGCCACGAACAAGCAGCCGACGACCGCTGACGTCAGCAGCGGCGTTTCGGCTGCCATCCGCGCCGTGCTCGAAGAGGGAAACGTCGCGCCCGGCGCGATCACGGCGGTGATGATCGGCACGACGCATTTCACCAATGCCCTCGTCGAGGCGAACCGGCTGGACCGGGTTGCGATCCTGCGGCTGGCGAGCCCTTCAGGTGAGGCCCTGCCCCCGTTCACGGGCTGGCCCGTGCCCCTTGCGAAGCAGATTTGCGGCGAAATCTTCCTGCTGCCCGGCGGCTACGAGTTCGATGGCCGCGAGATTTCGGCCTTCGACGAGGACCGGGTTCGCGATGCGGCGCGGCGTTGCCGGGAAAGCGGGATCGACAGCATCGCGGTCAGCAGCGCATTCGCCCCGATCAATTCGGCCATGGAGGAACGCGCCGCGCAGGTGATCCGCGCCGAACACCCCGAGGCCAGCATCAGCCTGTCGCATACCATCGGCCGGCTGGGGCTGATCGAACGCGAGAACGGCGTGATCCTGAATGCCGCGCTGTCCAGCCTCGCGCGGCACGTTGTCGCCTCGCTGGAACGTGCGCTCCGAGATCTGAAGCTTGAGGCGCCGCTGTTCATTTCGCAGAACGACGGCACGCTGATTTCGGCGGAGGATGCCGCGCGCTATCCGGTGATGACGATCGGCTCCGGCCCCACGAACAGCATGCGCGGCGCCGCTTTCCTCACCGGGATCAACGACGCGATCGTCATGGACGTGGGCGGAACCACCTGCGACATCGGCGTGCTTTCGAAGGGCTTCCCCCGCGAATCCTCGATTTCCGTCGACATCGGCGGTGTCCGCACCAATTTCCGGATGCCCGATATCCTCGCCCTCGGCCTCGGCGGCGGCACGCGCATCCATCTCGATCCGGGGCTCTACATGGCGGATGCGCTAGGCGAATCCGATCTGCGGATCGGGCCGGATTCGGTGGGCTACCGCATCCTGCAGGATGCGTTTCTGTTTGGTGGCAGCACGCTGACGGCAAGCGATGTCGCGGTGGCAGCCGGACGCACGCGCTTCGGCGACGCATCATCGATTCCGCCGCTGAGCGCCACCGTGCAGACCGCGATCTGGCATCGCATGCAGGCGATGTTCGCCGATGGCATCGATCGCATGAAGACGGCGCAAGGTGATGTGCCGATCATCGCCGTCGGCGGCGGGCATTTTCTGATCGACAACGACTTGCCGGGCGCAACGCAGGTTTTGCGACCGCCGCACGCCTCGGTCGCCAACGCGGTCGGCGCCGCCATCGCCCAGATCGGCGCCCAGCTTGAACAGATCGTGGACTACGACAGCGTTCCGCGCCACGCGGCCCTTGATCGGATGCGTGAAGCCGTCGCGGCGCGTGTCGTCGCCAATGGCGGCCAGAAGGACAGCATCCAGATCGTCGACATGGAGGAGGTGTTTCTGAGCTACTTGCCCGGCCGGTCGGCACAGGTAAGGATCAAGGCCGTCGGCGACCTTGCCGAAGACCCTTCGCCCGCTGCCGGCAAGCTGATCGCCGAGGCCCACCATGCGCATTGAGCGCGAGACGCTAACCGATCTGGCGCGCGGTGCGGCCTTTCTCGGTTCCGGGGGCGGCGGCGATCCTTATTACAGCCTTCTCCTCGCGGACGCGGCGCTTGAGCGGCGCGGACCTGTCGAACTGATCGCGCTCTCATCGCTCGCCGACGATGCGCTTGTCGTGCCCTGCGGCTGGATCGGCGCGCCGACGGTTTCGGTGGAAAAACTGCCGAACGGCAGCGAGGCGGTCGCCGGCTTGCGGCGGCTGGAGACGATCCTCGGCCGCCGCATCGATGCCGTACTGCCCATCGAGATCGGCGGCGGCAACGGGCTCGCGCCGATCATTGCCGCGGCCGACATGGGCGTGCCGGTCGTCGACTGCGACGGCATGGGGCGCGCCTTCCCGGAATCGCAAATGGCGATCTTCAACATTCGCGGCCTCAGCGCCTGCCCATCGGTCGTCACCGCCTCCTGCGGCGCGCTGACCGTGATCGAAACCGACGACAATCTCGCGCACGAGCGCATCGCGCGGAGCCTCTCCGTGGCGCTCGGCGGCATCGCGCACATGGTCGAATATCCTCTCACCGGGGCCGAGGCGCGCGCGCACGCGATTGCGGGCAGCGTCAGCGCGGCAATCGCCACGGGCGCGGCGATACGCGAGGCGCGCGCCGCCCGGCATGATCCCTTCGAAGCCCTTGCCGAAGCGCTGCGCGCAACGGGGCTTTACCCGCATTGCAAGACGCTCTTCGATGGCAAGATCGTCGATCTGGAGCGCGAGACGCGCGGTGGCTTTTCGGTCGGAAACGTCATAATCCACGGGTTCGGAGGGCAAGGCCGCATGGAAATCGAATTCCAGAACGAGAATCTCATCGCCCGCCAGGACGGCCGAATTCGCGCGATGGTGCCCGATCTCATCACCATCATGGACCGTGAAACGGCCGACACGATCACCACCGAGCGCCTGAAATACGGCCAGCGCGTCAAGGTGATCGCCGCCGCCGCGCCCGCGATGCTGCGCGAAGAGTCGGCGCTGCGTTTCGTCGGCCCGCGCGCCTTCAGGCTGGGCACCGATTTCATCGCGCTCGAAAACCTCGACACCGCGGAGACGGTATGAGCGGCGGGCACGGCGATGCCTATGCCAGCGGACCGCTGCCCGAAAATCTGACCGTCGCCGGATGGCGCGTGGCGCTCATCATCACCAGTTTCACCTTCTCGTTGCCGGGATTCCTGAACGGCGCGCAGACCGGCCTCGCGCTCGGGCTCGACAAGGCGGTTCTCGCCGCCCTCATCTCCGGGCTCATCCTTTGCGCTGCCGCCTGTCTCACCGCGATCATCAGCGTTCGCACGCGGCTGACGACGTATCTGCTCGTCCAGCGGTCGTTCGGCATGAAGGGCGCCGCGCTGGTCAACATCGTGATCGCGATCGTTCATTTCTGCTGGTTCGGGGTCAATGTGTCGTTCTTCGGCGACGCAATGGTGGCCGCCTCGAAGCAGGGCTACGGGATACCCGGCGATTTCGGCACGTTCGTCATCATCGGCAGCGTGCTGATTACAGCCTCGACGATCTATGGCTTTCGCACGCTCGATCGGCTGGCAATGGTCGCCGTGCCGCTCGCGGGCATCATTCTGGTCGCCGTGTGCGTCACCGCCGTCGGCGCCCAGCCGGTCGATCTCGCGCCCGCCGCGAACCCGCCGACGCCGATGAGCTTCGGCATCGCCCTCTCCGCGCTCGTCGGCGGCAACATGCTCACCGTCGCTGCGATGCCGGACCTGTCGCGCTTCATCCGAACCGAGCGCGGCGCGATCTGGGGGATGCTTCTTTCCTTTCCGCTCGCTGCTCCCTTGCTGATGTTGATTTCGGCATTAATCGCGCTCGCGACCGGACAGACGGACATCATGCAGATCGTCGTCGCCATGGGTTTCGGCATTCCGGCGCTCGCCATGCTGCTGCTCTCCGTGTGGACGATCAACGCGCTCAACCTCTATTCCGCCGGGCTATCGATGGCCGCGACCTTCCCCGGCGTGCGCCAATGGGTCATCATCGTCGTCGGCGGGACGATCGGCTGCATCTTCGCGCTGCTCGGCATCATCAATTCCTTCATTCCGTTTCTGGTGACGCTTGGCCTCATCATTCCGCCGATCGCGGCCATCTACGTGATCGACGGCTTCTCGCGCTTTCGGGGAGCGGACGGCGAGACCCCGCCCGCGATCCGCTGGGACGCGATCGGCGTGTGGCTGGGCTCGCTCGCCATCACCCTGCCTGCGATGCGCATGGGTCTGTCGCTCACGACCGTTCCCGCGCTCGATGCCACGCTGCTCGCCGCGGGTAGCTACGGGCTTTTGCTGTGGTGGCGGCAGCGATGATCGCCGCGCTCGACGCCCACGCGCAGGCCGCGCTCGTCCGCAGCGGCGAGGTGCCGCCGACCGCGCTCGTCGAGGCCTCGATGGAGCGGATCGAAAAGATCGACCCCGCGGTCAACGCCGTCAGCCACCGCGCCTTCGACCATGCGCTTGAAGCCGCGCGCTCGGTGGACAGAACCGCGCCGATGGCGGGGGTTCCGTATCTGCTCAAGGCCTCGCTCGAATATCCCGGTTTCCCAATGCTGTCGGGCTCGCGGACGCGGACGGGCGCGACGGGCAAGGCCCGTTACCCCTTCACCGCTCGGCTGGATGCCGCGGGGCTCATTCCCTGCGGGATGTCGACCATGCCGGAGTTCGGCTTGATCGGAACGGGCGAGGCACTGCTATACGGCCCAACGCGCAATCCGTGGGATCTGACACGCAGCAGCGGCGGTTCGAGCAGCGGCGCGGCGGTTGCGGTCGCGGCGGGCATGGCGCCCTTCGCGACGGGCAGTGACGGCGGCGGTTCGATCCGCATCCCTGCCTCGCATTGCGGCATCATCGGCTTCAAGCCGAGCCGGGGCTGGAATCTCCGTGCACGTGGGGCGAGCCTCGCTGACGATCTGCTGACCTCCGACGGACTCTACGGACGCACGATGCGCGACACGGCCTGGGCCGCGCGGTTTCTTCGGTCGCAGTCGGGTGAGACGAAGACGACCGATACTGTGCGGGTGGCGGTGAGTTTGAAGGGGCTGGACGGGTTGCAGCCTGATCCGGCTGTTGCCGAGGTGATTGGGAAGGCGGCGGCGCTGAGCGAGACGCTTGGGTGGCGTGTGGAATTCTGCGAGCCGCCGATCGATCGCGGTGCGCTCAGCCGTGCTTTTGATGTCTTGTGGAGCTACGGCGGCGGCGAGGTCGTGGATCTTTGCCGGGCGCGGCTGGGGGCGCAGTCGGATGCCTTGCTCGAACCGTGGACGCTCGGACTTGCGCAGCGGCGCGACGACATGACAGCCGACGATCTCGCCGCCGCGCTCAGCGCGATTGCGCAGATCGACGCAAGCCTCGACGCGTTCTGGCAAAAATACGATGTCGTGCTCAGCCCGGTCACCAGCAGCACGCCGCCGCTGCTCGGCGTGTTGGCGCCCGACCGCGACTTCGATGCGCTTTGGCGCGATCACTTCCGGCATGTGAACTACACGCAGCTTCAGAACATGGCGGGCTATCCCGGTCTGTCGCTGCCCTTGTTCATGGCGTCCGACGGCCTTCCGGCAGGCGCAATGTTCTGGACGCGGCGCGGCGGCGACGACCTGCTGCTCGCGCTCGGCACCGCACTGGAAGAGGCTCAGCCCTGGGCCGATCGCCGCCCGCCGACAAGAGACCTGATGTGATGCGACCCATCTGCCTTGCCGTCGCCTTCGCACTCGCCGTCCCAGCCGCTGCGGCGGAACCCGTCTCCGCGCCCTACGCGATGCCCGAGACCGAGACGTGGGACATGGCCTCCGCCGATGGTCAGGTGTTCCGCATCTTCGTGTCGCGCCCCTCCGCGCCCGCACCGGCGGGCGGCTATCCGATCCTCTACGTGCTCGACGGAAACGCGATGTTCGCAGGCTTCGCCGAAGCGCGCCGCATCCACGGGTTCGGAAGCAGCGGCATCGACAAGATGATCGTCGTGGGCGTCGGCTATCCGGGCGAGCAGATTTACGATCCCCGGCGCATGTTCGATTTCACCGCCCCCATCGAAACCCCGGCGCTGAAGCAGGCCTTCGCGCAATATCAAAGCGGCGGGCGCGACCGCTTTGCGAAATTCCTGCTCGAAGACCTGCGCCCCGCAATCGAAAAGCGCTATTCGGTGAGCCCCTATCAGCAATCGCTCTACGGGCATTCGCTGGGCGGCCTGTTCGCGCTCCATGTTCTTTATTCCCGCCCCGGCGCGTTCCGCACGATCATCGCGACGAGCCCTTCGATCTGGTGGGACAACCAGTCGATCCTCGCTGAAGAGGCCGCATACCGGGCACGGGTGGAAAAGACTCCCGGCACCGGCAAGGCGAGCAGCCTGCTGCTGATGGCGGGCGAGCGGGAAGACGAAGGCAATATCGCGGCCGACACGAAGGCGCTCGCGGAGCGCATGGCGGCGCTTTCAGGCCACGGGCTGCGCAGCGACTTCATCCTGCTGGACGGTGAAACCCATATCTCGGTGCCGAGCCGGTCGGTGACCGCGAGTCTCCGCGCTGCAGCGCGCGCGCGTTAAGGCGCCTTCGCCGCGCTGAACGCGGTCAAGTTCCCGAATACGGGCTTTCCTTCGAACAGCGTGACGATCACCTTCGCCTTGCCGATATCGAGCGGGGCGAGCGTGAAGATGTCGCGATCGAGGATGATGAGATCGGCGCTCTTGCCGGGCGCGATCGAGCCGGTCATCGTCTCGAAGCCGTTGGCGAACGCGACGTTGATCGTGTGGGCGCGGACCGCCTCTTCCAGCGTGATGGCCTCACCGGGAAGCAGCGGCGGCGTCGCGGTATCTTCGTAATTCACGCGCGTGACCGCGACCTGAAGGCCGAACAGCGGGTTCGCCGTCGCCACGGGCCAGTCCGCGCCGTACGCGATCATGCCGCCGCCCGCGAGAACGCTGTGCGCGGGGTATATAGACTGCGACCGTACCGGCCCGATGGCCTGTTTGGTGAGGTCCATATAGGGATAGTTGCTCGACCAGGTGGGCTGCAACTGCGCGATCACGCCCAGCTTGCCGAAGCGCGGCTGATCGGCGGGATCGATGACGTTGAGATGCGAGATCATCGGTCGGTTTGCCGTGCCGTTCTTCTCGATCGCGGCGGCGAAGGCATCGAGTGCCACGCGCGTCGCGCGGTCACCTATGGCGTGCACGTGCGGCTGCAAACCGGACTTGCCGAGCGCGGCGATCGCCGCGTTCAACGTTTCGGGCGCGATCTGCAGCGGCCCGCGATGGTCGCCTGCGTGTTCATAGGGCGCAATCATCGCGGCGGTCTGCTGCGGGATTACGCCGTCGGTATAATATTTGACCGTCTTCGCCGTCAGGCCCCATTCGGCCGCGCGGTTCGATGCCGCCTGAATCACGGGTATCTGTTCGAGGCCGCGTTCGTTTTCCCACTTGAAGGCGAGCGACACATGCGCCGTCAGCGCGCCGCGATCCTTCACGGCGCGATAGGCCGCAAGCGTCTCGCTGGTGCCGTCGGCGGCAAGATCGATTCCGGCATCGTGCCAGTTGGTGATGCCGAGGCTGTTGAAATGGTGCGCGACGAAAACAATCGATTGCCGCACCTCTTCCGCCGTGGGCTTGGGAATGAGATCGCCGACCAGCGACATGGCGGCTTCCTGCAAACCGCCGACCGGCTCGCGTGTCGAAGGATCACGGTCGATGTGGCCGTTCGCGGGGTCGGGCGTATCCCGCGTGATCCCCGCGACCTGAAGGGCTTTCGAATTCACCCAGTAACTGTGGCCACCCACGGATTCGAAGATCAGCGCGCGCTTCGTCGTGACGGCATCGAGCAGTTCCTTGCGCGGCACGCCTTTGGGCGGAAACAGCGCGTCCTGCCAGCCGACTCCGTAGATCGGCCCGTCACCGGGTGACGCCGCCACACAGCCTGCAACGATCCGCTGATAATCCTCCAGCGTCTTGCCATCGTGCAGCGAGCAGCGCGAATAGGCCATGCCGCCGAACACCGGATGCACGTGCGCATCGCCGAACGCGGGCATCAGCAAGCGCCCGCCCAGATCGACGGTGCGGGTATCGGATCCCCGATATTTCAGTATGTCCTGCGCAGAACCCACCGCGACGATCTTGCCGTTGTCGATCGCCACGGCCTCCGCCCACGGCTGCGCGGTTTCCACCGTGTAGACGCGCGCGTTGGAGAGGATGAGATCGGCCGTTTCCGCAGGCGACTGCATGGCCTGCCCCGCACAGGACACGAGAAGCATTGCGCCGAGGACAACAGCGGCATTGGGCAGATTGCGGGAAGGCAGGATCATCGGATCACACTCACACTCAAAACGTAAAGAGAGGCACGCCGAAGCGCGCCCCTCTTCGGCAACAATCAGAACTTGCGCGTCAGCGATGCAAGCAGCGTGCGGTCCTTCGCCGCCGTACACAGACCATGCGTCGTGGCGAGCAGCGAACACAGGTCGTAGTATTTCTTGTTGAACAGGTTGCTGGCGTTGAGCGACGCGACCCACTGGCCGCCGGTTGCCGATACCATCGCATCGACCAGCGTCACCGACGGCGTCAGGAAGGCCTGGCCCGCGTCGATCTTGTTGCCGATGTGACGCACACCCGCGCCGGCGCGGACCTGCCAGTCGTCGCCCACCATGAACGTCTTCGATCCCCAGATCGAAGCGAGCTGCCGGGGCTGCGCCGCAAGACGGTCGCCTTCAGTCAGGGTGGAGCTGGACGCGATCACCTTCGCATCGATGTAGCTGTACGATGCCGTGAGTTCGAAGTTTTCGGGCATGCGCACGACCGCTTCAACCTCGACACCCGTCGACCCGACGGACCCGCCCTGGATGAAGTTCTGGATGTTGCCTGGATCCTGCGAGATGTAGTTCGACTCCTTGATGTCGAAATACGCCACGCTGAGCAGCGCGCCGCGCATCGGCTCCCACTTCACACCGCCTTCGTACTGACGCGCCGTGCGGGGTGCATACGGGTTTCCGAAGAAGTCGCCGCCCGGCACGGGCAGGAACGATTCGGCGTAGTTGAAATAGGGCGAAACGCCTTTCACCACCTCGGCGATGATGCCGCCGCGGAACGACCATGCCGTCTGCGAAAGTTCCGACACGCCGTTACGCTTTGACGTCGCCTTGTCGCGGCGCAGGCCGAGCACGACATGCACGCGGTCGGCGTAGCTCATCTGGTTCTGGACATAGAAGCCGAGCTGCGTGCTCTTGTAGTCGAGGAAATTGAACGCGCCGAAATCGAACGGCACGCCATATTCCGGATTATAGATGTTGATGGGCGGCGGTGCCGGGAACGGGAAGAAGTCGAGATACGAGAAGCCTTCGTCCTTGCTCTGCTTGAACCACGTGTAATCCGCCCCGAGCAGCACCTTGTGCTCGATCGCACCGGTTGCGAAATCAATGGCGAGGTTGTTGTCGCTGTTGAAAACCTTGCTCTTCTCGTAGTTCACGTAGAACTCGCGGCGAAGCAGTGTTTCGGCCTCATCCTCCCAAGGCTGGTCCGTGTAGTTGGTGTAGACTTCCTTATAGTCCGTATCCATGTGGCTGTAGCGCGATGCGCTGCGGAACGCGATCGCATCGCTGAACCTGTGCGAGAAGATCAGTGCGGCAGACGCATATTCCGTGTCCATCCCGTTGAAGCCGGGTTCGCCTTGATAGAAGTTGAACTTCACTCGCTCCGCCTTGCTCGGCGCGAGCAGCGACTTGAAAAGCGGCGCGTAGCCGAGCGAGCCCTGCTTGTCCTTCTGATAGAGGCCGATCAGCGTGATGTCGGTGTTCGGGCCGGGCTGGAAGCGCAGCGACGGGTTGATGAGCAGGCGATCGTCCGGCGTGCCCCACTGCGTCTTGCCGTCGCGCAGCACGCCGACGAAGCGCGCAGCAACACCCTCGGTAAGCGGCCCCGTCACGTCGATCTGGCCCTGGATACGATCGTCGGTGCCGACGATGATGCCAACCTCGCCGCCGAACTCGAACTGCGGCAGCTTGCTGACCGCATTGAGCACGCCGCCGGGGCCGCCCGCACCGTAAAGCACCGAAGACGGGCCGCGCAACACCTCGGCGCGCTCAAGCGTGAACGGCTCGAGCCGGGCGCCGTAGATAAAATCGGGCATACGCTTCAGCCCGTCGAGATACTGCGCCGCATCGAAACCGCGCGTCAGGACGAAATCGCCGCGCGAGTCCACGCTGTTGTTGGAAGCAACACCGGCGCTGTAGCGATAGATATCCTGGAAATCGACGACCGTCCGGTCCTGGAATTCCTGGGCGGTGACGACGCTGATCGACTGCGGCACTTCGGTGAGCGGCGTATCGGTCTTGGTCGCGGCGACCGCACGCTCCGCCGTTACGATAATGCTTTCATCATCATCGACGGCCTGCGCCGAGGCGACCGTGGGCAGAAGCGCCGCGCAGCTTGTCGAAAGCAGCGCCAGCCAGAGCTTCGACGTCGGACCGGAATTTTGGATTGCAAGCTTCATTATTACCCCCTTTTTCATGCGGCTGCGTGTTGCCGGGCGCGGCTGTCTGTTATCCCCGGCTTCCTACATCACGCATTCAACAACAGTCTCGGCAGACGGCGAACGGCTTTTGAGGGTAATGAGACGCAAAGACGGGTAAGCCAAAAGCATATCCGCCGGGTAGCGGTTCCTGCCCGTCCAAATGACGCAGTTCTCACGTTTTCGGCTCCGAATGCTTACCCGGTTGCGCATCCGGCTTACCCTTTCGCCGCGTTGCAGACAGCGATTCCGAACGGCACCATGCAACGTTATGACATCAAACCCGCAACTCCCCCGCCCGCCCGTTCGCAACCGGATCGTGAAGCTCCATCGCTGGCTCGGCCTCGGCGCCGCGCTGTTCTGGCTGGTTCAGGCCATCACCGGCACGCTGCTCGGCTTTCACTTCGAGCTGGAGGACATGGCGCTCAGCGGGGGGCACCGCCCGACCGATCCGGCCGCGATCGAACGACGGATCGACAGTTTCGCGTCGGACGGCGCAGAGGCCGGGATCACCTGGATCTGGACGACCGCGGGACTGCCCGATCGCTATATTATCCTGTTTGCAGGCGCGGATGGAACGCAGCGCAAAGCCTATATCGACGGTGCGGGTGACATCCTGCGCGATCGAGCGGCCGACGACTACAGCGTCCTCGCCCTGATGCGCGAGATCCATCTGACGCTTGCGGCCGGGACGCTCGGCCACTGGCTTCTTGCCGTTTCAGGCCTGCTGCTTTTCACCAACCTGATCTTCGGGATCGTTGCGGCCTGGCCACGGCGGGGGCAGTGGCGCAGCGTTCTGAAGCCTGTCGGCTCGACCGGAAAGACGGCGGGCCTCTATTCCTGGCATCGTGCCGTGGGGATGTGGGCGGCGGTCCCCGCCATCGTGATCGCGGGGACGGGAACGCTCATTCTGTTCGAACATCCGCTGCGCGATCTCGCCCGCGTTCCCGACATCACCCTGCCCGCCAACCCGCCCGCAGGCCCCACCGTCGGCTTCGCAGCCGCCCGGCAGGCCGCCGTGGAGGCGATCCCCGGCAGCCGTTTCGTGGGGACGACCTTCCCGTCCGCGCAAGACGCCAGCTATTATGCGTGGGTGCGAGCGCCGGGTGAGCTTTATCGCGGCGGATACGGCAGCAGCCTCGTGATCGTGGACGCCAACACCGGCGGCGTGCGCGGCTCGTGGCCCGCGACGGAGGCCGATCCCGCCCGCGCAATTATCGCCTCGTTCTACCCGCTGCACACGGGCGAAAGCCTCGGCACGTTCGGCCGCATTCTGACCATGTCGGTGGGGCTTTGGCTGGCCGTTACGATCGTTCTCGGGACATGGTTGTGGTTCCGCCGGCGATCACGGGGCAGCGCGGCGTAATTCGGCGAGCGCTGCTGCCGCCGCCGCCTCGTTGATGGCACCGCGCGCGACGATGCACCTTGCGACTTCGGCGACCTCATCACCGACAGCACCGACGACGAATGCGACATTCTGGGCGTGAAGCGACATGTGCCCGCGCTGAATGCCCTCGGTGGCCAGCGCCTTCATCGCTCCGAAATTCTGTGCGAGCCCCACGGCCGCGACGATCCGCGCCAGATCGCTCGCCGTCTTCACCTGCAGAATCGCGAGGAGCGCGCGCGCCGTGGGATGAATTTTGACCGCGCCGCCGACCAGACCGACAGCGAGCGGCAGTTCGATCGTGCCAGCAAGATCGCCCGAGGCGGTTACCTCCCAACTCGTCAGACTCCGATAGCGACCAGTGCGGGCCGCGAACGCATGTGCGCCCGATTCCACCGCGCGCGTGTCATTGCCCGTCGCGAGGACGACGGCGGAGACCCCGTTCATGATCCCCTTGTTGTGCGTCGCCGCGCGGTACGGATCGTTGTCCGCGAACTGAAACGCCGCGATCATCGCATCGCGAACCTCCGCTCCGCCGATGGCCGCGCAGGGCCACGTGGCCCGCGCGCGCACGACACGGCGATCGGCGAGGTTGGAGAGGATTCGCAAAAGCGCACGCCCGCCTGTCCACGCTGCGAGATCTGGCGCGAGCCGCTCCGCCATGGAGTTGACGGCGTTGGCGCCCATCGCATCGCGCGTGTCGATGACGATGTGCGTGATAAGCATTTCGCCTGACGGCGTTTCGACGCGCCGGACCTCGAGATCGCGAAAGCCGCCGCCGAGGCTGACCAGCGTTGGATCGCAGGCGTTGCAGATGCGCTCGATTTCCAGCCGGCGTTCGAGAATGATGAGGCGCGCGCGTGCGGGATCGGGAAGGCCGAGCAACTGGATCTGCGCGATCATTTCCGTGCCCGACATCGAGGTCGTGAAACCGCCCGCTTCGTAACACTGCCGCGCCGCATTACCGACAGCGGCGACGACCGACGACTCTTCCGTGGCCATGGGCACCAGAACATCGCGCCCGTCGACGCGCATGTTGGTCGCGATGCCGACCGGGATGGCGATCGTGGTAACCATGTTCTCGATCATGTGGTCGGCAAGTTGCGCATCGATGTTCGAAGGAAGCGCCAGTTGGCGGCGATGGTCTTCCGCAAGGTTCGCGAACGCGGCGACATGCTCGATACGCTGCGCAACCGGCAGCTTGTGAAAGCCGGGTATTCGGGATGTCTTTGTCGCTTGATCTGTCACCGCGGTTCTTTCTCCGAACGCCTGACGTATCGATAGCGAGTCCGCCCCAATTGAGGCAGGTACAATTCAGGGCGATATGATAGGAACGTGGTGCAACCGGAGAGCCGACTAGCATGCCGTCGCCGCCAATGAAGATCGATTTCGTCATCAACAGCATCCTGATGCAGCTGGATGCGGGAACGCTGCGCCCGGGACAGCGGTTGCCGTCGATCCGCGACGAGGCCCAGCGGCTCGGTATCGGCAAGAATACCGTGGTAGAGGCGTATCTTCGCCTTGTCGGACAGGGCGTTTTGCAGGCGAAGCCGGGGTCCGGCTATTATGTCGTGCGCACCCCGCAAGCCACCGTGCAGAAGCTGAGCGCACCGCCAGCCATGGCGACGGATCGGCTGTCTCTCCTTACCGAGCAACTGGACCGGCGCCTGCCAATCCGTCCCGGTGACGGTCGCCCGCCGAGCGAATGGCTGGAGACATCCGAACTCCGCCGTTACCTGTCGTACCAGCGCTTTCAGGAAGCCGATTCCTATAATTCGAGCTGGGGATACGGCCCGCTGCGCGAACGGCTTTGCGGCGCTTTCGCCGAACGGGGTATTGCGTGCCGGGAAGGCCAGCTCTTGATGACGCACGGCGCCAACCATGCGATGGATCTCGTGATCCGCCGCTACATCAGGCCCGGCGACAATGTGCTTGTCGACGACCCCGGCTATTATCCGCTGCTCGCCAAGCTGGCCCTCGCCGGTGCGAACTCCATCGGCGTCACGCGGCGGCATGACGGCCCCGATGTCGCTGACCTCGAAGACAAGGCGAGGAAGAGCGGTGCGAAGTTTTTCTTCACCCAGTCGCTTGCCCACAACCCGACCGGGGGATCCATTACCATCGGCACTGCCTATGCAGTCCTGCGTACCGCCACCGACCTCGATATCCGCATCGTCGAAGACGATCCTTTCGCGGATATCCTGCCCTATACCGCACCGCGCCTTGCGGCGCTCGACCAGCTTGAGCGCGTTATCTACATCGGGACGTTTTCCAAGACTCTGGCGGGCAGCTTCCGTACCGGCTACATGGCTGCTGCCACCAGGCTGGCGAGCGAACTCAACGATCTCAAGATCGCGACCGCCGTTTCGACGTCCGCACATGACGAACGCCTGATTTTCCAGCTTGTGGAGCATGGCCACTATCTGAAGCACCTGCGCCGTCTGCGTGCCCGCGCCAGCGCGGCGACAACGGCAAGCGTGGAGGCGCTGGAAGCTCTGGGCCTCACCATCCGCCGCCCGATCGGCGGCGGCTTCTACCTGTGGGTCGAGCTTCCCGAACACATGAACGGCGAGCACCTCGTTCACGACGCGGCGAAGGCGGGCATCTTCATCGCCCTTTCAGCCAATTTTTCGATTGGCGAAAATCCTGCCCGGGCCATGCGCGTCAACGTCGCTTACGGCGCCGATCCGACCTTTATCGCATGGCTCCGCGAGAAGCTGGAAGGCTGTTAATCGCGGACTGTTTTCTTATTCGGCACGGCGAAACGCGCAAGCGTCTCCTTGGCCTGATCGCTGGTGAACGTGCGCTGCCCGAGCGCCGCTTCGCGCGCGAACGCTTCGGCCACCGGAAGATCGTACAATGTCAGCGCGGCCTCTTTGATCGTCTGGACGGCAAGTGGGCTTTTCCGCGCGATTTCGGCAGCAAGCGCGGCGGCCGTGGTTTCCACGCGATCATCGGGGACAACCTGATTGAGAACCCCGCGCGAAAGCAGTTCAGCCGCCGTGAAGCGCCGGCCCGTCAGCATAATCTCCATAGCGTGCGCATAGGCGATCTGGCGTGTCAGTCGAACGAGTGTGCCGCCCGCCGGGACGAATCCGTGGTTCACTTCGGGGAACTGAAACACCGCGTCTTCGGACGCGATTCGTATATCTGTCGCGAGCATGATTTCGAAGCCGCCGCCCATGCACAGACCGCGAACTGCCGACACGATGGGTTTGTAGAAGCCGCCGGTCTTCAGGTGGGCGGGATCCCAAGCACTGATATCGAACCGGCCCGACGCGAGCGCTGGAATGGATTCGGATAGATCGGCACCGACGCAGAAGGCGCGGTCTCCGGCCCCGGCGAGCACGACGGCGTGAATGCGATCGTCGCGGCCAATCTCCGCGAAGGCCCGCCCGAGATCGTCGTACATGGCCAGCGTCAACGCGTTCAGCTTTTCCGGCCGTGCGAAACGCACGGTCGCGACAGCACCATCGCGGGTTATGTCGATCGCCAACTAGATCACGCCTTTTTCACGGAGCGATGCGAGCGCGGCATCATCGAGACCGAGCATGTCCTTCAACACAAGTTCGTTGTGCTGACCGAGCACGGGCGCCGGGTCATGAGCCCCGGCATTCGTGCCCGAGAGTTTGATCGGAAGGCCAAGCATCTCGATATCGCGGCCCGCGACGGCAACATCGACGATCATCCCGCGCGCCCTGATATGCGGGTCGGCAATCACCTCGTCGATCGATTTGATCGCGCTGAGCGGCACGTCGTCCCCCGCCATCGTTTCAAGCTCCGCCTTGGTGTAGCGGCTGAACCAGCGATTGAGGAGGGGCGTGACGATCGCTTCGTCGGTTCTCGGATCGAACCGTTTCTCCATCGTGTCGATGCGCGGGTCCGCCGCCCACTCCGGCTCCCCGAAAAGCGCGCATGTAATCGCCCAGAACTTGTCCGTGTATCCACCGAAGAAGACGTAACCATCCGCACAGGGATACTGGCCATAAGGACGCACGAAGGGATGGTCATTGCCGAGCGGCGCAGCGACTTCCTTGTCCACGGTGTAGCGGATGACCGCGTTTTCGGTGAGCGAGAAAACCGCATCCTGCTGCGAGACATCGACGATCTGGCCGACGCCCTTGCGCTCCGCTTCGCGCAGCGCCGCCAGAATGCCGACCGCCGCATAGAGCGATGCCGAGAGATCGCCGATGATCGTGCCCACGCGCACCGGCGGCTGACCGGGATAGCCGTTCATGGACCAGAGCCCCCCGGTCGCCTGCCCGCTATTGTCATAGCCGGGTCGCCGAGAGTTCGGGCCGGTGCGGCCGAACCCGCTGATCGCGGCATAGACGAGACGCGGATTTTCGACCTTGAGTTCGTCGTAGCCGAGGCCGAGCTTTTCCATCACGCCGGGGCGGAAGTTTTCGACGAGAATATCCGCCTTTCGCACCAACTTTCGGAACAGAGCCTTTCCCTCGTCGCTTCTGAGATCGAGCGAGACGCCGAGTTTATTGCGGTTGTACTGCGCGTAAAAGGCGCTCTCCTGCGTATCGCCATTGCCCACCATCGGCGGAAAGGTGCGTGTGTAATCCGGATCTTTCGGATGTTCGATCTTGATGACGGTCGCGCCCATATCCGCAAGCATCATCGCGCAAAACGGGCCAGCGACGACGCGCGTGACATCGAGAACGACGACGCCGGCGAGCGGTCCGTCGCGCCGGGGCGCTACCGCTTCGTGACGATCCGCATCAACCCGCATATCGTTCATCCTTCACGAGATCCCGTTCCCTCAGCAGCAGCATGGTGACGATCAGCGCCATGGCGACAACGCACCAACTGTACCACAAACCCGCATAGGGATTGCCGGTACGCGCCACGATATACTGCTCCATGAACGGGAGGACGCCGCCGAAATAGCCCGTGCCGAAGTGATACGGAATCGACATCGAACTATAGCGGATGCGCGGTGGAAACAATTCCGTGAGGAGCGCGGCGACCGGCCCGTAGGTCGCCCCCGAAAGCGCGGTAAGCGCCATCACCGCAAGGAAGATGATCCCCATGTTCGGCGCTGATGGGATGACCTTACCGAGCGGATAACCCGCCGCCTTCAGCGCATCGTCCAGCTCCGCATCGCTGCGGCCGTCCACAATATTGCCGCCGATCGTGATGGCGATGGAGGGTGCCTCTTGAATGTCATAAGCAAGCCCGCGCTTGGAGAGATAATCGAGCAGACGGCCGCACGCTTCATCCTGCGTTTTGGCAAAGGGATTGAAGGCGCAATCGGGACCTGAGACGACGATGGGCGCCTCTTCCGACGCGCGCGTGAGAGCGGGACTCGCCGCCGTACCCATGACCCAGTAGAGCGGGAACATCAGCAGCAGCGTGAGCGCATAGCCAGTCACGATCAGGCGTTTGCGCCCGACACGATCCGAAAGCCAGCCGAACAACACGAACCAGCCGAGCCCCATGACCGCCGCCGCCCCGACGATGATCTGGGCGACGCTCTCTTCGACATGCATCGCGTTCTGCAGAAAGCCGAGCGTCGTGAACATCGCCGTGAACCAGATCACCGTGAGACCGGCAGCGATACCGAAAAGCGCCAGAAACAGACGGCGGCCGTTCCCTGGATAGGTAAAGCTTTCGCGAAGCGGATTCTTCGCGGTTTTTCCGGCCGCCTTCATCGCCTGGAAGACGGGGCTTTCGGAGAGCTTGACGCGCATCCAGAGCGAAATCGCCAGAAGGATGAGCGACAACAGGAACGGAACGCGCCAACCCCACGCATCCCAGGTTTCGGACGGCATACTCCATTTGCAAACGAGCACGACGACGAGGCTGAGAAAGAAGCCCGCGCCGACGCTCGCCTGAATGAAACTGGTGAAGAAGCCACGCTTTCCCGGCGGCGAATGTTCCGCCACATAGATCGCCGCGCCGCCGTATTCGCCACCGAGCGCGAGGCCCTGAACGATACGCAGCAGAATGATGAGCGCCGGGGCCGCGAAGCCGATCGCCGCGTAAGACGGCACCAGGCCCACGCCCGCCGTCGCCACGCCCATCAGGAGGATCGTGACGATGAACGTATGCTTGCGCCCGAAGCGATCACCGAGATAACCGAACACGACCGCGCCCAAAGGCCGGAAGCAGAAGCCGACGGCGAACCCCGCCCAGGCGAGAAGAGTCTGCAACTGTTCGTTCCCGGTCGGGAAAAACACCTGCCCGATGATGCCGGACGCAGCGAGCGTGCCGTAGATGAAAAAATCGTACCATTCGAACAGCGTACCGAGCGACGATGCCGTTATGACCCGGCGCACGTCCCTGGGGGCAGGCTCGCCCTGTGCGGAATTTTCAGATGACACGATTTTCCCCTGTTTCGCATTTCAATCTCGGACTTCAGGCCGATGAGGCCGTAAAACGCTCCCGCCCATCGACGAAGGTCCGCAGCACGCCGGTTTTCAGATATTGATCGGGCGCGGCGCTGAGGAGATTGCGGTCCAGCATCGTCATATCCGCGAGGTAGCCGGGCGCGATCCGGCCGAGGCGATCCTCCTGGAAACCGGCGAAGGCAGCAGTCCGCGTATAGGCCGTCAGCGTTTCCGCGATCGTCACACGTTGCTCCGGGTGCCAGCCATCCGGGTTGGCGCCGTCGATGGTCTGCCGCAGGACGGCTGCATCCACGCCCGTCATCGGATCGAGCGGGGCGACGGGCCAATCCGACCCGAAACAGGTCTGCACGCCCGCATCGAGGAGCGAGCGGAAGGCATAGGTCCGCTTCAGGCGTTCCTCGCCGATCCTGGTTACCGCCCAGCGCCCGTCATCGGCTGCATGATAGGGCTGAACCGATGCGATGACGTTCTGCCGGGCCATTTTCTCCCAGGCGCCGGGGCTCAGGTGCTGCGCATGTTCGATGCGGAAGCGTCGGTCGCGCTTGCCGTTCCGCCGCTCGGCATCGGCGAAGATATCGAGCACGACGTCGTTGGCTTCGTCCCCGATCGCATGGGTGGTGATCGGAAGGCCCGCGGCATCCGCCGCCGGTATCCATTCGCGCATGTCGTCGAGCCCCGTGGTCCACACGCCGCGCTGCCCCGGCGCATCAAGATAGGGTTCGTGGAAACGCGCGGTGCGGGCGCCGAGCGAACCGTCCGACACGCATTTGAGCCCGCCCCAGCGTACCCAATCGTCACCGCGCCCTTCGGCCTTGACGAGAGCCGCCATGCGTTCCCAATCCGCAAGCGGAACGAAGGAATTGAAGCGAATGCCGGGCGCGCCGTTCGTCCGCAGACGGCGCACGGCGTCCTGAACGCTCCAGTCCACCTCGGTATTGTGAACCTGCGCGACGCCTTTGCTCAGCGCATATGCGATGCCTTGCCGGACGATCTGATCCGTGAACGCCTCGCTCATCGGCGGGATGACGTCTTGCACGCGGCGGGTCGCATTGTCCTTCAGGACGCCCGTGGGTTCGCCGCGTTCATCGCGCTCGATCACGCCGCCTGGCACATCGGGCGTATTCCGATCGATACCGGCGAGGCGAAGCGCGGCCGAATTCAGGAACAGCGAATGGAGATCGGTTCGCGGAATGGCGATGGGCGTGTCACCGGACACGGCATCGACCCATTCCTTTCGGGGCAGCTCGCCGCCCCAACGCTGTTCGTCCCAAGGGCCGCCGAGCAGCCATTGGCCGGGCGGCAGCGCACGCACCGCGGCGCCGATCCGATCGATGAACTCGGCCTTCGAACGCACATCGATGAACACGGGCCGCGCGATATTGATCGAGCCGAGCAGGAAATGCGTATGGCAATCGATGAAAGCGGGCATCACGAATGCGCCGCCGCAATCGATGACGTGCGTTGTCTTGCCGGTCGCCGCGCGGACCGCACGGGCGCCGAGCGCCGCGATCCGGTTTCCCGCGATGCCCACCGCATCCGACATCGCGCCATCTCCGATCCAGACCGCTGCGTTCACGAGCGCGGTGTCGACGATGCCTTCCGCCGCGAATGCAGGCCCGCAGAGCGCGGCGGCAGCGCCGGAGGCAATGAGTTCGCGCCGTGTGATTCGATATTGCATGTCCATCCCCGTCTGCTCAGCGATACGTGCGCGCTTGCGCGCTGCAAGGTGTACGATCGGGCAGGCCTTGCGCATAGATACGAAGCGCACTGGTATCGAGCCGCTGAAGTTCAGGATATTTCCGAAGAACCCCGGCAACGCCCGCGCCCGAACCGCGAACGTGCTGCTGAAGGAAGGCAAGGACCGTATCGTTGACGAGCGAAAGCGCACGCTCGCCATCGAGACCGGTGAAATGCCCGGACTTGAACGGCCCGCGCGCGCTCAGCACGAAATCGGTGAGACCCATGTGCAAGATGCCGCGCGCGCGAAGGCGAACGATATCCTCCCGCTCGCCGATACAGTGCCACCTTTCCCACGCATAATCGGTGGGATTGAAGGCCACGGTGCGCTGATGGGCGCTGAACGGCTGGTCGGTGAGCATCAGGAGCAGCGGTGCGCGGACCGCACGGTCGAACTGGTCGCCGTCGAAATTCTCTCCGTCGAGGTCGACGGCGGCCACACAGTCCGGGTCGCTGTCGCAGGCGCTGACGGCGGTGGACCCGCCGAAGGACATGCCGGCATGGACGATCCGCGAGAAATCGGCCGCAGCCATTACCCCGCCAACGTTTGCCGGATTGCCGCGCAGCGCCTTGCTTACGAAGAGGACGTCATCGCGCCATGCTTCAAGGCTCTGCCCCAGCCGATGAGCCGCAACCGCCGCCTTGTATTCCGTCAAGGCGGCGATGCGGCGTTCGTGATTTTCCCCGCCCATGAACGCGGCTGTCGCCTCGTCCCATCTTTCATCAGGACCGATGTGCGGCGCAAACGGGATCAGCGTTCCATCCTGCAAGCGCACGTCCGCACTATCGCGCGGGTGCGCGACACTGACGACAATGTAGCCGTGGCTCGCCAGCCGCTCCATCAGCGCCGTGTTCTGCGCGCGAAAGGACCAGTAGCCGTGGCTGAAGATCACGAGGGGGAATTCCTGCCCCTCGGCCACCGGCGCATTCTCGATCGCGTGGGTTCCCACCGAATGCAGGGAGAGAAACCGGTAGGCGGGAAAGCCCCAAAGCTTTGCCACCGATACCGCCTCGTCCAGCGCTTCGCGCCGTGTCAGATAGGGGCGCACATGCCCCGTCGCACCGGCGGACGCCGGATACCAGATGGTAATCGGAACATCCCTCGGCGCCTCGGGCTTCGTGAACAGCACGCCGCGCCTGGAAGCGTCGCGAAGATCGGTCGTACGAACGCCGACGAGGAAAGGCCCGTCGGGCGGCGGCAGAGTGAAAACCGGGAAGAAACCATAAGGCACGGCGGAAAGGAGCGTGAACACGACGATCGCGACCGCAATCCGCCCCCGCCGCTGCACATTGCGCCCGAGCATCCACCACCCCGCCCCGGCGGAGAGCGCCGAGACGAGAAGCGCGGGCACGATTTGCCATCTGAGCGACCAGGCCGCGAACGCCGCAACCAGAAGCGCAGCAAGCGACCCGGCAAGAAAGGCCACCTTGCCGCGCCTGTCCCGGCGGAACGCAAGCACTGCCGACGACAGGAGCAGCAGTGCGAATACGATCATGTCTGCTAACGGCATACTCACTCCCGCGCCATCGCCGCTGCACCACTGCGTAGGGCCGGACCTTCAGAGCCCGGCCCTTCCGACTTCAGAACGCCAGATCGAGTCCAAGCCGAATGTAGCGCGGCCGCTGATAGCCTATCGGCGATCCGTATTCGGGCCGCAGGGCATCGCTGTTGAAATCGAGCTCGCCGATCTGATCGACATCGGTGACGCCCTTGAAGTTGAACAGGTTGAAGACATCGGCGCGCAGCGTCGCCTTACCCATCACCGGCAGATCGATGTCGTAACGCACGGAAACATCGATATTCGTGACCCAGTCGCTCTTGAGCCCGGCACCATCGAGACCTGTACCGCGTGGTTGCAGGCGGCCGAGACAGTATTGTGACCATGCACCGTAGTAATATCCATAGTTGGTGCCGTCCGGGGCGCCGCGACTGTTGCCGATACAGCCGAAGTGGCGCGGCGAGGTCAGCGACGCGTTGAACCCGAGCAACAGGGCATTCGTCACCTGATAGGCGCCCCAGATCTTGAACTGGTGGGCGCGGTGGTTGGGCAGTTTGCCGTATGCGCCCTCCATCAGGTCGGGCTGATCGAAGTCGCGCGTGAGACCCGTGCCGCTCTGGCTGAAGTCAGACTGGACGAAGCCTTCGACGTTACCGCGGCTTTTTGACCACGTGTAGGAGCCGCGCAGCGACCAGACGCCGTCGAAGGCGCGTTCGAAAGTGAACTCCACCGCATCATATTTCCGCGCCGCACTCGGGATGCCGATATTCTCGGCACTCAGCGTGATGGTTCGCGGCGTCGCTTCGCCGTTGATCGGATCGCTGAGCGTGATCTCGATATCCCGGTTCGGGTTGGCGACGACATATTGGTGATAGCCGGACCAGATGTCTTCGCAGCCGGCGACCCCCTCGGCAGTGCAATACTGCTGCACCGCCGAGTCGATCGAGATGTCGTCGGCGACGGAGAGCAGGCGCCGACGGGTGTAAGCGACACCGAACGTCCATTGCTCGCTGAACCGGTAGGACGCACCGACGATGATCTCGTCCTCCTCGCTCGCCTTCAGATTTCGCGAGGCGACCTGCCCGGGATCGCGGAGCGCGCCGGTCGCGATGACGTTGCAGTTCGCGCCGCCCACGCCGAAGATCGGCGCCGGGCAGGCCTGACCGCCGGCCCAGCCGGTAATCTGGTCGGTCAGCGTCGGTACGCTGCTGGCGCTGAACGTGCCGTCGGTCTGCCAGTATTCGGTGAAGCTGATGGGCGATCCGAAGCTCACGACGGAGACGTTCGACGCCACCGGCAGATAGTAGCGGCCGTAATTGGCATAGAGTTTGATACGTCCGTCACCCGACACATCATAGGACGCGCCGATGCGCGGCGCCCAGGCATTGTCGAGATCGATGTATTTAACGCCGGCGTTGCTGTAATTGGCGAATTGGTCGAGCCTGACGCCGAGATTGACCGTCAGCCGGGGCGTCACGTTCCATTCGTCCTGAACGTAATACGCCTTGTTCTTGCCCTTGAACCCGCCGCCGATGCTGGCGTATCCGACACCGACATAAACCTCGTCCGCCGCAAGACCAGCGGCTACACACTGCGGTGTATCCAAGCCGCAGACGTTGAGGTAATACGCGACACCGCCGGGCGCCGCCGCAAGCCCGTTCGCATCATAGCCGTCCGCACCGGTCGGCACGGAAACTTTCGACAATCTGGTATTCTCGGTATCCATACCGAAGCGGACATGGTGGTCGCCGAGCAGCGAGAAATAAAGGTCAGCATCGATCCGGTAGAATTCGCGTCGTGTTTTGTAGAGCCCCTCGACACTTTCGAGCTTCTGATCGCTGAGAACCACGCCGGTCAGCTCGTCGCGCACATAATTGCCGTCGTTGTCGGTAAGGACGTCGAAGCGCTCCTTGGAAACGCCGTAAGCGCCCGAAATCGTGAACCATTCGGCAAGATTACCGGTGTAGCGCGCGACATAGCTCGCCCCGCCCGAACGATGGCGCGTCTGGCTGAGTTCCTCGCCTACCGCGTCCGTCGCCGGATCGAAGGCGAAGGTGGTTCTGCGCCGTACGGTGCCGGTGTCGAAATAGGTGAATTCCAGGTGATGATCATCGAGCGGATAAGCGTCGAGCTTGATGCCCCAGATCGGATCATTGTCCCGGTCCACGAAACGTGCGCCGGATTCGATGCTGCTGTGGCCGTTTTCGATATCGCGGAATTCGATCAGGCCATAAGCGAACAGCCGGTCCCGGATGATCGGGCCTCCCACTTCCGCGATGGCGCTGATATTGTCGCTCTTGTCCTTCCCGTTGCGGTCGCGGTAGGTATCCTTGGTCGTGGATCTGAGGCCGTCCGGCTCCCAGTTGAGATGGAGGCCCGCCATCCAGTCGTTCGTTCCGGCTTTCGTCACCGCATTGATGATGCCGCCCGTCGCACGCCCGTATTCCGCCGGGTAACCGCCGGTCTTGACTTCGATAGACTGGAAGAATTCGAACGGAACCGGGGCGGAGCCGAGGTACGTATCGAAATTCGTTATGTTGAGACCGTTGATGAAATAGGCGTTCTCCGCCACCGAAGCGCCGCCGAACGACGGAAGATTGCCGAAGGTCGTATCGCCCGCCGTCGCTGTCGGGGCGAGCAGTGCCGCATCCGTGAGGCTTCGGCCAAGCGGCACGCGGCCGACAAGTTCCTGCAGATCGACTGCGATGCCCGTTGTGGTATTCGAAAAGTCGAGATTGCGGCGTGCGCCCGTCACCACGATTTCGGCGCCCGCGCTGACGACGAATGTATAGTTTGCGGTCGCCGAGGCGGCGACCCGGATACCCTCCTCGCCCGCGTCTCCGGCCGAAGAGCTGATCGTGACATTGTAAGTGCCCGGCGGAAGCGCGGCGAAGCGGAATGCGCCCGATGCGTTGCTGCTGGCGGAGCGCGTGAAGCCCTGATCTTCAGATGTCAGCGAGACATTCGCACCGGCAACCGGCGCACCGTCCGCATCGACGATCGTGCCCGAAAGCGCACCGGAGGTATAATCCTGCGCCGCCGCCGGCGAACTGAGGCCGAAGCCGGCGATCATGGCCGGCGCCGCGCATAATGCGAGCACAACCGCCGAACCCGATCTCAGTAAACGCCAAGATGATTTCCCCATATCACTTTCCCCCTTGCGCGAGCGGATAAGACGACCGCTCGCGGCCTTTGACGTTATGCAGTTACGCCACAGGGTTTTATTAGAGGGGGAACGGGAGACGGCTCAGGGATGATTATGCGCTTATATGAGGTTTATGTTCCCATAACGAAACGGGTACAATTTGAACAAGGCATGGGTCATTGCCCGGCCGATCGGCAGCCAGGCCCTCGCTTTTCCTTTCTCCCCGCCAAAAGGCGGCACTGGAAAGACCAGTCCAAGCAGGAACAGTCGCGCGGCTTTGTATCCTTGTAGTCATCACCGTTTGGTGCTGACGTTTGCGATGCCGGGACCGTTGAGTGTCGGTCAACTCGCCAGAATCCAGCCTAGCACCGTCTTGAATCGCGGTGCTGGACCCAACCCTCTCAAAGAGCGATTCCGTATCCGGCGCCTGCTCGCACTCAGCGGATAGCAAGGATCGATTCTCGTGTCCGCGCTGGCGGATCGATGTACGCGCGCTTGCTGTGCGACAGGCCAAGCCTTGCCAATGCCACGGCATCGAGAACAGCGGAGCTGATCGGATCAACGACGGGGATATACTTACCGATTTCCGCGGTCAGCTCGCTGGATAGCCGTTCGCTCATGCCGAACATTCCGGTGCAGCCGAGGATCAGCGCCTCGGCCCCATCGTCGCGGACCGCCGACAGTGCCTGCTCGCGCAGCGCCTGCACGAAATGCTCGCCCTCCAGCGCCAGGACAGGGATGTCCAAGGCGCGCACGGAACAGAGCCGGCCATCCAGACCCGCGCGCAGGCCCATGTCGCGTACAAGAGGCAGGACATTGTCGAGCATGGTGACAACGCCGATGCGGTCGGCAAGCATGGCTGCCCGGTGCAGCGAGGACTGTCCTGGGCCCACCACGGGGATGGAGAGCAGTTCGCGTGCGGCCGCCACGCCCGGATCGCCGAAACAGTCGATCACGATCGCATCGATGCCGTCCGCGGCAAGCGCGAGGCAGGATCGCAAGATCTCGGGGCCCGCCATCACTTCGTCGGCGACGCTTTCGATGGACGCCGGGCCACGGGAAATCGCCGAGCAACTGATCTGCGCGGAGCCGCCCACGAGGTCGGCGAATTCAGATGGTTCATAGGCATCCGCGCCGGTGATGGGCGTGAGGATATGGATACGGGGCGTGTGCATGCGCTTTTCCTACTCGGCCAACGGAATGGAAGGTGCGGATATCCGGCGTGCGACAGCCTGCGCAAAGCCGATGGTCGCGACACTTAGACACCCGATCACGGCGGGCAGCGCCGACACGCTGTCGCTGTCCAGGATCAGCCCGCCCAGCAGCGGACCGAACGCCCCCGCGCCAAAAACAAGACCGCTGCAGATCGCCGTGGTCCGCCCGGACGGATCAAAGGCGATGGTCATTTCGATGATGTAGGTCCAGGCGAAAATCGACGTCCCGCTCCAGAAGAGGAAGGCGAAGCAATACAGTATCGGGCTCGTGACGAGCGCGATGGCCATGAAAACCAGCCCCACAAGAATCTGACTGCCCGCGACCGTCCACAGTCGCCCGAAGCGAAGCCCCATCCAGATCGTCGCCGCCGGACCGGCAAGGCCGACGACCGTCCCGATCGAAAGCACCGCCGACAATGTCGCCCCATCGACGTGGAGCGCCGTGGCGCGCCGTTCGACCAGCGACCATGTGGTGGCGTCGCGCAGCCAGAAGGCGATCGTGCAGAGGACGATCAACAGCAGTGGAAGCACCGGCAGACGCGGACGGCCTTTTGCGCGGACGACGGCCCGCGCCGGGCCTACGACCCTGCTCGACAGCCTCACGCCGATGACCAACAGGAGCATGACTGCCACGGCCGCCCCCTGCAGCGCGAACAAGCCGGATATGGCCCAGCTGGCGCCCACCCATAGCGCAACCGCCCAGATCAGCATCTGCCACGGCATCATCAGGATCCACGACCGCGCACTTAGCCGCGCGGGATCGCGGGAGGAGGCCGTGATGGCGTTCCCTGCCGCGCAGCATATGCCGAAGCCCAGCCCCGAAAGCGGCATCGCGATGAACAAAGCCTCCCCAGGTATTGCCGCGAGCAAGACCGTGGCGACGAGGCTGAGCATGGCGCCGAGGATCACGACGCTCAGGCGGTCGAAGCGGTCGATGACGGCACCGCAGAGCGCGGTCACCGCCGCGATGCAACCAAGCTCCGCGCTGGCGATCAATCCGGCACTGGTACCCGACAGGCCCTGATGCTCCATCAGCGCGCCGATCGTCCAGGGCAAGGTCAGTGCGGGCAGATAGGCAATGGCGTTGGCCGCGAAATTGGGCAGCAGGATGGTCGGCTCGTCCCGCCATCCCGCAAGCAGGCTCGATGTCGGTGCCTCGACCGGAAGCGCGTGATCCTCGGCGCTCAAACGCGCGCGCCGATGACAGTACCGGCCAGCGCAAGCGTGACGCCCAGCGGTTCCAGCACAGGACAGGATATGCCGTCCGCCCTCAGTCGTTTTTCCAGGGCTTCGGCGAGGTCCGCCATGCCGGTGCAGCCGAGCAGCAGACCATTCGCGCCGTCGGCGATGGCCCCGTGCGCGGCCTCGACCAGCGCGGTCAACGTCCGTTCGGGATCGACATGCAGTTCGAGAACGGGAATGCCGATCGCGCGGTAGGCGGCGAAGGCTTTCTCCAGACCCAGCGCGGAAATCTGCGCCTCCACCTCTTCGCGCGCATCGTCGAGCACGTCGATCAGTCCGAAGCGCAGGCCAATCGCGGCGGCATAATGCATGGAGGCCTCGGCCGTCCCCAACACCGGAATGTGCAGCCGCGCGCGCAGCGCGGCGATAGCGGGATCGCACATGCAATTGATCACGATCGCATCGACGCCCTCGCGGGCGAGCGCTGTCGCCGCGCGCAGCACCCCGGGGGTACAGGCCTCGGCGTCGGCCTCGTTCTCGATTGACGTCGGCCCCTCGTCGATGAAGGACACGCGGATTGCGAACGCATCGCTATGATAGCGCGTGAGGCTCTCCATCGGCACCGCGCCCGTATCGACGACCGGATTGATGATCGCCACCGTTCTCGTCATCGGTCTTCCCCGCCATCCGAGATCGGACTGTAATCGAAAGCATAGCCGAAAGCGCGAGGCCCCACCGTTGCCAGCGCGCGCGCCGACCGCATGAGCAATGGCGCGCTCATCGCGATCACCTTCACCCGCTGCCCGTAACGGATCGCGTCCGAAGTGATCGGGGCCAGCGTATCGCTATCGACGACCGAAATGATATCGGGGGTCGATGCCAGCGGCGTGCCGTCCTGCCAGACAACCAGGAATTCGTTTTGGAAATCGAGCTGAAAGACCTGCCCGTCGGCGCCTCCCTGCGCAATCGTCGTCGATCCCCTGTCGAAACCACCCTGCGTGTCGTGTCTCCGTTCCCTGACAACCCCCTCGACGAGCATCTTGGTGTCGAGGTTCCAATTCTCGCGGAGATCGCGGCGGAGTGCATGGAACGGGTCAGCGCTGTCCGCCGCAGCCGCGCGAAGGGCCGCGCCCACGCCTTTGGCCAGCGAAAGCGTCTTCGGCACCGCGTGCGCGCGAATATCGCGGCCCCGTAACGGATAGTCGACCGCAAAGCATTTGCTCCCCATCGCGACCGAAAGCGCGCGCACGAGCATTTCCACGCGGCCCGGCGCACCCGCTTCGATGATGACCGCTTCACCGTGCTCGCCGGAAATTACGGTCGGTGTAGCGCTGTAGCCGTAAATCGCGAAGCTGACCTGATCGCTGCGCGGAAAGGCGCGCCCCATACCGTCTGCATCGACGACCGGCAGCCCTGTCAGACCTGCGGCAATCAGCGGCACCAGCCCGTTGAAACCGCCGATTTCCGCCGCGATCAGCGCCTTGAGCGGGGTGGCCAAGCGTTTCTGCATCGTTTCGATCGCGGCGACGATCTCGCGGTCTGCGATCAGTTTTTCCAGCAAGGTGATCGGCGCCCCCACATAGCCGACGCTGACTGCGACATCATCGTCGGAAAGCGCGTCAGGATCGATGATCCGGATCGATGCGCCATCGGCGAGCATCGCACCGAGCAACGTCACGGCATAATAAGGATCGCCGCCGCCACCGGAACCGAGCATGGCGCAACCCAAAGCAAGATCGGCGAGATCCTCCGGCGCGAGATACCAGTCGGCCATGATCAGGCGTCCGCCAGCTCGCCCGCGACGCGCACGCGGACTCGCCGCGAATTGCCCGGCATATAGGCCATCGGCAGGTCCTCGATCTCGATCGTTTCGATGGAGCCGGAACTCGCCCCTGCAATGCGCGCGCGTTCTTCCGCCAGCGCGGTCGCCGTGCGAATTGCATCTTCACGGCTGACATCGCTGAAGATTTGATCGACCTCACCGCTGATTTTCGCCATCGCCGCGCCGACCGCATTTGCGACGTCGTGGTGCTCTACGAACAGTACCTCCGACACGCCTTTGAGCCTGGGCGGGATCAGGAAGGAACCGCCCCCGACGGCAAGCAGCGGCAGGTCGCCGGCTCGCGTCTTGCTGGACTCGATGCCGTCTTCGAGCATCGATCCGATCACGCCTTCGAACCACGCGACAGTCGCGGAGGGAATATCGGCGACCCGGTCTGCCGCGCCAATAGCCGCGCGTCCTGCCGCGACGCCCAGATCGGTCGCGGTCAGCGTATCCCCGCCGAAAACACGGCCCTGCTCGGTCAGGCGATAGCCCACGCTGTCCGGGCCGAAGCGCAGCGGATCGCCGTGGATGCGTGTGCCGCCGCCCAGCGGAAGGCAAAGCACGTCGGGCATCCGGAACAATGTTCGCACGCCGCCGATCTCGACCACGCCATTGGCCTGGCGGGGAAAGCCGTTGACGAGCATGCCGATGTCGCTGGTCGTGCCGCCGACATCGATCACGATCGCGTCAGCCACGCCGCTGAGCGACGCGGCGCCCCGCATGCTGTTCGTGGGCCCAGAGGAGAAGCACAGCACGGGCGCCCGCTCCGCGGCCTCGGCGGACATCACCGTCCCGTCATTCTGGGTCAGGTAGAGCCTGGCATCGAGACCGCTGGCGGCGATCGCTTCGCGGAAGCCGTTGGTCGTCACACGGGCGAGCTTCGCGAGCGCCGCGTTCATGATGGCGACATTCTCGCGTTCCATCAGACCCATGCGGCCAAGGTCGCGCGAGAGCGTGACGCTGACGCCCGGGCAGAATTTCTCCAGCGCTTCAGCGGCACGAAGCTCATGATCGCCCCGAAGCGGGGAGAAGACCCCGGAGACGGCCACGGCCTCGACCCCGGAATCCGCAATGCTGCGGGCGGCATCCTCCATCAGGCGGTCATCGAACGGGGCAATCTCCCGCCCGTCGACCTCGAACCCACCCGGCAGCAGGATGGTGTCCTGTCGCACCATATCGCGCAAATCCGCGGGCCAATCGACGAACGGCGGCAGCGAAGACGACGCCGGCAGGCATATCCTGACGGCCGTGACGCGATTGAGCCGCTGGCGTTCGACGACCGCGTTCACGAAATGGGTCGTGCCGATAATGACGGCGCCGGCCTCGCGCATTGCAGGCCCAGCGCGCGCCGTCAGCTCGGCGAGCGCGGTCTTGATGCCGGTTGTAACGTCCGGTGTCGTCGGCGACTTGACCGCAGCAAGCACGCGCAAGCCATCCAGCAGCACCGCATCGGTATTGGTGCCGCCCACGTCGATGCCGATCCGCTTCAAAGGGAATATCCTGTCAGGTGAGGAGAGACGTGGTCGAAGTCGTAGCCAAAGCCGCGCGGGCCAAGGACGGCGAGGGCATGCGGCGTGATATGCGCTGCAGCGGGCGGCAGGCTGACGACGGCGACCTGCTGCGCGTAGCGGAGCGATTCGGTTCCAATCGGTTCGCCGCGCTGGGCGTCGAAAAGGCAAATCAGATCGGGCACGGTAGAGATGATCTCGCCCCCGCGCATGACGACGGCATATTCATTCTGGAAATCCACGCGCACTGTCTCGCCGGCGGCATCGTTGATCGTTGCCGTGCCACGAACGAAACCTTCGGTCGTCTCGCGGGCAATATCGACGATCCGGCCGCGACCGAGTTCGATCCCGCCCTCCGCGTGGAGCAGCGCTGCGACGACATCCGCACGCTGCTTCTGCGCACCCAGGATCGCCTCGCCGATCCGGATCGCGCGCGAATAGGTTCCGGGAATGGCGTGATCGATCACGTTCGCGCCGGGCGCGGAGGTCGCGCAGGCGGCCACCGATCCAAAGGCAGTGGTGATGACGCGCAGCAGATCTTCCGTCCAGCGCCCATCGACAGTTTCGCGCAGCAGAATGCTGTTGTTGCGGACGTCGCACAGCACCATCGGCGTCATCGGCACGCCGGCCAGCGCGAAGCTCGACATATGCGCCTGCGGGAAGGATCGCCCCACGGTGTCCGCGTCGATCAGCGGCAAGCCGGTATGGGCAGCGATCAGCACCGGGATGACGCCATTCATACTCCCGATCTCATAGCCCATGATCGCGTCGAACGGCTGGCCTTCGATGGCTTCCAGTTCTTGTACGGGTTTCACGAAATGATCCGCGTCGAGGAAACGTTCGGTCATCACCAGCGGCGCACCGACCATGGCGACCAGCGCCACGCGGGCATCGCGCGGCAGGCTGTCCACGCTGCGCAGCTCCACGGTTCGCTCCCCCAGAAAGCTCGCGGTGCACAAATGCTCGAGATAGGGGAAGGAGCCGCCCCCCGCGCTGAGGACGGCGGCTCCCATGCCGAGTGCACGAAGCTTGTCGAGATCGATCGGGATAGAGGTCATGCAGGGACTAGAACGCGGATCGCAGCGAGACGCCATAGGTTCTGGGGGGACCGTAGACGTCGATGACGGCGCCGTTGGTCGTCACGAACGGAATGGCGGCGACGCGGTAGTCCTTTTTGGTGATGTTCTGGGCGTAGAGCGAGATTTCCCAGCTCTCATCCGCCGCGCCGAACCCGATCCGTGCGTTCACGGTCAGGTACGCCGGCTCGCGGGTCGCCGGATAATCGATCAGGTTGAGCTTCTGCGAGCTGACCCACTTGCCGTCGGCATGTGCGCTGAGCTGATGCGCACCGATGTCCCAGATCTTGTCGATGTAGACGCTGACGCTCTCGTCGGGCGCGTTCGGCAAGCGCTGCGACTGGAAGCTCACGTCGCCGGTCAGCACATTGGCCACCGCGATCGGATCGATGCGGGTGTGGAGCAGCGAACCGGCGACGCCGATCGCAAGGCCCGGTGCCAAGCGGGCACGAAGATCCGCTTCGGCACCGTAGATCTCGCCGTCGGTGTTGAACGTCAGGGTTGAGGGCCCGAGCTGGCTGAACACCTGCACGTTCTTGTAATCATAATAGAAAAAACTGCCGCTTGCCTGCAGCCAGCCGCCAGCCCCGCCGTATTTCACCCCGGCCTCGTAGCTGGTGAGCACTTCGTCCTTGAAGATGGTTTCGTCGATGCTGAAAAACGCCGTGGCGCCGGCGTTGTATCCGCCGGCCTTGGTGCCGCGTGACACGCCGCCGTAGATCAACACCTCGTCGCTCGCCGCATAGCTCAGCTGGAGCTTGCCGTCCCAATTGCCGGAGCTGCGCCGCGTTCGCGCGCCGGGTACGCCCGGACCGTAGCCGGTGCCTTGCACGATCTCCGGACTGGTGAAGCCGAGCAAGTCGCAGCCCGGGCCGGTGCAGGGCGTCGTCAGCGCGAAACTCTTGCGATCCCGTGTATAGCGGGCACCCGCGATCAGCTTCAGACGAGGGGCGATCTCCACCTCGGTTTGCCCGAAGACCGCCCAGGTGCGGGTGTTGAGCTTCCAGGCATTGCCGATATTGGATTCGAACGCCGGATCACCGGGGTAAAAGCCGACGGCGCTGCTATAATCGCCGTTGATCGCCAGGAAATAACCGCCGATCAACCAATCGGCCGGGCCGTTGCTTCCAGCCAGGCGAAGCTCCTGCGCATAATCGTCCGATCGCGCGATCTGGTCGTAATAAAGCAGGTCGTAGGACGTGCCGTCCGAATCTTCATCCTGATAGCTCTTGCGCAAGCGGCCATAGGAGGAGATCGACGTCAGCGTCACGTCACCCAGCCGCAGGTTCAGCGTCGCGTTGGCGTTCCAGTAGGTTCGCGTGAAGCCGCCCTCGCGGTTGTTGTTGATGGTGCGCGGATTGCCGTCATCGGTGTCGCCGCTCAGGCAGTCGGCGGCGCCGGGAGCGACGGGCGCGCCGAAAAAGCCCGCACAGAAATCGGCGAAGTCGGCGCCGTTGCCCAGCTCGAACAGGCCGGTGTCGGGATCGGGATAGGCAGCACGCGCCTGGAACGGGCTGGTGCTGATCTCGTCGCGCGAGCGACGGACGATGATGCCGAAATCGCTGCCATCGTCGAAACGCTTGTAGAGTTGTCCGCGAAGGCTGAAGTTGTCGGCGTCGCCCTTTCGTCCGCCCAGGCTGTTGTGGAAATAGCCGTCATGGCGATCTTTCACTGCCGAGACACGGGCCAGGATGCCGCCGCCGATCGGGCCGCTGATCGCGCCCTCCGCGCGGATCGTGTCGTAATTCCCGTAGGAAAGCTGCCCATAGCCCGACAAGGTCTCGGTCGGCTTGGCGCTGATGATCTGAACGACGCCGCCTGTGGCATTCCGGCCGAACAACGTGCCCTGCGGTCCGCGCAGCACTTCGACGCGTTCCAGGTCGAACAGATTCGATCCGATCGCGCTCAGATAGGGGATATAGGACCCGTCGGCGAATATCGCGACAGGCGATTCCTGGTGATCGCTGAAATCGAACTGCGAGACGCCGCGAAGCGTGAAAATGGTGATGACCGGATTGCCATAGTCGCTGACTGTCAGGTTCGGCGCGATCCGTCCCATCGAGCCGGTAGCGACGACGTTCTGCTCCCGCAGCTGATCGCCCGTCACCGCCGTCACCGAGATCGGAACGTCGCTCAGGTTCTGCGCGCGCTTTTGGGCCGTAATGACGATTTCGCCGACACTGAGCGCATCGTCTTCAACGGCCTGCGCGAACGCGGCATGGGAAACGAGCGCCGTGCCGCAAAGGGCGAGGCAGCGCGCCAGCTGAAGCATCCTATGGATAGGCGAAACCTGCATGACTGCCCCCTTGTTTTTGTGCGGCTGCACTATGGAGCTTTCCGGAGGCCTCACCAGCCCGGTTAGTAGTAGTGACCACCATTCGATTAGTAGGGGTCAAACGACAGGCACGGCTTCCCGGGCCTTGCGGCAGGCATTCTGGCGGTTGTGAACCCCCAGCTGGGCGTAAATCCGCTTGAGATGATAGCGGACGCCATGCGGCGTGATGCCGAGTTCGAGGGCGAGTGCCTTGTCGGACAAGCCCCGGTCCACACCTTCGAGAACAGCGAGCTCCCGGGGGGTGAAGAAAGCCGAGACGGCGCTCTCGTCCGGGCCCGCCCCCTCCCCGCCAATCACCGGATGCGGGCGCTTCAGCCTGTCGACGATATGCGCGGCCCGCTGAAACCCGCTCCGGCCTCTCAGCATCGCGATCTGATCGCCGTCGCCGGCTGCCAAACCCAGCCCCGATCGCAGCGACCGGAAACGCAGTTCGGAGCGCAGATTGCCATGGCGTGCCGCCCAGTCGACAGCCTCGCCGAGCAGCGCCTTCACATCCGGATCGCCGAACCGGAAAGCAAGCGCGGCGCGCGCCTCCACCAAGGACTCATAAGTCCGCCAAGGCCGGAAACCTGGAGCCAGCAGCTCCCTTCCGGCCAGCCCTTCATGGGCACGCCGGGCCTCCAGGGCATTGTTCGCGAGCATCAGCAGCAACACGCGGTGATGCTCAAGGATATAGGTAAGCGATCGCACCCCCTGCCGGTCCGCATAGTCGATCCCGGCATCGATCAGTGCCAGCGCCGCGTGATCGTCGCCCGACAGGGCCAGTTTCTCCGAATAGGTGCGGAAGGCGGCGGCGAACACGTCCGGCCACCCGTCGAGGCCAGGCAGGCGCCTGCATATGTTGCGCAGCCGCGCCGAGGCGCCGCTATCCGCAGGATCGATCTCGTGCTGCAGTTCGAGGCGAAAGGCATCGCGGATCATCGTCAGCCGCTCGTCTCCGCGAAGTGCCGTCTGGCAGGCACGCTCGCCCGCGTGAAATGCCGCCCACGCCGCCGGGGCATCGCCCTTGATCCCGGCGATCATCGCGATGTCGCAGTGCAGGAAGAACGCCGCGTACCGCGACTGCACATGATCCGCATGGCCGATCCCTTCCTGCGCGGCCTGCCGGGCGTCGTCGAAGGCGCTTCCCAGCTGGAGGACATAGCAGCGCGTGGTGCCCGCGGCGGTCCTTATCAGCGGCTCCAGACTGGGGATAAGTGGAGCCAGCGCCTCCAGCTCCTCGACATCGGACATCGTCAGGGGCGTTCCCTGATAGATGGCAAGCAGACTTCGGCACATGAGGCGCTCGATACGGAGCGGCAGGGGAAGAGTTTCGAGCGTTCCTTCCTCCTGCATGCGCCGCTCGATATGCGCGAACAGGTCGCCGCACGCCTTCAGCCGGCCCATCTTCGACCAGTAGATGATGCAAGCGTAACCGATCCGGGGGTTGCTTCGCGCCATATCCGAGGGAAGCAGGTCGATGATCCTGCGCAGCGGCCCGAAACCAAGTTCGAACCAGAGGCGCAGCGGATTACAGGCCTCGATGATCTCGCCGATCAACGCTTCGTCGGCGAGCGAAACCGCCATCGCGGTCGCATGCACGAAACACCCCGCCGCCAGATAGGCCCGGGCCGTCCGTTCCCGGAAATCGCGCGCCGCATCGGGATTCGCCATCTCGGAGGCTTTTCGGGCGAGGTCGATAAAGGCGGGATGGACCGCGAGATCCAGTCCCTCGTCGGATGGAATGCGGCAGACCAGACGTCGTTCCAACAGGCGTGCCAGCATGTCTCCGTTGGCAACATCCGGCATCAGCTGCGCCGCGAGCGACGGTGAAAAACGGTCAAGCAGTGAGAGGCGCGCGAAAACGTTATGGTCTTCCGCGCGCATGGGCGCCAGAAGGCGTTCGTTCAGAAAGTCTTCCACTGCGTCGCGGCCAGCGCCGCCGGGCTCCGTGCCGAACCGTCTGGCGATCATGATCTGCGCGAGCGCCGGCCACCCGCCGCTTTTACGTTCGATGGCGCGGATCTGGTGATCGGTCGCGGCCCGCCCCGCCAGCATCTTCATCTCGGCCCTGTCGAAGATCAGGTCGTCCGCGCTGAGCCGGTGGAGCCGCCCGCGGCGATCGAGGTCCGACAGCGGCAAGGGAACGCCCCCTTCGGTCGTCAGCGCGATAGTGAGGCCGTCCGGTAGGAAACGAAGCAGCGGTGCAAGCACATCTTGCGCCACTTCCGGCCGGGCAGCGCCGACATTGTCGAGCACCAGCATCCAGCGACTTCCGGAACGTTCGATGTTCGCAAGTAGACGCTGTACGGCGATCGCGGCCGGCTCAGCCCGGATCCTATCCTCGAAACCTGCCTCGTCGACCGCGAAGAACAGATACCGCAGGGCCGTCGGCGCGTCGTCCGCGGCGTCGAGCGTGAACCATGCGACGCGATGGAACTGATCCCGAAATCGCTTGCTCAAATCTGCGAGCAGTGCCGTTTTACCGAAGCCGGGAGGGGCATCGACCAAAAGGACGCCACCATTCAGGCCGCTGAGCGTCCTTTTCAGGAGCTGTTGCCGCTGAACGGTTGTTCTTTTGTCAGGAATCGGACGCGTCCGGCTCCGTAACAGCCAGCCTTCTGACATCCTCCGCCTCAGTTCGAGCGCCAAACGGGATGAATCAGTGTCTCACCGAAAGACTATTTGCTGTCCAGTGAATTGGCGAGCTGAGGAACGAGCGCGAGCGTCTTGGGCTTGCCCAGATACGGGTAGTTCATCCCACAGCACCGCCCGCCCGAGGGCAGAACCAGCAGGTGGAGGCCATCGCCATCCGTCAGCTTGAACGGCTTGTCCCGCCCCTTCGCGGCTTTGATGGCAACGGTGCTCAGACCCATGATGGTATCTCCCTTCCGGACTCGCGCGGTGTACCATCAAAAATACCATCAAATTGATGGTATGTGGCGGTCCAGAGCGGAATAGCCTGGGAGCATTATAGCAGAATAAATGGCGGAAAACAGTCACTTATGGTATGTCTTGGGATGTCTTGGGAAGGCTTCGTGGTGACCCCTACGGGACTCGAACCCGTGTTTTCGCCGTGAGAGGGCGACGTCCTGGACCGCTAGACGAAGGGGCCGTGGGCGGCAGAGCCGCTTGCGAAGGCGCGTGACTTAGGCGGGCGGGCTGCGGGAGTCAAGCCGGCAAGAAATGGGCGGCGATGCTGCCATCGCCGCCGGTTTCATGTGGTGTACGCTTACTGGTCGATGTTGCGGCGGAAGGTTTCCGGCAGGAACAGAAGCCCGACCACGAGCGTGATCACTGCCACCACCACCGGATACCAGAGGCCGTAGTAGATATCGCCCGTCGCCGCGACCATCGCGAAGGCCGTCGTCGGCAGGAAGCCGCCGAACCAGCCGTTGCCGATGTGATACGGCAGCGACATCGATGTGTAGCGGATGCGGCTGGGGAACAGTTCGACCAGAAGTGCCGCGATCGGGCCGTATACCGCCGTCACAAGCAGCACTAGGAAGAACAGGATCGCCACCACCATCGGTTTGTCGATCCGATCCGGGTCCGCGGCAGCCGGGTAGCCGGCATCGCCGAGCGCACTCTTCACCTGATCCTGGAAGGCGGTGATCGCCGCCGCGCGGTCCGCCCCCGTTACCTCGGCCGGGTTCGGAGCCGCGATCGTGGTGTCGCCGATGTGGATTTCGGCGACGGCACCCGCGGGCGCCTCCACGTTCTTGTAGTTGAGACCGGCCTTGGCGAGATAGGCCTTGGCGATGTCACAGCTTGAGCTATCGAACTTGTTCTTGCCGATCGGATCGAACTGGAACGAGCATTCTTCCTGGTTTGCTGTCACGCTGATCGGAGCCGCCGCCTGCGCTGCCGCGAGCGCCGGGTTCGCCGCCTTCGTGAGCGCACCGAACAGCGGGAAGTAGGTGAGCGCCGCGATCAAGCAGCCAGTGAGGATGATGGGCTTGCGGCCGATCTTGTCCGACAGCCAGCCGAAGAAGATGAAGAACGGCGTACCGAGCGCAAGCGCGATCGCGATGAGGATGTTGGCGGTCGCGCCATCCACCTTCAGCGTCTTTTCAAGGAAGAACAGCGCGTAGAACTGGCCCGTGTACCAGACCACTGCCTGCCCCGCGACCGCGCCCATCAACGCGATCAGTACCCACTTGAGGTTACCCCACTTGCCGAACGCCTCGGTGAGCGGCGCCTTCGATGTGGTGCCCTCGTCCTTCATCTTCTGGAAGACCGGGCTTTCGGAAAGCTGCATACGGATCCACATTGAAACCGCGAGCAGGATGATCGAAACGAGGAACGGAATCCGCCAGCCCCAGTCGGCGAAGGCTTCCTCGCCCATGAAGGTGCGGATGCCGATCACGACGAGAAGCGCCGCGAACAGGCCGAGCGTCGCCGTGGTCTGGATCCAGCTCGTGTAGAGGCCGCGCTTGTGGTTGGGCGCGTGCTCCGCAACATACGTGGCCGCACCGCCGTATTCGCCGCCCAGCGCGAGGCCCTGAAGCAACCGCAGCGCCACGAGGATGAAGGGCGCAGCCACGCCGATCGTGCCATAGGATGGCAATAGGCCGACCGCGAACGTCGACAGGCCCATGATGCCCATCGTTACGAGGAACGTGTTCTTGCGCCCGACGAGATCGCCGATGCGCCCGAAGAAAATGGCGCCGAAGGGCCGCACCGCGAAACCCGCCGCGAACGCTGCGAGCGCGAGGATGAAGCCCGTGGTCTCGTTCACACCCGAAAAGAAGTGGGACGAGATGTAGAGCGCCAGAAGCCCGTAAAGGTAGAAATCATACCATTCGAAAACGGTGCCCAGCGACGATGCGGCGATGACGAGCTTTTCGTTCTGCGTCGCCTTATGGTGCTTGGGGATGCTGTCGTAAGCGGTTGCCATGTCCCTGTTCCCTCTCCCTCAGAAATTGTATTTTGCTGCAAATTCCAGACGATTGAGCTGTCCTGCAAGTCCGTTCAGCAACTCGCGTTCGCCGTGGCGGTATTCGACGCCGAGATCGAGCGCCTTCACGGGCGACCAGAACAGGTTTGCGGCGAGGCTCCATGCCTTATCGTTCGCCGTGAGCGGCGCCGGCGAAGGGTAGCTGGCGTTCTGGTAGCCGGCCATGAGGGTGGAGCGCACGGTCGGCGTCCAGCCGAGCTTCAGGGCGGCGAGTGCGGCGAAAGTCTTCACCGTTTCGAGCGTACTGCCGGGAAGCCCGTCGTATACTGCGTCGGGTGCGAAGTTCAGGCCCACGTAGCGGCCGATGCCGTCGCCGTAGGTTGCCATGAAGCGGAGGTCGTGGCGCTTTTCCGGCCCGAACATGATCTTGCCGGCGGCGCTGATGCCCCAGGCGGCGGCCTTGTCGGAGAGGGTGCCGTTATCCACCGATAGTTGGCGGAACAGTCCGGCGAGGGAGAGTTCGCCGAAGGGGGCGGTGTAGGTGAGGCGTGCCGCGAAGTCGGGGAGGCGGTCGTCGTCGTTCTCGACAAGAGTGGGCGAAGTGGACGAAATAGTCGCGGACTCGGCGTTTTCGGCGGAGATGCTGAGCGCCAGTGCAGGCGTTAACTTCGCCGTGTAGCGCACGAGCGGCTGGCGGACGAAGACGGTGCCTTCGGTGGGGCCGACGAAATCCGTGCTCTCCGGGAGCGCGCCGACATACTGGAAGGTCGACCAGTCCTGACCGACGAGGAGATTGTCGAACTGGACCCAGGCGCGGCGCAGCGCGAGGTTGTAGCCGTTCGTCGTGCGCTCCGACCCCTGCGTGCCGGGCGAGGTCTGGAAATCGGTTTCGAGATAGCCTTTGAGCGTGTGGCCCGAGACGTCGGTGGAGAGGTTCAGCCACAGGCGCGTCTGCTTCGCGGAGAAATCGCTGTCGGTGGATTCGCGCGTGCCGCCCACGGGGATCGCCTGCGGCAGATAGAAATCGCGGCCGAGCGAATTTCCCGCCACGTCGCCATCGTCCCAGCGGCTGAACGTCGCGACGGTTTTCAGGAAGCCGCCGATCTTGATGGTGGTGCCGCCGACCTTGAAACCGTCCGCAGGTGACGGCGATGCCTTCGCGCGGGTTTCGGCGAGCGCGTTACGAAGCGAGGCGTTCTCCGCGCGGGTGGCTTCAAGTTCGCCGGTGAGCGCCGCCATGCGGCTCTCGATCGCGCTCATGCGCGCTTCGATGTCGGGGGTTTCGGCGAAAGCCGGCCCGGCAACAAGGGCGATCAGGGCAACGCCGGCGCAAAGGCCGGGCCGCGAACGCATGGTCATGACAATCCTCCCAGTGGCGGCCGATCCCCTGACAGGACTGTGCCGACGCTGCTGAGCATCGCGCTGACCGGGCAGCGGAAACACCCCGACGATGGTCGAATGCGACTACGACCATGGTCGAGGATGCGCAGCGGGGCACCCCTGCCCTATCAGCTGCCCCAAACAGAATGGGAGGAGATCATCATGGCCAGCCTTGCCGCATCCGCAACCGGCGCATCCGCAACCTATCCCGTGCCCGCCGAATGGCGCGCGCGCGCCATGATCAAGCCGGACATTTATGAGGCCTTCTATGCGGAAGCCGCACGCGATCCCGATGCCTTCTGGAAACGCGAGGCGCAGCGGCTCGACTGGATGATGCCGTTCACAAGGGTGAAGAACACGTCATTCAACGAGGCCGACTTCGGCATCAAGTGGTTCGAGGACGGCGCGCTCAACGTCTCCGCCAATTGCCTCGATCGTCACGTCGCGGAGCGGCCCGACGCGATCGCGATCATCTGGGAAGGCGACGAGCCCGGCGACAGCCGCATCATCAGCTACCGCGACCTGCACGACGAGGTCTGCCGGCTGGCGAACGCGCTGAAGGCAAACGGCATCCGCAAGGGCGACCGCGTGACGATCTATTTGCCGATGATCCCGGAAGCCGCAGCCGCCATGCTCGCCTGCGCACGCATCGGCGCGATCCATTCCGTGGTATTCGGCGGCTTTTCGCCCGATAGCCTCGCCGGGCGCATCACCGACTGCGATTCCCAGCTCGTCATCACTGCCGATGAGGGCCTGCGCGGCGGGAAGCGCGTGCCGCTGAAGACCAATGTCGACGAGGCGCTGACGCACTGCACGAGCGTTGAAAAGGTAATCGTGGTGCGCCGCACGGGCGCGGACATCGCGATGAAGGACGGCCGCGACATCTGGTATCACGATGCCGTCGCCGCCGCCGCGCCGGACTGTGCGGCCGAAACGATGAACGCGGAAGACCCGCTGTTCATCCTCTACACTTCGGGTTCCACCGGAAAGCCCAAGGGCGTGCTGCACACGACCGGCGGCTACCTCGTCTGGGCATCGATGACGCATCAGTACGTGTTCGACTATCGCCCCGGCGAAGTCTTCTGGTGCGCGGCGGACGTGGGCTGGGTGACGGGCCACACCTATGTCGTCTATGGCGCGCTCGCGAACGGCGCGACGACACTGATGTATGAGGGCATCCCGAACTACCCGGATTTCAGCCGCTTCTGGAGCATCATCGACAAATACCAGGTGGAAATTTTCTACGCGGCGCCGACGGCGCTTCGCGCGCTGATGCGCGAGGGCGACGACTGGGTGACGCGGACCAGCCGCAAGTCGCTGCGTCTGCTCGGCAGCGTGGGCGAGCCGATCAACCCGGAGGCGTGGGAATGGTATCACCGTGTCGTCGGCGAAGGCCGCTGCCCGATCGTCGATACGTGGTGGCAGACGGAAACCGGCGGCGCGATGATTTCACCGATGCCGGGCGCAACCGATCTGAAACCCGGCAGCGCAACGAAACCGCTGTTCGGCGTGAAACCCGAACTCGTGGATGCAGAGGGCGTGGTGCTGGACGGTGCCGCCGAGGGTAATCTTGTGATCACCGACAGCTGGCCGGGACAGGCACGCACGATCTGGGGTGACCACGAGCGTTTCTTCCAGACCTATTTCACGACCTATGCGGGCAAGTATTTCACGGGCGACGGCTGCCGCCGCGACGGCGACGGCTATTACTGGATCACGGGCCGCGTCGATGACGTGATCAACGTGTCCGGGCATCGCATGGGCACCGCCGAAATCGAAAGCGCGCTCGTCGCGCACGCGAAGGTCGCGGAAGCGGCTGTCGTCGGTATGCCGCACGACCTCAAGGGCCAGGGCATCTATGCCTATGTGACCCTGAACGCCAACGAGACCGGTGACGATGCCCTGCGCCGTGAACTCGTGCAATGGGTGCGCCGCGAGATCGGCCCCATCGCGACTCCGGACGCCATCCAGTTCGCGGCCGGCCTCCCCAAGACGCGATCGGGCAAGATCATGCGGCGCATCCTGCGCAAAATTGCCGAAGGCGACGTCTCCAACCTTGGCGACACCTCGACGCTCGCCGATCCTTCGGTGGTTGCGAACCTCGTCGGCAACCGCCAGAGTTGAACCTGCATGGCAGGCGAGAGCATCCTGATCGCGGACGACCACCCCCTGTTCCGACAGGCGCTCTCGCTCGCTGCCACCCGTGTCCGCCCCACCGCGCGCATCATCGAAGCGGGTACGCTCGACACGGCGTCGCGCGCGGCGGAGGCGAATGCGGACATCGCGCTCATCCTGCTTGATCTCAACATGCCGGGCGCGACCGGCTATTCGGGCGTCGCGCTGCTCCACGCCGAGCGGCCGGGCGTGCCGATCCTGGTGGTCTCAAGCGCCGAGGCTTCAACCGCGGCCGCGGAGGCGCGGCGTTTCGGCGCGGTCGGTTTCGTCAGCAAGGAAAGCGATCTCGGCACGATCGAAAAGGCCATTGCGAACGCGCTTGCCGGGGAAACCATCGCCGCGCCCGCGAGCGGCGAACTTGACGACGTCGCGGCGCGCGTCGCTGCACTGACGCCGACCCAGCTTCGTGTGCTTCTCGGCGTTCTCGACGGGCGGCTCAACAAGCAGATCGCCTTCGACCTCGGCATTACCGAGGCAACCGTGAAGGCACACATGACCGTGATCCTGCGCAAGCTCGACGTCGGCAACCGCACGCAGGCGGCGCTCGCGGCGCGCGCACTCGGTATCGGCATCAAGCATTAGGCGGTAGTGTCAGGTTCCGCGCTCACCGAATGAATGATTTTTCTGAAGAGGTGCAGGCATCCCCGCGTCAGTCCCGCACCCTCTTGAATGACACCACTCTCTGATGCTGATCCAGGTCGATTAACAACCACTCGTTGTCAATCGGCATATAAGAGCCATCATTGCCGAGCACATAAGCCATCTCTGTACCGTCCCACTTGTCTGTTTTTGTGGGTTCTCCGAGTAAGGCGATTACTTCGCTGCGAGTCTTTCCCTTCAGTGGGTAACGATCCAAAAAATCTTGGAGCATGTCGGCGCGCGCGCGACCCATGAGGTCGGCATTCTTCCACGCCTCTTGATCGAAACGATCGCCGGGCGAGCAATTGACCAGTGCGAAGCAAAGTAAAACGGCAGCACGCATAACGAGAGGATATCTTCAGCGCGACCATGTATGCAACCGCGTTGATTCCTGACCGTCCGAACTTGTCCGCACTGCCCAGATGTTCTGTTCAGGATTGGATCGGCAAGCCCATCCGCTTCAGGGAGGGGGGGATCGCGGACGATCCATTCGACTCCGAATACCTCTAAGACCAATCAACATTGGGACCTGATTCAGGCGGCGCGGGGTTCTTCCGCCGCGCCTGCAAGCCACGCATCGAGCGTTGCCGCCGCAAGCGGCTTTGCGAGCACGGAAATGCCGAGCGCGGCGGCACGGCGCGGCGTTTCCGGGCTGCGGTCCGCCGTGACGAGGGCGGCGCGGAGGCCGGGGTGGCGGGCGCGCAGGTGGGCGATCAGATCGATACCGTCCATGTCGTGGCCGAGCTGGAAATCGACGAGCGCCACATCGAACGGCCCTTCCTGTGCAAGCGCAGCCTCGGGATCGTTCGCGGTCGTGACGCGGTGCCCCCGGCTGGTGCCGAGCACGGTCATGGCCTCGCAGACCGCAAGATCGTCATCGACAACGAGGAGATGCAGCGGCGCCGCATCTGTCACCGAAACGGCATTTTCATCCTGTAGCAGCGGCGGCTGCGCGTCCGTGAGGTCGAAGGTGACGCTGAAGCGGCTGCCCCTGCCCTGCACCGATGCGAGATCGACCTTCGCACCGAGATGGCGGGCGGCGCGATCGACGATGGCGAGGCCGAGCCCGACGCCCGCCTCGCCGCCCGTGCCGAGCCTTTCGAATTCGCGGAAGATCAGGTCCTGCTTGTCTTCCGGAATACCGGGGCCCGTGTCTACGACATCGATGCGGACGCGGCCGCCGCGCCGCCGGGCGCCGACGACGATGCCGCCGCGCGCGGTGTAGCGGACGGCGTTCGAGAGGAGGTTCTGGACGATCGAGCGGAGCAGCGTGCGGTCTGTTTCGAGCGTCGCATCGATACCGCCGATACGGAGCGTCAGGCCTTTTTCGGCGGCCATCGGGTGGAAGGTCTCGGCGACTTCGAGGAGGAGCGGTTTCAAGGGGAAGCTTGTGATCGTCGGGACAAAGCCGCCTGCGTCGAGCTTCGAGATGTCGAGGAGCGTGCGCAGGAGCTGCTCGGCGGCGTCGATCGACTGGTCGATGCGATCGACGAGCACATGGCTGCCGCCGCTCACCTCGCGGTCGAGCGCGGCGGCGAACAGCCGGGCTGCGTGGAGCGGTTGCAACAGATCGTGGCTCGCGGCGGCGAGGAAGCGCGTCTTCTCGCGCGTTGCCTGCGCGAGCGCGACATTCGCCTCGGAAAGCTCTGCGGTGCGCTGCTCGACACGGATTTCGAGCTCGGCGCGCGACTGTTCGAGGGCTGCCCGTGCCTCGGCCTCCGCCGTGATATCGGTGAAGCACATCACGTAGCCGCCGCGCGGCATCGGACCGCCGACGGTCTTGATGACGCGGCCGTCGGGACGAATCCGTTCGAAGCTGTGGCGGCGGCCGCGCTGCATGTGATCGAGGCGGCGGCGGACGTGATCGTCGACCTCGCCGGGGCCGCATTCGCCGCGCAGTGCATTGTGGCGGATGAGTTCGGCGACCGGCGCGCCGACGCGCACCATGCCGGGCGGATAATCGAACAGGTCGAGATAGCGGCTGTTCCACGCCACGAGATTGAGATCGCTATCGACCACGCTGACGCCCGGATCGATGTGCTCGAGCGTGGCGGCGAGCAGATCCTTCGAGAATTGCAGGCTGCCGCTGCTTTCATCGAGCATCAACGCAACGTCACTTGCGGTGAATGTCGCGCCCGAAAGCGCGGACGCGACAAGCGAGCGCGCGGAGGGGGCGCCGACGACGCCGGCGATCATGCGCTCCGCCATCTGCGCAGTTGCCCGCCCGACCGGAACACCTGCGGGCGCTTCGCCGAAAGCAGCGGCGGTGCGCTCGGCGCCCACGAAGCGCTCGACGAGACGGGCGAGCCCCGCGAGATCGGACACGCGCGCGACGCCATCCCCGAAATCGAACGACACGCGCGCCGAGCGGATACGCCGCGCCGCCACGAGCGCATGAACGGCGATGTTGAGCCCGAGGCTCCAGAGCGTGCCGTGGACGAGCGGGCTGAGTCCATCGAGACCGAGCAGCGCGGTCGGATCGGCGAGCGTACCGGCGAGCGGCGCGATGCCTTCGGCGCCGACGACGGCGGGGATGAAGAGCGTGTAGCCCCAGAGCACGAGGCCGATCGAAAGCCCCGCCTTCGCCGCCGTCGCATCGCGCCCGGCGCGGCCGACGGCGAGCACGAGACTGGGCGCGAACTGTGCCATCGCCGCGAACGCGATCAGCCCGATCGCGGCGAGCCGCTCGCCCGCCGGAATGATCTGGGTGTAGGCGAGCGCGCCCGCCATCACCGAGGCGATGACGATACGCCGTATCGTGAGCATCACGCGGCCGAGATTGGCATCGTTCGCCCAGCGCGGGCTACGCAGCAGGAGCGGCGCGATGAGATCGTTCGAGACCATCGTGGAAAGCGCGACGGATTCGACGATCGCCATGCCGGTCGCCGCCGAGAAGCCGCCGATGAAGACGAGGATGGCGAGCGCATCCGCGCCTGCCGCGAGCGGCATGTCGAGCACGAGCAAATCCGCGCTGGTGCCGGCCGGAACGAGCGCGGTCGCGGCAAGCGCGATCGGGATGACGACGAGCGACGTGACGACGAGATAGGCGACGAAGGGCAAGCGCGAGCGGCGGACATCCTGAACGGACGCGGCCTCGATCACGCCGATATAGAACTGGCGCGGCAGGCAGACGATCGCCGCCATCGACAGCAGCGTGACGACGAAGAAATCGATGCCGATGCCGGCGGGCGCGAAAGTCTCGCCGAGCGCAGCAAGACCCGACGCGCGCGCCGGGGCTTCAAGGCCCATGAACATCACCCCCGCGAACACACCCGCCGCGACGAGCGCGGCGAGCTTCACCAGCGATTCAACGCCGACCGCGAAGAGAACGCCGTCGTTGCGGCCCGCCGCCTCGTAGCGCCGCGTGCCGAACAGCATCGCGAACAGCGCCAGCATCGCCGCGGTAAATCCCATGACGAGGCCGGGACTGTCTGTGCCGGTGAACTCGGCGAAACTGGTGCCGACGGAGCGCAGCTGCAGCGCGAGATAGGGGATCGTGCCGAGCAGCGCGAGCAGCGTGACGAGCGCCGCGACCGTGCGGCTCTTGCCGAAGCGCGAGCCGATGAAATCGGCGATCGACGTGGCGCCCTCGCGCTGCACGGTTTCGACGAGCCGCTCGAGGAAACGCCAGCCGAACAGATAGATGAGGATCGGGCCCAGATAGATCGGCAGGTACAGCCAGCCGTCCGCAACCGCGCTGCCGACCGCGCCGTAGAACGTCCAGCTCGTGCAATAGACCGCGAGCGCGAGCGTGTAGGCCGGAATCCGGTAGCGCGGCTTCAGCCAGCGGCCGCGCCGGTTCTCCGCCCAATACGCGAGCGCGAACAGCGCGGACACGTAGGCCGCGGCGATCGCGAACAGCACCAGCCCGTCCATATGGGCGAAACCTCCCCGGAATTGCCCGGAATTTGAGAGGATTCACAAGGCAATGCAAGCAATGCTATGAAGCGCCCATGCGCATCTTCATCTGTTCGCCCGATGAGAGACACCGAATTCACAACCCGGACCCGACCCCCCGCCCGGAAAGCCGATCTGCGACAATTGTACGATTGCATAATTTCCGGTCGGACAGCACAGGGTCCGCAATCAGGCCGAATGGCCGAAAAACTGCCATCCGGGACAATAACGACCGGAGACGGAAAACCCCATGGGACGCGAGGTAAGTCAATGAAAAGCAATGAAAATTCGTGTTACAAAATAACCAATATCGTAACAGATGGCAATAAATTAAACGCGCCGCGGATCTGAGCGTCCACGGCGGAGACGCCGCAGGGTGTGGCCACGCCTCCCCCGAACGCTTTTGCGCTGATACATTTTCCGCAGAATTCGCGGATTCAAGCCTTTCATCGGACTCGATTTTATTTTCGCGCGGCGCCCTTTCTCCACCCGGCATCGCCCCGACCCCGCCCCGCCCATCAAGCCACATGCGTGCTGCGATCTGTCGCTCTTCTGGTCCGGACGCGCTCGCATAGATCGCCGTCGTCTTCATGTCGGCGTGGCCGAGCCAACGCTGCACCAGATTGAGCGGAACCCCCGACTGGATGGCCCGGACGCCGAAGCCGTGGCGTAGTCCGCGCGGTGTCGCATAGTCTCCGGTAAGTCCTGCCTCGACCATCACCTCGCAAACCCGGCGATATGCAGTCATTCGTGACCATGTCCAAAGATCGAATCCCGAACTTGATTTGCTGTTTATCCATTTTTTCATGAATCTCAGGAATTCTTCGGAAAGAGGAACCTCTCGATAAACAGATTTACCCCGCTTCTTCAGGCATTTTATGATTAAGGTTCCAGCCTGAAAATCTATACTCTCCGTGTTAACGGCCAGCGCTTCCGATATTCGGCAACCTGTTTCTGCCATCAACCAACAAAATGCATAAACGTCTTTACTCTTTTGTTTCGCAAATCTAACAAAATCCATAGTTTCGGATTCTGTAAGATACTTTCTTTTTCCATTAGTATTATACATATTCCAGGACATTTTCGTTTTACCATTACATTGTTTTGTTGATTTTTCTTCTTCCGGTAGGGAGTATTCATCCCCAATACTCGGCCGTCCAGCCGCCTCTGATACCGTTTTGGTTATTTCGTCTCAAACCAAGGCGAACAGGATTTGGCGGAACGCATGGCGGACATGGCGGCAAGATTCATGACAATCGAGGCGGAAGCCGCGCACCCGGACGACTCCGTGGCCAGCGTTTTCCGCTGCGCCTCGATCCTCATCGCGCTTCGAATCGACAATATCCGGTCGATCGCGAAAGCCTATGGCGAGGCCGCCGCGCTGGCAGCGCAGCAGCATCTTGAGAGCACCGTGGCCGGCCGCGCGACGACGCATATCGTCGATCGCGCGCTCGGCCGGCTTGATGCGGCGCTCGTCGTGGCGGGCAGCCCCGAACACTTCACCCAGCAGTTGCGTAGCGTATTTGCCCGTTCGCCGATCCGGTATCTGGACAATTCCATTTTCCTGACCGTGTCCAGTGCCTGGTCGGCGGCGACATTCTCGAGCGGGGCAGACATAAGCCCCGCCGGGTTTGCCGCACTTCACGACGCCCTTGGCGCCCCTCTGCCCGCGTACCCGGATGCCGCGCGCTATCGCCGCGACATGGCGACCGCCGCGCAGGTGTTCACGGCCGTGGCGGAGGGGCGCCTGTTTCCCGCGTGGCAGGCGGTGAGCGGCGAGGACGAAATCCTTTATCATGAATGCCTGCTGCGCCTCGTCGGCGACGACACGCCCGCTGTGAGCGATGCCATCGCCGCGCTGGAACGCACCGGCCTCGTGCGCGCGTTCGACCAGATCATGGTTTCGCTGGTGCTCGACGAGCTGGAGGCCGATTCCGCCGCGCGGCTCGGCGTCAACATTTCCGCCGCGAGCGCGCTTCTCGATCCCTGGTGGGACGATGCGCTCGCGCGGCTACGCGCGAACCCCGCCGCAGCGCGTCGTCTCGTCGTGGAGATCACCGAGACCGCCGCGTTCCCTTCGATTTCCAGTGCCGCACGCTTCACATCCGCGCTGCGGGAACTCGGCTGCCGGATCGCGATCGACGATTTCGGCATGGGCTTCAGCTCCGTGCGGAGCGTGCTTGCCCTGTCGCCCGACTATGTGAAGGTCGACGCCTTCTTTCTGCGCCGCGCAGGCCAATCGGCACGATGCCGCAACACGCTTGCGCACATGATCGGGCTTGCCGGCACGATGGCCGCCGGAGTCATCGTCGAAGGCATCGAGACGGAGGCGGACAGTCGCCTCGTCGCGTCGCTCGGCGCGGACTGGCAGCAGGGCCACTACATCCATTTCCCCTCGACGCTGCGCCCCTGGATCGCACGCCGCAATGCACCCGCCACGGCGAGCGGATTTGCATCCACAATGACCGCATCTGAAGGTGCCGCGTTTCTGCCCGCAAATTCGCCGTATCGATCGATCGGACTCTCCGGCTGATGAAAGCGCAATCATTGCGGGAACGGTTCGAAGCACCGGAACGGTTCCATCCCCGGTTCGATTCCGGGGATGCCGTGTTTATGTATTCTCTCGCGAAGTCGAACGGCAGTCGCACATAACAATAACAATGCTGCTGGTGAAAAATGCCTCCCTTGCTTTACGAAGACCCCGTCCTTCTCCGGGGCGATCTCCACAAACACGCCGCGCTTCTTGCCTGCGAGAGTTTTCAATTCGCGGCGGGCATCGTGGCCGTTCCGCTGAACGTGTCGGAATTCGCGCTCGCCGCGCGCTGCTATCCGATTGTGTTCGCCGACACGGAGGCGATGCTGCCGCTGGCGGTGATGGGGCTCAGCGGCGAATCCAATCTGTTCGTGGACGGCGAGGGCCGCTGGTCGGATGGCGCTTACGTGCCGGCCTATGTACGGCGTTATCCGTTCCTGCCGGTGACCACGCCGGGCAGCGACGCGCTGATGCTGGCGATCGATCGGCCGCGATTGATCGAGCGCGACGGCATCGTGCCGGCGGACGCGAACGGGCTTTTCGACGGCGACAACGCCTCCCCGCTTGCCGCGCACGCGCTCGACTTTTGCGAGCGCTATCACCGCGATCATTTGCGTACGACCGAATTCGTCGCGGGGTTGCGGGACCGCGATCTTCTCGAAACGCGGCGCGCCGATATCCACCTTCCCGACCAGTCGCAATTCCGGGTCGACGGGTTTCGGACGATCGACCGCGCGAAGCTGCGCGCGCTTCCCGACGACACACTCGGCGACTGGTTCCGCAAGGGCTGGCTCGATCTCGCCGCGCTGGCCGAAACCTCTCAGGCGAACTGGCAGACGCTGCTCGATCGCCACGCCGCGCGGCGCGGCGCCACGGCGGAACCACCACCGGCACGCCGGCAATCCAGCAGAAAGCGTGCCGATGCGTGATGTTCTCCCGGCGGCCGTGCTCGCCGCCCTGCTCTGCACCGCCCACGCAGCGGAGGCGCAGGTGACGCCCGCCGATATTCCGCGCACCGCGGAACCGCGGCCGCAGACGCCCGAGCCGATTCCCGAAGCGCGCGCGACCGCACCCGCGCCGGCGCCGCTTCTTCGTCAGCAGGTCGCGCCGGAGGCGGCCGCCGAAACGCGCTTCACGTTCCGCACACTCGTGATCGACGGCGCATCGGCGATTCCCGAAACCGAACTGCGCGCCCTGTGGGGGGCGAAGCCGGGTGACGAGGTTTCCGTCAGCACGGTCTTCCAGTTCGCCGACGCCGTTACGCGCGCCTATTCGGCGGAGGGCTATCTCCTTTCCTTCGCGCTGGTGCCCGAGCAGGCGCTTTCGGAAGGCGTCGTGCGCATCCAGGTGATCGAGGGGCACGTCTCCGCGATCCGCGTGAAACGAAACGGCACGGTGCGCGAAATCCGCAGCGTGGCAGACGCGGCGGGCGAACCGCTCGCGGTGCGCACGGCAGCGCGCATTCTCGAATCGCGCCCGTTGAAGGCAGAGGATCTGGAGCGCGCGCTGCTGCTCATGAACGACCTGCCGGGGCTCGCCGCGGCATCGCAGCTCGCGCCCTCGCCCGATACGCCGGGCACGTCGCTGCTCACGATCGATCTCTCGCACCGCGCGGTGCGCGCCGACGCGAGCTATACCAACATGATGTCGGGCGTGCTCGGCCGCGACATGCTGGGCGGCGGGCTGCGTTTCAGCGGCGACAGCGGCGAGGTGCGTATGCGCGGCTGGGCGAGCCCGGACGGCGACCGCTACCGATCCTTCACCGGCGAAGCGACCAAGTGGCTCGGCCCGAACGGCCTGCGCATCGACGGCCGCGCGAGCTTTTCGTGGAGCCGCCCGATCGGCGACCTCCTTGAGGCGATCCGCTATCGCGGCGAGACGCTGAACGTCGATCTCGGCATTGCGGTCCCGATCCGCCGCAGCCGCGCGAGCAACATCAGCCTCACCCTTGCCGGGCACGTGATCGATTCCGATTCCACGGTTCTTCGCACCGCATTCACGCGAGACCGGATGCGCACGGCCACCGCCGACCTCGATCTCGACTGGGCGGACACGGGCGGGGGCATCAACCTTGTGAGAGCGGGCGCGATCAAGGGCTTCTCCGGGCTCGGCGCAACGAGGGACGACGATCCGCTGCGCACGCGGATGAACGGCTCTGCGTCCTTCCTCAATTTCACGCTTTATGCGCAGCGCTATCAGCCGGTCGCACGCGTCGCGGGCGGCGATTTCGGGATTGTCGCGAAAGGCTCCGGCCAATGGGCGGCGACCGATGCGCTGCTGAGCGCGGCGGAATGCAGCTATGGCGGCGCGGGGTTCGGGCGCAGCTTTGACAGCGGCACGGTGAGCGCCGATCACTGCGTGATGGGCGGGCTCGAAGCGCGCTGGCGGCGCGGGGTGGCGGGCAAGGTCGGGGTCGGGGTTCACGGCTTCGTGGACGGCGGCATCGGCTGGCAGAAGGGCCGTCTCGATACAGGCGAAGCGCGGCGCCATTCCGCGTCCTCGACGGGCGGCGGCATTTCGGTGCAGATCGGCCCGCGCCTCACTGCGCAGGCGGAGGCCGCGCGCGGCCTTTCGGGGCCGACCGAGCGCAAATGGCGCGCCAATTTCTCGATCTCCCTCTCGCTGTGACCCTGCGCAAGGACCGCCGCATGATCCCCCTGCCCGCCCTCTTGCTCGCACTTGCCGCTGCCGCGCCCGAAACCCCGAAGGCCGATATCCACGGCGACTGGGTGGTGCAATGCACAAAGGCGGCGGACGTGCCGCCGTGCGAGATCGCGCAGGCCGCGACATCGAAGAGCACGGGCGAGCAGATCATGCGCGTCGCCTTCGCCTATCGCGGCAGCGGCGAACGCTATGCCGTGCAAATCCGGCTGCCGCTCGGCGTGCGGCTCACGCAGCCGCCGCTGCTGCGCATCGACGAGACCAGCGATCTCGAAGGCTATGGCTACACGCGCTGCGACGCGGGCGGCTGCTACATCGAGCGTCTTCTCGGCACGCCGGAGATCGCGAGGCTGCGCGCGGCGAAGGCCGGCGTGGTCGCCGTTATCGGCAGCGACGGCAAACCGATGGTTCTGCCGCTCTCCTTCAATGGATTCGGCGAAGCGCTCGATGCCTCCGCCATCCAGAACACGGCGTGGGCGAAGGCCGCCAGCCGCTGAAAGACCAATAACAAAAAAAGGCGTTCCCGATGATCCCCCGTTCCCTATTCGACAAGCGCCGCATCATTCTTGCGGGCACCAGCCTTGCCGCACTCGCGCTTGCGGGCACCGCGCACGCAGGCCCTTCCGGCGGCACGGTGAGCGCCGGGAGCGCATCGATCGCGGGAGACGGCACCGGCCATGTGACGGTGACGCAGACAAGCGACCGCGCGATCCTCGACTGGAACAGCTTCTCGATCGGCACCGGCGAAAGCACGCGCTTCATCCAGCCGGGCAGCACATCGGTCGCGGTGAACCGCGTGACGGGCGCGGACCCTTCCTCGATCCTCGGGAACCTCACCGCGAACGGGCGCGTCGTGCTCATCAACCGGAACGGCATCGCCTTCGGCAAGGACGCGACCGTGGACGTGGGCGGGCTCGTCGCGACGACCGCGGACATCGACCGGCAGGCGTTCATGGCGACGGGATCGCTGAATTTCTCCGGCGGCAGCCTGCCCGGCGCATCGGTCGTCAACGAAGGCCGCATCACCGTGCGCGACGCGGGGCTTGCCGCGCTCGTCGCGCCGCGCGTTCGCAACAGCGGCACGATCGTCGCTAATCTCGGCCGCGTCGCGCTCGGCGCGGGCACGGGCTTCACGGTCGATTTCTATGGCGACGGGCTCGTGTCGTTCGCGCCCGACGGCATCGTCGCGGCTAAGATCGGCGACGGCGCCGCCGCGCTTGTCGAGCACAGCGGCGTCATCGAAGCGAGCGGCGGCAAGGTGCTGCTGAGCGCGGCCGCCGCGCGCGATGTCGTCAACGCTTCGGTGAACGTCTCGGGGGTCGTGCGCGCAGACGGCATCAGCCGCAAGGGCGGCAGCATCGTGCTTTCGGGCTCGGGCAGCGTCACCGCGAACGGACGCATCACCGCCGACAGCGACAAACAGGCAGGCGGTACCATCGCGATCAGCGGCGGCAGCGTTTCGCTCGGCGGGCTGATCAGCGCGAGCGGCACGGACGGCGGCGCAATCGCGGTGAGTGCCGACGGCCTGCTCTCGCTCGCGGAAACCGTCGCGGCGACCGGCCGCCTCGGCGACGGCGGCACGATCCGGTTCAATGCGGGACGTATCATCGAAACCGCGACAAGCCTCAACGATGCCTCGGGCGCCATCGACGGCGGCGCGATCCGCGTCGTCACGGAAGGCGGACTTGCCACGTCGGGCACCTATCTGGCCGACGGCGTCTACGGGCGCGGCGGCAGGATCGATCTGAGCGGCGCCGGCGTCTCGCTGCTCTCCACGCAGATCAGCGCGCGCGGGCGGCTTGCGGGCGGGCTCGTGCGCGTCGGCGGCGCGTTTCAGGGCGGGAAGACGCCCGATCCGGCGCAGGCCTATCATTCAACGTTCCTCGGCCGCTGGGGCGGGCGCGAAGCCCTGCCGAGCGCGGATACGCTCTTCGTGGGCAACGCCGCCGCGATCGACGTTTCGTCTTCACGCGGCGACGGCGGCACGGCGGTGTTCTGGTCGGACACGCGCACGACGTTCCTGGGATCGGTCGATGCGCGCGGCGGGCGTGGCGGATCGGTGGAAATCTCTTCGGCGGGCGATCTTCGCCAGGCCGCGCTCGACCGGGTGCTGACCGGGTCGGGCGGGCACCTGCTGCTCGATCCGAAGAACATCGTGATCGGCACTGTCGACGATGTCCAAAGCTGGCAATATGCCGCCGTTCTCGGTGCGGTCTATGCGAACAGCAGCAATCCCGATGAATTCGAAAATTCCGTTGCGGCGGCGCTCGATACATTCGATTCGTTCGGATCGTCGGTTGCGCTCAATGCGGCCGGAACGCGCATGGCGGTCGGCGCGAGCGGAGACGACGGCGCGAACAATCTCACGCTCAATGTGGGCGCTGTCTATCTGTTCAGTTTCAGCGACGGCGATTTCTCGAACGGCACGCTGACCGGCATCGTGGGCAAGGGCTACACGGGCGGCAAGAATATCGACGTCGCTGCACTGACCTCTGCCGACGGATTCGGCACGTCTGTCGCGCTGAATGCGACGGGCGATCTGCTCGCGGTCGGCGCGATCGGAGACGACGGGAAGAATGACGACGCAAGCGGTTCGGGCGCTGCCTATCTGCTCCGTTTCACGGACGGAAATTTCAGCGGCGGTACGCATGTCGGAACGATCGGCAAGGATTATAACGGCGCGGGCGACGTTGCCATCGCCCTTGAAGCCGACGACGGCTTCGGGCGTTCGGTCTCGCTGAACGGCGACGGCGACCTGCTTGCGATCGGCGCGTGGAACGACGACGGCTTCGGTAACGGCGCCGACAAATCGGGCGCCGCCTATCTCGTCCGTTTTGCAGACACGGATTTCGGCAGCGGCACGCACAGCGGAACAGTCGGCTACGGCTATGCAGGGGCCGGCGATGTCGATCTCGCGCTCGACGTCAGCGACTATCTCGGCGTCTCCGTCGCGCTGAACGCGGCGGGCGACCGGCTCGCCATCGGGGCGCACGGCGACAACGGCTTCGGCAACAGGGCGGCGGAATCCGGGGCAATTCACGTCATCGGCTTTTCCGACACGAACTTCTCCGGCGGTACCAAGCTCGGCACCATCGGCAAGGGCTATACGGATGCCGGAGATACGGACGTCTCCGCGATCGTCGGCGGCGACATGTTCGGTTACGCGGTCGCGATGAATGCGGACGGCACGCGCGTTGCCGGAACCGCGCTCGGCGACAACGCCGTGACGAACACCATGTCCAACACGGGCGCCGTGCACCTGCTGTCGTTCGCGAACACCGATCTTTCCGGCGGCACATACGAAGGCATCATCGGCAAGGGCTACACCGGCGGCAAGAACACCAACGTCGCCGATCTGGAAGCCGGCGACATGTTCGGCTTCGGCCTCGCGTTCAATGCGGCGGGCGACCGGCTGGCGGTCGGCGCTTACAGCGACGACGGCGGCACCAACAGCCTGAGCGGCGCGGGCGGCGTCTATCTGATGCAGTTCGCGGACGGCAATTTTTCAGACGGCGCGGTGGCGGGCGTGATCGGCCGGGATGCCTGGCGGACAGCCGACATTGATGTTGCGAACCTGCAGGCGAATGACCGGTTTGGCGATGCCGTCGCGCTCAACGCCGCAGGAGACCGGCTCGCCATTGGTGCGCTGGCAGACAGCGGCGCACTCAATGACACGTCAGGCGCGGGTGCCGTGTATCTGTTCAGCTTCACGGACGGTGATTTTTCGGGCGGCACGCTCTCCGGGATCATCGGCAAGGGATATAGCGGCGGCAAGAATATCGACATCGCACGGCTTCAGGCTAACGACAATTTCGGATCGACGGTCGCACTCAACGCAAATGGAACACGGCTCGCGATCGGAGCCCTCAACGACGACGGCAGCGACGATACCACCACAAACGCGGGTGCCGTTTACCTGGTTGATTTCAGTGACGGGAACTTCTCGAACGGGAATGTCAGCGGGATCATCGGAAAAGGATATTCGGGCGAAGGCGGCGCCAACGATTTTAACGTCGCCGGCCTCGACGATAGCGACCGGTTGAGCCGCGCAGTCGCACTGAACGCCGCGGGCGATCGCATGGCCGTCGGGGTGACCGGCGATGACGGATTCAACGACTCTGTCACAGATTCAGGAGCCGTACTTCTTTTCTCGCTGGGAAGCAGTACGTCCCTGACGGGTACGATCGGTGCCGGTTATGCCGGCCCCGATGATTTGAATGTTGCACTTGCGACCGGTGACCAGATCGGCGTTTCAGTATCACTAAACGCGGCGGGAGACCGTCTCGCCGTCGGCACGATCATCGACGATGCAAGTGACAACCTGACAAGCAATGCTGGTGCAGTCTATCTGTTTTCCTTCACCAACGGTGATTTCGCTGGTGCTTCGCATGTCGGCACGATCGGCAAGGGCTATGCAGGCAGCGGCGATGTTTCCCTGGCGCTGGATGCCGGCGACTCCTTCGGAATGAGCGTGTCCCTGAACGCCGCGGGCGACCGGCTTGCAGTGGGCGCATCTGGCGATGCCGGCAATGGCAACGCCGCAGCGAATGCGGGTGCGGTATACCTCTTCAGCTTTACCGACAGGAACTTTTCCGGCGGCACAGTCTCCGCACAGATCGGCAGCGGCTACACCGGCGGCAAGAATCTGGGTTTATCCAACCTGGAGGCAAATGACCGGCTCGGCTTGTCAGTCGCGTTGAATGCCGCGGGCGACAGGCTTGCCGTCGGCGCGTTCGTGGATGGCGGCGCGTACAATCGGGCGGCAGGTTCCGGCGCCGTCTATTTGTTACGCTTTACCGACAGCGATTTCAGCGGTGGCCAGCTCTCGGGCATTCTGGGCAAGGGTTATGGACGAAACCGCGATCTCGCGCTCAATCCGGGACCGGACACTGCGGATCAATTCGGCATATCCGCGGCGCTAAACGGCGCAGGCGACCGGCTGGCGGTTGGGGCTTTCGGGGATCATGGTGCCGAGGGGGGGACAACGCCCTACGGCGCCATCTATCTGTTCAGCTTCAGCGACGACCAGTTCTCAGACGGCGCGCTCGAAGCCATTGTCGGCAAGGGTTATACGGGCGGGAAGAATATCAATCTCGCGTCGCTTGAATCGGGCGACGGGTTCGGCTTTTCCGTCGCGCTGAACGATACCGGCAATCGCATGGCGGTTGGCGCGTTGGGGGATGACGGTTTTGCAAACAGCGTGGCGGGCTCGGGTGCCGTGCATTTGTTCAGTTTCACTGACAGCACGTTTTCCAACGGTGTGCAGTCAGGGACCATCGGCACGGGCTATGTGGGCGTCGGAGACATTAATGTTGCGCTTGGCTCCAGCGACTCCCTGGGTTCGGCCGTCGCGCTGAACGCGGCGGGTGATCGGCTAGCGGTGGGTGCTTATCTCGATGATGGAAGTACCAACGCCACGACAAATGCGGGCGCGGTTTACCTGTTCCGCTTCACCGACACGAATTTTGGCGGCGGGTCTCACGCCGGTACCATCGGGAACGGATATGCCGGCGTCAGCGGAATGCCGACGCTTGAAGACAGCGACTATTTCGGCATTTCTGTCGCGCTGAACGCGGCCGGCGATCGGCTCGCCGTCGGCGCCTCGGGCGATGACGGCGCGGGCAACGCGGCGAGTGTCTCCGGCGCGGTGTATCTGTTCACCTTTACCAATGCGGATTTTGGCGGCGGTGCCTCCGCTGCGAGGATCGGTGCGGGCTATTCCGGCGGAAAGAATCTCGATCTCATCCCGCTCGAAGCGGGCGACCAGCTTGGCCGATCAGTCGCTTTCAATGGCGATGGCAATTATCTGGCCGTGGGCGCCAATCTGGACGATGGTTTCAGCAACGCAGTGCAGAACGCGGGCGCTGTTTACCTATTCAGCTTCACCGACACGAGTTTTTCGGGTGCGGCGCACAAGAGCACGATCGGTGCGGGCTACACGGGCACGTGGGACACGAATATTGTGCTCGACGTGGATGATAATTTCGGCGTGTCGGCGACGCTCAGCGCGAACGGCCTGCGGCTGGCGGCGGGCGCGAACGGCGATGACGGCGCAAGCAACGCCATCTCCAACAGCGGCGCCGTCTATTTGTTCTCGACCGAACGGCCGAGCGCGTTTTCCTATGCCGACCATCCGGATGCCACCGTCAACATTTCGGCAACGTCGCTCGCCGCGCTGCTTGCCGCCGGCACCAACCTGACGCTGCAGGCCTCGAACGACATCACCGTCTCCGCGGCGGTGACGGTGGACAACGCGCTTGGCGACGGCGGCGATCTGACGCTGCAGGCCGGGCGCAGCGTGCTCCTCAATGCAAACATCACCACCGACAACGGCGACCTGACGCTGATCGGGAACGATACGCTGGCGAACGGCGTCGTCGATGCCTACCGCGACAGCGGAACAGCCGCCATCACGATGGGCGGGGGCACGACGATCACCGCGGGCACCGGCAGCGTCACCATCGACCTGCGCGACGGCGCGGGGAAGACCAACACCGCTGCCGGCGACATCACGCTGCGCGCGATCACAGCGGGCGCGCTCACCGTGACGAACACCAGCACGGCGGGCGACATCCTGCTGAGCGGCAACATCAACACGAGCGGCGCGCAGGACTATACGTCCGAACGCGACGTGAAGCTTGCGGTGAGCACGACGATCGCGGTGTCGGGCGCAGCAACGCTCGGTATCGACGCTGCGCGGCAACTTCTTCTCGACGATGGCTCGAAGATCGAGAACACATACAGCAGCGGCCTGACGTCGTTCGACGCCATCGTCATCGAGGTGAACCGCCGCGCCGTCGCCGCGACGGGCTTGCTCGCGGGCATCCAGATGGATCCTGGCGCCGTCATCCGCACCGCCGCCGGCGGCGCGGGCGCGATCGATCTCTCGGCGCGCGGCGGCGCCACTGACGGGCGCGGCATCAACCTGGTCGGCGCTTCCAAGATCGAATCGCTGGGATCGGGGACGATCACGCTGAACGGCACCGGTGGCGGCGGCACGGGAGGAACCGCTTACGGCGTGTTCCTGACCCAGTCGTCGGAGATCGTCGGCACGGACGGCGACATAGAGATCATCGGCGAATCGACCGGAACCGGCCCCGCGCCGGGGATGCATATATTCAACGGATCGCAGGTGCGCACCACCGGCACCGGCGACATCACGCTGCAGGGCACCGCTTCCGGCGCCGGCGCAGGCGTATGGATATCGGGGAGCAGCGCCAGCGTTCGCACGGCTGCGGGCGATATCACCATCAACGCGACCAGCGCCGCAGGCGGCAACCCGGATTTCGAGATCGCCTCCGGGGGATTGCTCGGCGTTTCCGGCACGAACGATATCACGATCAATGCAGACACGGTTTCATTCCTGGGCACGGTTTCCGGAAGCGGCATCCTCACCATCCAGCCCCGCACCGACGGACGGAGCATCGGGCTTGGCGGCGGCACCGGCGATCTCGCGATCAGCGCCGCGTCGCTTGCGAATATTCAGAACGGTTTCAGCGAGATCGTGATCGGCAATGCGGATGCGGGCGCGATCACCGTCGGTGCGGGGCTTTCCGCGTTCTCGGACAATCTGCGCCTCCTCGGCAGCGACACGCTTACTGTCGGCGGCGCGCTGAGCACCGGCAGCAACCGCCTGACGCTCGACATCGCCGGAGGCGCGACGCAGACGGAGGCGATCACGGCGGGACAACTGCTGCTGCTCGGCACAGACGCGGACTACACGCTCGATCACGCCGGCAACGCGGTCGCGACACTGGCGGCGAGCGCCGGCACCGGCAATATCGTGCTCAACAATGCCGCCGCGGCGAACCTCACCGTCGGCACGATAGGATCGACGGTCGGCATCACCGCCGCGAGCCTGACGCTGACCAGCACCAACGCGGGCGGCGATATCCTGATCAACAATGCGGTCACCACGACCGGCGCGCAGGACTACATGTCCGAGCGCGACATCAAGCTCGCCGCGAGCACGACGCTGACGGTGTCGGGCGCCGCCACGCTCAGCATGGACGCCGCGCGGCAGGTGAGCCTCGGCGCGTCGTCGAAGATCGAAAACACCTGGGGCACCGATCTCACCGCGTTCGACGCCATCGTGCTGCGCGGCAACCGGCGCCTCACCGGCGATTCGGGCAGCCTTTCGGGTATCGATTTTGCGGCAGGTTCCGTCGTCAGGACCGCGGCGGGCGGCGCAGGTGCGATCGACATTTCCGGCCGGGGCGGCACCACGCTCGGCCACGGCATCGCGATGGTGGCAACCGCGACGATCGAATCGCTGGGCAGCGGCGACATCACGCTCACCGGCGAGGCGGTGAACAGCCTGTCCAACTATTCGGGCATCTTGATCGGCGGCGGCAGCGCCATTTCCTCGGTGGACGGCGATATCGAGGTCACCGCCCTTTCGGCAGGCGCTGCGGGCAACTACCCGGCGCTCTATATTCTCGGCGGCACAAGCGCGACGATCCAGTCCACCGGCACCGGCGACATTACGCTCCAGGGCACGCGCACGACCGGCGATGGCGAGGGCGTGTGGATCGGTCAGAGCGGCGCGAAAGTGCAAACGGCATCCGGAAATATCGAGATCACCGGCGCCGCGGCCCTCTCGACGCGCGATGCCGTGCGCCTCGGCGCCAGCGCCCAGGTGCTGACAACGGCGGGCGGCGACATCACGATCGAAGGCACCGCCACTAGCGGCGGCGCCGGCAAGGACGTGAACACGCTCGCAACGTCCACGCTCGGCGGTGCGAACACGGGCGACATCACGATCAACGCCGACACCGTGTCCTTCGCGGGCACGACCACAGGCGCGGGCAGGCTGACCTTCCAGTCGCGAACCGACGGCCGCAGCATCGGGATCGGCACCGGCGCGGGCGATCTCAAAATCTCCGCCGCGACGCTCGGCACGGTCACGAACGGCTTCGCCGAAATCGTCATCGGCAATGCGGATGCGGGGGCGATCACCGTCGGTGCCGGCCTCGCGAGCTTCAACGACAACCTGCGCATCGTGGGCGGCAGCACGCTTGCGATCGGTGGCGGGATCAATGTGGGGCTCAACCGACTGACGCTCGACATTGCAGGCGGAACGACGCAGACGGCTGCGATCTCCGCGGAGCAGCTCCTGCTGCTGGGCACCGACAGCGACTACACGCTGGACCATACGGACAATGCTGTCGGCTTCCTCGCCGCCGATATCGGGACGGGCGCGCTCGTGCTCAATCATGGCGCGGCGACCGGTCTCGGCATCGGCAGTTTCGGCGGGGTGGACGGCATCACCGCAGGCAGCGCTTCCGTAACCACGACTGATGCTTCTGGCGCGATCTCCATCGAGCAGGACGTGACCACGAGCGGTGCGCAGAGCTTCACATCCGAGCTCGCCGCGATCGAAGTCAAATCCGGAGTGCATCTTCTCGTAACGGGCAAGGCGACACTCTCCCTCACGGCGGGCACCCAGATCACCATTTTCGAAGCCACGCTGGAGAACAGCTACGCGGGTGACGGTGCCGCCTTCGATGCGATCTCGGTGGCGGCAAACAACGATGCAATCGCATTCGCCCGGCCGGATGGCCGCAGGAATGCCGGGCTCTTTGCCTTCGATGCGCTGATCCGGACGGCGGCGGGAGGCGGCGGCGGCATTGCGCTCTTCGGGCGCGCAGGCACCGGCACGCTCGACGCGATCGGCGTGGATATCGACGGCAGCACGATCGAATCGCTCGGCACCGGCGCGATCGAGATCGCAGGACACGGCGGCGCGGGTGCTGTCGGGGGCGGCAAATCCGGTGTCCTCGTTCACGATACGGCGACGACGCCGCTCGGCTCGCACATCGCGAGCAATCTTGGCGCGATCACGATCACCGGCACGGCGGGCAATGCGACGGTAGACGACGACAATATCGGCGTCGCCATCATCCAGAATTCGTCGGTGGCCTCCACATCGGGCGATCCCGATGCGGGCACGATCGCGATCATCGGCACGGGCGGCGGCGCGGGGACATCCGCCAACAATCACGGCGTGCTTCTGGACGGGGCGCTTGCGCTCTCGAGCGATGCCGCGAACATCAGCATCACCGCCGAAGGCGGCGGCGCTGTCTCCGGCACGGACAATGACGGCCTCCGCCTCGCGGGAACCGGAACCGTGATCCAATCCGGCACCGGCGAGATCGTGATCGAGGCCGAAGCCGGAACCGACGGCCTCGACTTCGACAATCTTGCCGGAAGCGCTGCTTTGGACGCCGGTTCGGGCCGCTGGATCCTGTATCTGGGGAACCCCGACGACAGCGTGTTCGGGGGCCTCGCCAGCGGCAGCCTGCCGATCTGGGGCCAGACGATCGGAACACTCCCCCCCGCATCCGTTGGAGCCGGAAACCGTTACGTCTTCGCCTTCGCCCCGACGCTGACGGCGAGCACGGATTTCGAGGACGAAAAGGTCTACGGCGACACCTATTCGTGGCCAACGCTCGTGCTCGGCACGCACTATGCGCTCGATGGTCTCGTCGATGCATCGGCCTACGGCGATATCTGGACGCAGGAGACGCTCGCAACGATCGGCCTGTCAGGCGGCCCATCGCTGAGTTCGGCAGGCACCGCAGCGGCCGCGAACGTCGCCGGTTCGCCCTATAGCATCACCATTGCTAACGGCACGCTGGCAAGCAGCGCCGGCTATACGTTCGGCACCCCCTCCTCCACCGGCACGCTCACCGTGACGCGGAAAGCGCTCACCCTCGCCGGTGTGACCGCCGCGGGCAAGACGTATGACGGGGATACCGACGCCGACCTTTCCGGCGGCGCGCTGGGCGGCGTGGTCGGCAGCGACGATGTCGAATTCGTCGCAGGATCGGGCACGTTCGCGAGCAAGAACGTGGGCACGTGGAGCATCACCGCCACAGGATATACGCTGTCGGGTGTTGATGCGGGCAACTACACGCTGACGCAGCCGACCGTCGCCAATGCAACCATCACCGCGAAGACACTGACGCTGACGGGCGTCTCCGCTGCGGGCAAGGACTACGACGGCAACGCGGACGCGGACCTTTCGGGCGGATCGCTCGTCGGCATCGTCGGCAGTGAGGACGTCGAATTCGTGGGTGGTGCGGGCGTATTCGCCAGCAAGAACGCGGGAACCTGGAGCGTCACCGCATCGGGCTATACGCTCAGCGGAGACGACGCGGGCAATTATACGCTGACGCAGCCGACGATCGCCAATGCGACGATCTCACCGCGCACGCTGAGCGCGGGTGTCACGGCAAACGGCAAGACCTATGACGGGACGCGCGATGCCGCCCTCACCTTCTCCACCGGCGACATCGTGACCGGGGATTCGGTGACATTCGCCTATGATGCGCAGTTCGCCGACAAGGCCGCCGGGACGGGCAAGGCGGTCAGCCTGACCGGCAGCGTAACGCTGACGGGAACGGATGCGGCGAACTACACGCTCGCGCTCGATCCGGGCGACGTGTCCGCGCTCGCGGCCGACATTACGGCGCGAACGCTGACGGTGAGCACGGTCGGTGCGACGGACAAGATCTACGACGGCGGCACGTCGGCGGGCCTCGCGTTCACGACGGCGGACATTCTTTCCGGCGACACGGTGACGTTCGATTACACCGCGAACTTCGCGGACAAGAACGCCGGCGTCGGCAAGGGCGTCACCGCCTCCGGTGTGTCGCTCTCGGGCGCGGACGGCGGAAATTATGTTCTTGTTCTCGACGGCGCGCTACTCGCGGGGCTATCGGCCGACATCGACCGCAAGACGCTGACGCTGGATACCGCCGTGGTGGTGGACAAGACGTATGACGGCAACCGGGACGTGACACTCGACTTCACGACGGGCGGCCTCGTTTCGGGCGATGACATCGGCTTCCTCTACGAGGCGCGCGCGGCGGACGGAAACGCCGGAACCGGCAAGGCCGTGACGGTCACGGGAGGCGCGGTGTCCCTCGGCGGGGCCGATGCGGACAATTACGATCTCGGCTTCGATCCCGCCCTGCTCTCGGGGCTTGCGATCGACATCGCCGCAAGGACGCTGAACATCACTGCCGTTGCGGCGCTCGACAAGGTGTACGACGGAACGACGACGGCCGTGCTGGCGATCACCGCGACGGGACTCGTCGGCGGCGACGATGCGGCGTTCGGTTATGATGCGCGCTTTGCCAACAAGAACGTCGGCAGCGGAAAAACCGTCTCGGTCACGGACGGTATCAGCCTGAGCGGTGCGGATGCGGACAATTATGTTGTCGTGCTCGATCCCACGCTGCTCGGCGGCCTTTCGGCGGATATCACCGCGAAGACGCTCAGCATCACGGACGTGCTCGCGCTTGCGAAAACCTACGACGGTTCGCGCGGCGCCGATCTCGCCTTCGTCACCGACGATATCGTCAGCGGCGACACGGTGGGCTTCGGTTACGAGGCGCTGTTCGCAGACAAGAACGCGGGCGCGAACAAAGCAATCGACGTGACCGGCGGCGCGGTGGCGCTGACCGGCGCCGACGCGGGCAATTATGCGCTCAGCCTCGATGCCGCGCTGCTGCTCGGGCTCAGCGCCGATATCGGCCGGAGGACACTGACGGTCACGGATGTGGTGACCGCCGACAAGACCTACGACGGCACGCGGAATGTGCCGCTCGATTTCACGACCGCGGATATTCTCGCCGGGGACAACATCGCGTTCGACTACGAGGCGCTGGCCGCCGATCGCAACGCCGGAACCGGCAAGAGCGTGACCGTAGGCGGGGTTTCGCTGTCGGGCGGGGATGCAGGCAATTACGATCTCGTTCTGGACGACAGCCTGCTCGGCGGCCTCACGACGGACGTTTCCGCGAAGGCGCTGACCGTCGTTGTCGATGACCAGTCTCGCGCGCGCTTCCAGCCCAATCCGGCGTTCACCTATCACCTCGTCGGCCTCGCCGAGGGCGACAACGCCTCGGTGGTGAGCGGCGTGGCGCTGCATACGGCAGCGACGGGCGAATCCCTCGTCGGGCACTATGCGATCGAAGCGTCGGGCGGATCGGCACCGAATTACGTGCTCGCCTACACGCCGGGCACGCTCACCGTGACCGGCCACCTGATTTCGCCCTACGATCAGGACCGCATCCAGCACGTGCCCGGCAGCCTCAGCGGAAGTGACGGTTTCGGCGGGCTCGTCTCGATCGCACCGACGCCCACACTGCAAACGCTCTCCGGCTACGCGGACGAAGCGGCACTGGATGGCCAGGCGCCGTTCTGTTCCGATCCGGGGAAACGCTCGGGCGGCCAGCGTCTGCTGCCGCACCTCCAGCTCAATATGAGCGGCCGCACACTCTACTGCCTCGGCAGCCCCTCCCGTTTTGCGCAATAGACGCCTTAAATTGACAGTCCTAATGCCATATTATTGATTGCGTCGAGGGCGAGAGCCCTGCAGATGCAAGGGGACGGTCAAACGGGAGAGGGTGTTGGTGCGGCTGGGCAGGCTGCAGCGCTGGCTTTGGGGTGGCTTTGCCGCCCTTGCCGCCGCTTGCGCCCCTGCCCGCGCGGAACCTCTGCCGGTGCGTCCCAACTTTGTGCTCATCCTGGTCGATGACGCAGCGCTGATGGATTTCGGCGCCTACGGCGGCGAAGCACGTACCCCCAATATCGACCGGCTCGCTTCGGCGGGCGCGCTGTTCACGCACTACCGCACTTCGCCCCTGTGTGCGCCCTCGCGCGCGATGCTGCTCACCGGCATCGACAATCACCGGAACGGCGTCGCCACGATCCCCGAGGTGCTGCCGCCCGAACATGCGGGCAAACCCGGTTACGGCCTCCGGCTCGAACCCGATGCAATCACGGTCGCGGAACGGCTGCGGCGCGCTGGCTACCGCACCTACATGACCGGCAAATGGCACCTCGGCAGCGGCAAGGGCGAACTACCGCCATCGCACGGTTTCCAGAAGTCGTTCGCGCTCGACGCTTCCGGCGCGGACAATTGGGAGCAGAAACCCTACATGCCGTATTACGATACGGCACCGTGGTTCGAGGACGGCAAGCCGGCGACGCTTCCCGCCAAATTCTATTCATCCGAATTCATCGTCGACCGGATGATCGACTATCTGGGGGCGCAGGACGGGAACGACCCGTTCTTCGCCTATGTGGCGTTTCAGGCGGTCCACATCCCGGTGCAGGCGCCCCGCGCCTACACGGCCCATTACGAGACGGTCTACGACAAGGGCTGGGACAGCATCCGCGAGGCGCGCTGGCAGCGCGCGCAGGCGATGGGTCTGATCCCCGAAGGCGCGCCGCTCGCCGCCAAGCCTGCCGGATTGCGGCAGTGGGATGCGCTTCCCGATCCTGAGCGGCGCCTGCTCGCGAAGAGCATGGCGGTGAACGCCGGCATGATCGAGGCGATGGACCACCACATCGGCCGCCTGATCGCCTATCTCGAAAAGCGGGGGGCGCTGGCGAACACCGTGTTCGTCGTCACCTCCGACAACGGGCCGGAACCCAATGAGCCTGTCAGCCAACGCGGCTTTCCGCTCTGGATGCGGATGAACGGCTACGACCAGAACCTGGACCGGCTCGGCGAGAAAGGCTCGTTCGTCTCGATCGGCCCGGAATGGGCGACCGCCGCAGCCGCGCCGCTCAGCCTGTTCAAATTCTATGCCTCCGAAGGCGGGCTGCGCGTGCCCTTCATCATGTCCGGCCCTGGCGTCGCCGCGCAGCCGCGCGTGTCCGCCGCCGCCTTCGTCACCGATGTCGCGCCGACGCTGCTCGACATCGCCGGTGTCGAAGCCGGCAGCGGCATGGCGATGACCGGCCGCAGCCTGCGCCCCGTGTTGAGCGGCACGGCGGATCACATCTATTCGCCGGACACCCCGATCGGCATGGAGGTTTCCGGAAACGCAGCGCTCTATCGCGGCGACTTCAAGCTGGTGCGCAACCTGCCGCCGCACGGCGACGGCACATGGAAGCTCTACGATCTCAGCCGCGACCCCGGCGAAACACGCGATCTCAGCGCCACCCAGCCGGCGCGGGTCGGGTCCATGCTCGCCGACTACCAGGCCTATGCGAAATCCCTGGGCGTGCTGGATATCCCGGAAGGCTATGATCCGTTCCGGCAGATCACGCTCAACACACGCATCAAGATCCTGAAGCATCACGGATGGGCGCTCGGCAGCATCCTGCTTGCGCTCGTGGCCGCCATCGCCGTTGCGGCGTGGATCTTCAGGAAACGCAAACGGAGGCCCGCTTGACCGAACCGCTAAGACTCCTGGGCGCCCCGGGCTCGCCCTATACACGCAAGATGATCGCGCTGCTCCGGTACAGGCGCATTCCCTACGCGATCCTCTGGGGCAGCTACAGGCAGCCGCCCGCCGGCCATCCGGTCCCGAAGGTGAAGCTGCTGCCCACGGTCTATTTCCCTCTTGCCGACGGCACGCTCGACCCCGTGGTGGATTCCTCGCCGATCATCCGGCGGCTCGAAGCCGAACATGGCGGGCGCGAGGCGCTTCCCGGCGACCCCGTGCTGGCGTTTCTCAACCACCTGATCGAGGATTATGCGGACGAATGGCTGACAAAGGCCATGTTCCACTACCGCTGGGCGTTCGCCGAGGATGCCGCGAATGCCGCGCCGCTGCTCGTATTCTGGATGGCCCCGACGATGCAGACTGAACTCGCCGCGCAGGCGGCGGACATGTTCGCCGACCGGCAGATCAGCCGGCTCTACGTCGTCGGATCGAACGACACGACGGCGGAAACGATCGAGCACAGCTACCGTCGTTTCCTTGCCGTTCTGGATGCGCTGATTGCAAGGCGCGGCTATGTACTCGGCGCGCGGCCCTCCTCTGCCGATTTCGCCATTCACGGGCAGCTCGCGCAGCTTGCCGTGATCGAGCCGACCTCCGCCGCGATCGCCGCGCAGACCGCACCGCGCGTGCGGGCATGGATCGACCGCGTCGAGGATCTCTCGGGCGTCGAGCCGGCCAACACCGACTGGTTTTCGCGCGATGAAATCACAGCGCTGCGCCCGCTGCTCGGCGAGATCGGACGGGTTTATGCACCGTTTCTGATCGCGAACGCGAAAGCGGTGATGGCAGGCGCAGAGATCGTACAGACGGAAATCGACGGTCGCCCCTGGACGCAGCCCGCCTTCCCCTATCAGGCGAAATGCCTGCAGTGGATTGGGGAGGCGTTCGCGGCGCTTGGTGCGGATGACCAGGCCGCGGTGCGGACGCTTCTCGATCGCACCGGCTGCGACGAGCTTCTGCCGTGAAAAGGCGGTGGGCCCTCGCCGCCGCCGCTCTTCTGGTTGTGCTCGGCACGGCGGCGTGGCTGAACCGCAAGGAGGTGATCCTGTGGCTCGTCACCACGCTCGCCAAGGATCGCGACATCGCGCCCTACAGCCCCGTTGCGTGGAACGAAGGCCCGGCCACCGCACCCGCAGGCGAGCGGCCGCCCAACATCGTCTTCATCCTGGCCGATGATCTCGGCATCAACGACATTACCGCGTTCGGCGGCGGTGTCGCGGGCGGGCGCGTGCCGACGCCGAACATCGACCGGCTCGCGAAGGACGGCGCGCTGTTCGCGCAGGCCTATGCGGGCACGGCGAGCTGCGCGCCTTCACGCGCGATGATCCTGACCGGCCGCTATCCGACGCGCACGGGCTTCGAGTTCACGCCGACACCGGACGGGATGGGGCGCATGGTCGCGATGTTTTCGGACAATGACCGCTCCGGCCTGCCGCCTGCCGACTGGAACCGCGACGCGGACGACAAGGTGCCGCCCTTCGACGAACAAGGCCTTCCGGGTTCGGAAGTGACCATCGCGGAGGTGCTGAAGGGCGCCGGCTATCACACCGTCCATATCGGCAAGTGGCACCTCGGCAGCGGCAAGGAATTCGGCGCGAACGCGCAGGGCTTCGACGAGAGCCTGCTGATGGCGAGCGGGCTCCACCAGCCGGAGGACGACCCAAGCGTTGTCAACGCGCGCGTCGATTTCGATCCCATCGACCGCTTCCTGTGGGCGCGGATGCAATATGCCGCATCGTTCAACGAAGGACCGCTGTTCGCGCCGGGCGGCTATCTTGCGGATTACTGGACCGACGAGGCGGTGAAGGTGATCCGCGCCAACCGCAACCGGCCGTTCTTCCTCTATCTCGCGCACTGGGGTGTCCACACGCCGCTACAGGCGACGCGCGCCGACTATGACGCGGTCGGAGACATCAGACCGCACCGGAAACGCGTTTACGCCGCCATGGTGCGCGCGCTCGACAGGAGCGTCGGGCGCGTGCTCGCCGCGCTGAAGGATGAAGGCCTCGACGAGAATACCATCGTCGTGTTTTCGAGCGACAACGGCGGTGCGGGCTATATCGGCCTGCCCGACATCAATGCGCCCTATCGGGGCTGGAAGCTCACGATGTTCGAAGGCGGCATCCGCGTGCCGCTGTTCATGCGCTGGCCCGCCCGCATCACGCCCGGGACGCGCATCGAGCGCCCCGCCGGGCATATCGATCTGATGCCGACCTTCGCGGCGGCGGCGGGCGCGCCCCTCCCTACCGGTGTCGCCATCGACGGTATCGACCTGCTCGCCGAAGCCGCGCCGCGCGCCGACGATGCGCTCTTCTGGCAGAGCGCTTACTACCGCGTCGTGCGGCAGGGCGACTGGAAGCTGCAGGTGACGGAGCGGCCGAAGAAGGCGTGGCTGTTCAACCTTGCCGCAGACCCGACCGAGAAGACCAACCTGGCGGACCGCGAACCGGCGCGCGTTAAGGCGATGACGGCGCTGCTCGACGCGCACCGCAAGGCCGGGCGGGCGCCGCTCTATCCGCATACGATCGAAGCGCCTGTCGCGATCGACAAGACGCTCGCCGAGCGGGTCGGCGCCGGGGATGAGGTCGCCTACTGGCCCAACTGAGACGGTGCATCTTTGACGATGCGGAAGCCGACGTGGCTTGCGGAGAAGCGCGCCTCCTGCGGCTGGCGCGCGGCGGGGCGGTAGCGGCGGCAGAAGTTCTCCGAACAGAGATAGGAGCCGCCCTTGATCGTCTGCGTGCCCTCGCCGTAGGGCGTCTCGGTGATTTCCCAGACGTTGCCGATCATGTCGTAAAGGCCGATGCGGCTCGGCGGAAAGCAGCCCACGGGCGCGCGGCCCGCGAAGCCGTCTGCCGCCTTCTGCTCCTCGGGGAACAGGCCCTGCCACGTGTTGGCGACCGGCCGCGCTTCAGGCCCGTAGGCGCCCGCTTCCTGATCGCCGCCCTTCGGCAGGCCGAGCGACGCTGCATATTCCCACTCGACCTCGGTCGGCAGACGCCCGCCCGCCCACGCGGCATAGGCGGCGGCATCGGCGGGGGAGACGTGCACGACGGGATCGCGGCCACGCCCGGCGATATCCGAGCCTGGCCCTTCCGGCGTGCGCCACGTCGCGCCCTGCACCAGCTTCCACGGCCGGCTCTCGCCGCCTTCGGGCGCCGTGAACACCGCCGATCCGCCATCGGCGTCGCCTGCCGTGCGCTCGGCATCGGTGAGATAGCCAGCGGCCTTCACGAAGGCCGCGAACTGATCGTTCGTGACCTCATGCGCCTGGATGCGGAACGCGCCGACATGCAGCGACACTTCAGGACGTTCCTCGGGATAGCGCGGTGCGGCGCCCTTGATGAAGCGCCCTTCCGGTACCTCCACGAAAGCGCCGAGCCTGCCCGCAGGAATTCCGCACGCCGCATCGCCGCCGCGCGCACCGCACGCGCTGAGCAATGCAAGCGCGAGGACAGCGAGGCGCTTCACAGACCAAGCAGCCGTTCGACGGCAAACCGCATCGCCGCCTCCGCGTCTTCTGGCTCGAGGTTCTGATCCTGCCGCAGGCGCTGCCACGACTGGAACCCCGTGACCATCTCGAACGCCGCGAACAACGCCGTATTCGACCGCACCTCGGCGGGCAGGATCGCCTGCAGCGCCGCGCGTTCAATCGCGAGAAAGCGCAGGTGGGCATCCATCAGATATCGGGACTGGAACCGGCGCGCGTGCGCCGCGGTCTTGAACGGCATCAGCCGCTCGTAGATGCGCGCCCGTCGCGTCACGACCTCTCGCGCCCTGCCCTGCCAGTCGCGCGCTTCGAACGGCGTCAACACCATCGGCAGGATATCCGCCTCCAGCTGCGCGTTCAGTTCGCGGTAGAGGCTGTCCATCTCCTCGAAATGCCTGAACACGGTGCGGAGCGAGACGCCTGCCGCCTCGGCGACCGCCGCAGCGCCCGGGTCCATGTCACCGCCTTCGATAACGGCGAGCATCGCCGCGACGATCTGCGCGCGGCTGCGTTCGCTGCGCTGCCGGCGGCCATCGACGACCTCCTCTCCGCGCGGCACCAGCCGGGCGACCTGACCCATGGGACCGGGTGTCATGAGGGTACCGCCGCGCCCCAGCTCGCAAAGCCCGCGAAGCGCGGCGTCGAGGGCAGGTACATGGTCTCGCGTTCGACCCGAAACCCGCTTGCGGCGAGCATGGCGGCGGGATCGCGCGTCAGATGACAGCCGCCGAGAAGGCTCTTCCATACCGGCTCGATACGGTGCTGCCAGCGCGCGACGTCCGCATCGGGCGCAAGGCCGTGTTCGGAAAACAGCACGCGGCCGCCGGGCTTCAGCACGCGGCGCACCTCGTGAAGCGCGCTGCGCCAATCCGGGATGGTGCAGAGCACGAAGGTGACCACCGCCGTATCGATGCTTTCGTCCTCCAGCGGCAGGCTCTCCGCGCCCGTCTCGTGAAACTGCACGCGGTCCGTGATAGCGGTGTGCCGCGCCCTCTCCCGCGCACGGGCAACCATGCCGGGTGCGGGTTCCACGGCATGAAGCCGCGTAACGCGCGCCGGATCGTAAAAAGCGAAGTTCGTGCCCGCGCCGCACCCGAGTTCGAGCACTGCCCCCGAAGCTTCCGGCACAACCTTCGCGCGCTGCCGCATGACCGGTTTCGACGTGCAGGCGCACGATACGATTGCCGGCACGGCATAGCGATCCCAAAGCCCCATTATTATATCTCCTTGCGCGGATAGTCGGACACCCGGCGTGCGCGGGCAAGCGGCATATTTCAGCAGGTCGGGCGTCCGGTTTGGGGTTTTCGCCCCCAGCCGGCTCCTGTAACCCCATTTGGAGCGCATGGTGAACGTTGCGGACGAGGTGAGATGATAAACGATCTGCGCACTCTGGTGATCGAACGCCCACAGTCGGCGCTGCGCGAGTTCCTGCGGACGGAATCCGCTGGCGGCATCGTGCTGATGGTGGCTGCGGCAGCAGCACTGATCGTGGCCAATTCGCCGCTTTCGGACGCGTATTTCAGCACGCTCAAAGCCTATGTCGGTCCGCTTTCGCTCAGCCACTGGATCAACGACGGGCTGATGGCGATCTTCTTCCTGCTCGTCGGGCTGGAAGTGAAGCGCGAGCTTCTGGACGGCCAGCTTTCGACGTGGGAACGCCGTGTGCTTCCGGGCGCCGCCGCGGCCGGCGGCATGATCGTGCCCGCGCTCATCTTCGCCGCATTCAACATCGGTGATGCCGCCACGATTCGCGGCTGGGCGATCCCTTCCGCCACCGACATCGCCTTCGCGCTCGGCGTCCTCACGCTGCTGGGGCCGCGCGTTCCCGTGTCGCTGAAGGTGTTCCTGACCGCAGTCGCCATCATCGACGACCTCGGCGCCATCGTGATCATCGCGCTGTTCTATACAGCCGAGCTCAATCTCGCCGCGCTTGTGGCGGCGGTGCTGCTGATCGCGGTACTTTACGGTTTCAACCGCTTCGGCATCCGTTCGCTCTGGCCCTACCTGATCGTGGGCGCGGGCGTGTGGACGGCGATGCTGCTTTCGGGCGTTCATGCGACGCTGGCGGGCGTTGCCGTCGCGCTCACCATCCCGCTGACACAGACGGCGACCCACATCGACGACGAACATTCGCCGCTGCACCGGCTCGAACACGCCATCGCCGGCTGGGTCGCGTTCGCGATCGTGCCGATCTTCGGCTTCGCCAACGCCGGGCTTTCGTTCGCGAACGTCACCGCGGAAATGCTCGTCAGCCCGATCGTGCTCGGCATCACGCTCGGCCTTTTCATGGGAAAGCAGGTCGGCGTGTTCGGCGTGATCTGGGTGATGAAGAAGCTCGGCCTCGCCGACTATCCAGTCCACGCCTCTACTGCGCAGGTCTATGGCGTGGCGCTGCTCTGCGGCATCGGCTTCACGATGAGCCTGTTCATCGGCGGGCTCTCCTACGCCTCCGACATCTATCTCGACGAGGTGAAGCTCGGCGTGCTCGGCGGCTCGCTGCTCTCGGGCATCCTCGGCGCGGTGGTGCTGTCGATCGCACGCCGCGAACCGGCGCCGTAACGTCAGGCGAGATCGCGTTTCCGGATCAACCCCTCCTGCGTCACCGAAGCGACGAGAACGCCGGACCGGTCGTAGATGAGCCCGCGGTTGAAGCCGCGTGCGCCTGAAGAGCGCGGGCTGTCCTGCACGTAGAGCAGCCAGTCGTCGACGCGGAACGGCGCGTGGAACCAGAGCGCGTGATCGAGGCTGGCGATCTGCATCGCTTCGTCCCACCAGGCGATATTGTGCGGCCGCTCGCTCGTCGACAAAAGCGTCATGTCGGAGGCGTAGGCTAACATGCAGCGATGCAGCGCGGCATCGTCCGGCACCGGCGCGATTGCCTTGAACCAGATGTTCTGCTGCGGCGGCCTCGTCCCGCTGCCCGGTATCGACGGATCGACGCGGCGGAACTCGATCGGCCGTTCCTGCAGGAAACGCTCGAGCGCCGCCTCGGGAATCTGATCGGCGAACTGCAGCCGCCAGTCCATGTCGCTGATCAGCGTTTCCGGAGCCGGCACATCGGGCATGTCGAACTGATGCTCCAGCCCCTTTTCCTCGACCTGGAACGACGCCGCGAGGTTGAAGATCGGTCGGCCGTGCTGGATGGCGATGACACGCCGGGTCGAGAAGCTCTTGCCGTCGCGGTCGCGCTCGACCTGATAGACCACGGGGACATTGTGGTCGCCTTCGCGCATGAAATAGGCGTGGAGACTGTGCGGCGGGCGGTCGTCCGCAACCGTGCGGCTCGCCGCGACAAGCGCCTGCGCGATCACCTGCCCGCCGAACAGCCGGCGAAAGCCCTCGCCCGTGTTGCGGCCGCGGAACAGATTCTCCTCGATTCGTTCCAGATCGAGCGCGGACACGAGATCCGCGACCATCTCCTCGGCGTTCATCAATGCGCGTCCTTCGGCGTTTCCATCAGCTCGACAAGAACGCCGCCCATGTCCTTGGGGTGAATGAAGATCACCGGCGTGCCGTGCGCGCCGATACGCGGTTCGCCGGTGCCGAGAACGGTGGCACCCTTCGCGCGCATGTCATCACGCGCGGTGATGATGTCAGGCACCTCGAAACACACGTGGTGCTGGCCGCCCGCCGGGTTCTTTTTCAGGAAACCGTGGATGGGCGAATCGTCGCCGTAAGGCTCAATCAGTTCGATCTGGCTGTTCGGCGTATCGACGAAACAGACCCACACACCCTGCGCGGGCAGTGCGAACTTTTCGTGGATCTTCGTCGCGCCAAGGAAATCACGATAGACGGCGACGGCCTTGTCGATCGACGGGGTTGCGATCCCGACATGGTTCAAGCGTCCGATCATTTGGGCCTCCTTCACCGCATGTTGCATCTGCGAAGAAGGCCCATAAACCCCGGCGGGCGCCGGACGCAACCCGGCTAGAAACTGAGGCTGAGCGTCGCCCGCACGTCGCGGCCCCCGAGCGGCACGTAGTCCTTGGTGAAGCTCGCGTGGCGGCGCGCATCGACATCGAAGAGGTTGTTCGCCGATAGCTGCAGCGTGGCGGGGCTATCCACGCCGAGCACGCGCCACAAGACGGAGGCGTTCACCAGCGTGTGCGAGCCGGTTGCGGTTTCGAACGCCGCGACGCGCGTCTGCTCGTCGCTCCATTCGACCTCGACGCGGCCCGTGACGAGATCCGACTGCGCCTCGATGCCGCCGAGCACCCGAAGCGGCGGGATGCGCGGCGCCGGGCCGACCGAATCGATCTTCGCGCGGACGTAGTCAGCCACACCGTCGGCAACGAAGCGGAAATCCCCGGCCGTGAACAGCGGCGCGGAGAGTTCGGCTTCGAGCCCGTAGTAGGTCGCGTCGGCCTGCGAATACTGGAAGACGGGAAGTTCATCTTCCTCCAGCCCCGTGTCCGCCTCGTAGATGTAGTTCTTGAACCAGCTCGCGAAGGCGCCGAGCGAGAAGGCGACACCGCCCGTTTCGCCGCGCAGGAAGGCTTCGAGGCCCCAGCTCTTTTCCTTGGCAAGCGTTGGATCGCCGACCTCGAACGCCTGTGTCGCGATGTGCGGACCGTTGGAGAACAGCTCCTCGGCGGAGGGCGCACGCACGGCGCGCGAGCCGTTGATGCCGATGTTGATGCCGTCCGTCAGTTCGTAGCGTGCGCCAAGTGCGGCGGAGAAGGCATTGAAATGACGGGTGACACCGACCGCGTTCGAAGTCACGTTGGTGCGCTCGTAGCGGCCCGAGGCTTCGACACCGAGCGCGCCGAGGTTCAGCTCCTGCACCGTGAACAGGCCGAACTGTTCGGTCTCGTTCGGCGGCAGGAAGGCTTCTTCGCCGACTGCCGAGAAATCGCGGATGTAGAACTGGCCGCCGAAGGCGCCGTTCCACGCGCCGCGCTTCGCCTGCACGAGCTCGACGCGGCCCTCGACGCCCTGGTTGTCGAACACCGTGCCGACCTCGTCGCCTTCGAACTCGGTGTGTGTGTAATCGGCGTAGCCGACGCGGACGCGCAGCGTTTCGAGGAAGCCTTCGCCAAGCTCGACCTCGCCGCGCACGTCGGCGCGCCACTGCTTGAGGCCGATGCTGACATCGCCGTGCTCGTGGCCCTCTTCCTCGCCTTCGCCCTCGCCTTCCTCATGCTCGTGGAGCGTGGGACGTTCCGGAACGCCGTAGTTCGAATTGAAATAGCCGACCGAAAAGCCCAGCGATCCGCCATCGGTGATGATCGCAAGACCGCCGCCCGCCGTCTTGGTGCGCGTGAAGCTGTTCGGGAGGCGGCCGCGCACGGCGGCGGCTTCGGCGGCTTCCTCATCGCCTTCCGCAGCGTGTTCGAGTGCGTGCTCGCGAAGCTCGGGGGCGAGCGCGTAGCCGCCGATCCTGAGATTGTTGGTGTCGCGCCAGCTGCCGTCGACGTGGGCGACGATCTTGTCGGTAAGCGCGGCATCGATACCGGCGGCGACGCTCACTTCGTCGGCTGCGCTCGCGACGCTGCCGATCGCATCGAAATGAACGCCGTGCTCGGGAACCGCGCGCGGAATGCGCTTGTCGAGCACGTTGACGACGCCCCCGATCGCCGACGAGCCGTAAAGCAGCGACGCCGGGCCGCGAATGATTTCGACGCGCTGCGCGGTGATCGGATCGATCGTGACGGCGTGGTCGGCCGACGTGTTCGACACGTCGATCGAGCCGATGCCGTCGGTCAGCACGCGGATGCGCTCACCCTGCATACCGCGCAGAACGGGGCGCGAGGCGCCGGGCGAGAAACTCGTCGCCGAAACGCCGGGTTGGCGTGCGATCACCTCGCCGATCTGCGGCTGCAGCGATTGCCGGAGCTCGCCTTCGGTCATCACCGAGGTGCCCGAGAGAAGGTCGGCTCGCGAGCGGGCATAAGGCGCGGTCACCACGATATCGTCGCCGATCGTATGGAGATCGTCGCTCTTCTGCTCGCCAGAGGCTTGTGCAAGCGCCGGAAGCGCAAGAACCTGAACCGCACACGCGGCGAGAAGCATCGAACGCATGACCACGAACTCCCTTTTTCTGATGGGAGGCCGTTTAGAATGTAATGTTATAACTTGTCAATTATTGTGGTGCGATGCTCTCGGCGAAAGCGATGAGGTCGCGGGCCTGCGCGGCGTGGAGCACCTCGACGATCTTGCCATCGAGCGTCGCGACACCTTTTCCTTCGGCCTTCGCCGCCTCGAACGTCGCGACAATGCGGCGGGCCTGCTCCACCTCGGCAGCGGAGGGCGAAAAGACGCGGTTCGCGGTTTCGATCTGCGCGGGGTGGATCAGCGTCTTGCCGTTGAAGCCGAGCGCCTTGCCCTGAAGCGTCACCGCCTCCAGCCCCTCCATGTCCTTGATATCGGGGTACATGGCGTCGAACGCCATGATTTCGGCGGCGCGCGCCGCGATGACGATACGCTGCAGCGCGTACTGGATTTCGGCGCGCGCCGGGCCGACGCGGCAGCCGAGATCCTTTTCGAGATCGGCCGCGCCGACGACGAGCGCGGCGACGCCCTGCGTATCGGCGATCGCATCGACCGCCTGCACCCCGCGCGGCGTTTCAATCATCGCCCACACCGGCACACCGCCCGCGAGGCGTACCGCCTCCGCTGCTTCGGCGGCGCTGCTCACCTTGGGCACGACGACGGCTGCGGGCTGGGCGGAACGGACGGCGAGGAAATCCGCCTCGCACCACTGCGTGCCAATGCCGTTGACGCGGATCGCGACCGTGCGGCGACCCCAACCGCCTGCTGTCACGGCCTCAGCGGCGGCAGCGCGGGCGGCTGGTTTTGCGTCAGGCGCGACGGCGTCTTCAAGGTCGAGGATCACGACGTCGGCATCAAGCGTCCGCGCCTTCTCGATGGCGCGCGCATTCGCGGCCGGAAGGTAGAGCGCACTGCGGTAAGCACGAAAATCGGTCATGGCGTTAAGATTCCCTGTGGAATTCGTGCTATGGCGGTCCAATATCGCTGTGGGCAACCGATTTATGGGGGATGGATATGGGCGGCGGACTTTTCGTGATCTTCCTGGCGGCGCTCGCCGTGGTGTTCGTGTGGAGTGCGGTCGTCGTCGTCCGGCAGGGCTATGAATACACGATCGAGCGCTTCGGCCGCTTCACACAGGTGGCGAAGCCCGGCTTTACACTGATCCTGCCGTTCATCGATCGCGTCGGCCGCAAGGTCAACATGATGGAGCAGGTGCTCGATATTCCGGGGCAGGAGATCATCACCAAGGACAACGCCATGGTTTCGGTGGACGGCGTGGTGTTCTTCCAGGTGCTCGATGCCGCGAAGGCCGCTTATGAGGTTTCCGACGTCTATGTCGCGATCCTGCAGCTTACCACGACCAACCTGCGCACCGTGATGGGCTCGATGGACCTCGACGAGACGCTGTCGCGCCGTGACGAGATCAATGCCCGGCTGCTGCATGTCGTCGATGATGCGACAACGTCATGGGGCGTGAAGATCACGCGCGTCGAGGTGAAGGACATCCGCCCACCGCAGGACATCGTGAACTCGATGGGACGCCAGATGAAGGCGGAACGCGAGAAGCGCGCCGCGATCCTTGAAGCCGAAGGCCTGCGTGCATCCGAGATTCTGAAGGCCGAGGGCCAGAAACAGTCGCAGATCCTAGAGGCCGAGGGCCGCCGCGAAGCCGCGTTCCGCGACGCCGAGGCACGCGAGCGCGAGGCGGAGGCCGAAGCCAAGGCGACCGAGATGGTCTCGAACGCCATCGCCGGCGGCAACGCGCAGGCGATCAACTACTTCATCGCGCAGAAATATGTGGATGCGGTGCACGCGTTCGCAAGCTCACCCAACGCCAAGACGATCTTCATGCCGCTGGAAGCGACAAGCCTCGTCGGCACGATCGGCGGCATCGGCGAACTGGTGAAGGCCGTGCGCGACGGCGGGGATACGCCGCCGCCAGCGCCCGCGCCGCGCCCGCGCCGTCCGGGTCCGTTCGAGCAGGCCTGAGGAGACCGCCATGCCGGATTTCCAGAACTTCGAGATGACCTACTGGGTCTGGTTCGCCGCCGCCGCGGTGCTGGCGATCATGGAGATCATTGCACCCGGCATCTTCATGATCTGGCTGGCGATGGCCGCCGCCGTCACCGGCGTCGTCACGCTCGCGCTCGGCTTCGGGTGGGAACTGCAACTCGCGGTGTTCGCGATCCTCTCGGTCGTGGCAGTGTTCGTTGGCCGCAACTTCCTGAGACGCAACCCGGTGGAAACGAGCGATACGGGCCTCAATCGGCGCGGCGAACGGCTGGTCGGCACGCGCGTCAAGGTCGTGGAACCGATCATCGACGGGCGGGGACGCGTTCAAGTCGGCGATTCGCCGTGGCTCGCAACCGGCCCCGACGCCGCTGCCGGCAGCATGGTCCGCATCACGGGCGTCGACGGTGCGACGCTCCATGTCGAACCGGCGTAAACGGTCAGAGGGTCTGTAAGCCGGGTTCTGTACTGCCCGCAAAGGCAGCGACGACCATTCCTCTAGGACGACGCTTGCGCGCCGCCTCCAGCAACCTACCCGGGCGGTCCGGCCGGATAAGCCATGCGCCGCCCCTATTCGGTTTTGCTCCCGGTGGGGTTTGCCGTGCCGCTTCCGTTGCCGGTAGCGCGGTGCGCTCTTGCCGCACCCTTTCACCCTTGCCGTCCGGCCGAAACCATCGGGCGGTCTGCTCTCTGTGGCACTTTCCCTGGGGTCGCCCCCGCCGGGCGTTACCCGGCACCGTCTATCCGTGGAGCCCGGACTTTCCTCCCCGCCGTTCTTTCGAACCCTGGCGCGGCGGCCGTCCGACCCTCTGACCGCTGACGGAAATAGGGCGCCTTCGGTGCGTTGACAAGGCGCGCCTGCTTTCATATTTAACCAATATGTTAATTAACCGACTCGCAAAATAAATGGATCATCTCAGCCAGACCTTTTCCGCACTCGCCGATCCCACCCGGCGGGCCATTCTCGCGCGGCTTTCGCTGGGCGATGCGACCGTGAAAGAGCTTTCCGAACCGTTCGAAATCAGCGCCCCGGCGATTACCCGCCACCTGAAGGTGCTGGAGGGCGCCGGGCTCATCTCGCGCGGACGCGAGGCGCAGTGGAGACCTGCGAAGCTGGAGGCCGCGCCGCTGAAGGGCGCGATGGACTGGGTTGCGCAGTACCGGGCGCACTGGGAAGCCCGGCTCGACCGGCTGGAAGCCTATCTTGAGGACATACAGAAACCGGCCTCTTGAGGCCCTGTTGCGAAAGGACCATTGTATGCAGATCGTCCCCTATCTTTCGTTCGGCGGTAAATGCCGCGAGGCCTTCGCCTTTTACCAGCGCGTGCTTGGCGGCGAGATCACGCACATGATGGCCGCGCGCGGCACGCCCGCCGAACCGCACGTCGCGCCGGAGAACGTCGATGACATCATGCACGCGCGCCTTGTCGGTGACGGCTTTACGCTGATGGGCGGCGACGCACCGCCGCAGATGTACGCGGCGCCGACCGGCTTTTCTGTCTCGCTCCAGTTCGACGACCCGGCGAAGGGCAAGCAGGTGTTCGATGCACTCGCGGAGGGCGGCACGATCATCATGCCGTTTGAGGCGACCTTCTGGGCGGCCGGCTTCGGCATGTGCCATGACAGATACGGCACGCCGTGGATGGTGAATTGCGAGACGGTATGACCGATCAACCGAAAACGGAGGTCGCCAAGGCGGACCGGCAGCTGATCCTGAAACGCTGGTTCGCAGCACCCCCCGCGCTCGTGTTCCGCGCATGGACGGACCCGGCGATGATGGCGGGCTGGTGGGGGCCGCGCGGCTTCGACACGACGGTGGAAGCCGACCCGTCGCCCGGCGGCGGCTATGCGATCACGATGCAGGGGCCGGACGGCACACGTTATCCGATGCATGGGCAGTTCCTGGAAATCGTCCCCGACGAAAGGCTGGTGATGCTCGACATGTTCGAGGATCATCCGCCGGAATGGTTCGCCGAACTCGTCCGGCTGCGCGGCACCGACACCGACTGCCCAACCCAGATGCGTCTCATCGTGACCTTCGCGGACGAACGCGGCGGCACGCAGCTGACCATGATCGCCGAATTCGCCTCCGATCTCGACCGCGACGCCTTCGCCGCGCTCGGCATGGCCGAAGGCATGGGCGAGAGCTTCGACAGGCTGGCGGAGCTTCTGGCGGCGAGCGCCTGACAAGACGAAGCGCTCGTCAATCAGAGGACCGGCTAGCTTCGGCAGCTGCAGTAAAACAGTAACAATTCAGCTCACGGCACTTTCATAGAGAAGACCTGAAAAAAACAAAAGCGCGCGTACGGATAGGCTTTTACACCTCAAGAAATATCTCTAGATTTCATGAGTTGGGGGAGAGTCGCGTGCTCGGTTTTTTCGGCGCAAGTGAGACAATCGTCTTTTCAGGTGCACTCGCTTTAATGGTGCTGATCGGTCTGCTTGAAGCCATTGGACTGGGATCAAGCGCCATCGATCTCGATATCGATGCGGAAAGCCCGCTGAACTGGTTGGGCATCGGCGAAGTGCCGCTGCTTATTGTCATCATTGCGTTTCTTGCCACGTTTGGCCTCATCGGCCTGGCTGGCCAGCAGCTCTTCCTCGCGGCCACTGGAACGCTGATGCCTGGCTTACTTGCGGTTCCTGTCGCCCTATTGGCGGCTTTGCCTGTGACATCGAAGGTTGCTCGCGGACTGGCGCGGATCATCCCGCGCGACGAAACAACGGCGATCGACCCCTCCATGATGGTCGGCAGAACGGCTACGGTTCTCGTTGGCAGCGCGAGGCGAGGTTCTCCGGCCCGCGCCCGCGTCCTCGACCATTTCGGCCAAGCGCATAACGTAATGGTCGAACCCGACAACGAGGGCGACAAATTCGACGAGGGGACAACGGTCCTCCTCGTGCGGCGCGAAGGCAATATCTTCCGCGCCATTCTTCACGACAATCCACGCTTCACCAACTGGACAAACGCATGAATGAAATAGCGCTCTCGGAAACGCCATTCTCCAACCTTCTTGCCATGGGCATCTATGCGGGCGTCACACTTGTCGCGCTCGTCATTATCGGTGTCATCATTGCGCGCCTGTACAAACGCGCGTCCAAGGAGATCGCATTCGTCCGGACGGGTTTCGGCGGGGAAAAAGTCGTAATAAACGGGGGCGCTCTTGTTCTACCGGTTCTCCACGAGACGATGCCGGTCAACATGAACACCGTGCGTCTCGCCGTTGAACGGAAGAATGCAGACGCACTCATCACGCTTGACCGGCTGCGGATCGATGTGAAGGCGGAGTTCTACGTTCGGGTACGCCCAGACCGCGAGGCTATCGCGATAGCCGCCCAGACACTCGGTATGCGCACCATGCAATCCGAACACCTGAAAGAACTTGTGGAGGGCAAGTTTGTCGACGCGCTTCGCTCCGTTGCCGCAGGCATGACGATGAACCAGTTGCATGAACAGCGTTCCGAGTTCGTGCAGAAGGTGCAGCAGGTGTCATCCGCCGACCTGGCAATGAACGGCCTCGAACTTGAATCGGTTTCGCTCACCGGACTCGACCAGACATCGATCGAGCACTTCAACGCCAATAATGCGTTCGACGCCGAAGGTCTCACCAAGCTCACGGAGCAGATTCAGCTTCGCAACAAGGCTCGCAACGATATCGAGCAGGATACGCGTGTCCAGATCGAAACCAAGAACCTCGAGGCCGAACGCCAGTCCCTGCTGATCGCACGCGACAATGAGTTTGCGAAACTGGAACAGGAGCGCGAACTGGAAGTCCGCCGTGCAGAGCAGATCGCCGAGGTCGCGCGTCGACAGGCAGATAGCCAACGTGACGCCGAGGAAGCACGCATTGCCGCCAAGCAGCAGATCGATGCCGCTCAGATTGAAGCGGATCGTACCGTCGAGCAAGCGCGCATCGCCCAGGCACAATCGCTGGAGATCGCGCGGCAGGAACAACAAATCGCCATTCAGAACAAGAGCCGCGAGGAAAGCCAGGCAAAGGCCGAAGCCGACCGGGCAAGGGCAGCTTCTGCTGCGGCCGAAGAACAGGTCATCACGGCGCGGCAGACCGAGATTGCAGAACGCAGCAAGAGCATCGAACTGATCGACGCATCGCGAGAGGCGGAGCGGGCTGCGATCGGCATCAAGGTCGACGCCCAAGCCGAAAAGCAGGCGGCAGCGGATCGCGCCGAAGCTCTTCGCGCGGTCGCACAGGGCGAGGCCGAAGCCGAAAAGCTGCGTGCTGAAGGTGCCCGTGCACGCTTCGAAGTGGAAGCTGCGGGCCAGCGTGCGATCAACGAAGCCGCAAACCTTCTGTCATCCGATCAAATTTCGCTGCAGACAAAGTTGGCGCTCCTTAAAGTTCTGCCGGAAGTGATCCGCGAGGCTGCCAAGCCAATGGAAGCGATCGACAGCATCAAGATCGTGCAAGTGGAAGGCCTGGCCGGAACGTCCCCAGGGGGCAGCCCGAGCGAAAATAGCGGCAACGAAAATCTTGCCAGTAGTGCCGTTACCGCAGCGCTACGCTACCGGGCTCAGGCACCCGTGATCGATAGCCTGATGAAGGAACTCGGCTTCAACGGTGCATCCCTTGAAACAATTGTTGCCGGCGCGACCGACAGCGCCAGCACGGCGTCCGGCCAGGTTTCACCAAGCCTATCGCAAGCTCCCATCGATTAATGGCAATGCCTTTCGCACCTTCGCGAACGGGCTGAGGCCGAGCCACGTGTGCATGTTCGCGGTGAGGTGGCGGTCGCCGGTGAGGTGCAGGCGGTCCTCGTCCACGGCGGCGGCGACGGTGTCGTGGCCCATCCAGATCGCCGTCATGGTGCGGAGGTCCGTGGACACGTAGAGATCGACATCGAAGCCGGGATCGACCGAGCAAAGGTCGATGTCGGCGCCCGGTTCGATCATCAGCCACCATGCGCGCCGGTCCGCTGGCAGCTCGGGATAGCGGAACTGGACGACCGTTCGCCGCTCGGGGAGCGGACGCGGATCGAGGTTGCGCCGCATGTCCCACATCAGGAGCTGCGCATCGAGCCGCTGGAGCGAAAGTTCGCTGTCCACCCAGCGATGGCCCCAGAGGCCGAACGCCTCGACGAGCGGCTCCAGCTCCCTGCCCGCCTCCGTCAGCCGGTAATCGAAGGCGCCGGCATCGCGCGCGGACGGCTGGCGGTGTATGATGCCCGCCGCCTCAAGCTCCTTCAGCCGCTGAGAAAGGAGCGCGGGCGACATGCGCGGGAGACCGCGGCGCAGATCGTTGAAGCGCGAGGAGCCGGCGATGAGTTCGCGCAGGAGCACAACGGTCCAGCGCGTACAGAGAATCTCCGCCGCCATCGCGACGGGGCAGAACTGGCCGTAGGTCGTGTGTGCCATGGTCGGGTTCCTTTGCGGGGCATTTTACCGCGAAGAGGCCGCAGGTGACGAGTTCAGATTTTGTACCGGGGCGATTCAGATGCTGAACTGGCCGCGCCCCGGCAAAACCGCGATCAGTTGCGTCAACACCCGATTGAGGAGATGACGACATGTCGGCAACACCGGTTCTGAAAATGCAAACCCCGCGTAACTGGACAGCGATCGGCGCGGAAATCGCCGCAGCCGTGGGCGCGGTCGCCGCCGCCCATGACACGGATGCGCGTTTCGTTGCGGAAAACTACGCGAAACTGCGCGATTCCGGCCTGATCGCAGCAGCGGTTCCCGCAGAGCTTGGCGGCGGCGGCATCGATTACCGCACGCTTTGCGGCATCATCCGCCAGATCGGCACGCGCTGCGGATCGACCGCCCTCGCCTTCTCGATGCACGCGCATCTGGTCGCGACAGCCGCGTGGCGCTGGACGCATCAGCAGGCGCCGACGGACGGCCTGCTGCGGCGCGTCGCGGCAGAGAACCTCGTGCTCGTATCGAGCGGCGGGTCGGACTGGCTGAAAAGCGCGGGCACGGCCACGAAGGTCGACGGCGGCTTCCGGATCGATGCGCGCAAGATATTCTCAAGCGGCTGCCCGGCGGGCGACCTGCTGATGACGAGCGCGGTCTATGACGACCCCGACGCCGGGCCGACCGTGCTGCACTTCGCGGTGCCGTTCAAGGCTGAGGGCGTCAGCATCCTCGACACGTGGCACGTGATGGGGATGCGCGGCACGGGCTCCAACGACGTGGAGCTGAAAGGCGTGTTCGTGCCCGACGCCGCCATCTCGGGCCGGCGGCCGCAGGGCGCTTGGCATCCGCTGTTCCACACGATCAGCATGATCGCCTTCCCGCTCATCTATTCCGCCTACCTGGGCGTCGCCGAAAGCGCGCGCGACGCCGCGCTGGCGATGGCCAGATCGAAGCCCGCGAACGCAGGACTGATTGGTCTTGCGGGCGAGATGCAGACGGCATTCTGGACGGCGGAAACGGCGCTCGACGCTATGATCGCCACGGCGGAAACGGCGATGCCGGGGCCGGAAACCACGAATGCGATCATGACCGGACGCACGGTCGCCGGACAAAACGCGATCCGAACCGCCGAACTGGCGCTCGAAGTCGCGGGCGGCGCGGCCTTCTACACGAGCGCGGGGATCGAACGCGCCTTCCGCGACGTGCAGGGAGCGCGCTTCCACCCCCTGCAAGGCCCGGCGCAGCGCGACTTCAGCGGACGGCTGGCGCTGGGGCTCGATATCGACGGCTGAGCCACCGGCCGCCGAGCACGAGCAGAAGCGAGGCGCCGACAAGCGGGAAGAGCACGGCAAGCGCCGCGATCATCCCGACGACGACGGGCGGTAGCCGATCATCCGCATGGGTGATCGGCGCCGCCAGTTCGCCTTCGGGGCGCCTGCGCCACCAGAGGACGATCCCGGCGACGACACCGCCTATGAGGGCGAGACACACCGCGAGGTTCGCAAGCTGGTTGGCGAGGCCGTATTCGCGGCCGACGTGGAGCGAGACGCCCCACTCCACCGCCTTTGCGACCGGGCTGTAGTTTTCCCATCCGATGTCGCCGAGGATCGCGCCTGTGCCGGGATCGACATGGATCGTGCGCTGGCCCGCTGCCTTGTCCGGCACATAGCTGATCGTGAAGACGCCGCCGGGTGTGGTCGGGTAGAAGATGCGCACGCCGCCGCCGAAACGCTCGCGGTGGAGACGCGGAAGCAGCTGTTCGATCTCGGCAATGCCGAGACCGTGGCCACCCGAGCCGTGCGGCATCGGCATCTGACGGATCGTCCACGGCAGCTTCGCGGAATCGGGATCGTGCATGGCGTGTTCATCGGCCGCAAGCCCGGGGTCCACTGTAGGCGGCGCCTTGAAATTCGGCGAGGGCGCGACGAACGGCACGCTTTCGCCGATGCGCGCGAACTGCTGCCCCCAGAAGGCGGACCACGGCAGCCCGGTCAGCACCAGAAGCGCCACGAGCAGCGCATTGACCGTGGCGGGAATGGCGTGAAGGTCGCGCCAGAACCGCCGGCCGGTCGCGGACAGCCGGGGCACCAGCACACCGCGCAGCTTCCAGCGCCGTGGCCACCAGAGCCAGATGCCGGTCGCGAGCATCACCAGCGTCCAGCAGGCGACAAGCTCGACGACATGGCTACCGATCTCGCCGCCCATCAGGTTGCCGTGGAGATCGCGGACGATCACGGTCGGCTGCAGCGCTGGATCGGCGGTGCCGGTCACGATGCCGCGATACGGATCGAGATACACGTCCCGTGCCGTGCCGCCCGGAAGCCGGACGTTCCAGACGGCGGCCTCGCCTGCGTTGTGGGGGAGGCGGACCCTGCCGATGACGGCGCCGGGAACCGCCCGCAGCACGGCAGCCTCCTGCGCAGCGAGCGGGAGCGCCGCCCCGCCCACCGCAACAGCCTGCATATCGCGGTTCCACCAGCCGTCGATTTCCCTGTCGAACAGGTAGATCGCACCCGTCAGCGTCAGCACGATGAGCAGCGGCGCCGAAAACAGCCCCGCGTAGAAATGCCAGCGCCAGACGGATCGGTAGGCGCCGGTGCCCGGTGTCCTCTGCATGGTCCGCCCCTCCCCTGTCAGAAGCCGACGCCGACGCGGATGCTGAACGTCCGCGGATCGCCCGGATTGACCGCGAAACCGTTGCCCGAGGCGGTGTAATACAGCTTGTCGAACAGGTTGCTGACGGTCGCGTCAATCGTGAAGCGGCCCGCGCGCAATCCGGCGCCGAGATCGGCGATCGTGTAGGCAGGCAGGCTGACCGCGCTGCCGTTCACCAGAAGGCGGCTGCCGACGTGGTTGACCGCCGCGCGGAGCGTGAGCGGCGTGCCAGGGACGGCAACCGCCGTGCGCGCGGTGATCGTGTGCCGCGGCACGTCGCCGAGCCGGAGACCTTGGTCGCCGTCGTTGCTGCGCGTGATCTTCGAATCGAGCAGGGCGTAGCCCGCCGAAAGCGTCCACCATGGCACGGGCTGCCACTCGCCCTCAAGCTCCACGCCCTGCACCCGCTGCGCGCCGACGTTGATGCTGAAATCGGGATTGTCGAGATCGACGGTGAGCGCGTTCACGCGCTTGATGCGAAACGCCGCGAGGCTCGCCCGGAAATCGCCGTGGCGGAAACGGAGACCGGCCTCCAGCTGGTTCGATTCTTCGGGCTTCAGCGGCTTCCCATCCGCTGCGCGCGCGCCGGCGCTGCTTTCGACATCGAAGCCGGTGTTGTAGCCGGCATAGACCGATAGCGGCTCGCTGACGCGGTAGGTCGAGCCGATCTGCCAGATCGTCGATTCGATCGGCGTGCGATCTGCAGCAGCCCCGCCCCAGTCGCCGCCCGATGCCTTCACCCAGCTGTGCCGAACGGCGCCGACGACATCCCAGCGATCGGTGAGCGAGACCTGATCCTGGAGGTAAACCGCATGGCCATCGATATTGTAGAAGCTGTCGAACGCGAAGCTCGTGGCAGGCGGGGTGGTGTCGTAGGTGTAAACGGGCGCCGTCACGTCGATCGGCGTGACGTTATCCAGCGAGTATTGCGTGAAGCGGCCCCGCTCCCGGTCGTATTCGTAGCCGAGGAGCAGCTTGTGCGTGACCGGGCCGGTCTTCAAGGTGCCGGCAAGATCGAGCTGCGTGATCGTGTAGGCATCGTCCTCCCGCCCGATGCGGCCGTTGCGACTGATGAGCGTGGAGGTGATGGGAGCGCGCAGCCGGATTTGCAGGAACGACGAGTTGAATTCCTGGTACTGGATGCGCGGCGTGAGCGTCCAGCCATCCGCCAGCTTCACGTCCACCCACGCCTGCACCAGCGGTGCGTCGGCGGAGAGCCGATCGGCAGCAGGCTCGCCGAGATTGAGGCCGCGCCGCAACCGCTCGCCGCCGCTCGGCGTCACGGTGCCGACGACGGGCAGACCCGGGTAACGGCTCGTCTTGCGCTCGGTGTATTCGGCGACGAGATTCGCGCTGAAGCCCTCGCCGGCGTAGTGCAGGCTGAGGCCGCCGTTCACGCGGTCCATGTCCTGGAAATCGACGAACGTGTTCGAACGCTCGACCTCTCCCGTGGCGCGGATCGAGAGGCCGGGCGCGACGCCGCCCGTCATGTCGAACGCGACCACCTTCTGGTCGAAGCTGCCGAAGGTGGCGGAAAAGTTCGCGGCAGGTTCCGCCTGCGGGCGCTTGGTGACGATGCTGATGATGCCGCCGACCGCCGACTGGCCATAGAGCACGCCCGAAGGCCCCTTCAGCACCTCGACGCGCTCGATGTTCGAAAGCGCGGACGCATCGACATCCTCATAATAGCGCTGGCGCATCCCGTTGCGCATCTGGTCGGCAAGGAAGCCGCGCACCTTGAGTGTGAACGACTGGTAGGCGCTGACGCGCGATGAACCCGCATTGGCGCTCGGCACGCCGCGCAGCAGGTCGCTGATCGAACGGGCGCCGCTTTCGATGATGTCGTCGGCGGTTACGATCTGCACGCTCTGCGGCAGGCGGTCGATCGGGATGCCCGATTTTTCGCCGAAGTCTCCCGAGAACTTGTTGCCGGTGACAACGATCTCGGACTCGATCTCGTCCGCGGCGATCGCGGGCGTGGCGGCGGTGGTGGCAAGCAGGGCTGCAAACAGAATTTTCACGATACGTCCTCCTGTCGGCCGGGCGCGCACGCGGCGCAGGCTCCGGCAGAATCTCTTCGGGATGGTCGGAGAGGACGGCCCCGATCGGCGGCGAGACCTTGGCGATACGCCGCGGGCCGTCAGGCGCGCGCGGGGGGACCGATCGCAGGTGGCGGCGGTGCCGCGAGGCGGTGGACCGTGAGGTCCGCAATGGCACGGCTGAACGTCCGCCCCGCATCGATCGCGACGAAGACCGTGAGCACAGGCGCGGCGGCAAGCGTGCCGCCACCCATGCCGGCGAACGCGCAAGGCGCGTCCATGCCGGAGGAGTCGTGCTTGCCCGGCGCGTGATCGCCGCCGAGATCGAGCAGCATCTCGACCGGCCCGTTTCCGGTGCAAAGCGTGACGAGAACGCCGTTCGCGGTCGCGACGGGCATGTAGCCCGACGGGACGAGGATGCGGGCGAACAGCACAAGGAACAGCGCGGCCGCAACCGCCCCTTCCCGTATCCAGCCTTTCCGCAGTCCCCCGATCATGTGCGGTGCCATAGGAACATCGCTGCGGCTTGTCACCGGCGAATCGGGGCGCGGGGATGAGGCGCCGTGCCGCAGGCTTCCGCGATCCGTAAATTCCCTGTTCACCTCGGGGGCGACAATTGCCTAGAAAACAGCGGGCAGAAAATCGGGGTCACGGGATCCCGGCCGGACAGGGTTTGGAGAGCAAGATGCGTTACGTGATGGTCGCCGCGGTGCTGCTGCTGGCAGCGTGCAATACGATCGGCGGTGTGGGCAAGGATCTGGAGTCCGCGGGCGAGGCGGTTTCGGACGCGGCTAAGTAGACGAAATTACCGGGCGGGTAGCGGTTATACCGGCACGGCAGTCGTATACTTGATGCGCTTGAGCGCGAAGTGCGAGGCGGTGGACGCCACCGCCGCGTGGTTCAGGAGCTTGCGCATCAGGAACGCTTCGTAGGCGCCGACGTCCGCCACGACGACGCGGAGCTGATAGTCCCACTCGCCGGACATGGAGAGACACTCCATGATCTCCTCGCGCACCAGCACCCACGCCTCGAAATCCTCGCGGGCGCCGCGTTCGTGCGACTTGATGCGGACCTGACAGACGACATCGAGGCCTTTTCCAACCGCGTCGCGGTTCACCAGGCGCACCACCGGCCCGAGCACCCCATCGTTTTCGAGATTGCGGATACGGCGCCAGCAGGATGCCGCCGACGCGCCCACGCGCTCGCCGAGCGCAGCGCTGCTGATGCCGCCGTCTTCCTGCATGATTCGGACGATCTGGCGGTCGATTTCATCCATATGACGCACTCATTTCACAAACACACGTAAATCCGAGAAACCATATCACAAATACCGCAAAATATCTGAAGATTGAAAGAAGTTTTCGCCGTTTCCCGACTATCCTGTTCAAACGTCGTATTGGGAGATGGCTGGATGAGCGCACTGGCAGCACAAATCGAAACCGGATCGGTTCTGGACGGGCTCACCGCCCAGCCCGCCGACCCGCTGCTTGCGCTGATCGGTCTGTTCCGCGACGACCCCCGGACGACCAAGATCGACATGGGCGTCGGCGTCTATCGCGATGCGAGCGGCAAGACGCCGGTGATGGCCGCGGTGAAGGCCGCCGAAGCCATCCTGCTGAAGGACCAGCAGACGAAATCGTACCTGGGGCCTGAGGGCGACGCGCGCTTCGCGGAGCTTCTGACCCCGATCGCGTTCGGCGAGATCGGCCGCGCCCGGCTCTGCGGCGTGCAGACACCGGGCGGCACGGGCGCGCTCCGGCTCGGTGCCGAACTGCTGGCGCGCGGCCGCGCGGGGACGCGCGTTCTTGTAGGCACGCCGACATGGCCGAACCATGTGCCGCTGATGGAAGCGGCCGGGCTGCAAATCGTGCCGTTCAAGCACTTCGACGTGGCGACGCAGACATTGTGCTTCGACGAGACGCTGGCTGCCATCAACGCCGCCACGCCGGGCGACGTGATCCTGCTGCACGGCTGCTGCCACAACCCGACGGGCGCCGACTACACGGTGGACCAGTGGAACACGATCGCGCCGCTGATCGCGGAGCGCGGCCTGCTGCCCTTCGTCGACCTCGCCTATCAGGGGCTCGGAAACGGCCTCGACGCGGATGCGGCGGGTCTGCGTGCGGTCGTGGCGCATAATCCGGAAGTCCTCGTCGCCTATAGCTGCGACAAGAATTTCGGCCTCTACCGCGAGCGCGTCGGCGCGCTGTTCGCGGTGTCCGACAGAGCGGCGGTCATCCAGTCCAACCTTCTCGCGCTCGCCCGCGCCAACTGGTCGATGCCGCCCGATCACGGCGCGGCGATCGTCCGCACCATCCTCGACAGCGCCGAACTCACGGCAAGCTGGCGTGCGGAGCTGGACGCAATGCGGCTGCGCATCCTTTCCGTCCGCGAAGGCGTTGCCGCGTGCGACCCGGCAATTGGTTTGACCAAGCAGACGGGCATGTTCTCGATGCTGCCGCTGAGCCCCGAGCAAATCCGCACGCTGCGCGAAGTTCACGCTGTTTACATGGCGGGATCAGGCCGCATCAACGTCGCCGGCCTGACGCCGGACGCGATCCCCGCGTTCGCCGCCGCCGTCGCGGCCGTGCGCTGAAGAGGGAGACGATCATGGCACAGGCAACCGCGCTCAAGGCTCCCCTCCGCAACGCCCCCGACGAGAATGTCGACTGGCGCCACGTCGCCTATCTGCTCAGCCTCTCGCGCGCGCTCGACGCGATGGAGGAGCAGCGGCTGGTCCCTGAGAAGAAGGTGCTCTACCAGTTCTCCGCGCGCGGTCACGACATGGCGCAGATCCTGCTCGGCAGCCGCCTCGACAACCCGCGCGACGCGACCTGCGGCTATTACCGCTCGCGGCCGCTGCTGCTGGCGCTCGGCGTCGACGTGGCCGATGCGCTCGGCTCCTCGATGGGCCGCGCGGGCGGCTATTCGGACGGGCGCGATATCGGCGTGGTGTTCAACTATCCGAACGCAAACGGCGCCTCGGCGCTCCCCATGTGCGGCGGCGTCGGCGCGCAGTACACGCCGACCGCCGGATGGGCGCAGGCGATCGATTACTACCGCGAGGTGATCAAGGATCCGGCCTATACGGACGCGCTCGCGGTCGTGCTGGGCGGCGACGGGTCGGTCGCTTCGAACGGCTTCTGGGCGGCGCTGACCGTCGCCACGACGCAGAAACTGCCGATGCTGTTCTACATCGAGGACAACGGCTACGGCATCTCCGTACCCTCCACCTTCCAGACGCCGGGCGGCAACATCGCCGCGAATCTTGCTTCGTGGCAGGACCTGCGCATCATCAACGGCGACGGCACCGAACCCGCCGAGGCGGCGCGGCTGATCGAAGAGGCGGTGAGCTACGTGCGCGACGAGCGCGGGCCTGCGCTCCTCCGCCTCACCGTGCCGCGCCTGCAGGGGCACAGCTTTCAGGACACGCAGACCTACAAGGATGAGGACTTCGTCGCATCCGAATGGGCGCGCGACCCGCTGCCGAAGCTGAAATCGTATCTTGTCCCCGCGCTGCTTTCCGAGAGCGAATGGGCGGCGATCGAGGATGAAGCGCAGGCCGACGCCGAAGCTGCGCGCGAGCGCGCCGAGGCGCGGCCCGTGGCGGACCCGGAAACGGTGATGCGGAACGTGTTCTTCGAAGGCGATCTCCAGACCGTCGGCGGACAGTGGACGCACGGCTACACAGCGCCCACCGCCACCGACCAGCCGAAGCCCGAAGGCCAGCGCATCAACATGGTGACGGCGATCCGCCGCACGCTGGAACACGAGCTGGAGATCAACGAGCGCGTCGTGCTGTTCGGCGAGGATATCGGCCCCAAGGGCGGCGTTCATGCCGTGACGCTGGGGCTGCAGGAGCGCTTCGGCGAGGCGCGCGTGTTCGACACCAGCCTTTCGGAAGAAGGCATTATCGGCCGCGCCGTGGGCATGGCGCTCGCCGGGCTGATGCCCGTGCCGGAAATACAGTTCCGCAAATATGCCGAACCCGCGACCGAGCAGATCAACGACTGCGGCACGATGCGCTGGCGCACCAATAACCGCTTCGCCGCGCCGATGGTGCTGCGCATCCCCGGCGGCTTCTTCAAGTGCGGCGACCCGTGGCATAGTCAGACGAATGAAGTCGCTTTCATCCACAACCCCGGCTGGAAGGTCGCCGTGCCTTCGAACGCGGAGGATGCCGTGGGCCTGCTGCGCGGCGCGCTGCGCGGCAACGACCCGGTGATCTTCTTCGAGCACCGCGCGATGCTGGACCACGCGTGGGCGCGCCGGCCATATCCTGGCGACGATTTCGTGCTGGAGTTCGGCAAGGCGAAACACACGCGCGAAGGCAACGACATCACGATCATCACATGGGGCGCGATGGTGCAGCGCTGCGAAGAGGCCGCCGAGGGCCGATCCGCCGATGTGATCGACCTGCGCACATTGATGCCGTGGGACAAGGCGGCGGTGCTGGAGTCCGTGCGCCGCACGGGGCGCTGCCTGATCGTGCACGAAGACCTGCAGACGGCAGGCTTCGGCGCGGAGATTGCCGCGGTGGTGGCGGACGAGGCCTTCACGCACCTCGATGCGCCGGTCGCGCGGCTGACGATGCCGGATATCCCGAGCCCGCACAATCCGGTGCTGCTGAACTGGGCGGTGCCCTCGGTCGAGCGCATTCGCGCGAAGATCGACGACCTCATCGGTTTTTGAAGGACAGGTCCATGATCGATATTCTCGTTCCCTACGAACAGGAGGGGACCAAGGCCATCGTGCGGAGCTGGCTCGTCAAGGTCGGCGAGGCGGTGAAGGAGAACGATCCGCTCGTCGAGCTGGAGACCGACAAGGTGACGCAGGAGGTGCCCGCGCCCGCCGACGGTATCCTCGACGCGATCACGCTCGATACTGACGCGGAGGCCGTGCCCGGCGCGCTGCTCGGGCGGTTGCGCGCTGCGGATGCCGCCGCGCCGCCGGCGCCCGAGACCGCCGCGCCCACCGAGACGCCGAAAGCCGCGCCGACAAACGAACGCCCGGCCCCCGCCAACTGGCTGTCGCCTTCGGTCCGCCGCGCAGTGCAGGAGCATGACGTCGATCCCGCCAATGTCACCGGCACCGGACGCGGCGGGCGCATCACGCGGAACGACGTGGAACGCCACGTGGCGGAGCGCGCCGAAGCACCGGCGCCCGCAGCGCCGAAGGCGTCTTCGCCGCAGCCCCCCGCCAAGAGCGGCGGCGTGACCAGCGTACCGCACGACCGGATGCGGCTCGCAATCGCGCGCAACATGCTCGGCTCCGTGACCACCGCGCCGCATGTGACCGCCGTGTTCGAGTGCGACTTTTCCGCGATCATGGCGCACCGCAAGGCGCACAAGGATGCGTTCGCCGCCTCGGGCGCGAGCCTGACCTTCACCGCCTATTTCATCGCCGCGTGCGTGGAAGCGATGCGCGCCGCACCCGCGATCAACAGCCGCTGGTTCGACGACCGGCTGGACATCTACGACGACATCAACATCGGTGTCGGCACCGCGCTCGGCGACAAGGGGTTGATCGTGCCGGTGGTGCACGGCGCGCAGGCGCTGTCGCTGCTCGGCATCGCGCAGCGCCTCACTGATCTCGTTTCCCGCGCGCGAGATGGCAAACTCTCCGGCGGTGACGTTTCAGGCGGCACGTTCACGATTTCGAACCACGGCGTTTCAGGCTCGCTGCTCGCCACGCCCATCATCATCAGCCAGCCGCAATCGGCGATCCTCGGCATCGGCAAAACCGAAAAGCGCGTCGTCGTGCGCGAGGTGGGCGGCGTCGACACGATCCAGATCCGGCCGATGGCCTATGTGTCGCTCACCATCGACCACCGCGTTGTGGACGGACACCAGACGAACACCTGGCTTTCGAAGTTCGTCGAGACGCTGGAGAACTGGCCTACAGCCTGAGCGTTTTCAGCCGCTGGCGAGGCGCCGGCGCGCGGCGCGCGGGCCGGATGTCGCTGACGGGGCCGTCGCGCAGCCGAGTTGCGGGATGCTGATCGTGCGGTTGCCGGAAAGATCGTTGCGGCTGACGATGAGGCCGGTGCTTTCCATATAGCCGAGCAGGCGGCGGACGCGGCCGAGGGAGCTTGTGCCGTAGACGGCGGCGATCGCGGTGTCTTCGGGGCACGGCAGGCGTTCGCGCGCCGCATGGGCGATGAGCAGGAACGCGCCGACCATCTCGGCGGGGAGCGTATCGGCGAGCGCCATCGCGTCGCGCCAGTCTTCATGCTCCGGGTTCGCGATCCCGGCGCGAGCACACGAGAGACGGCGGCTGAAACCGTCGAGATCGAGCGGCGGCGAGGCTAGCCCCGCCATGCGGCAGCGGACCTGAAAATCCTGAAAGAGCACGCTCGGCGTGCGGTGCTCGCTGCCCTCTTCCGCGAGCATGGCATCGAGCACATCCGCGATGATGGCGCTCACAGCTTCGGGATCGGGCGGCGGGCCTTCGGGCACGGGTGCAGCGGGACGAAGCTCCTGCGCGACCCGGCGCAGCAGCGTTTCGGCGGGAACCGGCGTGCGCGGCGGCGGCGCGGGGAGCGGCGCATCCTCAGGCACGGGCGCGAAAATGAGGCCGCGCACCTCCGCCGCATCGGTAGGGAGCGGCGCGAGGGACGGCCCGCTGCCGCGCGCCTGCGTGCGCACAGCGCCGATCTTTACCGGCACAGGTCGACGCGAAATCGCAGGCCCGAGCGCAAGGAACGAGCCCCGATCGAGATCGCGGATCGCTTCGGCCTGCCGCCGCTCCATACCGAGCAGATCGGCGGCGCGGGCCATGTCGATATCGAGGAAGGTGCGGCCCATCAGGAAGTTCGAAGCCTCGGCGGCGACATTCTTGGCGAGCTTGGCAAGGCGCTGCGTGGCGATGACGCCGGCGAGGCCGCGCTTTCGGCCGCGGCACATCAGGTTCGTCATCGCGGCGAGCGAGGTGCGGCGGACATCGTCGGATACGTCGCCTGCCCCAGCGGGGGCGAAGAGCTGCGCCTCGTCGACGACGACGAGCACCGGATACCATTGCTCGCGCGGGGCATCGAACAGGCCCGAGAGGAAGGTGGCGGCGCAGCGCATCTGCGCTTCGACGTCGAGGTCTTCGAGATTGAGCACGACCGACGCACGATGTTCGCGCACGCGCGCCGCGAAATGGCCGATCTCCCGCTCGCCGTAATCGGCGGCCTCGATCACCGAATGGCCGAACGGTTCGGCGAGCGTGACGAAGTCGCCCTCGGGATCGATCACCACCTGCTGCACGCTTCCCGCGCTCTCTTCGAGCAGACGGCGCAGCAGGTGCGACTTGCCCGAGCCCGAGTTGCCCTGCACGAGCAGGCGGGTTGCAAGCAATTCCTGGAGGTCGATCGGCACGGACTGCCCGGACCGATCGTTTCCGATATCAATGGTGACCGTCATGCCCTCTCTTTGGGAGAGGACACGCACCGCGTGCAAGCCCTGAAAGTCTAAGAACCGCCGCCTTCGACGAGCCCGCCACCGAGCGCGACGTAGAGCGCGACGCGATTGTCGAGCACGGCGCGGTTCGCGGTGATCAGCGCCTGCTCGGCATCGAACAGGTTGCGCTCGGCATCCAGCACCTCGAGATAGCCGACGACGCCCTCGCGGTAGCGCGTGCGGGCGAGCTGCGCGATGTGCCGCTGGGCTTCGGTCGCACGGAGCTGCGCGAGCATCTGCTCGGCAAGGAAGCGGCGGCCCGCGAGCGCATCGGCTACCTCGCGGAAAGCGATCTGGACGGTCTGCTCGTACTGGGCGACGGCGATGTCCTCGCGCGCCTCCGCGACGGTGAGGTTGCCTTTGCGGCGGCCGAAATCGAAAATCGGCAGATTGAGCGCCGGGCCGACGCTCCAGTTGAAGCTGCCGTTATCGAAGAGCGAATCGAGTTCATTCGATGCGAAGCCGAGCGTGCCGGTGAGCGAGATCGTCGGGAAGAACGCCGCGCGGGCCGCGCCGATGTTGGCACGGGCGGCGCGGAGCGTTTCTTCCGCAGCGAGGATATCCGGCCGCAGCGTCAGCAGGTCCGACGGCAGACCGGCGGCGAGCCTCGGGAAGCCGTCCTGCTCGGCGAGTGCGAGCGGCGGCGCGGTTTCGGGAAGCGCCCCGCCGACCAGCACGGCGAGGAAGTTCGCATTGCGGCTGCGCGACAGGCGGAGCCCCGCAAGCTCGGTTTCCGCCTGCGTGAGCAGCGATTCGGCCTGCCGGAAATCGAGCGCGGAGGTGACGCCCGCATCAAGGCGGCGCTGGGCGATGCGCACGCCGTCTTCACGGCTTTTCACCGTCGCCTCGGCAAGCGTGATGCGCTCTTCGGTCTCGCGCAGCGCGAACCACGTGGTCGCGACATCGCGGACGAGGCTGAGCCGGAAGGCGCGTTCGGCCTGCACGGTCGAGAGATATTGCGCCCGCGCGGCTTCGGAGAGGTTGCGGACACGGCCCCAGAAATCGAGTTCGAACGCCGAAACGCCGACACCCACGGAAAAGCGGTCCTGCTCCGCCACGACGACGCCGGTTGATGTTGTGACCGGCCCCCGGCTCCGTGCCGCATCGCCGCTCGCGGCTAGCGTCGGCAGGCGATCGGCACGCTGGATGCGGTAGAGCCCGCGCGCCTCCTCGATACGCGCGATCGAAACGGCGAGGTCGCGGTTGCGCTCCAGCGCCGTGTCGATCAGCGTGCGGAGCGCCGGATCGGCGAAGAAATCGCGCCAGCCGATGGTTTCCGCACGTGTCCCATCCGCAGGGTCCGGGGACAGCGGATAGGCGGGCGCGGTCGGCAGCGCGGGGCGTTCGTGCTTCGGCGCCATCTGACACGCGGACACGAGCAGCGCGGAGAGGAGCAGAAGCTTACGCATCGGTCGTCTCCACGTGACGCAGCTCGCCGGGTGCGGGCGGGCGCCTGCGGCTGATCCAGCGGCGCACCGCGTAATAGAACAGCGGAATGAGGAAAATGCCCATCAGCGTTGCGGTAATCATGCCGCCCATCACGCCGGTGCCGACCGCGCGGCGGCTCGCCGCGCCCGCGCCGCTCGCGATGAACAACGGGAACATGCCGCCGATGAACGCCATCGACGTCATGATGATGGGCCTGAGGCGGAGCTTCACGGCCTCCATCGTCGCTTCGAGCGGCGACTTGCCCTTCGCTTCCTCCTCGATCGCGAACTCGACGATGAGGATCGCATTCTTCGCGGCGAGGCCGATGATGGTGACGAGGCCGACGTTGAAATAAATGTCCGCCGAAAGCCCGCGCATCGCGGTCAACAGCACCGAGCCGAGTACGCCGAGCGGCACGATGAGCAGCACCGACACGGGCACCGCCCAGCTTTCGTAGAGCGCCGCGAGAAGCAGGTAAACGACGACAAGCGACAGGCCGAGTAGCAGGCCGATCTGACCCGCCGACTGCTTCTCTTCGTAGGAGATGCCCGTCCATTCATAGGCGAAGCCTTCTGGAAGCTGCGCGGCGAGCTGCTCCATTTCCGCCATCGCCTCACCCGTCGAGCGGCCCGGCGCGGCGGCGCCGGAGATCGTCATCGATGGATAGCCGTTGTAGCGCTGGAGCTGCTGCGGACCCGCTGTCCATTCCACCTGCGTGAAGGCCCCGAACGGCACCATGTCGCCCGATGCACTGCGCACCTTGAGATCAAGCACGTCCTGCGGGGTCATCCGGAAGGGCGCGTCGGCCTGCAAGAGCACCTGCAGAACGCGGCCGTCGCGCGTGAAATCGTTCGCGTAGGCGCTGCCGAACGAAATCGCGAGCGTGTCGTTCACATCGCCGATCGAAAGCCCGAGCGCGCGCGCCTTGATGCGATCGATGAGCACGCGAAGCTGCGGCGCTTCCGGTTGTCCGTCAGACCGCACGCCCGACAGCACCGGGCTCTGCGACGCCAAACCCAAAAGCTGCCCCTGCGCGGCGGTAAGCGCCTTGTGCCCGTGACCACCGCGATCCTGGAGCTTGAAGGTGAAACCGCCGGCTGTGCCGAGTTCCTGAATCGAGGGCGGATTGAGCGCGAACACCATCGCCTGCTTGATCTGCATGAAAGCGCCCATGGCCCGGCCGACGATCGCATCCGCCTTGTTCTCGACGCCCTTGCGCTCGTCCCACGGTTTCAGGTTCACGAAGATGATCGCGTTGCCCTGTCCCTGCCCGAAGAAGCTGAATCCGCGCACGACGAAAACGTTCTGCACTTGCGGCTGCGAGGCATAGAACGCCTTCACCTGAACAATGGCTTCCTCAGTGCGCTCGCGGGTCGCGCCGGCGGGCGCCTGAATCACGGTGATGATGCTGCCCTGATCTTCCGTGGGCAGGAAGCCGCCGGGAAGCCGCGTGAACATGACCGCGGTGAGACCAAAGAGCAGCACGAACACCGCGAGCCAACGCAGCGGCCGCGACAGAACCTTGCCGACCGCGCCCTGATAGCGATCCGTCGACCGGGAGAACCATGCGTTGAACCGATCGAAGAAGCCGCCCGTCACCCGCGCGAACCGGCCTTCCCGTTCCTTGATCTCGGTGTGCGGCTTCAGGAACGTGGCGCAGAGCGCGGGCGTCAGCGTCAATGCCAGCAGCGCGGAGAAGCCGATGGAGACGATCAGCGTCACCGAAAACTGGCGATAGATCTGCCCGGTCGAGCCCGGAAAGAACGCCATCGGAATGAACACCGCCATCAGCACGAGCGTGATGCCGATGATCGCCGAGGTGATCTGGCTCATCGCCTTCACCGTCGCCTCGTAGGGCGATAGTTTTTCCTCGACCATGATGCGCTCGACGTTCTCGATGACGACGATGGCATCGTCGACGAGGATACCGATGGCGAGCACCATGCCGAACAGAGAAAGCACGTTGATCGAAAAGCCGAACAGCCAGAGGCCAAGACAGGCGCCGGCGAGCGCAATCGGAACGACAATCGTGGGAATCAGCGTCGCCCGCCAGTTCTGAAGGAACAGGAACATCACGAGGAAAACGAGCAGCATCGCCTCGCCGAGCGCCTTCACGACCTCTTCGATGGAAACGGTGATGAACGGCGTCGTATTGTAGGGAATCTTCCACGTGATGTCGGAGGGGAAGCTGCGTTCCAGCTCCTCCATGCGCGCATTGACGCCCTGTGCCGTGGCGAGTGCATTCGCGCCGGGCGTCATCTGCACGGCGATGCCGGCCACCGGATTTCCGTTCAGTTCGGAATCGAAGAGATAGCTCTGCGCCCCGAGTTCTACGCGCGCCACGTCCTTCAGGCGTACGGCCGAGCCATCCGGATTCGCACGCAGGATGATCGCCGCGAACTGTTCGGGATTCGTGAAACGGCTTTGCGTGATGATCGTGGCGTTGAGCTCGCTGCCGTTCGCCAGCGGCCGATCGCCGAGCGCACCGCCCGGCGACTGGCTGTTCTGCTCGCGCACCGCCGCGAGCGCTTCGGCCGCCGAGAGGCGGTAGTTCGCGAGCTTCTGCGGATCGAGCCAGATACGCATCGCGTAGGGCGGCGTGAACACCTGCACCTCGCCGACACCCGACACGCGGCGCAGTTCATCGACAACGCGGCTGTTGGCGAAATTGCCGAGATCGAGTGCGGCCGTTTTGCCGCTCTTCGATTGCAGCCCGACGATGAGCAGGAAGCCGGTGTTCGCCTCGGCAACGGAAATGCCCTGACGACGCACCTCCTCGGGGAGCCGTTGTTCGACGCGGCGCAGGCGGTTCTGCACCTCCATCTGGGCTTCGTTGATATCCGTGCCGGTGCTGAAAGTGACCTGGATTTCCGCCGTGCCGTTCGAGAGGCTGGTCGACGACATGTAGAGGAAACCCTCGACGCCGTTCAGCTGCTGCTCGATGACCTGCGTGACGTTCTGCTCGAGCACCGCCGCGTCGGCGCCGGGATAGGTGAGCTGGATCGTGAGCGAGGGCGGTGCGACCGACGGATACTGCTCGACCGGCAGGCCGCGCAGCGCCAGCACGCCCGCAAGCGTGATGCAGAGCGCGAGCACCCACGAGAAGACGGGGCGATCGATGAAGAAACGCGGGGTCATTTGGTTGCGGCAGCCTTCTCTGCGGCCTTTTTCGGTGCAGCCCCGGCGATGCGAACCGGCTGGCCGGGACGGACACCCTGAAGCCCGCTCACCACGACACGGTCGCCGCTGTTGAGGCCCTCGTCGATCACCCAGCTGTCGCCCTGAAGCCGGCCGAGCTTCACGGGACGCACCTCGGCAACGTCCTTGGCGCCGACCACGTAAACGCTCCCGCCGTCTTCAGCGACGGTGACCGCGCGCTGCGGCACGAGAATACCGTTCGCCCGCGTTCCGGCACCGATCTGCGCGCGCACGAACTGGCCGGGCAGCAGTATCCGCCTGGGGTTCGGAAACTCGGCACGCAGCGCGGCGGTTCCCGTCGCCTCGTCGATCGAGAGGTCCAGGAAGTCGATGTGGCCGGTCTGCTCGTACGCCGTGCCGTCCTCAAGGATCAGCGTCACATCCCAGCGCCCAAGCTCCGGGATGTGCAGCTTGCCGCCGGCGATGTCGCGGCGGATCGCGAGCAGATCGGAACTCGACTGCGAGAAGTTCACGTAGATCGAATCGATCTGCTCGATCGTGGTGAGCAGCGTACCCTGCGTAGCACTGACGAGCGCGCCTTCCGTCACCTGCGCCCGCCCCGCGCGGCCCGCGATCGGCGCCCGAACGGTCGCGTAGCCGAGATTGAGCCGGGCCGATGCGACCTGCGCGCGCGCCTGATCGACATCGGCCTGCGCCGTGCTCAGCCGTGCCTTCGCCGCATCATATTCCTGCTTGCTGATCGCTTGACCGGCGATCAGCCCCTCGTAGCGCTGCAGATCCTGCGCTGCGTTCGCCGACGTCGCCTGCGCGCGGGCGAGCGTCGCCTGCGCGGCATTCAGCGCAGCGGTCATCTCGCGCGGATCGATGGCGAATAGCGCCTGCCCCGCCTTCACGTCCGTACCCTCGTCGAACAGGCGGCGTTCGATGATGCCGTTCACGCGCGCACGCACCTCCGCCGTGCGGATCGCCTGCACGCGCCCCGGCAGCTCGATGACGTTCGCAACCGGCTGCGACCGGACCGTGACAACCTCGACTTCGGGTGGAGGCGGCGCGGGCTGAGCATCCTCCGCGCAGGCGGAAAGCCACGCGCAGGCGGCGAGTGCCGCCGCTGCCAGCCATCGGTTGTTACGCATGAAAACTCCGTCGCGGGGGATGAATCGGGACACTGTCGGCGCCGCCCTTGCCAAAACGTGTAGTGTAACGTACATTACAGGTCAATAACCAAAGACAAGATCAATTTGGGGAACGCCAGAATAGCATGAACGCAGAGGCAGAGCAGCTAGACGCACCGCGCCTGACGCAGGACGAGCGCCGTACCGTCCGTCGGCAGGCCATTCTCGACGCCGCCGAAGCCTTGTTCCTCGAATACGGCTATCCCTCCGTCAGCCTGAGCACGATCGTGCAGCGCTCCGGCGGTTCGCTCGCCACGATCTACCAGATGTTCGGCAACAAGCAGGGCCTGTTACGCGCCGTGGTCGACCGCAGCAACGACGAAAACCTCAAGGATCTGGATACGCTGCTGGCCAGCGGATTGCCGCCACGGCGCATCCTCGAAGAGTTCGCGATCCGTTATCTCGCTTTTGCAACAGCGCCGCGCAAGATCGCCGTGATGCGTCTCGTGATCATGGAAAGCCTCACCGATCCCGATTTCGGCGAGGCGTTCGATAACGACATGCAGATGAAATACGTCGCCCATATCGCGACCCTCTTCGAAAACTGGACCGCGCGCGGCCTTGCGCAAATCGACCGTCCGCAGCAGGCCGCAGAACTCTATCTCGCCGTACTGCTCTGCAATCTGCCGATCCGGTTCATGCTGGGCAGACCAGCGGAAAAACCCTCGCGCGCGGATACGATCTGGCGCCTTTCCGGGTTTCTCGATCGCTTCGGAATGAAGGATGTGGCCGGAGCTTAACGCGCAGGCCCCATCCAGCGGTTGAACCAGGCAACGATGCGCTTCAGCGCGTCATCACGCTCAGGCGTCGCACCCTTCATGAACACGTGGCCGCCGGGCGCCTCGTCGTAAATCCTGGCCTCGTGGACCTTGCCGTTCGCCTTCAGCGCATCGACGAGCCGGCCGGTATGGATCGTGTGCGGCACGATCTTGTCGCCGCTGGTGGCGAGCACGAGCACGGGCGCCTCGATCTTGTCGACGAAGTTGATCGGCGACACATTGATGTAGGCAGGCAGGTTCTCGTGCGGGAGCTTGCCCTTGAAGCTCGGGTTGGTCTCCGCGATTTCCTTGCGGCGGTAGTCCGGCTTGTAGGACATGTAGGCCACGAAATCGGTGAGCCCGACGATATCGACCGCCGCCTTGAACTGCTTGGGCGCGCGCTCGATGGCGAGCAGCGTCACCATGCCGCCACGGCTCTGACCGAGGATGCCGATGCGGCCGCCGTCGATATCCGGGCGCGTCGCAGCGTAGCGCGCCGCCGCGAGAACATCGGCGACATCGGTGTTGCCGTAATCATTCTGGTAGATCGCGTCTCCGTAGCCGCGGCTGCCGCGATATTCCGGGAACAGCACGACATAACCCGCTTCCACCACCGCCTCGATGAGCGGAAACCATGACGGCTCCAGCCGCTCGTGGAAGCCGCCGTGCACCATAACAACGGCGGGACGGCGCGCATTCGACGCCTTGACGGGCGTGAACACGTGCGTTGGGATCAGTTCGCCATCGCTGTTCACATACTCGGTCGAGAGCCGGATGCGGTCCGCATAGTCGAGCCGGAATTGGGTGAGGATCGCCAGCTGCTGGTTGACGTAAATCTCTTGCTGAAGGTGCTTCAGCAGCGCGGCCGGATCGTCCGTGCCTGTGTTGGTGAAGCTGTCGAGCGCACCTTCGCGCTCGTCCGCCGAGCGCGCAAAAGTGTTCGCGGCGCCCTTTCCGGCAGCAGGGGTTTCCGGCGCCGCCGACGCGGCCAGCGATGCGATGAGAGCCGTAACAAGCAGCATAATCTTCCCCCTTATGCCCCTTTGTGCCCGCCATAGCTGACGCCACCCTGTCGCGTTCAGGCGCCTTCCCGGACGCGGGCGTAGAGTGTCGCCATCTCCGCCTCCGTGGGAACGCGCGGGTTGTTCGCGGGTGAGCCCGAGGCGAGCGCCTGCGTGCACATCAGCGGCACGAGATCGTTCCAGCGCGCTTCGTCGATGCCCCACGCGGCGGGCGACGGCACATTGAGATCGCGGTTCAGCGCAGAGAGTTCCTCCAGCAGGCGTGCGACCGCCGACTGATCGCCCTCCCCTTCTTCCGCGACGCCCATGGCGCGCGCGCAATCGGCATAGCGCCCCATCGCGGCAGACGCAGACCACGCCGTGACGGCGGGGAGCAGCATGGCGTTCGAAAGCCCGTGCGGCACATGGAAATGCGCGCCGATCGGTCGGCTCATGCCGTGCACGAGCGCGACCGAGCTGTTCGAGAAGGCGATACCGCCCTGCATGGCGCCGAGCATCATCGCCTCACGCGCCGGGCGGTCTCCGGGGTCTGCGCAGACGCGGCGGAGGTTGGGCGCGATGAGCCGCATCGCCGACAGTGCCATGCCGTCGCTGAACGGATTGGCCTTTCGCGACACATAGGCTTCGATCGCGTGCGTGAGCGAATCGATGCCTGTATCCGCCGTGAGCCTGCGCGGCTTGCCGAGCGTCAGTTCGTAATCGACAAGCGCCGCGACGGGCAGATAGGCAAGGCCCGCGCAGAGCATCTTCTCGTCGGTTTCGCCATCGGTGACGATCGTGAAGCGCGTCGCCTCCGAGCCCGTACCCGCCGTCGTCGGGATGGCGATCACCGGCAGGCCCGGCGCATCCTGCACGTGCGGCACCTTGTAGTCCGCCATTGCGCCGCCGTGGACGGCGAGCATGGCGATCGCCTTGGCGCTATCGAGCGGGCTGCCGCCGCCGAAGCCGACGACGCAGTCGTGGTCGCCCGCCTTCAGGAACGCGAGGCCCGCCTCGATCGAGGCGACGGTTGGGTCCGGCACCGTTTCGGTGAAGACGCGCGCCGTGATCCCGGCCGCGTGCAGCCCGTCCAGCAGCCGCTCGACCATGCCCTGCCCGGCGAGGAAGGCATCGGTGACGACGAGCGGCCGCGACACGCCAAGCGCACCGAGCATTTCGGCAAGCTGCTGCGCGGCGCCGCCGCCGATCCGCAGGATGCGGGGAAGTGCGATGCTGGCGACCGTCAACGGATCATCTCCTCCCCGCTCGCAGCGGGCTTCAATCCGCCGGGAAGCCCTGGCGCTTGCCGCCTGCTTTGTGGACAACGCCGCGGCGCATCACGAAATCGACGTTTTCCATACGGGTCACGTCTTCGATCGGGCTACCTGCCACCGCGATGATATCGGCGTCCTTGCCCGGCGTGATCGAGCCGATGGCCGCTGACCGGCCGAGAGCCTCGGCAGCGTTCACAGTCGCGGTTTGAAGTGCGGCGGCCGGTGTCATGCCCGCCTTCACCAGCAGAGCGAACTCGCGGGCGTTATCGCCGTGTTTCGAAACGCCGCTGTCGGTGCCGAACGCGACCTTAACGCCCGCGGCAAACGCTTTCTTGTGGCTGTTGAACGCGGCGGTGACGGCCTCTTCCGCCTTCGGAACCACGGCGGGGGGCAGTGCGCCCGCGCGCGCCTGCTCGACGGCGGTGTTCGCCGCAAGCATGGTGGGCACGAGCCAGGTGCCGTGCGTCTTCATCAGCTTGATCGCCTCGTCATCGAGGAACGTGCCGTGATCGACCGTATCAACACCCGCCGGCGCAGCGGCCTTGGTGCCTGCGGCATGGTGACTGTGCGTGGCGACCTTGCGGCCGAGACCGTGCGCCGTGTCGATCACCGCCTTGATTTCCTCGTCGGTCATCGAGCGGCCGAGACCGCCCGAGACGTTGGAAAGCACGCCGCCGGTGGACATGAACTTGATGACCTGCGCGCCGAGCGCGACCTGCTGGCGTACCGCGCGGCGGCAATCGTCCGGGCCGTCGCAGGTGTTGATCTGATGCTGGTGAACGGCGTCGAAGAACGTCGCGGCAAGGCCGTTGGACGGATCGCCATGGCCACCCGAAACGGAGATCGGCGCGCCTGCGTTGACGATCGTCGGTCCGGCGACATCGCCGCGTTCGATGCCATCACGAAGCGCGCGGATGCCGCGTGCGTCGCCGCCGAGGTCACGCACCGTGGTGAAACCCGCCTCGAGCGTGACCCGCGCGTTCGAAACCGCATACATCATGTCGTCGCCGTCGTCGTTGGTCATTCCCGCGAGCCGGGCGCGCAACGGATCGGCGCCGATGCCCCAGAAGTGGACGTGGAGGTCGATGAGGCCCGGCATCACGAAGCGGTCCTTGAGATCAACGACCTTCGCGCCCGCCTGCGGCTCGGCATAGCCATCGCGCACTTCGGCGATCTTGCCGTTCCGAATGACGATCGTGCTCGGCCCGCGCGGCGCCTTGCCGGGCTCGGCAAGCAGCGTACCGGCGTAAACGAGGGTCACGGCATCGCCCGTCGGCGCGGGCTGCGCGGCGAGGAGCGAGGTGGAAAGCAGGGCGAGGGTGACGGCAGAAACACGACGCATATGGAAAATCCCCTGAAACTTTGGATATGAACCCGTCATAGTCCTGCTTCTTTCGAGGGATCAAGGCCGGCCGGCGCCGCGATGGCGGAAACCGGGTCAGGCCGGGTCGCGGTGTCTTTCGATATGCCGGCGCAGGATCATCAGCGACACGGCAAGCAGCGCCATCAGGAGCGCTATGGTGACAAAAAAGCCGCCCGCCTGCCAGCCGATGAGCACGCCGCCGGCCACCGCGCTCATCATCGCACCCGTCCGCCCGAAGCCGAGCGCCACGCCGATCGCCGTCGACCGCGTTTCGACCGTGTAGAGCTGCGCGGCGACCGCGAAGAGGATCGACTGGATGCCCGCGCTGGAAACCCCGAGCAGGGCGATCAGCGAAACGCTGAGCACGAAGGATTCAGGGCGTGGCGGAAAGGTTGCGAGCAGCACGCTGGTGACGGCGCCGCCAAGCGCCATCGTGACGAGCACGGCCCGCGACCCGTACGTGCGGATGAGGAGCGCACCGAGCAGTGCGCCCACGATGCCGCCGCAGTTGAAAAGCGCCGCGCCGATGCTTGCGTCGCCGAGATCGAAGCCCGCCCCGACCAGTAGGCTCGGCAGCCAGTTGAGCGAGAGGTAGACGGCCATCAGCGACCAGAAATACGAAATCCAGATCGCCAGCGTATCGCGCCGCACATCCTTGCCGAGCACCAGGGCGAGGGTTTTGCCGAAACCCGGCGAGGGCAAGGGACTGACATCGGGCGTTTCGGGTGCGGGCGCGGCTTCATACGTCTGCAGGAACAGGAGCGCGCCGAGCAGGATCGAGGCGATGCCGCAACCGATGAAGAGCGGCCGCCATCCGAACGCGGGCAGCACCCACGACGCAATGATACCGCCCAGCATCCCGCCGAGCGGAATGCAGAGGATCGTGGCGGTGACCGCGACGGCCCGCCATCGGGGCGCTATGGTTTCCGACATCAGCGCAGCCGCATTCGGAAGCGCTCCGCCCATGCCGAGACCGGCGATGAAGCGCAGCAGCAGGATTTCGTTCACGCTGCCCGCCATGGCGCAAAGCCCCGTGAACAGGCCGAAAAGCACAACGCTGATGCCGAGCGCGATGTGCCTGCCGAAACGATCGCCGACATAGCCGAGCACGATGGTTCCCGCCGCCATGCCGACGAGCCCGGCCATGAAAACGAGGCCGAACGCACTCTTCTCCGCGCCCCATTCGGCAGCGATGGCGGGCAGAGCAAAACTCAGCGCCTGGCCATCGAGACCATCGAGCAGGATCGCAAGGACGGTAAGCACACCAAGCGGCCGATACGCCGGCCGAACGAAAATCACCTGCACCCGATTCCCCCCACGCAAGGCGCGCCCACGGCCGCCCCCCACGCAGGACATATCGCAGTCCGGCCGCTGTGCGAACGCAATTTGCGGGGGGTGACGCACTTTGCGCTCAGCTTTCGAGTGTAGAATAGAAATCCATGAAAGCTTTGATTGTTGAACATTCATCCCAGAAATCAGGAAAGATCGCCGCGCATTTGGGGACACCTTCTGCACCCCTCTCCGTATTCTAACCCCATCAGCGGACGGACAACGGGCGGAAGACACATGCGATCATTTTTCAGGCTCTTCACGAATCATCCGGCATCGGTGGGAGAGAGCTATTTCGAGCACATGGCCATGTCGTTCGGCTTTTCGATGCGCATGTTCGGTGGCTGTCTCGCCTGCCTGCTCCACGGGCTGCTGCCGTTCCTGTTCGTGCGCACCGGCAGCGACCAGATTCGCATTCTCCATGACCGGATGGTCGCGCACCGCGACCGCCGGCTGCCCCGCATCAACGGAGACCTGAGCGGCGCACGCTAGCCATGGCCAGCATGGGAGGCGATCCGGCGCAGGCCAGCGCAAACACACGGCCGGGCGCGGCGCCCTTCCTGGCGGGCATCGCGCTTTGCGCCTGTCTCGCGGCAGGCGCCATGGGAATCGCGAGCGTTTCGGGCGTTCCCGGCGTGGTTGCCGGGCTGGTGATCGGGATGATCGCCCGCTTCCTGTTCCCGGGCTTCGTGGACGCGAGCGAACCCGGCATACGCTATTGCAGCCGCACGGTGCTGCGCATCGCCGTGGCGCTGCTCGGGCTTCGGCTGGCGGCACCCGACCTTGCCGCGCTCGGGCCCCGCGCGATCGGCATTGTCGCGGTTTCGCTCGTCGCCACGATCGGCACCGGCTACCTGATCGCAAGGCCGATGCTGCGCGACCGGCATGTCGCGGCCGTGGCCGCCGCGGCGGTGGCGGTGTGCGGCGCGTCCGCCGCGCTGGCGGTCTCCGCGATCTTTCCGCAGCGCCCGGCGATGGAACGGATGACCACGCTCGTCGTCATCGTCGTCTCGCTGTTGAGCACGATCGTGATGCTGGCGTATCCGCCGCTCGCAGTCGCGCTCGGCTTTTCCCCGGCGGAAACCGCGCTGCTGTTCGGCGCGGCCATCCACGATGTCGCGCAGGTGGCGGGGGCAGGCCTTGCGATCTCCCCGGAGGTCGCGACGCAGGCCGTCGCCGTGAAGATGATCCGCGTCGCGGGGCTTTTGCCGATCGTTCTTTGCTTCGGAGTCCTGCTTCGCGCGAAGCATGACGGCGGCACGCGCCCCGGACTGCTGCCCGCATTTCTGATCGCCTATGTCGCGCTTGCCCTGATCGCCGGTTTCGGACTCGCCCCGCCGCTCCTCATCAGCCTTGGCAGCACGGCGGCGACGTGGCTGCTGACGGCGGCCGTCGCCGCGCTCGGGCTTTCCACCCGGCTTGAAGACCTGCGCGCCGCGCCGCCCCTCCTGCTGGTGTTCCTTGTTGCCCAAACGCTGCTGCAGCTGGCCATCGTGGTGGCGCTGATTCGCGCGTAACCTTCTGATACGCGCTGTTCATTCTCCAGCCATGTTCGGAGGTAGAAAAAGAGGCACAGTCTTCAGATCAAGCGAAAAGGAAGGCCACATGAAAAGGTCGTTCTTCATCCTTCTGTCCGGCGCATTGCTCGCCGGCACGGCCGCGCAGGCCAAAACGCAAACCGCTGACGAACAGCTCGCGCGCGCGATCGAAGGCCGCGTCGCCGGCAAGCCAAAGGATTGCCTGTCGCAGCGGGAAATACGCTCGTCCCGGATCATCGACCGCAAGGCCATCATTTACGAAACGTCGGGCGGCACGATCTATGTCAACATACCCGATTCGGGCGCGGCATCGCTGCGGCGGGACTATGTGCTCGTCACGAACACGCATTCGGACCAGCTCTGCTCAGTCGATATCGTGCGCCTCTTCGATTCCGGGGCACACATGCAGGCCGGATCGGTGGGCCTCGGCAAGTTCGTGCCCTACACGAAACCCGCCAAGGCAGACGCTCACAAGCACTGATCGCGGCGTCAAACCCGCGGTGCGAGCAGCTTCCCGATCGGACGCATGGCAAGCAGCATGATCAGGAACGCTCCGAAGGCGAGCGCCGCGTGGAGCGCGAAGAAGCTGGCGTGGCTCAGCGTCTCCCAGAGTCCGGCGAGCGTGCCGACGAGGAGATTGCCGAGGAAGATGGACAGGAAGAGAATGCCCATCATCGTCGAATTGACCTGCGCCGGCGCCGCTCGCGAGTAGAGTGCGAGCTGTGTCGGCCAGTAAAATATGAACCCCAGGGCGTTCAGCGCATAGAGCGCGACCGGCCAGAGCGCGCTGACGGTCTCGCCCTTGTCGGCCCACCCGGCGGGAACGACCATCATCAGGTTGGCGGCGGCAATGATCAGATATCCGATCGTGATCTTGGTGAGATCGTGCGGTTCGCGGTTCCGTTTTGCCTGCCACTGCCAAAGCGCGATCAGGAGCGGCACGGCCATGATGCAGAACAGGCCGTCGAGCGCGTTGAACGATGTTGCCGGAATGGTCCAGCCGAAGAGGCCGCGATCTACCGATGCTTCGATGAACAGCAGGCCGGCATTCATTTCCTGGAAATAGGCGGCGCCGGGCAGAATCCCGATCACGCCCACGAACAGCAAGGCGGCGATGATCCGCCAATCGCGTGGCGCCAGCGCTGTGGATGCAACCGCGCTGCTCTGCCGCTTGCGATCGGGAGGGAGATGCTTCCAGCCCGCGCCGTAAACCACAAGCGCGATCAGCATCAGCGCACCGGCCGCGCCGAAGCCGACGTGCCAACCGTAGATTTGGGCAAGCACGCCGCACACCAGCGGGCCGAACAGGGCGCCGGTGTTGATCGCGGCATAGAAAATCGCAAACGCGCGGGTCCGCCGCCCCTCGTCGCCCGGCGCGTAAAGCTGCCCGACTTGCGCGGAGATGTTGCCCTTGAGGCATCCCGTTCCCAGGATCAGCAGCGACAGCGCGATCAGGAAGCTCGCATCAAAGACCATCAGCACATGGCCCGCGACCATGAGAAGCGCGCCGAGCACCACGGTGCGCCGCTGGCCCAGAAGACGGTCCGCCAGCATTCCGCCGAACACCGGCGTGAAATAGACGAGGCCCGAATAGAGGCTGAACACCTGGCTCGCGAAGGCCTGGTTGGAAAGCGGTCCTGTGAGCGCCTCGATCCCCGCCCGGAGGCTGCCGAACGCAAGGACGCTGCCCGCGATCTCCGGCGTCAGCAGCCGCTGGAGGATGTAGAGCAGCAGCAAGCTCGACATGCCGTAGAAGGACAGGCGTTCCCACGCCTCGGTGAACGCGAGATAGGCGAGGCCTTTCGGGTGGCCGAGGAAGCCCTGCTCCTCACCGTGCACGGCGGAGGCGATCGACGCTGTCGTCACGATATTGCTTTCTGCCCGAGTGCGATCAGGCGCTGCCTGCCTTCGCAAGATCCGATCGCAGCGAACCCACCGCGGCATAGAAATGCCATGCCGCCCAGATGCCTGTCAGCCCGAAGCCCGCGAGGGCGTAGCGCAGCGATTGGGCGGGATCGGCGATGCGGCTGGCGAGGATGTCCGAGACGAACCCGATCAGCTGCGGCGCGATTGCAAGGTTCGCAATGTTCGCCGTGAACAGCAGAACCGCGACCGTGAACCCGCGCACATCAGGGCGTGTCAGATTCTGGATGAGCGCGAGGCTCGGCCCGATCATCACGTTGATGAAGGGCACGAAAAGCCACAGCAGCGTGATGGCGGTCGCGCGATCCGAAACCACGTGGGCTGCGACACCGGGAATCGTGATCAGCAGCGTCAGGCCCGCGAGGAAATAGCACTGCCATTTCGGGTCCATGCGCGCCATGCGGAACATCAGGAACATCGTCGCCAGCATCGCCGCCGCACCGGCCGCGCCGCTCATCAGCCCGACCTGGAGCCCGGCCTCGCCGACACTGAAGCCGTGCGATCTTCCGAGGAAGGCTGGTGTCCACCACACGAGGCCGCCGCCCGCGAACGTCGCCACCGTACCGCCCGCAATCACGTGCATCAGCGCGCGCTGCGACCGGATGAAGTCAAGCGCTTCCCGGAAACCTGGCTTTTGAGCGTTGGCACTGACGCCGGGATCGCAGGCACCGCGACGCGGCTCGCGAATGGTGAGAAGCATGAGGAGCGCCGGGAGACTGGCGAAGGCAAAGATGATGAGGCAGGTTCGCCAGCCGAACTGCTCCGTGAGCAGCCCGCCGCCGATACCGCCGATCGCAGACCCGAGCGAAACGCCGAGCGCGTAGATCGACATCGCGATGACACGTTCGGACGGCAGAAAATAGTCGGCGATGATGGAATGCGAAGGCGGCGTTCCGCCGGCCTCGCCGACGCCGACGCCGATCCGCGCGATGAGCAACTGCCAGAAATTCTGCGCAAGCCCGCAGCAGGCCGTGAAGATCGACCAGATCGCAAGTGCCCAGCCGATCATCTTCCGGCGGTTGACACGATCTGCAAGGATACCGAGCGGCAGCCCGGCGGTCGTGTAGAACAAGGCAAGCGCAACGCCGGTGAGGAAACCGACGGCGCTATCCGACAACGCGAACTCCGCCTTGATCGGCTCGATCAATGTCGAAAGGACAAAGCGGTCTGCGATGTTGAGCGCGTAGACCAGCGTCATCACCGCCAGAACCCAATAACGCTGGAGAAGGCTGGCGCCCGAAGGATGCGAGATTGCAGACGGACTTCTCGAGGCGCTGACGTCCATTCCCGTATCCCCCTCCCGTGAGCCGCGCAGAAAGAGCGACAGGTGCCTTCTTGTCAATACATAAGTGTATGTGAATCTAGACAGGACTGTAAACGGCCTGCGCGGGACGCTTTCAGAAAGGCACCTGATCGAGGAAGCGCTTCGCCTCGGCCCTCAGCCAGTTTCCAACAGTTTCGATGGCGGGCGTTTCCGAATGTGCCCCTGGAAAGGCGAGCCAATAGGATGCGGGGCTTTTCACCGTCAAGGCGAAGGGCGCGATAAGGACACCCGTTTCCAGCAAGTCTCCAACCAAGGCGGTTCGGCCCATGGCGATCCCCTGATCGTTGAGCGCGGCCTGGATCGCCATGTCGGCAAGACTGAAGAACCGCCCCTGCCCTGTCGCCGCGTGCGGCGCGCCTGCTTCCTGAAGCCAGACCTTCCATTCCGCATCGTTCGCGCCGCCGCTCCAGGCATGGGCATCGTGCAGGAGCGTACAGGATTCCAGTCCGCCGGGCGCTTCCAGAGGATGGTCTTTCAGATAGGCCGGTGTGCAAACCGGCGTGATGTATTCGTCGAACAGCCGTTCGGAATGAAGACCGGCAAGCGGCTGCACGGCCTGTTCGATCGTGATATCGAAATCGCGCCCGGACAGATCGATATCGCCGTATTCAGCGATCATGAAGAGTTTGCTGCCGGGGTGTTTGGCATAAAAATCGCCGACGCGCGGCATCAGCCAGCGCAGCGCGAACGACGGATTCACACGGACACGGATTTCCGTTCTTGCACCGCCCGCGCGGAGAGCGCGCGCTTCATCTTCGATCTCTGCCAGCGCTTTGCGCACGATGGATGCGAAGCGCTCGCCGGCCTCCGTGAGCGCGATGCGCCGGGGCAAGCGAAGAAAGAGCTTCTGCCCCAGCGCCTCTTCAAGATGCTTGATCTGCTGGCTGACGGCACCGTCGGTGACGTGGAGCTCGGCCGCCGCTTTCTTGAAACTCAACTTGCGTGCGGCGGCTTCGAAGAAGCGAAGCGAGGCGAGCGTCTGTGAATTCAGGAACATGGTTTAGCAGCGCTCGCCCTTGCCTTAGGACTACTGGTTTGTCTTGTCCGCAGCGACCGGTCAAACCCGCGTTCCCATGACAACGCACTGGTTCGGAGCCGGCTTCTCGCCGTGCCTGCGCACAGGCATAACGGATTTGTACACGCAATATGCTGACGATCAAGAAACCGTTTCTCCTCATCATCGGCGACATGACGAACCCGCGCAACGCGAAGACCGCGTTCGGTCTGCGCGATTGGGCGCGCGCCGATTGCCTGGGCCAGCTTAGATTCACTGAGGATGCGGTCGACATCGGCCTGCCTTCGATGACGGTGCAGCAGGCTGCGGACGAAGGCGTGAAAACCGCCGTGATCGGCATTGCGCCGCACGGCGGAGTCTTGCCGGCGCACTGGGTGCCGATCCTGCAGGATGTGCTTCGCGCGGGCCTCGATATCGCCTCGGGCCTTCACAGCCGTTTGAAGGACATTCCGGAAATCGCGGACCTGGCCGCAGCGCTCGGGCGCACGCTCCACGATGTACGCCACTCCGCGCACGCGTTGCCCGTGGGCAACGGCAAGCCGCGCGCCGGGCTGCGTTTGCTGACGGTCGGCACGGATTGCGCGCTCGGAAAGAAATATACCGCGATGGCGATCGCGAAGGACATGAACGCGCGCGGATTGAAAGCCGATTTTCGCGCGACCGGCCAAACCGGCATTCTCATCGCCGGGGGCGGCATCGCGATTGATGCCGTGGTGGGCGACTTCATTTCAGGCGCCGCAGAAATGCTGTCACCCGAAAACGACCCGGATCACTGGGATATCATCGAGGGACAAGGCGCGATCCTGCATCCTGCCTATGCGCCGGTCACACTCGGGCTGCTCTATGGTTCGCAGCCGGACGCCCTTGTTCTGTGCGACGATCCGCTGCGGGAAAGGCTGAACGATTTCCCCCACGTCCGATGCCCGACGCTTCAGGAGGCGATGGACGCCTACCTGCCGCTGGCGCGCGCGGTCAATCCTGCCGCGCGCTTCGTCGGCATATCCCTGAACACGTCCTCAATGCCTGAAAGCGAGGCGTTCGCAACGATCGCTCGCACGGCGGAAGAGACCGGCCTCGCCTGCTTCGATCCGATACGAACCGGCGTGAACGCCGTCGTAGATGTGCTGGCGGACTTCCCTGAGACAGCAAAACATTGAAAATACAATGATGTATGTTGAGACCTTTGCGCCGGCTGGGAAGCGGGTTATGCCGGGCTGCGCCCTGCACGGGTTGCAAGGAGTTTGGATTGCGACATTTCTTTGAAGAAAAGTTTACGGGTTTTCTCTCCTCGCCGGTCTTCATCTGCAGGGCTGGTGTGAAGATCCGATACGCGCCGTTATGCCCGGCCAGAAATGGGAGGGGTTGAGTTTGCGTCGGCAACTCACGCTTGGCGGTGCTTTTGCCGTCTTCGTGGTCGTTGCCGCGAATGCTCAAGCTTTGCCGGTTCGCTCTTACGATCTTCGCATCGAAGAGCAGACTCTCGGTGAAGCGTTGTCGTCACTGGTAAGCCTTACCGGTGCACAGCTTCTCTACCCTCCCGATCTGGCCGATGTCCCGGACGCACCGCGCGTTCGCGGACGGCACACGGTCGATGAAGCGCTCGCAATTCTGCTTCAGCGCACAGGATATTCCGCCCGCCTCACCAAGAAAGGGGTGATCGTCATCACCCCGAAACCAACAGGTGAAGGCAGGGAGATGAAAGTGGCAAACAGGGGATTGAAAGCGTCGCTCTTCGCGGGGATTTCGACGTTCATATTCGGTGCGAACGGGGCAGTGGCTCAGGATGTCGCCGTTGAAAGCAACGACCGCGAGGAAATCGTCGTAACCGCGCGATTCCGCCAGGAATCCATTCAGAACATCGGCGGCAGCGTCGCCGCGCTCGATGGCCGGGAGCTTCGCCGCTCCGGCATCGTCGATTTCGAAGACCTCTCGAACCGGGTCGCCGGCGTGGAGCTTCTGGATCGCGGCCCGAACACGAACGAAATCAACATTCGCGGCGTGACGAACAGCACCCAGGTTTCGGGCAACCAACTGCAGCCGCTCGTTTCCATCCTCGTGGACGATATTCCGGTTGCCTCTGCCTCCGCCTCGCAGCGCGATTTCAACTTCTTTGATTTCAACCGGGTCGAGGTTCTCCGCGGCCCGCAGCCGACCTATTTCGGCGAGGGCGCGATGGGCGGCGCGATCCGCTATTTCTCGGCCGACCCCGACCTCGATAGCGGCAAGATGATCGAGGGCATGTGGAGCAACGGCCTCAGCACCACGAACAACGGCGGCTTCAACTATCGCGTCGATAATGCCACGAGCTTCATTCTGGTGCCGGGCAAGCTCGGCGTGCGCGTGGTCGGCTTCTATCGCAAGGACGACGGCTACATCGACAACCTCGGCCTCGACAAGAAGAACATGAACGACTTCGAGTCCTATGGTGGACGCGCCATCGTTCTCTTCAAGCCGACGGAGGATCTGAGCATCCGCCTTGCCGCGCATTTCGGCCGCGACGATATCGGCGAACTCAACTTCATCGAGCCGACGACGATCGGCAATTCGGTCGGAACGGAAGACCTGATTGCGCCGTCGCTCAGCCTCATCGACGGCCTCGGCCAAGATGATTTCGAACTCTACAGCGGCAAGGTTTCATGGAACGGCGGGCCGATCACGATCGAATCGATCACCGGCCTCTACAAGCGCAAACGCCAGGCGGAAACGTTCAGCTCCGCGTATACATACGGCTTCGAAGGCTTCTTCAACGCCTTCCCGCCGTTCGATACGGCAAGCAACCTGCTCTCGTCCGACCTCACGGCCATTGCGCAGACGCGCGGCAAGGAAAAGAGCGTTTCGCAGGAATTCCGTTTCGTTTCGGACTTTGAATCGCCGCTGAACTTTGTGGCGGGCGCGTTCTATCAGGACACCGAAGCGACCGACACGGCCCTCGTTGCGGGCCCCGGATACGCCAACATCACGGACAGCGGCACAACGGAGATCGAACGCTCGACCACGCGGGTCGATACGCGGCAGTTCTCGGCGTTCGCCGAATTCAGCTATGATGTGTCGGAGCGTTTCCGCGTTTTCGCTGGTGCGCGCTACGTAAACGAAAGGGTAAGGTCGACGCTGGTCGAGTCCTTCGTGATCGGTATCTTCTCGCCGATCTTCACGGATCCCGATGACATCTTTGCACCGATCTATTTCCCGGTTCCCAACGACGTGGAAGCGCTCACCGCGCCGGGCGGCCCTGGCGTGAGCTTCGATTTCAAGCTCAATACCTTCCTGCCGCGCGCCGGCTTCGAATATGACATGACCGACGATGCGATGCTTTACGGCACGATCGCACGGGGTGTTCGAAACGGCGGCCTCAACAGCCCGTTCTCGGCGATGGGCTTCGGCCCGGTCGGCTCGCCGGAATTCGAAGACGCGCTGACATACGGTTCCGACGATATCGTGACGGGCGAGATCGGCCTCAAGTCGCGGTGGATGGACGGCGACGTGACGTTCAATGTCGCCGCCTTCTATTCCGATTTCGACACGCCGCAGATCGGCATCAGCAATCCGGGCGCACTCACGGCAAACGGACCGCAGCTGCGCATCTACGGCCTTGAGATCGAAAGCCTTTACAAGGTGAACCCGAACGTTTCGCTGTTCTTCAGCGGCAACTATACGGAAGCGGAATACACCAAGGGCATGACGGTCTTCTCCATCGCGGGCGCACCGGCGGACTTCCAGGATCTCGCCAAGGGCAACCGCCCCCCGAACGTCCCGAAGGTCTCGTTCTCGGCCGGCGCGGATCTCAACTATCCGCTCGGCGTCGGCGATATCGAGCTGACCGGGCAGGTCGCGTTCCAGTACATCGGCGAGCGTGAGACCTTCCCGCAGAACTTCCCGTCGGGCAGGCTCGGAAGCATGGAGATGCTGAACCTTCGGCTGGGCCTCGAAACCGAACGCTGGTCGCTGACGGCATATATGAACAACGTGTTCAACGACCTGGAACTGCAGGCGACGACCATTCCCACGAGCGCGGCGACACTGGTTGACGGTGTGCTCGACGGCAATCTGTCGTCGGCCTTCATCAACAGGCCGCGGACGACCGGACTGACGTTCACGGTCCGCTACTGACACTACGCAGTGGACGGCGGCGCTTGCGGGCGCCGCCGTCCTTGCCTTGGGAAGAGTGCCATGCTGAAGGCTTGTGTGCGGCAGATACTGATCGGAACGCTGGTTCTGCTTTCCAGCTCCTGCGGAAGCATCGACCGCTTGGGAACTGCTGACGCAGCGCCAAGCCTGACGCACGCCGATTTCCAGCGCGCGGCACGCTTTTATCCGGATGCCGTTCGCGGCCTCGTGCTCAATGCCGCGCCGGTTCCGAACTGGATCGGGGACACCGATCAATTCTGGTATCGCCGCGACGTGAGCGGCGGCTATCGCTTCGAGACCGTGAATGCCGCGACCGGCGAGACGGCGCCCTCGTTCAACCACGAAGCGGTCGCGCGGATGCTCTCGCTCGAGCTCGGCAAGACGATTTCAGCGCAGAAACTGCCTTTCACATCCTTCCGCTATTCGGACGGCCTGAAAAGGGTCGTCTTCGCCGCAGGCGAAAAGACATTCGAATGCAGCCGCGACGCCGATTTTTGCAACATGACGGCGGAAACGGCGCCCGATCCGGCCGCTGCCCTCTCGCCGGACGGCGCGCAAGCGGTTTTCGTCCGCAATCACAACCTCTGGCTGCGCGAAACGTCGACCGGCAAAGAGAGATCGCTGACGACAGACGGGACCGCGGAATTTCCTTACCAGTATACCGCATTCCGAACGACCTATGTCGAGGAGCGTCGCGGCACCGAGCCCCCCACCTACCCCGGCGCGACCTGGTCGCCCGACGGGCGCTATATTCTTGCAGTTCGCACGGACTATCGCGGCGTCAAGACCGCACCCTATGTCGTCGAATATCTCGCGCCGGATTCGTCGCGCCCCATCGCGCACCAGATTGCGATGCCGATGCCTGCGGACGCGCCGAAGGTGCCCTACACGCTTTCGCTCATCGACCGGAAAAGCGGCCGCGCTATCGAGGTCGATGGCGGCGCTTTCGGCTTCAACGACTACGCGCCGTACTGGGCGATCGTGGGTGAGCCCGGTTGGGATATGGAGCGCGGCGAACTCTATCTCGTGACATCGACACGCGATTCGCGCGCGCTCGGCCTCGTTGCCGTCGATCTCGTATCCGGCAGAACGCGGACTATTCTCGAAGAACGAGACGGCCAGTACCTCAATCTCAACCCCTTCGACTACCACGTGCCCAACGTGCGCCTGCTGGCAAGCCGCGGCGAAATCCTGTGGTGGTCGGAGCGCAGCGGCTGGGGGCATCTCTATCGCTACGACGCCAGAACCGGCGCTCTCAAGAACGCCGTCACCAAGGGCGACTGGGCGGTGTTCGATATCGTGCGCGTCGATGAGGCCGCAGGTGTCATCTACTTCACGGGCGGCGGCAAGGAGGCAGGGCGCAATCCCTATTACCGCCATCTCTATCGTATCAATCTCGATGGAAGCGGCCTGAAACTGCTGACCCCCGAAGACGCCGACCATGCCTACACGAACTTTCCAGTGCGCGGCCTCAATGGTCATTACGACACGCCGGTGCAGCGCTTTTCGCCGAGCGGGCGCTATTTCGTCGATACCTATTCAACCGTGTCGGAGCCGCCGCGTACTGTCGTGCGCGGGGCAGACGGTACGCGCGTTTCCGATCTTGTCGATGCGGACGCAAGTGCGCTCCTCGCCACCGGATGGTCGCCGCCCGAACGCCTGGTCGCGAAAAGCGCGGACGGTGCACACGACATTCACGGCGTTCTCCTGAAGCCCACGAATTTCGACAAGTCCAGACGCTATCCCGTGATCGAGCAGATTTACGCCGGCCCGCAGGTGTCCTTCGCGCCGCAGAGCTTCACGGATGCACTTGGTGCGCGCGCCGCCTATATGCAGGCGCTTGCGGAACTCGGGTTCATCATCGTCGTTCAGGACGGGCGCGGCACGCCGCGACGATCGCGGGCCTTTCACATGGCGCCGATGAAAGACGAAGATTCGTTCGCCCTTGCCGATCATGTCGCCGGGATCAGATCGGCCGCGCGAACGCGGCCCTACATGGATCTGGAACGCATCGGTATCACGGGCATTTCGTTCGGCGGCTACGCCTCGGCACGCGCCATGCTGCTGTTCCCGGATTTCTACAAGGCCGCCGTTTCGATCGCGGGGCCGCACGATTACCGAACCATGATCTCGTCCATCTCGGTTGAACGCTTCTTCGGCGTTCCGGGGGACAGCGAAGATGATGCCTATGCTCGCGTCGACAATCTGCACCTGGCGAAGCAGCTGGAAGGCAGACTGATGCTGATCGCAGGCGAGATCGATCAGAACGTGCCGTTTAATCAAACGGTGGCGTTTTCGAATGCGCTGATCGAGGCGGGCAAGGAGTTCGACTTCGTGCTCGTGCCGAACGCGGCCCACGACGTGGGGTATCATCCCTATGCCGCGCGGCGGCTCGCGGGTTTCTTCGTTCGGCATTTGCAACAACAGGAACCACCCGTGCCTTTTGCACAGGCGGCGAAATAGGGTTTGGACAGGGAGGTTTTCTGATGGGATCCGAAATGAACCGCCGCGGGCTGATGAAACTCACCGGAGGAAGCCTCCTTGCCGCCGCGGCAAGTACGGCTGCAGGCCGTGCCGTGGCGGACGAGCCTTCCGCAATTGGCCCGATCGTGGTCGACGGATGCAGCCCGGCTGCACCGACCGCAGAATATCTTGAACTGCTGCGAAAAGGCGGCGTCGATTGCTGGAATGTCAGCATGTTGCCGTCGCTTCTCCAGATGTCGCAGCTGCTGGAATTCGCGGCTCAAAACGCGGCGCAGGTGGAGATCGCCAAATCGGCCGCCGATATCCGGCGGATCAAGCGCGAAGGCAAGATTTCCCTCACCATCGGGTGGCAGGAAGCCGACCTTTTCGTCATGAAGGGCGAAAGCGACTGGTGGTCGAAACCGCCGAAGACGACGATGCGGCTTTTCTACGATCTCGGCCTTCGCGTTTGCGGCCTTATCTACAACCTGACCAATGCCTTCGCCGGCGGCTGCCTTGATCCGCACGTCGGCCTCACCAAGGCTGGGCGGACCATCGTCTCGCAGATGCAGTCGCTCGGCATATTGGTTGATGTCGGCGGCCATACCGGCGAGCAGTCCAGCCTCGACATCATTGCGATGGCGGAGCGCCCGGTCGTGTGCACGCATTCGAACATCGCCGCGCTCAACGCGAACCCGCGCAACACATCGGACCGGGTGATTGAAGGTATCGCCAAGACCGGCGGCCTTTTCGGCGTCAGCGCGATCGATCCCTTCATGAGCTGGGGCCGCGACGATGTGGGCAAGCGCAAGGAACCGCGACGCCGCGCGGACATCAAGCGCTACGTCGACGAGCTCGACTATCTGAAAAGGCTCGTCGGCGTGGATCACATCGGCATCGGCGGCGATTTCACGACCGGCGCGACGTCGTCCATCAATCCGGAGGAGTCTTTCGCATTTCCGCCGGAGATGACCTATGTTCAGGATCCGATCCAATATGCACAAGGCTTCGAAGATATCTCGAAGCTGCCGGCTGTCCGCGCGGAGATGGAGCGGCGCGGCTGGCGCAAGGCCGACATCGACAAGGTCATGGGCGAGAACTGGATGCGCGTTTACGAAGCGAGCATGGGGGCTTAGGCATCCCGATGGCGGCAGGCAGAGAGAACCGGGGCAGCGCCGTGGATTCTGGCCTGCCGGGCCGCTTCGTGCTAGCGTCCGCGTGGCCGGGTGCCCTCACCCGCTTCGGAAGGCATCGATGTCGCGTTTGCTGAACACGTTTATCGAGTGCGAGATGACGCTGAGGCGCGTCGTCTCCCGCTATCGCCGCCGGGGGGACGACGTGGACGACCTCGTGCAGGAGGCCTTCCTGCGCACCTTCGTGGCCAGCGAGACGCAAGATATCGGAAACCCCAAGGCCTTCCTCATCCGCGTTGCCAAAAACCTTGCGATCAGCGAGGCGACGAGGAAGGAAAACAGCGCGACGGAATTCTTCGAGGATTCCAAAGGGTCCGAAGCCCTCGTCGACGAGCGTCACGGCACTGTCGAGGAACAGGTCGACGGGCGCCTGAAATTGTTCGTCCTTTCTCAGGCGATGGCCAGCCTGAAACCGGAGCTGCGGCAAGCGCTGTGGATGTGCAAGGTCGATAAACTGAAGTTCAAGCAGATTGCCCTGAAGCTGGACGTCTCGGTCAGCACCGTTGAGAAGCGCGTGGCGGCGGCCTTGATCGCGTGCAATGCCTATCTGCGGAATCAGGGCTATGACCCGGCGGAATTCAGCGGAAGCACCCTGCGCAAGGCGAGCACTGGCGCGGTCCTGAAAATGGCGGCTCCCGAAACCGAGATGGCGCGCAAAGCCAATGACTGACGCCCACAACATCTATCTTCTTCCCGATCCGAAGAAGAGCGAGGCGGAAGCTGCCGAATGGGCGGCACGCCTTGCCGGCGGCGAGATGACCCCCGCGGACCATGCGGCGTTCGCCCGGTGGCGCGGTGAAAGCGAGCAGAATCGCGATGCCTTCGAACGCTTCTCCGGGCTCTGGGATGGCCTCGACAAGCTGGAAGACCTGAACGCCTATGCCTCGGCAGGAGACGCGCCCACGGAGCGGTCGTTTCTGCGCCGCGTGGCGGTGGCATTGCCGGCACTGGCTGCGGTTCTGCTGGCCGTGGTGGCCATCGGCGCGCTTCTCAACCGCGACGGTCTTGAGACCCGCCCTGCCCGCTTCGCGGCAGACTATCAAACGAAAGTTGGGGGGCAGGAAATTGTCACCTTGCCGGATGGTTCGAAGCTGACGCTCAATACGGACAGCCGCATCGCCACAGAGTTCACGGAAACGGAGCGGCGCGTAAAGCTTCTGCGCGGGGAAGCATTTTTCGAGGTCGCTCATGACGCATCGAGGCCCTTCTCCGTCTACGCCGGAAACGGCGTGGTGAGAGCCGTGGGAACGGCATTCTCCGTGCGCCTCAACAAGGCCAACAAGCTCGATGTCATGGTCTCCGAGGGGCGCGTCGCCCTCTCCGCGGCGAAACCGCTCGCAGGAACGCCGAGCGTCAGCAGACCAGCCCGCACGGTCATGGAACTGACTGCCGGTCAGAGCGCGGTCTTTTCGGCCGAGCATGTCGAGATCCTGGAGCATGTGACGCCCACCGAGATCGATCGCAAACTATCCTGGCGCGTCGGTATGCTCGCCTTTGCGGGGGAACCGTTGTCCGATGTGGTGGATGAGGTCGGCCGCTATTCGGACGTCGACATCGAAGTTCGCGGCGATGAACTGCGCGCCATGCCCATAGCGGGCTACTTCAAGGCCGGCGAAGTCGAAGGCTTCGTGGAGGCGCTGCACATCATGACGGGCGTGGAAGTGACGGAGGTCGCTCCGGGTCACCTGGTATTGTCCGCATCGAAGTAATGTTTAATTTTAGAATGCGGTAGCTGGCTTAGCCCGTATTTCAGTTTCGAGCAAAATAGGCGCAATCCCATTCTCAGACCTTGGAGCCGCGGAGCTTCATCAGTTGGTAGAGCCGCGCCATCGAAGCCACATCCGCTGCGACTGCCGGCGACACCGCCAAGACACCAAGTCTGAGACGGAATGCCTCGCCCAGCTGACGTGAGGCTGGATCGGTAATCGTCGACCGGTCGTCGAAGTGTAACAATCGGTTGCTACCGACCCTCGCGCAGACTGCCGGCAACTTTCGACGCACGGTCCATTCCCTAAGGCCCTCTTCTGCTGGCCAGGGCCGGAACGCGCGAACCAGGGCTTAGAGGCTGCCCATCGCCAATCGCGGAGTATCCGCATCAGCCATGCCGGCGTGCGCCGGCATGAAGGGGGAAGTCATGTCCAGTTTCCGTTCCATCACCCGTTTGACGGCCTGCCTGCTCTGCAGCAGCTTCGTGATCGCATCGCCGTCCGAGGCGGCCGCCCAGACTGCGGAGACCGCCGATGCGGGGCTTTCCGGCCGCGTTTGGCAAGTGGGAACACAGGCTGCGCTTTCAGGCGTGATCGTTCGCATCCGTGAAACGGGACAGTCCACGACGACGGACGCACAAGGCGGCTATCGCTTCGCCGGCCTTTCCGCCGGCACCTACACGCTGAGCTTTGACTATCTCGGCTATCCGACGCGCTCTGAAAGTGTGCGGATCGCGCCCGGCATGGTCGCGGCGCACGATGTCATGCTCGGAGAGGACGATGCGACCATCCTCGTCGTCGGCCAGCGCGGCGCGCAGGCGCAGGCGCTCTCCAGGCAGCGCGCCGCCGACAACGTCCGCAACGTCGTTTCCGCCGATCAGGCCGGGCGCTTCCCCGATTTCAACGCCGCCGAATCGCTGCGTCGCGTGCCCGGTATCTCGGTGCAGCGCGAGGTGGATGCGGGCGAAGGACGCTACATTTCCATCCGCGGCCTCGACAGCGGGCTCAACAACACGAAGATCAACGGCATGAACGCGGCGCAGCCTGAAAAGGAAAACCGCCGCGTTCCGCTCGACATGATCCAGACGAGCGCGCTTTCCAGCATCACCGTCCACAAGACGCTGCTGCCCGATCAGGACGCCGACGGCATCGGCGGCGCGGTGGTTCTGGAGACGGCGACGGCGTTCGACTATCGCGGTCCGGTCATCGATTTCACGGCGAGCGGTTTCTATCACGACCTCTCCGACAAGGTGCAGCCGATGGTGGAAGGCACGCTCGCCACGCGTTTCGGTGCGGACGACCGTTTCGGCATTCTCGTGTCGGGCGCGTGGTCGAAGCGCAAGACGCGCGGCTTCGTCTTCTATCAGGACGAGGACTATCTGAGCTTGGTGGAAGACGACCCGGCGAGCGGCGTGACGCCGCTGCAATACCACCCCACCGAATATGACAACGAACGCGAGAACATCTCGGCGAACCTCGCGCTCAACTGGGCGGTGAGTGATGCGACCGAACTGACCTTCAAGGGCAGCTACAATCGGCTGTTCGACAAGGAACTGAGCCACGCGCTCTACTTCGAGGCGGGCACCGACGAATATGACGACGACGGCAACCTGATCCTCTCCGAGCCCGGCACCGCGAACATCTTCAACCAGTATGAAGAGACCGAACTGACGCAGCAGTCGTATGTGCTTTCCGGCAAATCGCGCGCGGGGGCGGTGACGTTCGATTACGGCGTCGGCTATTCGACCGGCAAGCGCGAGGAGCCGTTCGACAACGAGGTTGCGTTCACGAAGGAACTGGAAAGCAATCTGCTCGGCTACGACTATTCCGGCCGCTTCCCGATCCCGAACCTGACGCCTGCCGATGTCGCCGCGATCGCCGATCCGGACGGTTATGTGCTCGGCTACAACGATATCGACCAGGACGATTCCGAGAATACGCGCTGGGCCGCGAATTTCGACATGACATGGGAGCCTTCGGGTTCATGGCTGCGCACGGTGAAGGCCGGCGTGAAGGTTGAACGCTCGCGCCGGAAACTGTTCGAAGCGAACATCATGGAGCTGACGGGGCCGCTGACGATGGAGGAATTCGGCGTTGGTCCGTTCATCGACCCTTCCGTGGTCGGCGCGCCCTATGCGCCGTGGCTGTCGCTCGACATCGGAAATCTCATGCGCTGGCGGGAATATTCGCAGAGCCTCGTCGACGGCAATCCCGACTTCGTGAACGAGTACGTCGAGGACGGCGGCATCGCGATCGACGAGGATAGTTATACGAGCGACGAGGATACATACGCCGGATATGTGATGGCGAAGGGCGTGTGGGGAAACTGGGACGTGGTGGGCGGTGTGCGCATCGATCACACGCGCGTTTCCTCGACCAACTGGGAACTCGTCGAACTGGAAGACGAAGACCCCGCCTACAACCGCGTGAAAGGCAAGGCCAATTACACGAGCGTTCTGCCCCGTCTTCAGGTGAACTACCGGCCTTCGGATAATTTCGTCGTGCGGGGCGCTTTCTACACTTCGATCGCGCGGCCCGAGGCGCTCTACATTTCCGGTGCGACCGAGATTTCAGAGGAAGACGGCGAGGTTGACGTGACGATCGGCAACCCCGGCCTGAAACCGGCCTATGCCTACAATTTCGATCTCAGCATAGAGCGCTATTTCGGATCGATCGGCATTCTTTCCGCCGGCGTCTATTACAAGAAGATCGATCGCTTCATCTTCAGCGAGACCGCGCCTGAAACCGAAGCCGACCGGGCGCGCTTCGAAAATGACCCCCGGCTGGCCGGCAAGGTGATCGATGACGTCATCACCTATACGAACGGCAAGAGCGCGGAGATCTACGGCGTCGAGTTCAACCTCGTGCGGCAGTTCCCGGAGCTTCCGGGCGCGTTCGGCGGGCTCGGCATCTATGCGAACGCGACATTGCAGAAGAGCAAGGCCGACACCGGCCTCGACGGCGTGCCGAAGGGGGATTTCTTCAACGCACCCGAGGCCATTGTCACCGGCGCGATCACTTACCAGAAGTACGGGATCGAAGCCTCGCTCGCCTACAGCTGGCGCGATCGTCAGACAGCGCGCTTCTCAAGCTACAACACGCGGATCGTGGAAGAAGCGCACGGGTCGCTGGACGGCCAGTTTAGCTACCAGTTCACGCCGCAATTCAAACTGTTCGTAAACGCGGTCGATATACTGAACAGCGGCAAGGACCCGATCCTCGACGAACGTTACGGCGAGGGTTCGCGCTATCTGGAAGGTGCGAGCTACACGGGCCGCACGGTGACGTTCGGGATCAACGCCAGCTTCTGATCGGATTTTCTGCACCGAGGCGCGGCTTCCGAAAGCTCCGCAGGGGGTTCCGCAAAGACTTGCCTCGCTCCATCTCCCGGACAATCTACCTCCATCGCGTAGCCCGAACGCCGCTTTTTATTATCGTTATACGCAATCAGGCCGAAGGGGCGTATAAGGGCGGGCGATGGGGGCCTCCGGCCGCCAATGAGCGGAAGACAAGTCCGTGCTCGTCACGATCTTCGCCCCAGGCAACGTGCATTTGCTTGAGATCGCAGGCCTACGCGACGCTTTTTTCGAAGCAAACTGCAAGATGCAGTCGGGGCGGCCATATCGCGTCCGGCTGGTAACCGAACACGGAACCCCCGCAGAGAGCGCATCGGGCGTGATCTACATGCCCGATGCGGGTATTTCCGATGCAACCCAGCCTTGCGACACGCTAATCGTCGTTGGGCCTTATGGCCTGCCAGATCGCTTTAGCGAAAATGTAGTGCGTTGGCTCCGGGATCAGGCCATGCAATCGCGGCGCTATGGCTCGACGTGTACGGGCGCCTTCCTTACGGCTCAAGCGGGACTGCTGTCGGGACGCTGCGTTACGACCCACTGGCAATATGCCGAACGCCTTGCTGCGGCGTATCCTGATATCCAGGTCGAACCTGATCGCATCTTCGTTCGCGACGGACCGGTGTTCAGCTCTGCCGGTGTGGCTGCTGCAATCGATCTCGCCTTTTCATTGATCGAGGAGGATCATGGCCGTGCGCTAGCCCTCTGGGTGGCACGTAGGCTGGTCGTTTTTCTGAAGCGCCCCGGCGGGCAGTCACAGTTCAGCGCCGCGTTGACCGCGCAAAGTGCCTCCACCAGTCCGATTGACAGAATACGGCTTCACATCCTCGAATATCCACGCGCCGATTTGGGTCTCGCAGCGCTTGCGAATGCAGCCGGCGTGAGCCCGCGCCATTTATCCCGCCTTTTCCATGCCGAGTTGGGCATGAGCGCGGCAGCTTATGTCGAATTGACCCGGATCGATATCGCTCGACGCCTTCTCGAAGATAGCTCATCGCCGATCAAGGCGATTGCCTACGCAGCAGGGTTTGGATCCACAACGACCCTCAGACGGGCATTTCTACGCAGAATTGGTGTCACGCCTCTGGATTATCGCCTGCGGTTTCAAACCACGAAGTCCAGGGACGCGAGAAACGACCGAAGCGCCTCTGTTTTGTCCTGAACTGCCGCAAAGCTGAAGTTGAAGCTCTGGTTCCGGTGCCGCATCGTCGCGCCCAGAGGTTTATCATGCGACTTGCTCCTTCCGTGCGTAGAGAAGCGAATATCGGAGACTGCCTGGCTGTTCCGCCAGGCCGTAGGGCGGCGTGCCTGACAAGCGGCGCAGTGCGATGAGACATGACGTCATTGAAGGGGACGCTCGATCAACAGAGGCCGGGGCGTTCAAACCGGCACGATGGCATCTCCTGGCCAGGCGCTCTAGCGAACCGGCTGTTCCCGCGAGCGCATCCCTGCTCGCGCTGGAACATATCAGCGATGGCGTGTTGATCGCCGACATGCGCATGAGAGGGCAGCCCATCGTCCAGGTGAACCCCGCGTTCGAGGCGATCACCGGCTACACTGCCGCCGAGGCGATCGGGAAGAATTGCCGCTATCTCCAGGGCAGCGACCGTCTGCAGCCCGAAATCGCCGAAATCCGGGCCGCCCTGACAGAGGGTCGCGACTGTTCGGTGACTCTACGCAACTATCGGCGGGACGGCATGATGTTTCGCAACGCATTGCGTTTGGTGCCCCTGCGCGACGACGCGGACCAAGTGACGCATTTCATCGGTTTTATCCGCGACGTCACACATGCTGCCGGCATCGATCGCCTGACAGGGCTGCTCGATCGCTATGGTTTGCTCGATCGACTGGCAGCCATGGACGCGTCTGCCACAACCACCCTGCTGGTGGTCAAGCTCGACATCCGTCGCTTTCACGACGTCAACAGCGGCTTTGGCTATGATGTCGGCGACGCGCTGCTTCGCGCTGCGGCCACGCGTCTGGCAACGCTGCCGGCGATTGCCGTGTCACGTGTCGGCACTAACAGCTTCGCGGTCGCGTTCGCGCTCGACGATCATAGCCGCGCCGCGAGCACGGTCGACGACGTCCTCGAACTCCTAAAGCCGCGTTTCGTGCTCCCCGGTGCATCGCTGGCGGTCCAGTTCGCCACGGGTTTTGCCGTGGGGGTCGCCGGTGCGAGTTCGCTCCAACTCCTGCGGCAGTCGGGCGCGGCGCTGCAGAGATCGAAGGCGAAACCCGGGCACCCGCCGCAGCCCTTCGCGGCCGCGGACGAGCGGGACGCGTGCAACCGCATCCGGTTGGCGAGCGAACTCCAGACCGCCGTTCCGAACCAGGAGCTTCTGTTTCACTATCAGCCACAGGTCGATCTCGGCTCGGGCGAACTGGTCGGGGCCGAAGCGCTGCTGCGATGGAACCACGGGGCGTTCGGTCCGCAATCGCCCAGCCGGTTCATCGGAATCGCCGAGGAAACGGGCGCGATCCTGGAAATCGGAGCCTGGGGCCTGCGCACGCTCGCCACGTATGCGGCGCAGATCAACCGGGGCCGCCGATCCCCGATCCGTTTCGCCTTCAATGTATCGGTCGTCGAATTCACTCAGCGTGACATGGTGGCCTTTGTCCATCAGGTGCTCGACGAGACTGGCTGCCGAGCGGAATGGCTGACGCTGGAACTCACGGAAAACCTCATGATCGGTGAACCGGAGAATATTCGCCGGGCTTTCGAAAACCTGCGGCGCCTAGGGGTCGGGATATCCATCGATGACTTTGGTACAGGCTATTCCAACCTACGCTATCTGGAGAGCTTCCCGCTCAGCGAGATAAAGATCGATCGAAGCTTCGTTCACGATCTTGCGCACAGCGCGGCCAAGCGCGTCATCGTGGAAAGCGTCGTCAAGCTTGGCGCAGCACTCGACATCCACGTCGTTGCAGAAGGCATAGAAACGGAGTCTGAACGCGCGATCATGCGGGCACTGGGCTGCTCGGTCGGTCAAGGGTATCTGTTCGCCGCACCCATGGAGGAAGACAAATTTGCTCAGCTGCTCGACCAAGGGCTTGTCCTGCGCGAGGGGTGGGATGCACAGCGGTTTCTGACGGCGATGGATCGGGCTTAACGAAGCCCCGGCAGTGAGCGGCCGTTTTCGGGAAGTATCGACAGGGCGTCATATGGTTTGCGAGAGGCTGCCAAGCTGCCGCCGAGAGGATGAACGAATGGCAGGTGTTGGGCGTTTCTTCAAACCAGTCTTCTCACGGGCGATTGCCGTCCGTACCCGCCGGATGCGAACGGCAATCTCGGATCCGCAAATCTAGACGACGTCGACGAGGACAATCTCGCTGTCCTCGATCGCGGTGATCCGCAGGACCTCGACGTCGCTGATCGCTGCACCGTCCCGAGTGCCTATGCGGCCGTCATCGATCTGTACGGCGCCGACTGCGGGAACGAGATAGGCCTTGCGGTCCCTGCCCAGCGGATACTCGGCGGTTTCTCCGGCTTTCAGAGTCGCGCCAACCACCCGCGCATTGGTACGGATGTGAAGCGCGTCATTGTCGTTGTCGAAGCCTGAAGCAAGCGTGACAAATTGGCCCGAACGATCGCCTTTCGGAAACGGCCGCGAACCCCAGCTCGGTTGCTCGCCGCTACGCGTCGGCAAGATCCAGATCTGGAATATGCGCGTCGTCACATCTTCAAGGTTGTATTCCGAATGGCGAATGCCTGTGCCGGCCGACATGACCTGTACATCCCCGGCTTCGGTGCGCCCCTTGTTGCCGAGGTTGTCCTCATGCGTGATCGCGCCTTCACGAACATAGGTGATGATCTCCATGTCGCGGTGCGGGTGCGGCGGAAACCCGGTTTGGGGCGCGATCGCATCGTCATTCCACACGCGCAGGCTCCCCCACTGCATCCGCTTGGGATCGTGGTAGCCGGCGAACGAGAAATGGTGCTTGGCGTCGAGCCAGCCGTGGTTCTCGCCGCCAAGGCTTTCGAAGGGTCTGAGTTCGATCATCGGTTATCTCCTTTCAAGCAGCGGTCATGCCGCCGTCTCGTTCACGAAGCTGATATAAGGATTGCGGACTTTCCTGTTCAGACGGATAAATCTGCATGAAACGTTCGAAGGACTTGAACAGTGAGCACTCCGGGCACGCCGACATTCGATCAACTGCGCATCTTTCTCGCCATCGTCGACACGGGCAGTTTCGCCGCTGCGGGGCGCAAGCTGAATCGTGCGGTTTCCGTCATCAGCTACGGCATCGCGAACCTCGAGACGCAGCTCGGCCTGACGCTGTTCGAGCGTGAAGGCACGCGAAAGCCCAAGCTGACCGTTGCCGGCCGCGCCGTGCTCGCCGAGGTACGCGCCGTATCGCATGGCATTGATGGTCTGCGCGCCACGGTGAAGGGCCTTTTGGAAGGGCTGGAAGCGGAGGTTGATCTCGCCATCGACGTAATGCTGCCCTCGGATCGCGTGGGCCGCGTCCTCAGGACGTTTGCCGCGGAGTTCCCGACGGTGCAGCTCAAGCTCCATGTCGAAGCGCTCGGCGCGATCACTGCCATGGTGTTCGACCGCAAGGCAGCGATCGGTATCTCCGGTCCGCTCGCCGCGGGAATCGAAGGCGTGGAGTGCATTTCGGCGGGCTCAGTGCCGATGGTGCCCGTGGCCGCCCCGGACCACCCGCTTGGCCGCATGGAACGTATCCCGCCGGGCGCGGGGCGGGACTATACGCAGCTCGTCCTCACCGATCGTTCCCGCTTCACGGAAGGCCAGGATTACTCGGTCTTGAGTCCAAAGACATGGCGGCTCGCCGATCTCGGCGCCAAACACGCGCTGCTGCGCGAAGGCATCGGCTGGGGCAACATGCCACTACCACTCATCGAACCCGATCTCGTGGCCGGCACACTGGTCCGCCTTTCCATGCCGGATCATCCGGGCGGCATCTACCGCTTCGCAGGGGTCTGGCGACGCGATACGCCGCCGGGGCCTGCCGCCTCCTGGTTGCTCGACAATTTCGTCGCGATCGGCCGCGACGATGTGGAAGAAGTCGGACTCACAGATGTTTAGAAGCGCAGCATCACCTCCGAGCCGACCATGCCGATGGCGCGCGCAGGGCCAGAGGGACGATCGTTTGCTTTCTTCCGCTTACAAGTTTTCGCTTTGAATTTCGGTCGTTTGGTTAGAGAAGACCTGCATGAGGCAGATTTTTGAGTAGAGCCGGACAAAAAAACGATTGAATTGATCGATTGGGTCCTAAGAGCTTATAAAGCGGCGTTTGTGCTAGTGAAGCAGCGGTTAGGCGGAAACGCTGTATCCAGTCGACGCCCAAAACAGCGACGGACAAGGGGAGGTATCCGATGGCAAGCTTGGCCAAGGAAACAGAAACGCTCCTATCCATCCAGGAAGGAATTCTGTCTTGCAAGGATTTTTCCACGCTTGAGCGGGATGTTCTTGCGCCGGCTTCCGCTTTTCTCGACGCCTTGACGAGTTGCTTCATGCAATTCTGGGTCAGTCCTGCCGGGGAAATCCGTTTCGGGCGAACGGCAGCCCATAATGTACCTGAACGTGCGCACGAGGGCTATCTCGCGCATCACTTCCGCGAAGATCCCGCGATGAAAGCCGCCAGCCGAAGTTTGCGCAACACGCCGCATGTATTCTGTACTTCGGAAATATCGGACTACGCGCAGCTCACCAACAGTCCGTTCTATAATGATTTTTTCCAACCAAACCGCATTCACCATGTCATGGTCATGACGCAGAAACCGCAGAGCGGTGACGGTGACACGCTGATCTTCGGTTTCCATCGACCGAGCGGAGATCGCCCGTTCACAGATATTGAAAAGCGCCGCCTGCAGAAGCTGGCCTCTGCTCTTGGCTGTTCGGCGCGGCTTCTGTGTCTGCAGGATGGTTTCGTCATCCGCGAGCGCGCCATCGCCGAATATGACTCGGCCTTTCCGGGGCACGGCCTCGTGTTCCTCGATGAGCACATGACTGTGACATATGGAAACCGGACCGGGCTGGCGCATATGGCAATGCAGGATGTCGGCGGGCGGATACGGCTGGATGCACTCTCGCGCGCCTGCCTGAGAACGCTGCGGATCGGCAATTATGCTGATGCCGTTTCCGTTGATATTTCCAAAGCCGACGGCATTGTCGCTTCCGTTCGGACCCGGCGCAGCCCCGATGGACGCCCATTCTTTATCGTGCATACCAATCGGCGGAACGACGAGGCCATGTTCGCGATCCGCTGCCGCGAATACCAGCTCAGCCCGCGCGAAGTCGATATCACGCGGGCGCTTGCCGCGGGGCTTTCCAACACAGAGATCGCGGAGCGGCTGTTTATCAGCACCCGCACGGTGGAGAACCATCTGCGTTCGATTTACGCCAAGGCGGGTGTAAACCGTCGAACCCAGTTGCTCAGTCAGTTCAACGAGCTGGAATAGCGGAGAGCCAGTTGATCGTCCGTGCCAGCGCATTGCGGCCGGAGACCAAGACCCCGGCGAACGACAGGAAGCCATGGATTGCACCTCCGAAATGGAGGTTGCGTGAGGGTACGCCCGCTTCTGAAAGTCTGCGGTAATAGGCTAGCCCCTCGCCGCACAGCGGATCATAGCCCGCCGTTACGATCAGGGCTTGCGGCAGACCGCGCAGGTTCTCCGCGAGCATTGGCGAAACGAATGGGTTTTCTGTGTCTGCAGTGTCCGCGAGGTACATGCCGCGAAGCCAGTCGATATCCTGCTGGCCCAGAAAATACTCGCCGCCGCCATACTGCTTGCGTGAGACATAAGGGGCGGATGGCGTGAGATCCACGCAAGGATAGATCAGGATCTGCGCGTCTATGCGCGGCCCATGATTGTCGCGCGCGTGAAGCGTGAGCGCCGCAGCGAGATTGGCGCCAGCGCTGTCGCCCATCACGACGAGGGATTGGCCGGGAAGGCGCTGCATCTCGCACCATGCCAGCGCGGTCTTGCAGTCCTCGAAACCAGCTGGAAACGGATGCTCGGGCGCAAGCCGGTAATCGACAGACACGACCGTTGCATCTGCGCCCGCAGCGATTGCCCGCGCGATTGCATTGTGCGTTTCGATGCTGCCGAGCGCCCAGCCGCCGCCGTGGATAAGCATCACCATCGGCCCCTCGCCGTTTCGGTCGGGGCGGTAGATCCGGACTGGCACGGCCGCCCCGTCGCCTGCAATCATCAGATCCTCGCTGGCGACGTGCGGTGCCTCCGGTGCGAGCTGGGCGGTGGCAGTCGCAAGCTGTTCACGTGCCTCGGCTATCGACAGATTCCAGAGCGGTGGAGCACCCGACGTCCGCATGGTATCCAGAAGCGCTGCTACATCAGGATCGAGTCTGGCCATCGTGCGCGCCCCTAGAAGCGCTTCTTCGCCGAGAGCCCCCACTCGCGTGGACGCCCATAATAGCCTTCGGTATGACCGAAACTGGTTTCCGCCGAAATGCCGCCGCCGAGATAGGTTTTGTCCGTCAGATTGGTGACGAAGGCCGCAATCTCCAGCCCGAGGTCGTCATTCGAATAAGTGATCCGCGTATTGATCAGCGCGAAGCCATCCTGCACGAGCGTTTCCACATTGGTGGGATCGAGATAGGTGCGGCTCTTGTATATCAGGTCGCCTCGCAACGCGATGCTGCTGCTAGTGCCCACCGGCACCGTGTAGACGATGCTCGCATTGCCCGTCCATTTCGGAACGAAGGGCTGATGCGTATCGAGCGTAATGTCGCTCACCCCCGCTGCTAGGCTGGTGTATTTGAAATCCGTATATCCCAGCCCGGCTGAAAGCTGGAGGGCGGGAGCGGGCTGTGCCTGCAATTCCAGCTCGAATCCCTTCACTTCCGCGTCGCCGGCATTGCCAAGATCGAGCACGAGCACACCGGCCTCGTTTGCCTTTACACGTGAAAGCTGGATATCGGTGTAGTCGTTCCAGTAGGCCGCTGCGTTGAAGCGCAGCATACGGCCCAGAAGATCGGATTTGAACCCGAGCTCGTAGGCTGTCACTTCTTCGGGATCGAAGGGCACCGGCGGCGTGTTGTCCACGGTGGGGCGGCCATTGAAACCGCCACTCTTGAACCCGCGCGATACCGATGCATACGCCATCAATTGTGGTGAGAAGCGATAGTCGATCGACGCCATCGGCGTGAACGAATCCCAGCTCTTGCCCACGGTCGTCAGCGGAATGATCGGCACGCCCGAAGCAACGCGGATGTGCCTCAGCGTATAGTCCTTGCTCTCATGCGTGTAGCGCGCGCCTACCGTGAGATTCAGGTCGTCGGCAAGCGTGTAGGTCGCCTGTCCGAAAGCCGCGTAGCTCTTGATGCGGATCTTGTTGAAGATGTCGAAATCGAGATCGAGCGCTATATTCACTGGATTACCTGCGCCGCCGGGCGCTGTTGGCGCTTCGGGAGGAGACCCATCGATCGGGCCCGGAAGCGCTTCGAACGCGTTGAAAAATCCGGATGCGAGGATGACGTTGTTGGTGTCGCGTCCATATTCGTTGAAATAAAAGCCACCCACGACCCATTTCAGTCGTTCATCCGCCGATGTGCCGACAAGCTGGAGTTCCTGGCTGAACTGGTGCTGCCGTTGCCGGTTGTCAGTTGCGATATAGTCCATGGGTCCGCCGTCACCGTCGCGGCCGAAATGCGCCTTCATGCGGCGATAAGCGGTGACGGATTTGAGAGCGATCGTATCGCTCATATCCCAGTTGAGCGTTCCCGAAAGACCCCACATGTCGAGATCGTTGCGGTTAGGGCCCGTCCCGTAGGTGGTGAAGGGCTTCGGCGAGATCAAATCCGTCGACATCGGTATCGGCGATGCCACGAAGATGTTCCACAAGGTCGCGACGACGGAAACGTCCTGGTCGAACGAAAGCAGCTTTTCGGGCACGGCTTCCTGCCGCCAGCGCGAGTAATCCGCTGCGATATCAACCGTGATGTCGTTCGACGGCGTGAACCGCAAATCGAGCCTCGCGGCCGTCTGACCGATATCACCGGGGCGGGAAACCGTGTCGCCGGTGAAGTAATCGACGCGTCTGCCGTAGCCGTCCCGGTTTTGCGACGAAGCGGAGAGTTTCATTGCCACCCGATCGGGGATGAGCGCGGTTTCAAATGATCCGCGCAGGTCGATGCGGTTGAAACGGCCCGTCGTCATTTCGATGAAACCGCGCGTCTCGCCGCTGGGCTTGGCCGAGGTGACGTTGACAGCGCCGCCGATCGTATTCTTGCCGAACAATGTGCCCTGCGGTCCGCGCAGCACCTCGACGCGTTCGACATCGAGAAGGTCAAATGTGCTGCCCACCGAGCGCGGATAGTAGATGCCGTCTACGTAGACGCCGACGCCAGGATCCACCGTGAACAGGAATTCGCTCTGTCCGACGCCGCGGATGAAGACGGAAAGGTTCGCTCCGCCGCCGCTGCCGCCCGCCGCCGTGTACATGGAAACATTGGGCACGAAGCCCGCCACGTCGGCAAGCGCGCTCGCGCCGCGCGCCGTCAGATCCTCGCCGCCGAGCGCGGTGATGGCGATCGGCGTGTCCTGCAGCCGCTCCTCGCGCTTACGCGCCACCACGACGATCTCTGCAAGGCCGGCTGATTCATCGGCCTCCGGCCCGGCTTGTGCCAAGGCAGTCGATGGTGCCGCCAACCCACCGAGAATGGAGGCGCCAAGGCAAAGCGAAAGCATACGGCGGCCAGCGAACGAACGTGCAGTCATTTGACAGTATCCTCCCCCAAAATAGTCCTTGCCGGCCTTATGCTCTCTAGGAGGTTGCCGGCTTCGGACACCCAGATTCATGAAGCCCGGTCATCCGGGGAACAATGACGAGAGACACTCAATTTTCCGAAGTTTTAAAGCTGGCGGAGAGCGCCCGGCCCCAAAATCAGAACTTGGTTGGTGTCTGAACGTCAGCTCCGGCGTCCTTGAAGTAATGGGCTGGCGGCGCGCACTTCGCGCACTTGCGCGTCACGAACAGGTAGAGCCCGCCGGAATCGGCGAGCTTGTAGTCCCGCTCGGCGGGCTTTGCCTTCCGCACCTGGAGGTCCGTCAGCACGAGTGCCCCCATCTCTCAAATCGGCGCCCCCAAAAACGTCCCGTACAGCCTGGGATCTGGGGCACCCTAAGGGATCAAATGAGAGAACAGGCTAGCCGAAAAGCAGGGTTTTTCGGGACTTTCTGGGATCTGGGGCACCCTAAGGGATCAAATGAGAGAACAGGCTAGCCGAAAAGCAGGGTTTTTCGGGACTTTCAGAGCGCTCAAGAAGAGGCTCTGTGGCGGAGCGGGAGGGATTCGAACCCTCGATACGCTTTTGACGTATACTCACTTTCCAGGCGAGCGCCTTCGACCACTCGGCCACCGCTCCGCATCGCTGGGGGAGCGCCTTAGCGCCCATTGCCGGGGTTCGTCCAGCCCTCAATGCAAATCTAGTCTCCCTCGGTCTCTCGAAAATGGCTATTCTTCCGGCGGCCAGCTGCTCCATGCGCGGGGTGCTGTGGGAGGAGAGCCGTGATGAAGTATGGCCTGTGGATCGTGACAGCCCTGATGGCAGCGGGGTGCACGACGGAGACATCGGGGCAGGCTGCAGGGGGGTCTGCTTCACCCCCCGCCGCGACACCACCCGCTGTGCCCGCGATATGGACGCTGGAAACGGTTGCGGGAGAGGCCCCCGTGCCTGGTGCGCGGTTTCAGCTGAAGATGGGCGTGGACGGGCGCATCGGCGGTCGTTCGGGCTGCAATAATTTCTCGGCGCGCTACGTGCTGAACGGCACCGCGCTCACGGTGCACCCACCGATGATCGGCACCAAGATGGCCTGCCCCGAGGCGGTGATGGCGCAGGAAGCGGCCTTCCGCGCGGTGCTGGAGACGGCGACCACGGCAGCGGTGAGCACGGACGGCAAGCTGACGGTGACGAGCAGCGACGGCCGCACGCTCCGCTTTGCCAGCGCCGGAGCATGGGAGAGCGACACCGCCGAAAACGCGGCCACAGGAGGCGTCGCCCCGCCAATGCCGGTTCCGTCGCACACCGTCATGCGCTGCGGCACAGAGCAGCTACGCGTCCGCCTTGTGGACGGCCAGGCGGAAGTCGTCCTCGATGATGGCAGCCCCGTCATGCTTCCGCGGCTCGCGCGTGAAGCGAGCGCCGCCGAAACCTACACCAACGGGCGCATGACGCTGGAGCGCCAGACGTCGCCGCAGCACGGCTTCCGCTTCGCGCGCGGCCGCATGGCGCTGATGCCCTGCATTCTCGCGCAGAACTGATGCCTATCCGCCGGCGGCTTATCACGATGTGATAGACCCCGGCCGGGCGCGGTTTGCAGCCCCGGCGCGGCTTCCCCTATGCACGGGAACGGCACTCCCGCCGCGTATAGGGCATCCATGGCGCGTCTCTTTCGTATCGGCCAGATCGTACCGAGCTCCAACACCACGATGGAGACCGAGATCCCGGCGATGCTGCGCGCGCGCGAGGGCATCCGGCCCGAGCGGTTCAGCTTCCATTCTTCGCGAATGCGGATGAAGCGCGTGACACGCGACGAGCTCGCCGCGATGGACGCGCAGAGCGTGCGCTGCGCCGAAGAGCTTGCCGACGCCGAGGTCGACGTGATGGGCTATGCCTGCCTCGTCGCCATCATGTCGTCGGGGCTCGGCTATCACCGCACCAGCGAGGCGCGGCTCGGCGCGGCGGTGCGCGAGGCTGGCGCCCCCTGCCCGATCGTTACCAGCGCCGGCGCGCTCGTTCAGGTGCTGGGCGAGATGCGTGTGCGCCGCGCGGCCATCATCACGCCTTATCTGCGGCCGCTCACCAACCTCGTTGCAGAGTATATCGAGCATGAAGGCGTCCGCGTCGTCGATACGATTGCCCTCGAAATCGCCGACAATCTGGAGGTTGGCCGGCGCGATCCGCTGCTGCTGCTCGAAGACCTGAAACGCCTCGATATCACCGGTGCCGAGGCCGTCGTGCTGTCGGCCTGCGTGCAGATGCCCTCGCTGGACGCGCTTTCGCGCGCGGAAGACGCGATCGGCCTTCCCGTCGTGTCCGCCGCGGCGTGTACGGCGCGCGTCATGCTGCAGTCGCTCGGGCTGGAGCCGGTGGCGCCCGGCGCGGGTTTCGCGCTTTCCCCGGCCTTCGCGCCTCTGCCCGAGGCTCTTTCCTTGTGAGCGTGGCTCCGTTAACCCGGCCTGTCAGTTCGGTGGTCAGGCAGGAAAAGCGCATGGAATCGAAATTCTATCAAAACTGGCATTTGGCCAAAACCGACAGCGAATATCGGGTCACCGAGTTCGAATGGTCGATCATCCGCTTCTACGAGGCCTTCTCGCGCTGGGTGACGACGACGGGCTCTGTGCTGACCGATGCCGACATCAAGTTCTCGGAGCATCTCATTCTGCATGTCATCCGTATGCAGAACCGGCCGAAGAGCAGCGCCACGATCGCGCGGATGATCAACCGCGATGACATCCCCAACATCCAGTACAGCCTGCGCAAGCTCGAATCCGCCAAGCTGATCCGCAAGACCAAGGAGAAGGCAGGCAAGATCTTCTCCTACAGCGTCACCGAGGCGGGCAAGCGGATGACGGACGAATATGCCGACATTCGCAGCGACCTGCTGCTGAAGGCGATCGGCACGATCTCGAACATCGATGAGCGCATCACCGAGATGACCCAGCTTCTCAGCGTGCTCACCGGAATCTACGAGGAGATGGCCCGCAGCGCGGCCACGTTCAGCACGCCCTGATCCCGCGCCGCGGGCGTCGTGCACGCTGAACCTCTGGCCTGTTTCGACGCCCCTCCTCCCGTGAAAACAGGAGGAATGACATGACGGACAATCCCGAGATCGGCACCATGCTGCCGACCTGCGGCTATCGCACCAACTGCCACGACCATGGCGAAGGCGACGCGGTGATCCTGCTGCACGGATCAGGCGCGGGCGTGTCCGGCTGGGCGAACTGGCGCGGCCTGATCCCGGAGCTTGCGAAATCGTGGCGCGTGCTCGCGCCCGATCTCGTCGGCTTCGGCTACACCGAAACGCCGGACGGCTTCACGTTCCGCTTCATGGACAGCTGGGTCGATCAGGTGTTCGGCGTCATGGACGCGCTCGGCATCGCACGCGCGCACATCGTCGGCAACAGCTTCGGCGGCGCCGTGGCGCTGTGGATGGCGCACCGCCAGCCTGAGCGCACCGGCCGGCTGGTGCTGATGGGCCCCGGCGGCTGGCCGCTCGCGGTCGGCGCCGAGCTGGCCTCGCTCTGGGGCTACAAGCCCTCGCCCGAGGCCATGCGGCAGGCGATGAGCGTGATGGCGTACAATCAGGGCCTCATCACCGATGAGCTCGTCGAGATGCGCTACCGCGCCACCTTGCGTGAGGGCGCGCAGGAGGCCTTCGAGAGCGTTTTCCCGCCGCCCTATCAGCGCTGGCTCGATGCGCAGGCACTGCCGATAGCGGCGCTGCAGGGCATCACCAACGAGGTGCTGCTGATCCACGGCCGCGACGACCGCGTGGTCGATCCCAAGGTCTCGTGGAACCTCCACCAGCACCTCATCAACTCGCAGTTCCACAGCATCTCGCGCTGCGGCCACTGGACGATGATCGAGCACGGCCGCCGCTTCCGCCAGTTGGTCGAGAACTTCCTGGAGGAGGAGCGCACCGCATGAAGCGCTGGCAGCTCAGCGGAGTCGGCATCGAGGCATTGAAGCTGAACGCGGCGCCAGTGCCAACGCCCGGACACGGCGAGGTGCTGGTGCGCGTGAAGGCCGCGGCGATCAACGCCCGCGATCTCGGCATCCTCGCCGGCGCCTATCCCAACAAGCCGGATGTCGTGCCCTTCTCCGACGGCGCCGGCATCGTCGAGGCGGTCGGCCCTGGCGTCTCCGGCTTCGTGGCGGGTGATGCAGTGATGGGTTGCTTCTATCCCTATTGGGAAAGCGGCCCCGCCGACGAGGGCAACCGCGTCTCGCTCGGCTGCGATCTCGACGGAATGCTCGCTGAATACGCGCTCGTGCCCGCGAGCGGCCTCGTCCTGAAGCCCGCCACGCTCGATTTCGCCGAGGCAGCCACGCTGCCGTGCGCGGCGCTCACGGCGTGGACGGCGCTCTACACCGAAGGCGGGCTGCGGCCGGGGCAGACCGTGCTGGTGCAGGGCACGGGCGGCGTCGCGATCTTCGCGCTGCAGCTTGCGAAACTGTCGCACGCGCGCGTCATCCTGCTCTCGGGCAGCGATGCGAAGCTCCAGCGCGCCAAGGCCCTCGGCGCCGATATCGGGATCAACTACCGTGAGACGCCCGAATGGTCCGCCGCCGTCCTCGACGCGACCGGCGGCAAGGGCGTCGACATCATCGTCGAGGTCGGCGGGCAGGATACGCTTGCGCAGTCGCTGCACTCAGTCCGCGTCGGTGGACGGATCAGCGTCGTCGGTGTGCTCTCCGGCCTCGTCGCGCCGGTGCCGGTGCCGCCGATCCTGTTCCGCCACGTCGCCCTGTCGGGCATCACCGTCGGCCACCGCACGGATTTTCGGTCGCTCGCCACCGCCGTGGACGTGGCGGGCCTGAAACCCGTCATCGACCGACGCTTCGCCTTCGAAGATGCCGTCTCTGCCTTCGCCGAACTGCCCACGGGGAAACACTTCGGCAAGCTGGTGGTGGAGGTGGAGCGGTCCTAGAAGCCCATCTCGCCGCGCGTCCGCGTCAGCGTGTCGATCACGGCGTACATGATCTTCCGCGCGCACGGCATCAGGTCGGGCACATAGGTCGCGCCCATGCCGCCCAGCCCCTCGGCGATGGGCTCGGGCGAGCCCGTCGCCGGCCACGGCCAGCCGATGCGCGCGGTCGGCACGCCGAGGCGCCTGAGCGCTGCGCCATCGGTCTGCCCGCCGAGCAGGTCGGGATCGCGGTAGGGCGTCTCCTCGATCGTCTCCCAGCCGCGCCGCGCCGACTGGATGATCCAGTTGGACGCATCCGTCGTGCCGCCTGGCGTGGAGCCGTACATTTCCCAATCGAGATCGAGGTCGGGATGCGCGGCGCGCAGCTCGGCGATGAACGCCGCGAACTGACTCTTCACCTCGCCGGGCGTCGTGCGCGGGTTGATGCGCACGTCGAGGAAGATCTGCGTCGTCGCGCTCGGGAACGCGGGCCGTTCCGGCCAGCCGCCGCGCACACCCGCGATCCAGCCATAGGGCTTCACGACGCCTGACGTGTTGCGCTCGGCATAGTCAATCAGCCACGCTTCGAGCTTCTGGATCACAGTCGCCGCCGGCACCACGGAGCTGCGGAACGCCGGCAGTCCGCGCGGCACGCCCGCGTAGCCGAGCGTGCCCTTCACGTCGATGCGGAACCAGCCCATGCCCGGCTCCTCGTGGTACACCCAGTTCCACGGCTTCATGATGATCGCGAAATCGGGTGCCATGCCGCGGTTGAGCAGGTGGAACACACCGTTCGACATGCCGGCGTTGTCGCGCGCGGCGATGTTCACGGGCATACCGCCATCGGCGAAGCCCACGTTGAGGTCGCCCACGATCGGCACGTCCGCCTCAATGAGCGCGGTCGCGATCTCGACGAGCGTCGAGACCATCGCCTTGGGATTCGAGGAGCCGAGTCCGTAAACCCAATCGCCCACCATCTTCGCCTCAGGCTTCAGATCGACGAACTGCTCCGGCCCCGCCCACGGGAAATCGCTTTCATCGCCCTCCAGATGCGTATCGATGGGCGCGTACAGCAGCAGCGTCGCGCCACCGCCGCTGCCGCGCCGCTCGGCAAGCACGTTGCCGGTGCGCTCGCTCATCGGTTTGTAGGCGGAGCGCAACCCCGCCGCGCCGAGCCGCCCCGCCACGAACTCGCTCGCCGCGCGCGTCGCGCCGGTGGGGCTATGAATGTTGGTGAGGTCGAACAGCAACTGCTTCAGCCGCCCTGCATCAAGCCGCGCGCACGCCGCCTCGTACCAAGCCTGCTGCTGCGGCGAGAAGGGGACCTTGAAGGTGGGTTCCATGGCTGATCGCTCCTTCGTTATGCCAGTGCCGCAAGCATCGCTGCACCCTGTCGCAGCAGCGCCCGATCGCTTCCGCTCCGTCCGACGAACTGCAGCCCGAGCCGCAGTCCGGCCTCGCTGCCGCCGGGAAAGCCGAGACAGGGCGTACCGAGCGCCGTCCACGCGCGGTTGAAGCGTGGGTTGCCGGTCGCCGACAGGCCTTCGGGCGCAATGCCGGGCGCTCCGGGGGTGAGCAGCACGTCGGCCTTGCCGAACAGCAGCGCCTCCTCGGCTTTGCAGGCATCCTGCACGCCGCAGGCCCATGCGTAGGTGTCCGCGCTGATCCGCTCGCCTTCGTCGATGAAGTCGCGGAATATCTGGCTCACCTTGTTCGCGCGTTCGCGGCGCATATCGCCAAGACACAGAAAGGCTTCGTGCTTGTGAATGATCGCCTGCGCTTCGGCGAGCTTCGCGTACGGCTCCGCCGCGGCGATATCGATCACGTCGTAACCTGCAGCACGTAGCCTCACGGCTGTCTCCTCCAGCGCACGTTGCATGGCGGGGCTCGCCTCGCCCCAAGCCTCGCTGCGGTAGAGGCCGACGACGGGCGCAGGTGCTGGAAGATCGGCGGCATCGCCGAGAACGGCATCAACGAGCAGCAGGTCGTCCACCGTGCGCGCAAAGCTGCCGAGCGTGTCGAGCCGGTGCGCCGTCGCGATGACGCCGTCGTTCGAATAGCGGCCGAACGTCGCCTTGAAGCCGTGGATGCCGCAGAAGCTCGCCGGGCGGATCACCGACCCTGCCGTCTGCGTGCCGAGCGCGAGCGGCACATGGAAGTCCGCCACCGCGGCCGCCGATCCGCTCGACGAACCGCCGGGCGTGTGGCCGGGATTGAGCGGGTTCGCAGTAGGCCCAGGTCGGTAGGTCGCGAACTCTGCGGTGACGAGCTTGCCAAGGATCACGGCGCCCGCCGCGCGCAGTGCCGTCACGCAGGCTGCGTCGCGATCGGGGAGATGCCCGGCGAATGCCTCGGAGCCGAATTCGGTCGGCATGTCGGCGGTGTCGATGACGTCCTTGAGACCAATGGGAACCCCGTGCAGCGGGCCGCGCGGGGCCTCCGCATCGCAGGCGCGGGCGGCAGCGAGTGCCGCGTCGGGATCGACCCAGGCCCAGGCATGGACCACGGGCTCGCGCGCGGTGATGCGGTCTAGGCAGGCGCGGACGATGTCTTCCGATCCGAGTGATCCGGTGCGTATGCGGGCGGCGGCTTCGGAGGCGGAGAGCGCAGGGAGGCCGGTCAGGTCTGCCATCCGCTCAGCCGACCATCCGATGCCCGAACAGCATCGGCTGATCGTAGTTGCGTACCTCCCAATCGGGGCCGATCAGCCGGCCGCCGTAGCCGTATTCGATGCAGAAGCCCGAAGGCGTGCGGATGTAGAAGGATTGCATGTGATCGTTGCTGTGCTTGCCCATTTCCATGAACAGCGGCACGCCGCTGTCGCGCACGATATCATAGGCGTAGCCGACATCGTCGTAGCTCAGCGCCTCGATCATGATGTGATTGAGCGCGCCCGGCTGGATGCCGTTGAAGCAGTTCATGATCGCGAGCGTATGGTGGCGCGGATTGCAGTGCAGGAAGATCGCCTCGATGCCATCCCAGCCGATGTAGTCCGAAAGGCTGAAGCCGAGCACGTCGCGGTAGAAGGCGACGGTTGCGTCGGTATCGGCGACGTGGAACACGACATGGCCGAGGCCGAGTCCGCGCGTGTTGTAGCCCGCGATACCCCGCGTCGGCGCGAAGGCGAGATTGTGAGCGAGGGGGCCGAAAAACAATTCAGTCTCCGCGTTCAGCAGCGGCTCGTGGAAGCGGTAACCCGAGATCACCTTGCGGTCGGCGCGCGTCGCGGCGTCCATCTCGTCCACGGTGAAGCCGAGGCCGCGCAACGTTTCGACGATCGCGAGCAGTTCCTCGGGCGAAGCGACTTCCCAGCCGAGGCTGTGCAGCCGGTCCGTGCCGGCGGGGTACAGCGTGAAGCGGTGGTGGAACTCGTCGATGCGCAGGTCGGCCGCGCCGTCCGGGCGGCGCGTCGTCTGCATACCGAACACGTCCGTCGCGATCTTCAGCCAGGCATCCATATCGCTGACGTCGAGCGTGACATAACCGAGTGCTGAAACTCCCATGGTTCCCTCCCTTGCCGCGTTCAGGTGCCGCTGGCGGTGAACTGTTCCGCGAAAATATTTTCGGGCGCGAGGCCGAGTCCCTCCAGATGCCGCCGCGCCGCGTCGATCATGCCCGGCGGACCGCACAGATAGGCAACGCTCTGCGGATCGATCGGCTCTCCCGTGCCGATCGCCGCGACCGGATTGCCGATCCGCACGCCTTCCGGCCCGGCGCCGCGTTCCACCGAAATGCGCAGGTCGAGCGTCGGCAGCCAATGGCGGCGCAGATCGAGCGCATCGAGATGGAATAGCCCGTCGGCCGACTGGCAGCCGAAACTCAGCAGCATCTCCGGCTTGCGGCCGGGCACACTGCGCAGGCTGTCGATCATCGACATCATCGGCGCAAGGCCGGTGCCGCCCGCGATCATGATGTGCGGCGCGCGCACCTTCTCGCGCAGGAAAAAATGGCCATAGGGCCCGGAGATTTCCACCACGTCGTCCGGCGCCGCGCGCTGCGTCAGCCATTCGGACATCACGCCGCCGGGCAGGATGCGGATGAGCAGCTCGATCTTCGGCAGGTCGGCGGGCGTGCTCGACATCGAATAGCTGCGCATCGCATCGGTGCCGGGCACCTTGATCTGCACGAACTGGCCGGGCCGGAAATCGAACCAGCAGCCTTCCGCCAGCTCCAGTTCCAGCCGCACCACATCCGCTGCCACGCGCTCGACCGCATTGACGAAGGCGTGGCCCTCGACCGGGCGCGACGCCCCCGCCTCGCTGTCGTAGCCAAGTTCGAAGCGGCAGTTGCCGTGCGGCTCGGTCACGCACAGGAGCCGCAGCCCTTCGGCCCGTTCGGAGGCGAGCAGCGTCGAGCTTGCGCCCGCCCGGGTGTCCGCCTCGCCCGCCGTCAGGCTGGCGAGGCAGCTCGAGCAGCTTCCCGACCGGCATTGGTAAAGCACCGGCAGGTCCGCCTTCAGCGCAGCATCGAGCACGGTTTCGCCGGAGGCGACCTCAAGCCGATGTTCGACGCCGTCGCTGAATGCGATCTCGACCTGGAACGGACCCTCCGTCATCAGTCTTCGATCTTTTCCACGAAGTAGCTGGGCTTCTTGCCTTCCGCGAGCCGGCGCATTCGGATGCTCGATGTCTTTGTGGCGTTGGTGACGCCGCGTCCCGGCTTCGCGATGCCGCGATTCCAGCGCGAGGCGAGCTTGCGCCACGTGACGGGTGAAACATCGGTCGCGACGAGCTGTTCGTCGTCCCAACCGGTGCCGTCGGCGTAGAATTCCTCCATCGCCTCGCGAGCGTAGAGATCGCAATCGTTGAAACCGTTGAGACAGAGCGGCACGTAGACGCGGTCGAAGCGATACTTGAATTTCGCCCGCTCTTCGTCGGTGCGGCACACCTTCACGAGCACTTCCCAATATTCGTAGAGATCGTCGGTGATCGGCACGTACCATTCGTATTGAACGACATGCTCCTCGGGCCAGTTTTCGACCATCAGGCAGCCCGGCAGCACCACCGACGTGCGGTAGAAGCGGCCATTGACGCCTTCCACCTTCAGACCCAGTTCCTCGTTCTCCAGAACCGGAGCCCACCTGTCGGTGAACAGCCACTGCATCAGGCCCTTCGGCCCGTCCTCGTCCTCGATGAGCGTGATCGCCTCGTCGCACGTCGGCAGCAGACCGAGCGGCAGCACCCAGTTCATCGCCTGCACGATGGTGTTGTCCTTGTGGACGAGGATGTGCGCGTTATCGAAACCGTTCTCGCAGGCGATCCGCCAGTTGGTCTCGCCGGTGCGGTGGATGCCGAGCGCCACGGCGTCGTCGTCGAGGATGCTCGGCGACGCGGGCCACAGCGGATGCGGGAAACGCTCGCTGTTGTCGGGGAAACGCACCGGCAGGTCGGATGCCAGCGGCGGCACGTCTTCATCGGGAAAATCGTCCTCGCGCACGAAAACGAAGATCATCCCGCCCTTCTCTTCCACAGGATAGGTGGTGATGCCGGTGTTGCCGATGAGCTTGTCTTCGGGATTCGCGATGATCGTCGTCAGCTTGCCCGATTCAAGATCGAACGTGAAACCATGATACCAGCAGCTGATGCTCTTCTTCGTAAGGCACATCGGCTTTGCCGACAGCCGCACGCCGCGGTGCACGCACTGGTCCTTCAGCGCATAAATCTTGCCGTCGACACGGCGCAGCACGATCGGGATGCCGCAGATCTGGATGCCCTCCACGCCCTCCTCGGGCAGTTCCTCGCTGAACAGCGCAGGATACCAATGGTTGATGAAACCCCAGGCCGCATCCTTGTAGGGCTGGTACTGGCCCTGCAGCTTCTGGTCGTTCATGCGCTTGTCGCTGATCTCGTTCAGCCGCACGGTCTGTCGGCGGCGGATCGGTGTTGCTTCGTTCATCGTGTCGTCTCCCTCGGAATTGAGTTCATGCTCACGCCTGCATGAAGGCTCCCACCACCTCGTCGTGCTCCTCGGGCCGTTCCCATTGCGGCCAGTGCGCGCAGCCCCGCATGATGTGCTTCTGGGCGCCCGGAATGATCTCCGCGAGCCGATCGGCCGCGTCTTCCCCGTGGATCGGATTCTTGTCGGTCCAGAGCACCAGCGTCGGGCAGGTAATCCGCCGGATCTCGTCCTCGGTAAAATAGAACTCGCCGATATTCGGCGCGAACAGCCGCTTGTAATATTCGATGAGCGCATCGCGCGTTTGCGGGATCGACCACAGCGCCATGCGCAGATCGACAAGCTCTTCGGTGACGCCGCCGAGTGGCATCAGCCATTCGAGACGCTTGCGCAGCAATTCGCGCGTGGGATTGAGGAGCGCGTTCACCGAGGTTTCGCGCAGCGCATCGAGATCGGCGTCGCCTTCGTGCACCTTCGAAGGATCGAGGCTCATTCCCCACGTGGTGTTGAGGATGACCTTCGAGGTTCGCTCCGGGTGATTGACGGCCATGTCGTATGCGATCCAGCCGCCGAGCGATTCGCCCTCGATGGCCGCCTTCTGGATGCCGAGATGATCCATCAGATCGATCACCTGCGCGGTGAACTGATCGAGCCAGTTACCATCTTCACCCGGCCCCTTGTCGGAGTATGCCGGCGCCGACGACATGCCGTGCCAGATGAAGTCCATCGCGATCGGTCGGCAATATTCGGCAAGCCGCATCATGTTGCGCGAATAGGTTTCCGCGTGGCCGCCGCCGCCGTGCAGGAGGATGAGCGGCGGCTTGTCGTTTTCGACCGTGATGATGCGCGTGCGGAAGCGGCCCGTGTCCACGAACCGGGTTTCCGTTCCAAGCAGGTCGATATGAATTGAAGCCACCGTGTCTCTCCGCATGACGTGATCCGCATCCGCCGCAACGACCGATTCATGATCACTCGATTTACAATAAATAATCAATAGACTTTCAATTTAACAGATACGAAAAATCCGCTGGGTCGCGGCTTTCCGGGGGCAGGCCGTCTCCGCGCCCGCCCCCGGGAACCGGGCATCAGCGGAAGCTGTAACCCATGCTCAGCCCCCACCAGCGCGGCCGGCCATAGGACTCCTCGGTACAGCCGCAGAGCGTCGAAAGATCGTAACCCACCGTTTTGTATGTCTTGTTGGTGAAGTTGTTCACGAACGCCGAGATGCGATAGGCCTCGCTTGCATCCGTCCAGCTGACCCGGGCGTTGAACAGTGCATAGCCATCGATCTTGTTCGCATCGAAGTTGCGGATGTTGTGATAGAAGCTCGACGAATAATTGCCGTCGACCCCGATGGTGAGCGCCCCGCCGAACACGTCGGTTGGGAATTCATAGCTGATCCGGCCCGAAAGCTGGGTCTGCGGCGCGAACGTCGGCCGCACGGATTCGAACACGCCCGGCGCGATCTGCACGTTCTTCACCCGCGCGTTGAACACCGATGCGGCAAGGCCGATCTCAAGGCCGGGCGTCGGCCGCAGCGCAACATCCGCCTCCGCGCCGTAGGTGCGCCCATCGCGGTTCTGCACGAAGCCCGACACGTTCGAGAAGGTGAACGCCTGATAGTTCGAATAGTCGTAGTAATAGACCGAACCGTTGAAGGTCGCCCGTCCATCCAAGAGCGTGGACTTGAAGCCGCCTTCATACGACAGCAGCACTTCGGGCTTGTACGGGATCTCGCTCGGATCGAGCGGCGGCGTGCCGTCGGGAAGCTTGGCATTGTAGCTGCCGCCCTTCACGCCGCGGTTGATGCCCGCATAGAGCAGCAGGTCGTCGTTCGGGCGGAACTCGATCTGCGCCTTGCCCGCCCACAGCGTCTTCGTGCGCTTGTCGGCGAACGAGGGCTGCAGCGGGAAGAGGATCGTGCCCGTGTCGATCCGGTACGGATCCTCGTCGACGATGCCGTTCGAAGCGAAGTCGTATTCCTGATGTTCGCGGATCAGGCGACCGCCGACGATGAACGTCCACTGCGGCGCGAACTTGTATTCGACCTGGCCGAAGATCGATCCGGACTGCGTCTTCAACCGGAACGTGTTGACGAGATCGATGCCGGTCGTCGTCGCGCCGAGCAGGCTCGAATAGATCGAGTAGGCAGGCGCGAGGAAGCCGTTCGAGGACTTCGCATCGATATCGAGGTAATAGGCGCCCACCGTCCAGTCGAGCGTGTCGCTGCTGCCGGTCAGGCGGATTTCCTGCGTGAAGCTGCGCGTGTCGGCCTTGGTGCCGTATTCGACGAGGCTGAGCGGCGAGGCTTCGACGTCCATGCTGAAATTCTTGGTGAACTTCTTGTAATCGCTGATCGAAACGAGCGTCGCGCCGTCGAATTCATAATCGAGATGCAGCGCGCCGTTCCAGCTTTCGGTGCGGTTGAGATCGGACTGCGCGAAATCCTTGGAAACCAGACGCTTCGAAGGATCGGGCGCGATGAACCCGAACCAGTCCGCACCCGGCAGGCGGGTTGCTGGCGCACCGGCGAACGCCGTGTAGTTGTTGCCGTTGTGATCGATGCCGACGCGCGTTTCGTTCGGGCCCGCATAGATCGCGTTGATGACGCGGCCGAGTTCATCGACCACCGGCACTGTTGCTGCCTGCGTGTACGGCCCGGTCGACAGGTGCTGGCGGGCAGCCGCGCCGACGAGGCGGACGGTCAGGCGGTCGCTCTTGAACTGAAGCTGCGCGCGGCCCGCGAGCGTATCGTCATTCCACTCGTCCTCACAGCAGGGCGAAACCTCTTGACCGAGGTTGAGCGGCGCACCTGCGGCCGCGCCCGACGGGTAGATGTTTTTCCAGATCTCGTCGTGGCGGTTGTAGAACACCGACACGCGCGCGCTCACCGTTTCGGAAAGCGGCCCGCCGATCCCCGCCTCGATGCGCATCTGATTGAAGCGGCCGTACGTGCCGTCGATCGAACCTTCGAGCGTGTCCGAAGGCTTCTTGATCACATAGTGCACGAGGCCGCCGGTGGCGTTGCGCCCGAAGAGCGTGCCCTGCGGGCCTTTCAGAACCTCGACGCGCTCAAGGTCGAACAGGCCGAAGGTCTGGCCCTGCAGGTTGGGGATGTAGCCGTCGTCGACATAGACGGCGACCGGCGCTTCGATGGCGTCGTTGAAGTCGTTCTGCGTGACGCCGCGGATCGTGAACTGGCTGTTCTGGCCGCCGACGTTCCCCGAGATATGCACGCCGGGCGTGAGCCGAGCGATCTCGAGGCTGGATTCGATCCCGCGCGACTTCAGCTCCTCGCCCGCAAAGGCGGCGACCGAAATGCCGACATCCTGAAGCGACTGGGCACGGCGCTGCGCGGTCACCACGATTTCACCGAAGGTTTCCGGCGCTTCAGGCTGCGCATCCTGCGCGGCGGCCGTACCGAGCGGCAGGGCGAGTGCAGCAAACGCAACACCGGCCCGAAACATCGACATGCTTTTCATTCCGTCCCCCTCTTGAATCCCACCACGTATGCCGGCCCTGAGACCTTCGAATCTCCGCCGGCTGCTCCCTGTCCCGACCGCCCGTTTCATCGGCGGCTTCGGTCCTGATGATGAGGATGTGCGGGGCCGGACAGGCTGTCAAAGCGCCTGACGGCTTCGCTCTCATTATCTGAGATACGTGGAAAACCGCGGGTTCGCAAAGCACGGATTTACGTTAGATAGAAGTTCAATCGACATTCGATATATTTTCGCTTAAATCTTGAAAAACGGTGGGACGAGATTCGCGGAGCGGTGCGAATCGCACTTCGCGATGAAGCAAGGGAGGGATGGGAGCAGTGGCGACACCCCGGATTCAGTCTGTGGACAGGGCATTCTCGTTGCTATCGCAGCTGGCGCTGAACGGCGGCTGCCAGAGCCTGCCGTCGATGGCGGCGGAGTGCGGGCTTTCGGTAGCGACGGCGCACCGCCTGCTCGCGACGCTCGAAACGCTGGGCGTGATCGTGCACACCGCGCCCGGCGAATACCGCATCGGCATGGGCCTCGTTGATCTCGCGCGAACGGCCGCGCCCGACAAGCTCCTCGCCGCCGCCGCCGAGCCCTTGCTGCGCCGGATCATCCAGACGCTGGGGCACACCGCGCACGTCGGTATGCTCGACGACGACTATATGGTAACCTACATCGCCAAGATGGCGCGCAAGTCGCATCGAATGCCGACGCAGATCGGCAGCCAGCTCGAAGCCTATTGCTCGGGCCTCGGCAAGGTGCTGCTCTCGGCGCTGCCGTGCCCGGAGCGCGGCGCGTATATCGCGGAAGGCCCGTTCGTGCCGCTCACCGTCAACACGATCACGGAGCCCGCGCAGATCGAACGCGAACTCGAACAGGTCCGCCGCCAGGGCTATGCGATCGATGATTGCGAGATCTTCGACGATCTGCGCTGCGTCGCCGTGCCGATCACCGGGCGGAACGGCAAGGTGGTCGCCGCGCTCTCGACCTCCGCGCCCGCCTCGGTGTTCGCGCCTGCGGACCTTCCGGACATCGCGCGGGCGCTCGCCGAGTACGCACGCGAGATCAGCCTCAAGCTCTATCCTGCCACGTTCACGGCGCCCCGCGCGCACTGACCCCCCGAAGAAGGAACCGCCGCGTGACGGACATCCGCATCAAGATCATCGTGCCCGTCCCGCTGCCGCCGGCGGCCGTCGCGGGCTTCGCCGCGCAGATGCCGCCGGGCCTCGTGCGACCGGGAATCTCCGTGGACTTCACCGGCATCCGCGCCGGCACCACCTGCCTCGATTCGCAGTTCGAAGGGACGCTCGCCGACGCCTTCTGCCTCGAAGCCGGGCTTCGCGCCGAGCAGGAAGGCTATGCCGCCGTCTGCCTCAACAGCATGAGTGATTCAGGCCTCGCGGCGCTGCGCTCGCGGCTGACGATTCCGGTCACCGGTCCGGGCCGCGCCTCATTCCACCTCGCCGCCGATCTCGGCAAGCGCTTCTCCGTCGTCACCATGTGGCCGCGCTGGCGCTGGATATACGACAAGCTCGCGCTCGAAACCGGGCTCGGCGACCGCCTCGCCTCGGTGCGCGACATCGGCGTCCGGCCGGACACGCAGGAGCTTCTCTCCGGCAAGGAAGATTCGGTGTTCGCGCTGCTCGAAACCGAATGCCGCAAGGCCATCGACGAGGACGGCGCCGACGTGATCGTGCTCGGCTCCACCACGATGCACCAGTCGCACCGCTACCTCAGCGACCGGCTGGAGGTGCCCGTACTCAATCCGGGCCTCGTCGCCTACAAGCAGTGCGAGATGCTCCTCGACCTCGGTCTCAGCCACAGCAAGCGCACTTACATGGCGCCGGAAAACCCGGCGGATGACGTGCTCTCGGGCGTGCCCTCTATTTACTGAACGGTGAAGCTGTCCGCATAGCGCTTGCGCAGCTCGGTTTTCACGACCTTGCCCATGGCATTGCGCGGCAGCTCGGGAAGGATGTGGATCGCCTTCGGCTGCTTGAAGCGCGCGAGGTTCGCGGCGGCGGCTGCTTCCAAGGCTGCAACATCGAAATCCGGCCCATCGACCGTCACGGCGGCCACCACCGCCTCGCCGAAATCGGGATGCGGCACGCCGAACACGGCGACGTCGACAACGCCCGCCACCTCGGCGAGCAGGATTTCGACCTCGGCGGGATAGACGTTGAACCCGCCCGAGATGATGAGATCCTTCGAGCGCCCCACAATCGTCACGCGCCCGTCCGCGTCCTTCCGGCCGGTATCGCCGGTGCGGAAGAAGCCGTCCGCGTAGAAGCTTTCCGCCGTCGCCTCAGGGCGGCGCCAATAGCCCGCGCAGAGGTTCGGCCCCTTGATCTCGATCTCGCCGACCTCGCCCGCCGGCAGCGGCCGGCGCTCGGCATCGACGACGTTCAGCGAAACGCCCGGCAGCGGATAGCCGACGGTGCCCGCGATACGCCCCGCCTGCGCATAGGCGTTGGAGGTGATCATCAGCGCCTCGGTCATGCCGTAGCGTTCGAGGATACGGTGTCCGGTGCGCGCCTCGAACGCTTCGAACACCGAAGGCAGCAACGGCGCCGAACCGCTGACGAACAGGCGGATCGTACCGCAAACGTCGCGCCCGAACGCCGGCTCCGCCAGCAGGCGCGCGTAGAAGGTCGGCACGCCCATGAACACGCTCACCTGCCCCAGCCGGGCGATCACGTCGGCAGCGTTGAACTTGGCCAGCATCACCAGCGTCGCCGCATTGTAGAGCGCAAGATGCAGCGCCACGAACAGCCCGTGCGCGTGGAACAGCGGGAGCGTGTGCAGGATCGAATCCTCGGACGAGAACTGCCACGCCTCGTGCAACGCCGCGACGTTGCTTGAAAGATTGCCGTGCGTGAGCATCGCGCCCTTCGGCCGCCCCGTCGTGCCCGAGGTGAACAGGATCGCGGCGAGATCGCTGGATGCAACCGGCTCGATCGAAAGGTCGGGTTCCAGCGACAGCGCGAGATCGGGCAGCGACCCCGAACCATCGGGCTCCAGCGTCGCCCGCTTCACCGGCGCCGCATCCTCGCCCGGGACCGGCGTCGCGGCGGCGTGGACGAGCAGCGCAGGCCCCGCGTCCTCGATCAGCAGCGTCACCTCCGCGGCGGTATAGGCCGCATTCATCGGCACGAAGATCGCGCCCGACGCGAGCACGGCGAGATAGGTGTAGACGAACGACGGTGAATTCTCCGTCTTCACCATCACCCGGTCGCCGCGCTTGACGCCAAGCACCGCGAGCGCCGCACGGTAGCGCCCGACCATCGCCGGAAGCCCGGCGAAATCGATCACCGGCGCATCCCGCCAGACGATCGCCGGCTTCGCGCCGAATGCCGCCTGCCGGCCAAGGAAGATCGCGACCAGATTTTCAGACATGCCCTGTCCCTAGTAATGCCCAGTACCCGGCTGGCCTTAGCCCCGAACGGGGGGCCGAGGCAAAGCGCGGTTCTCATTTTTGGTGGTCAGTAACGAAAGCTTGCGGTCAGCGACCACTCGCGGCCCCGGTTGTAGACGCCTTCGAACGCCTGGATCGCATCAACGGTGATGCCCGAGACCAGGTAGCGCTTGTCGGCGATGTTCTTCACCCCTGCCTGCAGGCCGAAGCGCTCGTCCGCCGACGTCCAGCCGAGGCTGGCGTTCACGAGGTGATAGCCCTTCTGGGCAATCTCGGGCGTGTTGAACGTGTTGTTGTAGAAGCGGCTGCGCCACGACCAGTCGACACGCGGCCGCAGCGTCGAACCGCCCGCCAGCTCATGCTCGTAGGTGAGCGCCGCCGACAGCGTCCACTTCGAAACACGCTCGAAGGCGTTTTCCGGGTCGATGAACGTCGTCGTCTCGTCGATGCTGTCGTAGGAGGCGTCGGTGAGGCCCGCCGTCCCCTCGATCGTCAGCCCGGCGAGCGGCCGCGCCTGCATTTCAAGCTCGAACCCCTTGATCGTCGCGCTCGCCGCATTCTGGAACACCGGCGCCACGCTGGTGAACACCTGCACCTGCATGTCCTCGTAGTCGGTGTAGAATGCAGAGGCGTTCAGCGTCAGCGCACGGTCAGGCGTCTGGAACTTCACGCCGAGCTCGTAGGCGTCCACCTTCTCCGGCGAAAAGGACGGAATCGCCGCGACGGGATCGGTGATCGGCGTCGTGACGCCGGGGATGATCGGCGGGAACACGCGCTGGCTGAAACCGCCCGACTTGAACCCGCGCGACCACGTCGCATAGGTCATCAGCCCATCCGCCATGTCATACGACAGGTTCACCATCGGGGTGATCTCGCTGAACTTCACCTTGGCGTTCACGTCGGGCAGCACGCGCGTGCCTTCCGCGAAGATCGGGCTGTCGAACGGCGCCCCAAGGAAAGCGGCGCGGTTTTCGATAATGAACTGGTCGGGGTGGAAGGACTTCTCGTCTTCGGTGTAGCGCAGGCCCGCGGTCAAGCTGAACCGCTCGCCGATCTTCAGCGTGCCCTGCCCGAAGAAGGCGAGGCTCTCGTTCCTGAAATCGCCGCCCGACTGGAATTCGGAGATGGTGAACAGCAGCCGGTTGGTGTTGACGCCGCTTTCTTTGAAATAATAGGCGCCGAGAATCCAGTTGAGCCGCTCGTCGAAAGTCTTGCCGAGCAGCTGGATTTCCTGGCTGAACTGCTTCTGCTTCAGCCGGTCGTAGAACTGCGCGACCACGGCGGGCGAGCCATCGCCATCGCGTGCGAACGAGCCGCTGAGGTGACGGTACGCCGTGATCGACTTGAGATCGAGACTATCAGAAAGTTCGAAGCTGTTGGTGAGGCTGAGGCCCCACACGTCGGAACGCGAATAGGCCGGCGCCGTCCCCGCGTTGGCATCGGGGCCGAGCACATAGCGGTTGTCGTAGCACCCTGCGACGGCAAGATTGATCGGTGCGGCGGCGGTCGCGCAGGGCACCATCCCGCCGCCGCTCATCACGTTCGCGATGATGTTGCTGATGTCGGCGAACGGCGGCGTGGCGGGATCGATGGTGCGGCCGTAGTTGATGCCGATGAGGCTGATCGCCGGGCCGTTCTCGCGCGCCGTGGTGCCGTCGAAGGCAAGGTCTGCGGTCCAGCCGTCCGCAGGCTCGAGGCGCAGCGCGACGCGCCCGGCGAGCCGGTCCGAATCGCCGAGCTGCTTGCCGTCGAACCTCCGCGTCACATAGCCGTCCTGGTTGAACCAGCCGACCGATGTGCGCAGCGCCGCGCGCGGGCCGAGCGGCAGGTTGAGCGAGCCCTTCACCACGAACAAATCGTCGGTGCCGTAGGTCGCCGATCCCGACGCCTCGAATTCCTGCCCCGGCGCCTTCGTCGTCACCGAGATCGCGCCGCCAATCGTGTTGCGTCCGAACAATGTCCCCTGCGGCCCGCGCAGCACTTCGATGCGTTCGAAATCGACGAGATCGAGGATCGAACCGATCGAGCGCGCGACGTACACGCCGTCGACATAAACGCCGACGCCGGGCTCGACCGTCGGCACGAAATCCTGTTGGCCGACGCCGCGAATATAGATGGTCGCGCTGTTGCTCGCGCCGCTGAACGCCGGGTTGTTCTGCAGCGTCAGGTTGGGCGTGATCTGGGCAATGCCCTCGGTCGTCTGGATGCCGCGCGCTTCGAGGCCGCGGCCACTGAATGCGGTGATCGAGATGGGCGTTTCCTGAAGCGATTCCTCGCGTTTGCGCGCGGTGACCACAATGGCTTCGCCAAGCGCGGATTCGCTTCCGGCATCGGGCGCGCCCTGCGCAAAAGAAGGTTCAAAGGCTGTGGTGGCAAGCAGGAAACAGGCAAGCGAATATCGCGATTTCATCATAGGTCACCCCCTCTGGTGTTGATCGTTGTTTCTTGTTTTTTTCGAATGCGTTTCAGGCTGCGGCGCGGGCGCGCGCAGCGAGGAAATCGTCCGTCGCCGCCGCATCGAAGTACCAGGGCGAGATCGATTTCGGATCGTTGAAGCTGTTCGCCATTTTGTGCGCGAGATCAGCATCGGATTCCGCTGTCTTCAGGATACGCAGCATGTGTTCGGGCGGTGGCCCCAGCGTCATGTTGGTGTAAGCGACCGCCCAGCGCGCATAGTCCCAGTAGCGCTCGAACACCTCGGTCATCCATTCGGCATCGAACGCCCCCGCATGGGCGTTGATCGCGTCGAGATAGATCTTCGCGCCCTTCGACGCGTTGTTCGATCCCTGCCCCGTGATGGGATCATTGAGCACGAGCACGTCGCCGAGCCCGAGCACGACGCGCCCGCTCGGCAGACGGCCCACCGGATGCCGCACCGTCGGCGTCACCCGGCCGCGCAGCACACCGCCTTCGTCGGTGAGTTCGAGCTTGCCGTCGATGCGCTTCGCCTCTTCCGGGAAATAGGTGCGCAGCAGGCGCTCACTCACCGCCAGATGATCGGCAGGGGTACGCACATCGTTCCAACAGTCCATCGGCCCGCCCGGCACGCACTCAATGGTGAAGATGTCACACGCGCCGCTCAGCGTGAGGCCCGGAAAGGTCACCAGCTCGCCGATGCCTGGATTGATGTTGATGCTGATCGCCGGGCCGCTGTCGCGCGGCAGCATCGGCTTCACGTAGGTGAGCGCGAGCACGCGCATCGGCTGCGTGTAGGGCGAACGCGAGGGATCGCGCGGGAACAACTGACCGATCGGCCCCTTGCCGGACGCGACGACGACGAGATCGTGCTCCAGCGTGAGCGCTTCCAGCGTTTCGATGTCGGCGTCCTCGTAACACAGCGTGCCGCCCAGCGATTCGAAATGCTCCATCCAGCGCGGCATCTTCACGCGCTGGTCGATCGACTGGCCGGGTACGTCCATCGCGCCTTCCCAGCGCAGCATCCGGTTGCCGTCACCGTCCCCAATCCACATCGATGCCGCGCCGTACTGCGGGCTGCCATGCTCCCAGAAATCGATGCCGAGCTCGCGTTCGAGTGCCAGCGCCATGCCGTACATCGACTGGCTCGACGTGACGGTGCCGTCAGCGATCTGCTGACCCGTGCGATTGGACAGCACCGTCACTTCATGGCCGCCGTGCAGCAGGCCGATCGCAAGGTGCAACCCGCCCTGCCCCGCGCCAACGATCGCGATCCTCGCCATAGTCCCTCCCGACATCCCGAATTGGCCGATGCGGAAAGATTAGAAACATGGAAGCCGCCCACAATCCGCTGGCGGCAACGACTATCCGGTGCGTGCAAGCGCCGCGCGCGGCGTCAGTTCATCCGGCCGGTGCGGTGCCGGCGCAGCGTGTCACGCGGGGTTTCGCCGAAGCGCTCGCGATACTGCGCAGCGAAGCGGCCGAGGTGTTCGAAGCCCCAGCCGAGTGCGATGCGCGTGACGTTGGCGTCGGCGCCGCCCTCCATCAGTTCGCGGCGCACGCGGTCCATGCGGATATCACGCAGCAGTTGCAGCGGCGCGATGCCGAGCGTGCGCTTGAACTGATGGTAGATCGTCCGCACCGGCGCGCCCGCGACCTCGGCCAGCATCGCCATGTCGATCGGCTCGTCGGCATGGGCGGCGAGATAGTCGCGCACGCGCGTCACGAGGCGCGGTTCGGTGCCGTCGATCGCGCCAGCGAACTCCTCGGAGCGGTCGTGCGGCTGCGTGAACAGCAAAGTGCTCATCAAGCTGTTTTCGAGGTGCGCGGCGAGCAGCGGCGGCAGCGCCGCGCCGCCGAGCTGGCTTGCGCAGCGCAGCCCGGACTTGATCTGGTCGAGCAGCATCTGGCCGGCGATGCCCGAAAGGTCCATCTCCGGGTGCAGGTAGAGCGGCGCGCGCAGCGGGCGGCCGACGCAGCCTTCCACGAAGCGCTCGAAGCGGACGCGGTCGTAGCGCAGCACCACCTTCGTGCAGGCCGCGTCCCAGTGCATCCGGAGCGGCGCGGCGGGATGCTGCACCGAGGCGCGGCCGGGCTCGATCACCGCGTCGTCGCGCCCGAAGCTGATGCGCGCCTTTCCGCGCGTGGGGATCTGCACGAGGTAGAAGTCCTGAAGCAGGCCGGGCTCCACGATCACGTCGGCGCCGTAGCGCATGATCGCGAGCGCGACGCCGCCGAGGCGGATGTGATCCAGCTCGGCATCCAGCGCCGCTGCACGGTTCAGCACGCTGAGGCTGTGCCCGCAGAACACTTCGGCCACGTGCGATTGCACCTCGTCCCGGTCAGCGGAAGCGAAGCGGCTATGGGCGGCGAGCGGGCTCATCTCGCACAGCGCGAGCAGCCCCGGATCAGACGATGCTGTCATCGGCGGTCTTTCGGCGATGTCGATCCGCGCCCTCCACGCGGATGCGACAGCTTATTGAAGAGCCCTTCCCTCCGTCAATCGCGCGGCGCCCTTGCGCGGAGCGGACAATCGGCGTCGCCGGCCGGATAGCGGCCCCGATTCTCACCATCTACGAATCGCGGCCGAACGATCAGCGGAGGACGGGACATGCAGACAGACGATTTCCGACGGGGAATGCGCCGGCTCGCCGGCGCCGTGACGATCGTGACGGCGGGCAAGGGCGAGGACGCAGGCGGCCTTACCGCCACGGCGGTCTGCTCGCTGACGGCGGAACCGCCGCGCCTCCTCGCCTGCCTCAACAGCGGCGGCGCCACGTTCGACATCTTGCGCCGGCACGGCCGCTTCTGCGTCAATCTCGTCGGCAGCGGCGACCGCGCCGCTGCGGAGGTGTTCGCGGGCATCGGCGCTGCGCCCGGCGAGGACCGCTTCGCCGCCGGCGCCTGGGTCCGCACGGAAAACCGCGCACCGCGGCTCGCCTCGGCGCTCGCCGCGTTCGAATGCAGCGTGCACAGCATCACCATGCTTGCCACGCACGGCCTCGTTATCGGCGATGTTGATGCCGTTCACATCACGGGCGCCGACGATCCGCTGCTCTACCACGAGGGCCGCTTCGCGCGCCTCGCCGTGCCGGACATCGCCTGAATCCGCACTTTCGGTCACAATCGGGATTGACGCGGGCCCACCCCGGACGGGAGGATGGACCCTCCATGATCAATCTGCGCCACATCGAGATTTTCCACGCCGTTTACAGCAACGGGTCCGTCAGCGCCGCGGCGCGCGCACTCAATGTCTCGCAGCCGTCGGTGACGAAAGTCCTGCGCCATGCCGAGATGCTCCTCGGCTTCCCGCTGTTCGAGCGCGCCAAAAGCGGCCTGGTGCCCACCGAAGACGCGCACACGCTGTTCGCCGAGGTCGCCGAGATCCAGACCCGCGTCTATTCGCTGCGGCAGGCGAGCCAGAATCTGCGGCACGGGCGCGGCGGCACGCTGCGCGTCTCCGCCCTCCCCTCGCTCAGCCTCAGCGCGCTGCCGGATGCCGTCGCCCGCTTCCTCCGCGATCATCAGGGCGTCAGCTTCGATCTGCAGACGGTCCATCACGACGACATGGTCCGCAAGCTCTACGAGCGCGAGACGGACATCGTGGTCAGCTACGAGGTGCCGCCCGCCGCACCCGTCTCGCACCGCTGGCTCGGCGAAGGCGAGCTCGTCGTCCTCTATCGCGAAGCCGACATGCCGGACGCGCCGCCGCGCATCCCGCTCGAGATGTTGAAGGACCGGCCGTTCATCAGCCCGATCCAGAGCGGCCCCATCGGCCGGCTCCTTTCCGCCGAACTCCAGCGCGTGGGCGTCGAGCTCACCGAGGTCGTCTCGGCGCGGACCTTCTACATCGCCTCCGCGCTGGTGAAGGCGGGCGTCGGCATGACAATCGTCGATAATTTCACGGCACAGGCCGCGCAGGCGCCCGGCCTCGCATTCCGTCCGATCCAGCCCTCGCTGGCGTTCGACATCCACGCCGTCCACCTGCAGAACCGCCCGCCGTCCGGCCTCGCGACGGCGTTTCTGAAGGTTCTGAGCGAGGTCATCGAGGCCCTATAGACCTGCGTTATAGGGGTCACGGCGCTTGATATGAAGCCGCGCACGCCCCCCGCGTCTATCGCATCCGGGTAACAGACGGCATGGCAAAAGGTGCGCGATGATCCCCAGTCCCTATTTCCTCTATCTCGGCCATTCGAACGACGAGATCGGGATCAAGACCTCGCGGGGACTCGCGGTTTTCCGCCGTGAAGACTGCGTCGGCGAGTTCCGCCACGATGATTGCGGCCTCACGCTCGGCCTCCCCCGCCTGACCATCGAAGAGGCCGTCGCGGCGGGCGCGAAGACGCTCGTGCTCGGCATCGCGAACGCGGGCGGCACGCTCGGCGAGGATCTGGTGCAGGATGCGCTTGCCGCGATTCAGGCGGGTCTCAACATCGCCTCCGGTCTCCACCAGCGCCTGCGCGACGAACCGCGCCTCGTTGCCGCCGCGCAGGCGAAGGGCGTCTCGCTGTTCGATGTTCGCGACCCGGCTTCCGACCTCCCCGTCGGCAACGGCGCGCGCCGCGCGGGCAAGCGCCTGCTCACCGTCGGCACGGATTGCTCGGTTGGCAAGATGTACACGACGCTCTACCTCGCCCGCGCGCTGCAGGCGCGCGGCGTCCCCGCCGATTTCCGCGCGACCGGCCAGACCGGCATCCTCATCGCGGGCGACGGCGTTCCGCTCGATGCCGTGGTCGCGGACTTCATCTCGGGCGCCATCGAGCACATCTCGCCTGCGCGCCACGACGGCGGCTGGGATCTCATCGAAGGCCAGGGCTCGCTGTTCCACCCCTCGTTCGCGGGCGTCACCACCGGGCTGCTGCACGGCGCGCAGCCCGACGCGCTCGTACTGTGCCACGAGCCGAACCGGCCGCACATGCGCGGCCTGCCGCACTATCAGTTGCCGAGCCTTGCCGACTGCCTCGAAGCGAACCTCCGCACTGCGCGCCTCACGAACCCGAACGTGAAAGCCGTGGGCATCGCGCTCAACACCTCGAAGATGACGCCCGAGGCGGCGGCGAAGCTCTGCGCCGAAACGTCGGACGCTTTCGGCTTGCCTTGCGTCGATCCGGTCACCATGGGCGTGGAACCCATCATCGACCGGATACTGACATGCGAAGCCTGATCGCCCGCAGCGAGACCTTCCCGCTGATTGCCCCGTTCCGCATCTCGCGCGGGGTGAAGACCGCCGCCGATGTCGTCACCGTGGAAATCGCTGCCGAAGGCCACATCGGGCGCGGCGAGGGCGTGCCCTATCCACGCTACGGCGAGACGATCGAAAGCGCCCTCGCCGCGATCGAGGGCGTGCGCGGCGCGATCGAAGCCGGTGCCGGGCGCGTGGAAATCAATGCGCTGATGCCGCCGTCCGCCGCCCGCAACGCCGTCGATTGCGCGCTCTGGGACCTCGAAGCTCGGCTTGCCGGAAAAAGCGTCACCGCGCTCCTCGGCCGACCCGCCGTGGGGCCGACACCGACCGCGCTCACCGTCAGCCTCGACACGCCCGAAGCCATGGGCGCTGCTGCGCTGAAGCTTGCGGACGTGCCGCTCGTCAAGGTGAAGGTCGACCGCAGCGACCCCGCCGCGCAGATCAGGGCGGTGCGCGCCGCCGCGCCAAACCCACGGATGATCGTCGATCCCAACGAGAGCTGGACGATCGCGGAAGTACGCGATCTTCAGGCGCTACTCGTCGACCTCCGCGTCGATCTGCTGGAGCAGCCGCTGCCCGCCGCCGAAGACGCCGCGCTCGAAGGCTTCCGCTCGGCCGTGCCGATCGCGGCGGACGAATCCGCGCATGTTGCGGGTGATCTCGATGCGCTCATGCAGAAATACCAGGTCATCAACATCAAGCTGGACAAGACCGGCGGGCTCACCGCCGCGCTCGAACTCGCCGATGCCGCGCGCGCAAAGGGCATGGGGCTGATGACGGGCTGCATGATCTGCTCGTCGCTCAGCATCGCGCCCGCGCTCATCATCGCGGCAGACGCGGCGTTCACCGATCTCGACGGCCCGATCTGGCTTGCAAACGACCGCGCGGGCGGCGTGACGTGCACACGCGGCATTCTCACGCCTGTCTCGCCCGAACTTTGGGGATGCGCATAGCCCCGGGCTATGGGCTTAGGAACGCATACAATCGCGTGTCCGCTTTTCTTTCCCTTGCTGCACCTGCACAGTCGAACGCGGGGATGAAGAATCCGGACGAGGGGGCATGATGATTGTTTGGAGTCTGAAGCACGGCGCACGCATGGCTCTAGCCGCCGCTGCGCTCACCGCTACGCCCCTTCTTGCAGCTTCCACCGCTGATGCCGACCTCGTTCTCAAAGGCGGCACAATCTATACGGGTACGGCCGCGTCCTTCGTGGGTGATGTCGTGATAACCGGCGATCGCATTTCTTATGTCGGCAAAAAGACCCCGCGCAGTGCAAAGCGCGTGATCGATGCAAAAGGCCTTATCGTTGCGCCCGGCTTCATTGATGCCCACACACACGTCGGTCACATGCTTGGCGGGGATGAGGCCGTTGGCCGGCTCGTGCTGCCATTCCTGATGCAGGGCGTCACAACCGCCTTCGTTGGCAATGACGGTGGCGGCGACATCGACACGGCGAAGGTGCTCGGCAGCGCTGCGATTAACCCCGTCGGCATCAACTACGCGACGTTCGTGGGCTTCGGCGCCTTACGCAAGGCGGTGATCGGCGAGGCTGATCGGGCACCCACGGCGGTAGAACTCGGTGCGATGAAGATGCTTGTCGCCAAGGCAATGTGCGATGGGGCCCTCGGCTTTTCGACCGGGCTCTTTTACGCGCCTCAGAGCTTCGCGAAGCGGGACGAGGTCGTCGCACTCGCGAAGGAAGCAGCCGTTCGCGGCGGCATCTACGACAGCCACATCCGCGACGAATCGAGCTACACGATCGGGCTCTCCGCCGCGATCGACGAAGCCATCGCGGTGGGCCGAGAGGCGGGACTGCCCGTCCACATTGCGCACATCAAGGCGCTCGGTGTCGACGTGCATGGCCAGGCGCCCGCGATCATCGCGAATATAGAGGCGGCGCGCGCCGCCGGGCAGGTCGTTCACGCCGATCAGTATCCGTGGTCGGCATCCGGCACCGGGCTCTCGGCATCGCTGCTGCCGCGCTGGGCGGAAGACGGCGGTCGCGCGGCGATGCTGAAGCGCTTCGACGCGCCCGAAACGCTGGCCCGCCTCCGCCCCGAAATGCGCGAGAACCTGCGCCGGCGCGGCGGTGCCGCTTCGCTGCTCATCACCTCGGGGCCGGACGATCTCGTCGGCAAGACGCTGGAAGCGATTGCGAAGGAGAGCGGCGCCGAACCGATCGACGCGGCCATCGCCATCCTGCGCCGCGCGCCCGCGGGCGTCGCGTCGTTCAACCAGAGCGAGGCCGATATCGCCGCCTTCATGAAGCAGCCGTGGGTGATGACAAGCTCGGACGCCTCCACCGGCCACCCGCGCCTTTACGGCTCCTATGCGCGGAAATACGAAACATACGTGAAGACGAACAAGGTCATCCCGCTCAAGGACTTCATCGAACGCAGCACCGTCCTGCCTGCGGACGCATTCTCGCTTGAAGGCCGCGGCAGGCTTGCGCCCGGCGCGTTCGCCGATGTGATCGCTTTCGACCCCGCGACTTTCGCCCCCCGTGCAGATTTCGCGCAGCCCGAACTGTTCGCGAAGGGCATTCGCACGGTCATCGTCAACGGCAAGGTCGCGGTGGAGGACGGCGCACCCACGGGCGTCGCCGCCGGCCGGGGATTGCCGCGCACGCCCAAGGCCGGGGCCTGCCAATGACGCTCATTCGGGCATGGTTCCACATTGCGCTCTGGAAACGTGTGCTCGGCGGCCTCGCGCTCGGCGTCGCCTTCGGCCTGCTCTGGCCCGCCGCAACCGACACCGTCGCCATCCTCGGCGATCTCTTCATCCGCCTCATTCGGATGCTCGTCGTCCCGATCGTGTTCGTCACGATTGCCTCGGGCGTGTCCTCGCTCGGTGATCCGAAACGTCTGGGCTCGGTCGGCGGGCGGACGATCGGACTGTTCGCGATCACGACCGCTATCGCGGTTTCGGTAGGCATGATTACCGCGCTCGTCGTGGAGCCGGGAATCGGCGCCAACCTCGGGGACGCCGAACCGAGACCGCTCGGCGTACCGAAATCCACCTACGACCAGCTTGTGGGTATCGTTCCCACCAATGTTTTCGAGGCGCTGATCGCGGGCGACATGCTTGCGATCATCTTCTTCTCGCTGCTCCTCGGTATCGGCACGATCCTCGCGGGCGAGGCCGGGAAACCTCTGGCGGATCTGCTGCAATCAACGGCGAACGTGCTGTTCCAGATGATCCGCGTCATCATGGAAGCGACGCCGCTCGGCGTGTTCGCGCTTACCGCAGGTGCCATCGCCGCGAACGGCCTCGCTGTTTTCACGAACATCGGGCTGCTCGCACTTTGCGTGGTGCTCGGTTCGCTGGTCCAGATCGTTTTCGTGCACAGCACGCTGATTCGCGGCATCGTGGGAATGCCGCTCAAGGTTTTCTTCCGGGGCATCGCGGATGCACTCGCGGTCGCCTTTTCCACCTCGTCATCTTCAGCAACGCTGCCCGTCGCGCTGCGCGTCGCGCGCGACAATCTCGGCGTCCAGCCCGCGATCGCCTCCACCGTTCTGCCGATCGGTGCCAGCATCGGCAAGGACGGAACGGCGATGTATGTTGGCCTGCTCAGCGTTTTCAGCCTGCAGGCGCTGGGCATCGTTCCCGACGTGGGGATGCTCCTCGTCATCTTCCTTACCGGCGCGCTCGCCGCGTTCGGCACCGCGCCGATCCCCTCGGCCTCGCTGTTCATGCTCGCAGCTGTCCTGAATTCGGTCGGCGTCACGATGGAGCAGGCTGCTCTGATCGTCGGCTTCATCCTGCCGTTCGACCGCCTGCTCGACATGACACGCACAGTCCCCAACGTGTGCGCGAACCTTACCGTCACCACCACGGTCGCGCACTGGGAAGGCGACCTCGACAGGTCGGTGCGCGCGCCGGGCGCTGTCTAGGCGGCAAGCCAGCGGAACGTAAGCGGCGCCTCACGGAAGGCGAAGCGATCGAGGTGGCTCGCCACCACATCTTTCATCCGCTCGAGAACGCCCGCATCGTCCGCATCGAGAACCACGGCGAGTGCCTCGGGCTCAGCAGTCATGATGACCGTCGCTTCTGAGAATTTAACCCGGCCCTGCGCGGCGTCGAAGCTCACGTCAAACTTGTGGCTCCAGTGCTTGCAGAGCTGCTGCATGTAGCGGCTGCCGTTCGTCGTCGGAATGGCGGCGGTTGCAGTCGCCATGCTCAGAGCCTTTCGATCTTGTGGGCGGCCTCATCGATAATGCGCGCGGCTTCGAGCATCGCCTCGCGGTCGGCGCCTCTGTCCCACATGCGGCCCTTGAGCACGGAGCCGAGGTTCATCATCGCGCGCCAGACCGGCGCGGCGTCGGCGCGGGTGTTGGCCTCGCCTGCAGCATCCAGCCGTTCGAGGAGAGCGTTCAGCTCTTCACGGCGCTCGTCGAGATGCGCCTTACCCTTTGCCGTGATGGCGTAGACCTTGCGGCTGCCGTCGGGACGTTCCTCGGCAAGTTCCATGTCGGCGAGCAGGGTCAGCGTCGGATAGACGACACCGGGGCTCGGCGCATAGGCGCCGCCGGTGCGCGCCTCGATCGCCTCGATCATCGCATAACCGTGCAGTGGGGTCTCCTCGACCAGCGAGAGCAGCAGCAGTTGCAGCTCTCCCGCGCCGAGACGGCGGCGGCGGTGGCCGCGTCCCCGCTCGTCGCCTTCCATTGCGGCGCCGAGGCCAGCGAGGGCTTCGGCGAAGCCGCCCCAACCGCGACGACCGCGCCACCGCGGGTGGTGGCCGTGTCTGTGTCCCATCATATCTTCGATACCTTTCGACTCACTATGTAGACTCTAAGATATATCTTAATACGTCGAGCGCAAGACGCTTTTGCGCCGCGTCCGAGACGACTAAAGTCCGCGCCCCATGTCTGATCTCTTCGCCAAGGATTCTCCGAAACCCGATGCGCGGCCCGCTGCCGACGCACCGCTTGCAGAGCGGCTGCGGCCCCGTGCGCTGAATGAAGTCGTCGGGCAGGAACACCTGACCGGCCCCGAAGGCGCGATCGGCCGGATGGTGGCGGCGGGCAAGCTTTCGAGCATCATCTTCTGGGGGCCGCCGGGCACCGGAAAGACCACGATCGCGCGCCTGCTTGCGGACGCGGTCGGCCTTCGCTTCGTGCAGATCTCGGCGGTGTTCTCGGGCGTCGCCGACCTGAAGAAGGCCTTCGCCGAGGCGCGCGAATACGCGAAGATCGGGCAGAAGACGCTGCTGTTCGTGGACGAGATCCACCGCTTCAACCGCGCGCAGCAGGACGGTTTCCTGCCCTTCGTGGAGGACGGCACGGTGACGCTCGTCGGCGCCACCACCGAGAACCCGAGCTTCGAACTCAACGCCGCGCTCCTTTCGCGCTGCCAGGTGCTGCTCGTCCACCGGCTGAACGAAGCGGCGCTCGAAGAGCTTCTGCAACGCGCGGAGGCCGATTTCGGCCGCCCCCTGCCCCTCACCCCCGAAGCCCGCGAGGCGCTCCTCCATTCAACGGACGGAGATGGCCGCTTCCTGCTCAACCAGATTGAAACGCTGATGTCGGTGCACCTCGACGCACCGCTCGATCCCGCGGGCCTGCGCGACCTGCTGCACCGCCGCGTCGCCGTCTACGACAAGGACCGCGAGGGGCATTACAACCTCATCTCGGCGCTTCACAAATCGATGCGCGGGTCAGACCCACAGGCGGCGCTCTATTATCTCGCGCGGATGCTGACAGCGGGCGAGGAACCGCTTTACGTGCTGCGCCGCCTCGTCCGCTTCGCGAGCGAGGACATCGGCCTCGCCGACCCGCAGGCGCTCGTCCAGTGCATGGCCGCGAAGGACGCTTACGATTTCCTGGGCTCCCCCGAAGGCGAACTCGCCATCGTGCAGGCCTGTCTCTACTGCGCGACCGCGCCCAAATCGAACGCGGCCTACGTGGCGCAGAAGGCGGCATGGCGATCCGCGCGCGAAACCGGATCGCTGATGCCTCCTGCGAACATCCTGAACGCGCCGACGAAGCTGATGAAGGACATCGGCTACGGCAAGGACTACGCCTACGATCACGATGCCGAGGGCGGCTTTTCCGGCGACAATTACTGGCCCGAAGAGATGCGGCCCGAAACCTATTACCGCCCCACCGAACGGGGCTTCGAAAAGCGCGTCAGCGAGCGGCTGGCCTGGTGGGAGGAACGCCGTGAACGGAAATAGTCTTGTGGCAGCACTGATGCTGCTGAGCGGCGCAGCGGCTGCAGCCGACGCAGACTCCTACACCCGCGCGCTCGCGGCGGGATACAAGGCGCAGTTCACCTGCAGCGGCGTGTTCAATGCCGGGCGCACCCCCGAGGCCATCGCGCGCGGCGAGCTTGCCGGCACGCAGGAGAATGTCGCGCCGCTGCTCGCAGATCTGGAAACGCGCATCGACGAGACGGCGAAAACCGTCTCCGTGAGCTTCGACCCCGCCCTGCCGCCGCGTATCGCGGCGTGGCGCCCGTGGCTCGGCTGCAGCGGCCTTCCCATCGGGGCGGCGGCAGTGAACCTGCCGACGCTCTCCGTGTCGCCGCCGCAATTCATCCGCGCGCCCGATTGGCCCTACGGCGATGTCGGGGCCGAGGCGAAGCCGAAGGGCAACGCCAGGGCGCTCGCCGCCGCGATCGACACGGCGTTCGCGAAATCGAACACGACCGGCGTCGTCATCGTGCAGCGCGGCCGCATCGTCGCGGAGCGTTACGCAGAGGGCTTCGGCCAGCACATCCCGCAGCGCACATGGTCCGCCGCCAAAAGCATCACCGGCACGCTGATCGGCGTCGCGGCGCACAAAGGCCTGATCGACCCCGCGAAACCCGCGCCCGTTCCCGAATGGCAGACGCCCGGCGATCCGCGCGCCGCGATCACCACGGACAATCTGCTGCGCATGGCCTCCGGCCTCCACAGCGATTTCGCGGGCAACCGCACCGACGCGATCTATTTCGGCGGCACGCACGTCGGCGAGAACGTGCCGGGGCAGCCGCTGGAGGCAAAGCCGGGCACGCGCTTTCGCTATGCCAACAACGACACGCTGCTCGCCGCCTATGGCCTGCGCGCGGCAATCGGAGACTACGCGAAATACAATGCCTTCCCGTTCACCGAGCTGTTCTGGAAGATCGGCATGACGCACACGTTCGCGGAAACCGACTGGCGCGGCAATTTCATCCTCTCCTCGCAGGTCTGGTCGACGGCGCGTGATTTCGCGCGGCTTGGCCTCCTCTATCTGAACGACGGCGTGTGGAACGGCGAGCGCCTGCTGCCCGAAGGCTGGGCGCGCTATGTGAGCACGCCTTCCGGGCCGCAGCCTGCCGAAGACGGCGCCGGCTACGGCGCGACCTTCTGGCTGCTGAATACGCGAGACGACATCCCCAAGGACACGTTCGGCGCCTTCGGCAACCGCGGTCAATTCATCGTGATCGTGCCGAGCCGCAACATCGTGATCGTGCGCCGCGGCGAGGATCACGCCGGCACGCGCTTCGACATCGCGGACTTTGTCGCATCCCTGCTGAATACGCTGAAGTAGAGATGCGCGCTTGAAGGGCCGTTTCGCGCGCTTTGCCGCGATCGACTGGTCCGGCGCCAAGGGCAGCCGCCACAAAGGCATCGCGGTTTCGGTCGCCGAGGCGGGCGATGCGCCGCCGCGTCTGGTGAAGCCCGGCCATGTCTGGTCGCGCACGGAGGTGCTGGACTGGATCGCGGCGCTTGCTGATGGACCGCCGACGCTCGTGGGCATGGATTTCAGCTTCGCGCCGCCGTTCGTCGCGCGCGGCGCCTATCTTCCGGGAGATAGCGCGCCAGATGAAGCGCGCGCGTTCTGGGCTTTCGTGGACGCCGCCTGCGAGGATGAAGACCTCGGCGCCGCATCCTTCCTCGAACGCAGCTTCCGGCGACATTTCTACTTCGGCAAGGCGGACGGTACAAAGGCGGACTTCATGCACCTTCGCGAATGCGAGGCCGCGTTCAATGCGTCGGGCGGCGGCAAGCCCTCCACGGTCTTCGATGCGATCGGCGCGGCGCAGGTCGCGAAGGCGAGCTTCGCGGGAATGCGCCTGCTCCACCATCTGGCGGGCCGCGTGCCGGTGTGGCCGTTCGATCCGCCGCCCGCCGGAGGCTCGCTCCTCGTCGAAATCTATTGCCGCGCCTTCATCCGCCTCTCGGGCGGGCGCGGGCTCAAGCTGCGCAGTCTTGCCGATCTCAACACGGCGCTCGCGGGTTTCAATTCCCTTCCGTTTACCGCTGACCGATGGCTTGCCGATCACGAAACCGATGTTCTCGTCACCGCCGCCGGTCTTCGTCGCATCGCGGACGATGCGGATTACTGGCATCCAGCAGGTCTCGACGAGCGCCGTCGCGCGCACCGAAGGCTGGACGTTCGGCGTGCGCTGAGCCATGACACCGCCGATGATCGGACATTTCTTCCTTGTGGGTGCGGGCGGCGCCGTGGGCGCGATGCTGCGGCATGGCGTCGGCATGGCCTCGCTGCGCCTCTTTGGCCCGAACTTCCCGTGGGGGACGCTGATCGTCAACGTGGTCGGCGGGCTGCTGATGGGGCTGCTTGTCGGCATCCTCGCGGCGCGCGGCGGCAGCGAGCCGCTGCGTTTGCTGCTCGGCGCCGGCGTGCTCGGCGGGTTCACGACCTTCTCGGCCTTCTCGCTCGATGTCGTGGCGATGATGGAGCGCGGCGCGGCGCTGACCGCGATCGGTTACGTGACGGCCTCCGTTGTGGTTTCGGTCGCCGCGCTTTTCATCGGAAAGGCGCTGGTATGAGCCAGAACGACAGCGACAGCGTCCGCCAGTTCACCGTCGGCGAGGACGACGACGGCATCCGGCTCGACCGCTGGTTCAAGCGGCATCTGCCCGACACCAGCTTCACAACGGTCGCCATGTGGGCGCGCACCGGCCAGCTCCGGCTGGACGGCAAGCGCGCGCAGCCGGGCGACCGCATCGAAAGCGGACAGAGCATCCGCGTGCCCCCGGCCGAGGCGGCGGCGCCGATGATCATGTCGGTGAAGAAACCGGAACGCCGGGCGCTGACGGACGACCAGATCGAATTCGCGCAGAGCCTCGTCATCTACCGCGACGAGTACGCCATCGTGCTCAACAAGCCCGCGGGCCTCGCCACGCAGGGCGGCACGAAGATGACCGAGCATGTCGACGGGCTGCTCGATGCGCTGATCTTCGACCGCACCGACCGGCCGAAACTCGTCCACCGGCTCGACAAGGACACGAGCGGCGTGCTCCTCCTCGCGCGGACGTCGCGCGCGGCGGCGCACTTCTCGAAGGCGTTCGCGGGCCGCACCGCCAGGAAGCTTTACTGGGCGATCGTGATGGGCGTGCCCGAGATTCGCGACGGCATGATCGACCTGCCCATCAGCAAGCAGCCGGGCACCGGCGGCGAGAAAATGCATATCGATGAAGACGGGGGGCAGCGCGCCGTAACGCGTTATCGGCGCATCGAGCGCGCCGCCAGCCGCGCGGCGTGGCTGGAGATGCAGCCGCTGACCGGCCGCACGCATCAGCTTCGCGTTCATGCCGCCGCGATCGGCCATCCCATCGTCGGCGATGTGAAATACGGCGGCAAGGAAGCGTTCCTTTCGGGCAGCGTCTCGCGCAAGCTGCACCTGCACGCGCGGCGGCTGGTGATCGAGCTTCCGGGCGGCAAGACCCTCGACATCAAGGCCGAGCCCGCGCCGCACTTCTCGGAGACCCTCGCCACCATCGGTTTCGACGCGTCGATCGGCGACCTCCCACTTGAAGAGGAACTCGTCGATCCGGGTGCCGAAGAGCGCAAGGCGCGGCACAAGGCTCGCGACGCCCGCCGCGAACGCCGCGATTCGCACCGCAACCGCCGGGGCAGCGGACGCGTAGCGCCGAAACGGGGCAAGAAATGACGGTTCGCCTCGCGATCTTCGATTGCGACGGCACGCTCGTCGACAGCCAGGCAAACATCATCGATTGCATGGGCGACACGTTCGCGAAGCACCGCCTCGACGCACCGGACCGGCACGCCGTGCGGCGCGTTGTCGGCCTGTCGCTCGCCGAGGCGATGGCGGTGCTGCTGCCCGGCGCGGAAGCCGACTTTCACGACCGCCTCGCGGAAGATTACAAGCTCGCCTTTCAGGGCCGGCGCGCGAACGGCGGGCTTGCCGCGGAGCCGCTCTATCCCGGTGTTCGCGACGGGCTCATCCAGCTTGAACGCAGCGGCTGGCTGCTCGGCGTCGCCACGGGAAAGTCCGATCGGGGCCTCGCGCTCACGCTGATGCACCACGAGATTCACGGCCGCTTCGTTACGCTGCAGACGGCGGACCGGCATCCATCGAAGCCGCACCCGTCGATGATCCAGACGGCGATGGCGGAAACCGGCGCGCGGCGCGAAGACACGGTGATGATCGGCGACACCGTGTTCGACATGGAAATGGCGGTGGCAGCGCGCACCCATGCGATCGGCGTGAATTGGGGTTATCACGAGCCGCAGGAACTCACTGCCGCAGGCGCACGCCATGTCGCCGCCGATTTCGGCGCGCTGCTTGCCGAGCTGGAAAAGCACGCATGAGCGACCCGGCGAAGACTCGCTGGATCCTGCTGAACGCGATGCGCATCGGCGGGCTGATCGTCATGGCCGTCGGGCTGCTCATCTGGCGCAAGGGCATCGGCGGCTTTCAGGACGAGATGATCGGAAAAGCCGTCTTCCTCATCGGCCTCTTTGAAACGCTGATCATTCCAGCGATGCTGCGCCGCGCGTGGCGCAGCAAGGAAACAGGCGGCAGGTGAGGCGGTTCTACACGGCGGTTGCCGCCGTTCCCGAAGACGGCGCGTGGCGGATCACGCTCGACGGACGGCCGGTGCGGACGCCGAAGCGCGCGCCCCTCACCCTGCCGACCGCCGCGCTCGCCGCCGCGGTCGCGGAGGAGTGGGATGCGCAGGGCGATAAAATCCTGCCCGCGACAATGCCGATGACCGGGCTCGCGAACGCCGCGATCGACCATGTGCAGCCGGACCCGCAGGCGTTCGCGGCGGGCCTCGCCGTCTATGCGGAATCCGACCTTGTCTGCTACCGCGCCGATGCGCCCGCCGACCTCGCGGCGCGGCAGGCCGAGGCGTGGGACCCGTTCGTCGCCTTCGCGCTGAGACGCTACGACGCCGCGCTCCGCGTGACGGACGGCATCACGCACGTCGCGCAGGATGCGGCAGCGGTGCAGCGCCTCGCCGCCGCGCTTCGGGGCACGGACGCCTGGAAGCTCGCGGCGATGCAGCCGCTCGTCACCATCGCAGGCTCACTCGTCATCGCGCTTGCGCTCGCCGAGGGCGAAGCGGATGCGGACGCGGCGTTTGCCGCGGCACATCTCGACGAGCTGTATCAGGCCGAAAAATGGGGCGACGATGCCGAAGCGACCGCAGCGCTCGCCGCGCGCCGCGCGGCGTTCGAAGCCGCCGCCCGTTTCCTCAGCCTGCTGGATGCGACTTCGGCAGGAACCACTTCGCGAGGATGAACCCCGCGACGGTGAGCGAGATCAGATCAGCCACCGCCACATAGAGCGTATACGGCCAGTCCGCCCCGAACCAGATCGGCTCGCCCAGCCGGGAGAAGACGACCACCGCGAGGCTCGCGAGCACGACGACCGCCATGCGTTCGCCGAAGTTCCAGATTTTGGGCGCGACGCGCAGCAGCAAGAGGCCGAGCAGGAAGGCGCAGACCGCCATGTGGACGAGGCCCTTCACCATCACCGCGGGGTCCATTATCTCGGAGCCCTGCAGGTTCACGCGCAGCATCGCGGTTGGCCCGGCGCGGTGCGCCGCCATCGCCGCCTCGTCCTCGCCCATCGGGATGAAATAGGTGCCGCTCGCAGGCAGCGCCTTCAGCGCGTCCTGCACCGCCATCTGCGTTTCAAATGGCGCCGTCTTGTAGACGCTTGAGAACAAAGGCGTACCGTAGAACACAAAGCCGATCAGGAACATTGCAACGGCAGCGACGAGGCTGCCGACGAGCAGTCTGCCCATATCTCCCTCCCCTGGTTCAGGCGGCACGGGCGGGGCCCTGAAGCCGCCGGGCGCGAACGTAGCACATCTCGCGCGGGCGTGACATCGCCGCCCCACCCCGCTAAGCGCGGTGACGAATCGACAAACGGACCGGGGAACTTGCCGATGCAGAAGGTGCTTGCTGAACTCGAACGCCGCCGCGATGCCGCGAAGCTTGGCGGCGGACAGGTCCGCATCGATGCGCAGCACGCCAAGGGCCGCCTCACCGCGCGTGAGCGTCTCGAAATCCTGCTCGATCCCGGCAGCTTCGAAGAGCTCGACATGTACGTCGAGCACAACTGCGTCGATTTCGGCATGGCCGAGCAGACGATCCCCGGCGACGGCGTCGTCACCGGTTCGGGCACGATCAACGGCCGCCTTGTCTACGTGTTCAGCCAGGATTTCACCGTGTTCGGCGGCTCGCTTTCGGAACGCCACGCGCAGAAGATCTGCAAGGTGATGGACATGGCGATGAAGGTCGGCGCGCCCGTCATCGGCCTCAACGATTCGGGCGGCGCACGCATCCAGGAGGGCGTCGCCTCGCTCGGCGGCTATGCCGAAGTGTTCCAGCGCAACGTGCTCGCCTCCGGCGTCGTCCCGCAGATCAGCCTCATCATGGGGCCGTGCGCGGGCGGCGCGGTCTATTCGCCGGCGATGACCGACTTCATCTTCATGGTGAAGGATTCCTCCTACATGTTCGTCACCGGCCCGGAGGTGGTGAAGACCGTCACCAACGAGGTCGTGACGCAGGACGAGCTTGGCGGCGCTGTCACCCATACCACCAAGTCCGGCGTCGCCGACCTTGCGATGGAGGACGATGTCGACGCGCTGCTGCGCACCCGCGCCTTCTTCGATTTCCTGCCGCTCAACAACCGCCAGCCGGCGCCGTTCCGCCCCACGGAGGACGATCCCGAGCGCCTGGAGATGAGCCTGGACACGCTGATTCCGGACAGCGCGAACAAGCCCTACGACATGCACGAGCTGATCCGCAAAGTCGCGGATGAAGGCGAGTTCTTCGAGCTTCAGCCGAACCATGCCGGCAACATCATCATCGGCTTCGCCCGCGTCGAGGGCACCACCGTCGGCATCGTCGCCAACCAGCCGATGGTGCTGGCGGGCGTGCTCGACATCAATTCGGCCAAGAAGGCCGGGCGCTTCGTGCGCTTCTGCGATGCCTTCAACATCCCGATCATCACCTTCGTCGATGTGCCCGGCTTCCTCCCCGGCACCGCGCAGGAGCACAACGGCATCATCAAGCACGGCGCCAAGCTGCTGTTCGCCTATGCCGAGGCGACCGTGCCGAAGATCACCGTCATCACCCGCAAGGCCTATGGCGGCGCCTACGACGTCATGGCGTCGAAGCACCTGCGCGGCGACCTCAACTATGCGTGGCCGACCGCCGAGATCGCGGTGATGGGCGCCAAGGGCGCGGTGGAGATCATCTTCCGCAAGGACATCGGCGACAAGGAGAAGATCGCCGCACGCACCGCCGAATATGAGGCACGCTTCGCCAACCCGTTCGTCGCCGCCGCCAAGGGCTTCATCGACGAAGTGATCATGCCGCATTCGACGCGGCGGCGCATCGCCATCGGTCTTCGCAAGCTCCGCACCAAGAGCCTCGAAAACCCGTGGAAGAAGCACGACAACATCCCGCTCTAGAAGGGACTTGCCAATGAACGTCCACAATCCCATCGCCCGCGAAATCCGCACCGACTGGACGCGCGACGAAGTCGCCGCGCTGTTCGACCTGCCGTTCGCGGACCTGATGTACGAGGCGCAGACCGTCCACCGCGCGCACTTCGATCCGAACGCGGTGCAGCTCTCGACGCTGCTCTCGATCAAGACCGGCGGCTGCCCCGAGGATTGCGGCTATTGCAGCCAGTCCGCGAGCGCCGAAACGGGCCTCAAGGCCGAAAAGCTGATGGACGTGGACGCCGTGCTCACCGAAGCGCGCGCCGCGAAGGACGCAGGCTCGGGCCGGTTCTGCATGGGCGCGGCGTGGCGCAGCCCCAAGGACCGCGACATGCCCGCGATCGTCGAGATGGTGAAGGGCGTCCGCGCGATGGGCCTCGAAACCTGCATGACGCTCGGGATGCTCACCGCCGACCAGTCCCGCCAGCTCGCCGAGGCGGGCCTCGACTATTACAACCACAACATCGACACTTCGCCCGAAAACTACGCCAACGTCATCACCACGCGCACCTTCGAGGATCGCATCGAAACGCTGGAAAACGTGCGCGGCGCGGGCATCAATGTGTGCTCGGGCGGCATCGTCGGCATGGGCGAAACGCGCAGCGACCGCGTCGGCTTCCTGCACGCGCTCGCCACCCTTCCGCATCACCCCGAAAGCGTGCCGATCAACGCGCTCGTGCCGGTGAAGGGCACCGTGCTTGGCGACATGCTCGCCGACACGCCGCTCGCGAAGATCGACGAGATCGAGTTCGTCCGCACCGTTGCGGTCGCGCGCATCCTGATGCCCGAAAGCATGGTGCGACTCTCCGCGGGCCGCGAGAGCATGTCGGATAGCGCGCAGGCGCTCTGCTTCATGGCGGGCGCGAACAGCATCTTCACCGGCGACCGGCTGCTGACCACGCCGAACGCGGGCGACAGCAAGGATGCGGCGCTGTTCGGACGCCTTGGCGTCCACCCGATGGAATTGGCCGCGCCCGCGCTTGCAAGCGCCTGAAAATTAGCGCATTTGCAACGCGCCACCGGTAGACAGGCGCGCATGAGCGGCGACGGCATCCTTTCGAAGATAGCGCGGCAACCAGCGGTTGTGCGGTTGTGGAGCGACCATGCGCTGCATCTGTTCGCCGCCGACACGCCCGGCATCGGCGCACCCGCCGATCTCGACGTTCGCGTCAACGACATGAACCATGTCCGCCGCTTCGAGCAGACCGTGCCCTGGCAGACACGCGAGGACTTCATCGCCGCGGCCGAGCGGCGCCTCGCGGAAGGCAAGACGCTGCTGTTCACGGTTGCCGCCGCCGATGGCCCCCTGCTCGGCTATGGCCTTGCCCATCCGAATGCCGAAGAGACGACCTACACGCATGTCGGCCAGCGCGTATTGTGGCCGGCACGGACGGCGACGCTCTACGGCGGTTACGTGCACCCCATGGCGCGCGGGCACGGCCTTCACACCGCACTGCAGCGTGCGCGCATCCGCTATCTGATCGCGGACCTCGGTATGCGCTGGACGGTGAGCGGTGTCGTAAGCACGAACCTTGCCGCGCTGGCGAGCGCCCGCAAAGCCGGCGTGCGCCCGGTCGCGCTGCTGCACACCCGCCGGCGGCTGGGCATCGCGCGCATGACCGCCGAACGTATCGACCCGGCGTTCGACGCCCGCTTCGTGGACGCCGCGTGAAGCCCGCGATCCTCGTCCCCGATGTGCAGACGCGCGCGCAGCTTGCAGCGCTGCGTTCGCTCGGCCGCGCGGGCTACGAAACCCACGCCGTGGCGGCAGACCCGCGCGCGATGGGTCTGCGATCGACCTTCGCACGGCACACGGCGACGCATCCGCGTTACGGCGATCCGGCCTTCTGCGACTGGCTCGCCGCCTATGTGAAGGCAAACGCCATCCGCATGATCGTGCCTTCGGGGGGGCTGCTTTCCGCCGTGCGCGAGCGTTTCTCCGAATTCAGCCCGCTCCTCCCCGTCTCCCCCGATCCCGCGATCATCTACGCGGGCGGCGACAAAATCGCGGCCTACGACTGTTGGCGCGCGGCCGGGCTGCTCGACCATCATCCCAAAACGCAGGTGGCGCGCGCGGGCGAAACCCCCGACCTCTCGGGCTTTCCGCTGCCGATCTACGTGAAAGGCGGCCGGGGTGCGGATGGCGAAGTTGTCGGCGTCGGCTTCCACCAGTGCCTGAGCGTGCAGGCGGCTGAGGACGCCATCCGCCGGACACTTGCCGCGGGCTACGAAAGCGTTCTCGTGCAGGGCGGCGTCACCGGGCGGCAGGTGGGCGTCAGCCTGCTGATGGGCCCCGATGGCGCGCTTGCCGGCAACGTCGTCGTCGATTGTCATGCCGAGCCGCACAGCAAGGGCACGATGTCGCTGCGTCGCAGCGAATGGCATCAAGACGTTTATGAAGATGCCGTGCGCCGCCTTTCCGCGCTCGGCTGGATCGGCTGCGCGATGGTGGAATACCGGCGCGACGACGACAGCGGCGCTTTCCACGTCATTGAGGTGAACGCCCGCTTCTGGCAATATCTGCACCTCGATCTCCACGCAGGCGTCGATTTCCCCCGCCTCGCCGCCGAATGGTTCCTCGAAGGCCGCATCCCCCCACCGATCCGCCCCAGGCAGGGTGTCGTCTGCCGCGACACGTTTCCGGGCGAATTCGCCTGGCTCGCGAACGCGCTGCGGCGTCCCGGCAGCAAGGCGGCTCGGCTCGGCGCATTCGCATGGCGCTTCATCGATCCCCGCATTCATGCCGATTTAAACTTTCCCGGAGACAGGGCGTTGTATTTCCGGGAATTCGGTCGCTTCGCCGCGAACGAGATTCGCGCGTTACGGAAGAAAGCGACCCTATGAACCTCGGGCTCACGCTCGGCCAAATCATGGAATCAGCCCGCCGCGCGAAGGCGCAAACGGGACGTTCGATTGGCGGGCAGCTTGCCGACATGGTGCGGCTGCGGCTCGGCCCTGGCCGAATCCGGCCGGAGGCCTATTTCAAGTATCGTCTCTACACGCCGGGTCTGCCCATGGAACGCAAGCTGCGCTTCGTGGACGAGTGGGCGCGGCCTCGCTTCTACAGCTTCGATGATCGCCGCTTTTATGCCATCGGCACGGATAAGCTGCTGTTCTACACGATGATGCGCGCCTGGAAGTTACCCGCACCGCGCGTGCTTGCCGTGATCCATCCGTGGCGTGTGTTCGCCGGTGCCGCATCGCTGCGCGATTCCAACGCGATCCGGGCTTTTTTCGCGCAAAGGGGGAATGACCCTTTCTTCATCAAGCGTGTGGACGACATTCGCGGACGCGGCGCGGCGCTTGTGCGCTGTGTCGACGCGGCCGCCGGTGTTGTAAGCCTCGGCAGCGGAGAGACCGTCCCGCTCGATGATTTCGTGGCGCGCCACAGCGGCACGCGCGATGGCGGATTCGTCGTTCAGGAGCTGGCGCGGCCGCATCCCGATGTCGCTGCGGTGATCGGAGACCGGCTCGCCACCGTCCGCGTGATGACATTCGCGCATGAGGGCACGTTCAAGGTGAAGCGGGCGTTGCTGCGCATTCCGGTCGGCACGTCTATGACCGATAATTTCGCGGGCGGCATTACCGGCAATGCCTACGCGGCGATCGACCCCAAAACCGGTAAGCTCATCACCGCGACGCGCGGCACCGGCCCGGAACAGCATGCGCTCGAATGTCATCCGGATACGGGCGTGCCGTTTACCCGGCTGACGATGCCGGACTGGAAGAAAGCGATCGCCGACATACAGCAGGCGGCTTCCTATCTGCCCGGACTGAAGTTCGCCGGCTGGGACCTCGCCTTCACCGATCAGGGGTCGATGCTCATTGAAGTGAACGCCGCGCCGGGTGTCATCCTGCCGCAACTCTACCTCGAACCGCTGATGGATGCCGATACGGATGCGCTCCACGCACGCGGAAAGGCAGCCTGAGATGGGTATGCGCAACATCGCCGCCACGCTGCGCTATGCGCGCGCGGGCAATGCCGACGGCGGCCTTCCGCTGATCGCCGAGCTCACCGAGATGGTGCAGCTTCGTTTCGGGCCGTTCCGCCTGCGACCGCAGGAATATTACGAACAGCGGCTGTATCGTCCCGAAATGGCGCCTGCTTCGAAGCGCGCCTTCGTGGGCTCCTGGGCCAAAGAGACCGTCTATCGTATCGGCAACCATCGCTGGGACGGGGTTGCCGACGACAAGCTGCTCACCTACCAGTTTCTCGACGGGCTCGGCGTTCTCTACCCGAAGATCGTCGCAATCGGACACGCTTACCGCACCTATCCGGGCGTGCCCACTTTGGGCTCTCCCGAAGCGCTCGGCGCATGGCTGCGCGAGGCCTGCCCCTACCCCCTTTTTGCAAAGCCGTCCGATCTTGCGCTCGGCATGGGCTGTGCGCTGCTGGAGGGTTACGATCACGCATCGGATTCGCTCCGAATGTTGGACGGGACCGTGATCGGCGTCGCGGACTATGTCGAAAAGATGTGGACCCGCTCGGCCGGTCCGCTCATTTTTCAGGAACTGATTGTCCCGCACGCCGACCTCGTGCGTGTCATCGGCCAGCGCGCGGCGACGCTGCGGATCATGGTGCTGCTCCTCCCGGAAGGCCCGCGCGTGCATCGCATCGCCTTCCGCATCCCGGTCGGCCGCAACATGACCGATAACTATCGCAGCGGCAAAAGCGGCAACATGCTCGGACAAGTCGATGCCGCAACGGGTGAGGTGCTGCGGGTGCATTCGGGCGTCGGCGCTGATCACCGGACGATCGAAAGCCACCCCGACACGGGCGCCGCCTTCGCCGGTTGGCGGCTGCCATTCTGGGTGGAAACGCTGGACGCGGTGCGCTTCGCCGCGGCGGGTCTCGCGGGCATTCCCGTGCAGGGCTGGGACGTCGCCATCACGCCGGCCGGACCCTCGTTTGTGGAGGTGAACCACCGCGGCGACTTCGACCTTCTGCAGCAGGCGGAAGGGCGCGGCGTCGCTGATGAAGCCTTCCTTAGTCTCCTCAAGACTTGACGCCGCCGCGCATCGCCGCTTGAAGGTCCGCGTCATTGGTTTCGGGGGGCGGCGCCTTTCATGTTCAAGAAAATCCTGATCGCGAACCGCGGCGAGATCGCCTGCCGGGTCATCAAGACGGCGCGGCGCATGGGCATCAAGACGGTCGCGGTCTATTCGGACGCAGATGCCGCCGCGCTGCATGTGGAGATGGCGGACGAGGCCGTGCGGCTCGGCCCGCCGCCCGCCGCCGAATCCTACCTGCTCGGCGACGCCATCATCGCGGCCTGCAAGGCGACCGGCGCCGAGGCGGTACACCCCGGCTACGGCTTTCTGTCCGAGCGTGAATGGTTCGCCAAGCGCCTCGCCGAAGAGAACATCGCCTTCATCGGCCCGCCACCAAACGCCATCGCCGCGATGGGCGACAAGATCGAATCGAAGAAGCTCGCCAAGGCCGCGGGCGTCAACGTCGTCCCCGGTTTCGTCGGCGAGATCGACGACACCGAGCACGCCGTCCGCATCGCGAACGAAATCGGCTATCCGGTGATGATGAAGGCCTCGGCCGGCGGCGGCGGCAAGGGTATGCGCCTCGCCTACTCCGAAAAGGACGTGCGCGAGGGCTTCGAGGCGACCAAGCGCGAGGGGCTTTCGAGCTTCGGCGACGACCGCGTGTTCATCGAGAAGTTCATCGTCGAGCCGCGCCACATCGAGATCCAGGTGCTCGGCGACCAGCACGGCAACGTGCTCTACCTCGGCGAGCGCGAATGCTCGATCCAGCGCCGCCACCAGAAGGTCATCGAGGAGGCGCCCTCGCCCTTCGTGACGCCCGAGATGCGCAAGGCGATGGGCGAGCAGGCCGTCGCGCTTTCGAAGGCCGTGGGGTACTACAGCGCAGGCACGGTGGAGCTGATCGTCAGTGGCGCCGACACGACCGGCATGGGCTTCTACTTCCTGGAGATGAACACGCGTCTGCAGGTGGAGCACCCCGTCACCGAATGCATCACCGGCCTCGACCTCGTCGAGCAGATGATCCGCGTCGCGGCGGGCGAGAAACTCGCCTTCACGCAGGACGAGGTGAAGCTAAATGGCTGGGCGCTCGAAAGCCGCGTCTACGCCGAAGACCCCTACCGCAACTTCCTCCCCTCCATCGGCCGCCTGACGCGCTACGCGCCGCCCGAGGAGACGACCGGCGAGACGACGGTGCGCGTGGATACCGGCGTCGTCGAGGGCAGCGAAATCTCGATGTTCTACGATCCGATGATCGCCAAGCTGATCACCCACGCGCCGACGCGCGAGGAAGCGGCGGACCTTCAGGTCGCGGCGCTCGACCGTTACCGGATCGATGGCATCGGCCACAACATCGACTTCCTCTCCGCCGTGATGCAGCACCAGCGCTTCCGCGACGGTCGCCTCACCACCGGCTTCATCGCCGAAGAATACCCGGACGGCTTCGAGGGCGCGCCCTTCACCGACGGCAAGCGCGACGACCTCATCATCGCCGCCGCCGTCATCAACGCCATCACCGTGCAGCGCGCGCAGTTCATCGAGGGTCAGCTGAACGGCCACGGCGCGCAGTTCGGCCCGGACTGGGTGATCGAGATCGATCGCAAGCCGTTCAGCGTGCACGCCGAGGAGACGAGCAGCGGCTGGATCGTGACGCACACGTTCGAAGGCGGCGCGCACGCGCACAACGTCGCGACGGAATGGGAGCCGGGCGACCCGGTATTCCTCGCCGACGTCGATGGCCGCGACGTTGCCGTGAAGCTGGCGCTGAAGCCCGTGGGCTACCGCATGACGGTGAAGGGCTCCGCCCACAACGTCCGCGCGCTCACGCCGCGCGCGAGCGCGCTCGCCGGGCACATGATCGAGAAGATCCCGCCCGACCTTTCGAAGTTCCTGCTCTGCCCCATGCCCGGCCTCGTCGTCTCGGTTTCGGCCGCGGCGGGCGACACGGTCGAGCCGGGCCAGGCGCTCGCGGTCGTCGAGGCGATGAAGATGGAAAACATCCTCCGCGCCGAGAAGACGGCGGTGGTGAAGTCCGTGAACGCCAAGGCGGGCGACAGCCTCGCCGTCGACGCCATCATCATGGAATTCGAATAGGGCGCCTCAGCCCCGGCACTGCAGCGAGGACGGCGCGCGGAAATAGCATTCGCGCGTGCTTCCGCCCCGGCTCATGCGCAGCGTCATCTCGGCGGCAGCATCGTTCGCCTGCGCCTGCAGCCCCTTCGCGCTCGCCACCGCGCGGCCGTTCACCGCTTCGAGGATGTCGCCCGGCTGGACGAGCCCGAAACGCAGCGCAGGCGCGCGCGGATCAGCGCCGATCACCACGACGCCCGCATCGGGCAGCCCGCCGCCAAGCTCGGCGGAGAGTGCCGGCGAGAGGTTCGCAACCGTGATGCCCGCGAGGATCGAGCGCCCGGCGAGGAGCGTCGTGTCGCGCGCCGGCACTTCGGGTGGCGCGACGAGCTTCAGCGCCACGTTCTCCGCCTTGCCGCCGCGCAGAAGCGTCAGTTTCACCGTCTCGCCCACCGGCTTGCTGGCAACGAGGTAGCGCAGCGTATCGGGGTCGGAGGCATCCTTGCCGTCCACGGCATAGATGATGTCCCCCACCCGCACGCCCGCACGCTCGGCGGGCGAGCCCTTCGTCACCTCGTTGATGACGACGCCCATCGGCCGGTCGAGGCCGGAGGCGCGGGCGATCTCGCCCGTTACCGGCTGGCCCGCCATGCCGAGCCAGGGCCTTGAAATCTTGCCGGTTTTCGCGCCCGCGATGAACTGGCGCACCATGTTGGCGGGGATCGCGAAACCGATGCCGTTCGACCCGCCCGAGCGCGAGTAGATCGCGGTGTTGATGCCGACGAGGCGCCCGTCCATGCCGATGAGCGCGCCGCCCGAGTTGCCGGGGTTGATGGCCGCGTCCGTCTGCACGAAGAACTGGTAGTCGCTGATGCCGACGCCGGTGCGCGCAAGCGCGGAGACGATGCCGTGCGTCACGGTCTGGCCGACGCCAAAGGGATTGCCGATGGCGATAACGACGTCGCCGACCTCCGCGCTGTCGCTGTCGCCGAGCGGCACGACGGGAAGCGCGACGCCGCCGGTTTCCACCTTCAGCAGCGCAAGATCGAGCTGCTTGTCGGTGAACATCAGCTTGGCCGGAAACTCGCGCCGGTCTGCGAGCGCCACCTTGATCTCGTCCGCGCCCTCGACAACGTGGTTGTTGGTGACGATGAGCCCGGAGCCGTCGACGATGACGCCCGAGCCGAGCGACTGCTCGACGCGCGGCTGCGGTGTCATGCGCCCGCCGCCGAAGAACAGATCCCAGAACGGATCGCGGCGCGTGCGGTTCACGCGCGCGGTGTAGACGTTGACGACGGCCGGCACGCTCGCCTTCACGAGCGGCGCGTAGGAGAGCATCAGCTCGGTATTGCTCGTCGGCACGCGGCGCGGCGTTTCGGGCGGCGCGGCGGCCGCGGCAAGTGCCGCCACCTGCTGCGCCGAGGCCTGCGGCTCGATCTTGTCGATGGCCATGGCGAAGCTCGTACCCGCGATTGCGCCCGCGGCCAGCAGCCAGAGTGATCGGTTCGCTTTCATCGTCCGTCCCGTGATGTTTTCGGCAATCACATAGGTACGCGAGAGGCCGGCGTTAACCCCCTGCCCCGCGCACGGTCAGCCTTGTTTTCCCACCATCTCGCGGGTGAATTCGGTAAGCCACGCGCCCCGGCGCTGCCGCCTCAGCCGCTCGGCGTGAACGATGATGTGAATCTGCTCGAAGCAGTCGTGCATGTCCTCGTTGACGAGCACATAGTCGTATTCGGGCCAATGGCTGATTTCGGCGGCGGCGCGTGCCATGCGGCCCTCGATGACCTCTTCGCTGTCGGTGCGGCGCGCGCGCAGGCGGCGTTCCAGCTCGGCCATCGTCGGTGGCAGCAGAAAGATGGAGACGACATCGTCGCCCATCGCCTGTGCGAGCTGCTGCGTGCCCTGCCAGTCCACGTCGAACAGCACGTCGCGGCCCATGCGGAGCGCGGTCTCGACGGCGGCGCGCGGCGTCCCGTAGCGGTTGCCGAAGACATGCGCCCATTCCAGGAACTCGCCGGCGTCGACCATGCGCTCGAACTGCGCCTCGGTGCGGAAGTGATAGTCGATGCCGTCCACCTCGCCGGGGCGCTTGGCGCGCGTGGTCGCCGACACGGAAACCGCCATCTGCGGTTCCGCTGCGAGCAGACGCCGCGCCATCGTGGTTTTGCCCGCGCCCGAAGGGGAAGACAGCACGAAAAGGATGCCGCGCCGCTCGATTTTTCCGGCCGTGTCTGTCCGTACGTCCATGCGCGCCGGACATAAAGCAAGGTGCGCCACGGTCAAGATTGCGCAAAGAAGAACGTAATTAGCGAATCGTTATCATCCGCTGCGTTAACCTAAAGAGGATGCATGGTTTTTTCGGCATAACCGCCGTGCTCGCCCGGCGCGGGCTGTTCCTGCTTGCGGGACTGCTTTTTTGCGCGCTGGCCATTTCTTCGACCGCGAACGCGCGCGTTACGCTCGATATCGGCACGAACGCGTGCATTTTCCCCGATCACAAGGATCTCGGCCTTTCCGGCGCGATGGCGCGGGCCGCTCGCGGCGACTGCCCCGGGGGGCTCTCCACGGGCAAGATGCGCGACGCCTGGCTGGTGAAATCCGGCCTCGACCTCGCGCAGAAGCCCGGCGAGCCCTTGTCCGTCCACCTCAAACAGACGCTTTTCGAAAAGGTTACACTCTACGTCCGCTATGCCGACGGCACCGTCTGGACGATACGCCACGATGCCGCCTCCGCCGCGAGCCACACGGAACTCGGCGGCATGTTCCGGCTGCGCATCCCGTGGCGGGCGGGAACGATCGAAACCATCGCGCTGCACGCCGAGAAAGTCGTCGATCCGCGCGGCGCATTCGTTCGTCCAGCGGTGGAGACCCCCCGGGTGGAAGCCATTGAAATCGAGAGACAATCTCTGATTTATGGCCTGTTCGGCGGCGTGATCTTCGCCACCTTGTTCTTCAATCTCGTGCTGCTTGTCTGGCTGCGCTACGCCTTCCTCTTCTTCTACTGCGGCATGACCGCCGCGACCCTGCTTTACGGCCTTGCCGCATCCGGCATCCTGATGCGGATGCTTCCCGCAGGATTGCCGCCCATGCTCGGCAATGTCGCCGCAGAGGCCGTTTTGCCCGTGATGCTGTGGTTCGCGGTCGTTTTCACGATCACGCTGCTGGAGCGCGGCACCGTGCACATGCGGCTGGCGATCACCGGCATCATGCTCGCGACATTGCAGGTCGGCGCGGGCGTCATCGCGCTCATCACGCTGTTCCAGGCGCCGGCACTGCTTCATGTCCCGCTCGCCGTGGTGAACATCCTCGGCGCGGTTACGATGGCGCTGATCTTCCCGATGGCGATCATCGCGTGGCGTCGGGGCAGCCGCATCATCCTCATCTACACGGTGGCCTGGGCCGTGCCGCTTGCCGGGGCCTTCGCCCGCATCCTCGTCGCGCTCGGCTTCATGGAAACAAGCGCGTTCATCGAAGACAGCTATTTCTACGCGATGTGCCTTGAATGCGTGCTGAGCATGATCGGCATCGCCTACCGCATCTCCAACATTCGTGCCGAGCGCGACGAAGCGCGCGCTCGCGAGATCGAACTGACCTACCTTGCCGAAACCGACGCGCTGACCGGACTTCTCAACCGCCGCGCCTTTATCGAATACGGCATCCGCCGCAGCGGCAAAGGCAAGCTGAAGTCGCGTCTGCTGCTGATCGACATCGATCACTTCAAGACCGTCAACGACGGTTTCGGGCACGAATTCGGCGACCGTGTGCTGCGCGAGGCCTCACGGCTGATCGAGAGCGTCTCCCCGGCGGGCGCGGTCGTCGGCCGCCTCGGCGGCGAGGAATTCGCGCTCATCGTGCCCTTCAGCGAGCGCGACGACACCGCCGGAACGATCCTCCGCGCCTTCCGCGCAACACCGATGACAGATGGCGTCCGCATCACCGTCAGCATCGGCTCCGCATCGGGCATCATCGCCGACGACCGCACTTGGCGGCAGGTCTACAGGCACGCCGATACGGCACTCTACGAGGCCAAGAGGACCGGGCGCGATCGGCACGTCGCCGCCACCGGGCCCGGCACGGCTGTTGCGACGGCGGCCTGAGATGCGCAGCCGCCCCGCCAAACCGATCCGCGAAACCGTGGGCGCCGATCCCGCCGCGAACCTTCGCGAGCCCCGGAACTGGCTGGCTGGCATCGCGCTGCCGCGCCTCGGCTCGCGCACCGAGATTGCCAACACGCACCGGCAGCTGCTTGATCTCCGCCCCACGGTTCCGCTGTTCGCGGCGATCGGCGCGCTGATCTGGGCGGGCGTCACGCTGTGGCACGTACCGCTCACCGCCTCGATCCAGGGCGCATGGCTTGCGGCGGGCGGCGTGCTGACGACGTTGTTCGCGGTGTTCGGGCTGCGTGAAGCCCAGCCGAAGGCGGGTGAGGTCGCCGATACGGCGCGCGGTCTCGTGACGCTGAGCGCCGCGGCGGGGCTTCTTTGGAGCACGCTTCCGGTCATCAGCGACATACCGTTCGCGCTCGTTCTCTCTATTTCGATGCTCGTGCTCGGCATTGTCGCCCTCTCGCCGATGCCGCTCGCGGCGATGGCCTATATGGTCGCGTTCGCAGTCACGCTCGTCACCCGGCTCGATGGCTTCGCCTCGTCCGCCGCGGCGGTCGTCGTGCTGTCGGGCGCGCTCACGCTCTACCTCGCCGGGCGGCGCACGCTCATCGAGCGCGTCGAGGGATCGATGCGCGATCTCGGCGAACAGCGCGTGCGCAGGCTCTGCGCGACATTCGAGACCTGCGGCAGCGGCTGGTTCTGGGAAACCGACGCCGACGGCCGGATCACCTATATCTCGCCCTCGTTCGGCGCGGCGCACGGCACCACGAACGACCTGCTGATCGGGCGCCCACTTGGGAACATCATCTCGCTTGAGGTGGAAGACCCGGACGAGGCGGCAACCTCGCTGCGGACGCTGGAATTCCACCTGCAGGGCAAGCTGCCGTTTCACGACGTGGTGATTCCCGTGCTGTTCCCGCTCGGCATCCAGTGGTGGTCGATCGCGGGCACGCCGATCTACAGCCAGCACGGCCATTTCGAAGGCTTCACGGGGATCGGCGGCGATCTCACCGATGTGCGCCGATCCGAAGACCGCGCCATGCGTCTCGCGCGCTTCGATCCGCTCACCGGCCTTGCGAACCGCATCACCATCCGCGAGACGCTGGAAACCGCGCTTCTCAGCCACGGCGGCGTCGTGCCGCAGCGCTGCGCGCTGCTGCTGCTCGATCTCGACCGCTTCAAATCGGTGAACGACACGCTCGGCCATCCAGTGGGCGACAAACTGCTCGAACAGGTCGCCGACCGGCTCGGCACGCTCGTCGGCGCGGACGGCCGCGTGGGGCGGCTCGGCGGCGACGAGTTCGCGGTCGTCGTGCGCGATGCCGAAACGCTGGCCGGGCTTTCCGCCTTCGCCCAGCGCATCATCGACTATCTGTCCGCGCCCTACACGGTGGACGGCCACCGCATCATCATCGGCGCCAGCGTCGGCATCGCCATCGGCCCCGACAACGGCCACAGCGTCGAGGCGCTGATGCGGAACGCCGACCTCGCGCTTTATGCGGCGAAATCGGACGGGCGCGGCAAGCACCGCTTCTACGAGGGCGGGATGCATCGCAATGCCGAGACGCGGCGGCAGATCGAAAACGACCTGCGCGGCGCGCTCGTCAGCAACGGGCTGTCGCTCAATTTCCAGCCGATCGTCGAAACGGCGAGCGAAACGCTCGTCGGCTTCGAAGCGCTGGTGCGCTGGCACCATCCGCGCCACGGCGAAATCTCTCCGGCGACCTTCATTCCGATTGCCGAGGAAACCGGCCTTATCGACGGCATCGGCGAATGGGTGCTGCGGAACGCCTGCATGGTGGCGGCGAAATGGCCCGAGCCCATCGGCATCGCCGTCAACCTCTCGCCGATCCAGGTGACGAACCCGGAATTGCCGACGCTGGTGATCAACGCGCTCGCGCAGGCCGGTCTCGCGCCCGAGCGGCTGGAGCTGGAGATCACCGAAAGCGTCTTCCTCGAGGAAAACCCCACGACACGCGCCACGCTGCAACGCCTCGGCGCGATCGGCGTGCGGCTGACGCTCGACGATTTCGGCACCGGCTATTCGGGTTTCTCCTATCTCACCAAGGCGCCCTTCAAGAAGATCAAGATCGACCGCTCGTTCGTGTCCGGCGCCGCCGAGCGCGGCGGGCAGAAGGCTGCGATCGTGAGGGCGATCGTCGCGCTCGCCGACAGTCTCGGCATGATCACCACGGCCGAGGGCGTCGAGACGCACGACGACCTCGATATCATCCGCCGCATCGGCTGTACGCAGGTTCAGGGCTTCATCTTCGGCAAGGCTGTGCCCTGGGCCGAGGCGGGCATCCTTGCGCGCTCCGAAGCGCCGATCGCGCCGAACGGCATGAAATCGAACCGTCCCCGCCGCATCGCCATGCTGCGGCGCGCGACGATCCTGCACAACGGCCGCAGGCGCAGCGCCCGGCTGCGCAACACCTCAGATACGGGCGCGATGTTCGAGGCGCGCTGGCTGCCGAAGCCGGACGATCTGGTCACGACCTTCGTGGAAGGCCAGCAGCCCCGCTCCGGCATCGTGCGGTGGGTGGAGGAAGACCGCTTCGGCATCCACTACGACGAGGCGTATACTTCAGGCGCCGCAGAGAGCGAAGAGCGCGCCGCCTAACGCCCCGGCGTCAGCATCGTCTCGGGACGGACCAGGGCACGAAACCGCGTCTCATCGATCAGATCGAGCGCTTTTGCTGCTTCGAGCAGCGTCAGCCCGTGCTTGTGCGCGTACTTGGCGATCGCTGCGGCATTGTCGTAGCCGATCTCGGGCGCAAGCGCCGTCACCAGCATCAGCGAGCGCTCGACGAGGTCGGCGATCCGCTCGCGGTTGGGTTCGATCCCCGCGACGCAGCGATCCGCGAAGCTCACGGAAGCGTCGGCAATCAGGCGGATCGACTGGAGCACGTTGTAAGCGATCACCGGCTTGAAGACGTTGAGCTCCATGTGCCCCTGCGCGCCGCCCACGGTGACGGTAACGTGATTGCCCATCACCTGCGCGGCCACCATCGTCAGCGCTTCGGCCTGTGTCGGATTCACCTTCCCCGGCATGATCGAGCTGCCCGGCTCGTTTTCCGGAAGCGAAAGCTCGCCGAGTCCGGAGCGCGGCCCGGAACCGAGCAAGCGGATGTCGTTCGCGATCTTGTTGAGGCTGACCGCAAGCACGTTGAGCGCGCCCGACAGCTCCACCATCGTGTCGTGCGTGGCGAGCGCCTCGAACTTATTGGGCGCGGTTTCGAAAGGCAGGCCCGAAAGCCGCGCGAGTTCGCTCGCGATGCCCTCGGCGAACCCTTCCGGCGCGTTGAGCCCGGTGCCGACCGCTGTGCCGCCCTGCGCCAGCCGGTAGAGCCGCGGCAGCACCGCCTCCACGCGCGCGATCCCATCCGTCAACTGCTGCGCGTAGCCCGAGAACTCCTGTCCCAGCGTCACCGGCGTCGCGTCCTGAAGGTGCGTGCGGCCGATCTTCACGATGTCCGCGAACGCCTCCGCTTTTGCCGCAACCGCCGCGTGCAGATGCCGGAGCGCCGGGATCAGCCGTTCGTTCACCTCGCGCGCCGCCGCGACGTGCATCGCGGTCGGGAACGTGTCGTTCGAGCTTTGCGAGGCGTTGACGTGATCGTTCGGGTGCACCGGCACCTTGCCGCCGCGCGCGCCGGTGAGGATCTCGTTGGCGCGGCCCGCGATCACCTCGTTGGCGTTCATGTTGCTCTGCGTGCCCGAACCGGTCTGCCAGACGACGAGCGGGAACTGGTCGTCGCGCTTCCCCGCCGCAACCTCGGCAGCGGCCTCGATGATCGCGGGCGCAAGATTGTTGTCGAGCACGCCAAGCTCTGCGTTCACATAGGCGGCGGCCTGCTTGATAAGGCCGAGCGCGCGCACAAGCGGCGCGGGCATACGCTCGCCGCCGATGGGAAAGTTGCCGATGGAGCGCTGCGTCTGCGCGCCCCAGTAGGCAGAGGCGGGCACGTCGATCGGCCCGAAACTGTCAGTCTCGACGCGCGCGCTCATTTCTTCCGAAAGGCGTCGAGCGTCACCACGTTCGAGCCGTCGCCGCTTTCGGGCGGCGTGGGCTCGGGCTCAGGCTCCGGTGCGGGTGGTGTGATGCCCTCGGGCGTCGGAAACTGCAGCGCGAACTCCACGGAAGGGTCGTGGAAGCCGGTGATCGCCGCGTAGGGAATCGAAAGCTTGGTCGGCACCTGATTGAACGAAAGGCCGATCTCGAAGTGCTCGCGATCAACCTTCAGCTCCCAGTAGCGGTGCTGGATGACGATCGTCATTTCGTCGGGATAGCGCTGGCGCAGGTGCACCGGCATCTCGACGCCGGGCGCGGTGGTCTTGAAGGCGATATAGAAATGGTGGTTGCCGGGCAGGCCGCCCTCGGTCTCCACCCGTTTCAGAACGCCGTACACGACGCCGCGCAGCGCATCCTGCACGATCTCGTCATACGGGATCAGACTTTCCGGTGTTTCGGCGTTCATGCGGCCCTCTTTGTCGTAAGGGCACTTGGTGGCGCGGCGCCGCGGCGCGGTCAAGCCTGTCTTCCGATGAAGCGTAAAGGTGGGGAGCTTCTGTTGCCCGGCGCTCCCCGTGCCGCTGGTGTCCGCTTCTGTTGCCCGGTGCGGCCCGAACCGCGCTAAGCTTTGTAACCTATTCCCCGAAGGGCTTTAGTTACGCGGCGATCGCGAATGCCTCGTTATCGTTGGCATTTGTAGGTTTTGAACGGTTTTACGGCGCATTCAGGCCGGGCAAAGAAAACCGTCTTTCAGCACACGTCGATCCTAGTTCGGCCCCATGTCCGGACAGGCCGTTTTAGCCTGCCCGGCGAAACTGGTGGAGCCGCCGGGTACCGCCCCCGGGTCCGCTGTACCTATTTCACGGCATCATTTATCGCCATAGCCGCCCGAGGGCGGCAACACCCATATAGGGGCTACGCGCGCGCTTTTGAAGAGTGTCGTGCAACAACGGTGCGATACCGCTGCAACAGGGCGCCGTTGATCGTATCCCAATCGAAGCGCTTGCTGATCTCGCGGCCCGCTTTTCCGGCCGCCATGCGGCTTTCCGGATCGGCGATATAGGCAGCGAGCGCGTCCGCCGATTCCTGGATGTCGTCGGGCGTCGTCAGCTGCCCGTTGAGGCCCGGTGTCACGAGGCTGAGGCTGCCGGTCGCGCGTGCCGCCACCACGGGAAGGCCGCTCGCCATCGCTTCGAGCGTCACGTTGCCGAACGTCTCTGTGGACGACGGGTTGAACATCACGTCGGCCGAAGCATAGGCTCGTGCCAGCGCATCGCCCGACTGGAAGCCGAGGAAGATGCCCTGCGGCGCCTGCGCCTCGATCCACGGCCTGGCCGGCCCATCGCCCACGAACAGCGCCTTGTAGGGCACGCCGCGCGCATCCAGCTCCGAGAGCGTCGCCGCGAAGGTGTCGAGGCCTTTCTCGAGCACGAGGCGCCCCACGAACAGGATCACCACGTCCTCGTCGGCGATGCCGAGGCTCTGCCGCCAAGCCATGTCGCGCCGATCCGGGCGGTAGAGATCGCCGTCGATGCCGCGGCTCCAGATATGCACGTTGCGGCTCATGCGCTGGTCGGTGAGCACCGCCGCCATGCTTTCCGAAGGCGCGTAGATTTCCACGCAGCGCTTGTAGAGACGCCGCAGCACCGCCTCGATCACGGTCTGCATCCAGTGCATCCGGTAATAGCGGAAATAGGTCTCGAAGCGCGTATGGACGGACGCCACCGCCGGCTTGCCGCGTGCCCGCGCCCACCCGACGGCACGGTGGCCGATGATGTCGGGTGAAGCGATGTGAACGATGTGCGGGTCGAAGGCCTTGAGGTCCGCCTTCACCCCGCCGATGCCGAGCCCGAGCCGGTACTCGCCGCGCCCCGGGATCGGCACGGACGGGATCGAAACAAGATCGCCCGTCGGCGCGAATGCCGGGTTTTCGATGGTCGGCGAGTAAACGCGAACCGCGACGCCCTGCCGCAGCAGGTAGCCGACGAGACGGTTCAGCGCCTGATTGGCGCCGTCCTTCACATAGTTGTAGTTGCCCGAGAACAGGGCGACCCTGAGATCGCTGCTAGGCAATATGTCGCTCCGCATCGTGAAAGCGCAGAACGTTAGTCGATCTGCGGAGCAAATTCCAACAGGGGTCCATGGACTTTAACTGGCTCCGGCGACGTTGGCCCCGCCTTTCGGGCCTCGCCGCCTCCGATGCAACCCCGAAAGTCATGTGCGGGGGCCGCCGATGCAGCAACCCTCCATCGGTGAGGGATGCGCGCAACAGGCTGCGTTCAGCTCTACCGCTCGCTCTCGTCCTTGTCCGCGGCCTCGTCGCCGAAATCCAACCGGCTGAGTGTCCGGCGGCCCGGCGCCGGCGGCGCCAGCAGCGCAGCAAGGAGCAATGCACCAACCACACCCGCGACCCACCAGAACATTGCCCCGCCTCCTGTCCCCTGTCCCGGGATGGGACAAGCACGGATCGTGCCATCCTGACGGGAAGACGGAAATCCGACCTTTCAGCCGTGCGTACGGTGCGACTCCTGACACTGGTGTAAAGAGCGCCGACGCTGACACCCGAAACGAAAAAGGCCCCGCCGGTTTCCCGGCGAGGCCCTTTTCATCATGACACGAAACTTCAGGCGTCGACGGTCTCTCCGACCGCGGTCTGTCCCGCATCCAACACCCGCTTCTGACGGGCACGGAGCTGCGCGTCGCGGCTCGATGCCGCAATGCGTGCGCGGGCGAGCGCGGCGCCGGTGCCGGCCGGGATCAGACGGCCGACGATGACGTTCTCCTTGAGACCCATCAGCGTGTCCGACTTGCCCTGCACCGAAGCCTCGGTGAGCACGCGCGTCGTTTCCTGGAACGAGGCCGCAGAGATGAACGAGCGCGTCTGCAGCGAGGCCTTGGTGATGCCGAGCAGGATGGGCTTGCCCGCCGCAGGATCGCGGCCTTCCTTGGTCGCCTTGATGTTCTCCTCGTTCAGCTCTTCGGCGTCGATCTGCTCGCCGACGAGCAGCGTGGTGCCGCCCGAATCGGTGATCTCGACCTTCTGGAGCATCTGACGGACGATCACCTCGATGTGCTTGTCGTTGATCTTCACGCCCTGGAGCCGATAGACTTCCTGGATTTCCCAAACGAGGTATTCGGCCAGCGCTTCCACGCCCAGCACGTCGAGAATGTCGTGCGGATCGGGGTTGCCGTCGAGCAGGTAGTCGCCGCGACGCACGAAGTCGCCTTCCTGCACCGAGATGTGCTTGCCCTTCGGGATCATGTACTCGACCGCGTCCGAACCATCTTCCGGATGGATGATGATGCGGCGCTTGGTCTTGTAGTCCTTGCCGAACTCGATGCGGCCGTCGCAGCGCGCGATGACCGCATTGTCCTTGGGCTTGCGCGCCTCGAACAGCTCGGCGACACGCGGCAGACCGCCGGTGATGTCGCGGGTCTTGGCGGCTTCACGCGGAATACGCGCGATCACGTCGCCCGCTTCCACCTTCTGCCCCTCGTTCACCGAGAGAATCGCGTCCACCGACAGCATGTAACGGCCGGCTTCGCCCGACGACTCGTCGAGAAGGGTGATGCGCGGACGCAGATCGCCGGACTTCGGCTGGCTGCGCCAGTCGACCACCATCTTGTTGGTGATACCGGTGGCCTCGTCGACGTTTTCGGTCAGCGAAATGCCCTCGATCAGGTCCTGGTACTTCACGGTACCCGACTTGTCGGTGATCACCGGCAGCGTGTACGGATCCCACTCCGCCAGACGATCGCCCTTGGACACGATATGCCCCGGCGCATTCGCGAGGATCGCGCCGTACGGGATGCGGTGCACCGAACGCTCGCGGCCGTCCATGTCGACGATCGCGAGTTCGCCGTTGCGGCTCATCGCGATGTGGCGGCTGCGGCTGTCGGTGATCGTATCGAGGTTGCGGTGCTCGATCGTACCGTCGAAGCTGGATTCCAGCGTCGACTGCTCGGAGACCTGCGCCGCGCCGCCGATGTGGAAGGTCCGCATCGTGAGCTGCGTGCCCGGCTCGCCGATCGACTGCGCCGCGATGACACCCACGGCCTCGCCGATGTTGACCGGCGTACCACGCGCAAGATCGCGACCGTAGCACGCGCCGCAGACGCCCTGACGCGTCTCGCAGACCAGCGGCGAACGAATGAGCACCGACTGCGGCGCCGCCGCCTCGACGATCGCCGTCTCGGCTTCGGTGAGCAGCGTGCCCGCGGGCATCACCACCTCGTTCGTCTTGTGATCGACAACGTCCGCAGCCAGCGTACGGCCGAGGATGCGCTCGCCGAGCGAGACGATGGTGGTGCCGCCTTCGACGATGGCCTTGATGGTCAGCGCGTTGTCGGTGCCGCAATCGTCCTCGATCACCACGCAATCCTGCGACACGTCGACGAGACGGCGGGTCAGGTAACCCGAGTTTGCCGTCTTGAGCGCGGTGTCGGCGAGACCCTTGCGGGCGCCGTGCGTGGAGTTGAAGTATTCAAGGACGGTGAGGCCTTCCTTGAAGTTCGAGATGATCGGCGTTTCGATGATCTCGCCCGAGGGCTTGGCCATGAGGCCGCGCATACCAGCGAGCTGCTTCATCTGTGCCTGCGAACCACGGGCACCGGAGTGCGCCATCATGTAGATCGAGTTGATCTGCAGCTCGCGGCCGTTCGCGTCGACCGGACGCGCCGAAATGCGCGCCATCATCGCGTCGGCAACACGGTCGCCGCAACGCGCCCACGCGTCGACGACCTTGTTGTACTTCTCGCCCTGCGTGATCAGACCATCCTGATACTGCTGCTCGAAGTCTTTCACGAGGCCGCGCGTCTCGTCGACCATCCCTTCCTTCTCGTCCGGGATCACCATGTCGTCCTTGCCGAACGAAATGCCGGCCATGCAGGCGTGACGGAAGCCGAGGCCCATGATCGCATCGGCGAACAGCACGGTCTCCTTCTGGCCGCACTCGCGGTAGACGGTATCGATGACGTCGGCGATCTCCTTCTTGGTGAGGAGACGGTTGACGATCTCGAACGGCGCCTTGTGGTTCTTCGGCAGGCACTCGCCGAGCAGCATACGGCCCGGCGTGGTTTCGACCCGCTTCATGTAGGTCTTGCCGTCCTCGGACGTCTGCGGAACGCGGCTGATGATCTTCGAGTGCAGCGTGACCGCCTTGGCGTTCAGCGCCTGGTGCACTTCCGACATGTCGGAGATCAGCATCCCCTCGCCCGGCTCGCCCTTGCGCTCCATCGAGAGGTAGTAAAGGCCGAGAATCATGTCCTGCGACGGCACGATGATCGGCTTGCCGTTCGCGGGGCTGAGGATGTTGTTCGTGGACATCATCAGCACGCGGGCTTCGAGCTGCGCTTCAAGGCTGAGCGGAACGTGCACGGCCATCTGGTCGCCGTCGAAGTCGGCGTTGAACGCCGAGCAGACGAGCGGGTGCAGCTGGATCGCCTTGCCCTCGATCAGCACGGGCTCGAACGCCTGGATGCCGAGGCGGTGGAGCGTCGGTGCGCGGTTGAGGAGAACCGGGTGCTCGCGAATGACTTCGTCGAGGATGTCCCAGACTTCCTTGCGCTCCTTTTCCACCCACTTCTTCGCCTGCTTCAGGGTCATGGAGAGACCCTTGGCGTCGAGGCGCGAGTAGATGAACGGCTTGAACAGCTCGAGCGCCATTTTCTTGGGCAGGCCGCACTGGTGGAGCTTCAGCTCCGGACCCGTGACGATGACCGAGCGGCCCGAATAGTCGACGCGCTTGCCGAGCAGGTTCTGGCGGAAGCGGCCCTGCTTGCCCTTGAGCATGTCGGACAGCGACTTCAGCGGACGCTTGTTGGCGCCGGTGATGACGCGGCCGCGGCGGCCGTTGTCGAACAATGCGTCGACCGCTTCCTGAAGCATGCGCTTTTCGTTGCGGACGATGATGTCCGGCGCGCGCAGCTCGATGAGCCGCTTCAGACGGTTGTTGCGGTTGATGACGCGGCGATAGAGATCGTTGAGATCCGACGTCGCGAAGCGGCCGCCGTCGAGCGGGACGAGCGGACGCAGCTCGGGCGGGATCACCGGAACGACGTTCAGGATCATCCATTCCGGACGGTTGCCGGATTCAAGGAAGCTCTCGATGACCTTCAGGCGCTTGATGATCTTCTTGGGCTTCAGCTCGGACTTGGTGACCGCGAGCTCTTCGAGAAGGATCTTCTTCTCGCCTTCGAGATCGAGGCTTTCGAGCAGCTTCTGGATCGCCTCGGCGCCGATGCCGGCGGTGAAGGCGTCCTCGCCATGCTCGTCCTGCGCTTCGAGGAGTTCATCCTCGGTGAGCAGCTGATACTTCTCGAGCGGCGTGAGGCCCGGCTCGATGACGATGAACTGTTCGAAATAGAGCACGCGCTCCAGCTGCTTCAGCTGGATGTCGAGCAACATGCCGATGCGGCTCGGCAGCGACTTCAGGAACCAGATGTGCGCGACCGGCGCGGCCAGCTCGATGTGGCCCATGCGCTCGCGGCGCACCTTCGAGACGGTGACCTCGACGCCGCACTTTTCGCAGACGATGCCCTTGTACTTCATGCGCTTGTACTTGCCGCACAGGCACTCGTAGTCCTTGATCGGGCCGAAGATGCGGGCGCAGAACAGGCCGTCGCGCTCGGGCTTGAACGTCCGGTAGTTGATCGTCTCCGGCTTCTTGATCTCGCCGAACGACCACGAGCGAATCCGCTCCGGGCTCGCCAGACCGATGCGGATCTGGTCGAAGGTCTCCGGCTTCGCCGCCGGGTTGTAGAAGTTCATCAGTTCGTGGTTCATACCGCCTCCGAATTTCTGCCCCGCGCCAGCCGGCGCAGGCGGATGAGGAAACCGCTTCCGGTCCTCACGACCCTCTCCCGCACGCGGGAGAGGGAGAGATCATTCATTCCGCCGCAATAGCTTTCGCCTCGGCTTCGTCGTCCTCGCTGTTGCGCAGCTCGACGTTGAGGCCGAGCGAACGCATTTCCTTGACGAGCACGTTGAAGCTTTCCGGGATGCCGGCCTCGAACGTGTCGTCACCCTTGACGATCGACTCGTAGACCTTGGTGCGGCCGGCGACGTCATCCGACTTCACCGTCAGCATTTCCTGCAGCGTGTACGCCGCGCCGTAAGCCTGCAGCGCCCACACTTCCATCTCACCGAAGCGCTGACCGCCGAACTGCGCCTTACCGCCCAGCGGCTGCTGGGTGACGAGGCTGTACGGCCCGATCGAACGCGCGTGGATCTTGTCGTCCACAAGGTGGTGCAGCTTCAGCATGTAGATGTAGCCGACGGTTACCTTGCGATCAAACATCTCGCCCGTGCGGCCGTCGTACAGCTCCACCTGGCCCGACCGGTCGAGACCGGCAAGCTCCAGCATGTTCGACACGTCCGCCTCGCGGGCGCCGTCGAACACCGGCGTTGCCATCGGCACGCCCGAAGCAAGGTTGGTGGCAAGCTCCATGAGCTCGTCGTCGGACTGGCCGTCGATCTCCGCGTTGTACTGCTGGCCGTAGATGGCCTTCAGCTTGTCGCGCAGACCCTTGGCGTCGTCCTTGTCGAGACCCTGTGCCTTGGCGTGGATGTCTTCCAGCATCGCGCTGATCTGACGTCCGAGACCGCGCGCGGCCCAGCCGAGGTGCGTTTCGAAGATCTGACCGACGTTCATGCGCGAAGGCACGCCGAGCGGGTTCAGAACGATGTCCACATGCGTGCCGTCGTCGAGGAACGGCATGTCCTCGATCGGCAGGATGCGGCTGATGACGCCCTTGTTGCCGTGACGGCCGGCCATCTTGTCGCCCGGCTGCAGCTTGCGCTTCACCGCGACGAAGACCTTCACCATCTTGAGCACACCCGGCAACATCTCGTCACCGCGCTGCAGCTTCTCGACCTTCTCCGCGAAACGGCGGTCGAGGCTCTTCAGCGCCTCTTCCCACGTCGCCTTCACGGCTTCGAGATCGGACTGGAGCTTGTCCTCCTCCACGGCGAACTTCCACCATTCGCGGCGCGGCTGCTCGGCGAGCATCGCATCGTCGATCACAGCGCCCTTCTTGATGCCCTTCGGCGCCGCCGCAACGGTCTGGCCGATGAGCATGTCCTTCAGGCGTGCGTAGGTCGCACGATCGAGAATGGCGCGTTCGTCGTCGCGGTCCTTCTCGAGACGCTCGATCTCCTCGCGCTCGATCTGGAGCGCGCGCTCGTCCTTGTCGATGCCGTGACGGTTGAACACGCGCACCTCGACGACCGTGCCGGCAACGCCCGGCGGCAGCTTGAGCGAGGTATCGCGCACGTCCGACGCCTTTTCGCCGAAGATGGCGCGGAGCAGCTTTTCTTCCGGCGTCATCGGGCTTTCGCCCTTCGGCGTGATCTTGCCGACGAGAATGTCGCCCGGCTCGACCTCGGCACCGATGTAGACGATGCCCGCCTCGTCGAGGTTGCGGAGCGCTTCCTCACCGACGTTCGGGATGTCGCGCGTGATATCCTCCGGCCCCAGCTTCGTGTCGCGGGCCATCACCTCGAACTCTTCGATGTGGATCGAGGTGAAAACGTCGTCCTTCACGATCCGCTCGGAGATGAGGATGGAGTCTTCGTAGTTGTAGCCGTTCCACGGCATGAACGCGACGAGCACGTTCCGGCCCAATGCCAGTTCGCCGAGCTCCGTGGAGGGACCGTCGGCGATGATGTCGCCGCGCTGGACCATGTCGCCCACCTTCACCAGCGGACGCTGGTTGATGCAGGTGTTCTGGTTCGAACGCTGGAACTTGTGCAGCGTGTAGATGTCGACGCCCGACTTGCCGGCGTCTTCCTCTTCCGTCGCACGGATCACGATACGGGTCGCGTCGACCTGATCGATGATGCCCGTGCGGCGTGCAGCGATCGCGGCGCCCGAATCGCGCGCCACGGTGCCTTCCATGCCGGTGCCGACGAACGGTGCCTCGGCGCGGAGCAGCGGCACGGCCTGACGCTGCATGTTCGATCCCATGAGCGCGCGGTTCGCGTCATCGTTTTCCAGGAACGGAATGAGCGACGCGGCGACGGAAACGAGCTGCTTCGGGCTGACGTCCATCAGCGTGATGTGCGCCTTGGGCGCCATCAGGAACTCGCCCGCTTCACGCGCGGAAACGAGATCCTCGACGAGACGGCCTTCGCTATCCAGCTCGGCGTTCGCCTGCGCGATCGTGTGCTTCGCTTCTTCCATCGCCGACAGATAGATGACGTCGTTCGTCACCTTGCTGTCGATGACCTTGCGGTACGGCGTTTCGATGAAGCCGTACTTGTTGACGCGGCTGAAGGTCGCGAGGCTGTTGATCAGACCGATGTTCGGGCCTTCCGGCGTTTCGATCGGGCAGATACGGCCATAGTGCGTCGGGTGAACGTCGCGAACCTCGAAGCCCGCGCGTTCGCGGGTGAGACCGCCCGGCCCGAGCGCCGAAACGCGACGCTTGTGCGTCACTTCGGAAAGCGGGTTGGTCTGGTCCATGAACTGCGAGAGCTGCGAGGAGCCAAAGAACTCACGAACGGCGGCCACGGCGGGCTTGGCGTTGATGAGGTCGTTCGGCATCGTCGTTTCGATATCGACCGACGACATGCGCTCCTTCACGGCGCGCTCCATGCGGAGCAGGCCGACGCGGTACTGGTTCTCCAGCAGCTCGCCGACCGAACGCACACGGCGGTTGCCGAGATTGTCGATGTCGTCGATGTCGCCCTTGCCGTCCTTCAGCTCCACGAGCGTCTTCACCACCGCAAGAATGTCTTCGTTGCGGAGCGTCGTCACCGTGTCCTCGGCATCGAGGTCGAGGCGCATGTTCATCTTCACGCGGCCCACGGCCGAGAGGTCGTAGCGCTCCGGATCGAAGAACAGGCCGGCGAACATGCCTTCGGCGGTCTCGCGCGTCGGCGGCTCGCCGGGGCGCATGACGCGATAGATCTCGGCAAGCGCGTGATCGCGCTCCTCGACCTTGTCGGCCATCAGCGTGTTGCGCATCCATGCGCCGATATTGACGTGATCGATGTCGAGCAGGTCGATGTCGGAAATGTTCGCGCCGTCGAGCTTGGCGAGATTTTCCTCCGTCACCTCGTCACCGGCCTCGATGTAAATCTCGCCGGTCTTGTCGTTGACGAGGTCGAACGCCGAATAGCGGCCGAAGATTTCCTCGGTCGGGATCAGCAGCTCGGAGAGGCCGTCGTTCTCCGCCTTCTTGGCGGCGCGCGGCGTGATCTTCTTGCCCTGTTCGAAAACGATTTCGCCCGACTTGCCGTCGACAATGTCGAACATCGGCTTGTTGCCGCGCCATTGATCGGCCAGGAACGGCACCTTCCAGCCGCCCTCGGCGCGCTTGTAGGTCACGCGGCCGTAGAACTGGTTGAGGATGTCCTCGCTGTTCATGCCGAGCGCGTAAAGCAGCGTCGTTACCGGCAGCTTGCGCTTGCGGTCGATGCGGACGTTCACGATGTCCTTGGCGTCGAATTCGAAGTCGAGCCACGAACCGCGGTACGGAATGACGCGCGCGGCGAACAGGAACTTGCCCGAGCTGTGCGTCTTGCCGCGATCGTGATCGAAGAACACGCCCGGCGAACGGTGCATCTGCGAAACGATCACGCGCTCGGTGCCGTTCACGATGAACGTGCCGTTCTCGGTCATGAGCGGCATGTCGCCCATGTAGACGTCCTGCTCCTTGATATCGAGAACGGAGCGGCTTTCCGTATCGGGATCGATTTCAAATACGATGAGACGCAGCGTCACGCGCATCGGCGCCGCGTAGGTCATGCCGCGCTGGCGACACTCGTCGGTGTCGTACTTCGGCGCTTCAAGCTCGTAGTTCACGAAATCCAGCTCGGCGGTGCCGGCGAAGTCGCGGATCGGGAATACCGACCGCAGCGTCTTCTCAAGGCCCGAGACGTAGCCGCGCGACGGATCGGAGCGCAGGAACTGCTCGTACGATTCGCGCTGCACCTCGATGAGGTTCGGCATCTGCACGACTTCGGCGATATGCCCGAAGACCTTGCGGATACGCTTTTTACCGGTGAAGGATTTCGCCTGGGTGGCCATGCTGTTTGTCGCCCTTGCTCTTCAAAATTCGTCAGGCGCTGACGCGAAAAAAGCCGCAGGCTCCCCCGCATCCGGGAGAACCGCAGCTTTCCGCATCAAACCGCAACCGATCCATTCGTGCGATGCGCTGCGCGAAGGCACATCATTTCCCGAAAGGCTGTGGAAGGAAGCGGGATATAGGAGCCGCAGGCGGCGCTGTCAAACCCCTGTCGCAAGAGTCGCTTTCGATCTGCGCCTCGCTCCCCTAACAGATACGGCATCGTTGAGGGGGAGACCACAGCCGCATGACCGATCCGAAGGCCGCAGACAGCCGCCACCGCCTGAAATCCATCATCGGCGGGGCCACCGGCAACCTTGTGGAATGGTACGACTGGTATGTCTACGCCGCCTTCGCGCTCTACTTCGCCCCGCACTTCTTCCCAGAGGGCGACCGCACCGCGCAGCTGATGAACAGCGCCGCCGTGTTCGCGGTCGGCTTCCTGATGCGCCCGATCGGGGCGTGGATCATGGGCATCTATGCCGACCGGCACGGCCGCAAGGCGGGGCTTACCCTCTCCGTCACGCTGATGTGCGCGGGCTCGCTGCTGATCGCGGTTACGCCCGACTATGAGGCGATCGGCATGTTCGCCCCCGGCCTTCTCGTCCTCGCCCGCATGATGCAGGGGCTTTCGGTGGGCGGCGAATATGGCGCGAGCGCGACCTATCTTTCCGAAATGGCGGGGAAGCAGCGTCGCGGGTTCTTCTCCAGCTTTCAGTATGTGACGCTGATTTCCGGGCAGCTGCTCGCCATCTGCGTGCTTCTGGTGCTTCAGAACGTGATGCCGGAAGCCGCGCTTGACGAATGGGGCTGGCGCATCCCCTTCGCGATCGGCGGCGTGCTCGCGATCGTGGTGTTCTACATCCGGCGCGGCCTTGCCGAGACGGAGAGCTTCACGAACGCCAAGCGCGAAGGCATTGCCGTCTCCGGCCTCGGCGAGCTGTTCCTGCGCCATCCGCGCGAGGCGGCGGTGGTGATGCTGCTCACCGCCGGGGGGACGCTCGCCTTCTACGCCTACTCGATCTACATGCAGAAGTTCCTGGTCAACACCTCGGGTTTCAGCCGCGAAGTCGCCTCGCAGATCAACGCCGGAACGCTCTTTGTGTTCATGTCGCTGCAGCCGCTCGCGGGCGCGCTGTCGGACCGGATCGGGCGCAAACCGCTGATGGTCGGCTTCGGCATCGCGGGCGTGCTCTTCACATACCCGATCTTCTCGGCGCTGGAGACGACGCGTGATCCGGTCGTCGCCTTCGCGCTCGTGCTCGGCGCGCTGATCATCGTCACCGGCTACACCTCAATCAACGCCGTGGTGAAGGCGGAACTGTTTCCGGCGCATGTCCGCGCGCTCGGCGTCGCCTTGCCCTATGCGCTCGCCAACACGATCTTCGGGGGCACCGCCGAATATGTCGCGCTCTGGTTCAAGGCGGAGGGCATGGAACAGGGGTTCTACTGGTACGTGACCGTGATGATCGGCCTTTCGCTGATCGTGTACCTCCGGATGCGCGACACGCGCACGCACAGCCGCATTCTGGAAGATTGAGGCGTCAGGCCGTGGTCCAGCCGGACCGGCGGCCCGCCGCGACGATCTCCCACACCGCCATGAACAGCGCCGCGATGACGGGGCCGATGACGATGCCGTTCAGCCCGAAAAGCTCGATGCCGCCGAGCGTGGAGACGAGCACGATATAGTCGGGCATCCGGGCGTCGCGGCCGACAAGGATCGGGCGGAGGATGTTGTCGATAAGCCCGATGACGAAGACGCCACAAAACACGAGCACGACGCCCTGCCAGATCGCGCCCGTGACGAGCAGGTAGATGGCGACCGGCACCCACACGAGGCCCGTGCCCACCGCCGGCAGCAGCGACAGAAAACCCATCAACACCCCCCACAGCAGCGCGCCGTGGATGCCGAGGCTCCAGAACACGACGCCGCCGACGGCGCCCTGCAGGATGGCGACGACGATGCTGCCCTTCACCGTCGCGCGGATGACGGTGACGAACTTGGCAATGAGTGCGTTGCGCTGCGCGGGATGCAGCGGGATCGAAGCGCGCAGCTTTTCGACGAGTGCGTCACCATCGCGCAGGAAGAAGAAGATCAGGTACAGCATCACACCGAGCCCGACGAGAAAGCCGAACGTGCGCTGCCCGATCAGCACCGTTTGCGCCGCGAGCACCTGGAAACTGTCGGCGATGCCGTCCGCGATCTTTTCGCGGATGGCGCTGATGTTGCCGAGCCCGACACGGCGCAGCATCGAGATGGCCCAGTCCGGCAGCAGCGCCTGCACCTGCCGGAAATAGCCGCCCACATCGATCTCGCCGCCCTCGATGCGCGCGTAGATCGCGGTCGCTTCCTGCAAAAGGAAGATACCGAGCGTGATCGCGGGCAGGATCACTACCGCAACGATCAGCAGCAGCGTCAGAAGCGCCGCAAGGTTCGGGTGCCCCGGAACCTTCGCGAGCAGCCGCCGGTTGAGCGGCTCGAACAGGATGGCGGCAATGAGCGCCCACAGGATCGCGCCGAAGAACGGCAGCAGCACCCACGCAAACGCGAGCGAAACGACGACGATAAGTGCGAGAAAGGTTCTGTCTTCGATCTTCCGCATAAGCGCCGCCCGGTCCCTGGCCTCGTAACATACATCAAACGCGCGGCTTTGGAATCAGCCGCTTATGCGCGCATGAAAAAAGGGCGGCTCCTTTCGGAACCGCCCCTTCATTCGATAAGCCGTGAAGCTTACTTGATCTCGACGGTCGCGCCGGCTTCTTCAAGCTGCTTCTTGATCTTCTCGGCTTCTTCCTTGTTCACGCCTTCCTTCACCGGCTTCGGAGCGCCTTCGACGAGCGCCTTGGCTTCGCCGAGGCCGAGGTTGGTGATGACGCGGACTTCCTTGATGACGTTGATCTTCTTGCCACCGTCGCCGGTGAGGATCACGTCGAACTCGGTCTTCTCTTCCACGGCCGGGCCGGCGTCGCCGCCACCACCCGGAGCCGCCGCAACCGCGACAGCAGCGGCGGCCGAAACGCCCCACTTCTCTTCGAGGAGCTTCGAGAGCTCGGCGGCTTCGAGAACGGTAAGCGCGGAAAGGTCGTCAACAATCTTCTGAAGGTCTGCCATTTTAAGTCTCCATGCGGGCCACGCGGCCCAATCAATGTTTCAATATCGGTCGTGAACAGTTGTCCGGACTGGCTTACGCGGCGTCCTTGGCGGCGTAAGCACCCATGACACGCGCAAGCTGGGCGGCAGGCGCCTGGACGATCTGAACCACCTTGGTCGCCGGCGCATTGAGAAGGCCGATGATCTTGGCGCGCAGTTCGTCAAGCGACGGCAGCGATGCCAGTTGCTTGATGCCATTTGCATCGAGGATGGTATCCCCCATGGCACCGCCGACGATTTCCAACTTTTCGTTGGTCTTCGCGAAATCGACGGCTGCCTTGGCAGCGGCAACGGGATCACTCGACGTTGCCAGCGCCGTCGGACCGACCAGCATATCGCTGATCCCCGTGTACGGCGTACCTTCCAGTGCGATCCGGGCGAGCTTGTTCTTCGCGACTTTATAGCCCGCGCCCGCCTCGCGCATCTTTCCGCGGAGAGCCGTCACCTGGGCGACGGTAAGGCCGTGGTTGCGCGTGATGACGACAACCCCGGTCTCCGAGAAGACGCGGTTGAGCGATGCGACGAGCGCCTTTTTTTCAGCGCGATCCATGCTTCACTCCTGTTTGCCTACTCGCACATTTTGCGAACAGGCAGCGTGAACGGAGACGCACGATGCGCCACCGTTATGTCCGATCTAAGGAGTGAGGTGACCGCCGTAGTGGCAGACTGTAGGCCGTTCGACCTACAAAAAATCTCTCTCCCGTCTACTATGGGCAAATATTAAGCTCGCTAAGCGGGCGCCTATAGTCTCGGACGGACTGCGGAAACGATTAGTTCCCGAGCTGAGTGCGCCCATACTGGCGCTCGTCACTCGAGTCAACCGGTATGAACGGCGCGCCTCAATGACCTACGGCCGACGCCGTATGGACCATATGATACCGGCAGTGCCTGTTAAAACCGCGGCGATAATGCAGGCGACACCCATCAACGCCGTTCCCGATATCACTAACATCCGCCGCCCTTTCATAAATTCGGCGAAAACAAAAGCACCTAAAATGGCACATCATCATCCAAATCATTATCGGACTTTGGATTTTTCTTTGTCCATTTTGGCAAATTGAACTCTTCTAAATCTCCACTTGCGACAGATTTAAAAATTTCCCAATTACTCCTGAGTCGATCTTTTATTAATGTCTCCAGTCTTGTCTCCCAAACCCAATCTCTATTCTTGTCATATCGACCCTTCCAAATATAACCATTCTCGCGAACCACCCTCCAAATCAATTGCTCTTCATGAGTGAGTAGGGCAGGCGCAACAATAGCCAGCGCGACAACTCGGTCGGCCTCATCAACCTGCCAAAGGTCAAAGGCCCGCTCTTTGAGCGTTACATTTTTTTGTTCAAATTCGCCATCTTCGACCACGTCAGGTAGCGCCACCCGAGCCAGCGAGTCAGCTATAGCCCACTCGATGAAGCTGCTTTTTGTCCTGCGCTGAGATCGCGCCGCGAGCTCGCAAAGATAGTTGAGCTTGGGATCGAGTCGAACCGTCACCGTTTCACTGCGGTTTAAACGGCTTCCTCCTTTGCTTGATTCCCCTAACGCCATAACCACCTCCTGCACCCAACGGGCATGACACACCCCGCATGTGTTGTCAAACAACACATGCGGGGTGTGTCATGCAGAACGGCGGTGGGCAAAAAAAAGCCGGGGCGCTAGCCCCGGCTTTTATCGTTGATCGACTTTATTTCTCAGACGCCCGCGCCTGCGGTCGCCGTATCGATCTTCACGCCCGGCCCCATCGTGGAGCTGATGGCGATCTTGCGAACATACTTGCCCTTGGCACCCGACGGCTTCGCCTTGACGATGGCATCGACGAAGGCGTCGAAGTTCGCCCGCAGGGCCGCGTCGTCGAAGCTCGCCTTGCCGATGCCGCTGTGGATGATGCCGGCCTTCTCGACGCGGAACTCCACCTGGCCGCCCTTGGCCGCTTCCACGGCTTCGGCGACGTTCGGCGTGACGGTGCCGAGCTTCGGGTTCGGCATCAGGCCCTTGGGGCCGAGCACCTTGCCGAGGCGTCCGACGATGCCCATCATGTCGGGCGTCGCGATCACGCGATCGAAATCGCTGCGCCCGCCCTGGATTTCTTCCATCAGGTCTTCAGCGCCGACAACCTCGGCGCCCGCCTTGCGGGCATCCTCGGCCTTGTCGCCGCGCGCGAACACGGCGACGCGAACGTCCTTGCCCGTGCCGCTCGGCAGACGGACGACGCCGCGCACCATCTGATCGGCATGACGCGGATCGACACCAAGGTTCAGCGCGACCTCAACGGTCTCGTCGAACTTGGAGCTTGCGAGGCTCTTCACGAGCGCAATGGCTTCGTCGACACCGTAGAGCTTCTCACGGTCGACCTTGCCGGCCAGCGCCTTGGCCTTCTTCGTCAGCTTGGCCATGTTCAGCCCTCCACCACTTCGAGGCCCATCGAGCGCGCGGAGCCCTCAATGATCTTCATTGCCGCGTCGATGTCGTTTGCCGACAGATCGACCATCTTTGCCTGCGCGATCTCACGAACGGCGGAACGCTTGATCGTTCCGGCGCTCGCCTTGCCCGGCGTCTTGGAGCCGGACTTGAGGTTCGCGGCCTTCTTCAGAAGGAAGGTGGCGGGCGGTGTCTTGGTGACGAAGGAGAAGCTGCGGTCGGCGTAGACGGTGATCACCGTCGGCACCGGGGCGCCCTTTTCCATTTCCTGCGTCTGGGCGTTGAACGCCTTGCAGAATTCCATGATGTTGACGCCGCGCTGACCGAGCGCCGGCCCGAGGGGCGGCGACGGGGTGGCGGCGGCAGCCGGCACCTGCAGCTTGATATAGCCGGTAATCTTCTTGGCCATTGGTCTCACTCTCTTTCAAGTTTAGCGGTCCAGACGGCCACCCGAAGGCAGCCTCCCGCAGGCAACGCCCCTCCCCTTAACGGCGAGGGGTAAAAAACTACTTCGTACGCTCGACCTGCTCGAAATCGAGCTCGACAGGCGTTGCGCGCCCGAAGATCGACACCGAAACCTTCACGCGGGCGCGATCGTAATCGATCTCTTCCACGAGGCCGTTGAAGCTGGCGAACGGACCATCGAGCACGCGAACCTCGTCGCCGATCTCGAAGTTCACCTTCATCTTCGCCTTCGGCGCCTCGATGTGGTGACCCTTCGTCGAAAGGATGCGCGCGGCTTCCGCCTCGCTGATCGGCGAGGGCTTGCCGCTCGCGCCGAGGAAACCGGTTACCTTCGGCGTGTTCTTCACGAGGTGGAACACGTCGTCGGTCATGTGCAGCTTGGCGAGCACATAGCCGGGGAAATACTTCCGCTCGGCCTGCACCTTCTTGCCGCGGCGGATTTCCGTCACGGTTTCGGTCGGCACCTCGACCTGCTCGACAAGCGCTTCAAGACCCAGGCGCTTCGCCTCGTCGAGGATCGAATCGCGGACCTTGTTCTCGAAGTTCGAGTAGGCGTGAATGATGTACCAGCGCGCGGCCATGCCCGTTTCGAACCTTCCCGTTATTTCGCGATGTCGAGCAGGAACTGGACGATTCGGCCCAGCACCTGGTCGACGCCCAGGAAGAACAGCGACAGGATGGTGGTCATGATGAGCACCATGATCGTGGTCACGATCGTCTCGCGACGCGTCGGCCAGGACACCTTCGCGGTCTCCTGACGTACCTGCCGCACGAACGTGCCCGGATTGGTCATCTTAGCCATCTAACGCGCTCAATTCCCAAACAAAAACAGCCGACCGGCCGCGCCCTTTTCTTCCGGGCGGCGCCGGTTGACTGGTGAACCTCTACTCGCTCCCGAGCCCCCAAATCTGCCCTTTTCAGGAGAGAGTGGCAGGAGTGGAGGGACTCGAACCCACGGCCCTCGGTTTTGGAGACCGATGCTCTACCAACTGAGCTACACTCCTAGAGCCCGGGAGCCGCGTCTATAATCGGGGGCATTCCCGGGCGCAAGTCCTGTCGTTTGCAGACCGTGGGGGTTGATCCGGCAAGCAGGCTTTGCCCACAATAGAGGAACTTGAGGCAGCCGAAAGACGTTCTTCATCCCACAGCGCATGGGCATCGATTCTTCCTCAAAGACATTCACGGACGGCAAGCCGACGCTGCCGCCGCCGCCCCTGCCCGAAACCATCGCGCGCCTTTCGGTCTTCCTCGATTTCGACGGCACGCTCGTCGAGCTGGCACCGGCCCCCGATACGATCCGGCTCGCGCCCGGCCTTGTTTCATTGCTGGAGTCTGCCGCCGTGCGCCTCGAAGGCCGACTCGCCGTCGTGAGCGGCCGCGCGCTTGCCGATCTCGACCGGTTTCTCGCCACGCGCCGCCTCACCCTCTCCGGCTCGCACGGCGGCGAGCTCCGCCTTGCGGCGGCGAATGCCCACGCTCCGCCCGGTTTTGCCTTCCCGGAGCAGGCGCACCTGGAAGCGAGCGCATTTGCCGCATCGCACGGCCTCCTGCTGGAAACGAAGCCGCTCGGCTTCGCCTTCCACTATCGGCAGGTGCCCGAGGCCGGTGCCGCCGTGGAGGCTTTCGCGCGTCGCCTCGGCGCGCATTACGGGCTTCAGATGAAGTCGGGCAAGATGGTCGCCGAGCTGATGCCGCCCGGCATCGACAAGGGCGGCGTCGTCGCGTCACTGATGGCGACGCCGGGCTTCCGGGGCAGCACGCCGGTCTTCATCGGCGACGACGTGACGGATGAGGACGGCTTTCGCGCGGCCGCCGCGCACGGCGGCTTCGGCATTCTCGTCGGCAGTCGCGCAGCGACTGCCGCAACCACGCGGCTTTGTGATGTGAACGCCGTTCACAAATGGCTGGAGGGTCTGTGAGCAGTCTTGAACTCTGGCCTGTCGGCAACTGTCAGGTGAGCGGCCTCGTCGATACGGCGGGGCGCCTGGTCTGGGGCTGTGTGCCGCGCGTGGACGGCGATCCCGCCTTTTGCGCGCTCCTCAACAACGATCCGGGCGGCGACGCGAACGGCGCATGGGCGATTTCGCTGGAAGGCCAGATTGCGGCGCGGCAGGGCTATCGCCGCAACACACCCATCCTCGTCACGCGCCTTGAAGACGAGGCCGGCGGCGCGGTCGATGTGATCGATTTCTGCCCGCGCTTCGAGCGTTCCGGGCGCATGTACCGGCCCGTCGCATGGGTGCGCATCGTGCAGCCGGTCGCGGGCTCGCCGCGCCTGCGCATCCACCTCGCCCCGATGCGTGATTATGGTCGAGAGCTTGCGCCGCGCACCAACGGCACAAACCATATCCGCTACCTGCTCGGCGACCAGACGCTGCGCCTGACGACCGACGCTCCCGTCGGCCATGTGCTCAACAGCCGCCCGTTTCGCCTTGAACGGCCCCTGCACTTCTTTCTCGGCCCCGACGAACCCTTCACGGGCAATGTCGCCTACGAGGTGCAGGCGATGCTCGACCGCACGGAGTCCTACTGGATGCAGTGGGTCCGCGGGCTCGCGACGCCGCTCGAATGGCAGGACCATGTGATCCGGGCCGCGATCACGCTCAAGCTCTGCCAGCACGAAGAAACCGGCGCGATCGTCGCCGCACTGACCACATCCATCCCCGAGGCATCAGGCTCGGGGCGGAACTGGGACTACCGCTACTGCTGGATCCGCGATGCCTATTACACCGTGCAGGCGCTGAACCGGCTCGGTGCGCTCGACGTCCTCGAAAAATACCTCGCCTATCTCCGCAACATCGTTGACGCCGCCGACGGCCAGCTTCAGCCGCTCTACGGCGTTTCCGGCGAGCGTACGCTGGACGAGACGATCGCAGGCAGCCTCGCGGGCTATCGCGGCATGGGCCCCGTGCGTGTCGGCAACGCCGCCTACACGCAGGTCCAGCACGACGTGTATGGACAGATCGTGCTGCCCAACATCCAGGCATTCGTCGATCGGCGATTGCTGAGGATGGGCAACCTCGACGACTTTCACAGCCTGGAGCATGTCGGCGAAATGGCGTGGCTGCGGCACGACACGCCCGACGCCGGCCTGTGGGAATTCCGCACGCGCACCGCCGTTCACACCTACAGCGCGGTGATGAGCTGGGCGGCTTGCGACAGGTTGGAGAACGCTGCGCGCATTTTCGGCCTTGAAGAGCGCGAACGCCACTGGCGCGGTCGTGCCACCGCGATCCGCGACACCATCGAGACACGCGCCTGGTCGGAAAGCGCCGGGCACTTCGGTGCCTCCTTCGGCGGCAGCGAACTCGACGCGAGCCTGCTCCAGCTCGTCGACCTGCGCTTCCTGCCGGCGGACGATCCCCGCATGGCCGCCACCTTCGCGGCCGCTGAAAAGGCGCTGCGCCGCGGCGAGCACATGCTGCGCTACGACACGGAGGACGACTTCGGAAAACCGGAAACCGCGTTCAATTTCTGCACGTTCTGGCTGATCGAGGCGCTCCAGCTGAGCGGGCGCAGCGAGGAGGCCCGCGCGCTCTTCCAGCGAATGCTCGAACACACGACAGACGCGGGACTGCTCTCGGAAGACATGGATTTCGAAACCGGCGAGCTGTGGGGGAACTATCCGCAAACCTATTCGCTGGTTGGCATCATCAATTGCGCAGGATTGCTGTCAAAACCCTGGAGTACCATCCGATGAACCGCCTTATCGTCGTTTCGAACCGCGTTTCCGTCCCAAAAGGGGCCGATTCGAATGGCGCCCAGGGGGGCCTCGCCGTAGCGCTCGGCGCGGCGCTCCGCGAACACCGCGGCATCTGGTTCGGCTGGTCGGGGAACGAAACCGAAACGTTCACCGGCCATCTCGACATGCAGCGCCAGCACGGCGTGACGACCGCCACGATCGACCTCGAACATCAGGATATCGACGAATATTACAACGGTTATGCGAACCGGACGCTTTGGCCGCTGTTCCATTACCGCGTCGATCTCACCGAATATGAACGCAGCTTTGGCGCGGGTTATGAACGGGTAAACCAGCGCTTCGCCGACAGCGTAACCCCCCTGGTGGAACCGGACGACCTCGTCTGGATCCACGACTATCACCTGCTGCCGCTCGGCAAGTTCCTCCGCGACCGCGGGATGAGCAACCGGATCGGGCTGTTCCTGCACATCCCATGGCCGCCGACGCGCCTGTTCGTTTCGTTGCCGTTCCACGAGCGCCTGGTCGAGCACATGCTCCATTACGACGTGATCGGCTTCCAGTCGCAGGAATGGCTCGAATCCTTCAATCATTACGTCGAAAAGGAGCTTGGCGGCACGGTTTCGGATGACGGCACGATCGAATGGCAGGGCCGCCGCGTGGTGGCGCGCGCCTTCCCCATCGGCATCGATTACACCGAGTTCATGGCGGCTACCAAAAGCGACATCGCCCGACGCGCGTTCGAACGGCTGAAATCAAGCGCCGACGGGAAGAAGGTCATCATCGGAGTCGACCGGCTCGACTATTCCAAGGGCCTCGTCGAGCGCTTCGAATCTTACCACCGCTTCCTGACCGAGCACCCGGAGGCGGCAAAGGACGTCGTGCTGCTCCAGATCGCGCCACCCTCCCGCGAGGACGTGCATACCTATCAGGATATCCGCAACACGCTGGAACAGTCGGCCGGCCACATCAACGGCGCCCATGCAGACGTCGATTGGGTGCCGATCCGCTACGTGAACCAGGGCTATTCGCGGGCCGAACTGGCGGGCTTCTACCGCGCTTCCCGCGTGGGCCTCGTGACGCCGCTTCGCGACGGCATGAACCTTGTCGCCAAGGAATATGTCGCGGCGCAGGACCCGGAGGATCCCGGGGTTCTCATTCTCTCGCGCTTTGCGGGCGCCGCGCCCCAACTCGCCGACGCATTGCTCGTCAACCCGCACAGCAGCGAAGAGGTGGGCGATGCGATCAACACCGCGCTTTCCATGCCGCGCGAGGAGCGTATCCGGCGCTGGCGGAGCATGATGCAAAGCGTTCGCGACGAGGACGTGCTCGCCTGGCGCGACGACTTTGTCACCGCCCTGAAAGGCCCGTCCGCGAACGCCAACCCGCACCAGGCGGCGGCATAACAACAAAAGGCCGGAGACATCGTCCCCGGCCTTTATCATTGCGCCTCAACAGGTTCAGGCGGCTTCGCGCTTGCCCTCGATCACCTGAGGGCCGTTCTGGCCGCCGATGACGACCTTGCGCGGCTTTTTCTCCTCAGGAATCTCGCGGACGAGATCGATGTTGAGAAGGCCGTGCTCGTAGTTCGCGCCTGTCACTTTGATGACGTCAGCGAGCTGGAAACGCCGCTCGAAGGCGCGCTTGGCGATGCCGCGGTGCAGGAATTGGCGGTCGCCATTTTCCGTCTCGGCGGTCTTGCCCGTCACGATCAGCGTGTTTTCCTGAACGGTGATGTCGAGTTCGCTCTCCGCGAAGCCCGCCACCGCCATTTGGATGCGGTACGCGCTCTCGCCGGTCTTTTCGATGTTATAGGGGGGGTATCCGCCGCCTTCGTCACCGCGCGCGGCGAATTCCGCGAGCCGGCTGAGATTTTCGAAGCCGATCGACGAGCGAAGCAACGGGGTCAGATCGAATGTACGCATGTCCATATCCTTTCGGTTCAAAGCAATATGCGGTCTTTCAGCCCACCATATGGCTGGGCCTTGCCGGACGCTCGGACCCCATTTCGGGCATCCCTTCGCCGGCGCTGATGAGGTGGTTGTTAACCCCTTTTGTTTCAAGATGCCCGTTGACCCGGGAACGACAAGGCGCGATTCACTCGCGGCAACGATGATGAACGAACACACGCCGATCACAGCGAAGCTGGTGGCCGCCCTCTATACGGAGGCGATGCTGCTTGCCGACGAGGCACGCAGCTACTTCGATTCCGAAGGCCAGCTGGAGCGCGCCGCGCTCGATCCTGTGCTGCGCGTCGCTTACTCGTGCGAATCGCTGCGCGTGACGACACGGCTGATGCATGTCGTTTCGTGGTTGCTCGTCCGCAAGGCCGTGGCCGCTGGCGAAATGACCGAGGCCGAGGGCGAAGCGCCCGAACGCCGCCTCGGCCGCGCCGGCGACACCGAGCTCGACTCCACACGACTCGGCCAGCTTCCCCCGCGCGCCCGCGAAATCATCGAGGCCAGCCGCGACCTTTATGAGCGCGTGAAGCGCCTCGACGACCAGTTCGCGACCGAAGTGCCGCTATCCCCGGCGCGCGCGTTGCTGGGGCGACTGGAGCGCTCCTTCTAGCTCTCTCCTCTCCCTCGATGGGAGAGGATACGAAGCCTTGGCCGAAGGCCTTAGGCGAAGTTGGTGAGGGTGGCCCCGTTCAAGACTTGCGCACGCCGGTGCCCCACGCCACTGTCGCGCCCATGAGCCTTCAGCCGTTTCATCTGGCCTTTCCCGTCGATGACCTTGCCGCCGCCCGCCGCTTCTATGGCGATCTGATTGGCTGTCCCGAGGGGCGCTCTTCGGAAACCTGGGTGGATTTCGACTTCTTCGGCCACCAAATCGTCGCGCACCTCGCCCCTGCAGGCAGCATTCATCGCAATCCCGTGGACGGCGACCAGGTGCCCGTGCCGCATTTCGGCATCGTCCTGGATTGGGACAGTTTTCATGTACTTGCCGAAAGGCTCGGCGACGCTGGCGTCCGCTTTGAGATCGCGCCGCACGTCCGCTTCGCGGGCGAGGTGGGCGAGCAGGCGACGATGTTCTTCTTTGATCCCAGCGGCAATGCGCTCGAATTCAAGGCGATGCGCACGCCCCAAAACCTGTTCGCGAAGGACTGAGCATGGCGGCAAACGGCAATGAACGCAGCCCCAACATCGCGCTCCTTATCGATGCCGATCAGGGCGGGCAGAAGTATCTGGACGCAGTGCTGACCGTGCTTGCCGAGCTCGGCACCGTGAACATCCGCCGCGCCTACGGCAACTGGTCCAAGCCCGAACTCGGCACGTGGGAGCCCGTGTTCCACGCCTATGCGATCATGCCGATGCAGCAGTTCGACATCGCCAAGCGCAAGAACGCGACCGACATGGCGATGGCGATCGATGCGATGGACCTGCTCTATTCCGGCCGTGTCGACGGCTTCGGCCTGATGTCGTCGGACAGCGACTTCATGCCGCTCGCGATGCGCATCCGGCAGAACGGGCTGCCCGTCTACGGCTTTGGCCGCGCCAGCACGCCCGAGTCCTTCCGGCAGGCGTGCACACGCTTCATCGATGTCGATGCGCTGATGCCGGTTGCGGACAAGGCGCCGAAAGGCGAGGTCGACGACCAGCTCATCGACCTGCTGATCGACGCCTACAACGCCGTGAAGCGCGACGAGCAAGGCTACGCGCGCCTCGCCGAGGTCGGCAAGATCGCCGGTAACCGATCCTCCTTCGATGTGCGCAACTACGGCTTCAAGCGGCTGTCCGAGCTTGTCGAAGCGGTGCCGAACTTCGTCACCGAGCGCCGCGAGGGCACGGTTTTCATCAAGCGCGTGCGCTGATCAGCGCGACGTCACCGCATAAAGCGCCACCGCCGCCGCGTTCGAGACGTTGAGGCTCTCGACACGGTTCGAGATCGGCAGTTTCGCGAGCACATCGCAGTGTGCGCCGACATTCTGGCGCATTCCCGGGCCTTCGGCGCCGAGCACGAGCACTAACGGCATGTCGGCAAGCGTATCCGCGAGCACCTTGTCCGCATCGCCGGTGAGCCCGATCCGCCAGTAGCCCGCCTTCGCCAGCTCCTCGAGCGCGCGCGACAGGTTCGTCACGCGCACCCAGGGGACCACTTCCAGCGCACCGGACGCCGCCTTCGCCAAAGCACCCGATTCAGGCGGCGCATGGCGGTCCTGCGTCACCACCGCCGCCGCGCCGAACGCCGCCGCGGAGCGCAGTATGGCGCCTACATTGTGCGGGTCCGTCACCTGATCGAGCACAAGAATCGGCCCATCAAGCCCGACTACATCCTCTATATGAAGATCGTCGAGCGGCTCCACCTCCAGCACCAGCCCCTGATGCGGCGCATCAACCGGCACAAGGCGCGCGAGGTCCGCCGCCTGCCCGATCTCCACCGGAAGGCCCTCGGGCAGGTGGAACTTCTGCGCGATGTCGCTCGTCACCCACAGCTTGCGCGGGATGCGGTCCGGGTTGCCGAGCGCCGCCTCGACCGCGTGCTTTCCATAGAAGCGCGGGTACTTGAACGCGCCGCCGCCCTTCGCCTTGCCGGATTTGCCCCGTCTACCCATCGCCGTCTTCCCGTTTCGCCGCGACGCTGCGCGCGTCCTTGCGGCTCCTTAGCCCGCGCGTCTCCCCACTCCAACCCTCTGTTCGGTTTCGGCGGATTAGGGTATGAACGGCTCGTCAACCGGAAGGGGGCTTCCATGGCAACACTGGCACCGCAGCGCCCGGCAGCCCCTGCCGACCGCTGGTTCTTCACATCGACGGCGCTGCTGATGCTTGCGCTCGTCTTCATCGGCTTTGCACCGAGCTACTATCTTTCGGGGATCGTGGAGCCGCCACCGGGGCTGAAACCTGCAACGACGCTCGTTCACGTCCATGCCTTTCTCTTTTCTGCTTGGATGCTGCTGTTCGTGCTGCAGACGCAGCTTGTGGCATGGCGGCGCACCGATCTGCACCGCCTGCTCGGCACGATCGGCTTCGTGATGCTGCCGGCGATGATCGTGATCGCGACGGTTTCCGCGCTCCATGGCGTCCACCGTGCAGCCGGTCCGCCGATGATCCCGCCGCTCACCTTCCTTGCCGTGCCGCTGCTCGACGTTCCGGTGTTCGCACTGCTGATCGGCGGAGCGCTCGCTAACCGCCGCACGCCCCAGATGCACAAGCGGCTGATGTTCATCGCGATGATCGGCATGATGAGCCCGGCGATCGGACGAATGCCCCTGCCCCCGCCCTTCGTGGGCCCGGTGGCGATCTTCGTGCTGCCGGACCTCTTTCTGTTCGCGCTCGTGCTCTTCGACCTGATGACCATGGGCCGTGTCCACCGCGCGACCATCTGGGGCGGGCTGCTGCTCGTCGGCTCGCAGGTTCTGCGCATTCTCGTCTGGGAAACCGAAGGCTGGCTCGCCTTCGCGCGCTGGGCTTCGGGGCTCGTTGCGTGAAGCTGCACATCACGCGTTGACATCGCCGCAGCCATTCGCCATCTAGCCCGCCTTGCCGCGCCCGGCTCCACTGCCGGGCCGCCCGCCCTGTGGAGGGGTGGCCGAGTGGTTAAAGGCAGCAGACTGTAAATCTGCCCGCATAGCGTACGCTGGTTCGAATCCAGCCCCCTCCACCATCACACCCTCCGGCGCATAAGAGGCACAGCCCGCCGCTTAGGGTAAATCGGCATGTCTCTTCCAGGCCTCCACGGCCTGTTGCCGGGTGTGGACATGCAGCTTGTGGTAGATTCGCTTCAGATGATGCCGGACCGTCTCATACGAAAGGTTGAGATGCCGGGCGGCGACCTTTGTGGGATGCCCGAGGCACAGTTCGGCCATCACCTCCTGCTCGCGCGGGCTGAGGAGCCTGGCGACGCCGCGATCCGTGTCGTGGGCGATGTGCGCGGAAAAACGGTGCAGGATTTCGTCCCCCACCCCTGACCGTTCTTCCCGCGATATCTCCTGAAGAACGGCCTGAACGTCTTGATCTGCATCGAGGAAAAGACGCACCGCACCGGCGCCCTCCACCTGCTTCATGGCCTGACGTATCGCCGCATCGGCCTTGCCGCGATGACCAGAGGCAAGCGCGGCAGCCGCGGCATCCAGAAGCCCGCCGGCGCCCATCAGAAGACGCCCGCTTTGCGACGCGCGAACAGCGAATTCATGCGCAAGATTATAGGCGCGCTCGGCGTCGCCCGCGTGCAACCAATAGCGGGAAAACAGCCGTACCAGCGCTTCCGTTTCAAGCCACGGACGGACAAACCATGTCCGGTGCTGATCAAGCACGGCATCAAGCTTCGCAGATCGAATCAGTTGCTCGCATCCGCTCCTGTCCCCCGCCGCCAGCCTCAGCTCGGCACCGACCGCCGGCGCGATGACCGACATATGCGGCAAGGCTTCTTCGAGCGCGTACTGATAATCATCGTCGAGATCCGACAGCGCCTGCTCGATCTCGTCGGCAAGAAACAGGCATCGCGCCCGCGTGCAGACGGCGTACACCTGAGTGCTCAGCAGCGAATAGGCTATCTGCCTCGGCACGGCATCGAAATGCGCCAGCGCCACATCGAGCATGTTCTGCTCGAAAAAGCTCTGGCCGAGAATGGCAGTGCAATGCCTCCGCATGAATGTGTTGCGCATCTCTCCGGTGTCGGTGAGGCGTTCGAGAACGACGCGGGAATAGTGCTCGGCATCGCGCGAGTGGCCTTTGGTGACGGCGATGAAAGACAGGTGATTGGTGATCCACACCGTGTTGGGCGCGTAGTGCTCGGTCTCGAACAGCGCCTGCAACTCCTGCGTCCGTCGTTCGGCGAGACTGACCGATCCATAGTCACATAGCGGAATCTGCTCTGCCGGCAGGCAGATGCCAAGGTAGCGTGGCTCCTCATATCGCAGCGCGAGGGATTTTTCCCGCAGCTTCGCGATCTCCGCCCAAGGCGCGCTCAGCATGGCGTAACGCGTTTCGGAGCAATTGCGGATCGCCCTTATGAGATCCGTGGTGAACTGATACGTCTCGTCGGCGGAATCCGCGTGCATGTTACTGCAGAGATAGTCCAGCCGCTCGAAATCGCCCAACCAGTCCGACGAGATGCCCTCCATCGCTTGCTGTATCACCCGCAGCTGTCGCAGCTTGGGCCTGACTGTCACGACGCTCGCCGGAAGCGTGGCAAGAAAGGCTCCGGCAGCAGCGACGCCTTCGCTGATCACAAGAAGTGCGCCGCCTGCTTCCTCGAGAATGTCCACAGTCAGATCATTCTGGCCCGACAGACTCGCGTGGTGGACGGCCTTGTGCAGGTCGTTCAACGCGGCAAAGTGCTTCGCGGCCCTTCCGTGCAGCGCATTGGGCGCGGACGGCATTCTCACGGCGAGTTCCTGACGCAGAAAATCCCGAAGTAGAGGATGTAGTCGCAGGGTTAGCGGTTCTTCGGCAATCGTGGTGACGATCGGACTGAGATTGAGCGCCGCGCGCAGCAGCCTTTCCGAGGCGTCGCTCTGGGTAACGGCGCGGGCGGAGGCTACATCGACATCCGATAGGATCGAAATCTGCAGCAGGAACTCCTGCAGCCCCTGCTCCTGCCGCGCCAGCACCTGCTCTGCGATGTAGTTGAAGATGCTGACCCGGTGCTGGCCCGTCGTGGGCGGAAATCCGGTCTTCTGCAGCGCTTGGCCTTCAAGACGCAGCAGTTGCAGGATGACCGGCCAGCCATCGCACTGCTCCAGAAGATCGCCATATTGATCCGCATCCCCCATGTCGGCCATGAGGCGCTTCGTTTCCGCCGGGTTGAACTGCAGCTCATTGGCCTTCACCAGTCGCGTTCGCGCGTCGACCAGCAGCTTGGAGAGGCTGATCTTCGGAAGCTCGCGGGTCGCCACGAACAGCTTGCAGTTCGAGGGCAAAATGCGAATGAAAAATTCGAGGAAGCTGTCCGTCTCGTCCGAACTCGCGCACTCATACTCATCGATGAATATCGAGACGGGGCCACATTCGGAAAGCGACGACGCGATATCGCTGAGGCCGAATTCCGGCATGGACGGGAACATGCCTGCCCGCTGGAAACTCGCCGCCAGATCGACAAGGAACGCCGCAGGCTGGATGTGATCGACCGTACAGTTGAGCCATGCGGAGCGGAAGCCCAGAAGCTCCAGCGCGTCCCTGATCTGCACGAGCAGCGTCGTCTTGCCGTATCCGGCCGGCGCCGTGATGATCGTGGAGCCCGCCGCCGCCGGCGCACCCCTGAGCGCAAGATCGATCAGGCGCTTTCTATCGACGGCATCCGAAGCAGTTCCGAGCGGCAGGAATTTCATGCAGCTGCGCTCCTCAGAAAAGATCCGATCGCGCAGCGGCCCGCTTGATCGGCCGCATCACGATGCTCGACGTGATGCTCCGCACGCTCGGCAGTTTCAGCAACGTGTCCATTGTCAGCTGCGCCATGTCTGCCATATCGCGGACCACCGCTCTGATCAGTATGTCGTGGTTTCCCGTCAGCGCAACGCATTCGACAATGCGGTCGTCGCGGGCGATCCTGTCAAAGAACATCCTGGCGTCGGTTTCGATGCGCTGATCGAGATCGATCATGATGTAGAGCGAAATGCTGGGTCCGAGCGCGGCCGGATCGACGACCGCAACATAGGCGCTGATGATCCCGGCTTCTTCGAGCGCGCGCGTGCGCCGCAGGCACGTGGACGGAGACATGCCGACGCGCGCTGCAAGGTCGATATTGCTGAGCCGCGCATTCCGCTGCAGCTCCCGCAGAATTTTCCGGTCACCTGCATCGAGCGTTATGGTCATTTTCGTCATTTATGAGACTTATTTGATCCAAAATATCCGAAATATAGAAAAATCATGGCATATCTGGCGAGACTCTTCAATCCATGCCTCCTAATCTCACTGAAACAACGGGATAAGGACCCCACGCCGCCATGACGCACGATCGAACACCCTGCCTTGAGATCACGGCGGAAGCGTTGGATCGCGATCCGTATCCGACCTTCCGGACGCTGCAGTCGGGGTCGTCCGTGGGCTGGGTGCCGGATCTCGGCATGTGGCTTGTCGCCGGTTACCGGGACGTGGAGGCCATCCTTCGCAACACCGACGATTTCGTAACCGGAACGCCGGATTCGCTGATTTTCGACACGTTCGGCGAACACATGCTGACCGCCGAAGGGGAACAGCATGAACGATTCAAATCCCGGTTCCGTGGTGCGTTCAGTCCCGCTCGCATCCGCGCTTCCATGGAGGAGAGGACGGATGCGTGTTCGCGTATGCTCATCGACGGCTTCGTAGATGACGGCAAAGCCGAGTTTCGTGCCGCCTACGCCAGTCGGCTGCCTGTGCTCTCGATCCTTTCGCTGTTCGACATCCCATTCGAAGAGGAAGCGAAACTGCGCCTCTGGTATGATGGCTTCGAACGGGCACTTTCGAATTTCGCGTGGCGCGAGGACGTTCGGGCGCGGGCGCAGGGTTACGTCGGCGAGTTCCACGCGCTCATCCGGCACCATATCGCGCGGGTACGGGCAGCGCCCGACGACAGCCTGCTCAGCCAGGTCGTCAACGACCTGAGCGATGACCGGCTGGATGACGCCGAGATTTGCCGGAACGCGTCCATCATCTTCTTCGGCGGTATCTCGACAGTGGAGGCCGTTGTCCTCAATTGCCTCTATGCCCTGTGCACGCATCCCGATGCGCTCACCAGCGTGCGCCGAGACCCGGCCCTCATTCCGCAAGCTATCGAGGAAACGCTGCGCTGGCTTTCGCCGGTGCAATCCGCCACGCGCCACGCCGTTCGGGATTTTACGCTCGGCGAAGCCAATTTTCGCGCAGGCGACATCGTCAACTGTATGCTCGGCGCGGCCAATCACGACCCGCGCGTTTTCGATGAACCCGCCGCCTTCCGACTGGACCGGACGAACGTGCGGAAGCATCTGGGCTTCGCGCTCGGCCCGCATTTCTGCCTGGGATCGAATCTCGCGCGGCTCGAAGCCATCACCGCCATCCGGCATATCCTGGAACGCTGCCCGGATATCCGCCTTTCGGCCGATCACCCTGCCGAGATTCGCGGCTTCGAATTCCGGCAGCCGACGGCGCTGCATCTTGAATGGCGGGTATAGGCGCCTTCGCATCAGCCTTCAGAGACGGACGCTTCGAAGCGCCGCCCCGCTCGCCAGATCAACAAGCGCGCGTGCCGCTGCAAGATCCTGAACGATGTGGCCGAGCGAGCGGTACAGCGTGATATCGTCATCACATATTCTGCCTGCCGCGCGGCCCGAATAAACGTCGCCGATCTCGGCAACGATGTGCGTGTCAGTGATCGCGCCGTTTCGGAGCAGCGAACGGAATTCGCCGGCTTCGGCGAAAACGGACGCGCGGCTATCGGCGATATAGCGCGCGCGGAGCACAAGATCGGCGTCGATCTCCGCCGCATCGCTTCCAGCAAAGCCGACGACATTGATGTGGGTTCCGGGTGCGATCCAGCGGCCGTAAAGGATGGGTTCGACCGCCGCCGTGGTCGTGCAGACGATATCTGCGCCGGCAACGGCGTCCGCGATATCGGCAGCGGACGTGCACGAAACACCGCACGCCGCCGCGATGCGATCGGCAAAGCGCGCGCTGCGTTCCGGATCACGGCCCCACACGCGGACGCGCTCGATCGAACGCACGGTGAGGATCGCGCGGATGTGCGTCTCGGCCTGCTCACCGTATCCCAGCACTGCAAGCGTTCGGGCATCCGGCCGGGCGAGAGCATCGGTTGCGGCGGCGCTCGCCGAAGCCGTCCTGATCGCGGTGAGCGCCGCAGCGTCGATGAGGCTGCAGAGGCTGCCGTCCGCAGGATCGAACAACGCGACGAGGCCAAGGTGCGAGGGCTTGCCATGCCTGACGTTGCCGGGAAACAGGCTGATCAGCTTGGCGCCGAACATGTTGCCTTCGCCAAGGCTGCCCGCCATGGCGCCGAACATGTTGCCGCCCGCGAGATCCAGAAACGCCCGCGGAACGCTGGGCGCTCGTCCTTCCGAGAACGCCACCATGGCATCCCGCATCGCGGCGATACAGGCTTCGTAGGTAAGATATGCCCACACATCGTCCGCGCCGAAAATGCGGACGTCCCGGCCCTCATGCATGGTCAAGGAACCTTCCGCATCCGGTGGAAAACGAATGGCGCCTCCGCCGCTTGCGACGAAGGCACCATGATCGGGCCTGGAAATCAGAACTTGTAGGAGCCCTGCACACCGAACTGCCGCTTCGGGCTCGGAATGCGCGAATGCAAGCCGTCTCCGAAGGAATTGGCGAGTGCCTGCGTCGGATAGCGTGCGTTCGTAAGGTTATCGACGTAAGCACCGATCGAAAACCCGCTGCGCTCGACGAACAGACGGGCGTTGATGAGGTTCTTCGCGGGCGTCCGCAGCGTGTTGGCGGCGTCCCACATGATCGAGCCGCGCCGCACGAAGCTGCCGTTGAAGCGAACGTCGAATTCATCCGCCAGCGGGATCACATAATCCATGCTGAGGCTTGCCGTGTATGCTGGACTCTGCGGGGCGCGATTGTCCTTGTAAAGCGCGGGCGCGGCATCGCTGAACCGCTTGATCGCCGCATCCGAAAGGCCGAAGCCCGCGTTGATGGTGAGCTGCGATGTCGGTCGGGCAGCCAGCTCAACTTCGAGGCCGGAAATATCCACCTTGCCGATGTTCACGACGTTCTGCGACGGCGGGCTTACAGTGATGAAGAAGAACTGCTGATTGTCGAACTTGATGTGGAATGCCGATGCCGAGAACGTCAGGCGTCGATCGAGGAAATCGCCCTTCATGCCGATTTCGAAGCTGTCAGAGGTTTCCTTGCTGAACTGGCGATCGGCGCCGGCGGCAAAGAACGCATTGAAGCCGCCGGACCGGAAGCCGCGCCCGTAACTCGCGAAGACGTTGAGATCGTCCGCGACCTTGTATTTCAACTGCAGCTTCGGCTGAACGGCCTCGAACGTATCGCCGGCCTCCGAGGCCGCGCCGATCGCCGAATCCACAGACCGGCGCTTGTCGCGGTCGTAGCGCATACCAAGCGTCAGTTCGAGGTCATCGGAGACATCCGCGCTCACCGAACCGAATGCGGCGATCGACTTGCTCGTACCCGCATCGAAGCTCTGGATGGCGAAGGTGCCGTTCGATTGGCCCGTGCCGTCATCGAAGGGAATGAGCAGGAAGTTGTCCGTGTCGCGCTTCTGATAGTAGAGGCCGACGAGCCACCGCAACCAGCCATCACCCTGCGAAGACAGACGCAGCTCCTGCGTGAACGCTTTCACGGTAAGGTCGAGATCCTGGAGCAGGAACGGCGTGGGCGAGAAGTCTGCGTCTCCGAACAAATCTGCGTCGCTGCGGCTATAGCCCGTGATCCATGTGAGCATCGCGGCGCCGAAATCATAATCGGCCTTCAGCGAAAGGTCGTAGATCTCGCGCTTGTCGAACGTCAGGACATTGCGATTGATGAGCGACGTATCGTAGTCGTCGAAATTGGCGTTGCCGACGATCTCCAGCGACGGTGCGCCCGCACGCTGATGCAGGTAATTGCCCCTGAGGTTGATCTCCAGCCGGTCGGTCGGCGTGAAGATGAGGCCGGCCTTCACGAGATAGCTCTCGTCGTAATCCGCCTTGCGGTCGCCGTCGCGCGCGGTCTGGTCGCGCAATTGCCCCTCGTAGTCGCGCATCGAAGCGGCGAGGCGGAACAGCAGCTTGTCCTTGACGAGCGGACCCGAGATGGCACCGCCGACGCGAATGTCATTGCCGCTGGCGTAGGAGGCGCGGACCATGCCTTCGAATTCGTTGGTCGGGCGCCGCGTCGTGATGTTGAGCGCGCCGCCGATGGCATTGCGGCCGTAAAGCGAGCCCTGCGGACCGCGCAGCACCTCGATCTGCTCGATGTCCAGCAGTTCCTGGTTGACGAAGGTGGGATGCGAGACCTGCACGCCGTCGATCACGACCGCGACAGGCGCCTCTCCCCCCTGCGCCGTCGGGATGCCGCGGATCGTCATTTGCATTTCCGCCGGTCTGAACGTCGGCGTGAAAAACATGTTGGGCGTGAGATTGGCGAAGTCCGTGACGTCGTTGATGCCGGCGTTTTCGATGGTCTGCGCCGTGAACACGGTGACGGCGTCGGGAACCTCGATCTGGCTTTCCGCGCGCTTGCGTGCCGTGATGACAATTTCGCTCTGCTCGGGCTCGGCAGCGACGGCCGGCGCGGCGGCGACAAGCAGGCCAGCCACCGAAACGGCAGCCAGAATCCGCGTTCGAACGGTATCCATCATATTCCCCCTTTTTATGTGCAACCGATACTTGCGAACGAGTATCCGCAAACAATAGTCGGGGCGATCGGCCGCCGGTCCAAGCCAAATGTTGGGTGATCCCCCATAGTCGAAGCCCATGCCGGAACCGCTTTGGGTTATCCCCCATGAGCAACCTTGCAATGAGGCCCGCACCCCGCTTCCCTCGATGGACTGAGTTCATCGTTCGCAAGTCCGGCCGGGTCTTGCGGACAACTATCGAGAGCGGGAGCGCATGACACAGGATCGCTACAGGGTCGCCGTGGACGTAGGCGGCACATTCATGGACTTCGTTTTGATGGACGAGGCCACCGGTGCTGCCCGCGTGGAAAAGATTCCCTCGATTCCGGACAGGCTGCACGAGCAGTTCCTCAAGGGCATCGAGAGTCTCGATGTCGACATCGACAGCATCCAGCAGATCTTCCATGGCATGACCGTCGGCGTGAATGCGCTGGTTCAGGAAAAGGGCGCGAAGGTCGGCCTGCTGACCACGAAGGGCTTCCGCGACGTTCTGGAGATGGGCCGTGGCGGCCGGAAGCCCGTCTACAACTTCCTGCACCAGTCGGCGCCACCGCTCGTCGAACGCTTCCTTCGCCTCGAAATTCCAGAGCGCATGACCTTCGACGGCGAGGTGCTGACGCCGATCGATCTTGAAGCGGTCGACACGCAGGTCGACCTGCTGCTGGCGCGCGGCGCGGAGGCAATCGCGATCTGCTTCCTGCACGCCTATGCCCAGCCCGCACATGAGATCGCGGCAAGGCAGCGCATTCTCGCGCGGCACCCGCATCTGCCGATCTCCGTGTCGCACGAGATCGCGTCCGAATGGCGCGAATATGAGCGGACCTCGACGACGGTGCTCAATGCCTTCATCCAGCCTACGGTCCAGACCTATCTCACCAATCTCGAAACGAAGCTGAAGGATACGAACTACACGCGTTCGCTTGCCATCATGCAATCGAGCGGCGGGGTCGTGGACGCGAAGACCGCCGGACGGAAGCCGATCCGCACGCTGATGTCCGGCCCCGCGGGCGGCGTGATCGGCGCCAAGTTCCTGTGCGACCGCCTGGGCTATGCGAACGTCATCTGCACCGACGTCGGCGGCACCACCTATGATGTCGCGATCATCGAGGACGGGCGCGTCCTCGAACGCAGCCAGGCCGAGATCGCGCAGCGGCCAATCCTCGGCTCGCTGATCGACGTCATCTCGATCGGTGCGGGCGGCGGCTCCATCGCGTGGCTCGATCATCGCGGCGGCCTGCAGGTCGGCCCGCAGAGCGCGGGCGCCTCGCCGGGGCCGGTCTGTTTCGGACGCGGCGGCACGGAGCCGACCGTCACCGACGCGCACCTCACGCTCGGCCGCCTCGATCCCGCCTATTTCCTCGGCGGCCGGATGCAGCTCGATACCGAAGGCGCGCGGGCGGCGATCGAAAAGAAGATCGCCGAGCCACTGGGGCTCGACCTTCAGTCGGCGGCGCAGGGCATCGTTTCGATCGCCGAAACGAACATGGCGAACGCCATTCGCAGCAAGACGGTCGAACGCGGCCTCGATCCCCGCGAGTTCGTGCTGCTCGCCTACGGCGGCGGCGGCGGGCTGTTCGCCTGCTCGGTGGCGGAGGAGCTGGAGGTGCCCAAGGTGATCGTGCCGAATGCGCCGGCGAACTTCTCGGCGTGGGGCATCCTCACCACCGATTACATGGAGGACGAGGTCCGCACCAAGGTCATGCCGTTCGACGCCGCGCACATCGCCGGGGCGCTGGCGACGATGAACGAACTGGAAACGCGGGCGGCGAGCGGCATCGGCCAGTACGGCTTCGCGGCCGGGGATATCGAGCGCGTGAAGCGCTTCGACCTTCGGTTCGAGAATCAGGAATATACGATCACGGTCGACCTGGAGGATGCATGGCAGGATGCCGCGTCCATTCTGGAAGGCGCGCGCCAGCGCTTCGTCGAATCGCATATCCGGCTCTATGGTCACGGGGAGCCGGATGCCCCGCTGGAGCTCGTCTCCATCCGCTGCCGCGCGATCGGGCGTGTCCGCGCGCCGGAGATCGCCCCGATGCCGGAGAGGCCGCAGGGTGCAGCGATGCGGCAGCTGGATGTCTATTTCCCGCGCACCGGAAAAGCCGTGCCGACCGACGTGTTCGACCGCGAAACGCTCTCGGCCGGTCAGGTCGTCACCGGCCCAGCGATCATCAACGAATGGACCATGACGACGATCGTTCCGCCCGGGTGGCAATCCACCTGCGACACCTTCGGCAATCTCGTTCTCGAACCCACTCTCTAAGGCGGGAAGACACAACATGCGCAAAGTAGACGTCGTTCTGACGGAAATCATCCGCAACCGCCTGGTCGCCGCCACCGAGGAAATGGCGAAGACCATGATCCGCACGGCCTTCAATCCGCTGCTCTATGAAGTCCAGGACTTCAGCGTCACCATCATGTCGGCGACCGGCGACATGTGGGCGGAAACACCGGGTGTGATCGTGTTCAGCCAGGCCTTCCCGGAAGCCGTGCGCGCCGGAATGGCGCGCTGGAAGGGCAATTTCGCGGAAGGCGACGTCCTTATCGTCAACGACCCGTTCGAAACCGGAACGCACATTTCCGACACCAACGTCTACATGCCGGTGTTCTTCGAAGGCGAGCTCGTCGCCTTCTGCGGAACCGCCGCGCACTGGGCGGACGTCGGCGGCAAGAATCCCGGCGGCTGGTGCCCGGACACGACGGACACGTTCCAGGAAGGCCTCTGCTTCCGGCACCAGAAGATCGTGGAACGCGGCGTCAAGAACCAGGGGCTCTGGGATCTGATCGACTGCAATGTTCGCGTGCCCGAAATCGTGAAGGGCGACCTTGAGGCGCAGATCGCCTCGTGCCGGCAGGGGTGCGAGCGTATCCAGTCGCTGTGCGCCAAATACGGGACGGAGACGATCCGCGAGGCGATGGACTATGTGATCGACCAGACAGACCGATCGATGCGCGCGACGATCGCGGCCTTGCCGGACGGCGAATACGGCACCTCGATCCGTCTCGACAGCGACGGCGTTCAGGAGGACGGCGAATTCCTCGTCTGCCTGAAGGTCACGATCCAGGGCGACCGCGTGCACTTCTCGCTGAACGGTTCGAGCCCCACGGCACGCGGGCCGATCAACCTCCCCGCACCCTGCACCAAAGGCATCCTCGCATCGTCGCTGAAGGGTATCCTGCTGCCGTTCGATCCCTGCAACGCCGGCCATACCAAGTGCCTGGATTTCGAGCTGCCGCCGGAATCGATCGTCAACCCGGTGTGGCCCGCGCCGACGGATTCTTACGGCTATGTCATCGAATGCCTGATGGACATGATGTTCCGGTGCTTCCTGAACATCGTGCCGGACAAGTGCCCGGCGGGCGGCTATCAGCTGACCGGCGCGTTCTTCTCGCGCAGCCAATCGCGCCACGGCAAGCCGTTCGTGATGATGGACCCAATGCACGGCGGCAACGGCGCGCTGATCGACCGAGATGGTGCGACCAACCAGCTGACCGGCAACGGCGACCTGCCCAATACGCCGATCGAGATCACCGAGACGCGTCACCCGTTCCGCGTCGAGCTGTTCGAGTTCGCGCCTGAAGTCGCCGGTGTCGGCAAGTTCCGGGGCGGTATGGGCGTCCGCAAGGACTACCGCTGCCTCACGGACGGCGTCTATGCGTCCTTCGTTATCGAAAACACGGCGGATACGACCGCTGCTGGCTTCGCGGACGGCACGGACGGGGATCACGGCAGCCTCACCGTGATGCCGGTGGACGGCGAACGCATCGTCTACAACAAGCGTGTCGGTTCCATCGGCCCGTTCGGCGAGGGCACGCTGTTCCGTGTCATCACGGGCGGCGGCGGGGCATGGGGCAAGGCCAGCGAACGCGATCCCGAGCTTGTGCTCAGAGATGTGCGCAACGAATTCCTCACCGCCGAAGACGCCCGCACCCGTTACGGCGTGGTCGTCGAGGAACGCAGCGGGGCCTGGTCGCTCGACCTGCAGAAGACGCAGGAGTTGCGGGCCGCTTCATGACCACGGTTCCCGAGGCAGTATTCGACATTGCCGTGATCGGCGCCGGCATGGCCGGCGCCTCGGTCGCAAGCGCGCTGTCTTCGACCCACAGGGTGTTGCTCCTCGAGCAGGAAGATCAACCGGGCTATCACGCGACGGGGCGATCCGCTGCGGTCTTCACGGCCATCTACGGCAATGAAACCGTTCGCGCCCTGTCGCGCGCCAGCCGGGAATTTCTCACCGCGCCACCCGAGGGCTTCGCCGACCACGCGCTGACTTCACCGCTCGGCACCATGTTTATCGCCCGCGCGGACCAGCTCGGCCGCCTGGAGGCTTTCTTCGCGCGGCCGGATATCGCGCCCCTTACCACTTGGCTGGATGGTGCGGCCACGCGAGGCCTCTGTCCGCTGCTCGCCGAGCCTTATGTGGCGGCTTCGGTTTATGAACCCGGCGCGCTCGCGATCGATGTCGATGCCCTGCATCAGGGCCATCTGCGTGCATTCCGGCGGAACGGCGGCGCCCTGGCGACACGATCGGGGCTCGAAGGCCTCGATTATCTGGAAGGCCGCTGGATACTGCGCACGGCAACGGGCGTTTTCGCCAGCGCGGTCGTCGTGAACGCAGCCGGCGCATGGGCGGACTGCGTCGCCGCCATGGCCGGATCGAGAGCAGGCTACGTAAAGCCTTTTCGGCGCACCGCAGTCCTCGTGGACCCGCCCGCGGACATGGAGATCGCGCGCTGGCCGTTCGTGATGGATATCGACGAAGACTTCTACTTCAAGCCGGACGCGGGCGCGCTTCTGCTTTCCCCCGCGGACGAAACGGCCTGCGAGCCATGCGACGCGCAGCCGGACGAATGGGACATCGCCGTCGCGGTCGACAGGGTCTGCACGGCAACGACGCTTCAGGTTCGGCGCATTCGCCACAGCTGGGCCGGTCTCCGCACGTTCACGCGGGACCGGCTGCCGATCGCCGGGCCGGACCGTGACCTGCCGGCCTTCTACTGGCTGGCCGGCCAGGGCGGCTACGGCATCCAGACCGCGCCCGCGCTCGCACGCCTGCTTGCGGCGCGCATTCGGGACGAGGACTGCCCGGAGGCGCTGCGTGCCGAAGGCATTGCCTACGCGGACACGGGCATTGAACGCTTTCATTTGCAGCCTGCGGCCTGAGCAAGTCGGCGGCAACAGCGGCTCTTTCGTATCGCGGAGCGCCGGGCAGCCTTTGCAGAGCGGCGGCAGGCCCTTATATTCTCCCCATGCGTACCGCGAAGTCCATTACCACTCCCCCCGCCGCTCCCACGCCGCGTCTGCTGCCGCCCTTCGGCGAGCCTGTCACCACCGCCAGCTTCGGCATCGGCGAAGTGGTACGGCACCGCTTTTTTCCGTTTCGCGGCATTATTTTCGATGTCGATCCGGAGTTCGCCAACACCGAGGAATGGTGGGAAGCGATTCCCGAGGACATCCGCCCGGCGAAGGACCAGCCCTTCTATCACCTGCTCGCCGAGAACGACGACCAGACCTACGTCGCCTATGTCAGCCAGCAGAACCTGTTGCCGGACGAGAGCCGCGCGCCTGTGCTGCACCCTGCGGTTTCCGAGATGTTCGAGCGAATGCCCGACGGCAGCTATCGGCTGAAATCACGGCATCGCCACTGATGGCGAAAGCTGTGCTGAATCGGTTGACATTCGCGCCCACGGCCAGTAGCTAGCTGCGCTTTCCGCAGGCATCGGCGTGTTTCCACGCGCGGGTGCTTGTTGTTCAATTTCTGGGCCTAAGGTAGCCAAAAGCCATGTTCGCAGTCGTGCGCACGGGCGGCAAGCAGTATCGCGTCGCCGCCGAGCAGAAGATCACCGTTGACCGCCTGAAGGGCGAGGTCGGCGAAACCGTCCAGTTGGGCGACATCCTTGCCATCGGCGAGGGCGGCGAACTCAAGGACGTGGCCGGTCAGGTCGTGTCGGCCGAGATCGTGGCGCAGCCCAAGGGCGACAAGGTCATTGTCTTCAAGAAGAAGCGCCGTCACGGCTATCGCCGCCGCAACGGTCACCGCCAGCTTCTGACGGTGCTGAAGATCACCGCGATCGGCAAGACCGCCGCGAAGGCGCCGAAGGCTGCGAAGGCGGAAGCCGCGCCGGCCGTGGAAGCGGCCGCCGAGCCGGCTGAAAAGCCCGCGAAGAAGGCCCCGGCCAAAAAGGCCGCTGCCAAGACCGACGCCGAGTAAAGAGGAGTTTGAACCATGGCACATAAGAAAGCTGGCGGTTCGTCGCGTAACGGTCGCGATTCGGCAGGCAAGCGTCTTGGCGTGAAGCGCTTCGGCGGGCAGGACGTGCTCGCGGGCAACATTCTCGTCCGCCAACGCGGAACCAAGTTCTACCCGGGCCGTAATGTCGGCATCGGCAAGGACCACACGCTGTTCGCGCTCGTTGAGGGCCGCGTAGCGTTCCACGACGGCAAGCTTGGACGCAAATTCGTCAGCGTCGATCCGATGTCGATGGCAGCGGAATAGCGAGGCGGCCCGCTTGTTATACGGCCGCCGGGTAGGCGGCCCCTGAATCTGGTGCATACGCACAGGGAAAGGGAGATGGGTCGCCATCTCCCTTTTTTCGTCTCTCCCCTTCCCGATCCGGTATGGAGCGAGAGATGTTTGCACGAACGAGACGGCTGTTTCTAAGGCCGGCGTGGCCCGAAGACGCAGCGGCGCTGGCCGCCACGATCGCCGACGCGGCGATCGTCCGCAACCTCGCGACCGCGCCGTGGCCCTACAGCATCGAAGACGCGCGCATGAAGATCGCGAAGGACGCCGAAACGCCGCCGCACGAGGCGAGCAGCCTCATCTTCCTGCGCACGGACGGGGCGCCCGAACTTGTCGGCAGCGTCGGTTTCGGGCGGTGGAACGACAAGGTCACCATTCCGGAGATCGGCTATTGGGTGGCGCGGCGCCACTGGGGCAAGGGCATCGCAGTCGAAGCCGCCGAGGCGATCATCGCGGCAGCCTTCCTCGGCGCCCGCAACAACATGCTCGGCGCTGGCCACTTCATCGACAACCCCGCCTCCGGCAAGGTTCTGAGAAAGCTCGGCTTTGTACCCACCGGCGAGATCGTGCCGCACTATTGCCGCGCGCGCGACTGCGAGATCGATTCGGTCGAATACCGCCTGTCACGCGAACGCTGGCTAGATCGCGTCGGCATGTATAGGGAAGCGGCATGAAGTTTCTCGATCAGGCAAAGATCTACCTGCGCTCCGGCGGCGGCGGCCCCGGTGCCGTATCGTTTCGCCGTGAGAAGTTCATCGAGCAGGGCGGACCGGACGGCGGCAACGGCGGTAGGGGCGGCGACATCATTTTCGAAGCTGTCGAGGGCCTCAACACGCTGATCGACTTCCGCTATCGCCAGCACTTCAAGGCGCCGCGCGGCGCGGGCGGCGCCGGCCGCAACCAGACCGGCGCGTCGGCCGAGAACCTGGTGATCCCCGTGCCGGTGGGCACGCAGATCCTGGCCGATGACGAGGAGCATACGCTGCTCGCCGACCTCACCACGGTCGGCGAACGCATCACGTTCCTGCACGGCGGCATGGGCGGACGCGGCAACGCCTCCTACAAGACATCGACGAACCGCGCGCCGCGCCAGTCGCAGCCCGGCATCCCCGGCCAAGAGATGTGGGTGTGGCTGCGGCTGAAGCTGCTTGCCGACGCGGGCCTGCTGGGCCTGCCGAACGCCGGCAAGTCCACCTTCATCAACGCCGTGACCAACGCCAACGCCAAGGTCGGCGCCTATCCGTTCACGACGCTGAAGCCGCAGCTCGGCGTCGTTCTGCATCGCGACCGCGAGTTCGTGCTTGCCGACATCCCCGGCCTGATCGCGGGCGCGGCGGACGGCGTCGGCATCGGCGACCGTTTCCTCGGGCACGTCGAGCGCTGCCGCGTGCTGCTGCACCTTGTCGATGCGAGTGCACCCTCGCCCACCAAGGCGTACCGCACGATCGTGGACGAACTGGAGGCCTACGGCGCCGGGCTTGAGGACAAGCCGCAGGTCGTTGCGCTCAGCAAGATCGACCTCATCGACGCGCGCGGGCGCGCCGCCAAGCTGCGGGCGCTTGAAAAGGCCTGCGGGCACGAAGTCCATCTGGTTTCCGCTGCCACCGGTGAAGGCTTGACGGAGGTTCTGGACGCGCTTCTGAGTAAGATCGGGGAGCCCGCTCGGGGGGCGCGAAAAGAGGCGGACAAACAGGCAGCATGGTCACCGATCTGAGTCCCTTTTCGCCCGGCAACTGCAAAGCTCTGGTCGTCAAGGTAGGTTCAGCCCTGCTTGTCGACGAAGACGGCAAGCTGCGGCGCGAATGGCTGCAAAGCCTCGCCACCGACATCGCGGACCGCCGGACGCGCGGCCAGCGGATCGTCGTCGTCTCCTCGGGCGCCATCGCGCTCGGCGCACGGCGGCTCGGACTGCCGAAGGGCGGACGTGCCTGCCTTGAGGACGCGCAGGCCGCTGCCGCCACGGGTCAGATCCTGCTCAGCCAGGCGTGGGCCGAACTGCTCGGCGACACGGGCATCACCGCCGCGCAGATGCTGCTGACGCTCGGCGATCTTGAGGATCGCCGCCGTTTTCTCAACGCCGCCGCGACGCTCGAACGCCTGCTCGGGCTCGGCGTCGTACCGGTGCTCAACGAAAACGACAGCGTCGCGACCGAGGAAATCCGCTTCGGCGACAACGACCGTCTCGCGGCGCGCGTGGGTCAGGCCGCAGCGGCGGAGGGCGTGCTGCTCCTCTCCAACATCGACGGGCTGTTCACCGCCGATCCGCGCAGCGATCCGGACGCAGAACTGATCGCGCGCGTCGACGACATCGACGCCGTGCTGAAGCGCGTGACGCTGGGGGAAAGCGCTGCAATGGGATCGGGCGGGATGGGCGCCAAGGTCGCCGCCGCGCGCATCGCCTGCAAGAGCGGCATCCCGCTCGGCATTGCGCAGGGCACGGGCCTCAATCCGCTCGCGCGGCTCGAAGAGACCGGCCGCTGCACAGTGTTCGCCGCCGTTTCGGCGAGCCGGGCGCGCAAGGCGTGGCTCGCGGGCCGCCTCACCTCCGCCGGGCGCCTCACCATCGACGCGGGCGCGGTGAAGGCGCTCCAGCGCGGCGGCAGCCTGCTCGCGGCAGGCGTGCGGCAGGTGGACGGCAAGTTCGCGCGCGGCGACGCTATCGAAATCGCTGACGAAAGCGGCCACGTGCTTGCGCGGGGCCTTGCGGGTTACGATATCGCCGATGCGCGCGCCATCGCGGGCAAGCGCACCGAGGCGCAGGCGGAGATCCTCGGTTATGCGCCGCGCTCCGCCATGGTACACAGGGATCATCTGGTTCTGTTATGAGTAAGATCGAAACCCGCATCGCCGAGATGGCCACCGCTGCCCGCGCCGCGTCCCGCACGCTCGCGGCGACGCCGACCGCGCGCAAGGCTGCGGCGCTGAAGGCCGCCGCAGAGGCGATCCGCGCCGATACGACTGCGATCCTTGCCGCCAATGCCGAAGACATGAAGGCTGCAGAGGCGCGCGGCACTTCGGGCGCGATGCTCGACCGGCTGCGGCTCGACGATGCCCGCCTCGAAGGCATTGCGGCGGGTGTGGAAGCCGTGGCGGGCCTTCCCGATCCCGTGGGCGCACCGATCAAGGGTTGGACGCAGCCGAACGGCCTCAAATTCGAGCAGGTGCGCGTCCCGCTCGGCGTCATCGGCATCATCTACGAAAGCCGCCCGAACGTCACCGTGGACGCGGGCGCGCTGTGCCTGATGTCGGGCAACGCCTGCATCCTGCGCGGCGGATCAGAAGCGCTCGCCACATCGAAGGCGCTGCACGCGGCGTTCATCGCGGGCATCTCCAGCGAAGGCCTTCCCGCCGATGCGGTGCAACTGGTGGACACGCCCGACCGTGCCGCCGTCGGCGCGATGCTGGGCGCGGCGGGCCTTATCGACATTATCATCCCGCGCGGCGGCAAGGGCCTCGTCGCGCGTGTGCAATCCGAAGCGCGCGTGCCCGTGCTCGCGCACCTCGACGGCATCTGCCACGTCTACATCGACCGCGACGCGGACGCGGACAAGGCCGAAGCCATCGCGCTCAATGCCAAGCTGCGCCGCACCGGCATCTGCGGCGCGGCGGAAACACTGCTGATCGACGAGGGCGCGCAGGCGACCGGCGCGCGGGTCGTGAAAGCGCTGCTCGACGCAGGCTGCGAGGTGCGCGGCGACAACGCCGTGCAGGCCATCGACCCGCGCGTCGTCCCCGCGGACGAGGCGGACTGGGGCACCGAATATCTCGACGCGATCATCTCCGCCAAGATGGTGGACGGGGTGAGCGGCGCGGCAGAACACATCGCCCGCCACGGCAGCGCGCACACCGAGAGCATCGTCACCGAAAACGCCGAGACCGCGAACCGCTTCCTTGCGGGCGTGGACAGCGCCATCGTCATCCACAACGCCTCGACACAGTTCGCGGACGGCGGCGAGTTCGGCTTCGGCGCGGAGATCGGCATCGCCACGGGCCGCCTGCACGCGCGCGGCCCGGTCGCGCTCGAAGGGCTCACCACCTACAAGACCGTGGTACGCGGCAACGGGCAGGTTCGCCCCTGATGGCGGCATGATCCCGCTTTCGATCCTCGACCTCTCGCCCGTCACCGAAGGCGGCAGCGTCCGGCAGTCCTTCGCCAATTCCGTAGCGCTTGCGCAAATCGGCGAACGGCTTGGCTACCGCCGCCTCTGGCTCGCCGAGCATCACGGTATGGCCGGCATCGCCAGCGCCGCGACTTCGGTGCTGATCGGCCATATCGCAGGCGCGACCTCGACGATTCGCGTCGGCGCGGGCGGCATCATGCTGCCGAACCATGCGCCGCTGCTGATCGCCGAGCAGTTCGGCACACTCGACGCACTCTACCCCGGCCGCATCGACCTCGGCCTCGGCCGCGCGCCCGGCTCCGATCAGATGGTCTCGCAGGCGATCCGCCGCGATCTCCACGCCGCCTCGGATCGCTTCCCGCAGGACGTGCAGGAGGTGATGGCCTATTTCCGGGACGAAGGCCCAGTGCTTGCCGTGCCGGGCGGCGGGGCGAACGTGGATGTGTGGATTCTCGGCTCCAGCCTGTTCGGCGCGAGCCTCGCCGCGCACCTCGGCCTGCCCTACGCCTTCGCCTCGCACTTCGCGCCGCAGGCGCTCAGCCAGGCGATCGAGGTGTACCGCAACCACTTCAAGCCATCCGCCTACCTCGACAAGCCATACCTGATGCTTGGCTACAACGTCATCGCTGCCGATACGGACGAGGAGGCCGCCGTGCTCGCGACGTCTCAGCAGCAGGCCTTCGTGCGCATGGTCACAGGCCAGCGCGGGCAGCTGCCGCCGCCGATCCCCGGCTACCGCGAATCGCTCCCCCCTGAGCTTCAGGCGCATCTGGCGCGCACCCTCTCCTGCTCGGCCGTGGGCAGCGTGGAGACCGTGGCGCGGCAGATGCAGGCGTTCGCAGCCGAAACCGGCGCCGACGAACTGATGGTGACGGGCATGATCTTCGACCAGGCAGCCCGGCTCCGCTCCTACGAAATCGCCGCGCAGGCGGCAGGGCTGTAGTGGCCCGGATCGGCCTCATCGGCGGGTCGTTCAACCCGGCGCATCAGGGCCACCGGCATATCAGCATCGAGGCCTTGCGACGGCTCGCGCTCGACGAGGTGTGGTGGCTGGTCAGCCCGCAGAACCCCTTGAAAGACAAGGCGGGCATGGCGCCGCTCGCCGTGCGCATGGAATCCGCCCGCCGTGCCGCGCGCCATCCGCGCATCCGGCCCACAGACATCGAAGCGTCGCTAGGCACCACCTACACGGCCGATACGATCGCCGCGCTGCAGCGCGCGTTCCCGCAGCACCGCTTCATATGGATCATGGGCGCGGACAATCTGTTGCAGTTCAGCCGCTGGAAACGCTGGCGCGACATCGCCCGCGAAGTGCCGATTGCCGTAATGGCGCGGGGAGACTACATTGGGCGCGCACGCCGGGCTCCGGCCATGGCGTGGCTTCGGCGGCATATCCGCGGCGAAGCGCGTGCCAAACTCTGGGCTGAATGGGAGTTGCCGGCGATAGTGATCCTTTCGATCCCGCTCGATCCCACCTCCGCCACGGCGATCCGCACGCGCGATCCGGGATGGGCGAGCCGAATTGGTGCAACGAACCCGAAGGGATAAGGATTGTCTCCCAATAGCGCCGCGGCAACGCCCGGCGACCATGAAGGCGGAAGCTCCGACGAGCTGCACGCCCTCATCCTGAAGTCGCTCGACGACGATCAGGCCGTCGATGTTATCGACATTCCGCTCAGCGGAAAAACGCAAATCGCCGATCACATGATCATCGCCAGCGGCCGCTCCACGCGGCAAGTGGCATCGATGGCGCAGAAGCTCGCCGAAAAGATCAAGGCGGACCTCGGCCGTGTCGTGCGCATCGAGGGGCTGCCGACTGCCGATTGGGTGCTGATCGACGCGGACGACGTGATCGTTCATCTGTTCCGCCCGGAAGTCCGCAGCTTCTACAACCTTGAGAAGATGTGGGCCTTCGACAAGACGCCGGCGGCGGCCGCAACCGCCTGAGGTGCTCCTGCATGTCATCGCGCGCGGACGCATCGGGCGCGGCCCGGAAGCCGATCTCGTCGAACGCTACCGCGCGCGGATGAACTGGCCGTTTCGCATCACCGAGCTTCCCGACAAAGGCGGCCGCGTGCCGCAGCCGACCGGCGATTGCCGCACCGTGGCGCTTGACGAGCGTGGCGAGAGCCTTGCCTCCACCGCGCTTGCTGAACGCCTCGGCCGCTGGCGCGACGACGGCGTGCGTGAAACCCGCTTCCTGATCGGCGCCGCCGACGGCCACGACACCGACACGCGCGAAGGCGCCGACCTCCTCATCAGCTTCGGCAAGGCGACATGGCCCCACCTGATGGTGCGCGCGATGCTCGCCGAGCAACTCTACCGGGCGACGTCGATCCTCGCCGGTCATCCCTACCACCGCGAGGGCTGATGCGCGCCGCGGCCCTCGCCTTCCTGCTCCTCGCCGCGGCAGCGCCTGCGGACAAGGCGGAACAGGATGCGCTGAAGGCCGACTCTCGCGCCGCTGCGCTGCGCCGCGACGCCGACGCTGCCGACGACAGGGCGCGCGCGGCGCGGCAGACCGCGATCGCGCTCGCGCGGCGCATCCAAAACGGCGAAGCCCGCGTGAGCGCCATCGAGGCTGGAACCGCCCGACTCGAACGGCTCCGGCGCCAGCAGCGGGCCCAGCTCGCCGCGCAGCATGGCGAGATCAGCCGGCTGCTCGCCGTGCTCCAGACGCTGAGCCGCAGGCCTGCGGGGCTCGTACTCCTCGAACCCTCCTCCGCCGTCACGACCGCCCGTGTCAGCGCGCTTCTGGAGGCCGTTCAACCAGCGCTTCGGACGCGCACCGCCGAATACCGGCGCGCGCTTGTCGACTCCCGCGCCGTGCAGGCCCGGCTTGTCGCGTCGAAGCGGCAGCTGCTCGCCGCCAACACCGAGCTTTCGCAGGCGATTCGCCAGCTCGATGGCGTGCAGGCCGACCTCCGCGCCGAACGCGACTCGCTCGATCGCGAGGCCGATGAGGAGCGCGCGCAGGCGCGCACGCTGGCCGCAAAGGCGATGGACCTGCGCGGTCTTGCGGGCGCATTCGATGACAGCGGGGGCACGAACGCCCGGCGGCTGGCGCCGCCCCGGCCCGCCCGCGCCGCCGCCCCGCTCCCCTTCCCCTATCTGCAACCCGCGGCGGGCAGCATCGTGGAGGGCTTCGCGGACATGAGCCATGTCGGCGTTCGTGCGCGCGGCATCACGCTTGCAACGCGCAAGGGCGCGCAGGTCGTGGCCCCCGCGAAGGGCCGGATCGCCTACGCCGGCCCATTCCGCACCTACGGCGATATCGTCATCGTCCAGCATCCCGGACATTTGCTCAGCATGATGTCGGGGCTCGAACGCGTCGACGTGCTTGTCGGCGAAACAGTTTCGGCCGGAACGCCGATCGGCCGCATGGGGTCGCTCGAGCCCGAGCTTTACCTCGAACTCCGGCAGGGCGGACGCCCCATCGATCCCGCGCCGCATGTCCGCAAAACCGGTCGCGAGGGCTGAAATCGGTTACTCGCCAATTCATCGACGCACGGCTATTATGATGCCAACGCGCTGGGAGAGGGCCGCATCGCCGGTCACGACAAGGAAGAAGTGATGTCTCGTAAGCTTTTGCACACGCTGATCCCCGCCGTGGCGATCGCGCTCATCCCCTCGACGACCGCCGTGCAGGCGGCGAATCCGGCGAGCACCTATCGCCAGCTCGACCAGCTGATGGACGTGTTCGAGCGCGTGCGCGCCGAATACGTCGACGAAGTGACCGACGAGAAGCTGATCGAGGGCGCGATCAACGGGATGCTCTCCAGCCTCGATCCGCATTCCAGCTTCCTGAACATGCGCAACTTCGAGCGGATGCGGACGCAGACCGAGGGCGAATACGGGGGGCTCGGCCTTACCGTCAGCCAGGAAGACGGCGTGGTGAAGGTGATCGCGCCGACTGATGACACGCCCGCCGCGCGCGCGGGCATCAAGGCAGGCGACTACATCACGCATATCGACGGCGAACTGATCTACGGCCTGTCGCTCGACGACGCGGTCGACAAGATGAAGGGCGTGCCCGGCACCACCGTGAAAATCAGCGTCGTGCGCACCGGCCAGCAGAAGCCGATGGAGCTGACGCTGAAGCGCGAGATCATCTCGCTGAAGCCGGTGAAGTCCGAAGTGAAGAACAACATCGGCATCCTGCGCATCTCCGCCTTCAACAAGCAGACCGGCGAAGCGACGCGGCAGGCGATCGCGGCAATGGAAAAGCAGGCGGGCGGCAAGCTGCTCGGCTTCGTGATCGACCTGCGCTCCAACCCCGGCGGGCTCCTCGATCAGGCGATCGAGGTTTCGGACGCGTTCCTCGAGCGCGGCGAGATCGTTTCGCAGCGCGGCCGCCGCAAGGGCGACGTGCAGCGCTATTACGCGCGCGAAGGCGACGACACGAAGGGTAAGCCGATTGTCGTGCTCGTCGATGAAGGCTCGGCGTCCGCCGCCGAGATCGTCGCGGGTGCGCTTCAGGATCACCGCCGCGCGCTCGTGCTCGGTCAGCGCAGCTTCGGCAAGGGCTCGGTGCAGACGCTGATCCCGATGACGCAGGACACGGCGCTCCGGCTCACCACGGCGCGCTACTTCACGCCGTCGGGCCGCTCCGTGCAGGAAGCGGGCATCGAGCCCGACATCACCGTGCCGCAGCTTTCGGACTCCGATTACAAGGAACGCCGCGTGATCCGCGAGGCGGACCTGCGCCAGCACCTGCGCAACGACGCGGTGAAGGACAACAAGATCATCGAGGAAGACGACAAGGAAAACCCGCGCTTCACGCGGACCGCCGCCGATCTCGAAAAGGCGGGCGTGAAGGACTATCAGCTCGATTACGCGATGAAGATCATCGGCCGGCTGGGGCCGGTGCAAACTGCAGAGGTATCCCGCTGAGCGAAGACATCGCCCCCCGTCGGGGCCGGGGACTGCTGCTCGCGCTTGGCGGCGCCGTGCTGTTCATCGGCCTTGCGACCGTGTTCGTCGAGCTGCTGCGTCCGCTCGCGCCGAGCCACGCCGCCGCGCAAACCGGCGATCAGCCGCGCCGCGCGCTGCCGCCGGACGCCAAGGTGAAGGCGAAGGATGCTGTGACGGCAGGCACGCTGCGGCCGCCGATCGCGCAGGTTCCCGTCACCGATGTCGACAAACCCGAGATTGACGAGGCGCGGCTTGCCGCTGGCGAAACGCCGCCCGCACCCGCGGCGCCGATCCCCGCGGGGCCGATCGTTGCCATCGTGCTTACCGAACTCGGGCCCAACGCAGGGGCAGCCAAAGCCGCGATCGACCGGCTGCCCGCTGCCGTGAGCCTCGCCTTCTCGCCCTATGCCGACGCTTCGCGCGACCTTGCGAAGGCCGCGAAGGCGGGCGGGCATGAGGTGTGGCTCTCCGTGCCGATGCAGCCGAAATCGTACCCGCGCGTCAATCCGGGCCAGAACGTGCTGCTGACGGGCGAAGCGCCCGCCGAAAACGTGCGGCGGCTGAACTGGGCGCTTTCGCGCGTGGACGGCCCGGTCGGCGTTACCAACATGATGGGCAGCGCCTTCACCGAAAGCGCCGCCGCGATGCGGCCGGTGCTGGACGCCGTGAAGGCGAAGCGGCTGTTCTACGTGGACGCGCGCTCCTCCGGGCGCTCCGTGGGTGAAAAGGAAGCGCGCGCCATCGGCCTCGCCGCCGCGACCAACGACCGTTTCCTCGACGAGCCGGAAACCGCGGCGAACATCCGCAGCAATCTTGATGCCCTCGTCGCCACGGCGAAACGCCGCGGCTATGCGATCGGCTATGCCCGCCCCGTCTCCACGACGATCAGCGAGATCGAGCGCTGGTCGGCGGCGCTGGAAGCGAAGGGCGTGACGCTGGTGGGCGCCAGCCTTGTCGCACGAAAGGCCAGCAATGGTTGACCGGCTGCGCGGCGCGCATCTGCTTCTTCTGCTCGGGCCGGCCGCGCTGCTGGGCGGCGCGTTCGCATTCCAGCATATCGGCGGGCTTCACCCGTGCGAGATGTGCATCTGGCAACGCTGGCCGCACGCCGTCGCGCTCGTCCTCGCCAGCCTGGCGCTGTTCGTGCCGGGCGCTGGCAAGCGCGCGCTGCTGCTGCTCGCCGCGCTCGCGGAACTCGTAACCGCCGGGATCGGCGTGTTCCATGCCGGCGTCGAGCAGCGCTGGTGGCAAGGCCCAAGCGCGTGCAGCGCCACGGACCTTGGTTCGGGCGACTTCTTCTCGAACGTGATGGCGACGCCGGTCGTGCAGTGCGACCAGATCGCGTGGTCACTGGCGGGCATCTCGATGGCCGGATACAATGCCATTTTTTCCGGGCTGATCGCGGGAGTCGCGCTGTGGCTGATCCTGAAACGCTGAAACGCCCCCTCCCCGGCGACCGGGGTGCGGACACGGCCTCCATGCTGCGCGTCGATCAGGCGGGCGAATATGGCGCGGCGCGCATTTATGAGGGGCAACTTGCGGTGATGGGGAACCGCCACCCCGACAGCACCGAGATCGCGCGTATGCGCGCGCAGGAACAGCACCACCTCGACGTGTTCAATCGCATGGTCGTAGAACGGGGCGTCCGGCCGACGGCGCTGGCGCCCTTCTGGCACGTCGCAGGCTATGCACTCGGTGCGGCGACCGCGCTGATGGGTCCGCGCGCGGCGATGGCCTGCACCGCCGCTGTCGAGACCGAGATCGACCGCCATTATGCCGAGCAGGCCGAAGCGCTTGGCGACAGCGACCCCGAGCTCAAGGCCCGCATCGAGGAGTTCGCCGAAGAAGAGCGCGAGCACCGCGATACGGCGATTGCGCACGGCGCCGAGCAGGCCCCCGCCTATCCGCTGCTTTCCGCCGCAATCCGCGCGGGGTGCCGGGCGGCGATCGCGATTTCCAAGCGGGTTTAGTTCGCTGGTTCAAGCCGGTCGTTGACGAGGCGGCCGCCGCGCGTGAGCTGCGCTACCACCACCATCGGTTCGCGGCGCAGCATGTCCTCAAGCTCCGGCGCGCTCGTCTCGGACACGAAGATGCGGCTTGAGAAGTCCGGCACCTGACCGGGCGCGACGTTCAAGCGCCTGATGTTGCTGCCGTTCACATCGATGTACGCGGCACAGACCGTACCCGGCGCCACCATCGTGGCCACGATCTCTCCCGCCTCTTCGGACAGACAAAGACCGCACGCCGCGCCCGTGCAGATCGCAGGATCCCCGGCCACGCGCCAGTCGTAGCGGAACTGGATGTAGCGCCCGCGGATGGGATCGCGCGGATCGAAGCCGGCGATAGGAATGCGCCATTCGGACGCGCCCGAAAGGCCCGCTTCGCGCGCGGCGATGCTGAGCACGAGGCCGACGAGCGGGAGCAGAAGAGCAAGGGCAAGCCAGCGCTTCATGCGCGCTTCCTCCCGACGAGGGCGAACACGCGCCGCCAGCCGAACGCGAGCGCGATGAGGAGGATGCCGCCGATGATGAGCCCGGCGCCGGTGGTCGCCAGCGAGCCGAACAGCTCGAAATAAATGATGAAGATGCGGATGCCGGCCGCCGCGATGGCGACGCCGAAGAGCGCGCGCCAGCCCGAGGCGATCGCGGCGCGGGCGATGGCGCCCCACATCGCCATGTAGATGAGCGCACCGACGAGGCGCGCGGGCCAGCCGTCCGCGTGCGGAACCACCGTCGCCAGCAGCAGCGCCGCCATTGGCGCGGCAACGACTGGCAGCAGCATCGCCTGCGGAATCATCCGCCAGCGCCGCCCGGCCCAAACCGTTGCGGCTGCGATGACGACGGGCACGACGAGGCGAACCGCCATCTCACCCGCTTCGCTGGAGGTGACGGTGCCCGCCCAGACGAAATGCGCGAAGCTGACGCCGCCGAGCCAGATGAGGACGCCGACCTCGCGAAGCCCGTCCGCGAAGCTGAGGCGATTGCGCCACGGAAGCAGCGACAGACCGATGAGGATCACGGGTCCGGCGATCGCGAGACCGTGGATGAAATACCAGAGGCCGGCGGCATGTTCGTTTTCCAGCGCGAGCGACGCCAGCGTCCAGAGCAGCATCCCCGCCCAGCCGTAGGCGACGAGCCGCGTGCTGCCGGCGACCAGCATCGCGGGCGTCATTAGCGCCAGCCAGGGCACGAGTGCCTGCCACATCGGGCCGGTGAGCTGATAGACCTGCGAGTGCAGCGCGATGCCCGCGAGGACGAGCGCGGCGAGCAGGAACAGCGCGCCTTCCTTCAGCCAGCGATTGCCGCGCGCAGCACCGATCCAGACGGCCACAGCCGCAGCGGCGGTCAGCGCCAGATGGACGCCGAGCTTCAGCCAGTCTGCGATAACGTCCCAGTTCGCTGCGACGATGAGCGCGAGGCCGAGTGCCAGCGCGAACAGGCCGAGGCCGACAATGGCCCAGAGCACATAGGGGCGGTCGTTCGCCTCTTCGTGGCTGCGGATACGCGCGGCGGCATCGGCATCGATGAGACCGGCGGCGACCCACGCCTCGAGCTTGCTCTCCAGCGACATGGCGCGGACTGTGGCGAAGTCGGGGCGCCCTGTCTAGGCAGCCAGAAACGCCGTCTCCTCGGCAATCGGCGCCGCGAACGATGGCCGCGACAGGATCGTCGGCAACCACGCGCCGAGGCGCGGATGCTTCGCGCAATCGACATCGACCGCGCAGTGCGAGAGGTTCACGAACGGGCTCGCCACAGCGATATCCGCAAGGCTGAGCGCGCCGCCGACGAGGAAGCCGCCGGGCTCCGGCACGACACCTTCGAGATAGTCGAACAGGCGGGGCAGTTCGGCGACGCCCTGCTGCACCATGTCCTCGTTTCCGGACTGCTTCAGGAAGCGCGGGGCGACGACGCGGTTGAAGAACACCTTGCCGGCGGAGGCGGTGACGAGCGTATCGCCGAACTCGTCGTACCAGACCGTACGGCCGAGGTCTTTGGGCGTCTGCGGAATGAGACGGGGTTCGGGATATTTCGCATCGAGATAGTGAACGATGGCGGAGGAATCGGAGATGGCGAAATCGCCGTCGCGAAATGCCGGCATTTTCCCGAAGGGGGAGACCGAGAGGAAATCGGGACTGTGCGACTGCAGGCCCGCGGGAATTATTTCGTAATCCAGCCCCTTTTCGGCGAGCACCACGACAACCTTGCGAACGAACGGCGACAGTGTCGACCCGTAAACCTTGATCATCGCGCTCTCCTCGGTGGCTATTCGGTGAGTTCATCCCATTTGGCGCGAATCTTCGCGAAGAACCCATGGCTTTCCGGGCAGCTTCCGGCCTCTGGCTCCAGAGCCTGGAATTCTTCCAGAAGCTCGCGCTGGCGCTTGGAAAGCCGCGTCGGCGTTTCTATCTCCACCTCGACGATAAGGTCGCCGCGACCGCCGCCGTTCAGCGGCGGCATACCGTGCCCGCGCCGCGAAAACTGCTTGCCGCTCTGTGTGCCGCCGGGAATTTTGAGCTCCACCGCTTCCCGATCGATCGAGGGCACCTCGATCGTGCCGCCGAGCGCCGCGAGCGTCATCGGCACGGGCACCTTCACATAGAGATTGGTGCCGTCGCGCTCGAAGATGTCGTGCGGTTCGAGGTGAACGAAAATGTAGAGATCGCCCGGAGGACCACCGCGCGCGCCGGCCTCGCCTTCGCCCGAGAGGCGGATGCGCGTGCCGTCGTCGACGCCCGCAGGGATGCGCACGTCGAGCGACTTGTGCTTGTCCACGCGGCCCGCGCCGTGACATTCCTTGCAAGGGTCGGAGATGACGCGCCCGGCGCCGTGGCAATTCGGGCAGGTGCGTTCCATCAGGAACATACCCTGCTGCACGCGCACCTTGCCGTGACCGCCGCAGGTGCCGCAGGTGTTGGCGGTGGCGCCCGGTGCGGCGCCGGAGCCACTGCAGGGCTCGCAAGCCGTCGCGACGTCGATCTCGATGGTGCGGGTGTTGCCTGCGAAGGCTTCCTCGAGGCTGAGCTTCAGGTCGAAGCGCAGGTCCGCGCCGCGCATCGCGCTGCTGCGCTGACGCTGGCGCCCGCCGCCCATGAACTCGCCGAAAATGCCTTCGAAGATGTCGGCGAAATCGCCGAAGCCGGCGCCGCCCGCGCCGTTGCCGGGGCCGCCGTTCTGGAATGCCGCCTTGCCGTAGCGATCATAGGCGGCGCGCTTCTGATCATCCTTCAGGCAATCATAGGCTTCGTTGATCGCCTTGAACTTCGCTTCGGCGTCCGTGCAGCCGCCGTTCTTGTCGGGGTGGTACTGCATGGCGAGCCGCCGGTAGGCGGACTTGATCGTGGCACCGTCCGCGCTGCGTTCGACACCAAGGAGTTCGTAGTAATCGGCTTCAACCATACGCCCGGCCTGCCCCCGCTGGCACGGCGGCCACCCGTTCCCGGATGACCGCCGTTCCTGACTTTACGCCTTCTTGTCTTCGTCGACTTCCGAGAACTCGGCATCGACGACGTCCTCGTCCGTGGAGGACGTGGAGGCCTGTGCATCACCCTCCGGAGACGCAGCGGCGGCTTCCGCCTTGTAGATCGCTTCGCCGAGCTTCATCGCTTCCTGTGCGAGCGCCTGCGTCTTGGCGTTGATGTCGTCGACATCGTCGCCGTCGAGCACCGACTTCAGCGCGGCGATGGCGGTTTCGATGCCGCCCTTCGTGGAGGCATCGACCTTGTCGCCATGCTCGGCGAGCTGCTTCTCGGTCGAATGGACGAGGCTGTCCGCCTGGTTGCGGGCCTCGGCCTTGGCGCGGCGCTTCTTGTCTTCGTCGGCGAACTTCTCGGCATCCTTGACCATCTGTTCGATGTCGTTGTCCGAAAGGCCGCCCGACGCCTGGATGCGGATCTGCTGCTCCTTGCCGGTGCCCTTGTCCTTCGCCGAGACGTTGACGATGCCGTTCGCGTCGATATCGAACGTCACCTCGATCTGCGGCACGCCGCGCGGGGCCGGCGGGATGCCGACGAGATCGAACTGGCCGAGCGCCTTGTTGTCCGCCGCCATCTCGCGCTCGCCCTGGAAGACGCGGATCGTCACCGCGCCCTGATTGTCCTCGGCGGTCGAGTAGACCTGGCTCTTCTTCGTCGGGATCGTCGTGTTGCGATCGATCATGCGCGTGAACACGCCGCCCAGCGTCTCAATGCCGAGCGACAGCGGCGTCACGTCGAGCAGCAGCACGTCCTTGACGTCGCCCTGCAGCACGCCCGCCTGAATGGCGGCGCCCATCGCGACGACCTCATCCGGGTTCACGCCCGTGTGCGGTTCCTTGCCGAAGAACTTCTTCACCTCTTCGCGGACGAGCGGCATACGCGTCATACCGCCGACGAGGACAACCTCGTCGATCTTGTCCTTGTCGAGCCCGGCGTCCTTGAGCGCCTTGCGGCACGGCTCCAGCGTGCGGGCGACGAGATCGCCCACGAGCTTTTCAAGGTCGGCGCGCGTGATCGTTTTCACGAGGTGCTTCGGGCCGGTCTGATCGGCGGTGATGAAGGGCAGGTTGACTTCGGTGACCTGCGCCGACGACAATTCGATCTTGGCCTTCTCGGCCGCTTCCTTCAGGCGCTGGAGCGCCAGACGGTCGCCGCGAAGGTCGATGCCTTCGTCCTTCTTGAAACCGTCGGCGAGATAATCGACGATCTTGGCGTCGAAGTCTTCGCCGCCAAGGAACGTGTCGCCGTTGGTGGACTTCACCTCGAACACGCCGTCGCCGATTTCCAGCACGGAGACGTCGAAAGTGCCGCCGCCGAGATCGTAAACAGCGATGGTCTTGCCGGTCGTTCTTCTCAAGCCCGTAGGCGAGCGCCGCCGCGGTCGGCTCGTTGATGATGCGCAGCACCTCGAGGCCGGCGATCTTGCCGGCATCTTTGGTGGCCTGACGCTGGGCGTCGTTGAAGTAGGCGGGCACGGTGATGACGGCCTGCGTCACGGTCTCACCGAGGTAGGATTCGGCGGTTTCCTTCATCTTCTGAAGGATGAAGGCAGACACCTGCGACGGGCTGTAATCCTCGCCGCCGGCCTTCACCCATGCGTCGCCGTTGCCGCCCTTCACGATGTGATAGGGGACGAGCGCCATATCCTTCTTGGTGACCGGATCGTCGAAACGGCGACCGATCAGGCGCTTCACCGCGAACACGGTGTTGTCCGGGTTCGTCACCGCCTGACGCTTTGCCGGCTGGCCGACGAGACGCTCGCCATCCTTGGTGAACGCGACCATCGACGGCGTCGTGCGCGCGCCTTCCGCGTTCTCGATGACCTTGGGCTTGCTGCCCTCCATCACGGCGACGCAGCTGTTGGTCGTGCCAAGGTCGATACCGATTACCTTGCCCATATCTCCCGTGCTTCCTCTTTCAAATTCCAAGCAGGAACAAACGATTGATCCCGCCGCTGCGCAGACTTGCCGCAGCGTCGTTGATCTACGCGGGCGATGTAAGAACAGCGCCAGCGCCATACAAGAGCGCGGGTGCGCCGCCGATGCGATTTGCGTGTGCGATGTGGACGTGCTGCCGCATGGCGCAAAGGCCCCGAGCTGTGGCATGAAGCATTTGTGCGGAGCGTGGATGTCTCTGGCGAAGGATCGAAGATCGTGGCGCGTATCGACAGAAACCTTGGAATTGCGGCGTGTGTAACGGCGCTGCTGCTGCTCGCGGCGGCAGCGATCGGCGGCCGGGCGCTTGCCGCGCCCCCGACGCCGATCGTGAGCAATGCCTGGATCCGCCTGCCTATCGTCGCGGGCCGCCCGGCAGCGCTGTATGCGACGATCGCTGCGGGCGCGATGGCGGACCGGCTGATCGCCGTGGAAGGCCCGAAACCCGCGCGCTTCGAGCTGCACGCGACGAAAGCCGAGAACGGCGTGATGCGCATGGTCCCGCTCGTCGGCCTGCCGGTGAACCCAGGCCAGAAGATCGAACTGAAACCGGGCGGAATGCACGTGATGGTGTTCGGCCTGCCCGCCACCAAGCCCGATTCGCGCGTGCAGCTGACCTTCGTGTTCGAAAAGGCCGGCCGCGTCGCGGTTTCCGCTCACGCGATGAGCGCAACCGCGCCAGAAATGAAGGCCGGAGAGCACACCCATCATTAGACCGCTGACGGACGGCGAGCGCATGATGGCGCGCCGGGCCTTCGGCGACGCGATCGATCTCGCGCGCGTCACCATCCGGCGCGCGAAATGGTGGTGGCTGCAACCCGCGTGGGTGGTGATGGCGCCCGACGGGCACATCTGGTTCCACCCCAACAACGCCTCGTGGCGCGAGGATTTCAGCCGCGCCTCGCTGTTCCTGCAGGGCCTCATCGTCCACGAGCTCACACACGTGTGGCAGCACCAGCAAGGCGTGAACCTGATCCTGCGGCGTGGCCCGCTGGCGCGCTACGACTACCTGCCGCTGAAAGCGGGGCTCGGCTTTTCAGGCTATGGGCTCGAACAGCAGGCGGAGATCGTGCGCGACGCCTATGTGAAACGCATGGGCGGCGACGTGCCGGGCACCCCGCCGCTCGCGACATACGATGCGCTGCTGCCGTTTCGGGCGGAGAGTGGCGAGCGGGGGATCGTTTAGGGCACGCGGCATCGGCTCGCCGCACGAGACTCTCGAAACGTCTCCGTAATACTGGCGTTAACCAGAATGTTGTGCCCGAAGGATGCGCCCGAACATGCAAGGCATCCGTGACGTTCCCAGGGAGTGGAGCCGGGCAGCCGGATACGGCGTCACGGAAGTGCTGATCGGCCGACACGCGCGCCAACGCGCGGTCGATGGGTCGAGTTTGAAGGAGGAACGCGATGAGTATTATTTCCAAAAGTCCAAGACTGTTCTTGTTGCTTGCGTTTACGAGCCTGGTGCCGGCGAGCCTGCACGCGCAGCCGCAGGATATGAACGGGACCGACCCGTCCATAGATGTGAACGCCTATCCGCCGGCCGACCTTTCAGGGATGCCCGAAGGGCCTGATGTCGAAGGCTTCATCGCCGCGCGCAAGGACCAGAAGATGCTGGTCACGATCCCCGGCGGCGCGAAACAGACGGTTTTCATCAGCGAGGCGACGAAGGTGAAATCCAGCGGCGGCTTCCTCGGGGCGAGCAGCAAGAAACTGGCCTTGGACGCACTGCTGAACGGCCTGCCGGTCACCATCAAGACGGTGCAGTGGGGGCAAGGGCTGGTGGCGAGCCAGGTGGCGCTCAAGAACAAGGATCTGAAGACCGCGTCGATGATCCACAACGCGACCGACCAGCGCTTTGCCGAGCAGTCCGCAGCGACGGAGGCGCTTCGCGGCCGCGTGGCGGATATCGATCAGTATAATGTGAAAAACACGATGAGCGTGAACTTCGATACCGGCAAGGCGGTGCTGTCAGACCAGGCGAAAACCGATCTCTGCGCGGCCGCGAGCGAGGCCGAATCGATGGACAACGCGCTGCTGCTTGTCGTCGGCTACACCGATTCCACGGGAAGCGAGGAATATAACCAGGTTCTGAGCGAGAAGCGCGCCGCGCGGGTCGTGAATTTCCTGCAGCAGGCCTGCGGCTGGAAGCCGTATCGTATGCTGACGCCCACCGGAATGGCGGAAGCCGACCCGACGGCAAGCAACGACTCCGCCGAAGGCAAGGCGCAGAACCGCCGCGTTGCGGTGAACATTCTGGTCAGCAAGGGCCTCGACGGGATTTGAGGCAGTCCGGGGTGGGCTTCACGCCCACCCCAATTTGACGATCGCAAAAGCCCATTTCAGTAACAACAAAGCCGATAGTTGTTATTTGGCGATCATCAAAACGCGTTCGCGCCCTCAGCGATATCCAGCAATTTGGCGTGGGCCTTGCCAAGCCGACGCCTATCCCCGTCACTCGTGGGGCCAATCTTGCGTGGGACGCAGATAGTACGACCACTGTGTGGATTTAATGCGGCGTGATGCGATATCCGTCGCTATCTTGCGCTGCATAAAGAATTCAGACCCAGAAGCTTGATCTTCCTCTTGTTCTCTACCCAATGCAGTTAAATGAATCTCCCATATAATCCAACGATGTTCTCGCACTTCTTCGCGAAAAGCATAGATCGTTTCTGCTGTATGATGAAATCGAAAACTACGATCATGCCAACTTCCCTCGTTAAACGAAGGAAGCAGATAGTTCCCATTCGCAACCACCTCCTGAACATCACCAATTTGTTCAGAATGATTTATATTTGCCACATGGCCATGCGCAATTTCGTTGCGCACAGCGGAAAGTTTATTGAGCCGAGAAGTTGCCGCGCGAATTTGCGCGATCTCTCCATCCGTCAAACGATGCCTATAAATTCCAAGTGCCAAGTCGAACATAGACACTCGAACCGCCCTTGGCGCCTTGATGTAGCTGGCAACCGCTATTGGCTCGGTTTGTTCACATAGCCATCGGAACAGGCCCATGAGAACATCTTCCGACCCCTCCCAATAAGAGAGTGCTGAGCCGACCAATGAGTACAACTCTCCTGCATCTGGAGAGCCTTTCTTCGACAGTTTGGAGGATCTCTTAGCCACATTTGCCTCCAACAAAGCTGACCCCACCGTTACGGCACCACCGTGGTCAACACTTCTGAAGAATGCAAATGCCACGAACGGATAGACCTGCCGCCTCTTTCCGAGCGCAAACCTCCAAGTCTAGACCGCGCGCACCCAGATCAGATCGTGGAAGAACTCGGCGCCCGAGCGGCTGGTTTCGGGGGGCGTGCGGAGCAGCAGGCGGCCGTCGCCGGTGGGGTCGAACTCGACCACGCGGCGCGTGAGCGTCGTGCCGACCCAGCGCTGGACAGTGGCGTGCTCGACGGCGTGATGCACGTCGTCGCCCTCGCGCCGCCAGCGGCCCGCGTAAGCGATGACGAGCGGATCGGCGCCGTCCATCTGCCGCGTGAGGATCGCGCTCACGTGACCCTCGGGATGGTAGAAGATGCGCCCGCTCGCATCGAGGACGTAGGGATCGCCGTCGCGAAACTCGACCCACTGGTCGAGCTGCCACACGCCGCAGATGGGATCGGGCTCAGCCATCAAGCTTCCTTTGCAACAGTGACCATCGCGGGGCGCAGCAGGCGATCCTTGAGGACATAACCGGTTTGCAGCTCGGCAACGATCTGGCCGGGCTCGGCGCCTTCCTGCACGACTTCGAGCATCGCCTGGTGACGGTTCGGATCGAGCTTATGGCCGACGCTTTCGACGCGTGCGATACCGTGCTTCTCGAACGCCTTCAGCAGTTCCTTCTCGGTGATTTCGACGCCCGAGAGCAGCGGGCTGGCCACGACATCGTCCTTCGCGGCGGCATCGAGCGCGCGGCGGAGGTTGTCGGCGACGCCGAGCAGATCGCGCGCGAAGCCGGTGACGGCGTAGGCGACCGCATCGGCCTTCTCGCGTTCAAGACGGCGGCGGACGTTTTCCGATTCGGCGACGGCGCGCAGCAGCCGGTCCTTGAGATCGGCGATCTCGGCGTCCTTCTCGGCGAGCGGATCGGCCTCCGGCGTCTCCACCGGCTGTTCGGCGGCGGCGATCTCTTCGGGGGTCAGCTTTTCGTTGTCTTCAATCATCCTATCAGCCTGCTGAGTGTTCGGGCGGTGTAATCCACCATGGGCACAATGCGTGCATAGTTGAGGCGCGTGGGACCGATGACGCCCACGACGCCGACGATCCGGCCTTCGGCGCCGCTGTATGGCGCGGCGATAACCGATGAACCGGAGAGCGAGAAGAGCTTGTTTTCAGAGCCGATGAAGATTTTCATCGCCCGCGCCTCGCGCGCGTCGTCGAGCACGCGGAGCATTTCGACCTTGTCGTCGAGATCGGCGAGCAGCGAACGCACGCGCTGCAGGTCCGCCTCCGCCGCATCATCGAGCAGGTGCGACTGGCCGCGCACGATGAGCACGGCGCGGTCGGCATCGTCCGCCGACCAGCTCGCGATGCCGCGCGCGATGAGATCGTGCGTGGCACTATCGATCAGCGCGCGTTCGGTTTCGATCTCCAGCTTCAGCAGCGCTGCCGCATCGGCGAGCGTGGAGCCGGCGAGGCGCGCGGTCAGATAGTTCCCCGCCTCGATGAGCGCCGCCGGGGACACCGGATATTCCAGTTCGACGATGCGGTTTTCGACCGTGCCGTCGTCGGCCACGAGGATCGCGAGAATGCGCGTCGGCGATAGCGCCGTGAAGCTCGCCTGCCGCAGCACGCGCTCGGTGCGCGGCACCATGACCACGGCGGCGCAGGACGAGAGCCCCGAAAGCACGGCTGTCGCGCGCGACAGCACATCCTCCACGGCGCGGTCGGGCGCGCTGAGGCCTGCTTCGATCGCGGCGCGCTCCTCCGCCCCCGCCTCGCTCGCCTGCATCATGCCGTCGACGAACAGGCGCAGGCCGAAATCGGTGGGCACGCGGCCCGCCGAGGTGTGCGGGCTGCCGAGCAGGCCGACGCGCTCCAGATCGTGGAGCACGCTGCGGATCGAGGCGGACGAAAGACCGAGACTGTCGGCGCGCGTCGCGAGCGTCTTCGAACCGACCGGCGTGCCCGAGGCGATATATTCCTCGACCACCTGCCGAAACACGGCGCGCGCGCGGTCGGAAAGCTCTGATATGGTTGGACCGCTCGTCATCGTGACGCAATGTAGGGTGGCGCGCCGCCCCTCTCAAGTGATCTGGACCCCGGTGGCGCGAGCCGGTACACGGCGCGGCAGAACCCATTCCCCCGTACAGGAGTTTTCATGCGACCTTCCGGCCGCGCGCCCGACGAGATGCGCACCATCGAAATGATCCCCGGCTTCTCGCGCCACGCCGAAGGATCGTGCCTCGTGAAGTTCGGCGACACGCATGTTCTGGTGACCGCGAGCCTGGAAGAGCGCGTGCCGCCGTTCCTGCGCGGCAAGGGCGAAGGCTGGGTGACGGCGGAATACGGAATGCTGCCCCGCGCCACGCACACGCGCGGTTCGCGCGAGGCGGCGAAGGGCAAGCAATCCGGACGCACTCAGGAAATCCAGCGCCTGATCGGCCGCTCGCTGCGCACGATCGTGGACCTGAAGGCGCTCGGCGAGCGGCAGATCACCATCGACTGCGACGTGCTGCAGGCCGACGGCGGCACGCGCACGGCGGCGATTTCGGGCGCCTGGGTGGCGCTGCGCATCGCGGTCGACAAGCTGATGGCCGACGGGCTGCTGACGGTGGACCCCATTCGCGCGCAGGTCGGCGCAATCAGCTGCGGCGTCTACGAGGGCACGGCAGTGCTCGACCTCGACTACCCCGAGGATTCGGCCGCCGAGACCGACGCCAATTTCGTGATGACCGACAAGGGCGGCATCGTGGAGGTGCAGGGCACCGCCGAGCGCGACCCGTTTGACGAAGAGACGCTTCTGCGGATGCTCCGCCTCGCGCGCATCGGCTGCGGCAAGATCTACGCGGCGCAGGCGAAGGCGACGGGGCGCTAGGGGCATGGCGCGAAAGCTCCTCCCCGGCACGCTGATCGTAGCGAGCCACAACCCCGGCAAGGTGCGGGAAATCCGCGACTTGCTGGCGCCCTTCGGTATCGAGCCGGTGTCGGCGGGGGATGCGGGGCTGCCTGAGCCGGAGGAGACGGAAACGACGTTTCGCGGCAATGCCGAGCTGAAGGCGCTCGCCGCCGCGCGCGCATCGGGGCTGCCGGCGCTTGCCGACGATTCGGGGCTTTCGGTGCACGCACTCGGCGGCGATCCCGGCATCTATTCGGCGCGCTGGGCGGGGCCGGAGAAGGACTTCGCGCTCGCGATGCGCAAGGTGCACGACGCGCTCGGCGATGCCGAGGATCGCAGCGCGCACTTCACCTGCGCGCTGTCGCTGGCGTGGCCGGACGGGCACGTCGAGACGTTCGAGGGCCATGTGCACGGCACGCTCGTGTGGCCGCCGCGCGGTGACCAGGGCTTCGGCTATGATCCGATGTTCGTGCCCGAGGGGCACACGATCAGCTTCGGCGAGATGGAGCCCCAGGCGAAGCACGCGATGAGCCACCGCGCGCTGGCGTTCGCACAGCTGGTTGAGGCATGTCTGAAATAACGGCGCCGCTGGCGCTTTACGTCCACTGGCCGTTCTGCGTCTCCAAATGCCCGTACTGCGACTTCAACAGCCATGTGCGCGAGCGCATCGATGAAGCGGGGTGGCGCGACGCGCTGATCGCGGACATGGAATACGAGGCGCGGGCAACGCCGGGGCGGCGGCTTTCCAGCCTGTTCTTTGGCGGCGGTACGCCTTCGTTGATGTCGCCCGAAACGGTCGGTGCGATCATCGACGCTGCCGACCAGCTGTGGGGCTTCGAGGGCGCCGAGATCACGCTGGAAGCGAACCCTTCGAGCGTCGAGGCCGGGCGCTTCGCGGGCTTCGCGGCGGCGGGGGTGAACCGGGTGTCGCTGGGGCTTCAGGCGCTCGATGACGCGGCGCTGAAGGCGCTGGGACGTGCGCATGATCTTGCCGAGGGGCTTGCCGCGCTCGACGTGGCGCAGCGGCATTTCCCGCGCGTGAGCTTCGACCTGATCTACGCGCGCGAAGGGCAGACGTCCGAGGAATGGGAGCGCGAACTGACGCGCGCCTTGGCGTTCGGCACGGAGCACCTGTCGCTTTACCAGCTCACGATCGAGCCGGGCACGGCGTTCGCGACGCGGGCGCGTCTGGGGCGGCTGACGCTGCCGGAGGAAGACGCCTCGCTCAGCATGTTCGAGATGACGCGCGCGATGACGGCGGCGGCCGGGCTTCCCGCCTACGAGGTTTCGAACCACGCGCGGCCCGGCGCGGAAAGCCGCCACAACCTCACCTACTGGCGCTACGGCGACTACGCGGGCGTCGGCCCCGGCGCGCATGGGCGGCGCGGCGGCATGGCGACGACCCGCGAACGGCTGCCGGAGACGTGGCTGAAAACACCGGTGGCGAACGAAACCCCACTCGAAGCCAACACGCGCGCCGACGAGGCGCTGATGATGGGGCTGCGCTTGCTCGAGGGCATCGACGAGACGGCATTCGCGGCGCGGACGGGCATTGCACTCGACACGGTGATCAGCGCAACGGGTCTTGCTGAAACCACACGGCTCGGGCTGGTGGCGCGTGAGAACGGTCGCTTGCGGCTGACCGAGGCGGGCCAGCCGCTGCTGAACGCGGTGATCGCGCGGCTGATGGCCTGATCAGGCCCCCGGACGCTTCGCGAAGGTGCGCGGCGCGGGCGAGACGACTGTCGTTCCCGATGCCCCCACCTGCCCCACTTCGAGGCCGCGGTCGGCGATGCCTGACGCGCCGAAGCGGAAGATACCGTCGACCCCCGCGAAACCATCCGAATCGCGCAGACGCGCTTCGGGGAAGCTGGAGCCGATCGTCCAGCTGTCCGCGATCGCGTTCACCAGCAGCACCGAATCGTAGCCGAGGCTCGCGAGCCGCGACGGCGCTCCGCCGAATTTCGCCCGGTAGCGCGAGGCGAGCTGCTGAAACCGCGCGTCGGGGACGCTGGCGTACCACGCGCCGTGCAGCCCCTGCACGCTGCGGATACCGGGTTCGGCGTTCCAGAGCTCGGGGCCGAGGTAGCGCACCTTGCCCGGCCCGGCGCCGTACTGCGTGAGCGGGCCGAGGAAGGCGGACGCGATCTGGCTGCCGTCCGCGATCAGCAGCGCCTGGAAGGAGACCGGCCCCAAACGTTCCTGCACCGGCGCGACCGTGCCGTCGGCGCGCACGATGCCGCCCTGGCTCGCCCGCGCGACGCGCGCTTCGTAGTCGGTGAGGCGGCGCACGGCGGCCTGCAGCTTGGCGCGCGAGCGTTCATAGGTTTCGACCGCCGTGACCTTGCCGCCCGATTCGCGAACCGCGCGCAGCATGGCGCCGGAGGCGCGCTGGCCGTAGTTGCCCGCCGGCACGAGCGCGCCGAAGCGTTCCACACCCTGCGCGCGCGCGTAGCGCACGACGCGGTCGATCGACTGGTCCGGCTGGTAGCCGAGGATATAGACGCCGTTTCCAGCGACATCGGCATCGTTCGAGTAAGAGATGATCGGGATGCCCGCCGCCTTGGCGACGCCGCGCACGGCAGCGACATCCGCCGCGAGCAGCGGCCCGAGGAACAGCTTGTTGCCCTCCGCGACCGCGCGGCGCGCGGCAGCGGCAGCGCCGGGGGCGGTATCATAGACGGTAAGCTTGATGTTGGTGGCCTTGACGTCGAGCAGCGCCATGTTGGCGGCGTTCGCCAGCGATTGGCCGACACGCGCGGTGCCTCCGCTCATCGGCAGCAGCAGCGCCACCCGGTTTTGCGGAATTTCCTGCGGCGTCTCCACGACAGGTGGGGGCGGCGGCGGCGCCTCGACTTCCGGCGCTTTCTGGACCGTTTGCGTACAAGCAGCGGCGGCGAGCGCCGCCATCGGCAGCAGCGTTCGCTTCAGGCCGGAAAAACAGCGATTCCAAAATCGCCCGCGGCCCTCCATGCTGTAGATCGACATGTCCATGGCACCCTTACCCCTTGATCTGGAACCCGGCCTTTACATCGTGGCGACGCCCATCGGCAACCTGGGCGACATTACGCTGCGCGCCGCCGAGGTGCTGAAGGCCGCAGCCTTAATCGCCGCTGAAGATACGCGCGTGACAGCAAAGCTGCTCGCCCGCATCGGCAGCGACCGCCCGATGGTGCCTTATCACGACCATAGTGACAGCCGCGTGCGCGCACGGCTGCTGGAACGTATGCGAAATGAATCGGTTGCACTGGTGAGCGACGCGGGGACGCCGCTGATCTCCGATCCCGGCTTCAAGCTGGTGCGGGAAGCGCGCGCCGAAGGCATCACCGTGACGACGATCCCGGGGCCGTGCGCGGCGATTGCGGCGCTGACGCTCGCGGGGCTGCCCACCGATCGCTTCCTGTTCGCGGGCTTTCTTCCGGCAAAGGCGAAAGCATCGGCGGACACGATCGCCGAGTTCGCGGGGCTCGATGCCACGCTCGTGTTCTACGAATCCGGCAATCGGCTCGCGCGGTCGCTGGAGGCGCTGAAAGACGGGCTCGGCGATCGGCCTGCCGCCGTGGCGCGCGAGATTACCAAGGCCTTCGAGGAAACCGTGACGGGCACGCTCGGCACGCTCGCCGCACGCTATGCGGATGCGCCGCCGAAGGGCGAAATCGTCATCGTCGTCGGCCCGCCCGAACCCGCCGCCCCGGCGGATGCCGACACGCTCGACGCCGCGCTTGCCGCCGCGATGGAAGCGCAGCCGCTGAAATCCGCCGTCGCCGAAGTGAGCGCCGCGCTCGGCCTCCCCCGCAAGCAGGTCTACGCCCGCGCGCTCGAACTGCGCGACGACGCATGAAGCGGCAGGCCGCCGAACGGCGCGGCCGCCGCGCCGAACGCATCGCGGCGCTATGGCTGCGGCTCAAAGGCTACCGCATCCTCGGGGAACGCGTGCGGACCCCGGCGGGCGAGATCGACATCGTGGCGCGGCGCGGCCGGATGCTCGCGTTCGTCGAGGTGAAGGCACGCGACGACGACATGGGCGCTTCGGCCGCACTCGAAGCCCCGCGCATGGCACGCGTCGCGCGCGCTGCGGGTCTGCTGCTCGGCCGCTACATGGCGGGCTGCGACGGCGCGCGCATCGACGCACTGGTCGTCTCGCGCGGCCGCCTGCCCCGCCACATCGAAGGCGTGGTCGACGGCGATTGGGCTTAGCTGCTAGACGGCGTTCGAATCAAAGGAAACGCCCCATGAGCCTCACCGTCGCCATCCAGATGGACCCCATCGAGCGCATCAACATCGGGGGCGATTCGAGCTTCGCGCTGATGCTGAAGGCGCAGGAGCGCGGCTACACGCTCTACCATTATCTCGCTGACCAGCTTTCGTGGCGCGACGGGCGCGTGATCGCGCACGCGCGGCCCGTCTCCGTGCGCAACGTCGCGGGCGATCACTACACACTCGGCGAGGCGCGCAACCTCGACCTCGGCAGTGACGTGGACGTCGTGCTGATGCGGCAGGATCCGCCGTTCGACATCGGCTACATCACCGCAACGCACCTTCTGGAGATGCTGGACGGCGAAACGCTGGTCGCGAACAACCCGCGTGAGGTGCGGAACGCGCCCGAAAAACTGTTCGTCACGCAGTTCGCCGACCTGATGCCGCCGACGCTGATCACGCGGCGGCTGGAGGAAGTGCTGGCGTTCCGCCGCCGCTACGGCGCGATCGTCGTGAAGCCGCTGCATGGCAATGCCGGCGCCGCCGTGTTCAAGCTCGGCGAAGACGACGGCAATCTTCCCGCGCTCGTCGAGCTGTTCTCGAACGTGTGGCGCGAACCCTTCATGGTGCAGCGTTTCCTTCCCAAGGTCAGCGACGGCGACAAGCGCATCGTGCTCGTCGACGGGCAGATCGCGGGCGCGATCAACCGGCTGCCCAAGGCGGGCGAGATCCGATCCAACCTTGCAGCGGGCGGCAATGCGGCGAAAACGCAGCTGACGGCGCGCGAAGAGGAAATCTGCGCGCGGCTGGCGCCGGAGCTGAAACGGCGCGGGCTGCTTTTCGTCGGCATCGACGTGATCGACGGGAATCTGACCGAGATCAACGTCACGTCGCCCACGGGTATCGTCGCCATCGACCGTTTCAACGGCACTGACACGGCGGGCATGATCTGGGATGCGATCTTGAGGAGGCTCGGCCGCTGATATGGGTGAATGGGTCCAACAGCTGATCGCCGAGAGCGGCTATCTCGGCATCGCCTTCCTGATGTTCCTCGAAACCGTGTTCCCGCCGATCCCGAGCGAGATCATCATGTCGTTCGCCGGGCTGGAAGCCGCGAAAGGCGCGTTCAGCCTTGTCGGCGCGATCATCGCGGGCACGACGGGCGCGATGTTCGGCAACATCTTCTGGTATCTGCTCGCCAAGCAGATCGGCATCCACCGCTTCGATCCGATCGTCCGGCGCTTCGGCCGCTGGCTGACCGTCAGCCTCGGCGACATCGAGAAGGCGCACAAATGGTTCGACCAGCACGGCGCCGCGTTCGTGTTGTTCGGGCGGATGCTACCGACGCTGCGTTCGCTCGTTTCCGTCCCCGCGGGCTTCATGGAAATGAACTTCCGGCAGTTCGTGATCTATTCGACCATCGGCACCGCGGGCTGGACGACGCTGCTCGCGGTGGCGGGCTACAAGCTCGGGCAGGATTATGCCGAGATCGAGGCCTATATCGGCCCGGTCGGCACCGCCGTGATCGTGGTGTGCGTCGCAGGCTACCTGTGGCGCGTCATCACCTGGAAGCCGCACGCCTAAGCGCGCGGGTGCGCGTGGCGATAGACATCCAGCAGGCGGGCGGCATCGACCTCCGTGTAGACCTGCGTGGACGACAGGCTGGCGTGGCCGAGCAGTTCCTGAATCGAACGCAGGTCCGCGCCGCGCGCCAGCAGATGCGTCGCGAAGCTGTGGCGGAGTGCGTGCGGCGTCGCTGATGGCGGCAGGCCGAGCGCGGCGCGCGCGGCGCGCATCGCGGCGCGGATCATCCCCGGCGACAGCGGCCCGCCTTTTGCGCCCCGGAACAACGGCGTACCGGGTGCGGGCGTGAACGGCGCGAGCGCGAGATAGGCTTCGATCGCCTCGCGCACCTTCGGCAGCACGGGGACGACGCGCGTTTTGCCGCGCTTGCCGGTAACGGTGATCGCCGCGCCGATCGGGAGCACATCGCCGGTGAGCGACAGCGCCTCTGCGATGCGGAGGCCCGAGCCGTAGAGCAGCAGCAAAACCGCCGTGTCGCGCGCGCCGATCCACGGTTCACGTGCGGCGTCTCCCGCGGTATCGGCGACCCCGGCCGCGTCGGCGGGCGCGAGCGGGCGCGGCACGCGTTTCTTGAGGCGGGGCGAGGCGAGGCCTGCGATCGCCTTGCAATCGATGCCGCGATGCTTTCTTGCCCAGCGGAAGAAACTGCGGAGCGATGCGACTTCGCGCGCTACGGAGACGTTGGCGAGGCCTTCGGCGCGGCGATGCGCGAGATAGGCGCGGAGATCGGCGAGGCTGAGCGCGGCGAACGCGCTGTCCGTCACGGCGGCACCCAGATGCCCGCCAAGGAAATGCACGAAGCCGTTGAGGCTCGTCTGATAGGCGCGGAGCGTGTGCGCGGAGCGGCGCTCCGCGGCTTCGAGATGCTGGAGCCATTCCGCGACGCGGGCGTGCGCGGGCTGGTTCAGCGCAGGGGTTTCTAGGGCTCGATCTGCATCCACCGCGCGATCATGCGCGAAACCACATCGCCGAGAAAGGCGAGAAGCTCGTTGCCATGATAATCGCCGAAATTGTGCGGCGCGCGCGAGCCGAGCGCGATGATGCCGGTGGGCGCGGGCGGCGTGGGCCTCAGAGCGATCAGCGCCTCGGAACGGATGAGGTCGGCGGCGGGGCCGAAAACCGGCGAGCCGTGCTTGACGCTGCGTGCCTGCCCCACGGGGAGCAGGTGACACCAGAGCTCGACCTGCTCCGGATCGATGAACTGGACGCCGCTCGCGCTCGCGCGGATGCCCTGTCCGCTTGTGGTCAGCCCGAGGCCGACGGCATCGATGCGGAGGATATCGACCCAGTCCTGCGTGACGACGTGGATCAGATGCTCGAAGTCGGTTGCGTCCATCGCGGCGAGCGCGGCGGCGTGAATCTGCTGCACGGCGCCCGCGTGACCGCGCGCATAGGCGAGCAGATCACTGTTCGCCTCGCCGAGAACAGCGACACGGGTGCGCAGGCGAACCAGCGCTTCGGACTGGAAATCGAGAACGGCCATGTCCGCGACACTATCGCGGACATGGTTAAGAGAAGCTGAGCGCTAGAGGATGGACTGGCCGGTCTTTTCCCAGTCGGCGAGGAAGCCGGCGATGCCCTTGTCGGTGAGCACGTGGTTGAAGAGCGCGCGGATCACCGCCGGGGGGGCCGTCATCACGTCCGCGCCGATCTTCGCCGATTCGAGCACATGGATCGGATGGCGCACGCTGGCGACGAGGATTTCCGTGCCGAAATCGTAGTTGTCGTAGATGAGACGGATGTCGCTGATCAGCTGCATCCCATCGAAGCCGTTGTCATCATGCCGGCCGACGAAGGGCGAGATGAAGGTCGCCCCCGCCTTCGCCGCGAGCAGCGCCTGATTCGCCGAGAAGCAGAGCGTGACGTTGACCATCGTGCCGTCGCTGGTGAGCGCCTTGCAGGTCTTGAGCCCATCGATGGTGAGCGGCACCTTGATCGCGATGTTGTCGGCGATTTTGCGGAGGACTTCGGCCTCCTTCATCATCGTCTCGTGGTCGAGCGCGACAACCTCGGCGGAAACCGGACCTTCCACGATCTTGCAGATTTCCGTCACGACCTCGACGAAACCGCGCCCCGACTTGTGGATCAGCGACGGGTTCGTCGTCACGCCGTCGAGGAGCCCGGTGGCGGCGAGGTCGGCGATGTCCTTGGTGTCGGCGGTGTCGACGAAGAATTTCATGGGTGAGGCTTTCGAAAGAGGCGTTTGAACAGCCCTTAGCGATTCGAATCGCCGGGCGTCCATAGCCCGGCTTTGCCTTCGCGGGCGCACCCCTACATAAGGACGCGATGCCTGCCTCCCGCCTCCGTGTTCTCACCCGCAATGCCGCGCTCGGCCCGCTCGATTACCGGGCGCCGACGGAAGGCGTGCCGGTGGGGAGCGTGGTGCGCGTACCGCTGGGGCCGCGCGAACTTCACGGCGTGGTGTGGGAGGCCGACCGGCTGCCGACGACCGAGGTCGCAGACGCGAAACTGAGGCCGATCCACGGCGTCGCGCCCGTGCCGCCGATCCCGGCGAACGTGCGGCGGCTCGTCGAATGGGTAGCGGCTTATTATCTGGTGCCCCCCGCCGCGGTGCTGCGCATGGTGCTCTCCGTTTCCGCCGCGCTCGATGGCGCGCGCACGGTCACCGAATACCGCGTTTCCGGCCAGCTTCCCGAGCGCATGACCGAGAAGCGCGAGGCTGCACTCACCACGCTCGGCGATGCGCAGGGGCTGGTGCGCGAGCTTGCCGAATGGTCGGGCGTGTCGGACGCGGTGATTCGCGGGCTCATTTCTGCGGGCGCCATCGAGGCGGTGACGGTGTCGGTGGACCGCGCGCCGCCGCTGCCCGATCCCGGCTTCGGTCCGCCGGTGCTGGAGGCGGAGCAGGAGGCCGCCGCCTCGGCGCTGGTCGCGGCAGTGAAGGCGCATGACTTCGCACCCTTCCTGCTCGACGGCGTCACCGGATCGGGCAAGACCGAGACGTATCTCGAAGCCGTCGCGGCCGCGCTCGACGCGGGCGGTCAGGCGCTCGTGCTGCTGCCCGAAATCGCGCTGACCGAGCCCTTCCTGCGCCGCTTCGAGGCTCGCTTCGGCTGCAAGCCGGTGCAGTGGCACAGCGATCTGCGCTCATCCGAGCGCCGCACCGCGTGGCGCGCGGCGGCGAGCGGCGCGGCGAAGGTGGTGGTGGGTGCGCGCTCGGCGCTGTTCCTCCCCTACCCCGACCTCCGCCTCATCGTCGTGGACGAAGCGCACGAGACGAGTTTCAAGCAGGAAGACGGCGTTCCCTATCACGCGCGCGACGTGGCGGTAATGCGCGCGCAGATCGAAGAAATTCCCATCGTCCTCGCCACCGCCACGCCCGCGATCGAGACGCTGGCGCAGGTCACGCGCGGCCGCTACCGCCACCTCGAACTCCCCAGCCGCTTCGGCGGCGCGCAGATGCCGGGCATCGAGGCAATCGACCTTCGCGTCACGCCCCCGGAGCACGGCCGCTGGCTGGCGCCGCCGCTCGTCGAGGCGATGAAGACGACCCTGGCGCGCGGCGAGCAGGCGCTGCTGTTCCTCAACCGGCGCGGCTATGCGCCGCTCACGCTCTGCCGCCACTGCGGCACGCGCATCGAGTGTCCGAACTGCACGGCGTGGATGGTCGAGCATCGGCTCGTGAAGCGCCTGCAATGCCATCACTGCGGGCTCGTGGAGGCGGTGCCGGACGCCTGCCCCGAATGCGGCGAGGAACACAGCCTCGTCGCCTGCGGGCCGGGCGTGGAGCGCATCGCCGAAGAGGTCTCGGCGCTGTTCCCGGACGCGAACGTCGCGCTTGTCACCTCGGATACGATCCACTCGCCCGCGCAGGCGAAGGCGCTCGTCGACAGCGCGCTTGCGGGCGAAATCGACATCTTCATCGGCACGCAGCTCATCACCAAGGGCTACCACTTCCCCGAGCTTACGCTCGTCGGCGTCGTCGATGCGGACCTTGCGCTGAAAGGCGGCGATCTTCGCGCGGGGGAGCGCAGCTTCCAGCAGATCAGCCAGGTCGCGGGGCGCGCGGGGCGCGGACAAAAGCCGGGTCACGTCTATATCCAGACGCACCAGCCCGAAGCGCCCGTACTCGCCGCGCTCGTCGCGGGCGATGCGCCCGGCTTCTACGCCGCCGAGACCGAGGCGCGCCGCGCTGCCGCGATGCCGCCGTTCGGTCGGCTGGCGGCGATCATCGTTTCTGGGTCGGATGAAGCGGAAGTCGCGGCAACCGCCCGCGCGATCGGCCGCGCCGCGCCCACGGGCATCGACGGCCTCACCATCCTGGGGCCCGCGCCGGCGCCGCTCTCGCTGCTGCGCGGGCGCTTTCGGCATCGGCTGCTCGTCCACGCGGCGCGGCGGGCGGATGTGCAGGGGCTGATCGGAGAGTGGCTGGGGGGTGTCGAAGTGCCCCGCAACGTGCGCGTCGCCGTGGACATCGACCCTTACAGTTTCGTTTAGAAGCTTGTAACCTTTTGGACGGCTCATACGTATAATCCCACGGAGGATGTGAGCATGATCCGACGTGAATTTCTGGGTTTGGGCGCTGGGTTGCTGGGTGCCGGTCTGATGGGCCGCTGGGCACTTGCCGGAGACGAGAAGCCGGTCGGGGACTTCCCCGTCCGCTACAGCGAAGCCGAATGGAAGCGCCGCCTGACCGACGAACAATATTATATCCTGCGCAAGGCGGGCACCGAACGCCCCTTCACGAGCCCGCTGCTGAAGGAAAAGCGCAAGGGCGTGTTCACCTGCGCGGGCTGCGCGCTGCCGCTCTACCGCTCCGCCGACAAGTACGACAGCGGCACCGGCTGGCCGAGCTTCACGCGCGCCGTGAAAGATGCCGTGCTGACGAAGCGCGACCTCACCCTGGGCATGGCGCGCACCGAAGTGCTCTGCCGCCACTGCGGCGGGCATCTTGGGCATGTCTTCAACGACGGGCCCCCGCCCACCGGCAAGCGGCACTGCATAAACGGCGACGCGCTCGATTTCGTCCCCGCCCGGACCACATGACAGGACAGAAGATGGACAAGTCACTGACCGAAACCGAATGGAAGGCGCGCCTGACCTCCGAACAATATCGCGTGCTGCGCGAGGCGGGCACCGAGCGGCCATGGACGAGCCCGCTCAACGAGGAGAAACGCGCGGGCGAATTCGTCTGCGCGGGCTGCGGCGCCGTGCTTTACCGTTCCGCCGACAAGTTCGACAGCGGCTGCGGCTGGCCGAGCTTCACGCGCGCGGACGGCGAGATCATCGAGCGTCCCGACCATAGCCACGGTATGGTCCGCACCGAACTGCTGTGCGGCAACTGCGGCGGTCACCTCGGCCATGTGTTCGACGACGGCCCCCTCCCCACCGGCAAGCGCCACTGCATCAACGGCGTGTCGCTCGCGTTCGAACCGGAAAGCGAATGAAACGCGCCCTCGCCCTTGCGCTGCTTGCAGCCGCCGGATTCGCACCCGCCGAAAGCCCGCGGCGCGCGGAGGCTGTCTTTGCGATGGGCTGTTTCTGGTCCGCCGAGGCCGCGATGGAAAAGCAGCCCGGCGTCATCGAGGCCGTGTCGGGCTTTGCGGGCGGGCACGTGAAGAACCCGTCGTACCGCAAGGTCACCGAAGGCGGCACGGGCCACCTCGAAGCCGTGCGCGTCGTCTATGATCCGGCGAAGACGAGCTACGCGAAGCTGCTCGACGCCTTCTGGCACAACATCGATCCGTTCGACCCCGTCGGCCAGTTCTGCGACAAGGGCGCCTCCTACCACACCGCCGTGTTCGCCGCGAACGCCGACCAGCGCACGCTGGCGGAAGGCGACAAGACGCGAATCGAGAAGCATTTCGGCAAGACCGTGACGACCGAGATCCGGGATGCGGCCACGTTCTACCCTGCCGAGGGCTACCACCAGGATTTCGCGAAGCGGAACGCGCTGCGCTACCGCGCCTATCGCTCCGGCTGCGGGCAGGACCGGCGGCTGAAGGCGGTGTGGGGGTAGGATGTCCCGCTAATAGCGCACGGTTTCCTGCGCGATCGGGCACCATTTCTCGTCGTATTCGCCGCGCTTGCGGGCATCCTCGCACTTGCGGCGGGCCTTGCCGATGCGTTCTTCCTGCTTCCTGATCTCGCGGCCGCGCTTCTCGTCCGCCTCCGACTGGCTGGTGGTAACGGCATCGACCCCGGCGCTCGCCGCCTTCACGGGCAGTGTCACGATGTCCACCGCCGTGCGGGCGATGCACGCCGGAAGCAGCAGCGCCGCGAGGGGCAAAAGGAATCGGGCGGGCGCGAATCGTACAGTACGCAAGACATTCAACCCTTCGGCAAAGGACGCCCCCTCCATACCCCCATCCCGATGAACAATCGCAACCTTTAGTGCCTTTTTCGGCGTACAATGTGGGCATTTCGTCGCGTGCCCGGCAGGCCGTGTTTTGCGGCCTCTTGCTGCCTTGCAACATGGAGGGGTGCGTGCTAGTCGGCCCCCGCCAGTCGTGAAGGGGGTGCATTCGCGCACCCTTCGCTATGCGCAGGCAATTCGACATCCGGGCTTACACCGAACGAGACCCAAGAGGACGCGTGGATACAGGCGGCAATACAGGGAGCAGGGCACACGGACTTTCGGGGCGTTATGCCACCGCATTGTTCGATCTGGCCCGTAACGGCAAGGCGATCGAAACTGTCGAGACGAGCCTTGCGGCGGTTCGCGCCGCGCTTTCCGAATCGGAAGACTTCCGCGCGCTGACGCTCTCGCCGCGCATCGGACGCAGCGAAGCGGCCAAGGCCGTGGCGGCCGTCGCGAAGGCGCTGGAGCTCGATGCGCTGACGACGAAGTTCCTCGGCGTGCTCGCCGGGAACCGCCGCCTCGGCGTGCTGCCCGCGATCATCCGCGACTATAATGGTCTTGCCGCCGCCCATCGGGGCGAGGTGACCGCCGAAGTCACGGCCGCGCAAGCGCTGACCGCGAAGCAGCAGGACGCGCTGAAGGCGAAGCTCAAGGCCGGCCTCGGCCGCGACGTGGCGCTCGACGTCAACGTCGATCCCGCCATCCTCGGCGGCCTCGTCGTTCAAGTCGGCAGCCGCATGATCGACAGTTCAATCCGTACCAAGCTTGGCGCGATGGCGCAGGCGATGAAAGGCTAAGGCAAGATGGATATCCGCGCCGCCGAGATTTCGGCCATCATCAAGGACCAGATCGCGAACTTCGGCACCGAAGCGCAGGTCTCGGAAGTCGGCCAGGTGCTGTCGGTCGGCGACGGCATCGCGCGCGTCCACGGCCTCGACAACGTCCAGGCGGGCGAAATGGTCGAGTTCCCGGGCGGCATCAAGGGCATGGCGCTGAACCTCGAAGTCGACAACGTCGGCGTCGTGATCTTCGGGTCGGATTCGACCATCAAGGAAGGCGACACCGTCAAGCGCACCGGCGACATCGTCGACGTGCCGGTCGGTCGCGGGCTTCTGGGCCGCGTCGTCGACGCGCTCGGCAATCCCATTGACGGCAAGGGCCCCATCGAATCGACCGAGCGCCGCCTCGTCGAGGTGAAGGCGCCGGGCATCATCCCGCGCAAATCGGTGCATGAGCCAGTGCAGACCGGCCTCAAGGCGCTCGACGCGCTCGTCCCCGTCGGCCGCGGCCAGCGCGAGCTGATCATCGGCGACCGCCAGACCGGCAAGACCGCCGTCGCGCTCGACACCTTCATCAACCAGAAGGGCGCGAACGCCGGCACCGACGAATCGAAGAAGCTGTATTGCATCTACGTCGCCATCGGCCAGAAGCGTTCGACCGTGGCGCAGATCGTGCGCGCGCTCGAAGAGAACGGCGCGATGGAATATTCGATCGTCGTCGCCGCCACCGCTTCCGAGCCGGCGCCGCTGCAGTTCCTCGCGCCCTACACGGGATGCGCGATGGGCGAGTATTTCCGCGACAACGGGATGCACGCCGTGATCGTGTACGACGACCTTTCCAAGCAGGCCGTCGCCTACCGCCAGATGTCGCTGCTGCTGCGCCGCCCGCCGGGCCGCGAAGCCTATCCGGGCGACGTGTTCTATCTCCACTCGCGCCTTCTGGAGCGCGCCGCGAAGCTGAACGACGCGAACGGCAACGGTTCGCTCACCGCGCTTCCGGTCATCGAGACGCAGGCCGGCGACGTGTCCGCGTACATCCCGACGAACGTGATTTCGATCACCGACGGCCAGATCTTCCTTGAAACCGACCTGTTCTATCAGGGCGTGCGTCCAGCCATCAACGTCGGCCTCTCGGTCAGCCGCGTCGGTTCCGCCGCGCAGACCAAGGCGATGAAGAAGGTCGCGGGCTCGATTAAGCTGGAGCTGGCGCAGTACCGCGAAATGGCGGCATTCGCGCAGTTCGGCTCGGACCTCGACGCCTCGACGCAGCGGCTTCTCAACCGCGGCGCGCGCCTCACCGAGCTTCTGAAGCAGCCGCAGTTCTCGCCGATGCCGGTGGAAGAACAGGTCGCCTCGATCTTCTCGGGCGTGAACGGCTATCTCGACGGCATCCCGGCGAACGCGGTGACGCGCTTTGAAAGCGCCCTCCTCTCCGACCTCCGCGCCAACCACGGCACGGTGCTGAAGGACATCCGCGACACGGGTGCGCTTTCTGATGAAACCACGGCCAAGCTGCACGAGATCCTCAAGGAATTCGTGCGGACCTTCGCATAAGGCCGGAACCTAGATGGCAACCCTCAAATCCCTCAAGCTTCGGATCGCCTCGGTCAAATCGACCCAGAAGATCACGAAGGCGATGAAGATGGTGGCGGCCGCCAAACTGCGCCGCGCGCAGGAAGCCGCTGAGGCGGGCCGTCCCTACGCGAGCCGGATCGAAGCGGTTGTCGCCTCTCTGGGCGCGCGCATCACGCCGGGCCCGCAGACCTCGAAGATGCTGACGGGTTCGGGCAAGGAGGAAACCTACCTCCTCGTCGTCTGCACGTCGGACCGCGGCCTTGCCGGCGCGTTCAACGCGAACATCGTGAAGGCGGCGCGCCAGCGCGCGCAGGCGCTGATCGCGGCGGGCAAGACGGTGAAGTTCTACCTCGTCGGCAAGAAGGGCGGCGCAGTCATCCGCCGTCTGTTCCCCGGCACGATCATCGCGTCCACCGAGTTTGCGGGCGTCAAGCAGATCGCCTTCGAGCACGCTGCGCCGATCGCCGACGACATCGCCGCGCGCTACGAGGCGGGCGAATTCGATGTCGCCTACATGTACTATGCGAGGTTCCAGTCGGCGCTGGTGCAGGAGCCGACCGAGCAGCAGATCCTCCCCGTTCCGGTGCAGGCCGGCGGCGGCGAGGTGGCGGCGGGCGTCTCCGCGGCCGTCGAGTACGAGCCGGACGAGGAAGGCATTCTCGCCGACCTGCTGCCGCGCAACCTTTCGGTCCAGCTCTTCCGCGCGCTGCTTGAAAACGCCGCGTCCGAGCAGGGCAGCCGCATGACCGCGATGGACAATGCCACGCGCAACGCCGGCGACATGATCAACCGCCTGTCGATCCAGTACAACCGGCAGCGCCAGGCAGCGATCACCACCGAACTCGTCGAGATCATTTCGGGCGCCGAAGCGCTCTAGTCAGATACGAAGGCAAGGATAGAGACCCATGGCCAAGACGACCAACAACACCGGCCGCATCGCGCAGGTCATCGGCGCCGTCGTCGACGTGCAGTTCGATAGCGCGCTGCCGGCGATCCTTTCGGCGCTCGAAACGACGAACCAGGGCAAGCGCCTCGTCCTCGAGGTCGCGCAGCACCTCGGCGAGAACATGGTCCGCACGATCGCCATGGACGCGACCGACGGCCTGACGCGCGGTCAGGAAGTCACCGACACGGGCGCGCAGATTCGCGTGCCGGTCGGCCCGCAGACGCTCGGCCGCATCCTCAACGTCATCGGCGAGCCGATCGACGAGCGCGGCCCGGTGAATACCGATCTCAGCGCCCCGATCCATGCCGAGGCCCCGCTGTTCGTCGACCAGTCGACCGAAACGAGCGTCCTCGTCACCGGCATCAAGGTCATCGACCTGCTCGCGCCTTACGCGAAGGGCGGCAAGATCGGCCTGTTCGGCGGCGCCGGCGTCGGCAAGACCGTGCTCATTCAGGAGCTGATCAACAACATCGCCAAGGGCCACGGCGGCACCTCGGTGTTCGCGGGCGTCGGCGAGCGTACCCGTGAGGGCAACGATCTCTATCACGAATTCCTCGACGCAGGCGTCATCGCCAAGGACGCCGACGGCAACCCGACGCCGGAAGGCTCCAAGGTCGCGCTCGTGTTCGGCCAGATGAACGAGCCGCCGGGAGCCCGCGCGCGCGTTGCGCTTTCGGGTCTGACGATCGCCGAATACTTCCGCGACGTCGAAGGCCAGGACGTGCTGTTCTTCGTCGACAACATCTTCCGCTTCACGCAGGCGGGCTCGGAAGTGTCGGCGCTGCTCGGCCGTATTCCTTCGGCGGTGGGCTATCAGCCGACGCTGTCGACGGACATGGGCCAGCTTCAGGAGCGCATCACCTCCACGAACAAGGGCTCGATCACCTCGGTGCAGGCGATCTACGTGCCCGCCGACGATCTTACCGATCCGGCGCCTGCCACCTCGTTCGCCCACCTTGACGCGACGACCGTGCTCAGCCGCGCGATTTCGGAGCTGGGTATCTACCCGGCGGTCGATCCGCTCGACTCGACCTCGCGCGTGCTCGAGCCGCGCGTCGTCGGTCAGGAGCATTACGAGACGGCCCGCCGCGTTCAGGAAATCCTGCAGAAGTACAAGTCGCTGCAGGACATCATCGCCATTCTCGGCATGGACGAGCTTTCGGAAGAGGACAAACTCACCGTCAGCCGCGCCCGCAAGATCCAGCGCTTCCTTTCGCAGCCGTTCCACGTCGCCGAAGTCTTCACCGGCATCCCCGGCAAGTTCGTGGCGATCGAGGACACGGTCCGCTCGTTCAAGGCGGTTGTGGACGGCGAGTACGATCACCTGCCCGAAGCTGCCTTCTACATGGTCGGCGGCATCGAAGAGGCGGTCGAGAAGGCCAAGAAGATGGCGGCGGAAGCAGCCTAAATGGCGGACAACCTCCACTTCGAACTGGTGAGCCCCGAGCGGCTTCTGCGCTCCGGCGACGTCCACATGGTGGTCGTGCCGGGCACGGAAGGTGACTTCGGCGTGCTTGCCGGCCACGCCCCCTTCATGTCCACGATCCGCCCCGGTGCGATCGAGGTGTATGAAAGCGCGAGCAGCCCGGCGACGCGCATCTTCATCGACGGCGGCTTCGCCGAGGTGAACGACAGCGGCCTCACCATCCTTGCCGAGAACGCGGTTCCGGTCGCGGACATCAAGGCGGACGAGGTTTCGAAGAAGCTCTCCGATGCCCGCGAGGACGTGCGCCTCGCGAAGACGGACGTCGAGCGCGTCGTCGCGGAAAAGCAGGTCGCCCGCTACGAGGCGATGCAGGCCGCCGCCGTCAACTGAGCGCGCTGCTGCGAAAATGCCGAATGAAAAAGGCCCGCGCATGAAAATGCCGGGCCTTTTGCTATTGAAGGGCGCAGCCTCGCGCCGTCAGGCTTTCGGACGGTAAGGCCCCCACCCTGCTTCCGGCTGCGCCAGCCGGTCGGCGAGGATGCGGAGCACATCGGCGTTCCACGCGAGCCCGATATGCGTGCCGCGCACGTTCAGCGTCTCCCACATCGGGCCATTGCCGATATCCGCGCTTCCCGGCGCGACGATGCCGTCGAATGGTGTCAGGATCGACGTCACCGGTACCGGCGGCAGCTCCATGAGGTTGGTTTCGATCGGCGGCGCGTCCACGCTATGGTCGTTCAGCCGCTCATAGAGCCGCCACGCGTTGTTGGCGTGAAGGTCGCGGGCGGCAGGCGTCCCTAGCGTCACGATCAGACGCACGCGGTCTGGGATGCGTTTCGCGATCTCGCGCGCGTAGAGCCCGCCGAGGCTCCAGCCGACGAGGCTCACCTTGCGCTTCTGCCCGGCGTGCACCGACTTCACATAGTGCACCATCTGCGCGAGCAGGCCGGGTTTGAGGCCGAGATTGGTGCCGAAGCGCCACCCGGCATTCCAGTAGCCGAGCGCAGTGAGACGGCGCCGGAGCGGCCACGTGAGCGCATCGCCCGCAAGGAAGCCGGGAAACACCAGCACGGGATGACCGTCGCCCTTCGGCAGGCCGTGCGTCCGGCCTTTCATGACGAACCGGCACAGTTCCGGCACGGCCTTCACCTCCAGCGCAAAGCGCCCGAGCGACGGCGGCTGAAGGCCGGAGGGCGGCATCAACGCACGTTCGCGTCGATCCACGCCCTCACTTCCGGGCCAATGTCTGCGCGTTCGAGCGCGAGCGCGATGTTCGCCGTCACGTAGCCGGCCTTGTCGCCGCAATCGTAGCGCGTGCCTTCGAACGACAACGCATGGAAGGGCGAACCGCCGATCAGTTCGGCCATCGCGTCGGTAAGCTGAATCTCGTCGCCCGCGCCGCGCTTGCGCGCCTCGAGCTTGTCCATGATGGCGGGTTCGAGGATGTAGCGGCCGATCGCCGCCATCGTGGAGGGCGCATCGGCGGGCTTCGGCTTCTCGACAAGGCCGAGCACCTCGGTGAGTGCACCGCGCTGCGCGCCGGGCGAGACGATGCCGTAGCGGTGCGTGTGTTCGCGCGGCACATCGAGCACGCCGATCACATTGCCGCCAACCTCGGCGTGCGCCTCGATCATCGCCTTCAGGCAAGGCCGCGCCGGATTCCACAGCAGCTCGTCAGGCAGCAGAACCGCGAACGGGTTATCGCCGATCAGGTGCCGCGCGCACCAGACGGCATGGCCGAGCCCGAGCGGCTCGCGCTGGCGGACATAGGCGATCGTCCCGGCGGCAAATCGCGTGCCCTCGAGCTGCGCAAGCACCTCGCTCTTGCCGCGTTCGCCGAGCGTCGATTCAAGTTCGTAATGGCGATCAAAATGGTCTTCGATGGCGTTCTTGCCGCGCCCGGTGACGAAGATCATCTGCTCGATCCCCGCCGCCACCGCCTCGTCGACCGCATACTGGATCAGCGGCCGGTCGACGACGGGCAGCATCTCCTTGGGCATCGCTTTCGTCGCGGGCAGAAACCGCGTGCCGAGACCGCCGACGGGAAACACCGCTGTCCGAACCTTGCGCATCCGCTCTCGCTCTCCCGTCCTAGAACCGTTTGAGAAGTCTGAGGTAATAGCCCCGTTCCTCTTCCGAACGCGAGGGGTCGCTTGCGCGTTCCTCCAGAATCTTTCGGATCTGCTGGATGCGCCGCACGTCCGCCTGATCGGGCAGCTTGACCGCGCCCTGCCCGAACCCTGTGCCGGGGCGCCCGAGCGGATCGAGGCCGGAGCCTGCCGCGCCCGGCTGCATCGCGCCCGCACCCGCCGCCTGCGCCATCTGCTGCGCCGCTGCCTCCGCCGCATTCGCCGCCTGCCGCAGCAGATCGAGCGCGCGCGTTTGCGCCCGGATCGCACCGCCGGCATCCCCCACGCCCAGCGCCCGCGCCGCCTCCGCCATCGCCTTCGCCGCGGCGCCGAGCGGCTGCGGGGCAGGCATTCCGGCGGCGCCGAACCGCTTTACCAGCGCCTCCGTGTCCGATCCCAGCGTGCGCTGCGGCGGGGCATTTTCGCGGAGACCGCCGTCGTTTCCGAACGAGGCCTCGATCATGTCAGCGATCGTCGCATCGCGGAGCGCGCCCTGCCGCGCTTCGATCGCGCGCAGCGCCTGCGCGGCCTCGGCAGCCGCCGCCGCGCGGGCCTGCGCCTCGGGATCGGGCGCGGCATTGCCGAAGCGGATCGTTTCCATCAGCTGCCGCAGGTTCGCGAGCGCTTCCGCCGCCCCAGCCTTGTCGCCCGCCGCCAGCCGGTCGCGCAGGTCCGCGAACATCTGGTCGAGGAAACCAAGATCGACCGACGCGCCGGCGGCGCCTGCCGACGACGGCGGCTGCGCGCCGTTTTCCGCGAGCGCGGCAGCAATCTGCCGGCTGAGATAATCGCTCATCGCGGCTTCCAGCCGGTCCGCCATCGCCGCGAGCGAGGCGTCGTCGCCCGCGCCGATGCCGCGCGCGAGATCTTCCATCGCGCGGCGCATCGCGTCCATCGCCTGCGTCGCGCCGCCGTCTTCAAGATCGGTGGCGATATCCCAGAGCAGCGCGGCGATGCTGTCCCGCGCATCCTTGCGCGGATCGTACACCAGCCGCCACGTCGCGGCGCGCAGCCCCGCGAACACGCCGAGGTCGTCCTGAAAGGCCGGATGATCCGCCGCGAGCCCCGAAAGGCGGCGCGCCACGACGCTGCGCTTCGCGCCCGCGAGCAGGTCGGCGCGCACGGCGACGATCGCCTGCGCGAGCGGATTGGCGAAGCGGCGCTGCGGCAGCGTGATGCGAATGGGCGGCGACACACCCTCCTGCCCCGCGCCGTCGGTGGCGACGAGCATCAGCTCGACGGTCGATCCGGCGAACGGGTGCGGCGTGAGATCGGCAAAGACGCTGCCCCGCCCCGGCGGCACGCGCGTTTCAAGATCGACGTCGCGAACTTGCTTGCCGCGCCGGACACGCAGCGACAGCGCGGAGACACCGTGATCGTCGCGCAGGCGGAAGCCCAGCCGAAGCGCGCCGGTGGGCGTGATCGCAGGATCGCCATCAAAACGGATCGCGGGCCTGAGATCGGCGGCGAGCGAAAGATCGAGCGCGGCAATGCTCCGGGCGCCCTGCTGCACGCTGTATTCGCCTGCGCGTTTCAGCGGAAAGGACACGCGCCCGCCTTCCGCCGCCGCATCGATATCTGGGCCGGCGACGTGCCAGCCGCCTTCAAGGCCCTCTACGCGAATCGTGACCCGGCTTGCGGCAAGCCCGTCGAGCGCGGCACCCGCGCCGCCCTTCAGATCGATGCGGCGCGCCGGCGCGCCCACATAGGCGGGAGGCTCCAGCGTGACCGCGACACGCACGCCTTCCAGCGTCGTCGGCCATGGCGAGAAGGCGGCGGCAAGCCTCTGCGGCGCTTCCGCCTTCGCGATCATCAGGCCGAGGAACAGCGCGGTGCCGATCAGCGGCCAGAGCCCGTAGCGGGTTTCGAGCGTCGGCTGCCATTCGAGGCGGCCCAGGCGTGGACGAAATTTCCGCGCATCAGCAAGCGCACGGCCCCAGAGCGCGGCTCCGAAGCCGTCGGGATCGCTGACGGGCGCGTCGGCGACGAGCGCAAGCGCCCCCCGGCTGAGCCCGCCGCCTCGCTCCAGTCGCGCCCGGCGCGCAGCGGGCGTGGGAATGCCGATGCGCCATGCTGCACGAACGAGCAGCGCGGCGCTGCCGATGATGAGGAGTGCGAGCAGCGCGACGCGCAGCGTGCCCGGCAGCGCCTGCGCGAGGCCAAGCAATGCGGCTGCGATCCACAGCAGCCAGAGCGTGAGCACAAGGCCAAGCTCGCGCGGCAGCGCGCGCTCGGCGGCAAGAACGATGCCCGAAAGGGCAAGCGGCACGCGCATCGCGGCAAGAAAGGCTTGCTGCGGCGCGGGTGCGGTCATCGCGCTATCCCACCCAGTTCGGCACGCGGTCCTGCGCGATCAGATCCTCGATCGTGCTGCGCGGCCGCACCAGCGCCCACTTGTCGCCCTTCACCAGCACTTCGGGCGTCAGCAGGCGGGAATTGTAGGTCGAAGCCATCGCCGCACCATAAGCGCCCGCCGTGCGGAATACGACCAGATCGCCGGCCTCCACCGCCGGAATCTCACGCCCTTCCGCAAACGTGTCCCCGGTTTCGCATACGGGGCCGACGACCGTCGCGGTCATCCGCTCGGCTGTCTGCATCACCGAATCGATGTCGTGCCACGCATCGTAGAGGCTGGGGCGGAGCAGATCGTTCATCGCCGCGTCGATGATGACGAACTCGGTCGTCGCACCGCTCTTCACGCGGATGACGCGCGAAACGAGCACGCCCGCGTTGCCCACGATCACACGCCCCGGCTCGAAGGTGAGGCGCACGTCCCAATCCGCGGTGACGCGCGCGACCATGGCCCCGTAGGCTTCGGGCAGCGGCGGTCCGGGCGCATGTGCGTCATAGGGCACGCCGAGCCCGCCGCCGAGATCGGCGCGGCTCACCGTGAAGCCTGCCGCGCGCAGCTCCGCAATCAGCGTGCCGAGGCGGGTGAAGGCCTGCTCCAGCGGCGCAAGATCGGTGAGCTGGCTGCCGATGTGGAGCGCGACGCCCACCGGCGCGATACCGGGCAGCGCGGAGGCCAGCGCAAACGCCTCCTGCGCGGTATCGATGGGGATGCCAAACTTGTTCTCGGCCTTGCCGGTCGAAATCTTGGCGTGCGTGCCCGCGTCGACATCAGGGTTCACGCGGAACGCGACGGGCACGGTTCGGCCCATACGCGCGGCGACCGCCGAAAGCATTTCCGCCTCGGGCAGCGATTCAAGATTGATCTGAAAGACGCCCGCCTGAATGGCGGCTTCCATCTCCTCCGCCGTCTTGCCGACGCCCGAGAAGACGATGCGTTCGGCCGGAACGCCCGCGGCGAGCGCACGCTTCATCTCGCCGAGCGACACCACGTCCGCCCCGGCGCCGAGCCGCGCGAGCGTTGCGATCACGGCCTGGTTCGAGTTCGCCTTCACCGCATAGGCGACGAGCGGCGGGGCATTCCCCGCGCCTGCGACGGCATCGCGAAACACCGTGAAGTGCCGTTCGATCGTCGCCGACGAATAGCAGTAGAAGGGCGTGCCCACGGCGTCCGCAAGCGCGGCCACATCGACATCCTCGGCCATCAGGCGGCCGTTCCTGTGCTCAAAATGGTCCATCAGAGCCCCGGCGGCAGATCGAATTCATCGTCGCGGCGCTCTTCCGAACGGCGCACGGGATCGTCGACGCGCGCGGGCGCTGCCTGCGCCGGCGGCTCGAGCATTTGTTCGGTGGTCAGCGGGTCCTTGACGCCGGGCGGCATGGGCGGCGGGCCGCCTTCCGGCCACGCAAGCGGCCCCTTGGCGCCGCACGCGGCGAGGAGGAGCAGAAGCGGAAGCGCAGCCTTCATTGGCCCGCCCCCCGCGCCGCAGCAACCGCCGCGCGCACGTTCGCCGGCGATGTGCCGCCGAAGCTGGTACGGCTCGCGACCGAGGCATCGACCGTAAGCACGCCGTAGACGCGCTCGTCGATCCGCGCATCGACGCCGCGCAGCGTTTCCAGCGGCAGGTCGGCGAGATCGCAGCCCGCCGCCTCCGCCGCCGCAACGCAGCGCCCGGTGATGTGGTGCGCCTCGCGGAACGGCACGCCGCCCTCACGCACCAGCCAGTCGGCAAGGTCGGTCGCGGTGGAAAAGCCCGTGCCCGCCGCCGCGCGCATCCGCGCGGTGTCGAAGCTGATCGTCTCCACCATCCCGGTCATCGCGGCGAGGCAGAGCGCGAGCGTATCGAAGGCCTCGAACACCGGCGCCTTGTCGTCCTGCATGTCCTTCGAATAGGCGAGCGGCAGCCCCTTCATGATGACGGCGAGGCGTTGGTATGCACCCAGGAACAGCCCCGCCTTCGCGCGCACGAGTTCCGCTGCGTCGGGGTTGCGTTTCTGCGGCATGATCGAAGAGCCGGTCGAGAACGCATCGGGCAGCTTGACGAAGCCGTAGGGCTGGCTCGCCCAGATGATGATCTCTTCGGCCAGCCGCGACAGGTGCAGCCCCGCCATCGCCGCCGCCGACAGGAATTCGAGCGCGAAGTCGCGGTCCGACACGGCATCGAGGCTGTTCGCCATCGGACGGTCGAAACCGAGCGCCTTCGCCGTCGCGTGACGGTCGATCGGGAACGACGTGCCCGCGAGCGCAGCGGCACCGAGCGGCGATTCGTTGAGGCGCGCCCGCGCATCGGCGAAGCGGCCCCGGTCGCGCCGCGTCATCTCGTAATACGCCATCAGGTGGTGGCCGAGCGTGACGGGCTGCGCGGTTTGCAGATGTGTGAAGCCGGGCATCACGTCCGCCGCGTGCTGCTCCGCGCGCGCCAGCAGTGCCTTCTGGAAACCGCCGAGCCCCGCGTCGATCGCATCGATGGCGCCCCGCACCCACAAGCGGAAGTCAGTCGCGACCTGATCGTTGCGCGAACGGGCCGTGTGCAGCCGCCCGGCAGGCTCGCCGATGATCTCCTTCAGCCGCGCCTCGACATGCATGTGAATGTCTTCGAGTGCAGCATTCTCCACGAGACCGCCCGCGGCATATTCGGCTTCGATCGCATCGAGGCCGCGCACGATTTCGGCGGCATCGCCCTGCGAAAGGATGCCCGCCGCAGCCAGCATCGCGGCGTGCGCGCGGCTGCCGGCGATGTCCTGTCGCCACAGGCGCTTGTCCACGCCGATGGAAACATTAATGTCGCGCATGACTGCCGACGGCCCTTCAGCGAAGCGGCCACCCCACATGTCATTGGAGTTTGAAATGCGGTCTGTAATGTTTGCGATCCTCGTTCTCATGCCGCTTTCCGCCTGCGGCAAGGCCAAGGAGGCCGATAAAGCAGACGCGCTCGCCCCGCAAGAAAGCGCGGCGCCGGCGGCGAAGAAAGCGGAAGCCGGCACGGTGGACACGTCGCAGGCCGGTACGCCCGCGCCCACGCAGGCCTTCGCACGCGAGGACGGCAGCAAGGTGACGCTCGCCGATTTCCGGGGCAAGCCCGTGCTCGTGAACCTGTGGGCAACGTGGTGCGCGCCCTGCATCGCGGAAATGCCCGCGCTCGACGGACTCGCGAAGGCGAAGGCGGGCGAAATGGCGGTGGTCGGCATCAGCCAGGATCTTCAGGGCTGGGAGAAGGTGAAGCCGTTCCTCGCCAAAGCGAAACTCCAGCACATGACGATCTTGCTCGACGAGGAAGGCGCGCTCGCCACCACGCTCGGCGCGCCGGGCCTGCCCTTCACCGTGCTTTACGATGCGGCGGGCAAGGAAATCTGGCGCGTCAACGGCCCGCGCGAATGGGATCAGCCGGGCGGTTTTCCCGAACCGGCCGCGTCAGGGCCTCCGGTTCGCTTCCATGCGGTCGGACAGGAGCCAGGCTGGACGATGGACATCGCCACCGGCCACAATGTGGAGGTGATCGCCGATTACGGATCGAAGACCGCTACGTTCAAGGCGCCCGCCCGCCTCGCGCTCGAAGGAACGAGCAGCTTCGCGGTTTCGCAGGGAAAATCGTCGCTCGCCGTCTCGATCGTGAAGAAGGCCTGCGAGGACGCAATGAGCGGCAAGGCCTACGCCTACACCGTCACCATGACGCTCGACGACAAACGCTACGAAGGCTGCGGGGAAACGCTTTAAAACTCGATCCGGTCGAGCCGCCACTCTTCGGCATCCGCGCCCGCATACCAGTCCTGCATGAACGGGTGCGCGAGAACAGCGTTCACATAGGCTGCCGACGCATCGGAAAGCGGCACGTCGTAGGTACGGAAGCGCGTGACGACGGGCGCGTACATGATGTCCGCCGCGCCGAACGCACCGAACAGATACGGGCCGCCTTCACCGCCGAAACCGTACAGCGCCTCGCGCCACAGCGCGTCGATGCGGCCGATGTCGCGCTCCACCTCCGGCGTCAACGCGAACGACGGATAGGTTCGCCCGGTGTTCATCGGGCAATGCCTGCGCAGATTGATGAAACCCGCGTGCATCTCCGCCGCGATCGCGCGCGCCAGCGCCCGCGCCGCGTCATCCTTCGGCCAGAAGACGTCGCGGCCGACGCGGTCGGCGAGCCAGTCGATGATCGCGAGGCTTTCCCACACCGCGACGTCGCCGTCCCACAGCACGGGCACGGCGCCCGAAGGCAGCAGCGACGCATCCGCCTTCGCCGCGGTGAATTCGGGCGTATCCATCGGGATCACGACCTCTTCGAACGCAAGGCCCGACAGCTTCGCGGCGAGCCAGCCGCGCAGCGACCACGACGAGTAGCGCTTGTTGCCGATCACCAGCTTCATACGCCCGTCTCGTCCTTCGCCGCCCCGAGCACCGCCGCGCGCAGCTCTTCGATCCCGTGATTCTTTTCGGAACTGGTGGCGAGGAGGCTCGGGAACGATGCGGGATGCCGCTTCAGGAGCGCCGGAAGATCCTCGCGCAGCTTGCTGACCCAGCTTTCCTTCACCTTGTCGGTTTTGGTGAGCACAATCTGGTAGGAGACGGCGGCGCTGTCGAGCATGTCCATCACATCCTCGTCGACCTTGCCGATACCCCGGCGACTGTCGATCAACAGCAGCACGCGCTTCAGGTTCGCGCGCCCGCGCAGATAATCGAACACGGCGCGCTTCCACGCGTCCACCATCTTCTTCGGGGCTTCGGCATAGCCATAGCCCGGCATGTCGACGAGGCGCAGCACAGCCGGTTCGCCGACATCGAAGATGTTGAGAAGCTGCGTGCGGCCCGGCGTGTTCGACGTGCGCGCGAGACCCTTGCGCGCCGTCAGCGCATTCAGCAGCGACGACTTGCCGACATTCGAACGCCCGGCGAACGCCACCTCCGGCAGGTTCGCCGGGGGCAGGTCTTCCATCGTCGGCGCCGACTTCACGAACGCGATCGGCCCCGTGAACAGACGGTTCGCCTCGCGGGGGCTGATGCCGGTCATTTCGCTTTTGCGGGCTCCGGCGCGGGCGCCGGATGCTTCTTGATGAGCACCCACTGCTGCGCGATCGAGATGATGTTGTTCACCGTCCAGTAAAGCTGCAGACCCGCCGCGAACGGCGCCATGATGATCATGAACATCCACGGCAGGATGGCGAACACCTTCTGCTGGATCTCGTCGAGCGGCTGCGGATTGAGCTTCTGCTGAAGCCACATGGTGATGCCGAGCAGGATCGGAAGCACGCCGATGCCGATGTACGGCGGCGGCGTGAACGGCAGCAGGCCGAACAGGTTCACCGGTGTCAGCGGATCGGGCGCGGAGAGATCCTTGATCCACAGGTAGAACGGCTGGTGCCGCATATCGATGACAAGGAACAGCGTCTTGTAGAGCGCGTAGAAGATCGGAATCTGCAACAGGATCGGGAGGCAGCCCGCGAGCGGGTTCACCTTCTCCGTCTTGTAAAGCTCCATCATCTCCTGCTGGAGCTTCAGCTTATCGTCCTTGTAGCGCTCCTGCAGCGCCTTCATCTTCGGCTGCACCTGCCGCATCTTCGCCATCGAGGCGTATTGCTTGTTCGCGATCGGGAACAGCACGAAGCGGATGAGGATGGTGAGGCCGATGATGGCGACGCCGAGGTTGCCGGTCTTCTCGAACAGCCAGTCGAGCAGGTGGAAAATCGGCTTCGCGATCACCTCGAACCAGCCCCAATCGATGGCGCTGCCGAGGCGGGGGATGGCGAGACCGTCCTGATAGCGATCGAGGACGTCCACTTCCTTGGCGCCCGCGAACAGGCGCGTAGTCGTCGAAGCGGTCTGGCCGGGGCCGACAGCAACCGGTTCCCCGCGCACGCCCGCCTGATAACGCGCGTCGCCGCCGCTGCGGAAGTTCGCGTCGAACGTCGTGTCGTTCGCGGGGATCAGCGCGGACAGCCAGTATTTGTCGGTGAAGCCGATCCAGCCGCCCTTAGAGCGGAAATCGATCTGCCGGTCCGGCGCCTCGTCGACGTCGTCGTAATTATTGTCGTAATTGGTCTTGCCGCCGAACACGCCGATCGGGCCGGTGTGCGCGTTGAACGTGCTCTGGTCCGGGCCGGTGCCGACCCGTGCGACGAGGCCGTAGGGCCGCGCGACAAGCGCCTGGTTGCCGCGGTTCACGACACTCTGCTTCGCGGTGAACAGGTAGTCCTTGTCCACCGACAGGGCGATCTGGAAGGTTTGGCCCGCAGCATTCGTCCACGACAGCGTGACCGGCTGTTCGGGCGTCAGCGTGGGGGCGCTTGCCGTCCAGCGCGTTTCGGCGGTCGGCAGGCCCGCGGCCCCGGTCCAGCCGAATTCTGCGAAATAGGCGCCCTGCGTTCCCGAAGGCGAGAACAGGCGGACGTTCGGCGAATCCTTCTTGAGCGTCTCGTCGTGGCGCAGCAGCAGCAGGTCATCGATGCGCGCACCGGCCAGATTGATCGAGCCTGAAAGCGCAGGCGTGCGGATCGCAACGCGCTCGCCTTCCGCGATCACGGTCGCCCGGTCTCTCAGCACGGTGGAGGCCTCCGCGACCGGCGCCGCGCCATCCGCCTTCTGCGCGGCACTCACCGGTTCGTTCGACTTCGGCGTCGGGAAGAAGCGTTCCGAAACGGCAGTCCAGCCGAACAGCACGACGATCGACAACAGGATCGCCAGGAACATGTTGCGATTATCGCTCAAGCTCGACCACCTTCTTGCGGCCCGCAGCAGGGCCTCGACTTCGTTATGGTTTCAGGACCGGGGACGGGATCGAACCCCGAACCGCCCCACGGATGGCAGCGCAATATCCGACGAAGCGCAAGCGCGCCACCCTTGATAGGGCCGTGCCGCTCGATCGCCTCGATCGCGTAGGCCGAGCACGACGGCGCGAACCGGCACGTCGGCGGCAGGATCACCGAGAAGCTGAGCTGCCAGCCGCGCGCCACGAGGATCATCATCCGGGCGGCCAGCCTGCCGATCATCTTGCGACCTTTCGCACCGCGCGCTCAAGATCGGCGATCATATCCGCATAAGCACGCGTCAGTCCCGCCTCGCGGCCGATCAGCACATAATCGTGGGCTGGAGACGCGAGCGCCGGCATCGATTCGGAAACGAGCGCGCGCAGGCGGCGCTTCAGCCGGTTACGGACGACCGAATTGCCGATCTTCTTGGTGACGGTGAAACCGACGCGCACGGCGCCGTCATCGGCGCGGTCGCGGGCCAGCAAGATGAAGCCGTCGGTCACGGCGCGGCGTCCTTTGTTCGCGGCGAGAAAATCGCGCCGCGCACGGAGCCGCTCCGGCTTCGGAGCTACGCCGACAGCCGCTTGCGGCCGCGCGCGCGGCGGGCCGCCAGAACCTTGCGGCCGCCCGGCGTCGCCGAGCGCGTGCGGAAGCCGTGGCGCCGTTTGCGGACGAGCTTGCTCGGTTGGTAGGTGCGCTTCATCGGACATGCCTTCTTGCGAATCGAATCAATAAAAACGGCCGCGCACGCGTGCTCGCGCAATCGCGGCCGAAACCTTCGGGCGAGCGCATAGGCAGGCACGCGCCCAAAGTCAACGGAAAGCGTGGGCGCGCCTACTCCGGACGCGCCCGTTTGCGGCGGCGAAGTCCCATGTCGACCCAGTGCGCGATCTTCGGATGGCGGCGCTTGAACGCGACGTAGCGCTTGCGCGCCCAGTGCGAGTTCCTGAGCACGAGCGCAAGGCCGATCGCCGAGCCGATGAAGCCGAACGGCCCCGGAATCAGCGGCCCGCCGATGATCGGCGACAGAATCATCAGCATCACGCCCGCTGTGATCTCCGCCCCGCGGCGCGCGAGCGAGCGCGGCCGCCGCGTCTTGCGCGGGGATGGAGAAGGCGTGGTCAAGCGGAGTCCCCGAGGATGCGCGAATCGTCTTTGCAGCCCAAGATGCGCCTGCGGCGTGTCAAAAAAGAGGCCGCAACCCCAAGGGTTTGACGATGCTGTTGGCGCACAGTAACCGGTGTCCCGATGCTTCGTTTCGCAGCATCAACGGGGGAAAGCCGGTCATGGTTGCGCGCGTGCAGACAGTCGCGTTCATCGGGCTTGAAGCGCGCAGTATCGATGTGCAGGTGCAGATCGCGCGCGGGGGAGCCAAGTTCACCATCGTCGGCCTGCCTGACAAGGCCGTGGCCGAAAGCCAGGAGCGTGTGCGCGCGGCGCTTTCCGCCATCGGCCTCGCGCTCCCCTTCCAGCGCATCACCGTCAATCTTTCGCCCGCTGATCTGCCCAAGGAAGGGAGCCACTACGACCTTCCCATCGCGCTCGGCCTGCTCGCGGCGATGGGCGTCGTCGATCTGGAGGCGCTGGCGGGCTACGCGGCGGTCGGCGAACTGGCGCTCGACGGGCGGGTGAGCCCGGTGCCCGGCGTGCTGCTCGCGGCACTCCACGCGTCCACGAACGACCTCGGCCTCATCTGCCCGGCCGTGCAGGGCGGCGAGGCGGCGTGGGCGGGCTGCGACGTGCTCGCCGCGCCCGATCTGCTCAGCCTGCTGAACCATCTCAAAGGCACGCAGCTGCTCAGCCAGCCCGTCGCATCGGTCGCAGAGGATGCCGCCCACGCGCCCGATCTTGCCGCCGTAAAGGGCCAGGAAACCGCCAAGCGCGCGCTCGAAATCGCGGCGGCTGGTGGCCACAATCTATTGATGTCCGGGCCTCCGGGCGCGGGCAAGTCGCTGCTCGCCGCCGCGCTGCCGGGCATATTGCCGCCGCTGTCGCCGCGCGAGGCGCTTGAAGTCTCGATGGTCTCGTCGGTCGCGGGCGCGCTCGACGGCGGCAAGCTGATCCGCGCGCGTCCGTTTCGCGCGCCGCACCACTCCGCATCGATGGCGGCGCTCGTCGGCGGCGGCACGAAGGCGCGGCCGGGCGAGGTGAGCCTCGCGCATCTCGGCGTGCTGTTCCTCGACGAACTGCCCGAGTTCCAGCGCCAGGTGCTCGATTCGCTGCGCCAGCCGCTCGAAACCGGCGAGGTCAGCATTGCGCGCGCCGCGCTCCACGTCACCTACCCCGCGCGCGTGCAGTTGATCGCTGCGATGAACCCCTGCCGCTGCGGGCATCTCAGCGATCCGGCGCTCGCCTGCGCCCGCGCGCCCCGCTGCGCGGCCGACTATCAGTCCAAACTCTCCGGGCCGCTGCTCGACCGCATCGATCTTCACGTCGAGGTCGAACCCGTTTCCGCCGCCGATCTCGCGCTGCCGCCGCCCGCCGAAGGCTCGGCCGAAGTCGCGGCGCGCGTCGCCGCCGCCCGCGCGCTCCAGACCGCCCGCTATGAAGCGCACGGCGTCCGCACCAATGCGGAGGCCGACGGCAAGCTGCTCGAAGACGCCGCAACGCCGGACGAGCCCGGCCGCAAGCTCCTGATGCAGGCCGCCGAATCGATGCGCCTCACCGCACGCGGCTACCACCGCGTGCTGCGCGTCGCCCGCACGCTCGCCGATCTCGCGGGCGCGGAAAGCGTCGCGCGCATCCACATCGCCGAAGCGCTCAGCTACCGTCGCCGCGCCCCCGTGAACTAAAGCCATACCCGAAGGCTATCCGCCGTCGACGCCTGAACGCATTTTCATCGCCAAACCGCTCGTCTATCGTCGCCGCGCGGGCAGAGGGAGCCATTGATGCCGTTACATGTGAAAATGCTGATCGGGTTCGCGTTCGGTCTCATCGCGGGCCTAGTCGTGCATTTCACCGCAGGCGCCGACGCCGCGTGGGTGCAGACCGTCACGACCTATGTGACCGGCCCGATCGGCCAGCTGTTCCTGCGCCTGCTGTTCATGCTGGTCATTCCGCTGCTGTTCTCGGCGCTGGTGCTCGGCGTCGCGGAGATGGGCGACATCCGCTCGCTCGGCCGCATCGGCTGGAAGACGCTTGCCTACACGATCGGCGTTTCCGCCGTGGCGGTGGCGATCGGGCTCTTTTTCGTGAACGTGCTGCGCCCCGGCGACGGCATCGACCCTGCGCTCGCCCAGCGCCTGCTCGCGGATGCCGGAGACGGCGCCGCCTCCATCGTCGCCACCTCGCGCACCGCGCCTTCGGGCGTGGAAGCGGTGCTCAACATCGTCCCCTCGAACGTCATCCGCGCCGCTGCGGACAACGACATCCTCGCCGTGATGTTCTTCGCGCTGATGTTCGGCATCGGCATGGTGCTCGCGAACACGCCGGGGACCGAGCGGCTGAAGGGCGCGATCGAAGGTCTGTTCGACGTGACGATGACGCTCATCAACCTCGTCATCCGCCTCGCGCCTTATGCCGTCGCCTGCTTCATGTTCAACCTCGCCGCGCTGTTCGGCTGGGATCTGCTCGCCCGCCTCGCGTCTTATGTCGGCGTCGTCGTCCTCGCGCTCGGCATCCACATGGTCGTCGTCTACTCGCTGGCGGTGAAATATCTCGGCGGCATGTCGCCCGTGCGTTTCTTCCGAAATTCGGAAGAGGCGATCGTCATGGCCTTTTCCACCGCCTCGTCGAACGCCACGTTGCCCACCGCGTTGCGCGTCGCGGAAACCAAGCTGATGCTGCCGCGCCGCGTCTCGCGCTTCGTGCTCACCATTGGCGCCACCGCCAACCAGAACGGCACCGCGCTGTTCGAAGGCGTCACCGTGCTGTTCCTCGCGCAGTTCTTCGGCGTCGAACTCAATCTCGGCCAGCAGGTGGTGGTGATGCTGGTGTGCATCCTCGGCGGCATTGGCACGGCGGGCGTGCCTGCAGGCTCGCTGCCCGTCGTGGCGCTCATCCTCGGCATGGTCGGCGTGCCGCCCGAGGGCATCGGGCTCATCCTCGGCGTCGACCGTTTCCTCGACATGTGCCGCACGACGCTGAACGTCACCGGCGATCTCGCCGCCGCCGTGGTGGTGTCGCGGGGCGAAACCGACCCACCGCTCCTGACGCCGGAGCCTATGAGATAAGGCGCTCGACCGTGTCGTGAAAGCGGCGGATGCCGAGTTCGAGGCTGCCGAGCAACAGCTCCGACACTGCGCCGCTTTCCAGCCCCTGCTGACCGCGCGCGGCGGCGCCGAAATCCTCGGTGCCGAACACGCCGCCGTCGAGCAGTTCCCATGATCGCCGCCAGTGATCCTCGGCCTTCGCGGTCGCGGGCTTCTCGGGGATCAGCATGAGATCCTCGACCAGCGTGCGCCCCGCCGCCTGCGGCATCAGCGTCATCAGGTTCACATAATCGGGCGAGAACACCAGCACCGTGCCGGGCACGAGTTGATAGGCATAGGTGACGACGCGGCGCAGCGCCGCCCAGTCCTCCATATCCACTTTCGCCAGATAATCGGCGCGCGCCACCGCGGATCGCGCGTGCGGGCCGATCACATCCCCCGCCGTGATCCCGTCCACGAAGAACGGCGCGATCGTCTTCGCGTGCAGCCGCTGCACGTGGTAGCTTTCAAGGAACGCATCCATGATGAGCTTCCAGTTCGCGGGCACATCGTGCGTGCGGCGGTTGTAGAGATACATCTCGCCAAGCCCGAGCGCATCGAAATCGGCGGCAAGCGGCCCTTCGACAAACGAGAAATCGTAAGCCCGATCCCGCTCCAGCCCCGCCCAGATGATGCCGCCCGCCTCGCGCGAGGGCAGCTCGAAAAGCCCGCGCTCCGCCTTGTCCAGCCCCGGAAACGTGTCGGCGCGCGGCACACCCGCCAGATGGCCGTCGGGTCCATAGGCCCAGGCATGATAGGGGCAGACGATGCGCGGCGCCTTCTGCACCTCCGCGCCGTCCATCAGCCGCGTGCCGCGATGGCGGCAGACGTTCAGGAACACGCGCACCGTGCCCTTGCCGTCGCGCGCGAGAAGCAGCGGCACGCCGAAGCCGTCGTGCGGCACCGCCATGTTCGGCTCGGGCAGCAGCGCCGACGCCGCGATCGCGACCGGCAGCCGCCCGAACAGCCGCTCGCGCTCCAGCGCAAACCGGGCCGCGTCGGTGTAGACAGCGGCGGGCACGGTCGCCGTGCGCGCGTCTTGCAGACCGCCGCCCTCCGCCACCGCGCGCGCCAGCGCAAGCTGGCCGGGCGTCGGACGGCGCGGGGGTGAAAGAGCGTCCATGCCCGCCATTCTACCGCACCCGCACCTCTCCGACACCTAGCGCAAACGCGGGAGATTCCCGTGCAGCCATTTCTCGCTTACACACGCACCCGGTGAGTATGAAGGAGCAGGCATGGCGGGCACATTCGCATCGGTTCGGGACCGTCTTCCCGCAGGTGTCCGCCCCTATTTCGAAGCCGCGCCGCTCGCCGCGCTGTTCCTCGGCATGTCGTCGGGCTTTCCCTATGCGATGATCGGCGCAACGCTCACCACGCGCCTCGCGCAGGACGGTATCGACAAGAAAAGTGTCACCACCTTCGCGCTCGTGTTCCTCGCGTACAATTTCAAGTTCCTGTGGGCGTGGGTGGTGGAAGGCGTGCGCCTGCCGCTGCTCGGGCGGCTCGGCCAGCGCGTCTCGTGGATGCTGTTCACGGCGGCGCTTGTGATCGTTGCGGTCATCAATCTCGGGCTTATGGACCCAAAGGCCGATATCATGGCCGTCGCGCTCGCCGCGATCTTCGTGGGTGTCGCCGGCGCGACGTTCGATATCGTCATCGACGCTTATCGCATCGAGCTGCTGGAGCCGCGCCAACTCGGCGTCGGCGCGGGCATGTCGCAATACGGCTGGCGCATCGGCGCGGCGGGCGCAGGCGCGCTCGCGCTCGTGGCCGCCGACCCGATGCAATGGAATCTCGGCTGGGGCGCGGCCTATATGCTGTGCGCGGTGTTCGCGCTTCCCGCCGCGGTCACCGCGCTCATCATGGGCGAACCCCCGCGCCACAAGGAAGTGGCTGCGCGGAAGACGCTGAAGACCCTCGGCACGGCGATCATCGGCCCGTTCGCGGAGTTCCTGCAGCGCAGCGGTGCGTGGCTGGTGCTGCTGTTCATCCTCCTCCACAAGATCGGCGACACGCTGGCGAACCTCACGCTGCGCCTGCTGTTCGAAGATCTCGGCTACACGAACACGGAAATCGCCATCTACGACGTCGGCGTCGGCTTCTGGGCGCTGCTCGCGGGCATCTTCGTAGGCGGCGCGCTCTATGCAAAGCTCGGCCTCAAGCGCTCGGTGCTGCTCAGCCTGATCCTGATGGCGGTCTCCAACTTCAGCTTCGCGCTACTCGCCGCCGCCGGGCATTCCAACACCGGCATGGCGCTCGCCATCGGCTTTGAAAATTTCGCGAGCGGCATCGGCGGCGTCTGCGTCGTCGCCTATTTCTCGGCGCTCACCGATCTTCGCTTCACCGCCGCGCAGTATGCGCTCATCTCCGCCTTCGCCAGCATCGTCGGCCGCTTCATGACCGGCACCACGGCGGGCGCGCTGATCGAGAGTTTCGGCTATGTGAACTATTACCTGTTCACCACCGCGATCGCGCTGCCCGGCATCCTCCTCTTCTGGCTGATGATGCGCGCAGGCCTGATCGACGCATCGATCGGAACTGCGGGAACGGAGAAGGCCGAAGATTAAGCGGGAAGCGGCCCGTTGATCTTCAGCACGTCGCCCGCAAGGTAGAGCGACCCCGCGATCAGCACCACGGGGGGCGCCTTGCGGTCGGCGGCGTGGCCGATCCGGCGGAGCGCTTCGTCGACCGAGGCGGCGGGCGTCGCGGGAAGCCCCACGTCGCCTGCCAGCTTCGCGAGCGCTTCGGGGGGAACGCACTCATGCTCGGGGATCGGCACGGTGTGTGCCGCCGTCACGCGGCCCGCGAAAGCCTTGAGGAAAGCCGCAGCGTCCTTGCTTTGCAGCATACCGAGCACGAGGTGGAACGGCGTCGCCGCGATATCCTGCGCGCGAAAGGCATCGACGATGACACGCGCCGCCGAAGGATTGTGGCCGCCGTCGAGCCAGAGTTCGCTGCCCTGCGGCAGGTGCGCCAGAAGCGGGCCGCTTTCCAGCCGCTGCAGGCGCGCGGGCCATTCCGCCCAGCCCGGCCCGGCACGCAGCGCCGCGTCCGGCACGGCGAGCGCCGTCTGGTGGCGCAGCATCGCGGCGGCGAGGCCGACATTGTCGATCTGGTGCGCGCCGGGCAGGCGCGGCATCCCGAGCGTCAGCTTCGCCTTAGCGTCGCGGTAGTGAAGCTGGTCCTGATAGATGCCCACGTCCCAATCGATGCCACGCGCGATGATGCGGGCGCCCTTCGGCCCCGCCACCTCGCCGATCGCCGCAGCAACCGTTTGCGGGTAGCGCGAGGTGACGAGCGGAACGCCCTTCTTGGCGATGCCGGCCTTCTCGCGCGCGATGTCGAGGATGGAATTGCCGAGGAACTGCTGGTGATCGAGCCCGAGCTGCGCGATGCCGCAGATGGCCGCCGTCGGGAGCACATTCGTTGCGTCCCACGTGCCGCCGAGCCCGACCTCGATGACGCAGGCGTCGGCGGGCGTGCGCGAGAAGGCCGTAAACGCAGCCGCCGTGGTCAACTCGAAAAACGTGATCTGCTCGCCGTTGTTGACGCTGATCACATCGTTCAGAAGCTCGATCAGCTCGCCGTCGGTGATGAGCCGCCCGGCAAGGCGGATACGCTCGTTGAAGCGCACCAGATGCGGCGAGGTGAAGACGTGGACACGGTAGCCCGCCGCCTCAAGGCAGGCGCGCAGGAATGCCGCCGTCGAGCCCTTGCCGTTCGTGCCCGACACGTGAAACACCGGCGGCAGATGGTGATGCGGGTTGCCGAGCTTGCCGAGCAGCCGTTCGACGCGGCCGAGCGTCAGGTCGATCAGATTGGGATGCAGCGCCTTCGCCTCGACGAGCAGGGCATCGAGCGCGGGATTTTCTGACCGGGCCCCCTCGGTCGCCATCAGCGCGGCATCATCCGGTTCATGCCGCCTTCGCAGGCGCGTGCGTGAGCACGCCGAGCAGGCTGCCGAGCTGCGCCTTCAGGCGCTTCCGGTGCACGACGAGATCGACCATGCCGTGCTCGTGCAGATATTCGGCGCGCTGGAAGCCTTCGGGCAGTTTCTCACGAATGGTCTGTTCGATCACCCGCTGGCCCGCAAAGCCGATGAGCGCGCCCGGCTCCGCGATATGGACGTCGCCGAGCATCGCGTAGGACGCAGTGACGCCGCCCGTCGTCGGATCGGTGATGACGACGACATACGGCAGCCCCGCCTCGCGCAGCAGCGAGGTAAGCACGGTCGCGCGCGGCATCTGCATCAGGCTGAGCAGCCCCTCCTGCATCCGCGCGCCGCCCGCCGCCGTGAACACCACATAGGGTACGCGGCTATCCAGCGCGGCTTCCGCCCCGGCGATGAACGCCTCGCCCACGCCCATACCCATCGATCCCCCCATGTAGGCGAAGTTCTGCACTCCCACGATTGCGGAGGTGCCGTCGATCTGGCCTTCCGCGATCGCGAACGCCTCGGGGTCTCCGGTCGCGGCGCGCGCGGCCTTGATGCGGTCCGTGTATTTCTTCTGGTCGCGGAATTTCAGCGGGTCTTCCGTCACCGACGGGATCGCCAGCCGCTCGTACTTGCCGCCGTCGAATATCTGCTGGAAGCGCTCCTTCGGGCCGATGCGCTCGTGGAAATCGCAGCGCGGGCAGACATTCATGTTGTCCACCAGCTCGCGGTGGAAGTTCATCTGGCCGCAGCCCCGGCATTTCGTCCAGAGATTGTCCGGCGTTTCCTTCTTCGTAAGGAAACTGAGCGCGGGGCGGATGCGTTCGAGCCAGCTCATGCGGCCTTCTCCCTTGCAGTGGCGAGCGCGGCGGCGAGCCCGGCCACATAATCCTTCACATGCGGCGCGGCACCGGCGCCGTGCGCCGCCACGATATCGACGATCGCCGAGCCGACGACAACACCGTCCGCAACACGGCCGATCGCGGCGGCCTGCTCCGGCGTGCGAACGCCGAAGCCGACTACGACAGGCAGATCGGTCGCCGCCTTCAAACGCGCGACCGCGCTGTCGATACTGGCCTGCGCCGCCTGCTGCAGCCCCGTGATCCCCGCGACCGAAACATAGTAAAGGAAACCACCTGCGCCCTCCAGCACCGCAGGCAGACGCACCGTATCGGTCGTCGGTGTCGCCAGCCGGATAAAATCGATCCCCGCCCCGCGCAGCGAAGGGCCAAGCTCGCGGTCTTCCTCCGGCGGCAGGTCGACCGCGATCACGCCGTCCACGCCCGCATCCTTTGCGGCACCGGCGAACCACTCCGCCCCGCGCCGCAGCATCGGGTTCGCATAGCCCATCAGCACCAGCGGCACGAGCGGGTGCCGGGCGCGGAACGCCTTGGCAATGGCAAGGATGTCAGCGGTCGTCGTGCCAGCGCCGAGCGCCCGCAGATTGGCGCGCTGGATCGCCGGGCCGTCCGCCATCGGGTCAGTGAACGGCATGCCGAGTTCGATCACGTCCGCTCCGCCCGCGACCAGCGCATCGAGGATCGCGGCAGTATCGGCTGGCGTCGGATCGCCGCCCGTCACGAAGGTGACCAGCGCGGCGCGGCCTTCGGTGCGGGCAAAGGCTGCGGAAAGGCGGGTTGTCATTGGAGCAGCCCCCTCTCCCAACCCTCTCCCCGTGGGGGAGAGGGCTCAACTGTACTCCCTCTCCCCGCCGGGGAGAGGGTTGGGGAGAGGGGCAAACAAAAACCTCTCACAGCTTCACCCCCAGCGCCTCGGCCACCGTGAAGATGTCCTTGTCGCCCCGCCCGGAGAGGTTGACGATGATGATCTTGTCCTTGCCCAGCGTCGGCGCGATGCGCTCCGCCGCCGCGATGGCGTGCGCGGATTCGAGCGCCGGGATGATGCCTTCCAGCTTGCACAGCCGCTGGAAACTGGCGAGCGCCTCGGCGTCCGTCACGGGCTCGTAGCGGACGCGGCCGATGTCGTGCAGCCACGCATGCTCCGGCCCGATGCCCGGATAATCGAGCCCCGCCGAGATCGAGTGCGCCTCGGTGATCTGGCCGTCCTCGTCCTGCAGCAGATAGGTCTTGTTGCCGTGGAGGATGCCCGGCACGCCGCCAGCGAGGCTCGCGGCATGCTTGCCGTCCAGCCCCTCGCCCGCCGCCTCGACGCCGACGATCTCGACATCCGTGTCGTCGAGGAACGGGTGAAACAGCCCGATGGCGTTCGATCCGCCGCCGACCGGCGCGATCAGCATGTCCGGCAGGCGGCCTTCCGCCTCCAGGATCTGTGCGCGCGCCTCGGTGCCGATCACCGACTGGAAATCGCGCACCAGCTCCGGATAGGGGTGCGGCCCCGCCACCGTGCCGATGATGTAGAAGGTGTCGTGGACGTTCGCGACCCAGTGGCGCAGCGCCTCGTTCATCGCGTCCTTCAGCGTCTTCGCGCCCGATTCCACCGCGACGACTTCCGCGCCGAGCAGCTTCATGCGGAACACATTCGGCTGCTGGCGCGCCACGTCCACCGCGCCCATGAAGATCGTGCAGGGAAGGCCGAAGAGCGCGGCCACTGTCGCGGTGGCGACGCCGTGCTGACCCGCGCCCGTTTCGGCGATGATCTTGGTCTTGCCCATGCGCCGGGCGAGCAGGATCTGGCCGATGCAGTTGTTGATCTTGTGCGCGCCGGTGTGATTGAGGTCCTCGCGCTTCAGGTAAATCTTCGCGCCGCCGAGGTCCGTCGTCAGCCGCTCCGCCAGCCACAGCGGGCTCGGGCGGCCGACATAGTGCTTCAGCAGATATTCGAACTCGTCGCGGAATGCCGGGTCGATCTGCGCGGCGCGGTATTCGCGCTCAAGATCGAGGATCAGCGGCATCAGCGTTTCGGCGACATAGCGCCCGCCGAACGCGCCGAAGTGGCCGCGCTCGTCCGGCTGCTGTCTCAGGCTGTTCTGAACCGTCATCGTGCGCGCACCGCCTCGCAAAACGCCCTGATCATCGCCGGGGACTTGACGCCCGGCGCATCTTCCACCCCCGACGAGACGTCGACGAGCGGCGCCTGCGTCGTAGCGAGGGCTTCGCCGACTGTCGAGGCGTCAAGTCCGCCCGCCAGCCCCCACGGCGCCCCCGGATCAAAGCCGGCCAGCAACCGCCAGTCGAAGCGCACGCCCATGCCGCCGGGCAGCGCCGCGTCGGTCGGTGTCTTCGCGTCGAACAGGATACGATCGGCGACGCCCGCATAGTGCCGCGCCGCGGCGAGATCAGCGCGGGTCGCGACCGATATGGCCTTCCAAACCTCGACGCCGAAGCGCGCCTTCACCGCCGCCGCGCGGTCCGGCCCCTCGTCTCCGTGAAGCTGCACGCCATCGAGCCGCGCAGAGCGCACGGCCGCGCCGATCGCCTCGTCGTCAGCGTTCACGAACAGGCCGATACGGCGGATGCCGGACGGCACCACGCCGGCAAGCCCGCCCGCTTCATCAAGCGAGAGATTGCGCGGGCTTTTCGCGAAGAACACGAAGCCCACATAGTCCGCGCGCGCCGCCGCGGCGGCATCGATCGCGGCACGGTCGCGCACGCCGCAAATCTTGATGCGCGCCATGCTCAAAGGCTCTGGGAAATTGCGTTCGCTGCCGCGCCGGGATCGTCGGCGCCGGTGATCGGCCGCCCAATGACGAGAATGCTCGCGCCCGCGCCCATCGCCTCGCGCGGCGTCATGACGCGCTTCTGGTCGCCGACAGCACTGCCCGCCGGGCGAATGCCGGGGACGACGAAGAAACCGTCCGGCCACGCCGCGCGCATCGCGGCGACTTCATGCGCCGAGCACACGATCCCGTCGAGCCCCGCGCCCCGCGCCAGCACCGCGAGCCTGCGAACCTGATCGGCAGGCGTGCCGATCACGCCGGTGGCGGCCAGATCGTCCTCGTCCATGCTGGTCAGCACCGTGACGCCCACGACCTTCGCGCCGGGCCGCGCCGCGTCCTTCGCCGCGCGCATCATCGCGCTGCCGCCGCCCGCGTGGACGGTGAGGATGTCGTATGGGCACGCGGCGAGCGAACGGACGGCACCCGCCACGGTGTTCGGAATGTCATGAAGCTTGAGATCGAGGAAGACAGGCACCCCGCCCTCCCCCGCAACCGCAGTCACGCCCTCGCGGCCGTTCGCCATGAAGAATTCAAGGCCGAGCTTGATGCCGCCGACGCGGCCCGCGACGCGCGCGGCAAGCGCCCGCGCGTGATCCTTGTCGGCCGTATCGACCGCACAGAAGACAGGGTTGGTCATAGCGGCGCGATGGGCGGCGGCGGGGCCGGCTCCGTTACGGGCAGCGGCTCCGGGGCCTGCGTATCTTCAAGCGCGCGCTCGAGCTTCTTCACCCGCCGCGACCAGTGCCAGCGGCTGGTATAGCGCAGGATCGCGAGCGGAAGCGCGCCGATCAGGAACATGAGGAGCAGCAGAACGGGGAGCCGGATTGCCAGCTCGTAATCGCCCCACAGCTTCAGCGTGACGAAATCCCAGTTTCGCGCGGCAAACCAAGCCAGCAGGGCGCCGAACAGGAAGTAGAAGATCAGCGTGACGATGCGCATGACCTCTGCTTAACGGACAGGCGAACACGATGCCAGCACCGATGGCGCATAAACCGCCATCCGTGCTCGGGGCTTCTCGGCTCCGTCTATTTGTTGAGCCGCTCTCGGAGTTCCTTGCCCGCCTTGAAATACGGCACGCGCTTCGCATCCACGGCCACCTTTTCGCCGGTGCGGGGATTGCGCCCCGTCCGCGGATCGCGGCCTCGCGTGGAAAAGGCGCCGAAACCGCGCAGTTCCACGCGGCGTCCTTCGGCAAGCGCCTCGGAAATCGAATCGAAAATGGTCGACACGACGCGTTCGACATCCCGCTGCGACAAATGCGGGTTCATTTCCGTGACTGCTGCGACGAGTTCAGATCGAATCATCTCTCACCCCGTTTCTCGAGCCCCAATTTTTTGTTCAAAACACCTTGTGGGCCACCCAGCACGGCCCGGGTCCACTGTCCCCCGACTCGGTCCGTGCAAATCATACAACAGCTTGAGCAAGTTAACAAAAAGCAAGCGGCCCGTCAGTAGCGGAACTGACGGGCCGCAAAACGGCTCACAAAGGCGCTTCGCTTACTTCTTCGCGTCCTTGGCCTTGTTCAGCGCTTCGCCGAGGATGTCGCCGAGGCTCGCGCCCGAATCGGAGGAGCCGTACTGCTTCACGGCTTCCTTCTCCTCGGAGATCTGCAGCGACTTGATCGACAGGTTCGGCTTTTTCGAACGATCGAAGCCGATCACCTGCGCGTCGACCTTCTGACCGACCTGGAAGCGCTCCGGACGCTGCTCGTCGCGGTCGCGGCTGAGATCGCCGCGGCGGATGAAGCCCGTCGAACCGCTGTCGCCGAGCGTGACCTCGATGCCGCCGTCGGTGATCGCCGCAACGGTGCAGGTGACGGTTTCGCCCTTGTTGACGCCGCCGCCGCTGGAGACCGTGGCACCGCCACCGCCGCCGCCCGACGCGGAATCGAGCTGCTTCATGCCGAGCGAGATGCGCTCCTTCTCCACGTCCACGTCGAGCACGACGGCCTTCACCGTCTCGCCCTTGTGGTGCAGTTCCAGCGCTTCCTCGCCGTTCACGCCCCACGCGATGTCAGACATGTGGACCATGCCGTCAACGTCGCCGTCGAGGCCGATGAACAGGCCGAATTCGGTGGTGTTCTTGACTTCGCCCTCAACGACGCTGCCGGCCGGGTGCTGAGACGCGAACGCCTCCCACGGGTTCTGCTGCGCCTGCTTGAGGCCAAGGCTGATGCGGCGCTTGTCCTCATCGACCTCGAGCACCACAACATCGACTTCCTGGCTCGTCGAGACGATCTTGCCCGGGTGGACGTTCTTCTTGACCCACGACATTTCGGAGACGTGGACGAGACCTTCGACGCCCGCTTCCAGCTCCACGAAGGCGCCGTAGTCGGTGATGTTGGTGACGCGGCCGGTGGCCTTCTGGCCGACCGAATACTTGGCGGCAGCGCCTTCCCACGGATCCGATTCAAGCTGCTTCATGCCGAGCGAGATGCGCTGCGTTTCGCGGTTGATGCGAACGATCTGCACCTTCACGGTGTCGCCGATGCCGAGCACTTCGGACGGATGGCCGACGCGCTTGTAGCTCATGTCGGTGACATGGAGCAGGCCGTCGATGCCGCCGAGGTCCACGAACGCACCGTAGTCGGTGATGTTCTTGACGACGCCGTCGACCGTCTGGCCTTCGGTGAGTGTCTGGATGAGGCCCGAACGCTGCTCGGCGCGGGTTTCCTCCAGCACGGCGCGGCGCGAGACGACGATGTTGCCGCGCTTGCGGTCCATCTTCAGCACCTGGAACGGCTGCGGCATCCCCATCAGCGGGGTGACGTCGCGCACGGGGCGGATATCGACCTGGCTGCCGGGGAGGAACGCCACGGCGCCGCCGAGATCGACGGTGAAGCCGCCCTTGACGCGGCCAAAGATGATGCCGTCGACGCGGGCGTTTTCCTGGAATTCAGACTCGAGCTTGTCCCAGGCGGCTTCACGGCGCGCGCGGTCGCGCGACAGCATGGCCTCGCCATAGGCGTTCTCGACGCGGTCGACATACACTTCGACCTGGTCGCCGACCTTGATTTCGGGCTTCTCGCCCGGCGCTGCGAATTCGCGCAGCGGCACGCGGCCTTCCGACTTCAGGCCGACGTCGATGACGGCCATGTCGTTTTCAATTCCCGTAACGGTGCCGGTGACGACCCGACCTTCAAATGATTCGCTGCCGCCGAGGCTCGCTTCGAGGAGCGCCGCGAAATCGTCGCGGCTCGGCGTGGGGTTGGTTGCCATAAGTATCAGTTTTCCTTCGTGTCTGTTTACTGGCCGACCGGTTGTTTCCGGCGGTCTGGAAAGACGTCCGGGCCCCATGCCCGTCCGCTCCCCTGCAAAACCTTGCACTGCAAAACCTTGCGTTTGGCCCTTCATTTCCGGGTTCATGGAACGCGGAAAACGGGCGGCATCCTTCAGGCTGCCACCACGAAAAGCGGCGCCGCTCTATCGCAAAGCCGCGTTTTCCGCAAGCCGCGCCTCAGCGAGCGCGATCGCGCTCGTGATCGCCGTCTCCCGATCCATGTCGGACGTGTCGAGCAATAGGGCGTCCTCCGCCTGCAGCAGCGGTGCGGCATCGCGCCCCGCGTCCCGCGCGTCGCGTTCGGCGAGATTGGCGCGCACGAGCGCATAGTCGCGCTCCGGCGTCTCTGCCTGTCGGCGCTTCGCGCGCACGTCGAGGCTCGCGGTCACGAAGATCTTGATGTCGGCATCTGGCGCGATCACCGTGCCGATGTCGCGCCCGTCGAGCACCGCGCCGCCGGGCTGTCGCGCGAATGCCTGCTGGCATTCGAGGAGCGCCGCGCGCACCTCCGGGTGCGCGGAAACGACCGAAGCCGCGCGCGCCGTCGAAGATTCCCGCAGCGCCGGATCATCGAGCAGGGTGACGTCGAGCGTTCTTGCGCACTTCGCAGCGAGCACGGCATCGGCAGGATCGCCGCCCGCGCGCAGCGCGGCAAGGCCCACGGCGCGGTAGAGGCTGCCGGTATCCATGTGCGGCAGGCCGAAATGCGCGGCGAGCGCCCGCGCGATCGTGCCCTTCCCGGAGGCGGCGGGGCCATCCACGGCTATAACGATGTCGAAACGATTTGCATTCGGTGCAGTCATGCCGCTCCTATAGAGCGGAGAAGCGCGATGTGAACAGCGGGCGGGGGCCTTGGTGACATCAGCAAATACGGTGATGGTCGTGATCGGCACGCGGCCCGAGGCGATCAAGCTCGCCCCGGTTATACTGGCGCTGCGCGCGCTGCCGTTTTCGGTCCGCGTGTGCCTGACCGGACAGCATCCCGAGATGGCCGCCGAGGCGCTGGGACCATTCGGCATCCTGGCCGACGTGGACCTCGCGCTTATGCGGCCGGGTCAGTCCCTGGCCGAACTCACCGAGCGGGCGGTGGGCGCCTTGGCGCTGCTGCTGGGGCGTGAGCGTCCGGCGTGGGTGGTCGTGCAGGGTGACACCACCTCGGCGCTGGCAGGCGCCATTGCGGCGCGGCAGGCCGGTATTCCGGTCGCACACGTCGAAGCGGGGCTACGCAGCTTCGACCTCGCTCAGCCCTATCCGGAAGAGCTCAACCGCACACTGATCGCGCGGCTCGCGACACTGCACTTTGCGCCGACACCAGGTTCACAAGCCAACCTCCGCGCCGAAGGTGTGCCCGAAACAGCCATTGAAGTGACAGGCAACACCGTCGTCGATGCGCTGCGCCGGATGCTCGGAGAGCTGCCGGTACAGCGGCAAACCAAGCGACGCCTCGTACTCGCGACACTGCATCGACGGGAAAGTCGCGAGACAGCCTTCCCCCAGATCATTGGTGCGCTTGCGGCCATCGCAGCGCGCGGCGACGTGGATCTGCTGCTACCCCGCCATCCCAGCTGTTCGCCTGAAACCTACGCCTCACTCGAAGCCTTGCCGGCCGCACGGCTGGTGCCGCCGATGCCCTACCCCGACTTCGTCGCCGCGCTCGCCGCAGCGCACCTCATCATCACCGACTCGGGCGGTATCCAGGAGGAAGCCTCCGCGCTTGGCATCCCGACACTCATCGTGCGCGCCCTTACCGAGCGTCCCGAGGTGGTGGAGGCAGGAACGGCGCTTATCGTGGACACGGTGCGGGACAGCATCCTTGCCGCAGCAACTCGCTTGCTGGACGACGACGCCGCGCATAGCGGCATGGCAATCGCTTCGACGCAGATCGGAGACGGCAAAGCCGCCGATCGGATCGCCCGGAGGCTGCGTGATGAACTGCGCGCCGCGCAGCGCCCAGCCGCGTCAGATCAGTCTTCGGCGGGCTTCGTCTGAAGCTGGATATAGTTCTGGATGCCCATCGCCTCGATCAGCGAAAGCTGCGTTTCGAGGAAGTCGACATGCTCCTCCTCGCTTTCGAGGATATCTTCCAGAATCTCACGGCTGACGTAGTCGCGCACCTTCTCGCAGTGCTGGATGGCATCGCGCAGGGGCGGGATCGCCTCGCGCTCAAGTTCCAGATCGGCCTTCAGCACCTCTTCCACCGATTCGCCGATACGCAACCGCCCGAGCAACTGGAAATTGGGCAGACCATCGAGGAAGAGAATGCGCTGAGCGAGCTTGTCGGCGTGCTTCATCTCGTCGATGGATTCGCCGTACTCGTACTTCGCGAGGCGCGTGACACCCCAGTTATCCAGCATCCGATAGTGCAGGAAATACTGGTTGATCGCCGTCAGCTCGTTCTTGAGCGCCGCGTTCAGATGCTTGATGACGTCCTTGTCACCCTTCATGGCGCGCCTCCTTTGATCTTGCATAGGGAATAGGGCGCCATGATGCCCCCCGGAAAATTCAGCGTCAACAATGGGTTGCGATGATGCGAAGCACTAGCAAGCCTGCTGCTCAGGCGCCGCGGCCGCCCTTCAGCAGACGGCGCGCATGGGAAAGGCATTGGCCGCACTGCGGTCGCGCACCCAGCCGCGCATAGGTTTCCACCGGGCAGCCCTTTGGGCCCGCAACGGCACGGACATCGTTTTCACGCAGGGCATTGCACACGCACAGGATCATCGCTGAACCACCCCCCAAAACCAATAATGCGAACGATTAGCAGAATTTCATCCCTACTGCAAGTCGTTCGCATTCGCGCCTGGGGGTAGAGCGCAACTTTGCCTCTTCCCAATCGTTAACGATTTGGTAACCTTCGTTAACAGCCAAGCGTTGGGAGAGAGTTCGTGGGCCACGAACAAGAGTATGTGCAGGTTCGCGCGCGCGTTTCCCGGGCGACATTGATCAACGATCTGCGCTTTTTCCTCACCGCGTACGTTGCCGGCACAGCCTTCGCGTTGGTTTACCTCTTTTAGCGCGCGGCAGCGCCCATGCGCTGCATGAGCGGTAGGAAATCCGGGAAGCTCGTCGCGATCGGGCGGGCATCATCCACCACCACCGGCGCCTTTGCATTGAGACCGAGCACGGCGAAGCTCATCGCGATGCGGTGATCGAGATGACTTGCCACGGTCGCGCCGCCGGGCATCGCCGCGCCGCTGCTGCCGTGGATAATGATACCGTCCTCCAGCTCTTCGATCGGCACGCCGCAAGCGGCAAGCCCCGCAGCCATCACGGCGAGGCGATCCGATTCCTTGACGCGCAACTCCTCCAGCCCGCGCATCACGGTCGTGCCCTCCGCAAACGCCGCCGCGACCATCAAGATCGGATATTCATCGATCATCAGCGGCGCGATCGCCGGATCGACCTCGCCGCCTCTGAGCATGGCATGGCGGACGCGAAGCGCGCCTACGGGCTCTCCCCCCGCCTCGCCCCTGTCCTCCACCGCCACCTCGAGGCCCAGCATGGCGAGCGCATCGATGATGCCCGTGCGCGTAGGGTTGAGGCCGACATTCTCGATCACGACCTCGCTGCCCGGCACCACAAGCGCCGCCACGAGCGGGAACGCCGCGGATGAAATATCCCCCGGCACCGTGATTCGCTGCGGCTTCAGCTCTGCCTCCCCACGCACGGAGATGAGGCGCGCGCCATCCGACAACATTTCCACGGTCAAATCCGCGCCGAAACCGCGCAGCATCCGCTCCGAATGGTCGCGCGTCGGCACGCTTTCGATAACGCGCGTGATCCCCGGCGCGTTGAGCCCGGCGAGAAGCACCGCGGACTTCACCTGCGCGGAGGCGACCGGCAGGCGGTATTCGATCGGCAGCGCGGGACAGGCACCCTCCACCGTCATCGGCAGGCGGTCGCCGTTCCCCGAAAACCGCGCGCCCATTCGCGACAGCGGCGTGATGATCCGCTGCATCGGGCGCTTCGACAGTGACGCATCGCCCACAAAGGTCGCGCGAATCGCATGGCTGGCCACAAGCCCGGCAAGCAGCCGCGTCGAGGTGCCGCTGTTCCCCATCTCAAGCACGCCCGCAGGCTGCAACAGCCCGCCCACACCGACACCGTGCACGCGCCAGCGCCCCTCCGCATCCCGCTCCGCGTGCGCGCCCATCGCCCGCATCGCAGCGGCCGTGGCGTGAACATCCTCGCCTTCGAGGAGGCCATCGATCACGGTTTCGCCGACCGCGAGCGCACCAAGCATCAGCGCGCGGTGCGAGATCGACTTGTCGCCCGGCACACGCACACGGCCGGAAAGCGGCCCCTCGGCAACAAGCGAAAGCGGCATGGGTGTGGCGGCGGACAGCGGTCGGCCCCTTTATCCTTGAGGAAACGGCTATGGGAAGCCGCCGGCACAACACCCGCGGCCGCGCGCGGAGCTCCCCGGCGCGATTAGGTTTTGACAGCGCCGCACGCGCATGGCAAGGCACCGGCCGCGAATCCGCCCCGTACGGCGCCCTTTTGTGCGCTTGGGTAGCGGCTACACGACAGACAGCTGTACGAAATACGAACGTCCGGAGACATATCTTGGTGAAGCCCGAATGGGGAACGAAGCGTACCTGCCCGAAATGCGGCACCCGCTTTTACGATCTTGGCGCCGATGATCCCGTCACCTGCATCGAATGCGGGACCGCCTGGGCGCCCGAGCCGATCCTGAAGTCCAAGCAGCCGCTGCCCTTCGAGGTGGCCAAAAAGGAAGCCGATCCGGAGAGCGCCGAAACCGCCCTCGACGAAGACGACCTCGACGTGGATGTCGACGACGACGACGTAAACCCGGACGACGAGAACGACCTCGGCGGCGACGACGACCTCGGCGAAGTCGCCGTGACCAAGGAATCGGGCGAAGACGTCTGATTTTTTGAAAGGGAGCCGCACAAGGCGCTTGCGCACCGTGCGGCTTCTGAACTAAATGCCCGCCGCCCGGGACCAGACCCCGGGCCGCAAGCAAGACGTGTGGGGCCGTAGCTCAGCTGGGAGAGCGCTACAATGGCATTGTAGAGGTCAGGGGTTCGATCCCCCTCGGCTCCACCAGCTTTCCTCCTGTCGCTATTTGCTCATCCGGACCAGCCTATTGGCTGGACAATATGCGATGGGCGTAATACCCGAACCACGTCAGAGACTTGGGGAATTTCATGCGTCGTGGCATCATTCTGGCTGGCGGTTCCGGAACGCGCCTGCATCCGCTCACGCTTCCGGTAAGCAAGCAACTGATGCCGGTCTACGACAAGCCGATGATTTACTACCCCCTATCGGTCCTTATGTTGGCCGGCATCCGGGAAATACTTATTATCACCACGCCGCAAGACCGACGGGCGTTCAAGGCGTTGCTCGGCGACGGCAGCAATTGGGGCATGGCGCTTCACTACGCAGTCCAACCGAAACCTGAAGGCTTGGCGCAGGCCTACCATATCGCGGCCGATTTCGTGGGCACCGCCCCTTCCGCGCTCGTGCTGGGGGACAATATTTTCTATGGTCACGGCTTGCCGAACCTGCTGACTGCAGCCGATGCCCGCGAAAGTGGTGCAACGGTTTTTGGATATTATGTGGCGGACCCCCGCGCGTATGGCATCATTTCTTTCGACGCACAGGGCCGAGCCGAAACCATCGAGGAAAAACCGGCAAATCCGAAATCCAACTATGCCGTGACCGGACTCTACTTTTACGACGGCAATGCAGTCGACTATGCGAAGGCCATCAAACCGTCCGCCCGGGGCGAACTCGAAATTACCGACCTCAACAGAATGTATCTGGAGCAAGGCGGCCTCCATGTGGAGTTGATGGGTCGGGGCTTTGCATGGCTGGATACGGGAACGCATGGCTCTCTTCTGGATGCCGGGCTCTACGTGCGCATCGTAGAGGAGCGTCAAGGGCTCAAGATCAGTTGCCCTGAAGAAATCGCCTGGCGAAAGGGATTTATCGATGATGCACAGCTCGAGCGCATCGCCGAGCCCCTGAAGAAAAGTGGCTACGGCGCCTATCTTCTCGAACAGCTGCGCGGCGGTTACCGATGATAGTAGCGCCAACGGCCATTCCAGACGTCAAAGTCCTTGAACCCAGAGTCTTCGGCGATACCCGAGGCTTCTTCATGGAAACCTGGAACGCGCACACCTTTGCTGTCGCGGGGCTCGACCTCGCATTTGTGCAGGACAATCATAGTCGTTCGGGCAGGGGCGTGTTGCGCGGCCTACATTATCAACTGAATCGCCCGCAGGGGAAGCTGGTCCGCGTCACGGCAGGCCGCGTTTTCGATGTTGCCGTTGATCTCCGCCGCTCGTCTACAACCTTCGGGAAATGGGTGGGCGTAGAGCTCTCAGCGGACAACAAGCGAATGCTCTGGATACCGCCGGGCTTTGCACACGGCTTCCTAACCCTCGAGAAAGACACTGATTTCCTTTACAAGTGCACGGCTCTTTATGATCCGCAGGATGAACGGTGCATCACCTGGAATGATCCCGATCTTGATATCGCATGGCCGCATGAAACCGAACCGACGATATCGGACAAAGATCGCGGCGGGCGCGCGTTTTCTGAAGCCGAGACCTACGCGTGAGAGTACTTGTTACCGGCGCCGAGGGGCAACTGGGACGGGCACTCATGCAGACCGCACCTTCGGGCTGGGCGATAGCAGGATTGAGCCGAAAACAACTCGACATTACCGATACGAATGCCGTTCGCTTTGTAATCAATGATTTGAAGCCGGAGCTCATTATAAATGCTGCGGCCTATACTGCCGTGGATCGTGCCGAGCAGGAGCCCGACCTCGCCCAACGCATAAACGCCGACGCCGTAGCGTATCTTGCAGCGGGAGTGCAGGGAGTAGGCGGGCGGCTGGTACACGTTTCCACTGATTTTGTTTTCGATGGAATGTGTTCCCGCCCATACCGTCCCGAAGATGAGCCAGCTCCACTCAGCATCTATGGACACAGCAAGCTGGAGGGCGAACACATTGCCCTGGACTATCCAGGCAATCTCATCATTCGCACGGCTTGGGTCTACGGCGTGCACGGTGTGAATTTCGTCAAAACCATGTTGCGCATGATGAAGGAAAAGGACGAGCTGCGTGTTGTTGCCGACCAGATTGGCACCCCAACCCATGTGAACGCACTGGCCCGCACGACGTGGAATCTGTTGCAGGCTCGCGCAGAAGGCATTTTCCACGTCACCGACGCAGGTGTTGCGTCGTGGTATGATTTTGCCGTCGCCATCCAAGCCGAAGCTTTGGATGCCGGCTTGCTCGAACGGGCGATACCGATCACCCCGATCGCAAGCTCCGACTATCCGACGCCCGCTCGACGGCCCTTCTACGGGGTTCTCGATAAGACAGAAACGTGGAGGCTGCTGGGACACCCCGCGAGACATTGGCGGGACGAACTTCGTTTGATGATAAAAGAGCTCAGGGAAATAAGCATTGTCTAGGCTTCTCGTAACCGGCGGCGCCGGTTTCATTGGTGCAAATTTCGTGCGCTACTGGCGCGATCATTATCCCGTTGACAACATTGTCGTCCTCGATGCTCTGACCTACGCGGGCAACCTCGCCAACCTTGAGGGCGCAGCAGACATCACGTTTGCAAAAGGTGACATAAGGGATCACGACCTCGTGGTCGGCCTGCTACGTGATCATCAGATTGATACCCTCGTCCATTTCGCGGCGGAAAGTCATGTCGATCGATCCATTCACGGTCCCGACGCATTTATCGAGACCAATGTCGTCGGCACGCATCAGCTCCTGAAAGCCGCCAAGACTGTCTGGCTCGATTCAGGGTCTGGCCTCCCCCATCGATACCATCACGTTTCGACAGACGAGGTTTACGGCTCACTCGGCCCTGATGACACAGCCTTCACCGAAACCACGCCCTACGCGCCGAACTCGCCCTACTCGGCGAGCAAAGCAGCGAGCGATCACCTGGTCCGCGCCTATCATCATACGTATGGGTTGCAGGTCTCGACGAGCAATTGCTCCAATAACTATGGCCCATATCAGTTTCCCGAAAAGCTAATCCCGCTGTTCCTGATAAACGCCCTGCATGGAAAGACGCTGCCGATCTATGGTGACGGGCTTCAGATACGCGACTGGCTGCATGTCGAGGACCATTGCCGGGGCATCGACCTTGTGTTGCAACGCGGACTTGTTGGTGAAACTTATAACATCGGCGGCGGTGAAGAACTGCCGAACATCGCAGTGATCGATCATATCTGCCGTGCAGTTGATGCCGCATTCGGCGCTGACCCAGACTTGCCGATGCGTTATCCCGACGCTCCTCCAGCACGCGGTGTTGCGACCGAGAGTTTGAAGACGTTCGTCAAGGATCGGCCTGGGCACGACCGGCGCTACGCTATCGATGAAACCCGAAGCCGAGAAGCGCTCGGCTATCGTCCGTTGCGCGATTTCAGTGAAGGCTTCGCGCAGACGCTGCGCTGGTATATCGAAAACGAGACATGGTGGCGAAACGTTCTGGACGGTAGCTATCGGGACTGGATCAACACAAACTACAGAGACGGTGCGTGATGAACGGAGAGGCCCCCGCAGGCAGATCGGTTGCGGCAGACGACGAGATCGATCTTGTCGAACTAGTCCGCGCGCTGTGGGGCGGCCGCTGGATCATCGCGGGTGTGACGGCCGGAACCGTGCTTCTGGCGATCGTTTACCTGAATGTTGCCACCTACACGTACACGGCGCGGCTGACGCTCACGCCGGCGCAGTCATCCGGTTCGACGCTGAGCTCCAAACTGGGTGGCCTCGGCGACCTTGCCTCGCTTGCGGGCATCAACATGCCGCAGGATTCGAACGCCCTTGCCTTCTCGCTTTACGTGGAAGGCGTCCATTCGCGTAGCCTGGCCGACGCCATGGCACGGCACAACGACCTGATGCGGGTGATCTTCCACCGCGACTGGAACGCCGCGAGCAGCACCTGGCAGGAACCGAAAGGCTTCGTGCGAACCACGGCAACCACGGTCAAGCACATGCTGGGCATCCCTGTGTTCGACTGGAGCGCCCCCGATGGTGCACGCCTGCAGGAGTTCATGGCCGAGGAGGTCGGCATCGAACAGGACCCCAAGAAACCGTTCGTGACGATCACCTTCGATCACGAAGACCCGGCCTTTGCCACCCGCTTCCTGAGTACGCTGAACAGCGAACTCGATAACCTTCTGCGCCAGAAGGCGCTCGCGCGCGCGAACGGGAATATCGAATACCTCTCGATACAACTCGGCAAGGTCACGATCGCGGAACACCGGGAAGCGCTCGCCCAGGCGCTGAGCGAGCAGGAAAAGCAGCGGATGGCGGCCAGTTCGTCAGCCCCCTATGCCGCCGACCCGTTCGGCACAGCCACCGCCTCCGCGCGCCCCACGGCGCCGCGACCGGTGCTGGTGCTGGCGGCAAGCCTGATGGCCGGCCTGCTCCTCGGCACGCTCGCCGCGCTCGGCCTCAGCCGCCTGCGGGCCTATCGCGCGCCAGCCCCCGCCGCCTGACCCGCAAGTTCCGTGATCGCGTCGAGATAGCGCGAAATCACGATCCGTTCGTCGAACTCGCGTTCCATCTTCCGTCGTCCGGCCCGGCCCATCTCGCGCCGCTCTTCCGGCGAGAGAGACAGGAAGGCCTCCATCCTCGCCGCAAGATCGGCGCTGTCGCGCGGGCTGCAGAGAAAGCCGGAAATGCCGTCATCCACGGCGTCGCGGCAACCGATGCTGTCTGTCGTGATCACTGGCCGTTCCATCGCAGCAGCCTCAAGAAGCGAACGCGGAACCCCTTCGCGATACCAGGACGGCAGCACCACACAATCGGCGGCAGCAATGCAAGACGGCACATCGTCCGTCGTCCCGAGGTAATCCACAACCCCTTCTGCGACCCACGCCTGTATTTGCGCTTCCGGGATTGCGCCGGCCCCACCCTCTACCTTGCCGAGCAAATGAAAACGCGTATGCGGATGCCTTGCCCGAACCATGCGAGCAGCCTCAACGAGTTCTCCGAGACCTTTTGCCCAGAGCATACGCGCGACGAACAGAAAAGTGAGCGGCTCCCCTTCATCAGCGGCCCTGTCGCGGCGGCTGAAACGCTCAAGATCAACACCCGACCCCGGCACGCGGCCAATCCGATCAGGGGCAACCATTCCAGCAGCAAGAAAGGCAGCCAGATCGTCATCGTTCTGAAAGAAGACCCGCGCCGATCGTTTCAGCGCAAAACGATAAAGGCTGCGTACCAGCCGCGTGAGCAGCGTATCTTCAACAAATGCGCGCCCGAGACCGGAAATGTTCGCGATCTGGGCCACGGGACGTCCGATCGCCGCAAGTCCTGCATAGATATTGCCCTTGGGCGTGTAGGACAGCACCAGGTCGATGGTTTCGCTGCGCAGTGCACGCCGCAAGGCGAGAATGCTGCGGGCTTCCCGCACCGGATGCGTCCCGCCTCCATCGAGCGGAATCGCCCTGTGGCGGAAACCCTCGCGGACCAGCATTCGGGTGTAATCGTCCGGTGGAGAGATCGCTATCACCTGATGCCCTGCATCCTCCAGAGCGCGCATGAGGTTCCGGCGGAAATTGTAAATGTACCAGCCGGTGTTGGCGACAATGGCGATCTTCATATGCGCCGTGCCCGCGCTGCAGTCTCGAGAACGCGGACGATGGCGGGCGCAACGGCCTGTAGCGAATATTCCCGCTCGGCCCGTTCACGCCCTGCAGCCCCCATCGCGGCACGCAGACGCGGATCGGCCGCAAGCGCTTCGATCGCGCTCGCCCATTCAACATCGTTCGACGCCAGAAAGCCGATGTCCGGCGTGACCATTTCAGCATTGACGCCGACCGGAGACGCTATGACGGGCCGGCCGCTCGCCATGTATTGAATGAGCTTGTACCCGCATTTCCCGCGCTCGAACGGGCCATCGGGCAGCGGCATGATCCCGGCGTGAAACCCCGTGAGCAGGGAGGCCTCCGTCGCCTCGGTCCAGCCATGCTGCTCGACAGGCACGCCGATGTCGCCGAGCGGGGCTGCGCCGATGGTGACGAGACGGATCGGGCGGCGCGCGTGAACCGCACGCAAAACCGGAAACAGCGGCGCCAGAAAGGGCGTGTTGCCGGGGCTCCCGATCCAGCCGATTCTGAATTCGGTTTCCCGGGGTTCCGGTTTCACGACATAGCGATCAATATCGAGGACGGTGGGAACGCGCACGATGTTCCCGGCGCCGTGCTCCGAAGCATAGTCGCTGAGATACGCATTCCCCACTGTGACCGTATGCGCCCCGCGCAGCAACGGATCGAGCTTGTGGGACAAGAGGCGCCGGACGAGCGCGCGGCGATGCCGATCGTAAATATGGAAGGTCGCGTCGTCGTAATCGACGACATAGGGCACGCCGATCGCCGGGATGATGGCCTCTGCCCAGCCGGGCAAATACGGGAACACTTCCTTCTCTATCCACAGAACCGAAGCGCGGCGAATTCGGGCAACCGCCGCCACCCGCCGCCCATATGCCCTCAGGACATCGGAAGGTCTGCGGCCGCCGCCCGAACCGTAAAGCGCCCTGAGATAGGCCTCATCGAAGAAAGGCGTGGTTTCGACGCGCGCGCCCGCAGCCTCAAGCGCCGGAATGAATTGATGTGTGCGAAGGCGCGTGCTGGCCGCAAGCGGCTCATGCCGGCTGAGGATCAGGACCGTCCAGCCATGCCCTGCCAACTGCGTGTCAGACATGCGAAAGGTGCTTTGCACCTACATATGCTTGGATGATTTCTCCATCGCTTACGGGCGTATCGGATTTCCGTCCGAAGAAGAACGTACAGCTCGCACCATCCATCGCTTGCGGACGGTCTTTTAGAAGATAATCGAAATACTTGATCCAACTGAATGCAATGCGTGTGAAAGCCTTCATGACATTGCGCGTGCGGCGCCCCCCAAAGAAGGCAAGGATGAAATTTTCGATAGACCAGACAAGGGCCGTTGCAGGGCCGGCGACGAGGCCCGCTTCGATTTCGCGGAACGGATTGAACAGTCGGCGATGACCCGAGAGCGTGTACCGCGTGAAATCGTAGGCGCCTTCATGAACCTGCTGCATGAACGGTAGCTCGGAGTAAAGCAGGCCGCCAACCTTCAGGACACGCGTGAGCTCCGCTGCGACCTGTTCTGGGTAAAGCACATGCTCCAGCACGGCTGTCGTGACAACTGCATCGAACACGTTGTTGAAGAAGGGCAGATCATGACCATCGCAAAACAGATCAACGTCTGCGCTGGTATCGATGTCGGAATAAAAGATCGTATGCCCGACAGAGCTATGCAGCATCGGCTCAAGCCATTTGCGCTGACCACCGCCGCCCACGACAAGCACCTTGGAAGGCCCTTGTTCATCCAGCAGTGCGCGCATCTGCGGCATGATGCGTGATACAGCCAGATTCAGCGAAAGTCGGGGAACAAGGTTCCGAGCAGTCCTGCCTTCCGCGCGCGTTGGTCTAGCTGCAACATAATGTTCTATTTCGAAGAGCGGATTGTCGTGCCTAAGCAATATCGGCCGGTCCGCAGATAGCGGAAATATGGACCCGCAGTGCCCACAGCGCAGCCCCTGACCATCCGCGTCCAGCGCGCCCGTTTTGCAGTCCGGACAACGGAGAGCAATTCCTTTCAGGTATGACATTAGGGGCTGCCTATTATCATTTATACGCCACCCCTTTTCGCAGATGCATCATGCTCACGACCGCACAGTTTTCAGGATTCTGGGAAGGTCACGCCAGAGCATAATGACACCGCGCCATGTATCATAAAGCTCCTGTCGGGACATATTTAATCCGGCCCGCAAAAGTCGCACTATCGGCTCGATAACGAGACTAGTGACGGCAACCAGCCAAGCCTCACCAGCAGGAAAATGCTTAAATGCATAAAGGATGCGGCTACGCAACGAATAGAAAAGGCGATGCGCCTTCACCTGATCCGTTGTCCCATTGCCCTTGTGGAATGCCGTCGCTTCTCCCAGAAACCATGTACGCCAGCCTGCCCGGCGCGCTCTGAGCGAAAAATCGAGCTCTTCGAAATATACGAAGAAACGCTCGTCAAAACCGCCAAGCGCCTCGAACACATCCCGACGAACAAGAAAGAATGCGCCGATGACCTGATCAACCTCTCGTCCCGACAGATGGTCGAACTCGACCATGAAATGCAGAGGAAAGCGATGCGGCAGGAGACGGCTGAGACCGAGCACCTTGCCAACATAGGTTCGCCACGTCGGAAACCGCGCGCAACTGCGCTCGACATGCCCGTTCTCATTCAGCAACCGAACGCCGCAGATCGCTACGTCCCTCGCAACGGGACTCTCCATATACGCGATGGCGGCCTGCAACCCGTTCGGGAGCAATCGGGCATCCGGATTGAGAAAAAGAATATAGGGCGCGATGCCTGTGCGAGCGCCAATGTTACAGGCCCGCGCGAAGCCAGCGTTGTAACCCAGTTCGACTAAACGAACTTCGACAGATGTAGCCCCTAAGCGCAGAGAGTTATCCGTGGAACCGTTGTCCACAATGGATACGAGATCAACGATTCCCCCACCGAATTTTTCGATAGAAGATACGCAATCTGCTAATTGCGTTTCTGAGTTCCAGTTAACGATGACAATATCGACACACATCAGCCGCCCCAGATAATTCCATTGATTGAGTAAGACAGAAAGCTGATGACGGCATACATTGCACCAAAAAACATTTGCGGAAGGGTCCTCCACGTCAGCGGCGCATTAAATGCAATCAGGGTCATAAAAACGAGAAGCATTTCCTTCAATCGATGAGCGAATGTAGGTATTTCATGAAACCCGATGAACACGGCCATAGCTGAGCAGCACAATAGAAAAATAACTCGCACTCGTCGATCGACAAGCGTTCCAGAGAACAGCATAGAGACTAGAAAAAGTACACTGGCGATATTCTGTGCAGAGAATATGTTAGGCACTTCATTGCCACCGACATTCTGAGCATAGTAGACAATCAATGGGTTGAATTTACTTAATATATCTAATGCCAGCGCTGTCACCACCGTAAGGACGATTGTTGTCGCAGCAATTAGTAAGATAGCGAGCGACAGACGCAATTCCGCGAGGAAAAACACTCCGACAAGAAAACCTGCAACTAAAAGAGCGCTCGTGTGAAACAGGCCGGCCAAGGCGGAAAGCAAAAGAAAGGGTATCCATTTTCGTGTTAATAGACACTCCGTCGCAATAAATAGAATTGAAACAGCGAATGCCGCACGAATTTGCGTATATTCGTGAAGGGGAAACCAAGCTATAATATAAAAAAGCGTTGTTGCGACAACGTTTTTTTGCCTCAAAAAAACAAGAAATTTTAAAAATAGAGAAAAAAACGCAACAAAAGAAAAATATATGTAGTAATTCTCACTTAAATTGAATTTAAACATTTTTGATAAATGAAAAAAAGCAAATTCAAATCTAGTTGAATCTCCATCATCATAAATTTGTAGAGATCTATAGAAAAAAACATACTCTTGAAAATCTCGACCTTCTCCGAGAATTCTATAACCCGATGCCAACCCTAGAAAAATTGACAACGGCACAATACATGCAAAAAAATACACAGCGTTCTGTGAAACAGTTAACGAAAATGGGGGCCTGTCGCGCATTATAGGCCTTCGTAAAAATAAAATGGAAATGCCATACCATGGCATTTAAAATACAAATCAGAAAAATATTCATACATATTATGAAAGATAAACAGGTCTATTTATTAGAATTCTTGACATTGATCGATTTGCATTTCTCATTTTGACATACAAATCTCGCACTAAGAACAGAAATTTCGGGTGATTTCTTAGTGCATAAAAAATAAGCTGCCTTTTTGAAATATGGCACCTACTCCAACTTTCGAATATATATGACTGAAACACTTCATAGTTTTTCTTATAAAGTGCATTATGTGCAGCTTGAAAATACTGACGGGCTTCACCTGCCCGGATCCACTCATCAGGAATTTCGTGGTTTCGAGCGGCTTCAAACACCTGCAAGACGTGACTTATCCATTTATAATTGATAGTGGAAATTCCCACGCCAGTCCGATACATTCCAAGACAATCACCAATAAACCCGACAACGCCTTTGATTGACAAAATAAAATATATCATAAAATCTATAAATTCTTTGTCATCACTTAGTATTTCATCAATAAATCCATGGCGATACATTAATGAAGAATGTCCAACAATAGGGTGATTTTTGAGAAGGTACTCCGTTCCAAACGTCGCATCAGCCTTCTGAGGCCAAAACTTTCCTAGCAGATCCCCAGACTTATCTATCACCGCAAGCTTATGAAAAACCGCAGCGCTTTCAGGATTTCGATCCAAAAACGCTGTCTGCTTGGCCAATTTTTCAGGCAACATAGCGTCATCGCCGTCGAGGTGCGCCACGTACTCACCGCGTGCCGCACGGTGCACGACCCTGTAATTCTCGAATGGCCCCAAATTGGTTTCGTGCAGCAGCGGCCTGATCAAATGCGGATATCGCGCCGCATAGTCCCTCACGATATCCGCGGTGCCGTCCGTGGACGCATCGTCGCCCACGATCACCTCGAACGGGAAATTCGTCTTCTGGGTCACGACGCTTTCAAGGCATTCGGCAATATAGTCGCGCTGGTTGTATGTAACGATGCAGACTGAGACCTTCGGCCGCTCCTCGCTCCGCGCGCTTTCCCCTGCTGTCACACCACTTCCCTCGTCTGCCGATGCAACGCCAGTCTCCGCGCCGCCGCCTCCCGCACCGTTGAAGATGTCATGGCCGCAAGGCCGAACACAAGCAAACCCAAAACGACGATCGTCAGCACGCCCGAAAGTCGCGCCGCGGGTACGGTCGCCAGGGTCGCCGCAAGAAGCGCCGCCGCCACGGAAACACCCGCGACAGGCAGAACGTCCCGCAGCATCCAGGAACCATGCAGCCCCGGCTCAAGCCTTCGATGCACGAGCGGAACCCACAACAGGAAATACAGCCCGATCGCGCAAAGCCAAGCGACTCCGGCGCCGATCGCTCCCCAGCGCACGGCGCTGAATACCAGGCACGGAACGTAAAACAACAGCATCAGCGCGTTGCCGATCAGATGCAGCCGCAGATCGCCGCGCGCATACTGAAGGTAATAGGCAAGCGCCGCCACGGCGAGGATACCATTCCCCGCCGCATAAAGGCGCAGCACCGGCGCAGCCTGCGCCGCCGCAGCGGCGTCGCCCGTCCACACGCGCAGAACATCCTCCGAAAACGCCGCAAGCATCACCGCAGCGGGCAGCGACAACAGACAGACAAGCTGCGTCGCCATACGATACAGCGCGATCACAGCCGCGTGCTGGCCCTCCGCCGAAAGCCTCGCCATGCGCGGCAGAACCGCCTGCGCAACTGGGGCGCCAATCACCATCACCCCCCCGGCCACCACCGCAGCAAGCGAAAAATAGCCATAATCGGCAAGCGAAAGCACACGGGAAAGCACCAGCTTGTCCGTCTGCGTGATGAGAACCCACACGGCGCCGGTGAACGCAACCGTGAGCGAGAAGCCAAGCACGCCGCGAAGCGCCATCCAACCCGCAGCGATCCCCGGCACCGGCACCTTCGGCAGCAACCGATGCGCCATGAAAGCAAGCCCCGCGATCTCGATCATGGCGACAACAAGCTGATAAGTGAAGAACACGGTCGGCGTCGTGCCGACCAGATGGAACACGGCGATCACGCCAACGAACCGCGCCGTCGCCACCGCCACATTGAACCCGGCCAGCCAGACCTGCCGCTCGAAACCGTTCACCGCCCCGCGATACAGCCCGGACATCCAGCGCAGCGGGATGATGAGACCCATCAGCATGATGGCATGGCGGACGTCCGCCACCGGCAATGCGCCGACCTTCAACCAATCCCGCGCGATCGCGTCCGCTGCGAGAAGGAAGAACAGCATGGCAAGAAGCGCGACAGCGACAAACACCCACTCCAGCGCACGAACGAGCGCGCGCAACGTGGCCGCATCGAGCGCGCCGCCGCGATAGCGCGCCGTCTCCCGCGAAAGCGTGGGCGTCAATCCCACATCGAGCAGCAGGAACCACGCGTTCATCATCGTGAAGAAGCCGACGAGCCCGTAAGCCTCCACCCCCATGTAACCGAGATAAAGCGGCACCAGCACGATCCCCGCCATCGCAACATAGGCCTGGGCGAAATAATTCGCGGCGATGTTGCCCTTGAGGGACATCTACGTTCTCAATGCGCCTGCCTTGGTTTCGCGGGAACACCAACGACGAGATCACCCTCCGACACATCTCTTATGACGCTTGCGCCGGCGCCGACCGTTGCACCCGCGCCGATCCGCAGAGGCTTATCCCGCGAGCCGTTGATAATAACTGCACCCGTCCCAACATACGCACCGCGTCCAAGGCTGACCCAACCCGAGATATGCACGCCTGGCGCAAACGTAACAAAATCCTCCATCTCAACGTCATGACCGATTGTGCAGTCGAGATTGATCTGGACGTGGTTGCCCAGCCTTATGTTGGTCGTGAGGATGGATCCGGCACAGATCACGGCGGCGGCGCCGATGCTGTTGTAACGAGACTGAACAACATTCGGATGCACCAGGGAAGCAAAACCAAACCCTGCAGCCGCGACCTTCGAAGACAATGTTATGCGCGCTTTCGGAGAGCCCACCCCGAGCACAAACTTGGCGTCGGGGAAATGGGCGCAGGCTTCGTCGAACAGCATGATCGGCACATCATTGACAATTTCGCCACTGCGGGCGGGATCATCATCGACAAACGCCGAAACCTTGTAATTCTCATGGCCGCTTAGCGCCATATCGTCCGCAAGCCAGGCAATTTCACGAGCAAAGCCGCCGGCGCCATAAATGATCAGATCGGTCATGATTCCCCCTCCTTAGTACCGAGCAATCAGATCGACGATGCGATCCTGATCTCCCCGAGACAAATCCTGGTGCATCGGCAAACACAGAACTTCACCCGCAATGCGCTTCGCCACCGGCAAGTTCTCCGGCGCCGCGGAAGGTAGCGCACGGTACATCGGCATGTCGCTGATCAGCGGATAGAAGTAGCGGCGGCTGAGGACATTATGTTCCTTTAGGCGCGCATAAAGGGCATCCCTGCTCAACGGATAATCAGGTCCGACGAGGATCGGGAAATAGGAATGGTTCGGCTCCGCGCCCGGCACATCCTCGAAATGCGCGATGCCCGGGATACCGCGAAGGCCTTCCCTGTAGAGCTGGCTGGCTACACGCCGGCGCCGGAGCGCTTCATCGATATGGCGAAGCTGCAGCAGGCCGAATGCAGCCTGCACTTCGTTCATCTTCCCGTTGATACCGGGTGCCACGACCGTCACTTCATCAGCGAAACCGAAGTTCTTGAGATAGTCGATGCGCTGTTTCATCCGCGCGTCGTGGCAGACGATGGCGCCCCCTTCAAACGTGTTGAAAACCTTCGTCGCATGAAAGCTCAACGTAGCAAGATCGCCGTGATTAAGAAGGCTCGAACCGTTCAACCGGACCCCAAAGGCATGCGCGGCATCGTAGATCACTTTCAGCCCATAGACATCGGCGATCTGCGTGATGCGTTCCACATCACAGGGGTTCCCGTAGCAGTGCACCGGCATGATGGCCGTCGTTCTCGGCGTGATCGCCGCCTCTATGCGATCCGGATCGAGATTGCAGGTCCGGGGATCAATATCGGCAAATACCGGCGTCAGGTTGTTCCACAGCAGAGAATGCGTCGTCGCCACGAACGAATAGGGCGTCGTGATGACTTCACCCGTCACCCGCAGGGCCTGCAATGCCGTAACCAACGCTAGCGTGCCGTTCGACATGAGAGCGATATGCTCGACCCCCAGATATTCAGCCAGCGCAGCCTCGAGTTGCTGGTGAAACGGCCCGCAGTTGGTGAGCCATTTTCGGTCCCACATCTCCTGCAGATATGGCAGAAACTCTTCCAGCGGCGGCAAGAAGGGCTGGGTTACGTAAACGGGCCGATCATCTGCCATAGTGTTCCCCGATATTGCACGCTACCGCCGAAAGGCGTCGCAGACGCCCGATCAGCGTCCGATCGATGCGTAGTGCAGGCCCATTTGCCGGACGTCTTCCACCGGATACACATTTCTAAGGTCAACAAACACCGGCGTCTTCAACCCACTTCGCACGCGCCCTAGATCAAGCGCCCGGAACTCGTTCCACTCCGTCAGCAGCACCGCCGCATCCGCCCCGTCCAGCGCAGCGTAAGAATCGTCGCACATCTCCACGCCCGGCAACAGCGCTCCCGCCGCCTTCATCCCTTCCGGATCGAACGCCTTCACCTTCGCACCCGCCGCCTGCAGCGCCGGAATGATGACGAGGCTCGGTGCATCGCGCATGTCATCGGTGTTTGGCTTGAAGGTAAGACCGAGGACGCCGATCGTCTTGCCTTCCACCGATCCGCCGCACGCGGCAATGATGCGGTCGGCCATGGCGCGTTTGCGTTCGTCGTTCACCTTCACGGTCGCCGCCACGATCTGCAAGGCGACATCATTATCTTCTGCTGTCTTGAGCAGGGCGAGCGTGTCCTTCGGGAAGCACGAGCCACCGTAGCCGGGGCCGGGATGCAGGAACTTGGAGCCGATGCGCTTGTCGAGGCCAATACCCTTGGAGACATCCTGCACGTTCGCGCCGACCTTCTCACAGAGGTCGGCGATCTCGTTGATGAAACTGATCTTCACGGCGAGAAAGGCGTTCGCGGCATATTTGATCACCTCGGCCGTTGGCCGGTCCGCGAACAGGATCGGCACTTCGCGCAAAGACAGCGGACGGTAGATCGCCTTCAACATGTCACGCGCCTGATCGTCGGCAACGCCGCAGACAACGCGGTCCGGACGCATGAAATCCTCGATCGCCGAGCCCTCGCGCAGGAATTCGGGGTTCGATGCGACGCTGATCGCCTTCCCCGGCGCCACCTCGCGCGCGATGCGTTCCACTTCCTCCGCCGTTCCCACCGGAACCGTCGACTTGTTGACGATGACGCAAGCATCCGGTGCGGCCTCCGCGATCTGGCGCGCTGCGGCATACACGTAGGAGAGGTCGGCATGGCCATCACCGCGGCGGCTCGGCGTGCCGACTGCGATGAACACCGCGTCGGCATCCTTCACACCCTCGATAAGATCAGTCGTGAAGGTCAGGCGCCCCGCTTTGGCGTTGCGCGCCACGAGGTCTTCGAGACCGGGTTCGAAAATCGGGATTTCGCCCGCTTTCAGCCTCTCGATGACCGCGGCGTTGAGATCGACGCACGTGACACTGTGGCCGAACTCGGAAAAACAGGCACCGGAAACGAGGCCGACATAGCCCGTTCCGATCATCGCAATACGCATTCAATGGCCCTTGAGCTGCAGACGCTTCAGCGGGTTAGCCTGCGCCGTCGTGAAATGCAAAGCCGCCGTCACGGCTCGGCCCATGTTCAGCCCGTATGGCCGAACTGCACCGGGTTCGGGCCGCGCTGCTTTTCATCAATGATGAGGCTGCTGTTGGCGGGCGGCCGGGCGCGTTGGCGACAATGCGGCCGCTCGCAAAGTTCGCAGCCGAGACCGATCGGCGTCGCCTCGCCACTGCCGAGATCGAGCCCGCGCGCGTAGACGAGGCCGTGTGCGTGGCGCGCCTCGCAGCCGAGCGCGATCGCGTACTCGGGGCGGACGCCGCCGTAGGGCTGTGCGTAAGCGCGCACGGTGCGGGCGATCGACACGTATTTTGCACCATCCTCCATCTCGACGAGCTGGCGCAGGATCTGCCCCGGGCGCTCGAACGCCTTGTGCAGCGTCCAAAGCGGACAGTTGCCGCCGTGGCGCGAGAAGGGAAACCCGCCCGCGGAGAAGCGCTTGGAGATGTTGCCGGCGCGATCGACGCGGACGAGGAAGAAGGGAATACCCCGCGCGCCGGGGCGTTGCAGCGTGGTGAGCCGGTGTGCGACCTGCTCCAACCCGGCGCTGAACCGCGCCTGCAGCAGGTCGAGATCGTAGCCGGTCGCCTCGCAGGCCGTGTGGAAGCGGCCGTAGGGCATCATCAGCGCGGCGGCGAAATAATTGGCGAGGTTCTGGACAAGTAGCCGTTCGGAGGCCGCATCGGGCATTCCGGCACGCGCGACGATCGCATCAATCTCCCCGCGGCCTTCGGAAAGCGCAAGCTGGTAGGCCGCCTGAAAGCTCCGCGAGGCGGGGTCCAGCAGCTCCGAAAGCTGGAGCTGGCGGCCGTGGAGATCGAGGCGGCGGAGCAGTTCGGGCATCACCTCGGCGGGCAGGATGCGCACGGTGAGGCCGTGGCGCGCACGGAGCCGGTCGCTGACCGCCGCGAAGAAATCCGGGGCGGCGAGGCGCAGTTCGTCGGCGAGCGCCTCGGCGCGGGTTTCGAGCTCCGGGAAATGGTTGCGGCGATCCTGAATGAACGCGCGGACGAGTTCGAGCGGCCCGTCGCCTTGCGGCGCTTCGGCGCCAGCACCGTTGCTGCGTGCGTCCCGGAGTGCGCTTCGCAGCCGCACGATCGCCTGGGCGATGCCGGGTGAAGCCGCGACGAATTCCTGGACTTCGGCGCGGCCGACATCGAGGCCCTTCAGCAGCGGGTCGGCGAGCGCTTCCGAAACGTCGAGCGCGAGGCGGTCGTCGTCGGCGCCGGTGAGCTGGCGGAGGTCGAGATTATACTGATGCGACAGCTTGAGCAGAAACGGCGCGGTCAGGGGGCGCTGGTTGCGTTCGATGAGGTTCAGATAGGAAATCGAGACGCCCAGCTCCTCGGCCATGCGGGTCTGCGTGAGGCCGAGCTGGCTGCGCAAACGGCGCACGCGGGGGCCGGCGAAGAGCTTTCCGCGCGGTTCGGCAATGTCGATTGCAACGCTGGCCATTTGTGTGTCTCTTTTACTTTTTTACATTTGAAACACGAAATTTACAGACACTTACACACGTTTTTTACACGATTCCCTTGAAGCGAGTACGAGAAACGAGACATGGCTTCAATAGCAGATTTGCAAGGCACTGCGATTCGGATGGGTTCGATTTGAAGCCCCGTTTCCGCACTGCAATGTAAAAAGACTGTGAATGGTTAACACGGAGTCATACACGATGAGCGCCCAGCCGACCTTCGAATCGCTGATCCCTTCAGCCCCCGCCGGCCGCTTCGACGGCATCAAGCGCCCCTACACGCCCGCCGACGTCGAGCGCCTGCGCGGCTCGTTCCCGATCGCCTACACGCTCGCCGAGCGCGGCGCGAACAAGCTGTGGGAACTGCTGAAGACTGAGCCCTACATCAATTCGCTGGGGGCGCTTTCGGGCAACCAGGCGATGCAGATGGTGCGCGCGGGTCTGAAGGCCATCTACCTTTCGGGCTGGCAGGTCGCCGCCGACGCCAACACGGCGGGCGCGATGTACCCCGACCAGTCGCTCTACCCCGCGAACGCCGGCCCCGAGCTTGCCCGCAAGATCAACAACGCGCTGATGCGCGCCGACCAGATCGAGCATTCCGAAGGCGGCGCCAAGCGTGACTGGTTCGCGCCGATCGTCGCCGACGCCGAGGCCGGCTTCGGCGGGCCGCTGAACTGCTTCGAGATCATGAAGGCGTACATCGCGGCGGGCGCCTCGGGCGTTCACTACGAAGACCAGCTCGCCTCTGAAAAGAAGTGCGGCCACCTTGGCGGCAAGGTGCTGATCCCGACGCAGGCGCACATCCGCAACCTCGACGCCGCGCGCCTCGCCGCCGACGTCTGCGGCGTGCCGACCGTGATCTGCGCCCGCACGGACGCGGAGAGCGCCAAGCTCATCACCAGCGACATCGACGAGCGCGACCGCGAGTTCCTGACCGGCGAGCGCACGCCCGAGGGCTTCTTCCGCCTGAAGGACGGCACCGGTGTCGATCATTGCATCAAGCGCGGTCTCGCCTTCGCCGAGCACGCTGACCTCCTGTGGTGGGAAACTTCGGTCCCCAACCTCGACGACGCGCGCCGCTTCGCCGAAGCGATCAAGAAGGCATTCCCGAACAAGATGCTAGCGTACAACTGCTCGCCTAGCTTCAACTGGGAAAAGAACCTCGATAAGGACACGATCGCCAAGTACCAGCGTGAGCTGGGCGCGATGGGCTACAAGTACCAGTTCGTGACGCTGGCCGGTTTCCACCAGCTGAACTTCGGCATGTACGAGCTGGCGCGCGGCTATAAGGATCGCGGCATGGCGGCGTACTCCGAGCTGCAGCAGGCCGAGTTCGCAGCCGAAGCCAACGGCTACACCGCGACACGCCACCAGCGCGAAGTCGGCACCGGCTATTTCGACATGGTCGCGACGACGCTCGCGGGCGGCGAAAGCTCGACCACGGCGCTCGCCGAATCGACCGAAGCCGACCAGTTCAAGAAAGACGCGGCATAAGTCCACCCAATCACCGGGGAGGGTGACGAGGCGCCCGTCGGACCAACCGGCGGGCGCTTCTTTTTGCGTGTCGCGTATCCGTCACAAAGGCGGTGCAAGGATGCGGGTCAGATCAAACGCCGGAGCCAGCGATGACCCGATTCAACCCGAAGCCGCAGGATGCGCCGTGGCTGACCCCCTATCTGGTACTCACTGATTGGGTGGACAATCGCCGCTACTACGAGAAAGTGTTCGGCTTCGAGCTGGGACTGGTGCTTGACGGTCCCGGCCATATGCCGATCCACGCCGAGTTCCGCTACAAAGGCCAGCTGCTCTTCATGTGCGCGCCCGAGGGCACCGGCGGCAGCCCCATCCGCAGCCCGCGCTCCGAAGCGCTCGACCATTCGCCGGTCAGCTTCTGCGTCTATGTCGACGATGTCGATGCCTTCACCAACCAGGCGCTGGAAGCCGGCGGCATCATGGCCGAGGAACCCGCCGACCAGTTCTATGGCGAGCGCCGGGTCGTCTTCACCGACCCTTCGGGCTACACATGGATGTTCACGTCGAACATCAAGGCGATGAGCGAGGACGAGATCAGGGACGCCGCTTCGGCGATGGCCGGGTAGCGCCAAATCAGGAGGGCGGCACACGCTTCTCGACGGGTGGCCGCGCCGCGCTCGGTCGCCGGACGAGCATGATCGCCGCGAACAGGATCGCGACACCCGTCGCGGCAACCGGCGTCAAAACCTCCGCAAACCAGACATAGCCGAACACCGCCGCGAACACGGGCTGGATCAGCAGTCCGATACCGCTCGCGAGCGGTGGCAGGTGAGGCAGCGCGTAAACGATGAGCCCCTGCCCGATCACCTGACTGCCGAGCGCGAGCAGGATCACGGGCACCCAGTCCTGAGGCCAGAACGCGCCCGGCGCCAGCAACGCCAGCGGGAGCATGAACAGCGCCCCCGCGAGCGTCACCGGAGCGAGCGTCGCCATCGCTGAAAGACCGCCGCGCGCCCGGTCGATGACGACGAGATAGGCCGTGTAGAAGACCGCCGCGACGAAACAGAGCAGATCGCCGAGAAGATGATCGGCGGACAGGCTCGCCGACTGACCCATCAGAAGCGCGATCCCGATTGCCGCCATCACCAGCGCAAGCGCAGCCATGGGAGTCGGCCAGCGGCGCATGACGAAATAACCCCAGATCGGGAACAGGAACGCCGCGCTGTTCGCGATGATCGTGGCGTTCGCGAGCACCGTGTAGCCGATGCCGAGATGCCACGCGACAAGGTCTGCCGCGAAGAAGAAACCGGCGAGGAGCAGCCACGGCAGGCTCTGGCGCGGCGGCAATAGCGGCGCCTGCCGGTCCGCAAGGCGGGCGAGCCCATAGAGCAGCGGCACGGCAAGTGCCAGCCGCCAGAACGCGGACTGGACCACACCCACGTCGGCAAGGCGCACAAGGAGCGGCCCCGCCGAGAGCATGGCACTGCCTGTCAGAAACAGCGGGAAAACGAAGCGGGGAGTTTTCATTGGCGCGGCAATACCTAATCTTGTTTGTCGCCGCCATCCCGCGTTCCCACGTTGCGGCGGGATGGACACAACAGGAAGGTTCGTGATGCCGACACTCTTCGACCCCGTTCAGTTCGGCGCCATCAGCGCCGACAACCGTATTCTGATGGCGCCGCTCACCCGCGCGCGCGCCGACCGCGACGGCGTCCCGCAGGCGTTCGTGAAGGATTACTACGCCCAGCGCTCAGGCGCCGGCCTCATCATTTCCGAAGCGACCGGCATTTCCCGGCAGGGACTCGGCTGGCCGAACGCGCCGGGCATCTGGTCGGATGCGCAGATCGAAGCGTGGAAGCCGGTGACGGCGGCCGTGCACGCGGCGGGCAGCAAGATCGTCTCCCAGCTCTGGCACATGGGCCGTCTCGTTCACCCCTCGGTGAGCGGCATGCAGCCGGTTTCATCAAGCGCGATCCAGGCACCGCACTATGCCCACACCTATGAGGGCAAGAAGGACTATGTCGTCCCGCACGTCCTGACGAAGGACGAGATCGCCGGTATCGTTTCCGATTATGCCGCCGCCGCCCGCAACGCGATCCGCGCCGGGTTCGACGGTATCCAGCTCCACGGCGCGAACGGATACCTGATCGACCAGTTCCTGCGCGACAATTCCAATACGCGCGAGGACGAATACGGCGGCAGCCCGGAAAACCGGACGCGCTTCCTGAACGAGGTGCTGGACGCGGTGATCGCCGAGATCGGCGCCGACCGCACGGCGATCCGCTTTTCGCCGAACGGCGAGACGCAGGGCACCGACGACAGCGACCCGGCCACGCTGTTCGACATCGTCGCGCGGCAGCTTGCTGGACGCGGGCTCGCCTTCGTGGAACTCCGCGAGCAGCGGCCCGAAGGCACGTTCGGAAAATCGGACGTGCCGCTCGTATCGCCGTCGTTCCGGCGGCTCTACGACGGTCCGCTGGTGCTGAACAACGACATCACGCCCGCGATGGCGGCGGAGATCGTCGAGAGCGGCAAGGCCGACGCCGTCGCCTTCGGTCGTCCGTTCATCGCGAACCCCGACCTGCCGCTACGCATCAAGGACAGGCATCCGCTCGCGACCGAAGACTACAAGCTCTGGTACACGAACGGCACCGAGGGCTACACCGACTATCCGACGTGGGAACAGGCGCAGGCCGCAGCCTGACAGGAGAGCGCCCCCTCCCCTGAAGGAGGGGGCAGCCCTTACAGCTTGGGCGCGATCACCATCAGCATCTGGCGGCCTTCGAGCTTCGGATGCTGCTCGACCTTTGCGTATTCGGCCGCATCCAGTTGCACGCGCTCAAGCAGCTTCATGCCGAGCTGGAGGTGGGACATCTCGCGGCCGCGGAAACGCAGCGTCATCTTGACCTTGTCGCCCTCCTCGATGAAGCGCTGAACCGCCTTCATCTTGGTTTCGTAGTCGTGGTCGTCGATGTTCGGACGCATCTTGATCTCCTTGATCTCCTGCGTCTTCTGGTTCTTGCGGGCGGCGTTCGCCTTTTTCTGCGCCTCGTACTTGTACTTGCCGACGTCGAGGAACTTGGCGACGGGCGGATCGGCATTGGGCGAAACCTCGACAAGGTCGAGGCCGACTTCGGCTGCCGCTTCAATCGCTTCTGCTGTGAGCATCACACCGAGGTTTTCACCTTCGTGATCGATGACACGGACTTTCGGGGACTGGATGAACTCGTTGTAGCGAGGGCCCGAAAAGTTTTGCGGCACCGGGGGGCGCCGGGTCAGAGGCGGTCGAATAGCAGTTTCTCCATGAATCGTGGTTCAAGCGTGGCTATTTAGTGTGTTGCGCGCGTTAGCGAAAGGGGTAGCACTGCAACAGTCCCACACAAATTTATTCGTAAAGCCCGTCAGGCAACCAGACGGAAAAGCGCCGAAGCTGCCGCGATTCCGAGAACCAACCCGACACCGACGCGCCACAGCCGCGCCGGGACACGGCCGAACAGCTGCCCGCCGAGCCAGTTGCCCGCCAGCATCGGCAAAAACAATGCCGCTGAAAGCGCCAGCAGCGACGGCGTCGCAAGACCGCGCAGCGCCGCCACAAGGCTGCCCATGATCGCGGTGGCGAAAAACACGAGGATCATGGACGCCCGCGCGGACCTGGGCGGCAGATTGCGGCGCATGTAATAAGGCACGACCGGCGGGCCGGGCATACCCGCGAAGCCTGCGAGCAGACCGGCCGCGCTCCCCGTGAGCAGGGTTGCTATCCGGCCCGGCGGACGCGCCGCCGCCGACGTCGGCAGGGTGACGAGGACGAAGGCACCGATGGCGATCACCGCGATGAGCAGCCGCGCCTGATCGGCCGGGATCGTCGTCAGCGCGAGCAGACCGAGGGGCGTCGTCGCGACGGCGGTGAGCGAGATCGGTAGAACGCTCTCCTTCTCGCTGTCCGTGATCACGCGGCGCAGGCCGACAGGGCCGATCAGCAATTGCAGCAGGATCGCCGCGACCACGGCCTGCTCAGGCGCGATTACGAGGCCGAGCAGCGGCACGAGAATGATCGCCATGCCGAACCCGGTAACACCGCGCACGAACGCAGCGCCGAAGGTCATCAAGACGGCAATGACAAAGCCTTCCGGCGACAGGCCGATCGCATCGAACATCGCGCCCCGGCCGTGCCGCTAACGCAGATCAGGCGGTGTCGCCTCGGCCTGGAGCCATGCGATCGCCTCGCCGAGCGGCATCACCTTCTGGCGCTCTTCTCCAAGCGTGCGGATGGCGACCGTGCCCTCCTCCGCCTCGCGCTTGCCGACGACGAGCAGGTGCGGAACCTTGGCGAGGCTGTGCTCGCGGACCTTGTAGTTGATCTTCTCGTTGCGCGCGTCCGCCTCTGCGCGGAGACCGGCGGCGCGGAGCTTTTCGACCACGTCGTGGGCATAGCCGTCCGCGTCGGACACGATCGTCGCAACCACTGCCTGCACAGGCGCGAGCCAGAGCGGGAACTTGCCCGCGTAATGCTCGATGAGGATGCCGATGAAGCGCTCGAACGAGCCGAGGATCGCGCGGTGCAGCATGATCGGGCGGTGGCGTTCGCCGTCCTCGCCCACGTAGCTCGCATCGAGCCGCTCCGGGAGTACGGTATCGGTCTGGATCGTGCCGACCTGCCAGGTGCGGCCGATCGCGTCCGTCAGATGGAACTCAAGCTTGGGCGCATAGAAAGCGCCCTCGCCCGGGAGTTCTTCCCAGCCGAATTCCGGCGTGTTGCGCCCGGTGGCGGCGACGGCGTCGCGCATGGACTGCTCCGACCAGTCCCACATCTCCTCGCTGCCGAAACGCTTTTCGGGGCGGAGCGCGAGCTTGATCGCGTACTTGTCGAAGCCGAGATCCTTGTAGACCGTGTCGAGCAGGTCGACGAACTTCGCGACCTCGCTGACGAGCTGGTCGGCGCGCACGAAGATGTGCGCGTCGTCCTGCGTGAACTGGCGCACGCGCATGATGCCGTGCAGCGCGCCGTGCGGCTCGTTCCGGTGGCAGCAGCCGAACTCCGCCATGCGGATGGGGAGGTCGCGGTAGCTCTTGATGCCTTGGCGGAAGATCAGCACGTGCGCCGGGCAGTTCATCGGCTTCAGCGCCATCCAGTCGGCATCCTGCGAGATCACCGGGCCTTCGTCCTCGGTGTTCGGCACCTCGTCGGGGATGACGAACATGTTCTCGCGGTACTTGCCCCAATGGCCGGACTGCTCCCACTGGCGCGCGTCCATGATCTGGGGGGTTTTCACCTCTTCATAGCCGCCCGCGTCAAGCCGGCGGCGCATGTACGCCTCAAGCTGCCGCCAGATGAGATAGCCCTTCGGATGCCAGAAGACGCTGCCGTGCGCCTCCTGCTGGAGGTGGAACAGGTCCATCTCCTGGCCGAGCTTGCGGTGGTCGCGCTTGCCCGCCTCCTCCAGCATGTGGAGGTGCGCGTCGAGCTGCTTCTTGTTGAGCCACGCGGTGCCGTAGATGCGCGAAAGCATCGCGTTCTTCTGGTCGCCGCGCCAGTAGGCGCCCGAGACACGGGTGAGCTTGAACGCCTGAGGATCGAGCTTGCCGGTGGAGGCGAGGTGCGGCCCCCGGCACATGTCGAACCATTTGTCGCCCGACCAGTAGACGCTGATCTCGTCGCCCGCGGGCAGCTCCCCCGCCCACTGCGCCTTGAACGTCTCGCCCATTTCATTCCAGCGCGCGATCAGCGCGTCGCGGTCCCACACATCGCGGCGCAGCGGCTGGTCGGCGCGGATGATGCGGCGCATCTCCTCCTCGATCGCCGGAAGGTCTTCCTCGGTGAAGGGACGCACAGGGGCGAGATCGTAGTAGAAGCCATCCTCGGTCGCGGGGCCGAAGGTGATCTGCGTGCCCGGAAACAGGCTCTGCACCGCCTCGGCGAGCACGTGCGCGAAGTCATGGCGCACGAGTTCGAGCGCGTCCGCCTCGTCCTTCGCCGTCACCAGCGCCAGCGCCGCGTCCTGCTCGATCGGCCGTTCGAGGTCGATCACCTCGCCGTCCACCTTCGCGGCGAGCGCAGCCTTCGCAAGCCCCGGGCCTATCGCGCGCGCCACATCGCCGCCCGTCGTCCCGCGCGGCATCTCGCGCACGGAACCATCGGGCAGGGTAAGGCGGATCATTTCGGACATGGCTGTTTCTGGACTTTGCGTGATTGAATGACGCGGGGCTTATGCCTTTTCAAAGGCGATGCTGGCAACAGGCGCTTTGCGGCTTGGCCCGGCGCGGAGTCACTTGTCACACGTTGATAATAAGCGCAGCATATCAAGTATTTCCGAATACGGGGGATTGTATTCATGGACGAGACGACTCCGGTTGATATGAAAACCGGCGAATTTGCCGATGGTGTTACTTTCCACGGCCGCTGGCAGGAATTCCTGCCGATTGCGCTCACCAACCTGCTGCTCACCATCGTCACGCTGGGAATCTACCGATTCTGGGCAAAGACGCGCGAGCGCAAATATCTGTGGAGCCGCACGCAGTTCATCGACGAACGGCTCGAATGGGCGGGCACGGGCAAGGAGATGTTCATCGGCTTCCTGATCGTGATGGCGATCTTCGTGCCGATCCTGCTGTTCTTCCAGTTCGGCCTGCAGGCGTTGATCCTGCGCGGTCAGAGCGTGCTTGCGTCCGTCCTCGCCATCGGTCTCTATCTGGCGCTCTTCTATCTCGCGGGGCTCGCCCTGTTCCGGGCGCTGCGCTACCGGCTGAGCCGCACCTACTGGCACGGCATCCGCGGCGGCAGCGATGACGGCGGCTGGAACTATGCCGGTTCGGCCATGCTGAAATACATCATCGGGTTCGTGACGTTCGGTCTCCTCGTCCCGTGGGCGATGGTGAAGCTGTGGCGGGAGCGCTGGGGCAAGATGAGCTTCGGCCCCCATGCGTTCGAAACCGGCGACGGACCCGCCGTGCAAGGCCTGATGGGGCGCTATCTGCTTATCTATGCCACACCCGTGCTGTGGGGGATTCTCGTCTTCGCGCTCGGCATGGGCACAATCTTCACGGCAGGCACGAATCCCGATCCGCGGGTCATGGCGGGCATGATGGGGACGTTCTTCATCGCCGTGATCGGCTTTTACGCCCTCTTCTCGCTCGTCAGCCTCGCCTACTATGCCGTGTTCATGCGCAAGGTGGTGGGAGAGATGACGCTCGGGAACCTCAGCTTCGCGTTCAACGCGCGCACGATGGACTGGGTGAAGCTGATCCTCGGCAACATCGCGCTCGTCGTCTTCACGCTCGGCTTCGGCATCATATACCTCGGCTATCGGCACTGGTCGTTCTATGTTCGGCACCTCGAAGTGCAGGGCGAGGTCGATCTGGCGGCGCTGACGCAGTCCACCACGCGCATCAGAAGCGATGCGGAAGGCCTTGCGGACGCATTCGACATCGGGGCAATCTGACGCCGGATGACGAACGCTTGGTTGTATGATGGCGAATCCGCGCTGCGCCGGAGCGTTACGCTCGGCGCCCGCGACGGAACGCTGGAGATCGCGGGGGAGGATGGCGACACGCGCGTCGCCCCCGCCGATCTCGTCTTCATCGAAAGCCGCCCCGAAGAGCGCGTCTACGGACGGAAAGACGTGCTCGGCTGGCGGCTCGGCGTTCCCGAACCTGTTGCCGACGAGATCGCCGCGCTGCTTCCGAACGCCGCACACTACGGCGGCTGGATCGACCGCATCGGCCTGTGGCGCGCGAGCGCCATCGGGCTTGCCGTATCGGCGGCGGTGCTGTTCGCGGTCTACCAGCTTCCGCACTGGCTGGCCCCGCTGGTGCCCGACCGCGTGATGAAGAGCTACGGCGATGCGATGGTCGGCGATTTCGGCGGCAAGTTCTGCGCCGGGCCGGGAGGGCAAGCGGCGCTCGATGCGCTCACCCGGCGGCTCGCGCCCGATGTGAAGGGCCTCAACGTCCGCGTCGTCGATCTGCCCATCGTCAACGCCGCCGCGCTTCCGGGCGGCAATATCGTGATCTTCAACGAGCTGCTGAAAGAGGCAAAGAGCCCCGAGGAATTCTCGGGCGTGCTCGCGCACGAGATCGCGCACATCGAGCACCGCGATGTCGCCGAAGCGATGGTGCGCGAGCTTGGGCTCGGCCTCGTGCTGACGACACTCGGCGGCGATGTCGCCGGCAACGTCCACGGCCTGCTCTCGCTCAGCTACAGCCGCGGTGCTGAGGGCGACGCCGACGCCGAAGCGATCGCGATGATGAACCGCGCGCGCATCTCACCTGCGCCGACGGCAGGCTTCTTTGAGCGGCTGGCGAAGGCCGAGGATACGATCGGCGGCGCGGACATGCTCGTCTACCTCTCCTCGCATCCGATTTCGAAGGGGCGCGCCGCTGCTTTCCGCAAGGGCGCTGCGAAAGGCGAGGCCTACACCCCCGCACTCTCCCGCGACGAATGGGACGCGCTCGTCGATATCTGCCATAACGACCCCGACCGGCAAGACTGACGACAGGAGTTCCATGCCCACGATCACGTCGCGCGGCGGCATTCCGCTTGCCTATGCGCACCGCACGGGAACCGGCCCGACATTCGTGTTCCTGCCCGGCTACATGTCCGACATGGAAGGCAGCAAGGCGCTCGCGGTGGATGCCTGGTGCGCCCAAAGCGCCCGCGCCTGCCTGCGGCTCGACTATTCGGGCTGCGGCGCGAGCGGCGGCGCCTTCAAGGACGGTACGCTGACGCGCTGGCACGACGATGTGCTGGACGTGATCGCGACGGCCGCGCCAGAGGGCCCGCTGGTGCTGATCGGCTCATCGATGGGGGGCTGGCTGATGCTGCTCGTCGCGCTTGCCATCCCTGAGCGTGTCTCGGCGCTCGTCGGCATCGCCGCCGCGCCGGATTTTACCGACTGGGGCTTCACCGAGGCCCAGAAAGCCGCCTTCGCGCGCGGCGAAGACCTTGCGGAGCCGTCCGCCTATTCGGAAGAACCCTACCTTACGACCGCCGCCTTCTGGCGCTCGGGTGAAGCAAGCCGGCTGCTCACCGCCCCGATCCCGCTCGCCTGTCCCGTGCGCTTGCTGCATGGGCAGACCGACCCGGACGTGCCGTGGTCCGTCTCGCTCCGGCTCGCCGAGGCGCTCGGTTCAGCCGACGTACAGACGCTGCTGGTGAAGGACGGCGACCACCGCCTGTCGCGGCCGCAGGACATCACCCTGATGCTGCGCGTGATCGAGGATCTGTAGATGCCGATGCTTGCCGCCCTGATGCTGATGCAGGTGGTCGCGCCGCTCCCCGGCCCCGCCGCGCCCGCCAGCGATCGCGCGCTCTATGCGGACTGCGTGCGCGCCGCGAACGAGGGCGTGCCGGGCGCGATCGACGCAGCGACGCGCTGGCTGAACGCAAACGGCGGCGTGCCGGCGCGGCACTGCCTCGGCCTTTCCTACATGGGCGCGAACAAGCCCGCCGAAGCGGCGCGCGCGTTCGAGGATGCGGCACGCATCGCCGAAGCGAAGGGCGACGCGTCCGCTGCGGAGCTTTACGGGCAGGCGGGCAACGCGCTGCTGCTCGCGGAGCAATATGCGCGCGCCGAGGTGGTGCTCAGCAACGCGCTTGTCGTCGCCGCGCGGCAGGGCGGCAAGCCGAAGGGCGAACTGCTGATCGACCGCGCCCGCGCCCGCGAGGCGCAGGGCAACAGCACCGGCGCGCGCGCCGATCTTGAACAGGCGGTCACGCTCGCGCCCGACGACGCGGCAGGCTGGCTGCTGCTCGGCGTGCTTGCACGGCGTGAGGAGCGACTGGCCGACGCACGCCCGGCGCTTGCGAATGCGCTGAGGCTCGCACCCAGCGACCCGGACGTACAGGTGGAAGCCGGCAACATGGCGGCGATGGACGGCGACTATGCGAAGGCGCGCGCGCTCTGGAACGCTGCCGTTAGGGCCGGGCCAGACACGCCTGCCGGCAAGGCCGCCGACACCGCGCTGCTCAGGAACCCCGAGTAGCCCTACTCGCCCTTCGGCGGCAGTTCCCACGGCGTAAACGAGGACAGGCCGCAGCTTCCCGTCGTCATCTTCGTCGTCGTGTCGAACGTCGTGATGATGTCTCCGCGGCAATATTGCGCGATCGATGAGCTGTGCTTGAACGCGTCGTGCTTCAGGCCCCGGCAGCTTTGCGGGAAGTCCATCCGGTACACGCGGCTGCCGCGCATGTGGAAGAAGGCGACATAGTCGTTCACGGCTTCGACGCGGTCGACGTCGCGCAACTGGATGCAGGTCACGGGTTCGCCGACGGCCTTGCCGGGAACGGCGGCAAGCGCTTCCTGACGCGCGGGGCCATCGTTCGCGGCGCACCCGGCAAGGGCGATCGCGGAAAGCAGAAACAGATTTCGCATGTGTTCGATCTCCAGTGATCCCCGCAGACCGCGAATTTAGCAGAGCGCGAAGGGATTTAGTAGCCCGCCGCCTGCCCGTCCTTGCGCATTTCAGAGGCGCCCCGGTAGACGCCGGTGTCGGCATCGCGCCAGATCGCCTGATAGCCGCCGAAGGGCCCTGTCGTGTAACGCACCATGTGACCGCGCGCGCGCAGCGCCTCGGCGACCGCCTGCGGCACGCCCGATTCGATCTCGAGAACGCCGCCGTCCGTCATCGGCGCGCCGCCTTCGGGATCGGTGGAGCCGTCGTGGTGGAAGCGCGCCGCGTCCCCCGCCGCCTGCACGCCCATGCCGAAATCGACCATGTTCACCACGATCTGCGCGTGACCCTGCGGCTGCATCGCGCCGCCCATCAAGCCGAAGCTCATCAGCGGCTTGCCGCCCTTCGTTAGGAACGCCGGGATGATGGTGTGGAACGGCCGCTTGCCGGGCGCGTAGGCATTCGCGTGCTTCGCATCGAGATTGAACTGCGCGCCGCGGTCCTGGAACATGAAGCCGAGCGTGCGGCCGTTCCCATCGTCCGGCACAAGCCCGGAGCCCATGCCGCGATAGTTGGACTGGATGAGGCTGACCATCATGCCGTCCTTGTCCGCGACCGTCAGATAGATCGTGTCCTTGCCCGCGCCTTCGATGGCGAGGCCGGGCATATCCGTTTTCGACGCGATCGCCAGGTCGATCGTCGCGCGCTGCCTTGCGGCGCGGTCCTTCGAAAGAAGCTGCGCAAGGGGAATCTTGGCGAACGCGGGGTCCGCATAGAAGCGCGCACGGTCGGCGAAGGCGCGCTTCTTCGCCTCGACGAACACGTGCCAGAAATCCGGGGAGGCGCGGCCCATCGCCTCCAGGTCGTAACCTTCGAGGATGTTCAGCATCTGCAGCGCGGCGACGCCCTGCCCGCTGGGCGGCAGTTCCCACACGTCGTAGCCGCGATAATTGACCGAGACGGGATCGACCCATTCGGATTTATGCGCCGCGAAATCGCTGAGCCGGTGCGGCGCGCCGATGCGGCGGAAATACTGGTCCATCGCCTGCGCGAGGCTGCCCTTGTAGAAGGCGTCGCGGCCACCTTCGGCGATCTCGATCAGCGTCAGCGCGAGATCTGGATTTTTGAAGACCTCGCCTTCCTTCGGCGCTGCGCCGCCGGGCATGTAGACCCGACGCATGTTCTCGATTTCCTCGATGACACCCGCCTTCGCCAGCGTCTCGAAGTTCGCCGTGCCGTTTCTCCAACCGTCGGCAATGAGCTCGCTGACCGGGAAGCCCTGCTGCGCATAGCGGATGGCGGGGGCGAGCACGCGCTGCATGGGCAGCTTGCCGAACTTGCCGTGCATTTCGAACCAGCCGTCGACCGCACCCGGAATCGTCACCGAGAGCGCCCCCCAATCCGGCACCGTGCCGTCCCGGTCCTGCGCGGCGCGCGGCGCCTTCGCGATGCGGGCCTTGAGCTGCGCAAGATTCTGCCCCGCAGGCGCGCGGCCCGAGGCGTTGAGGCCGTGCAGCTTCTCCGTCTTCGGATCCCAGATAATCGCGAACAGATCGCCCCCGATGCCATTCCCGGTCGGCTCCATCAGGCCGAGCGCGGCGTTCGCCGCAATCGCCGCATCGACGGCGCTGCCGCCCTGCTTCAGAACGTCGAGCGCGATCTGCGTCGCCAGCGGCTGGCTGGTCGCGGCCATGCCGTTCAGGCCGAGCACGGCGGAGCGCGTGGCATGCGGGGCGCCCGAATAGCGATCACCCTGATCCTTCACAGGCTCGGCGGCAAGGCCGGCCGTGGACAGCATGAGAGCACCCATCGCAAGTCCCGCAAACCGCTTCATGGCCCTGTCCCCTATCGGAAATTGTCCTTCGCCGTGCGCCGCGCCGCAAGCGCGTCCACGTCAGCCGCGCGGGTGAACGGATTCGTCGCGCGTTCAAGGCCGATCGTGGAGGGCACGGTCGGCTCCCCGCGTGCGCGCATCGCAACGACCTCCGCCTGACGCGCGGCAAGTGCCGCGTTCTCCGGCTCGGCGGTGATCGCGAAACGCCCGTTCGCTTCGGTGTATTCGTGCGCGCAGTAAACGCGCGTCGCGTCGGGCAGCGCCATCAGCTTGCCGAGGCTGTCGAACATCTGCGCGGCCGTGCCTTCGAACAGCCGCCCGCAGCCCATCGCGAACAGCGTGTCGCCGCAGAACAGCGCGCCGTCGAAGCTGTAGGCGATATGCCCCGCCGTGTGGCCGGGCACGTCGATAACGCGGCCCTCTGCCTTGCCGATCGCCACCGTGTCGCCTTCGCTGACAGCGCGGTCGATGCCGGTGATCTTCGCCGCCTCGTCTGCGGGGCCGGTGACGGTGCAGCCAGTGGCGGCCTTGATCTCCGCATTGCCGCCGACATGATCCGGGTGCCAGTGCGTGTTCAGGATCTGCGTGATCCGCCAGCCGCGCGATGCCGCTTCTGCGAGTACCGGCTCAGCGACTGCAGGATCGATCACCGCCGTCTCGCCGCTTGCGGCATCGTGCGCGAGCCAGACGTAGTTGTCGGAAAGCACCGGGATGCGAATGACTTCCAGCATGGCGCCTACCAGACGCCCGTGTTCGGCATCGAAGCCCACGGCTCGGCAGGCGCCTTCGCCTCGCCCTTCTGCAGCAGCTCGACCGAGATACCGTCCGGCGAACGCACGAACGCCATGCGGCCGTCGCGCGGCGGGCGGTTGATGGTGATGCCTCCGTCCATCATGCGCTGGCAGTCCGCGTAGATATCATCAACCTCATAGGCGAGGTGTCCGAAGTTGCGACCGCCGGTGTAGACTTCCGGGTCCCAGTTGAAGGTCAGCTCGACCTGCGCCTCCTCGTCGCCCGGCGCGGCGAGGAAGATCAGCGTGAAGCGGCCCGCCTCGTGGTCGTAGCGTCGAATCTCGCGCAGTCCGAGAAGCGTGTAGAATGCGAGGCTCGCTTCGAGATCGCTGACGCGCACCATAGTGTGGAGATATTTCATGCCGCAGCCTTTTCCGCCCTGAGTGGGCGCCCTTCATAGTCTTCGAAACAGCGGACCACCCAGTCCGGCACCGGCGCGGGCGCACCGCGCGATTCCGCGACGTTCACGGCCACCTGCTCGCCGACTGCGCGCAGATCGTCCGCACCCGCGCCGTGAATCTCGAAATCCATCATCATGGAGCTGCTGCCGATGCGGCGGCAGCGCAGGCAGATGTCGATCATTTCATCGAGCAGCACCGGCTTCTTGTATTCCACGACATTGCGCGCGACGTGGAAATCTGGCCCCATCCCCGTTGGCGACAACGCATAGATGCCCACCGCACGCCAGTATTCGGTGATGCCGATATCGAGATATTCGAGATAGCGGGAGTTGAAGACGATACCCTGCGGATCGCATTCCGCGTAGCGGACGCGCTTGGGGAACGAGAACCGGAAATCGGCGCGCGGCATGGAGCCCTTTCTTCGTTCAGCTGTTGTGCAGCGGCAAAGCGCGATAGGATGCGCCGAAACCGCTTTATGGGGCACACAATGGCCGCTGACACGACCAACCGCAACTCATCACTCATCATAGCCGCCGCCGTTCTGGCGATCGGCGTCATTCTCGGCGGCTATCTGCTGGGCGACGGGCTGAAGCGCGCGCGCCTTGCCGACCGCGCCGTGATGATGCGGGGGCTCGCCGAACGCGACGTAAACGCCGACCTCGCGACGTGGACGATCCGCACGCTTTCGACCGGCAATGATTTCGCCGCCGTGCAGGCCGATGCCGCGCGCGATGCGGAGGTGATCCGCGCCTATCTCGGTGAGCACGGTTTCAGCGGCACGGACATCCAGCCGGCGGGTATCAGCGTAAACCAGTGGAACAACAACGGCGTCGACCAGATCCAGGTGCGCCAGCAGTTCCGCCTGCGCACCACGAAGATCGCGGAAGCCAAGGCCGCGCACGCCGGGCAGGCCGCTCTGCTCGCGCGCGGTGTCGCGCTCGAAGATGGCGGACCTTCAATCGCCTACAGCTTCACGAAGCTCAACGACGTGAAACCCGCGATGATCGCGGAAGCCACCAAGGATGCGCGCAAGGGCGCGGAACAATTCGCCAAGGATTCAGGCGCGAGCGTCGGCAGCATCCGCTCGGCAAGCCAGGGCTATTTCTCGATCCAGTCGCGCGACGGCGACTCGGGCGGCCCGGCCGACGCCTCGCCCGAGCAGAAGGTGCGCGTGGTGACGACGGTGGAGTTCTATCTGAAGGATTGAGGCACGCCCCCCTCCCCCTGGACAGGGGGAGGCCGGGTGGGGGTCGACGGCACCCGCGACCGGGCACCCTCCCCAACCCCTCCCTTGCAGGGAGGGGCTAAATGCGAATTCAAGCGTCGATGATGCGCGTCAGCCGCGTGATGTCGGCGTCGAGTTCACTGTCGTCGGCGCGCAGTTCCTCGATGCGCTTCACGGCGTGCATCACCGTGGTGTGGTCGCGCCCCCCGAAGCGGCGGCCGATATCGGGCAGCGAGCGCGGCGTCAGGCGCTTGGCGAGGAACATCGCCACCTGACGCGGCCGCGCCACCTCGCGCGCACGGCGCGCCGAGAGGAGATCGCTGAGCTTGATCGCGTAGTAATCGGCAACCTTGCGCTGGATCTCGTCGATCGTGACCTTGCGGTCGTGCGCCTTAAGCACATCGGCGAGCACCTGCCGCGCGAAATCGAGGTCGATCGGCTTCCCGACCAGCGTCGAGTAGGCGACGATGCGATTGAGCGCGCCTTCGAGCTCGCGCACGTTCGAGGTGATCTTGCGCGCAAGGAAATCGATCACGTCCTCGCCCACATTCGCGCCCGGCAGCCGCTTCATCTTTTCAAGAAGGATGCTGAGCCGAAGCTCGTAGTCGGCAGGGTTGATGTCGGCAACGAGGCCCCATGCGAGGCGCGACAGGATGCGGTTCTCGATGCCTTCGAGGTTCTGCGGCGAGCGGTCGGCGGTGATGACCAGGCGCTTACCGGCCGAGATGATCTCGTTCATCGTGTGGAAGAATTCTTCCTGCGTCGAATCCTTGCCGGCGATGAACTGCACGTCGTCGATCATCAAGAGGTCGGCGGTGCGCAGCTTCTGCTTGAACGACAGCGTGTCCTTGTCGCGCATCGCCGAGACGAACTCGACCATGAACTTCTCGGCCGACATGTAGACGACCTTGGCGCCGGGCACGGCATTTCGGATCTGCCAGCCGATGGCGTGCATCAGGTGCGTCTTGCCGAGACCCGTGGTGCCGTGAAGGAACAGCGGGTTGAAATCGATGGGCCCGCCCTCGGCGACCGTGCGCGCGGCATTGTAGGCAAGCTCGTTCGCCTTGCCGACGACGAAGCTGTCGAACGTATAACGCGACTCCAGCGCGACGCCGAATGCCGGCACCTCGCGCACTGAAGCGGGTATGGGCTGTTCCGGCTCGGGGGCAGACGCGGTCCTGAGACCGTTCTCGACGACGATGCGAACGTGCTGGATGGCCGCCGACTGCGCAGCCCAGAGCAAGCGCAGCCGCTCGGCGAAGTGATTGCGGATCCAGTCTGCCGTGAAGTGCGTCGGCGAGCCCAGCGTCACCGTATCGGCGTCGACGCTGACGAGCGCGAGGGGCTTCAGCCAGCTGTCGTAGGTGCGAGCGCCGTACTCGGCGCGCAGGTGCGCGCGAATCGTCTGCCAGATCGCTTCGGCCGAATCGGTGCCGGACAGGAACATGGAGACGCCCTGCGCCGAACCGCGACCGGCCATTGCCGATACGACTCGTTCTCCCGCCTGCTTGCCCGTCATATCCCCCAAAACCCAGCATCCTCAGACAAAGGCAACGGCGACTCGCCGAACGAAAAAACAAACGAAAACAGCATCGTCCCGCCGGTAAGCTGGCGGGAACGTGGCTTAACTCTTGCGTCACTTTGGGGAAGGAGCGAACTCCCCTTTGGCGCGAGGCCGGGGGCACATTAGGCAGGCCGCGGACGGGCTTTCAAGTGTGTCAGCGTGCAACGAAAATGAAATAAAAGATTTGACAAGGACGACCGCCGATTCGCCGCTTCAGCTCCTCTGAAAGGCATGGTCCGTGACGTCTGCGGAACGAATCGGGAATGTGTCCCAAATGAAAACGCCGCCGGAATCCGGCGGCGTTTGATCCTTGAATTCAAAGGATTTTCAGGCGAGCGCCTTCACGCGCTTGCTGAGTCGCGAGATGGTCCGCGCGACGGTGTTCTTGTGGAGAACGCCCTTGGTGACGCCCCGCATCATTTCCGGCTGCGCGGCCTGCAGCGCGGCGGCAGCTTCGTCCTTCTTGCCGCTTGCGAGCGCGGCCTCGACACCCTTCACGAAGGTGCGGATGCGGCTGACGCGCGACTTGTTGATCGCCTGGCGGCGGGTATTGCGACGGATGCGCTTGCGCGCTTGCGGTGTATTCGCCATCGGGTCCTCAAATGATCCTGATCCGGACCGGCGCACGGCCGGCTGGACGCGGGGGAGACCCGCGACCGGGAAAGCGGGCCTCCTACTAGGCGCCGCTGCCCTCGTCAAGCACGCTTTGCCGCCGCCTTCCTCACAAGTTTCGGGATATACAGCGGCGGACCCGCCGATAGGCTCAGAGCGCCATGACCAGCAAGGACGAAACCGTGGGAACAAGTCTGGGCGCCATGCTCGCCGCCGCGCGCACCGAAGGCGACGCGGCGCTCTACACGATTACCGAGGAATGGATGCAGGGCCGCACCACATACGGCGGACTTTCGGCGGCGCTGTGCCTTGCCGGAACGCTTGCCGCGCACGAAGGCCTGCCCCCGCTCCGCTCGGCGCAGGTCGCCTTCATCGGCCCTGCGGGGGGTGATGTGACGGCGCGCTGCCGCGTGCTGAGGCAGGGCAAGTCGATGACCTATATGGAAGCCGATCTCCGTCAGGCCGATGCGCTCGCGACGCGCTGCATCTTCGCGTTCGGCAGCAGCCGCGAATCGGTCATCAACCTCAATCATTTCCCGATGCCCGCCGTGCCTGCGCCCGATGCGTGCGAGCTGCTCTGGCGCAAGCGCACGCCGCTCAACTTCCTGCAGCAGTTCGACGCGCGCATGGCCTTTGGCGGCCGGTCCGCCGACGGCACGGGAAACGGCGACATCGCCTACTGGTTTCGCCTGCGCGACCCTTCCGGCATTCCGCCCGCCGTGCGCCTGCTCGCGCTCGCCGACACGCCGCCGCCCGCCGTGATGCCGATGTTCAATGATTTCGCGCCCATCAGCACCGCGACATGGCAGATGGAGGTGCTCGACAGCGAAGCGAGCGGCGAAGGCTGGCACCTCATCCGCTCGACCGCCGAGACAGGCGCGAACGGCTACACGTCGCAAACCATGGGCATGTGGGACGAAGGCGGCCGCCCGGTGCTCGCCGGGCGGCAGATGGTGGCACTGTTCGGCTAAAGCCGCCTCAGCGCCCCGTGAACTTCGCCTCGCGCTTCTCCAGAAACGCCGCCATGCCTTCCTGCTGATCGGCGGTGCCGAACAGGCCGTGGAACAGGCGGCGCTCGAAGCGGACGCCTTCGGACATCGTCGTCTCGTAGGCGCGGTTCACGGTTTCCTTCGCAGCCATCACTGCAAGCGCGCCGTAGTTCGCGATCTGCTCGGCGGCCTTGATGGTCTCTTCCATCAGCTGCTCGGGCGGATAGACGCGCGCTACGAGGCCGATGCGCAGCGCCTCTTCGGCATCGATCATGCGGCCGGTGAGGATCATGTCCATCGCGACAGCCTTGCCGACGAAGCGCGTCAGCCGCTGCGTGCCGCCCGATCCGGGGATGACGCCGAGCTTGATCTCGGGCTGGCCGAACTTCGCCTTCTCGCTCGCGAAAATCGTGTCGCACATCATCGCGAACTCGCAGCCGCCGCCGAGGGCGAAGCCGTTTACCGCTGCGATCACGGGCTTGCGCGTGCGCGTAAGCTCCTCCCACGTCGCGGTGATGAACTCTTCCGCGTAGACGACGGAGAAGGTCTTGGGCTGCATCTCCTTGATGTCCGCGCCCGCCGCGAAGGCCTTGCCGTCGCCGGTGAGGATCATCGCGCCGATGTTGGGATCGGCTTCGAAAGCGCGGAGCGCGGCGGTGATCTCACTCGTCAGCTGGTGGTTGAGCGCGTTCAGCGCTTCGGGCCGGTACATGGTGATGATGGCGACACGGCCGCGCGTTTCCACCTTCAGGCACTGATATTCGGACATGGGCTGGTCTCCCCTATTTCTGACAGGATGGGCAATAGAAGCTGGAGCGTCCCGACTGGACAATGCGGGCGACAGGCGCGGCGCAGCGCAAGCAGGCCTCACCCTCTCGCCCATAGACGCGGAATTCGTGCTGGAAGTAGCCGAGCTCGCCCGCCACCTGGCGATAATCACGCAAGGTTGAGCCGCCCGCCGCGATCGCACGTTCGAGCACCTCGGGGATCGCAGCCGCAAGTTTCGCAAGTTCCGTGCGCTTCACCTTGCCGCCCTCGCGCGTCGGCCGGATGCCCGCGTCGAACAGCGCTTCGCACACGTAGATGTTGCCAAGGCCCGCGATCAGCCGCTGATCGAGCAGCAGCGCCTTCACCGGCGCAAAACGCCCCTTGAAGCCGGAGAGGTCGACCGGCGCGCCGAGCGGCTCTGGGCCGAGGCCCTTCATCAGGAAATGACTGTCGAGTGCATCCGTCGCCACCAGATGCACCGAACCGAAGCGGCGCGCGTCGTTGAGCACGGCACGGCGGCCCTCGTCGGTCTCGATGACGACATGGTCGTGCTTCTCGTCGGTCTCGGGATCGACGCGCATCCTGCCCGACATGCCGAGATGCAGGATCATCGTGTCGCCGCGGTCGGTGTCGACGAGGCCGTATTTGGCGCGCCTGCGGATGCCGGTGACGACCGCGCCCGTCAGCCGCTGGCGCAGGTCCGCAGGGATCGGCCAGCGCAGGTCCGGCCGCCGCGCCTCGACACGCGCGAGGCGGCGGCCTTCGAGGACCGGCCTCAGACCGCGCATCACGGTTTCGACTTCGGGAAGCTCAGGCATCGAAGAGGCGTCTATGCCGCGTTTACGAAGGGGGCAAGCGTGGGCTAAGGGCTTCCCTATGTCCGAGACAGTCTCATACGGCTTCCAGGAGGTCGACCCCGAGGAGAAGACGCGGCGCGTCGGCTCCGTCTTCGCGCGCGTCGCGGCGCGCTACGACCTGATGAACGACCTGATGTCGGGTGGGCTGCATCGGTTGTGGAAAGACGATTTCGTCCGCGCCGTGAACCCGCGCGCGGGCGAACACATCCTCGACATGGCGGGCGGCACCGGCGACATCGCCTTCCGCATGGCGAAGCGCGGCGCGAGCGTGACGGTCGCCGACATCAACCCGGCGATGCTGGACGTGGGCAAGGATCGCGCAAAGAAACGCGGCATCGAAGGCCTCGACTGGTCCGAACAGAACGCCGAGGTGCTGAGCTTCGATGGTGCCGGCTTCGACGCCTACACGATCGCGTTCGGTATCCGGAACGTCACCGACATCCCGGCGGCGCTCCGCGAGGCGTACCGCGTGCTGAAGTTCGGCGGGCGCTTCTTTTGCCTCGAGTTCTCGCGCTGCGAGTGGCCCGTGTTCGCCGACGTTTACGATCGCTATTCGATGAACGTGGTGCCGAAGATCGGCAAGGCGGTGGCGCGCGATGAGGAAGCCTATCAGTACCTCGTCGAATCGATCCGCCGCTTCCCCGATATGTCCACGTTCAAGTCGATGATCGCCGAGGCGGGCTTCGCGCGGACCCCGGTGCGGCCCATTCTCGGCGGCGTCGTCGCCATGCACAGCGGCTGGAAGATTTGACCGCCGGCATCGTCCATGCCTTTCGGATGCTGCGCTGGGGCCGAACGCTAGCGCGGCACGGTGCGCTGCGCGAGATCGAGACCGCGCCGCAATCGCCGCCGCTGCTGCGCCGGATCGCAAAGCTCGCCCGGTTCGGAACGGGCGCACCGAAGACGCCGCACTATGCCGACGCCTTCCAGGTGCTCGGCCCCGCCGCGATCAAGCTCGGACAGGCGCTCGCCACGCGCCCCGATCTCGTCGGCCCGGATGCCGCGAAAGACCTGACCCGGCTGCAGGACAACCTCCCCCCCGCGCCGTTCGCCGCCGTGAAGGCCTCGATCGAGGAGGCCTTCGGCGTTCCGCTCGAATCGCTCTATTCGCGCTTCGACGAAGTGCCCGTCGGCTCCGCGTCGGTCGCGCAGGTCCACCGCGCCGTCACCATTGATGGCCGCGACGTTGCAGTGAAGGTGCTGAAGCCGGGCATCGAGGCCGATTTCGCCCGTGCGATCGAGACCTACGAATGGGCCGCCGTCCGCGCCGAAACGATCGGCGGCGAGCTTGCCCGTCTGCGCCCGCGCGCCACGATCGCGTACTTCCGCCGCTGGGTGGAGCGCGAGCTGAACCTCCGCATGGAGGCCGCCTCCGCGTCCGAACTCGCCGCCGCGCTCACCCCCGAAACCGGCTTCGTCGTGCCCGAGGTGGACTGGGCGCGCACCAGCCGCCGCGTGCTCACCATCGCATGGATCGACGGCGTCAAGCTGACCGACCTTTCCGCGGTGGACGCGGCAGGCATCGACCGCAAGCTGCTTTCGCAGACGCTCGTGCGCAGCTTCCTGCGGCAGGCCATCGGCCACGGCTTCTTCCACGCCGATCTCCATCAGGGGAACATGTTCGCGCTGCCCGACGGGCGACTCGCCGTCGTCGACTTCGGCATCATGGGCCGCATCAACCGGCAGGCGCGGCTCTGGCTCGCCGAGATCCTGCACGGCCTCCTCACTGGCAACTACGCACGCGTCGCCGAGATTCATTTCGAGGCGCAGTACGTACCGCCGCATCACGACATGGCCGAGTTCGAAACCGCGCTGCGCTCGATCGGAGAGCCGATCCGCGGCCTCCCGGTGAAGGACATCTCGATCGGCAACATGCTGGACGGGCTGTTCGCGGTCACCCGCCAGTTCGACATGGTGACGCAGCCCCACCTTCTGCTGCTCCAGAAAACGATGGTGATGGTGGAGGGCGTGGCGTTGGCGCTCGATCCCGACGTCAACATGTGGGAAATCTCCGGGCCGTTCGTCGGCGACTGGATGCGCGACGAACTCGGCCCCGAAGCCATCGTCGCCGACCGGATCGTCGAGAGCGTGCGCGCACTCGCAAGGCTTCCCGACCTCCTGAAACGCCTCGAAGCGATGGTCCCCAACCCGGGCGCCGCGCCGCCCTTGCCGCCGCTCGCCCCCCTGCCTGCCCCGCGCGGTATTTCACGCACCGCATGGCTGCTGCTCGGCGCCGGCATCGGCGTGGGCCTTGGCTGGCTGGCGATGACGCTTTAGGGTCCGGCGCGTGGGCAAACGCATCCTCCTCATCCTCTCGGGCGGCATCGCCGCCTACAAGGCGCTGGAACTCGTCCGGCTGCTCAGAAAAGACGGCATCGCCGTGCGCGCGGTGCTCACCGAAGCCGCGCAGCAGTTCGTGACGCCACTCAGCCTCGGCACGCTTACCGAAGACAATGTTTACACCGATCTCTTCGACCTGAAGGACGAGCGTGAGATCGGGCACATCCAGCTTTCGCGCCAGGCGGACCTCGTCGTCGTCGCGCCCGCCACCGCCAACATCCTCGCGAAGATGGCGGGCGGCATTGCCGACGATCTCGCCACGACGCTGCTCCTTGCGACCGACAAACCCGTGCTCGCCGCGCCCGCGATGAACGTCCGCATGTGGCAGCACCCCGCGACGCAGCGCAACATCGCGCAGCTCCGCGCCGACGGCGTCACCATCATGGAGCCGGACGAAGGCGACATGGCCTGCGGTGAATACGGCCCCGGCCGTTTGCCCGAACCCGAAGCGATCCTGGGGTCGATTCGCGCCATGCTCGCAGCGCCGCTCAGCGAGGCGCAGGGCGCCACCGCGCGTTTCGGGTCCAATCCCCCACCGCTCACCGGAAAGCGCATACTCGTCACCGCCGGGCCGACGCACGAGCCGATCGACCCCGTGCGCTACATCGCCAACCGCTCGTCGGGCAAACAGGGCTTCGCGATCGCAGGCGCGCTGGCCGCGCTCGGCGCGGACGTGACGCTGGTGGCCGGCCCCGTGACGCTCGCGACGCCGCCCGGCGTGCGCCGCGTGAACGTGGAAACCGCGCGCGAGATGGCCGAAGCGGTCGAGACGGCGCTTCCCGCCGACGCCGCCGTCATGGTCGCCGCCGTCGCCGACTGGCGCGCGGAAGCGACGGATCAGAAGATCAAGAAGGACAAGGGCGGCCTCAACGCGCTCCCCCTCGTCGAAAATCCGGACATTCTCGCGGGCCTTTCGAAATCGCCAAAGCGCCCCGGCCTCGTCATCGGCTTCGCCGCCGAGACAGAAACCGTCGTCGAGCACGCCAAGGCCAAGCTCGCGCGCAAGGGCTGCGACTGGATCGTTGCCAACGATGTTTCCGGCGACGTGATGGGCGGCAGCCGCAACCGCATCCACATCGTGCGCGCGGACGGTGTCGAGGATTGGCCGGACATGGAAAAGGATGCCGTCGCCCGGCGCCTTGCACAAAGGATCGCAGATGAACTCACCGATTGAAATCCGCCTGAAGCGCCTGCCCCACGGTGAAGGCCTGCCCATCCCCGCGCTTGCGACGCGCGGCGCTGCTGGCATGGACGTAGTCGCCGCCGAGGACGTCATCATCCCGCCGGGCGGCCGCCATGCCGTCGCCACCGGCTTCGCCTTCGCGATTCCCGAAGGCTATGAGGTGCAGGTGCGCCCGCGCTCCGGCCTCGCGCTCAAGAACGGCATCACCTGCCTCAACACGCCCGGCACGATCGACGCGGACTATCGCGGCGAGGTCAAGGTGATCCTCGCCAATCTCGGCGCCGAGCCCTTCGCCGTGAAGCGCGGCGAGCGCATCGCGCAGCTTGTCGCGGCGCCCGTGCAGCAAGCGCACTTCGCCGAAGTCGATGACCTCGACGAGACCGCACGCGGCGCCGGGGGCTTCGGTTCAACGGGCCGGTGAGCCTTACCGACCCGCAACTCGAACGCTACGCCCGCCACATCATCCTGAAAGAGATCGGCGGAGCCGGTCAGGCGAAGCTGCTCGCCGCGCGCGTCGCCGTCGTCGGCGCGGGCGGACTCGGCAGCCCCTGCATCCAGTATCTCGCGGCGGCAGGCGTCGGGCACCTCACGGTCATCGACGACGATGCGGTGGACCTCTCGAACCTCCAGCGCCAGGTGCTGCACGGCACAAACGACGTGGGCCGCGCCAAGACGGAAAGTGCGGCGGATGCCGTCGCGCGCCTCAACCCCGACGTGGCCGTCACGCAGCATCGCGTCCGTCTCGATGCGTCGAACGCCGCTGCGCTGCTGGCCGGTCATGATGTGATCGCCGACGGCTCCGACAGCTTCGAAACCCGCCGCGCCGTCGCCGATGCCGCGCTCGCGCTGCGCATCCCGCTCGTCGCCGCCGCCGTCGGGTCGTTCGAGGGGCAGATCGCTACTTATCGCGGCTGGGAAGCCGACAAGCCCTGCTGGCGCTGCTTCGTCGGCGAAGCGGCAGACCGTGAAGGTGCAACCTGCGCGGAGGCTGGCGTGCTCGGCGCGCTCACCGGCGTGATGGGCGCGATGCAGGCGCTGGAGGTGATCCGCGAGGTCGTGCCCTTCGGCGATTCGCTTGCCGGACGGGTTTTGCTGTATGATGCGCTCGGCGCCCGGGTACGAACCGTGCGGCTGCCGAAGGATCCTCGATGCCCGTCATGCGGAAAAGCGTGAAACAGCAAGGCCTTGCGCTCGTCTTTGCCGAGGCGAACCACGCGCGCCTGCACGGCGGGCTCAGCCTTGCCCTCGCCGCGGCCGCGCTCGGGCGACCGGTGCGGCTGTTTTTTCAGGGCGAAGCCGTGTGCGCGCTCCAGATCAAGCGGCACTGGGCGGGTGACAAGTCCTACAAGGCGGGCGGCTTGCCGCTGCTGTCCGATCTTCTCGATCAGGCGGTCGGCCTCGGCCTGCCCATGATGGCGTGCGAATCAGGCATCCACCTCTGCGGCCTGAGCGCGCCGAACCTGATCGCGGGCGTCGAAACCGGCGGCCTTGTCGCCTTCCTCGCCGATGCACGGAGCGACGAACTCCTGTTCGTGTAGACGCCTCAGTCGATCGTCTCGCCTTTGTAGACACCCCACAGATCGACCGCGAGCACATAGCCGTTGCGCCCACCGAGCGAGAGGCGGCACCAGCCTTCGTCGCAGACCTGGATGTCGGCGACAACGCCCGGCTCCGCGCGCCACACCGGCGGGCTTGAAAACTCGGCGCGGGCATAGAGGTTCGCAACCTTGCCGCGCACCATCGCCGTCCGCTTGCCCGAAAGCAGGTTCTTGTTCATCCAGCCGGTTTCGCCGTCCGGATCGCGGATCTGCCGCCAGATGCCCCATTCGCGGATCACCTCCACAGGAAGCCCCTTGCGCTTGTAGGTCCAAGTCACCGGATAGGCCTCGCCCGGCCCCGCGCGCATGTTGGCCTCGCCCGAAGCGATCGAGACCCAGCGCGGCGTCGGCAGGCCCGAAAGTCCCTTGGTGGCGTCCGAATCCTGCGCCGCGGCGGGCGTTCCTGCAAAACCGGCGGCGAGCAGCAAGGCGATGATGCGTTTCATACCGCTATTGAATCGAAACCGCCCCGCCATGCAAGCACCTCGCTTGCGCTCTCGGCCTTGACGCGGGTGCGAGGCGATCCTAGCCACGGCACATGGAAGAACGCCCCCGCCGCCCGCGCGTCGTCATCACGCGCCGTCTGCCGCAACCGGTCGAAGCGCGCATGAGCGAACTGTTCGATGTGGTTTTCAACATCGAAGACAAAGCGATGTCGCAGGCTGACCTCGCCGCCGCGATGGCGGATTGCGACGTCTTCGTCCCCACCGTGACCGACACGATCGATGCGGAACTCCTCGCCGCCGCGCCGCCGCGGCTGAAGCTGATCGCGAACTACGGCACCGGCGTCAATCACATCGATCTTGTCGCAGCGCGCGCCAAGGGCATCATGGTCACGAACACGCCGGGCGTCCTCACGGACGATACCGCCGACCTCGCCATGTCGCTGATCCTGTCGGTGCCGCGCCGCCTCACCGAAGGCAGCCGCCAGCTCTATTCGGGCAAGTGGGACGGCTGGAAGCCGTGCGACGTGCACGGCCACCGCATCACCGGCAAGAAGCTCGGCATCATCGGCATGGGCCGCATCGGCCAAGCGATCGCAACGCGCGCGCGCGCCTTCGGCCTGCGCATCCACTACCACAACCGCCGGCCTCTGGCGGACACGGTGGAAGGGATGCTCGGCGCGACCTACTGGGACGATCTCGACGCGATGATCGAGGCGGTGGACATCGTTTCCATCAACTGCCCGCTCACAGACGATACGCGCCACCTCTTCAACGCGCAGCGTATCGCACTGCTCGGCCCGGAAGGCTATCTCGTCAACACCGCGCGCGGCGAAATCATCGACGAGGATGCGCTGGCGGACGCGCTGGAAAAGGGCGTGATCGCAGGCGCGGGCCTCGATGTGTTCGAAGACGAGCCGCGCATCAACCCGCGCCTGATCCCGCTCAATAACGTCACGCTGCTGCCGCACATGGGCTCCGCCACGTTCGAGGGCCGGCAGGCGATGGGCGACAAGGTCGTCACCAACATCCGCGCCTGGGCCGATGGGCACCGCCCACCCGATCAGGTGCTCGAAGGCTGGCTCTAGGTTGAGGACTCATTTGCACCACTCGGCGACGACGGCGACGAGGGCTATGGCGGCGAGGTAGTTTTGTGCATGGCGGTCATATCGAGTTGCGATCCGTCGCCAGTTTTTCAGGCGTCCGAAGAGTCTCTCGATCACGTTTCTGCGGCGATAGATGCGCCGGTCGAGAGGATATGGCGTGCGACGCGAGGCGGTAGAAGGAATGACGGCCTTGACGTTTCGCGCCGCCAGCCAGTTGCGCAGGCTATCGGCATCATAAGCCTTATCGGCAAGCAGGCGTCTTGGCGTGGCCACGACTTCGAGCAGCGGGATGGCGATGCTGATATCGGCGACGTTACCCGGTGTCAGGGTGATGGCGACCGGTCTGCCGCGATCGTCGGCCAGGCAGTGGATTTTGCACGTCAGGCCGCCTCGCGAGCGCCCGATCGCTTCTTCGTACTCCCCCTTTTTGAGCCTGCCGCCGAGCGGTGCGCTTTCACATGGCTACTGTCGATCGACAGTTCCTTGGGGACGGGACCGGACGCGGCGACCTTCTCGAACAGGCGCTGCCAGATACGCCGCTGCGACCAGCGATTGTAGCGGTTGTAGATCGTGGTCGGTGGACCATAGGCTGCGGGCACATCGCGCCAGCGGCAACCGGTTTTGAGCACATGCAGGATGCCCGAGATCACCGTTCGATCATCGACCCTGGGTTTGCCCGGCTTGCCACGGGGAAGATGCGGCTCGATCGCGGCCCATGCCTCATCGGATAACCAAAACAGATGGCGTGACATCACTGCTCCTGCACATACCCACCGAATAACAGAGATTATCACACTATATCAGCCTATTGTATAGGTTCCCAACCTAGCAAGCGGAACTCATGGCACCCGCACAGCGTTAACCCTTCGATGGGGCGTTATGTGGGAGATTTCTGATGCGTAAGTCGATGATTATCCTCGCTTCGGGCGCGCTCCTTGCGCTCGGCGCCTGTACCGGCAGCCGAACAGTGGATAGCGGCCTTATCGGTGCGGGTGTCGGCGCAGCGGCAGGAGCCGTGGTCCCTGGCGTCAGCACGACCGAAGGCGCGGTTGCCGGCGGTGCGGCCGGCGCGATCTACGGCGCAGTGACGGACGGCGACGCCAAGCGCGGCAGCAAGAAATACTGCCGGGACCGTTACCCCCGCGATTCACGTGAATACGATCGCTGTCGCCGCGATCGTTAAGCCTCAGTCGCCGGTCTGGATGCGCTCGACCAGCTGCTTCACCGTCGGGATGAAGCCGTTCGAATAGAACGGGTCCGTCGAGAAGTGGTGCGCGCTGTGCCCGGCGAACATGAGATTGTCCTCGGGCGGTGAGCCGTGCGCGATGTCCTGAAGCGTCTTCTGGATGCAGAAGGAGCGCGGATCGGCGAGCCGCCCGGTGCTGTTCTTGTCCAGGTGCTCGGCCCACGCGCTGAAGCGGCACTGCGAAAGGCAGCCCATGCAGTCCGCCTGATCCTTGCGCACGGTCTTCGCCATCGTCGGCGTTTCAAACACCAGCGTGTCGTCGGGCGTCTTCAACGCCTCGGTATAGCCCTGGGCGTGCCAGCCGCGCGCGTGCAGAAGGTCGTCGCGCGTGACGTAATAATGCTTGTTGCCCTGAACACCGACGTCGAGCAGGTGTGTGCGGTGGTCGTGCGGTTCGGTGGAAATGCCGATCTGACGCTCGGAGCGGTGGATCAACTCTTCGAGGAACGGCGTCCTCACGGCCGATGAATAGAAGCCCGTCGGCGAGAACGCCTGCAGCAGGATGTCGCCTTCGTTCAGCGTCGTCAGCTTGCGCTTCCACACGTCCGGGATCGGGCTTTCCTGCGTCAAAAGCGGCCGCGAGCCGAACTGGAAGGCGATCGTGCCAAGCTCGGGGTTGTCGATCCAGTTTTCCCACTCGCGCAGATACCAGACGCCGCCCGCCATCACGATCGGCACGTCGTCGGAGATGCCGACCTCGCGCATCGTGTCGCGCAGGTCCTTGACGCGCGGATAGGGGTCTTGCGGGCGGAGCGGATCTTCGGCGTTCGAAAGGCCGTTGTGTCCGCCGGCGAGCCACGGGTCTTCATAGACCACGGCGCCGAGCCATTCGGGTGCCTTGCCATAGGCGCGCTTCCAAAGCGCGCGGAAGGCGCGCGCCGAGGAGATGATCGGATAATAATAGGTGCTGTACCGCGCGGCGATCTCGCTCAGCTTGTAGGGCATTCCCGCGCCGCAGGTGACGCCGTCGACAAGCTCGCCGGCCTCTTCCAATATGCCTTCAAGGATGCGCTGCGCGCCGCCCATTTCCCAGAGGACATTGATGTTGATGCCGCCCTGCCCGCCCGCGATTTCATGCGCGCGGCGGACCTGCTCGACGCCGCCCGCGATGCCGTAGGCGACCAGTTCTTCGTGACGGTCGCCGCGTGTGCGGCCGCGATAGATTTGCGGGATGATGTTGCCGAGCGCATCCGTGCTGTCGGCGTTCACCGCCGAGACGGTGCCAAGCCCGCCCGCTGCAGCCCACGCGCCCGAAGATGCATGATTGGTCGCCGAAACGCCCTTGCCGCCTTCAACGAGCGGAAGCATCTCGCGCCCGCCCATGCGGATGGAATTCAGAAGCTTCATCGTACGTGTTGTCGTTTCTCAGCCCGCTTGCGCCCCTCCGGCGCGTCTCCCCTTGCGAGCTATAAACCAACGGGAGCGCGATTGGGGGCGAAATATTACCCAGCCGTCAAATAGCAGGGGGAGCCTCGCAGGAGACTCCCCCTTTATACTATTTGTCAGTCGCGGTCGCCGGCGATGAAGTCCGGCAGACCGCCGCCCTCGCCTTCGCTCGACTCTTCACGACGGGGACGGTCGCCGCCCTCGCCGCGATCCCGGCGCGGGCCGCGATCACGGTCACGGCCGCCACCACCGCCGCCACGACCACGATCACCGCCGCGGCCACGATCGCCGCCACCGCGATCGCTACGTTCGCCGCGCGGGCGCTCCTCGCGGGGCGGGCGCGTGTCGGGCAGTTCCTCGCCCGTCTCCTGATTGACGAGGCGCATCGACAGGCGGACCTTGCCGCGATCGTCGACGCCCAGCACCTTGACCTTCACTTCCTGGCCTTCGGTGAGCACTTCGGAAACCTTCGCGACGCGCTCTTCCTTGATCTCGGAAATGTGGACGAGGCCGTCCTTGGCGCCCATGAAGTTCACGAACGCGCCGAAATCGACCATCGACACGACCTTGCCGTTGTAGACCTTGCCCACTTCCGGCTCGGCGACGATGCCGATGATCCAGTTGCGCGCGGCTTCGATCTTGGCGACGTCCGACGACGCGATCTTGATCGTGCCGTCGTCCTCGATGTCCACCTTGGCACCGGTTTCCGCGACGATTTCACGGATCACCTTGCCGCCGGTGCCGATCACTTCGCGGATCTTGTCCTTCGGGATCGTCATCGTCTCGATGCGCGGCGCGTGCGCCGACATCTCGTTGCGGGTGCCGTCGAGCGCCTTGTTCATCTCGTTCAGGATGTGCGCGCGTCCGGCCTTCGCCTGATTGAGCGCCACCTTCATGATCTCTTCGGTGATGCCCGCGATCTTGATGTCCATCTGCAGCGAGGTGATGCCGAGCTCGGTGCCCGCCACCTTGAAGTCCATGTCGCCGAGATGATCTTCGTCGCCGAGGATGTCGGAGATGACCGCGAAATCCTTGCCTTCGAGGATGAGCCCCATGGCGATGCCCGAAACGGGGCGCTTCAGCGGCACGCCGGCATCCATCAGCGCCAGCGATCCGCCGCACACCGTCGCCATCGAGGACGAGCCGTTCGACTCGGTGATGTCGGCGATAACGCGCATCGTGTACGGGAACTCCGCCTTCGTCGGCAGCACGGGGCGCAGCGCGCGCCATGCCAGCTTGCCGTGGCCGACTTCGCGGCGGCCCGGCGCACCGAAGCGGCCGACTTCACCGACCGAATACGGCGGGAAGTTGTAGTGCAGCAGGAAGTTTTCGTGGCTGATGCCGTAGATCGCGTCGATCATCTGCTCGTCGTCGGCGGTGCCGAGCGTCGTGGTGACGATCGCCTGCGTTTCGCCGCGCGTGAACAGCGCGGAACCGTGCGTGCGCGGCAGAACCTGCACTTCGGCCATGATCGCGCGAACGTCTTCCTTGCCGCGACCGTCGATACGGCGGCCGTCCTTGAGGATGGCGCCGCGAACGATGTCGGCTTCCAGCTTCTTGACGAGCTTGCCGAGCTTCATCTTCTCGCCGGCATCGGCGTCGGCGTAGGAGTCCTTCGCCTTGGCGCGCGCGGCGTCGAGCGCGGCGACGCGCTCCTGCTTCACGGTCAGCTTGTAGGCAGCTTCGATGTCCTTGCCGACGAGCTTCTTCAGCGAGGCCTTCTTGGCGGCCGAATCGTCGTCGAGCTTCAGCTCCCACGGATCCTTGGCAGCCTTTTCGGCGAGGCGGATGATCGCGTCGATGACCTTCTTGCCGTTCTCGTGAACGAACATGACGGCGCCGAGCATGACTTCCTCGGAAAGCTCATGCGCTTCCGATTCCACCATCAGCACTGCGTCCTGCGTGCCTGCGGCGACGAGGTCGAGCTTCGAGCCTTCGAGGCCGCGCGCCGGGTTCAGCACATACTCGCCATCGACATAGCCGACGCGGCCACCCGCGATGGGGCCCATGAACGGCACGCCCGAAAGCGTCAGCGCGGCCGATGCCGCGATAAGCGCCAGCACGTCCGGCTCGTTCTCGCCGTCGTAGCTCAGCACCTGACAGATCACGTTGATCTCGTTGTAGAAGCCTTCCGGGAACAGCGGACGGATCGGCCGGTCGATGAGGCGGCTGGTCAGCGTCTCATGCTCGGTCGGGCGACCTTCGCGCTTGAAGAAGCCGCCGGGGATACGGCCCGCAGCCGAAAACTTTTCCTGATAGTGCACGGTCAGCGGGAAGAAATCCTGGCCTTCCTTCACCGACTTCGCAGCCGTCACGGCGCAGAGCACCACGGTTTCACCGAGCGTCGCGAACACCGCGCCGTCGGCCTGACGGGCAATGCGGCCCGTTTCCAGGGTCAGCGTCTTGCCGCCCCACTGCGTTTCAACTTTGTGGATATTGAACATGTGTTTTTCCGTTTCCTTCGCGGCCGGTCAAAAACGGGCCCTATGCCCGCCCGGCCTCCATCATCCGTCGCCGCGCTTGTCGCGGCCGACGGTTTGCGCACGGTGGCAGGCATATTCGCGCCCGCCGTACCTTCAATACGAAACGGGCGCCGTGCGCGGCGCCCGAGACGAACCTTGTTTTACTTGCGAAGCCCGAGCTTCCCGATGAGGTCGGTATACCGCCCCTCGTCCTTGCGCTTCAGGTAATCGAGCAGCGTGCGCCGCTTGTTCACCAGCATCAGCAGACCGCGCCGCGAATGGTTGTCCTTGGCGTGGGTCTTGAAGTGCTCGGTGAGGTTGGCGATGCGCTCCGAAAGGATCGAGACCTGGACTTCGGGGCTGCCGGTGTCGCCTTCGGCGCGGGCATGTTCCTTGATCAGCGCTTCCTTGCGCTCGGCTGTAATCGACATCGTGACTCCTTCGTTCTAGAGGTTGAAGCCCCGCTCCACACGGACCGTTCCCGCTTCAATGCGGGCGAGCGCGACAGGCACTGCGTCCAGCATCGCGACCACAAGTCCGTCCGGTTCGGGACGTCCGGCAAGCGTCTGGCCTGATTTGAGCCGGGCCGCTTCGCCGGGGTTGACCGTCAGAGCCGGGATGTCGTCCAGCCCCACGGTCAGCGGCAACAGTGCCGCTATAAGGCGCTGCTCCATAGCGAGTTCGCCGAGTTTGTCCAGCGATATCGCGCGTTCCAGGCCGAACGGCCCGGCTTTCGTGCGCCGCAGCATGACGACGTGGCCAACCGTGCCGAGCGCCTCCGCAATGTCGCGCGCAAGGCTCCGCACATAGGTGCCCTTCGAGCTGGACACGGAAAATGTCGCCGTCTCCCCGTCCGTCTCCAGCAGCTGCAGCGCGTGGATCGTCACGGCGCGGGGCGGCAGCACAACGACCTCGCCGGCGCGCGCCCGCGCATAGGCCCGCTCGCCGTCCACCTTCAGTGCCGAATACGCAGGTGGGCGCTGTTCTATGAGGCCGGTAAAGCACGGCAGAACCGCCTCGATCGCCGCGCGCGCCGGACGCACATCCGACGTCGCGACCACCCCGCCTTCAGCGTCGTCGGTTTCCGTCGCAATGCCGAAGCGGACCGTGAAGTCATAGGCCTTGTCGCCGTTGAGCATCCGGCCTGTGAGCTTGGTCGCCTCGCCGAGCGCGATAGGCAGCACGCCGGTTGCGAGCGGATCAAGCGTACCGCCGTGGCCGATCTTCGGCTTCGGAAAGCCCGCCTGCCGCCACAGCCGCTTTATAGCAGCAACGCCCTGCGCCGAGGTCAGCCCCAGCGGCTTGTCGAGGATGATCCAGCCGTTCACCGGGCGGCTTTAACGTCCGCCGAACTGCCTGTCAGTCTTCTTTGCTGTCGTCGGCCTTTTCGGCTTTCGCCTTCTTGCCGGGGTCTTCCGCGGTCACCAGGCTCTTCAGCTGGCAGGTGCGGCCGTCGACAAGGATTTGCCCGAACTTGTCGAGCGTGCCGGTGCCCTTGGTGATGAACCCGATCTTGGTCGCGAAGTTCAGGCCCGTGCAGGGCCCCATTGTCTCGGCATAATACCAGCGGCCGGTCTGCCCCTCGATATAGAGTGCGTGGTCGTTTTCGGCGCGGAAGTTGCGGATGCCGGTGCTGTCCGCAAAGGGTATGCGCGCCTCCTCGCCGATCTTCGCTTGCGGTGCCGCGGCAATCGCCGGAACGGTGGAAAGGAGCGCGGCGATCACGCCCGCTCCTGCAGCATGGAATATTGTCTTCATGCTCTGTCTCCTTCGCGTCCCTTATCCACCCCGCAGGCTGAACGACGACTGAGCGGCCAGGTCAGTTCCCGTTCAGCGCAAGACGCTCCAGAAAATGCTTTCGGCAGAGCGCCACGTAGCGGTCGTTGCCGCCGATATCGGTTTGTGCACCTTCACTCACCGGGCGCCCTTCCATATCGACGCGCAGGTTCATCGTCGCCTTGCGCCCGCATTCGCAGACGGATTTCAGCTCCACGAGCTTGTCGGCAATCGCGAGCAGCCGCGCGCTCCCTTCGAACAGTTCGCCGCGGAAATCGGTGCGGAGACCATAAGCGAGCACCGGAATGCCGAGCCGGTCGCACACCGCTGCGAGCTGATCGACCTGCTTGCGGCTGAGGAACTGCGCCTCGTCGACCAGCACGCAGCCGATCGGCGCTGCGCCGTGTTCGGCCGAAATGATGACGTCGAGGTCAGTATCGTCCGCGAACGGAATCGCCTCCGCCTCAAGCCCGATCCGCGAATTGATGCGCCCCCGCCCGCCGCGATCGTCAACCGCCGCCGTGAACAGCAAAGTCCGCATCCCGCGCTCGACATAGTTGAAGCTCGATTGCAGCAGCGTCGTCGATTTCCCCGCGTTCATCGACGCGAAGTAGAAATACAGCTTCGCCATCAGTCCTCGAGGTCGCGCGCTACCTTGGGGTCGCGCAGCAGCGCGTCGATGCGCCCGGCAACCTCGTAGCTCTCGTCGAGCCGGAACTTCAGCTCGGGCGTGTATTTGGTGGACATCGACCGCGCCACCTCGCCGCGCAGGAACTTCGCATTGCGGCGAAGCGCGGCAAGCACCTCGTCATCGTCGCCGCCGAGCGCCTTCACGAAGGCGGTGGCAATGCGCAGGTCCGGCGAGACGCGCACCTCGCTCACCGAGACGATGTGCGTTTCGAGCACCGGATCGCGCACCTCACCGCGGCCGAGCACGCCCGCCAGCACATGGCGCACCTGCTCGCCGATCCGCAGCAGCCGGACCGATTTGCCCTCGGGGGTCTGCATCTGGCGCATAGGCGTCCCGCGCGAACGCCCTAGAGCGTCCGCTCGCGCTCCTCGACCTCGTACGTTTCAAGGTAGTCGCCCGCCTTGATGTCCGTGGTGGCTTCCAGCGTGACACCGCATTCGAGGCCGGCGCGCACCTCCGCAACGTCGTCCTTGAAGCGGCGCAGCGAGGAGACCGAACCGTTGTAGATGATGACATCGTCGCGCATGACACGCGCCTTGAGCGCCTTGCGGATGAAGCCTTCGAGGACGAGGAGACCGGCGGCCTTGCCGTGCTTGCCCGCCTGGAACACTTCGCGAATTTCGGCGCGGCCGACGACGTGTTCGATCTTCTCGGGGCCGAGCTGGCCGGCCATCGCCGCCTTCACATCGTCCACGAGATCGTAGATCACGTCGTAGTATTTAAGCGCGACGCCGCGCTGCTCGGCGATCTCGCGCGCCTTGGCGTTGGCGCGCACGCCGAAGCCAATGATCGGCGCGCCCGAAGCGCCTGCCAGCGTCACGTCGGATTCGGTGATGCCGCCGACGCCCGAATGCAGCACGCGGGCCTTGATGTCGTCGGTGGAGATCCTGTTCACCGCCGCCACGATCGCCTCGACCGAACCCTGCACGTCACCCTTGACGATGAGCGGGTATTCAAGCGCCTGCTTTTCCTTGAGCGCCGAGAACATCGTTTCGAGGTTCGCAGGCGCCTGCGTCGTGCGCTTGCGCTGCACAACCGAAGCGCGATACGCCGCGATCTCGCGGGCGCGCGCTTCGTTTTCCACGACCGCGAACACATCGCCTGCCATTGGCGTGCCGGAAAGACCGAGCACCTCGACGGGCTTCGACGGGCCGGCTTCCTTCACCTGCACGCCGCGATCGTCGACGAGCGCACGCACCTTGCCCCACTCGGCGCCGACGACGAAGATGTCGCCGACACGAAGCGGTGCCGCGGCTGACGAGCACAGTCGCGACCGGGCCGCGGCCCTTGTCGAGCTTAGCCTCGATCACCGTGCCTTCGCCCGGACGGTTCGGATTTGCCTTCAGTTCCAGAAGCTCGGCCTGCAGCAGGATCGCATCGAGCAGCTTGTCGAGGTTGGTCTTCTTGAGCGCCGAGACCTCCACGTCCTGCACATCGCCGCCCATGTCCTCGACGACGACTTCGTGCTGCAGCAGCTCCTCGCGGACCTTCTGCGGCTTGGAGCCGGGCTTGTCGGACTTGTTGATCGCGACGATCAGCGGCACGCCCGCCGCCTTCGTATGGCTGATCGCCTCGATCGACTGCGGCTTCAGCCCGTCGTCGCCCGCAACCACCAGTACGACGATGTCGGTGACGTTCGCACCGCGGCCGCGCATCTCGGTGAACGCCTCGTGGCCGGGCGTATCGAGGAAGGTGACGATGTCGCCGGTGGCGACCTTCACCTGATACGCGCCGATGTGCTGCGTGATGCCGCCAGCTTCGCCCGAGACGACATCGGTGCCGCGCAGCGCATCGAGCAGCGAGGTCTTGCCGTGATCGACGTGGCCCATGATGGTGACAACCGGCGGGCGCGGCAGCAGATCGCCCGTGTTGTCCGCCTCGCCTTCGAGGCCGATTTCGACGTCCGAATCGCTCACGCGCTTGATGTTGTGGCCGAACTCGGTGACGAGCAGCTCGGCCGTGTCCTGGTCGATGGTCGTGTTGATCGTCGCCATCGAGCCCATCTTGAACAGCGCCTTCACAAGGTCGGCGCCCTTCTCGGCCATGCGGTTCGCGAGTTCCTGCACGGTGATCGCCTCGGGGACGACCACGTCGCGCACCTGCTTCGCCTGGTTGGCGCCGCCGATGTGGGCGCGGCGCTCCTTCTCGCGCGCGCGGCGAAGCGCGGCGAGGCTGCGGGCGCGGCCGTTCTCGTCGCCTTCAAGCGCGCGCGTAACGGTGAGCTTGCCCGAACGGCGATGGTCGTCACCGCGTCCGCGCGCGGGCTTCGGCGCTTCCTTGCGGACCGGCAGCGGCGGACCACGGCGCACGCCGCGTCCGTTGTCGTCGTCGGAAGCCGCGGCTTCGCGCTTTGCCGCCGGTGCGGATGCAGCCGGGGCTGAAACCGCTTCGGGTTCCGGCGCGGGCGCAGACTCGGGTGCAGCCGGCGCGGCTTCGCGGGCGTCTTCCTCGCGGCGCTTTTCCTCGGCACGGCGGCGTTCGGCCTCGGCGGCCTCGGCACGCGTGGCCTCCTCGCGGCGGCGCTGGTCTTCCAGCATCTGGAGACGCGCTTCCTCAGCCTCGCGCAGCAACTGCGCCTGCCGCTCCTGACGCGACATCAGGTCGTTCGGCGCAGCAGCGGGCCGCGGCTTCGGGGCTTCGGCAACAGGCTTCGGCGGCGCCGCGACGGGCGCGGGCGCCTCGGGCGCTGCTTCCACGACCGGCGTTTCCTCGGGGGCGCCATCGGGCCGTCCGAGCACGCGCCGACGCTTCACCTCGACGACGACGGACTTGGTCCGGCCGTGGCTGAAGCTCTGCTTGACCTTGCCGACGTCGACCGTGCGCTTGATTCCAAGCGGTGCACGCGCGCCCAGCTTCGGTTTGTTATCGTCGCTCATTCGTACCCTTCACAACTCAAGTCCAGCGGGCGGTTCATCGCCCTCAATTTCTATTCCGTCCTGCAGGCCGAGATACGCGCGCCAGCGGCCGACCGCAGATTCGACGCGAAGCGCCGCCTGCCGGTCGCGGACCGCGGCGTGTACCACATTGGCCTGCCCGAGCGCCAAGGACAATTCATCCCGGCCCGTCGGCAAAGCGATTGCTTTGGCCTTTCCGCCCGCCGAATGCAACCGCTGCGCCAGCTTGCGCACGCCGTCGGGCGCCGCGTCGGCGGCGTGCAGCACAAGCCGCGCTTCGCCGCTGTCCACCGCCCCTGCGATGCGATCGCTGCCGAGCAGCAGATTGCCCGCACGAAGCTCCAGCCCGAGCCGATCGAGCGTCGCGCGTTTCAGCCCGGCCTCGATGCGATCCGCCATGCCTTCGGGCACGCGTTTCACGTCGCCCTTGAAGGCGCGTTGCAGCGCCCCTTTCAGCTTGCCCTTGGCCTCGGCCTCCGCAACGAGCGCGCGGTCGGGGGTCACCCACGCGCCGCGGCCCGGCGCGCGCGCGCCGATGTCCGGCAGAACCTCGCCGTCGGGGGAAAGAGCGAGCCGCACCAGTGCGTCTCGCCCTTCGCGCTCACCGCTTATTATGCAGCGACGTTCGGGCTCATGCTTCGGCATCCGCGGGTGCGTCCTCCCCGGATGCGTCTTCGCCCTCGAACCAGTGGGCGCGGGCCGCCATGATGATGCGGTTGCCGTCCGCCTCGCTGAGGCCGTATTCCTTGAGCACGCCTTCGCGCTTGGAGACGAGTTCGTCGGTCGCGAGATCGCCGAGATCGTCGAGCGTCTTGATGCCCGCCTTGCCGAGCGTCACGAGCATCTTCTCGGAAAGCCCGTCGATCGCTGCGAGCGCGTCTTCCACGCCGAGCGCGCGGCGCTCCTCGCGGGCCGCGGCCTCCCGGCGTTCCAGCCCCTCGGTCGCGCGGTTCTGGAGTTCGCCCGCGAGATCCTCGTCAAAGCCTTCGATCGCGGCGAGTTCGCTCGTCTCGACGTAAGCGACCTCCTCGAGTTCGGTGAAGCCTTCAGCGACGAGCAGCTGCGCCAGCGTCTCGTCCACGTCGAGTTCGTTCATGAACAGCTCGGAGCGCTCGACGAATTCCTTCTGGCGGCGCTCGCTCTCGTCGGCTTCGGTCATGATGTCGATCTGGTGACCGGTGAGCTGGCTCGCAAGGCGCACGTTCTGGCCGCGGCGGCCGATGGCGAGCGAAAGCTGGTCGTCGGGAACGACCACCTCGATGCGCTGCTCTTCCTCGTCGATCACGACCTTCGCCACTTCGGCGGGCTGCAACGCGTTCACCACGAACGTCGCGATATCGGGCGACCACGGGATGATGTCGATCTTCTCGCCCTGCAGTTCCTGCACGACCGCCTGCACACGGCTGCCCTTCATGCCGACGCACGCGCCGACCGGATCGATCGACGAATCGCGGCTGATGACGCCGATCTTGGCACGGCTGCCCGGATCGCGCGCAACGGCCTTGATCTCGATGATGCCGTCGTAGATTTCCGGCACTTCCTGCGCGAACAGCTTCTTCATGTATTCGCCCGCAGCGCGGGAGAGGAAAATCTGCGGGCCGCGGTTTTCGCGGCGCACGTCCTTGATCAGGCACCGCACACGGTCGTTCACGCGCAGGATTTCGCGCGGGATCTGCTGATCCCGGCGGATAACGCCCTCGGCGCGGCCGAGGTCGACGACGACGTGGCCGAACTCGACGCGCTTCACGACGCCCGTCGTCACCTCGTTCACGCGGTCCTTGAATTCCTCGTACTGACGCTCACGCTCGGCATCGCGCACCTTCTGCACGATCACCTGCTTGGCGGCCTGCGCGGCAATGCGCCCGAATTCGATCGGCGGCAGCGGATCGACGACGAAATCGCCGATGGCGCTCTTCTTGTCGCGCTTCTGCGCATCGACGAGGCTGATCTGCTTGAAGTGATCCTCCGGCGCCTCGACCACTTCGAGCACGCGCCACAGGCGCATCTCGCCAGAGACCGGATCGATCTTCGCGCGGATATCGTTTTCCGCGCCGTAGCGTGCGCGCGCCGCGCGCTGGATGGCCTCTTCCATCGCCTCGATCACGATCATCCGATCGATCGACTTCTCGCGCGCAACGGCATCGGCAATCGCCAGCAGCTCGGCCTTGTTGGCGGAAATTGCGGTGGCCATCAGTCGTCTTCCTCTTCTTCTTCGTCTAACGCGTCGGCGCCCTCGCTGGAGAGCGGCTTCGTAGCCTTGATGAGATCATCGGTCAGCACCAGCTTCGCGCTGGCGATACTTGCAAACGGCACTGCGATCTCGCCGAGTCCCTCGACCGCGATGCGCACCATAGCATCATCGAGACCGAGAATGTGCCCCTGAAGTCGCTTCCGCCCCTCCAGCGGTTCGGCGAGTTGCATCTTCGCGACATATCCGGCCCAATCGGCAAAATCCTGAAGCCGGGTCAGCGGCCGGTCGATGCCTGGCGAACTCACTTCGAGATTATATTCGTCCGGAATCGGATCGACCTCGTCGAGCATGTCCGACACGCGGCGGCTGAGCGCCGCGCACTGATCGATGGTGAGCTGCCGTGTCGCGGGATCTTCCGCCATCACCTGCAGCGTCAGCCCGCCAGCACCCTTCATCAGCGCGACACGCACGAGATCGAAGCCCATCGCGGTTGCGATCGGCTCCACCAATACCTCGAGCGCCTTCGTGTCTGTCAAACTCCAGCCTCCCTAGCGGATACGACCCTTCGGCGCCGGTCCCGAACCTTGGAACCGACCTCCGCTTGGACTACCCATGTGGAGAACGCCGCCCATATAAGCGCAAAGCCCGCGCCCCGCAAGAGCGGCCCGGTTGAGCATTTGTAAGCGGCGGAACATCGGGTTAGCCTGCGCTTCCCCCGACTTTTGGAGACATTGCTACAATGATCCGCACCTTCACCGCGCTCGCGCTCGTTTCAGCTGTCAGCCTCGCAGCCTGCGGCGCGAACGGCAGCAACGCCAACAAGAGCACCGAATCTCCCGAACCCGCAGCGAAGAACAAGCCCTTCGCCGCCGCCGAAATGGGCACGTTCGAAGAACCATGGGCACTCGCCTTCCTCCCCGATGGCCGCATCCTCGTCACCGAAAAGAAGGGCGTCTTGAAGCTCGTCCGCCTCGGCGGCGACACGGTTGATGTCGCGGGCGCGCCCAAAGTCGATTACGGCGGTCAGGGCGGCCTCGGCGACGTCGCCCTGCACCCGGATTTCGCAAACACCGGCTACATCTATCTCAGCTACGCCGAAGCCGGCGACGGCAACACGCGCGGCGCGGCTGTGGCGCGCGGCAAGCTGGTGCTGGAGGGTGCGCCCCGTATCGAGGGGCTGCAGGTCATCTGGCGGCAGGAACCCAAGGTCACAGGACGCGGCCATTACGGTCACCGAATCGCCTTCGGCCCCGATGGCATGATGTACGTCTCGAGCGGCGAGCGGCAGAAGTTCGATCCCGCGCAGGATCTGAACGCCAACCTCGGCAAGATCGTCCGCCTCTCCGACACGGGCATGATCCCGTCGGACAATCCGTTTTACGATCAGGGCCGCGTCAAGGCGCAGGTCTGGGCCTACGGCATCCGCAACCCGCTCGGCATCGATTTCGACAGCGAAGGCCGCCTGTGGGAAATGGAAATGGGTCCGGCCGGCGGCGATGAGCTGAACCTTATCCGCAAGGGCGTGAACTACGGCTATCCCAAAGCCTCGAACGGCGATCACTACGACGGCAAGGACATCCCCGACCACAAGCCGGGCGACGGCTTCGAACCCCCCAAGGTGTTCTGGAACCCTTCGATCTCGCCTTCAAGCCTGCTCGTCTACAAGGGCGACCTGTTCCCCAACTGGAAGGGCGACGCCTTCATCGGGGCGCTTTCGGGCGAGGCGCTGATTCGCGTCGACCTGAATGGCGAAACCGCGACCAAGGCCGATGAATGGCCGATGGAAGCCCGCATCCGCGCTGTCGAACAAGGCCCGGACGGCGCGATCTGGCTATTGGAAGACGGCGAGAATGGACGCCTGCTCAAGCTGACGCCCGCCTACTGATCCCGCCACACGGGATCGCGTTTCGCGATAAAGGCGCCGATGCCCTCGCAGGCGTCGGCCGCCATCATGTTTTCCGCCATCACCGTGGAGGCATAAGCGTAAGCCTCGGCAAGCGGCATTTCGCGTTGCGCGTAGAAGGCGCGCTTGCCGATGCCGACCGTCAACTGCGATCGCCCCGCGATCTGCGCCGCCAGCGCCATCGTCTCGGCGGTGAGCGCAGCGTCATCCACCACGCGGTTGACGAGGCCGATTTCGGCCGCGCGCGACGCATCGATCAGATCGCCCGTCAGCAGCATTTCCATTGCGTGCTTCGCAGAAAGGTTACGCGTCAGGGCCACCATCGGCGTCGAGCAGAACAGCCCGATCCGCACCCCCGGCGTCGCAAACCGCGCGGCCTTGCCCGCCACGGCAAGGTCACAGCTCGCAACGAGCTGGCACCCGGCAGCCGTCGCGACGCCCGCAACCTCGGCGATCACCGGGCAGCGATGGTTCACGATCTCCTGCATCAACTGGCCGCACGCTTCGAACAGCCGCATGAACGCGCTCCGCCCGCCATCCTCCGCGGCGCGCGCTGCATCCATTTCCTTGAGATCATGCCCGGCGGAAAACACATGCCCCGCCGCCGCAATTACGATGACCCGCACCGAGCGATCCGCGTCAGCCGCGCGGAGTGCGGCGCGCAGCGCCTCGATCATCGCGAAGGAGAGGCTATTGCGGCTCTCGGGCGCGTTGAGCGTGAGGCGAAGAACGCCGCCTTCCAACGCGGAAATTACAGGGTTTTCGTTTGTCATATCGTGCGTCCCTCGACTTCGCTCGGGATGAAGACCCTTTATACTCTACGTCCATCATCCCGAGCGAAGTCGAGGGACGCACCACGCCAACCCTACCGCCGCAGATACCGAAAGTACCAGATCGGCCGCCCCTCGCCCGCCGCCCATTCGCCATAGCGCGTCGGCGGCCAGTCGTCGGGTCGAGTCTCCCAGTCGGAGGGATGTTCCGCAAGCCATTCTAAGTCGGCCCGCCGCGCCATCTGCATCACCGCCCAGCGCATGTAGACGGGATGATCGGTGGCAAGTCGGAACTCGCCGCCCGGCTTCAGCTTCGCGGCGATCAGGTCGAGCGGCCCCGGATTGACGAAACGCCGCTTCGCGTGCCGCGCCTTCGGCCACGGATCGGGGTGGAGCAAATAGACGCGCTCCAGCGAGGCATCCGGCAGGCGCTCCAGCACATTCAGCGCGTCGCCGTCGTGCACGCGCACGTTGGTGAGCCCCTCATCCTCGATGTGCCCCAGCAGGCCGGTCACGCCGTTCAGGAACGGCTCGCAGCCGACGAAGCCCGTCTCCGGTCGCGCGGCAGCGTGGGCAACGAGGTGCTCGCCCTTGCCGAACCCAATCTCCAGCTCCAACGGGCACGCCTTGCCAAACAACCGCGCCGCATCCAGCGGGCCCTCTTTGGGCACCGCCACAGTGGGCAGCAATTCCTCGACAAGCCGCTGCGCCCGGTTACGCAGCGCAAACGCCTGACGTCGTCCGTAGAGTCGGCGGATGGTTGTGGGATCAGACATCGAAGCTCGCCATCAGGTACGGAAGATAGGTCTTCATTCGGGTCAGGCTGAGCCGAAAGGCGTGGTCTTCGAGAACCGGAGCGGAGCGGACTTCAAGGTCCGTGAGCACCGGAAGCGCAGAAGACCGCGTCTTGCAGGCCAGCATCACCCGAATGAAGACCTATCTTGGGCGGCAGGCCTTGCCTTCATACTGATGCCGATGCAACCGGTATTCCTTGCCGTTCCAGCGCTCGACCGGGAAGCAGAAGCCGGGGCCGCCGATCTCGATGTCCGGCCAGCCGCCCGCACCCTTCGCGGCGAGAATATTCGGAATGCCGGGGCCGCCGTTGATGAGCTTCCAGCCGCCAGCCGCCTGTTTGCTGACGATCGCATAGCCCATGCCGGTGTTCCCGAAGCAATAGCTGCTGCCTTCGGAGATGACGGCTTCCGGCTGACCGTCGCCGTTCAGATCGCGCACCAGATCGATCGCACCGGGCGTATAGGCCGCCGTGCCGGGATCGCCGCAGCCTTCCCAGCGATTCCCCTTCTTCGCGAACCCCGCAGCCTTGAACGCAGCCGCCGTATCGGCGGGCGAAAGCTTCATGTCCGCCGCCAGCGCCGTGGATGCCGAAAACGCCAACACTACGCCAAGACAGAGAACACGCATGGCTTCCTCCCTCGCCCCGTTGCGAAGCGCGTAGCCTACGCCTTTCAAAGCGAAAGCGGAACGATTCGCACAGGGGAGGACGTTTCGAGCACCCCTTCTCCCTCGCCCCTCCGGGGAGAGGGTCGGGGAGAGGGGAACGCCGCAACCGCCGCGACGAAGCCCAGTCTAATGTCTGAAGTGACGCATCCCGGTAAACGCCATCGCGAGACCCTTCTCGTTCGCCGCCGCGATCACTTCGTCATCGCGGATCGAGCCGCCCGGCTGGATTACCGCTGTCGCGCCGGCGTCCGCTGCCGCGAGCAGCCCGTCCGCGAACGGGAAGAACGCGTCAGAAGCCACCGCCGAACCCATCGTCTTCGGCTGCGCCCATCCCGCCGTCTCGGCAGCGTCGCGCGCCTTCCAGGCAGCGATGCGCGCCGAATCGAGCCGGCTCATCTGTCCCGCGCCGATGCCTGCGGTCGCGCCGTCCTTCGCGTAAACGATTGCGTTCGATTTCACGTGCTTCGCGACGCGCCACGCGAACAGCATGTCGGCAAGCTCCTGCGTAGTCGGCTGCCGCGCGGTGACGATCTTCAGATCCGCCTCGGTGATCGCGCCATTGTCGCGCGATTGCAGCAGATAGCCGCCCGCGATGGTCTTGAGCGCAAGGCCGCCGCGCGCCGGGTCCGGCAGCGCGGTGAGCAGCAAGCGCAGGTTCTTCTTCTTCGCGAAGATCGCAAGCGCCGCTTCATCGGCGTCGGGCGCCACGACGACCTCGGTGAAGATACCCGTAATCGCCTCCGCCGCCGCCGCATCCAGCGGTCGGTTCACCGCGATGATGCCGCCGAACGCCGAGACGGGATCGCACGCAAGCGCCGCGCCGTAGGCCTCGGCAAGGCTGGCGCCCGTCGCCACGCCGCACGGGTTCGCGTGCTTGATGATGGCGACCGCCGGTCCCGCATCCCTGAACTCGGCGATGAGTTCGAGCGCGCCGTCGGCGTCGTTCAAGTTGTTGTAGCTGAGTTCCTTGCCCTGCACCTGCCGGGCCTGCCCGATGCCCTTGGTGTGCGGCCCGCGCGGCGCATAAAACGCCGCCTTCTGGTGCGGGTTCTCGCCGTAGCGCAGTTCGCCGCCGCGCGTCATCGCGACCGTCAGCGTATCCGGGAACAGAACACCCTGATCGCCGAATGCGAACCACGAGGAAATCGCGCTGTCATAAGCCGCCGTCGCCGCGAACGCCTTGGCGGCGAGACGCTTGCGAAGCGCAAGATCGGTCGCCCCGTCATTAGCATCAAGCGCCGCGATGAATTCGCCGTAGTCGCCGGGATCGGTGAGGATCGCGACAAAGCCATGGTTCTTCGCCGCCGAACGCACCATCGAAGGCCCGCCGATATCGATATTCTCGATGATCTCCTCGCGGCCCGCGCCCTTCGCGACCGTCGCCTCGAACGGGTAGAGGTTCACCACCACCACGTCGATCGGCGTAATGTCGTGGTCGCGCATCGCGGCGGCGTGCTCGGGATGGTCGCGCAGCGCCAGCAGCCCGCCGTGCACCTTCGGGTGCAGCGTCTTCACGCGCCCGTCCATCATCTCGGGGAAACCCGTATGCTCGGACACGTCCTTCACCTCGAGCCCGGCGTCGCGCAGCGCCTTCGCCGTGCCGCCGGTCGAGAGCAGCTCCACGCCCCGCGCGGCGAGCGCCTTGGCGAGGTCGACCACGCCCGTCTTGTCCGAAACCGAAATCAGTGCCCGGGTGACCTTCACCGGCATCTCGCTCATCGTCATGTCCTGCCTGTTATTTGCTTGCGCGCTTGAACGACCAGTTGACCGTCGCGCCGCCGTCTTCCGTTTCGCCGCTGACGACGATTTGCGCCACGCTGCGATGTTTGCCGCTTTCGTCGACGAAGATGCTCTCGTCAACCGTCAGGCGGCCGCCGCGCACCTTCATCTGCCACACCCGCCCCGCCGCGAGTTTCACGAGCGCGCCCTTGCCATCCGCGGTCGGCGTCGCCTCGACGCCCGGCGCAAGGTGGAAGCGCAGGTCGAACGGCAGCGCCTTGCGGCGACCGAGCAGCCGCGTGACGCGCACGGGTTCGAGCGCGTCCTCGCCGCGGATGTCGCGTCCGTCGGCGGAGAGGAAGATGCGGCGGCGATGGAGAACCCCGAAGCGCTTCGCATAGCCGTCGTGCGTCGCGTCGAGCCAGCAGCCCTCTTCGCTTTCATGGCGCGTGACCACAACCTCGCCCACGCCCTTACCGAGCCCGCCGGCGCCAAGTAGCCGCGTGGAATTCGTGTCGTTCACGATGAGCGTCGAATGCGCCGCCGTCGTACGAAGCAGCCCGGCGAGCGCGTCCGGCAGTGCCGCCGCAGCGCCGTCCCCGCCGCCGCAGTTGATGATCATGCGCGCGTCACCGTCCGACATTTCGAACGCGAGTGTGCCCGCATGTGCGCCGCTGCCCGCGTCCTTGGCGGGCGGCGGGCCGGCATCGACGACGATCACGGTCTTGCCCGCATCCATGCGCTGGAAGCCCGACGCCGCGCCGTTCCGCGTCGGCCGCACGTTGCCCCCGACAAGCGCGAGCGCCTTTGCGATCCGCTCCGGCGCGCAGACGTTGCCGCCGTGGATCGATGCGAACCGCCCGTCGCCAAGCAGGAGCCCCTTCGCGCCCGAAGCCACCGTCTCGATCGCCTCGGCCACCACTTCGGAAACTTCAGTCTTGCGCGCTTCATAAAAGGCCCGGAGCGTCAGCAGCCGTTCAAGCAGCACCAGCGCATCCGAAGGCCGGCGGCTGGCAACGCCGCCGCCCGGAAGCAGCACGTCTTCGAGCGCTTTCCGCAGCGCATTCTCGGCGCGCACGGTCCGCGCCGCGCCTTCGGGCAGGATCAGCCCCGCCGCGAGCAAGCCCGCCGCCGCCTCCACGCGCGGCATCCCCTCCGGCATTTTTTCGCACGCACGATCAACATGGCGCGCGGTCCGCGCGAGGTGGTTGAGCACGAGGCTGCGGTAAATGGGATCGCCGCGTGAAAGAATGTAGGGCGCATACAGCGGCCAGAACATCAGCCGCCGCCCGGCAAGGTCGGCGCGCCACGCCAGCTCGTCATATTCGCGGTAGCTTGCGAGCCACGCCTCGACGACGAGTTCGGCGACGATCGCGCCCTTCTTGCGGTCGCTTGCCACTGCGAGATCACGCAGCCATTCGAAGCCATGCACCCATTCGCGCCACGCGAGCGGCGCACGCGCGGTCGCGAAATTGAGCGTGCGAACAGCTTCCGTATGCCCGCCGAAGCTGAGCTTGCCCGCCGCGATCTCGCGCCCCGCCGCGACATCGCCCACGATCGGGTCCGCCGTCACGGCGAGCAGTTTCAGGGGCGGCCGCCCGCGCAGCTTGCGGTTGTGGAGCGGCGTGGCATAGCCGATGCGGGCGAGCTTTTCGGAAAGGCGCGCGCCGAGCGTCCGCGCGTCGCCGCGTCCGCGCGTCAGCCGCTGGCCACCATCGCGCCCACCCTTGTCGCTACCGCCTGAATCGCTCACGCCGCGCCGTCTCCCCTCAGCCGCGCGATGTTCGTCGCGTAAGCGTCGGGTCCGCCCCGGAAGGTCGCCGTGCCCGCAACCAGCACGTCCGCGCCCGCCGCAATAGCGCGCGGCGCGGTCGCCATGTCAATGCCGCCGTCGACCTCCAGGTCGATCGTCTTGCCGGTAGCGTCGATCAGCTTCCGGATCGCCTCGATCTTGCGAAGCTGGCTGTCGATGAACGACTGCCCGCCGAAGCCCGGGTTCACGCTCATCACCAGCACGAGGTCGAGATCCTCAATCACATAATCGAGCACGGAAAGCGGCGTCGCCGGATTGAGCACGACGCCCGCCTTCTTGCCGAGCGCGCGGATCGTCTGGACCGTGCGGTGCAGGTGCGGCCCCGATTCGGGGTGCACCGAAAGAATATCCGCGCCCGCCGCCGCGAAGGCTTCGAGGTAGAGATCGACCGGCGCGATCATCAGATGCACGTCGAAGGTCTTCGCCGTGTGCGGCCGCAGCGCCTTCACCACCGCGGGCCCGATCGTGATGTTGGGCACGAAATGCCCGTCCATCACGTCGACATGAATATAGTCCGCGCCCGCCGCATCGATGCGGCGTACCTCGGCGCCGAGGTCGGCAAAATCAGCGGAGAGGATGGAGGGCGCGATACGGACGGATTGCTGCATGTGACCGGCTTTAACATCCCGTGCCGGGAGGTCAAATTCGCGCCTCAAACCCGTGCGATGCGCGCCATGAAAAACCCGTCGAGGCCTCCGTCTGCGGCAAGCTGGCCGGGCAGCGTGCGCACGAAACCCTCGGAATTCGGCGCGAGTCCGGCGGGGAGTTCATCCACTGCCACCGGAACCACGCGCGCCCAAGGCGTCCGCGACAGGAACGCCTCAACCTGCGACTCGCCTTCATCGCGTTCCAGCGAGCAGACGCAGTAGAGCATCCGCCCGCCGGGCTTCAGCGTGTCGAACGCATGATCCATCAGCGCCGCCTGCATCCGCACGAGTTCGCCGATCTGGCGCGCCGATTTCAGGTGCAGAACGTCCGGGTGCCGCCGGAAGATGCCGGTGCCCGAACAGGGCGCATCGAGCAGCACCGCGTCGAGCGGCGCTGGCGGTTTCCACTTCAGCGCGTCGGTCGCGACCACGTCCGCCGACAAACCCGTCCGCTCAAGATTTTCGCGCACACGCACAATGCGATTTTCCGAAATGTCGAGCGCGATTACCTTCACCCCCGCGCTCGACAGTTGCAGCGTCTTGCCGCCGGGCGCCGCGCAAAGGTCAGCGATCGCCTCTCCCGCCTTTGCGTCCAGCAGCCGCGCCGGCAGCGATGCCGCCAGATCCTGCACCCACCACGCGCCCTCTTCGAATCCGGGCAGCTCTTCGATGCGTCCATGCCGCGCCAGCCGCACATGGCCGGGCGCCAGCGACATGCCGCCCAGCGCCTCAACCCACGCCGCCGTCTCGGCCGCATCGCGCAGCGTCAGGTCGAGCGGCGGCTCCGTGCCAAGTCCCACGGCTGCCGCCGCGACCACGTCCTCGCCCCACGACGCCCCCCAGCGCACCGTCCACATATCGGGAAGGCTCGGCGGAGACGGCAGCGCGGCACCCTGCTTCAGAAGCGTCGAAAGCACGCCGTGCGCAAGCCGGCGCGGCCCGCCTTCGAGCAGCGGCAACGCCGTCGCAATCACCGCGTGCGGCGGCGTCTCAAGCAGGATCGTCTGCACGAGCGCCATGCGCAGCACCATGCGCGCGCGTGCATCATCGGGCAGCGGCTTCTTCGTCGCGCTGTCGATCAGCGCGTCGAGGTCGGGAAGGTGCCGGAGCACGCCCGAAACGATGGCGCGCGCAAGGCCGCGATCGGCGGGCGCATCCAGTTTGCGGAACGCGCGGTCGATGCTGCGGTCAAGCGGCTCGCCCCGCCACAGCACGGCCTGCAGGAGCGCGAGCGCCGCGGCGCGCGCGGGGACACCGGAAATCTGCTCCACGCTCAGCGACGACGCTTGAGCGGATCGAGCGCGCTCACACGGCCGCGTGCGGCGGCTTCGTTGATGCTTTGCGGTCGCGTGCCCTGCCCCATTTCCTGCGCGATTCGGCTGAGCGCCGCAACGCGGTTTTCAGGGTTCGGGTGCGTCGAGAACAGGTTGTCCATACCGCCGCCCATCAACGGCTCGACGATATAGAGCTGCGCTGCGGCCGGGTTCTTCTGCGCATAGGGATTGGGGATGCGCGCCGCGCCCGCCGCGAGCTTCTGCAGCGCCGACGCAAGCTTCATCGGCTTGCCGCTGATTTCGGCGCCCGCCCGGTCCGCGCCATATTCGCGCGTGCGGCTGATCGCCATCTGCACGAGCATCGCGGCCAGCGGCGCAACGATCACCGCCGCGATGATCGCCAGTGGGTTGCGGTTGTTGCCGCCCGCGAACAACGCGAAATTGCCGAGCATCGAGATTGCGCCCGCCAGCGTCGCGGTCACCGTCATCAGCAGCGTGTCGCGGTTCTTCACGTGGCCGAGTTCGTGCGCCATCACCGCCTCGATCTCGTCGCGGTCGAGGATGCGCAGCAGGCCAGTGGTTGCCGCAACCGCCGCGTTCTCCGGGTTGCGGCCCGTCGCGAACGCGTTCGGCGCATCGGTATCGATGATGAACACCTTCGGCATGGGCAAGCCCGCACGCAGCGCGAGGTTTTTCACCAGACCCACGAATTCCGGCGCGCTCCGCTCGTCCACCTCGCGGGCGTTGTGCATCCGCAGCACCATCTTGTCCGCGTTCCAGATCGCGAACAGGTTCATGCCGCCGGAAATCAGGAGCGCGATCAATGCGCCGCCGCTGCCGCCGAGCATGTAGCCCAGCCCCATGAACAGCGCCGTCAGCGCCGCCAGCAGCATCACCGTCTTCATCTGACCCATGTCACGCGAGGCTCCTTCAGTCCTCGCGTCACATTATCGGGATGCGCCCGCCCCGCTTCAAGACTTTCCGCTGCCGAGGAAACTTCCGATGCGCTTGAAATAGCTGACCGGGAACAGCCGCGTCATCAGATCGATGAAACGCGCGTCGCCGCCGATCAGAACGCGGTGCTGTCCGCGTTCCATGCCGCGGATGATCGTCTCGGCCGCGTCGGCGGGCGTTGTGCGCGCCGACTTTTCAAACTCGTCGCCCGAATCGAGCGCGTTCGTCCGCCCGTCCATGCCCTTGATGAACTTGGCGTTGCGGGCGACGTTGGTCTTGATGCCGCCGGGGTGCACGCGGCTCACATTGATGTGCGGATCGGTTTCGGCGAGCTCCAGATACAGCGCCTCGGTAAGTCCGCGCACCGCGTATTTGGAGGCGTTGTAGGCGGACTGGGTGGGGTAGCCCATCATGCCGAACACCGACGAGATGTTCACCAGCCACGCATCGGAGGATTTGCGCAGGTGCGGAATGGCATGGCGGCAGCCGTTCACCACCGCATCGAAATTCACCGCCATCACCCGATCGAAATCGGCCTTCGGCGTGTCTGCGAACGGCGCCACCACCGAAAGCCCCGCGTTGTTGATGATGCCGTCGAGCCCGCCGTATTCGGCAGCCGCCGCGTCGATCCAGCCTTTCAACGCGGCCTCGTCGGTCACGTCGAAGGCCGCGGCGGTATTCGGGTAATTGCCGAGCAGCCGGGCTGTTTCGGCGAGGCCGGCCGCGTCCTTGTCGCAAAGCGCCAGCTTCGCGCCCCGCTTCGCGAGCGCGAGCGCCAGCGCGCGGCCGATGCCGCTACCCGCACCGGTCACCGCGATTGCACGGCCATCCAGACTTTTCATGTCTTCCGCCTCCCCTTATGTGGCACGCATCGTGCCGCGCCCGCCGCCGGGCGCACAGCTATGAATATGTGGGAGAGGGCGATGGAAGAGCAGAAGCCCGCGAAAACGGCGAAACCGAAAGCGCCACCGAAGGAAAAGGAAGAGGGCGGCCCCGCCGGCCCCGATCCCGTGCGCTACGGCGACTGGGAAAGAAAAGGCATCGCCGTCGATTTCTGACGGCGATGCCTGTTTAGAAACGCCGCAGCCGGGGGTGGCTGCGGCGTTGGGGGGAGAACGTTACGCGGTCTTGCGGCGGCGGCGCGCGGCGAGCGCTCCAACCACACCAAGGCCGAACAGGCCGAGCATTCCCGGCTCGGGCAGCCAGATCATGCGCAGGTCGCCCCGCAGCATCGCGTAAATCTCGTCGAGATAGTAAGAGACGCGCGTATCGCCCGAAAGCTCGCCGAAGCTGGAGTTCGTGCAGGCGCTCGATACGGGCGTGACGCCCGCGTCGACGCCGGGCGCATTCGAATCGGGATCGATGAAGCCCGGGCCGCACCCGCCATCGAAAACGCCGCCGGTGATACCGAACGAGGTGATACCCGCAAGAAGCCCGGCAATGAACGTCGGGCCGCCCGAGTCGCCCGGAGAGCTGTTCACCTCGGTGCGCACGCCGTCGATGACAACGCCCGTATCATGCGCAAAGCAGAGCTCGAGCCCACCGCAAAACGCGCGATCGACCGTGCCGAACACGTCATTCTCGTCGAGCCCGCTATCGAAATCGAACAACAGAACGCCGTCGCCGACATCGGAGAAGATGTCGCTGCCGAGACCTTCGTAGATGTTGTTGCCGGCGCGCTTGTCGAAATCGTCGGTCGCGGGCGTGATGCCGCGCGTGCCCGCCGTGCCTTCACCCGTCGTGCCGAAACCCACCTTCGTGTGGATCTGGCCGAGTTCATCGTTCTCCGTGTAGACGCCGTAGATCTCTTCGCCGTTCGACGCCGATTTTTTCAGCTTGATGAAAGCGATGTCGTTGCTCGGAAAATCGAAACTCGGATGCACCCAGTAGCTGAAGGCTTCGTATTCGGCATCGAAGGTCGTACCGGCAAGGCCGTTGCCCGCGCCGGTGCGGAAGCGGATGCGGTTGAGATCGGAATCATCGACGCAGTGCGCCGCCGTAACGACGACATCCGCGGCGATGAAGGTGCCGGTGCACACGGTAATGAACCCGGCCGCATCGAGCGAGTCGGTGTTCATGATGAGGCCGCCGACGCCTGAATACGCGCTTGCCCCAACCTTGAACTGCGGATCGTTCACCTGCCCGGCGCTCGAAACCACCAGCTTCGGCTGCAAAAGCGCCTTGTTGTCTGCCATCGAAACCTTGGTGATTCCGCCGGCGAGTGCCGACGACGAAGCAACGAGCCCCAGCGCAATTGCAGAGGCTCCGACGAGTATGGTTTTTTGCATTTTCCCACCCTGATACCAGAGACGCAAACCCCTCCCAGCAGGGGTACGCACGGCGTGCCGCGTGGCGACACGCAGATGGGGCACCCCAAGCAAGAGCCGCGCCACCCTGGCAAAGGCGTGCGAAAACATATGGTTAATATTACGCCGCAGAAATCTTGTTATTCGGATGTAAAATTTGCCGACAAGCAGCGACTCAAATGTCCTCACTGCGCAGCGGGCGGGAGAGCAGTTCGGCGATCACCGTGTCCACCGATGCGCTGCCATCGAGCAGGCTGCACACCGCGCGCGTGATCGGCATGTCGACGCCAAGCTCGTCCGCCGCCGCCTGCAGCACCGGCGCCGTGAATGCCCCTTCGGCCACCGTCAGCCGGTCGCTGAGCAGCTCCCCCGCGCTCTTGCCTTCGCCGAGCCCGTGTCCGAGCGAGAAGTTGCGCGACTGTGTCGAGGAGCAGGTGAGCACCAGGTCGCCGAGCCCCGAAAGCCCGCGCATCGTTTCGGAACGCGCGCCCTTGGCGATGCCGAAGCGCAGCATTTCGGCAAAGCCCCGGCTGATGAGCGCGGCGCGCGCATTTTCGCCGAGCTTCCGCCCGACGACGACGCCGCACGCGATCGCGAGCACGTTCTTGATCGCGCCGCCCACCTCCGCGCCGATCACGTCGTCCGTCCAGTAGGGGCGGAAGCGCGGCGCCGCGATGCGCGCGATCAGCCGCTCGGCGAGCGCGCGGTCCGCGCACGCGAAGGTGATCGCCGTCGGCAGCCCCATCGCCACTTCGCGCGCAAATGTGGGACCCGAAAGCACGGCGAGCGGCGCCTCCGGCAGCACCTCCGCCGCTACCTCGCCGACAAGCTTGCGCGTCGCCGCCTCGATGCCCTTCGCGCAAAGCACAATCGGCGTGTCGCGGCTGGGCACGCCGCCAAGCACGCTCCGCACATGCTGGGCGGGCGCCACGACGAGCAGCACGCCGCAATCGCCGAGCGCATCAAGATCACCCGTTGCGGTGATCGCTTCGGAAAGCCGCACGCCCGGCAGGAACAGCCGGTTCTCGCGCGCGCTATTGATATCCTCGACCACCTCAGGCTCGCGCGCCCACAGCACGACGTCGCCGCCCGCCGCGGCGACTTCCGCAAGCGCCGTGCCCCACGCGCCGCCGCCGATCACGCCAACCTTCATGCCTTCACTCCTGCGCCGCGCACCGTTTCCGCCGCCGGATCGAGCGGCCAGCGCGCGCGCGCCGGCACGTCGAGTGCGTCGGTATACCCGGCGCGCAGCCGTTCGATCCCCGCCCACGCGATCATCGCCGCATTGTCCGTGCAGAGCGCGAGCGGCGGCGCGGTGAAACCGATGCCGCTGTCATCCGCGAGCCGCTGCAGCGCCCCCCGGATCGCCCCGTTCGCCGCGACACCGCCCGCCACCACGAGCCGCGTCGCCTCCGGCATCCGGCCCATCGCGATCCGCGTCCGATCGACAAGGCAATCAACGACCGCCTGCTGAAAACTCGCCGCAAGATCGGGCACCGATCCGCCGGCGGCACGCAGCACCGCGCTTTTCAGCCCCGCGAACGAGAAATTGGAATCGCCGCTCCCCACGAGGGGCCGCGGCAGCGGCACCGCCTTCGGGTTGCCCTCCCGCGCCGCGCGCTCCACCGCAGGGCCGCCGGGAAAGCCGAGCCCCAGGATCTTCGCCACCTTGTCGAACGCCTCGCCCGCCGCGTCGTCGATCGTCGTCGCGAGCCGCCGATAGCGCCCGACGCCTTCCACGCCGAGCAGCTGGCAATGCCCGCCGGACGTGAGCAGCAGCAAATAAGGAAACTCCAGCGTCGGGTCCGCCAGCCGCGCCGAAAGCGCATGGCCTTCCAGATGGTTCACCGCGACCAGCGGCTTGCCGCTCGCCAGCGCCAGCGCCTTGCCCGTCACGAGCCCGACCATCACCCCGCCGATCAGCCCCGGCCCCGCCGTCGCCGCGACGGCATCGAGATCGCCGAAACCAAGCCCCGCCTCGGCCATCACCGCCTCGACCAGCGGCGCCAGCCGGTCGACATGCGCGCGCGCCGCGATCTCGGGCACCACGCCGCCATAGGGCCGGTGCGCCTCCTCCTGCCCCGCGATGCGCTGGGCCAGGATGGTGCGGTTTCCGTCGACGAGCGCCGCCGCCGTTTCGTCGCAGCTCGATTCAAGACCCAGAACGATCATATTGTCTCCGCGGTCGTAACTAGATACGCCGCCCCCCATGCACAAGGCTGAGCCTCTGAAACTCGGAACGCGCGGATCGCCGCTCGCGCTCGTACAGGCGCGCGCCGCCGCCGCCGCACTCGTCGCCGCGCACGGCTGGAGCGAGGAGCGCGTCGAGATCGTCCCGATCAAGACCACCGGCGACAAGGTGCAGGACCGCCCGCTTGCGGAGATCGGCGGCAAGGCGCTGTGGACGAAGGAGCTGGACCGCGCGCTCCTCGACGGAGACATCGATTTCGCCGTCCATTCCGCGAAGGACATGGAGAGCATCCGCCCCGAAACCATCGCGCTCGCCGCCGCGCTGCCCCGCGCCGACGTGCGCGAGCGGATCATCGGCGTCTCCGGCCTCGACGCGCTCACCTCCGAGATGCGCGTCGGCACCACCTCGCCGCGCCGCGCCGCACAGCTTCTGGCGCGTGTCCCCGGCCTCGGCCTCGTGCCGTTCCGCGGCAATGTCGCGACGCGCCTCGCCCGCATCGAAGCGGGAGAGGCCGACGCGACGCTACTCGCAAGCGCCGGTCTTGCCCGGCTCGGGATGCACGACGTCGGCACGCCGATTCCGATTGAAGACATGCTCCCGGCGCCGGGGCAGGCAATCATCGCGATCGAGGCACGTGCAAACGATGCCGATGTGCGCGGTCTCCTCGCCGCGATCAGTGATGCCGACGCGATGACGGCGCTCATTGCCGAACGCGCCTTCGCCGCGGCGCTCGGGGGAAGCTGTCACAGCCCAGTCGCCGCGCTCGCGGAGCGAGACGGCGCAGGCTTTCGCCTTCGCGCAGAAATCCTCGGCCCGGACGGCCGCGAACGCATTGCAGGAGAAACGCGCTTTACCGAAATCGACGCGGCGTCCGCCGCCGAAACCCTCGCCAAAACCATAATAAATCAGGCGTCACCCGCCCTTCGGAGTCTCTTTGTCGCATGACTCGTGTTCTCGTCACCCGTCCGCAGCCCGGCGCTGCGGAAACTGCTGAACGTCTCCGCGCGCTCGGCCATGAGCCGCTCGTCGTCCCCCTGTTCGTCGTGGAAGCCAAGGATTGGGCGCCGCCGCCCACAACAGAGGCGATCATGCTGACGAGCGCCGCCGCTGCGCGTGAAGGCGGCCCGGCGATGTCACCATTTCTGGGCCTGCCGTGTTTCTGCGTCGGCGCCCGAACCGTTACCGCCGCGCGCGACGCCGGCTTCACGGATGTGCGCGCGCCCGATGTGCGCGATGGCGGCGAACTGCTCGCGGCGATCGCAGCGGCGGGCGTCCGAAGCGTGCTGCACCTCAGCGGCCTTGAAATCGCAAGCTATGCGCCGCCCGCCGGCCTGCAGCTTGATCGGCGCGTCGTCTATGGTGCCAGTTTCCACGGCTGGACCGACGAGGAACGCGCCGCGGCGCAGAGCGCCGACATTGCGCTCGTCTACTCGCCGCGCGGCGGAGAAGCCCTCGGCGCGGCGCTCGGCGCGCACCGCAAGGCCATGCGTCTATCTGCGATCAGCCGCAACGCCGCCACGGCCGCCGGCGAGGGCTGGGCCGCGCGCGCGGTCGCAGCATCTCACGATGAGGACGCGCTGTTTGCGGCGGCCGGGCTGTTGTGCGAGAAGCAGGCTGGTGAGGCACCGCTGACGAGGACCAGATGATCGACGACGAAACCCGCGAAGCGCCGCGCCCGCGAAGCGCCGTTCCCTGGGTGCTCGTGGCGGGGCTTGTGCTGTTCGCCGCCGGTTTGCTGCTGAGCCCGTGGTTCGAAACGAGCGTGCGCACGCGCCTGCCCGGCGCATTGCAGCGTCCCGATGTCGAATCGCTCGCGGCGCGCGTGGAGCGCGAGGCCGGCACGATCACCGCGCTCGAAGCGCGCGTCGCCGCGCTTGAAACCCGCCCGGCGACGCCCGCGCCGCTCGGCGATGCCGCGACAACCACCCCCGCGCTCAACGATCCCATGCCGCTCGCACTTGGCACCGGCCCCGGCTCGGAGCGTGTCGCCCGGCTTGAAGCGCGCATCGAAGCGCTCGATCGCGGCCAGGCGCAGGCATCGACGCGGCTGGACAACGTTTCCGCCGAGCTTGCAGGCCTCAACGTCAAGATCGAGCAGGTCGGCGGCAACGCCGCGCGCTCGATAGAAGCAGCGGCCGAAAGCGCCGAAAAGGCGCGCGGCGTGCTGCTGGTCACGGCAGCGCGGCGTGCCGCGGAACAGGGCCAGAGCCTCGCGGTGCTCGCCCCGGCGCTGCGCCGCCATTTCGCTGCGGCCGACGCCGACGCCGTCGAACGCTTGCTCACCGCGTCTCCGGGCGCGCCAACGCTCGCCGTGCTGCGCGCGCGGTTCGCGCAGATTCGCCCGCAACTCGCCGAAAGCGCCGCGCCCGAAAAGGCGGACACGCTCTGGGAGCAGTTCAAGTCCGGTGTCGCCAGTCTCGTGCAGGTCCGCGAGAAGGGCGCCGCCGCGGCCCGCACCGCCAACGAAGCGCGGCTCGCCGATATGGCGACGCGGCTTTCGCAGGGCGATGTTTCCGGCGCGCTCCTTGCCATGCAGCGGCTTCCGGCGCGCACGCAGCAGCTTGCCCGGCAGTGGCGCCTCTCGGCGGAAGCCTACGCGAACAGCTACGGCGCGCTCCAGCAGCTCGAAGCCTCCGTGCTTCTGGAAGATACCGATCTGCCGCTCACTGTACCTGCGGACAAGAAGCAGAAGCCGGCGCAATCGCTGTAGCCGCAAGCCGTGCGAATTCTTGTGCGCAATTCAATCCAAGCTAAGACAGGCGGATGATGGAAGCCCTTATCGAACTGTTCCTGCAGCCGGCCACATGGGCGGCGCTGATCACACTGATCGCGATGGAAGTCGTGCTCGGTATCGACAACCTGATCTTCATCTCGATCCTCACCAACAAGCTCCCCGAAGCGTCGCGAGAGAAGGCCCGCCGCATCGGCATCGGCCTTGCGCTCCTGATGCGCCTCGGCCTGCTGGCGACCGTCGCCTTCATCGTCACGCTGGTGAAGCCGGTGATCGAACTGTTCGGGCAGGGCTTCTCGTGGCGCGACATCATCCTGATCGCCGGCGGCCTCTTCCTCGTGTGGAAGGCCACCAAGGAAATCCACCACAGCGTCGATCCCGCACCCAGCGACGACGTCTTCGATACGAGCAAAGCGGTGATGACGTTCGGCTCGGCGATCACGCAGATCATCCTGCTTGATCTCGTCTTCTCGATCGATTCGATCATCACGGCTGTGGGCATGACCGATCACGTGCCGATCATGGTCGTCGCCGTCGTCGTCGCGGTCCTCTGTATGCTGCTCGCCGCAACGCCGCTCGCCAACTTCATCGACAAGAACCCCACCGTCGTCATGCTCGCGCTCGGCTTCCTGCTGATGATCGGCACCACGCTCATTGCCGAAGGCTTCGGCGCGCATGTGCCCAAGGGCTATATTTACGCGGCGATGGCCTTCTCGGTCCTCGTCGAGGTTTTGAACATGCTGTCGCGCCGCGCGAAACAGCGCCGCCAAGGGAAAAACGATTGACCGCATATCTTCACAAGGGCGATCTGCCCGCAGACGTTCTCGCACCCGGCGCCATCGCCGTGGACTGCGAGGCGATGGGCCTCAATCAGCTGCGCGACCGGCTCTGCGTCGTGCAGCTTTCGGACGGCGGTGGAGACGAGCACCTCGTGCAGTTCCCGCTCGGCCAGTTCGATGCGCCGAACCTGAAAGCGGTGCTCACCGATCCGTCGCGGCTCAAGATCCTGCATTTCGCGCGCTTCGACGTCGCGCTCGTCCAGCAGTATCTCGGCATCGTGATGGCGCCCGTGTGGTGCACGAAGATCGCGTCGAAGCTCATCCGCACCTACACCGACCGCCACGGTCTCAAGGATCTCGCGCGCGAAGTGATCGGGCAGGACATCTCCAAGCAGCAGCAGTCGTCAGACTGGGGCGCCGAGACGCTGAGCGAAGCGCAGATCGAATACGCCGCGTCCGACGTGCGCTATCTGCACCGTATCAAGGCGATCCTGGAAGAACGTCTGGAACGCGAGGGGCGCACCGCGCTTGCGCAGGCCTGCTTCGATTTCCTGCCGACGCGCGCCGCGCTCGACCTTGCCGGCTGGGCCGACAAGGATATCTTCAGCCACGAAAGCTGAGCCGCACGCCATGACGCAGGCCGCCGACGAACTTGCCAGCGATCGCCGCCGCTGGGCGATGCCGGGCAGCGCGTGGGATCGGCAGGTCATCATCCTGAAGCGCCTGCTGCCCGCGACAGCGGCGGTGATTCTGCTCGCCTGCCTCATCTGGCCGCTCACCGCGCAGCGGGAATTCAGCTTCATCCTGTCGCGCGACGCGGTGGAAAAGGCGGGCGAACGCCTGCGCATGGAAGCGCCGATGTACCGCGGCGAAGACAGCAAGGGCCGCCCGTTCAGCATCCTTGCGGACGAGGCCGTGCAGCGCACCTCGAACGAACCGGTCGTCGAACTGAAACGCATCGAGGCACGTCTCACGATGCAGGAAGGCATCGCGACGGTCACGGCCCCAAGCGGCCGCTACGATCTCGAAGCGGAAAAGCTGAATGTCCTCGGCCCGGTCGTTTTCCACCGCCCCGATGGATACGTGCTGCAAACCGGCGACGTCGCGGTCAGCCTGCCGACTCGCAAGGTCACGAGCGCCGGGCGCGTCAGCGGGCGTATGCCGCTCGGCTCGTTTTCAGCCTCCCGGCTCGATGCCGACATGGAAACGCGCGTTGTCACCTTGTCAGGCGGCGTGAAAATGCGGATTACGCAGCGATGATCCGCTCCGCCCTCCTCCTCGCCGCAGCCGCCGCGCTCGCACTTCCCCTTGCCGCCTCGGCGCAGAGCGGCTTCGGCAGCTCGGCACTGAAGGGCCACGACACGCGCGCGCCCATCGATATCGATGCCGCGCGCATCGAGGTACGCGATCGTGATTCGCAGGCGATCTTTTCGGGCGCGGTGCGCGTCGTGCAGGGCAACATGACTCTGAACGCCGCGACGATGCGCGTGTTCTACGAAAGTGCCGCAGGCGGAAATCTCGCGATCAAGCGGCTCGATGCCGAAGGCAGCGTCCAGCTCGTGAGCCCGAGCGAGCGCGTCAGCGCGCGCCTCGGCATCTACGACGTCGAAACCCGCCAGATCACCTTTGTCGGCGGCGTCGTTCTCAATCGCGGCGACAGCGTGCTGCGCGGCGATCGGCTGGTCATCGACCTTGAAAATGGCCGCTCCACGCTCGACGGCTCGGCAAGCGCGACGGACGGCGGCCCCCGCGTCACCGGCCGCTTCGTGGTGCCCCCGCGCGGTTCGCAGTAACCACCCCCACGATCCTTTTTGCGCTGTTTGGTCCCGTTCGGCTTGCATTGCCGAAAGCGACCATGCACAAATTGCGCCAAGTGGCCACCGGCCTGCATTTGTCGTTAAGTATTCGTGAGGTAGAAAGCCCGCCATGAGCGAAGTCATGACGATGGAGAATGAGACTCCCGCGGTCGATACCGAACGCGGTCTCGCCGTCGTGTCCATCGGCAAGCGCTACGACAAGCGCGTCGTGCTGCGCGATGTGTCGCTCGGCGTGCGCCGTGGCGAGGTCGTCGGGCTCCTGGGGCCGAACGGCGCGGGCAAGACCACGTGCTTCTATTCCATCATGGGACTCGTGATGCCCGATTCGGGGCGCATCCTGCTCGACGGCATCGATATCACCGGCCTCCCCATGTACCGCCGCGCCGCGCTCGGCGTCGGCTATCTGCCGCAGGAAACCTCGATTTTCCGGGGCATGACCGTGGAAGACAATATCCGCGCCGTGCTCGAAGTCGCGGAGCCGGACCCCGCCGCGCGCGAGGCGCGGCTCGATCAGCTGCTCGGCGAATTCTCGATCGCACGCCTCCGCAAGGCGCCCGCCATGTCGCTGTCGGGCGGTGAGCGCCGCCGCTGCGAGATCGCCCGCGCACTCGCCGCGAATCCCTCGATCATGCTCCTCGACGAACCGTTCGCGGGCATCGACCCCATCTCGATCGCCGACATCCGCAACCTCGTCGGCCACCTGAAGGACCGCAACATCGGCGTCCTCATCACCGATCACAATGTCCGCGAAACGCTGGAGATCGTGGACCGCGCCTGCATCATCTACGACGGCCGCGTGCTTTTCGAAGGCACGCCCGAGGCGCTTGTCGCCGACGAGACGGTGCGCAAGGTCTACCTCGGCGAAAGCTTCAGCCTCTAGCGTATGGCGATCGGTCCGCGTCTTGATCTGAGGCATTCGCAGCAGCTGGTGATGACCCCCCAGCTGCAGCAGGCGATCAAGCTGCTGGCGCTGTCGAACCTAGAGCTCGAAAGCTACATCAACGGCGAGCTCGAACGGAACCCGCTGCTCGAAGCGGCGGGCGAAAGTCCTCCCGAAGCGTCAGACGCACCCGAAATCGCCTCCGACGACTGGTCGGCGCCCGATCCGGCGGGGTCGGATCAGCTCATCGCGGCGGGCGCCGGCGATGCCGATGCGCCACTCGACGTCGATCACGGCGCCGAGACCTTCCACCACGACTGCGCGAGCGACATGCCCGCCCCCGGCACCGGCGGCCTCGACGGCAGCCTCAGCATCGCCGGCCCCACCGTCGCGGGCGCGGGCGGAGGCGAGGACAGCGAGGGCTTCGACGCCACGCTCGCCGCCGAACTCTCGCTCCACGACACGCTCCTTGCCCAGCTTGCGGGGCTAGACGAGGTGCAGCAGATCATCGCCCGCCACATCATCGATCTCATCGACGAGAGCGGCTATTTCACCGGCGACCTCAATGAAATCGGCGCCCGCCTGCAGGTGCCCACCGCCGATGTCGAGGCGGTGCTGAAGATCATCCACACCTTCGAGCCGACCGGCGTCGGCGCGCGTTCGCTCGGCGAGTGCCTTGCGCTGCAGGCGATGGAGGCGGACCGCTACGACCCCGCGATGGCGATGCTGCTGTCCAATCTTGATCTCCTCGCGCGCGGCGAGATGGCGACGCTGCGCCGCATCTGCGGCGTCGATGCCGAAGACCTTTCGGACATGATCTGCGAGTTGCGCGCATACAACCCGAAGCCCGGCCTCGCCTATGGTGGCGAGCCGCCGCAGCCGATCATGCCCGATATCTTCGTCGCGCGCACCGTATCGGGCGGCTGGGCAGTCGAGATCAACGCCGCGACGCTCCCCCGGCTCCTCGTCAACCGCAGCTATTATGCCGAGCTTTCGGGCACGGGCGGCAAGGCCGCGAAGAGCTTCCTGTCGGACTGCCTGCAATCCGCGAACTGGCTCATCAAGGCGCTCGATCAGCGCCAGCGCACGATCATCAAAGTCGCGACCGAGCTCGTCCGCCAGCAGGAGGCGTTCTTCCTCCACGGCGTCCAGCACCTGAAGCCCCTCAATCTCCGCGCCATCGCCGACGCCATCGGGATGCACGAATCGACCGTCAGCCGCGTCACCTCCAACAAGTACCTCTCGTGCGAGCGCGGCCTCTTCGAGCTGAAATATTTCTTCACCTCGGCGATTCAGGCCTCGGACGGCGGCGACGCCGTTTCCGCCGAATCGGTGAAAACCAAGATACGCGAACTCATCGAAGGCGAACGCGGCGGCAAGATCCTCTCGGATGACAAGCTCGTCGAGCTGCTCAACGAAGCCGGTTTCGACATCGCCCGCCGCACCGTCGCGAAATACCGCGAAGGCATGGGCATCGGCTCGTCCGTCGAACGCCGCCGCGCCGCCGCGATCCAGAGCGCCGCCGCTTAGTCGCGCAGAAGCTCGTTGATCCCCGTCTTGCTGCGCGTCTGCGCGTCCACGCGCTTCACGATCACCGCGCAGTAAAGCCCCGGCCCGCCGTCCGTGCCCGGCAGCGAGCCCGGCACGACCACCGAATAGGCCGGCACCCGCCCACGCATCACCTCACCCGTCGCGCGGTCCACGATCTTGGTGGAGGCGCCGAGATAGACGCCCATCGAGAGCACCGCGCCTTCTTCCACCACCACGCCCTCGGCAACTTCGCTGCGTGCGCCGATGAAGCAATTGTCCTCGATGATCACCGGCCCGGCCTGCAGCGGCTCCAGCACACCGCCGATGCCGACGCCGCCCGAAATGTGCACGCCCTTGCCGATCTGCGCGCAGCTGCCGACGGTCGCCCACGTATCGACCATCGTACCCTCGCCCACATAAGCGCCGATATTGACGAAGCTCGGCATCAGCACCGCGCCCTTGGCGATGTAGGCGCCGCGCCGCGCGACGGCGCCGGGCACCACACGGAAGCCCGCCGCGCGGAAGCGGTTCTCGCCCCATCCGGCGAACTTCGAAGGCACCTTGTCGAACGCCGGAGCGCCACCTGCCCCGCCCTCGACAATGGCATTGTCATTGAGGCGGAACGACAGCAGCACCGCCTTCTTCAGCCACTGGTTGACGCGCCACGCCCCGTCCGCCTTCTCGGCGACGCGGTACGTGCCCGCATCCAACCCCTCGATCGCGGCCTCAACAGCGGCGCGCACCGCGCCGGTGGTGGAAAGGCCAAGCCCTTCGCGCTCTTCCCAGGCCTGATCGATGATGGCGGCGAGATCGGTCATGCTTCTACCCCTGTCGTAATGAAATGAAGCCAGTCGCCGACATCGGCGATCCGGTGGTCGATGCTGTCATGGTCGGCCTGATAGCTGCCGCTTTCGGCGCCGTTGTCCGCCCACACCGTCGTCATGCCCATCGCCTTCGCGGGCACGAGGTTGCGCGCCATGTCCTCCACGAACAACGCGCGTTCGGGTCGGATGCCGTGCGCCGCGCAGAAGCCGTGATAGGCGTTCGGATCCGGTTTCGGCCGATAATCCATAGCGTGGATATCGTACACCGCCTCGAACACGCTGCCGAGGCCGAGCCGGTCGAGCACCTTCTCGGCATAGGCCGTATCGGCATTGGTGAACACGAGCTTGCGGCCCGGCAGTTTGTCAAACGCCGCCGCCATGCGGCTGTCCGCCTCCAGCACGCCCATGTCGATATCGTGCACGAAGCTAAGGAAATCCGCTGGCGCCACACCGTGCCCGTCCATCAGCCCGCGCAGCGTCGTGCCGTGATCGTGGAAGAAGCGCTTCTGAACGCGGCGTGCTTCCACAGCGTCGCACCCGATCAGGCGCATGATGTATGCGCCCATGCGCTCGTCGATCTGCGCGAACAGGTTCGCGCGCGGCGGATAGAGCGTGTTGTCGAGATCGAAAATCCACGTCTCGATGTGGCCGAAGGCGTCCATGCCGGGGGTCATGGCGACGCGCGGCGGATTTCGCAAGCATTTGGTAATGCCTTTGCGCGACGATTCTGCCATCAGGGGTGCGACGGGAACAACAGGGGTGCTGGCGGATATGCGCCGACGCGTCAGGACGCAGTATCGCGGGTTTACCGCTGTTTCGACTCTGTGCCTCGCCGCGCTTCTCGCCGCGTGCGGCGGCGGTGGCGGCGGCACGCGCCCGGTCGCGCCGGGCACGGTGACACCGCCGCCGACACCCACGCCGACGCCCACACCGACCCCGAGCCCGGTTTACGATACGGCCGAATATAATCGCTCCAATGCCACCGCGTCGGCGGGCGCGATCGCGGCATACCAGGACGGCGCGACCGGCGCAGGCGTGAAGATCGCCGTCATCGACAGCGGCGTCGATATCCAGAGCGCCGAATTCGCGGGCCGCATCGATTCGGCGAGCCGCGACGTCGCGGGCTCGCGCGGCGTGGACGATACCGATGGCCACGGCACCTCGGTCTCCGCCGTCGCGCTCGCCGCGAAGAACGACAGCGGCATCCACGGCCTCGCCTTCGACGCCACATTGATCGCGCTCAGAACCGATTCGCCCGGCACCTGCACCTCAAGCGACGGCTGCTCGCATTCGGACAACAACATCGCCATCGCGATCGATACGGCGGTCGCGGCAGGCGCCCGCGTCATCAACATGTCGCTCGGCGGCGAGGGGCCCAATTCGCGCCTGCGCACCGCGATTGCGAACGCGACCGCGGCGGGCGTCATCGTCGTCATCTCGGCGGGCAACGACAGCCTTTCGAATCCCGATCCTTTCGCCCAGATCGCAAGCGATCCGGCCGCGCGCGGCCGCGTCATCATCGCAGGCTCGGTGAACGATACCGACGCGCTTTCAAGCTTCAGCAACCGCGCGGGCAGTTTCGCGGCGCACTACATCGCCACGCTCGGGGAGGATGTGCGCAGCTTCGATCATACCGGCACCCACTACTGGTTCAGCGGCACCTCCTATGCCGCCCCCGGCATCGCCGGCGCCGTCGCTCTTCTTGCCGATGCCTTCCCCACGCTGAGCGCGGACGAGATCATCGACATCCTGTTCCGCACCGCGCGCGATGCGGGAACGGCGGGTGACGACGCCGTCTTCGGCCAGGGCATTCTCGATCTCGTCCGCGCCTTCTCGCCGATCGGCGGAACGTCGCTTGCGGGCAGCGCCGTGCCCGTCACCAGCGCCGCGGGTTCGCTCGCTGTGCTCGGCGGCGCGCTCGGCGACGGCGGTGATCTCACCGGCGCGCTTTCCGATATCGTCGTTCTTGACAGCTACGGGCGTGCCTACGTCGCCGATCTCGGCCCGGGCATCTCGCGCATCGCCCCCGCGCCGCGCCTCGCCGCCGCGCTGCAGACCAACACCGAAGAGGCGCGCGACGCTTTCGGCATCGCCGGCTACAGCCTGTCGTGGAACGCCGCCGTCAGCACGCGGCCCTGGCTCGGCCTCGCGCAGGCGGGCGGCATCGATGCGCGCGCAGACGTGGACGCCAGCGTCACGCGCGGTTTCGTCACCGGCAGCGTCACCCCCGGCACGGGTGTCGGCTTCGCGGCCGGCTACGGCGCGGACGATCTGCTTGCGAACATGGCGGGCACGCGCGCGCCGGGCTCGCGCTTCATCGCCAGCGGAGACGCGCTCCGCGACGACGGTGTTTCCATCGCGGGCACGCGCGCCGCGGCGGTCAGCCAGCGCCTCGGCAGCTGGACCTTCGGCATGGCCGCAGGCACGGGCGAGACCCGGTCGCTGCGCCCCGGCAGCGTGTGGGATCGCCGCCGCGACATGGACGCCGTGCAGCTGTTCGCCGCCAGCGCATCGCGCCGCATCGGCACGGCGGATGTCAGCGTCACATGGAGCCGCCTCGACGAGAGCGACAGCATCCTCGGCGCCGAAGGCTCGGCAGCGCTCGGGCTGACGCGCGCCTCCAGCGATTTCCTCGGCCTCGACTGGGCGATGGATGCCGGGCACGGCTGGCGCATCGCGGCGCAGGCACGCGGCGGCCTCACCCATCTCGATGTCGCCGCCGGCGGCCTCGTTTCGGGCGCGAATGCACTCCGCAGCCTCGCCTTCGCGTTCGACGTGACGAAATCGGGCGTGGTCGCGCGCGGCGACGCGGTCTCGGTGCGAATCGCCCAGCCGCTCCGCGTCGAAGGCGGCGCGCTCCGCGCCGATATCCCGACGAGCTACGACTACGAAACCGAAACCGCAGGCTACACCCGCCGCACCTTCACGCTCGCCCCCTCGGGCCGCGAGATCAGCGTGGAAGCCGCATGGTCGCTGCCCCTCGCCGGGTTCGGCCACCTCGACACGAACCTCTTCTGGCGCCGCGATCCCGGCCACATCGCCTCCCTCGACGACGACATGGGCGCAGCGCTCCGCCTCAGAGCGCGGTTCTAGCGCCGTTAACCTCGACGCGCTCTTGTAAGGAATTGCAGTTGAGGCCGAATCAGAAAAGCCCAGCAGGCATTTTGGCCGTTACCTTCGGATTGATCGCTGTCGTCGTCTGGAACAGCATCACGCTCGACAATAATCCGGTTCACTTTGACGGCATGTTTCGTGCCAGCAATGACATAAAATCCGAACTCATCCGCGACCCATACGGCGTTGATGTAATCCCACCGCAATCCGTTTGCGACGGAGCAGCGAAGCCCAGTTCGGGGCCAGAAATCTGTGTGGGACAAACCGAAAAGCGCCAGTATCACAAAGGCGAAGCCATCGGTGCTCCGGTTACGTGGCGAAATGTGCCTGCAGGATCGTCAGTCGTCATCTCTCTGGAACGGGATGATCCAAACCCAGCCACCCGCTACCTCGAACCTGTCGGAGCATTGGTCATGGCCCCAATTCCAGCCTCTGATGTTGGCGGGGTCAGTTTCAAATGGAATGGTCGAGAAAAGCCCTGCGCTCCTACGGATGCACCAACGTTGTGCAACGAAATGGCGGAAGTCGGAAGATATCGCCTGCGCGCCCTTCTATATGACCGCAAGCAGATCCAGATCGCAGGCTTGGGCCCGGTCTCGCAAGCCAAGCTCCTTGCTCATCACGCATCACCGCCATTTGTTGTTGTCGGCAAACCCGATCTGCGAGCAATTGCATCCCTCTTGTGGATGGGTGCAGAGAACACGGCAGAGGGCCCTATGCCAATGCATGATCTCAAGAGCGAAATCAAAGTCTACGAGCGCTTCGGCGGACGCATTTGCGCAGTGTTTCCAGGGCGTTCTCCTTTGGGAGGTTCCATAGAATCCTGCGTGCTTAAATCTGCCCTGATCGGAGATGCAGGCCTGCTCGTATTCAACCCTGATCAGGCATGGATTACGCGCAGCGTCTTCGTCCGCTAGCGCAGGAAGCCGCCATTTTCAGGTCGTTAGCTGAAATCGATCCCCGCTAGCGGTGCGCGCCCCGCGCCATGTCCCGCTGCCGAACAGCCGCGTGCGCCAGCCGCACCACCTCGTCGTCCAGCTCGCTGACCGTGGACAATTGTTTGCCGCACTCGGTGCAGACGATCCAGTCGCGTTCGGCAGGACGCTCCGACACCGCAAAGTCCATGCCGCCGCAGTTTTCGCACTTCAGACTAACCCTGATTCCGCCAGTCATGGCTGATCTCCCCGGTTATGCTTTTGTTGCAAAGCTATCGGGCTCGCGCGCGAAGTCGAGTCGTCTTGTGCGAAGGGTTCCCCCTGAAAAGACAGAGGGCCGGCATCCTCAAGCCTGAGAATGCCGGCCCTCCGCGCGTTTTGGGCGATTTTTCCGACAGGGGGGGATCGGAAACGGCGCCCCGCGCTCTCAACACAGCAGATCGGACTGGGACGTGCCGATCAGCTGTCGCCGCGCTCCGCGCGACGTTCCGCGCGCTTCGCCTCGTGCGCCGCACGGCGCTCGTCGGGGCTCAGCGTACCATCCTTGTTCGTGTCGGCGGCGTCGAAGCGCGCAAGCGGCTTCGCCTTCGCTTCGGCGAGCGTGATGCGCCCGTCCTTGTTCGCGTCGGCGGTTTCGAAGCCCTTCTCGCCGAAGCCGCCCCAGCCCATTCCGCCGCCATGGCCGCCACGGTGCATCATGCGGTGGCCCTTGCGGTCACCCTTGTCGCCGTCCTTGAACTTCATCCGCATCTCGCGGCGTTCCTTGCCGTCGGCCTGCGCGGTTTCGCGGCGTTCGGCCCACTTGGCCTTCATCCCGGCGTGGTGCGAATCCCACTCGGTGCGGCTGATCTGGCCGTTCTTGTCGGCGTCCATCGCGGTGAACATGTGCGCGCGCGCTTCGGCCATCTTCTTTTCGGCCTCGGCCTTGCGCGCCTCGACACCGGCCTTCAGTTCCGCCTCGGTCACCGCGCCGTCCTTGTCGGCATCGGCCTCGGCAAAGCGCTCGGCGATCTTCTTTTCAAGGTCCGCGCGGGTCTGCGGTGCGCTCCAACGCGCCGCCTTTTCCGGCGGTGACTGGGGCGACGGCTGGGCGATCGCGGGCAGCGCCATCAGCGCGGCTGCCGATGCGCCGATCATAAGGAATTTCTTCACGTTCGTACTCCGTTTCAGCATCTGATTACCTGCCTATACGCAGCCCACGCTGACTCTCCCTTGAATATGCCGTTCATCAATGCGAAGGGCGCGCGTACTTCGGTTTTCGCGAAAGGTCTGGTTGGATGTCTGATATCAAGCGCGTGGTTCTGGCCTTCTCGGGCGGTCTCGACACGAGCGTGATCCTGAAATGGCTTCAGCAGACCTATGCCTGCGAGGTCGTGACCTTCACCGCCGATCTCGGCCAGGGCGAAGAGCTCGGGCCGGCGCGCGCCAAGGCGGAGCTGATGGGCGTGAAGCCCGAGCACATCTTCATCGACGATCTCAAGGAAGAGTTCGTGAAGGACTATGTGTTCCCGATGATGCGCGCGAACGCGCTCTACGAGGGTCTTTACCTCCTCGGCACCTCGATCGCCCGGCCGCTCATCGCCAAGCGCCAGATCGAAATCGCCAAAATGGTCGGCGCGGACGCCGTCTCCCACGGCGCCACCGGCAAGGGCAACGATCAGGTCCGTTTCGAGCTCGGCTATTACGGCCTCAACCCCGACATCAAGGTGATCGCGCCGTGGCGCGAGTGGGATCTCACCAGCCGCACCCGCCTCATCGAGTTCGCCGAGGCGCACCAGATCCCGGTTTCGAAGGACAAGCGCGGCGAAGCGCCCTTCTCCACCGACGCGAACCTCCTCCACACCTCCTCTGAAGGCAAGGTGCTCGAAGACCCGTGGGAGGAAGTCCCCGACTACGTCTTCTCGCGCACCGTCAATCCGGAAGACGCGCCCGACACGCCCGAATACATCACCGTCGAGTTCGACGCAGGCGACGCGGTCGCCATCAACGGCGAGGCGCTGTCTCCGGCGAACCTCCTCGCCAAGCTCAACGACTACGGCCGCACGCACGGTATCGGTCGTCTCGATCTCGTCGAGAACCGCTTCGTCGGCATGAAGTCGCGCGGCATGTACGAAACCCCCGGCGGCACCATCCTCCACATCGCCCACCGCGCCATCGAGCAGCTCACCCTCGATCGCGGCGCCGCCCACCTCAAGGACGAACTCGGCCCGCGCTATGCGGAGCTCGTCTACAACGGCTTCTGGTTCAGCCCCGAGCGCGAGATGCTCCAGGCCGCCATCGATCACAGCCAGACGAACGTCAGCGGCACCGTCCGCCTCAAGCTCTACAAGGGCTCGGCCTGGGTCGTCGGTCGCAAGTCGCCGAACTCGCTCTATTCCGAAAAGGTCGTCACCTTCGAGGACGACGCCGGCGCCTACGACCAGCGCGACGCCGAAGGCTTCATCAAGCTGAACGCCCTGCGCCTGCGGCTTCTGGGGCGCCGGGGCGCTTAAACCCGCCTTTAACCCTGCGCCCCTAGTCTCGCCGCACCATGGGAACGGCGGCACGGGCGATGAAAGCGGATATCGGCGAGCTTCGCGCGGCGGGCGCAATGCTCGGCATCGCTGGGTTCTACATGGCCGTGGTGCTCGGCACCGGGCTCATTCCGGCGGGTCAGTTCGTCCAGCTTTTCTCGGTTTACGCGCAGTCGCTCGGTGCGCTCACGCTCGCGGCGGGCGGCATCGCGCTCTTCGTCGAATGCGGGCGCCGCGCGCGCCGCGAAGGCGCCGCACCCTCCCCGTTCGGCGTGATCCGCGGCTTCGTTACGCTGCGCTGGCAGCGCGACCGTTTCCTCAGCCTCGCCGCGCCGCCGCTCGTCTGCGCGATCATGCTGGCAACGTTCAATGCCTTCAAGCAGCTGGTCCTGCCGCGCGCCGGCTTCCACCTCGATCCGCTGTTCGCGGCGTGGGACAAGGCGCTGTTCCTCGGCACCGACCCGTGGGTCGTGACGCACAAAATCCTGAGCGGCCCGGCCGCGACGCTCGCCATCGACAGCTTCTACCACGGCTGGTTCGTACCGATGACGCTCGGCGTCATCGTCTGCGCGTACCTGCGCGATTCGCACCTGCGCACGCAGTATGTGCTCAGCTACGCGGTCTCGTGGATCCTGATCGGATCGGTGCTTGCTTGGCTACTCCCTGCCGCAGGGCCCTGCTTCTACGATGAATTCGCCGGCGGCGCGCCGACCTTCTCCGCGCTGATGGACACGCTCGCCAGCTACGACCGGACGCTCGTCGCCGAAGGCGGCGCTGGGATCGCCGCACTCAAGAACCAGCAGGCGCTCCTCAACCACTTCAACGGCAACGGCACGCTCGTGCTCGGCGGCGGTATTTCGGCGATGCCCTCGATGCACAATGCGCTCGCCGTCCTGTTCGCGCTCGGCGGTATGCGCATCAACTGCGTGCTCGGCTGGGTGATGTGGGTTTATGCGACGCTGATCTGGATCGGCTCGATCCACCTCGGCTGGCACTATGCCGTCGACGGGATCGCCGCAGCCGTGCTCGCCGTCCTCATCTGGTATGTCTGCGGCCGCGCGGCCGAGGCGATGCTCGCCGCGCGCGAGCGCCGCGAACCCGCTCTCGCGCTCGCCGAATAGGCGTCAGCGCGCGAAAACGGCGAACTTGTAGCTGAAGAAATTGAACCCCATCGCCGTGATCGTCGCGGCGGCGAATGCCGGCGTCGTCGGCAGCCCGGCGTAGGTGAGCGCGGAGAAGGTCGCGGCGTTGACCGCCAGCCCGCCGAGCGAGGCACCGACATAGCGAAGGAATTCCCGCCACGTCGGCGGCGCATCCACGCGAAACGTCCAGCGCCGGTTGCCTATCCACGTGGTCAGGATCGCAAGGCTGAGCGCCGGAACCTGCGCCGCATAGGGAGAAACACCAGCCCGTACCAGCGCTTCGAGGCTTACCGCGCCGAGGACAAAAGCCGTGCCGCCGACGGCAAGGAACGCAGCGCCTTCGCGAAGCCGCGCCTTCACGGCGTCGGCAGCCCGCGCTGCGTCAGCAGGAACATGCGCTTCAGCTCCACGCGCGAGCGCGAGACCGAATCGAGAATGAGCCCGCACATTGCGGACATCGCCGCGATGATCATCAGCGCGGCAGCGAGGATCGCGGTCGGGAAGCGCGGCACCAGCCCGGTTTCCAGATACTCGGCGACGACCGGCAGGCCGAACGCCAGCGACGCGAGCGTCAAGAGCGCGGCAAGCCCGCCGAAAAAGAACGCAGGCCGCGTCTCCTTCAGCAGCAGGAAGAACACCGAAAGGATGCGAAAGCCGTCGCGGAAGGTGCGCAGCTTGCTCACCGAGCCTTCGGGACGCACGCCGTAGTCGGTTTCGATCTCCGCTACCGGCAGCATGAGCTGGCTCGCGTGCACGGACATTTCGGTCTCGATCTCGAAGCCACGGCTCACCGCCGGAAAGGTCTTGGCGAAGCGGCGGCTGAACACGCGGTAGCCCGAAAATATATCGCTGAAATCGTCGCCGAACATCCACTGGAACACGCCGTTGAACAGGCGGTTGCCGATCGCGTGGCCCGATCGCCCGGCGTCCTGCCGCACGCCGCGCCGCGTGCCCACGACCATGTCGAGCCGGCGTTCGACGAGCGCCTTCACCAGCATCGGCGCATCCGCCGCCGCATAGGTGCCGTCGCCGTCCGCCATCACGTAGATGTCGGCGTCGACCTCGGCGAACATGCGCCGCACGACGTGGCCCTTGCCCTGCCGTTCCTCGCGGATCACGATCGCACCCGCGCCTTCCGCCACGCGCGCCGTGTCGTCGGAGGAATTATTGTCGAACACATAGATGGCCGCGCCGGGAAGCGCGTCCGCAAAGCTCGCGACCACATGCGCGATCGTCGCCGCCTCGTTGTAGCACGGCAGCACGACCGCAGTGGCAAGGCCGACCCGCGACTGCGCCGTGTCGAACTGCGAGGCTGACGGGATCGAGACCATGGGTGTTCCTCGGCCGGAAAGTTCCGATGGGCGAAACTCTAGGGCCGCGATGGCTTCCAACTGGTTAATATCGCGGCCCTTCGAAGCCGACTGTTAACCATGCTCGTCGTAGATCAGCGCGCATGGATACGGATCGGACCCGCGGCTTCCTCGTGCCGCTGCTCATCATCTGGCTGCTGGCCGCGCTCGCGCTCACGATCGTGAACCGCGCGGATATCGCTGCGCTCGACCTTCCCGATACCGACGACGCGCAGCGGCTGATGCAGGTGCGCGACTGGCTCGGCGGGCAGGCGTGGGGCGATGTCGATCAGCACCGCATGAACCCGCCCACGGGCGCGAACATGCACTGGTCGCGCCTCGTCGACCTGCCGATCGCGGGCATTATCGTCGTCACCGAGCCCGTTTTCGGCCGCGCCGTTGCCGAGCGCCTCGCCGGAACCGCCGTGCCACTCCTTGCGCTTCTCGTCACGATGGGCGCCGCCGCGCTCGCCGCATTCCGCCTCGCCGGGCGGCAGGCGGCCATCCTCGCGGCAGTGTTCATCGCGGCGAGCGGCCAGATCCTGTCGCTGTTCAAGCCGCTCAGGATCGATCACCACAACTGGCAGATCGCGTTCATGCTCTGCGCCGTCGCTGCGCTCTGTGATCCACGCCGCCGCTTTTCGTCGGGCGTCCTTGCCGGTCTCGCCACCGTTGCCGCGCTCGTCATCGGGCTCGAAATGCTCCCGCACCTCGTCATCGCTGGCGCGATCCTCGTTCTAGGCTGGTGCCGTGAGCCGGCACTCGGGCGGATGCTCGCGGGCTACGGTGCCGCGCTCGCGGTGGGCTCGGCGCTCGCCTTTCCGGCGTTCGTGCCGCCCGCGCGCTGGTGGTTCGCCGCGTGCGACGCCTTCTCGCCCGTCTATGCCGCGCCGCTCGTTTTCGGCGGCGCGCTCGCCGCGATCCTCCCGCAGATCGATGCGCTCACATCACCGCTGAGGCGCGCTATCGCGGCGGCTATCGGCTTCGCGAGTGTCGGCGTTGCCGTGCTCGCCGCCTTCCCGCACTGCGCGGGTGGCCCGATGGCAATGCTCGATCCCGCGTTCCTGCCGGTCCTCGCCCGTATCAGCGAGGCGCGCTCGATCATCAGCTACCTCGGCACCGAGCCCGAAACCGCGATCGCGTTCGGCCTCTATCCGTTCATCGGCATCGTCTGCGCCTTCGTCATGCTGCGCCGCGCAGACGCGGACAGCCGCTTCGGCTGGAGCCTCGTGTTCGGCCTGCTCGCCACCACGACATGGCTGATGTTCCTCCAGCTCCGCGCCGCGACCGGGCCAAACGCTCTCGCCGCGATCGCCGCAGCCGCCGTCGCCGCGATGCTGCTGCCCCGCGCCCGCGCGATCCCGTCGACACTGCCGCGTATCGGCGCAACCATGCTCGTGCTCGTCGGCCTCACCAGCGCGCTACCCATGTTCGCCGCGCTTGCGGCAAAGCGCATGGGCGGCTCCGGCAATGCCGCTCCCGCAACCGCCCCCCTCGCCTCGTGCACATCCTCCGCGACACTCGCGCCGCTGAACGGCCTACCCAAGGGCATCGTCGCCGACGTGTTCGACATGGGCCCCGCGATCCTCGTCCACACGCCGCACAGCGTCATCGCCGGCCCCTACCACCGCAATGCGGCCTCCATCGCCGACTCCGTCCGCCTGTGGCGCGCAGGAGATGAGGAGGCGAAGGCCATCGCCGCCCGCTACGGCGCGACCTATGTGCTCGGCTGTATCGGCACCAACGACCTCGCCGCCGCGAAGAAAGAAGCGCCCAAGGGCCTGTGGGCGCGGCTTGAAGGCGGAGAGGTTCCGGCGTGGCTTGAGGCCATGCCGATGCCGAAGGGCTCGCCCTTGCGGCTTTACCGGATCAAAGGCTGAAGCTCGCCCGGATTCCGTCGATCACGTACTGCGCGGCCAGCGCGGCAAGGATGACGCCGAGCAGCCGCGTGATCATCGCCTCGATTTTCTCGCCGAGCAACCGCATCAGCGGCCCGGCGGTCAGAAGCGCGAGCAATGTCAGCCCGAGCACGATGCCGAGCGCCGCGAGCACCACGCTGCGCTCCACCCAGCCATTCGCCTGCGAGGTGAGCAGCATCACGCTCGCGATCGAGCCCGGCCCGGCGAGCATCGGGATCGCCATCGGGAACACCGAAACGTCCTCGATCTCCTTCGACGCCACTTCCTGCGCGCGCGAATTGCGCCGTTCGGTGCGCTTCTCGAACACCATTTCCGACGCGATAAGGAACAGCAGGATGCCGCCCGCGATGCGAAAAGCATCAAGGCTGATGCCGAGCGCCGCGAGCATCCCCTTGCCGAGGAAAGCGAAGAACAGCAGCACCGCCGCCGCCACCAGCACCGATCGGATCGCCATGGACCGCCGCTGCTGCGCGGAAGCGCCTGCCGTCAGCGAAGAATAGATCGGCGCGCACCCCGGCGGATCGATCACCACGAACAGCGTGGCGAGCGCCGAGATGAACAGCTCGGTCACTACAGGCCTTCGGGCGCGGGCAGCCCGGCGCGGCGATGCGCGGCGACGAGCGTGTTGCGCAGAAGCACGGCGATCGTCATCGGCCCGACACCGCCCGGCACCGGCGTCACCCCGCTCGCGGTCTCCATGGCCTCGGTGTATGCCACGTCGCCGACGAGCCGCGTCTTGCCCTCGCCGCGTTCCGGCGCCGCGATGCGGTTGATGCCCACGTCGATCACGACCGCGCCCGGCTTCAGCCAGTCGCCGCGTACCATTTCCGGGCGACCGACGGCAGCAATCACGATATCCGCCTCGCGCACCACCGAAGGCAGGTCAGCCGTACGGCTGTGCGCGATGGTGACGGTCGCGTTCGCCGCGAGCAGAAGCTGCGCCATCGGCTTGCCGACGATGTTCGATCGCCCGATCACGACCGCGCGCTTCCCCGAAAGGTCGCGCCCGAGCCGGTCTTCCAGCAGCATCATGCAGCCGAGCGGCGTGCACGGTACGAGCCCGGGCAACCCGGTCGCGAGCCGCCCCGCGTTCACGATGTGAAACCCGTCCACATCCTTTTCGGGATCGATCGCCTCAATCACCGCACTCTCGCGCATGTGCTTGGGGAGCGGCATCTGCACGAGGATGCCGTCGACGCTCTGGTCCGCGTTCAGCGTTTCCACGAGCGCGATCAGATCGGCCTCGGGTGTGTCGGCAGGCAGGCGATGCTCGAAGCTCACCATGCCGGCTTCGACCGTCGCCTTGTGCTTGGAGCCGACATAGACCTGGCTCGCCGGATCTTCGCCCACCAGCACGACCGCGAGGCCCGGCCTGCGCCCCGTCGCCGCGAGAAACGGTGCGACCGCGGCGGACACACGTCCGCGGAGACCCTCGGCAAACGCCTTGCCGTCGATACGCTCAGCCGTCATTTGAAAACTTTCAGCCCGCCATGATGTCGAAAACCAGCGCCGGAACCAGCCGCTGGATGAGGATGAGGCCGAGGATCAGCACCATCGGCGAAAGGTCGATGCCACCGAGATCGGGGAGCACGCGCCGGATCGGCCGCATCATCGGCTCCGTCAGCCGGTCGAGCCCGGTCAGCAGGCTGCGCACGAATTGATTGCTGGTGTTGATGACGTTGAACGCCACCAGCCAGCTGATGATGACCTGCGCGATGATGATCCAGATCACGAGCTGGATGACCATCGTGAAGATACCGAGCAGAGCTGTGACCGTATTCATGCGAGTCCATTCCTTGGCACACCGTGCAGGCCTGTCTCCTAACCGCGCACCGAAACGGTGTCCACCGCGTCCTCCGCGCCGAGCCCGTTCTCGATCGCGTCGATCGCGGCGAGCAGCCCCGCCTTGTCGCAGCGCGCCGCGATATCCGCTTCGATCGCGAGCACGCCGGGCGCGATCTCGCCGTACAGGCGCTCGCCCTCCGTCGTCAGCGTCAGGCGCGAGGTGCGGCCGTCACGGTCGTCCGCCGCGCGGCGCATCAGACCGCGCGCGATGAGCGCGGAAACGGCCCGGCTTACCGTCGCCTTCTCCATCGGCGTCATCCGCACCACGTCCTGCGCGCTCCGCCCCGGCTTCTCGGCGACCGCGGCGAGCACGCGCCATTGCGGCGAGGACAGCCCGCACCCTTCATAGACGCGCGCGAGCCGCTGGCTCAGGCGGTCGGAGAGCACCGCGACGCGGTAGGGCAGGAACGTGTCGAGACGGATCGGAGGCATATCGTTCCACTTGCAACAAGTTTCATATGAAACTAATATCATGAAATAACGACTCGAAGCAAATGAGGGAGAGAGCGTCAATGGCCGACCTTTTCGAAAACCCGGCAGGACTCGACGGATTCGAATTCCTGGAGTTCTCCGCGCAGGATCCGGCGGTCGTCGATCGCGTGTTCCGCCAGCTCGGCTTCACGCCCATCGCGAAGCACCGCTCGAAGGACGTCACGCTGTACCGGCAGGGCCACGTCAACTTCCTGCTGAACGCCGAGCCGCGCTCGCCCGCCGCCTTCTTCGCCGAAGAACATGAATCGGGTGCCTGCGCGATGGGCTTCCGCGTGAAGGACGCCGCGAAGGCTTATGCGCACGCCGTCGCGAACGGCGCCGAACCCATGCCGACCTCCACGGGCTGGATGGAGCTTCGCCTCCCCGCCATCAAGGGCATCGGCGGCAGCCTCATCTATCTCATCGATCGCTACGGCGACGATGCCGACATCTACGACATCGATTTCCGCTATTTCGAAGGCGTCGATCGCCATCCCAAGGGCGCGGGGCTGGAGATCATCGATCACCTCACGCACAACGTCTATCGCGGCCGCATGAAATTCTGGGCGGAATTCTACGAGAAGCTCTTCAACTTCCGCGAGATTCGCTACTTCGACATCAAGGGCGAATACACCGGCCTCACCAGCCGCGCGATGACAGCGCCCGACGGCAAGATCCGCATTCCCCTGAACGAAGAAGCCAAGCAGGGCGGCGGTCAGATCGAAGAATTCCTGATGGCCTTCAACGGCGAGGGCATCCAGCATGTCGCGCTCTCCACGGCCGACATCTATTCCACGATCGACAGCCTGAAGGCGCTCGGCCTGCCGTTCATGACCGCGCCGCCCGAAACCTATTATGCGATGCTGGACGAGCGCCTGCCCGGCCACGGCGAGCCGGTCGATGCGATGAAGTCTCGCGGCATCCTGCTCGACGGCTCCACCGAGAACAACGACCCGCGCCTGCTCCTCCAGATCTTCTCGGGCAACGTGCTGGGGCCTGTGTTCTTCGAAATCATCCAGCGCAAGAAGGACGAAGGCTTCGGCGAGGGCAATTTCAAGGCGCTGTTCGAATCGATCGAGCGTGACCAGATCGAGCGCGGCGTGCTCGAAACCGCGGAGGGCTGAGCCATGAAGCGCTACCTCAATTTCCCGCTGGTGAAGGGTGAAGCCAGCCGTCAGGCGCACGCCGATCTTCCCGAAGGCACCTACGAGCGCGAGATGTCGAAGGAGGGCTTTTTCGGCCCCGCCGCCTTCTTCTATCACCGCAACCCGCCGACGGCGTGGACCGATTTCGACGGGCCGCTCGCGCCCCGCGCCTTCGATCTCACGCAGATCAACGAAGCGCCGAACTCGCTTTGGTCCGCCCCGGTCGTGCTGCACAACAAGGGGACCGAAATCCGCCTGTGGCGTCTCGCCGACGCCATGACGGCGCTCGATCGCAACGGCGACGGCGACCAGATTCTGTTCGTGCACCGCGGCAGCGGCGATTTCTTCTGCGATTTCGGTCACCTCGCGATCGGGCAGGGCGACTATGTCGTGATCCCGCGCGGCACGATGTGGCGCATCGTGCCCACCGAGCCGATGCAGATCCTCGCGGTCGAGGCGACGAACTGCAGCTACACGCTCCCCGACAAAGGACTTCTGGGTCCGCACGCGATCTTCGATGCGGCGGTGATGGATACGCCCGAAATCAATGAGGCCTTCCGCGCGCAGCAGGGCGACACCGAAACGCGCGTCGCTGTAAAGAAGCGCGGGCAGGTTTCGTGGATGACCTATCCGTTCAACCCGCTCGATGCGGTGGGCTGGCACGGCGAGCTTTCGGTCGCACGCCTCAACGTGCGCGACATCCGCCCGATCATGAGCCACCGCTACCATGTGCCGCCCTCGGCGCACACGACCTTCCTGGCCGATCGCTTCGTCATCTGCACCTTCGCGCCGCGCCCGTTCGAAACGGACCCGAAGGCGCTGAAGGTGCCGTTTTTCCACAACAACGACGATTACGACGAGGTGCTGTTCTACCACGACGGCGACTTCTTCAGCCGCGACAACATCCACCCCGGCATGATGACGCTGCACCCTTGCGGCTTCACGCACGGCCCCCACCCCAAGGCGCTCACCCGCATGTTCGAGCAGCCCAAGCCGATGACCGACGAGTACGCAGTGATGATCGACACGCGCGATCCGCTCGAAATCGGCGAAGCGGCTTCCGCTGTCGAATGGACCGGTTACAAGGATAGCTGGAAAAGCAAATCCTGAAGGGGGCCCACATGAAACCCATGATCCTGTCCGCGGCGATGCTGTGCCTCGCCGCACCGATGGCGAATGCCGCCGCGCCGAATTCGCCACAAGGCACCGCAGCGCTCAGCCTCTACAAGGACATCGTCGAAATCCGCTCCGCCGCGGGTCACGGCAAGGTGCCCGAAGTGGCGGCGCGCGTCGTCAAGGATCTGAAGGCAGCGGGCTTCGCGGACGCGGACATCAAGGTCGTGCCGATGGGCGAGACCGTGTACCTCCTCGCGCGCTATCCGGGCAAAGCAGGCAGCAAGAAGCCCCCCGTCGCCTACCTCGCGCACATGGACGTGGTCGACGCGAAGCCGGAGGACTGGTCGTTCGATCCCTTCGTGCTGCGCGAAAAGGACGGCGATTTTCTCGGCCGCGGCACGCTCGACAACAAGATGGGCGTCGCCCACCTCGCGCGCGCCTTCGCCGATCTGAAAACCAGCGGCTTCGTGCCGGACCGCGACCTCTACCTCGCCTTCTCGGGCGACGAGGAAACGGGCATGACGACGACGCGCGCGCTCGTCGACGCGCTGAAACCCGTGAAGCTCGAATATGCGCTCAATTCGGATGCGGGCGGCGGCGCACTCACGCCGGATGGAAAGCCCTTCGGCTACGGAATGCAGGTCGCCGAGAAGACCTTCGCCACCTTCGACGTGACGATCCGCAACGAGGGCGGCCACTCCAGCCGTCCGCGCAAGGACAATGCGATCTACGATCTCGCCGCGCTCCTCAAGACCGTCGAGGCGCTCAAGTTCCCGATTCAGGCGAACAGCGTCACGCGCGCCTCGTTCGGCGCGATGGCGAAGGAGCTGAAAGCCTCGCAGCCGCAGGTCGCCGAGATGCTGCGGCGTTTCTCCGAAAACCCGAACGATGCCGAGGCCGCCGCCGCGCTCGCTTCGAGCGAGGAATTCGAGCCCGAGATGCGCACCACCTGCGTCGCCACGATGCTGAACGCGGGCCACGCCGAAAATGCATTGCCGCAGCGCGCGATCGGCACGGTGAACTGCCGTATCTTCCCGGGCGTGGACGTTGCGACCGTACAGGCCGCGCTCGAACAGGCCGGCGGCAATCCGAAAGCCGAATGGAAAGTGCGCGGCACGCCCACGGCAAGCCCGGTTTCCGAAACGAGGCCGGACGTGACCGCCGCCGTGAAATCGGCGCTGGCGCTGCATTATCCCGGCGTCGCGATCACGCCCTATCAGGAATCGGGCGGCACCGACGGCATGTGGTTCCGCATCGCGGACGTTCCCACCTTTGCCGTGTCACCCGTCTTCATGGACATGAAGAAAATGCGCGCGCACGGGCTCGACGAGAATGCGCCCGTCGCCTCCTTCTACAACGGCCTCGATTACTGGCCGCACCTCATCAAAACGCTTGCCGGAGGGAAGAAATGAAGCTTGCCAGCCTGAAGGGCGGACGCGACGGCCGTCTGGTCGTCGTCTCGAAGGATCTCGCGTGGTGCGCGGACGCCTCCGCCATCGCCCCGACGCTGCAGGCCGCGCTCGACGATTGGGACGTGGCAGCCCCGAAGCTCGAAGCCCTCGCCACCGATCTCGCGCACGAAGCGATCCCCATGATGCGCTTCCACGAGCGCGAGGCGCATTCGCCCCTGCCGCGCGCGTATCAGTGGGCGGACGGCTCCGCCTACGTGAACCACGTCGAGCTGGTGCGGAAAGCGCGCGGCGCAGAGCTTCCCGAAAGCTTCTGGACCGATCCGCTGATGTACCAGGGCGGCAGCGATTCGTTCGTCGGCCCGCGCGATCCGATCGTGCTTGCCGACGAAAGCTGGGGCTGCGACCTCGAAGCCGAGGTCGTCGTCGTTACGGGCGACGTGCCGCAAGGCCTCTCCCCCGAGGACGCGCGCGCGCACATCCGCCTCGTCGGCATCGTCAACGACGTGTCCTTGCGCAATCTCATCCCCGCCGAACTCGCCAAGGGCTTCGGCTTCCTCCAGTCCAAGCCTGCGAGCGCCTTCTCGCCGGTGTTCGTGACCCCCGACGAGCTCGGCGCGGCATGGGACGGCGGCAAGCTTCTCGGCACGCTCAAGGTCGATCTGAACGGCCAGCCGTTCGGCCGCGCCGAAACGCATGTCGACATGACCTTCGATTTCGGCGTGCTGATCGCGCACCTCGCCAAGACGCGCGATCTCGAAGCGGGCTCGATCATCGGCTCGGGCACGGTCTCGAACCGCGACGCAGGCGGCGGCCCGGGCAAGCCCATCGCGAACGGAGGCCTAGGCTATTCGTGCCTTGCAGAGGTGCGGATGGTCGAGACGATCCTGTCGGGGAACCCCGAAACGCCGTTCCTGAAATACGGAGACACGGTGCGAATCTGGGTCGACGACAGCACTGGCCACAGCATCTTCGGCGCGATCGAACAGACCGTCTCGGCGGGCTGAGGCGGCGCTTCCGTTTCCAACCTGTTAACGCCTGATGGGGCAGGGTCGCGCGCACTGTATTCAGGGAGCGCGTACATGACACTCGGCAGCAAGGTTTCAGCGCTTCGCCGCGCAAAGGCGCTGCCGCCGGTCAGCACGGGCTCGCAGGAACGCCGCCTGCATATGCAGGCGCACAACTACTGGGCGACGCTACCGCGTGCCGGCAGCGTGCCCCGTTGGAGCGATTTCGATCCGATGCTGATCGAGGACCGCTGCACGCAGAGCTTCGTCATCGATCTCGACGAAAACGAAGGTCCGCACCTCCGCCTCATCGGCGAGGCGCTGCAGGCCGAAGGCGGCGTCGATACCGATGTCATCGGCCTCGCCGATGCGCCGCCGGGCTCGCTCCTCATGCGCATCAGCAGTTATTTGCCCGAACTGCTCAGCCGCGCCGTGCCGCTGTCGGTCGAAACACCTTACGAAACCGCCACGGGCCACCCCGGCATCTACCGCGCATTGCTGATGCCGTTCACCACGAACGGCGGCGCGATCGACGTAGTCTTCGGCGTCGTCAGCTGGCGCGAAACCGCGCGCGAAAGCGAACGCCCCGCCGCCGCGCGCATCGTTCCCATCCGGGGCTGATTCCTGAAAGGGGGCGCGCGCCCGCTCCAGGGCGGATCGACATTCAGAAGATGACGTGCCGAAAATGGTGGATTTTCGCGACCCGGAGCGCAGCGTACTAAAGGTACGTGAGCACCGGAAGCGCTGAAAGCCGCCATTTGCAGGCCGTCAGAGCTGAATGTCGATCCGCCCTGGCGCTTCAGCGGGCAGTGATGAATCGTTCCAGCTTGCCCAGCGTTTGATGCCCCAGTTCCACGGCGCCGAACCCCTTCGCGTCCTGAAATTCCGCCGCCGTGCTGAAGACCATGCCCAGTGTCACTTTCGTCGCCCCGTCCTGTTCCTCGAACGAGGCCCAGGCATCGGCGTGCTTGGGGCCGTTCTCGCCCCAAAGCAGCGCGTAGCCGATCCGTTCTTCGCGGCGGACCTCGTTATAGAGATGATGGTTCGGGAACACGGTGCCGTCCGGCCCGATCATGTCGAACACCCACTCGCCGCCCGCGCGCAGATCGATCCGCGTCGTGCGGCACGAAAACCCATCCGGCCCCCACCATTGCGGCAGCGTTTCGGCATTCATCCAGGCGCCCCACACGATCGATTTCGGCGCCTGGATCACGCGCTGCAAAATCATGGTTCGCTCGGCGACTGCAGCCAGATTATCGAGACCGGCCCCGAAGCCCTCCCGGTAGCCGGCCGCCATATCCTCCGCGAGCGAGGAAAGCTGCACCGTCACGACCAGCCGGCTGTGCCCGCCCGCCTCTTCGATCCGCGCCGTCACCAGCGCCGCCGATAGCGTCGCGCCTTCGGATGAGATCACCTCGTAATTCACGCTGCGCTCCGCCGGCTGCAGGACGAGCCAGCCGTTCTCGCAGCGGATATCGGGCTCGCCGTCCACCTTGCACAGCGAAATCTCGCGGCCGCCGACCCTTGTGTCGCTTTCCAGCATTTCGACGGTCACCGAGGGCGAAGGCGAAGCCCAGATCGCGCGTGCGGCAGGGGCCGTCCACGCCTCCCAAAGCACGGCGGGCGGCGCAGCAATGCGCCGTTCGAAGGTGAGTGTCGCAAAGGGACTTTCGCCCTCTGATGCCGTGCGGTCTGCAGCGAAGCTCTGTGTCATTCTTTGCGCTCCTTCATCACGTTCATCACAAATGCGTCCAGCCGGTCCAGCCGGTCCTCCCAGATCGCGCGATGCTCATCGAGCCATGTCCGCGCCGGTTCCAGCGCCTCGGGAACAAGCGCGCACGTGCGGACCCGCCCGTCCTTGGACGAGGTGATCAGTCCCGCGTCCTCCAGCACCGAAAGGTGGCGCATCACCGTGGGCAGCCGCAGCCCCGTGGGGTCCGCCAGATCCGTCACACCCGCCGGTGTCGCCGCCAGCCGCGAGAGGATCGACCGCCGGGTCGGGTCTGCCAGCGCATGGAACAGCCGCGAAAGCTCGGGATCATGCTTAGTCATATTGCTAAGTAATTCGCGACTCGACGCCCGCGCAAGCAAAAACTTCGTCGATCAGCTAAGTTTCAGCCGCGCCGCCGCACGCATCGGGCCTATGGCCAGCTTTTTATTTGTCAGCGGGAACGCGCGATCCCTATATTGGCGGGATACGCGGCGACACTGTTCGCGTCGCGGTAACCGGAGAGTGGATGTCTGAGCTTGTACGATAAGGCTCTCTGAACCTCAGAGAGCCTCGTGAATTCAAAGCCGCCGGGCGCAATGCGCTCGGGGTATTTTTCACGCCTATCTTACGAGACTTCCATGAATATCTCACGAAACGAACAGCGTGCGCTGCACGTTCTGGCCCTTGGCGGCCGCATTCTGCACGAGCGCGGCGATGGCCCCAAAATCACGTCCGTGGCCTGCGTCACACGCGAAGGGATGTTCCTTGCCGGCTTCGACCTGACGGTTTTCCACCAATTGCGGCGTAAACGTCTTATCGAATCCCGATCGGGCAGCCCCTATCGGATCTCGAAGCGCGGCCGCATCTCCGTCCGCGCGCAGCTCGACAATCAGGGGGCATGACACAAGGCCGGGCTGTGTCGAGAGATACAGCCCGGCAGCACGTCACGGCCGCGGGCAAAGCTGATGTGGCTATTTTTTTGCCTTCATGCGGCAGTTGCAGTGACGATCCATGTTGCCGCACCCAAGCTCACCTTGCCGCCCCGCTCGCGCGCTCGCAGTGCGGCACGGACCTGCGGTTCAGCTTTCGGCAGAAGTGCAGGCGTTTCCCTCAAGACCTTTCCCAGGGCGCCAACACGCGTGATCACCCTCAACATCGCGTCGGCGTCACCACTGGAAATGTCGGCGTCATATGCCTTGACACAGATACATTCAAAGCCTGCGGATCGAAGAACACGCGTGATGGTATCGGCATTCTCGAAGCTGAATGGCGTCGTATCGACTGTAATTGGCAAACCCGCTGCTTCAACGGGGAGGAAATCCAGTTCGTTTTCCTGCATTGATCGCCAGCAGATGAAACCGATCCTGCCGCTACGTTTCAGTATTCTATGTATGTTCGTAAATGCTTGCGTCGGCTCAGCAAAGAACATTGTTCCAAACCGGGAAAAGACGCCATCGACACTCTGGTCAGGCAGCGCAAGACTGGCAGCGTCCTCCTGCAACAACGTTACCTGAGGCAGGTGGGCCGTCCTTCTACGCGCAACAGCCAAAACACGCGGCGCTATATCGACGCCAACAACGCGGCCGGTCGGACCTACTCGATCCACCAACTGCAGGATTGTCTCTCCTGCACCGCAACCGACGTCTAAAATCCTTTGCCCTGCGGCTGGGGCCAAGGCGTCCATAGCGACCAAGCCTAATGGAGACATTTGCAAATCGATCAGATCTGCCAAGTCAGCTCGAGCCTGATCGCCAACGTCCTGCTCTGTCGAATGCGCTTCCATGCCACCAGCCTGAACGGGGAAAAGCTCAACTGCAATGCGGTCGAAAGCGATCACCGCACAGTGCGTGTGCAATCGGCATGATCATCAAACGAAAAGGGCCGGCGCGTATTCGCGCCGGCCCCTCCTGCGTTCGATCCTCCCCGAATCGATTGCGGCTGCTCGTTTAGAGCAGTTCGATATTGCCTGCAGCCACCTTGCCGCGACGGTCGCGTGCCAGCTCGAAGCTGACGCGCTGGCCTTCGGCGAGGCTCGTGAGACCGGCACGCTCGAGCGCGCTGATGTGCACGAACGCGTCCTGCTTGCCGTCGCCGCGCGAAATGAAGCCGAAGCCCTTCATCGTGTTGAAGAACTTGACCGTGCCTTCGATGCGTTCGCCGGGCGTGAAGTCGTCGTCCATGGCGCCACCGCCCGACGGACCGCGGTCGCGGGCCGGACGTTCGGGGCGATCAGGACGCTCGGGCGCCTCACCGTCGACCACGAGATCGGAAGCCGAGAGGCGTCCGCCGCGATCGAAGATCGAGAACGTGACCGGCTGGCCTTCATCGAGCGTCGTGCGACCGGCGCGTTCGACCGCGCTGATGTGCACGAACACGTCTTCGCCGCTGTCGCGGGCGATGAAGCCGAAGCCCTTCGTGGCGTTGAACCACTTGACCGTGCCCGAGGCCGTGCCGAGCGAGGTGCCGGCGTCACGGCCTGCGCCGCCCCCGAACCCGCCGCCGCCACCGGCACCGCCGCCGCGGAAACCGCCGCCGCCGCCGCCGCCACCGAAGCGGTCACCGCCTCCGAAGCCGCCGCCGCCACCACCGCCGCCGAAGCGGTCACCACCGCCGAAGCTGCGACCGGCGTCGTAAAAATCGTCGCCACCGCCGAACGAATCGCGTCCTCCGCCGCGGCGGTCATAGCCACGGTCCCCACCGCGCTTGCGGCCATCAAAACCCATGTCGTGATATCCAGTCTGAATAACGTTGGCAGCCGGGCGCATGCCGCCACAGCACTGTCGTTCTCGGCCTAATTCTATTCGCGGCGTTCGACAGCCTGCTGTTCCCAAAACAAAATCCGTGCGCCCACGGACATTCATGACGAAGGCCCACACCAGTCTGAAACTGACATGAACTTCGCTAGCCTACAGGAGATTCGCGCAATCTGCGAGCAAAAAAGAAGCGTTCTCAATTCTTTCCGGCACGGGCGAGCGCGGCCTGCACTTCGGCGTGCCGCGCGGCGCTGAGCGGCAGCCGCACGAGCACGAGCGCGGCCGGAATCAGGATCACCGGCGGCAGCACGATCCAGAAGCCTTCGACCCATAGCAGCGACCCCGGGCTGCTCGCCGTCGCCGCTTCGGCGCTGAACCCGACAAGCGCGAGAATCGGGAACAATATCCCCACCGGCAGCGCGTAGCCGAGCTTCATCGCCGTCGTCAGCACCGCATTCAAGAGCCCGATTCGGTCCGCGCCGCTCGCCAGCCGCTCCTCGTCGCCGACATCGGCAAGCATCGCGCGGAGCAGGAAGCCGGGCGCGGCATAGGGCGTCCCGGCAAGCCCGATGGCAAGGTACGACAGCCACGCCTGTGCGGGATCGAAAATAAGAAACGCCGCGACGTGCAGCGCCGCCCCGCTCAGGCACGCGGCGGCGGCGGCACGCTGTTTGCCGAGGCGCGCGGCAAGCCGCACCCACAGCGGCAGCGCAAGGAGGCCGCTGCCGAAATAGATGAGCAGCATCACCGCCGCCCCGGCCTGCGTGAAGCCGAGCAGGCGCACGAACACGAACTCGAAGAGCGCGCCCGTCACGCCCGGCGCGAGGTTCACCAGCACGTCGGCAAGAAGCAGCATCGCCAGCGTCCGGTTCGAAAAAAGCCGGCGGATATCCGCCCACGTGATGCGCGGGTGCTCCGCCTGCGCCGCGCCCTCGCGCGCGCCCAAGAGCGCGCCGATCACCGTTAGCGGAATGATGGCGAGGATGAATGCACCCATCAGGTGCACGGGCTTCGGCGCATCCGCCCCCATCGCCTGCCCCAGCACCGCGGGCAGCACGAGCACGGTGATCAGCCCCACGAGATGCCCGCCGATCCACCAGCCGTAAACGCGCGAGCGTTCGTGATAGCCCTCCGAAAGCGTCGCGCCCCATGCGATGTGCGAGACGTTCAGCATCGAATGCCCGGCGAACAGCAGCATCAGCCAGCCGAACAAATACCAGATGGTGACGCCCGTCGCCGCGAAGAACACCGCCACTGTGGCGACAAGGAGCGTCAGCCCGCCCGCCACCAGCCACGGCCGGAACCGTCCCCAGCGGCTGCGCGTGCCGTCCATGAAATGCCCGAGCAGCGGATCGAGCGGCATGTCGAGCATCCGCACGAGGAAGAAAACGAACCCCACCGCGGCGAGATCGAGCCCGAGCGTGCCCGCGTAATAAGGCGGCAGATAGATGACGAGCGGCAGCCCGAGCGCGGCGACGGGAAGGCCGGGGCCCGCATAGGCGGCAAGCGTGCGCGTCGGAAGCCGGGTCACACAGCCCAGCTTATCGGTTGGGACGCGGACGCCGCCCTAGCGATGCTGGGAGGATCACCCCTCGGCTTCGATGAACCGCTCACACTGTTCGACGGGCGTATAGCAAGTCCCGGCGGCGCAGCGTATGAACCCGTCATGATCGCTTTTCCCGAAAGGACTTCATTGATGACGCGCACCTTTGCGTCGGCTTTCGCCATCGCGCTTTCGCTCACGCTCGCCGCCCCCGTTTCGGCCCAGGCACCGGCGGCTGCCTCTGCCGCGGCGCAGAGCCCCGCCCATCAGGCGCTCTGGCAGCTCTTCCAGGATTCGGACGAAGCGAGCCTCAAGCGCAATCCGATCAATGCGCTGTTCCGCGGCGACATGCGCTACGCGGACCAGCTCGGCGACTATATCACCGACGCCTACTTCGCGGCAGAGCGCGCGGCAGGCGAAAGCGACCTGGCGCGCCTGAAGGCGATCGACCGCAGCGCGCTCGATGCCACCGACCGCATCGCCTACGACGTGTTCAAGTGGCAGACCGAAGAGGCGCTCAAGGGCCTGACCCCAGAGATCCTCGCGCTCACCGCCGTGCGCCCGGTCAACCACTTCAGCGGCTTCCACACCTTCTACCCGTCGTTCGCATCGGCCACCGGCGGCGCGCCCTTCGCGACGCTCGCCGACTACGAGAACAACCTGAAGCGCCATCAGGACTATGTCACGCTGCTCGATCGCTCGGTCGGCCGCTTCCGTGAAGGCATGGCCTCGGGCGTCGTCGAAACGAAGCTCACCATCAACAACGTCATCGAGCAGCTCGCCACCCAGCTCGCGCAGGCGCCCGAGGACTCGCCCTTCTACAGCCCCGTCACCAAGTTCCCCGAAGGCATCTCCGCCGCGGATCAGGCGCGCCTGAAGGCCGAGTACCGCGCGATCATCACAGGCAAGATCTATCCGACGTACCAGCGGCTGCATGATTTCCTGAAGGCCGAATATCTCCCCGTCGCCCGCGACCGGGTCGGCCTCTCCGCCATGAAGGGCGGGCCCGTGCTTTACGCGCAGCTCATCGAAAACACGACGACGCTGCCGCTCAAGGCCGAAGACATTCACAATATCGGCCTCGCCGAGGTGAAGCGCATCAAGACCGGAATGGAAAAGGTGAAGGCCGAGGTCGGCTTCAAGGGCACGCTTCCCGAATTCTTCGATTATCTGCGCAACGACCCGAAGTTCAAGCCGCAGTCGCGCGAGTGGTTGACGCAGAAATATTTCGAAATCGGCAAGGCCGTGGACGCCAAGGTGCCCACGTATTTCTCCACGGTGCCGAAGTCCCCGCTCGATATCCGCCCCTACGAGCCGTTCCGTGAGAAGCAGCAGGCGGGCGGTTCCTACCAGCAGGGCACGCCGGACGGCACGCGCCCCGGCATCTTCTATTTCAACGCCTATGATCTGCCCTCGCGCACCACGCCGGGCATGACGACGCTCTACCTCCACGAAGGCGCGCCGGGGCATCATTTCCAGATCAGCCTCGCGCAGGAAAACGCCGCGCTGCCGAGCTTCATGCGCTTTAGCGGCAACACCGCCTACATCGAAGGCTGGGCGCTTTATGCCGAAACGCTCGGCTACCCGATGGGCTTCTTCGATGACCCGTACCAGCGCGTCGGTACGCTCTCGGACGAGATGCTGCGCGCGATGCGCCTCGTCGTCGATACCGGGCTGCATTCGAAGGGTTGGACCCGCGATCAGGCGATCGAATACATGCTCGCCAACAGCGACATGGGCCGCACCGACGCCACGGCGGAGGTCGAACGCTACATCGCCATCCCCAGCCAGGCGCTCGCCTACAAGGTCGGCGCGATGAAGATCCAGGAACTCCGCGCCCGCGCCGAAAAGGCGCTTGGGCCGAAGTTCGACATCCGCGATTTCCACGCGCAGGTGCTGATGACCGGTGCCCTGCCACTCGCAGTTCTCGAAAAGAAGATCGACGACTGGATCGCGTCGAAGAAATAGGCGCCTGAACGCCCCGTCATTCCGGCTTCGTCCGGAATGACGGCTATCGGGCCGCCTGCCTGCACATTATAGGCTCGGCCCATGCTCCAGCTTTCCTGCCTCTGCGGCCAGATCCGCATCGCGACCGAAAAACAGCCCGACTACATCCACGAATGCAACTGCACGCTTTGCACGAAGTCGGGCGCGCGCTGGGCCTATTATCATCCGTCGGAGGTCAGCGTCGAAGGCGCGACGAAAACCTATTCCCGGCAGGATAAGGATGATCCGGCCGCGGAAATCCATTTCTGCCCCACATGCGGTGCGACGACGCATTTCACCCTCACCGAAAGCGCCGTCTCGAAGTTCGGGAACAGCATGATGGGCGTCAACATGTGGCTGGCGGAAGAGAAGGATCTCGCCGGAATCGAACTGCGTTATCCGGACGGGCGCGCCTGGTCTGGCGCGGGCGATTTCAGCTATGTGCGCGAGGCGCGCATTCTCGGCTAGGGTGTGTGGGGATTCGGTTCAGGCCGAAGCGAAAACGGTGGATTTCGAGAACCCGATACCGCCTTCTGCGTAACATGGCGAGGGCGCGCGCCGCCCGGCCCATCGTCCCCGACGAAGTCGAGGATGCCCATGAGCGCGCCGTGGAGCGTGGCATGAACCTCGCCGCGCTTGTCACCGGGGAACAGTACGATCTTGCCGACAAGCGAGCGGATATCGGCCGCAGCCTCGGCGCGCGTGGCCGGATCTTCGAGCGTTTCCACGAGTCGCTCGACCTTGCGCCGGTAGACCTCGGCGATGCCGGGATGGATGTCAGGCACGCTCGCCGGGGCCTCTGACAGTTTTTCGCTGAGACGGGCCTTCTGCCGTTCAAGCTCGGCCATGCGGGCTTTCATGGCCGGCTGGTACATACCGTCCTCGATCGCCGCCATGATCCCGGCGATGGCGCGCTCAACTTTGGCGAGCGCCTGCCGGTCGGCCTCGGCCTGTGCCCGGCGCTCGCGATTCACCTCGTTGATCTGCTGCGCATAGGACCGGACCGCCGCCTCGACCTTCTCGGGCGAGACGAGTCGGTCACGGATACCGGCCAGCGCGCGTTCCTCAAGATGAGGGCGCCGGATCGAGCGCGGGTTGCTGCAGGTGCCGTGCCGGTTGCGGTTGATGCAGCCGTAGCGGTCCCTGACCACGATGCCGTAGACGCCGCCGCACACCCCGCACTCCAAGAGCCCCGAGAGCAGATGCACGGGACGGCGGAGCTCGTTGAACTTCCGCGCGCGCGTCGCGGCCATCCCCGCCGTCGCTGCCTCGAACCGCTGCGTCAGGACCGCCTGCTGCGCGCGCACCGCCTGCCAGAGCGCATCGTCGACGATGCGAAGGTGTGGAACCGGGGCCTCGATCCACTCTGCTTCGGGGTTGAGCCGGGCCACCTTCCGGCCCGTGGCCGGGTCTTTGAGGTAGCGCTTGCGGTTCCACGAGAGGACACCGGCATAAAGGGTATTGTTGAGGATGCCGGTACCGCAGCTGGCATGACCGCGAATCGTCGTGTCGCGCCATGTCCTGCCGTCCGGGCCAGGAATGCCCTCGGCATTGAGGTCACGCGCAATCGCGCGCGGGCTGGTCCCGCAGGCGAACGCCTTGAAGATGCGGCGCACCACCGCAGCTTCGGCCGGATCGACGGCGCGCTCGCCGCGCACCAGCTCGCCCTCGGCGGTCAGGCGGCGCACGATGCGGTAGCCATATGCGGCGCGGCTTGCGGAAAGCCCCTTCTCGACACGCCCGCGCAGGCCGCGATGCGTCTTCCTGGCGAGGTCTTTGAGGAACAGCGCGTTCATTGTGCCCTTGAGCCCGACATGAAGCTCGCTGATCTCGTCTTCGGCGAGCGTGACGAGGGTCACGCCTGCGAACTGCAGGTGCTTGTAGAGCGTCGCGACATCAGCCTGATCGCGCGACACACGGTCGAGCGCCTCGGCGAGAACCACGTCGAACGCACCGCGCTCGGCATCGCGGAGGAGCTGCCGGATGCCGGGGCGGAGCGTGACGCTGGCGCCGGAGATGGCCGCATCCTCATAGGCATGGACCTCGGTCCAGCTTTCGCGATCTGCGCGTTCGCGGCAAATGCGAAGCTGATCCTCGATCGAGGCCGCGCTCTGCTGGTCGGAGGAATAGCGTGCATAGAGGGCAACGCGGGTCATGCGTCATCACCTTCGAAAAGAGAATAAAGGCCCGGGCCGGTAGACGCCGTCGCAAGGGGACGGGGACATATGATCGGAGAGCCGCTGCGTGCATCCTACCCGCTGTCGCCGTCATTGTCATTGGCGGCCTTGCGCGCACGGATATGCTCGCGAGCGATATGACGCCCGATCGCCTCGGCGATGCGCGTGAGCGCGGCATCGACGCCGACGGGGTCGAGAGAAAGGGCGTTGTCGTTCGCCACGGCAGGCGCCGGGCCCGGCGCGTCATCCCCGGCCATGGCCGGCGCCGCAGATGTCCTCGTTGTCGTTGCCGGCCTCGTAGAACATGGGATTTTTCATCCATGCGCTGACGGCGGACTCGCGCCAGCCGGTGCAGCGCGTGGCGATGCGAACTTGCCTCGGAAAGCTCCCCGCCTGCATCTTCCGGTAGAGGGTCGAGCGGCTGAGCCCGGTGCGGTCGAGAACAGTATGCAGGCGCAGGATACGGTCGTGGGACATGGCTGGTCCTTCCGTAAGTGGTTGTCAGCTTCCCCCGCGCCAAGATCAGGAAGTCCAGAATTGGCGCGCGCGTCAAGAGTGCCAAAACAGTGCTAAACGGACGAATAGTACGTTCTGGAAGCATACGGACGCATGTGAACGCCGATTGATGCTTATTGACGCAAAGATATTTTTTATAGGTGCTGAGAATTACGGTCTCAGAAGGTTCCGCAGGGCGGAAGATACGCGAATCACTTAACGTCAAAAAGTACATCGGGGTAGAACCAGACATCGTTTCAGCAATTTCGCGTTCATGCGCGTTCGTGTAGGGGAACGCGCAAGTCCGGCAATGAAGCGGGACGCAAAACCAACGGGGTCTTACTTCATGACTGAACAGAATACACATCAGGACGTTCTGGCGCTGACCGCCGACATCGTCTCCTCGCATGTCGCGAACAACACGGTGGCGGTCTCCGACGTGCCGACGCTCATCCAGAATGTCTACGCAGCGCTCGCGAACGTGGGCGGTGCCGTTGAGCCGGAAAAGCCCAAACAGGAGCCAGCCGTCTCGATCCGTTCGTCAGTGAAGCCCGACTTCATCGTCTGCCTTGAAAGCGGCAAGAAGCTGAAGATGCTAAAACGCCACCTGATGACGCACTACAACATGACCCCCGACGAATATCGCGCGAAGTGGGGACTTCCTGCCGACTATCCGATGGTCGCACCGAACTACGCACTGCAGCGTCAGGAGCTCGCGAAGAAGATCGGTCTCGGCACCAAGCGCACCACGCCCGGCCGTGGCAAGAAGAAGGCCTGAGGCTACAGCCCCCGCGCCGCCCTTTCCGGCGGCGCAGGTCTTCCTGCATTATATGACGCCATGCGTCGCAACGGATAGTCACCCCGCCCTAACGGGCGGGGTGTTGTCCTTTGTACCGTCCTGAAGACCGGGAGCGGGCGTCACGGGCTTTAGGCGGGCCGCGCCGGCCTGCAACCTGCCTGCGGCAGGTCTTCCACTCGCGTTCCAGCCCTTCGGGTGCAGTCCGCCTCATGCGGCCCGCCTGATCCCGTTCCTGCCGCCCGCCCCCGCCTCCCGGCCGGGGCCGCGGCTTTTGGCAGGAGAAGGATGATGAACGGAAAATCTGTACCTGAACCCGGTGTGCCTCTTGAGCGGGATCGCCACGCTGTCATGCGGGCATGGCTGAGGCGGCTGCCCGAGCTGACCCTGATCGTATTCATTGCCCACAGGGTCGAGGGCAAGTCCTACGCCGAGATCGCCGCAGAGCTCGGCATCGGCGAATGGCGGGTGCGCTGGCACATGCGGAAGGCCATCCGGCACATCGTGAAGATCGGCAGGCCCTACCGGAAAGCATTCGAAGCGCTTGACCCGGTGACGCAGCAGGTCATGGAGCTGGCCTGGGACGGGCTGCTCAATGACAGTATCGCGCTGCGGCTGGGGCTATCCGTCACCGAGGTCGAGACGCGCATGGCGGCTGCGCTGGTGGCGCTGCACAAGGCCGCAACCCTCTGATCAGGGGGTTGCGGTGCCCGTGCCAGCGGCAACAGCCTGTTCTTGCAGTGCAAAGTCATACCTGAGTTGCTAGGAAGGTCTCCTATGCGCACGAGCCTCGATCATCTTCCGCCCGCAAAGCAGCGCGAGCTTGAGCACGCCCTCGAGATTTTGTTCGAGGAGTTCAACGACACCCTCGCGCTCGCCCAGCATCAGTGGAAGAAGAAAGGGCGCATCACCAAGGTCATCCTCTACGGCAGCTACGCGCGCGGCGGCTGGGTCGACGAGCCGCACACCGCCAAGGGCTACAAGTCCGACTTCGATCTGCTCGTCATCGTCAACGACAAGCGGCTCACCGACTATGTGACGTACTGGGCGAAGGCCGAGGAACGCTTCCACCGCGAGTACGGCATCACGAAGTCGATCAAGACGCCGGTGAACTTCATCGTGCACACGCTGCAGGAGGTGAATGACGGCCTCGCGCATGGCCGCTACTTCTTCATGGACGTCGCGAAGGACGGCATCGCGCTCTACCAGAGCGACGATACCGTACTCCATACGCCGAAGCCGAAGACACCGGGTCAGGCGCTGGCAATGGCGAAGGAGTACTATGAAGAATGGTATCCGTCGGCGATGCGGGCTTATGTCAACTTCAAGGATGACCTTTCGCGAAGCTGGCACAAAGACGCAGCATTTATCCTCCATCAGAGTGTCGAGCGCCTCTACCACTGCGTGCTTTTGGTCTGCACGTTCTATACTCCGCACGTCCACAATCTAGGCTTTCTGCGGTCGCAGGCGAACCTCATCGACCGCCGATTGATGTATGTTTGGCCCGAGGACAACCGCAAGCAGCGCGCGATGTTCGAGAAGCTGAAGCAGGCCTACGTCAAAGCCCGCTATTCGAAGCACTACCGCATCAGCGAGGAAGAGCTCACGTGGCTTGGCGCGCAGGTCGAAGAGCTCGGCCGCGTCGTCCATGCCGTTTGCAGCGAGCGGATCACCGAACTCGAAGCTGCAGCGAAGCGCTGACTGGGAGCGATAGCGGTATGTACTGTCTCAGGCATCAATAGAGAATAAGCCGGCAATGACAGTGCAGCGCGACTACGTCGATAACCGCCAACTCAGTTGCATTTGAAGTCACTTGGCAGCAGTCTGTAACCAGACGTTGACTCCATTGTTCATGTGTTCCGATCTGCTAGAATTTTCGACTATCTCTAGTCGCTGATGAAGGCTCTAGGTCGAACCATCATTCCCTCAAAGAATCGTAAGTGTCCAAGTAATCTTTGAGGACATATTTTTTTGGGGCAATGGAGGCTCTGCTTAGACGCGGAGTATGGCCGCAATTTTTGCAGGAGGCGGGAGTTCCCGACCGTAAGGTGGAGAGATTGAAATGACCGCGCCAGGCATCGACACGTGCTCGCTCGTTCCTTTGTATGTCGAAGCTTATTTCGGGGACCAGTCTCTTGGCGGCGCGACGTCGTTTCTGTGGCATAGGTCCGACGGGCACCTTTCTCTCGTGACCAACTGGCATGTCGTGTCGGGCCGCAACACTGAGACCAACGAGGTCACGCATAAGCAGGGAGGCATACCGGATAATCTTCGTATCCACGTACCACTGGGCGACCGTGATCGGCCACCGCTGATCGTCAAGGTTGCCACTGTGGATGCTGACGGCGAACCGTTCTGGACCGAACATCCCGAGCACGGCCAAGAAGTAGACATCGCGGCCTTAGACGTCGATCTGCCGGAGGAAGCGTCGCTCATGCCGATGAACGCCATCCGCAATTTGGCGCTCAAGCAGCGCATTGGGATGCAAATCTTTATCCTTGGCTACCCGTTTGGCCGCCTCGGCCTTGGGATGCCGGTCTGGAAGCAGGCGACGTTCGCCAGCGAGCCATATTTCTCAGCCAGCAAGCATCAGCGGTATCTAATTGTGGACTCGGCCTCGCGGCCAGGAATGTCCGGATCGCCCGTCATCCAGCGCGCTCATGGACAGGTCGAAATGGAGGACGGATACGGCCGGATCGTGAACGGCGATGGCGCGGTCAACTTCATCGGCATTTATTCGGGGCGCTTTCACACGAATGACCCTTCCGACGCGCAGCTTGGCAGGGTGTGGCCGGCAGTTCTGGTACGAGAAGTCGTGGCCGCGGCAGAGGCCCGTGCGCGGTCGAGATCTAACGCTAAACCCCGCCCTCATCGAGATCGAGGCGCCGGACAAGAATATGTACCGTAAGGACGGGGTGCCGACAGCGGAATTCACGCAAGCGACAAATCGGCAGCTGGAGTGGAAGTATGCAGTGAATATGAAGGTGACGAAAAACTCGCCCGGCTACGATCGTAGCAAATGGGTTACACGAGGCCCTGAAGAGCTTTGATCGGCTGAGCTTCGATGCAAACTCTGATCAGTTTGCAAGCGTTCATTACAGGTCACCGGGGTACGAGGTGCTCACGTGCCACCCACATTGTGGCTTAGGCTGGCCACGTTCAGCTATGACGAGCGTCGTAGTGGCCTCCACGGGGCGGTGAAGAACAACCAGTTCATCAGCGAGGAAAGGAAGCAGTTCATGAGCGCCCTGCCTATTAGACGAAAGTAAATTCCGCGAGTCGAGATATCTATTCCAATGCGCATCGCGAATAGGACCTCGATTGTTCAGGACAAAGCCTTCTCTCGTCTAATACTCTCTCGATTTGATCGGGCGAACTGGAGCCGCACCCATAATGGCCTCAGCTTCGGCGGTCGAGATCGGGTAACCGTGAGCGAGCGCCGCGTCCAAATCTAGGTCAATCGCCAAGTGATGGTAGCGCTCGCCATTGTTCTCGCCGATTGGTGAACAGATATCGATCGCTATCCTGATGTTTCGATCAGCGCAAAAACTATCCCACAGGGCGTTTGCTTCTATCAAGAAGTCAATCGGGCCTTCCCGTGGCGGGATATCATTGAGGCTCATCATGTCCGAAAACCAGGACCAAAACAAGTTGGCAAGCGTATCGGATTTCCAGTCGGTATAGAAATAGGAGATATTCTTGTGTTTCCTCTTCGGCCCAGCGATTGAGAAATGCTTGCCATGCTCCGATGGTCTCAAGAAGCGCATCCTGCCCAATCGGCCGATCCCGCTCAGGTAAAGCGCTTCCGCCGCAGGTTTACGTGCTTCAAGGTTTAGACGGGCGCTTTCGCCTGGGGGGTCATACAGATCATTTTCGAACAAGACCGTCTCGACGAGTTTAAGCTCTTCGCTCGACACCGATACCTTCGCAATCGCTCTCACCCATTCGTAATGGAGCAGCTCAAGAGCGTCCGGCCGCCCCTCGCCGAACCCATCGATGCTCTTCCAGTCAACGGGACAAGTGCAAAGGTCACGAATCTCTTGTATTGGTTCGTTTACGTCATGCGGCATTGGGATACATCAACGGGCGCAACTCAGAAACTGCTAACACGCGAAAGGGTGTCGCGGAAGCTGTCTTGCAGGAGTCCTACTCCGCACCCTGTATAGACTTCTGGATAGTGTCTGATCGAGTAGTGTCCTGCGAGCGTCATGGCGCCAGACTGAAAATGGCCGGCGCGAACGATGCCGAACGTCCCCTTTTGAAAAAAGGCGATATAGCGCGAACTCTTCCGTCCCCACTGGGTATGCGTTTTGTTCTCGAAGATTCGGCAAGACCAGCCGGGGACAGGCTGGGTCACGAGCACAAGATCATACATTCGAGCGAGGGTCTGCCGCGTCTCGTCAAGAGGACCATAACCGCACTTGTCCTTGCACTCGATAGCAACGATCGGAAGCCCATGAGGATATCCGCCCCCGTTATTGCGGATGGCTTCCCCGATCGCGGCGGGAAGCATCGAGACATCGATCTCGTGCTTGGCGCCGCTTCTACCCTTCCATTGGAGGCTGCCTCGCAACTCGAAACGGCGAGCGTTATCGGTTTTGTGTTCAATGAGAACATAGCCTGGCGCAGTCGGGCTGCTCGGCTGAATGCGGGAGCGTTGACTGGGAAGATTGAAGGTCGCCCCGGAAGGCAAGGCGGTCCCATCGCCCTGTCGTAGCGACACGCGCCAAAATCTCCTCATATGGCGGCGCACAATATTGGCGAGTTTCATCAAGACCCAGGCTTCGAGCGCTTTGCCCTCTCCCGTGGGCGCAATAATGCCAGAATGTGCTGCGCGAAACGCTCGCAGCATATCTCTCAGTTCGGCTTCCGCGGCGGGGCTCAGTGGCATATCAAACTCCGTCGATTATCGGCGGGAGGATCATGTTCGGGAGCCGAGTGAGAAGCGCGTCGAGTTCGTCGGCGACGGTTGCATCGCCAACGTCCCGAGCGCTGATTGGCGCCGTCGCGATTCGCTGCTCGGGGTCAATGAAGCTGATACGAACCTTTCCATGAACAGCGAGTTCACTGGCGATTTTCTCTGCCTCGACAAAGGCGCGGACCGGCAGCACCAGCTTGGCTCGTAAGATGCCCATAGCCGCACCGAGCTGATCGGACTTCTCGATTGGAACACGCGTAATAATTGTCTCGGCCTGATCGCTGATCCCCGCTTGTTCGTCAAAATAGGCATCGTTTTCGACCTCTCGGCCGAGACTGATCTCCGTCAGCAGCTCGCCGGCGAGCGCACCGAAACCTTCTTCCTCCAAAATAGAAATGATTTGCCGGAGTTCTATGCTAATTGCCATTCACTTGCCTCACCGTCATCTGTGTGCCCCGGTGTGCCTCGTGCTGCTCGGGCAGCGATCTCAAGTGGACGTTTTTTGAACTTAGCTTTCGGAGCGGTACTTGCATTAATCGGCTTCGAGACTGGGCAACAAGTTTTTGTTTCAAAAATTAATTCTTCGAATTTATGCACAACCACCATCAACCTGCAAGGCACCCATTCACGCAATTCCGCGGCTAACGAGGCCCACATTACGAGACCCGCTCCGCCGCCGCAGCTTCGAATGCCCGTTTCCCTCTGCGCCGCCACCGCGCAACGACCTCATTGCTTCGCTCTCCATCCGCCTGCTGCACGAGCCCGAGCAGCGCTCCATAGATCGCCGCCCGGTCATCATCCACGAGCACATCGAGCCTGGCCTTGACGACGAGCCCGCCGAGTTCGATGAGCCGGCGCGTCCGCTCGCGGCGCTTCACGACCCAGCCCCGCGTATCAGCCCGCGCCCGCCGCGCCTGCAGCCGACTCAGCAGCGCTCGCAACCGTTGCTCGGCGCGGTGTATCTTTCGGAGCGCCGTCAGCATGTTTCCCGCGCAGAAAGAACGCCGCGCCCGCGGTGCGCCATTCCTCCCTCTGTACCATGTCGGTGGTCGCTGCGGCTTTGACCAGAACGCCCGCTAGCACATCGGCCCCAAGGCTATCGGCACCGGTCGCGGTGACGAGCTGCCCAAGCTCGCGAAGCTTCCGGTCCTGAAGCGCCTTCGCTTTCTCGACGAGCAGCTTCATCTCGGCATCATAATCACGGGGCCTACGCATGGGATGTGGTCCTTCGGTTTGCGGTGATGTGCCCGACGCTACGAGTCGTTCTGGCGCGCGGTAAAGAGGTCGAGCCTTGGTGAGATCACCCGGTCCCTCGCGAGATTCGATCTTGTGAGGGCGCGCTTATACGTCGTGCCGACGTGGCTTTTGAGGTGTAAATGGATAGCCCTCATGGCGATCTACCACTTCAGCGCGAAGGTCATCAGCCGAAGTACCGGCGCCAGCGCGCTCGCATCCGCTGCGTACCGCTCCGCCTCGCGGCTGCACGACCAACGGCTTGATCGCCATCACGACTTCACCAACAAGGCGGGCGTCATCCACTCCGAAGTGATGCTCCCCGAACATGCCCCCGCGCATCTCCGCGACCGCGAGGTGCTCTGGAACACCGTTGAGGCTGCCGAGGTGCGCAAGGACGCACAGCTCGCCCTCGAGGTCGAGTTCGCGCTGCCGCGAGAACTGGAGCAGGCCGACGCGATCGAAGTCGCGCACGAATTTGTGCAACGCGAGTTCGTGGAACGCGGCATGTGCGCCGATCTCAACGTGCACTGGGATATCGGCGCCGACGGCATGGCGAAGCCCCATGCCCACGTCATGCTCACCATGCGCGAGGTCGAAGAGAACGGCTTCGGCGCAAAGGTGCGCGACTGGAACAGTACGCAGCTCCTCGAACACTGGCGCGAAGCCTGGGCGGTACACCTCAACCGCGCGCTCGCCGAGCGCGACATCGACGTCGCCGTCGATCACCGCAGCCTTGAGGCGCAGGGCATCGATCTTGAGCCCCAGAACAAGATCGGTCCGGCGGCCTCGCGCATGGCGGATGTGGGGCTTACCGGAGAACGCCTCGACGAGCACCGCGCCATCGCGCGCGCCAACGGCGAGCGTATCCTCACGAACCCTGAAGTGGCACTCGATGCGCTCACCCACCAACAGGCGACGTTCACGCGCCGCGAGCTTGCGATGTTCGTGCACCGGCACAGCGAGGGCAAGGACCAGTTCGACCGCGTGCTCGCTGCGGTCGAAGCCTCACCCGCGCTTGTCGCCCTGGGCAAGGACGGGCGCGAGCAGGAGCGGTTCACGTCCCGCGCGATGCTGGAGACCGAGCAGCGGCTGGGACAGGCCACGGAGCGCCTGCAGGGGCGAGAAAAGCACGCTGTCCGCGACCTGTTCCGCGACCATGCCGTGGCGCGGGCCGAGCGGCACGGGCTCGTGCTCTCGTCCGAGCAGCGCGCGGCGCTCGGTCATGTCACCGAACCGAAGGGACTCGGTGTCATTGTCGGCTATGCCGGAACGGGGAAGTCGGCGCTGCTCGGCGTGGCGCGCGAAGCGTGGGAGGATGCCGGCTACCGCGTACGCGGGCTGGCGCTCTCGGGTATCGCCGCCGAGAACCTTGAAAGCGGCTCACGCATCATGTCGCGAACGATCGCGGCGCAGGAGCACGCCTGGGCAAACGGCACCGATCACCTCACGGCGCGCGACGTGCTCGTCATCGACGAGGCCGGGATGATCGGCACGCGGCAGATGGAGCGTGTGCTGTCACATGCCAGCGAGGTCGGCGCGAAGGTGGTGCTCGTCGGTGATCCGCAGCAGCTGCAGGCGATCGAGGCGGGCGCGGCGTTCCGCAGCATCCATGAACGCCATGGCGGAGTCGAGGTCACCGAAATCCGCCGCCAGCATGAGGGCTGGCAGCGTGATGCCGTGCGGCAGCTCGCGACGGGGAGAACCGCGGAGGCGATCCAGGCGCTCAAGGAGCACGACCGTGTTCACGCAGCGCCCACCGAGGCCGAGGCAAAGAAACAGCTCATCGACCGCTGGGACAGGGACCGGAAGGCGCAGCCGCAGAAGAGTCGGCTCATCCTCGCGCATACGCGCGCCGACGTTGCAGAGCTCAACGCGCTCGCGCGCCAGCGCCTGCGGCTGGGAAAACAGCTTGGGTTGGATGTCAGCATCGAGACCAGCAAAGGCCCAAGGCCGTTCGCGCGCGGCGACCGGGTGATGTTCCTGCGGAACGAGAAGAGCATGGGCGTCAAGAACGGCTCGCTCGGCAGGGTCGAGAGTGTGAGCCCCGCACGCATGGCGGTGATGCTCGATGATGGTAGAGCGATCAGCTTCGACACCAAGCTCTACACCGACATCGACCATGGCTATGCCGCCACGATCCACAAGGCGCAGGGCGTCACTGTGGACAGGGCCTATGTCCTCGCAACGCAGGGCATGGACCGGCACGGCGCCTATGTGGCGCTGTCGCGTCACAGGGAGCGGGTCGATCTCTACTACGGCAAGGAGACGTTCAAAAACGAGCAGCAGCTTGTCCGCACGCTGGCACGCGACCGCGGCAAGGACATGGTCGGCGACTACGGGCCGGTCGCAGACAAGGCAGAAGCGTTCGCCGCAAGGCGCGGCATCACGCTCAGGGACCGGGCCCAGGCGATCACGGCCAAGGTCCGCGACATGTTCGAAGGGCTGCAGCTCAAAAGCACGCCGATCCAGGCTCCGCAGCCCCAGCTCGAGCCGGCGGTCGAGCAGTATGCGCGCACGGTGCACAAGGTCCGCGAGATGGGGCTTGCACGCGTGCCGATGAGCGAACCCTTGCGTGCCATGCACGAACGCGACGAGGCCGCGCTCGATGCGATCCGGCCAGGCGCGGCGCGTGACCTTCGGAATGCATGGCGCGCGGACCTGAAGCTGCTCGACACCATGGCACGCGGCGACGTGCGGCAGGCACGTGCCCTCCTCGACGAGGCCGAGCGCGTCCGCAGCGACCCCGCGTACCGTGCCGACCGGTTCGTCGCGGAATGGACGAGGCTCAGGAAGCAGCAGGAGCATGCCAGGTTCTGGGGTGAGGAGCACAAGCTCCCCAAGATCAACGCCGGCATGGCGGGCCTCGCCAAGAGCCTCGAACGCGATGCGCAGATGGAATCACTCCTGCGTCCACGCGCCCGTGAGCTCGGGCTCGGCATCGGCATGGAACCGGGGCGCGGACTGTCCCGGGAGCTCTCAGACTGGTTCGGCCTCTCGCGCGGACGGGGACTCAGCCGCTAGGCTCATGTTCATGACGACCGAATCATCTCCAGCAGAAGCGTTCGAGGCGCTGAGGCGCGAGGTGGCGCTGCTCCGCCGTGCGCTCGAAGGCCTTGCCGCCGAGCAGAAGGCGCAGCCCGATTACAGCGGCATCCTCGCCGGCATCGGCGCGCGCATCAGGGAACAGAACACCGCGCTCGGCGCCATGGCGGAGGCCCCCGCGCTCCGGCTGACGCCCGAGGTCCTGGGACAGCAGATCATGCGCGCAAGCGAGCAGGTGCGGGCCGAGGACGCCAGGATGCTCGGTCATGCGCAGAACGGGATGACAGGCGCAGCGCGTCAGATCGAGGCAGCACTCGCGACGGCACGCACCGCCCATGCCCAACAACGTGCCATCAGGTGGTTCGCGATACTCGGAATTTTGATCGGTGCGATCGTCGGCGGCGCAAGCACTGCCGTCACGATTGCTTGGAACATGCCAGACGTCGCGATCATCGACGAAGAAAATACAAACAGACCCGGTTAAGGCTGTTTTCGTTTTGAACCGAAGCTTTCGCTACGCATAGAGAAACCATGATGAGCATGGGCAGACGAGTCGAGGAAACGGGAACGTTGATCGTGGACGGTAATGTTCCGTTTCTGCGTCTTGATCGCGGCGGACGATGGCGACTTGACCTTCGCCGTGCAGGCACGATCTGGTCCAAAGCCCGTGTTCACGTCCGAGGTGTCATGGTGGCGCCTGATCTTGTCGATGTGGACGAGATCGCTGTCGATCGTCTGCCCTGAGAGCCACGACGACAAGTCCGAAGCCTAAACCAATCTGACAGGAAAGCATCTGCGTCATGACCCGAAAAATGTTACCCATTCTTGCGGCGGCTCTTCTGTTATGCAGTCCGCTCGCCCGCGCAGAGCAGCGCGCTGCAAAGATCGCAATCACGCCGCAGTCGGAAAACGCCGCCATCATCATAAAGGCGCCCCTGCTTCCCGTCCCGCCAAGCCACAGGACGGCCTATGTGCTGAACTTTCAGGTCTACGACCCGGAGAGCCAGCAGATGAAAGGCAGTGTCATGGGAGGGGCCTTCCGCATTCTGGCAAGACCGAAGCTCTTTGCAGACGGCTACCTGGTCAGCGATCTCAAGCCCGGCACCTATTCCATCCTCGGCTTCATGCGGCAGGACTGGTGGACCCTGTGCTACCACGCCGAAAGCCTGCAGTTTACGGTCGCGCCCGGCGAGGTTCTCTATCTCGGCGCGTTCGACGCAGAACACGCAGCCGCAGAACTTGGCAGGCAAGTCACATCAAGCGGCAGGGGCTCAACACGGGGCACACCAATCGATTTCTTCGACAATGTCGCACCACCGGTGTTTCAGCCCATCAATGAGGCCGCTCTCGCCGCTGCAGCAGCCATGGTGCGCACGCACATGCCGCTCACAACGGTCAGTCCAAAGGCCGTCACGTTCTCTCCCGCCCGCTTCGGTACGGGCAACACACTGTTCGGTGACCGTCGGTGCGGCGGCTACTTTCAGGCCAAGGCAAAAGCCGGCTCCCAATAGGAGCCGGCTTACCGATCAAGCGGCAGCGGCCGTTCCGCCGAGCGTTACCTTGTCCTTGCGTCCGGTTTTCGGATCGGTGCGGTGCAGATGGAACCGCTTCCCACGAAACGGGCCCTGCAACAAATCCGCGAGCATCGCTTCGCCAAGTTTATTCTCGGGCGTTGCGAACGGTGTAATCATTTCGAGAAGCCAGAGCCGGTCCCCGGAATTCCAGTCCTCAAGCGCAAGCCGCTCGCCAGCCTCCACCTTCGCTTCGGCACTTTCTGAGAGATTGCCCCAGAGCGCGAGCCCAAGCGGCATCTGTTCCAAGCCCTGTTTTGTGAAGCCGGGCAGAAAATCTTCTGGCTTCGCATTCTCAAGCCCGGGCAGCGGTCCAAACCGGAACAGCCGAAACTGTTCGGTCAGGACCGCCGGCATGATCGACCATTCGAGGTCGGCAATCTTCAAATGCTTGTGCACAGGCGACTGGGAAAGCAGCCAGACGATCTGCCCCAACGCCTCGGCAACCGTACGCGGCGTCCCATCAACATCACTCATTACCAGCTCCTCGGCACAACCATTTTTTCGACCATAGCGTGCACCTGCTGCCGCGGCGACCAATTGTGTACGCCGTTACCCTGCTCTGCACCGAATGTCGCAGCCTGCGCGATGAGACGGCGAAGCACAGTGTCTGACACATCTTCTGCCGTGAGCTTCGTGCGCGGAAGGTCCTGAGAGACCTTGTTCGTCGACACCTCGAACGCCTCAAGGGCAGCAGCAATATCGGGGATACCATTGTTTCTGCCGAGATTTCCGAGGCTGCGTTTGGGTACACGTATCGCATTGTCCGTATCGTAGGAAAGGATGGCGTCGAGGCCTTGCTGGACACGGCCGTCTGTCCACGCGACACCGAACGCGTTCAGGACAGCGCCGTCACCCATCGCCCACTCGCCATCGACATTGACGCCAACCAGATCGATCGCGGCAACGCCGATTTCGCCGAGCCCTTTGAGCTCCTCGGCCTCGCTCACACCGTTAGCATTCACATCCTGCCAAATCTTGAACGATGCGAAACGCTTGTCTGCTGCCGTCAGGAGGCCATCGCCGTTGCTGTCGTAAGCGCGCAATCCTTCGATGTTGGAGCGCGCATTGGCGGCGTCATCGACAAAGGACATCTCGGAGCTATCGTCGATCCGTCCATTGCCGTTGCGGTCGAGGACCAGAAGGCCGTCCCCGCTCGCAACCCATGCCGTGCGTTCGGCAACCGCATCGCCGTCCATATCAAAGCGGACCTTGCTTGTCGTCAAGCTTTGCAGTTCAGCACCGTTTCCATCGAGATCGATCACGACCGAAGCAGCGAGTCCGTAGTTAACATTCTTGAAGCTGAGGTTTTCGATTGAGACCAATGCGTCTCTGCCCTCACTTTCAAGAAGTGCTGGCGTTCCGCCTTCAATGAAGAGCGCGCCCTTCTCAGACACAAGAGCGTACTTGTCGCTCCGACCTGCAAACACAGCCGTATCCCGTCCTGTAGCCCCATAAAGGAGGTCATTACCGCCCCCGCCGACGAAGCGCTCAGACGCAGCAGTCCCAATCAGCCTATCGGCACTCTGACTACCAGCGACGTGGACAACGGCTTGCTCCTCCGCGTTACGGGCTTCTGCGGCCTTGATCTCGGCAATCTGCGCCTTCGTCAGGCCCGCAAAACGCGTGGCCTCATCCAGGGTCGCTGCATCTTCAGCGGTCTTATCAGAAAGCCCCAAGAGCTTTACCGATGACATAGATGCGGATGTCACCATGGCTTCCGACAGAAGTCCCATACGCAAACTCGCACCCAGCGGCGCCAAACCACTCGGATGATAAGCAAGAAACACGTCGCCAACAGCGTGCATCGTGTCATCGGTCATCACATACTCACTGGTCGCCCAAATGACATTATCCTGAGCATTTTCGACATCATTGCCTGTTGGTGACGGCGAGAGGTTAATGGCTTTGATGTTCCGATCTGTAAGACTTGTAAGTTCATCAGTTTCGCTGATGCCGTTCTGGTTGATGTCCTGCCAGACTTGAAACGTGGAGAAGAGCGCATCATCGCTGTCGAAAAACCCGTCGCCATCCGTATCAAAAGCCAGGAGCCCTTGAAGGTCAGAGAAGGCGCCCTCGATATCGGCAGCGAAGCTAATCTCATTCAACCCGTCGATGATGCCATTGCCATTGCGATCAAAAACAAGCAGCCCATCATCAGCACCAACCCACCCCGTATTATCTCCAATACCATCTTCGTTCATGTCGAACTCGACCGCCGATTCCGCCAAGCTAACGAGCTCGATACCATCGCCGTCCAGATCAAGGACGATAGGTTTGGCCGGGTCCGACGTGTAATAACTCATTCGCATGATGACATTTTTTGAAATGCCTACGGAATCCGTAACCCTGACAGTGACCAAGTGTTCTACAAAGAAGTTGGTCGTAATTGAGGTATTACGCAACACGTTCACACTCGTGCCCGTAGGCGTAGAGAGCTTGTATTGACCGCTTACATCCGCGCCCGTCAAATCATTAACTGCGCTGACAATCTGATAGCTCATGACGTCACCAGCATCAGGATCATTGTGGGTTACAGTACCCATAACAGTGTTTGCTGAAGCGGTCTTACCGCTTACGGGGAACGCGCTCCCGTTCGGCTTTGGCGCCTCGTTCTCGTCGAGAACATTAATTGTAATTGTTCGTGTATCAGAAAGTCCGCTTCCGGATTGATCGGTAACACGCACATCAAGCTGGTAGCTGCTCTTGGTTTCGTAATCGACAGTCTTTTGCAACATGATGTCGCCGTTGCTGGCGTTTACGCTGAAAACATCAAAGCCGTAATTGTTGACGATGCTGTAGCGAAGCTCAGACGTTTTGCCTTCAGGGTCGTTCACCTGAAGTGTTCCAACCTTTGTGACAAGAGCGGGCTTCAGCTCTCCGAACGAATAGGTCGACGTTCCGGTAAACGTCGGGACTTCATTAACGTCGGTGATCCCGAGCGTGACCGTCGTTTGCGCCTGATTGTAGCCAGCCCCACCGGCGTTATCACGTGCGATGACCGTATAAGCTTTGCTCGGCGTACCCGCCTCATAGTTGAGCACGGCATTGGTCGTAATCACGCCGGTCGTGGCGTTGATGGCATAACGTCCATCGCTTGATGTCGCCTCTGCGGCACTCCCATTCAGGAAGTAGTAGCGCTGCTGCGCAAACGCCCCCGATCCGTCAAGATCTGTCGCGGAAACAGTCCCGAGAACCGTTCCAACAGTGCTGTTTTCAGGTTTGCTCCAGCCGTAACTCGGCAAGAGGCTGTTCGCTTCATTGACGTTCGCTACGTTGACCGTGAAATCCTTCTCATAGGACAGGTTTGGATTTCCGTTGTCAGTCGCACGAACACGGATCACATGGCTCGTCGCGGTCTCGTAATTGATGAGCGATGTATTGGCGACCGACAGTTGCCCGTTGCTGGCAATTGCATAACGCCCGCCGGCATTGTTCACGAGCGAGTAGGTCATCCCATCGCCGTCGGGATCGGACCCAGAGAACGTTGCCAGCACCGTGCCATTCGCCAGATTTTCGTTGAAGCTTAGCGCCGTGCTTGCCGTGATATTGGTTGGCTTGGTGTTTATGACGATGCTGAGCGGCTGCGCCGCCGTGGTCGCCGTGACACTGTTGACGGTTTCTTTGGAACGCGCCGTAACCTGCAGTGCATTCGGCCCCGTCAGATCCTGCGACCAGCCCGCGGCGCTATTCAACTGTAGGCCGCTCACCGTGTAGGTTGACGTCGTCCCGTTCCGGGTTGGTGTGAACTCCCAGACGCCGCCACCGAGATTGGTTCCCATGTTGAACGAGAGACCTGTCGGCACATTGGAGATCGTGATCTTGTCGATGATCTCCGACCCGTCAGTATCGGCTAGCGCCGCCTCGATGTAGATCGGCAGACCGCCGCTATCGAGCGTGCCGTTCGTGCCCTCAACGCGCGACAATGTCGGCGTATCGGCAACCGGCGTGATGTTCAGTGTGAACATCTTCTGGTACGTGAGCCCGCCCGCATCTACGGCATCGACCTTGATTACGACCGTTCCGCTCGCGTTTGCCTTCGGATTGACGGTTAGGGTCCGGTAGCCGTTGCTGTCGGCCGCGCCAATGGTCGGCGCGTTGACGAGGCTGAGATCTTCCACCTCAGTATCGCCCGGGTTCACGGCAGTCGCATATACACCAATCGTTGCATTCGGCGTAATATCGTCCGTTACTCGGATCGTGATGCTGAGTGCTCCATCCTCGTTGATCGTCTGGTTCGCGATGGTATCGATCACGGGCGGCGCATTGTCCGTCCAGAGCGCCTGCCACCCGGCGTTGAACGTCGAGTTTGCCCGAAGCGTGTCGAATGCGCCCTGCGTCGTCGGCTTCGTGTAATTGTCCATCAGGTCGACAAGCGCCTCGGCGTCGATCGTCTTGGTGAACTTTTCGCCGGCAATGAAGAAGTCGATCTTGAAGTTCGCGCGCGCGTCCGCGTCAGCAATCACGTACCAGTTTGCGATACGCGTGCTGGCACCCGTGCCGACAACCGTGACCACAAGGTCGTTGCCTGACTGCTCGAACCAGAGGTTCTCACGCGCAATGCCACCCTGATAGCCGATGACGTCGATGTCCGTGCCTTCAGGGTCGTAGTTGTTGATCGTGTCGTTGCCCGAGTTCGCACGGACAATATACGTGTCATTACCATTGCCGCCATCGAGGCTATCGTCACCGGTCCCGCCGTCAAGGACGTCATCGCCGTCCCCGCCAAGCAGCGTATCATTGCCGGCTTCGCCATAGAGCGTGTCGTTGTCGGCGCCGCCCGAGAGCATATCGTCGCCGTTGCCACCATAGAGCGTATCTGCTCCCGCCTCGCCGTAGAGGTCGTCTGCCCCATCCTGGCCGAGCAGGATGTCCGCGCCGCCGCGACCAGAAAGGTCATCGGCGCCTGCGCCGCCTTCAAGACGGTTTGCCGCACTGGTACCGACGAGGATGTCCGCGTTCCCGCTACCGATAACGTTCTCAACGTTGCTGATCGTGTCCCCGGCAGCGTCGCCGCCACCGGTCGTTCCCGATCCGTCGAGATAGATATTCACGCCGCTTGCCGAACCTGCGTAGGAAACCGTATCATTTCCTGCGCCGCCATTCAGGACGTCTGCGCCGGCATTGCCGGCAAGAAGGTCGTCGTTATCGCCGCCTTCGAGCGTGTCGCTGCCGAGGCTGCCGATCAGCGTGTCGTTGCCGGTACCGCCACGAAGTGTATCACCGGAGGTATCGCTTCCAGCATCGAGCACGTCGTCCCCAGCGCCTCCTTCAAGAAGGTCGCTGGCGTCGCCGCCATAGAGCGTGTCGTTGCCGTCCTCGCCGTAGAGCTCATCGGCACCAGCATTGCCATAGAGCGTGTCATTGTCTGCGCCGCCATAGAGCTTGTCGTTGCCGGCGCCGCCCGTCAGCGTATCGTTGCTGGCATAGCCATAGATGATATCATGGCCGCCAAGGCCCGAACGACCATCACTGGCCGTGATCACGTCAACAGCGCTCGTTCCGTACCAATAGTCGAGCGCATCGGTGAGGTTGAAATCGAACTGCTGCGAGGTCGACAAACCAGCACCATTCCGATCGGTCGCGGTGACAATCACCGAGATCGTCCCTGAAGCTTCGAAGTCAGGTCGTGCGGAAGCCTTGAGCCGTAGCTGTCCTTCAACAACTTCGAAATCGCTGTTCGAGACCGTAAACGTGTGGCTCGCGAAATCACCGGCATCAGGCGCATCGACGTCGGTGACGACGAGCGTCCCGAGAACGAGTGCCGCAGGATTTGAACCGCTGATCAGGCGATCACGCTCTGAGATGCTGGTGACCGCATCCTGAAGCGCAATTGCGCTCGGCGCGTCGTTTACCGATGCAATGGTCAGGTTGACGGTCTGGACCGCCTTCTGGCCGTCCTCGTCCTCGACCTCGATCTGGAAACTGTCTGCACCGTAATAGTTGGCGTCCGGCGTGTACGTCCAGGCGCCAGTGGTGGCATTGAGCGATACCGAACCATGTTCGGCGGCCGTCGCAACGCCATAACTCTCGATATTTTCGTCATGATCGACCGCGCCGACGCTGCCGGCCAGCGCAACGTCCTCGTCTGTCGAAAGCGTCTGGGTCTCGACCATCGGCGGCGCCTTGCCACCAAGCCACCACCAACTGTCCAGTTCGGACGCAATCTCGGACGGCATGCTTGCCGGCGCGGTTGGGCTGGCATCGGTCATATCCGCAATGAGCGGGGCGGCATAGCCGAGGTAGATCGAACGACTACCTGCGCTGATCTCGCGCACCACGCTCGGGCTGCTGCTGGCGTAGTAGTCCTCGACAACAATCTCATCAGCCGTGCCGATAATACCGATCCGAAGGTCATCGCCCGTGCGCGACATCCAGAGCTTGTCGTAGGTTGCTTCCGAGAAGACGATCCTGTTCACACCCGAGGTGTCAACGATCGTATCCGTTCCGCTGCCGGCACCGAACACATAGGTGTCGTTGCCAAGGCCGCCTGAGAGACTGTCGTTTCCGGCATCACCGGCAAGCGTGTCGTCACCATCGCCTCCGCTCAGCGTATCGTCGCCGCTTCCTCCCGAGAGCACGTCGGCCCCGGCCTCGCCCGAGAGTTCGTCGTTGCCATCGCCGCCGCTCAGCTGATCGTTGTCAGAACCGCCGTAGAGCTTGTCATTGCCCTGGCCGCCATCGATGATGTCATTCCCTGCATCGCCCCACAGCCAGTCGGCGCCATCACCGCCCGAAATGACATCATTGCCGTTGCCGCCCGTGACGTTCTGATCGTCACCGTCACCGCCCGCGATATTGTCATCGCCGTCGCCGCCGTGGAGCGTGTCGTTTCCGTCCCCGCCATCAAGGACGTCGTCGCCGGCGCCGCCGGAAAGCGTATCATTGCCGCCGAGGCCGAAAAGACGGTTCGCGCGGGAATCGCCGGTCAGCGTATCGCCATAGGCATAAGAACCGACGAGATGTTCAATCGTAGAGACACCCGAGGCTTTGACGATCGTGTCGGTTGAAACGCCGCCTTCGGTAACGCCAATCGACGTACCCGAAGCTGAAAGGTCGATGACAACCGCGCCCGTAGCAGTTACATAGCGTGCCGTGTCGCCAAAGCCACCGCTGGTATCCGTGCCGCCAGCCGTCTGACTATCACTGCCGCCATTGATCGTATCGTTTCCGGTACCGCCTTCGATAACATCGTCGCCGTCACCGCCAGACAGCGTATCATTGCCCCCGCCCCCGGAGATCACGTCATTACCGAGGCCACCATTGAAGGTTCCGCCCGTGCTCCCACCGAGGTAAAAGTCATCACCGTCCGTGGCGCTGCCCCCTCCTGTCGTGATGGTCGTTAAGTCGACCGCGAGACCATCATCGAACTGCAGCCATTCAATTTTGGCGTCATCAGATGTATAAAAATCCTTGATGATCATCTTGTTGGTCGAATCCGCGGAAAGCCGGATATCAAGATCGTCATCGGTACGAATAGCCGCAAGGCTGGCAAGGCTAAGGCCCGTCTCAAACTCGATCGTATCTTCGCCGGCATCGCCTGCAGAATATACGGATCGGACCGCATATTTGGCGTCGTTGGCGGGCTTATGGAAGCCATTCTTCCAATACCCCGATCCGGACCAGGTCTGCCACCCGGAGGTCGTTAGATAGCGGCCATCCGATTGGAGACCAGGAGCATTGGCTCGCGTCGTCGTATACTTATAGTAGGTGCCATCCGCGCCGGAATCATAGATGACTTCGCTACCTGGCCCCACGACCCGAAGCTGATAGTAATAATATCCGCTAACCGGCGCCCCGCCATTAAGCGGCAGCCATTCGACCGTGAAGCCCGAGACCAAATATCCATCGACGTCAACGGCAACCTCAATCTCGCCGAGTTTGTCGTTGATCGTATCCGCGCCATTGACAGCTCGGAATATGTACGTGTCATCACCGCCACCGCCGCGCATCGTATCGTTGCCATCAAGGCCATCGAAAATATTGTCACCATCATCGCCGATCAGGCGGTCGTTCTTGTCAGTGGCGATGACATTCTCGATACCGATGTAAATATCGCCTTTCGCGTCGATCGTCCGGAACTGCGCATGATCTTCGTCAAGATAGACGACAATTCCTTCCGAGTTCCCGGTCGTCGTCGTCGAATAACTTACAAAATCGGAGCCTGCGCCACCAACCAGGATATCGGCACCCGCGGCACCAATCAGAATGTCGTCGCCCGACCCGCCATAGAGAACGTCCGCACCTAGCCCTCCGTTCAGCGTATCGAAACCCGCTCCGCCATTCAGAATGTCGTTTGCAGTGCTACCAATGATATTGTTGTCGCGTGCGTCGCCAGTGATCCAGTGCGAGCCACCACTCGCCGTGAAGTCAGCCGATGTCTCCCCTTCAATGCCTTGCAGCGTCATGGTGCTGACCTGATGGCGGCCGGTTTCCAGAAACTGGAAGTTCTCAATGCCGGGGCCAGATATATACCAATCCTGGAGGGTGATGAGGTCTGCTGCCGTATCAAAGTCGGCAATAGCGCCACTTGCGCCAGCGATAGCCACTTCCAGGCTTGAGCCGTTACGCCTGAACATCAGGTCATCGATATCGATACCTGCACCGAACTCGAGCGTATCGTTTCCGGACCCTGACAGCGTCGATGAAGCCGCAATTATTCCATTCACCGGTGGAACATGACGATAGAGCTTCTTTGATACAGACGACAGTTCGTCGTAGTCGTATCTTCCGACCCATTCGCTCCCATCGAAATACACCACGCCGCCCTTGGTCACCGTGCCATCGGAGTTCAGCGTGTAGCCGTTTGTGTATTCGTCATTTTCCCAGACGAGCTCCCAGGTGCCGGCAAGCTCATCAAACATCGTGTCGCGGCCATCGCCACGGTTATACCGGAAGATGTCATCGCCAAGCCCGCCGATGACTTCATCATTGCCCTTGCCGCCAACGACGATATCGTTGCCTGCGCCGCCATAGACACGGTCGTTGCCACCATCACCAAAGACGGTGTCGTTGCCTTGGCCGCCGAGCACGACGTCATTGTCCTCGCCGCCGAGCACCCAATCGTCGTCGGCATCTCCCGACACGAGATCATTGCCTGTCCCGCCAACGCCGAAGTCATCACCGCCGAGGCCGAAAAGCTTGTCGTCGCCTGCACCGCCATACAGGAAATCGTTCCCGTCAGTGCCGACGATGACATCGGACCCGGCCCCGCCGAGCTTGAACGTGACAAAGTCGCCGATACGGATTTCTTCGCCGGTGGCAAAGCGGAGCCACTCCACGCGCCGTGTGCCCTCGAACCAGTCCTTAATGGTGAGGACGTCGCCCGTGAGCGTCTCCGTTCCCGGCTCCTGCAAACGGATAATGAGGTCCATGCCTGGCGAACCGCTCGTACCCGAGCGCTCCAGGACAACGTCACCAAGGCCAACGCCCGGCCCGAATACGATAGCATCTTCACCGCCCTTGACCGAGCCGTCGACCGTGAAGTCGCCGTCGCCCGCCCAGTTGCGGCTGATCGTTCCACTTTCGAGGCCTGCAATACGCTGCTGGAGGCTGTCCACGACCGCACCAGGCGTAGCACCCTGCGTCTGGTCGTCAAAGATGACGTCGATGCCCGAACCGAAGCCGAAGATATACTGGTCCGAACCGCCGCCACCGAAGATTGCGGCCGCGCCGCTCGCGCCCTGGTCGTCACCGGCACCTGCGTTCAGGATGTCACCCCCCGCACCGCCGTGCAGGATATCCGCGCCTGTGCCGCCGTTCAGCCAGTCGGAACCTGTCGATCCGAACAGCCGGTCATCGCCGGCGCCGCCATCGAGATAGTTGCCGTTGCCGCCATCTGCCGCAAGCGCAGCCGCAATCGATGCTCCGTCGCCGTCCGTGAACGCGTGGGTCACGACGCTCCCGGCGAACAGGCGGTCGTTTCCGTCACCGCCTAGCAACCAATCGTCGAGCTGGCCGCCGATCAGCGTATCATTTCCGGCCCCGCCGAAGACATTGTCACCTCGGTCCGAAGCGCGGACCGTATCGTTCCCGTCGCCTGCGTTAACAATTGCAGCGACATCGATCGTCGTTTCTTCTCCGTCGAACGCAGCGCCATTTAGCTGGATTCCGGAGTTGATCGTGCCGGACGTCTCCAGAAGGCTATCGCCTGAGAGCGTAATTGTATCACTCCCGGTCGTACCCTCAATTATATCCTGGCCGACAACATCAATGGTGTCGTCAAGAACGTAACCGCCCACACTGATGAGACGGCTAACTCGTTCGCTATGGGGATCATAATCGAATCCGAAAGCAACATTGGCAGGAGTTGTACCGGCCTGGTCGAGGAGGAAATTGAACCCTCCGTACCAGTCTGCCTCGTGCCTTCTCGTGAGACCCAGCTCCACGGCGCGCGCAAACGTAATGGCCATTTCAATCGCAAACACGCTCTCAGGCTCGGCTGCGATCAGGGCATTGATCGCTGTGGAACTCTGAAGGTACGTGGTATAGTTACGTGCGCTGGCAAGATTTCCGAGAAGGACGCTTACGTCGAAATTGAGGGGATCGACACCACCCAGCTCAAACGTGTTGTAAAAGGCGCGCTTGGCATAGATATCGCCGCCCATGATCTGAAAATCGGAATCGCTAAGCCCTTGGTATAGACCGTATCCGATTAGCTTGTTCGCGGCATCCTTACCGGTAAAGCGCTGAGTGATTGTATCCTTATCACGGCTAGAAATTGGTCGGTACACGAACGCCGTTTTCCGCATGCCGTAGTTTCCGGCTTGCACGTTCTCCGGGGAGATCAGTTCGCCGCCGATTGCGCTTAGAACACCGTTGTAGGCATCAGCAACAGCCTGTGCGACACCGCGTGCTGCGTCCTTGGAGCCACCCTTTTTAGAGTAGACGTTGTCGACTGCAAACTCACCGGTACCCGAATCCCAGACAACATCAGCACCGGAGCGTGGCGTACCCCCAAACAATGAGCCAATGAGACCACCAAGTATGTAGCCAGCAAATGCACCTATCGCCGCGCCAACGGGGCCTCCCAAGAGCGTTCCCGCTTTGAAAAGCTCGCTCATTGCAATAACGCCGAGCGCGGAGCCGACTGATGCGCCAATTTGGCCGCCTATCGTTCCAAACGAAACAAGCTCAGACGCAAGTTTGGAACCAACGAAGCCACCGATCGCGTTTCCAATGTTGGCGAAATTATCCACGTCTTTGAAGATATTTGCGACGGTATCCGCGCCGCCGGCAATATTCGCGACGATCTGGCCGATCATCACGCCTCCCGCCGTGTTGGCGAGCTCTCCCGCGAAACCTCCCACACCTAGAGCCTGAACAAGCTCCGCCGTAAGATAAGACGATATCGCACCGATACCCGCGGCCTTGAGATTCTGGACAAACTCGATGTCCATACCCCCAAAAGCCGCGTTGACGTTGCCCGATGTATTGATCCCACCATCAAAAGCTAAAGTGTTTAAGACATCGCCAAGATTGGCACCCAGAGTTTGCAAAGTGGCCGATGCGACAATACCGACAAGTTCGTTATCACCCGCCAGATAACGCCCGAGTGTCGAGCCAATCACCGCACCCGCGTCAACGAAATCGATTGGGCTGTTCGCCACTCTGATTGTTGTTGGTTGCCCCTCTTTGACTCTGATTTCCACGCCGCCATCGGTGGTAATCAAGGCGCCGCGCCTAAAAAGAATAGACCCGCCAGGCTGTTCTTCTGGAATGAGCTCATAAGCTCTCGAGCGGCCGAGATCGTCATTGGCATAGGCTTCAGACCATTTACTATTCCGGGGGTCTTGCGAAATTTTTGAGGGGTCTGAATCAGAGAAAATCAAAAGCGCTTTACCATCATCAGTCCTGCTAAACTCGATCGGCAGCGGAGCAAGAATTTCCGCATCGCTGAATATGTCAGGAATAGCTAAGGGGTCTAGAGCGCTCAGCGTTGCTTGAGCCCATGCCTCGAGGTCAACCAGCATTCCTACATTCGCGAGGTCAGCGCGCACAATATCAATGGGTTCGGGTAACCCTTCGATGATGCGCAGGGCCTCGATCTGCCGAGAGGAAGATGCAATTAGAATTTCAGCTGTATCAACCTCGCTCACAACTGAATTTTCAATATTTTCATTTAATATGATATGGCCTTTTTTTATAATGATTGCAGTTGATCCTGGAACTTCTCCTGCTGTTACATGGGAGTAATGATAATTAGGATTCGATCCTTCGGGTATTTTTACGGTTGCACGAGTCCCAATTGTACCATTTATTCCCGGAATAAAGAAAGATGCACTAGTGAATTGGCTATTAACACCTGAAAGACCAAGAGCGTTGCCAATATCGAACAATACGCTCGTCCAAGCATCCACACCTGCATCAAAAGGCGCTTGGGAAATATCATTTATTAAGTACGTTACATCCACCAGCATTCTGAATCTATCAGATGGACTTGGGGATCGGAGATCAAATGAGCTCCCTGGACGAAAGAAATTATCTAGTATTATATTTGGGCTTGATATGCCCGAACGGCCAATTTGGCTTGAGGCTATATTGTAGAAATATGTATTCGCCGAGTTGCTATTGTATCCATAAAATGAGTATGTAAAATCATTGAATACATTCTGATTCGCAAAATCAACGCTCTCACTAACGTATTGAAAATCGTCATATGTCCAGTTCGTTTGTGATATAGAGTACCTAAAATCCTGATCATCTTGGGCATACTTCCAAGGAGCATTATCAAAATTTGCGGAATTGATATCCACTACAGAAGCTTCTAGCGGCCCGTTAAACCCTAAAAAAGCGAGCGTATCACCTTCCTTCGGGCCAGCAGTTATGGTTGTGACATTTCCATTTCCATCAGAATAAATAATTGAATTATGAAATCCATCAATTTGTCTAGCCAACACCTTCGCACCAGGATTGGTTCTTAACTCATTTCTTGCAACTGTATCTGCTACAGAATAAGTAAAAAAATAAACTCCGGCGTTGTTTTTTACATATTCTGGTGTTAATGCTGTAGGTTCGCCCGGCATTTATTGATCCTTTCCAATATATGTTCTGCTGCATACGCTCATTGTGTAAATGGACGCAATTTGCAGTCGCTCCATAAATATATTTGATTTTTTAGAATATGTTCTATACAGATACAGTTCATCAATTCTATACGGGCGTGCCTTTTGAAATGAATTATGTAAACCTGATTTCTTGTGACTAGAATTTAAATTTGTCGGGAAATCCACGAATATACCATTGAGAAGTATTTGAGCATTTTCGTTATCTTTTTGGTTTGAAAAATATTTCTCAATAAGCGTGTCTCTAACGCGCGCGCAGACCGGCTCGTTATCCGATCCGTCGTTCGAGATATCGAACTCCCGCGGTACTGGAGCAACTTTCTCTATCGTACAGGCTTCGTCAGTATGAAAGAGTGTCCATTGACACTCTTGAACCAAGGCCGCTCGACGAATAGGACGTTTTCCAAAATGGATAAGGCCTCCGCCCGTTTCGATTAGAAGTGTATTATATCGAGCCGGATTTCCGGTTGGAAAATAGAAATAATAACCTCTTTCAGAACCCCAGTGCGGTAAACCTGTATAGCTCGCGACAGGTTTACGCTGCTCACTGTTGAATACAACACCACGCTTCTCGAGATTTTTCATAAATTCTTCATAGTCGAATTTTATATATTTAATCTCACTCAGAATCTCTGCCGATGTCTTTTCATCGATCCAGGATTCATTAGCTCTCTTGTCGAGATTTTTGGGAAACCGGTCAGCTTGTTCTTGGCATGCCGATAACAGAAAAATGCTCACCGCAAGGACCGAACACCGCAATCGTATTTTGCTGCGATATTCTACTGCCGTCTTGTTCTTCATTTGGGTTTTACCTTCCCCCAAAGGTTTAAAGAGGCGCGATTGAACGCCATTTGAGCAGAGTTCATGCCGGGTTGTACTTGACCGGAATTTACAGTAATAATCCGCCCAAGCTTTTCCGATCTCACTGGCGGTGAATAGACTGCAGTGCGCCCTGATCGTGACGCAGCGGCTTTTTTATAGTAATGTCGGGCTTTACCGGTATCGGCATTTATACTCGAGCCCGTCTCGTAAGCGTATCCTAATGCATATTGCGCAAGTTTATTGTCTCGATCTGCCCAGCAGCGGATATCGACAAGGTTGTTTGCAGCAAGAATCTGCTTCGCAGCCGAATCGGCAACATCGATATCGCTATAAGCTGCGATTGCCGTTTGCGGGTCAACCCAGACGATATGTTTGTTGTCGCACGTCGTGGCTCGCCCACAACCGGCCGCCAAAACCAGAACACCAGCGAGACCAGACCTTTTTATCATCGCGCTGGAAAATGATCTCCTCACCGTTCTCTCCCTGCCTCGCTGGTCGCTTTTGCGATCGGCGACAGAAAATACTGTATGATCCGGCGCGTGTCCGTCTTGATCTCGGCGGAGACCGCCATCCCCGGAGATACTTTACGGCAGAGCGTACGCGTCTGCTCGGCACGGCGTGAGCTATCGTTCGCGCCCGTAGAACAATCGAGCGCTACCCTTGCCGTATAGACCAGCCCCAGCTTCTCATCCTCGACCGCATCGCGACTGATCGCCTCGAGCCTACCGGGGATGAGCCCGTGGTCAGTGAACGCGAATGCCTCGAGCTTCACCGCGACCTCCTGGCCCTCGCGCAGGAACCCGATGTCCTTGTTGAGCACCGACGCCTCGACGATGAGACCGTCGGCCGTGCCCGCCTTGCCACCATCCGTATCCGGGATGATCGTCATCAGCGGCTCGGCTGCCTGCACCACCCCGCCGATCGTGTAGAGCTTCAGCTGCTGCACCGTTCCCGAGACCGGCGCCGTCAGCTTCTGGAGCTTCGCGCGATTGGTGGCCTTGGCGAGGTCATCCCTTGCCACCGCGATCCGGTTCTCCGCATCCGCCAGTTCCTCGGCCGCCGCGCGGATCGTCTCCTCGCGCACCTGCGCGCCCTGTGCGGCAAGGCCCGCGATCGCTGCGCGCGCGCCTGCGGCGCGCTCGCCGGCGATGCCAATGTTCTTCTCCGATTCCACATAAGCGGCCTCGTAGTCGAGCAGTTGCAGCTTCGAGCCGTAGCCCTTCGCGGCAAGCTCGCGCCGCGCCTCGACCTGCCGTTTCAGCAGGGGTCGCGTTTCATCGAGCTTGGCGATCTCCTGATGGGCCGCAGCCCTGTCCGCCTCGGCAGCGTGGCGTTCCTCGGCAAGCGCGGTCAGCCGCGCGCGGTACTCGGCAAGACGCGCCGCGACGAGCGTCTGCTGCGTACGCGTGACCTCCGCCGGGGTTCCCGGCGGGGGATTGAACGCTGCAGGGCTTCCCGTCAGTCCCGAGAGCACGGCGCGGGCGCGTGCAGCATCGACCGATGCGGCCATCAGCGCACGCGAGGCCTGTGACGCCTCCGCCGCAGAGACCGTCGGGTCGAGCTCGACGAGCAGCTGCCCGGCCTTCACATGCTGGCCTTCGCGCACGTGCACTGCGCGCACGACCCCGAGCTCGGTCGGCTGGATCAGTTTTACGCGTGCCGCGGGAAGCACCTTGCCGGGCGCAACCGCGACCACATCCATGCGCCCGATGAACGACCAGACGAGCGCGATCGCAACGCAGCCCATCAGGAACCACAGCAGCCCGCGGCCGATCGGGCTCGGCGGCGTCTCCATCACCTCGAGCGCTGCGGGGAGGAACGCCGTCTCCTCGATCTGGAGCTTCGTCTTCGCGCGCACCGTTTCTTCGGCCCATGCGGCCTTCAGCACATCCCAGTGCCGGACGAGCCCGGGGAAGCGTTCGATGAGGATTGCGTTCATACCGCGATCCCCATCTGGCGCTGATACATGCTCGCGTAGCGCCCGCCCGAGCGCAGCAGCGTCTCGTGGTCGCCCTCCTCGGTGATCGCGCCCTTCTCGACCGTGATGATGCGGCTGGCCTGCCGCACCGCCGAGAGCCGGTGCGCGATGATGATCACCGTGCGCCCCTGCGCGATCAGCTTCAGGTTCTTCTGCACGATCTCCTCGCTCTCGGCATCAAGAGCAGACGTTGCCTCGTCGAGGATCAGGATGCGCGGGTTGGTGACGAGCGCGCGCGCGATGGCGATGCGCTGGCGCTGGCCGCCCGAGAGGTTGCCGCCGCGCTCGTCGATGCGCGTGTCGTAGCCTTCGGGAAGCTCGAGGATGAACGGGTGCGCGCCCGCCGCCTCGGCCGCCGCCATCACACGCTCCATCGGCATCGTCGGGTCGGCAAGCGCGATGTTGTCGCGCACGCTCCTGTTGAACAGCAGGTTCTCCTGCAGCACCACGCCCACCTGCCGCCGGAGCCACGACGGCTCGACGAGCGCGAGGTCGACGCCGTCGACGAGCACGCGGCCGCTCTCGGGCACGTAGAGGCGCTGCACGAGCTTGGTCAGCGTCGACTTCCCCGAGCCCGACGGACCGACGATGCCGATCATCTCGCCGGGCGCGATCCGGAGGTTCACCCCGCGCAGCACCTCGGAGCCATCGGGGCGATAGCGGAACTTCACCTGATCGAACACGATCTCGCCCTTGATCCGCGGCAGGCTGGCGCGGCCGGCGCTCTGCTGCGGCTCGGCGGGCGCGTTGAGCACATCGCCCAGCCGCTCGACCGAGACGCGCACCTGCTGGAAGTCCTGCCACATTTGCGCAAGGCGCAGCACCGGCTCGGCGACCCGGCCCGCGAGCATGTTGAACGCGACGAGTGCGCCGACGCTGAGGTCACCAGCGATCACGGCCTTGGCGCCGAAGTAGAGGATCGCGACCGTGGTCAGCTTGGAGACCAGCTGCACCGACTGGCTGCCCCAGTTGGCGAGCCGCACCACGTCGAACCCGGTCTTCGTGTAGCCGGCGATCTGACGTTCCCAGCGCTCGCGCATCTGCGGCTCGACCGCCATCGCCTTTAGGGTCTGCACGCCGGTCACGCTCTCGACGAGGAACGCCTGGTTCTCCGCGCCGCGCGCGAACTTCTCTTCAAGGCGGCGCCGGAGCGGCGGGGTCACCAGCGCCGAGATGCCGATATAGAGCGGGATCGAGATGCCGACGATGAGCGTCAGGAACGGCGAGTAGAGGTACATCACGCCGAGGAACACGACCGTGAACAAGAGGTCGATGACGAGTGTCACAGAGCTTGAGGTCAAAAACTCGCGGATCGTCTCGAGCTCGCGCACGCGCGCTACGCTGTCGCCGACGCGCCGGCTCTCGAACCAGGCCAGCGGCAGGCTGAGGAGGTGCCGGAACAGCTGCGCGCCGAGCTCGGCATCGACACGGTTGGTCGTGTGCGCGAAGAGCCACGTCCGAAGCCCGCTGAGCAGCACCTCCCAGATCGACACGACGACGAACCCGACCGCGAGCACGGTCAGCGTCGTCAGCGACTGGTGGACGAGCACCTTGTCGACGACGAGCTGGAAGAAGATCGGCGTCGCCAGCGCCACCAGCTGGATCACGAACGAGGCCGCGAGAACGTCGCGAAGCGCCTTGCGGTATTTGACGAGCGCCGGGATGAACCACGCGACGTCGAACTTTCGGGCGGTGCCCGCGAGGCTCTCGCGCGTCGTCATGAACACGAGCTCGGCGGCGTATTCTGAGACAAGGCGCTCAGGGTCCCAGATCTCAGGGCGGCCATCGCCGTCGGGGCGCTGGATGAGCGCCTTCAGTTCGCCGTCGCTCTCCTGGACCTTCGCCAGGATGAAGAAGCGGCCATCGGTCCCGCGGGCGATCGCCGGCAGCGGCTGGCGGCCAAGCCGGTCGGCGGGCACGCGGCGCGTTCGGGCGTTGATGCCGAGCGCTTTTGCTGAGCGGAGGATGTCCTGGATATCGAAGGGAGTCGCACCCCGGCCGCGATCATGAAGCAGCTGCGCCGCGTCGGCGGAAACCCGCAAGAATTTTGCAAGCAGAACGAAGGCGCCAAGGCCGGTATCCACCGGCCCCTCATCGTTGTTCGCCTGATGTGAATGCCCCCCGGCGTCCACGCTAAACGGCAGTCATCGTCGGTTTAGTCCCAAGCAACACGGGCACACCTGCACCTCCGTCCGTGCAAATGCGCGCCAAACCCCGACCAACGACCCGGCACCCTCATGAACGGGGTGCCTTGATCCCGAAATCTGACGTGCGCCCCGGCAACGTCAAGTATGTCACTGATATTTCTTTTTGTTTCCATGCGTGGCGGAGAACGGAATGGCCGAATTGTGAGCTTCCTCGAGACAGCCCAGGATCATGCTGACGCAAAAAAGTGCCCGAAACGGTCGAGCATAGGTGGTTCAGCGTGCGAATCAGATAGCGATCGTCAGGCCGTTACGATGAAAGGATACTCGGGAACCGGCGCGCAGCGTACTTACAGTACGTGAGCACCGGAAGCGCAGAAAGCCGCCGTTTGCAGCCCGGCATGGGCCGAATCCCCACACACCCTAAATTTCGACCTGGCTGCCCAGCTCCACCACGCGGTTCGTGGGCAGCTTGAAGAACTCCATCGCCGTCGCCGCGTTGCGCAGCATCCAGGCGAACAGCTTTTCGCGCCACAGCGCCATGCCGGGTTTCGGCGCCGCGATCAGCGTCTGGCGGGAGAGGAAGAAGCTCGTCTGCATCATGTCGAACTTCGGCCCGCAGGTGTTCACGGGCGAGAGCGCCCTCGGGATATCGGTTTCCTGCATGAAGCCGTAGCGCAGCTTCATCCGGTAGAAACCCTGCCCCAGATCCTGCGTCTCCACCACATCGCACGTCTCGACGTAGGGAATATCCTCGATCGCCACGGTGAGCACGATCACGCGCTCGTGCAGCACCTTGTTGTGCTTCATGTTGTGGAGGAGCGCGTGCGGCACGCCGGTCGGCTCCGATGACATGAAGATCGCGGTGCCGGGCACACGGATGGCGCTGTTCGCAGCGGACTTCACGAAGATTTCCATCGGCATGGCAGCTTCCTGCATCCGCTGACGCATCAGCAGGCGGCCCTTCGACCATGTCGTCAGCATCGTGAAGGCGACAACGCCGATGAGCAGCGGGAACCAGCCGCCGTCGGGAACCTTGGTGAGGTTCGCGGCGAAATAGGCGCCGTCGACGATGAAGAACGCCGCGAGCAGCGGAATGGCGAGCCAGGACTTCCATTTCCAGAGCGAAAACAGCACGACGGCGAGCAGGCATGTGTCGATCAGCATCGCGCCCGTCACGGCAATGCCGTAGGCGGCGGCAAGGTTGCTCGAATTCTGGAACATCAGCACGAGCAGGATCACCGCGGACATCAGCAGCCAGTTGATGACCGGGATATAGATTTGCCCCTGCGTCGAGGCGCTGGTGTGCTTGATGGTGAGGCGCGGCATGAAGCCGAGCTGGATCGCCTGATGCGTCACCGAAAACGCGCCCGAGATCACCGCCTGGCTGGCGATCACGGTGGCAAGCGTCGCAAGCCCCACAAGCGGCAGGCGCAGGGCTTCGGGGGCGAGCATGAAGAACGGGTTGCGGATCGCCACCTCGGCTTCGGCGGGCGTCATGCTCACGATCATAGCGCCCTGCCCCATGTAGTTGAGCATCAGCCCCGGCATCACGAACCACAGCCAGGAGAAGCGGATCGGGCGGCGCCCGAAGTGCCCCATGTCGGCGTAAAGCGCCTCCGCACCCGTCACGGCGAGGACGACCGAGCCGAGCGCGAGGAAGGCGAGCCACCCGTCGAGCAGGAAGAACTGGAAGGCGTACCACGGGTTGAGCGCCGTCAGGATCTCCGGGTCTTTCGCGATGTTCACGATCCCGAGCACGGCGAGCACGATGAAGTAGAGCACCATGATCGGCCCGAACAGCGCGCCGACCTTGGCGGTGCCGCGCGCCTGGATGAGGAACAGGAAGACGAGGATGAACACCGCGATCGGAAGCACCAGCGGTTCGAACGCGTCGTTCACCACCACGAGACCCTCGACCGCCGAAAGCACCGAGATCGCCGGGGTGATCATGCTGTCGCCATAAAAGAGCGCCGTGGCGAACACGCCGAGCATCACGATCACGACGCCGAGCCGCGCGTGTGCGGTCCTGCGCGAAATGAGCGCGAGCAGCGCCAGGCTGCCGCCCTGCCCCTTGTTGTCCGCGCGCATGATGATCGTGACGTACTTGATCGTCACCACCAGCATCATCGACCAGAAGATCAGGCTGACGACGCCGTAGACGTGGACCGCGTCGAGCGCGAGCGGGTGGTGGCCCGCGAAGGTTTCGCGGAAGGCGTAGAGCGGCGAGGTGCCGATATCGCCGAAAACGATGCCGATCGCGGCGACCGCCAGCTTGGCGATGCCGTCATGGCGGTCGGAGGACGACGCGTGCGGGTTGTGGGGTCCGGTCATGGACGGATGCGGGGCATCGGTGCCGCGGTTAGCGGCACGAACCCCTGTAATCCTTGTTCTGCCGGGTCATGCGACTCATGCCTCAAGCTGCGTTGTTTCGAACCGAAGCGGCGGCGGCGACTAGCATAGCGTGCCGCACTGCACAACAGGCGTGCGAAATCGCTCACTCACCCACAATCCTGCGGATGCTCACCTGCGTCACCAGCCGCTGCACGCCGGGCAGCGCCGCCAGCAGCTCGCGGTGCACGCGCTCGAAGCTATCGCCTTCCTTCACCAGGATTTTCAGCATGTAGTCCGAATCGCCGGTAATCAGGTGTCCCTCGGCGATTTCAGGCGCGCGCGCCACGGCGGTTTCGAAGGCGGAAAGCGTTTCCTTGCGCTGATCGGTGAGCGTGACGGCGACATAGACGGCGGAAGGATTGCCCCGCGCCTCGGGCGACAGCACGGCGCGGTAGCCACGGATGAACCCCGAATCTTCCAGAATCTTCACCCGCCGGTGCGCCGCCGATGCGGACAGCCCGACGCGATTGCCCAGCTGCTCGCTCGTCAATCCCGAGTCGATTGCAAGCTGGGCGATAATCTTGCGGTCGATCTGATCCAGTTCGGACAATTTCCCGAAATCCTCATCTATTTTCGAATATCCTCTACACGATCAGCCTCCCCGCGAGCAACTTCGCAAACTTCTCCGACACGATTTCCGGTAGATTCCCCTCAATTCATCAGGATGAGGGAGAACAGTCATGCGCGTTGGGGTGCCAAAGGAAATCAAGGTCCACGAATATCGTGTCGGCATGACGCCGGCCTCGGTCGCCGAGCTTACGCAGGCCGGCCACGAGGTTTTCGTCGAAACGGGCGCGGGCAGCGGCATCGATTTCGGTGACGACGCCTATATCGCGGTCGGCGCGAAGATCCTCGCGACGCCGCAGGAAGTGTTCGCCGCCGCCGACATGATCGTGAAGGTGAAGGAACCGCAACTCCACGAGATCGCGTGGCTCGAGCCGCGCCACACGCTCTTCACCTACCTGCACCTCGCCGCCGACAAGCCGCAGGCCGAAGCGCTGATGAAGTCCGGCGCGACCTGCATCGCCTACGAAACCGTCACGAACGCGCAGGGCCGCCTGCCGCTCCTCCAGCCGATGTCCGAAGTCGCAGGCCGCATGGCCGTGCAGGTCGGCGCGCATTATCTTGAAAAGGAACAGGGCGGCCGCGGCATCCTGCTCGGCGGCGTGCCGGGCGTGGCCCCCGCGAAGGTTTCGATCCTCGGCGGCGGCGTCTCGGGCTTCAACGCCGCGCAGATGGCAGTCGGCCTCGGCGCCGACGTGACGATCTACGACGTCTCGTCGACCCGCCTCGCCGAACTCGATGCGCTGTTCCAGAACCGCATCAAGACCGTCTACGCGAGCAGCGCCGCCGTGGCGCGTGCGGCGGAGAACTCGCACCTCATCATCGGCTGCGTGCTGATCCCGGGCGCAGCGGCACCCAAGCTCGTCACGCGCGAGATGCTGAAGACGATGAAGCGCGGTTCGGTGCTCGTCGACGTCGCCATCGATCAGGGCGGCTGCTTCGAAACCTCGCACGCGACGACGCACAGCGACCCGGTCTACACGGTCGAGGGCGTCATCCACTACTGCGTCGCCAACATGCCCGGCGCCGTCGCCCGCACTTCCACCTTCGCGCTCAACAACGCGACGCTGCCGTTCATCGTGAAGCTCGCGAGACTGGGCGCTGAGGGCGCGATGCGCGCCGATCCGCACCTTCGCAACGGCCTCAACGTCGCGGGCGGGTTCATCACCTACAAGGCGGTCGCCGACGACCTCGGCCTCGCCTACCGCGCCTGGGAATAAAACACTTCACCTGAGCGAAGCCAAAAAAAGAAGGGCCGGAGGCGATGCCTCCGGCCCAACTGTTTTCGGACCGACAGTCGTTCAGAAGCGGAACGCGAGGCCCGCCAGAACCTGATCGGCCGCATAGCCGCCGTCCATATCGCGGTGGCGGTATTCGGTGCGGATGCTCGCGGACTCGTTGAGGCCGTATTCGAGACCACCGCCATAAAGCAGGCCGTCCGACCAGCCCTTTTCACTCGTGGAAGCGACGCCCGTGATCGTGGAGACCGTCGAGACGCGCGTCTTCTCGGCGCCGTAGCCGACCCGGCCGTAGACGAGCAGATTCGGCGTCGCGAGGAAGCCCGCGCGGGCGCTCACGTCGTAATTCCACTTGGGATCGATCTCTGCGGTCAGACCCGCGATCGGCGTATCGCGCAGCGTCTTGCCGCCCATGCCGATGCCGGCCTCGACGCCAACAAGGAAATTCTTGCCGACGCCGTAATCGTAGCCGGCGAACACGCCGTAATCGATGCCGTTGCGGCTCTTGTCGAAATCGTCAACGCCGGGCAGGCCGAAGTCGAGATCGACCGACCGTTTTCCCCAGCCGATCTGGCCGCCGACGAACGCGCCGCCGATGGCGCCCGCGTCCTGAGCAAGCGCGGACGCCGGGAGGAGGGCAGTCGCGAGCGCGGCAAGAATAAGCTTTTTCATGAACACACCTCTACAAAGATTGCACTGCCCGCGAGGGGAGAGCCTCGTGGACGGCGGGAGAGGTGGGAGCGAATTGCGGCCGAGAAAAGGCATGGCGGCCGTGCTTCGGCGAACGACCGTCGGAAACAGGACGAACGACATACGGGCTTCGACAAACGACGTTCAGCGCGCGTTAAACCGTCATATTGGGTGGAAAAGAGGCTCTAAAGTGCCTCTTCGGGTATCGCGAACAGTGTTTCCGCGCCGCGCGTCACCGGCCCGAGCAGAGCCGCCGCCTGCGGCAGGAACTGTTCGGCGAAGAAACGCGCCGTCACGATCTTCGCGTTCAGGAAAGCGGGATCACCCTCGCCCGCCGCGAGACGCTGCGCTGCTGCCGCCGCCTGCTTCGCGAGCAGCCAGCCGCCGACGGTAAGGCCAAACATACGCAGATACGGCGTCGCGCCCGCGGCATTGTCGTCACCGCCGCCCTCGGCAAGCCAAATGGTCGCGCTTTCGAGTGCCGCGAGCGCATCTTCCAGATAGGGCGCCAGCCCGGCCGTTTCCGCAAAATCCGCCCGCATGTCCGCAAATAGACTCTTCCAGCGCCCCTGCGGGAGCTTGCGCCCCACAAGGTCCATCGCCTGGATGCCGTTCGTGCCTTCGTAGATCGGCGCGATGCGCGCGTCGCGGTAGTGCTGCGCCGCGCCCGTCTCCTCGATAAAACCCATGCCGCCGAAAACCTGCACGCCAAGGCTCGCGACCTCGACGCCGACATCGGTCGAGAACGCCTTCGTCACCGGCGTCAGCAGATCGGCAAGCGCCTGCGCCTCGCGCCGGGCTAGTTCGTCTATTTCAGCGTGCGCGCGGTCGACGGCGGCGGCGTTCAGATAGGTGAGCGCCCGCGCCGCCTCGGTCAGCGACCGCATCGTCATCAGCGTCCGCCGCACGTCGGCGAACTCGATGATGCGCCGCACCTGCACGCGGTCCTTCGCGTAGGCGAGCGCGTGCTGATACGCGCGCTCGGCGATGGCAACGCCTTGCAGCCCAACGTTGATGCGGGCATGGTTCATCATCGTGAACATCGCGCGCATCCCGGCGTTCTCGCCGCCGATCATGAAGCCGACGCAGTCGTCGTTGTCGCCGTAGCTCATCGTGCAGGTCGGTGAGGAATGGATGCCGAGCTTGTGCTCGATCGAAACGCAGCGCAGGTCGTTGCGCGCGCCCAAAGAACCGTCCGCGTTTACGAGGAACTTGGGTACGATGAACAGCGAGATGCCCTTGGTGCCCTTGGGCGACCCCGGCGTGCGCGCGAGGACGAGGTGGATGATGTTCTCCGCCACATCATGCTCGCCCCACGTAATGAAGATCTTGGATCCCTTGATGCGCCATGTGCCGTCATCCGCGGGCGTCGCGGTGGTGCGCAGCGCGCCGACGTCCGTTCCGGCCTGCGGCTCGGTGAGGTTCATCGTGCCGGTCCATTCGCCCGAGATGATCTTGGTGAGGTAGGTCTGCTTCTGGTCCTCGGAGCCGTGCGCGGTCAGTGCCTCGATCGCGCCCTGCGACAGCATCGGGCAAAGCGACAGCGCCATGTTGGCGCTCGTCGTCTGTTCCTGCACGGCGGTCGCAAGCACGAACGGCAGCCCCTGCCCGCCCCACGCCGGATCGGCGCCGAGCGTCATCCATCCGCCTTCGACATAGGCGGCGTACGCTTCACGAACGCCTGCGGGCAGCGTCACCACGCCGTTCGCGAGCTGCGCGCCCTCCGTATCTCCGATGCGGTTCAGCGGCGCGAAAACGCCAGCGGAGAGCTTCCCCGCCTCTTCCAGAATCGCGTCAACGAGATCTGCGGTCGTCGCCTCGAAGCGCCGCAGCTGCGCAAGGCCCGGCAGGTCTGCGATGGTTTCGAGGACGAAGCGCTGCTCGGTGATCGGGGCGGTGTAGGTCATTGGCGGCTATCTATCGCTTGTGAGAGGATACGGCGCGGGTATAGCGGGGGGCTGTGAGCGGGCAACCTGATCTTTTGAGCACTGAAACCGTACTCCCGGACACGGCAGGCGTCTCGCTCGCCGCCGCGCTGCTGCGCACCGGCTCGGTCGTCGCGGTCCCCACCGAAACCGTCTACGGCCTCGCCGCCGACGCCACGAACGCAGATGCCGTCGCCCGCATCTACGCCGCCAAGGGCCGCCCTTCCTTCAACCCGCTCATTGCCCACGTCAGCGGCGCCGAGATGGCGGCCGCGCATGTCGAGATACCCCCCCTTGCCCACCGCCTCATCGACGCGTTCTGGCCGGGTCCGCTGACGCTCGTGCTGCCGCGCAAACCCGGCAGCCCCATCGCTGCCATCGTCACCGCCGGCCTGCCGACGCTCGCCGTGCGCTGCCCCGATCATCCCGTGCCGCAAGCCCTGATCGCGGCGCTCGGCGGTCCGCTCGCCGCCCCTTCAGCCAACGCCTCCGGACAGATCAGCGCGACACGCGCCGAGCACGTCCTGAAAACCCTCGGCGGCCGCATTCCGCTCATCATCGACGGCGGACCCTGCAAGGCCGGCATCGAATCGACGATCGTCGCCGTGGACGGAGACCGTCTGCGCCTGCTCCGCCCCGGCGGCATCCCGCGTGAAGCGCTGGAGGCCTTCGCCCCCGTGTCGCTCGCCGCTGGCGGCATCGAGGCGCCGGGCATGATGGAGAGCCATTATGCGCCCACGAAGCCGCTCCGTCTCGACGTGGAAACCGCCTCGGACGACGAGTTTCTGATCGGTTTCGGTCCCGTCGCGGGAGACGTCAACCTGTCCCCGGCGGGCGATCCCGTCGAGGCGGCCGCCCGCCTGTTCGACTGCCTGCACACCGCCGACGCTAACCCCGCGCGCGCCATAGCGGTCGCCCCCGTCCCGCACGATGGCCTTGGTGCCGCGATCAATGACAGGCTCCGCCGCGCCGCTGCCCCGCGCTGATTCTCCTTGCGTCCGGAATATGTTATGCAGCCCCGCCGCGCATGATGCGGTCCTTCAGGGGAGGGTATGGCATGTTTGATCTCAAGAAGCTCACAGCGGAACTCTTCGGTACTTTCTGGCTCGTTCTCGGCGGCTGCGGCAGCGCCGTTCTCGCCGCCGCGTTTCCCGACGTCGGCATCGGTCTTGCCGGGGTCAGTCTCGCGTTCGGTCTTACCGTGCTTACGATGGCCTTTGCTTTGGGTCCGATCTCGGGCGGGCACTTCAACCCCGCCGTCACGCTGGGCCTTGCGGCGGGCGGGCGCTTCGCTTGGAAGGACGCGCCCGGCTACGTCGTCGCGCAGGTCGTCGGCGCGATCCTTGCCGCGCTCGTGCTCTACACGATCGCGAGCGGCAAGGCCGGCTACGCGGGCGGGCTCGCCTCGAACGGCTTTGGCGAACATTCGCCGGGCGGCTATTCGATGACATCGGCGCTGTGGACCGAGATCGTGATGACGTTCGGGTTCCTGATCGTCATCCTCGGGGCGACGGCGAAGCGTGCATCGCCCGGCTTTGCGCCGATCGCGATCGGGCTTGCGCTGACGCTCATCCACCTCATCAGCATTCCGGTGACGAACACGTCGGTGAACCCGGCGCGCTCGACGGGGCCGGCGCTGATCGAGGGTGGGATTGCGCTTCAGCAGCTGTGGTTCTTCTGGGTTTACCCGATTGTCGGCGCTTTGGTGGCGGGCTTTGTATACAAAGTAGTCTGGGACGAATGATTCATTGACACGGCCTCTGTTGCGAATGATTATCAATATATATTCGCAACAGAGGCCGCATCATGGCGACGATTGCCGAAATAGCCGAGTACCGTGGCGGGCCGTGGCTGAACCTGCCGCCTGACAGCCGGACGATCCTGTGGGCGCTGCGGCGGCTCGTGATCGGATGGCCGCGCCCGCCCTGCCTCCACGCGGCGCTGATCGAGGCTTACGGCGACAACGCCTGCGGTATCGAGCACCTGCTGCGCTGCCTGCTGACGGGCATTGCGATGCACGGCACGCAGCGGCTGGAGATCGGCGCGCCCTGCTGCGCGGCGCTGCTGCCGCACGAGGCGGAACTGCTGGAGGCCATCGGGCTCGACGGCGCCGAACCCGACCCGTCCGCACTCGTCCGGCTTTGCGACAATCCCGCGGCGGCACAGCTTTCGGTCATCGCGGCAGGGATCAGCGTAGCGGTAGTGGGCGCCCGCGCTGCGCATTAGAAGAGTTTCCGTTCGCGCGGCCCTGATTTATGTTCCGCTCAAATTGGCGGAAGAGGGACCGCATGACCGAACATTTCGACATGATCGTCGTTGGCGCCGGCATTTCGGGCATCGGCGCGGGCGTACACCTGAAAAAGCACTGCCCGGATCGCAGCTACATGATCCTCGAAGGCCGCCCGGGCATCGGCGGCACGTGGGACCTGTTTCGTTATCCCGGCATCCGCTCGGACAGCGACATGTACACGCTCGGCTTCAACTTCAAACCGTGGACCGACCAGAAGGCGATCGCCGACGGCGATTCCATCCTGCGCTACCTCGATGAAACCGTGCGCGAATACGGCCTCTCCGAGAAGATCCGCTTCGGCCACCATGTCGAGGCCGCAGCCTGGGATTCGCGCACCGCACGCTGGACGGTGACGGCACGAACCGACGGCACACCCGTGCGGTTCACCTGCAATTTCCTCTACATGTGCTCGGGCTACTACCGCTACGACGCGGGCTATACGCCGCAATTCGAGGGCGCTGAGAGCTTCCGGGGCCGCATCATCCATCCGCAGCACTGGCCGCAAGACCTCGACTATGCGGGGAAGCGCGTCGTCGTGATCGGTTCGGGCGCGACCGCCGTCACGCTTGTTCCCGAAATGGCGAAGACCGCGCATGTCACCATGCTGCAGCGCTCCCCAACCTACATGGTCTCGCGGCCCGCCGAAGACCGCTTCGCGAACTGGCTGCGGCGCTGGCTGCCGCCGATGCTCGCCTACAACATCGTCCGCTGGCGCAACGTCGCGCTGCAGCAGTGGGTCTTCCGCCTCGCGCGCAGCAAGCCCGAGAAGCTGAAAAAGAAGCTTCTCGGCGGCGTGCAGGATTTGCTCGGCCCGGACTATGACGTGAAAACGCACTTCACGCCGACGTACAACCCGTGGGAGCAGCGGCTCTGCCTTGTTCCCGACCACGATCTGTTCGATGCGATCCGCGAAGGCCGCGCCGAGGTCGCGACCGATCACATCGACCGCTTCACGCAAACCGGCATCCTCCTCAAATCAGGCAAGACGCTGGACGCGGACATCGTCGTGACCGCCACGGGCCTCGAACTGCTGTTCATGGCCGGGATCGACGTGACGCTCGATGGGCAGAAAGTCGAATTCCCGAAGACCTACGGCTACAAGGGCATCATGTTCTCGGGCGTGCCGAACCTTGCGGTGGCGTTCGGCTACACCAACGCCTCGTGGACGCTGAAAGCGGACCTCACCAGCGAGTATCTGTGCCGCGTGCTCAACCATATGACGGAAACCGGCACCGACGTCGCAACGCCCACGCTCGATGATCCCGCCATGGACTCGGAGCCGTGGATCGACTTCTCCTCGGGCTATTTCAAGCGCGGGCTTCACCAGTTCCCGAAGCAGGGCAAGGCGCTGCCGTGGCGGCTCAACCAGAACTATGCCGGCGACGTGAAGATGTTCCGCCACGCGCCCGTCGACGACGGTGTGCTGCGTTTCAGCAAGGCAGCGGACACGGTGACGCACCGCGCGCCGGAGGCGATCGCGGCGGAATAAGGGCCGGACCTAGCGCCCCGCGAACAGCTGCCGTCCCGCAAGGTCGAGCAGAATCTCCTCCGATCCGCCGCCGATCGCGTTGACGCGCACCTCGCGGTAGATGCGTTCGACCTTGGAGCCCTTGAGGTAGCTGGCGCCGCCCAGCACCTGTGCGGCGTCGCGGGCGACCGCCTCCAGCATCCGCGTCGCCTGCACCTTCAGCATCGCGAAATCGGCGGGCTGGGTTTTGCCTTCGCGTACCTGCCACGCGCACTGATCGACCCACGCCTGCGTCGCATTCACCTGCCGCGCCATATCGGCGAGCTTGATACGGATCGACTGGTGCCCGACGAGCGGCTTCCCGAACGTTTCCCGTTCCCGCGCCCACGCGGCGGCCTCTTCAAGGCAGACGCGCGCATAGGCGCAGCAGCCGTGCGCCATGCCGAGCCGCTCGCTGTTGAAATTGCGCATGATACCCATGAAGCCCGCATTCTCGGGTCCAATGAGGTTCTCGGGCGGCACTTCCACGTTGTCGAAATGGAGCGCCGCCGTGTCCGAACAGTGCCAGCCCATCTTTTCAAGCGGCGTGCGCGTGAAGCCCGGCATGTCCGCCTCGATCAGCATCAAGGAGATACCGCCCATGCCCGCGCCGCCGGTGCGTACCGCAACCGTTACATAATCGGCGCGCATCCCGCTGGTGATGAACATCTTGCCGCCGTTCACGACATATTTGTTCCCCACCCGCTCGGCGCGCGTGCTGAGATTCGCGACGTCGGAGCCGCCGGACGCCTCGGTAATGCCGAGCGCGATGATCTTTTCGCCCGCGAGCACCGCAGGCGCGACGCGGCGCTTCATCTCCTCGCTGCCGGCCGCGAGGATCGGGGGCAGGCCGATGCCGTGCGTCATCAGGCTGGCGGTGAGCCCGCCCGCGCCCGGCCGCGCCAGCTCTTCCGATTGTGCAAGGTTGTGGAAGACGTCGAAGCCGGCGCTGTGGCCGCCGTATTCCTCAGGATAGCCGAGGCCAAGGATGCCCGCCGCCGCGGCCTTGCGGTGGAGTTCGCGGGGGATGGCGCGCGCATCCTCCCACGCGTCGATATAGGGCGCGATCTCGCGCTCCACGAAGCGGCGCACGCTCATCGCCACCGCCTCGTGCGTTTCGGTGTAGAACGGCGAGCGCGCCCGCCAGTCGTCGAAAAGCGTCATGCCCGCGATGCTCGACCCCGGCAGGCCTGCGGGTCAACCTCGGCTTTTAAGGCGGTCGGCGTATTTTTCCCGGAATTTCCGGACCTTGGGGCCGACGACAAAGTTGCAGTAGGGCGTCGTGTCGCCGGTGCGCGCGTAATACTCCTGATGATAGTCCTCGGCCGGATACCATGTGCCGCCCTCGATGGTCGTGACCACCGGGTCCGGCCACAGCGCGGCAGCCTTCACGATCGCCGCCTCCGCCGCCGCCCGCTGCGCATCATCCTGCGGGAAGATCGCCGAGCGGTACTGCGTGCCGACGTCGTTCCCTTGGCGATTGAGCGTCGTCGGGTCGTGGACGTGGAAGAAGATATCGAGCAGCTCTTCGTAGCTCACGACCGCCGGATCGAAGCGCACAAGGATCGCTTCGGCGTGGCCCGTGTCGCCGCCGCAGACGTCCTTGTAGGTCGGGTTCGTCGTGCGTCCGCCAATATAGCCGGATTCGACCGCCGTAACCCCCTGAAGATCATCATAAATCGCTTCCACGCACCAGAAGCATCCGCCTGCGAGAATTGCGGTTTCCATGGGCATGTTCCATTCGCTCCGTTCGATTTCGCCGCGCTTCCGACCGCCCGCTGCGGCGGCATGTCGCAAGCCGGCGCTCTGGCGATTAACCACCAACATTATGTATATTCGCGGCAACAGAATACAAATTCTTGCGGATTGAGCCCGCGCGAACACCGGGTCGTGCTTGTAAATGCGGGATTAATCCATAAGACTCTAGTAACCAATCAACGCTCGCAGCGGGGCCGTGTCGCGAGCGGAATGACAACAGAGAATCAACGGGGCCCGCCGACGCTTTGCGCGGCGAGCATAGGGCAGGTTTGGTTATGAATATCGCTGCTGCTGGGAAGCTGGCGCTGTGCATCTGCACCGGCGCCGTGGTTGGTGCCGGGGTAAACGAAGCCCGCCACAATGCGGACAAGCCGAAAGCCGTGAAGACGGCTTCCAAAAATCCTGCCCGCAAGGTCGTGCAGTTCCCGTGCGAACCCTACATCGTGCAGGATCAGATGATGCGCGACGCGCAGATCCCGAGCGACTTCGAGGCGACCGACCTTCCCGAATATGCCGAGCTGGTCCTGCCGGGCGGCGGCGGTTCGGGCGGCGGTGGCGGCGACGATGGTGACGACGGCGGCGATGGTGGCGATGGCGGCGGCGGGACGAATCCGGTGCCCGAGCCTGCCATGCTCGCGCTTTTCGGCCTCGGCGCAGCCGGTCTCGTCGGCGGACGCAAGTATCTGCTTCGTCGCAAAAGCTGAACACAACGACGTTAGCTGAAGGGCATGAGACTTTTCCTTGCCCTTTCGCTCTCGCTCATGCTTGCTTCCGGCGTGACCCAGGCTGCCGACCGCCCTGCTGACCGCCCCATCGTGATCGCACATCGCGGCGCAAGCGGCCTTCTTCCCGAACACACGATCGCCGCCTACACGCGCGCGATCGACGACGGCGCGGATTTCATCGAACCGGACCTCGTGCCGACGCGCGACGGCGTGCTGGTGGCGCGGCATGAGAACGAGATTTCGGGCACCACCGACGTTGCGGCGCGCCCAGAGTTCGCGGATCGCAAGGCAACCAGGACCATCGACGGCACCGCCGTAACCGGCTGGTTCACCGAAGACTTCACGCTCGCCGAACTGAAGATCCTGCGTGCCCGCGAACGCCTGCCCGAGCTGCGCGGTACGGCGAACGACGGCAGGTTCGAGATTCCGACGCTGGATGAGATCATCGCACTTGCCAAGGCGCGCGGTGTGGGCATCTACCCCGAAACCAAGCACCCGTCCTACTTCGCCGCGATCGGCCTTCCGCTTGAGGAAAAGCTCGTTGCCGCGCTGGATGCCGCGGGCTGGCGCGATGCCGATGCGCCTGTCTTCATCCAGTCGTTCGAAGTGAACAATCTGAAGCGGCTGGACGGGATGACGGGTGTGCGCCTCATCCAGCTCGTCGCCGCGGAAGGCGGACCGGCGGACGGGGCATACGCAAGCTATGCCGAAATGCTGACGCCGGAGGGCCTGAAAGGCGTCGCGGCCTATGCGGATGGCATCGGACCCGAAAAGACGCTGGTGATCCCGCGTGGACCTGACATGCGCCTCACATCACCAACCCGTCTCGTGGCGGACGCGCACGCGGCGGGGCTCAAGGTCCATCCGTGGACATTCCGCGCGGAGAATTATTTCCTCCCCGCGGACCATCGAAAGGGCATCGATCCGCGCGCGCACGGTGACCTCGCCGGGGAGATTCGCGCCTATCTTGCTGCAGGCGTCGATGGGCTGTTCAGCGACTTCACGGCTGAAGCCGTCGCGGCGCGCTAACGGTCGAAGGGGTTCTTGCCGCCGCGTAGCGTCAGGCGGATCGGCACGCCGGTGAAGCCGAGATCGTCGCGCAGCGAGTTTGCCAGATAGCGGCGATAGCTTTCGGGAAGCTCGGTCAGGCGGTTGCCGAAGATCACGAACGAAGGTGGCCGCGCCTTCACCTGCGTCACATAGCGCAGCTTCAGGCGTTTGCCATCGGGTGCGGGCGGCGGGTTGCGCTCGAGCGCCCCTTCGAACCAGCGGTTGAGGCGGCTGGTCGGCACGCGCTGGCTCCACGCGTCGCGCTGCTCGAAAGCGGCCTTGAGCAGCGTATCGAGACCCTTGCCGGTCATCCCCGAAACCGCGAGCAGCGGCACACCCTTGATTTGCGCGAGCCCCTCGTCGAGTGCCTTGCGGACGCCCTGGAACAGGCGGGACTGATCCTCCGCCGCGTCCCACTTGTTGAGCGCGATAACGAGTGCGCGGCCTTCCTCGATCACCATGTCGGCGATGCGAAGATCCTGCGCTTCGAGGCCGAGCGTCGCATCGAGCAGCAGCACGACAACCTCGGCGAAATCGATGGCGCGGCGGGTATCGGCGACCGAGAGCTTCTCCAGCTTCTCGTGCACCTTCGCCCTCTTGCGGACGCCGGCCGTATCGATCAGGCGCACGGGGCGGCCTTCCCAGTTCCACTCGATCTCGATGCTGTCGCGCGTGATCCCCGCCTCCGGGCCCGTGACGAGACGGTCCTGACCGAGCAGCGTGTTGATGAGCGTGGACTTGCCGGCGTTCGGACGCCCGACGATGGCGAGCTTCAGCGGGCCTTCCGCTTCGTCTTCGCCTTCGAACGCATCGCCCGCCGCGACGATGGCGGCGTCAACGTGCGGGGCCAGCGCCTCGAACAGATCGGCGAGTCCCTCGCCGTGCTCGGCGGAGATGCCGACCGGCTCGCCGAAGCCGAGCGCATAGGCTTCGAGAATGCCCGAGTCGCCCGAGCGGCCTTCCGCCTTGTTGGCGACGAGCACCACGGGCACCTTCGCGGTGCGCAGCCAGTCCGCGAAGTGGCGGTCCATCGGCGTGAGGCCGGCGCGCGAATCGATGACGAGCAATGCCGCCGCCGCGTCTTCGAGCGCGGCTTCGGTCTGCAAGCGCATCCGCCCCGAAAGCGTCTCCGGCCCGGCGTCTTCAAGGCCCGCCGTGTCGACGGCGATGAACTCGAGATCGAACAGTGTCGCCTCGCCCTCGCGGCGGTCGCGGGTGACGCCCGGCGTGTCGTCGACGAGCGCGATGCGCTTGCCGACGAGCCGGTTGAAGAGCGTCGACTTGCCGACGTTCGGGCGCCCAATGATGACGACCTTGGGCTTTTTGCTGGTCATGGCTTTAACGGTAAGCGCTCAGACGGCCGTCTTCGGAGAGGATGTAGAGCGTGTTGTCCGCGACCACCGGCTCGAGGAAGATTTCGTTCGCCACTTCGTTCGTGGAGACGACCGCGCCGTCGGCCGGCGACACGGCGACGAGATCGCCTTCGCTGCTCGTGAGATAGAGGCGATCCGACGCCAGCACCGGCCCCTGCCACATGATCGGGTTCTTGCGCTTCTTGACGTTCCGCCAGCGCGGGAGCTGCGTCACCCAGCGCACGCGCCCGTCCGAGCGCTGCACCGCCACGAGTTCGCCGTCCACGGTCACCGCGAAGATATATTCGCCCGCGACCCAGGGCATCGAGGTGCCCGCGAGGTTGCGCTCCCAGACGCGCTGGCCGGTCGACAGGTCGAGCGCCACCATGCGACCGCCGTGCCCGATCGCGTAGACCCGGCCGTCGCTGATCACCGCCGAGGCATCGATGTCGCTGAGCGCGGCGAGCGAGGTGGTGGACCCGGTGCGGTTGAGCGCATCCTGCCAGACGCTGCGGCCGTTTTCGACGCGCAGCGCAATAAGCTCGCCGCTCGAGAAGCCGACAACCGCGGTGCCGAGCGCAACAGCGGGCGCCGCCGTGCCGAGCAGGCCGGCGGGCTCGACGGTCGCGGCGTTTTCCCAGAGCGTTTCGCCGGTCGCGGTGGAGAGCACCTGCAACTGGTTGTCCTGCGTCATCACGAAAAGCTGCGAGCCTTCGACGGCAGGCGCGCCGCGCAGCGGCATCCCGATGTCCACACGCCACGCCTGCGCGCCCGTCGCAGCATCGTAAGCGGCAACGAGGCCGTAGCCCGAGGTCGCGTAGACGCGGGCGCCATCGGTGGCGACACCGCCGCCGAACGCGACGTTCTGGGATTCGCCGTCCTTACGCAGCGTCGCCGACCAGAGCTGGCCGCCGTTCGCGGCGCTGAAGGCGCGAACCGCCGCCTGCGTATCGATCGTGTAGACACGCCCGCCGGAAACCACCGGGCCCGACGTCAGCCGTTTTGTCCGATCGCTGCCGCTGCCGATCGAAACCGACCAGGCGCGCGAGGGATTGGCCCGCAGACTGAGATGCCCGAGCGCCTTCGCCGCGCTACCGCCCGGCTGTGTCCACTCCGCATTGGCGACGGGCGACGGAAGCGAAACCGTGGTGTTCGCAAGGTCGGGGTCAGCGGTCGTCCGCGCCTCGTAGCTGAGCACGGCAAGGCGCTCTCCGGCGACCTTCGACTTGTTCTTGTCTCCACCGCCGCGGAAGATTCCGCAGCTGGCAAGCGCCACGACCAGCGGCACGACGACGATAAGCGATTTACGCATCAATTCTTTCCGGTTTTCGGTTCGGCTGCCGGAGCATCCGCCACGGGGGCAGCATCGGGGGCAACGTCGGGGAGGCTGCCGAGTGAGGCGGCGAGCTGCTGCGCGCGCTGGCGCAGCGACGGTGCGATGGTTTCGTCTGACGAGATCGCGGCAAAGATCGGCCCCGCGAGTTCGGGCTTGCCTTGCGCCATGTAGGCGACCGCGAGCATCTCTCCGGCAACGCCGAACCACGGTGCGCCGGGCTGCGCGAGCGGCTTCAGTCGCGTCACGATCTCGGCGGGTGCCAGCGTATCATATTCGACGCGCACGGCGGTGATCGTCGCAAGATCGCGTAGCGGCTGCGGCAGCTTCGTGTCGGCGGCAAGCGCCTGATATTCCGCAAGCGCAGCGGCATTGTTGCCGTTTTCGACGGCGCGCGACGCCTTGGTGAACCGTGCAAGCGCCGTGTAGCCGCCGTAGTTTCCGGTCGCGAAGCGCTCGATTTCCTGGACGGCCTTGGCGTTTCCGATTTCCAGCCCCTGCTGCGCGGCGGAGAATTCCTCGCTGAGCACACCGGCATTGCGGACCTGCTCCTCGCGCCACCAGAGGAAGCCCGCAAGCGCGACAAGGCCGACGCCGACCACAATGACGATCCACCGCCCATAGCGGTTCCAGAAGCCGGAAAGCTGATCCCGGCGATATTCCTCGTCAACCTCGCGGATGAAGGCGTCTTCGGGCGCTGTGCCCGATGGTTCCCTGGCCAATGTCGTGCCTCTCAAATTGTGCGCGGGACCATAGCGATGGCCACGCGCGCACGCAAAACCCTATTTTTCTTCGTCGGCCCGGTAGAGGTTGTCTTCCGTGGGGAAGGTCCGCGCGCGCACATCGGCCGCATAGTCCTTCACCGCGTCCGCCACCACCTTCGACATCGCGCCGTAGCGCTTCACGAACTTGGGCGTGCGCTCGAACAGGCCGAGCATGTCTTCAGCAACCAGCACCTGCCCGTCGCACTGCGCCGAAGCGCCGATGCCGATGGTGGGGCACGCAACCGTCTTCGTGATCTCGATGGCGATCGGCTCCATCACGCCTTCAATCACGATCGAAAACGCGCCCGCATCGGCCATCGCCTGCGCATCGGCGACAATGGACCGGGCCTCGACGTCACTCTTGCCGCGCACGCCGTAGCCACCGAGGATGTTCACCGCCTGCGGCGTGAGACCGACGTGCGCCATCACCGGGATGCCGCGCGAGGTGAGGAACTCGACGGTGGGCGCGAGCACCTTGCCGCCTTCGAGCTTCACGGCCGCAGCGCCGGTTTCCTTGAGCAGCCGCGAGGCATTGGTGAACGCCTGCTCGGGCGACGCTTCATAGCTGCCGAACGGCATGTCGACGATGACGGCGGCGTGGTAGCTGCCGCGAACCACAGCTGCGCCGTGCGCGCACATCATCTCCATCGTCACGGCAACCGTGTGCGGCAGGCCGTAGATCACCTGCCCCAGCGAATCGCCGACGAGCAGCATGTCGCAGTGCGGGTCCATGATCTGCGCCATGCGGACCGTGTAAGCGGTGAGCATCACGAGCGGCTCGCCGCCCTTGCGCTGCCGGATACGCGGCACGGTCAGGCGCTTCATCGGCGCCGGGGTTGGGTTGGCACGGCTCGTCGAAGTGTCGAGCGTGAGCGTCATCGAGGTCGTAGACATGCGCGGCTTGTAACGCCTCCGCGCAGGCGTGGAAAGCGTCCGGGGAAAGCTCAGCCAAGCGCGGCGGCGTAAGCCTCTGGTTTGAAACCGGCCAGACGCGTCTTGCCGTTATCGAGGATGGGGCGCTTGATCATGGAAGGCTGCGCCAGCATCAGGTCTACGGCTTTGCCTGCATCGAGGTTCTCGCGGTCCGCATCCGGCAGCTTGCGGAAGGTGGTTCCGGCGCGGTTGAGCACGGTTTCCCAGCCGAGTTCCTTCACCCACGCTTCGAGGCGCGCCCGATCGATGCCCGCCTTCTTGTAATCGTGGAACGCATAGTTGAGGCCGTTCGCTTCAAGCCACGTGCGCGCCTTTTTCACCGTGTCGCAGTTCGGAATGCCGTAGAGCGTAATCACTGTTCCATCGTCCTCTTTGCCGATCACTCCGCCTTCCTCCGCTCCGTGTTCGGATAGCGGACGCCGAGCTGCTCCAGATAGGAGCCGTAACGGGCGGGGTTGTAATAATGCTTCCGCAGCTCCGGCCGGAATTCGTCCATCCGCTTCCGGTTGAGCAGGATCGGCGGCGTATCCTCCGCCGAAAGGAAGGGCACGTACTTCTGGTCCTTCGTCTGCACGTCGGTAAAATAGGTTTTCGCCTCGGCAAGCAGCGCGGGCTTCGTCATCAGGTCGAGAACCGTCATCGCCATCGCCTTCGCGCCGTTCACCACGCCCTTGTGCGCGATCGGCGTCGCCATGGCGATCGCCGAGCCCCAGTGATGCGCGGGGATGCCCGGGATGTTCGAGGGATAGGTGAGCGTGATCGTCGGCACCGTCCACGAAATGTCGCCGATGTCGTCCGAGCCGCCGATGTAATTCTCTTCAGGCGGCGGACGCAGCGCATCGACCTTCGCCTTCAGCCCCTCCTCGGGCGCGCCGAGATTGTGCTGCACGGTCTTCGCGAAGGCCTGGTCGTCGGCGCTCCAGCTGGGCATTCCCACAGCGTTGATGTTCGCCCACGCCGCCTCGGCGAGCGGCTTGTTGAAGTGTCGGGGCGCCGCGACGCCCAGGATGCGGCGCGTCACTTTCGTGTCGGTCATGGCCGCTGCGGCGTCTGCGATGCGGTTGCCGATCGCGAAATTGTCCTTGATGCGATCGAAGGTCTGTTCGCGGAAATAATACCAGACCGACGCCTGCGGCGGCACGACGTTGGGCTGATCGCCGCCGTTGGTGATGACATAGTGCGAACGCTGCTGCAGCCGCAGATGCTCGCGCCGCATGTTCCAGCCCATGTTCATGAGCTCGACCGCATCGAGCGCGCTGCGCCCGAACCACGGCGAGGCGCCCGAATGCGCGGCCTTGCCGTCGAACGTGTAGGATGCGGAGATCATGCCCGTGCCCGCCGCCTCACCCCAGCTTGTCGTAAAGCCGCTCGACACATGGGCGAAGAGCACCGCGTCGGCGTCCTTGAACACGCCCGCGCGGACGAACCACGCCTTGCCGCTCAAAAGCTCTTCGGCGACACCCGGCCAGATCAGCAGGCGGCCGGGAATGCCGTCGCGCTGCATCACCTCCTTGGCGGCGAGCGCGGCGACCACCACGAGCGGGATGCCGCTGTTGTGCCCCTCGCCGTGGCCGGGGGCGCCCGGCACGATCGGATCGTGATAGGGCACGCCGGGCTTCTGCGAGGCTTGCGGCACGCCGTCGAGATCGCTGCCGAGCGCGATGAGCGGGCCTCCGCTGCCCCATGTCGCCGTCCAGCCCGTCGGCAGCCCGGCAATGCCGCGCGTGACCTTGAAGCCGTTCTTTTCGAGAATGTCGGTGACGTAGCGGCTGGTTTCGGATTCTTCGAAGCCGATCTCGCCGAAGCTGAAGATCGAGTCGGTCATCTGCTGCGCGAGCTTTCCGCGCGCCTCGACGGCCTTGGCGACTTCAGCTTTCAGCGCGGCGTTTTCAGCGGCAGCTGCCACGCCCGGAAGAAGCGCGAGACAAGCCGCCGCCCCGCCGACAAACGCTGAACCGCGAAATCCCTGCTTCATGCCACCCTCCCTGCAAGCTGCTCGACAAACGTCTGTCCGCAAACTTGCCACCCGGTGGGCGCGAACGCCAATGCCTATCGAGGGGCTGGGCGCCTTATTCCCACTCGATCGTGCCGGGCGGCTTCGAGGTGTAATCGTAGACGACGCGGTTGATGCCGTTCACTTCGTTCACGATGCGTGTGGCGACGCGGCTGAGGAAGGCGGCGTCGAAGGGGTAGACGTCGGCGGTCATGCCGTCGACCGAGGTGACGGCGCGGAGCGCGCAGACGCGGTCGTAGGTGCGGCCGTCGCCCATCACGCCGACGGTGCGGACGGGAAGCAGCACGGCGAACGCCTGCCAGATCGCGTCGTAAAGGCCCGCCTTGCGGATTTCCTCGAGGTAGATGCGGTCCGCCTTCCTGAGCGTGTCGCACTTTTCCTTGTCGACCTCTCCGGGAATGCGGATGGCAAGGCCTGGGCCGGGGAACGGATGGCGGCCCACGAACGCTTCGGGGAGGCCGAGTTCGCGGCCCAAGGCGCGCACCTCGTCCTTGAAGAGTTCGCGCAAGGGCTCGACGAGCTGCATGTTCATGCGCTCGGGGAGGCCGCCGACATTGTGGTGGCTCTTGATCGTGACGGACGGCCCGCCGGTGAACGAGACGCTTTCGATCACGTCCGGGTAGAGCGTGCCCTGCGCGAGGAAATCGGCGCCGCCGATCTTCTTCGCCTCGGCCTCGAACACGTCGATGAAGGTCTTGCCGATGAACTTGCGCTTGGCCTCGGGGTCCGAAATGCCGGCGAGGCCGGAGAGGAACAGCTCTTCGGCGTCCACGTGCACGAGCGGGATGTTGTAGGCGCCGCGGAACAGCGAGACGACTTCCTCCGCCTCCTGCGACCGCATCAGGCCGTGATCGACGAACACGCAGGTCAGCTGCTCGCCGATCGCCTCGTGGATCAACACCGCCGCGACCGCCGAATCGACGCCGCCGGAAAGCCCGCAGATGACGCGGCCCTTGCCGACCTGCTTGCGGATGTCGGCGATCTTCGCGTCGCGGTAGCCCGCCATCGACCAGTCGCCCGCGCAGCCCGCGACATGGCGCACGAAGTTGGACAGCAGCTTCGCGCCGTCGGGGGTGTGAATCACCTCCGGGTGGAACTGCACGCCGAAGAAGCGGCGGGCGTCGTCCGCGATGGCCGCGAACGGCGCGCCGTCCGACTTGGCCACAACCTCGAAGCCCTCGGGAATCGCCTCCACGCGGTCGCCGTGGCTCATCCACACCTGATGCTTCTCGCCGGTGCTCCAGAGGCCGTCGAACAGGTGGCAATCGCGCACGATCTCGATGAAGGCGCGGCCGAATTCGCGGTGATCGGAGGGCGTGACCTTGCCGCCGAGTTCCGCGCACATGGTCTGCTCGCCGTAGCAGATGCCGAGCACGGGCACGCCCGCCGCGAACACTGCCTGCGGGGCCTTGGGGCTCGCGCCTTCGGTGACGGACGCGGGACCGCCCGAGAGGATGATGCCTTTGGGCTTCAGGCGCTCCACCGCCGCCTCGCCGCCCGAGAACGGCACGATCTCGCAGTAAACCCCCGCCTCGCGCACGCGCCGGGCGATGAGCTGCGTCACCTGGCTGCCGAAATCGAGAATGAGGATGGAATCGCCGTGGGGAACGGTCACGCGGGGCCTCGAAGATCAGAACGTGGGAATCCGGCCGGGTTAACGCTGGCGGCACGGCGTGTCCAGCCATCGCTTCGAAGGCGGCGGAAGGTCACGAAGTTTGTTCGAGACGCCTTTTCCTACAGTGTTTCGCCCACTCCTCACAAAAGCTTCCGCGAATCGTCACGCCGCTGTCAGGCGCCACGCCGAGACATGGTTAACGCTGGCGCGGGACGCCAGTGCAACGTCAACCGTCCTCACAGGGGTATTCGTATGCTCAAGCTTCTCCTCGGCGCCGCAGCGTCGACGATTCTCGCCGCCTCCGCCCACGCCGCCGTCATCACGCCGGTTTCCGCAACGGCCAGCAGCACGTTCAACAATGGCGCCTACAACGCCGACAACCTGATCGACGGCAGCGGGCTTTCGGGCGGTCAGCACGATTCGAGCTACGCCAACATGTGGATGACGGACCTCGGCGCAAGCAAGGCGCAGGTGACGTTCGACCTCGGCGGGCTGTTCGAGCTCGCGAGCGCGGACATCTGGCAGTTCAACTTCGGCACCAACACGCCGGTGATCTCCACGCTCGATCGCGGCGTGAAGGATTTCCGCGTTCTCGTCTCACTCGACGGCGCGAGCTTCACCGAGATCTTCACGGGCACGCTGGACCGCTCGCTGGATGGATCGCCGATCACGGCGCAGACCATCGCCCTGTCGGGCGCCGCGCGCTTCGTGCAGTTCGATATCCTCAGCAACTACACCTACGGCACGATCTACGAAGCCTGGGAAGCCTCGGGACTTTCGGAAGTGCGCTTCAACAGCGCGGACGTACCGGAACCGGCCAGCCTTGCGCTCGTGGCGCTCGGCCTCGGCGCGCTCGGCTTCGCCCGCCGCCGCCGCGCGATCTGACCTCTCCGTCCCCGCCGGGCATGTGCGCGGCGGGGACACGCCTTCCCTCTTGAGAGACGGCGCAAACCCGCCTACATACGGCCTCACATCAAGAGTTGGGTTCAGCCCAACGCCAACCTGCTTTCCGGGCAAGGTGGCGCTCCCTTCGGGGAGGATGTGGCCGAGCCGGCAACCAAACGGATCAAGCCACCGCGTCTTACCCGGAAAGCGACCGAGGATAGACGCGTCGATGCCGATCAAGATTCCCGACGACCTGCCCGCCCGCAGCACGCTGGAGCGGGAAGGCGTGATGATCATGGGCGAAGCGGATGCCGTGCGGCAGGATATCCGCCCGCTGCGCATCGGGCTTCTGAACCTGATGCCCAACAAGATCCGCACCGAAACGCAGATCGCGCGGTTGATCGGCGCGACGCCGCTGCAGATGGAACTCACACTGGTGCGGATGAGCGACCACATCCCCCGCAACACGTCCGCCGACCACATGCTCTCCTTCTACCGGCCGTGGGCCGACGTTCGGGACGAATATTTCGACGGCTTCATCGTCACGGGCGCGCCCGTGGAGCTGCTGCCGTTCGAAGAGGTGAGCTACTGGGATGAGCTGCGCCGCGTGTTCGACTGGACGCAGACCAACGTGCACGGCAGCTTCAACATCTGCTGGGGGGCGCAGGCGGCGGTGCACCATTTCCATGGCGTACCGAAACACGCGCTGGACAAGAAGGCGTTCGGCGTTTTCGAACACCACAACCTTGCCCCGGCCTCTCCCTATCTGCGCGGCTTTTCGGACGATTTCGCGATCCCCGTTTCGCGCTGGACCGAGGTGCGGCGCGAGGATCTGCCCGAAGATCACGGCATCGTCGTGCTTGCCGAAAGCGCCGAGACGGGGCTCTGCCTGCTCGATGACCCGCAGCATCGGTCGCTGCACATGTTCAATCATGTCGAGTATGATTCGACGTCGCTCGCCGAGGAATATTTCCGCGACCGCGATGCCGGGAAGCCGATCGAGGTGCCGAAGAACTACTTCCCGGGCGACGACCCTGCCGCAACGCCGCAGAATCGCTGGCGGAGCCACGCGCACCTGCTGTTCGGCAACTGGATCAACCAGATCTACCAGACGACGCCGTTCGACATGGCGGACATCCGCCGGGGCTGAGCGCGGCTACCAGCCGACGCCGGGCTCGGCGAGATAGGCGAGTTCGTCGGTCGTTGACGCACGATCGAGGATTGCGTTGCGCGTCGGGTAGCGGCCGAAGCGTTCGATGACGGCGGCGTGATCGCGCGCGAAGCCGATCTGATGTTCGAGACCAGGCTCCGCGAAGCAGCGCAGCGCGAACCGCTGCACGCCGCGATCCTCGGCGTGCATCAGCGGCATGTAGAAGAAGCCGCGCCGGAGGGGCGCGAGCTGCCGGTGCCAGCCCTCGCCGATACCGAAGAGCGTAAGATCAAGCGCGGCGGCATCTCCCTCGAACGCGCGCGGCGTATCGCGGTGGATGTTGCGGGAGAACTGATCGAGCAGGATGATCGCGGCGAGCAGCGTATCGGCGTCGCGCGTCCAAGGCGAGGTGTCGGCAAGCGCCCGGTCGCGCAGCGCGCCGAAGCGGCGGGCGATCTCCGCGTCGAGGTCGGCGGATTTCGTCCAGTGCTGTTCGGGCGTCAGTTCATCGAACCAGAACGCGAGGACGGCAGCAGACTCTTCGTGGGCGGACAAGGCTGGTCTCCTGTAGGGGGCAGGAGGCCAGCCTAGCCGCATTGCGCCTACAGGGCCAACTCAGCGGGCCGCGTAGGCGCTTTCGAAGCGGAAGTCGGTGATGCGGTCATTGCGGACGTAGCAGGTGAAACTTTCGTCGCGGCGGCTGTCGTCGCGGCTGGCATCCCGGGCGTCGCCGCGCAGCTCGATGCGGCCCGAGACGCGGTATTCGCCGCCCTGCCGGTCCAGCCCGCCGATGTCGTTCACGCGCGCCTCGCGGCCGTAGCGGCTGCCGAGGTCTTCGGCTTCGCGCGCGCACGTGGAAATCGCGGCGCGTTCTTCCTGCGTGCGGTTGTTCCAGTCGCGGTCCTGCCAGCCCCAATCGCTGCTGCCAGGCTTGCCGTAGGTGCCGTCGCGGTTCCAGTCGCCTTCCGGCTCCCAGCCCGAATCGAGCGGGCGCTCCTGCTCCTCCTCTTTCTTCTTTTTGGAGGCGCCGGAGAGGACGGCGATGAGGCCGCCCGCGACCACGGCGCCGACAATGGCGTCGCCGAGATCGAAACCGTCGCCGCGGCGATGATGACGGCGCCCGTAGCGCCCGTCGGCATGAGCTTCCGACACGCCGAGCGGCGTGTTCGCGAAACCGGGAATACCCGCCATTGAAGAGACCACGATGGCCGTGGCGATGCCGAAACCCGTTACCTTGCGCATGATGCTACCCCGCGATGATCTGCCGCGAGAATGCGCCGGGCGAGCTTTATCCGCGATGAACCGAAATCGCCTCCAGCGCGGCGCGAAGATCGGCGGGAAGCGGCACGGGGCGGCGGGTTTGCCGGTCCACATAGACGTGGATGAAGAAGCCTTCGGCGGCGGCTTCGGCCTCGCCTTCTGCGAAGAGGCCGATTTCGTAGCGGACGGAGGAGGTGCCGATGTGCGCGGCGCGGATGCCGGCTTCGATCGCCTGCGGGAAGGCCAGCGGCTTCGCGTAGCGGCAGCCGGTTTCGACGACGAGGCCGATGACGGCGCCGGCATGGATGTCGAGCACGCCCGCCTCGATCAAATGCGCGTTCACCGCCGTATCGAACCAGCCGTAATAGACGACGTTGTTGACGTGGCCGTAGACGTCGTTGTCCGCCCAGCGCGTGGTGATGCTGCGGAACGCGGCGTAATCGGCGCGGGCGCGGTAGGGTTCGCGGCTCAAAGCGCGGCCTCGTAGAGACGGCGGGCGGCGGCAAGGCCGATCTCGCACGGGTTGTTGATGAGCAGGCGCTGCTGCTTCATCGCTTCGGACGCGAGCAGATCGAGGTCGTCCGCCTTCACGCCGACATCGCGAAGGCGCGCGGGCACGCCGCAATCGGCGGCGATGGCGACGAGCGCCTCGACGAGGCCCTGCGCCTGCGCCTGACGGCCGAGGGATGCCAGGCCGGGATCGAGGATCGGCGCGAGATCGGCGTAGAGCGGGAGCGCGGCGGCCATGTTGTGGCCGAGCACATGCGGCAGCATCAGCGCATTCGAAAGTCCGTGCGGCACATGGAAATGCCCGCCGAGCGGATAGGCGAGCGCGTGCACGCCCGCGACGGGGGCGTTGGCGAAGGCGACGCCTGCGAGATGCGATCCGAGCAGCATCGCGCCGCGCACGTCGGGATTGACGGGATCGTCGCAGGCGCGGCGGATATTGGCGGCGAGGAGGCGGAGCGCTTCCTTCGCGAGCGCGTCCGACAGCGGGTTCTTGAGGCGCTTTGACGTGAACGCCTCGATGGCGTGGACCATCGCATCGATGCCGGTGGCGGCAGTGACGCTGCGCGGCAGGCCGAAGGTGAGCGACGCGTCGAGGATCGCCCAATCGGCATAGAGCGGGCGGGCGACGACGCCCTTCTTCTCCGCGCCGCCGACGGTGAGGATCGCGATCGGCGTGGCTTCCGAGCCGGTGCCCGCCGTGGTGGGGATGAGCACAAGGGGCAGGCGCGCGCCCTGCGCCTGATCGACGCCGTAAATCGCGTCAAGATCATCGCCCGAGCCGAGCAGGTAGGCGACCACCTTGGCGACATCCATCGGGCTGCCCCCGCCGAAGCCGATGACCGACGTGACGCCTGCCTCGCGTCCGACGGCCACGGCGGCAAGCGCGGTTGCAGAAGAGGGGTCGGCTTCGACAGCATCGAACACCAGCGCCCGGTCGCCGAGCGCGGCGAGCATCGGATCGGCAAGGCCGAGACCGCGCACGCCTTTGTCCGTAACCACGAGCACGGGGCCTTCGGGCACGAGATCGGGAACGAACGTGCTGCGGCCGGTCCCGGAGAGCACGCGGGGGCCATAGTCGAAGCGGAAGTCGGTCATGGGCGGCACCCTATTGGCTCACCCGAAAAAGAAAAGGGCCGCACCCGAAGGCGCGGCCCCTGTTCTTTCAGCCAGAGCGCCTGAGATCAGGCGGCTTCGGCCTCGTCGTATGATTCGACCGGACCGGAGTCCTGGCCCTTGGCGCTGGTGTCGCGATCGACGAACTCGATGATCGCCATCGGCGCTGCGTCGTCGCCACGGATACCAGCCTTCAGCACGCGGATGTAGCCACCGGGGCGACCCTCGTAACGCGGGCCGAGCACCTCGAAGAGCTTCTTCAGCTGTGTTTCGTCCATCAGGCGCGACTGCGCGAGACGGCGATTGGAAAGGCCGCCCTTCTTGGCGAGCGTGATCAGCTTTTCCACGTACGGGCGAAGCTCCTTCGCCTTGGGCAGCGTGGTCTTGATCTGCTCGTGCTTGATGAGCGCGGCGGCCATGTTGCGGAACATCGCCTGGCGATGGCTCGAGGTACGGCCGAGCTTACGGTGTCCTACGCGGTGACGCATCTTGTCTTCCTTCTCGTTTGTTCACGGAGCCGTGCGAGGTACTCCGGACCAGGCGGCAGAAACCGGGCGCCGCCCAAACCCGTGCGGGGTAAGGCCGAAGCCTCAGCCCATGATTTCCTGCTCGAGCTTCTTGGCGAGTTCCTCGATGTTCTCGGGCGGCCAGCCCGGGATTTCCATGCCGAGGCGAAGGCCCATCTGCGAGAGGACCTCCTTGATCTCGTTGAGGCTCTTGCGGCCGAAGTTCGGCGTGCGCAGCATCTCGGCCTCGGTCTTCTGAACGAGGTCGCCGATGTAGATGATGTTGTCGTTCTTCAGGCAGTTCGCGCTGCGCACCGACAGCTCCAGCTCGTCCACCTTCTTGAGGAGGTAGCGGTTGATGGCGCCTTCGTCTTCCTGCGCGGCGGCAGCCGTGGAGGGAACGGCGGCGATCGCGGTCGGCTCGTCGAAGTTGATGAACAGCGCCAGCTGGTCCTGAAGGATGCGCGCCGAATAGGCGAGCGCATCATCCGGCGTCACGGTGCCGTCGGTTTCGATCGTCAGCGTCAGCTTGTCGTAATCGAGTTCCTGGCCGACGCGGGTGTTTTCCACCTTGTAGGCGACCTGACGCACCGGCGAGTAAAGCGCATCGACCGGCACGAGACCGATCGGCGCATCCGCCGGACGGTTCTGCGACGCGGGCACATAGCCCTTGCCGGTCTCGACCGTCAGTTCCATGTTGAGCGTCGCGCCCTCGTCGAGCGTGCAGATGACGAGATCGGGGTTCATGATCTCGATATCGCCCGTCACCGAAATCTGGCCGGCAGTGACTTCGCCCGGGCCCGACGCGCTGAGGTGCAGACGCTTCGGCATCTCGTCGAGCATCTTCACCGCAACCTGCTTCACGTTGAGCACGATGTCGGTGACGTCTTCGCGCACGCCCGTGAGCGAGGAAAACTCATGCAGCACGCCGTCGATCTTGATCGAGGTGACGGCAGCACCCTGCAGCGAGGAGAGCAGCACGCGGCGGAGCGCATTGCCGAGCGTGAGGCCGAAGCCGCGCTCCAGCGGCTCGGCGACGAACGTCGCCTTCCGCGCCTTGTCCGCGCCGGCCTTCACTTCGAGGCTGTTGGGTTTCTTCAGTTCCTGCCAGTTCTTTGCAATTACGGCCACTGTCTTCCCCTTCGCGGGCTGGCGGGCCGGAGCCCGCCGCATAGGATTTTCGGACGAAACGCTTCGGCGAAACGCGCGGACGCGCTCAGACGCGGCGGCGCTTCGGCGGACGCACGCCGTTGTGCGGGATCGGCGTCACATCGCGGATCGCGGTGATCTGGAAGCCGACCGCCTGCAGCGCGCGGAGTGCCGATTCGCGGCCCGAACCGGGGCCCCGGACTTCGACTTCCAGCGTGCGGACGCCGTGCTCGGCAGCTTTCTTGCCGGCATCTTCCGCTGCGACCTGCGCGGCGTAAGGCGTCGACTTGCGGCTGCCCTTGAAGCCCATCGTGCCGGCCGACGACCAGGCAATCGCATTGCCCTGCGCGTCCGTGATGGTGATCATGGTGTTGTTGAAAGAGGCGTTCACATGCGCGACGCCCGACGTGATGTTCTTGCGCTCGCGGCGTTTGATGCGAGCCGGTTCCCGTGCCATTTCGAATAGCTCCCTTTTGCTCGCTTATTTCTTCTTGCCGGCGATCGGCTTCGCCTTGCCCTTGCGGGTGCGGGCGTTCGTGTGCGTGCGCTGACCGCGGACCGGGAGGCCCTTGCGGTGGCGAAGGCCGCGATACGAAGCAAGGTCCATCAGACGCTTGATGTTCATCGAGGTCTCACGGCGGAGGTCACCCTCCACGGTGTGATCGCGGTCGATCATCTCGCGGATCTGGATGACTTCCTGATCGGTGAGGTCCTGAACGCGGCGTTCGGCCGGGAAGCCGAGCGTCGTGCAGATCTTCGCAGCGGTGGTACGGCCGATGCCGTGAATATAGGTAAGGGCAATCACGACGCGCTTGTTGGTCGGGATGTTAACGCCCGCAATACGTGCCACAGACGGTTCTCCTAGCTCCACAGGCCGCGTGGGCGCGCGGGCCTATCTCAAAGCGTGAAACCCCAATGAACACACAAAACCGGCGAGCACGCGTTATGCGCCGCCGGAATGCGATACATTCGGGATGTGGGGGGAGATAGGAGCCGAATCGGCCCGTGTCAAGCGGCGGGCTGACATACCTGTCCGTCGTTCGCAAGCCATGTTAGCCACAGGCCCATGATCGACGGACGTCCCCGGGTCGCGCACCTTCTCGCCAGCCTCGAGGCTGGTGGCAAGGAACGGCTGGTCACGGCGCTACAGGCGGGACGCGGCGGCGATGACATCATCATCACCTTCGAGCCGGCAACCGAACGGGAACAGTTCGCGCCCACCGGTATACTGATCCCGCTGGACCGCACACAAGACTGCTTTCCAGACGATCTCGCGGCCGCAGTCGCCCGGCACGGGGTCGATATCGTGCACGCGCACGGCCATGTCGCCACCATATACGCGGCGGCCGCCGCGAAGCGCGCGGGTTGCCGAACCGTCGCCACGCTCCATTCTGCGCTCGGCGCCGATTGGCAATGGCTGTTACCCATACGGCGATCGCTGCGGGTGATGGACCAATGCACGGCCGTCTCCCGCGAACTCGCCGTCTCGTTTCGAACGCTCAGCGGCAGGGCGGTGGCCTGCGTGCCGCCCGGCATCGTGTCTGTCTGCGCGAAGCACAGCCCCGCGTTGCGGGCCGGTCAGCACAGCTTCCGGATCGGCATGGCATCGCGCCTGCACCCCGTCAAACGTCACAGCGATGCCTTTGCCGCCATTGCGATGCTGCGCGAAGATGGCCTTGCTGTCTCCCTGCACGTCGCCGGCGACGGACCCTTGTCAGCCCGGCTTCATGCGCTTGCCGGCGATGGCGTGCACTTTCGAGGCCATGTGTGCGAAATATCCGACTTCCTCGCCGACATCGATATTTTCCTCATCTGCTCGGCACACGAGGGGACGCCGCTCGCCCTTCTTGAAGCCATGGCGAGCGCCGTGCCAGCAATCGCAACGCGGGTCGGCGGCATCCCCGACATGGTGGGCGCGGGAACCGACGCACCTTGCGCGCTGCTGATTCCGCCTCGCCGTCCCCGCGCCATAGCCGAAGCGATCCGAACACTGATCGATACCCCCACCCTGCGCGAAACGCTTGCTGCGCGCGGGCAAAGCCGGGCGCGATCCTACGACCTTCCCGGCATGATCGCGCGTTATGAGGAAATCTACAGCGAGGTCTCCGCTGCGCGCTTTCGATAAATGGCGTGCGAAGGCCCATGCTTTTCGATCCGCGAACCGCGCTCGCAATGGCATCTGGGGCAATTCAGCTGAAACGCGCTGCGCGCCGCGGCGTGATGGGACTGTGAATAGAGGATTTCGCCAAGCCGCTTCTCGTGGAGATTCCCCAGCGGAAAGGTCACATAGCAGAGCTTCACGCTACCGTCCGCGCCGATCCAGATCAGCTTCCCGGCGTCGCAAGGCACCTGCATCGCGGGCCCGTTGATGGCCCAGTCCGGAATCGCGGCAAGGCTGGCTGCCGATTCTGTGAATCGGTCCGGCTCCCGCATTTGCGCGCGCAGAAGCCGCGCCGCGAACCGCCGCACCGCCGATGCGTCCTCGGGGCGGAATTGCAAAACCCGGTCCGGACCTTCGTGAAAATAGGGCAAGGAATAGTGCACGATATCGACCTGGATGCGGGCATCGAGTTCGCGTGCCAGCGCCAGCACGGCATCGAGCGCCCCGGCATTGCAGCTGACCCGGCTGAACAGGAAATTCAGCTGAATCTGAAGCTGGTCCGGACCGAACCGACGCCGCGCGGCCCGCAGGCTTTCGACGAAACGAACATAGCGGCCGGGTCGCTGCACATAGGCATCGTAGGTGTGTTCGTTGCCGTAATATCCCACGGTGACCTTGCGCAGCCCGGCGGCGTGAAGCCGTTCGACCTGCTGGCCGAGCAGAAGGCCGTTCGTGGTGACGTACGCCGGCACGCCGCGCGTTCGCGCATGATCCAGCATCTGCTCAAGATCGGGGTGAAGCAGCGGCTCGCCGCCGTAAAGGCGCACCGCCGAAACGCCCGCAGCGGCGGCATCATCGATGACATCGCGAACGGTATCCAGCGGCAGGATCGCGCCGGGCATGAAATCACGGCCATAACGACAGCCCGTGCAGCGCAGATTGCAATGCGCGGTGATCGCGATCGTTATCTTTTCCGTGCGGGCGCGAACCAGTTGCGGCCATGTGAGGGAGGCAGACGTGCGTGCGCGTTCTGTAGCATCGCGGATCGCACGCGCTGGAGACAGAAGTCCTGGCACACGTCGCACGACATGTCTGGCAATATTCGCGACTCGCAACACCACCCCCGACCGCAAGATGGAAGGCAGATTAGGCGACGAAATCGATCCCAAGAAATGGTTTTGAAGAAAAAGAGCGGGTGATCGATAGCTGTAGACAGCGGGGCACATCTTCCTTGCAACAGGGCACAGGGAGTTGAATCCGGCGAAACGGTTGACGCCGACGATGCACAGCGCCATCGGCGGTTCCAATATCGGATGAGGGGGATCGCATGGCTGAAGCCGGACAACTGCCGCCATCGACGGGGCGCGTGCTGACGGCGAGCCTCGTCGGCACGGCGGTGGAGTTCTACGACTTCTATATTTACGTGACGGCGGCGGCGCTGGTGTTCGGGCCGCTGTTCTTCCCCTCCGAGTCCCCGTCCGTGCAGCTGATGATGTCGTATGCGAGCTTCAGCATCGCGTTTCTCGCGCGCCCGCTCGGCGCCAGCGTGTTCGGACACTTCGGCGACCGGATCGGGCGCAAGTCCACGCTTGTCGCCTCGCTGATGCTGATGGGCGGCTCTACGCTCGCCATCGCCTTCCTGCCGACCTACCAGACCGCCGGGTGGATCGCGCCGCTGCTGCTCTGCATTCTCCGCTTCGGGCAGGGCTTCGGCCTTGGCGGCGAATGGGGCGGCGCGGCGCTGCTCGCGGTGGAGAACGCGCCGCCCGGCTGGCGCGGGCGCTTCGGCATGTTCCCGCAATTGGGCGCGCCCGTGGGCTTCATTGCGGCGAACGGTCTGTTCCTGATCCTTGGCCTCACGCTGACGCAGGAGCAGTTCTTCGCGTGGGGCTGGCGGCTGCCGTTCCTTGCGAGCGCGGTGCTCGTCGGCGTCGGGCTGTGGGTGCGGCTGAAGCTGACCGAAACGCCGGCCTTCGCCGCCGCGATGGAACAGGGACCGCCGCCGAAGGTGCCGCTTGCCGAGCTGCTGAAGGATCACTGGCGCGAGACGCTGGCGGGCACGCTCGCCGTCGTCTGCTGCTTTGCGATCTTCTACCTCGCGACCGCGTTCGCGCTCGGCTACGGCACCACCACGCTCGGCATCGCGCGCGAAACGTTCCTGTCGATCCTGCTCGGCGCGATCCTGTTCATGGGCGTAGGCATCCTGATCGCAGGCTGGCTTTCGGACGTGAAGACGCCGCGCTTCATCCTGATGGCGGGCTGCATCGGCACCGTGCCGACGGCGCTTTTGATGGCGCCGATGATGGAAGGCGGATCGCTATTCCCGATCTTCGCATACCTGTCGCTTATGCTTCTGATGATGGGGTTCGTCTACGGTCCGCTCGGCGCGTTCCTACCCGGCCTGTTCCCGGCGCGCGTGCGCTACACGGGTGCGTCGATGGCGTTCAACGTGGGCGGCATCCTCGGCGGCGGGCTTGCGCCCAACATCGCGCAGGCGCTCGCCGACCGGGGCGGACTCGCGCCCGTTGGGCTCTATCTCGCGGGCGCGGCGACGGTGAGCTTCCTCGGGCTGCTGATGGTGCGGCCTACAGCCGAGCCCTGACGCTCGCGAAGAAGCTGCGGCCCGGCTCCGGGAAACCGTCGGTGAGCTGGTAGGTCTCATCGAGCAGGTTTCGCGCGCCGACCCCGAGCGTGACGTTCTCCATCACATCAAAATCGATGCGCAGGTTCGCGAGCACATGGCGGCCGGTCTTGTAATAGCGCGTGCCTGCCGTGTTCACCGTCCAGCGGCTCGACGCGATGTCGGCGTTCGGGATGATGTGCACGCCGGAAACCGGCTTCCAGTTCGCCCAGACGAAGGCCTTGTGCTCCGGCACGCCGGTGGGCTGGAACGCCGCGTTCGAGGGGTCCTCGAGGTCGCGACGCGTCCATGTGTAGTTGGCGCCGAGGCCGAGCGTTTCGCCAAGACGCGCATCGACGGCGAGTTCGACGCCGTAGTTTTCGCCCTTGCCGAGGTTGCGACTCTGCGTGACCGCCTGCGGATCGCAGACGCCAGGCGCAGTGCAGACCTCGATGATCGTGGGGAAGGCAACGATCACGTTGGTGAGGCGCGAGTAGAACGCCGCACCCTCCACGCGCACGGCGCCGATCTGGCGACTGCCGCCGATCTCGTAATTGACCGCGCGCTCGGCCTTCAGGTCGGGGTTCGAGGTGGCACCGCCGAAGCGCGAGCTGAACCGCTCGAAGATCGACGGGAAGCGTGCGCGCGACGAGATGCCCGCGTGGATGCGCGTCGCCTCGTCCGGCGTCCAGACGATCTGGCCCTGACCACCCAGCGCGCTGCTGTTGCGGATCGGGTAGGAGAATAGGCGATTCCCGGGGAGGCCGGGAACGCTGCCGTATTCCTCCGCGCGCTTGAGATCGCGCCAGTCGACACTGGCGCCGGCGATGAAGGTGACCGTGGGCGAAAGCGCCAGGCGGTTCTCGGCGGCGACGCTCCACGTCTCCTCGAGGTTCACCTGATCAGGCTCAGTGGTGCCCGCCGGGAAGCTCTGCTGAAACTCGACGTGGCGATCGCGGCGGTAGTGCGCGGCGACGGTGAGGCGGTTCGCGTCGGTCAGATCGACGCCGAGTTCCGCCGAGCCGCCCCACGCCTCGTCCTCGTAATAGGAGTTGAACGCGCGCGGACGGGTTTGCGTGGTTTGCGTGACGTCGTCGTAAGCGGCGAGGAGGTTATCGAAGGTGTTGCGGTAGACGCGCGTCTTCAGCGTGGCGCGGTCCCCGAGGGCGGTCGACGAGAGGAAGTAGACGCTTTCGATGTTCCAGTACGGCCACGTCCAGTTGCGCTGCGAGGCGACCGTATCGGAAACGTGGAGCGGCGCGTTCTTCGCGCCTTCCTGCCGCGTGTAGCTGATCGAATATTCATCGGTGTCGTTCGGCGTTAGGCCGAGCTTCACGTTCATGCGCCAGTCGCGCGTGCGGGAGAAATCACGCTCGCCGCCATCTTCCGACGCGGTCGGCGTAAAGCCGCCGGGGAGATCCCAGTGATCCTGAAAATTGCGCGTGTAGGAGCCTTGCGCGTACCACTTGTCCTGCTTCGTGCCGAGCAGGGCGAAGACGTTGTGGCCCGCATAGTCGGCACCGCGATCGAGCGCGAGCGCGCCGCGCACCTCGGCCTCCAGCGCCTTCGCGGGCTTGCGGGTGACAAGATTTACCGCGCCGCCCATCGCGCCGGGTCCGTCCAGCACCGACGCATAGCCCTTTGCCACCTGCACCTCGGCGATGTCGGGCGTGAGGAAACGACCGTAATCGAGCCGGTTGTCGGCGGGAAGGTAGACGCGGATGCCGTCGATCGACAGCGGCACCTGAAAACGATCGAAACCACGCACGAAGATCAGCCGCTCGTTCCGTGAACCACCGCTGTTCGAGGCCGAAACGCCCGGCATCAAGCTGACCGCCTCGTCGAGCGTGCTGCGGTTGAACGTATAGATCGCCTCCGACGAGAGCGTGGAGGAGGCGATGGTGCCCCCTTCCTGATCAGGCGCTGTGACGATGATCTGGCCGAGCGTGAACGGCTCCGCGGTTCCCGCCTCCGCAGCATGGAGCACACGCGGCGCAGCGCCCGAAAGCAGGATGAGCATGATGAAGCGTGCGCGCATGGTTTCCCCCTTTTTCGTCGATGTCCCGATTGAGGCGCGGCACGGCAATGCTATATACGAAGAAATATAGCAATGGACGGGAGGCGGTATGTATCGTTTTTCAAGGGTTTGGGGTGTGGGTGCCGCGCTCCTGATTTCGGGTTCCGCCTTTGCGCAAACGGAATGCCCCGCGGGCGCAGAACGGCTGCCGCCTGCGCTTGCTGCATGGTCAGGCACGCCCGGGGCGCTTTCGAAAGGCGTCATGCTCGTGGCCGGAACGCCCGCGCGCGTGGCGCTTGAGCCCGTCTTGAAGGTACGGTTCGCCGCGCCGCCGGAACGCGAACCGAAACCCGACAGCTTCGGCGGCGTGATCGGTTTCGAGGCGTCGCAGGCCGGGACGTGGCGCGTGGCGCTCGGCGCCGGCGGCTGGGTCGATGTGCTCGCGGACGGGAAAGCGGTTTCCTCCATCGCGCACGGTCACGGCCCGACGTGTTCCGGAATCCGCAAGATCGTGGATTTCGCGCTACCCGCCGGCATTCATACGCTTCAGATCAGCGGCGCGGCGGCGGAGAGTATCGACGTAATGGTGACGCGCGCGCCCTGAACGCCTCAGGCGTGTGGTGGTAAGGGCTTTTCGCGCAAGAGTGCGAGCAGGTCGCGGTAGACGGGGTCATCGGTGACCGCCGCGAGCCTCGCCTCAAAGGCGCGGTAGGTATCAAGCACCGTGCGACCGAAGGGCGTGAGACGCGCGCCTTTGTCTGCGCCGCCGCCTGCGGTCGTCTCCACGACGCGGTCTTTCCAGCAGCGGTTGAGACTGTCGACGAGGAGCCAGGTGCGGCGGTAGCTCATGCCCATCGCGCGGCCCGCGCCCGAGATCGAACCCTCGCGGTCGATGGCTTCGAGGAGATCGGCCTTGCCGGGGCCGATCGCGGGCTCGCCGCCGCAGAAGATCTGCGCCTTGAGCTTCAGGGGGCCGATGATCGCCACGCGGCTCAGTCTTTGGGAAACAGCGCGGCGAGGCGCGTGAGCTGCTCGTTCAGCACCTGACCGACGAGGGGCGCGGTCGCCGGGACATCGAAGCGCATATGGCCGCCGACGACATAGGTCTGCGTGATCTCCGTGCCGTTCGGGACGGGCTTCAGCGCCCATGTCAGCGTGGCGGCGACGCCTTCGGATTGCAGGGGGCCGAGGCCCCCGACGAGGCGCAGCGTGTTGCCGGGCATGGCGAAGACGACGCGCATGTGCTCGACCGAACCACCGCTGGGCAGCGCTTCGCAGAAACAGCCGCCCGCTTTCGCATCGAGCGTGAAGTTCTCCGCCTTGCCGGAATAGCTGTGATCCGGGCTCCAGTAGCGCGCGGGCGCGACGAGCGCCGCCCAGACTGCATCGGGCGCCGCCGCCGCGACGGCCTTGTTTTCGACGACGAAGCCGCTTTCGCCGATCTTCACGTCCGCAGCAGCAGGCGTCGCCGCAAGCATCAGCGCGAGCAGAATGAAGCGCATGAGTCCCTCCCCTCGTTCAGAGCGGAAGTGTGCCCGGAAGCGCGTCAGGCGTCCAGAATCGACGCGATGCTGGCGGCGACATCGCCCATATCGGCCATACCGTCAACGCGCTTCACGAGGCCGCGCGCTTCGTAGATCGGCAGGATCGGTGCGGTCTTGGCGCGGTATTCGGCCATACGCGTACGGACCGTCTCGGCGTTGTCGTCGGGGCGACGCTTGAATTCGGTGCCGCCGCAGACGTCGCAGACGCCTTCGGCCTTCGGCTGCTTGAACGTGTCGTGATAGCCCTCGCCGCACTTCGCGCAGGTGAAGCGGCCCGTGATGCGCTCGACGAGCGCGTCTTCATCGACATCGAGCTCAATGACATAATCCAAGGTGCGGCCACGCGCGCTGAGGATCGCATCGAGCGATTCCGCCTGCGCTGCGGTACGCGGATAGCCATCGAAGATCGCGCCCTTGTCCGGACCCATCTCGTCGAGCTTGTCGCCGATAAGGTCCGAGACGATCTCGTCGGAGACGAGCTGGCCCGCGTCCATCACGGCCTTCGCCTTGAGACCGACCGGCGTTCCCGCCTTCACCGCCGCACGAAGCATGTCGCCGGTCGAGAGCTGCACCATGCCGCGCTCCTCGACGAGCTTGCCGGCCTGCGTGCCCTTACCCGCCCCCGGCGGGCCGAGCAGTATTATGTTCAACGCCGATTCCCCCTCAGCTTCGCCTTCTTGATGAGCCCCTCATACTGGTGCGCAAGCAGATGCGACTGAATCTGCGCAACCGTATCCATCGTTACGTTGACGACGATGAGAAGTGAAGTGCCACCAAAGTAGAACGGCAGCGCGAACGACGAGATCAGGAATTCGGGGATGAGGCAGATGAGCGTGAGATACGCCGCGCCGACCACCGTGATGCGCGTGAGCACATAATCCAGATACTGCGTCGTCTTCTCGCCCGGACGAATGCCGGGGATGAAACCGCCCTGCCGCTTCAGATTGTCCGCCGTCTCCTCGGGATTGAAGACGACCGCCGTGTAGAAGAAGCAGAAGAAGATGATGCCGAACGCATAGAGCGACATGTAGAGCGGCGAGCCGTGCTGCAGCGCGGTGGTGACCGCGATCATCCATTCGTTCTGCGAATTCTGCCCCGCGAACTGCGCCACCGTGAGCGGCATCAGCAAGAGCGACGAGGCGAAGATCGGCGGAATGACGCCCGCGGTGTTGAGCTTCAGCGGCAGGTGCGAGCTTTCGCCCTGCGACATGCGGTTGCCCATCTGGCGCTTTGGATACTGCACAAGGATGCGTCGCTGCGCGCGCTCCATGAAGCAGATGAACGCAATGACGAGGATGACCGCGAGGATGATCGCGAGGATCACGATGCCCGACATCGCGCCGGTGCGGCCCTGCTCGAAGAGACCCGCAAGCGCGCCCGGAAGCGTCGCGACGATGCCCGCCATGATGATGAGCGAAATGCCGTTGCCGATGCCGCGCGCAGTGATCTGCTCACCGAGCCACATCAGGAACATGGTGCCGCCGAGCAGCGTGATCATCGTGGTGATGCGGAAGAACCAGCCCGGATCGAGCACGGCGGACGCACCCTGACCCGCGCCCCAGCCTTCGAGGCCGACCGCGATGCCGTAGCCCTGGAACAGCGTGAGCGCCACGGTGCCGTAGCGCGTATACTGGTTGATCTTCTTGCGGCCGCTCTCGCCCTCTTTCTTCAGCTGCGCCATCGAAGGCGACAGCGAGGTCATGAGCTGCACGATGATCGAAGCCGTGATGTACGGCATGATGTTGAGCGCGACGATCGACATGCGTTCGAGCGCGCCGCCCGAGAACATGTTGACGAAATCGAGCACGCCGCCGCGCGTCTGATCGAACAGGAGTTCGAGCTGAACCGGATCGATGCCGGGCAGCGGAACGAACGAGCACAGGCGGAACACGATGAGCGCGCCGAGCGTGAACCACAACCGCTTCTTGAGGTCGGTCGCCTTGGAGAACGAGCCCCAATTGAGATTGGCTGCAAGTTGTTCGGCTGCTGACGCCATCACATTACCCCGGAAAAAGCTCTGCCCTGCCCCCGATACGGCCGGCGACCGGAACTAGATAGGGCGCGGGACGGCTTTGCGCCATGCCCACGCCCCGAAAAATCCGTGTCAGCCCTCGGCGGACTCAGCGGCAACCGTCGTCGTGACCTTGCCGCCGGCCTTCTCGACCGCCGCGAGCGCGCCCTTGGAGGCACGCGCCACGGTGATGTCGAGCTTCGCCTTCAGCTCGCCCTTGCCGAGCAGGCTGACGCCGTGCTTCGACTTGCGGATGAGGTTCGCGGCGAGCAGCTCGGCGGCGCCGATGGCGGCCTTCGCATCGAGCGCCTTCTCGTCGATCGCGCGCTGGATCGTGCCGACGTTGACGATCGCATAATCCTTGCCGAACGGGTTGTTGAACCCGCGCTTCGGAAGACGCATGTGGAGCGGCATCTGGCCGCCCTCGAAACCGTTGATGGCAACGCCCGAACGGCTGGTCTGGCCCTTCTGGCCGCGGCCGGCGGTCTTGCCGAGACCCGAACCGATGCCGCGCGCAACGCGCGTGCGGCTCTTGCGGGCGCCCTTGTTGTCCTTGAGATCGCTGATTTTCATTGTGAGCACTCGCTTTCGCTATTGTCGCGCCAAATTCGAAGCCCTCTTCCGCGGAGAAAGAGGGCGATCGAACCTGTTCTAGTTGATGACCTGCACCATGTGCTGGACCTTGCGGATCATGCCGCGAACCTCGGGGGTGTCCTCCAGCTCCGACGTGCGGTGGAGCTTGTTGAGGCCGAGCCCGACGAGCGTTGCGCGCTGGTCCTTGGTGCGGCGGATGGGCGAACCCACCTGCTTGAGCTTGATCTTCGCCATGATGACTTACTCCGTGACCGCGTCGGCTTCGACCTGAACGGCAGCGCCGGACACATCGCCGCGACGGCCGATGAGGTCGGCGATCTTCTTGCCGCGACGCTGGGCAACAGCCTTCGGAGAAGCCTGTTCCTTCAGCGCCTCGAAGGTCGCGCGGATCATGTTGTAGGGGTTGTTGGTGCCGACCGACTTCGTGACGACATCGGCAACGCCAAGGCTTTCGAACACCGCGCGCATCGGACCGCCGGCGATGATGCCGGTGCCCTGCGGCGCGGAGCGCACGTAGACCTTGCCGGCGCCGAAGTGGCCGAAGCCGTCGTGGTGCAGCGTGCGGCCATCCCGCAGCGGCACGCGGACCATCGCCTTCTTGGCGGCGGCGGTGCCCTTCGAGATCGCTTCCGGCACTTCGCGGGCCTTGCCGTGGCCGAAGCCGACGCGACCCTTGCCGTCGCCGACAACGACGAGCGCTGCGAAGCCGAAGCGCTTGCCGCCCTTCACCGTCTTCGAGACGCGGTTGATGTGGACGAGCTTCTCGATCAGCTCCTCGCCCGGCTCCTGACGCGGCTCGCGACGATTGCCGCGGCCGCCGCGGTCGTCACGACGACCACGTCCGGCGCCGCCGTCACGGCCCTGTCCGCCGCGACCCCGACGGCCCCGGCTTTCGGTCTCGACAGCTTCCGCCTCGGGGGCGTCGATCTGGGTTTCGTCAGCCATACTAGAACTCCAATCCGCCTTCGCGCGCCGCCTCGGCGAGCGCTTTCACCCGGCCGTGAAACAGGAAGCCGCCACGATCGAAAACAACCTGCGTCACGCCTGCCGCCTTCGCCCGCTCGGCAAGGCGCTTGCCGACATCGGTCGCCGCCGAAACGGTCGCGCCGGCCTGGCCCTTCACGTCCTTGTCGAGCGTCGAGGCCGACACGAGCGTCTTGCCCGCGGCGTCGTCGATGATCTGCGCGTAGATGTGCTGCGACGAGCGGTGCACCGACAGGCGGGGACGCGTGCCGGCCTTCAGCCGAAGCCCCGTCCGCACGCGGCGGCGGCGCTGTTCGAATGGTGTGAGTTTCTTGCCCATCGCTACTTCTTCTTGCCTTCTTTGCGGAAGATGAATTCGCCGCGGTACTTGATGCCCTTGCCCTTGTAGGGCTCCGGCTTCCGCCAACGACGAATCTCTGCAGCCACCTGGCCGACCTGCTGGCGATCGATGCCCGAGATCTCGACCGTGGTCTGATCGGGCGTCTTCACCGTGATCCCCTCGGGGATCGCGAAGTCGACATCATGGCTGTAGCCGAGCTGCAGCTTCAGGGTGTTGCCCTGCGCGTTCGCGCGGTAGCCGACGCCGGTGATCTCCAGCGTCTTCGTGAAGCCTTCGGTGACACCCGTCACCAGGTTCTGCACGAGCGTACGCTGCATACCCCAGAAGTCGCGGGCGCGCCGGGTGGCGTTCGCCGGACCGACCGAGATGCGACCGTCCTCGACCGCGTAGCTGATGTCATCGTGCGTGACGATGCTGAGCTCACCCTTCGGCCCCTTCACCGACAGCCGGCCATCGGCCAGCGTCGCGGTGACGCCTGCAGGTACGCTCACGGGTCTTTTTCCAATGCGTGACATCGTCAATACCCCTAGAAGACCTGGCAGAGCACTTCGCCGCCGACGTTCTGCTCACGCGCTTCCGCGTCTGAGAGAACGCCCTTCGGCGTCGAAACGATGGTGATGCCGAGGCCATTGCGGACGCGCGGCAGATCCTTCGCGCCCGAATAGACGCGGCGGCCCGGCTTCGAGACGCGCTGCAGGTGCTGGATCGCCGGCTGGCCTTCGAAATACTTGAGATCGATACGAAGCTCGCGCATCGCCTGGCCGGTGTCTGCGGCAGAATAGCCGCGGATGAAGCCTTCGCGCTGCAGCACGTCGAGGACGTGGCTGCGCAGCTTGGAGGCCGGGGTGAGAACAGAGTCCTTGCGGGCCTGCTGACCATTGCGGATGCGGGTCAGCATATCGCCCAGCGGATCGGTCATCGACATGGGATCGATCCTTTCCTTACCAGCTCGACTTCGTCACACCCGGGATCAGGCCCTTGTTGGCCAGTTCCCGGAGCATGATGCGGCTCAAGCGGAATTTGCGGTAATACGCACGCGAACGACCGGTGAGTTCACACCGGTTGCGGATGCGCGTCGGGTTTGCGTTGCGCGGGATCTCGGCAAGCTTCAGGCGCGCCATCAGACGCTCCGTCTCGTCGTTGCTCTCGTCGTTCGCGATCGCTTTCAGACGGGCATACTTGCCCGCATATTGCTTTACGAGCTTCTTCCGACGCTCGTTCTTGTTGATCGAACTCAGTTTCGCCATGACTTAAGTTCAGCTCCTCTAGCGGCCGCGCTTACGCGGCCTTCTGGGTTTCGTCGCGGTCGGTGAAGGGCATGTTGAGCGCACGCAGCAGCTCACGGCCTTCCTCGTCCGTCTTCGCGGTGGTGGTGATGATCACATCCATGCCCCGGACCTTTTCGACCTGGTCATAGTTGATCTCGGGGAACACGATCTGCTCCTTGATGCCCATCGCGTAGTTGCCGCGGCCGTCGAACGACTTCGGGTTCACGCCCCGGAAGTCGCGCACGCGGGGCAGCGCGATGTTGATGAGGCGATCCAGGAATTCCCACATGCGGTCGGACCGCAGCGTCACCTTCACGCCGATCGGCATTCCTTCGCGCAGCTTGAACTGCGCGATCGAAACGCGAGCCTTCGTGACCACCGGACGCTGGCCGGCGATCTGCATCATCTCGGCGAGTGCCGCATCGATGCGCTTCTTGTCCTGCGTCGCGTCGCCAACGCCCATGTTGAGCACGATCTTCTCGATGCCCGGGACTTCCATGGCGTTCTTGTAGCCGAAGCGCTCGGTGAGCGCGGCGCGCACCTGCTCTTCATACACCTTCTGAAGGCGCGGCTTCACGCGTTCTGCCTTAGCCATTGATCACCTCACCCGACCGCTTGGCGACACGCACCTTGCTGCCGTCTTTCTCGATACGGAAACCGACGCGGGTCGGCTTGCCGGTCTTCGGATCCTCAAGCGCCACCTTCGACGCGTGGATCGGCGCCTCGCGACGCTCCAGCCCGCCCTGCGGATTGGCCTGGCTCGGCTTCACGTGGCGGACCACGATGTTGATCCCCGACACGACGACCTTGCCGTCCTTCGGAAGCGACTTCGTGACATCGCCGTGCTTGCCCTTGTCCTTGCCGGACAGGACGACGACGCGGTCACCCTTCTTGATCTTCGCTGCGGACATTTAGAGGACCTCCGGCGCAAGGCTGATGATCTTCATGTGCTTCTTGGCACGCAGTTCACGCACCACCGGCCCGAAGATGCGGGTGCCGATCGGCTCCTCGCTCTTGTTGATGAGCACGGCCGCGTTCGAATCGAAGCGGATCACGGTGCCATCGGCGCGGCGGATATCCTTCGCGGTGCGAACGATGACGGCGCGGTGCACGTCGCCCTTCTTCACGCGGCCGCGCGGCGTCGCTTCCTTCACCGAGACGACGATCACGTCGCCAACGGTTGCGAAACGACGCTTCGAACCGCCGAGCACCTTGATGCACTGCACCCTTTTCGCGCCGCTGTTGTCCGCGACCTCGAGGTTCGTCTGCATCTGGATCATGTCAGCTCACCTTTTCCGTGACGCGCCACGTCTTCAGCTTGGAGATCGGCGCACATTCTTCGATCCGCACGGTGTCGCCGGCCTTGAAGGCATTGGCTTCATCATGCGCGTGATATTTCTTCGAGCGGCGGATGATCTTGCCGTACAGCGGGTGCTGAACCCGGCGTTCGACCTTCACAACCACCGTTTTGTCGGTCTTGTCGGAGACTACCTGCCCGACGAGGACGCGTTTCGGCATCGTTATTCCCTTCAGGCTTCGGCCGCGGCGCTGGCGCGACCGCGTTCGTTCTGCAGCGTCCGGATACGCGCGATGGTGCGGCGCACCTCGCGCACACGGCTCGCCTTTTCCAGCTGACCGGTCGCCGCCTGGAAGCGCAGGTTGAACTGCTCCTTCTTCAGCTGGGCAAGATCGGCGGAGAGCTGGTCGTCTGTCTTGGTCTTGAGGTCTGCGTGCTTCATGGCTGCATCCCCTCCTTAGTGCTGATCGCCAAGACGAGCGATCAGCTTCGTCTTGATCGGGAGCTTCGCGGCAGCGCGTTCGAAGGCGCCGGCGGCAACCTCGTAGCTGACGCCATCAAGCTCGAACATCACGCGGCCCGGCTTCACGCGGGCGACCCAGTATTCCGGCGCGCCCTTGCCCGAGCCCATGCGGACTTCGGCAGGCTTGCGGGAGACCGGAACGTCCGGGAAGATGCGGATCCAGAGGCGGCCCTGGCGCTTGATGTGGCGCGTGATGGCGCGGCGCGCGGATTCGATCTGGCGCGCAGTGACGCGCTCCGGCTCGAGCGCCTTCAGGCCATAGGCGCCGAAGTTGAGTTCGGTCCCGCCCTTGGCGTTGCCGTGAATGCGGCCCTTGTGGGCCTTGCGGAACTTGGTGCGTTTCGGTTGCAGCATCTCTTATCGCCTTCTGACAGGAATCGGTCCTCGATCAGGCGACGCAGTTATGGTCTTTCGACCTTAACGCGCCGGCCGGACTCCCGACGTCTGTGCATCCATCATGATCCGGTCCTGCGCCAGCGGGTCGTGGTCGAGGATCTCACCCTTGAAGATCCAGACCTTGACGCCGCAAACGCCGTAAGCCGTGTGAGCCTGGCCTTCCGCGTAGTCCACGTTCGCGCGCAGCGTGTGCAGCGGAACGCGGCCTTCACGGTACCATTCGGTCCGCGCGATCTCGGCGCCGCCGAGACGGCCCGAGCAGGTGATGCGAATGCCCTCTGCACCAAGACGCAGCGCCGACTGAACGGCACGCTTCATGGCGCGGCGGAACGCGACACGGCGCACGAGCTGGTCAGCGACCGACTGTGCGACGAGCTTCGCATCGACCTCGGGCTTGCGGATTTCGACGATGTTGAGCGAAACCTCGCTCGACGTCATCGCGGCGAGCTGCTTGCGCAGCTTGTCGATGTCCGCACCCTTCTTGCCGATGATCACGCCCGGACGCGCGGCATACACCGACACGCGGCAGAGCTTCGCCGGACGCTCGATCACCACCTTCGAGATCGCCGCCTGCGGCAGCGTCTTCATCACGAAGTTGCGGATCTTCAGATCCTCGAGCAGCAGACGGCCGTAGTCTTCGCCGTCCGCGAACCAGCGCGAGTCCCAGGTGCGGTTGATCTGCAGCCGCAGGCCGATGGGGGAAGTCTTGTGACCCATATTACGCTCCTGCCTCTTCGTCCGCTTCGCGCACAACGATGCGGATGCGGCTGATCGGCTTCATGATCTTCGCCGAGCGGCCGCGTGCGCGCGGCGTCCAGCGCTTCATCGTGATCGACTTGCCGACGCTGGCTTCCTTCACCACGAGCGCATCGACGTCGAGGTTGTGGTTGTTTTCCGCGTTGGCGATCGCCGAGGCGAGAACCTTGCGAACGTCAACCGCCATCGCCTTCGTGGAGAAGGTGAGGATGTTGAGCGCATCGCCGGCTTTCTTGCCGCGAATGAGACCGGCGACCAGGTTCAGCTTGTACGCCGAACCGCGAACGGTCGTCGCCACCGCGAGCGCCTCGCGCTCGCCGACACGACGGGGGTTTGCAGCCTTGCTCATCGCTTACCTCTTCGCCTTCTTGTCGGCGGTGTGGCCGAAATAGGTGCGCGTCGGCGCGAACTCGCCGAGCTTCATGCCCACCATGTCCTCGTTGACGGTCACCGGCACGAATTTCTTGCCGTTGTAGACGTTGAAGGTGAGGCCAACGAACTGCGGCAGGATCGTCGAGCGGCGCGACCAGGTCTTGATCGGCGCACGCGCACCGGAATCCTGGGCGGTCTCGGCCTTCTTCAGAAGGTGCAGGTCGACAAACGGACCCTTCCAGACGGAACGCGCCATGGCTTACCTCTTCTTCTTCGCGTGACGCGACCGGATGATCATCGCGTTCGACGCTTTCTTGCGGTTGCGCGTCTTCGCGCCCTTGGTCGGCTTGCCCCACGGCGTCACCGGATGACGGCCACCCGAGGTGCGGCCTTCACCGCCGCCGTGCGGGTGATCGACCGGGTTCTTGGCGACACCGCGCGTCAGCGGACGCTTGCCGAGCCAGCGGTTGCGGCCGGCCTTGGCAAGGTTCTGGTTCGAGTTGTCGGGGTTCGACACCGCGCCGACCGTCGCCATGCAATCGGCGGGAACGTAGCGCTGCTCGCCCGAACCGAGACGAACGATCGCCATGCCGCGGTCACGCCCGACGACCTGCACATAAGTGCCTGCCGAACGCGCGATCTGGCCGCCCTTACGGGGCTTCATCTCGACGTTGTGGACGATAGTGCCGACCGGCATCTGGCCGATTTCCATCGCGTTGCCCGGCTTCACGTCGGTCTTCTTGCCCGCGACGATGGTGTCGCCGACGGCAAGACGCTGCGGTGCGAGGATATAGTTCAGCTCGCCGTCCTCGTATTTCACGAGGGCGATGAACGCCGTGCGGTTCGGGTCGTACTCGATCCGCTCGACAACGGCCGCCATGTCCCACTTGCGACGCTTGAAATCGACAATGCGATAACGACGCTTGTGACCGCCGCCGATGCCGCGCGCGGTGGCGTGGCCCTGGTTGTTGCGGCCGCCGGACTTGTGCAGACCTTCGGTCAGGCCCTTGACGGGCTTGCCCTTGAAGAGCTGCGACTTGTCGACGAGGATGAGACCGCGGCGCGCTGCGCTGGTCGGGTTATAGGATTTGAGCGCCATGGCTTAGATTCCCGTGGTCACGTCGATCGACTCGCCTTCGGCGAGCGTCACGACGGCTTTCTTCGCGTCGGAGCGGATGTAGCGCTGACCCTTCCAGCGCTTCGTCTTGCCCTTGGCGATGAGCGTGTTCACGCCCTTCACCTTGACATCGAACAGCGCTTCGACCGCCGCCTTGATGGCGGGCTTGGTCGCGGTCTTCGCGACGTGGAACACAACCTGGTTGTATTCCGACACCTGCGTCGACTTCTCGGTGATGATCGGCGACAGGATCACGTCGTAGTGCTCCAACGCGATCTCGGCCTTCTTCGCGGCTTTAGCCATTGAAGCGCGCCTCCAGCTTTTCGACCGCCGACGTCGTGAGGACGAGCGTGTCGTGATTGAGGATGTCGTACACGTTCGCGCCGATGACCGGCAGCACGTCAACCTTGTAGAGGTTCGCGCAGGCCAGACGGAAGTTCGCGGGCGTGTCGCCGTCGATGAAGAGGCCGCTGGTGATACCGAGCTTGCCGAGCTGCTCGCGCAGCGCCTTCGTCTTGGCATCCTTCAGCTCAAGGTCCTTGACGACGATGAGCTTGCCTTCCTTGGCCTTCGCCGACAGCGCGGTCTTGAGACCGAGGACGCGGATCTTCTTGTTCAGGCTCTGCTCGAACGAGCGTGCGCGCGGACCGTGGGCCTTGCCGCCGCCGATGAAGATCGGCGAACGACGGTTGCCGTGACGGGCCGTGCCGCCGCCCTTCTGGCGACCGAACTTCTTGCCGGTGCGTGCAACGTCCGAACGCTCACGCGCCGCGCGGGCATAGCCGCGACGGTTGGCGAGCTGCCAGTTGACGACGCGGTGCAGGATGTCGGTGCGAAGTTCGAGACCAAAGATCTCGTCGTTCAGTTCGACATCGCCGGCAGCCTTGGCGTCGAGGGTCTGTACCTTGACCTTCATGTTCAGCCCTCCTGGCCGTCGGTGGCGGTTTCGACCGTCTCGGCCGGCGTTTCCGCCGGAGCCTCGACGGGCGCCGCTTCGTTGTTGTTGGCGCTGCGGACGGCGGCCGGATACGGCGCTTCGCCCGGACGCGCGACCTTCACGGCATCGCGAACCTCGAGCCAGCCGCCCTTGTGACCGGGGACCGAACCCTTGACGAAGATGAGACCGCGCGCGGCATCGGTGCCGACGACCTCAAGGTTCTGCTGCGTGCGATTGCGGGCGCCCATGTGGCCGGCCATCTTCTTGTTCTTGAAGACCTTGCCGGGATCCTGGCGGTTACCCGTCGAACCGTGCGAGCGGTGCGAGACCGAAACGCCGTGCGTCGCGCGCAGACCGCCGAAACCCCAACGCTTCATGGCGCCGGCGAAGCCTTTGCCCTGCGTGGAACCGGTGATGTCGACGTATTGACCCGCGATGAAATGGTCGGCCGAAAGTTCTGCCCCCACATCGACGAGCGCGTCTTCGGACACGCGGAATTCGACAACCTGCGCCTTCGGCTCGACTTCGGCCTTGCCGAAGTGGCCGCGCTGCGGCTTGGCGACGTTCTTAACCTTCGCGGTGCCGGCACCGAGCTGGAGCGCGACATAACCGTCGCGGTCCGCAGTGCGCTGCGCGACGACCTGGCAGCCTTCGAGGCTGAGGACCGTCACGGGAACGTGCCGGCCGTCATCCTTGAACAGCCGGGTCATCCCCACCTTCTTTGCGATCACGCCAGTGCGCATGATCTTGTCCCTTCCTATTCAGAGGCCCGCTGCGCGCAGCGGGCTTGAGTTAAAACGTCAGGCTAGGCCTGCAACTTGATCTCGACATCCACACCCGCGGCGAGGTCGAGCTTCATCAGCGCGTCCACCGTTTGCGGCGTCGGCTGAACAATGTCCAGCAGGCGCTTGTAGGTGCGAACCTCGAACTGCTCGCGCGACTTCTTGTCGACGTGCGGCGAGCGGTTCACGGTGAACTTCTCGATGCGCGTCGGCATCGGGATGGGTCCGCGGACCATCGCGCCCGTCCGCTTCGCCGTATCGGCGATTTCGCCCGTCGCCTGATCGAGCACGCGGTGATCGAAGGCCTTGAGGCGGATGCGAATATTCTGCGTTTCCATGCGGGTACCCGTTCAAACTTTCATTCGGCCGACCAATTCGGCCTTCTCAATCCAACCGGCAAAAGCAAACCGGTCCGGCACAATTTCGTGCCGGACCGGCGATATGCTTTCGCTTACTTCGTGATTTCCGCCACGACACCCGAACCCACGGTACGGCCGCCTTCGCGAATGGCGAAGCGGAGACCCTGATCCATCGCGATCGGCGCGATGAGCTTGACGCCGAGCTGGATGTTGTCGCCCGGCATCACCATCTCGGTACCCTCGGGGAGAACAACTTCACCCGTCACGTCGGTCGTGCGGAAGTAGAACTGCGGACGGTAGTTCGCGAAGAACGGCGTGTGACGGCCGCCTTCGTCCTTCGACAGCACATAGACGCTGGCGTTGAACTCCGTGTGCGGGGTGATCGTGCCCGGCTTGCAGAGAACCTGGCCGCGCTCGACGTCTTCACGCTTCGTGCCGCGCAGCAGCGCGCCGATGTTGTCGCCAGCCTGGCCCTGATCGAGCAGCTTGCGGAACATCTCGACGCCGGTGACGACGGTCTTCGTGGTCGGGCGGATGCCGACGATTTCGACTTCCTCGCCAACCTTGACGATGCCCGACTCGACGCGGCCCGTGACGACCGTGCCGCGACCCGAGATCGAGAACACGTCTTCGATCGGCATCAGGAACGGACGGTCGAGCGGACGCGCCGGCTGCGGGATGGACTCGTCGACGGCCTTCATCAGTTCGAGGATCGAGTTCTTGCCGATCGCGTCGTCGCGGCCTTCAAGAGCGGCAAGCGCCGAACCCTTGATGATCGGAATGTCGTCGCCCGGGAAATCGTACTTCGAGAGCAGTTCGCGGACTTCGAGTTCGACGAGCTCGAGAAGCTCGGGATCGTCGACCTGATCGACCTTGTTCATGTAGACGACGAGCGCCGGCACGCCGACCTGACGAGCGAGCAGGATGTGCTCGCGGGTCTGCGGCATCGGGCCGTCGGCAGCATTCACGACGAGGATCGCGCCGTCCATCTGCGCGGCGCCGGTGATCATGTTCTTCACATAGTCGGCGTGGCCCGGGCAATCGACGTGGGCGTAGTGGCGGTTCTCGGTCTCGTATTCGACGTGCGCCGTCGAGATCGTGATGCCGCGCTCGCGCTCTTCGGGAGCCTTATCGATGTTGGCATAGTCGGTAAACGTGGCGCCGCCGAACTCCGACAGAACCTTCGTGATCGCCGCCGTCAGCGTCGTCTTGCCATGGTCGACGTGACCGATGGTGCCGATGTTGCAGTGCGGCTTGGTGCGCTCAAATTTCGCTTTCGCCATGTCTCTAACCCTCTTGTCTTCTGCTGTCCCTGGCCTCGCGGCCAATTCCGATTGCCAACCAAATTATCAGGCGAGCTTCGCCTTGACTTCCTCGGCGACGTTCGCCGGGACTTCCTCGTAATGACTGAACTGCATCGTGTACTGCGCCCGGCCCTGCGAGAACGAACGGAGCTGGTTGACGTACCCGAACATGTTCGCCAGCGGCACGATCGCCTCGACCACCTGTGCGTTGCCGCGGCTGTCGGTGCCCTGGATCTGACCACGCCGCGAATTGAGATCGCCGATGACGTCGCCCATGAATTCCTCGGGCGTCACCACCTCAACCTTCATCACGGGCTCGAGCAGCTTGATGCCGGCCTTCTGAGCCGCTTCGCGCATGGCGCCGCGACCCGTAATTTCGAACGCCATCGCCGACGAGTCGACGTCGTGATAGGCGCCGTCCGTCAGCGTCGCGGTGAAGTCGATGATCGGGAAGCCGATCAGCGAACCCGAAGCCGCGACCTCGCGAATACCCTTCTCGACCGAAGGAATGTATTCGCGCGGAACGTTGCCGCCCTTGACCTCGTCGACGAAAAGCACGCCCTGGCCGCGTTCACCCGGCTCGACCGTCATCTTCACGCGGCCGAACTGACCCGAACCGCCTGACTGCTTTTTGTGCGTGTAGTCGATATCGACCTTGCGCGCGAGCGATTCTCGGTACGCCACCTGCGGCGCGCCGACGTTCGCCTCGACCTTGAACTCACGCTTCATGCGATCGACGAGGATTTCGAGGTGAAGCTCGCCCATGCCCTTGATGATGGTCTGGCCGCTTTCCATGTCCGACGACACGCGGAAGCTCGGGTCTTCCTGCGCGAGACGGTTGAGCGCGATGCCCATCTTCTCCTGGTCGGCCTTGGTCTTCGGTTCGACCGCGACCTCGATGACCGGATCCGGAAACTCCATGCGCTCCAGGATGATCGGCGCATTCGGCGCGCAGAGCGTTTCGCCGGTAGTCACTTCCTTGAGACCGACGAGCGCGACGATGTCGCCCGCGAAAGCTTCCTTGATGTCCTCACGCTCGTTGGCGTGCATCAGGAGCATACGGCCGATCTTTTCCTTCTTGTCCTTCACCGAGTTGAGCACGGTGGAGGAACCCTCGAGCTTGCCCGAGTAGATGCGCGCGAAGGTGAGCGTGCCGACGAACGGGTCGGTCATGATCTTGAACGCCAGCGCCGAGAAAGGCTCGCTGTCGTCGGCCTTGCGGCTATCGACCGTCTCGCCGTCGAGCTTGACGCCCTGCACGGCCGGCACGTCGAGCGGGCTCGGCAGATAGTCAACGACGGCGTCGAGCAGCGGCTGCACGCCCTTGTTCTTGAACGCCGAACCGCACAGCACCGGCACGAACGAGAAGTTCAGCGTACCCTTGCGGATCAGCGCCTTCAGCGTCGCGGGATCGGGAACATTGCCTTCGAGGTAGGCCTCCATGACGGCATCGTCCTGCTCGACGGCCATCTCGATGAGTTCCTGGCGGGCAAGCTCGGCGGCATCCTTGAGCTCGGCCGGGATGTCCTGATACTCGAACTTCGCGCCCAGCGACTCTTCGAGCCAGATGATCGCGCGATCCTCGACGAGGTCGACGAGGCCCTTGAACGAGCTCTCGATGCCGATCGGGAGGTAAAGCACCAGCGGACGCGCGCCGAGGCGGTCCTTGATCATCTGGACGCAGCGTTCGAAGTTGGCGCCGGTGCGATCGAGCTTGTTGACGAAGCACATGCGCGGAACGCGGTACTTGTCTGCCTGACGCCACACCGTTTCCGACTGCGGCTCAACGCCGGCGACACCGTCGAAGCACGCGACAGCGCCGTCGAGCACGCGCAGCGAACGCTCGACTTCAATCGTGAAGTCGACGTGGCCGGGCGTGTCGATGATGTTGATGCGGTGGTCGTTCCAGAAACAGGTCGTCGCGGCAGACGTGATCGTGATGCCGCGCTCTTGCTCCTGCTCCATCCAGTCCATCGTCGCCGTGCCTTCATGCACTTCGCCGATCTTGTAGGACTTGCCGGTGTAGTAGAGGATTCGCTCGGTCGTCGTCGTCTTGCCGGCATCAATGTGCGCCATGATGCCGATGTTGCGATATTTATCGAGCGGATGGCTGCGGGCCATTGCGATCAGTCCTTAATCTTTACCAGCGGTAGTGCGCGAAGGCGCGGTTCGCCTCGGCCATACGGTGCGTGTCTTCGCGCTTCTTCACGGCGGTGCCGCGGTTCTGCGAGGCGTCCATCAACTCGCCCGAAAGGCGCGCCGACATGGTGTTCTCGCTGCGATTGCGGGCCGATGCGATCAGCCAGCGAATTGCCAGCGCCTGCGAACGTTCCGGACGCACCTCGACGGGAACCTGATAGGTCGCACCGCCGACGCGGCGGCTGCGAACCTCGATGCCCGGCTTCACGTTGTTCAGCGCGTCATGAAAGATCCCGACCGGGTCCTTCTTCATCTTCGATTCGATGTTGTCGAGCGCAGTGTAGACGATCGTTTCAGCGACCGACTTCTTGCCCTGATACATCACGAGATTCATGAACTTCGTGAGCGTGATGTCCCCGAAGCGGGGATCGGGGAGAATTTCGCGCTTCTCCGGACGACGACGACGAGCCATTTCTTCGTTTCCTTACTTAGGCCGCTTGGCGCCGTATTTCGAACGGCTCTGCTTGCGATCCTTGACGCCCTGTGTGTCAAGAACGCCACGCAGCACGTGGTAACGCACGCCCGGCAAATCCTTTACGCGGCCGCCGCGAATGAGCACCACCGAGTGTTCCTGAAGGTTGTGGCCTTCACCCGGGATGTAGCCGATCACCTCGAAACCGTTGGTCAGGCGAATCTTGGCCACCTTGCGGAGCGCCGAGTTCGGCTTCTTCGGGGTCGTCGTGTAGACGCGCGTGCACACGCCGCGCTTCTGCGGATTCGCTTCGAGCGCAGGCACCTTGTTGCGCGCCTTCTGCGGATTCCGACCCTTGCGGACCAGCTGGTTGATCGTCGGCATTAACGCTTCAGCCTCTTGTTTCCAAATCCATGCGAGCCTCAAAGCCAGCCGCGCGCAAAGCATCCGCGAGCGATTCGCGGACAAATGCAAACGGTCCCGGCGGGCACCTAACGGCCCCACCCGGACCCTTATTTCGCGGCCTTTCGGCCTATCAGCTCTAAAAACCCGTTCCAGGACAGCGTCTAGGACGAACGCCTACCACCAGCCCGCGAGTACGGGCGCGGCTTATATGCGTGCCTCCCCCCAAGGTCAACGGCTTTTGTGACGGTTCTCCGCGGGTCTTCGGCGATGCGCTCAACGCGCATCTTTCACGATGTCGCCGCCCTTCATAACGAAAGGAACATTCGTGAGCAGCGTGACGTCCGCCGTGGGGTCTCCGGCGACAGCGATGAGGTCGCCGTAACGGCCCGGCGCGATCGCGCCGACGTCCGATTCGCGGCCCAGCGCCTCGGCGGCATTCCGCGTCGCCGCGCGGATCGCATCCATGGGCGTCATGCCGTACTCCACCATCACGCGGAACTGCTTGCCGACCTCCGCATGGGGCATCACCCCAGCATCGGAAGCGAAGACCATCTTCACGCCGGCCCTGTGTGCCTCACGGAAGCCGTCGCGCTGGATCTGGGCGATCTCGCGGTCTTTCCGCAGATTGTCCTCCAGCACGCCGTTCTTGCGGCCCTCAGCCTGCGTATACTCCGTATTATAGATGTCCATCGCCAGCACCGTGCCGCGCTCCTTCGCGAGGCGGATGCCTTCGGCGTCGATCAGGCTCGCGTGCTCAATGGTGTCGATGCCGGCGCGAATCGCCGCCTTGATGCCGGACGTGCCGTGCGCGTGCGCTGCGACCTTCACGCCCCACATGTGCGCCTCGTCGGCGATGGCGCGAAGCTCGGCCTCCGAAAGCTGCTGCTGGCCGGGCTCGGTGTTGCGCGAGAAGACGCCGCCCGTGGCGCACACCTTGATGACCTCTGCGCCATACTTCCGCTGCTCGCGCACGCGCAGGCGCAGTTCGTCGGGCGAATCGCCCACGGCCTCACCCTTGCGGCCGAAGGATGGCGGATAGAAGGTCTCGTCGCAGTGACCGCCGGTCGCGCCGAGCGCGTGTGCGGCCGGGACGATGCGCGGGCCGACCGTGAAGCCTTCCTCGATCGCCTGCTTGATCCCGACGTCCGAATAGCCGGCCGAGCCGACGTTTCGCACGGTCGTGAAGCCTGCCTCCAGCATGTCCCGTGCGTTCGCCGCGCCCACCACCGTCCAGAAGCTGTCGGTGAAGACGAGGCTGTTGTAGCCGCCGTAGACGGGCGAACTGTCGAGGTGGACGTGCATGTCGATGAGCCCGGGCAGGATCGTCATGCCGGGCAGGTCGATGCGCTTCGCGTCTGCCGGGATGCTCGCACCGCCGGAAACCGAGACGATGCGCCCGTCGGTGATGACGACCACTGGATTCGCGAGCGTCTTGCCCCCGACGACATCGACCATGCGGTCCGCGGTGACGACGACGGTTTCCGCCTGCGCAGCGCCCGAAAGCAGCGCGGCGGCAAGTGCCAGTTTCAGCATTTCACCCCCCAAGAGAAGCGAAGGCTCAGTCCTTCGCGCCGTGGCAGTGCTTATACTTCTTGCCCGAGCCACAGGGGCAGGGCTGATTGCGACCAACCGCAACGCTCTCCGCCATCAGGGCGGGATCGGCGGCGAGCGAATCGTTTTCGCCCGTGAACGGGTCGATGTGCGTCGTCAGGAACTCGGGCGGCGTGCGCGGCAGTGGCGGGGGCGCCATTTCGAACTGCGCGTGGGAGAGCATCCGCGTCACCTCCTCGCGGATGTTGACGAGCATCCGCTCAAAGAGCGCGAAGGCTTCCTGCTTGTATTCGTTGATCGGCTGTTTCTGCGCATAGGCGCGCAGGTGGATGACGGCGCGGAGCGCGTCGAGCGTGGCGAGATGCTCCTTCCAGTGATGGTCGATCGCCTGCAGGAGGAAGCTCTTCTCGATCTGCGTCCACGTTTCGGCCGGGATGTTCGCCGTCTTCGCTTCAAGCGCGTCCTTCGCGGCCTGCTCGATGCGCTCGATGAAAATCTCCTGATCGACCGCCTGTTCGCTGACCCAGTCCTCGACGGGTAGGTCGAGCGCGAAGAGGCGCCCAAGATCGGCCCTCAGCCCCTCGACGTTCCACTGCTCGGGATAGGCGCCTGCCGGGCAGTGCAGCGAGACGAGATCGTTCGCGGTTTCGGTGCGCATATCGGCGACGACGTCGCCGAGCGTTTCGGAATCCATCACGTCGGCGCGCTGCTCGTAAACGACCTTGCGCTGGTCGTTCATCACGTCGTCGTACTGCAGAAGCTGCTTGCGGACGTCGTAGTTGCGCGCCTCGACCTTCTTCTGCGCGGTCTCGATCGCCTTCGATATCCACGGGTGGACGATCGCCTCGCCCTCCTCCAGCCCCGACTGCATCATGCGGTTCAGCATCGACTGCTGCCCGAAGATGCGCAGCAGATCGTCATCAAGGCTGAGATAGAAGCGCGAGAAGCCCGGATCGCCCTGACGGCCCGAGCGGCCGCGCAGCTGGTTGTCGATGCGGCGGCTCTCGTGGCGCTCGGTGCCGAGCACGAACAGTCCGCCGGCCTGCTTCACGGCCTCGCGTTCGGCGGCGATCTCCTCGCGGATGCGCTCGATCTCGCGTTCCTTCTCGGGCCCCTCCGGCATGGAGGAAAGCTCGTCCTCGACACGGAACTCGACGTTGCCGCCGAGCTGGATATCCGTACCGCGGCCCGCCATGTTGGTGGCGATGGTGACGGCGCCGAGCCGGCCCGCCTGCGCGACGATGCGGGCTTCCTGCTCGTGGAAGCGCGCGTTCAGCACGCTGTGCTCGACGCCTTCCTTCGTCAGATGCTCGGAAAGCATTTCCGACTTTTCGATGGAGACGGTGCCGACGAGTACGGGCTGGCCCTTCATGCTCGCCTCCCGGATCGCCTTCACGATCGCGCCGTACTTGTCCTGGGCGTTCTTGTAGAACTCGTCGTCCACATCGATCCGCTTCACGGGCACGTTCGTCGGGATCTCGACCGTGTTCAGCTTGTAGATGTCGTAGAATTCGGCAGCCTCGGTCGCCGCCGTACCGGTCATGCCGCCGAGCTTGGGGTACATGCGGAAATAGTTCTGGAAGGTGATCGAGGCGAGCGTCTGGTTCTCGGGCTGGATCTCGACGCCTTCCTTGGCCTCGACCGCCTGGTGGAGACCATCCGACCAGCGGCGGCCATCCATCATGCGCCCGGTGAACTCGTCGATGATGACGACCTTGTCGCCCTTCACGATATAGTCTGTGTCGCGGCGGAAGATGATGTTGGCCTTCAGCGCCTGGTTGAGGTGGTGAACCACCTGCGTGTTCTCGAAATCATAGAGGTTTTCGCCCACGAGCAGCCCCGCGGCTTCGAGCGCGCGCTCGGCGGCCTCGGTGCCGTCCTCGGTGAGCGTGATCGACTTCTGCTTCTCGTCGACCTCGTAGGATTCCTTTGGCAGCACCTTCACCACGGCATCGACTGCGACATAAAGGTCGGTCTTATCCTCGGTGGGGCCCGAAATGATGAGCGGCGTGCGCGCCTCGTCCACGAGGATCGAGTCGACCTCGTCGACGATCGCGAAGTTGAACGGCCGCTGCACCATCGACTCGCGCGAATATTTCATGTTGTCGCGCAGGTAATCGAAGCCGAACTCGTTGTTGGTGCCGTAAGTGATGTCGGCAGCGTAAGCCGCGCGACGCGTCGCCTCGTCGAGGTTCGGGACGATGACGCCCACGGAAAGCCCGAGGAAATTGTGGATCTTGCCCATCCAGCCTGAGTCGCGGCGGGCGAGATAGTCGTTCACGGTGACGACGTGGACGCCTTTGCCTTCGATGGCGTTGAGGTACGTGGCGAGCGTCGCCACGAGCGTCTTGCCCTCGCCGGTGCGCATCTCGGCGATTTCGCCCCGGTGCAGCACGATGCCGCCGATGAGCTGCACATCGAAATGCCGCATTCCGAGCACGCGCTTGGAGGCTTCGCGCACCGTGGCGAAGGCTTCGGGGAGCAGCACATCCAGCGCCTCGCCAGCGGCAATGCGCTGACGGTACTCATCCGTCTTCGCCTTGAGCTGGTCGTCGGAGAGCGCCTCGAACGCGGCCTCAAGATCGTTGATCTTGCGGACGATGGTAGAGAGCGACCGGACGTAGCGATCGTTGGAGGAGCCGAAGATACGCTTCGCGAGCGCGTTAAAACCCAGCATGAAGGACCTTGTGCGCAAAGGGCGGGGCCGCACAGGCGCGCCCCAACATCGCCGCCGACATAGGAACGGCGCGCTTTATAGTCAATGAATGCGGGTTTCGCGAATCTGTGGCTCGACCGGTTTCGGCGCGCGCGGCACCTGCCAGCGGTATGTCTCCACCCGTTCGTAGACAACGCCCTTGCCGCCATAGCGTTTGGCTTCGAAGCGCTTCGTGCGGCGCAGTATCGCACATGTCCTGGCATCCAGTTTCGCGTAGCCACTGGACCGAAGCACCCGGCATTCTGCCACCCGCCCGTCGGTATCAATCTTCAGGCTGACGTCCACGACACCATCTGCTGCCGTCACCTTCTGAGGCAGCAGGATGATACCGAGAAAGATCAGGCAAAGGCGCATCAAAGGCCGCTCCATTCCGAAGCGCCAAAGATAAGCCGCCGAATATCGCCGTTTAATTAACCCGCGCCGCGAGCGCATCGATGATCGGGCATTCGGGGCGGGAATCGCCGTGGCAGCCCTTTGCGAGGTGGATGAGCGTGCGGCGCATCGCCTCGATCGCCTTCATCTTCTCAGCGAGCGCCTCGGCCTGCTGGAGGGCGAGGCGTTTCACGTCTGCGCTGCTGCGCTCCCGGTCCGACCAGAGTGCCAGAAGCGTGCGGATTTCCTCGATGCCGAAGCCGAGGTCGCGGGCGTTGGCGATGAAACGGAGCCGGTGGACATCGTCTTCGCCATAGTCCCGGTAGCCCGAGTCCCGCCGGGGCGGCAGCGGGATGAGGCCGATGCCTTCATAGTGGCGGATCATGCGCTGGCTGACGCCGCTTTTCTTCGATGCCGCGCCAATGTTCACAGCCTCACCCCCCTCAACCTGAGCGCATTGCCGATCACCGTGACCGAGCTCAGCGACATGGCCGCGCCCGCGATCATCGGGCTCAGCAGCAGCCCGAACACCGGATAGAGCACGCCCGCCGCGATCGGAACGCCCGCCGCGTTGAACACGAACGAGAAGAACAGGTTCTGCCGGATGTTGCGCATCACCGTGCGGCTGAGGCGGCGCGCGCGGACGATGCCGCGAAGATCGCCCTTCACGAGCGTCACGCTGGCGCTTTCCATCGCGACATCAGTGCCCGTACCCATCGCGATGCCGACGTTCGCGGCGGCAAGTGCGGGGGCATCGTTGATGCCGTCCCCCGCCATGGCGACGATGCGGCCCTCGGCGCGCAGGCGTTCGACGGCCTTCTGCTTGTCGGCGGGCAGCACCTCGGCGATCACGGCGTCGATACCGCCGATCCGCTTCGCCACGGCTTCGGCGGTCTTTCTGTTGTCGCCGGTGAGCATGACGATGTGCAGACCTTCGCGCTTGAGGGCGGCGATCGCCTCCGCCGCGCTGTCCTTCACCGGATCGGCGACCGCGAGGAAGCCCGCGAAGACGCCGTCGATTGCGAGGTACATGACGCCCTCGCCCGCCGCGCGCCGGGCATCGGCCTTCGCGTCGAGCGCGGAGGTATCGAGGCCCGCTATCATCGCGCGGTTGCCGAGCATCACGCGGCGGCCATCCACCATCCCCGTGACGCCCTTTCCCGTTTCGGACGCGAAATCCGAAACATCGGCGAGGGCAAGGCCGCGTTCTTCCGCGGCATCGACGATCGCGGCGGCAAGCGGATGCTCGCTGCCGCGTTCGACCGAGGCGGCGAGACGCAGCATCGTGTCCGGATCATCCCCTTCGATGCCGACAAGGCGGGGTTTCCCCAGCGTCAGTGTGCCGGTCTTGTCGACGACGAGCGTGTCGACCTTTTCCATGCGCTCCAGCGCTTCGGCATTACGGACGAGCACGCCCGCCGCCGCGCCGCGCCCCGTGCCGACCATGATCGACATCGGCGTCGCGAGCCCGAGCGCGCAGGGGCAGGCGATGATGAGCACCGAAACGCCCGCGACGAGCGCGTGAGCGAGGCGCGGCTCCGGCCCCACGAACAGCCACACGGCGAAGGCGAGGATGGCGACCAGCACGACGGCTGGCACGAACCAGCCCGAAACCGTGTCGGCGAGGCTCTGGATCGGCGCGCGCGAACGCTGCGCTTCCGCCACCATGCGAACGATCTGCGCAAGCATCGTGTCGCTGCCGACGCGCGCGGCGCGCACGACGAGCATCCCGGTACCGTTCACCGTCGCGCCCGTCACCGCGTCGCCGGGCGCCTTTTCGGCAGGCAGCGACTCGCCCGTCAGCATCGATTCGTCGACGGACGAGCGCCCATCCTCGACGATGCCATCCACGGGAATCTTCTCGCCGGGGCGCACACGCAAGAGGTCGCCGACGGCGATGTGGCCGATGTCCACATCCGTCTCACCGCCGTCCGGTGCTATCCGCCGCGCGAGCTTCGGCGCGAGGCCGAGCAGCGCCTTGATCGCCTTGCCCGTCGCGGCGCGGGCGCGCAGCTCGAGCACCTGCCCGAGCAGAACAAGCGCAACGATCACTGCCGCCGCCTCGAAATACACGGGCACCTGCCCGTGCACCCCCAGGCTTTCGGGGAACAGACCGGGCGCGAGCGCCGCTACGACGCTGTAGGCATAGGCCACCCCGACGCCGAGGCCGATGAGCGTGAACATGTTGAGGTTGCGCGTGCGGACCGACGCGATGGCCCGCGCGAAGAACGGCAGCCCGGCCCACAGCACCACGGGGGTCGCGAGCGCGAGCTGGACGAACACCATCGTGCGCATCGGCAGCAGGTGCCAGCCGAGCATGTCCGTCCCCATCGCCAGCACGAACAGCGGCAGCGCGAGTGCGGCGGCGACCCAGAGACGCCGCGTGAAATCGATCAGCTCAGGGTTTGGCGCGTCGTCCAGCGATGGCGACTCGGGCTCCAGCGCCATGCCGCAGATCGGGCACGTACCCGGCCCGTCCTGCCGAATCTGCGCGTGCATCGGGCAGATCCACATGACGCCGGGCGCCACGGTTGCGGGATCGACCGGCATACTCTGTCGATGATCATGGTGTTTGCAGCAATCGGACACTGAAAATCTCCTCTTGCCGGCACATTGAACCTTTACACGATGTGAGGGTCAAGAGCCCCTTGACCTTATCACAGTGTCAAGGTGCAAATATCCTCACCATGAACGGACTCACCCTTTCCCGGCGCGCGCTGATCGGCGGTATCGGCGCAACGGCTCTCTTCCCTACATGGGCACGGAGCGGCACCCCCGGCCTTCCCACCACGCTGTCAGGCCCCGAGATTCGGCTGAACGTCGGCCACACGCCCTTCACCGTCGGCGGCCGCACCGGCCACGCGGTGACCGTGAACGGCACGCTGCCCGCGCCGCTGATCCGCCTGAAAGAAGGCGAGACCGCGCGGCTGATCGTTACCAATCACCTTGATGAAGACACATCGATCCACTGGCACGGGCTGCTTCTGCCGTTCCAGATGGACGGCGTGCCGGGCATCAGCTTCCCCGGCATCGCGCCACATTCCAGCTTCACCTACGAATTCCCAGTGATCCAGTCGGGCACCTACTGGTATCACAGCCACTCGAACCTGCAGGAGGCGATGGGCCACTACGGCCCGATCGTCATCGATCCGGCGGGCGCGGACCCAGTCGCCTACGACCGCGAGCACGTGATCGTGCTTTCGGACTGGAGCTTCATGCATCCGCACGCGATCATGAAAATTCTGAAGCAGGATCCGGAGTTCTTCCGCCGCGACAACCCTAATCTCGCCGAGCTGCTGGCGGGTAAGGGCCAGAGTCTGAAGGACCGGCTGGAATGGGGCGCGATGCGGATGAGCCCCGCCGATATTTCGGACGTGACCGGCGCGACCTACACCTATCTCGTGAACGGCCACGGGCCGGCGGAGAACTGGACCGGCCTGTTCACGCCGGGCGAGCGCGTGCGACTGCGCATCATCAACGCGTCAGCCATGACGATCTTCAACGTCCGCATCCCCGGCCTGCCCATGACCGTGGTGAACGCCGACGGCGAGAACGTGCGGCCCGTGGAGACGGACGAACTCCAGATCAGCGTTGCCGAGACCTATGATGTGATCGTGACGCCGGGGGACGCCGCCTATACGCTCGCCGCCGAAAGCGTCGACCGCTCCGGCATGGCCCGCGCGACGCTGGCGCCCCGCATGGGCATGAGCGCGCCGGTGCCGAAGCTGCGCGACCGCCCGACGCTTTCGATGAAGGACATGGGCCACGGTGGCGGCGGCGATCACGCCTCGATGGGCCATTCCATGAAGATGCGCGATCCCGAAAACGCCGCAAGCGCGGGCATCAAACTCAATCCCGGCGTCGACATGGTCGCGCCGATGCCGGTGGACCGCGTCGGCGACCGTGGCCTTGGCCTCGAGGATGAAACGCACCGCGTGCTCGTCTACACCGATCTCGTCGCGCTGGCGCCGAACCCGGACACCCGGCCGCCCTCACGCAGCCTCGAAATCCACCTGACGAGCAACATGGAACGCTACATGTGGTCGTTCAACGGCGAGCAGTTCAGCCCAGTGACCGAGCCGTTCCGCTTCGAGAAGAACGAGCGCGTACGCGTGACGCTGGTGAACGACACGATGATGGCGCACCCCATCCACCTGCACGGGCATTTCTTCGAGGTCGTGAACGGCCACGAGGGCCGCCACCCGAGGAAGCACACGGTGAACGTGCTGCCCGGCGGCAAGGTCTCCTTCGACCTCACCGCCGACGCGCCCGGCGACTGGGCGTTCCACTGCCACCTGCTGATGCACATGCACCTCGGCATGTTCAACGTGGTGACGGTAAGGCCCATGGACGGTGCGGGAGACGCGGCATGAAGCGGCTGATCGCGCTCCTCCTGATCGGCGCCGCTGGCCCGGCGTTCGCGCAGGACCATTCGCAGCATCAGATGCCCGCCGACGATCCCCATGCGGGTCATGTCATGCCACCGGCAGATGACCCTCATGCAGGCCATGCGATGCCGCCAGCCGACGATCCCCATGCCGGGCACGTCATGCCGCCGGCAGCGGACCCGCACGCGGGACACGCCGCCGCCCCTTCCGGCCCCGCCATCCCGAAAGGCCCGCCGCCCGCCGCTGCAACCTCGGGCGCGGTCCATGCCGCCGATGCCGTGTTCGGCGCCGAGACAATGGCCGCCGCGCGCGCTGCGCTCTACAAGGAGACGGGCGGTATGACGGTGGCGAAGACCATCGTCGATCGGCTCGAAGCCGGGTTCGGGCAAGGCCACGAGACGTACCTGTGGGACGTGCAGGGCTGGATCGGCCGCGACATCGACAAATTCTGGTGGAAGACCGAGGGCGAAGGCGCATTCGGCGCGCCGCTTGAATCCGCCGAGGTTCAGGCGCTGTGGAGCCACGCGATCGGCCCGTTCTTCGATCTGCAGGCGGGCGTGCGCTACGACATCCGCCCGGAGCCGGACCGCGCGCACGCGGTGATCGGCATCCAGGGCCTCGCGCCCTACAAGTTCGAGGTGGACGCCGCGGCCTTCATCTCCACGAAGGGCGACGTCACGGCGCGCATCGAGGCCGAATACGACCAGCGGCTGACGCAGAAGCTGATCCTGCAGCCGCGCGTCGAGCTGGAGCTTTCGGCGCAGGACATCCCCGAATACGGGATCGGCGCGGGCCTCTCCGCGATCGAGGCGGGCGCTCGGCTCGGCTATGAATTCGTCCCGCAATTCCGGCCCTATGTGGGTGTCGAATGGCATCGCAAGCTCGGCGACACGGCGGATTTCGCGCGCGCGGCGGGCGAAGACGTGGACGCCGTGCGCTGGCTCGTCGGCGTGCGCACCTGGTTCTGAGCGCGAGAGCGTCGGAATTCTTAACAGTTTTTACGGAGGCGTTACGAAGACCGACTCCGTATCGCGCGGAACAGCGTAAGTTTTCCGGCATGGCATGTGCATTGCATGGTTAACGCCATCAAACCGTTGCTTTGCTTGGAGAAAAAACTTGAACATTTTGAAAGTCGCCGCTGCGACCGCCCTGCTGGGCATCACCGCTTTCGCTGCCCCGGCCAATGCCGGCCTCGTTTTCGACGTCGATCAGGGCGGCTCCAGCCTCACCGTGGACACGAGCGGTTGCATCGGCTGGTGCGGCGTTTCCAGCGGCCTCTCCTTCGGGAGCGACTTCTCGTTCTCGCTCGAGGAAGGCGAAGGCTACACGTTCAACTTCGGCCAGATCACGCCGAGCGGCTTCGGTGCGGGCCACGCCACGTTCACCGCAACGCTCGCTTTTTTCGAGCCGATCGCCGGTTCGGCCTCTTCGGGCGGTGAAGCCTACTACATCACTGCTGGCGGCATCATCACCGGCGGCTCGCTGATCTGGGACGACATTTCCGCGATCGTCACCGCAGACGGTTCCGAGTTCACCGTGGATTTCCACGACCTCGTCGGCATCGATTTCTTCGCGCCGATCGGCGTGAAGGCAACGGTCAAGGCCGTGAAGGTCGTCGCGCCCGTCGAAGTGCCGGAGCCGGCCGCGCTTGCGCTCTTCGGTCTCGGCCTCATCGGCCTTGGCGCCGCGCGCCGCCGCAAGGCCGCGTAAGCGACAGCTTCGTCACGCAAAGGCGCCGCCGGAGACCTTTCCGGCGGCGCCTTTCGTTTGTGCCTGCGGCATACTGTCCGAATCGCGCACCGCTCGTAAATTCGCCGCGCACCTGCTATATTCAAGGCATGTCCGGACCCGCCCCCTTCAGCCCCCCGTTCAGCTACGCGATCGAGATCAGCCCCGCCGATATCGATTTCATGGGGCACGTGAACAATGCGAGCTACCTGAAATGGGTGCAGGACGCCGTGCTCAGCCACTGGCAGCGCTTTGCGCCGGCCGAGGCGGTTGCCGCGCACCTCTGGGTCGCGCTGAAGCACGAGATCACCTACCGGCGCCCCACCTTCCTCGACGACGAGGTGATCGCCACCGTACTCCTTGAAAAGGTGCACGGCGCCCGGGCGTTCTACGAAACGATCATCAAGCGCGGCGAGGAGGTGCTCGCCGAGGTGAAATCGAGCTGGTGCTGTGTGGACGCGGAAACGCTTCGCCCCGCACGTCTTGCCGAAAGCGTCATCGAGCGTTTTTTCGGAAAACCCTGAACGATCAGATCTCGATGCGCGAGAAGCCTTCGCGCAGCGTCCGGCTCCACGCGTCCGACATGGCGGAGAACGCGGGGTCGCCGGGCTCGAAGCGATGTGATTCTGTTACTTTGAGTGCGTCCTTTTGGATGACGGCAAGATCGAGCGGCATCCCAACCGACAGGTTCGAACGCAGCGTCGAATCCATCGAAAGCAGCAGCGCCTTGCGCGCGTCGTCGATCGCCATGTCCTTTCGCACCACGCGGTCGAGAATCGGCTTGCCGTACTTGTGCTCGCCGATCTGCAGGAAGGGCGTGTCTTCCGTCGCCTCGATGAAATTGCCTTCCGGGTAGATCAGGAACATGCGCGGGCCGCCGCCCTTGCGCTGCCCGGCGAGGATCATCGAAGCGCTCGCCCCCTGCTTCATGCGCTCAAGCTTTTCGGAAACCTCGGACGTGACCTGCGAAAGCGTGTCGCCGATGATATGCGCCACCTCCAGCATCGTCGAAGCCTTCATGATCGAAGGCGTTTCGGTCTGATCGGGATCGTCGATCGCGTCGCGCAGGCGCGCGATCACCGTCTGCGTCACGGAGAGGCTGCCCGCGGTCATCAGTGCGATCACGCGCTCGCCCGGCTCCTCGAACACGAACATCTTCTTGTAGCTGGCGATGTTGTCGAAACCGGCATTGGTGCGCGTGTCCGAGAGGAGCACGATGCCATCGTTGAGAAGGACGCCGACGCAGTATGTCATGATGCTGCAACCTTTATTGCTGCACCGCGGTAACCGCAACGGTCACGTCGAGATCTTCGTTCGCAACACCGAACGAGACACCCCGGATCGGTGCCGCAGACACCGAATCGATGCCGGATCCGAGGCGGATATAGCGTTCATCGGGAGAGCAGCGGTTGGCCGCGTCAAACCCCACCCAGCCCAGCCCCTCGATGTGAAGCTCCGCCCAAGCGTGGCTCGCCTCGTGAGCAACGCCGTCGGCGTTGGCGAACAGATAGCCCGACACATAGCGCGCGGGAATGCCGACCGAGACCGCACAGGCGATGAGCGCATGCGTGTGATCCTGGCAGACCCCCAGCGCGAGCGCGAGCGCTTCGGCCGCTGTCGTGTGCGCGTGTGTTTCCCCCGGCGCGTACACGATGCCGTCGGCGACGGCGGCGGAGAGGGCGTGCGCGCGATCGAGAAGCGCGGTCTGGGGAATGTCCGAAACGGCTTTTGCCGCAAGTTTCCTGAGCGCGGCATCGGGCCGCGTCGCGCGCGTCGTGCGAAGATAGACGCGCGGCGAGATGCGCTCGGCGTGGTTTTTGAGCACGCCTGCGAGATCGACGGTCTCGACCGTACCCGTCACGTGAATATCGACCGCCTCAACCGCGCCGTGTATCGACATGGTCCGGATCGTATCTCCCGCGCCGTCGGTGAACGGCTGCGAGAAGCGGCCGCCCTCCACCTCCACCTTCCAGTCGAGCGTGCGCTGACCGGCGAAGCGCGAGGGCGTGAGGCGATGGCTTTGCACCACCTGCCGGATCGGCGCAGCGTAGCGGTAGCGGGTGACGTGCGAGACGGAGAGGCGCATCACCGCCCTCCGAACAGATATGTGTCCGCGATCTCGCTGCCAAGCGCGGCAGTGCGGCGGATGTGGCCGGTGAGGAATTCGTGGAGACCTGAAAGGACGATGTTGTCGATGTCCGCGTCGGCAAGTTCGGCGAGGATCGTGCGCGCTGTCTGGTGCGGCTTCGTGCGCTGGCCGTAGGCGCGGGAGAGGCGCGCGAGGTGGTAGTTGGTCTGCTCGGCGCAGTGAATGAGCGAGCGCGGGCAGGATTTGTTGAGGATCAGGAAGTGCGCGATCTTCCCCGGCGTGTAATCCCCGCCGTAAGCCCAGTGGAAGGCGCGGAACACCGACATGGCGCGCAGCAGCGTTGTCCACTGGTAATTGTCGATGCCGCCGCCGACACGGTCCGTCACCGGCAGCAGCACATAGTATTTCACATCGAGCATCCGCGCGGTGTTGTCGGCACGCTCGATGTAATAGCCGAGGTTCATGAAGTCGTAGCCGTCCTGCTGCAGCTGCGTGTTCTCGATCGCGCCGCGCAGCAGCGCCGTCTGCCGCTTCGTCCAGTCGCAGAGCGTCATCAGGTCGGCCCGGCCCGGCCCGCGCCGCTCGAAGGCCTTCATGTCCTGGAAGGCGCCGTTCAGCGCATCCCACACCTCGCTGGTGACGGCGGTGCGCACGACGCGGGCATTGTCGCGCGCGCGGGCGATGCAATTCGCGACCGAGGAGGTGTTCTCGCGGTCAAAGAACAAAAACGCTTCCACCGTGGCGGGCGCCGGTTCGCCGTAGCGTGAGGCAAACGCCGCCGCACCGCCCGCCGCGGCCAGGATCGATGCCCAGTCGTTCTGGTGGCCGGCACCCGCGGAAGGCATCAGCGCGATGCGGTAGCCGACCTCAAGCAGGCGCGCCATCGTCTCGGCCCGCTCCATGTAACGGGTCATCCAGAACAGGTTTTCAGCGGTGCGGCTCAGCATGGTCATCTTCAGTCCGCCAGCACCCACGTGTCTTTCACGCCGCCGCCCTGCGAGGAATTGACGACCAGCGACCCTTCGCGAAGCGCAACGCGCGTCAGCCCGCCCGCGCACAGGTGGATGCGCTCGCCGACGAGGCAGTAGGGCCGGAGGTCGACATGGCGCGGGGCGAGGCCGGACTCGACATAGGTCGGCGTCGTCGACAGCGACAGCGTCGGCTGCGCGATGAATTCGGAGGGGTTGGCCTTGATGCGCCGCGCATAGGCCTCGACCTCGGCGCGCGTCGCGGCCGGCCCGACCAACATTCCATATCCGCCCGACCCGTGCACTTCCTTGACGACAAGATCGGAAAGGTTGCCGAGCACGTAGGCGAGATCATCGGGATTGCCGCACTGCCACGTCGGCACGTTCGCCAGCACCGGCTCCTCGCCGAGGTAGAAGCGGATCATCTCCGGCACATAGGTGTAGATCGCCTTGTCGTCCGCCACGCCCGCACCCGGCGCCGAAGCGATCGCGACATTGCCCGCGCGGTACACGTTCATCAGCCCCGGCACGCCGAGCATCGAATCGGGGCGGAAGCACAGCGGATCGAGGAAGTCGTCGTCGATGCGGCGGTAGATCACGTCCACACGCTTCGGCCCCATCGTCGTGCGCATGTAGACATGGTCGCCATCGACGAAGAGATCCTGCCCCTCCACGAGTTCGACGCCCATCTGATCGGCGAGAAACGAGTGCTCGTAATAAGCGCTGTTGAGCGAGCCCGGGGTGAGCAGCACCACGGTCGGTTCGCCCTTGCAGCTGCCCGGCGCGACGCTCATCAGCGTACGGCGAAGCTGGTTCGGATAGTCTTCCACCGGCTCGACGCGGTTCCGCTGAAACAGGTCCGGGAACATGCGCATCATGATCTCGCGGTTCTCCAGCATGTAGGAGACACCGGACGGCGTGCGGCAATTGTCCTCAAGCACGAAGAAATCGGTGGGGCCGGTGCGCACGATATCGACGCCGACGATGTGGCTGTAGATGCCGCGCGGCGGCTGGATGCCCACGACCGCCGGCTCGTAGGCCGCGTTCTGGAATATGCGCTCCGCCGGGATGCGCCCGGCGCGGACGATTTCGGCGCGGTCGTAGACGTCGCGAAGGAAGGCGTTCAGCGCCTGCGCGCGCTGCTTCACGCCGCGCTCCAGCCGCCGCCATTCGTGCGCGGTGAACACGCGCGGAAAAATATCGAAAGGAATGAGCCGTTCGGGATCGCCGCCTTCGCCATACACCGCAAAGGTGATGCCGATGCGGCGGAACAGGGCGTCAGCCTCGGCGCGCTTCAGATCGAGGAGGTCCGGCGGCATGTCCGACACCCAACCGGCAAGGTCGAGATAGGGCGCGCGAACCGTTTCCCCGTCGTACATTTCGTTGAACGTCGAAATGCGTTTCCCCCTTAAACCTGCGCTCCTTCGTCTCTGCTCGCCGCTTGGTCTTTATCGTTGGACATGAGCCTAACGTGGTGGAATCCGGTTGGCGAGTCCCCTCTTGCGGCTCGACCAAAACGCCGCAGTGGCCTAAACCGGGATCAGTTCCATTCACGAGGACAATGATGCACGACCGCTCGCCGCTGGCCCCCGAAAAATTTCCGAAGCTGCCCGACATCGAAGGCATCCGCCTTGCGACCGCCCGCGCCGGATACAAGAGCTGGGACCGGGCCGACATGCTGCTCGGCGAGTTCGCGGAGGGCACTGTTGTCGCCGGGCTCACGACGACGTCGAAGTGCCCCTCGCCGGAGGTCGAATGGTGCCGCAGCGCGCTTGCCGGGGGCAAGGCGCGCGCACTTGTCGTGAACGCGGGCAACTCGAACGCCTTCACCGGGCGGCGCGGCAAGGCCGCGTGCGACATGATCCTCGAAACGGTCTCCGGCGAACTCGGTGTTGCGCAAGATGAAATCTTCCTCGCCTCGACTGGCGTGATCGGCGTGCCGCTCCCCGAAGACAAAGCCAAGGACGGCCTCCGGCAGGCGTTCAGCAAGCTTTCGGTGGGCTCCGACGCAAGCTGGCTCCACGCCGCCTCGACAATCATGACGACCGACACGTTTGCGAAGGGCGCGGGCGCCACCGCCATCATCGGCGACCGCACCGTCGCGGTCGTCGGCATCGCCAAGGGCTCGGGCATGATCGCCCCCGACATGGCAACGATGCTCGCGTTCGTCTTCACCGACGCTGCGGTCTCGCCAACGTACCTGAAGACGATGCTGGCAGCCGCGACCGACCTCAGCTTCCACGCGATCACCGTGGATAGCGATACCTCGACGAGCGACACCCTCCTCGCCTTCGCGACCGGCGCGGCGAAAAACGCCGAGATCACCGGCCCCGATTCGCCGGGCGCCGACGCCTTCCAGGCCGCGCTGACGCAGGTCTGCCGCGACCTCGCACAGCAGGTCGTGCGCGACGGCGAAGGCGCGCAGAAGCTGATCGCCGTGAACGTGGAAGGCGCAACCGACGATGCCTCCGCCAAACGCATCGCGCTCTCGATCGCCAACTCGCCTCTCGTGAAGACGGCGGTGGCGGGCGAGGACGCCAACTGGGGCCGCGTCGTGATGGCGGTCGGCAAGGCGGGCGAACCCGCCGACCGCGACAGGCTCTCGGTGCGCTTCGGCGACACCGTGGTGGCGAAAGACGGCATGGTGGTCGACGGCTACGACGAGGCGCCCGTCGCCGCGCACCTCAAGGGCCAGGAGATCGAGATCGGCGTCGACCTCGGCCTTGGGCAAGGCCGCGCCACGGTTTGGACCTGCGACCTGACGCACGGCTATATCTCGATCAACGCCGACTATCGGAGCTGACATCTTAGACGCGTGACGCCGTGCCCGCGCGCGGCTATGAGCGCCGGGCCATGTCGTCCGCGTCTTCCCGTCCCGCAATCGCGTTCATCCTCGCCGTCGCCGTTCTCGACGTGATGGCAATGGGGCTCGTGATTCCCGTGCTTCCCGCCCTCATCGAGGGCTTCGTGGGCTCGGAAGCGGCGGCCGGGTACTGGAACGGCATCATGGTCGCGATCTGGGCGGGGATGCAGTTTCTCTGCTCGCCGATCATCGGTTCGATCTCCGACCGCTACGGGCGCCGGCCGACGATCCTGATTTCGACCGCCGGCCTTACGCTCGACTGGATTCTGATGGCACTGGCGCCAGACCTCTGGTGGCTCGCCGTCGGCCGCATGATCGGCGGCATCACATCATCGAGCTTCACGGCCGTGTTCGCCTACATGGCCGACATCACAGCGCCCGAAGAGCGCGCGCGCGGCTACGGCCTTGTCGGCGCGGCATTCAGCGCGGGGTTCATCGCCGGGCCGCTCGTCGGCGGCGTGCTCGGCGAGATCAGCCCGCGCGCGCCGTTCTGGGCGGCGGCGGTGCTCTCAGGCATCACCTTCCTCTACGGCCTGTTCATCCTGCCCGAATCGCTGCCGCGCGAGCGGCGCATGGCGTTTTCGTGGACGCGCGCGAATCCGTTCGGCGCGCTGAAGCTGCTGCGCTCGCACCCAGAGCTGTCCGGCCTCGCGGTGGTGAACTTCCTTTTGTATTTCGCGCACCACGTCTTCTCCGTGGTGTTCGTGCTCTATGCCGCGCACACGCACAACTGGACGCCGATGTACCTCGGCCTCGCGCTGGCGCTCGCGGGCGGGCTTGAAATGATCGTGCAGGCGGTGCTCGTCGGCCCCGCTGTGAAACGCTGGGGCGACCGGCGCACGATGGTAGCGGGGCTGGTGATGGGAAGCCTCGGCCTTGCGAGCATGGGCCTTGCGCCCACGGGACTTCTTTTCACGCTGGCGCTGTTCCCGAACGCACTGTGGGCGCTCGCGATGCCGACGCTGCAATCGCTGATGACGCGCCGCGTTTCGGAAAGCGAGCAGGGCCAGCTGCAGGGCGCGAACATGAGCGTCGGCAGCATCGCGGGCATCGCCTCGCCGCTGTTCTTCGGCTGGATGTATGAAATGACCGTGGGCGATGCGCCGGGGGTCAGCTTCCTGATCGCGGCGGGCATTCTGGCGACGGGCGCGTTGCTCGCGGCATTCGTCAGCCGCCGCGCGGCGTTGGCGGAGGCCGCTTAGCCCCCGCCCTCAACCGTTCAGGCGAGCTCGCCGACGAGCCAGTCCTTGATCATCGATTTCGGCTGCGCGCCCACCTTGGTGGCGGCGGGCTTGCCGTCCTTGAACAGGATCATCGTCGGGATGCCGCGAATGCCGAACTGCGAGGCAAGCTCGGGATGATCGTCGGTGTTGAGCTTGGCGATCGTCACCTGATCGCCGAGTTCCTCCGAAAGCTCCTCGAGCGCCGGGGCGATCTGGCGGCACGGGCCGCACCACGGCGCCCAGAAATCAACGAGAACCGGCTTTCCGGCGTTTGCGACCTCGGCCTCGAAATTTTCCGGGGTGATGGCGGTGGAACCCATGACAAGTCTCCGAACAACAATGCGTAGCGCGCAATCTGGTGCGTAGCCGCGCGCGCTTCAAGCTGAAATCTGTCAAGCCTTTCTCCCGCGTCTGAAAGCCGCGCTTTCAGATCAATCGACGCGGATCATGCGCAGCGCCGCCGTGTAGAACAGCGCCGTTTCGATGCGGCGCCCGGGGAAGATGCGGGCAAGCGCATCGCGGTACGCGCGCATCTGGCGGATATGCGGGGCCGGCACACCCGCAAGATCGGAAGGCGGATTGCGCCCGGTCTTGAAATCGAGCGCGCGCACGACATCTTCGCCCACGATCAGCCGGTCGATCGTGCCGGTGATGACGACATCCTCGACGACTGCCGAAAGCGGCGCCTCGGCGAAGGCACCCTCCACGAACCACGGCGCCAGCGCGGGATCGGTGAGCGCCCCCGCAACTTCGCGCGTGATCGCGTCCGCGTTGAGATCGGGCGCATTGCGCTGCAGCCAGGCGCGCATCGCCGCATCGCGGTTCTCGGGCGAAACGCCGCCAATCCGCTCGAATAGCTGGTGCAGCACCTGTCCGCGCCGCGCGGCAGCGCGCAGCGCGGGGCCTGGCGGGGGTTCGGCAGGATCGTCGTCCTGCGGCGCGGAGGGCGCGAGGGGGCGCGGCGGGCGTTCCTCCTCGGGAGGCAGCGTGAGCGCCCATGCGGGAATTGCAGGCGCGGCAGGCTGAGTGGATTTCACCGGTGCAGCAGCGGCCGCAGGCGTGCCGCTCGCATGGCGCAGCACCTTGCCCCAGACGGGATCATCGCGAGTCTCTGCGTCCAATGCCGCGAGCGCATCGGCGACATGGCCGTGCCAGCTTTTCGCCTTCGATGGCCGCTTGCCGAGCGCGCCGCCGACATAGAGCCGGTCTTCGGCGCGGGTGAGCGCGACGTAGAGCAGGCGCATGTGCTCCTCGCCCTCGGCGCGCGTCGCTGCCTCGTGAGCGGCGCGCGCGGGACCAACGAGTGCCTTCGCCGAACCGAAGAAAAGCGGCGCGGGACCGAGACCGGGGAGATCGAGCGAGAGCGGCGGCTTCGCGCCCTTGGGCACGGCGGAGGCCGCATCGGCGAGGATGACGATGGGCGCCTGAAGCCCCTTCGACCCGTGCACGGTCATGATGCGGACGGCGTCATATGCCGCTTCGGCATCGCGCTTCACCTCCACGTCGTCCGCTTCAATCCACGACAGGAAGCCTTGCAGCGAGGGCGTGTTCGCGCCCTCGTAAGCGAGCGCCTGGTTGAGCAGTTCCTCGATCGGGTCGCGGGCTTCCTCGCCGAGGCGCGCGATAAGCCGCAACCGCCCCTGTGGTTCGCCCGACAGCACGTATTCCAGGAACTCGTAGGGCGCCATGTAATCGGCGCGGGCGAGCACCTTGCCGAGCCACGCTTCTGCCGCGCGCGCCTTGTCATCCGTGCGGTCGCGCAGCGTGCGCCACAGCGTGCCCCGGCGCTTGAACGCGAGGGCATAGAGATCGTCCTGCGACCAGCCGAGGAAGGGCGATACGAGCAGCGCGGCAAGCGACAGATCATCGCCCGGCTGCAGCGCGAAGCGGACGAGCGCAAGCAGATCCTGCACCGCGAGCGGCTGCGTGAGGCGCAGCCGGTCCGCGCCCGCCACCGGCACGCGCGCCGCCATCAGCGCCGAGACGAGCGCGGGAACGAGACTGCCGCGCGAGCGCACCAGCAGCATGATGTCGCCCGCCGCGATCGGCCTGCCTTTGGAGGCAAGCAATTCGCCTCGCTCCAGCCAACCCGAGATCTGCCGCGCAATGTTCGCCGCGAGGGTGCGCTCGGCGTCCTCGGGGACGGCCTCTTCACCCTCGTCTTCCTCGTCCGGTGCCCCGGTGACGGGCGTCCACAGCACGACGTCTCCGGCTGCACCGGCGCGGTGCGCGGTGTGGCGCGGAATATCACCCTCTATGCCGAACGCTGCCGCCCCCACGGTTTCCACCACCGTATCGACGACATCGAGGACTGCGGGCGCGGAACGGAAGCTGAGCGCGAGGTCGATGGTCTCGAAGGGTTTGTCCGCGCTTGTCGCCCGGCGCTCGGCAGCGGCACGCGCCGCTTCGAACGCGCGCGGGTCCGTGCCCTGAAAGCCGAAGATTGCCTGCTTGTAGTCGCCGACCGCGAACTGCGTGCGCGCGCCCGTCTCCGCCTCGTCGCGCGTGCCTTCCCCTGAGAAGAACTCGTCCGCGATCGCCTCGACGATCGCCCACTGCGCGGCGTTCGTATCCTGTCCCTCGTCGACGAGGATGTGGTCGATGCGCTGGTCGAGCTTGTAGAGCACAAAGGGCGCGGCGAGCGTGGTCAGCAGCCGCGCGGCCTTCACGATAAGATCGGCGTAGTCGAGCGCGCCTGCGGCTTCCTTGCGCGTCTCGTAAGCCGCGGCGAGCGCGTGGCCGACACGCAGGTGCAGCGCAGCGGTCTCGGCAAGGTCGAGCCCGGCGGCGAGATCACGGACTGCGCCGACCACCGTGCAGAACCGCTCGTGGAGGTCGCCGAGCCCCTTGGGCGCAGCGCGGCGTTCGCCATCCTTGCGGAAGCCCGCGCCCACGAGATCGCCCAGGAAATCGTGGCGCACTTCCGGCGCCGCACCCAACACGCGCGCCAGCGCATCGGCGGCCTCAAGACCCGTCTTCGTGCCCCACGCACGCATCGCCGCCGCATATTCGCGCACGGATTCCCAGTCGAACGCATCGTCGGCAAGCGCCGCAGCCAGCACCTCGTCGCGGCTGCCGCTGCCCGGCAGGCCAAGCCCGCGCCGCACGAGCCCGCGCCAATCGACGGCCTTGCCGTAAACGTTCTCGAACACGCTGCGCCCGGCAAGCAGCTTCGCGATCACCTCCTGAACGCGCGCCTCGCCGCCCAGCACGGAGAGGTCGGCGAGATCGTCGAGCAGCGCGGCGTCGCCGCTGCCGATCCGTTCGGCGAGCGTTTCGGAATGGATGCGCAGCGCGCTCCGGTCGTCGAGCGTTTCATAGCCGGGCGCGATTCCCGCCTCGAGCGGGAAGGCGGCAAGCAGGGAGCTCGCGAAGCTGTGCAGCGTCTGCACCTTGAGGCCCCCGCGCGTTTCCAGCGCCTCGGCGAAGAGCGCGCGGGCGTGGCGCCGCGTCTCCGCATCGGCGGGTGCGCCGATCGCGGCGAGTTCGGCGGCGAGCGTCTCATCATCCGCGCGCACCCATCGCGACAGGGTTTCGAAGATGCGCGTCTGCATCTCCGCCGCCGCCGCCTTGGTGAAGGTGAGCGCGAGCAGCCCGTCCGGCCTCGCCCCCGCAAGCAGCAGCCGCAGCACGCGCGCGGTCAGCACCTGCGTCTTCCCCGTCCCCGCCGAGGCGGAAACCCAAGCGCTGAGGTCTGGGTCGGCAGCGCGTTTCTGCTCGGGAAGAAGAGGCCGGATGCTCATTTGCGCCCCCACCATTCGGCGAGGCGCGCGAGGTGGTCGTAGTCCTGCAAGTGAACGGCGTACTCCGGCTTCACCTTCGCCTCGAACGGGCGGCTACCCGCGAGATATTCGCTCACCGCCTCGCGGAATGCGGCGCGGCAGGTTTCGATGAACGCGGGAAGATCAGCCCATGCATCCTTGTAGTGGCGCGCGCTCGTTGTCTCCTTGCCCGCGTCCTTGCCGCCCGAGAGCTTCCAGTAGGCGACCTCGACGACGCCCGACGCCGGACCGTCCAGCGCACCCTCCTCGGCGAGCCAAGCAAGCAGGCCGAGCTGCGAGGCAAGGCCGTCCGAAAGGCGCGCCTGCCGCGGGACCGCGCCGGTCTTGAAGTCGGCGATCAGCAGTCCCTCCGGCCCCGCCTGCACGATGTCCGCCTTGCCCTTCAGGGTGATCCCCGAGACCTCGAAGTGCCCTTCGACTTCCGAGCGAACCTCGCCCCACCCCCCGGCAGCCCGCGCGGCCATAAGCTCCGCGACCCAATCGAGCATCCGCACGATACGGGGCCGCCAGAGCGCCGCGACGAGCGGCTGATCGGCGTGCTCCGCGATGGCCTTGTCGATCGCGAATTCGCGCACGGCGGGATCGTGGAGCGTGCCGGCACCGAGCAGGGCTTCGATGACGGCGTGGACGATGGTGCCGCGCTCCGCCGCCGAGAGATCGGCGTCGAGCGGATCGAGCGGCCGCAGGCGCAGCATCTTTTCGGCGTAGAAGCTGTAGGGATCGATCAGCAGGCGATCGACCTGGGTGACGCTGATCTGTTTGGGCCGGTCGGCAGCGGGCGGCGCGGGGCGCGGTCGTTCGGCGGGCGGGACGCTCTCGCGCGCATCAAGCGCTGCAGCGAGTGCGGGAAGGCCCGTTTCCCAAACGACATGATCGCCCGCGAAAGCGAGCAGCCGCAGCCAGAAGCGCGAGGCGACCGTCGGCGCGGAGGCATCGCGGCGCGCGCGCGTGAGCAGCACTTCCGGCGCCGCCGCCGCGAGCACGAAGTCATGCGCGGCGAGGCCGATGGCGCGCTCGGTTTCGGGAAGGCCGAGGCGGCGGCGGATCGCGGGCGGTATCCACGGATCGAAAGGATCGCCGCCCGGCCAGACACCTTCATTCAGCCCGCCGAGGATCATCAGGTCGGCGCGCTGCAATCGCGCTTCCAGAAGGCCGTAGATGGCGAGACGCGGGTGCTTGCCGAAGGCGGGACGCACGGCGACGTCGCCGAGAATCGCACCGAACAGCGCAGGAAGGTCGGCGGGCGGAATCAGCAAGCCTATGTCGCCATGCTGCACCATCTCCGCGATCGTCTCGGCCGCAGCGCGTCCGGCAGCCCCTTCCCAGACCCGACCTTCGGAAACGTCTTCCGCAAACGCACGCAGGCCATCCGCCAATTCGCCGAGCGCGCGCGGCTTCGCCATCAGCGCTTCGAGCGCTTCGAGGCGCGGGCGGAGCGCCTTCCACCACGCGGCGAGCTGCGCACGTTCGGTATCGGGGAGCGCGCCCTGGGGCGGAGCCTTGACGCGCGCGGCAATACCCTTGAGACCCGCGGCCGGGCGCACGCCGCGAAGGCTGAGGTCGAGACGGCGGACCTCGTCGAGCCAATAGAGGCGCGCCCTGCCCTCGCCCGGCCCCGCCAGCGGGTGCTTGAGCAGCGCGAGCAATGCGCCGGGTGCGAACCGCTGCGCGCCCGCCTCAAGCGCAGCGAGCAGCAGCGTTCCAGCAGGCGCGCGCGCGAGCGGCGTACCGGCCGAATCATCGACCTCGATCCCCCAGCGCCGAAGCTGCGCGGCGACGCGGCGGGCAAGGCTGCGATCGGGCGTGACGAGCGCGGCCGTGGCGCCCGGCGTATCCAGCTGGCGGCGCATGGCGAGCGCAACGACGCCCGCCTCCTCCGCCGGGTTCGCCGCCTCGGCGAAGCGGAGGCCGGAGAGCGGACCCGCAGGCGGCCAGTGTGCGGTACTGCCCGCGAGTGACAGCGCCGCGCCGATCGCCTCAGCGCGCGCCTCAGGGCCGTCGAGCGCGCTTGCACCTTCCCACACGCCAACCTCTTCGCGCGCGACGCCCATCCGGTCGAGAAGATGCCACAGGCCGCACTGCGGATGTGCGGGGAAGCCGCGAATTTCGTCCCAGTCGGCAGTGTGAAGATCAAGGCCCGGCAGAACCACCGCGCCGCGCGGCAGGTCCGCGACCACCGCGAGCACTTCCGCCACCGCAGGGTCGGCGCTCGCCATGCCCGCCGCCACGATAGGCCGCGCGGGCGGCACCTTGCGCCAGCGGCGGGCGATGGCGGCAAGCAACAGCTGGCGCCGCGCGACGCGGTCCATGAGGCCACGCGCGGCAAGCTGTGGCGGCCATGCGTTCACCACCACCTCGACGAACTTCAGCGTCACCTCCCAGTGTGCACCAAGCTCCGCCATCGTCTCGTGGAGCCGCGCGGGGTCGATGCCTTCGAGCTGAAGCTGATCGAGCGTGCGCGCGAGCGCGTCGGCGAGGCGCAGCGTCTCCACGCTGCTGCGCGCCCGGCCGCTCAGCTGCTGCCAGCGGTGGACGAGCGGCATCAGCAGCATCCGGCGTTCAAACGCCGCGATCGCGGGCTGCACCTCGGCCTCCAGCGCCATCGCCTCGTCGAAAAGCCCAAGCGCCTCGTTCTCCCCGACATCGCCGATCGGCAGCATCCTGGGCAGCAGCAACGCCCCGCCCGAGGCGCGCACGAACGCCTCCGTCACAGCGCGCACGGCGCGGCGGTTGGGAAGCAGCAGGAGTGCGCGCGGAAGATCGTGCCTGCCGATGCGGCTGAGCATCCCTGCCGCGAGCGCGTCGGCGAAGGCGCGGTGCGCCGGGATCGTGAAGACGGCTTTCCGCTCAGCCATTGCCGAGCAGCGCCTCCGTCTCCTTCACCGCCCCCGGCGTGCCGACATGGAACCACTGGCCGGTGTGCGCGATGCCGTAGAGACGCCCGCTTTCGATCAGCCGGTCGTAGATGAGATTGAGCGAGAAGGCGCCTTCCGGCACATCGTCGAACAGCGAGGCCTTCAGCAGCTGCACGCCGGAGAACACGAACGGCGCCACGCGCGCGCCGCGCCTGCGCGCGAGCAGGCCTTCGCCCGTCATGTGGAAATCGCCGCGCCCTTCATAGCCGTGCGCGCGGGCAAGCGGCACGACGAGCAGCAGCGCGTCCATGATGTCGGGGTTCCAGCGCCGCGCCATCTGCCGCAGCGTATCGATCGGCCCGTCCACCCACATGTTGTCGCTGTTCACGACGAAGAACGGATCGGCGCCGATCAGCGGCAGCGCCTTCGCGACACCGCCGCCGGTTTCCAGCAGCGCCTCGCGCTCGTCGGAAACCGCGATGTCGAGATCGGCGGCATTGCGCGCAAGGTGCGCCTCCACCTGCCCGGCGAGATAGTGAACGTTGACGACGACGCGGCGCACGTCCGAGGCACGGAGGTTATCGAGTGCGTGGTCGAGCAGCGTCTTGCCGTGCACGCGCACGAGCGGCTTCGGGCGCGTCGCGGTGAGCGGACGCATCCTTTTGCCGAGCCCGGCGGCGAGCACCATCGCGGCGGGCGGCAGCGGGCCTTCGGGATTGGGACGGAGCGACATCGGCGCGCGGTGCATCTTCATGCGTCACCCATGAAGTCGCGGCGCATGGAGGCGGGAAGGTTCGCGTCGAACCAGCGCGCGACGGGCGCGAGCGCCGGGTGCGCGAGGTTGCGATCGAGCAGCGCCCAGACGCGCGGAATATGCTTCAGATACCCGGGCTTGCCGTCGCGCCGCCACAGCCGCACGAACACGCCGAGAATACGCGCGGCGCGCTGCGCGCCGAGCACGGCATAGCTCGCCGCGAAAGCGTCGCGATCGAATCCCGGCCGCGCGGCGAGATAGCGCGCGATGAGTTCCGGCTCCAGCGCAGGCGGCACGTCGCGGCGCGGGTCCTGGATCAGCGACACCAGATCGTAGGCCGCGGGGCCGCGCATCGCGTCCTGAAAGTCGAGCACGCCCACACGGGCAAGGCCCTGCCGCTCCTGCAGCCACATCAGGTTCGGGGAATGGTAATCGAGCTGCACGAGCCGGTCATCGTGCGCGCGTGCGCGCGGCCATACCTCGGCCCACGCCGCGGCATAGGCAGCGCGCAAGGCATCATCCGCCGCGCCAGCCATCAATTCCGGCCAGTGCCAGTCGAGCACCAGCGCGACCTCGCGTGCCATGCGTTCCTCGGCATAGGGGCCGACCGCATGGCCGGCGACGCTTTCCGCCATCGGTTCGGCGTGAAGATGCGCGAGCACGTCGGTCGCCGCACGGTAAAGTTCCGCCTCGTCGGCACCGGCTTCGATGGCACGCACGAACATCGAATCGCCGAGGTCTTCGAGAAGCGCGAGGCCCTGCGCGGGTTCCGAAGCGAACACTTGCGGCACGCTGATGCCCCGCGCCGCGAGATACGTGTCTATCGCAACGAACGCCTCGCAATTCTCGTTGGGCGGCGGCGCATCCATCAGCACGGCGCGGCGGGCGCCGTCGCGCACGCGGAAATAGCGGCGAAACGAAGCGTCTCCGGCTAGCGTGGCGATCTCGGCGCCACCCCATCCGTTCGCGTTCAGGAAAGCGCGTGCCCCTTCGGGCAGGTTCAGATCGGCCATCGCGCTTCCCAAGCGGGCGGCACGCGCGCTGTCAAGCGGCGGCTGCCTTCGCCACTATCGGTGAGCTTCAGGTGCAGCGCTTCCGGCCAGCGTCCGCCCGCGCGTTCGGGCCATTCGATGATGAGCGCGCCGTCCACCAGAATTTCGTCGAGGCCGAGTTCCTCCACCTCGCCTGAGTCTTCGAGCCGGTAGAGATCGACATGCCACACGGGGAGGCGCACCCCTGGCACCTCATAGCTCTGCACCAGCGTGAAGGTCGGGCTCGGCACCTCGCCGACATGACCGAGGCCGGCAAGAATCCCGCGTGCGAGCGCCGTTTTCCCCGCGCCGAGATCGCCCGACAGCAGCACGACGTCGCCAGGCACGAGGCGCGCGGCAAGGCGGCGTCCGAACGTGTCCGTCGCCGCTTCGTCGGCAAGCGCGATCACGCACGGTCCCCATGACGGCGCGGAATGTGCAGGCTGACCGTCGTGCCCTCGCCGAGATGCGAATCGAGAATGACCCGGCCGCCGTGCAGATCGATCACGTCGCGCACCAGCGACAGGCCGAGCCCGACGCCCTGGCTCGCCGTGGCGTTCGAACCCTTGCGGAAGCGATCGAACACCAGCTCCTGCTCGTCGTCCGGGATGCCGATGCCATTGTCGCTGACACGGATCACGATGCTGTCCGGCAGGCTTTCGACATAGATGGCGGCGCGCCCGCCGGAGGGCGTGAAGCGGATCGCGTTGTTGACAAGATTGAACAGCGCCTGCTTCAGGCGCACCGGATCGCCGTCGATGACGCCGACGTCCGCCGGAACGTTCGTCTCGAAAGCAAGGCCGCGATCCTCGGCGAACCCGCGCGTCATCGTCACGACGCTTTCAACAAGCTCGCCCACGGAGACCACACGGATATCGAGCGCGAGCGCGCCCGCTTCGGTGACGGCCAGGTCGAGAATGTCGTTGATGAGAAGCTGCAGCCGGTCCGAGGAGATCAGGATCGATCGGATATAGTCTTCCTGCTTCGGCGACAGATCGCCGACATAGCCCTGCGCGAGCATTTCGGCGAAGCCGCTGATCGCCGTGAGCGGCGTGCGCAGCTCGTAGGACATGTTCTCGACGAACGCCGATTTCTGCCGGTCCGCCGCCTCCAGCGCTTCGTTCCGTTCACGCAGCGCGTTCTCGATGCGTGTCGAATCGGTAATGTCGAGGAAGGTGATGAGCGCGTTGCCGTCCGGCAGCGGCACCGCTGCGTATTGGAGCACGCGCGCACCGGTGAAATCGACACGCCCGGCTTTCGCCTGCCGGCCCATCGTCGAGGCCTGGATGAGATCGCGCAGCAGGCCGAGATAGGCGTGCTCCGCGCGCGGCGGCGCAGCGGGATCGGAAAGCTCGTCGACATGCGGCTTCATCGCGAGGTGCGCCTCGTCGATGTTCCAGAGATCGGCGAACACGCTGTTGTAGAGTTGCACGCGGCCGTCCGCAGCGAACACGGCGACGGCTTCGTGCAGGTTGTTGAGCGTCGCCTCCTGCACGCGCAGCAGCGTATCGCGCGAGCTGGCGAGGCGAAGCTGCTCGGAGCGGTCCTCGAAGATCAGCAGCAGCCCGCCGTCGGGGCTCGGCTGCGCGATGACGCGAAGCACGGTCGTATCGGGGAGAACCCACGTCTCCTCGGCATTGTCCATCTGGCTGGTGAACCACGCGCGGCGCGCGCGGCGCCAGCTCGGGAAATCTCGCTGCTCGGGCAGGCGGTGCTGTTCCTGCATCCGCTCGAACAGCCGGTCGAATTCGGGGCCTTCGTCGAGGAAAGCGGCATCGAGGCGGAAGAGCGCCGCGAACGCGGTGTTCCAGAACACGAGCGCCCGGTCCGCGCCGAAGCGGGCGACCCCGGCGGAGAGGCGATCGAATGTCGCCGTCTGCGCGGCGACGAAGCGTTCGAGTTCGCCGACCGCCTCGTCGCGCTCGCTGATGTCGATGGCGTAGCCCGCGACCTCACCGTTTTCGATCGGCTTGTCGATGATCCGCATCATGCGGCGCTCGCCGCCGATGATCGCCGGTTCCTCGCGCACCTGCGGCACGCCGGTGGCAAGCGCCATGCGCGCCGCCGATTGCGGCGTCGCCGACAGCGGATTGGAGACGAGCTCGATGCCGAGACGGACGGCGGCGGCGGGGCTTTCGGCCTCCACCGCGTCGGCATAGGCGCGGTTCACCTGAACGAGGCGCTGATCGGCACCGCGTCGCCAGATCGGAATCGGCGCCGCGTCGATCACCGCCGTTGAAGCGCCGAGCGTGGCGCGCAACCCGTCGCGGTCCGCCTCCAACGCCTCCGTCCTGCGATACGCGCCGCTCGAATCCGAAAACCACACGACGGTGCCACGATCGCCTGCGAGCTGCGGCGGGGCGGTCTTGCCTTCCGCTGTCAACACGCGGTTTCCGGCCGCCGAAACGGAAATGCGGAACGGCGCACCCGATATGGCGAGCGCCTGGATCGCCGCGCCGAGCGCCGAATAGTCATCCGGGGAGAGGCCGCTTTCGCCGCTGCCGAGCAGGTCGTCGAACCGCGCCACCTTGCGGTCGAGCCCCAACCAGGAGCGGAGGGCGTCCGAACACGATGCCGCGCCGTCTTCGCCGACGACGAGATAGGCGCCGGGCGTGGTGGTGAGCAGACCCCGCAGCCGGAGGCCCCATTCCTTCGCCGTTTCCGCCTGCACGCGCGCCCGCGCCGAGCGGATCACCGCCCACACGGCAAACGCCAGCCACGCCGCGCCGATGATCGCGGTCGCCGTAACGGGCCAGCCGCGCTGCATCAGCGACACGGCAGCCGATGCCGGTGCCGCAGGCAGCATCAGAAGCGCAGCAAGAGAAGTGAGACGAAGGATCACGGCGGCGACCTTAGACGCAGTCGCCGCAGGTTTGAATCCCTGTTGAGCGCGTCAGTACCGGTATTGGTCGGTCTTGTAGGGACCGGCGGCGTCGATGCCCAGATACGATGCCTGTTCACCCGAGAGCGTGGTGAGTTCGACACCGAGCTTTTCGAGGTGCAGCGCCGCAACCTTCTCGTCGAGGTGCTTGGGCAGCACGTAGACGTCGTTCTTGTAATCACCGCCGCGCGTGAAGAGTTCGATCTGTGCGAGCACCTGGTTCGAAAAGCTCGCCGACATCACGAAGCTCGGGTGGCCGGTGGCGTTGCCGAGGTTGAGGAGGCGCCCCTGCGAGAGCAGCAGGATACGCTTGCCGTCCGGGAATTCGATCATGTCGACCTGCGGCTTCACCTCGGTCCACTTGAGGTTCTTGAGCGCGCCGACCTGAATCTCGTTGTCGAAGTGGCCGATGTTTCCCACGATCGCCATGTCCTTCATCGCGCGCATGTGATCGAGCGTGATGACATCCTTGTTGCCGGTCGCGGTGACAAAGATGTCGGCGATCGGCGCCGCCGTTTCCATGGTGACGACCTGGAAGCCGTCCATCGCCGCCTGCAGCGCGCAGATCGGATCGATCTCCGTGATCATGACGCGCGCGCCCGCGCCGCGCAGCGAGGCGGCGGAGCCCTTGCCGACATCGCCGTACCCCGCGACGACCGCGACCTTGCCCGCCATCATCACGTCCGTGCCGCGGCGGATGCCGTCGACGAGGCTTTCCTTGCAGCCGTACTTGTTGTCGAACTTCGATTTGGTGACGCTATCGTTCACGTTGATCGCCGGGAACGGCAGCTTGCCCGCCTTCGCCAGCTCATAAAGGCGGTGCACGCCCGTGGTCGTCTCTTCCGAAACGCCGCGAATGCTCTTCAGCGTCTTCGTGAAGAAGCCCGGCGTGGCGGCGGCACGCGCCTTCACGACGCGCTGGAATTCCTCTTCCTCCTCGTTGGTCGGCGCAGGCAGGCTCTCGCCCGCCTCAAGCCGCGCGCCCCAGAGGATGAACATGGTGGCGTCGCCGCCGTCGTCGAGGATCATGTTGGCGGGCTCGCCCGGCCACTGGAAGGTGAGATCGATATAATCCCAGTATTCGGCAAGCGTTTCGCCCTTCACGGCGAACACGGGAATACCCTGCGCGGCGATGGCGGCGGCGGCATGATCCTGCGTCGAATAGATGTTGCACGAGGCCCAGCGCACCTCGGCGCCGAGCGCGGTCAGCGTCTCGATCAGCGCCGCCGTCTGGATCGTCATGTGCAGCGAGCCGGTGATGCGCGCGCCCTTCAGGGGCTTCGCGGCGCCGTATTCGGCGCGGAGCGACATCAGGCCCGGCATTTCGGTTTCCGCGATGGCCAGTTCCTTGCGGCCCCAATCGGCGAGCGTGATGTCCCGGACGATATAATCCTGCGCCATGATCTTTTTCCTGTCTCTGTGCGCGCGGGCGGCCGCGCGGATATCAGAGGCGGGATTACGAGAGGGCTCGGCTCAAGGCAAGAGTGAATATAAAGAACTCTTTATGTCCACAAAGAAAGGCGGCTGCGCAAGCATGAGCCTGCGCAGCCGTGAGAAACCGCCCGCGACCGCCGCAAAAGGGGAGGAAAACAGCGGCGACGGGCCGGAGGGACTGGGAAAACGGTAAGCGACGCGACGAAACTGAAACGCGATCAGGAACAGGTGCGGCCCACGCCCTTGGGCGAAACGAACATCCGATCGGCGATCGCCTCAACCTCGGCGCGGCCGAGCCCGGCGACCTGTTCGGCGAGCGCCGCGGTTTCCTTGCAGAATTCCGGATTGGCGGCGCCGGCCGAATGGCCATTCGCCATCGCGGTTGTGAAGCGGTCGTAGTCGCGCGCCTTGCCCGCGCGGACAAAGTGCGTTTTCAGCACGTCGTTGTGCGCGGAAATCGTGGTGCGGTGCGTCCTCACGAAGCGATTGTAGTGGCCGAGCACATCGTACTGCGTGGAGCGGCATTGCAGCGCGCCGACCATCAGCAGCGTCTGCAGGTCGCGCACCTTGGCGGCCTTCACCGCTGCGCCGTTCCAGCAGTTCTGTGCGGCTGCCGGCGTGGCAAGCGACAGGGACAGCAGCGCGGCGGCGCTGCTGATGAGCATTTTCGAAACTCTTTTCATGACGTGACCCCCAGCTGACGCGCGGGGAGGGACCCACGTCTCCCGGCGGCAAGCCAAGAGTGCGACTCGGGTGTAAATCAGGGCTTAAACGGAACGGTTGCCTAACAATTAAGCGCGAATGGCTATGCGTGCCCTGCGCTGGCGCTGAGCAAACCAACGTCGATGCCGGCGCCCGCGAATGCGGATGTCCAGCGCCCGTCAATCGGTGCATCGAACAGCAGTTCGGCGCTTCCGGGCACCCCGAACCAGCCGTGGCGCGTCATCTCCTCGTCGAGCTGACCCGGCCCCCAGCCCGCGTAGCCGAGCGCGATGAGCCAGCGTTTCGGCCCTTTTCCGGCGGCGATGTCGCGCAGGATGTCGAGCGTTGCGGTGAGCGCCCAGCGTCCCCCAACCGAAAGCGTCGACTGGCCTTCGTATTCCGGGCTGTGCAGCACGAAACCCCTGCCCGGCTCCACCGGACCGCCCGCGAACACCGGCACGGCGGGCGCGATGCCGGGATCGACGTCAAGCTGTTCGAGCAGGCTGCGCACGTCGATATCGTCGCGGACCTTGTTGACGATGAGCCCCAGCGCCGATTCGGCATCGTGAACGCACATCGCGATCACCACGCGCTCGAATCGCGGATCGGCCATGCCGGGCATCGACAGCAGAAGCTGTCCCGAAAGATAGGGCGCGACGTCCATCGTGGAACTATAGGCAATCCTGCAGCCTTATGCCAACGGACGCTTGGCGATCGGCGGGGGACCGGTTACCAAGCGCGTCCAGATTCCCCCGTCCAAGGAGCAAGACCCATGACGATTTCGGTAGGCGACAAGGTCCCGAGCGCAACGCTGATGACGATGACGGAAAGCGGCCCCGCGCCGGTCCACACCGACGAGTTCTTCGCCGGCCGCACCGTCGCGCTCTTCTCGGTCCCCGGCGCGTTCACGCCGACCTGCTCGGCCAAGCACCTCCCCGGCTTTATCGATCACGCCGACGAACTGAAGGCGAAAGGCGTCGACGAGATCGCCTGCCTTGCCGTGAACGACGCGTTCGTGATGGGCGCATGGGGCAAGGGCGCAGGCGCCGACGGCAAGGTGACGATGCTCGCCGACGGCAACGGCAGCTTCTCCGAAGCGCTCGGCCTCACGATGGATGCCTCCAAGTTCGGCATGGGCAAGCGCGGTCAGCGCTTCTCCGTGGTCGTGAAGGACGGCGTCGTCAGCGAGCTCAACATCGAGGAACCGGGCGCCTTCCGTGTGTCGAGCGCCGAGCACCTGCTGAGCCAGCTCGCCTAAACCGACATGCAGGACGCCGCAGCCGTCGTCGCGGAACTCGATCGCCTCTATGAGGCGTCCCGCGAACGGCTGCGGACGGCCCTGCAAGCCTATATCGCGGACGGCACGCCCCCCGACGAGGCGGCGCGCAAGGCCGGCGCCTTCGCTTATCCCGAACTTCGGCTGCGCTACAGCGGCGAACGCGCGGCGCGGCCCGCCTCCCACGCGTGGGGACGGCTCACCGCGCCGGGCACCTACGCCACCAGCATCACGCGCCCGGCACTGTTCCGCGACTATCTTGCCGAGCAGATCAACCTGCTCACGCGTGATTACGGCGTGACGTTCGAGGCCGCGCCCGGCCAGCAGGAAATTCCCTTCCCCTACGTGCTCGACACGGGCGGGCTCGACCTCGGCGAGGTACGTGCAGAGGAACTCGCGCGCTGGTTCCCGGCAACCGAACTTGCCCATATCGGCGACGAAGTGGCGGACGGTCTCTGGAACCCGGCGCTCAGCCCGGCGCGGCCGCTCGCGCTGTTCGATGCGCTGCGCACCGATTTCAGCCTCGCGCGGCTTCGCCACTACACGGGCACGCCGCCCGAGCACGTGCAGCGCTATGTGCTGTTCACGAACTACCACCGCTACGTCGACGAGTTCGTGCGCTGGGCGTGCGAGCAGCTGACGCCCGGCGGCCGCTACATCGCGCTTTCGGGCGCGGGCGGCGTGGTGATGACCGCGGGCGACGCCGACCCGGAGCGCATGGCTTCGGACGCAGCATGGCGACGGCACCAGATGCCCGCCTGGCACCTGATGAGCGAGGACGGCACCGGCATCAGCCTCGTCAACATCGGCGTCGGCCCCTCGAACGCCAAGACGATCACCGATCATCTCGCCGTGCTGCGCCCCGAGGCGTGGCTGATGATCGGCCACTGCGGCGGGCTTCGTCCCACGCAGACGATCGGCGACTATGTGCTCGCGCACGCATATCTGCGCGACGACCACGTGCTCGACGACGTGCTGCCGCCCGAAATCCCCATCCCCGCCATCGCGGAGGTGCAGCAGGCGCTCCAGCAGGCCGCGCTCGATGTCACCGGCGAAAGCGCCGACGCGCTGAAACGGCGCCTGCGCACCGGCACTGTCGTCACCACCGACGACCGCAACTGGGAGCTGCGTTACTCGCTTTCAGCGCTGCGCTTCTCGCAGTCGCGCGCCGTCGCGATCGACATGGAATCGGCGACGATCGCCGCGCAGGGCTACCGCTTCCGTGTTCCCTACGGCACGCTGCTCTGCGTGTCTGACAAGCCGCTGCACGGCGAGCTCAAGCTGCCGGGCCAGGCGAACCGCTTCTACGAACGCGCCATCCGCGAACACATCCGCATCGGCATCGCCACTTGCGACCTGCTCCGCGCCGCAGGCTCACGCCTGCACAGCCGCAAGCTCCGCGCCTTCGACGAACCGGCGTTCAGGTAGTTACCACCCGCAGGTTTTGCCCTTGTTCTGCTTTTCAAGCCACGTCATCAGCGGCTGGAAATAGGCGATCATCGCCTTGCCATCCATCTGCCGCGAGCCCGTGAACGCCTGCAGAGCATCGGGCCACGGCTTCGAGGCGCCCATCTCCAGCATCGCGTTCAGCTTCTCGCCGACCTTCTTGTCGCCGTAGATCGAGCAGCGGTGCAGCGGCCCCTTCCAGCCCGCCTGTTTGCACGCCGCCTGATGGAACTGGAACTGCAGCAGCCGCGCGAGGAAATAGCGCGTGTAAGGCGTGTTGCCGGGGATGTGGTATTTCGCGCCCGGATCGAAATCCGCCTCGCTGCGCGGCACCGGCGGTACGATGCCCTGATACTGCAGGCGCAGGTCGTTCCACGCCGTGTTGTAGGTGTTGGGCGTGATCTTCCCGGAGAACACACCCCAGCGCCACTTGTCGATAAGAAGCCCGAAGGGCAGGAACGCCACCTTGTCCATCGCCTGTTTCAGAAGCAGCCCGATGTCCTTGTCCGCGCTCGGCACCGCCTTGGGATCAAGCAGCCCGATCTTGACGAGATAATCCGGCGTCACCGACAGGGCGATGAAGTCGCCGACCGCCTCGTGGAAGCCGTCGTTGGCGCTGTTCATGTAGAGGTATGGCTGCTGGTTATAGGCGCGTTGGTAGTAGTTGTGCCCAAGCTCGTGATGGACAGTGACGAAGTCGTCGCCGTTCACCTTGGTGCACATCTTGATGCGGATGTCGTCCTTGTTGTCGATGTCCCACGCGCTTGCGTGGCACACGACTTCGCGGTCGCGCGGCGCGGTGATCATCGAGCGCTGCCAGAAGGTCTGGGGCAGCGGCGCGAAGCCGAGCGAGGAGAAGAACGCCTCGCCCGTCTTCACGATCGTCTCGGGCGTGTTGCCCTTGGCGACAAGCAGTTCGGTGAGATCGTAACCGACATCACCCGCGCCCTTCGGTGCGACGACATCGTAGATGTTGCCCCACTCCTGCGCCCACATGTTGCCGAGAAGGTCGGCGCGGATCGGGCCGGTCTTCGGCTGCACGGCATCGCCATAGGCCTCGTTGAGCTTCGTGCGCGTGTAGCAGTGCAATTGGTCGTAGAGCGGCTTCACCTGCTTCCACGTGTCGTCGGTAAGCTTCGCAAACGCGTCCGGCTCCATGTCGTAGCCCGCGCGCCACTGCGCGCCGGTGTCGGCATAGCCGAGTTCCTTCGAGCCCGCGTTCGAGATGGAGACGAACTGCGTATAGTCATTTCGCATCGGTACGCCGACCTTGTGCCAGGAAACCCACATCTCCTTCAGCCCCTCGGGATCGCGCTCGGTGCCCATCAGCGCTTCAAGGTCGTTGCCGCTCTTCACCTCGCCCTTGTAGGTGCCCTTGCCCTTGCCGTAGGCCGATTGCAGCCCGGTGAGCAGCGTGGAGAGTTTGTCCGCCGCGCCCGGCGTGTTCGGCGCCGGGGCGACAAGACCCTGCCGCAGCATGTCGAGCTTGCGCTTGGTGTCGTAAGAGAGCCCCGGCAGCGACGCATATTTCGCGGCTTCGGAGGCATAGCGCACGCCCGCCTCGGTGAAGGCCGCACCGGTACGCGCGGCAAGGATGTCGGTATCGTCGGTGATGTAGGTGGCATTCACCCACGCGGCGCGCGCGGCAAAAATGCCGAGCTCTTCCAGATCCTTCTCGGCCTTTGCCACGAAGGCATCGGCATCGGCAGACGTCGGCGCGGGTGCCGCGCCGGTCGCGAGCAGCATCGCGGCGAGCGCGAGCGCGGAAGTCAGGTTTTTCATGGTCGGATATCTCCCCTGAACCGTTATGGCTTCAGGGTAGAACCGCGCGGCAGAGGGTCAAGCTGCGAAGAAGTCCGCCAGCGACGAACCGAGTTCAGGGCGCGTGACGCTCGACATGTGCGTGCCGGGGATTTCACGCCACGTCGCATTCGGCAGCGTTTCGGACAGCCGGAGCGCCTCGGCATTGTAGTGATCTTCGGCACCGCACAGCACGAGCGCAGGCTGCGTGATCGCCTCGACATCGGCGAGCGCAGAATCGACCTGCGCGTTCAGGAGGTGGATCGCAGCCTCGGGATCGATCTTGTTGGTGCGCATGAACTGGATCGCAAAATAAGCCTCGCTGCCCCGCGCGTGTGCATCGGCGTTTCGAACCGTGTCGAGAAACCAGTTCGTGCTGGGCGCGACGTTCACGACCGCGCCGAGCCCCATGCCGATAACTGCGATGCGACGCGGCGTCGCCCCGCGGATCACCGCGCGCAGCGTCTGCCGCCCGCCGAGCGAATAACCGCCGAGGTCGTAGTCGGTAAGGCCAAGGTGATCGATCAGCGCGAGGACGTCGCTTGCAAGCACGTCGGCCGGATAGAACTCGGCATCCGTCGGTGCGGCGCTTTTTCCGTGCGCGCGGAAATCCGGCATGATCAGGCGCAGGCCGGCGTCGGCGATGCGCGCCGCCGTGCCGAACTTCACCCAGTTGACGTGCGCGTTCGAGAACAGGCCGTGGAGCAGCACGAGCGGGCGCCCGTCTTCCGGCCCGGCCTCCGTCCACGCCATGCGGACGCCATCGAACGATTCGAAATCCCTATCCCGCGTCTGGAGAGACACCCGCTTCCTTCCACCTTCTGTTCAGCGCCTCGTACTCATCGCAGCGCTGGCCGGGAAGAGCGGACGTGTCGCTCCATGCATCGTGGCGGCTCTCGATGCCGAAATTGGAGGTCGGGAAGAACGGCGCGGGGTCGTCGAACGTGCCGACGGTCAGGTCCATGTGGTCGCTGTCGGGGAACGCGAAGCCGAGCGGCGTGCCGCAGGCCGAGCAGAACGGCCGCTTCGCGATCGGCGAGGAGACATACCAGTCCGGCTCCCGGGCCCAGTGCACCGCCGCCTTGGGCAGGTTCTTGAACGCGATCGAGACGCCGCCCGTCGCGCGCTGGCAATAGCGGCAATGGCAGAGATAGGCCTCGTAGTTTTCGATCTCCGCTTCGTAGCGGATGCGGCCGCACTGGCAGCCGCCAGTCACCTTCGTCATCGCGCCTCCAGTCCCGCCTGCTTCATGCGCCAGACGGCAATGTCGATACGATCCTGACCGAAGAACGGTTCCCCGTCGAACACCAGCGTCGGCACGCCCCAGTGCCCGGCCTTTTCGAGCGCCTGCTGGTTCGCGGCGATCTCCGCGTCGAGCGCTTCGGCATCGGCCGCGGCCTCGGCCTCGATCTCCGCGAAATCGAGCCCGGCGCGCGCTGCCGCCCCGGCAAGATGATCGCCCTCGTGCCAGTTTTCCGTGCCGCCCCAGATGAGCCGCGACACCTCGTCGGCAAACGCAAGTCCCGCCCCGCACCGCGCCGCAGCCTGTCCGAGTCGCGTCAGGCGGAAGATGTAGGGCTGATCCGCAGCGATCTCGCGCGTGAACATGTTCTGCACGATGGGATCGGGCCGCGGCGGCGCCACGGGTATCTCCAGATACTGCGCCACACGCACGAAATCCCGCATCGTGTAGCCGAGCCAGTTGGGGTGGTTCGTTTCGAAGAAATCGGGCTGGCGGATCGCGAGCGGATACACCGGGCGCAGCGCAATGTTGAGGTCGTATTCCTGCGTCAGCGCGCGGTAGCGGCGGGCCGCGAGATACGAATAGGGCGAGCGGAACGACCAGAAGACGTCGGCGGAAAGTGTCGGCATGTGCGACAAATTACACCACACTTCGGCGCGCGCCATCCTGTCATTGCACATAGTAAGCATGGCTATTATATCCACGCTTATGAGCGAATCACTCGGTTTTCTTCTCGCGGACAGTGCACGCCTGCTACGGCGCGAGTTCGATGCGCGGGCGCGCGCCATCGGCGTCACCCGTCCGCAATGGCGCGTCCTCATCGTGTTGAAACGAGGCGAGGGCATCAATCAGGGCGAACTCGCGGACAGGCTGGAGGTCGAAGCGATCACCGTCGGGCGCATGGTCGATCGTCTCCAGGAGGCGGGCCTCGTCGAGCGGCAGGCCGATCCCGCCGACCGGCGCGCCTGGCGACTCTTTCTGACCCAGCGTTCGCGCGCGCTGATGGAGGAACTGGGGCCGGTCTCCGACCGCATGATCGCAGACATGCTGGAAGGCTTTACCCCAACCGAACGCGAGGCTTTCGCGAACTATCTTGAACGTGTGCGCGCCAACCTGCTGCGCCAGACAGGGCAGGACGTCGTCAATGGCTGACCTTGGCTTTGAAGTGAACGACGACACGGCCATGTCGCGCCGCCGTTTCCCCACGTGGCTGCGCCCGCTGCTGATGCTTTCCGTACCGCTGCTGCTGATCGTGGGTGGCGCATGGCTCTATATCGCCGGGCGGGCGCATGAAACGACCGACAACGCCTATGTGCAGCAGGACAAGGTTTCGATCGCGCCGGAGGTCAGCGGCCGCGTCGTCGAAGTGGCAGTGCGCGAGAACATGCGCGTGCAGGAAGGCCAATTGCTGTTCCGCATCGATCGCGAGCCCTTCCGCATCGCGCTGAGGCAGGCGGAAGCCGCCCTCGCCAAGGCGCGCGTCGAGGTCGACGAACTCGGCGCCGAGGTGACGGTCGCCGACGTCGATATCTCGGCCGCGCGCGACGAGATCGCGTTCGCCAAGGCCGAGTTCGACAGGCAGGCCGAACTGCTGGACCGCGGCTTCACCACGCGCGCGCGCTATCAGGCGGCACAACTCGCGCTCGCCAAGGCACGCGAGCAGATGAACACGGCGACATCGGAAGCGCGCAAGGCACGCGTCGCGCTCGGCAGCGGCGCTGCGGCCTCCAGCCGCCCCGCGGCGGTCGAAGCCGCGCTCGCCGCACGCGAGGAGGCGATGCTCAACCTCTCGCGCACGGAAATCCGCGCACCCGCAAGCGGCATCATCAGCCAGACCGAGCGGTTGCAGGTCGGCGCGATGCTTCCGGCCGGGCTGCCGACGCTCAGCCTCGTCGCCGACGGCCATTCGTGGATCGAGGCGAACTTCAAGGAAACCCAGCTGCGCAAGATGCGCCCCGGTCAGAAGGCGACCGTCACGATCGACGCTTATGACCAAAACCTCTCCGGGCACATCGAAAGCATCGGCGCGGGCACGGGCAGCGAGTTCGCGCTGCTTCCCGCGCAGAACGCCAACGGCAACTGGGTGAAGGTAACGCAGCGCGTGCCGGTGCGCATCGCGATCGATTCAAAGAGCGACCGCCCGCTGATCGCCGGCCTCAGCGCCCAAGCCAGCGTCGATGTCCGCTAGCGCCGCAGGCGCGCACGGCCAGCCGGTCGTCGAGGTCAGCAACAGACCGCTGCTCATCGTCGGCATCATGATGGCCATGGTCATGCAGGTGCTCGATTCGACGATCGCCAACGTCGCGCTCCCGCACATGCAGGCCTCGCTCGGCGCCACCTTCGACAGCGTGTCGTGGGTGCTCACGAGCTACATTCTCGCCACCGCCATAGCCATGCCCATGACCGGCTGGTTGTCGGACCGTTTCGGCTCACGCAGGCTCTTCATCGTCTCGGTTGCGGGGTTCATCATCACTTCGATGCTGTGCGGCATCGCCGTAAATCTTCCCGAGATGGTGCTGTTCCGCGTGTTGCAGGGCGCATCCGCAGCGTTCGTCGGACCGCTCTCGCAGACCGTGATGCTCGACATCACCCCGCGCGAGCAGCACGCCAAGGCGATGGCATTATGGGGCATGGGCATCATGGTCGGCCCGATCATGGGGCCGATCCTCGGCGGCTGGCTCACCGACAACTACAACTGGCGCTGGATTTTCTACATCAACGTGCCGATCGGCATCGCGACGCTCGCGATCCTGATCGCGCTGTTGCCCTCGCGCCCGGTGCGGCGGCGCGCGTTCGATCTGCTCGGCTTCTCGATGCTGGCGATCGGCCTCGCCGCGCTGCAGCTGATGCTCGACCGCGGACAGCAAGAGGACTGGCTGCAATCGTGGGAAATTCGCATCTCGCTCGGTGTCGCGATCGTCGGCATCTGGCTGTTCCTCGTCCACATGGCAACCGGACGGCGGCCGATGTTCGAGCGCGAGATGCTGACCAACCGGAATTTCCTCATCGGCCTCGTCTTCATGGCCAACATCGGCATCATCATGATGGCGACGATGGCTCTGCTGCCGCCGATGCTGCAGGCGATCTACGGCTATCCCGTATTCGATACAGGGCTGATGCTGGCCCCGCGCGGCGTCGGCGTGCTTATCAGCATGGCGCTCGCCGGCCAGCTTGCGGGGCGCGTCGATCCGCGCATCATGATCAGCGGCGGGATGGCGCTCGCCGCCGCATCACTCTGGTGGATGATGCACTGGTCGCTCGATATGGACTGGCATCCCGTGGTCTGGAGCGGCCTGCTGCAGGGCTTCGGTCTCGGCTTCATCTTCTCGTCGATCAACCTCGCAGCATTCGCGACGCTCGCGCCGCGCTACCGCACCGACGCGGCGAGCCTGCTCTACCTGATGCGCAACCTCGGCGCCTCCGTGGGCATTTCGATCGTCACGGCACAGCTCGCGCGCTCGGTGCAGACAAGCCACGAGCTTCTGGTCGGCAACATCACCGAAACGTCGCTTGCGCCGCTCAACCCGCACCTTGTGGAGGGTGCCGGGGGCGTCGGATCGAGCGTGTTCTCGATGATCGATGCGGAGATAACCCGGCAGGCGACGATGATCGGTTACATCAACGATTTCTATCTGCTGATGATCGTGACGATCCTGTCGATCCCGCTTGTGCTGTTGCTGAAGCGGCCAGCCCCCGTAACGGGCACGGGTCGCTAAATCTTCACGCCTTGCGGAGGTGCCGGCGGCCGAGCAGCTCCGCGATCTGCACGGCATTCAGCGCCGCGCCCTTGCGGAGATTGTCGCTAACGCACCACAGGCTGAGGCCGTGCGCGACGGTCGTATCCTCGCGGACGCGGCTCACAAAGGTCGCATACTCGCCGACGCATTCGATCGGCGTGATGTAGCCGCCGTCCTCGCGCTTGTCGATGAGCATGATGCCCGGCGCAGCGCGCAGAATCTCATGCGCTTCAGCCACCGAAATGGGATTCTCGAACTCGATGTTGATGGCTTCCGAATGGCCGACGAACACCGGCACGCGCACGCACGTCGCCGTCACGCCGATATCGGGATCGAGGATCTTGTGCGTCTCGGCGACCATCTTCCACTCTTCCTTCGTGGAACCATCCTCAAGGAAGACGTCGATGTGCGGGATGACGTTGAAGGCGATCTGCTTGGTGAACTTCCGCGTCTCCTTGGGATCGCCCACGAAGATCGCGCGCGTCTGCTCGAAAAGCTCGTCCATGCCTTCCTTGCCCGCGCCCGACACCGACTGGTAGGTCGAGACGACGACGCGCTTGATCGTCGCAGCGTCATGCAGCGGCTTCAGCGCGACGACCATCTGCGCGGTCGAGCAGTTCGGGTTCGCGATGATATTGCGCTTCGTATAGCCATCGATCGCGTCCGGGTTCACCTCCGGCACGATCAGGGGCACGTCCGGCTCCATACGGTAGAGCGAGCTGTTGTCGATGACGACGCAGCCGGCGGCGGCGGCCTTCGGCGCATAGATCTTCGTGGGGCCCGAACCGGCGGCGAAAAGCGCGATATCCCAGCCCGCAAAGTCGAAATGCTCGACGTTGCGGACCTTGAGCTCCCGGCCGTCCTCCCCGAAAGGGATCATGTCGCCCGTGGAGCGCGAACTGGCGAGTGCGGCGATTTCATCGATCGGGAATTCGCGCTCGGCGAGGATGTTCAGCATTTCGCGGCCGACGTTTCCGGTCGCGCCCACAACGGCAATCCTGTAACCCATTTTGCACATCCTGCCTGAAACCGACGCGCGGCCTTCTGCGCCGCCGCGTCCGCGCTGGCAAGGCCGATTTGTCAGGCGGCGGGCGAGGTCGGCGGTTTCGCGCGCAGCCCTTCGGGCGGTAACATGCCGAGCGAGATGTAGTATTTGAACAGCTCATCGACGCTGACGCCGGTGACCTCGATCACGGATGCGGGCGGCACGAGGATGAGCCCACCGGTCATCGGCAGCGGCGCGGTCGGCAGATAAATCATCAGCCGCGGCTCGCCGCCCACGATCAGCGGCTCGGGCGAAGCGAGCAGCGCCAACACGTCCGCGCTGTTCTCCCCGAAGCGGCAGGCGACGACGCGCATCGCCGCAAGATCGTTCTCGTTCTTGGTGCCGATCATGCGGATCACTTTCGAGATCGGACGATAGACGTCGCGCAGCAGCGGGATACGTCCGATGAGCGCATCGAGCCTCCGCTCGACGCTGCGCCGCGCGCGGTCCTGGAACGCGAAACCGATCGCCCAGATGCCGACGACAACGAAGATCAGCAGCAGCCAGAACCCGACCGTGCCGTCCCCGAAGATGAACGCGCCGCCGCTGGTCAGCGCGGAGCCAAGCAGCGTTTCCTCGCCGAACAGCCCCGCGACCTGCCGGACCAGCCAGTCGAGGATCATCAGCGTCAAGATGAAGGGCAGCAGGAACAGGAGCCCGGTGAGGAACTGCGCGACGACCCGGTCGAACGCGACGCGCCACGCCGGGCGCGGGGGTTCGGGGAGATCGTCGGAAGGTATCATGCAGCCCCTATAACGCCGCGATGATCGCTGCGCCCATCTCCTGCGTCGAAAGCGTGCCGCCGATGTCGCGTGTGCGTGCGCCCGCAGTGAGCGCGGCATCAACGGCAGCTTCCACGCGGTCTGCCGCAGGGGCATCGCCAAGGCTGAACCGCAGGGCCATCGCGAAGCTGAGGATCGCCGCGCACGGGTTCGCAAGGCCCTGCCCCGCGATGTCGGGCGCCGAGCCGTGGATCGGCTCGTAAAGGCCCGGCTTCCCGGCCTCGCCGATCGCGGCGGAGGGGAGCATACCGAGCGAGCCGGTGAGCATCGCGGCTTCATCCGAGAGAATGTCGCCAAAGAGATTGTCGGTGACGATCACGTCGAACTGCTTGGGGTTCTTCACAAGCTGCATCGCCATGTTGTCGGCGAGCATGTGGCTGAGCTCTACATCGGCGTATTCGGCCTTGTGCAGCGCGGTCACCTCTTCCTTCCAGAGCAGGCCCGCTTCCATCACGTTCGACTTTTCGGCCGAGCAGACGCGGTTCGAGCGCGTCCGCGCAAGCTCGAACGCCGTGCGCGCCACGCGACGGATTTCGGACGAGGTATAAACTTGCGTGTTGACGCCGCGCCGCTCGCCGCCGCCGATGTCCTCGATGCCGCGCGGCGTACCGAAATAGACGCCGCCGACGAGCTCGCGCACGAACAGGATATCGAGCCCCTCGACGAACTCGCGCTTCAGGCTGGAGGCATCCGCGAGCGCCGCAAAGCAGCGCGCCGGGCGCAGGTTGGCGTAGACGCCCATTTCAGAGCGGAGGCGCAGCAGTCCGGCTTCGGGCCGCTTGTCGTACGCCTGCCCGGCCCATTTCGGGCCCCCGACCGCACCCATCAGCGCCGCGTCGGAGGCAAGCGCCCGTGCCACCGTCTCGTCGGTGATCGGAAGACCGGTCGCGTCGATTGCCGCACCGCCGAACAGCGCCTCTTCCACGGCAATGTCGAGCGCGAGCGCCGCGATCAGGCGCTTCACCTCCCCGATCACTTCCGGGCCGATACCGTCGCCGGGAAGCAGGAGCAGGGATTTCGTCATGGCGAAGCCTTTCGGATGCGAAGCTGTGTTGAAAGAGAAACGGGCGTCAGGCGGCTTTCGCGGCGCCGGCGATCCACGGCTGATCTGCGGCGAGTTTCGCCTCGAACGCGGCGATGTCCTTGTCCATCGCCTGCGTCAGGCCGATCTCGTCAAGGCCGTTCATCAGGCAGTGCTTGCGGAACGGGTCGATCTCGAATGCGAAGCGGTCCTGATAGGGCGTCGTCACCACCTGGTTTTCGAGGTCGATAGTGATCTCGTCGGTCTCGGCGATCTCCATCAGCCGGTCGATCTGCTCCTGCGGCAAGGCCACCAGCAGCATGCCGTTCTTGAAGGCGTTGCCCGAGAAGATGTCCGCGAACGACGGCGCGATCACGACGCGGAAGCCCATGTCGGTCAGCGCCCAGGGCGCGTGCTCGCGGCTGGAACCGCAGCCGAAATTGTCGCCCGCGATGAGCACGGGCGCGCCCTTGTGGCGCGGCTGATCGAAGATATTGTCCGGGTTCTCGCGGATCGTCGCGAAGGCGCCCTTGCCGAGCCCCGCACGCTGGATCGTTTTCAGGAAGCGCGCGGGAATGATGACGTCCGTATCGACGTTCTTCGCGCCGAACGGCACGGCGATGCCCGTCAGGGTCTTGAAGGCATCCATCAGGCGGCTCCCATCAGCTGGCGCACGTCGGTGAGGCGGCCGGTGACAGCGGCGGCAGCCGCCATCGCGGGCGACATCAGGTGGGTGCGCGCGCCCGGCCCCTGCCGGCCGACGAAGTTGCGGTTGGAGGTCGACGCGCAGCGCTCGCCTGCGGGCACCTTGTCCGGGTTCATGCCGAGGCACATGGAGCAGCCCGGCTCGCGCCAGTCGAAGCCCGCCTCGATGAAGATGCGGTCGAGCCCCTCGGCCTCGGCCTGCCGCTTGACGAGGCCCGAGCCCGGCACGACGAGCGCCTGCTTGATATGGCCCGCGACGTGGCGGCCCTTCGCCACGGCTGCGGCGGCGCGCAGGTCTTCGATGCGGCTGTTGGTGCAGCTGCCGATGAAGATGTTCTGCACCTCGACGTCCTCAAGCCGCGTACCCGGCGTAAGGCCCATGTAGTCGAGGCTCTTGCGCGCGGCGTCCTGCTTGGTGGGATCGGCGAAGCTCGCAGGTTCTGGCACAATGCCGGTGATCGGCACCACATCCTCCGGGCTCGTTCCCCACGTCACCAGCGGCGCAATCTTCGTGCCGTCGATGATCACAGTCTTGTCGAAGCGCGCGCCGGGATCGGTGACAAGCGTGCGCCAGTAGGCGACCGCCTTCTCCCAGTCCGCGCCCTTCGGGCTCCTCGGGCGATCCTTGAAGTAGGCGAAGGTCTTCTCGTCGGGCGCGATGAGGCCAGCGCGGGCGCCGCCTTCGATCGCCATGTTGCACACGGTCATGCGGCCTTCGACCGACATCGCCTCAATAACCGGTCCGCGATATTCGATGACGTGCCCGGTGCCGCCGCCGGTGCCGGTATGGCCGATGACCGCCAGCGTCACGTCCTTGGGCGTAACGCCGTGGCCGAGGCTGCCCTCGACGCGGACCTCCATGGTCTTCGCGCGGCGCAGCAGCAGCGTCTGCGTTGCGAACACATGCTCGATCTCCGAGGTGCCGATGCCGAAGGCGAGCGCGCCGAAGGCGCCGTGCGTCGCCGTGTGGCTGTCGCCGCAAACGACTGTGGTGCCGGGAAGCGTGAAGCCCTGCTCCGGCCCGATGACGTGCACGATGCCCTGCCTTGCGTCGTTCATCTCGATCAGCTCGACGCCGAAGTCCTTCGTATTGCGCAGCAGCGCATCGAGCTGCGCGGCGCTTTCGGGATCGGTGATCGGCTCGAAGCGGTGATTTGTCGGCACATTATGGTCCGGCACCGCGAGCGTCAGGTCCGGGCGGCGCAGCCGGCGGCCCGCCGTGCGCAGACCTTCGAAGGCCTGCGGCGTCGTCACTTCGTGGATGAGGTGCCGGTCGATGAAGATGAGCGCGGTGCCGTCGTCGCGCTCGGCAACGACGTGAGCGTCCCAGATCTTCTCGTAAAGCGTGCGCGGAGTCTGTGTCATGCGCGCGGAATTAGGCGATGATGCGCGGGAGCGCAACGGGCGCCGACCCGCATTCTTAGAATGCTATGCATAACGGAAACGGAAAGGGCCGCACCGGTCGCCCGGCACGGCCCTTTCGAACGGCTGGAAACGCTTTACTGGGCGCTTTCGCGCGTGTCGCGGCGCTCGGCGATACGCGCCGACTTGCCGCTGCGGCCACGCAGGTAATAGAGCTTCGCGCGGCGAACGGCACCGCGGCGCACGACCTCGATCGAATCGACGTTCGGCGAATAGAGCGGGAAGACGCGCTCGACGCCCTCGCCGAAGCTCACCTTGCGAACGGTGAAATTGGAGCTGACGCCCTTGTTCGAGCGCGCAATGCAGACGCCCTCGAAGTTCTGGATGCGGGTACGCTCGCCTTCGACGACGCGCACGCCGATGCGGAGCGTGTCGCCCGGGCGGAATTCCGGAATGGTCTTGCCGGCGGCAAGCTTTTCAATCTGCTCGGCTTCGAGCTGCTGGATGAGGTTCATCTCATTCGTCCTTCTCATGCCGCGCGCCAGAGGGCTCGCCGACCCGAACGCCACCATGGCGCTCCCATAGGTCCGGCCGCCTTAGCCGTGTATCGGTCTCTGCCCGGCTTTGACGCCAGGCCCCGATCCGCGCATGATCCCCCGATCGCAGCACTTCGGGGATCGTGCGCCCTTCCCATTCATTGGGCCGGGTATATTGCGGATATTCAAGGAGGCCGCTTTCGAAGCTTTCCTCGGTTCCGCTCGAAGCGGCGCCCATTACGCCGGGAACCAGCCGAATGCAAGCGTCAAGCAGCGTCAAAGCCGCCATTTCTCCGCCAGAGAGCACATAGTCGCCGATCGAGACCTGCTCGATAGGCCGCGCCTCGAACAATCGCTCGTCGATGCCTTCGAAGCGGCCGCACAGGATGGAAACGCCCGGACCCGCCGCCAGCGACCGCACGCGTGCCTGATCAAGCGGCGTACCGCGCGGCGTCATCGCGAGGAGCGGCACGTCCGGGCGGCGTGCCAGTACGTCGTCCACCGCGCGCGCCAGCACGTCCGCACGCATCACCATGCCAGCGCCGCCGCCTGCCGGCGTATCGTCGACGGAACGGTGCTTGTCGGTCGCGAAGTCGCGGATCTGCAGGGTTTCCAGCGACCACAGCCCCTCGCCGAGCGCGCGGCCCGCAAGGCTGTGCCCGAGCGGCCCGGGAAACATCTCCGGGTAGAGCGTGAGGACGGTGGCGGCGAAGGTCACGGTTGCGGGGGATCGAAACGCAGCGCCTGCAGCGTCGGCGGCAACGTCGGCGCGAGCAGGATTTGTCCGCCGAGCGCGCCCTTCTCGCACGTCCAGCGGAAGGTCGCCGAAAGCGCCCCGGTGGCGCGCAGCGATTCGACAACGGTGCACGCGCCTGTCCGCGTCTTCAGCCGTGCGAACTCGCGCGCCCAGTTTTCAGCGGACCGATCGAGCGGGAAATTCATGGCGAGCCGCCCATCGAGCGGGGCGAGTGAGCCGGCGGCATAGGCAGCGCGCGTCGCCTCGTGCATCGCCGCCACCTCACCGCTCACCGGCGTTTCCGCCGGGCGGATCGTGCCCGCCCGCGCCATCGCCCAAAGCGACTGCCAAACAGGAACCGCAGGCGCCTGATAGGTGCGGTTCGCAAAGCCGAACGCAGCCGTCCCCGTTTCCGGCGCGAGCACGACGAAACTGCCGTAGCCCGGATAGCCCCCGCCATGCGCGAGGGTGAGGCCAAGGTCGCAGTCCGGCGAAGACCGCAGGCCCATCCCGTAGGCAACCGCGTGCACGCACTTGTCGTCCGCGGGGGCGCCGGGGCGCGGCATGATCCGCACGAAATTGAGGCCCTGCGCCATCTCGCGCACGGTGGCTCGGCGAACCGGCCCCGTTTCGGCCCCGCTGCGTGGCGGCCACGCCGAAAGCAGGAACGAAACCCACTTCGCATAGTCGTTCACGGTGGTGTGAAGGCCGCCCATGGCGCCAAACGTGCCGTCGCGCATCGACGGCTCCTCCACCCACTGATCGTTTTCCCAGCGGTAGCCGACGGCGAGCCGGTCCCTGGGCACATCGGCGATCTCGTAGCCGGTATTCATCATGCCGAGCGGGGTGAGGATCGTCTGCCGGATATAGGCCTGATAGGGCCTCCCCGAGACGTTCTTGATGATGCGCCCAAGGAGGGCGTAGCCGAAGTTCGAATATTCGTGCTGCATCTGCCCGGTGCGGCTCCACGGCACGCCCGCCGCGATCATGCGCGTGAAATCGGCCTCGCTCAACACCTGCTGGCGGTCGCCCCACGGATCGTCGGTGACGAACCCGGCGACGTGCTGGAGGAGGTCGCGCACCCGGATGCGCGGCGCATCCGTGGTCGGGTAGGTCCAGCGCTTCATCTCGGGCACGTGCGTTTCAGCAAGATCATCGAGCGAAAGCTTGCCCGCATCGCGCAGCGACAGGATCGCAAGCGCCGTGAATGCCTTGCTCATCGAGGCGATTCGGAAGCGCGTATCCGCCGTTACCGGCCGCGTGCCGCCAATCGCCTGCACACCCCACGTGCCCTGATGCACGATCCTGCCGTCCTTCACGACGGCATAAGCCAGCCCCGGCACCGGCGTGCGCTCGCGGTAGGCCGCGAAGGCCGCATCGATCTCGGCCGCGACGCTTGCCGGCAAGGCCTGCTGCACGACAGGCTCCGGCACCTGCGCGATCACGGGCGGCGCTGCGACAAACATGAGGACGGCGGCGGCGATAGCGTGACGGTTCATGAACTCTCCCCCTCGACCGAACGCCGACAGGACTAATCGACGAAGACTGCGCTGACCACCATCCGCTGATCGTCCCATTGCGGAACCGCTTCGGGGCGCAGCGGCACCATGAAGCGCTTGCCGTCCGGGCGTTCGATTTCGATCACGTCGCCCGCGCCGAAATTTTCCACCGCCGCCACCTTGCCGAGCGGCGTGCCCGCATCAGATTCGACGGCAAGGCCGATCAGATCGAAATGATAATATTCGCCTTCACCGAGCGGCGGCAGGGCATCCCGGTCCACAGTAAGTTGCGTGCCGCGCAGCGCCTCCGCGGCGTTGCGGTCGGGCACTTCGGCGAAGCGGGCGATGACACCTTTCGGCGTGGCCTTCGCCGCCTTCAGGGTCAGCGTGCGGCCGTTCGCCTCGAAGCTCTTGAAGACGCGGAAGCTCTCGAAACTCTCCGAAAAGAGCTTGAGCCGCACCTCGCCGGTCACGCCATGCGCACCGGTGACGGCGGCAAGCGTGACGCGGCGTTCGGACATGATTTACGCAGCCGTCTCGTCGGCGGCCGGTGTCTCTTCGGCAGCGGCTTCGGGAGCCGCTTCAGCAGCAGCTTCCTCGGCCGGAGCCTCGGCAGCCACTTCAGCGGGCGCTTCTTCCTCGGCCGGCGCGTTCGCGGCGGCTTCGGCCTCGGCAGCCTTCGCGGCACGCTCTTCGGCGCGCTCCTTGGCCTTCTCACCCGGCTCGGCCTTCTTCGGGTTGTTCTTCGCGGCGCGCTTCATGAGGCCGGCGGCATCGAGGAAGCGGGCAACGCGGTCAGACGGCTGCGCGCCGACGCTCAGCCAATGCGCGGCGCGCTCGGCGTCGAGCTTCACGCGCTCGCCCGAATCCTTCGGCAGCAGCGGGTTGTAGGTGCCGAGACGCTCCAGATACTTGCCGTCGCGCGGATTGCGCGAATCGGCAACGACGATGCGGTAAACGGGGCGCTTCTTGGCGCCGCCGCGGGCGAGACGGATGGAAATAGCCATTTTCTTCGTTTCCTTGCTTGAACTGAATTCTAACGCTTGAACTTGTCGAAGCCGGGCGGAAGCTGCGGCATGCCGCCTCCCCCCAATCCTCCGAGACCACCAAGGCCGGGGAGACCCCCGCCCATTTTCCCCATGAGACCGGCGAGCCCCTTCATGCCGCCCATCTTCCGGATCTTCTTCATCGCCGTGGACATTTCCTGGTGCATCTTCAGGAGCTTGTTCACCTCCTGCACCGTCGTCCCCGCGCCGTTCGCGATGCGGATCTTCCGCTTCGCGTTCAATAGTTCGGGCTTGCCGCGCTCCTTCGGCGTCATGGAAAGGATCACCGCCTCCATGCGGCCGAGCAGCTTGTCGTCGGCGCCCGCTTTCTCGGCCTGCGCGGCGAGCTTGCCCATGCCGGGAAGCATCCCGATCAGGCCCGCCATGCCGCCCATCTTCTGCATCTGCTGAAGCTGCGAGCGCAGGTCGTTCATGTCGAACTGACCCTTGGCGAGCTTCGCCGCCATGCGCTCGGCGTCTTCCTGCTCGATCGACGCCGCCGCCTTCTCGACGAGGCTGACGACGTCGCCCATGCCGAGAATGCGGCCCGCGACGCGCTGCGGATCAAACGCATCGAGCGCATCGAGCTTTTCGCCGACGCCGACGAACTTGATCGGCTTGCCGGTGACATGCCGCATCGAAAGCGCCGCACCGCCGCGCGCATCACCATCCATGCGGGTGAGCACGACGCCTGTGAGGTCGACCTGCTTCGAGAAATTCTCGGCGACGTTAACAGCGTCCTGACCCGTCAGCGCATCGACGACGAGCAGGATTTCCTGCGGCACCGCAACGGCGGCAACGCTCTGCATTTCCGCCATGAGCGCGGCATCGACGTGGAGACGCCCCGCCGTATCGAGCATCAGCACGTCGAAGCCCTGCAGCTTCGCCGCCTGCATGGCGCGGCGGGCGATATCGACCGGCTGCTGCCCGGCGATGACCGGCAGCGTCGCGACCTCAGTCTGCTCGCCGAGCACGCGGAGCTGCTCCTGCGCGGCCGGACGGTTGACGTCGAGCGAGGCCATCAGGACCTTCTTGCGGTCCCTTTCCTTCAGGCGCTTCGCGATCTTCGCGGTCGTCGTCGTCTTGCCCGAGCCCTGGAGGCCCACCATCATGATGATGGCGGGCGGCGTGACATCGAGCTCAAGCCCTTCGGCATCGCCGCCGAGCATGGCGGCAAGCTCGTCATGGACGATCTTGACGACCTGCTGGCCCGGCGTGACCGAGCGCGTGACTTCGGCGCCGACAGCGCGTTCGGTGACCTTGTCGATAAACGTCTTGGCGACGGGCAGCGCGACGTCGGCTTCCAGAAGCGCGACGCGGACCTCGCGCATCGCTGCGCGCACGTCCGCCTCGGTCAGCGCACCGCGACCGCGAAGACGATCGAAGACACCGCCAAGACGCTCTGAAAGGCTTTCGAACATCCAACTTCCCTATGCCGGACGGCCCAACGCAAAATACGCCGGTGGGCGAACCTTCGCTGACCGGCGTGCATCCGTGGACGCGTCTCGTACTCGCGCTTTTCAAGAAAAAGCCGGGTTCCCCTAGGCGCGGACCATAGTGATGTCAATGCCCGACGGCAGCGTGTGGCCGCGACGCAACACCTTCCCGGTCAATCCGCAACGCGCGTGCAACCCGAAGCCGGGGCCAAAGGTTTATGCCACTGTCGCCGGACAGGCTTAGGGGCATTTTGGTCCAGCGACGCGTGTTCAAGCCCGGCGTGCGGCCCCACCGCACGTCCCAAGCGTAAGAGGTATTTCCATGAAACTCACCCTGATCGCGGCGCTTTGCGCCGCCACCCTTCCGTTCGCCGCCGCCAATGCGCAAGAAGCGCCGGATGGCAGCCGTGCGTTCGGCATCGAGCCCTATGTGGGTATCGGCGGCGGCTGGCACGATTTCGACACCGGCAACAAAGGCCTGCTGCAGACGCAGGGCAGCGCCAAGGGCGCGCTGGTGACCGGCTTCGCGGGCGTCAACGTGCCGCTCGGCATGTTCGTCGTCGGCGCGGAAGGCAATGTCGCCAAGGGCTTTAGCGACATCGACTGGGAATACGGCGTTACCGGACATCTCGGCCTTCGCATCGGCGAAAGCGGCATGGTTTTCGGCCGCGCCGGCTACCAGTGGGTCAACACCGAGATCGGTGACGACCGCAACGAGCTTTACGGCTTCGGCGTAGAGGTCGGGCCGAAGGACATCGGCCTTGGCGGTATCACCGGCGAAAGCGGCGTGCGTCTGCGCCTTGCCGTCGATACATTCGACGTGTTCCAGAGCATCCGCCCGACCGCGGCGGTCGTGTTCCACTTCTAGTCAGCGTAACGGCGCCGTGGACGCCTTCGGGTGTTTACGGCGCCGACCGGCACGGCTGGATGTCGATCGGGCGTGGGCGCGGTTTGGTCGCCGCGTAGATCGCAAGATACGATTTGCCGTCCAGCTCGTGCAGCGCCTGCCGTTCGAAGCCGATCGCCTGCACTTCGCATTCGAGCAGCCAGGGCGGTGTGCCGTGGCTTCGCGTCGGCCGGTCGGCGTCGACGATGCCCACGAGCGCTCCCGGTTTCAGGCTGGTGCGCAGGTTCCAGAGCAGTTCGTAGGGATTCTCGATCTCGTGATACATGTGCACGAGGAGCGCACGATCGAGGCTCCGCGGCGGAAGCTTCGGATCACCCGGCGTCCCCAGCACCACCGAGACGTTGCTGAACCCCTCGGCGTGCACACGGCCGCGCAGGTCGTTCACGGTGTTCTCGAAAATATCCTCGGCATAGACCCGGCCGGCGTCGCCCACGCGGCGCGAGAGATTCACCGTATAGTAGCCGCGCCCCGCGCCGATATCGGCGACGATCAAGCCGGGCGCGATGCCCATCAAGTCCATCACGCGGCGCGCCTCGCCGGCCTGCTCGCGGCTCTCCTCGTCGGAGAACTGGGCGCTGACAATCTCGGCAACGGGACGTTCGACGGACGGGAAGCTGTGCTCGCCGGGCGGAGGCGGCGGCGCGGTTGGGGCCTTGCAGGCCGCCAGCACGACTAGGCAAGACAGCAGGAGGACGCGGCGATTCATTGCGCCCTGTCTACCGCGAACGGCGCCGCACAGGCAATGCGAGGGGTGCGCGCATGGACTTGGGGCCTGCGAAACCCTACATGCGGCGCGATGATTCGCCCGTTTCTCAAGATGCACGGCCTCGGCAACGACTTCGTCGTGTTCGATGCGCGCCGCGATCCGCTGTCGCTGACGGCGGCGCAGGTGCGTGCCATCGCGGACCGCCATACCGGCGTCGGCTGCGATCAACTGATCGTCATCGAGCGATCCGACCGGGCCGACGCTTGCATGCGGATATGGAATGCCGACGGCGGCGAGGTGGAGGCGTGCGGCAACGCATCCCGCTGCGTGGCGCAGGTGATCAGCGCGAACGCCGTGATCGAGACCGCAGGTGGCCTCATCGAGGGCACGGCGACGGCGGACGGCGCGAGCATCGACATGGGCGTACCGCGCTTCGGCTGGGACGAGATCCCTCTCGCTTACCCGATGGACACGCTGCACATGCCGGTCGGTTGGGAAATGCTGGAGAACCCGGTCGCGGTGAATGTCGGCAACCCGCATGTCGTGTTCTTTGTGGCCGACACCGATGCGATTGATCTGGAGCAACTGGGGCCGATCATCGAGCATGACGCGCTGTTTCCCGCGCGCATCAATGTGAACGTTGCAAGCATCGTTTCGCGCGAACACATCCGCCTGCGGGTGTGGGAACGCGGCGTGGGGCTTACCCGCGCCTGCGGAACCGGAGCCTGCGCCACCGCAATCGCGGCGATTCGGCGGGGCCTCGTGGGCCGCGCGGTGACGGTGACGCTGCCCGGCGGTGATCTTTCCATCACGTGGCGGGATGATAACCACATCATCATGACCGGCCCGGCGACCACGGCCTTCACCGGGGAGATTGACCTCGAGGCCTACGCTTGAGCGACCATCAGGTCATCAATCTCGGTTGCCGCCTCAACATTTACGAAGGCGAGATCATCCGGCAGCACCTCTCCGCCGCCGGAGACAGCGACACCATCGTCATCAACAGCTGCGCCGTCACCGGCGAGGCGGTGCGGCAGGCGCGGCAGACGATCCGGCGCCTGAAGCGCGAGCGCCCGGAGGCGCGCGTTATCGTGACGGGATGCGCGGCGCAGGTGGATGCGTCAGGCTTCGCGGCGATGCCCGAGGTTTCCCGCGTCGTGGGCAATGCCGAAAAGCTGGACGCCGCCGCGCTGCTGGGCGGCGAGCATGTGCGCGTCGGCGACATCATGGCGGTGCGCGAAACAGCGCCTCACCTGCTGGACGGCTTTTCCGCCAATACGCGCGCCTTCGTGGAGGTGCAGAACGGCTGCGACCACCGCTGCACATTCTGCATCATCCCCTACGCGCGCGGCAATTCGCGCAGCGTGCCCGCAGGCCTTGTCGTCGATCGTATCCGGCGGCTGGTGGAGGGCGGCGCGCAGGAGGTGGTGCTGACCGGGGTCGATCTCACCTCTTACGGTCCCGATCTTCCGGGCAGCCCGACGCTCGGGAGCCTCGTGCAGCGTATCCTCACCCACGTGCCCGCGCTCCAGCGACTGCGCCTGTCCTCGATCGATTCGATCGAAGCTGACCCGGCGCTCGTCGAGGCGATCACGGGCGAGACGCGCGTGATGCCGCACCTGCATTTGTCGCTGCAATCGGGCGACGACATGGTCCTGAAGCGCATGAAGCGCCGCCACAGCCCGCGCCGACGCCGTGCGCTTCGTGGAAAGCGTGAAGGCGAAGCGGCCCGAGATCGCCATCGGCGCCGACATCATCGCCGGTTTCCCGACCGAGACCGACGCCATGTTCGAAAATTCGCTGCGCCTGATCGACGACTGCGACATCGTGTTCGGCCACATCTTCCCATACTCCGCGCGCACCGGCACGCCCGCCGCGCGGATGCCGCAAGTTCCCGTTCCCGAGCGCAAGGCACGCGCCGCACGGCTGCGCGAGGCCGCCGCGCGAAGGCTCACCGCCCACCTCGCCGCGCAGCACGGCCGCGCCATCGACATGCTCGTGGAGAAGGACGGGCACACCGGCCACGCCGCCGATTTCACGCCTGCCGTGCTCGACCAGCCCGCGCTACCGGGCAGCATCGTGCGCGCACGCGTGACTGGCGCCGAGGCGTCGAGGCTGCTAGCGACCCCGGCGTGAGCGAAGAACAGGAAGAACCGAAAGGCTGGCTCGCGCGGCTCCGCGCCGGGCTGCAGCGTACGTCCGGGAAGCTCGGCGAGAATCTCGCGGGGCTCGTTTCGAAGCGTCCGCTCGACGACGCAATGCTCGAGGAGATCGAGGAGGCGCTGATCGCGTCCGACCTTGGCCCTGCCACCGCCGCGCGCATCACTGCAAAGCTCGCCGCCGACAAGTTCGACCGGCAGGTGACCGACGACGAAGTGAAAACGGTCGTCGCCGCCGAGGTGGAAGCCGTGCTCGCGAAGGTGGCGCACCCCATCGAGGTGACGGCGTTTCCGCGCCCGCATGTGATCCTCGTCGTCGGCGTCAACGGATCGGGCAAGACCACGACCATCGCCAAGCTCGCGCATCTGTTTCAGGAGCAGGATTATTCGGTGATGCTGGCGGCGGGCGACACGTTCCGCGCCGCCGCGATCGAGCAGCTTTCGATCTGGGGCGGGCGGCTCAATATCCCCGTCGTTTCCGGCAAGGTCGGCGGCGACGCCGCTGCGCTCTCGTTCGAGGCGCTGACGAAGGCGCGCGCGGCGGGGGCGGACGTGCTCATCATCGACACCGCCGGGCGCCTGCAGAACAAGGCGGGACTGATGGACGAGCTTGCCAAGATCAAGCGCGTGCTGAAGCGCCAGATGGAATCCGCGCCGCATGATGTCGTGCTCGTGCTCGACGCGACCACGGGGCAAAACGCGCTCAGCCAGATCGACGTGTTCAAGGAAGTCGCGGGCGTCACCGGGCTCGTGATGACGAAACTCGACGGCACCGCGCGCGGCGGCGTGCTCGTCGCGGCGGCGGACCGGGCGAAACTCCCCGTTCACGCGATCGGCGTAGGAGAGCGCATCGACGATCTCCGTCCGTTCGATCCGCACGCCTTCGCGCGGGCGCTGGCGGGGCTCGATCAGGGGAAGGACGGCAATGGCTGACGAAAAGGAAAAGGCTTCATCGCTGCGGGTGGCGCTCGATTTCGGGCCGCTGCTCGTGTTCTTCGCGGTGAACAGCCTCGCGCCGGGCGACGACGTCAACCAGGCGGTGTGGGCGACGAGCGCGTTCATGATCGCGACCGCCATCGCCATGATCGTTTCCAAGGTGAAGACGGGCCGCATCGGCCCGATGCAGTGGTTCACCGGCATCGTCGTCGCGGTGTTCGGCGGCATGACGATTTACCTGCGCGACCAAAGCTTCTTCCAGATCAAGACGACGATCATCTACGCGATGTTCGCCGCGATCCTCTTCTTCGGTCTGCTGACGGGGCGTCCGCTGCTCAAGCTCGTGATGGAGAGCGGCTTTCCGGCAATGGACGACCACGGCTGGAAGAAGCTGACACGTAACTGGGCGGTCTTCTTCCTCGCGATGGCGATCCTCAATGAAGGCCTGCGCGCCTACCTGACCTTCGATCAGTGGGTCGCCTTCAAGGTGTGGGGCGTGCTCGTGATCTCGATGATCTTCGCCGCGTCACAGGCGCCGATCCTGATGAAGCACGGGAAGGATGAGGGAACAGACGCTTAACCAGCGGCTGTCACATGACTGGTCACGCCTGCACCGGCTGGAGTTGCGCGCGCCGCCTCAGCAGCCACCGCTGCGCAGGCTTCTCAATGTAGCGGAACAAGAGGTGCGATGCGATGAGCAGACACAGATAGAAGCCCATCACGAGCCATAGCGGTGTCACCTCCCCCGCCTTCACGAACACATGCTTGAAAACAATGAAGCCGAGGTAGTGACAGAGGTAGGTTGCGTAGGAAATATCCCCGAGCCAGACTAGCGGCCGAGAGACCAGCGGATTGGCCCGTTGCCACAAGGCAAATCCAAGGATCAACGTCACCCATATGAGCGGGATGACGGGAGCCTGTTTTTCCAGCACGCGCATCGTTATGAATATCGCAGCCGCAGCGAGCAGGGCGCACACCTTGACGATATTCTGCCGGTCATCCCGCATGTAGATGACGCACAGGATCATTCCCATGAAGAACTGCGCGACGCAGCGGAACAACCCGGTTTGTTCGATGCCACCCGTGAAATTGAAACCGAGCACTCGGAAATACAAGTGCAGTCCAAGTGCAATGACTACAAGTGCCGTTCCAAGAAACCACGTCGGCCACTCCCGAAACTTCAGGAAAAGTACCAGTGCCGGAAAGCAGAGATAGGCAAAAAATTCCGTTGATATCGACCAGGCCGGCACATTCCACTGAAGGCCATCTGAAACGCCCCAGTTTTGCACAAGGAACAGAGACTGGAAGAAATATGTAGAAGTATACTTCCCAGGAAATTCACCCGTAAAAACAAAGAAAACTATTACATAAACTAAAAAACACAATAGTATAAAAAAATGCAATGGATAAACGCGCGCAAATCTTTTATATAGAAAATCCTGCACTGATGAAAATGATCTATTTATTCTCGAAGAGTAATTCAGATACATTACGAACCCGGACAAGACAAAAAACATGTCTACAGCAAGGTCGCCATTTTTCACAAATGCCATGAAATCAGCAGAAATATGCGGCTCAAGAACCGAACGCGTATGATAGAGAACCACCCACCACGCGGCCAGGCCTCTCAGACTGGTGAGCGCATCAAGTTGCGGCGCAGCCCTGTTTGGCGCGCTCATGGAGCTCGTGGCGCTCCGGCGCCACTGAAATCAACCCCGGCATGTTTCCAGCCAAGAATGCCAGGATAGCGCCAAGCCTTCGTTGCACGACCGGCTTGTTCGGTTTTGCGTATGGCCTCATCAAGACCTGCAACCGGCCGAAGCCATCCACGATCACGCGCATCGCGCGCAAGGCGCAGGGCCCAGTATCCACGCATCACGGTATGCGGACTCGCGCCGTCAAAACTATCGGCGGATTTCGTACTGTTGGTATTGACCCAACTGACGAACGAAGCGCGATCTCGATACGGCATTTGACCCTTAACAAGTATCGGAAACCCGCTCCCTGAGCCTGTACCGTAAACACCGCGAGCGCCGCCGATCTCACCGAACCGAAGCACGAAATTTTCCGCTATCCGCATCAAAAGTACCGGCTCTCCCGCCGACGCCCAAAGATAGGCAGCTTCCGGCCCATAAATCTGGATCATGAAGTTCGAATAGGCGTTGTCGTCATTGCTATCGATGCCGCGAAAGATCGAAACAGAGCGGTCTTGAACCGACTGTGACAAATCGAGGCGTCTGATCGACGCTTTCCATCCCGCCCACATCTCGGTGTTCATTTTTTCAGCACGCGTTCTTGGCCAGAAAATATTGCCCTGTTGCGCCACCACATTTGCAGCCACATCGCGCAACTTCCACATTGCCGAAAACTGGTTCAGCGTAGTGCGCTGATACCCGAAACGGGGCAGATATTTTCCGGGCGCGCGGCGATAGTTACTGGCAAGCGCATAGGCCATGATCGCTTGTTGCAGAAGGGCCGCGCGTGGATCGCCCGTAGCAAGCCAGTACGCATACCCATGATTGAAAAGGTGCGCCTCGTCGCGGCCGTGCGCGTAGATTTTGCCCGCTTCGGCGTTGATTTCGTTGAGATAGGGATAGTCCTCGGGCGCTGTCCACTTGCCCTCTTCCTTGTAACTATCCGCACCCTTCGCCCCGCCTTCGTTGGTGTAAGGGCGATCTCCCGGAAACGGAACCTGCGGATCGCGCATCTGATGTCCCCGATCCGACCAAATGACCAGGTTTGGCAAGGAAAGCCCATAAAGCGTTTCAATACGTGCGCGCTTCGCAGCGCTGCTGAAAGCGTTGCTGTCGCGGTCAAGCGCTGCAGCAATCATCCGCGCATCGGTTTCAGAAACAAAACCTCGTGAGGACGCAGCCTCACCCCCCTGCCCGGAAACAATACCGATCGCGTTGAAGGACGACGAGCGCCCATAAATGCGATCAGGGCGATAGTGATCAATATTGTCCTTTCCGCGGGTTCGCAGGCGTGGACCGAAGCGGTCGAAAGCACGTTCACTGTAAGGCAGAACACGTTTAGCGATCACGGCATCACGCAGCCGATCCATCGACGGCGCCACCGGTTCGCCATTGTCCGCACATTTCATCGATCCCGGCAGCGCGGAAATCGATATGGCTTCTCCGTCGAGCGTGAACGAATGACGGCTTTCGTCAATGGCGCCTTCGCGCGGCGCCCGGAGAATGCACAGTGAATACCATTCGGGCTTCTGCCGATAGGTGAAGAGATAGATGCGCAGGTCGCCAACGCGCCCAAGATCGGTCACGGGCCATTCCCCTGTGGGAGTGCGAAGCACGTCGAGCGGCCTCAACGCAAGACGTTTGCCATCGATCGCAATCGTTGCAGGAAAGGCCAGCGCCCCACCGGAGATCAGCCCCCCCGCAAGGGCCGCCAACAGCAGTCGCCCGAGATCGACAAAAAGACGTCGAGAAAACCTCATAGGAAACGTGTGGCATCTTGCCCCGTACCGGACAAGGTGCCACAGCCCCGGAGTCTAGAAATTGACCCCCGCGTGCTTCCAACCGACAACGCCCGTATCGTTGGTAGGCGCAGCCTTCGAACGCGCTGCCTCCATCTTCAGGATGGCGTCGTCAAGACCGGGAACAGCGCTCATCCAGCCACGGCTTACGGCATCCTTCGCAAGTTTCAACGACCAGTACGCACGCTGCACCGTATGTTGCGCCGCACCCTCGAAACTGTCAGCTGGCAGCGTGTTGCCGTCGTTCGTCCAAGCGACGAAGCTGTCGACATCGGTGTAGGGCATCACTGTACCCTCCAGAATCTTGAAGCCCGAGCCCGAGCCTTTACCATATACGCCGCGGGTTCCGCCGATACGGCCGAAACGGACGACCATGTTCTCCGCAATGCGCTTCAACATCGCAGGCTCACCTCTCGATGCCCACAGATAGGCTGCTTCGGGCCCGTAAAGCTGGATCATGAAGTTCGAGTACGCAGTATCCTCGTTGATATCGACCCCTCGGAAAATCGAAGACGATCGCTGATAGACGCTAGTGCCGGCATCCATGGCTGCAAGCTGCGTCTTCCAATCCGCAATGACGTCGTCCACCATTTTCTGTGCGCGGGCCTTGGGCCAGATCATGCTGCCGTTGGAACTGCTCGCGTTCTCGGCCACATCCTGCAGTTTCCAAGCGGCCGTCCATACGTTCATCGTGTTTCTCTGATAGCCGAACCGCGAGCGGTAGCGGCCGTCGCTGTAAGCACCTTGATAGACGCTCGCGAGCGCATAGGCGGCAATCGCCTGTTGCAGGATCGCCGCACGCGGATCGCCCGTGGCCAGCCAGTACGCATAGCCATGGTTGAACAGGTGCGCCTCATCCCGCGCATGGGAATAACACGTGCCTGCGATCGCGGAAATTTGGCTCAACCAGCTATATTCGGCAGGCGCGCACCATTCGCCTTCGTTACCGAAGTTGTCGAACTTCGTGCTGACACCCTCGTTGACGTAAGCGTTGTCGCCGCTGAGCGGAATCTGCGGGTCACGCAGCAGATTATGGTTTTCGGACCAGATCGCGAGGTTCGGCAGGCTGAGGCCGTAAAGCGTCTGGACGCGGTTCTGCTCGGCGGCGGCGTTGAACACAGCGGTGTTGCCCGCGAGCGCCGCTGCGATCATCACGGCGTCGTCGCCGGAAATGAACCCGCGTGACGATCCGTATTCGCCACCCGCGCCGGTGACGGCGTAGGCGATCGCATTGTTCATGCCGGATTTGCCGTAGATGCGCCCCGGAACGTAGCCGATCTTGTTCTCGGCGGTGCGATCCGTCGCCAGCGTGGGCGATTTCGCCCAGCCCGCGAAGGCCGTGCTCGAATAAGGCAGCACGCGTTTCGCGGTGACCGCCGCGCGGAGGCGGTCCATCGAGGGGGCGATCGGCTCGCCGTTGTCGATGCACTTCATGCTGCCGTTCAGCACGGAGAGAGACGTTTCGACACCGCTGACGGACAGCGAATAGCTGCGTTCGCCGACGGAGGTGTCGCTCGGCACGGCATAGCGGACGATGCAGACGCTCCACCATGTCGGGCGGCTTGCAAGACCGAACAGATAGGCGCGGCCACCGCTGACGGGACCGAGATCGCTGACGGGCCAGGTGCCGGTCGGCGTGGTGATCGTGTCGATCGCCGTCGCGGAAAGTCGCGTGCCTGCCACGGATACCGTGACCGGCCCCGAGGGCATCGTCGCATCAGCCGGCGGAGGCGTCGGTGTGGGCGTCGGCGTCGGCGTCGGGGTGGGAGTGGGAGTGGGAGTGGGAGTGGGAGTGGGAGTGGGAGTGGGAGTGGGAGTGGGAGTGGGAGTGGGAGTGGGAGTGGGCGTCGGTGTGGGAGTCGGCGTTGGCGTTGGCGTCGGTGTGGGAGTCGGAGACGGGTCCGATGGCGTCACCGATGCAGGGGGCGTCGGGCTCCCCGTATCGGTTTGCGTGCCACCGGAACTGCCGCCGCCGCAGGCCGACAGAAGAATGAACGCGGAGATGAAAGCCACAGGCTGGCCTCGGCCGCGCAGACGCCCAGCAGAATAAATGTTCATTGACCCCAACGACCCCTCGTTGTGACCGCAAAATCGCGGATTTGAGGGAATTCTTGGGCCTCAACTCTAAACAAATACCTAATACATCAAGTGCCGTGCGACACTTTGATGGTTAAGAAGGGCGAAGTGATTGTAATTACGGAGTCGAAATATTGGTTAGCCCTTTGTTTACTTTTGGGCTCAACATTTCATCAACGAAGATTGGTCGCAGCAAAAGACCAGTTTATCGTATTGGTTAAGAAAACGTCTACGAAGTCGGGCCGGGCATTCTGGTAATCCAGATAATAGGCATGTTCCCAAACATCGAGCGTGATGAGCGGATTGAGCCCCTCGTGGACGAGCGCGGAATCGGCGTCGTGCGTTGAAATGATCCTGAGCCCGTCCCCGTCCTGACACAGCCAGGCCCACCCGCTCCCGAAATGCCCGGTCGCTTCAGCCTTGAAATCCTCGTTGAACTTGGAGAGGCCGCCAAACGCCGAGTCGATAAGATCTTTCAGTTTGCCCTCTGGCCCGACGGGCTTCGGCGACAACGAATTCCAGAAAAACGTGTGGTTCCAGGCCTGCGCCGCATTGTTGAAGAGCGACTGGTCGCCTTTCGCCTTCGCGGCGCGGACAATCTCCTCCACCGGCTTGCCATCGAGCGGCGTGCCGGCGATCGCTGCGTTGGCCTTGTCTACATAGGCCTTGTGATGCTTGCCGTGATGAAAATCGAGCGTTCTGGCGGACATGTGCGGCTCAAGCGCGTCCTGGGCGAACGGCAGGGGCGGAAATTCGATGGGCATCTTCACTCCTCGTGATGTCGGGATGTTTGTTCGACAACGCGGAGCGGCGCCCGAAGGTTGCGCCGAAATCCGACGCCGCGTGGGTCAGGATGTCGCAGCCCGGAGCAAGCCGTGACGACGCAGGCAGTGCCTGAGCTGATCGTAAGTGACCGCGAGCGCCTCTGCGGCGGTGCGCTGGTTGTAGCGGCAGGTTTCGAGCGTGCGGACAAGAATGTCCCGCTCATATTCCGCCACGGCGGCGCGCAGATCGCTGACCGCGGCGCGCTGCTCGGCGGCGGCCGCCGCCGCCGGTTCCGCCACCGGCGCCTTCACCGCCTCCGCGCCCGCCATCACGATCGATCGCTTCGGCCGCCACGGGGAGTCGAACGGATCGAACTGGAGCGCACCGATGGGCGTCGCCGGATCGCCCCAGCGGTAGAGCGCGCGTTCCACGACGTTCTTCAGCTCGCGGACGTTGCCGGGCCATTCGTAAGCGCGCAGCTGCTGGCGCACCTCGCGGCTGAAGCCCGGAAAGTCCGGCCAGCCAAGCTCGACAGACATGCGGCGCGCGAAATGGTTCGCCAGCTCCATGATATCGTCGGACCGCGCGCGCAGCGGCGGCAGCGTGATCACCTCGAACGACAGCCGGTCGAGCAGGTCGGCGCGGAAACGACCCTTCTCGACGAGCGCGGGCAGATCCTCGTTGGTGGCGCCTACGATGCGCACATCGACAGTGAGCGGCCGGTTCGCGCCGAGGCGCGTCAGCTCGCCATATTCGACGACGCGCAGCAGGCGCTCCTGCGCGGCGGAGGACAGTGTACCAACCTCGTCGAGGAACAATGTGCCGCCGTCCGCCTCCTCAAACCGTCCGCGCCTGGCCGAGGTCGCACCGGTGAAGGCACCGGCCTCGTAGCCGAAGAGTTCGGCATCGATCAGGTTCTCGGACATCGCCGCACAGTTCATCGGGATGAACGGCTCGTCCCATCGCAGACTGAGGCGGTGCAAACGCTCCGCGACCATCTCCTTACCCGTCCCGCGCTCGCCGATGACGAGCACGGGGCGGTTGAGCGCGGCGGCAAGGCTGGCCCGCTCGATCGCGTCGAGCAGTTCGGTCGATTGGCCGACGAGAGTCGCTGAGTCCTTCATTGCCAATATTTAGCAAAATTTCCCAATTTTTTGCAATATGCGCATAGGTGATTTTCACCACTTTCCGGCCAGGCTTCGTGTAAGATATTGAAAACAAAGAATCTATGCCGTGCCAGAAAAATTGGCACGGCCCTTGCTGAACATCGGGCAACGGATTTGAAGCAACAGTTCAACACAGGAGGCATCAATGCTTACGCAGGCCAACAGCAACGTTTTCCGGACCCTCTTCTGCACCGTCGGTGCCGTCGCGGTCAGCTCGGTCTTCCTCTTCGCCGCAGCGGGCCCCGCCCGCGCCGAAGCCCCCGCCAAGCTCGGCCAGGTCCAGATCATGCCGGTTTCGACGAGCGCGATCGTTTACTGATCGGTCCGCAGCGTCCAGCGGCCGGAGCGGATCCCCCAGTCCCCTCCCGCTCCGGCCGCCACCTTCAACTTCAGGAGTTCCGACCAGATGGGCATTTTCTCGAGGACGCGCGACATCATCGCCGCAAACGTCACCGACCTTCTCGACCGCGCCGAAGATCCGGCGAAGATGATCCGCATGATCATCATGGAGATGGAAGAGACGCTCGTGGAAGTCCGCGCATCCGCCGCCCGCACCATCGCCGACCAGAAGGAAATGCGCCGCACAATCATGAAACTGGATCAGGCGCAGGCGACGTGGGCCGAGAAGGCTGAACTGGCGCTGTCCAAGGGCCGCGAGGATCTTGCCAAGGCGGCGCTGCTCGAAAAGCAGAAGATGAGCGGCAGCGGCGCCCAGCTGCAGGCCGAGGTCGATCTGCTCGACGAGCAGCTCTCCCACTACGAAGGCGACATCCAGAAGCTGGAAAGCAAGCTTCGCGAGGCACGCACACGCCAATCGGCGCTGCTGTCGCGGCTTGAGACGGCGAACAACCGGGTGCGGATGCGCAGCCTGCTGCGCGGCCCGAAGGTGGACGAGGCCTTTTCGCGCTTCGAGGTGCTGGAACGCCGCGTCGACTACGCCGAAGGCCAGGTGGACGCGCTCGCGCTCGGTGAGACGCGCAGCCTGGAGATGCAGATCGCCGATCTGCGCACCGACGACGCCGTCGAAGCCGAGCTTGCCGCGCTGAAGAGCAGAATGGCCCAGAAGCAGGAGGGTTGATCCATGGCCGAAGCTATCGTCCCGCTTATCGCGATCCTCGCCATTTTCATCGGTATGCCCTGGCTGTTCCTGCACTACCGGATGAAATCCAAGCAGAACCGCAGCCTTTCGATCGAGGACGAGCGGATGCTCGACGACCTTCACCAGGCGGCGCTTCGCCTTGAAGACCGGCTGCAGACGATCGAGCGCATCATGTCGGTCGACAACCCCAACTGGCGCCACATCGCCGCGGGAAGCCCGGTCGGCGAGCGCCTTGAAGACACACGCACTGCGGAAATCAGGAGGATGAAATGAGCTTCGCACTCGACAAGAGAAACGCCATCTTCCTCGGCGTCTGCGCCGGCTTCGCAAAAATGACCAGGACCGATGCGCTGTGGTGGCGGCTTGGCGCCGTCGTCGGCACCATCGTCGGGTTCGGCATCCTGCCGATCATCTACCTGCTCATCGCCTGGCTCGCCCAGCCGCGCACCCACGACGCCTGATACGATCCGAACACGGGAGGCACCGATGTCCAGCCGCACCAAATTCTACCTCAACAAGCGCGAAAAGAAGTGGCTGGGCGTCTGCGCCGGGCTCGCGGATTTCACGGGCGTCGACGTGCTCTGGTGGCGCGTGGGTGCGGTGCTGATGACGCTGTTCGCGGCCGGGCCGTTTATCCCCATCGCATATCTCGTCATCGGCTGGATGGCACAGGACAAGCCCTCCGAATTCTACGGCGAAAGCGTCGCCGACCAGAAGTTCTGGCAGAAGGTGCGCCTCGCGCCGAGCCGTTCGATCCGCGACGTTCACGCCAGCTTCCGCGATATCGACCGCCGCCTTGCTCACGTGGAGCGGCACTACACATCGCAGAACACCCGGCTCGCCGACGAGATCGAAAGCCTACGCTAGCACGACCAACACAGGGGGAATGTGGACCATGCCTGCCGAAGTCGGATTTCTGATCGGTCTCCTCGTCGGAGCCGCCGGCATGTGGCTGGTGCACGTTTGCAGCCGGCGCTATGCGGCGAGCGAACCGGCCGAAGCGTCCCCCGAAACGCCGGTGTTCAGCTTCGAACGTGAACTCGAAACCCGCCGTCTCGCCGCTGAGAACGCCGCGCTGATCACCCAGATGGAAGACGTGCGCGAACGGCTGGCCACACTGGAACGCCTGGCGATCGACCGCTCCACGCGGCTCGCCGATGAAATAGAGGCCCTTCGGGCCTGAACAAGAGGGACAGGATCATGGACATCTTCATCTACCCCTATCTCCCCTGGATCGTCGGCGGCGCCTTCTCGCTCGGTGCGCTCGGCATCGCGGGCTGGGTGTTCACGACCTGGATGCGGATCAAGCACGGCTATCCGCTGGAAAACGCATGGGGCATGGCGGTGCATCCCAAGGTCTCAACCGAGGCCCAGGAGCGCATTACGCTGCTGACCAATGAAAACGTCCAGCTTCGCGCCGAACTCGGCAGCGTGAAGGACCGGCTCGCCACGATCGAACGCATCGTCACCGATGGCTCGTTCAGGCTGGAAAACGAGATCGAACAGCTTCGCGGCAAGAAGAACTGAGCGCGCGCCAAGCCATTAGGGAAAGACCAAGCGATGCACGTGTTCGAAATGGTGGTTCTGGTCGTTGCCATCTCCGTGTTCGGCAAGATCATCCTTCAATACATGAAGCAGAAGGGCCGCGACCGGCCCGATGCCGAACTCGAAAACGACCGCCTGCGCGGCGAGATCGGCAACCTGAAGGACCGCATCGCAACGCTGGAACGGCTGGCGACCGACAGGAGCCGGCTTCTGGCTGACGAAATCGACGCGCTCGGGCGCGATCGGTAAGAAGGGAGTGACGGACATGCCCGGATTTGAAAGTCTGATCGTCATCACCGCCGGGGCCATATTGGGGCTCGGCATGATCGCCGGCATCGCCGCGTGGTGCTGGAACGGCTGGCTCGAACTGAAGCGCGCCGAGCTCGGAAACGGCCGCGTCGCCGCAGGTCCGCCCGTCTCCGGCCGGATCGATGTCGCCGACCTCAAGGAACGTGTGCGCAAACTCGAAGCGATCGCCGCCGGCGTCGATTACTGACGCCGGCGCCTGTCGCCGAGCCTCAGTCGAACAGCTCTTCGAGGAACGATTTCCGCTTTTTCCCATAGCCGTAGCCGTAGGGCTTTTGCTCGCGCGCATAGCGATCGTCGCCCTGCCGGGGCACAGAAACGCGCGGCGCCTCGGACGGCGCGGCATCCCGGGTGCTTCTTTCCAGAATCTTGTCCAGCTCGCCGCGGTCGAGCCAGACGCCCCGGCACTGCGGGCAATAATCGATCTCAACACCCTGACGCTCGCTCATCACGAGCGGCACCTTGCACACGGGACACGGCATTCCGGCGGCGGGGTTCGTCATCTGTGGGTCTCTCCTCTTGTACGAATGCCGATCACAAGCGACCGGCATCGAGATGGCTCGATGCGGTCCGACATCGCAGGTCGCCAGAGATGACGACCGCCAGAGGGGCCCGGCCCGCGCGCTCCAGATGAGCGCACCCTGCCGCGCTTTCAAGACCCGCACGCCCCTTCGGCTTGACGCGGCGGGCCGCCTCGCCCAAGTCTCGGCATGATGACGCTGCCCGACTTCGACACCATCCGCGACGATTTCGAGATCCTCGACGAACCCGACGAGCGCTACCGCCTGCTCATCGATCTCGGCAAGGCGCTGGAGCCGATGCCGGACGCGCTGAAGACCGACGCCACGAAGGTGCGCGGCTGCTCGGCGAGCGTCTGGGTGTATCCGACCACGGCCGAGAAGGGCCACCTGCACTTCCTCGCCGACAGCGACGCGGCGATCACCAAAGGCATCGTCGCGCTGATCCTGACGCTGGTGCAGGATCGCACCGCCGAAGAGGTACTGGCGATGGACATCGCGGACGAACTCGCGCCATTCGCGCTTTCGAAGCACCTCTCCTCGAACCGCACGCAGGGCATCCCCAACATGATCGCGCTCATCCGCGAAACCGCCGCGCGGCTCGCTGCGTGACCCCGATCCTGAAGCCGATCGTGGACGGTTTCCTGCGTTTCCTGCCGCATGTGAAGGCGCTCGGCATCGGCTTCCACGGCATCGGCGACAATTGGGCGGAGCTCACCCTGCCCTACGCCGAACACCTCGTCGCCTATCCGGGTGATGACGGCACGCCCGGCATCATCGCCTCCGGCGCGATCTTTTCACTGATGGATTCGGTGGGCGGCATGGCGGTGGTCGCGAAATCGAAGCGCATGGTGCGGCAGGCGACGCTCGACCTGCGGATCGACTATCTGCGCCCGGCGGAACCCGGCAAAACCGTGATCGGACGCGCCGAAGTGACGAAGCTGACCCGCGCGGTCGCTTTCGTGAAGGGCATCGCGCACGACGGCGACCCGGACGACCCCGTAGCGCTGATGACGGCGAGCTACATGTTCACGGCGGGCGCGAAGTCGTGAACTTCGACACGCTGGTCCGCGAGCTTCTGGGCGCCCCCGACGAAGGCCCGCTGTCCTCGCTGCCCTACGCCCGCACGCTCGGCCTCAGCTACCGGCGCGATGCGGACGGCATCGTGATCATCATGCCCTTTTCGAAGGACCTGATCGGCGCGCCGAACCGGCTGCACGGCGGTACCGTCGCCGGCCTGCTCGAGATCGCATCGATCGCGCAGCTCGTCCATGTGCTCGGCCGCGAGGAAACCGCGCCGGGGGTTAAGCCCATTAACGTCACCGTCGATTATCTCCGCGCCGCCGCCTGCGAGACCACATACGCCGCCGCGATCGTCACGCGCATGGGCCGCCGCATCGCCAACGTGCGCGCCGAGGCATGGCAGGGAGACCGGAGCGCGCCCGTCGCCTCCGCGCACATGAACGTGATGCTGGTGCGCGAATAACGCTTAGTCGCCCTTCCAGCTCTTGCCTTCCTCGGCGCGGCGCAGCACTTCGTAGGCGGCCTGCACGGCGTGGAACTGGCGCGCAGCCTCCTTGTCGCCCTGGTTGCGATCCGGGTGATATTGCTTGGCGAGCTTGCGGTAGGCGCGCTTCACGCCCTCGAAGTCGGCATCGTCCTCAAGTTCCAGCGCGCGGAGCGCATCGAGTTCGCCGCGCGTGCGGCTGCCGTCGCCCGGCCCGGTCCACTGCCAGTGGCGCGCCTGCTCGAACGCAGTGTCGCCGCGCTCGGCCTGTTCGCGCGCGGCCGCTTCTTCCTTGGTGAGCCCTTCGAAATAGTTCCAGCCCTTGTTGTATTCGGCGGCATGCGTCTCGCAGAAGTACCAGCGCTCCGGGCTGTTCGGAGATTTGGGCGCGGGCCGATCGCCGGGGGCGGTGCAGCCGTGACGATCGCACAGACGCACGTTTACAGCTTCCCGCGCGCCGCCGTAGCTGCGCCAGCGGGGGAAACCCCAGTCGTCCTTGCGAGTCTGCCTGGCCATGACGTCCTAGTTAGGCGAGCGTCGGCAGCGGCGCCAGATCGGGCGTGACGAAATTCCGCCGCGCCTCTACAGAAAACAGCCGAGCGCGGCTGTAGAAGCCGAGCGGCCAGTCGCGGCGCCCTTCGGGCGCGGCAAGTAGCGCATTCACTGCCTCCACAAGACCAGACGCGGGGTGCCGGGCCGCTAAGGCGCGCACGCCCGCGACGTAAAGCTGTGTGATCGTCTCGTGATAGCCCTGCGTATCGTCGTTCACGCCGCCGACGGCGACATTGTAGCCGGCGATGATCCCCGGCAGTTCACGCGGCAGGTCGATGTCCGGCCGCTCGCGGACCAGCCACAGGCAGGCCGCGAGATGCGCCTCGTGCGTCCAGTCGGCGCGCGGCAGCGTGCGCGCGAGCAGGCCTTCGCCGATGCGGCGCACGGCATGGTCGTCCGCAAACAGTCGCGGTTCATTGGGATTCATGTCCGCCTCCAAAAAAGGGAAAGCGCGCCGGCCACGGGGGCCGACGCGCTTTTGAGCTTGTCGCGGGTTCGGTGTCAGGCCGCCTTGGGGGCCGCCTGCCGAACGCCTTCGTCCACATGATCGGAGAACTGGGCGAAATTGTCGATGAACAGCCCGACCAGCTTGCGGGCTTGCGCATCGTACGCGGCCTTGTCGGCCCAAGTCTCGCGCGGATTCAGGATCGCGCTGTCGACGCCCGGCACTTCGGTCGGCACCTGGAAGCCGAAAAACGGGTCGATGACGAAGTTCGCGCCCTTGAGGCTGCCATCGAGCGCGGCGTTCAGAAGCGCGCGCGTCGCCTTGATCGGCATACGGTGGCCGGTGCCGTAGGCGCCGCCCGTCCAGCCGGTGTTGACCAGCCAGCAATCGACACCGCCCTTGGCGATGCGTTCCTTGAGCAGGTTGCCGTAGACGCTCGGGTGGCGCGGCATGAACGGTGCGCCGAAGCAGGTGGAGAAGGTCGCGCTCGGCTCGGTGACGCCGATCTCGGTGCCCGCGACGCGCGCGGTGTAGCCCGACAGGAAGTGGTACATCGCCTGCTCGGGCGTCAGCTTCGCGATCGGCGGCAGCACGCCGTAGGCGTCGGCCGTGAGGAAGATGATGTTCTTCGGCACGGGGCCGAGGTTCTTCTCAGACGCGTTCGGGATGAAGTCGATCGGGTAGGAGCCCCGGCTGTTTTCGGCGAGGCTGTTGTCGTGAAGGTCGATCACGCGGGTGACCGGATCGATCACGACGTTTTCGAGCACCGTGCCGAAACGGCGCGTCGTCGCGAAGATTTCGGGCTCGGCCTCGGCGGAGAGGTTGATGACCTTGGCGTAGCAGCCGCCTTCGAAGTTGAAGACCGCCGTGTCCGACCAGCCGTGCTCGTCGTCCCCGATGAGCGTGCGCGAGGCGTCCGCCGAAAGCGTCGTCTTGCCCGTGCCCGAAAGCCCGAAGAACACCGCGCTCGTCCCGTCGCTGCCAATATTGGCGCTGCAGTGCATGGGCATCACGCCCTGCTCGGGGAGCATGTAGTTGAGAAGGCCGAACACCGACTTCTTCATCTCGCCCGCATAAGCGGTGCCGCCGATGAGGATCAGCTTTTCGGTGAAGTTCACCGCGATCACCGTTTCGGTGCGGCAGCCGTGACGCGCCGGATCGGCGCGGAAGCTCGGCAGGTCGATGATCGTGAACTCGGGCACGAAGCCCGGGAGCTCATCGACGCCCGGGCGGACGAGCAGCGTGCGGATGAAGAGATTGTGCCATGCAAGCTCGTTGATGACGCGCACGCGGACCCGGTATTCCGGCTGCGAACCGCCGTAGAGATCCTGCACGAACAGCGTTTTCTTTTCGCCGAGCGCGGCGAGGAAATCGGCCTTGAGGGCGGCGAAGTGCTCGGGGCTCATCTTCTGGTTGCCGCCGTTGAACCAGATATTGCCCTGCGTCGTGGCGTCCTCGACCGTGAACTTGTCCTTCGCGGAACGGCCCGTGTGCTTGCCGGTCTTCACGACGAACGCCCCGTGTTCGGAGAGGAGGCCTTCCTCGCGCGCCACGGCCTTTTCGACGAGCGGGGCGGTGCCCAGGTTCCAGTGAAGCTCCGCCCCGGTGGTAATGCCCTGTTTATCAAGGGTGAAGGCGGGAATCGGGGACGCGGTCATGTTCACTCCTCAAGGATTCGGGCGGGCTCTTTTGCGGGAGCCCCTACACGATTCGCGCGCGATACGTCAAAAAATGCAAAGTTGGCGTTAAGTGCGATCCGGTTTGCGCCGCGATTCCCGTTCGTTTAGGTGATCATTCCATGTCATCCGCGCCCGCAACGATCGCCCTTGTCGACGACGACCGCAACATCCTGACCTCGGTCTCGATCGCGCTGCAGTCCGAAGGGTACACTGTCCGCGTCTATTCCGACGGGGCGAGCGCGCTCAAGGCATTGACCGACAATCCGCCCGACCTTGCCGTGCTCGACATCAAGATGCCGCGCATGGACGGCATGGAGCTGCTGCTGAAGCTGCGCGAGAAATCGAACCTGCCCGTGATCTTCCTCACCTCCAAGGACACCGAGATCGACGAGGCGCTTGGCTTGGCGATGGGCGCCGACGACTATATCGGCAAGCCTTTCAGCCAGCGGCTGCTGATCGAGCGCATCCGCGCCGTGCTGCGGCGCGCGCAGAACCGGGCCCAGCCCGCAGGCGAAAACGCCGAGGAGGAGGAAGCCCGCACGCTGACGCGCGGCCGGCTTTCGATGGATACCGGCCGCCACCGCGTGATGTGGGACGGCAAGGAGGTGCAGCTCACCGTCACCGAGTTCCTGATCCTGGAAACGCTCGCCATGCGCCCCGGCTTCGTGAAGTCGCGCGATCAATTGATGGACGCCGCCTATCAGGACGACGTCTATGTCGACGACCGCACCATCGACAGCCACATCAAGCGGCTGCGCAAGAAGTTCCGCGCGGTCGATTCGACGTTCGAGGCGATCGAGACCCTGTATGGCGTCGGCTACCGCTTTGACGAGGAGTAGCGAGGGCACGCGCGACGACACGCAGCTCCGGTGGTCGCGTGGCTGGTCGCTGACAGCGCGCATCCTTGCGGTCAACATGTTCGCGGTGCTGATGCTCGCGGGCGGCATCATCTACCTCGACAGCTTCCGCGAACGGACGCTCGAACGCCGCGCCGATGAGGCCGGCATCGCGGCGAATTTGATGGCCGCCGCGATTTCCGAGCGGATGCTGCAGGCGCCGGGCCGACTCGCACCGATGCTGGAGCGTTTCGGGAAGATCACCGGCGCGCGCCTGCGCATATACGACGCCGAAGGCGCCCGCGCGCTCGACAGCTGGGCGCTCACAGGGCCCACGTTCACGCTTCGCGATCCCAATGCGGAGCCGCTGCGCAAGGACATCGCCCGCTTCCTCGACCGCATCATCGAAGGGGCGGTCGGCGCACGGCAGTTCGAGACCTTCGCCCAGCCCGCCCCGGACGCCCGCCGGGCGTGGCCGGAAGCGGAAACAGCGCTGGGCCGGAACGCGGTCGCGACAACGATCCGCTTCGCCCCGGACCGCACGATCATCATTACCGCCGCCGCGCCGCTCGGCGACGGCAGCGTTCTGCACATGACGACCGACGCCCGCGACGTGACGCGCGGGGTGCGCGACGAGCGGCTGACCCTGTTCGTGATCTTCCTCGGCGTGCTGCTGCTCTCGCTGCTGCTGTCGAGCTTCCTCGCGCGTACCATCGTGCGCCCGCTGCGCCGCCTCGCCATCGCCGCGCAGCGCGTGCGGCTGGGCCGCGCGCGTGAGGTGACGATCCCGCGCTTCCAGAAGCGCCGCGACGAGATCGGCGCGCTTTCCCGCACGCTCTCCGACATGACCGCCGCGCTCCGCGCCCGCATCGACGCGACCGAAGCCTTCGCCGCCGATGTCGCGCACGAGATCAAGAACCCCCTCGCCTCGCTCCGCTCCGCCGTGGACGCGATGGGCAATGTGAAGGACCCGGAGCTTTCCGCGCGCCTGCTCACCGTCGTGCGCGACGACGTGCAACGCATCGACCGCCTGATTTCCGACATCTCCGACGCCTCGCGCCTCGATGCGGAGCTGAGCCGCGTGCGATTCGAGCGCATCGACCTCGGCGTCATGCTCGCGACCTTGATGAGCATCTACGAGACGCAGCCGGCCACCGCGGGCGTGACGCTGGCGTTCGCGCGTCCGCAGTTCGGATCGGCGGTGGTGAACGGCGACGGCAGCCGCCTCGCGCAGGTCGCCCGCAATCTCATCGACAACGCGATCAGCTTCTCGCCTTCGGGCGGCCTCGTGCAGGTGACGGTGGCGCGGGTCGGCGAGCGCGTGCTGATGCGCGTTGACGACGACGGCCCCGGCCTGCCCGCCGAAGGCATCAACCGCATCTTCGAGCGCTTCTATTCGGAACGGCCGGAAGGCGAGGCGTTCGGCAAGCATTCCGGCCTCGGGCTCGCGATCGCCAAGGCCATCGTCGAGGCGCATGACGGCACCATCGCCGCGGAAAACCGCATCGAGCGCGGTGAGGTGAAAGGCGCACGCTTCACCGTCAGCCTGCCCGCCACGCAATGACACGCATTCACGCCACCGCTGTTTCCATCGGCGGCAAGGCGGTGCTGCTGACCGGCGCATCGGGGGCGGGGAAATCCGATCTCGCGCTGCGGCTGATCGACCGGGGCGCCGTGCTCGTCGCGGACGATCAGGTCGAACTCACCGTTCGGGAGGCGTACCTGTTCGCCTCCCCGCCCGCCACGATCGCGGGGCGAATCGAGGTGCGCGGCGTCGGCATCGTGACGATGCCCTTCGCCGAAAATACGCCCGTCGCACTCATCATCGACCTCGATTCGGCGCCGGAGCGGCTGCCGGAAGCGCGGGTGCACGCGCTCTGCGGCATCGCCGTGCCGCTCGCCGCACTCGATCCGCGCGAAATCAGCGCACCCCTGAAGGTCGAACTGCTCTTGAGCGGCTGTCCAACAGCATTAGATTAGGGGACATAATGGCCAATGCCGATCCCCCCGCTCCCCGCGCACCCTTGCTGCTCGTCACCGGCATGTCCGGCGCCGGGCGCTCGACGGCGCTGAAAGCGCTTGAAGACAATGGCTTCGAGGTCGTCGACAACCTGCCGCTCTCGCTGCTGAAGCGCCTGCTGGCGGTGCACGACAAGACCCTGACCGGCAGTGATTCGGACCGACCGCTCGCGGTGGGCATCGACGCGAGAACGCACGCGTTCGATGCCGAATCGGTCGTTTCGCACATCAAGTCGATGCGCGAACACGGCATCGATGCGCGCGTGCTGTTCATCGATTGCGCGGGCGGCGAGCTTGTCCGCCGCTTTTCCGAGACGCGGCGCCGGCATCCGCTGGCGCTTGACCGCCCGGCGGCGGACGGAATCGCGCGCGAACGCGAGGTGATGGCGCCGCTCCGGCGCTGGGCCGACATCGTCATCGACACCACCGACTTCAGCGTCCACGACCTCAGGCGCACGATTCGCGAGAAATTCGCCCGGCACCTGCGGGGCGAGCTGACGCTAACCGTGATGTCGTTCGGATTCGCGCGCGGCCTGCCGCGCGACGCCGACATGGTGTTCGACATGCGATTCCTCGCCAACCCGCACTGGCAGCCGAACCTGCGGCCGCTGACCGGAAAGGACGAGGCCGTGGGGCACTACGTCGCTGCCGATCCGGCCTATACCGATGCTTTTGAACGGATTTCCGGCCTCGTGCTGTCGCTGATCCCCAGCTATCGGCGCGAGGGCAAGGCGTATCTTACCATCGCCATCGGATGCACCGGCGGCCGCCACCGGTCGGTTTTTGTTGCCGAACGCCTTGCCGAGACGATAAGGGCCGCCGGCTATACGTTGAACATCGTGCACCGCGACATGAGCGGGCACAGCGAGGGCGTCGAGGCCGAAGGCCTAGCGCTCCCGGATCATGGAGAGAGACTGCCCGCATGATCGGTATTGTGCTGGTGACGCACGGGCGGCTTGCGGCTGAATTCGTCGCGGCCATGGAGCACGTCGTTGGCCCCCAGAAGAACGTCGCGTCGATCTGCATCGACGCCGACGACGACATGGAAGTGCGCCGCGCCGACATCGCGGGCGCGGTGAAGGCGGTGGACACCGGTCGCGGCGTCGTTATCCTCACCGACATGTTTGGGGGGACGCCATCCAACCTCGCCATCTCGCTGCTTTCGGGCGGCCATGTGGAGGTCATCGCCGGGGTCAACCTGCCGATGCTGATCCGCCTCGCCAGCGTGCGCGGCGAGATGAAGCTCGCCGATGCGGTGGTGGCGGCGCAGGAAGCGGGGCGCAAATACATCTCCGTCGCATCGAAGATTCTGGGAGAGGTCGCCTGAGCGACGACACCGACGGCGTTCCGGGCGGCGACGAGGTCGCCGTCCGACAGCGCGTGCTCATCCGCAACAAGCGCGGGCTCCATGCGCGCGCCAGCGCCAAGTTCGTGACGCTGACCTCGGAGTTCGCCGCCGCCGTCACGGTAGAGAAGGACGGTCAGCGCGTCACCGGCACCTCGATCATGGGCCTGATGATGCTGGCGGCGAGCCCTGGCGACGAGATCGAAATCGTCGCGAGCGGCGGCGATGCGGACGCAGCGCTCGCCGCGCTCGCCGCGCTCGTGAAACTCGTCGAGGACCGCTTCGGCGAGGAATAATGCCCCGTCGCATCACCAGCTTTTCCAACGAGACGATCAAACGCGTCCGGTCGCTCGAACAGAAGAAATTCCGCCGCGCGGAAGGCCGCTTTATGGCGGAAGGGATGCGCATCGTCGCGGAAGCGGCGGAGGCGGGGCGCATCGCCGAAACGCTCGTTTTCGCTGAAGACCTGGCGGAGCACGCGCTGCTCCGGCGGCTCATCGCACAGTGCGAGGCGGCGGGCGGCGAGGCGATCGAGGTGCCGCGCGAGATCCTTCACAAGATCACCGGCAAGGACAATCCGCAGGCGCTCGTCGGCGTGTTCCCGATCCCCGAAGCCCGACTGGAAGACCTAGACCGGAACGCCTCTGACGTCTGGACCGTGTGTCAGTCGCTGAAAGACCCCGGCAACCTCGGCACGATCCTGCGCACGAACGATGCCGTCGGCGCGGGCGGGCTGATCCTCCTCGACCAGAGCTGCGACCCGTGGTCGGTCGAAGCCGTGCGCGCCTCGATGGGCGCGCTGTTCACGCAGCCGATCGTGCAGACGACCGGCGCGTCGTTCTTCGAATGGCTGCGTGCCGGGCCGGGGATGCTCGTCGGCACCAGCCTGCGCACGGAGCACGACTATCAGGACGTCCGCTACGAAGCGCCGACCTTCATCCTGATGGGTAACGAGCAGCACGGCCTGCCGGAAGACTACGAAGCCGCGTGCGACGTGCTTGTGAAGATCCCGATGCGCGGCAAGGCCGATTCGCTGAACGTCGCGGTCAGCTGCGCGGTGATGCTCTACGAAGTGCTCAACCAGCGGCGGCGGTAGCTACTCGGCGGCTTCCGCAGGCGGCAGCAGCTTGGTGAGCGCGCGCGGCGTGGCCTCGATAACCGGCAAGCGCTCGATCTCCTTCTTCGGCGGTTCGATCGACAGGTCGCGGAAACGCTGCGCCGAGGTCAGCACCTGGCTTTCCAGGCTACCGACGAAGGCGTTGTAGGCGCTCGTCGCGGTTTCGAGATTCTTGCCGAGCCGGCCGACATGACCGCCCATCGTCGCAAGGCGCTCGTAAAGCTCTTTGCCGAGCGCGGCGATGTCGCGCGCCTGCTCCTCGATCTTTTCCTGCCGCCACACCATCGCCACGGTGCGCGCGATGGCGATGAGGTTGGTGGGCGAGGCGAGCAGGATCTTCTGGGCGAACGCCGCCTCGAACAGGTCGTGGTCGGCCTCCAGCGCGGCGGCGAGGAAATTCTCGCCGGGGATGAACATGATGACGAAGTCCGGGGTCGATTCGAACTGCTCCCAATAGGCCTTGCGCGACAGCGCGCCCACATGGCCGCGAATCGTGGCGGCATGGATCTTCAGATGCCGCGTCCGTTCGCCTTCGTCCGCCGAATCCACGGCGTCCTGATAGGCGACGAGCGAACATTTCGCATCGATGACGAGCGACTTGCCGCCCGGCAGCTTGATGACCGCGTCGGGCCGCAGGCGTCCGTCTGCCGTATCGACGGACACCTCCTCGGCGAAATCGACCTGTGACGACAGACCGGCCATTTCGAGAACCCGGCGCAGCTGGTGCTCACCCCAGCGGCCGCGCGCCTTGGGCGCATTGCGCAGCGCGTGGACGAGGCGCGCAGCCTCGCCGGAGACCTTTTCCTGCCCCTCGCGCATCAGGCCGATCTGCTCCCTGAGCCCCTCGTAGGCGCCGTGCCGCGCCGCCTCGATCTCCTTGAGACTGGTCTCGTAGCGGGTGAGGGTTTCCTTCACCGGCTGCAGAAGCTCGGTGAGCGCCAGCTTGTTCTTTTCCAGCCCGTCGCTCGCCGCCTCGCGGTGGCGCTTCAGCGTTTCCTCGGCGCGCTTGACGAAGCTTTCCTGGCTCTTGTCGAGAACGTCCTGCGCCAGCGCGCCGAACTGCTTTTCGAGCTGACGCAGATGCTCGGCGTGTTGCCGGTCCCGCTCGGCGGCGGCGGCCGTGAAGCTGGCGTGCTCGATTTCCACCGCGCGCAGACGTTCGTTTTCGGCGCGCAGCGGGACCAGCGCCTCAACATCGCGCTTCGCGGCATCGAGATCGCGAATCGCCGCGAGAAACTTCTCCCGATGGCGTGCCGCCGCGCGTCCCCACACCCACCAACCCGCGGCGAGGCCGACGAGCAGCGCCACAAGGCCGACAAGGAGATGAACGGTCGTCATGCGCGCTCCGAACGTGAACAGATCAGGAACTTCATTGCTAGCGCAAATGCCCGCAGGACGCAAAGACCTTGCATCGAAAGCGCTTTGGCGGACAGGATGCGGCTGGAGGACGGAGCGGAATGAGCGCAGTCGAAATCGTCGCCGAAGGCCTGCAGTTTCCTGAGGGGCCGGTGTGGATGCAGGACGGCAGCGTCATCGTCGTGGAGATCGCGGCGGGCCGCATCACGCGCGTGCTTCCGGATGGCCGCACGGAGACGATCGCCGCGCCGGGCGGCGGGCCCAATGGCGCCGCGATCGGCCCGGACGGTGCGCTTTACGTGTGCAACAACGGCGGCTTCGAGTGGATCCGGCAGGACGGGCTGCTGATCCCGGGCCACATCGCCGCCGACTACACGACCGGACGCATCGAGCGGATCGACCTTTCCACCGGCAAGGTCGAACGGCTTTATGCCGAGTGCGACGGCCGTGCGCTTTCCGGCCCGAACGACATCGTGTTCGATGCGGCCGGCGGCTTCTGGTTCACCGATCTCGGCAAGATTCGCGACCACGCCACCGACCACGGCGGGCTCTACTACGCCAAGGCCGACGGCTCCGGCATCCGCAGCGCGGTTTACGGCCCGAACATGAACGGCGTCGGCCTCTCGCCCGACGGCCGCACCGTGTATACGGCGCTCACCATGGAACGGACCGTGCTTGCCTTCGACATCACCGGCCCCGGCGAAGTCGCGCCCTCGCCGCTCGAGGCGCTGCCGGGGCGCGTCGTCACGGCGTTCGGGGGGCATACCCTCCTCGATTCGCTGGCGATCGACGCGGACGGCAACATCTGCGTGGCGACGCTCGTCGCGCAGCCCGGCATCACCTCGGTCGATCCCGCCACGGGCGCGCAGACCTGGCGGGATTTCCCCGACCTGCTTTCCACCAACATCTGCTTTGGCGGCGCGGACATGCAGGATGCGTGGGTGACGCTGTCCACCACCGGCCGGCTTGCGAAAACACGCTGGGACCGGCCCGGCCTGAGACTTGCGCATTATGGCTGAGGCGGAAGCCCCCGCGGAGGGCCGGATCAGCGAAAGCCATGCGGACGGCGGGCGGACGGTGCACCTTTCGGGCCGCATGACGATCCGCTTCATCGACCCGATCTCGCGGCGGCTGCGCGAACTCGAAGCCGATCCCGAACCGCTCACCATCGATCTCGCCGACATCGAGCGTATCGATACGGCGGGCGCCTGGGTGCTTTACCGCACGCGCACGGCGCGCGAGACGGCGGGCCTCCCCTTTCGGCTGACGGGCGCGAGCGGCAAGGCCGAAGAGCTGATCGACCAGATCTGCTCGCACACGAAGCCGACCAAGATCCGGCCGGACCCGATGCCGGGTTTCATTCGCACGCTGGAAAAGCTCGGCGCGTGGATTACCTTTTCGGCAACGACCTTCGGCGGCTTCCTCTCTTTCCTCGGCCTCACGCTCGTCTCGCTCGGCAAGGTGATCGCGGCGCGGCGTGCCTTCCGCTGGCGCGCGTTCATCAACCAGTTCGAGGCGGTGGGCGTCGCCTCGCTCGGCATCATCGGGCTGATGAGCTTCCTTGTCGGCATCGTCGTCGCGCAGCAGGGCGCCGTGCAGCTTCGCCAGTTCGGCGCCGACGTGTTCGTCATCAACCTCGTCGGCCGCATCACCTTCCGCGAACTCGGCGTGCTGATGACCGCGATCATGGTCGCGGGCCGGTCGGGAAGCGCGTTTGCTGCCCAGATCGGCTCGATGAAGCTCGCCGAAGAGGTGGACGCGATGCGGACCATCGGGATGCCGCCCATCGAGGTGCTGGTGATCCCGCGCCTGCTCGCCGCCGTGCTTGCCATGCCCCTGCTCGCCTTCTACGGATCGATGCTCGGCATCCTCGGCGGCATGTTGCTGACGTGGGCCTCGCTCGGCATTCCGCCCGCCACCTTCGTGCAGCGTATTCAGGAGGTGGTGCCGCTCACCGACGTCTGGGTCGGGCTTATCAAGGCGCCCGTGTTCGGGCTCGTCATCGCCGTCACCGGCTGCTTCCAAGGGATGCAGGTGCGCGGCAATGCCGAGGAGGTCGGGCTTCGCACCACTGCCGCAGTGGTCCAGGCGATCTTCCTCGTCATCGTGCTCGACGCCTTCTTCGCGGTGTTCTTCTCGGTGATCGGGTGGAACTGATGGCGCCGCAGGACGATCGCCGCGGCCCCGTGATCCGCGTCACCGGGCTTCGCAATAGCTTCGGCGAGCAGGTGATCCACGAGAATCTAGACCTTGAGGTCCGGCGCGGCGAGATCATCGGCATCGTCGGCGGATCGGGCACGGGCAAGACCGTGCTGATGCGGGCGATCATCGGGCTGCAGCGCTATGATGAGGGCGAGGTGGAGATCTTCGGCCGCCGGGTGAGCGGGCTCGGCGAGCTCGAAGAGCTGGAGCTACGCCGCCAGTTCGGCGTGCTGTTCCAGAACGGCGCGCTGTTTTCCACGCTGACGGTCGCCGAGAACATCGAAGTGCCGATGCGCGAGTTCTATCGCATCGAAGACGCGCTGATGGACGAGATCGCGGCCTACAAGATCGCGATGGTCGGCCTGCCGCCCGACGCGGGCCCCAAGCATCCGAGCGAGCTTTCGGGCGGCATGAAGAAGCGCGCCGGCCTCGCCCGCGCGCTCGCGCTCGACCCGCGCCTGCTGTTCCTCGACGAGCCGACCGCGGGCCTCGACCCCATCGGCGCGGCGGCTTTCGACCAGCTGATCCTGCAGCTTCGCGATGCGCTCGATCTCACGGTGTTTCTCATCACGCACGATCTCGACACGCTGCACACGATTTGCGACCGTGTCGCCGTGCTGGCGGACAAGCGCGTGCTGACGGTGGGAACTATCGACGAACTTCTGGCTTTCGATCATCCGTGGGTTCAGGAGTATTTCCGCGGTCCGCGCGGGCGCGCCGCGCTTGCCAGCGCCGCAGCAGGGGGTTGATTTTGGAAACGAGAAGCAACCACGTTCTCGTCGGCGCCGTCGCGATCGCGCTGTTCATCGCCGCGTTCCTGTTCATCCTGTGGATCGCGCGCGTCGATACGTCGGACCGGCAGAAGTACGACATCTTCTTCGGCTCGGTTTCCGGCCTCGCGCGCGGCAGCGCGGTCAACTATTCGGGCGTTCCCGTGGGCACGGTTCAGGAAATCCGGCTGATGCCGGAAACGCCGAACTTCGTGCGCGTCCGCATCGAAATCGACGAGGGCGTGCCGATCCTGCAGGGCACGGTCGCAACGATCTCCGGCGTCGGCTTCACAGGGGTTTCGATCGTCGAGCTGGAAGGCGCCATCAAGGGCGCGCCGGCGATCGACGAACCCGGGCCCTACGGCGCACCTGTGATCCCGACGAAACCCGGCGCGCTCGGCCAACTCCTCGATTCCGCGCCGCAGCTTCTTGAGCGCATCAGCACGCTCACCGCGCGGCTGAACGAGGTGCTGAGCCCGCAGAACCAGGATTCGATCGCGGGTATCCTGAAGAACACGAACACGATCACCGCCGCAGTCGCCAGCCGCGACGGCGACATCGCCGATACCGTGACGGAAATCCGCGCGACGATCGCGGAAACCCGGAAGACGGCGGCGGCGCTCGCCGTGCTTGCGGACAGCACGAGCAAGCTCGTCGATGCCGAAGGGCGGCCGCTCGTCGCCGATCTCCGCAAGACGCTGCAACGCGCGGATTCGGCGCTCGGCGAGCTGGAGGCGACCTCGCGCGCGGCCCGCGCCGGCGCTGAGAGCTTCAACGCGCATACGCTGCCCGAGGTGAACCTCCTTGTCGGCGACCTGCGCGAGATGTCGCGTTCGCTCGGCGCCATCGCCGCCAAGCTCGACGAAGACCCGGCGGGCGCCCTTGTCGGCGGCCGCACGCTGCCGGAATACAAGCCCGACGGAGATGACCGATGAAACCGATCGCCCTGTTCGCCGCGCTGCTGATCACCGGCTGCGGGCCGCTGGTTCAGATCGGCGGCGCCGGAGACCCGCCGGACTCGCTGCTCACCCTCCGCGCCGAAACCGGAGAGCCCGCGTCCCTCACCGGCAAGCCGCTACTCGTGACGGTGCCGAGCGCGCCGGGTGCACTGCGCACGCTGCGCATCCCGGTGACGACGCAGGCGACCGAGATCGCCTATCTTCCGAAGGCGAACTGGGTGGAGCAGCCGGTGGTGCTGTTCCAGCGTCTGCTCGGCGAGGTGGTGCAGGCGCGCACGGGCCGCCCGGTGATCGACGAGCGCAATGCCGATATCGCGGGCGCGCACCGGCTTTCCGGCCGGTTGCTGGAGTTCGGGCTCGACGTGCGCGGTGCGCCGCAGGTCCGCGTGCGCTACGACGCCATGTTGTCGGCACCGGGAACCGGCTATGTTGCGAGCCGCAGTTTCACGGCGACGCGGCCGGTCTCCGCCGAGACGGGGCCCGCCGTCTCCCGCGCGCTGAGCGATGCGGCGAACGAAGTCGCCGCGAGCGTCGGAGACTGGGCAGCGTCGCAGCCGTAACGATACCCGGGAACCGGCGCGGCATGTCGCCGGCTTAGAAGGGCGGCAGGTTATTTTGAGGAACAGAATCCATATGAGAAAAGAAGCGCAGCAGGCCTTGGGGATCGCGGTGAGCACGATGGTGCTCGGCGCCTGCGTGACCGGCCCCGGAACGAGCGCGGAGGCGCAGAAGCCGCGTCAGATCAGCGCCAGCGAACGCGCGCAGGCGGCGCAGGCGCACCCGGAAATCATGGCCGAGTTCGGCGGCGCCTACGAAGGCCCCGGCACGGCGATGGTGAAGCGCATCGGCAAGGAGGTCGCCGTCCGCTCCAACATCGCGGCGGCTGAAAACGAATGCACGGTGACACTGCTCAACACCACGGTCGTCAACGCCTTCGCGATTCCAGGCTGCTACGTCTACATGACGCGCGGGCTGCTTTCGATCATGAACAGCGAGGCGGAGCTTGCCTCGGTACTCGGCCACGAAGTGGGCCATGTCGATGCGCAGCATTCGAAGAAGCGCCAGAACGCCGCGCTCGGCAGCGGCATCGTCTCGATCCTCGCCACCGTGCTCACCGGCAGCAGCCAGATCGGCCAGCTTGCCGGGCAGCTCGGGCAGGTGTGGACGATGAAATACTCGCGCGATCAGGAGTATCAGTCGGACGATCTCGGCATCCGCTACATGACCGCGGCGGGCTATGATCCCTTTGCGGCGGCGGAAATCCTGCAGTCGCTCGGCGATCAGCAGGCGCTGGAAACGCGCATCCGCGGCCAGAACGAGGCCGCGCAGATCCCGTCGTGGGCGCGAAGCCACCCGCTGACCGCCGCGCGCGTCAAACGCGCCACGCAGAAGGCGGCGGCGATGGGCGTGAAACCCGGCCAGCTGAAGCGCGATACGGCGGACTATTTCACCGCCGTCAACGGGTTGCTCTACGGCGACGATCCGGCGCAGGGCTTCGTGGAGGGTCACAAGTTCGCGCACCCGGTGCTGAAGATCGCCTTCGAAGTGCCGCAGGGTTATTATCTGAACAACGGCGCTGCGGCGGTGACGGCGACTGGCGGGCAGGCACAGATCCAGTTCAGCGGCGGCAAGCTTGGGGACGGCGACAGCCTCGATTCGTACATCTCCACGGTGTTCCAGGGCGTGCTCGGCAACAGCAAGGCGCAGTATACCGGCGTGCAGCGCACGACGATCAACGGGCTTGAGTCCGCCACAGCGACCGCGCGCGTCGCGACGCAAAGCGGCAACCGCGATGTCAGCGTCGTCGCTTACCGCTTCGGTGGCGGCAGCGGCTATCACTTCATCTTCATCTCGCCGTCGAACGCGAACGTCTCGAACGTGGTGAACACCACGGCGCGTTCGTTCCGCAAGCTGACGGATGCGCAGGCCGCGGCGCTGCGCAAGCGGGTGATTCAGGTGGTGACCGTGAAGCCGGGCGACACGGCAGAGTCGATTTCCCGGCGCATGGCGTTCGACGACTACAGGCTCGAACGTTTTCTCGTGATGAACAACCGCGAGGCGAACCCGACCCTGCGCGCGGGCGAGAAAGTGAAGATCGTCGTTTTCGGCTGACAAACGAAAAGGGCGCCGGGTTTCCCCGACGCCCTGTTCGTTTCGCTTGCGCGAGATCGACGCTTAGGCGTCGGTCATCGCACCCGCGGCGTTGTTCATCGTCTGGCTGATGGCGTTACCGAGCGCACCCATGGCGCCGATGGCAGCAACCGCGATGAGAGCAGCGATCAGACCGTATTCAATGGCCGTCGCGCCCTTCTCTTCCTTACGAAGCTTACGGAAAAACGACATTTCTTGTCTCCTATACCAAGTCCGTACGTACCGGTGTTCCTCTGTCCCCGTCCAAGAGGTCAGCAATGCATCACTATCGCATTGCTCTTGCCAATTGCTTAAAGCGGCTGGTGAAAATGCATTAACTTTCGAAGCGTTTGTTTCGGGCAAAAAAAACAGGCCCGGGGGCCTGTTCGTTTTGAAGCCGTCGTCGCTATGGCTACGAACTGGACTTCACATTGTTCTCGATCTTGCCCCACATGTTGGTGAGACCGTTACCGAAAGAATTGAATCCCGAGATGGCGCCGACCGCGATCAGCGCTGCGATAAGGCCGTACTCGATCGCTGTCGCACCTTCGGACTCGCGAACCAGTTTGCGGATGAATTCGGGCATTGGCCGCTACCTTCAGTTCAAACACAGATTCAGGGCTTGCACGTCCCTGTCGCTCCGTTCTAGCCCGCAGGCGTTAACAAATTCACACAAGCCGGACTAAGCGCGGGGTTAACCAAATGAATCCCCAAATGAATCCACTACCCATCCGCATGGTCGTCGCCGCCGCGCTCATCGACCGCGACGGCCGCGTGCTGCTCGCCGAGCGCCCGGCCGGAAAGCACCTCGCCGGAACATGGGAGTTCCCCGGCGGCAAGGTGGAAGCGGGCGAAACACCCGAGGCCGCGCTTATCCGGGAACTCCATGAGGAGCTGGGCATCGCAACGGAAGCCTCGTGCCTTGCCCCGGCAACCTTTGCGAGCCACGCGTATGAGCATTTTCACCTCGTGCTGATGCTCTATGTCTGCCGCAAGTGGCAGGGCACGCCGCACGGGCACGACGGCCAGCGCCTGCGGTGGGAGCGCGTGAACGACCTGTTCTCGATCGATATGCCGCCCGCCGACCGGCCGCTGATCGGCACGCTCGCTGCACTTATTTGAGCGGCGGTGCCCGCCCGGTCATCGTGACGATCTCGAGCTGGAGCGGGTGCCGTCCGTCCGCCTCCGCAGCCGCCTCTGCCGCGATGTGAAAAGCCGCAGTGTCGGCACGCGAAAGCGGCTTGCGGCTTCGTGCGTGAAGCACGTTGCCCTCCCCCATGCCGCGCGCATCGACGAGCATCGACGCGGCACTGCGATACCGCACGACCTGCTGGTGTACATCCACCACCGGCTCGATGAAGCCCGCGCGCTGCAGCAGCCCCGGCGCCTCGCGCGGATCGACCATCGGCAGAAACCGCGGCGAAACACCATCGTAGCGCGCCATCTCGGCCGCGAGCAGGCGTGCGCGCAGCGCCGCGAGCGACGCGCCGCCGACGAAGGCCGCAAGAAACACGCCGCCCGGCTTCAGCACCTGCCGGATCTGCACCAGCGCGCCGGGCAGGTCGTTGACGCCGTGCAGGCTGGCCGCCGACAGCACCGCATCGAAACTGCCGGGCGCAAACGGCAGGCGATCCTCGTCGCACATCACGCCATGCGCCATTTTTGCAAAATGAAAACCAGCGTCGGCCGCGACCGTTTCGCTGTCGGGCAGCAGCGCGGCAAGGCGCCCATCGTGCGACCCGAGATCGAGAACGCGCGGAAACGATGATCCGAGTTCGGCAAGCCGCTCGGCGAGATCGGCAGCAAGCGCATCTTTCAGGAACGCGAAGCGCGCGAAATCGCCAGCGGCACGATCACGGGCGCGGCGGCGAGCAGCGCGGTCGAACGGTTCGATGGGGTCTGACATGCAGCGCCCTCTTGTCCGAGGGAGGCTGCAAGCGCAATGCCGGGCTGCTACGACATGCCGATGGAGAGGGCGGTTTTCCAGCTTCTGAAACGAACGAGCGCAGGTTTCGTGGACCTGCTGCTGCCGCCGCGGTGCCCCTCGTGCCGCGCGATCGTGGGCGAGGACGGCAGCTTCTGTGCGCCGTGCTGGTCGCGCCTCGATTTCCTCACCCCGCCGATGTGCGCCTGCTGCGGCTTGCCGTTCCCCTATAGCGCGGGAGACGCGGCGCTTTGCGGCGCCTGCATGGAAGCGCCGCCGCCGTTCGACCACGCCCGCGCCGCGCTCGCTTACAACGGGGCGAGCGCCGGGCTCGTGCTGGCATTGAAGCACGGCGACCGCACCGGGCTGGCGCGCATCATGGCGGGCATGATGGCCCGCGCCGCCGCGCCGATGCTCGCCGATCGGCCCCTCCTCGTGCCGGTGCCGCTGCACGCGCGCCGCTTGCGCCTGCGCCGCTTCAATCAGGCCGCGCTGCTGGCGCACGCGCTGGCCCGGCGCACCGGGCTCCGCGTGCTTGCAACCGCTCTCGCGCGCGTGCGCGATACGCCGATCAGTCGCGGCATGTCGCGGCGCCAGCGCGCGGAAAACGTGCGCGGCGCGATCCGCGTCCGCGCGGCGGCACGCATCAAGGGCGCGCATATCCTGCTGGTGGACGATGTGATGACGACCGGCGCCACGGCAGAGGCCTGTGCCCGCGTGCTTCGCCGCGCCGGGGCTGCGCGCATAGATATTGTAACTTTCGCCCGCGTCACCCATGATACTGTGCAACAGGGCTGAAAAGAGCCAAGGGATCGCAGTTTGTCCAAGATTGAAATCTACACGAAGTTCCTGTGCCCCTACTGCACGCGCGCGAAGTCGCTGCTGAAAGCGAAGGGTGCCAGCTTCGAGGAAATCGACATTACCTTGTGCGGAGATCGCCGCGCCGAGATGATCCAGCGCGCGCACGGCCGCACCACCGTGCCGCAGATTTTCATCGGCGGGCAGCATATCGGCGGATCGGACGACCTCGCGCAGCTCGACGCCGACGGCAAGCTCGATCCGCTACTGGCACAAACCGCCTGAACGCCCCATATCCAGCCTCATGACAACACGCATCGCCATCGCCCAGATGACGTCCGGCACGGACTCCGCCGCCAACGCCGACGCGCTCTCGGACTATATTGAAGCCGCCGCAGCAGGCGGCGCGGCCATGCTGTTCACCCCCGAGATGTCGGGGATGCTCGACCGAAACACCGCGCGCCTGTTCGCCAATGCGCGCAGCGAGGATGACGACATCGCGCTCGCCGCCGTGCGCGCAGCGGCGCGGAAGGCAGGCATCTGGGTGGCGCTCGGCTCGCTAGCGCTGCGTGACGCGCGCTATGCCGACCGTCTCGTCAACCGCAGCCTTGTGATCGACGACAAGGGCGAGATCCGCGCGCGCTACGACAAGATGCACTTGTTTGATGTCGAGGCGGCACCCGGCGAATATTACCGCGAATCCGCGAGCTTCGTGGCGGGCGCAGGCGTCGCGCTTGCTCAAACGCCTGTCGGCACGCTTGGCCTCGCCATCTGCTACGACGTGCGCTTCCCGCGCCTGTTCGATGCACTGAGCGGCGCGGGCGCCGAGGTCATCGCGCTTCCCGCCGCATTCACGCGCCCCACGGGCCGCGCGCACTGGCACACGCTGCTGCGCGCCCGCGCCATCGAAACCGCATCGTTCGTGGTCGCCGCCGCCCAGACCGGGGAGCATGAGGACGGCCGATCCACCTACGGCCACGCGCTGGTGATCGACCCCTGGGGCGACATCCTCCTCGATGCAGGCGAAGAGCCCGGCCTCTACTTCGCCGAGATCGATCTTGAACGCATCGCGGACGTGCGCCGCCGCATTCCCGTGCTCCAGCACCGCAGGGACATAGCCGCGCCGTGATCGTCTTCGACCTGAAATGCGCCGAGGCCCACGTCTTCGAGGCATGGTTCGGCTCCTCGAGCGACTACGAGACGCAGAAAGAGCGCGGCCTGCTCTCCTGCCCGCTGTGCGGCAATGCCGAGATCACCAAGGCGGTGATGGCGCCCGCCGTTCCCGCCAAGGGCAACACGCGCGATGAAACGCGCCCTGTCACCGTGGCGGGCGGCGAAGACACGCGGATCAAGCAGATGCTGGGTGCGCTCGCCGAGATGCAGAAGAGCATGATCGAGAGCAGCGAGTATGTCGGCGGCCGTTTCGCCGAGGAAGCGCGCGCGATCCACTACGGCGAAACCGACGCACGCGGCATCTACGGCGAAACGAGCGCGGACGAGGCCGCGCAGCTTCGCGATGAAGGCATCGAAGCGATGCCGTTGCTGTTCCCCACCCGTGCCGGCCGCACCGACGCTTGATATTTTAGCCCGCTGCCGCCACTGATGCCGGCGTGCGTGCCCCCGTAGCTCAGCAGGATAGAGCGACGGTTTCCTAAACCGCAGGCCGGAGGTTCGAATCCTCTCGGGGGCACCAATTTTTGCTGTTCTTCAAACACCCGCCATCCGGTCGGCCTTGCATGATTTCAAGCGGGGTTTGACGCTTCCGATCCGGGCGCAAAATTCCGCAGAATCGCGCGGCGGGGCGAGGAATACGACCAGTCGTTTTTTCAGAAGGACCGGCCGAGTCTCGGAGCCGAAACCACATATGGGAATCGCCGGAAAACAAAGTTAGAGTTTGTTAACAAACGCCGGTCAATACTCTTGGTCAAAATATCAGATTTGCAGAGTTGCAGCAGGCGGGATTCGGGCCAGTTAAAGGGCCCGATTCGATAATAATGATTTCGCGATCGGGTCAAAGAATGAACAGTCTGGGGCTAACGGAAAACATCAATCCAAGTGAGACCTTTGACGTTCATGAAAATCATGTAAACAATGAAAGTTACTCGGGAATTAACGTAAATTCCGATTTTCAGGATCATTCTGAAAAATTTCAACCGGGCAAAATTGAGCGACGCAAAAAAGCCCGGGGTTTCACAAAATATTCGATAAGGCCGCTGAAAATCGGTGATATCGCCCGCGCGATGAAAATTGCTGCGGACAATTTCAGCGGCGAGGTCGGCCTCGTTGCACGCAGCTATCTTTGGCATTTCGCACGCAAGGCCGGTTTTCCGCACATCACGCCTATGTGGTCGAAATGGGAAGTCCACATCGAGGACGCGGGCGAGACCGTGACGCTCGACCTCCTGTCGTCGTTCGTGCATGGCCGCGACGTCGCATGGATCGATCTTGCCTCCCGGCCCGAAGCCGCCGTGGACCTTGCCATGGCGGCGATGCGCCGCTGGCCGCGTTTCCACCGTCTGCTGGTCGTTCGCATCGAGCGCGTTCACGCGCCGCAGTTCCTGGCCGCGGGCTTCCGCATCGCCGGCCATATCCCGGACGGGCACGGCGAACATATCTACCTCTATGCCGAGCGGAAAAGGCTCATCGACCTGCTTCAGCCGGCCATGCGCGTGCGCTTCAGCGGTCGCCGCAGCGTCTCGTCGGACTGCGAGTTCAGCGTCGTGGAATGCAACGGCTCGATCATCGGCCTCACCGGCATCTACGAAACCGAATTCTGGCGCGGCGTCACGTGGGGCGCCTGGGGCGCGATCGATCCGGCGCGCGCGCGGCGGGACGCGGTGTTCGAAACGCTGCGCCTCACGGAAAACCGCGCCAAGCAGAACGGCGCGCGCTGGTTCTGCCTCGAAACCTCGGATTGCGAAAAATACCGCCATGCCCGGCGTATCTACGAAATCTATGGTCTGCGCCCGCTGCTGACGATCCCGAATTTCTATCTGAACGACGACGGCAAGGCCGAGAAGTTCATCGTGTACGGAAAGCCGACCAGCGACGACATCGTGCGCACGCCGACTATCGTGTCCGAAAGGGCTTGACGAGCGGCCCCGGCCTGCCTCCCTCTTCCGGTCCGGTTCGAGGATGAACGGCGGAGGACGGTTTTCATGCACTATTTTTATCTCGCAGGCGCCATCGTTGCCGAAACGATCGGCACCTCCGCGCTCAGCCAGACCGCCGGTTTCACCCGGCTGACGCCCACGCTCATCGTCCTCGTCAGCTTCGCGACGTCGTTTTATCTGATGTCGCTCGCCCTCCAGAGCATTCCCGTGGGCATCGCCTACGCGATCTGGGCAGGGGTCGGCATCGTGCTCATCACCTTCATCGGCTGGGCATTCCTGAAGCAGACACTCGATGCGCCGGCCTTTGTGGGCATTGCCCTGATCCTTGCCGGGGTTGTCGTCCTGCGGCTCTTTTCCCGCGCTGCGGTGCACTGAGTACCACCCCCGCGCGTCGTCGGAATTCTTTACAATTTTCGGAGCGCCTTTTCTGATGGCTGGCGGCAGGAGCGCCTTAGCCCCGGGAAATTAACCCTTTCTTCACACGCCACATAAATGGCACGCGACTTGCTTCCCTGATTATCGGCTATCAGTTTTCAGGAGGCGTAAAATGCGCAACAAGGTTCTCAACAAGGTTCTGCCCGCAATGGCACTCGTCGCTGCGGCCGGAATGTCGACGGCTGCGCAGGCAGCGCTCGTCAACACGTGGTCCTACGAAGTGACCTCGGTGTTCTCCAACCCGGTTTTCGAAGCGTCGGGCACCGGATCGCAGGAAATCAGCTCGACCCGCATTCAGTGGGGTCCGTCGAGCGTCAAGAGCGCCATCGGCGTCACCGACACGCCGACCTCGGGTTCGATCGACACCAACGGCACCTGGAATCTCGCTGATCAGTATTATCACGAGAACCGCACGCTGCCGGGCGGCACCAAGTCGCTGCTCAGCACCGATCTTTCGATCACGATCGCGCTGACGCCGTCTGATCCGGCCGGCGACCCGCTGGCACCGGCGCTTGAGCGCACGTTCAACATCTCGTTCATCGAGACGAACAACGCTGGTTCGGGCGGAATCTGCGCCGACGGTGGTGCAGTGGGCGTAGGCATCAATGGTGCCGGCTGCGCCGACATCTTCGTGCTCGAATTCGACTTCGGTCAGTTCGACTTCAGCTATGACGGCGCTGAATACTCGCTGTTCATCTTCGAAGATCCGGACTCAGCACCGACGCTCGGCTTCCTCTCCGACGAAGCTTGCGCTTCGGCCGGTGTGGCAGCGGGTTGCTTCGGCTTCCTGACGGCGGAAGCCGCGACGACCTTCGCGCAGTTCGCGCTGTCGATCGAAGGCCGCGAAGTTCCGGAACCGGCCGCGCTTGCGCTCTTCGGTCTCGGCCTCGTCGGTCTCGGCGCCATGCGCCGCCGCAAGGCTGCCTAAACGCCTCACAGCGTTTGAGTAACGAAAGAGACCCGGTTCAGGAAACTGAGCCGGGTCTTTTCGTATGTGCGGACCCGTCCGCCGCCGATCGCCCAAATAGCCGCTTCTCCACCTTATTGCGGTCAGATCTCAGTCGGGATTGACAATTTTCTATTTGGGATGATTTTATCCCGAACAGGAAAATGCCTGAGGATTGTTCGATCCATCCGATGGCAAAGCATCTCGGCTTGAGGGGGCGTGTGGTGATGATCGGGAAACATCTGAAGCTCGTATTGGGGCTCGTCGTGCTTGCCGCGCAGACGGCAGCAGCACCGGCCCCGGAAAATAGACCGTCACCGGTCACGCCGCCGGCACCTTCCGCGGCGGCGAATACACAGGCGCTCACCAAGGCCGATGTCGATGCGTGGCTCGACGGCCTCATGCCTTACGCTCTTTCGCGCGGCGCGGTGGCGGGCGGTGTCGTTGTCGTCGTGAAGGACGGCCAGGTGCTGACGCAGCGCGGTTACGGCTATTCGGATGTCGAGAAGCGTACCTCGGTCGATCCGGAAAAGACGCTGTTCCGTCCGGGTTCGGTATCGAAGCTGTTCACATGGACGGCGGTGATGCAGCTTGTTCAGGAGGGCAAGCTCGATCTCGACGCCGACGTCAACACCTACCTCGATTTCAAGATCCCGCCGCGCGACGGCAAGCCGATCACGCTGCGCAACATCATGACGCACACCTCGGGCTTCGAGGAGTCGATACGCAAGCTGATCTCCGACGAGACGGAAACACCCGCACCGCTCGATACCGTGCTGAAGCGCTGGGTGCCGAACCGCATCTTCGCGCCCGGCACGACACCAGCCTATTCGAACTACGCGACCGGACTTGCCGGCTACATCGTCGAGCGCGTGTCTGGACTGCCGTTCGACGACTACATCGACCAACGCATTCTCATGCCGCTCGGCATGAACCATTCGACATTCCGTCAGCCGCTGCCGGCATCCCTGAAACCGCTGATGTCCCAAAGCTATCGGACGGCTTCCGGCAAGGCGATGCCCTTCGAGGTCGTCGAACCCGCCCCCGCGGGCAGCCTTTCGGCGAGCGGTGCGGACATGGGCAAATTCATGATCGCGCACCTGGCAAGCGGCGGTCCGCTGCTCTCGCCCGAAACCGCCAAGACGATGCACACCACCTTCCTCGACATGATCCCGCCGCTCAACCGCATGGCGCTGGGCTTCTACGAGCAGAACCAGAACGGCTATCGCATCATCGGCCACAACGGCGGAACACAGCGCTTCTTCACCTACCTCTGGCTGCTGATCGACCAAAATGTCGGCGTTTATATCTCGCTCAACAGTGTCGGGAAGGACGGCGCACCGAGCGCCATTCACAACGCGCTCATCACCGGCTTCATGGACCGCTATTTCCCCGGCACGCCCAAAGACGGCGCGGTGGATGCGAAGACGGCCGCCGCCCATGCCCGAATGATGGCGGGGCACTACATCGCCAGCCGCCGCTCCGACTCCAGCTTCATGCGGACGGGGGCGCTTGCCTCTCAAATGGCCGTGACGGTGGGTCCGGATGGCGGATTGCTGATCCCGAACTTCACGACGCCGGGCGGCGAACCGCGCGAATGGAAGGAGATCGCGCCCTTCGTGTGGCGCGAGGTCGGCGGCAAGCAGCGGCTCGCGGCCAAGGTCGTGGACGGCAAGGTCCAGCGTTTCAGCATAGACGCCGGGTCGGCAGCGGTCGTGTTCGAACCCGCACCCTGGCACGCGAATGCCGCATGGCTCAACCCGGCCATGATGTTCGCCGTGATCGTGTTGCTGCTGACGGCGCTGTCATGGCCCGCCGGCGCGATCGCTCGGCGCGTCTACGGCGCTTCCCTTGCGCTCACTGGCCGGGCGCGGCTGCGCTATCACCTGGTGCGCGGCGGCGCGGTGCTCGTCCTCTTCGTCTGCGCCGGCTGGCTCTTCATCTTCAGCGCGATGATGCAGCAGGGCTTCACCGCCATCAACGGCAAGTACGATTGGCTGGTCATGCTGCTGCAGACCGCCGGCCTGATCGGCTTCATCGGCCTCCTGGGCCTCGCGCTGTGGAATGCGTGGAATGCCTGGACGCAGGGGCGCTGGGCGTCTCGCCTGTGGAGCATCGCGCTCCTCGTCGCGGCGGGCATCATGCTCTGGGCAGCGGCGACATTCGGACTGCTGAGCTACGGTCTCAACTACTGATCGAGAAGAAACGGGGGACGCTGCATAGCGCCCCCCGTTTTTATTCAGCGCCCCTTGCCCGTTCCGAGGATCGCCTCGCCGGGGAAGACCTTCGAAGCCAGCTTGCCGCCGTCGACGACGGGGGTGCCGTTCACCAGAACGTAGCGGATACCGCGCGAGGCCTGCATCGGCTTTTCGAACGTGGCAAGATCGGCAACGGTCGCCGGATCGAACAGCGTGAGGTCTGCGTCGGCGCCCACCGACACACGGCCCTTCTTCGCCATCTGCGGCGAAATCCCCTCCAGCCGCTGCGCGGGCATGATCGTCATCTTGCGCAGCGCCGCCATCAGATCGAGCGCACCGCGTTCACGCACATAACGGCCGAGCACACGCGCATATGTGCCCGCACCGCGCGGATGCTCGCCAGACGTGACCCACGGCATACCGTCGGATGCAATCGAGATCGCGGGCTCCGCAATGATCTGATCGACGACGTCTTCGGGGATCATGTGCACGACCACCGCCGCCCCCGGCTGTTCGCGCCGATAGCGTTCGAACGTCTCCTGCGTCAGCCGCTCGCCGGTCGCGGGCCACTGGAGATCGCCGTAGCTGATCCCCGAGCGCTCCTGCCAGCCGTCGCGGAAGAACTCCGATCCGATCGCCGTGCTGCCCGCCGTGTAGGGATAGGCTTCCGACGTGATGTCGAGGCCGCGCGCCTGCGCACGCTTCACCATGTCGATCAGGATCGGCGTGTCCTTGAGGCCTGTGGAATGCAGATGCACGATCTGCAGCGGTGCGCCGGTGACGGCGGCATTCGCGATCACCTCCTGCGCCACCGCGATCGGCACGCCCGGCGCCGGATCGAGCGGGCGGCTGCGCACGTGGACGAAAACCGGCGCACGCTTTGCCGCGGCCGCCTTGAAGATGTCGTAGATTTCGCTGCGCCCGGCGCCCGGCGTGTATTCGATGCCGAGCCCATAGCCGAGCGCGCCATCGGCAACCTCGCGATCAAGCGCCGCGACAATCGCCTTCTGCTGTTCCGGCGTCGCGGAGGCTGTATAGGCCTTCCGATCGGCAACTGTCGCTCCGTTGGCTGCGCCGTGACCCTTGCACGGCGCCCCGGCGATCACTTCCATGCGCGCGCACTGGTGCGATGCGGTCGCCCCGAAATTGATGAGCGCCCGACCTTTCAGCGCGCCGACGAACGCCTGCACCGGCATCGCGCCGCCTTCGGCATCGATCGCGGTCGTCACGCCGTCCAGCACCTGAAACTGCTGGCCCTTGTCGTGCTGGCCGTGTGCATGGAGATCGACGAAGCCCGGCGCAACGACGAGCCCGCGCGCGTCGATCTTGCGCTTGCCCTTGAGCGGCGCCGCCGAGATTTCGGCGATACGGTTGCCGGTGATCCCCACATTGGCGATCTCGTCGCGTCCGCTCGCCGGGTCCATCACCCGCCCGCCGGAGATCACGACGTCATACGTCTCGGCAAACGCCGGCGCGGCGAGCGCGGTAAGCGCAGTCGCCAGAAACAGTGCAGTTTTCATTTACCCCTCCTCAATTCGCAAACAGGAAATAGTCGCGCACGGTGCGCGCGATCTCGGCGATGGCGCGTTCTCGGTCGGCAACCGGCGCCGCGCTCGCCTTCACATAGGCGGCGATCACGACGCCCGTGCCATCGGGCAGGCTCACCATGCCGACGTCGTTCACCGTGCCGCCGATCGTACCCGTCTTGTGGGCAACCGTGGTGCCGGGCGGCATCTGGCCAGGCAGTCGCGCCGTGCCGGTGCGGCAACGCTCCATGATGGCGATGAACGCCTTCGTGCTTTCGGGCGAGAGCGCCTTTCCGGCGAACATGCGGGTGAGCAGCGTCGCCATCGCCGCCGGGCTCGCCGTGTCCTTGGGATCGGCATCGAACGCCGCATCCGGCAGCGCGCCCTTGGTCAGAATAGACGGATCGTCCTTCGCCGCCGTGTCGAACGCCTCCGTCAGCGGGCCTTCGCCAAGCCGGAAGAAATCGCGCAGCAGCCGGTTCGTATCCCGATCGACGCGCATCGCGTCCACACCCTGCGCACGCACCCACGCCGTCACCGCACCCGGCCCGCCCGCCGCCTTCATCAGCACGTCGGTCGCCGTATTGTCACTCTGCGTCAGCATCACCTCGATCAGGTTGTGGACCGACAGGCTGACGCCCGGATGGATAAAGCGATCGGCGATCACTTCTGACGGCGACATCATATCCTGCGGCACATCGAGCATCTGGTCGAGGCGCAGCTGCCCCTTGTCGACCATGTCGAGGATCTTGCCCGCGAGCGGCACCTTGTACGTGCTCGCCATCGGAAACGCCGCGTCCGCGTTCAGCAGCACGCGCGGTCCCTTGCCGTCGAGCCGCCACGCCGCGATACCCACGACGCCGCCTGCGCCCGCGGCGAGCCGGGTCACTTCCGCATCCACGACCTTCGTCGTTGCAGGAGCCGCCGCGGCAGGTTCGCCCACGCTCAATGCTGTGAAAACAAGCGGCAAACAGAGCCAGCGCATGGCGTTCCGTTTCATCATTCCCTCCCTCGTTGGAATTTGAAGGCCGCACCCTCGTCGCGGCAAATTCTCCGTATGGGACAATGATGGTAAATTTCTTCAATTGCAACACGCGATACAAGCCAACTTATGTATTTGATAAAATTAGTTTAATTTCAAATTTTAAAAACATGTCTGCTTTTTGACAATCCTAATTTGAAAATATGATCCTGATATGTCAAAGTTCGCGGACATAATATGGCAAGGGAGTCGGGGGTGATGCGCGAACGCAATCGGTCCGTGGTAATGCGGCGTGTTTTCGGCGGGGCGGCACTTGCGCTGGCGCTTCTGGCAACCACCCCCTCGGCAGCAGCACCGACTGCGTCCGTCGCGAGCGTCGATCCGGCGCGCCTTGCCGGGCTTCCCGAGTTCATCGACGGCGTGATGGCGCAGCAGATCGCCACGCGCGAGGTCGCAGGCGCCGTCGTCACCGTGGTGTCTGGTGGAAAGATCGTTTTCAGCAAAGGCTACGGCTACGCCGACGTCGACCGGAAGATCCCGGTGGATGGCGAAAAGACGCTGTTTCGGCCGGGCTCCGTCTCCAAGCTGTTCACATGGACCGCACTGATGCAGCAGGTCGAGAAGGGACGCGTGAAGCTGGGCGACGACGTCAACAAATACCTCGATTTCAAGATTCCGGCCACATACGCCAAGCCGATCCTCGTCCGCGACCTTCTCACCCACGCGCCGGGCCTTGAAGACAGGGGCGGCATCACGGTGGAGAGCCCGGCCGGCTTCGTTCCGCTCGGCACCTTCCTCAAGGACAACATCCCCACCCGCGTCCGCGACTCGGGCGTCGAAAGCTCCTATTCGAACTACGGCTCGGCGATCGCCGGCTACATCGTCCAGCGCGTTTCGGGCGAAGCCTTCCCGGACTATATCGACCGCCACATCTTCGGCCCGCTCGGCATGACAAGCGCGACCTTCCGCGAGCCGCTGACGGGCACGCGCGCCGAGAATATGGCGCTCGGATACGATCTCAAGGACGGCCGCTTCGTCGCCAAGCCCTTCGAGCTTTATGGGAACATCATGCCCGCCGGCTCTGCCTCCGCGACGGGGCCCGACATGGCGCGCTTCATGCTCGCGCATCTCGGCGACGGCGCGCTTGGCGACGCCCGTATCCTGAAGCCGGAAACCATGAAGCTGATGCGCGAAACGCTGCACAAGAATGCGCCGTCCCTGCCGGGCATGGCGCATGGCTACATGGTCGTGCGCGAGGCGGGTCCGCGCCTCGTCGGCCATGGCGGCAACACCGCCGATTTCCACTCGTTCATGGTCCTCGCCCCCGAGGCAGACTTCGGCTTCTTCGTGTCCACGACAGGCGGCCAGGGAAGCTACGGCGCCCGCACGGAACTGCAGAACGCCATTATCGGCCGCGTTTTCCCGGAAAGTCCCGCCCCGCGCTGGACTGGCACATCCACGCCTGCTGTCGGCGCCTATCGTACCAACCGCCGCACCTACAGCGATCCGCCGCAGCCCGAGTTCGATATCAAGGTCAGCGCCTCTGGCCCGCACGGACTCGTCGTGGAGAATCGCGGCAACAAGACCTATTGGGAGCAGATCGGACCGCAGCTCTACGAGCAGGTCACAGCAGCGCGCGACGGCGGCCCCTACGAAAAGCTGGAATTCTACGGCCCGGAAAGCGACCGCAAGATGTCGTTCTCCTCACAACCGCACGTTCTCTACCGTGTTGTTAAATAGCAACCCATATAGAAAAATATTGTCCCGTTCAGGATATCAATGTGGACAACTGAAATTTTTTGGGTGATTTTCCGATTCTGAAACAGACGCTCGCGCCCACGCGACGAGCGCGATTTTCTTCACAAGCACGTCAAGAGGGGACTGTCATGACCATGCCTGTTATCCGTTCATCTACCCGCATCGCGTCGACAAGCGCGCTCGCGCTTGGAATCGCACTTGCGGTTTCCGGCCCGGCATTTGCGCAGGAAGCCGCGGAAACGACTGCGGCGGAAAATTCCGACGTTATCGTGATCACCGGTTCGCGCATCAGCACCGTCGGCTTCGACGCGCCGACGCCGACCACCGTCGTGAGCGCGGCCGACCTGAAGGTCGCCGGGCGCACGGACATTCAGGCGACACTCGCCGACCTGCCCCAGTTCCGCATGACACAGAGCGCGACCTCGACGAATACCGTCACCTCGTCGGGCCAGTCCCCTGCCGACCTCCGCGGTCTCGGCGCGGCACGCACGCTGGTACTGATCAATGGCCGTCGTCATGTCAGCTCGAACGACCTGCAGACGATTCCATACTCGCTCGTGAAGAGCATCGACATCGTCACCGGCGGCGCCTCGGCGGCTTACGGTTCGGATGCCGTCGCGGGTGTCGTGAACATCATGCTCGACAACAAGCGCGAGGGCTTCGAACTCGGCGCTCAGACCGGTATCTCTTCGCGTGGCGACGGTGCGAAATATCTGCTCGAAGGATCGGCGGGCTTCAGCTTCGCCGACGGTCGCGGCCACTTCATCGTCGGCGGCGACTATCTGAACGACAAAGGCGTCATCCCGGGCACGTCGCGGCCGCTCATCGGCGCGGCGGCATTCTTCCCAGGCGCTGACGGGAAACTCTATCCGACGAACAATCTGCGTGAATCCAACCGCCACGAAGACGGCGTCATCACGTCCGGCGTTCTGGCCGGTCAGGTCTTCAATGCCGATGGCACGCTCCGTCCCTTTGAGTACGGTATCCGGCGTACAGGCGCGCCGACGCTCATGATCGGCGGCGAAGGCTACCACATCGACAACTACCGGTCGCTCTCGGCACCGATCCAGCGTGCCAACGTGCTCGCCCGCGCAAGCTACGATCTCACCGACAATCTTAACGTCTGGGTTGAAGGCAACTACAACCGGGTGTGGGACAAGCGTCCGTTCTTCCCTGATCTCTGGATCAACCAGCTGACGATCTCGGCTGAGAACCCCTATCTCAGCACCACGATCCGCGATCAGCTCGCGACCGCGGCTGAAACATCTTTCACCATGGGCCGCGCCGTCACCGACGTTGCCATGGCGCAATACGACTATAAGCGCGAAACCTACCAGGTCTCGATCGGCGTCGACGGAAGCTTTGGTGACGGGAAATGGCGCTACAATGCCTACTACAGCCACGGCGAGCAAACACAGGACCAGACGCTGCGGGACATCACCCTGCGTCAGAACTTCCTGAACGCTGTTGACGCCGTCACCGGCCCGGGCGGTACGCCGGTTTGCCGCGTTGCCCTCACCGATCCGACAACAGCCTGCCGTCCGCTCAACCTGTTCGGTTCGGGCAATGCCGATCAAGCCGCGATCGACTACGTGACCGCGGACTGGAACGCCTATACGACCACCTGGCTCGACAACATGGGTGCCAGCATCAGCGGCGAGCCGTTCGAGCTCTGGAACGAGCCCGTCTCGGTCGCGGCCGGCATCGAGTATCGCGAGCAGGCCTTCAGCACGAAGTATGATGAGAACTCGCTGGCCGGCCGCTTCGGCACCATCAACGGCCAGAACATCCCGAAGACCGGCAACAACGTGAAGGAGGCCTTCGCCGAGGTCGCGATTCCGCTGCTTGTCGATCTGCCTCTCGTGCAGAAGCTGATGTTCAACGGTGCAGCTCGCGTCTCCGACTACAGCACCAAGGGCTCGATCTGGTCGTGGAAGGTCGGCGCAGTCTGGGACATCAACGATAGCATCAAGCTGCGCGTCACGCGTTCACGCGACATTCGTGCCGCGAACCTCACCGAGATGTTCAGCCTGCGTTCCACGCTGTTCACGACAGTCGTTGACGAGGGTATTCCGGCGACGCGTCCGACGACGAGCATCATCCTCTATACGGGCGGCAATCCCGACGTGGCGCCCGAGATCGCGGATACGTTCACCGTGGGCGTAGCGCTATCGCCGAGCTTCATGCCGGGCTTCCGCTTCTCGGCGGATTACTACGACATCAAGATCAACGACGTGATTACCACGCTAACAGCGCAGCAGATCGTCAACAGTTGCTACAACGAAGGCAATGCGGGCGCCTGCGCACAGATCGTCCGCAATGGTGCAGGCGCGATCACGGAGATCAACGCGGCCTACATCAACGTCGCCAAGTTCACGAACAAGGGTATCGATTTCGAAGCGTCTTATCAGACCAACCTCGATAGCATCGGCCTTCCCGGTCAGCTGAACATTCGCGCCCTTGCCAACTATGTAGACAGCCTCTCGGTGAACAACGGCCTCATCACGATCGAGGGGGCAGGTTATCTCGGTTCACAGGCGACGTACCTGATCCCGAAGTGGCGTGGCACGCTCAGCGCCACGTATGAAAGCGACCGCTTCGGTGCCGATGTCCGCACGCGTTATGTCGATGGCGGCGGCTATGCGCCGGCGAACGTCCTCGCCGGCCAGGGCGACAGCGTCGGCATCTCCAGCCGCTGGTATTTCGACCTCGGCGCTCGCCTTTACATCCCGTACGGCGATGGCAAGAAGTTCACGGTTTACGGCAACGTCCAGAACCTCTTCGACCGCGCTCCGGCGGTGGCTGCGGTCAGCTCACCGTATCACGATCTGATCGGGCGCTACTTCACGGTCGGAGCCCGCATCAACTTCTAGTTTTCCCCGGGTCAGTAACGGAAAGCCCGCGGATCGTTCCCCCGATCCGCGGGCTTCTTTTTTGTCGCACTATCGAACGCCGACAGCCCTCACCGCATCGGCGAGAATCGGGTGCATCAGGCCGTAGCCCTCTCCGTTGGGGTGTAGTCCATCATCGCTGAGGTCGGAGCGTAGACGGCCATCCGCATCGCCAAGTCCATCATAGTCAGCGAACGCGTAGCTGCGCGCCGCCGCGAACGTCCGCAGCCATGCATTCGCCGCACGCCGCGTTTCCGGGTCGCGGCGACCGCCATCGCGCTCCGCATCGAAAGGCGGAATGCTGCCCAGAACAACACGGATGCCGCGCGCGGTCGCAATATCCGCCATCGCCGTGACGTTGCTGGCGAGGCGCGCGAGGATAGCGGGCGCCGCAACGGCATGGCTCCCGGCATGGACCCTGAGATCGTTTGTGCCCGCGAGGATCACGACGACGGCGGGCGAAAGTGCCACCACATCATCGTCGAAGCGCAGCAGCATCTGGCTGCTGTTCTGCCCCGGGATGCCGCGATTGACCCAGGTCGCGCCGCCGAGCCGGGGTAGCAGCGCGGGCGTCCAGTGATAGGTGATCGAATCGCCCATCATCACGACGCGCGGCTCGGCAACGGGCGATGCCCGAAGCGCCGCGTTGGCGGAGGCATAGACGCCGGTGCCCGCGACATCGCCCTGCTGCATCATCCACTTCGCGGCGAAATCCTGCACGGTCATCGAAGCGACCGGGTTGGGCTCCGCATGGGCTGGCTCGGCGAAGATCGCCGAGATGGCGATGATACAGCCGCTAAGCCGCATTTCGAACGAGGCGGTCTTCCGCCTTCGCGCGCCGCGCACGTTTCTGACGGCGCGCCGAGAACCAAAGCCACACGCCGCTCCCCGCGAAGAACACGAGCGAGAGACCCGCCGCAAGCACGACGAGACGGCCGACAAGCCCGCCCGCCTTGCCGGTGTGGATCGTGAACAGCCAGTCGTAGGCGGTGTTCATCGGCGGCAGCGCGGCGGGCTCGTAGCGGCCGAGTTCGACGCCTTCGTAAGCGTTGTAGAAATACTGGCGTGTCGCGTTCGGACGGCGGGATGCTTCATCCTGAAAATAAAGCGCGACCACCTGCCCCGCGGCGCCCGAGAAACGAACTTCGCGCAGCGGCAGCAGCCCATGCCGGCCACGCGCATCGGCGATCAGCGTGTCGACCGGCAACAGCGGGGCCTGCGACAGCGCAATCTCGAACTTGGGGCGCGGCACGACGGGCAGATACGCCTGCAAAGCCGCGCGATGGATGAGGAGCGCGCCTGTGGTGCCGGACATCACCAGCACGATGCCAATCGCCGCACCGATCGCGCGGTGCGCGGTGCGGACAGTGCGGTCCGCGCCCTGCCCCGTCAGGATACGGAAGCCGGATTTCAGCCGGCGGCGCCCCGGCCACCAGATGATGATGCCGAACACGGCGAGGAAGATGAGCGCGACGCCTTCGATGGTGACGATGATTTCGCCCGCCTTCCCCGCAAGCAGCGTATCGTGGAGGTGAAACAGCCACTCGGCGGGCCACGCGCCATAGCTGCCCGCGCGCACGATCTCGCCCGTATAGGGGTCAATCGCGACAATCCACGGCGCATCGTTTTCCAGCCTCAGGGAAGCTGTTGCCGCGCGCGTGGGATCGTCGGCGAACTTGATGCGCTGCAGCTTGGCGTGCGGCGCGGACTCGCGAACCGTATCGACAAGCCCTTGCATGGGGGCCCGCGTTTCCGCCGGTGTCACCACGAGCCCCGGGTGGATGATACCCTCGATCTCTTCCCGGAAGACCAGAAGCGCGCCCGACAGGCCTTGCACGAGCAGCAAGGCCGCGAAGGCGAGGCCGACCCAGCGATGGAGCTTGAGCAATGTCGCGCGCGTTGAAGGCTTCATGTCACTGTGCCGAATAGGCCTTCACGAGGCGATAAAGGAAAGCACGCGCATCCATCAGCGACGTGACGCGGATACGTTCATTGAGACCGTGCACCCCGTTGCCGTCGGGATCGCGGAAAACGCCGGAGATGCCGTAGGTCGGAATACCCGCTGCGTTCAGGAAGCGGCTGTCGGTCGCCCCGCTGCTCAAATGCGGGATGACGGGCACGCCCGGCCACATCTCCGCCGCGATCGACTCGACGGGTTTCATGATGCGCGCTTCGAGCGGCGGGGCGGGAGACTGCGGACCCGGCTCCGCGGCAAGCCCAATCTCGACTTTCGAATCGGCCACGACGTCGTGAAGGCGCGCCAGCACAGCATCGACGGTTTCGCCGGGCATCACCCGGCAATTCACGTTCGCCTGCGCATGTTGCGGCTGCGCATTGGGCGCGTGACCGCCGGCGAGCTGCGTGGGAATGCAGGTGGTGCGGAGGAACGCGTTCCAGAGCGGGTCCGCGGCGCCGATGCGGGCGAAAGCGGCATCGTCGGCCGTACCATTGCCGGCCGCCGCGAGATCTTGCGCGATCTGTCCTTCGTAAAGCGCCGCCGAGCGCCGGAAGAAGCCTTTTGTGGCGTCCGTCATGTTGACCGGGAACCGGTAGCGATCGATCCGGGTAACAGCCGCAGCAAGGCGGCCGATCGCATTGTCGTCGGTCGGGCGCGCGCTGTGACCACCGGGCGCTGTGACCGTGAAGGTGAAATCCTGATAGATTTTCTCGCCGATCTGCACGCCGAACGAAATCCGCTTGCCGTTCTCGTCGAGATTGCCCGAACCGCCCTCGTTCACCGCAAATTCCGCAGCGAACGCATCGGGCATCGTCTCGAGCAGATAGCGAACGCCGTTGAACACGCTATCGGTTTCCTCGCCGCAGGTCAGAGCGAGCTTGATCGTTCGTTTCGGCCGGTAACCCTCTTTCTTGTAGCGCACGAAAGCATCCACGAACGACGACGCCATCGCCTTGTCGTCCACTGCGCCGCGTGCGTAGAAATAGCCGTTCTCCTCAACGAGCTTGAACGGGTCTCGCTTCCAGTCCGACCGCTTCGCCTCGACGACATCGATGTGCGCGAGGAGCAGCATCGGCGCGAGCTTCGCATCGCTGCCGGTGATCCGCGCGACGAGATTGCCCTGCCGCGGAAAATCCGGCGGAACGACGACCTGCACATCGCTCTTCGCATAGCCTGCCGCCGATAGCCGTGCTGCCATGCGCTCCGCCGCCAGCGTGCAGCTGCCGTTGGACAGCGACGTGTCCGTCTCGACAAGTTCGCGGTACACGGCCCGGAAATCAGCCTCGCCGGCGCGCGCCGGATCGGATTTCGGTGCAGCGAGGGCCGCGGGACCGAACACAGCGCAAGCGGCAACAATGGCAACCGAGGTCAAACGGAACACGTGCATTTCCCTCCACATCTCTCCGGTGAACGCCAAGTTAGGACCGCGCAGCTTTCAACGGCCTGTCGCATTACGCGCCGCCTACCTCGAAGTCTCGCGGAAAGTCGATCAGCACGCGGAGGCCGCCGCCCGGTCGATCGGTGACGGCGAGCCCGCCGCCAAGCGCGGTTGCAAGCTCGCTGACGATCGCAAGGCCGAGCCCGCTGCCTTCTGCGTGATCGCGGTTCAGCCGCCGGAAACGCTGGAAAATGTGCGCGCGCATCCCGGGCGGAATGCCCGGTCCGTCATCCTCGACGACGACGCGCACACCCCCCTCCTCGGCCGTGACCCAGAGCCACACGGTGCCGCCGCGCCGGTTGTAGCGGATGGCGTTGTCGACAAGGTTCGAGATAAGCTCGCGCGCGAATTCGCCGACGGTGCGCACCACCGCGCTCCCCTCCGCATCGAATTCGATCTCGACACCCGCTTCGAGCGCGGCGGGCACATGATCCTCCGCGACCGACCGGGCCAGCGCCGCGAGATCGACATTGCGCGCAAGCCGCATGACGTTCTCGCGGTTCCCCTCCGCCCGGGCGAGCGCGAGCAGCTGCGTGAGCAGCCGCTGCAGGCGCACAGTCGCGGTGTCGATGTCGGCGAGCGATGCGCGTCCGCCCTCGGTTCCCGTGCCCTCGCGCTTCAGCACCTGCAGATGCGCGCGCAGGATCGACAGCGGCGTGCGCATCTGGTGCGATGCATCCGCCGTGAAGCGGCGCAGACCCTCGACAGCGTTTTCCAGCCGCAGCAGCAGCCCGTTGAAGGCATCGACGAAACTGCGCAGCTCGGCCGGAACCTGCTGCAGCGTCAGCGGCGTGAAATCGGTCGGCAAGCGGCTGGCGATACCCCTGCGCACCTCGGCGAGCGGCACGAGCCCCCAGCGCACCGCGACCGGCACGAGCAGCACGAGCAGGCCCACGATCAGCGCTTCGAGCACGAACAGGCCGGCCAGCATCCGCCATCTGAGGCTATTTCTTGCATCGAGCGTTTCGCCGACTTGCACGACCACCGGGGCCTCGACGCGCGGCACCCGCCGCACGATCGCCGCGACCCGGATCGGTGCCTGGCGATACGCCGAATACGCGAAGGCGACGTCGTCGGTATGTTCGGGATCGGCCTTGATCTGCGGCAGATCGGGATAGCCGGTGAGCAGCTCCCCGCCGACGCGCACGCTGTAATAGACATTGTCGCGCTCGTCGTTTTCCAGCATCCCGAACGCGGACGGCGGCAGATCGAGCGTGACCTCGCCGTCCTCCAGTGCCAGCGTATCCGCGATCGAACGCGCGGAGGCATCGAGCAGACGGTCGTTCACGCTTTCGACGATCCGCCCGATGATGAGCGCACCGCCGACGCCAAGCACCAGCGCCAGCGCCGCCGTCGGCACGATCAGCGCGACGAGCAGCCGCGCGGTCAGCGAAACGCGAAGATTACGTCTCAGCGGCAGGCGTATTCTCCATCACATAGCCGAGTCCGCGCATCGTGCGGATCGCCGGCCCCTGCGGGCCGAGCTTGCGGCGCAGGCGCGCGATATAGACCTCGATGGCGTTCGGCGCGACCGCCTCGTCGAAGCCGAACACCTCGGCGGCGAGCCGGTCCTTCGACACCACCTTGCCGACACGGACGACAAGCCGTTCCAGCAGCACCCATTCGCGGCGTCGCAGATCGATCTGCTCCCCCGACACCCAGATCACGCAGCGCGACCGGTCGATCTCAAGATTGCCGACGCGGATGATCGGCGACGGGTCGGAAGCAGGGCGCCGCAGCAGCGCGCGCAGCCGCGCGGCAAGCTCGGCGGGCTCGAACGGCTTCAGCAGATAATCGTCCGCGCCGAGATCGAGGCCCCGCACCCGGTCCTCCACCGAATCGCGCGCGGTCAGCATCAGCACCGGCGCGCGGCAGCCGTTCGCGCGCAGCGATTTCAGCACGTCGAAGCCGCTCATGTCGGGCAGGTTCACGTCGAGCGTGATGACGGCATAGGGCTCGTCGCGCGCCATTTCGAGCGCGGTCTCGCCGTCGGGCGCGGGGTCGACCGAATAGCCCTCGCCGCGCAGGGCCGCCGTCAGCCCGCGCGCGAGCGCGTCGTCGTCCTCCACCAGCAAGATCCTCGCCATGCTTCCCTCTTTGACAGAATGGCGATCGGTCCGCACATTGCGCGCACTATGCGCGTGATCGGGCCGCTTCGCAAAATTCTGAGCTTCGTTTCCCGGCGGCGCGCGCTCTTGCTGCTGCCTGCCGCATTCGCGCTGATAGCAGCGGGGCAACCGCGAGGCTATCCCCGCTCCTATGCGGATACGATCGCGGCGGCGCGGCGCGAAGGCACGGTCGTCGTCTATTCGACCACTGACCGGCACGAGGTCGTCGGCGCGCTGAACGCGTTCCGCAAACGCTATCCGTTTCTGCGCGTCGATTACCGCGAGCTTGAATCGCCGACGCTCTACAACCGCGTCATTGCCGAATCGCGGGCGCGAAAACCCACCGGCGACCTGATCTGGAGTTCCGCGATGGACCTTCAGATCAAGCTGGTGAACGACGGCTACGCACAGGCCTATGCCTCCCCCGAAAAGCCCTACCTGCCCGACTGGGCGATCTGGAAGAACGAGGCCTGGGGCGTTACCGCCGAACCCGTCGTGATCGCCTACAACAAACGCCTGGTGCCGCCGAAGGACGTGCCGCGCTCCCACGCCGCGCTCGAACGCCTGCTGCGGACAAAGGCGGCATTCTACAGTGGCCGGGTGTCCACATACGACCCGCGCCTGTCGGGCTTCGGCTATCTGCAATTGACGCAGGATTATCATGCAAGCCGGGACGTGATGGCGCTCGTCCGCGCGCTCGGCAATGCGCGCGTGCGGCTGCACACGTCGAGCGGGCCCCTGCTCGCGGACATCGAAAGCGGCCGCAGCCTGTTCGCCTACAATGCGCTCGGTTCCTATGCGCTCGAACTCGCCACGCGCAATCCGGACATCGGTGTCATCATGCCAAGCGATTATACGCTCGTCGTCTCGCGCATCGCGCTCATCGCGCGCGAGGCGCGGCAGCCGAACGCGGCGAAGCTGCTGCTCGATTTCCTGCTCTCCGCCGAAGGCCAGCGCCATCTGGCGCGGGCGTACATGGCCCCCTCACGCGAAGACGTCGTGGCCCGCGCGGGCAGCAAGCCACCCGCCGCCGCCGCGCGCCCGGTGAAGCTCGGCCCCGCGCTGCTCGCGAACCTCGACCGCATCCGGCGCCAGCGATTCCTCTCCAACTGGCAGGCCGCGCTCGATCAGAAATAGAGACCGATCGCCGTTTACGCGTACCAGGGAAACAGGCCGAGCACGAGGCAAGTGACCATGAATACGGCACACGCGCCGAGCGCCCATTTCATCGTGAAGCGCTGGTGGTCGCCAAGCTCGACGCCTGCGGTCGCAACCAGAAGATAGGTCGAGGCGACGAGCGGGCTCAGCAGGTGGATCTGCTGCCCCACGAGCGAGGCGCGCGCGATCTCCATCGCCGTGATGCCGTAATGCTCCGCCGATTGCGCGAGCACGGGCAGCATGCCGAAATAGAAGGCGTCGTTCGAGATGAGAACCGTGAAGGGAATGCTGACGAGCGCGGTGATCGGCGCCATATAGGGCCCGAGCGCATCGGGGATGACGCCCGTTACCGTGCCCGCCATCGCATCGACCATCTTGGTGCCCGAAAGCACACCCGTGAAGATTCCGGCTGCGAAGACGAGTCCCGCCGTCGCAAGCGCATTAGAGGCGTGGGCGGCGATGCGCTCCCGCTGCATCTCCACCTGCGGATAATTGACCATCGCAGCAATCGCGAATGCGACCATGAACAGCACCTGCAGCGGCACGTCACCGAACAGCAGGATGCCCATCAGCGCGGCGGTGAGCGCAGCATTGAACCAGTAAAGCCGCGGTCGGCGCGTGGAGGGCGTGCCGTCGCTGTCGGGCGTCGACAGGTCGAGCTGGCCGGGGGGCGGCATCGCGACGCGTTCGGTGATGCCGAGGCGCTTGCGTTCCGCGCGTCCGAGCATCCACGCGGCGAACAGCACCCAGCAGACCGTGGTGAGCACCGGCGGGATCAGCGACAGGAACAGCGCACGCGGATCGACACCGAGCGCAATCGCCGCGCGCGAGGTCGGCCCGCCCCACGGCACCAGGTTCATCGCGGCGACCGCCATGATGAGGATGCAGGTGAGCACGCGCACATCCATCTTCATGTGCCTGTAGAGCGGCAGCAGCGCCGACAGCGTGATCATGTAGGTGGTGGTGCCGTCGCCATCGAGCGCCACGATGAGCCCGAGGATCGCCGAGCCCATCGTGATCCGCAAGGGATCACCGTGCGCGAGTTCCACGACCTTGCGCGTCAGCGGATCGAAGAGGCCCGCATCGATCATGATGCCGAAATAGAGAATCGCGAACAGCAGCATCACGCCCGTGGGCGCGATGTCCCTGATCCCTGCGAGCATCATCTCGCCGAGACCCGCCGAGAATCCTGCGATCAGCGCGAACACCGTGGGCACGATGATGAGCGCGATCATCGCCGACATCCGCTTCGTCATGATGAGAGTCATGAACGTCGCGACCATGCCGAAGGCGAGAATGGATAGCATCAGCCGGCGGTTCCCCTCAGTGCCCGCCGACGTGGGGGCAGTCCCAGTGTTTGCACCATCCTAGGCGCCTTTGTCTTTCATGAAGCTGTCAGTGACGCGCGCAGCATCAGCGGCAGCAGGCCGCCGGCTTTCAGCACGCGAACCTCGGCGAGCGTCTCCACCGCTGCGCGTGCGGTAAAGGCGTGGATGCGGCCGTCGGCATACAGCACGCGCACGGCGCATGGCGCGGAGGGCGCCAGCGCATCCTCGGGCATATCGATCTCGATGATGTCCCCGGTGCCGAGCGAAAGCGATGCGGAGAGTTCCAATGGCAGGACGCCCATGTTGCAGAGATTGGAGCGGTGGATACGCTCGAAGCCGATAGCGAGCACGGCGCGCACGCCCAGCAGATACTGGCCCTTCGCGGCCCAGTCGCGCGACGATCCCATGCCGTAGCGATCCCCCGCGACAACGACCACGGACTCTCCTTCAGCGGCGTATCGCGCCGCCGCTTGCCACAGCGGCAGCACCTCGCCGCTCGGCGCGTGGATCGTCGATCCGGGCGGAATGTCCGTGCCGAGGAGATTGCGCACGGAGGGGTTGGTGAAGAGGCCGCGCAGCATCACTTCCCAGTTGCCGCGCCGCGCGGAGAAGACGTTGAGATCATCCGGCCGCTCGCCGCGTTCAATGAGCCAGCGGCCCGCTTCGCCTTGCGGGGGGATCGCGCCTGCCGGGGAGATGTGATCGGTGGTGATGTCGTCGCCGAGGACGAGGAGCGGGCGCGCAGTGAACCGACCCAGACGCTGCGTGGCGTCGGTCGTGACGAAGGGGGGCGGGCGCAGGTAGGTGGATGTGTTGTCCCACGGATAGAGCGGGGCGGACGATGCGGGGAGCGCGGCCCACGCGGGGCTGGCTTCGGCAGCGGCATACGCAGCTTCGAAATCGACGGGATTCGCGGCGGCGGCGAGCGCGGCATCGATCTCGCCTTCGGAGGGCCAGATGTCGCGGAGGAAGACAGGTGCGGCGCCAAGCGGATCGGTTTCGATCGCGACATTGAAATCGCCCGCGAGCGCATAAGCGATGACGAGCGGCGGCGACGCGAGATAGGAATCGCGGATCGCCTGATGGACGCGCCCGGGGAAGTTGCGGTTGCCCGACAGCACCGCGACGGGGTGCGCGCCCTCGCCGATCAGCGCATCCATGGCTGGCGCGAGCGGCCCGCTGTTGCCGATGCACGTGGTGCAGCCGTAGGCGACGATCGCGAAGCCCAGCGCTTCGAGCGGCGCGCGCAGCCCTGCGCGGTCGAGAAGCGCACCGGCTGTCGGCGAGCCCGGCGCAAGGCTTGTCTTGACCCACGGCGGCACCGAAAGCCCACGCTCGACCGCCGCGCGCGCAAGCAGCCCCGCCGCGACGAGCAGCCGCGCGTCCGACGTGTTCGTGCAGCTGGTGATCGCCGCAAGCGCGATGGGACGTCTTTCTGCGGATGCAGACGTCTCCCCGCGCGCAATCCGGTCCTGCGGGCGGTGCGGCCCGGCGATGCTGGGCACGACGGTATCGAGATCGAGATGCAGCACGCGATCATAATCGGGCGCCGCCTCCGGATCGAACCACAGCTGCTGGCGGCGCAGATAATCCTCCGCCTGCCGCACATCCTCATCCGCGCGGCCCGTGGCGCGCAGATAGGCAGTCACGGCATCGTCGGGCGGGAAATACCCCGTCGCGCCGCCGAACTCCGGCGCCATGTTCGCAACGACCGCGCGCGTCCCTGCGGAGAGCGCCGAAACGCCCGGCCCGAAGAATTCGACGAAGCGGCCATCGAGACGCACGCCGCGCAGCATTTCGGTGATGGTGAGCGCGAGGTCCGTCGCGGTCACGCCGGGGCCGAGTTGCCCCGTCAGCCGCACGCCGACAACCTCCGGCACGCGCAGCGTCACCGGCATACCGAGCATCACGCTTTCGGCTTCAAGCCCGCCGACACCCCAGGCGAGGACGCCGATGCCGTTTATCATCGGCGTGTGGCTGTCGGTGCCGATCAGCGTGTCGGGGAACAGCCATTCGCTTCCCTGCGCGCGGCCACGGCTGACGACCGTGGCGAGGCGTTCGAGATTGATCGTGTGCATGATGCCGGTCCCCGGCGGATGCACATGCAGCATTTCGAATGCCGCGCCCGCCCATTTCATCAGCCCGAAGCGTTCGGCATTGCGCGCCATCTCGGCGGCGAGATTTGCGGCGAGCGCGCCGCGCGTTCCGTAGCTGTCCACGGCGATGCTGTGATCGGTGGAAACGTCGACGCGAAGCCCCGGCACGATTCGGCGCGGATCTCCGCCCTTTGCGGCGATCACCGATCGCATCGCGGCGAGATCGACGAGCGCGGGGCCGCAGGTGGTGTCGTGCATCAGGAGCCGCGCGGGCACGAAAGGCAATTCGATCGTCCGGTCGCCGCGCTCCAACCATGCGACCGCCGCGTGATCGGCATCCGCATCCTCCGCGCGGCGGCGCAGCAGGTTTTCAGCAAGGATGCGGTGCACCCACGGCATACGCGCCAGCCGCGCACCGAGCGCGCCGGGCAGGTCCACGCGTCTCGGCGCTGACACGCCTACCGCGCCTTGCGCGCGATGAACAGCGGAACGCGGAAACGGCGCTCGATGACCCCGCCGAAGCCCTGTTCGCCGACGGCCTCGATTCCGTCCAGAACACGCGCACGCATCTGCGGCGCCATGCGGCGCACCATCGAGAAGGTCGCATAAAGCGCGCGCATCTCCGCCGCGGTCATCCGCACCGTCATTTCGTGCATCTGATGCTCCGGTGCGCGAACCCCGCCGCGCGGAGTTCGGCGAGGCGATCTTCGGTCCACAGCGAATAATGCCGCTGCTCCGGCCCGCGCAGCGACGGCGGCAATTCAGCATCTTTCAGCAGCGGCAAGACGGCCCGGCTGAACAGATCATGCTCAGGATCGTGAAGCACATTCCACCACATCGCCCACACACCGCCGGGGCGCAGAAGATCATGCACCATCGGAAGCCCGCGCGCAGAATCGACCCAGTGGAACGAAGTGGCTGCAACGCCAAGATCGAAGGCCGATGCGGCAAGCCCGGCATCCTCAAGCGGCGCATTCACGACGCGCACGTTAGCGGCCAAACCGACAAGCGCATCCGCAAGCACGGGATCGGGTTCAACGAGCGTGAGCGAGCCCACATCCGCCGCGAGCAATCGCCGGCTCGCCTGCCCCGTTCCCGGCCCGATTTCGAAAACATCGGCGCCGGGCACGAGCGCGCCTTCGGCTGCGAGCGCAGCATAGAGCGATTCAGGATAATGCGGCCGCGCGCTGGCATAACCCGCCGCATCCGCCCCAAAAATATGCCGCCCGACATGCTGGCTTTCAGCGGTCGTCATTCGCCGTGTTCTTCGTCGATGCGCGTGGTGATGCCCGTCGCAACAATCGTCCGCGTCGCATCGATCGACGCGTAGGTCCAGAATATCTCGAGCGGCTCCCGGTCCGACACGTTGCGGAAGAAATGCGGCACACCTGCGGGAATCCACGTCAGGTCGCGCGGCCGCACGTCGTGCTCCGTGCCATCAATGTGCGCGCGGCCTTCACCCGAAAGCACGAGCACGCTTTCCTCGCAATTGTGGATGTGGAGCGGCACCGCGCAGCCCGGATCGATGACGGTGACACCGTTCAGCATCTGCCGCGAGCCCAGCTTCGCCGTCACCATCGGCCGCGTGCGGATGCCGCCGCCGCGATCCCGCACGGCGAGCGTTTCCGGCCGCAGCAGCGCGGCGTTCATCGCTGCCCCCGCACGCGGATCGCATTACACACGGCCTCGCCGAATTCGGCGGTGCCGAGCGTGCCGCCGATGTCGCGCGTGCGCGTGGCGGGCGTGTCCAGCACATCCTCGACAGCCGCCTCCAGCACCGCGGCGGCCGGGCTCGACAGCCACCCGAGAAGCATTGCCGCCGAGAGGATCAGCGAGGTGGGATTGGCGATGCCCTTGCCTGCGATATCGGGCGCGGAGCCGTGCTGCGCCTGCGCGACACAAATATCGTCGCCCGCGTTGATCGACCCGCCGAGGCCGAGGCTGCCGCACAGTTCGGAGGCTTCGTCGGAAAGAATATCCCCGAACATGTTGGTGGTAACGATCACGTCGAACCGGTCCGGGCTGCGGATGAGCAGCGCGGCGGCGGCATCGACGATGATCTCCTCCAGTTCCACGTCCGGGAATTCGGCGGCGACCTTCCGCACCTCACGCAGGAAAAGCCCGTCCGACAGCTTCAAGACGTTCGCCTTGTGCACGGCCGTCACCTTCTTCCGGCGCGTGCGCGCCAGAGCGAATGCGGCGCGTGCGACCCGGGAAGCGCCTTTCGCGGTGATCTTGCGGATGGAGAGCGCCATGTCCTCGTCGGGCATGAACTCGCCGCTTCCCGCGTGCATGTTGCGATCCGAATAGAAGCCTTCGGTGTTCTCGCGCACGATCACGAGATCCATGGGTTTCCGAAGGATGCTGAGATCCGCCCGCGAACGGCACGGCCGGATGTTGGCGTAGAGCGCGAACTGCGTGCGCAGCGCCGCCGAAGGGTTGATGCCGCCCGCTTCGCGCGGTGGATAATCGAAATGCGAGACGGGCCCGAGGATGACCCCGTCCACCTGCGGAATCCGCTCCAGAACCGCATCGGGGAGCGTCGTGCCGGATACGGCGAGACTGGCGAAACCGATGGCGCGTTCCTCGATCGTGATCGGAGCGCCGCATGTCTCCGCCAGCACCTCCAGCACCCGGCGCGTGGCGGCCGCGATTTCGGGGCCGATGCCGTCGCCGGGGAGCAGGAGCAGATTCATCTTGCGGTCCATTACAGTCGGCAGCGGCCGGTCGGCGTCAACCTTTGACACCGACCGGCCCGCCGTCGATCCGCGCCTAGAAGATGTTCGCGGTAAGCGAGAACTTGATCACCGACGGCGCGCCGAAGGCGATGTAGTTGCTGCTCGTGGACGCGAAATACTTCTTGCCCGTGAGGTTCTGGGCATTGACGCGCGCGGTCATGCCCACGCCGCCGATTTCGAACGCATAGGAGCCGCCGAGATCGAAGAGCGTGTAACCCGGAACAAACAGCGTGTTCTGCGGATTGATTGCCCGTGCACCCGTGTAATAGGCACCCGCACTGATCGCGAGGCCTTCGACAAGCTGCGTCAGGCGATATTCACCCGAGACCGACCACTGCGTTTTCGCCGTGTTTTCGATACGGTTGCCGATGAGCGCGGTGTCCGCTGTCTCACCCTGCTTCGCGCGGAGGAACAGCGCCGATCCATAGATCGAAAGATCGGGTGTCACTTCGCCGGTCAGGCTGAATTCGAAGCCGCGGTACGTGGCCTTGCCGTCCTTCACGAAGAAATTGGCAGCGTTCGTGTAGGTCAGCTGACGCGAGATGTCGAAATATGCAGCCGTGAACAACAGCCCCTTCTGCGGCTCGACCTTGATGCCGCCCTCGTATTGCTTCGAGTTGCTGGCGGGGAGGATTTCACCCGAGTTTTCGGCCGACGTCGGTGCACCTGGGGTGGATTCCAGACCCTCGATGTAGGTCACGTAAGTGCTGATCCACTCTTTAGGCTTGAACACGAGACCGCCAGAGAGCGACACCGGCTTATCCGAGAAAGTCTCCCGGTCCGGCCCTGCAACAGTGCCCGCTGTTTCCTTGTAGTCCGACTTGCGGATGCCGAGGAGGACGCTGAACATATCGTCGTTCACGCCGCCGAAACGCATCCGGTCGAAGGCGTAAAAGCCGGTGTCCTTGATCGATGTATCACGCGTCGGATTGTACGCCGAGGTTCCATTGAACCGGATATCGGCCAGATCAATCGGGTTGTTGAGATACTGGCGGCAGGCTTCGAGGGGGTCCGTGGAAAGCCCCAACAAGATGCAATTGCCCCGCGTTGCACCGCTGCCTGTCCCAACCCTCGCAACCGCCGAGGGGGAGTACTGACGCCGGATGTTCTTTGAAGCGCCGATCAACAGCTCGTGGATGACAGGGCCGGTCTGGAACGTGCCAGCAAGTTCAATACGGCCGTTCTTGTTGCGGTAGAGCTGCCCGTCCGATGCATTCATTGTAAGCGTTCCATAGTCCGACGCCGAATTGAAGGCAGCGAGAGTGCTGAAGCGGCGATCACGCTCAACGTAGGAGATGCCGCCTTCTGCAACCAGGTTCCAGGCGGGTGTGATTTTCCACGACAGGCGGCCGAGTACGTTGGTCGCGTCTGCCTTGTTCATGAATCCGGTGCTGCCGGGGTTGCTCGATGCCTTCGGCAGAGTCGGAAGAACCGTCTCTCCCGTTCGAAGCTGGAGGACGGTCGGCTCCGTCACCTCTTTCGAGATGTGCTCAACGTCGAGGTTGATCTGGAGGCTGTCCGACGGATCGAGCTGGAACGCGCCCGACTGGAAGCTGCGGCGGCCCCATGTGTTGTCGATGCCCGAATCGACCGTGCCGTACACGAGATTGCCGCGCACGCCGAGAATGCCCCACGTGCCGCCCGCGTCGATATGGCCCTGAACCTGGCCGTGATCGTTGCCGTTCACCGCAACGGAGAGCACCGGATCGAGCGTCGGACGCTTGGTGGTGAGGTTGATGATGCCCGACGGCGTCGTGAAGCCGTAATAGAGCGCGGACGCGCCCTTGAGCGCTTCGACGCGCACCTTGTTTTCAAGCGGCAGGTCGATGAGGTTCACGATCGGCAGCGAGCCGTTCAAACGGTAGTTGCCCCGGTTTTCGACCGGGATGCCGCGGATCGAGAGGTTATTGTAAACCGTAGGGCTCGTCTGCGAGCTGGTGACGCCCGGCGAGTTGCGAAGCGCATCGAGAATGCTCTGCGCCTGCTGCGATTTCAGCACCTGCTCGGAAATCACGCTGACGGTGAGCGGCGTATCGATCTGGCGCGCGCCGCGGAAGCTGCCCGCCTGCACGAAATCCGCGCCGTAGCTGTCCTGACGGTCGGCGGTGACGACGATCTCTTCAAGCACCGGGCCGGTATCGTCCTGCTGTGCCATCGCCTGACCGGCTGCCGCCATCGCGATTCCGCTAACGCCGATGCGCGCGATCCGTTTCCACGTTGTGGTCATTCTCTGCACCCCTTTTTTTGCCCGCCCGATAGAGCGGGAGTTTCCCCTTTCGGGCGCGCATGGTCTGCGCGCCGCGACTCGCAACCGGCACGCGCCATGCGCGGACGCCGATGTCGAGCTGACGATATTCGGCCTTAGCTGTCACAAACCTGTCCCGCCTGTGTCCGATGGGTGACAGCTTGGCGACAGACTGGTTTCCTAGGTTCGTGTAGAGGAACGGCATCGCGCGCCGTGGGGAGACGACATTGAACACAGCGGACACCTTTAGCCTTTCGCGGCGGCGCTTCGCCGGATTGACGCTTGGCGGCGCCGGCCTGATCGCATTGCCGGGGCTTGCCGCGTGCGCGCGGGTGGCAACACCAGGCGTATCGCCGATCGACGGCCTGCCCCGCGCCCGCCCCGAAGCGCACGGCGTCGATCCGCAGGCGATCCTCGCCTTTCTGGATGAGGTGCGCGGCGCGGGGCTGGAGCTGCACAGCTTCATGCTGTCGCGCGGCGGCGACGTCATCAGCGAAGGCTGGTGGGCGCCCTACCGCGCCGAGCGGCCGCACATGATGCATTCGCTCACGAAAAGCGTCGCCGTCTCGGGCGTGGCGATTGCGATTGCCGAGGGGCTTTTCGGCATCGACGACAAGGTGATCTCCTTCTTCCCCGATGAACTGCCGCCCACGGTGAGCGAAAATCTCGCCGCGATGACCGTGCGCGATCTCCTCACGATGCGCGCCGGCCATGCCGAGGAAATCTCCGGCTCGGTATGGCGGCAGATCAAGACGAGCTGGGTCGCCGAATTCTTCAAGGTGCCCGTCGTCCACAAACCGGGCACGCGCTTCGTCTATTCGAGCGCGGCGAGCTTCATGCTGTCGGCCATCGTCACCAAGCTGACCGGCCAGACGCTGCGCGACTATATGGAGCCGCGCTTCTTCAAACCGCTCGGCATCACCGGGCTCAGCTGGGACGTGGGGCCGGGCGGCATCAATCCGGGCGGCAACGGCCTCAGCTTCAAGACCGCCGACGCACTCAAGCTCGGCATGCTCCACGCGCAGAAGGGCCGCTGGAACGGGCAGCAGATCCTCTCCCCCGCATGGGTGGAGGCGGTGAGCAAGCCGCAGGTGGCGGAAGGCGAATACAGCTATCAGTGGTGGATCGGCGCGAACAACACTTACTATGCGGTCGGCCTGTTCACGCAGATGTCGATCGTCTTCCCCGATCACGACGCCGTGCTCGCGGTGACGGGCGCGATCCGCAAGAGCGAGATGCTCTCCACCATCGTGGACAAGCACTTCCCCGCCGCCTTCGGCGCCGCAAGCCTGCCGCCGAAGGACAGCACCTACGCGGCGCTTGCGGAGCGCACAGGCACGTTGTCGCTGCTCCCGGCGCTTCCCGCCACGACATCGCCGGTGGCGGCGCGGATTTCGGGCAAGCCCTTCAGGGCCGCTGAAAACGCCGAGGGCATCGAGAGTTTCGGCTTTGCCTTCGAAGGCGATCGGTGCCGCTTCACGATGCGCGATGCGCGCGGGGAGCACAGCGTCGATGTCGGCCTCGGTCGCTGGATCGAGGGCCGCACGAGCATGACCGGCAACAAGCTCCACCACCAGTATCAGCCGGATTCGATGGTCGTCGTCGCGGGCGGGCGCTGGACCGCGCCGGACACGTTCGAGATGGTCTGGCAGTTCGCCGAAACCGCCTTCCGCGACACGGTGGTGTGCCGCTTCGACGGCGACACGATGACGTTCGATCGCAGCGTCAACGTGAATTCGGCGGCAATGTCGCTTCCCACCGTTCGCTCGACGCTCGGCTGAGGACGATCGCCATGCTGCACGCGGCCTTGCTGTTCGCCATGTTGGGCGGGGCGACCGGCGCCGAGCGCTTTCCGCCGCCCGATTGCGAAGCCTACGTCGCTTATGACCGAGACATGGTTCTGCCCGGCTATCTGATCGCTTCAAAGACGGGCGCGAAGGTCTGCGTTCCGTTCACGACCGTGGGTGCGAGGCCCCCGGCGGATTACAAGGGCGATTTCTACGTCGATGAATTCGCGGAGCCCGTGCTCCGCGCGCGCTGGCTTCAGTGCAAGGCCGATCCCGTGTGCGCGGCGCGGGTGTCGCCGGTCGTGAACGGCCGCAAGCCCCCGAACCGCGAAAGGCGCATCACCGATCCGCACCATCGCCACCTGCTCGGCAAGATCGACGAGAATGCCGACCTCGCGGCGATCCGGCGCCCGGCGTTCTTCGGGCAGGCGCCCTATCGCGAACCCATCGCTACCGTCGAAGCGAGCACTTACGCGATCGAATTCACCGCCCCCGCCGAAGCGCACGAGCGCATCCACAAGGGTATCGAAGCGCCGGTGAAGCTGCGCGGCTGGTACATGGCGGGGCGCGGCGTTCCCAACGCGAAGGGCCGCACCGTCCGCGCGCTTATCGTGATGAGCGGCGGCGGCGGCACGCGCCTCACCGCGATCGACCATCCCGAGGACCGGCTTTACAGCGTCCATCCCGAAACCCGGAAAACCGCGATCAATGCATTCCCGAACGCGCGCACCGGCTCGCCGGGTCAGGCCGGGTGGCGATCGCTGATGGCGATGCTGAATGCGGCGGGCTTCGACGTGCTCGCCTACGACCGGCGCGGCGTCGGCGTTTCGAGCGGCTACAGCGACACCAACACGCTGCAGCAGGGCCGCGATCTGCTCGCGGCGTTCGCCAGCCTCCGCTCGGGCGAAGGGATGCGCGTCCTGTCGCCGAAGGGCAGGCTCCATACCGGCGCCGATGCCGCCCGCGCGCTGCGCGGCAAGGCCGGTGAACTGCCCACGCTGCTGCTCGGCAACTCACGCGGCACGATGGCGACCGGCTGGGCGATGACGATGAACTTCGACAAGGACTGCAGCTACGGCCTTCCCGAGATCGTCTGCACACCGCCCCGCCGCGACCCGTCGATCAAGGGCGCGATGCTGATGGCGGAATTTACGAGCGGCCCCGGCTTCGTTTCCGCGACGCCGACGCCCGAGGATGAAGCGCGCGGGCTCGGCAAGGATCGCGGCCTGTTCATCGGCGCGAGCCAGATCGAGCACAATATTGTGTTCTTCCCCGGATCGGCGATCCTTGCGGGCATGAAGACTTGGCCTGCCGCCTTCTTCGCGCGCGGCCTCTGGGACTATGCCGCCAGTCTTGAAGGCACGATCACCTCCTATGACCGCGTGCCGGGGCTTAAGGAGCTTGTCGTGGTGCGTGGGCCGCACCCGTTCGAAACATGGCCCGAGGCGGAGAAGATGCGCGTCCGGGAACGCCTGCGCGCCTTCGCTTTGGCCGCGATCCGCGGCGCGCACGACGTGCCCGGCGCCCGCCCTTGGACGACGATGAAAGACCTTGTCACTACCACCGAAGATGCGTGGGAGGCATCGTCGGCGCCGCGACAGTGATTTCCCGGTAGGCACGGTGCATGAAACAACGATAGACTGAAGATGCGGAGGTCGGTCTATGCAATTGATTATCAACGGCAAAAAGCACGCGTATGACGGCGATCCCGACATGCCGCTGCTCTGGTACGTGCGCGATCTCGCGGGATTGACGGGCACGAAGTTCGGCTGCGGTGCAGGGCTGTGCGGCGCGTGCACCGTGCATGTGGACGGCGCGGCGATGCGGTCGTGCCAGCTTCCGATGTCGGCGGTGGAAGGCCAGTCGGTCACGACGATCGAGGGCCTGTCGGAAAGCGGCGACCATGCCGTGCAGCGCGCCTGGCGCGAGCACGCCGTCGCGCAGTGCGGCTACTGCCAGTCCGGCCAGATCATGCAGGCGGCGGCGCTCATCGCCGAAACACCCAAGCCCACGGACGCGGACATCGACGCGGCAATGGCAGGCAACATCTGCCGCTGCGGCACCTACGCGCGCATCCGCGCCGCGATCAAGGCGGCAAGTTCGATGGAGGCGCAGGCATGAAAGCGGAGCCTTTCGACAACATCGCCAACATCAGCCGCCGCGGCCTCCTCGGCGCAGGGAGCGTGTTCGTGCTCGCGATGGGCCTGCCGCGCGCCGCACTGGCGCAGGCGGAAACCCCGAAGTACGGCGCCGACGCGCAGTCGGGCGGCTGGCGCGACGACCCCACGCTGTTCGTGGCGATCGGCGAGGACGGCACGATCACCATCACCTGCCACCGCGCCGAGATGGGCCAGGGCATCCGCTCCAGCCTTGCGATGGTGATCGCCGACGAGCTGGAGGCAGACTGGAGCCGCGTGCGCGTCGAGCAGGCCGAAGGCGACGAGGCGCGCTACGGCAACCAGAACACCGACGGCTCGCGCAGTATGCGCCACCTGTTCCTGCCGCTCCGCCGCTGCGGCGCCGCCGCGCGCACGATGCTTGAAGCCGCCGCCGCCAACCGCTGGGGCGTGCCAGTCGCCGAGGTCGCGGCGCAGCTGCACGAGGTCATCCACCGCCCGAGCGGCCGCAAACTCGGCTACGGCGCGCTCGCGAAGGACGCCGCGGCGCTCGCGGTGCCAGACCGGGGCACGGTGACGCTGAAGGCGCCGTCGGCGTTCCGCTACATCGGCCGCAATGTGGCTTCGGTGGACGGCGTCGCCATGACGACGGGCCGCGCGGACTACGGCATCGACGCGCGCCTGCCGGACATGCTCTACGCCGTCATCGCCCGCCCGCCGGTCTACGGCGGCAAGGTGAAGAGCGTGGACAAGGCTGCGGCGCTGAAGGTGCACGGCGTTGTCCAGATCGTCGATCTGCCCGCACCCACGCTCCCGTCCGCGTTCCAGCCGCTCGGCGGCGTCGCGGTGCTCGCAGCGAACACCTGGGCGGCGATCAAGGGCCGCGAGGCGCTCACCATCGCATGGGACGACGGGCCGAACGCGGCATACGACTCGGACGCTTATCGCGCCGAGCTCGAGCGCGCGGCGCGCGCGCCCGCGCAGGTCTCGCGCAGCGACGGCGACGCCGAAGGCGCGCTCGGCAAGGCGGCCAAGCGCATCGCGGCGGAGTATTATCTCCCGCACCTCGCGCAGGCGCCGATGGAGCCGCCGATGGCGCTCGCGCGCACCGACGCGGACCGCTGCGAGGCATGGGCCTGCACGCAGGATCCACAGGCCGCGCGCGACCTCATCGCCGAGGCGCTGAAGATCCCGGTCGCCGATGTGACGATCCATCAGACGCTGCTCGGCGGCGGGTTCGGACGCAAGTCCAAGCCCGACTACGTGCTCGAAGCGGCGCTGCTCAGCCGGGCGGCGGGCGGCAAGCCCGTGAAGGTGGTGTGGACGCGCGAGGACGACCTGCACCACAGCTACTTTCACACCGTTTCGGTCGAGCGGCTGGAGGGCGGGCTCGATACGAGTGGCCGCACGGTGGCGTGGCGCCACCGCAGCGCGGCGCCATCGATCGGCTCGATCTTCGGGCCGGACCCGAAGCACCAGCTACCGTTCGAGCAGGGCATGGGGCTGCGCAACGTGCCGTTCGCGATTCCCAACTTCCGCGCCGAGACCTGCGAAGCGAGCGCGCACACGCGCATCGGCTGGTTCCGCTCGGTCTCCAACATCCCGCACTGCTTTGCAGTGCAGTCGTTCGTCGCCGAGCTTGCCGCCGCCGCGGGGCGCGACCCGAAGGACTATCTCCTCGCGCTCATCGGCCCGGACCGCACGATCGACCCGCGCGCGATGGCCGACACCACCAACCAGGGCGAAGATCCGGCGCGCTACCCGCTTGACACCGCGCGGCTGAAGGCGGTGATCAATGCCGCCGCCAGGGGCATCGGCTGGGGCCGGCCGCTGCCTGCGGGCCGCGGTCTCGGCATTGCCGCGCACTACAGCTTCGTCAGCTACACGGCCTGCGCGATCGAGGTTTCGGTGAAGGACGGCGAACTCATCGTCGAGCGCGCCGACATCGCAGTCGACTGCGGCCCGCAGGTGAACCCGGAGCGCATCCGTTCGCAGATGGAAGGCTCGGTGGTGATGGGGATCAGCCTCGCCACGCTCGGCGAGATCAGCTTCAAGGCGGGCCGCGTCCAGCAGGACAACTTCGACAGCTACGCCCTCACCCGTATCGATGCCGCGCCGAAGATCACGGAGGTCCACCTCGTCGGCGGCGGCGACTGGAACGCCCCGCCCGGCGGCATCGGCGAACCCGGCGTGCCGCCGGTGGCTCCCGCCCTCTGCAATGCAATCCACGCCGCAACCGGCAAACGCATCAGATCACTGCCGATCGGAGAGCAATTAAAAATTTAGCGCACGATCAAGGGGGAAGTTTGGACGGGAGCCTGGACCATCGAATTTTCTTCGATTCTCGCCTTAAAATTGAGAACATTATTCGTATATTTCTAAATAGAAATCGAAATCGAAAATCATTCTCATAATCAAAATAAGATTTTTCTGGGAAATTGAAAATCAAAAGGATATCGAGCGGGCCGCGTTATACGCGAAGCCAGAAAAATAATGCTGTTATCTCATAATTAATATTGAAAATAATTCGCAAAGTCGGGAGGATTTTATGCGTTTTCGTGCGCTCGCGAGTGTTGCAGCCTTTGTTTCATTCCCCGCATTGGCCTCGGAAGGCCATCTTCCGCACGGCCACACGCATAGCCGGGGGGAAATCGACGAGAGCCATGCCCCGCTGCTGCTCCAGGCGACCTACACGGGCGAGGTGATGTCGAATGTGTCCGGCGGCATCAAGCGCGGCAGTCGCTATCTCGATAATCTAGACATCGTCGCCGAAGCCGATCTCGAAGCGATCGCCGGGTGGAAGGGCGCGAGCGCCCACGTCTACGGCCTCTACAACAACGGCAAGTCGTTCAGCGAACTCGCAGGCGACGCGCAAACGGCGAGCAACATCGAAACCGGCGTGCAGGCGTTCCGGCTCTACGAAGCGTGGATCGAACAGAAATTCGTGGGCGGCTCGCTGAAGGTGGGTCTCTACGATCTCAATTCGGAGTTCGACTCGCTCGAAGCCTCGGGCCTCTTCGTCAGCAGCCCGCACGGCATTGGTACGGATTTCGCCCAGACGGGTGAAAACGGTCCGTCGATCTTCCCGTCGACATCGCTCGCCGCGCGGGTTGCCATTGAACCCGCCGAAGGCTGGGTGGTGCGCGCAGCCGTGCTCGACGGGGTTCCGGGCGATCCCGATCGGCCGAAGCGCACCGCGGTGAAACTGGGCGACGGCGACGGCGCGCTTCTCGTCGCCGAGATCGAGGCGCCGCTGCCGCACGGACGGCTACTCTTCGGCGGCTGGAGCTACACGGCGCGGTTCGACGATCACACGGGGAACAGCGGACGCGGCAACGACGGGCTTTATGTGCGCGGCGAGACCGCGTTGTTCGAGGAATCAGGCGATCCAGCGCAGGGCCTTGCCGCCTTCGCCCGCCTCGGCATCGCCGACGGACGCTTCAACACGTTCGGCAAATTCGCCAGTGCCGGCCTCAACTACACGGGGCCTTTCAAGGGCCGCGACGAGGATCAGCTCGGGTTCGCGGTTGCCGCAGCTTTCACCGGGGACGCGTATAAACGTGTGGTTCCGGCGGATAACGCCGAGGTCGCTTTCGAGCTGACCTATCGCGCGCCCGTCGCATCGTGGCTGTCTCTCCAGCCGAGCGCGCACTACATCATCAATCCGGGCGCCGACCCCACCGTGCGCAACGCGCTCGCGTTCGGTCTGCGGGCGGAAATCTCGTTCAATATTCTGGGCTGAAGCTGAAGCCCGGCCCGCGCAGAACGCGCGGGCCGGGCCAGCCATGATTAGAACCGCGCGCGAACGCCGACGTAAACTTTACGCCCGATGACATCGTAGATCGACGCGTTGGTCGCCGAGTTCGAGATGAAGTCGATTGGCGCAACCGGCGGCGTGCGGTCGAACAGATTGTCGACACCGGCGTAGATCTCGCTGCTCGAACCGAAGAGGTTCTCGAGCTTGTACTTCACCGACATGTCCACATAGACCACCGCGCCGATGCTGTTGTCTTTCTTCGAAAGATCCTCGGGACCGAACGTGACGTCGTAGACACCGCCGTCGATATAGCGCGCCTGCACGAAGGCACCCCAGCGTTCGGCGTCATAGTTGGCCGAAAGCGTCGCCTTGAAATCGGGCATTCCGCCGCCATTACGCCCACCGAGTTCTCCGGCAACATCGAGCGGCGTGCCGCCCGAAGGCGCGATCTTCTTGTGAATGAGATAGCTCGCCACCGCGCCGAGACCCAGCGTGCCGTTGCCAAGGTCGGTCGCGTACCGCGCCTCGAAATCGAGACCACGCAGCTTGTATGTACCGAGGTTCAGGTTCTGCTGGCGGACCTCTTCGAGTTCATCCTCGGGCCCGAAGGTGATGAACTCGCACATTTCAGCCTCGCCGGCATAGCAGCGGTTCACAATATCCTGTGCGTTGAGCGAACCGATCGCACCCTTGAGATTGATATCCCAGAAATCAAGCGAGGCGCGGAAGCTGCCGAGCGTCAGGACCGCACCGATCGTCTTCGTGGTCGCCCGCTCCTCGGTGAGGTCGGGGTTGCCCGAAAGCGGAACGCGTACCAGCGACGTCCCCGTGCTGTCCGGATCGAACGGATTGGCGAGGTTCGCGAACAGGAGCACGGTTTCGACGAACGTCTCGCCGATGCTGGGCGCGCGGATGTCGCGAGAGATCGTGCCGCGGAAACGCAGGAAATCGGTGGGCTCGAAGGTGAGACCCGCCTTCCACGTGACGACATCGCCGACCGTGGAATAATGCGTGTAGCGCGCCGCGCCGTTGAAATCGAGGCGCTGGTCGCCGCCGATCAGCGGAATGGCGACCTCGGCAAAGCCTTCGGTCACGTCATACTTGCCGTCGAGCGGCTGCGCGTTGACGATGAGGAATTCCTCGTTGTCGTTCGGCGCGTTCACCGTGCGGTGCAGCTTCTGTGTGCGATGTTCGCCGCCGACGGTCGCGAGAATCGGGCCCGCCCAGCCCTCGAACACTTCGCCGCCGATTTCGGCCGCAAAGACCGACTGCTTGATGCGCGTCTTCGAGATGCCGGTTTCGGTGATGTAATCGATCGCGCCCTGGCTCGGCGAACCCTTGCCAAACAGATTGATCGGTACGCAGGCTGAATCGTTGTTCAGCGGATCAGCATCGGCGTTGACGCGGCAAACGATATCCTCACCGACTTCAACCGCGTCCGCCGCCTTGACAAGATTGCCGACGAGCAGGTTGTTATATTGCTTATTGCTGAAATCGGTCTGGCCGTACTGGGCCGAAACTTCCCAGTTCCAGTTCGAGCCGAGCTCACCCTTGAGACCGCCGACGAAGCGCATGCTTTCGGTGAGCGATGCCGACGTGATCGGATCGAATTCTTCGAACGTGCGGAACAGCACGACCGGATCGCCCAGTGCCGCGACATCCGCAGGCAGATAGGGATTGTCGGGCGTGATCACCACGTCGCCGAAGGTGAAGGCATTCACCAGCGCACCGCGCGACTTCGAACGTGCGAAGCTCGCCTCGCCGAACACTGTGACGCTTTCCGAAACTTCATAGCTCACCGCGCCGAGCACGTTGAAACGCTCGGTAGGAACGACCAGTGCCGTCTGATCGGCGAGACGCGAGCCGCTTCCCCCGATCATCAGATTGCCACCGATGTCGCCAAGGATGCGCGTGCGCGCAATGCCATCCGGGAAGAACTCGAGGTTGTCGGTCGCAAAGCCCAACGGAAGCGTCACACCGTTCGGGCTGCCGAGGAACAGAACGGCGTTGTCGCGGAACACATACTGCGGAATGCCATCGTTCGGACCCGTGTCGTCCGGATTGGAGACGATCGCCGGGCTGCGGCGCTGCCACTTGCGCGCGGACGCCTTCGGGATGCCCTTGTTGTCGTCGTAATCGGCGGCAAGCAGGATATGCCCGCGGCCTTCGTCAAAGAAATTGCCCCACGCGGCCGACAGGCGCAGGTTCTCGGCATCGCCGCGATCGGCAAGCCCGTACTGCGCGTTCAGCTTCAGCTCGTCGAGCCGCTCGTTGTAGACGAGGTTGATAACGCCGGAGATCGCGTCCGAACCGTATGCCGCAGAAGCACCGCCGGTCACGACGTCGACGCGCTCGATGGCGAGCGACGGCACGACGTTGAGGTCGACATTCTCGAACTCGTCGAACGGGGTCGAGCGGCGGCCATTGACGAGCACAAGGTTACGATTGGGGCCGAGGCCGCGCAAGTCGACCACGTTCACGCCGTTTTGGCGGCTGTTGAGGTTCGTGGACGCGGGCGTCAGCGTGCCGGTGAAGGCCGGAATTTCGTTGAGAATGTTGGCGACGTTGGTGGTGCCGCGCTGGTCGATGAGTTCGGTGCCGATCGCCTGGACCGGGGTCGGCGCCTCGAAGTTGCCCTTGATGCGCGTGCCGGTGACCGTGATGATCTCGGACTCGGCAGCCGTGTCCGCCTGCGCGGCATCCCCGGCGGTCTGCGCCAGCGCCGGAGCGGCGACAGCCCACAGCGCCACACCAGCCAAGCTCTTGAATTTGGACCTGAATATCATCTGGATTTCCCCTTTGACCGCTCTCGGTTCCACCGAGTTTTTCAGCGAGAGGAAATTGATATCGTATTCCTGATTGGAAATAAAGCAGCCTTATTGGAGATTTTTCTAAAATTAAGGCTGCCATATTCCGCTGAAGGACACCAAGCGGCGATCGTTTCGCGTCCGGCAAGGCGCGAAGATTGAAGCCTGCGCCCGGTGCAGGCGGGAAATCTGCCCCTCAGAGGCTGAGGCTGTGCGCGTTCAGCTTGCCGTGCGTAAAGATCGCATGGAGGACCCGGTCCTCGCAGGATGAGATCATCATCAGCGTATGCCTGCGGATTTCATCGGTCTGGTTGTTCTTCACCAGCTCCAGCAGGCTTTTGTGCTGCTCCCACGGGTAAGGCAGGGATTTGGTGAGCTTGATGTAGATCCAGTAGATCCGCATCGTCGTTTCCTCGAGCTGCCGGACCCAGCTGATCAGCAGCTGAAACTGCGTCTGCTGCGCGATATAGAGGTTGAAGTTCCGGTTCGCCTTCAGAATCCGCAGCGCATCCTCATCGGTCTCGATCGGGCCGTCGTGGAAGATCGCGTCGTTGCGCCGCTTGAACTCAGCCTCCTCGATCTGGGGCGAGATCATCGAGAGGATGCTCGGCTCCATCATTTTGCGGATCGTGAAGTTCTCCTTCACGTCGCGCAGCGTGAGCGGCGCGATCCGCGTGATCCGCGGCGAGTTCGAGACCATGAACTGCTGCGCGGTCATCTGCTCCATGGCGTTGCGCGCCGCCGTGCGGCTGATGCCGAACATGCGCGTCAGGATATTTTCGGAGACCTTCTGATCGGGCGCGAGGCGCTGCGTGACGATCGCATCCATGATCCTGTCGAACACGAGCGAGTCGGTTTCCGTCTGCTGGTCTGCCATTTTCGTCCTGAATCGGGTCTCCACGGTTGCCCGAGTGGTACAGCCGGGAGGGATCAAGTCAAACAGGCGCCCTGCCGGTTCGTCTCTTGCGTCATCGCCGCGACACGCCTATCGCGTCACGAAAGCGGGCGATAGCGCCTTGCCGCCGCCGACATGTGTCGCGGAACGCACAAGCAAGAGAACATGACTTTCAAGAACATTCCCGCGTTTCTGTCCGAAGCGCTCCACGCGCGCGGCTACGCTGAGCCCACCCCCGTGCAGGCCGCCGTGCTGGAAACCGAGGCGCAGGGGCGCGATCTGATCGTTTCCGCGCAAACAGGCTCCGGCAAGACCGTGGCTTTCGGCCTCGCCATCGCGGCCGAATTGCTGGACGAGAAGAGCGTGGCACGGCCGGCCGAGGCCCCTCTCGCGCTCGTTATCGCGCCCACGCGCGAGCTGGCGCTTCAAGTCAGCCGCGAGTTGTCCTGGCTCTACGACGGCACCGGCGCGCGGGTCGCGACGTGCGTGGGCGGCATGAACCCCTCGCTCGAGCGGCGCGCGCTTGCGCGCGGCGCGCAGATCGTCGTGGGCACGCCCGGCCGCCTGCGCGACCATCTGGAGCGCGGTGCGCTGGACCTCCGCGCGCTCGCCGCGGTCATCCTGGACGAAGCCGACGAGATGCTCGACATGGGCTTCCGCGAGGATCTGGAAGAGCTTCTCGACGCCACGCCGCAGGAACGGCGCACATTATTGTTTTCGGCAACCATGCCGAAGCCGATCGTCGCACTGGCGCGCCGCTATCAGCGCGACGCGCTGCGCATTTCGACGGTTGAGGAAAATCGCGGGCATGGCGACATCAGCTATCAGGCCGTCGCCATCGCGCCGTCAGACATTGAACACGCCGTCGTCAATCTGCTGCGCTTTCACGAGGCGGAGACCGCCATATTGTTCTGCGCGACGCGCGACAATGTGCGGCATCTGCACGCAAGCCTGACCGAGCGCGGGTTCACGGCGGTGGCGCTTTCCGGCGAGCATAGCCAGAACGAGCGAAATCAGGCGCTTCAGGCACTCCGCGACCGGCGCGCGCGCGTCTGCGTCGCAACCGATGTCGCCGCGCGCGGCATCGACCTGCCCGGCCTGTCGCTCGTCATCCATGTCGAGATTCCGCGCGATGCGGAGGCGCTGCAGCATCGATCGGGGCGCACGGGCCGCGCCGGCAAGAAAGGCACTGCGATCCTCGTGGTGCCGTATCCGCGGCGCCGGCGCGTGGAGTCCATGCTGCGCGGTGCGCGCATCGCGGCGGACTGGATCGCGCCGCCCTCGGCCGACGAAATTCGCAGCGCCGATAGCGAAAGGCTGCTTGCCCGGCTGCTCGCACCGACCGAGGTCGCGGACGAGGACCGCGCCCTCGCCAGCCGGCTGCTGGCGGAACGCAGCCCAGAGGAAATCGCCGCCGCGCTGGTGCATATCCATCGCGCCGCCCTGCCCGAGCCCGAGGAATTGATCGCGGAGAACGGCACGCCCGGCCCGCGTGCGCCGCGCGACGGCTTCGAAGGCAGCGCGTGGTTCCGGCTGAACATGGGCCGCAGGCAGAACGCCGATCCGCGCTGGATTCTGCCCCTGCTCTGCCGCCGGGGCCATGTCAGCCGCAGCGATATCGGCGCGATCCGCATTACGGCGAACGAGACCTTGTTCGAAGTGCAGCAAGCCGCCGCCGCCCGCTTCCTCAATATGGTCCGGTCCACGGCGAGCGAGAGCGACGACGATGTGGAAATCGTGCCCATCGAGGGGCAGCCGCGCGAAGCGGCGAGGGACAACCGCCGCAATGCGGACAATACCGGGGCGGGGCCATCGCGTCCGCATCGCCCGAAGCCTTCGTATGGTGCCGGTGCCGGCGCACGCGGCTCCGATCGGGGCGCCGATGCGCGCGGTGCCCGGCATCCCGGCCGCAAGCCGGGCGGCAACAAAAAGCCGGGCCGCCCGCGGTGACGCAGGTTCTCGTCGATGCCGATGCCTGCCCGGTGAAGGACGAGATATACAAGGTTGCCTTCCGTCACGCAGTGCCGGTGACGATCGTGAGCAACAGCCCGATCCGCACCCCCGCGCATGACCTGATCAACCGCGTCGTCGTCAGCGACGGCTTCGACGCGGCCGACGACTGGATCGCCGAACGCGCGGGCCGGGCCACGGTCTGCATCACGGCCGATATCCTGCTCGCCGACCGCTGCCTGAAGGCGGGCGCTATCGTCATCGGGCCAAATGGCAAGCCCTTCACCGCCAATTCCATCGGGAGTGCGGTTGCCACGCGGGCGATCATGGCCGACCTGCGCGCCAACGGCGACGCGATCGGCGGCCCGCCCCCGTTCACCAAGGCCGACCGCTCACGCTTCCTCTCCGCGCTGGACGAAGCGATCGTCCGCCTGCGGCGACAGGCATGAAGGCTGGGCCTTACGCCGCTGAATCCGTCAGCAACAGATCTTCATAGAATGCGCTGAACGGCCGATCCGGATGACGGATCTGGATTTCGAGAACCCAGAGCCCAGGCGAGGGCGCGAACGGTGCTTCGGCAAGCGATCCCTTGTGGAGTACGGCGTGCGGAAAGTCCGCGAGCCGGTGCCCCGACATATCGAGATTGAGTTCCCAGCCCATCGCCCGCGCCTCGGATGCCGCGAAATCGTAAAGCGCCATGCCCGAGAGCCCCTCGGAGAGCCACTTCGCACGGGCCCGGCCGAAGAGGTCGCGCACGTCGCGCTGCGCGCCAAGCATTTCCGGATCGTTGCCGACAACGAACGTATCGCCGCCGTCGCCTTCCCATTTCTGCCAGACAGGGCCGATGTCGATGAAGAAGATGTCGTTATCCCGCAGCGCCACGCCAGGCTCGGACGGCTGGCCGAAATTCTTGAGCGTGTTGGCCCCGAAGCGGACGTGGAGCCCATGCCATCCACGCAGCATTTCCGCCGCGCGGAGCTGGTCCTTCGCCATCGCGACGGCGTCTTCCTCGAGCATCCCGGGATGGATGGCTGCCGCGATATCGTTGATGACCTTCCGGGTGCGTTCGCGCACATGCAGGAACATGGCCCTGTCGAAATTGGCACCGACCGCTTCCGCCTTCATCTTTTCGTCTGCACGCACACCGCACCCTTTCCTGTTGATGCGCCCAAGCGCTTTTTTACGACGTTGCCTCCCTGTGCCACGCCGCGACAAGCTCATTTTCAAGCAAGGCGCGGTGCCATTGACGCACCGGCGCGCGGAGCGCGCTGGTGATTGGCGCACACCGGCCATCGCTCCCTTCGCACCTCAGTGATGCGCCCGCATCCTGCATAACCGCTCGAACGACGCGGGAGGAACGATGCCGCCGACAAGGGAGCCGGAATTGCAGCACGCCGAAAACAGGGACATGCCCCACGCTGTTAACGCTCCGCCCGCTGCACTGATGGTTGATGTCTATGCGGGCCAGCTGATGCCCGACGAACAGGTGCGGATTTTCGGGCAGACCGAGCGTGCCTTCGCCACGCGTACGGTCCGCAGCGGTGCCCCCGTGCGTGCCCTCGGCGCCGCTGCGGCAGCAGGACTTCCCGAATTTTCCATTCGCGCCAATGGCACGACCTACGACCTCTACGACTACATGTCGCGCAACCGTGTCGCCGGACTGCTCGTCATGCAGGACGATGTGCTCGTCCACGAGCAATACGAACTCGGCATCACCGCCGCGACGCGCTGGCTTTCGATGTCGATGGCGAAATCGGTCAGCACAACACTTGTCGGCGCGGCGATCAGGGACGGTCATATCGCTTCGGTCGAGGATCCGCTGACCCGCTATCTGCCCGCGCTTTCCGGCAGCGGCTACGACGGTGTTTCCATTCGCGAACTGATGCTGATGACCTCGGGTGTGCGCTGGGATGATACGCATACGGACCCGGCTTCGGAGCGGCGGCACATGCTGGACCTGCAGATCGGGCAGCAGCCGGGCGCGATCATGCGCTACATGGCGAGCCTGCCGCGCGCGCACGCGCCGGGCTCGCTCTGGAACTACAGCACCGGCGAAACGCACGTCGTTGGAGCGCTGGTACGCGCGGCGACGGGCAAGTGGCTTGCCGACTATCTCTCGGAACGAATCTGGTCGCGCATCGGCACCGAAGCCGATGCAGAATGGTGGCTGGAAGCGCCGGGCGGCCTTGAGGTCGCGGGCAGCGGTCTTTGCGCGACGCTTCGCGACTATGCGCGTTTCGGCCGTTTCATGCTTGAAGGCGGCGTCATAGACGGCGACCCGGTCCTCCCCGAAGGCTGGACGGTGGAAGCCACCCGCCCGCGCGAGGTCGCCGGCCAGCGGCTTGATTACGGCTACATGTGGTGGCCGGTTCCGGCACGCGACGGCACGTTTGTCGATGGTGCCTTTTCAGCACGCGGCATCTTCGGCCAATATATCTATCTGAACCCGGCACGCCGCATCCAGATCGTGGTCCTGAGCGCGCGGTCGAAACCGAAAGGGGCCGAAGCCATCCTCGACAACGACTTCTTCAATTCGGTTGTCGAGGCTATTGGTTGATGATGATCGGCGGAGGCAAGATCACGCGATGACCACCGCCGCTGACGCACCCTGCCTGGCTTCCCAGCAGCCCCGCGAAATCTGGGGCCAGCCGCGCGGACTTGCCTACATCGCCTTCACCGAAGCGTGGGAACGCTTCTCCTTCTACGGAATGCAGGCGCTGCTCGTGCTCTACATGGCAGGCCACTTGCTGCACCCCGGCAACATCGAGGCCGTGTGGGGCTTCGCCGGCTTCCGCAGCGCAATCGAAGCGGTCACCGGACAGCTTTCCACACAGGCGCTCGCCTCGCAAATCTTTGGCCTCTACGTCGGCCTCATCTATTTCACGCCGGTGCTCGGCGGCCTCCTCGGAGACCGCGTGACGGGCCGCAAGCGCGCTGTGCTCGCGGGCGCGGGTCTTATGGCGATCGGTCATTTCCTGATGGCCTTCGAAGCCGCATTTCTACCCGCACTTGGTTCGCTGATCCTTGGCGCAGGCCTCCTCAAGGGCAATCTCGCCGCGCAGGTCGGCGATCTCTACGCAAAGAACGACAGCCGCCGCGACGGCGCCTTCACGATCTACTGCACCGCGATCAACGTCGGCGCGACGATCGCGCCGCTCATCTGCGGCACGCTCGGCGAGCTTTTCGGCTGGCATTACGGCTTTGGCGCGGCCGGTATCGGAATGCTGGTCGGCATCGTCATCTACCTCGCGGGCTCTCGCTATCTCCCACCCGAGAACGCCGCCATCGAACGCGGTGACAAGCCGAAGCTCGAACCCGGCGACGGCCGCGTCATCATCGCGCTCCTCGTCGTGCTTTCGATCACCGCGCTTTACTGGACCGCGCAGGCGCAGGTGTGGAACACCTATCCGCTGTGGCTACGCGATCACGTCGGCCGCGACATCCTGGGCTGGACCGTGCCCGTCACCTGGTTCCAGTCGCTCGATTCGCTTGCCGTTCTGCTGCTCGCGCCGGTGATGGTCGTCGCGTGGCGGAGACAGGCGAAGCGCGGCACGGAGCCTGCCGAGCTATCGAAAATCGCCATCGGCTGCTGCGCGTTCGGCATCGCCTGCCTGCTGCTCAGCCTCGGTGAATTCACCGCCGGCAGCGGCAAGGTCGCCCTGTTCTGGCCGGTGATCTTCCACTTCCTGTGCGCCGTCGGCTACCTCTACATCGCCCCCATCGCGCTTGCGCTCGTGTCGCGCGATGCGCCCGCCGCGGTGAACGCGATGATGGTCGGCGCCTATTATCTCGGCATTTTCATCGGGGGCATCGTCAGCGGCTGGCTCGGCCGTTTCTATGAACCGGTCGGCCCGCTGGGCTTCTGGATGATCCATGCCGCCATCGTAGCAAGCGGCGCGCTGTTCGTTCTGCTGCTGCGGACATGGCTGGTCCGCGCGCTCCATTCACGAGCGTAAGCACCGGGAGGGATTGCGAATGAAAATCATGCTGGCCGCCATCGGCCTGCTTGCCGGCACGGCCTGCCCCGCGCTCGGCGCAACGCTCGTCGCCTGTCCGGCAGCTGCGAAGGGCTGCACCTTCGCGGGCGACGGCGCGATACAGGCCGCGATCGACAGGGCCGTCGACGGCGACACCGTCCTCGTGCGCGCAGGCGTCTACACGCCGCGCGCCTATCGGGATCTGCCGTACAAGGAGATCATCGTCCGCGCGTTCATTGCTGTCGATAGCAAACGCCTCACCATCGCGGGCGAGAAAGGCGCGATCCTCGACGGCAGCGCGGGCCTGCCGACGACGGCCATCGGCCTCAGAAACGCCGACGTGACGATCAGCGGCCTCGATATCACCGGCTTCCGCTTCGATATCGAGGAGGACGACATCTACGAAGGCCACGGCATCTTCGCGGTGGACAGCCGCGCGCGCATCTCGGGCGTCACCATCCGCCACTACCAGAAGATGGGGCTTACCGGGCGCGGCGACACGATCCTCGACGTGCGCGATCTTCAGGTGCTGGACGGCCATATCGCGACATGGCTCTACGAGGGCGCATACTTGCGGCTCGACGGAGCGGTCTTCCGCAACAACGATTCCTCGGCGGTCGCCGCCTACAACGACAGCACCGCCCATCTCACGCGCATCGCGGTCGACCGTAGCGCCGACGACGGCCTCTACGCCGAAGACGATGCTGCGATCTATGTTTCAGACTCGCTCATCGTGGGGAGCAAGCCCATCGCGCTCAACGCGACAGGAAAAAGCCGCATCGTCGGCCGCAACCTCGCGCTCCACGGCAACGCCGCCGACACGAGCGAGACGGGCGTAACGCTCGAAGGCGTTATCGCGGGCGATCCGCGCGTCGATGCCGACTACCGCCCGCTTCCGGGCTCGCCGATCGCGGGCAAGGGCATCGGCCCGGCCGCATCCCGCTGACCCCCTCGCGCCGCATTGGTGCGGCACATGCACCACCCCTCGCCCGTTTGTCGCCTTGGCCCTTTCGGCGGCCGACTGAATGATCGCGCGCATGGGTTCCCGCCGCAAATGCGGGCCGAAAACGTGAGGAATTTGAGTTCATGCTTCGCAACTTCGCCGATACCGCCGCGCTCCAGTCCGTCGATGCCGCGCACCACGTCCATTCGTTCGCGGATCCGAAGGCGCTCGCGGCAAAGGGCACGCGCATCATCACGCAGGGCAAGGGCTGCTACGTATGGGACAATGAAGGGAACCGCCTGCTCGACGGCATGGCGGGCCTGTGGTGCGTCGCGGTCGGCTACGGGCGCCCCGAACTTTCGGACATTGCCGCGCGGCAGATGAACGAGCTCGCCTACTACAACAACCACTTCGGCACCGCGACACCGCAGATGATCGAACTCGCCGAAAAGATCGCGAAGCTGACCCCCGAGGGTCTCGATCACATCCTGTTCGCGAATTCGGGATCGGAGGCCAACGACACCATCGTCCGCCTCGTCCGCCGCTACTGGATGCTGCAGGGCAAGCCGACGAAGCAGACCTTCATCGGCCGCGACCTCGGCTATCACGGCAGCACGCTTTGCGCCGTCGGCCTCGGCGGCATGTCGCACATGCACGGCATGGCGCCCGAGATGCTGCCCGGCTTCGCGCACATCATGCACCCGCACCACTATCTGCTCGGCGACGGCCTGACGCGCGAAGAATTCGGCCTGAAGGCCGCGCGGGCGCTGGAAGAGAAGATCCTCGAACTCGGGCCGGAGAACGTCGCCGCGTTCATCGGCGAGCCGCTGCAGGGCGCGGGCGGCGTTATCGATCCGCCCTCCACCTACTGGCCGGAAATCCAGCGCATCTGCCGCCAGTACGACATCCTGCTCATCGCCGACGAAGTGATCTGCGGGTTCGGCCGCACCGGCGAATGGTTCGGATCGCAATATTACGACATCAAGCCCGACCTGATGCCGATGGCGAAGGGCCTGTCCTCCGGTTACCTGCCGATCGCCGCCGTGGCCGTGGGCACCCGGGTGTTCGACGTTCTGAACGAGGGCGGCCTCCTCGCGCACGGTTTCACCTATTCGGGCCACCCGGTCGCCTGCGCGGTCGCGAGCGCCAATATCGACATCATCGCGAACGAAGGCCTCGTCGATCGCGTCCGCGAGGATGTCGGCCCCTATTTCCACCAGTCGCTGCGCCAGCTCGCCGATACGCATCCGCTTGTCGGCGAAGTCCGCGGCGTCGGCCTTGTCGCCGCGCTGCAACTGGTGCGCGCCAAGGCGCCGAAGACGGTCTTCACCGCAGAGGAGCCGGCCTCCATCCATTGCCGCGAGGTGCTGTGGGAGAACGGCCTCATCGCCCGCGCGGTCGGGCAAGCGATGGTGCTGAGCCCGCCGCTCGTCATCACGCGCGCGGAGATCGACGAGATGGTCGGGAAGCTGAAGACCGGCCTCGACGCCACCGCTCAAGCGTTCGGCGTTCTGTGATGACGCTTCCCATCTCCGCGACCGCCGCCGAGCTGATCGCCCGTGGGTTGAAGCTTGGCGGAGCGGCTGCGCGCACCTTCGCAGTGTTCAATCCGGCAAATGGCGCGCACATTGCCGATGTCGCGGACGGCACCGCCGACGACATGCGCGTTGCAATCGCGAAGGCGAAATCGGCCTTCCCGGCGTGGAGCGCGCGCACCGCGAAGGAACGCGGCGCAATCCTCCGCCGCTGGCACGGGCTCGTCGTCGATCACGCAGACGTGCTCGCCGAAATCCTCACGCTTGAACAGGGCAAGCCACTCGCCGAGGCGCGCGGCGAAATCCTGTTCGGCGCGAACTTCATCGAATGGTTCGCCGAGGAGGCGAAGCGCGTTTACGGCGACATCGTTCCCGCCCACGCGCCCGACAAGCGCTGCCTCGTCCTGAAGCAGCCGGTCGGCGTCGTCGGTGCGATCACGCCGTGGAATTTCCCGAGCGGCATGATCACCCGCAAGGTCGCCCCTGCGCTCGCGGCGGGCTGCACGATTGTCGTGAAGCCGGCCGAAGATACGCCGCTCTCGGCGCTCGCACTCGCCGTGCTGGCAGCGGACGCCGGCCTTCCCGAAAACGTGATGACGGTGGTGACGGCAGCCCAGGCCGCCGAAGTGGCCGGCGTGCTGACGGCAAGCCCCGACGTCCGCAAACTCTCCTTCACCGGCTCCACGCGCGTCGGCAAGCTGCTGATGCGCCAATGCGCGGATACGGTGAAGAAGCTCAGCCTCGAACTCGGCGGCAACGCGCCCTTCATCGTCTTCGAAGACGCCGATCTCGATGCCGCGGTTGCGGGCGCAATGGCCACGAAGTTCCGCAATGCAGGGCAGACCTGCGTGTCGGCGAACCGCATCTATGTGCAGGCCAGTGTCATGGACGCTTTCGCGCGCAAATATGCTGGCGCCGTCCGCGCCCTCACCATCGGCGACGGCTTCGAAGGCGGCACGCAAATCGGCCCGCTCATCAACGTCGCGGCGGTGGAGAAGGTCGATGGCCTCGTGCAGGATGCGCTCGGCAAGGGCGCGGTCGCCGTTCTCGGCGGCGGGCGGCACGAACGCGGCGGCAACTTCTATGCGCCGACGATCCTCACCGGCGTTTCGCCCGAAATGGAAATCGCGCACGCCGAGATTTTCGGCCCCGTCGCGCCGCTCACACCGTTTGAAACCGAAGCCGAGGTCATCGCCCGCGCGAACGACACGCCCTATGGTCTTGCCGCCTATTTCTGGTCGCGCGACATCGGGCGCGTGTTCCGCGTGGCGGAAGCGCTGGAATATGGCATGGTCGGCGCCAACGAGGTGCTGACGTCGAACGAAGGTGCGCCGTTCGGAGGCATCAAGGAATCCGGCATGGGGCGCGAAGGTTCGCGTTATGGAATCGAGGATTTCGTTGAAATCAAGTATCTCGCGCTCGGCGGAATCGCCGCGGCGGCATGAACAGGAGAGCGATATGAAGACCAGCAATGAAGTGCTCGAAGCGCGTGCCGAAGCCGTGGCGCGCGGCGTCTCCCACGTCACCAGCATCGTTTGCGACCGCGCGCAGAATGCCGAGATCTGGGATCTTGAAGGGCGCCGCTACATCGATTTCGCCGCCGGCATCGCCGTCTGCAACACAGGCCACAATCACCCCGACGTGAAAGCCGCCGTGATTGCGCAGCTCGATCGCTTCACGCACACGAGCTTCAACGTCGCCATGTACCCGCAGTATGTCGAGCTCGCGCAGCGCCTGAACGCGCTCGTGCCCGGCAGCAGCCCGCGCAAGACGATCCTTGTCTCAACGGGCGCCGAGGCCGTTGAGAACGCCGTGAAGGTCGCGCGCGTCGCGACGGGCCGCAGCGCGGTGATCGCCTTCGCGGCGGGCTTCCACGGCCGCACGATGATGACGATGGCGCTGACCGGCAAGGTGACGCCTTACAAGGCCGGGTTCGGCCCCTTCCCCGCCGAGGTCTTCCACGCGCGCTTCCCGGATGAAGCCGCAGGCATCACCGTTGAAGACAGCATCGCCAGCATCCACGACATCTTCCACGAAGACGTCGATCCCGCGCGCGTGGCAGCGATCATCATCGAACCCGTGCAGGGCGAAGGCGGCTTCAACATCGCCTCTGTCGAGCTTCTGCAGGCGCTGCGCAAGCTTTGCGACGATCATGGCATCCTGCTGATCATCGATGAAATCCAGACCGGTTTCGGACGGACAGGCGCGTATTTCGCCCACGCACGCGCGGGCATCGAGGCCGACATCATCACGATGGCGAAGGGCATCGCCGGCGGCTATCCGCTCGCCGCCGTCACCGGCCGTGCCGATCTGATGGACGCCTCCCCGATTGGCGGTCTCGGCGGCACTTACGCGGGTTCGCCGGTCGCCTGCGCGGCAGCGCTCGCCGTGCTGGACGTCATCGAACGCGAAGGCCTCTGCGCACGCGCCGAGGCGATCGGCCAAACGATCGAGGCACGGCTCACCGATATTCGCGCGCGCGCACGCAAGGGCGTGATCGGCGACATTCGCCGTCTGGGCGCGATGGTCGCGATGGAGCTTTGTTCCGCCGAAGCCCCGCACGCGGCCGACGCGGCGCTCACCCGTGCGCTCATCGCCGAGGCGCAGAAGCAGGGTCTGATCCTGATTTCCTGCGGCACCAAAGGCAATGTCATCCGCTTCCTGATGCCGCTGACGATTCCCGACGCGCAGCTTGAAGAGGGGCTGACGATCCTGGAACGGTCGCTCGCCGCGCTCGATGTCCTCACCCCTCGGCTTGCCGCCGCAAGCTGAGGGCGCTGAGGGCTCTCAGGCCTTGCCGGAGAGAGACTTCGCGATCGCGTCTTTCAACCAGCGGCGATAGCGGCGGATGAGCGGTGCGTCCCAGCGGTCGCCGCGCGCGATGAACAGGTAAATGCCATCGCTATAGGGCTGGAAGCTCTCCAGCCCCTTCCCGATTTCGACAAGGCGGCCGCTCGCCAGATCGTCGGCAGCGACGAGATGGTTCGCAAGCGCAACGCCCCGCCCGTGCAATGCGGCGTCGAGCGTAAGGTGTCCCTGCCACAGCTTCGGGCCGGTCAGGTCGATATCGTCATAGATGCCGTGCGCGGAAAGCCAGTTCACCCAGGAATCGAAATTGTCCTCGTGAAGCAGCCTGTGCCGCAGCAGATCACCCGGCTTTTCGATGGGCGCCGACGCAGCAAGATACTCCGGGCTCGCCACGGCGACGATGGGCACCCTCGCCAGCTCGATATGATGCAGCTTCGGGCCGAGCACGAAGGGCGAGCCGTAGGTCGGCACGAAGCGGATATCGATATCCGTCTCGTGCGATCCGAAATCAGGGCTGCGATCCGTGGGGCGAATTTCGATCTGCACCGTCGGATCAAGCCGCTCGAACGCCCCGACGCGGCGCGACATCCAGTGCAGCGCGAACCCCGGCATACACCAGATATGCAAGCGGTGCTCGCTCCCCCGCCGGATCAGCTCCATCGTGGCATCAGCCAGCAGATCGAGCGCCATCGCAACCTGCTCGTGATAACGGATACCGGCTTCCGTGAGCACCACCCCGGCGGACGTACGCTCGATGAGCGTCGTACCCGTCCAGGTTTCGAGCGTTCGCAGGTGGCGGCTGATGACGGCGTGATCGCGGCCGAGGCTCTGCGCGGCGCGCCGCACGCCCTTCAGGCGGGCAACCGCATCGAACGCGCGCAGGGCTTCAAACGGCGGCAGCGACTTGCGCGACGGCGGATTGACGCCCTTGACCTTACGCTCCAGCACATAGTCCTCCCGACCGGGCCGAGCTTCCCACCCCGGCCGGTTCGGGTCAAGAACCGGTGATTTAAGCATTTGAATACCTGGAATAAGGGCGGCGCCGGTTAAGGCGCCGCCCATCTCGCTCAGAAGCTGACCGAGCCCTTGATGCCGATCACCCGCGGCCGCGTGCGGTTCGAGTTCGCCCAGCCCTGATAAGGGTCGATGGCCTTGTTCACGTTGCCGAGGTTCTGGCCATAAAGTTCGACACCGACCGCGCCGAATGTCGCGCCGATGCGGGCATTCAGGAGCCCGATGTCATCGGAGGCCTGCGGCAGCACCGACGGCAGGAAGCTCGACCGGTCGATATACGTCACCTTGTCGCGGTAGCTGTAGTCCACGCGCACGAAGCCGGGCACGTTCGCCGTCCAGTCGAATTCGTAGTTCGCGCCGAGCGTGATGCTGAACTTCGGCGTGTAGTCGGTGCGATCGCCCGGAATATTGACCGTATCGGCGGCATCCGTCGCAACGATCTCGCTGTCGAGATATGCCGCGCTTGCCGTGAACGTGAGGCCGGTTGTCGGACGCACAGCCGCGCCCACTTCGATGCCCTTCACCTCGACCTTGCCGATATTGCTCGATTCCGAGAGGAAAGCGCCGTTCACGTTCACAAGGCGACGGCGCACCATGTCCTTGTACTGCGTAAAGAACGCGGCGATGTCGTAGCTGAACGTGCCATCCGACGTCATGCCCTTCGTGCCGATCTCGTACGTGTAGATCTTCTCGGGCTTGTAGGCTGCGAACGGCGCTGAGTTGAAACCGCCAGAACGGAAGCCCTTGGCAACATTCGCGTAAATGCTGCCGTTATCCGAATACTGGTACGAGATGTAGAGGCGCGGATCGACGGAATCGAACTTCGCCGACTGCTCGACACCGGTTCCCGGCGCGTACTCGATCAGGCTCGTCTGCTTGTCCTTGAAGTAGCGGATGCCGGCGCCGACGGTCAGGCGATCCATCAGCTTGTAGGACGCATCGGCGAACAGCGAGTAGGACTCTGAACTGGATTTCGAGAGATAATATTGATCGCCGATGAGGAAGCCCCCGCCCTCCGAAATGTCGGCATCGGGCGCGTAGAGATATTCGTACAGGGAAAGCAGAGACCTGTCGCCTTCGCTGTAGAAGGCGCCCAGCGTCCATTCGAATGGGCCGCCTGAAGACGTGAGGCGGAGTTCCTGGCTGAATTGATCGGCGTCCACCCAGCGGTCGTCATTGCCCTCGACGATGTTGTACGAATAGTTGCCCGGCCGCGGGATGTAGGTGAACGGGTACTGGTGCTTGTGCTCGACATAGGTCGTGGCGCTCACGAGTTCCGCGAAGCCCATGTCGTAGCGGAGTTCGAGATTGTAGAGATCGAAGTCGAACTCCTTGGGGATCATCACCTTGCTGCGATCCGGGCCGATGTCGACCGTGCGGTCCGGCTCCTCGAAGCCCGTGCCGAGCTTGGTGTCGGCGCGGTGGATCTGCACCATGCCTTCGGCGCGGAAGTTGTCACCTGGCGTCCACAGCAGCTTGGCGCGCACATTGATAAGCTCGGTGCCGTTGCCATCCTTGATCCCGGCCTCGGGCTGGTCGATCCAGCCGCCGCCCTGCTCATAGGCGCCCGCTATACGCAGCGCGAGCTGATCCTGCACCAGGGGGATATTTAGCACGCCGCTCAGCTTCGTACCCACCTCGCCGCCGGCTACATTGTAAACTTCGCCCTCGACCTTGCCTTCGAACTGGCTGGTGTTCGGGTCGTTGGTCACAAAGCGGATCGTACCGCCCGCCGACCCCTGACCATAGAGCGTGCCCTGCGGCCCCTTCAGCACCTCGACGCGCGCGAAATCGAGCGGAACCGGGCTCAGCTGATCGTAACCCGAAAGCGAAAGCGGCGCTTCGTCGAGGTACATGCTGACGAGCGCGCCGGAGCCTGACTGGTTGGCGAGGCCGCGCAGGAAGATCGTGTAGCTGCCGGGGCCGTCCTCACGCATGGTGAGGCCGGGAACCGCGAACGACAGGTCCTGCACATTGTCGATGCCGCGCTGTTCGAGATCCTCGCCACCGAGCACCGAAATCGCCATCGGAACATCGATGAGGCGCTGCTCGCGCTTCTGGGCCGTGACAACGATGACTTGACCCGCATCGAGCGTGGTGTCCGTTTCCTGTGCGTAGGCCGTTGTCGCGGCGAGCATCGCGAATGCGGAGACCCCTGCGACGAATGTTGTTCTGGAAACCATTGCTACCCCCTCTTTTACAGCTTCGTTATTGACTAAAAAGGCTATGGAAGCGCCGCTTTCACGGCAGATGCGAAAATCGCGACATGCGGTGCAATGAAGGCACCACCATGTGCGACACGGAACCATCAGGCGAAAGCCGCGATGCCGGTCTGCGCGCGCCCCAGTATCAGCGTGTGAACGTCGTGCGTGCCTTCATACGTGTTGACCGCTTCAAGGTTGCACATGTGGCGCATGACGTGAAACGCACCGGAAATGCCGTTGCCACCATGCACGTCACGCGCCGCACGCGCGATCTCGAGCGCCTTGCCGCAGCCGTTGCGCTTGATGATCGAGATCGCTTCCGGCGGGCACGCGCCGGCATCGAGCAGCCGTCCGACCTTGAGACAGGCCTGCAGCCCGATTGCGATTTCCACCTGCATTTCCACGAGCTTGCGCTGCACAAGCTGGTTCGCTGCGAGCGGGCGGCCGAACTGGTGGCGCTCAAGCGCGTAAGTCCGCGCCGCCTGCCAGCACGCCGCAGCGGCACCAAGCGCCCCCCAGCCGATACCGTAGCGCGCCTTGTTAAGGCATCCAAACGGACCCTTGAGGCCTTGCACGTTCGGCAGCAGGTTCTCTTCGGTCACGAAAACGTCATCCATCACGATCTCGCCGGTGATGGAGGCGCGCAGCGCCAGCTTGTCTTTGATTTCGGGTGTCGACAGTCCCTCAGCACCGCGTTCGAGAACAAAACCGCGGATCACGCCGTCAAGCTTTGCCCAGACCACCATCACATCCGCAATCGGCGCATTCGTGATCCACATCTTGGTGCCGGTCAGCCGGTATCCGCCCGGAATACGCTCGGCGCGCGTCGCAAGGCTTCCCGGATCGGACCCCGAGCCCGGTTCGGTCAGCCCGAAGCAGCCGACGAGGTCACCGGAGATCAACCCTGGTAGCCAGCGTGTACGCTGCGCGTCCGAACCGTAGGCGTGAATCGGATGGATCACGAGACTCGACTGCACGCTCATCGCGGACCGATAGCCGGAATCCACAGCTTCGACCTCACGCGCGATCAGCCCATAGGCGACATGACTAGCCCCCACGCCGCCATCCGCCTCAGGGATCGTAGCACCGAGCAGGCCGAGCGCACCCATCTCGCGCAGGATCGCACGGTCGAACACACCGTCACGGTTGGCATCGACGATGCGCGGCAAGAGCTCGCCCTGCGCGTAGCTCCGGGCGGTATCGCGGATCAGACGCTCCTCATCCGTCAACTCTGAATCGAGGGCGAGCGGGTCCGTCCAGTCAAACTGGTCAGGCATACCGAATTGTCTCCTTGGGTTTATCGGCGTTTCTGGCCGTGCTGCTGCCAGCGTCCGGGATTTATCGTCAAACCGCCGCGACTATCGAAACGCAGCACCGTCGGATATCGGCCCGGCACCACGTAGTCGCCGGTTTCGCTTGGAATCACCTCTACGGCACCCTCTTTCGGAATGCCGAACACTTTGCGTTCGCCCACAGCCTGACCAAGCAGGCGCCCGTCCTCTACCTTGAGGTCGAGTTCGGCGAGAGCGCTGAACCGATATCGGCCCGCAAGTTTGCGAAGCGCAGCGACATCCACCGCACGGCGTGGCGGCGGATCGAACGTCGCCTGCGGCTGCGGCGGTACGGCGCTGAGGATCGCATCCCACATCACTTCGGACGTGATCGTGCCGATATCGAGCAGGATCAGACGCTTGTCGTCGGCGGGCTCGTATTCGGCCGTGGAGACGGCATAGAGCACATCGCCGTCAAATTCGGTTTGAAAGGGCTGTAGACCGCGCGCCATCGACGTGTGCACCTGAATCGCAAGCCGTTTCAGTTCCCACGGCTCCATCTTCTGGTTCACCACGATCAGGCTGATCGTGGTGTTCTTCTTCTCGGCGGAAGGAGCCGCACCCGTCCAGCCCGGCTTACCGCTGTTCGGCGTTCCGGTAAGAATGTCGTTAGTCTTGAACCCGGCGGGCCATGTCTTGTCAGGATAGCAGGCCGCAGTTCGTCCCTCACGGTCCGTCACGACGCCGAGGGCGTTCACAACCGTAAACGCCGCGATCTTCAGATCGCCGACCTGCCGAAATGCACCGCCCTGCCCCGAATGAGCGTTGCATCCGAAAATGCTGCCGCTGATCGCAGAGCGACCCGCGCCGTAAGCTCCGCGCGGGAACACGCCCGGCACAGCCGCCTTCAGCGCTGCCTGCGCAAGGCGCTTGTCGGGGTAGATTTCATTGAGGCGGCGTCCGCCGAAATCATAGATGATCGATCCCACCGTGAGGCCGACATTGTCCCAGTTGCCGCCGCGATAGCCTTCGTCCTTGAGCGCCGTATTCACCGCCGTCACGGCTTCCAGACCGTACCAGGAACCGCCCGAGAGTACGACCGAGTCCAATTCAGGGAACGGGTAACCAATCCCCAGATACTCCGTGTTTACCGTGCCCGGCCCGCCGCCGCGCACATCGACCGCCGCCAGCATCTTTCGATTGAACCGGAAAACCGTGAGCCCCGTCGGGCCGGCCTCGTACTGGCCCGTTCCGATCTTGAAGGCAGGCCAATCGAAGCGTAGCGCGTCGGGCGTATCGTAGCCGTCGTTGAGCGTAAGCTTCAGCGCGTCCTGCTCCCCGGACTGCGCGAAAAGCGGCGACAGCGGCAGCATAGCGACCACAGCGGCCATCGCCGCACCCAGCATTCGGTATGTCCCTGCTCGCTTCATGTGATCTCCATCCCGGCACCTTGATCTTAGAATTACGATCACGGCTACGAAAACGAGATGCAAATGCAAAGGCCGGCGTTGCGCGGAGCGCACCACTGCGGACACGCCTGTCAGCTTCACAGGCTCACGCCCAGATGCACCTATCGTCAGGTGTTGACGTCTTTGGGAAGGAGAAAGCATCTTGGGCACCGCACGGTCAGGCCTTCTCAGGCTTCATCGCTGGCTCAGCCTTTCAGCGATGCTGTTCTGGGCGCTGCAGGCGGCCTCCGGCGTTCTGATCGTGTTCCACTGGGAGTTCGAGGACGCGCTGATCCGCGCCCCGCACCGCCCGACCGATTCGGCAGCTATCGAGGCGCGGCTGAACGAACTGGTACCGTCCGGCTCCGGCCTCGCCATCGAATCGGTGTGGACAAGCGGCGGCGCAAGCGACCGATACGATGTCTATGTGGAGACTTCCCAAGGAGAAGCGGCGCGTACTATCCGCATCGACGGCGTCGGCAATGTCCTGCGAACACTGACACCCGGAGAAAGCGGAGTGTTCGACGCGGTCGTCGGCTTTCACCACAACCTGCTGGCCGGGGACGCCGGAAGCTGGATTGTCGGCATCAGCGGCCTTCTGTTGGCAGGCAACATCGTGATCGCGCTTTTTATGGCATGGCCGGGACGGAAGAGGCTGCACACCCTGAGGCCGCCACCCAAAGCCATGCACGGCGTTCCCAAAGCCTATGGCTGGCACCGTGCTGTCGGTTTTTGGGGCGCGCTGCCTGCACTTGCCCTTTCGTCGGCAGGCGTGCTGCTGGTATTTCAGGACAGTGCAGAGCGATGGCTCGCCCCCGCGTCGATCACCCCGCCCACCGAGCGATGGGCAACCACATCGCCGCCAGGCTTCGGCAAAGTGGTCGAGGCTGCAATGGCGCTCCACCCTGATGCTCGCCTCGCCGATATCAGCTTCCCGACTGCCGACTCTGCAGTCTGGCGCGTCAGGCTGCGCACGGATGGCGAAACACGGCGCGCCTATGGCCGAACCGCCGTGTTCGTGAGCGCCAACAACGGGCAAGTCTTGGCGGACCTGCCAGCTTCCGACGCCGTGCCCGCTAGAGCATTTCTCGATGGTTTGTTTCCATTTCATACGGGAGAGGTCGCGGGGCTGCCGGGGCGGCTCGCCGTTGCTGCGACGGGCGTTTGGCTGCTGACCATGACCTTGCTCGGCTTTTTCTTGTGGAAAATGCGCCGCCGGACGCGGTGATACCTGGTCACCGGTGCACGCGTCATTGGCAGCACCAAAGGAAAGTGTGCATTTCTAGAGTGCGGCAAAGGGAAAAAGGGAGACGGGGATGACATTCAGACCGGCGCTACGCAGCGCGCTTATCGCAGCCGCAGCGACCAGCTTCGTTACGTTGCCTGCGCGGGCGCAACATGACACCGATATCCTTACCTCGCCCGCCAAAGACGTCACGCTGACGCTCAGCGAAGGGACGTGGATGAGCGTGGATGTCAGTCCGGACGGCAAGACCATCTTGTTCGATCTGCTGAACGACATCTATACCATGCCCGCGAGCGGCGGCGTGGCGAAAGCCATCCTTTCCGGCCCGGCCGTTCAGCGAAGCCCGCAGTTCAGCCCCGACGGGCGCAGCATCCTTTATCTCAGCGACGAGAGCGGCGCCGACAATATCTGGGTCGCCAACCCCGACGGCGGCAACGCCCGGCAGATAAGCCGCGAAACCCTCGCGATGATCACGGCGCCGTCGTGGACGCCTGACGGCAAGGCGATCGCCGCCACGAAGTCCAGCGCCTCCGTATTCGAGATGCGGACCTCGGAGATCCGCCGTTTCGATCTGGCGACGGGCGCCGACACGCAAATCGTCGCGCCGCCGAGCAGCGGAAAGGATATTCAGGAGCCCCGCTATGCACCCGACGGCCGCGCGCTTTATTACACCGAGCGCGTGGGCGGCACGCATTATGTCTATCACAATCCGGGCCTTTCGAATTTCGTCGTCCGTCGCCGTGATCTCGCGACCGGCGAAACAGGCGACCTCATTTCCGGCTTCGGCAGCGCCACCAGCCCGCAGGTTTCCCCCGACGGAAAGATGATCGCCTTCATCCGCCGCGTGGGCGCGCAAACCGTGCTGTTCCGCTACGACATCGAAACCCGGGTGCAGACTGCCGTCTATCAGGAACTCGATCGCGATCTGCAGGCCGACTACATTGCGCAGGAACATTATTATCCGGCATTCGACTGGTTTCCCGATAACCTCCACGTCGCGGTCTGGGGCAAGGGCAAGCTCTACAAGGTCAATATGCGGAACGGTGCGGCGGCCGAAATTCCGTTTCGCGCGACTGCGCGGCACCGCATCCACGATGCGCTGCGCGTGAAGCTCGACCTCGCGCCGCAAAGCGTCGATGTGAAGATCATCCGCCAGATCGCGCCCGCGCCGGACGGCAAGACGATCGTGTTCCGGGCGCTCGGGTCGCTCTGGCAGCAGGATATGGCCGGCACTGCCCAGCCTCGCCGCCTCACGAAAGGCGGCGGCGCGGAAACCGATCCCGTCTGGGCACCCGACGGGCGGTCGATCGCCTATGCCCACTGGAACGACGAAACCGGCAGCACCCTCCGCCTGCGGAACCTGCGCAGCGGCCGCGAGCGCGTCGTCGCCCACAGCCGAGGCATCATCGGCGAACCACGCTTCTCCGCGGACGGCACCCGCATCGTCTACCGAATCCTGGAACCTGACAGCGCAATGGGCGGCGCGAGCGATCCGAGCGGCCTTTACGTGACCGAAATCGCCGGCGGCACCCCGCGTTTCCTCGCGAAGGCCGCCGGCGTCGCGCGCTTTTCGCCCGACGGTACGCGCATCTATTTCCTCGGCCAGCCCGATTACGATGCGAAGCGCGCCGTCATCCTGCGCAGCATCGCCGTCACAGGCGGAGAAACGCGCGACCATGCCTACGCCGAAACCGCCGATGCGGGCGATTTCACGCTGAGCCCAGACCTCAATTGGATCGCTTTCAAGGAGGAACAGGAACTTCACCTTATGCCGTTCGCGCCCGATGCCGAGGCGCCGGTGAACATCACGGCCAAGGCCAACCCATCGGCGCGGACTCTGACACGCTCCGGAGGCTTTGAGATGGCGTGGAGCGCAGATTCCTCGCGTCTCCACTGGATGCTCGGGCCGAATCTTTTCAGCACTGCACCCAGTGATGCCGGAATCGTTGGTTCGCCTGCACGCACGATCGCTGTCACTGCTCCGGCAGATGTTCCTGAAGGAAGCATTGCCTTCACGAACGCCCGTATCCTTCCGATGACCGGGGACGAGACGGTCATCCCGCGCGGCACGGTCGTCGTTGAAGGCAACCGCATCGCAGCTGTTGGCACGAATGAAAGCGTGACGATTCCCGCGAAGGCGAAGGTCATTGATCTCGGCGGCCGTACAGTGATGCCGGGTCTGTTCGATGCGCATGGCCATATCGATTGCTGTTACGGGACAAGTGCGATGCCCCAGAAGCATCCCACGCGCTATGCGGCGCTCGCCTATGGCATCACGACCAATTTCGATCCCTATGCGAACGAACTGCCGAGCTACGAAACCGGCGAAATGACGATCGCCGGCAAGATGGTGGGGCCGCGCTGGATCACCACCGGTCACGTCATCTATGGCCGCGCCGGAAAGCCCGATCGTGTTTTCAATCGCATCGAAAGCCTGGAAGATGCCCGCGCCATTTCAAGGCGCAAGGCGGCGATCACCGATGGCGCGATCTTCAAGAGCTACAAGCTGACAACGCGCGCGCAGAAGCAGTGGCTTCTTCAGGCCGCGGTCGAAGGCGGCCAGATGGTCGACGCCGAAGGCGCTGGACATTTCTATGACAACGTCAGCATGATTCTCGATGGTTACACCAACCTCGAACACAACCTGCCGGTCGCCACCTATTATGATGATCTCCTGCAGCTGTTCCGGAATTCGCAGATGTCGACAACGCCGACGCTGATCGTTACCTTCGGCGAGCTGTTCGGCGAAAATTACATCTATCAGCATCAGGAGCCGTGGAAGGAAGCGAAGGTCCGGACGTTCATTCCTGGCGTCAACAATGCCTACAATCCGGTCTCCGGTCCTTCGGACGCACCGCTCCACGTGCGCGCCATGCAATCGATCCATCAAGCCGACAAACTCTACGACGTCGGCTTCCGTTCGGTGAGCCGCTCCATAAAACGGCTCGACGATGCCGGTGTGCGGGTCAACGTCGGCTCTCACGGGCAGGCCTCGGGGATCGCGATGCACTGGGAAATGCAGCTCCTCGCCGAAGGCGGCATGGCGCCCATGCGTATCCTCCGCGCCGCCACGATCAACGGTGCGAAGACCTTCGGGCTTGATCATCAGCTTGGTTCGATCGAGCCCGGAAAGCTTGCCGACCTGATCGTTCTGGACCACGACCCCCTTGCCGATATCCGGAATACGAACAGCGTGCGTTACACGATGGTCAATGGCCGGCTCTATGATTCAGAAACGATGAACGAGATCGGCAATCATCCCCGCGAACGCAGCAAGTTTTTCTGGGAGATGACCGATCAGAACGGGATCGCATGGAATCCCGCATGGGGAGAGGCCGGACGGGAACGCTAAAAGTTTGCCGGGAAATGAACTGTGCGTAAAGCGTTCAACTGTTTGAGTTCGAGGATAAGACTTGGACCGAGATATTGGATGGCGGCTCTCATCAAATAACGGCCTACAAAATCTGCAAAGAGGTGCGCGATAGGCTGGTCAACATTAGACGCGCCAGCGCCAACTCTGACGTGCCACCTACGCCGTGTGCCTTCGGCCTGTCCAAGTGCTTCGATCTCTCGATTCCATTTCCTGCTTGGGGGCTGATTGCCGCTTCACTCGGCGTCAAGGGACCGCTCTTTGCGTGAATATCGAAAGAGGCTTGCTCCAGCCACCCCCCAAGCTGTGAGGAGCAGCCATTCCGTCGGTAGTCCATCGGCTCTCAGCAACGGCAGAACAGCCGCTACGGTTCCCATCACAATTACGAGCAGGAGTGCAATAAGAATCGGAACAGAATTTCCCGGCACTTTGAATTTAGGGCTGGAAGCGCCCGATGCCCGCTCTTTCAGGAGCACGATAAGCAGAAGAACGAATGTCGCTGCCAGGCACATGGCACATAGATTCAGGATTGGAACGATAGCGCCGGGACCCAGCAGAACCGCAAGAGCCGCAAGGATCGAAAATAAGCCAACAGCAAGCGACGGCGCGCCGTGGGAATTGAGTGCCGCCAACCTGGAGGGGAAAAAACGATCCCTGGCGAGCGCCACGATCAAGCGCGCACCGATGATCACAATAACATTCCACGTCTTTGCCAGAGATACGATGGCAACAACAATAACAACCTGGGCAAGCCATGGCGCAGAAGGGGACAGGGCGCCGAAGGCGTGGGCCGTCGGCAATCCGGCCGCCACAGTCTCCTCCCACGGCGCCGCGGATGCGACAGCGAAGATGATAAGGACGTAGAAAATCGCGGCGGCGACTACGGCCGCGATCATAGCCCATGCAACGGCAGATAAGCTTACACCATGCGCTCGTTCCTCAGCGACTTGCGCTGCCCCCTGAAAGCCGTTCAGAAACAGAAGGCACATTGAAAAAATCCAGAATACGCCCGACCAAGGAAAGCCGTTCGCAGGCATCTGGAAGAGTGGCCTCGTATTCGCAAAATCGCCGAGACTGAGACCGAGTACGGCCAGCACCACAGCGAATGCGATAAAGCCATATGTGAGAATCTTCTGAAACGTCACCGTTGCGCCACTACCACGGGCATTTAACCAGCCGAGAAGAAGAATACCGCCAAAACTCGCCACCAAGCCGATGGCTCCCACGGGCTCTCCGAGCACATAATAGATCGGCGTGTCGTTCATTGAGGGGAACAATGCCGAAAACAGCCAGACAAGGGCTATGCCTTCGAATGCCGCAAGACCGACAAAATTCAGCAGTAGAAACCAGCCCACTAGAAAGCCCGGAATAGCTCCAAGCGATGTCCGAACATAAACAAATTCTGCACCTGCACGCGGCATCCTGGCTGTAAGTTCCGCATAGCACGCGCATACAAGGGCCATGGTGATGCCCCCGGCCCCAAAGGCAAGTGCCGCGCCGCCCGGCCCTGCGGCTCCAAGCCATTCACCGAGAACAACGACCCAACCGGAGCCAACAATCCCGCCGAATGCGAGCGCGAAGTATCCGAGCCGCCCTACGTGACGTCGAAACGTCATGCTCGCGGCGGCGTCCATGTCGGCCTGCGATGTCATTTATGATATCCTGTTGATAATCTGCCAAAGCCAATCGACAAACTTTCCGAACAGCGACCGCGAGTTACACTGGCGCGCCTTCAAAGTGCAAAAATCCGGAAAGTATCACTCGCCGAAGGAGTGCCATTTCTATTCTGCAGTAAGATATCGTCCGCTCTTGGGGGAACGAATCTTCCGACCCTCAGGATCGCTCTCGCGGAGATTTTCGAATTCCGATGGTAGTCCATCGGAACGAAGCAGAACAGGTTCCGACATCAATTGATAGTGCAGGTGCGGTACGCCTCCATTCGAAGCTCCCAATAGCGCGATGACCTGCCCTTTCTCAACCTTGTCGCCTACCTTGACCTTTATGGATTCATTCTGGAGATGAGCAAAAAAACTGAATTCGTCGTGACCGTGATCAATAATGATAACGTTGCCAGGAAGCGCCCAAACATCTCTCGGCAGATCCGTCTTCTCCCAGAAATCATCTGGTAGCGTATCAGGCACACCACCACGCGCATACACAACCCTGCCTTCCGCGGGTGCAAGAATCTCCCGACCGAACGCCGGAAAAGACGCATTGAATTCGGGTGTGCCAAACTCTGCCTCGGATGTGCGAAGGCGGTACCCCTCCCCAAGAGGAATGATGTCGTATGCGCCCCACTGCTGCCATTCATCCTTGTGATTGATCTCGTCCCAATCATGGCCACTGACAATCATGAAATCGCCTTTTACGGGAAACATCAAAGCCGTCTTTTGTTTGTATCGCGAGACCGGAACGTTCGATTCCGCTACCACCTCCGAGCCGTCAGGAGCGAGCAGTTTTAAACGGTAGGACATGGCATCGACGTCAAGATCAGCTGGCTCGGTGAAATGATGGCGAAAGACCATAATTCCAGCAAATCCCGCATAACGAGAAACATCACGACGACGCACCATGTCCAAGGCTGCCTTTGAAAACGTAATGGTCTTCAAAGCCTTCCCACGAGCGTAGAAGGTAACGACGGCAGAGGAGGGCTCCAGCCAGCGGCCAAATTTCTCGTCGACCATCATGTCGAACGTCCAAGTTTCTGTCGGTCCGAACGTCGTCGCCCAGCGGCCATTCTGATCCCACTCACCTGCGCCTTGTATCCAGTCGGCCTCCTTATATACATGGAACGGAACAGTTTTCAGTGTCGCCTCAAATGGCTCGCCCGACTGCATTGATTCTGGTTGTGCGAACTGCTCACCTTTGAGATCTCGTGACGTCTCGTAGCCGCGCACGCGCACTTTCAATGTGAGCCTCGGCAACTCCGGATCGGGATAAGCGATGCTGAACGGCAATCGCATGTTTCCGACATAGCGGTAATCCCCGTAGGTTTCCTCAATTGTACGAGCGCCTTCGGAGTAGGTTCCGGTATAGGCACGTGCGACTGGCAGGAAATCGCTCTTCCGAATATGATAAGATTCCGTGCCTTGAGATGACCTACAAACGACGATATAAACGTCGTCCCTCCCCATAGTATCGCCTGGCAATGCGCAAGCCTCCGGGTCGTTCAAATATCCCAGAAGAGCGAACAGGTAGAATGGGCGACTTCTCGAGTGGATACGCGGATCGATTTCCCTGTAATCTGAGCCGGTGGTGCCTCCAAGATTCTGCCAACTCTGCTTTTCCCAACCCTTGTCGCCGCCTATCGCCCGGAACAGCGAATACTGAATGGTCTCGACGCTTATCGACTGCGCTCCCGCCGCGTTAGCGTGAAGCTCAAAATTCGCCGGAAATCCAAACGCCGTGCCATCACCCCTCAAGGTTAGGCTCCTCGGCATCATATTACGGTTTCCCACAAAATGTGCAGCGATCGTTTTTCGGATGACTTCATTGCCATCAATCACTTGGTCCGCAGCCTTGGAAGCAACTTCAGGCGGCGCTGCTGCACCCAATGCCAGAAGGAAAAACAAAGCAGAATGCACCTTAATTTTCATCGCCTCATCCTTTTTACACATCTTCCCGGTTACAGCCTTCACCCAACACTCGAATGGAAATCATTCGTTATTGACAGTTGACGAGCATCGACAAATTTACTGATCCTTAAATCAGGTCACACCGAGAACATTATTATCCAGAGAATGAAATCCACTTCCGACAATTCTATAGTAATTTTCAATATCAATATTTGCGCCGCAAACAATGATTCCAATCCGCTTGTTTTTGAGTTTAGATCGCAACGGCCCGAAAGCAGCGGCTGTTGCCGCTGCTGCAGCCGGTTCGACAGCAAGTTTCATCTCTCGGAAGAGAAGCGCCGCCGCGGCCCTGATTTGATCGTCATCGACAAGCACAATCTCATCGACATACCGTCGGCACATGGCATATGCGTACGGTGTTGTCATAGGGGGCGCGAGGCTGTCGGCAATGGTATCGCTATGGCTCAACCTTTGAGGAAAGCCCGCTGAGAAACTCTTCGTCATGATAGGAGATCCCGCAGGCTCAACCCCGTAAACCTTGCAATCGCCTCTTGCCAGCTTGGCAGCCAAGGCAATGCCAGAGCATAATCCACCGCCGCCAATCGGAACAATAATCGCATCCAGCGCGCCAGCGTCTTCGATAAACTCAAGCCCGCATGTCGCGGTAGCTTCGGTTACTCGCCGTCCTTCAAACGGGTGGATGAAAGTCCGTCCCTCGGCATTGACAATGTCTTCAGCCAGCGCAAACCCGGCAGGACCATCTGCGGCGATGATCACTTCGGCACCGTAGTCACGTGCTGCTTCAACGCGCAAAGGATTCGCCGAGGCCAGCATGACAACCTTCGCACTCGTTCCAATGCAAGACGCCGCATAAGCTGTTGCAATCGCGTGATTGCCAGCGCTGACTGCCGCAACGCCTTTGCAACGCTCCTGCTCAGTGAGTGCCAAGGCATTGTTGATGGCACCTCGAGCTTTGAATGAGCCCGTTCGTTGCATCAACTCCAGCTTGACGTGGACTTCTGCCGAAGCTCCAAAGCATGAGCTGATGATCCCCCCGGACCACCGTGTCGTCGGAGTTCTTTGAATATAGGGGAGTATTCGTTCGGCCGCATCTCGAATCTCTGAAAGCGTCGGCGGTACGAGCAGCTCAGTCATTGGCAATGCTATCCCGATAATTGTGCGAGAAATTCACACTCCGTTGCAGGCCATAAATAGCTGGAGCATTCTTAAATTGAGCATCACGCTCTTCTGGAAGAAACAGACCAGAAGGCAAACGCTGCGCACGTACTCCACACAGCAACATACTCCAATGACTTCTCGTCAAAGAATGCTGCCAATTGTGGCCCGCGGTGGAAACCCCTCCTCTAGTCATCGAACAGCCCGGACTTGGCGAGTTGCCTTGCCACCCGTTGCATCTGATTATGGTCACGCTTTTCCGTGTGCGTACCGAACCAGGCTATGACCAGATCCCGCGATGGCGAAATATAGAGCCCCTGCCCACCGACGCCAGCTTTATAGAAATCACCTTCGGACGTAACGATATCCCATTGATATGTATTATGACGAAATGATTTGTCACCCAAGTATTCGTGGACGTACTTTAGCCCTTCCGTCAATTCCGGGCGACCTTCCTTCTGAATTTTGGAGAGCAACGTATCAGAAACTACCGGATTATCAGTCTTGCGCCCCGATGGAGAAAAAAGGAGTCCGTATCGTGCAAGATCACGTAGGGTCGAGATCATTCCGCCTGCAGAGAAGGCATTGCCGCTCGGAGTGCTCGTCAGAAACGCAGTCGATTGCGCACCAACCCTGCCCCAAATTTCTCTCTCAACAAAATCAGCATAGCGATCACCCGAAACGACGGTCACCAGACGATTGAGCACTTCGGTGTTCACCGATGAATAGTCATAGACCTCACCGGATGGCCTCAGCTTCCTCATCTCTCGAAGTGTTCGCCATGGGTCCTCCTTGGCAAGTTCCGTTACCGGCCATCCGAAGGCATTATAGAAGTTCCAGAAGCACGACTTCAGGTCTGCGTGTGCCTCGGAACAATCCACGCCAGACGCCATGTCGAGCACGTCGATCACTGGCACTCCGGCCCATGTCGAGCCTTTCAATTCAGCCAAGTAAAAATCGATTGGCTTACTTACATCAATCAAACCGCGCTGCTCGAGAATCGAGACGGCAAGTGAAGCCACTGTCTTGGAAATCGAGAACCAGATATGCACATCCCCAGGCTTCATGCGGGGATAGGCCTCGAATACGATTTTTCCCTTGTGGACGATGATAGCCCCATCTGTCGGAGATTCATCTACGTATCGCGCAAGCGGCATTTTCCCCAATTTGGAGGATGTAAGAAAATCAGCGACCTCGACATTCAGTTCGACTGGTAGACGGGCCACTGTACCCGTCTCGTTGAAAACGCTTTGGAGAAAAAACTCGGGCGTGTTGAGGAGGATGTATCGGGTGTAGTCTCCTCCATGAAAGAACCAGTCGGTAAAATGCGGCGTGAACTTCTGATGAAACGACTCTGCGCGTCCTGGTAGAAAGGACTGCGGTGCACTCGCTGAAGCCGGGTTTCCATTCTGACTGACACGAGCTCCGGATGTTTCGGGACCCGTATCGTACCCTGAGTAAGCGTGCGACGACGTCAAGCAAAGTGCCATAAGTAGAAACTTGCATCTCATCTGCCTGGCTCCGTTCTGAATGTGGGCATCGTTATACATCTTGGCTTTTGCGCGCCGAACCCGCTGCAAGGCCGCACAATTGAATAACGTCCCGGATTGGGCCCAAAAAAGTCGTTCAAAGTTAGGCAGCTTGGTGCCCCACGGGTAGGGCGCTTATATGCGCCCTACCCGTGAAACCGCACTCTGACTTGCCGACGAATGTTTCTAAAACTTGGCGCGAACGCCTGCGTACACGTAACGGCCAATCACATCATACAGGGCTGGGTTTGTTGCAAAATTGTCAACAAAATCCAGCGGTGCGACCGGCGGATCCTTGTCGAGAAGATTATTGACGCCGGCGTAAAGCTGAAACGCCGTTCCGCCTGCCGTTTCAATATTGTAGCGTGCCGACATATTCACATAGAATGCCCCACTGACAGAATTGTCACTAATGTCTTCAGGGGTCAGGCCGCTTAAAAGTTTACCCCCTCCAACATAGCGCAACTGAGTCAGCAAGCCGAAATCACCAACCACGTAATCGCCGGACAGATTCCAACGCCATTTCGGCGTCGGACTGCCACCCGGTGCGTCCGGGCCAACAACACCCGCATCGTCGTAGACGACAACGCCATCTGGAGACAAAGACTGCTCGATGGTATAATTGACAAGCCCTCGAACATTCAGGCTACCCGGGCCCACACTATCGACACGGTAACTCACCTCAAAGTCGACGCCCTCCGCGACTTGCTTGGCAACGTTGAGGAATGAGGCGTTTACTGCCGTAAGTGCGCCGTCAACAAGCGTTACAGCCTCGCATCCAATACCGGCATCGAAGCAGTTTGTGACGATCGTTTGCGCGGGCACCCGGCTGATCGCATCGGCAACCTTGATCCGATACCAGTCGACGGACATGGATAAACCGTCTGCCCATGAGGGCTGGTAAACGAGCCCAGCACTGTATGTATACGCTTTCTCGGGTTTCAGGCTCGGGTTGCCGCCGCCGTTGATTGGAACGAGCCGGACCTGGTTCGTAAACGGATCGAAAATGTTATCGAAGCTCCGCAACGAAGTACTATACAGTTCCGTGATGTTCGGAGCCCGGATATCGCGCGAAATCGTGCCTCTCGCTGTGATGTCGCTCACTGGACTGAAGGTCATACCCGCCTGCCAGGTCGTTACGCCGCCACTCGTGCTGTAATCCGTGTATCGGATCGCGCCATTGACATCGAGCGACATCCCACTATCCGATTTGAGAATTGGCACGCCCGCTTCAAAAAACACTTCCTTGACGTCTACATCGCCTGCGATGGGCTGTGTCCCGCAGAACAGCATACTTCCGTCCTGACAAAGCTTGTCAACGGTCGTGGACGCTTCTTCGTTTCGGTACTCGGCGCCGAGCGCGACTGACAGCGCGCCTGCCGGCAGTTCCACGATCTCACCGCTGATTGCTCCAGCAACGACCGTTTGATTGATCTTCCGGCGGAACATGGTATCGGCGTGGATATAGTCTAGTGCTGCGGCACTCGGCGAACCATCGCCAAAAAGATTGAGCGGCACGCAGCCAGGGGCACCATTTGCACCGTCCAGATTTGCCCGACATACGATTTCTCCGCTGTCGGGATCTCTCACAGCGTCAATTGCGAAGTTGCGGTTGGCAACGATGACATTGTTTATCTGCCTATTGGTGAAGTTTGTTTCGCCATGCGAAACATAGGCATTCCAGTTCCAACTGGAGATTTTACCTTCGAGGCCAGCGACAATCCGGAATGTGTCCGACTCGGAGTCAGCTGTGACAAACCCATGGTCGGTGTTGGTGCGCGCCATGATGAGCACCGGAACGCCATTGTCCGTCATGGTTTGTTGCAGCGCGGTCGGAATGAATGGGTTACCGGAAATGATAATGTCGGGGCCGCCTCCAATGAAGCTCCACGGCTGAACGGTCTCATTGCGAGCTTCAAAACGCGCATATGTCGCGTCGACGAACATTTTCACGTTGTCCGACAACTGATAGTCAGCAACGACCATCAGGTTCTTGCGCTGGAACGGCACAGACAATGTCGCATCGTCTCCAAATGGCCCCCCGTCGCCGCCGACCTGAAAAGGCAACGCCGAAAAGGCGTTCGGGATCGGATACTCACCGATATCATAAGGCAGAATTTCTCCGCTCCGCCCAAAGCGTATTTGTGCGACTGACGGATGGTTACCAAGCGCCAGTGGCAGATATCCGCCATCGGTCCCCAGTCCGAGCACTACATTCTTAGTAATGATACGAGCAGGGATGCCGTCATTCGGGCCCGTATCATTGGGATTGCCCACAATGCCCCAACGCTTGCGGCCCCAGCCTCGATCGCGTTGGTCAGCGACACCGCTGTTATCCTGGAATTCTGCCGCAAACGTGATGTGACCGCGCCCATCAGCACTCGAAACACCGTACGCGAAGGAAACGAATTTATCCTTTGCGTCGCCTTCGTCTGACAGTCCATAGCGTGCATCAAGTTTCACGCCTTCAAGTTCGCGATCAGTAATCAAGTTGACGACACCCGCAACAGCATCTGAGCCCCACTGCGCGGAAGCACCACCCGTTACGACTTCGACCCGCTTCACCAGTGTTTGTGGAACCAGGTTGATATTGATTGTACCGGACAGATCCGTTGCCACATGCCGCCGCTGATCCACCAGCACGAGTGAGCGCCGCGGCCCAAGGCCGCGCAGGTCCAGACCACTCACGCCGTTATCCGTTGACAACAATCCCGTCGACTGAGGCGTCGTAGTCGCCCGGAATGACGGAATTTCGTTCAGATAATCGGCGATATTTACGAGTCCCCTGTTCTCGATAGCATCTCTGTCCACCGTGATGACGGGTTTGGGCGAATCAAAGCCAGAAGAAAGGCGTGTCGACGCCCTTACCACAATCTCTTCAGCGTCCGAGGAAGTCGTAGCTTCCTGAGCCAAAAGTGCCCCCGGCGCTGCTGAACACAGCATTGTCCCGACTGTCAACATTACCCTGTAATTGCGCATATTCCCCCCTCCCACTGAACCGAACAATGTAGATATGGATCATATCATATATTTTATAAAACATATTGTCTAGTCCTGCGAAGGCGGCTAGGAATCCAAAGAAAGGGAAGCAAAGAGAGCGCCGGCTCGACCGCCCATGCCTAACAGAAACCCCAAGCTTCCGCTCAATAGATTCTTAGAGGATGAAATGCCTGAACTTACCGGTAAAAGTGCGCTCATAACCGGCGCCGACAGTACGGCACGTATCATCGCCGAAACTCTGGCTAGAAAGGGCGTAGAGGTGTTCGCCTGCGATATACGGGAAGAAGCTGTCAACGCGCTGCTCAGCAGCAACCCCGCAATGCAGGCCACCGTCGCAGATATCGGTGTGGAAGCCGATGCCATTCGCGTAACGGAAGAAGCAGTCGCACGGTTCGGGAAAATTGACATTCTCGTCAATGTCGTTGGCATTGCGGGGCCAACAAAGCCGATCGAGGAGATAACTTCGACTGAATGGCGCGACACGATGAATACCAACATCAACGGCGTTTTCTACACCGCGCGTGCGATGGTACCAGGGATGAAGGCCCGGCGGTCTGGCGTCATACTGAACTTCTCAACCGCCTCAACCCGCACCCGTCTGCCAAATCGGCTGCCTTACATCACCTCAAAGTATGCAGTTGAAGGATTGACACTCAATCTGGCCCGCGAGCTCGGGCCGTTTGGCATTCGCGTGAACGGAATCCTCCCCGGCCCTATTAACAACGATCGCCTGCAACTTGTTCTTTCTCAAATCGCGAGAAGAAACGGTTCAACGATCGAGAAAGTTGCGCTGGATGCTCTCCAGTATGTATCGATGCGTTGCTTGATCGAACCTCAGGAGCTTGCCGATACGGTAACCTTCCTGTGTTCTGACAGAGCGAGGCACATTACCGGCCAGCTTATCGGCGTAGATGGCAATCAGGAATGGGAGGGTTGATCGGCAATCAATCCGGCCAAACTTTTCAAATAAGGTGAGAGGTTTCCGCTCAAAACCGGTTGGTAGAGCGGAAACCCCGTTTCGTTTGGGCACGTCCTTCTTCAATAATGAGAGGCACCCTTCCTTATCGCCGAAGCCTAGCGGCGGTTGAGGCGAAGCATTTCGCGTGCAGCCTTAACGGTCGCCACATTTGTTCCCAAGTGTTCGACAATTTCGACGGCCCGCGTGACGAGCTGAGCATTCGTGGCTAGAACGCCGCGCTTCAGATAAAGGTTGTCTTCAAGTCCAACCCGCACATTGCCGCCCATAAGGATCGACTGTGCCACAACCGGCATTTGCCGGTCGCCAATACCGAAAGCACCCCATACACAATCCACCGGCAGCATGTCACACATCGCGACCATACCGCGGGTCGTTGCCGGTACGCCATATTTCACGCCCATACACAGCTGGATAAGCGGCGGTGCATCGAATAGCCCTTCAGCAATGTATTCTTGGGTGCGCCACAGATCACCTACATCGAAGACTTCGATTTCAGGTTTCACACCTATCCGCTGAAGCTCCTTAGCCATATAGCGAACATGGTCAGGAAGATTGCAGTAGGGCGTATCATGATAGTTCATGATCGGCACGTCGAGCGAGCAAACATCGGGCATCGCAGCATGGATATGCTCAAGACGACGCTCCGGTCGCCAGAATTTTGTTTTGACAGGATCGAGCCTGCTGGGATCTTCCGGATCGAAGGCCGCCAGCACTCCGATGGCCGTGGTGAGATTTATGATAATATCGGTGCCCTGATCGCGGATTCGGCTTACGACCTCGACGAAATGTTCTTTTTTCCAGGACTCCTGCCCCGTTTCCGGATCCCGTACATGAATATGAACCATCGTCGCTCCCGCTGCCGCGACCTTGGCAACGTCTTCGGCCATCTCTTTTGCAGAAATTGGAATGTTCGGATTCTTTCCCGTCGTGTCCGCGCCTCCGCTGATGGCACAGGTTATCATCACATTCTGTTTCACTATTCACTCCTATCTATTCCTTGAGCAGGTCGAAAGAACCAGCACTACAGGAAACCTGGGAACGGACGGCGGACCACACTCGAGTGCAGCCACTCCACCAAACCGCTCATGTCAAATACCGGCAAACCAAAATGCTGCTGCAGATCGGCCGCAAAAGGCGGAAGGTCGCTGCACTGCAGGAGCAAGGCGCCAACCGTGTTGTCGATGTGTGCCTCAACTCGTGAGAACACTTCCTTCAGCAGCGCATCACCATCACAAAGCGCACCGGGCGAAACAAAGGAATCGAATTCTGGGCATCCCATCAAATCTATCGAAATGATGCGATCCGATTCCGGTATTCCACATTGCTCGCGCAACAACGGCGTGAAGGCCCTTTTGGTGGCGAACAGAATGGCAAGCTTCTGCCGCATACCCATGGCCTGAAGGATAAACGGAACCTGTGTCATGATAGACATGAAGACGGGTCTCGGCACTGCATCGGCAACCACGCGCTGGTAGTGGCCTAGCGAACCGCACGCTCCAACTACGGCGCGAGCCCCCCCTGCTACCAGCTCTCGGGCTGCCGCGACAATCGGCTCCGCAGCTTCCGGAGCGCCACATGCGATCTGATCGAACGTGACGCCTCTGACAACTTTGTATTCAACAGGGAAGCTGAACGTCGATGCATTTTGCATATTGCCCGGCAACAACGCGCTTACACCGGGAATGCATACGATGCCGATCGAATGCCCTGCAGTGGCCTGCTTCCCAGGGAGATTCCGCCATGTAGCGGGACGACGCTGTCGCCAGGCCCCTTCACATTTCATTTCCGCTCTTTTCAACGCAAATCCCCCAGTATCTCCATGGCAGCGTCGCTGCTCCCTATACGGGATCGCGACGTGCACGACCCACGAACTTACGATTCGCAACGATCAATCATTATGATTATATAAAATATATTTTACGCCTTCAATATCGGATATGGCTTCACCTTAGATGTCAGCAGTGCCCGCGCGGGGCGGCCTTCGGTAGCCTTTCGGACCAGCTCCTGCCTTGGCATTTCCCGACTACCTGCGCGTGGCTATCGGCAATTCAGATTGATATATTATATAAATTCGTTGCAGAAACGCGTGCAAGCTGGAATGAATGCCGCCTGAAGTTGATTAACAGGATGACTGGAAAGCCGCTTTCGCTCGTGAGCATCTCGTCAGCGCAGGCGGTCTTCGCCTCGCCGAAACAGCTCATTACAAGCCCAATGGGATGAAATATCTACCATGCGGAACGCCTCAAAGGCCTTTGCGATCCACGCGATGCTACTTTTCCTGCTGAACTTCGTTCACGCGTCTGCCGCCCACAGCGCTGCCCCGACTCGTTTCGAAACAGGGAGCATACCATCCAAGGATGTCGATGATCTGTTTCTGCAGGCCATCTCGCAAGAGCCTGCTGACATGGCCGCGCCCGGTGCTCAGGTGGCCATCGTTGTTAGCGATGGTGACGGATATACGAAAGGCTATGGAATATCAGGAGCGTCCGGGAACAATCGACTCCCCATGGACCCGGCGAAACACTTGCTTCGCATTGCGTCACTCACAAAAATGTTCACGGCCATTGGGATTCTACAGTTGTACGAGCGTGGGCAGTTGGATCTGGATGCTGATATCAATCGTTACCTGAATGCATTTCGGGTATACAATCCCTACGGTGGCAAAGCGGTCACTGTAAGACAACTTCTGCAGCACACGAGCGGCCTTGATGAAGATTGGGCCGGCATGTCGCTACGTTCTCCAAACGATCACGCTCCGCTCGCCGATGTCTTTAAGCGCAGAGGTGTACGCTTCGCACGGCCTACCGGAGAGGTTATGGGCTACACCAACCGTGCATATATGTTGCTTGGGCATGTGATTGAGGCCGTCAGCGGCCTGAGTTATGAAACTTATGTCCAACGTCACATTCTTGATGTGCTCGAAATGGACAACAGCACATTCGTATTAACGAAAGACAGGCGCAACGACCTGGCATGGGGCACAAAGGTTGAAGGAAATTTGTATAGAGAAGTCTGGATTCCGGATACGTTGACGCGTCCCGCCGGGGACCTGATGACGAATGCAGCAGATATGAGCCATTTCGTCAAAGCAATGCTCGGAAATGGTCGTTATCGCGACAACACCTTGCTCAAGCCTGAAACTCTCGAACTCATGAAGAGAGAATGCAGATTGCTTGGCAACGGACTACCCGGCTTTTGCCTTGGATTGGCTACCAGTGTCCACGATGGCGTGCGCTACTGGCTCCATGCGGGTAATCATCCAGGTTACAACAGCTTCTTTGCCATCGATCCAGAGCGCGGCTATGGCATTTTCTATGGTTTCAACGGCGGCGTGGACGTTGAGCGGTTTTACGCAGACTTCCTGGAACGATTTGCTCCGGCGAAAGCACTACGGCAGCCCCCTGTAAGCCTGCCAATTTCACGCACCGATATTTCTGGGTCTTACCGGTCGCTAAGACCAAGCTCCGAGACACCCGAAAAGCTTCTCTTCCTGCACGAAGGCGACACCCGGGTAGAAGTCAGGGGAGGCGAGTTGATCATTCCGCCGGTCCATTTCGTACAGGTCGCCCCTTTGCTGTTTTACAGTAAGGACTCCCAAGCCTATGCGAAGGTGCTTCTGAACGATGCCGGCGAGGTACAGTACATTCAGGAGTTTGTAGGCGGACTGAAAAAGCTGGCATGGTATGAAACGCAAGCCTTCCAACTTGGCATACTCTGTGTTTGCGTCGGTTTCATTCTTGTTTTCCTGGCGCTGGAAACTGCGGGAACCCTCCGCCAATCAAGGATAGACATATACAATCTTGTCGGGGTTTCGGCAGGCATTCTTTGGCTCGCCGGCATCGGTGTTTGGTATTTTTATCCAATGAATTCGGACAACTATGCGTTCGGCTTCCCCAGTTACCTGCTTCTGGGCCTTACCCTTATCAAATTGGCAGCCATGATAACAATTATCGCGATTCCGTCCGGCATTTTTTCGTGGTCCGCAAGTGGAAGGCAATTAGATATCCGCCGCGCATCCGGAGGCCTGGCTTTGCTTGCAATGCTGGCTTTGATCCCTTGGTCTCAATACTGGAATCTTTTGGAAGATTTTTAGAATTTTACAAACAAATTGAATTGTTTTTAAAAATTACAAAATCATTCTATATTTTCAAATATACTGTAATGCGACAAAAACCATTCTCTCGAATAAACGAGCATTTTTCTCATGATTTTCTTTGACTCCAAAGAATCATTATTAGCCAGTGCGTTAATCAAATCTTTGTGCAGCGGTAGCGTACGTTCAACTTCGCGTCGCGCACCTTCGTGTTCGCGCCAGATCGCTATGTGCATGGGCCCAGCCCTTAGCCACAAACGTTCAATCGCATCCAATATATAATGATTTTTACACTGTCTGTATATTTCAAAATGAAAATTATAGTTGAAAAGCTGAACCTGTCCGAAATCATCGCTTTGGATAAGTTCTGCGATCGTCTTTAAATGCTGACGAAGTTCAGTAATCACCGGTTTTGTTATGTTCTTTGCCGCCTCGGCAGTAGCAAAGCATTCTAACAACAACCGCGCCTTGAATAAACTATCGAGTTCATCCAGGTCATGTACTGGAACCCGTATTGACCTATTAGGCAGAAATTCGAAGGCACCTTGATAAGCCAGTTGCTGGATCGCCTCCCGCACCGGCATCAAACCAAGATTGAGTTGGCTGGCAAGCTGCGAGATCGTCGCCGAACTGGCGGGTGCAAACTTGCCCGTGAAGAAAGCGCGGCGCAGCTCGTGATACGCCATCTCCCGCTTTGTCAGATGCCTGACCTGGCTCAACCCCTCCGGTTTCATTTTCACGTTAAATCCTAACCTTGTTACCACCTGTGGAGACAGCGTGCCAAATCAAGCTCAAAGCTCACCTTCTTGTAGCGTGTCAACTGGAAACCTCACAGATTTTATATGATATCTCTTCAAGGCTACCCCAAACGACCGTGCCTCGATCGCCTTTATGCCGAACGATGGCTCTGAGCGAGATTGTGCGTCGCGAACAACCCGTCCTCACGCCAATTTCAAATCGACATTCGCCTGGGGTCTTCGAAGCTCGATGTCCCGACGCTCCAGTCACCGTAAAGCCTCCGGGTGATGGAATGCATCGGCATATCCCTGCTTCGGACCGGTAACGGCGCAGTCCCAGCCAGCGGGCACTCAGGTCAGGACAGAGGCAAATGCCCCGATCGAAACAGCATTTCGACCGCTTCGGCGCGATGACGAAGCACCGCGCGCTGGTTGAGATAACCCTTGTCTGTAATTTCGCCGGCCTCGGAAGAGGGTGCCTCGGGGAGCACGTGCACGAAACGCACATGCGTGCTGGGTCCCGCCTGAGACGCGTTATAGCGCGCGATCCCGCCATACAGCGCCTCTTGTACGGCAGGATCTGAAAGCGTTGTAGATACATCTCCGGCCGGGTCGGCCGCAAGCTTGCGGCACGCCTCCAGATTCGGGAAAACAAGAATACCGATCTCCGGCCGCCCCTCGCCCGCCACCACGACGTCGGCGACGACCGGATCCGTTGCAGCAATCACCGCAAGGCGAAGCGCAGAGACATTCACCCACGTTCCCGAAGAGAGCTTGAAGTTCTCTGCGATACGCCCATCGAAAACGAAGCCGCTCTCGGGTTTGCCATTTTCGGCGAAAACGGCTGCGTCACCGATCCGGTAAAAGCCGTCCGTGTCAAAAGCGGCCGCACTCGCGTCCGGCTGTCGCCAGTAACCCGGCATGACGTTGGGGCCCCGTACGCGCAGCTCCTTGCGACCGTCGCTGTCGACCATCTTGATCTCGGTCCCCGGCAGCGGCACGCCGAGATTGGCCGCATGGCTGGTCGGGAAATAGATCACGGTCGAGAACGGCGCTGTTTCGGTCGACCCCCAGCCACCCAGGATCGGTGGCACGCGGCCAATCGTACGTCTGGCCGCGGCTTCCAATCTTGACCGCGTCGATTCCGGAAGCGCTGCCGCTGCATTGAACAGCATGTCCAGGCCAGAGAAGAAGGTTTCGGCAAGCGAAGCATCTTCCTCCAGCCAGGGCAAGAGCGCTGCATATCCTCCGGGCACGTTGAAATAGGCAGTGGGCGTGACGCTTCGCAGCGCGTCCACAGTCCGTCCGATCAGCGCCTGAACCGGCTTCCCCTGATCGACATGCAGCGTACCGCCGAAATATAGCGCAATGTTGAAGCAGCAATTGCCGCCGAAAGTGTGGTTCCACGGCAGCCAGTCCACAAGCACGGGTGGACGCTCCGAGAGGAACGGCCACACGCGCTCAAGTGCCTGCATGTTCGAGACCATCATGCGCTGCGTGTTGGGCACGGCTTTTGGCGTGCCGGTCGAACCGGACGTAAACAACAACTTTGCAACGGTTGCCCCGTTGATGAGGGGCAACATGCCGTTTGGCAACGACTCCGAAGCTGGCGCGAATTCGCCAAGTCTCTCGACTTGCAAACCGGAAAGTGTCCGCAGCGCATTTGCCGACACCCCGTCCGCCAACACCAGCCCCGGCGTTATGAGTGCGACGACATGAGCGAGCTTTACATAAGGCGCAGCTGCAGGCGCCGCATAGGCCGGCGAGACAATCGAAACCGGAATTCCGGCAAGTGTAGCACCCAGCATCCACAACGCATGTTCAATGCCGTTACCGGCAACGATCATGAGCGGGTGTTCGGCATCAAGTCCGTATGCCAGCAGGCAGGCGGCACGGCTGCGCGCCTGTGCAAAGCCCTCCGCATAGGTAAGCGTCTTCCGCACGCCTTCGACGGCCTCGGACAAGAAGACGCGATCGGGCGCTACGCCCGCCCAGTACGCGAGGCGTTCCGGAAGGGTTTCATCCCTCTCCCGCAAAGCGATCGCATTGCGCAGGATTAGCCCATCCGGCGCGCGCTCTACATGCACTTCGACGGGTGGAAACACACCCGCACCCGAAACCGTCGACATGGCACCTCCGCAAACGGTCTCGCGCCGTCTGCGGCAATTCATAACATTCCAAACCGTATTGAAGTCAAGAAAATCAAATAACTTGTTTTAAAATAATATCTTATATGTTTTCTATGGACAGAATCACTTGCCGTACATACCTTTCCGTATGGAATGAGGTGTGAAATGAGAATGTCCGAACTCCTGGAACCGGCAGGTACTGTCGACCGGCGTATTTTCTGGGACCAGAAAATCTATGAACGTGAACTCGAACGCATATTCGCGCGCGCATGGCTGTTCGTCGCTCACGAAAGCCAGCTTGGCGAGCCGGGCGCATTCGTCACGACTTATATGGGCGAGGATGCGGTAATCGTTGCGCGCGGGGACAGCGGCGCGATCAACGTATTTCTGAACAGCTGCCCGCATCGCGGCAACCGGGTCTGTTTCGCAGACAGCGGCAAGAGTCGCACTTTCACCTGCAACTATCACGGCTGGGCATTCGGCCTCGACGGCGCACTGAAGAAAATGCCGAAAATGGGGCTCTACAAGGCTACACCCGGTTTCCGGACAGAAGACTGGGGCCTGAAGCAAGCGCGCGTGGAAACCTACAAGGGGCTTGTTTTTGCGACCTTCGCCGAAGACGCCCCGACGCTCGCCGCCTATCTCGGCGACTTCCGCTGGTATCTGGACGCGGTGCTTGATACCGACGATAGCGGCACCGAGTTCCTGCCCGGCGGCGCAACCCGCTCCGTGATCGCCTGTAACTGGAAATTCCCTGCCGACAATTTTGTCGGCGACATCTACCACGCGCTCTGGACGCACCTTGGGGGCTCCGAGCCCACGCTCGGACGGCACGGCGGCGTCATTGTCAGCAATGAAGGCAGCTACCAGGTCTCCGTGAACGGCCACGGGTGGGAATTCAACGACAGTTTCCTCGGCAATGCCGCCACGATGGGCGACCGCGACCTGCTGCGATATATGCGCTCCCGCCAGGAGGCGATCGCCGCCCGACTTGGCGAATTCCGCATGAAGATGTGGGGATCGGTCGCGTCCGCTACCGTGTTTCCCAATTTCTCGTTCCTGCCGGGCTATTTTACGTTCCGCACCTTTCAACCGAAGGGGCCGACTCGTACCGAAATCCATGCGTGGACGTTGGTGCCAAAATCGATGCCCGAAGAGATCAAGGACCGCTTTCGGCGTGGATCGATGCGAACCTTCTCGCCTTCCGGCCTCCTCGAGATGGACGACGGCGAGAACTGGGAGCATTCCACCTCCGCCAACGCGGGCTTCGTCACGCGCAACCAGAAGCTCTGCTACCAGATGGCGCCCGAAAGCACCCGCACCCATGCAGAGCTTCCTGGAGAGGTGACGGCAGGCCAGCTTTCGGACGCAAACCAGCGCGCCTTCTACACTCGCTGGGCGGAATTCATGGACGCCGAACGCTGGGCGGACATCCCGCTTGCACCGGCCTTCGAAGACAGGAGGGCTGCGGAATGAGTGCAGCAGGCGAGCGTAAACCCGATTATTCCGCCTATCCGCGCCTTTCTCTCGCCGATGCGCGGGAGGCGGCTACATCCTTGCTTGCGCTCAGCGGCGATGGCGCGCCGGTCGAGGACACGCTTCTGCACCGGATCGAACGCTTCTATCTGCGTGAGGCGCGGCTGCTCGACAGCGAGCGCTACGACGAATGGTACGATTTGCTCGCTGACGACCTCTTCTACTGGATGCCGCTGCGCGAAAACCGATTCCGCCGTGACGTCCGCAGCGAGATCGACCCGGCGAGCATGGCGCTGTTCGACGATTGCAAGGCTGACATCGCCGTGCGCATCGGCCGTCTCGCGTCCGGCCTCGTATGGACCGAAGATCCGCCGACGCGGCACGTCTACGTGATCTCCAATATAGAGGCCTTCAAGACGGAGGACGATGGACTGTTTGAAGTCCACTCCGTCTTCGTACAGCATCGCAATCGCTCGGAGCGCGACGAAGCCACGCTCTTCGGGCGCAGGCGCGATCTCATCCGCGTACACGGCTCGTCATTCCAGATTGTTCGTCGGCTGATCCTGCTGTCCCAGTCCGTGCTGCTCACCAAGAATCTCTCGGTGTTCTTCTGATGGGGCGGCTGGAGGGAACGCGCGCGATCGTCACGGGCGCAGGGTCCGGCATCGGGCGTGCCGTAGCGCAGCGCTTCACTGCGGAAGGCGCTCACGTACTCGGCGTCGTTCGAAATCCGCGCGACGTCGAGCCGCTGGAGGCAGAAGGCATCGCCGTGATCGTCGGCGACGTCGCGGATTATGATACGGCCCACCGTGCCGTAGAAGCCGCAGCGGTACGTTTCGGCGGGCTCGATGTCTATGTCGCGAACGCGGGCCTCTGGGATTTCAACAAGCGCGTGGAAAGACAATCCCCCGAGGAGCTGAAGGACGGCTTCGACGAGATATTCGGCGTGAACCTGCTCGGCGCACTTTATGGCGCGCACGCAGCCTTGCCGCGCTTGCGCGACTCCTGCGGCAGCGTGATCGTCACCGGATCCAACGCCTGCTTTCGCGCGGGCGGCGGCGGCGCGCTCTACACAGCATCGAAATTTGCGCTGCGCGGAATGGTGATGCAGCTTGCGAAGGAATTCGCGCCGGTACGCGTGAACGGCGTCGCACCGGGTGCAACCGACACTGGCATTTCCGGTCCTTCAGCGCTCGGACAGCAGGATCGCGCGATGAACGCGGACGCAGCACGCATGTCCGCAATGGCGGATCATATGCTGCTCGGCCGCATCTCGCAGCCCGAGGAGCACTGCGGTCTCTACGTAACACTCGCATCCAGAACCGAAAGCAGCTACGTGACGGGCGCCATGCTGCTTTCAGATGGCGGGCTGACGATTTCCGTTTGATCGTTCGGTTCAGCGTGGCCAGCCAGGCAACGCTGGCAACGCCGCATAGTCCGCGACGAGTTCATCGACGATCTCGCGGGTGGTTTGCACAGCGCGTGTCTGGCCGACTGAATGTCCCGCACCCCAGATCGTCTTCCACACCTTCGTGTCACCGTGGAGATTGGAGAAGTCGACCCGCTTCTTCACCTCCAGCATCTCTGGCGTGAAACCGGCGCGGTCGAGGCTTTCCTTCATCCAGTTGGAGGGTATCCCGGTAACGGCTGTGGTTGTCACGATATCCGTCATTTCTGCATGTACCAGCATGGCACGATTGTCGTCGCTGACGAGGCTTTCGGTGGAGGCGATGAAGCGCGTGCCCATGTAGGCGAAATCCGCGCCCAGATCGAGCGCCGCGCGGATACCCTGCGCGCTTCCGATCGCGCCGCCGAGCACCAGCGGCCCGTCCCAAAAGCGGCGAACCGCCTCCACGAACGCGAAGGCGCTGTATTGACCCGTGTGCCCGCCCGCCCCGCTTGCCACGAGCACGAGACCGTCCGCGCCGGCATCCACGGCCTTGCGCGCCTGTTCGGGATTGATGACGTCGGAAAATACGGCGCCGCCATAGGCGTGGACACGCTCGAGCGGCCGCTTTGGTGAACCCAGTGCCGTGATAACGATACCCGGACGATATTCGCAGATGAGATCGAGTTCGGCGTCGAACCGTTCATAGGTCGGGTGCACGATCATGTTGATCGCCCACATGCCCGCCCGCCCCGCAGTATCGAGCTCATTCGTGATCTTCGGCAGCCACGCCGCAAGATCTTCTATCGTACGCGCGTTCGGCGCTGGAAACGCCCCCAGGATTCCGGCCTTGCCTGCAGCGACAACGAGATCGGGGCCGGAAATGAGGAACATGGGCGCTGCGATCACTGGCAGACGCATCCGTGCGCCGAGCGCATCCACGATCTCACCCGGCATCGGCGTTCTTCTTCGGCGGTCGCTGGAAGCGATGGCCCCATGCGGAATTCGTCTCGTGGGTCACGACATGCCAGCGCTCGTCGTCGACCTCAAGACCGCCCCAGCCGTATTCGATGTCGAACCCGGACGGCGACATCGGATAAAAGGACAGCATCTCGTCGTTCGAATGGCGCCCGAGCGTGAACGACAAATGCACGCCCTTATCGAGGCAACGGTACATGGCGCGGCCCACATCATCGAGACCCTCCACCTCGACCATCAGGTGGACGATCTTGCGCGGGATCGGCACCGGCGCGAGTGCCAGCGAATGGTGCCGCCCGTTGCAGCGCAGGAAGCTGATCGAAAGCGGCCGGCCGGGGATCACTTCGGTTTCGATGTGATCGGAAATCCGAAAACCCAGTAAGCCGGTGTAGAAGTCCATCATCCTTGCCTTGTCTCGGCAAGCAAGGACGACATGGCCAAGGCCCTGACGCCCGGTCTTGAAACGCACACCGTGCGGGCTGACCGGCGGCGCATCTGTGCGCTGAAGCGGACCATAGAAGGCTTCCAACACCGTCCCTTCCGGATCGCTGAAACGGATCAGGTCGGCAACGCGGCGATCCTTTGCCACTTCCGGTCCCGGCCGTTCCGCAGCGATTCCGGCATCAACGAGCCGGGCGGCAAGCGCTTCCAGCGCAACCGCATCGCTCACCTCCCAGCCGGCGAACGCAAGATCATCGCGCGGCCCTTCGATCAGACGGATGCGCGAGGCATAGGCATCGAGCCTGAGATCGACGGAACCGTCGTCGCGCCGCGACGCGGGTACACCAAGCAGGTCGCCAGCAAAATGCAGCCAGCGGTCCATATCAGAGACCTCCACCCCGACATAGCCGAGCGCTTCGATTTCGGCAGCCATCTCAGCCCCCCAGATGCCGCAGCGTCAGCGCCAGAAAATCCGCCTGCCGTTCCGTCTGGACCCAGTGGCCGCACTTACCAAACATGTGAAGCTCGGCGTCCGGAATCGCACGCGCCAGTTTTATGCCCATCTCGACCGGGATTACGCGGTCCTCCCGCCCGTGCAGAACCAGCGTCGGCTGCGCGATGGTGGCGACGACGGCTTCAGGCATACCCGAAAGCGGTGTGTCTCCGTCCTCGTTCGGCTTTGGAAGCAGCTTGCGCAGCCCCTCCTGTGCGCCAGGGATCAGGCTGGTCTGGTAGCGGTCCTCGACGAGTTCATCGGTGATAAAGGCAGGATCAAAGGGAAAATGACCCATGGCGGCGCGCATGTTCTCGCGCGAAGGCGTATAGTCCCATCCGGCCCGAAGGCCTGGCGTCATCATGAACCTGTCGCAGGGCGTCCCCATCAGCACCAGTCGGTCGAAGCGATCACCGAACCTCGCCGCGGCCGCAAGCGCAAGCGAGCCGCCGAAACTGTTGCCGACGAGACTCGCCTTCGCGATGCCGAGCGCATCCATGAAACCCAGCAGGTGTTTTACCCAGTATTTGATGTCGTAGGCAGCCTCGGCCTTGCGTTCGGTAAAGCCGAACCCGGCCATGTCGGGTGCCAGCACACGAAAATGCTCCCCAAGCATGGGGACAATACGCCTCCAGTTCGTCCATGCGGAAACGCCCGGACCCGAACCATGAAGAAGGATGACTGGATCCCCTTTTCCAGCGTCGTGATAGTTCGTATCAGTATCGAACGCCCTTATTATCGCGCCTTTTCCGGCAGTCCTATATTCCGTCATGCCACCTCTACCTGTTTTCGACAACAGTCGAGCAACGAGCGAAAAATGTCAATACGTCAGCGTATGGTTTGGAAGTTCGGCGAGAACAGGTGACCCTTCACCAGTCATCGGCTAGAAACGCCAGCATGAAAGCAGCGAAGCTATCGAAGCCGCGTCCGAAGCTAAAGGACAGCCCCCGCCTCGGCGCCAGCGACTGGGTCCGGGGGGCACTTGACCTGCTCGCAGAAGAAGGGGTCGACGGCGTTCGTATCGAGGTGCTCGCGAAACGGCTCGGCGTCACCAAGGGCAGCTTCTACTGGCACTTTAAGGACAGGCAGGGCCTACTACGCGCCATACTCGACGACTGGCGCCGCCGAGCTACGCTGGACATCATCAATCGCATTGAAAGCGCCGAGGAACCTCCCCAAAAGCGTCTGCGAACCTTGCTCCAACTGCCGTTTCGCGGCGGGAGGTCGAAACGAGGCGCTGATGTCGAACTTTCCATCCGCTTGTGGGGCCGCACCGACATGGATGCGAGAGATACGCTCGCCGAAATAGACAAGCTTCGCCTGCGATACATCTCGAAGCTCTTCGCGGAAGCCGGATTCTCCGTGGAGGAGGCCGAAAGTCGCGCCGTCCTTGCTTACGCTTACATACGGGTTGCGGCGTCACTTATCGATGGCCAGACCGAAATGATCGAACGCTGCGAGATTCTTCTGCTCACCTCAACGGCGCCCAAGGCTTAAGAAAAAAGCAATTGTGCGCCGTCGTTTCGGGCACTCATCAACACCAACTCGCCGGATAATTGCGCGCAGGTTTCTCTAGGGCAGGCCGGCACGGCTTTCCCGATTCACTTGAAAACATAGAGAGATGCACATTCGGCTGGATCAATACATCCTCAAATCCCCGATCCAGAAAACTTAGGACTCCCCTCGCGGGCCTCCATTTTGCAGCCATAGCTTCCGGCTATAGGGCAGCACAACATTGAGCGCTCGCGGTCACTCACATTATTTTATATTTTATATCACATATTCTAAAAAAAATTCGTCATGGCCGCGTTTGGCATAGAGGAGGCAAGAATGGGGATGGGCTCGGGAACATTTCAATCCAACACAAGCAGGCACTCGATTTTCCGAGGAAAGAGCAGGCTATTTGCAACCGCGGCCACTCTTATCTGTGTAGGCACACCCGCATTCGCCCAAGCGCCCGCCACAGAAAGGTTGACCGACGAGGAAATTATCATCACCGGCTCGCTGATAACTCGGAGCGGCTTCGATGCGCCAACACCGGTAACTGCAATTGGCGCTGAGGATCTCTTGCGCATTGCAGCGCCCGACATTGCAAATGCCATCAACCAGTTTCCTTCGGTCCGACCGTCGTTAACGCCAGCCAGCACAGGCAATCTCAGCAGTTTGGGAGCTGGAAACTATATCGACCTTCGCGGTCTCGGCTACCTTAGAACGCAGATATTGATCGACGGTCGACGCTACGCGCCGAATACACCAAACGGGGGCGTCAACGTCAGTTCGATCCCGCAGACGCTGATACGCGGAGTTGATGTCGTTACAGGTGGCGCTTCTGCAGCCTATGGATCCGATGCCGTCGCCGGAGTCGTCAACTTTCTCGTTGACGACGAGTTTCAGGGCTTCAAGGGTAAACTCCAGGGCGGCATCACGGATCAAAATGACTATCGCAACTACCTTGCCTCAATGGCTTTCGGTACCAGCCTCGCTGACAGCAGGGTCCGGGTCACGGTTGCCATTGAAGCGGCGGAGAACAGCGGCATTGATTTTATCGGCGATCGTGATTGGGGCGACAACCCCGCTCGTATTCCGAATCCCGCATCGACCTCCACGAACGATGAGCCTCGCAACCTTATCGTCATGGGAGCGAAGGCCGCGAACGCCAGCTACGGCGGCGTCATCAACTCTCCGGGACGCCTGCGTGGCATCCAGTTCGCGCCGGATGGATCCGCTATCCCCTTCAGATACGGCACACTCGCCACCAGTTCATCAATGGTCGGCGGGGACGGCGTCAACCTTACAGCGGACAATGTAGGTTCAGTTCCCTCGGAGCGATACACGGCCTTTGGACGTCTGACATTCGAGGCTACCGATTATCTGACGCTTTTTGCTGAGATGAACTATGCCAAGATACAATCTCGCTACCTCGGCCTTTCGCAGATTGAGCAACTCACGATAAAAGCCGACAACCCCTTCTTGCCCGACTCTATCCGTGATGTGATGGTCGCTGAAGGCATTCCAAGCTTTGTTATGGGCCGTAGCTCAAATGACTACGCACGAGTGGAGCTTAACCTCGATATCGATACGCTGCAGGCCGTAGCAGGAGGCGAAGGAAGCTTCGGAAAATCCTGGACGTGGAATGCCTATTACAGTTACGGCAAGACTGACAATCTGGCGCGGTCGGAAAACTCGCGCATTAACGCAAAATTCGCGCTTGCACTCGACGCAGTAACGAACCCTGCGACGGGGGCTATCGTCTGTCGGTCCACACTCAGCGACCCAGCCAACGGTTGCGTACCCATCAATTTGATTGGTGAAGGCAATGTCACCGATGCTGCTGCGAGTTATGTGAACGGAACATCCCTTCGCAGATGGGATATCAAGCAGCATGTTATAGCGGGCACAGTGCGCGGCGAGCCTTTCTCTACTTGGGCCGGCCCTGTTGGCATTGCCGTCGGCGCTGAATACCGAAACTGGAAGGTACTGACGACCTCAGATGCCATTTCGGCAGTACAAGGCTTTCGGAACGGCGGCACCATTCCATACACCGGCAAAGTCACGGTCAAGGAAGTATTTGGCGAGGTCCTGGTACCCCTCGCATCAGAAGAAAGCTGGGCGCAGGATCTTAGCCTCAATCTTGCAGGCCGCGTCACCGACTACAGTACATCGGGTACAGTAGAGACTTGGAAAGCGGGCCTAAGCTATGCAATCAGTGATAGCATTCGCCTTCGCGCCACGCGCTCGCGTGACATTCGCGCGCCGGGTCTGGAGGAATTATTCGCGGCTGGCTCCACGAGTTCTCTAGCCGTGCAGGATCCAGCCTTTGGTGGTGAAAGCTACTCAGTTCTGGCTGCCAACACCGGCAACCCCGGTCTCGTACCTGAAAAGGCCGACACATTAACTGCCGGCATTGTTCTGACACCTGAATTCGTTCCCGGATTCAAGTTTTCCATCGACTATTACGATATCAAGATGAAGGATGCGATCATATCGCTGACACCTGCTGCCATCGTGGACCAGTGCTATACTACAGCGCCGCAGCTTTGCTCGCTCATCACCCGCGGAGTCGACGGCCGAATAACAAATGTTCTGAATGGCCCCGTCAACCTTCAGCGCGTCTTGGTACGCGGTCTGGATTTCGAAACGACCTATAGCTTTCCCGTTGGGGCTTCGCAGGTCAACGTCCGTGCACTCGCAAGCTATATCGACAAGGCTGTGATCGACAACGGCATCACAACAAGTGAATTGCATGATGCCGTTAATCAGCCAACGGTCGCAGCTCTGGGCGGTAATCCACGTTGGCGTTTCAACGCTAGTGCAAGCTACATTGCGGATTCATATCGCTTCAGCCTAACCGGGCGCTACATCGGTGGCGGAAGAATAGAACCGGGATTCACCTCGAAGGATCTTGATGTCTTGCGCGTAAATGGCCGCCTGTATTTCGACATCTCAGCTGAACACTCGATTGTTGAGAAGGGAGAGAATTCGGTAGTCCTGTTTGCGGCCGTGCAGAATCTTCTCGACAAAGATCCTCCGATTACAGGTGTGGGCGGCTACGGCACGACGCGTGCGCTATATGACACGATCGGCCGCATCTACAATTTTGGTGTCAGATTTCAGTTCTAAATTTGAAGTGACATAAAAGATCGACATACACCAGGATAGTTGAGGGCGCATCTGGCCGGAGTGAGAGATCCTACGGCCAGATGAACTCTCGGCGGGCGTTTGCTGACTTGCCTGCACGCTGGCAAGCGCATTACAACGCCGTCAGACACACACACAGCCCGATCTACCTATATCAGAGCCATCTTGCGTCGCCCTGGTGGCTTGCCCTACGCTCCGCTCAGCCCACTAGGGCGACTGCGCCGCCGGAACTCTAACCTATCCAGCGGTCTCACCGGATGGGCAGGCGAGGGTCTTGTTCGAGGCCTGCGCCGCGCAGGTGGCAAGCCCTTCAAACAGGAAGATTTGTATGACGATCGTTTGTTTTGGTTCGCTCCATCCAGCCGCTATCGATGCGGACCCCGCCTCCGACCGAATCGTGAGCGGCGATCCGAAAGCGACCTTGTGGGTATATCATGAGTCAGAGGATGGTCGGTTTTCCGCAGGTGTCTGGAAATGCACGCCCGGGCGGTGGCGGATTGCCTACGACGAGCAGGAATATTGCCAGATCCTGTCGGGATCGGGCGCTCTGATATCTTCCGATGGACAGCGTTCCCCTATTGCAGCCGGCGATCAGTTCGTCGTCCCGTCGGGCTTCGTCGGCGAATGGGAGGTCATCGAGACGATGACAAAAAATTGGGTGGTCATGCTGCCATGATCAATCACGCGCCGTGAGGTCGGCGAGCCAGCAGCGGATTACTGCTGAGTAGATTGTATCCGTGTCAAAGCAGGTCGAGATGAGTATGCGACCCGGCGAAGAACCCGGACGAACGGCAAGCAGAATGCCCTGCTCATCGGATTGCTGCACGATAGCCTTGGCTGGCGGATGACGCGCTCATACGCAAACCGGTAACGGAAGCTGTTACCGGTACTACATTACCCATGCGCAGAAGCGTCAGGGCACGAACGGGAATGCGGTGCGCGTGCCTGCCCATGAACTGGAACAGATGGTCATTCAGCGGCTACGGGATTTTCTTCGCGATGACACCGCCGTTCAGGAAGCGACCGACACGCAAGATACAACGGCAATGCAAGCCTGCCTCGATCAAGCCGATCGCATCCGCTCCGCTCTTCGTGAGAAAGGTGCGTTCGCCAATATCCCGCCCAAGGCCAACCGGAGTTCCGCAGGGTTGCTACCCGCTACGACAAGCTGGCCGAGAACTTTCTCGCCATGGTCCAACTCACCTCAATGCGCCTGTGGCTCCGCGCTTATGAGTTTACGGCCCAGTATATAGGCGCGGCCGCCCCGTCGTGGGCATCAAGAACAGTGGACCTCGGGAGTGCTTTTCCGTCGACCGTTCAACATCCGTCACATTGCGAGTCGTTCGCATGGAACATCGCTTGCTGATGCGACTTCTGCATACAGGTCCGAACGAGGGAGGTCACAATGCCGAAGGCAAAGTACGCCGACGCGATCGCGCTGCTGAAGGCGGATCATCGGAAGGTCGAGGACCTGTTCGCACAGTTGGGAAGGTAAGGACCGATGATCGAGGAAGAAATCTTCTATCCAGCCTTTCGGGGGAAAATCGAGAGCGACATGCTCGACGAAGCCTATGTCGAGCATGACGGCGTCAAGGTGCTGATCAACGACATCGAAAGCGCGAGCCCGAGTGCCGATTTCTATGACGCGAAGGCCACTGAACTGTCGGAGATCAAGCATTACGTCGATGAATTGGAGATACCTTCGGAGGGCATGTTCGCGCAAAGCCGACGGGCCGATGTCGACCTTGTTACGCTGAGAAACCGGACGCTGGCCGGCAACGAAGAATTGCTGACCGAGGCGGAAAACGGCGGGCTGCCGCTCGCGAAGTCGAGCGCGCTCAAGCTCCTGTCGCCCTGACATGGGCAACGCGGAAGAGGGGGAAGTCATCGTCATCGATGCAGGCCCGGCCGGCTGTACTGCGGCCCGCTATCACCGCGATGTTTTCGTCCTTCACAACGGCAAGAGCCAGGCACCGAGTTTTCCGGGGCTCACATCGCGCCCGGCTTTCTCCAGGGCATCGAAGGACCCGGCTGATTGCGCGGATGACCGGCACGCGGCGACGTTCGGCGCCCGGATCGAGGAACTCGAGGTTACCCGGATTGAACGAACCGCAGACGGTTTCTCACTTGTCCATGGCTGACCCCAGGAGCGCAGACCGCGCGCAGTCATCCTGGCCGACTGCAACCCAATCTGAAGCAAAACAAGGAGAGGTATCATGGCCAGCAAGGTAAAGAAGCCCGGAGAGACCTCGAAGCAGGCGGTCAAGGCGCCCGGCGCGAAGATCGAGACCACCTATGCCGAACCACAAGGGGCAGGCGGCGAGACGCATCAGGTAGCTGGCGGCGACACCCCTGCGCTGACCACCGCACAAGGCACGCCGGTTGCCGACGACCAGAACACGCTGCGCTACGGCGCGCGTGGGCCAACGCTCCTGGAAGATTTCCATTTCCGCGAAAAGATCTTCCACTTCGACCATGAGCGCATCCCGGAACGGGTCGTGCATGCGCGTGGCTACGGCGCGCACGGCTATTTCGAACTGACGAAATCGCTGTCGAAGCTCACGCGCGCCGACGTCTTCCAGCGCGTCGGCGAACGCACACCTGCTTTCGTGCGCTTCTCCACAGTCGCGGGCAGCAAGGGCTCGTTCGACCTTGCCCGCGACGTGCGCGGCTTCGCGGTCAAGGTCTATACGAAGGAGGGCAACTGGGACATCGTCGGCAACAACATCCCGGTGTTCTTTATTCAGGACGCGATCAAGTTCCCCGATCTCGTCCATTCGGTGAAGCCCGCACCCGACCGCGCCTTCCCGCAGGCGCAATCGGCGCATGACAATTTCTGGGACTTCATCTCGCTAACGCCCGAAAGCTTCCACATGATCATGTGGACGATGTCCGACCGGGCGATCCCGCGCTCCTTCCGCTTCATGGAGGGCTTCGGCGTCCACACCTTCCGCTTACTCGACACGAAGGACCGGTCGACCTTCGTCAAGTTCCACTGGAAGCCGAAGCTCGGTCTGCAATCGGTCGCATGGAACGAGGCGGTCAAGATCAACGGCGCCGACCCCGACTTCCACCGCCGCGACCTATGGGATGCGATCAGCAGCGGCGATTTCCCCGAGTGGGAACTGGGCCTCCAGATCTTCGACGAGGACTTCGCGGAACGCTTCGCCTTCGACGTGCTCGATCCCACCAAGATCATCCCCGAGGAGGACGTCCCGGTGCAGGTGGTGGGCCGCCTCGTGCTCGACAGGGTGGTGGACAATTTCTTTGCCGAGACCGAGCAGGTTGCATTCTGCACCCAGAACGTCCCGCCAGGCATCGATTTCTCGAATGACCCGCTGCTTCAGGGCCGCAATTTCTCTTACCTTGACACGCAGCTGAAGCGGCTCGGCAGCCCCAACTTCACGCATCTTCCAATCAATGCGCCCAAATGCCCGATGGCACATTTCCAGCAGGACGGGCACATGGCGATGCGCAACCCGCAAGGCCGCGCCAACTACGAGCCCAACAGCTGGGGCTTGGAGGGCGGGCCGCGCGAGGACCCGGCGCGCGGTTTCCGTAGCTTTGCCGCAGAGGAGGCCGGTCCCAAGACGCGGCTGCGGCCCGAAAGCTTCGCCGATCACTACAGCCAGGCCAGGCAGTTCTACATCAGCCAGACACCGATCGAGCAGAAACATCTGGGCGACGCACTGGTATTCGAGTTGAGCAAGTGCGAGCGTCCCGACATCCGGTCGCGCGTCGTTTCGCACCTGCGCCATATCGACGGGAGCCTGGCGGCAACGGTAGCAGACGGGCTCGGCCTTCCGCTTGCCGAGCCGGCAAAGGCCGCGCGGTCCACGATCACCGACTTGCCGCCTTCGGACGCGCTCAGCATCGTCAAGAATGGACCGGGGAGCTTTGCGGGCCGCAAGCTCGGTATCCTCGTCACGGACGGCGCGGACGCAGCGCTGTTCACCGCGCTGGTCGCGGCGGTGAAGAAGGAAAAGGCCGTCCATGAGGTGGTCGCGCCGAAGATCGGCGGTGTCACGCTGTCAGACGGCACGAAGGTCGCTGCGCAGCAGAAGATCGACGGCGGGCCGTCCGTGCTGTTCGATGCCGTGGCGGTGATAGCCTCGAAGGACGGCGCTACGCTGCTCGCCGGCGATGCGACGGCGAAGGGCTTCGCGACCGATGCCTTCGCCCACTGCAAGTTTATCGGCTATTCGCGCGAGGTGATGGCGCTGTTTGAGAAGGCGGGACTGGCCGATGATCTGGACGAAGGCTGCATCGAGCTCGCAGGCGCGCGTGACGCAGGCGCCTTCCTGAAGGCCTGCGGCGCGCTGCGTCTGTGGGAACGGGAAGCGAGGGTCGATCTCGATGCAGCGGCCTGAGCATGGAGATGCATGACATTGCCCATGCGTTGCTGCGACGGGGACGGATGGAGCGCCTGTGGAACTGACCGAAACCCGAGATTTGCGCGGCGGGCGGCCCTGTTGGAAGCCTGAGGAGAAGGCTTTGCGCGCAAGCGAACCTCCGCCGAAGGCACGTGCCGATGTTGCGATTGTCGGTGCGGGCATCATGGGCGCAATGCTTGCCGAACGGCTCTCCACGGGTGGGCGCCGGGTGGTGGTGCTCGATCGCCGGCCGCCCGCGCATGGCAGCACGGCGGCCTCGACCGCGCTTGTGATGTGGGGCGCTGATGTCCCGCTCACGCACCTAGCGGAAAGGATCGGCATCGTTGAAGCCGAGCGGCGATGGCGGAGGGTTCACGCTGCGGCACGCAGCCTTTCGGACCGGATCGATGCACTTGGTATCGCGTGTGGGCGCATCGACCGCCCCGAACTTTATCTAGCGGGAACCCTGCTCGATGAGGGCGCGCTGGAAGCGGAAGGTGACGCCAGGCGCAAGGCCGGCTTGCCCTCGGCATTTCTTGCAGCCGACGAGGTCGCTGAGCGGTTTGGTATCGCGCCTCGCGCCGCGCTGTTGTCCGCGGACAGCTACGCGGTCGACCCGGTAAAACTGACGGAAGGCTTACTGATACGGGCGTGCCAGCATGGCGCAGACATTAACTTTCCCTATGACGTCGTTGCCGTGGAGCAGCAAGAGAAAGGTCTTGTGGTTCGTACGGCGGAGGGCCCGGAGCTTTTGGCGGACGAGGTCATTCTGGCGACAGGCTATGAGCGGGCACGCTGGTATCTGCCACCCGCGTTTGCCGTGAGTTCGAGCTATGCCATCGCGACGCCGCCCGGCATCGCGCCGCTCTGGCGGGAGAACGCGATGATCTGGGAAGCCTCGAATCCCTACATCTATGCCCGCGCCACGGCTGACGGCCGGGTCGTGGCCGGTGGCGAGGACGAAGATTTCGACGATGCCGGACAGCGCGATTCCCTCATCGGCGCCAAGGCGGGTATATTGCAGACCAAGGTTGCAGCCATCATCGGCACAGACAATGTGCCGCTTGACTGCGCATGGGCGGCGGCGTTCGGGTCGTCACCGGATGGCCTGCCAGCAATCGGCCGTGCCGTAAACCATGGTCATCTGTGGCTGGCGAGCGGGTTCGGCGGCAACGGCGTCACCTTCGCGGCGCTTGCAACCGAGCTGATCGCAGCCGCAATCGACGGCAAGCCCGATCCCGACGCTTCTTGCTTCGATCCGTACAGATTTGAATAAGGCGCGACGCGGTCGGAATACGTCAGAGATGGACAAACGGGGGCTTGGCTCACTCCGGCGCCAATTCCGGAGAGTCGCAAAGGTCCAACGATACAATTTCTGCGCCCTTCAGGCGGTTTCGTGTGATAAATTCTTTTGACTAGATGCTCCTTTCTTTAATTATTGAGAGCATCCCCGGGCTTCGATCGGCCAAATGTCGCGCAGACGATCACCTTGAACCACATGGTAAGCATCATAGAGGTTGACGGTCGGATCGCAGTGGGGGAGCGAACAAGTGATAATGGTGCCGATTGCAAGTTGGGCGCCTTCCGCAAGGGTCAGGCCGCCCTGTTCGTCACCGTAGAAGAAGTAGGTGGTGCCCGGCGGGGCTCCAGTCAGGATGTGGGGAACCCCGGCGTCGGTGGCGAAGGCCTTGTAGCCGGCGTCTACGGTGGCGAGGCCGGGGTGGTTGGCGCTGATGACGGTCGTTTGGACGAAGAGCGACGAGCGATACGGTGCCGGTTCGCCGGCGGTGACCCAAACGTCTGCGTACTGGCTATCCATGAAAGGATAGGAGCCGGGCTGGAGCTCGGAGAGGAGGCCCATTTCTGTATCGATGTCGAGACTGCCAGTGCCGCCGCCGGTGGTAAGCGGGATCGCTATTCCCCTGCCCTGCAGGCGTTCGCCAAGGACGGCGAGCGGCGCCATCGCGGCTTTCAGTGCCGCGCGGCGCGCGGAGGCGCCGGCGACGTGCATCAGATGCCCGGCATAGGCCTGTACACCCGCGAATTCGAGCGACGGATGCGCGAGGATCGCATCGATGAGCATTTCCGCAGCTTCGGGCGTCGCGGCCCCGGTGCGACGGAGACCGACATCGAGATCGACGACGAGCTTCATGCGCCTGCCCGACGCGGCGGCGGCATCGCCGATGCGCGCGAGCACGGCGGAATGATCGACGACTGCGCTGAGATCATCGACGCGGGCATTCAGCGCCATCAGGCGCGCAATGCCATCATCGGTGACGACCGGCGAGGTGACGAGCAGGCCGTCGATGCCCCCCTCCGCAAGCGCCTCCGCCTCGCCAAGCTTGGCACAGCCCTGTCCGACCGCGCCCGACGCGATCTGCCGCCGCGCGACGCTGACCGAACGATGACTTTTGGCGTGGGGACGGAACGTGCGCCCGTTCGCACTGCAGAATTCGGCGACCGCCGCGATGTTCGCCTCGAACGCGTCGAGATCGAGCACAAGCGCGGGGGTGGGAATCCGCCAGCGGCTTCCCGGCTTGCCGATCAGATCCGAGATATCAGAACCCGGCATGGGCAGCCCAGCGAACGGCGCGGAGCGCAGCCCTGTCCGTGCGGTCGAGCGCGAGCGGAGTGATCGTGATACGTCCGGCGCGATAGGCGGCAACGTCGCCATCCGACGGGGGCGCGGTTTCCTCAACAATGCGCGCGCGATAGAGTGTCACCCCCTCGCCAGCATCGGTGGCGTCGAACCCGGCGATGCGAACAGTCATGCCGCGCGCGGGCGCGATCGTGACACCCTGCGGGTTCATGGGAATATTGACGTTCAGAATCACGTCTTTCGGAAGCCTCTTCGCCAGCGTCTTCCGCACCAGCTTGCGCGCGATTTCGGCGGAAGCCGCGTAGTCGCGCCCGTAACCCGTGTCCTGCGAAATGGCGATGGCGGGAACGCCGCGCACCAACGCCTCGACCGCGGCATTGACCGTGCCCGAATAGAGATTGGCAAGGCCGGTGTTCTCGCCGCGGTTGATACCCGAAACGACAAGATCGAACCGCCTGCCATCCGACAGCGCAGTGAGCCCGAGCCCGGCAGCCTCTGCGGGGGAGCCTTCGACGGCATAGCCCGTACCGTTGCCGACCGCGACGCTGCGCACCCTGAGTCCATCGCGCACATTCGGGATCGCATGGCTGGCGCCCGATTGTTCGCCGGCAGGCGCGGAGACGACGACCTCGCAATCTGCTCTCAGCGCATCGGCGAGCGCGGCAATGCCGGGGGCGCCGGCGCCATCGTCGTTGACGATGAGCAGGCGGCACCCCCCGGCGGCCGCCGGGGACGCAGCGGCAAGCAGACACGAGACGGCAATGACGGACTTCAACATGCAGACCTCCCTATTCGACATCGAACGTGCGCCACGGCGTTTTGCAGGGCGGCCCGGCGGCGACATGCAGGCGCGGCGGGCTGCCGAGTTCGTAGATCATCGACCCCGCCGTGAATCCGATCGGGCTACCGAGCACATCGCGGTGCGTACGCGAAACGGGGTTCGCGGGATCATCGTGCGCGGAAAGCGCGGCGCGCAGGGTTTCGAGCGTGGAGGCACCGCCCTGCTCGACACGCCCCGCGATCGAGAGAAGCCGCTGGCGGCTGTTGTTGAACGTGGGCCGTTCGGATTCGGGAAGCCCGGCGAGGCGCGCATCAAAGGCGCCCAGATCCGAATTCGCGAGCACATGGTTGGTGTGGCAGATGCGTCCATTCTCCGCGCCGCCGGGACATTCGGTGACGCTGAGTGCCGAGCATTCGAAACTGCCGACGCGGCCGGGCGCGGACAGCAGATAATTCTGGCCCGAGGCATGTGGTACGGCGCGCAGGAACGCCTCGGCCTCCGCGAAGCTGCGCGCTTCGAGCAGGCGGCGGACGATGAAGGCCACGGGCAGCCCCGTGCGCGAAGGCTGGAGCTGATTGAGCGAATTGCAGCAAAGCCCGAGGCGCGAACTGTTGACGCCGTTCAGCCCGATCATCCCCGCGAAGCTGAAGACGAGCGCGACATGTCCATCCGGCTCCCGGATGCGCATCAAGATCTGGTGGCCATCGAACATCGGCGGAATATCCATGTTCTGCCCGCCGTAGGTTATGCCCTCCCCCACGATGCCGAAGCTGGAGCATTTCTGCCGGGGGTGCGCCGGTTCGTGATGGAGGAAGCCGTACTGCCATTCTTCATCGACGAACTGCGTGTAGACGACATCATCGGGATCGAGCCCTGCGCCTTCAGCGATGCCGATCGCCTCTTCGAGAATATGCGGCGCGTGTGCGCGAACTGCGGGGAGGAAATCCGCATAGCGCCGGAAGCCCGCATAGAATTCTGCAGGATCGAGATCGTAATAGGCGCGCACATAATCGCGGTATTTCGCGCGCAGATCGAGGATGTTCGCGCGTAGCGTTTCGCCGTGCGTGCGGCCGCGTTCGCGCGGCGTGCCCTCGAGATCGAGGACGGGAAGTTTATTCGTATCCATGACAGATCTTTCAGCTGGCCCTAGTGCGGGATTCGATGCGGCGGCGGATGATATCCTGCCGCTTGCGCGTGATCGGGAAACGCGTCGCCATGACGGCCGCAGCGGCCCAGAGGAGAACCGGGAGGCCGACGAAGACGGCAAGAAGACCGCTTGCCGCAAAACCGGTGTTCGCGCCGGTCGCACTGTAGCCGATCAGCCCGAGCAGCAGGAAGGCCGCGCCGCCGCCGATCGCGAAGTTGAGCTTCGCGATCAGGATCATGAAGGAGAAGTAGCTGCCGGAGCGATCGATGCCACTGCGCCAGGTTTCATAATCGACGATATCGCCGACCATCGCATAAGGCGCGACCTTGGTCGCCGCTTCGGCAAAACCGAAGGCGAGCGCGAAGCCGATCATCGGGAGAAACGCCGCCTCCCCCTTCGGCACGGCGAGCATGGCGAGCTGGACGAACACGAGGCTCCCCCAGCTGAGCGCGAGCGCGCGGTGGCGCCCGATACGCTGCATCACGCGGTGCCAGAGCGGCATACCGGCGAGGTTCGCTGCGGCGGACGCGACGTAGAGCATGGCGAAGCGATCACCGATGCCGAGGTGATTATCGACGAAGAGGTAAAACACCGCCGTGAACGCGCCGGTGCCGAGACCGCCGAAGATGAAAGTGACGACGAAGATGAAGAGCGGGCGATTTTTGGCAAGCGAACGGATCGCCTCCCGCCCCGTGCTGCGTTCTTCGGGCAGTGCATCGCCTTCGGGAACCCTCCAGACGGCGAGCGCAACGCAGGCGGGAAGCAGCACGGCGATGACCACCGCCATGAACGCCATCGTCTGCGGGCCGATTTCCGAGGAGGCGAAGATCGGCAGCATCGGGATCGCCATGAATAGCAATGTGCCGAGCGCACCCATCACCGCGATCGCGGTGGAGATTTTCGTGCGCTCCGCATAATCGCGGGAGAGTTCGACGCTCCACGCGCGATAGGGGATTTCGAGCATTCCCCAGCCAAGGAACAGCGCCATCGACGCCGCCATCAGCCAACCGGGGCCGGCATCCGGCGCGGGCGTGAACAGCGCCCAGACGGCAAGCACCATCACGGCCGCACCGGCCACCACCCATGGCTTGCGGCGGCCAAAGGGCCCGCGCGTGCGATCGCTCATATGGCCGATGACCGGATCGATCATCGCATCGAAAATACGCGAGACGAGGAATACCGAACCGATCGCCGCCATCGAGGCCGCCGTGTGCTTCGCGTAGAAGGACGGGATGATCGCACCCACGGGAATGTGAGCCATCACAACCGGCAATGCCGGGAGAGCGAACAACGCGATGCGCGAGGAGGGGATGCGCGGCGTCATGGCAGGTGCCAGCCGACGAGATTGAAATAGAAGAGCGCGGCGGTGAGCAGCGCGCCGCCGACGGCGAGCGCTACGAGCCACAGATATCGGCCCCTGCCGGGCCCCTCACCCCCGAGCCCGGCCAGCACCGCGAGCGTGAGAACCAGCGTGGCCGCGGCGATGAAGTTGCCTGCGACCGTAAGCGCGGCGAACAGGCGCGTATCGGCGAAGGCCCACGCAAACACCGGATTGCCGAGCAGGGCGGTTCCCGCAACCGGAATGAGCATGGCGACAAGCGCGCCGAGCCCGAGCGTAAACGCCGCCCATCGCGCGACCTTGTGGAGACCGCGCCGGGGACGCCAGAAAATCGCGGCAAGACCCGAAAGCGAAAGGACGAGACCCACGCCACCCGCGAGCCGCGCCCGCGCGGGACTGAAACGCGCGGGCGCGAACATTTCGATCGCGACGTGTGTCGCGGCGTAGCGGACCTTGCCGTCGCTGTCGGTTGCGAACGCATAGAGATCGGAGGCCCCGGCATCGGGCACATATTGCGTCACGTCGGCGTTGAAAAAGCGCCCCGGCGCATATTGCCGGTAGCCGGATATGCCGTTGATCGTGAGCGTGTTCCCGGCGCCCGCGCGCGCATCGATCACCGCGCCGGGATTTGTGAGCGCTTCGGGCGTTGTCGCGGGGCGGCGCGCGGCGCGGTAGAGCCCGGCGAATTGCGCTGCCGGCGGCAGTGGGCCTGCAACGGTAGGCGGCGCATAGACGCCGAGTTCGCGTTCGAGAAAGCTGCGGCGGATCGCGAACATGTTGAGACTGGCCTTTGTCTCCAGCCTCTTGCCGGAGACTTTCGCGACAAGCGTCTCCCATGCCGACGGGCCAGCATAATCGCCCATAACAAGCACGACGAGCGCGCGATCACGTCCGGGGAGCAGGATGAAATTGGCCTGAAAGCCAGGGCCGGAACCGGCATTTTCGACGATGCGCACGCCGTTCCAATCGCTGACGACAAAGCTCATGCCAAAACCCGACACATCGGGCGCATTCGCGACCATGCGGCTGTGCATGAGCTTCGTGGTCTCGGCATTCGCGATGCCGGGCGCACCCGCCCGCTCGGCGGCGATCTGTGCCGCGGCGAAGCGCGCCATGTCTTCCGCCGTCGAGACGATCGCCGCGGAGGGCGCAATATAGGGGTGATAGGCCCACGTCTGCGGTACAGGCGTGCGCTTGCCGTTCGTGTGCAGCGTCGTGGGCAGCGCGATCGGCTGATCCGGCCGCGTGCGCACGAACGACTTCGCCATACCGAGCGGGCCGAAGACATGGCGCGCGATGTAATCGGGATAAAGTTCGCCGGTGATGTCCTCGATCAGCAGGCCGAGGATCGCATAGCCGTTGTTCGAATAGACCGACACGTCTCCGGCGGGGCGCACCTGCGGCGGCAGGCGCTTTTCGATCGCCTCCGGCGGCAGCGGCACCTTTACCGGCACAGGCGTCGCGAGACCGTAGGTACTGTCGTCGAAACCGGCGCGGTGCGTGAGGAGATTGCGCACGGTGATCTCGCGGCCGCCGCGCGCGGGCAGATGGACTCGCTTCAGATAGCGGTTCGCGGGATCGTCGAGCGATGCGATGCGGCCGCTTTCCAGAAGCTGCGCGATCGCGGTCGCGGTGAACGATTTCGAGATGGAGCCGATCGAGAACGGCGTGCCCTCCGCCGTGACCGGGCGGCCCCGGTCTTCGCCGTAAGCCTTGAGGAAGACGGTTTCGCCGTGCTCGACAACCGCAACCGCCGCCCCCGAAGCCCGGCCCTCCGCGACGGCGCGGCCCACGACCGCATCGGACCATGCCGCAAGATCGCCGCTCGCCGCTGCCGCCGGAACCGGCGACAGGGCGAGGAGCAGGACGGAAAGAAGACCGGGAAGCCGCATCAGAAGGCCGCGGCCAGGCGGACGCCGTAGGTACGCGGCGTGCCGTAGTTCACATATTCCTGACCGAGGAAGCCGCCAAGCACGGGCGTGCCGCGCGCATTCAGATAGGTTTTGTTCGCGAGATTCTTGCCCCACAGCTCGACCGTCCAGCCGCCATCGGCGGTCGTGAAGCCGAGCCGTGCGCTGTAGAGCGTGTAGCCGGGGATGCGGTCTGCCGGGGTGTTCTCGGGATCGACGAAATAATGCGCGCGGTAGGTCATGTCGCCGCGCAGCGTGACGCTGCCGACGCCGATGTCGTGCGTGTATTGCGCACCGAAACTCGCCGTCCAGCGCGGCGCTTCGGTGAGGCGGTTGCCGTCGTAATCGACGCCCGCGCCGCCGGCATTCTTGAAGCTGTCGAACGTCGCATCGAGATAGCCCAGGCTGCCGTCGAAGCGCAGGCCCGCGATTGGCGACGCTTCGAAATCAAGTTCAACACCCTTGATCGTCGCCTCGGCAGCGTTCGAGATGTTGAAGCCCGCGAACTGCTGGAACTGGATGACCTGCAGGTTGCGGTAATCGGTGACGAAGACCGCGAGGTTTGCGCGCACGGCGCGATCGGGCGAAACATATTTCGCGCCGGCCTCGTAATTCGTGGCGCTTTCGGAATCGAAGTCGACGAGCGCGCTCGGCACGTAATCCGCGTTGAAGCCGCCGGATTTGAAACCCTTCGCGACCTTCGCATAGAGATTGAGCGCGTCGTTCGGGCGCCATGCGAGGCCGAGTGTCGGCGACAGATCGTCCTCCTTGTAGCGGTGGCCCGAAAGCGAGACGGTCGCGATGCCGAAGATCGGCGAGCCGACGAGATCCATGTCGAGCGTCTTCTTCTCCGACGTGTAGCGCAGGCCGCCGGTAAGCGTCAGCGCGTCGGTGATCTTGTAGTCGAACTGGCCGAAGGCGGCATAGCTGTCGGTGAGCACCTTGGCATCCAGCGTCACGTCGATCTGGAAAGGCAGCAGGTTGGTGAGGCGCGACAGGCGCGAGGTGGTGACGCGCTGATGGAAATAATAAAGGCCCGCGACCCACGAAAAGCGCGTGTTGCCATTGGAAGCGAGGCGGAGCTCCTGCGAGACCTGGTCCTGACCCTCCTCGAAAAGACCGATGAGGAAGGGGTTTGAAGAGCCGTCATCGTCGGTGAGGAATTCGATGTCGGTCGTGCGGTAGGCGCTGATCGAGGTGAGCGTCGCCGGGCCGAAATCGAAGTTGGCGGTGGCGCTGATGCCGAAAACGTCGCGCTCCTGATAGACGGGCGTATCGACCTCCACGTCGCGGGGCGTGCCGGTGGCGCCGACGCCGCTCGCCATCTCGTTGACGTTCGGCCGATAGCGATCGTGCAGGCCGTCGACGGCGATCTGGAGATCGAAGCCGTCGGTGGGCGTCAGCAGCAGCTTCGCCTGCGCACCTTTCGAATCCTCGGTGTAGAGATCGCCGCCCGTGTGGAGATTGTGCTGGTAGCCGTCGCGCTTGCGCATGTAGCCGCCGACACGGATCGCAAGCTTATCCTTCACGATCGGGCCGCTCGCCGATGCGCGGACGCGCAGCGCGTCGTAGTTGCCGTACTGAAGTTCGAGATTGCCTTCGAATTCCTGCGAGGGCGCACGCGTGATGATGTTGATGGCGCCCGCCGTGGTGTTCTTGCCGAACAGCGTGCCCTGCGGACCGCGCAGCACCTCGACCTGCGCGACATCGAGCATGTCGACGCTGAACGAACTCGGGCGGCCCGTGTAGACGCCGTCGACATAAAGGCTGAGGCCGCTTTCGAAACCGATGTTGCGCGCGTCGCTCGAAATACCGCGCAGCGATATCTGCGGGCTAACGACGTTGTCGACGCTGGCGAACATGAGGTTCGGCACGGAATGTTCAAGATCGCGCAGCGCGTTGACGCCGCGCGCGGCGATATCCTCCGCGTCGAACACGGTCATGGCGATCGGCACGTCCTGAACGCGCTCTTCACGCTTGCGCGCGGTCACCAGGATTTCCTCTGGTGCGACGGCGGTTTCCGCCGCAAACGCCGGCATTGCCAGCGGTGCGGCGAGCGCCGCGAGCGCGACGCCTGCGAGTGAGCGGCCCGAAACCATCATCGAAGACCGCATAATAGCCTTATCCCTGCTGAACATCGACTTTCCCCCTTTGCTGGTGATCGCCCCTCCCCGGGGGCGCGGTGATGACGTCCGCCCCGTCCGCAAAGGGATCGGGATCGAACGGCCATTTCGGACGGCTAAGATGCCGGTAGCGCGCGGCATCGCCGGTAAGACTGAGAACGCCGGGCGATTCGACGTAGGCGATACGCCCCGCGACCGCTTGGAAACCGGCGACGAAATGCTGCGCCGACTTGACGACGATGACGCGCGCCACCTCCGGCGCTGCACCCAGCATACGGAAGACCGCAGGATCGACGCATTGCACGCGCCGGTCGCACACGGCGAGACGGACGCCGCCGATCTCCAGCAGCACTGCGTCGCCCATCGGCCAATCCCATCCGTCGGCATGCTGCACGGCGTCGCGCACCACCGAAAGGACGCGCGCATCAACATCGAGCGGCTGGCCGGACCACGGCGATGCCTTGCCGCCGATGCGAAAGCGCGCCTCGCCGCCCGGTCCGAGGGCCGCCGCCTGACGCACCAGCATCGGATCCCAGACGAGGCCCGCGAGCACACCTTCGATGCCCGCGTCGATCAGAGCCCCGATCAGCCATGTCGCATCGCCGGGCGCGCCGCCGCCGGGATTGTCGGCGGCGTCGGCCAGCACGAGCGGTGTGCCTTGCCAGCCTTCCGCCAGCGCAGCGGCTTCGGGGACCGAAAGCAGCGGCGGCAGGGTCGTGCCGCGCAGCGCGAACAGGCGGCGCCCGAAGCGCTCGGCAACCTCTTGCCCCAGCGGGGCGTTGCCGTCCGTATAGACGAGCATCTTGGTGCCCATCTCTGGCACGTCGCCCCACGGAAAGCCGTGAACGAGCGACACGGACAGGATCGGCCCCTCCTCCGCCACCGCCATGTCGTCCACGAACGCGCGCATCGGCTCCCGGTCGGTGAAATAGAAATCGATCATCCGGCAATCGAACACCGACGCCACGGGACGGATCGCGCCCGCGCGGCATTCGATGAGCCTCTCGACGAGCCGCTGCGCGCGATCCTCGATATCGGTGTGCGGATACTCCCTGAAAAAGATCAGGAGATCGGCGCTCTTCACCATCGCATCGGTGAGATGCGCGTGGGGATCGAGTACGGCGCCCACGGGAACATCGGGCCCGACGATTGCGCGCACGCGCTGCAGGATATCGCCCTCGCAATCGGAAACGCCCGCCGCGATCATGCCGCCATGCAGGCTGAGCGCAACCGCGTCGACAGGCAGGGCAGCGCGCAGATCGCCGAGCAACCGATCGCGCACCTCTGCATAATCCTGCGCGGACATCGGGGCGGCAGGTTCGGCGGCGACGCACAGGCCCTGCGCGACACGCCATCCATGCGCACGCGCGGCGTGCCGGAAACCTTCGAGCGGCGCAGGCCACGCTACCGTTTCGCCAAGCGCCCCGGCCTCGACCCAAAGATGATCGCGGAAACTGCCGATGTCGGTCGGCACCGGCGAGAACATGTTCGTTTCTGCCGACAGCGCCCCAACGAAGATCTTTCCCGCGCCCATATCTCTCCCGACTCATCGACTGACTGTCAGTCACTAGAGTTGACACTCACGATATGCCGTGTCAAGACCGTTGCCATCACGAAGGTTTCGGGATCAGGAGAGACAGGGTCGGATGGCGGGCACGAGCGCACGGAAAAAGCCGGACCTTGCCGTGAAAGGCGCCGCGACCAAGCGGACGCTGCCGCCCGAAGTCCGCAAGGCTCAGCTACTCGCCGCCGCGCGCGCCGTGCTCGCCTCCACCGGCTTCTCGCGAATGCGCGTGTCGGACGTGGTTGCCGCCGCAGGGCTTAGCCAGGGTGCGTTCTACCTGCATTTTTCCAGCAAAGACGACATCGTCATCGAACTGATCCGCGCGATGGTGGCGGAGGCGGGAACGACACTCAGCAAGATTCCGGTGGAGGCCGCCGATATGGAAACCGGCCTGCGGCAGGTGCTGGAGGGCTATTATCGCACCTGTTTCGCCTACCGCGACGTGCTCGACAACATCGACAGCGGCACTTCGACCGGCATCGACCGCGACCGGTGGAATGACGCCTTTTCGCCGCTCAACGTCTTCGCCCTGCGCGCGGTGGCGACCTGGCAGGCCAAAGGCGAGATCGGGCCGGGCGATCCCGATCTCCTCTCATGGCTGTTCATCGACACGATCAACGGCGCCCTGCCCCGCCTTTTCGGCCATTCGCGCAACCGCACGTCGGCGGACTACCAGGACCGCGTCGGCGACTGGCTGCTCGCGGCCCTGCGGGGTTTCAAGAGCGGAAGCTGAACAGGCCGGCCTTGCCATACATGAGCACATTTTTTTGCATTTTTATGACTGATCATCAGTCGTTTATGGAGGCACGCCTTTGCGAACCGATGAGTATGCACGTTGCGATGCGCTGGACCTCGCCGCCCTGATTCGCAGCGGCGACGCAACCGCAGCCGAGGTGGAAAGCGCAGCGCGCGACGCGCTCGCGGCCTTGAACCCGGCGCTCAACGTGCTGGCCGGCCCGGTGCCTGCCGCCGCACCCGCCACGCACGGCACCTTTGCGGGCGTACCGACGCTGGCAAAGGACATCGGCTGGGCGATGGCCGGCGTGCCGCAGGAAATGGGCTGCCTGCTTGCAGAGGGGCTGCGGCCCGCCGAAGACAGCGAGGTCATCAGGCGTATCCGTGCAGGCGGCTTCTCCATCATCGGGCGGTCGACGACACCCGAACTCGGCAGCGCCTTCACAACGGAATCGCGCGCGACCGGCATAACGCGCAATCCATGGGACCTGTCGCGGTCCGCCGGCGGATCGAGCGGCGGCGCGGCGGCGGCAGTTGCCGCAGGGATCGTTCCGCTGGCACTCGCCGGAGACAGTGCCGGCTCGATCCGCATCCCCGCACACTGCTGCGGAGTGTTCGGTCTGAAACCCTCGCGCGGGCGGCTTCCGACGGGCCCGCAGGCAGGCGAAGTCAACAGCGGGTTGACCGCCGCGCATGTGATCACCCGCAGTGTCCGCGATTCCGCCGCCGCGCTCGATCTGCTCGCCGGGCCCGATGCCGGTCACCGCTACACAGCGCCATCGCCGGGAGGCAGCTTCCTTGCCGCGACCGAACGCCCATCCGCACCACTGCGCCTTGCACTGCTGACGGCAAGCCCCTTCGCCGATACTGTCGAAGCCAGCGTGATCGCAGCCGCCGAGGACACCGCACGCCTTTGCGAAGCGCTTGGGCATACGGTGGAGCCGATCACCATCGCTTTCGATGCCGACGCGGCGATCGACATGCTCGTGACGATCTGGTCAGCGAATATTCTGCGCGCCGTCCGCCGAATCGAGGCCGCAACGGGACGGCGCGCGGACGCCGATACGGTCGAAGGGGCAACGCTGGCAATGATCCGCCACGGCGAGACGATCAGTGCCGAGGCGTATCTCGCCGCGCTCGATCACATGAACCTGTTCTGCCGCCGTATGGCACACACCGCCGATGCGTTTGACGCGATCATCTCCCCGGTCTTCGCCTCGCCTGCCCTACCGCATGGCGTACTGTCGCATGATCGCAGCGTAGACTCGGTGACCGAATTCTTCGCCGACGTGTTTCGCCGCGCGGCGTTCACGGTGCAATACAACCTCACGGGGCAGCCCGCGATGAGCGTGCCGCTGCATGTGCTTGACGGATTGCCGATTGGCACGCAGATCGCCGGTCGACCGGGTGGAGAGGAGAGTTTGCTTTCGCTTGCCGCCGCGCTTGAAAGCGCACGGCCGTGGCGGGACACGCGGCCGGCGGTCTCTGCCGCACGAACCGGAGTTTCCGCATGACCGAGTTGCTTTTGAACCCGCTCAAAACCGCCGATCCGCAGGGCGGCCTTTCCGCCGACGCGCATCTCGAACCCATGGCGATGCTCGCCGCCTGCCCCGCCTATGCGCCGACTCCGCTCGTGCGGCTGCCGGGGCTCGCACAGCGGCTCGGCGTTGGGCAGGTGCTCGTGAAGGACGAGAGCAAGCGCATGGGGCTCGGCAGCTTCAAGGCGCTGGGCGGTGTCTACGCCGTGTTCAGCGTCGTGCGCACGCACGCCGAGGCCGCGCTCGGACGTACGCTCGATCCTGCCGACCTCGTCGGCGAAGAGGTTCGCACCATCGCTTCGGACATGCATTTCGTTTGCGCCAGCGACGGCAACCACGGCCGCGCCGTGGCGGCGGGCGCGCGGCTCGTCGGCGCGCGCTGCTCGGTCTATCTGCACGCGGGCGTCACCGAGGAACGCGCCGACCATATCCGGAGGCAGGGCGCGGCGATCGTGCGCGTCGACGGCACTTATGACGATTCGGTCGAGCAGGCACGGCGCGATGCGGCACGCACAGGCGCCATCCTCGTTTCCGACACCGCGGACGCACCCGAATGCGCGAACGATCCGCTGCCCGTTCGCGTGATGCAGGGCTACACCGTGATCGCCGAGGAAATCCGCGCGCAGCTCTCGCCCGGCGAGCGGCCGACGCAGCTGTTCGTGCAGGCCGGTGTCGGCGGGCTTGCCGCGGCCATGGCCAGCCGGTTCAGCGGCAGCCCCCACGCGCCGCGCCTCATCGTCGTCGAGCCGGACAGCGCCGACTGTCTGCTGGAAAGCGCGCGCGTCGGCGGCGCGACCGAGATACCGCACAGCGCGGAGACGATCTTCGCGATGCTCGATTGCCTGCGCCCTTCGCTGCCGGCATTCGCAATCCTGAAGGATCGTGTGGACGCCTTCATATCGGTGGCCGACACCTACGCCGCCGAAGCTGTCCGCAGCCTCGCCGCCCCGGCCGAAACAGACACCGCCATCCGCGCGGGCGCATCCGGCGCGGCCGGCCTCGCCGGTGCGCTTGCCGCCAACACCCTCGCATGGCGCGAAGCCATCGACATGAACAGCGATTCCACCCTGCTCTTCATCATCACAGAAGGCGTAACAGATGAAAACGAGTTTCGGCGACTGGCCGAGGTCTCCCAGCGCCTCGAGAGATAGACCGGTTGGTGGTCCCTGGATTTGGTGGACACCTTAGCTAAGTCCGTGAAGGGCAAGCCATCGATGAGCCGCACCGCTTGCTACTGTGACAACGCTCCACCAGCGGCGATGGACTACCCGCGAAGAGGCCCTCAGCGCTCTCTTCGCTTATATTGAAGGCTATTTGCGCGCGCCCTTTCCGTCCATCCTGCGGCACGACCCGGGGCTTGACGCCTTCCCCCAGCACGCGCTTGCTTGCCAGCAGATGCAGGGCTTCGGCGGCATGCTGGCCTTCGAGTTGAAGGGCGGCTTTCCTGCGGGCGGCGCAATGGTGAACCGACTGCAGATGATCCGGCGCGGGGTCTCGCTCGGCGATGCGGAAAGCCTGATACAACATCCAGCAAGCATGACACACCCGACCTACACACCCGAAGGGCACGCCAAACACGGTATCTCCGAATGCCTTCTCCCCTGTCGATAGGCCTCGAGGATATCGCAGACATCATCGCAGACCCAGATCAGGCATTAGATTAAGCGTGCGAATTATCAGCCAGACGCAGAAGCGACTTCCGGATCACGAACTCCGCACGCGCGACGATAGGTTGTCGCCACGCCGCCTCGTCGGGATAAAAAAAGTGCCTTAGCGCAGTGCGAATTCTTTGACCTTCAGGCGACGCCGCATCACCATGATTGTATAGCCAGCAGTCCTCGATCTGCAGGCCGAGCAGATTCCCTACGGCGAATGTTCCGAATTCGAGCGCGATGGCGAGTGTGCTCCCCCCGAACCTGTCTTCGATTGCCGAGCAAAGGTCGCCTTGCACCTTGTAAGGCAGCGATGAATCGCCTGCATTCACCCGGATCAATTCATCACCGAACACTTCGGCCGCCATTCGCGAAGATACCGAATCCGGCATCGCGATCGAGAGGATTAGGCCGCTGCCATAGTCGCCCAGGCCGGTATGAAAATCGATTGCGACAGCCTGCTCGATACGCGGGCAGTGATCGTCCAGAATCTGTCTCAGCGTGCGGTTCGACCACGTCGGCCCCTGCCCGCCGAAGCCCACACCATCGGGGTGCCCATACTGGCCTTTGAACAGTGCCGTCGCGAATTCGGCTTCGCTGTGCGAGGCCTGAAACTGGGCAATGGCCCGAGCACCTGCCGCCCGGTCGCGCATCACGAGCGCCTGATGCAGTTCCTCATAGTGAGCGTTTCGGGGAAGGCTGTGGGTGAAGTCGCAGAAGTTGCGATTGAGATCGACATTCTCCTCGGTCTGGCGTCTGCTCCAGGCACATCCCCAGGGATTGATGATGTGAACCAGCAGCGCTGCCGTGCCTGGCGGCAACGCGGCGATGCCACCGCCTTCGATCCAGTGAAGCTGGCATCCAGAACCTGCCAGCCCTTCCAGGCCGTGCGTGCCGCTTACCAGAACCAGCAGCCGTTTCGCGTCTTCCGGCCCGGCCCAGGCCGCGACGGTTTCGAGCGTCTCCCCGTCGGGACCGGACAGCGGATGCGGGTAGCGGCGAAACGTCAAACCATGCCGCGCGCAGCATTCGCGAAAGGCACGGTTCGCCGCCGACCAGTCGCGATGAAAACACCGTTCGATATCGGGCGTGAGGCTCATGCTGCCCCCTAAACGAAAAGCTGGACGCTTTTCAGCGCCGTGTAGGCGGCAAGCCCCTCTATGCCGCTTTCGATTCCGAGGCCGGACTGGCCGTGCGGCTCAAGGGGAAGCGCCCCGAACTTCGCGCCTGCCGACGGTGTGCCGGTACCGCGGATCACCAGCTCTCCCACCTTCAGATCGCGGATCATACGCTGCGCAGTGGCGAGGCTTTGTGTCCACGCCGTCGCCGAAAGGCCATAAACCGTGGCATTCGCAAGAGAGACGGCTTCATCGATGGTTGAGAACGGCAGGATCGACAGAACAGGGCCGAAAATCTCCTCCTGCGCGATACGCATGTCGGTCGTGACATCGTCGAAAACGGCTGGTGCCACATAGTAGCCCTCTGCCGGTGCATCGCTGCCGCCCGCGCGCAGCGATGCACCGGCACCGAGACCGTCTTCGATATACCCCATCACCTTGTCGCGCTGACCCGCGCTGATGAGTGGGCCGAAGGTTGTCCCGGGATCGAGTGGATGGCCAGGCACGATCCCTGCCACGCGCGCGAGGAGCTTTTCGAGCAAGGCATCCTTCACCGTCCGGTCCACCAGAAGCCGTGTGCCTGCCGTGCAGACCTGCCCCTGGTTCCAGAACATGCGCGCCATCACGCCGTCCGCCACAAGATCGAGATCAGGCGCGTCGGCGAACACGAGGTTCGGCGATTTGCCGCCGCACTCCAGAACCAGACGCTTCATGTTCGAAGCCCCAGAGGCCTGCAGCAGCCGCTTGCCGGTCGCGCTCGATCCGGTGAAGGATAGCAGGTCGATATCCATGTGATGCGCGATCGCATGACCCACCGTCGCGCCCAGCCCGGGAACCACGTTCACCACACCTTCCGGAACGCCCGCTTCGGCGGCAAGGGCCGCGACACGTATCGCGCTCAGCGAGGAGAGCTCGGAAGGTTTCAGAACGAGGCTGTTGCCGGTGGCGAGCGCCGGAGCCAGTTTCTGCATCGCGAGCACGAGCGGGAAGTTCCAGCCGACGATCCCGGCAGCCACACCGCGCGGCATGCGCACCGCAAGTGCCAGCGACCGGCCATCGGTCGGATGCACCTGCCCAAGCACCTGATCCGCTGCTTCAGCGGCATGGCGAAGGATGCCGATGGCGAGCGGCAGATCGATGCCGCGCGCGTCGCGGATCGGCTTGCCGACATCCAGCGTTTCCAGCAGTGCAAGCTCGTCCGCATGCGCCTCCATGAGGTCTGCAAGACGGTGCAGGACCGCCTTGCGGTGGTCCACGGAGGCATGCGCCCAGATTCCGCTTTCGAAGGATGTGCGGGCTGCGGCGGTCGCCCTGTCGACGTCCTCGGCCGAGCCCACCGCGAAGCGGGCAAGCAGCGAACCATCCGCGGGATTGTGCTTGTCGAATGCGTCCTGCGAGCATGAGTCTACGAAGCGCCCGCCAATGAAGGGCCGCGTTTCAGGCACAAGATCTCTGGCGCGGGCCGACCAATCAGCCCGCTTCGCATCATCCGTCATGACGTCTCTCTGTCTGTTACCGGTGTTGGTCCGCCAGGATCATGTCTGCGGCTTTTTCGCCGACCATGATCGAGGGAGCATTGGTGTTGCCGCTCGGCACGGTCGGCATGATCGATGCGTCGGCGATGCGGATGCCTTGCAGACCATGCACGCGCAGCCGCTCGTCCACGACCGCAAGCGGGTCACTGCCCATCTTGCACGTCCCGACCGGATGATAGGCCGGCCCCGCCGTCGCCCTGACATAGGCCTCGAGCGCGGCGTCGCTGTCGGTTCCCTCGTCGGGCGAACAGGCCCCTTCGAAATAGGGCGCGAACGCCCGCGTTCGGAACAGATTCTGCGCGATGCGAATCCCCGCGATGGTCGTTTCGATATCGCTCTGTGCTCCCATCAGGTTCGAGAGAATCCGTGGCGGCTCGTGTGGATCGGCAGAACGCAGCTCGAGCGTGCTGCGGCTGTCCGGCCGGCATTTGTTGATCACGCACACGACCGCCGGGCGATCGAGCAGTTTCAGCCCGTCAGGTTCCAGCTTGTAGCCGGTCGGCACGAAATGGAGCTGGACGTCCGGAGATGCCACTTCCGGCCGGGTTTTCACAAACGCGCCGGCATGCGCGATCGGCGTCCCTGCGGGCCCCTTGCCAAAGAGCAGCCAGTTGAGACCGTGGATCGGCCATTTGTGGAGCCCCAGTTCGGTGTTGTAGGTCGAGACGTTCACATAAGCCGATACCCAGACGACGGCATGTTCCTGCAGATTCTGCCCAACCCCCGGCATATCGTGCACCGGCTCGATGCCGAGGCCGCGCAGGTGCGTTGCCGGACCGATGCCAGACCGCATCAGAATTACCGGCGACATCAAGGCGCCCGCTGAAAGCACGACCTCAGCACCAGCCCGGGCGGTAATCTGCGTGCCGCCACGCTCATATTCGACCCCAACGACGCGCGCACCTTCAACGACCAGTCGGTTGACGGTCGCGTGGGTTTCCACCTTGAGATTGCTGCGGTGTCGGACAGGCGCGAGGAACGCCTGCGCCGTATTATTTCGCCTACCGCGCTTGATCGTCCCCTGGATCGGGCCGACGCCTTCCTGCTGTGCCGCATTGAAGTCCGGGTTGTAGGGAAGTCCAATCTCCATCCCGGCTTTCACGAAGACGTCGGTCAGGCGGTGCGGCGAGGCGACATGGGAAACCGTAAGCGGACCATCGGCGCCATGATATTCAGACGCGCCGTGCGCATTGCGCTCGGATCGCCGGAAGTAGGGGAGAACATCGTCATAGCTCCAGCCGCGGTTGCCGAGCTGTGCCCAGTGGTCATAATCCTCGCGCTGTCCGCGGATGTAGATCATGCCGTTGATCGAGCTGCTGCCCCCCAACACCTTGCCGCGCGGCCACAGGTCCGATCGCTCGCCGAGCGACGGATCCGGTTCGCTCATGAAACGCCAGTCGAAGCGAGGATTGTTGATCGCGCGCGCTTCGCCTGCCGGAATACGGATATAAGGCGAGGCGTCCGACCCGCCGCTTTCCAGAAGCAGCACACGCGTTTGCGGATTCTCGCTCAGCCGGTTGGCAAGAACGCACCCGGCCGATCCGGCGCCGACGATGATGTAATCCCAGCTCATACCCACCTCCCGCGTGCGCGGCGGCCGAATCGGCCGCCACCACCGCCTACCACTTCAGCGTCGCGCGCACGCCAATGTGACGCGGAGGCAATGGCGTTTCGTAGACCACCGTCTGAAACGGCGCTGCCCATTTCCGGCTGATGTTGTAATCATCGAAGAGGTTGTCGACGAAAAGCGCCAGTTCCCAACGATCGGATTCGAGGCGAACGCTCGCATCCCAGATGTCATAGGAATCGATGTCGAGGAATGGATCGAACGGCGGCGCCCCGTTGCCGGCGATCGAACTGCCGATATAGCGGTATTGCGCCGTCCACACGAGATCGAGACCACTGCCGACTGCATGCGTATAGTCGAGCTGCGCCGAGCCGCTCCACTTCGGCACGTAGGGAATACGCTCACCTGCACGATCGACGCCTGTCCCAGGGTTGAAATACTCGTCGAACTTGGCATCGACATAGCTGAGCGACCCTGAGAAACTCAGCCCCGGAAACGGGCGGGCTGTGGTTTCGACCTCGAATCCCTGGCTTGTCGAACGACCGACATTGTCGATGGATTCAACCGGGATACCGCCGATCTCGCGGACCGTGCCGAGCTGCTGGCCCTTGACCTTCACGATGAACGCCGCGGCATTGAAGGTCAGCTTGCGGTCAAACAACGAGCTCTTGATGCCGAGTTCGTAGTTCATCGACAGTTCGTTGTCGAAAGAGATGCCGGAGGCGATATTGCTCGCCGGATATTTCTGGAAGCCGCCCGCCTTGAAACCCTCGGCGACGGTCGCATACGTCATCACATTGTCGTTCCAGCGGTACGATACCGAAGCCATCGGCGAGATGCGCGAGAACGTTGCATCGGCACGCGTGTCGAAAATCTCGCTGCTGCCAAGATTGACGACGATCACCGAACCCCACTGACGCGACTTCACCTTTTCGCGCGAGTAGCGTCCGCCAACGGTCAGGTCGAGATTTTCGACCGGTCGCCACGTCGCCTGGCCGAACACGGCAAAGCCGCGGTTCACGAAGCGCGCCTGCTCGTCGACAACATTGTCCGGGCTGAAGATCGGCGGGAAGGTCGAGCCGGTCCCATCCGCCAATCCGAAATCGCGATCCTGATCGTAGACGGAACGGAAAAGATAAAGCCCCACGAGCCAGTCGATATTACCGTTCCCCGGATTGGACGCGAGACGCAGTTCCTCGGAAACGATCGACTGATCAATCTTCTGGCTCTGGAAATTTCCGTTTGCCACGGCACTGCCGTCCCAGTCCCAGAACACCGCGGTTTCCGTTTCAACAGCGCCAGTGATCGACGTCAGCGTCGCCGGCCCAAGATCCCAGTTCATCGTGAGTGCGGCGTTCCGGACATTATCCTTCAGATTGCGCACCTCACCGTCGAAGACCTTGTATTTCTCGCCTCCTTCTGGAACGCCGGCACCGAGCTGACCGCCCCAGGCGTGGGAAAAGCCGGCCGTGAGGATGATCTCGAACACATCGCTCGGCAGGGCACGAAGCGTTGCCCGCGCCGAGCCGCGACCACCCTTGTCTTGATGCTTTCCAAGCGTGACGTTATCGAAATTGCCGTCCGTCTGCTCGACCGAGCCGGACATGCCGAGAAACACCTGATCCGACAGCGGGCCACTCGCAGACCCCTTCAACTTGAACGTCGAATAACTGCCGGCTTCCGCCTGTACCTTGCCGCGGAATTCCGCGTCGGGTTTCCGGGTCACGAGGTTGAGCGCACCACCCTGTGTGTTTCGGCCGAAAAGCGCGCCCTGCGGCCCGCGGAGAACCTCCATGCGCTCCAGGTCGAGGAACCCGGCATCAAAGTTCATTTTCGGCTGATAAACGCCATCGATGAAAACCGCGACCGAGGATTCGAGGGCTGCCGTTGCGCCGATGCCGCGAAGCACGATGTAGGTTTCGCTTTTGGCCGGACCGAACGTCTGGTTCTGGCTGAACGAAAGACTTGGGACCCGTCCCACGAGGCCTTCACTGCTCTCGATGCCTCTCTGCGCAAGCCCGTCTCCGGAAAAAGCGGAAACCGCGACCGGCACATCCTGCAGCGACTCCTCGCGCTTGCGTGCCGTGACCGTGATTTCTTCAACATCTTCAGCCACGCCCTGTGCCGACGCTTCCAACGGAACGAAAAGCGGAATCACCGCAACCGAAGCAAAGGCCCGCCAGGCCCAATCCCTTTTCATTTTGAACGCCCTCGCTGCATGGCCCCGGTTTATATGGTTGGGGTCGTCTCCCGCAGCAGGACTTAGCGCAAGGCCGGCAACGAAACTTTCGAATATGACAGAAAGATTTCGGAGATCGTTCGAAACTGTGGAAATTCAGCCGGAACGGCTGCGGGCCTGACGCGGCGAATGGCCGAAACGCGCCTTGAAGGCCACCGCGAAGCTGCTCTGGTGCTCATAACCCACAGCCTGCGCGATCGCGGATACCGCCTCGTCGGTATCTTTCAGCAGGCGATCGGCATGGTCAAGCCGTACGCGTTGACTGAAATCGAAAACGCTTTCACCGAAAACATGCTTGAAGCCTTGGACCAGCTTGGTGCGGTTCAGGCCCACACGGCGCGCGAGCTCCGGAATCGTCAGGGGGTTTTCCAGACTTCCGGACAGGATTTCGCGTGCTTCGTGAAGCGCTTCAATATCGCGGCTGCGCAGTAGCAGGGGCGGATCGTCATCATCCGCCTCCCGGATCAGTGCGTCCACCAGCATACACACGAGATCAAGCATACGCGCGTGCGTATGGATGTGACGCACGGCGGCGACATACGGGGGGTTCAGCAGGTCGTTGATCGCCTGCATCATTTTGCTGGTAAGCGGCAGGTCGCGACAGAAGAAATCAATGCTCCCGCCGGAGACGTAATTCGCCAGTTCCCGCGGAAGATGATCAGGATCGAGCTGAAGCGTATCCGTGATAAGACTGGGACGACAGCACAGCGTCAGCGACCGCTCCGCAACATCATCGCTGTATATATCATCCTTGACGAGTCCCTGCGGATGCAGGGCAACGACCGAGCGCCCTCCCCTCAGCCGGAACTCGTGATTCCGGTCAAACCTGACGATATTGTCTCCGGATAATTTGAAATGAAATTTCAAATGGTTAACGCCGTCAACACGGTCCACGACTTTGCGGAAGTGCTGGACATCTGTGACAATGGCGTGGAGGTCGTCATTGATCCGCAGAAACTCCCGAAATCCCTTGCCCTGAGAAGGATCGATCACAGCCCGGTTGCTGATGACCTGATGATAGGGCGTCAAGGCGCCGCTCGATTCGGTATGCGCCGCTTCACCAAGCTCGGAAAACCCACGATTGAGCGAAAGTCTCGTCGAAATAGCCTCAGTGACGTCCGGACTGTGAAGCATGTTTTGCGGCATGAACCCCTCCGGGATCGGACATTACCGACTCCACACCAGAACGCTACTTGGGCTCTCCCCACTTGACCAGCCCCTTCTCTGATCGACACAAAGGCCAGAGCTAAATCGGCCCTAGCCCATTACAATACCATCAGGCCACACAGCGCGATCGGTTATCGTCCACCTACACCAGAGCCATCTTGCTTCGTCCTGGCCTGCCTTAGGCTCCGCTCAGCCCACCAGGGCGACTGCAACCGCCGGAACTCTGACCTATCCAGCGGCCTCACCGGATGGGCAGGCGAGGGTCTTGTTCGAGGCCTGCGCTGCGCAGGTGGCAAGCCCTTCAAACAGGAAGATTTGTATGACGATCGTTTGTTTTGGTTCGCTCCATCCAGCCGGTGTCGATGCCGGGCCCGCCCCCGACCGAATCGTGAGCGGCGATCCGAAAGCGACCTTGTGGGTATATCATGAGTCAGAGGATGGTCGGTTTTCCGCAGGTGTCTGGAAATGCACGCCCGGGCGGTGGCGGATTGCCTACGACGAGCAGGAATATTGCCAAATCCTGTCGGGATCGGGCGCACTGATATCTTCAGATGGACAGCGTTGCCCTATTGCAGCCGGCGATCAATTCGTCGTCCCGTCCGGCTTCGTCGGCGAATGGGAGGTCATCGAGACGATGACAAAAAATTGGGTGATCATGTTGCCATGATTACCCAATCGTCGTGAGACCCGCGAGGAGGCATGAACCGCCCAGGGATTGCCGGAGGCCATTTGGCTTAAATTATGCGGGCCATGGGGGTGTCGTCCAGCATAGACTAGTAGCTCCTCGGCTTCGGCAGGTGGGATATTGCCGATGGGCGCGAGGAGCCGGCGATTGTTGAACCAGTCGACCCATTCGAGCGTGGCGTATTCAACGGCCTCAAAGGATCGCCACGGACCTCGCCGGTGGATCACCTCGGCCTTGTAAGGCCGTTGATCGTCTCGGCCAAAGCGTTGTCGTAGCTGTCGCCTACGCTGCCCACCGATGGCTCGATCCCGTCTTCGGCAAGGCGCTCGGTATACTTGATCGAGACATATTGGCCGCCGCGGTCGCTGTGGTGGATCAGGCCACCGCGATGGACAGGGCGCCGATCATGGATCGCCTGCTCCAGGGCATCCAGCACGAAGCTGGCGTGCGCCGCCCTGCTCACCCGCCAGCCCACGATATAGCGGGCGTAAACGTCGATCACGAAGGCCACGTAGACGAACCCGCTCACGTCGCGACATAGGTGAAGTCTGACACCCACAGCATGTTCGGCGCCGGCGCATGGAACTGGCGGTTGACCTGATCGAGCGGACATGGCGCGGCCTTATCACTGATCGTCGTCTTCACCGGCTTGCCCCGGATCACGCCCTGCAAGCCCAGCTCGCGCATCAGTCGTTCCACCGTGCGGCGGGCAATGTCGAAGCCCTCCCGCCGCATCTGCCGCCACACCTTGCGCACGCCGTAGATCTTGAAGTTGGCGTCGAACACGCGCCGAACCTCGGGCTTCATAGCCTCGTCGCGCTGGGCACGCGGTGGCCGCTGCGCCACTCGCTCATGGTAGGTGGGTGGGGCGATCGGCAGAACCCGGCAGATCGGCTCGACCCCATAATCACCCCGATGCTCATCCATGAAGCTGGTCATCGCTTGAACGGGCGGTCGAGCTCCGCCTGGGCAAAATATGCGGAAGCCTTGCGCAGGATCTCGCTGGCCTGGCGCAGCTCACGGTTCTCGCGCGCCAGTGCCTTGAGGCGGTCCGCCAGCTCGGTGGGAACGCCCGCGCGCTTGCCGCTGTTCACCTCGGCCTTCTTTACCCACTCCAGCAGCGTGTGCCCCGAACAGCCGATCTTCTCGGCAATGGGTGTGATCGCCGCCCAGCGGGACGGATGGTCGCCTTCATGGTCCAGAACCATGCGGATGGCCCGCTCACGAACCTCCGGGGCAAACTTGTTCGTCGTCTTGCTCATCCTAGACCCCTCCTCTCAGGAGTTAGGGCCTCCGGCAATCCCGGGGCGGTTCACATCGGCCACAGGAGCTGATCATTGAGCGACAATCGAATTGTCTAAATTTTGCGGTTAGAATACCAAGATTCCCGTCAGTCGGATAACCGCTTCCTCCGCCCTGATGTCAGTTGTTCAGCCTACCGTAGAGTGTCCGTAGGCCCTGACTTAAGGCAGCTCCGCCCATGATTGACTGATGGCTTTCGCGCGGAATAATGCGCGTGCTGACCTTGAAGGCCTCTCCGTGCCAGGTCTTCAGGATGGCCGCCATCTGCTCCATATCGCCGTGCATGTCGCAATCACGCATTTCCGGAGGCATCTGTGCAACTACCTCCGGCGCGAAGTACGTGCTCAGTATCTCATCCACATGGCCCAGACCTTCCAGCTCGGCAGCAAACATGGCGATATCCGCAGCAGGAGCAACTCGGCTTGCCACCAGAGCCTGTGCCTGCTTCAGGAGCATGCGGTCATCCCACCAGATCGATGGGCTGATGGGGAGATAGCGCCGGAACCCTTCCGGATTGGAGAGAAAGGCGTAAAGTGTAAACAAACCTCCAAGCGACGCGCCGGTCAGCACGCAATCGCCGGGATCCAGAGGATACTCCGCTTCCAGCGTGGGCCGCAGTTCCTGCTGAATGAATGCCAGGAAGGCATTCGCTCCTCCGCTTTCCAAGCGAAGTGCCGGATGACCTGAGGACAGAGCGATGAATTGCGCGTTGTCGGCTTTCTCCGTCGGCGTCATGTCGCGCATTCGGGGTGCCTTTTTTAGGCTGGTCACAGTATCGGGATAGCCGATAGCAATCCCGTAGAGCGGCGGAAGCTCAGTGCCGCCGAGTATCCGGAGCACACCTGACAGAACGCCGGCCAGATGATTGCCATCCAGTGTATAGACAGCACCCGCCTTTCCGCCCCCCGCCAGCGGGATGGCTGGGGGTGTTATCCAGATCTTGAACAGCTGATCCACATGGTCGGACCGGACAAGCCAAGTCTCGGCGTTCTCATAGAAATCATTGGGGGTACGGGAGAGGATTTTCATAAAAGATACAGTCCGTTTCATGCCCTGTTCTGGAAGGGATCATCGACACGCGGCCAATAATTCAGGTCGCGATTGCGATAGGGAATACTGGCGAAATCCGGCGAGATGGCACCCGGCGTGGCGACGTAAATCACCTCTTTGGCGATTGGGCTGAACGCGCCGTGAAAATGCTGGGTCGATTTCACCACGATCAGCTTTTTTGATGAAAGATCGATGCCAAGCCCGGTGAACGCCTCGCGTGCGAGAACCTGATTGCGGACAGACGTTAGGACTATGTCGCCGCCATCATCAGTTTGCAGCCATACCGACCGGCCCAGGTTCCAGGTCATACCCCAGACATGCTGGCTGTGCTCGGCAAGTATCTTCCTGACGGTGACGATAAGGTCCACCGGATCGCCGGACGTCACACCGCATTTTCCGCCGATCGGTATGGGGAAGCGGGCGCCTTCGCCGGCATTGCACGCTGTATGGACGGCGCCCAGATCCCAGATGCAGCCCAGCGCATAATTCCCGACACCTCGATCGACCAGCCGGCGCAGTATGAATGTGCTGTCGCCCGGTGCGCCGCCTCCGGGATTGTCCGCGACATCGGCGAGCACGATCGGCCCGCCGCTGATCGCCAGCGCCTGATCGATTGCTTCATCCGGGGTTGCGTAGCGTGGCCTCGCCGCATCGCGCATGGCCCAGATTTCCGCGCCGAGCTCGGCAGCGAGAGCATCGGCCCGTGCCTGGTCATTATCCGTAATGACCCAAACCTTGGCACCACTTTCCGACACGTCACCCCAGGGAAAGCCATGGCCGAAGGATACGGAAAGGACACCGTCCCGACCTTCGAGCGACTGCATCCGTTTCACGAAGCCGATCATTGGATCGCTTGTCGTATGCCACAGGCCGACCATGCGGCAATCGTACACCCCTAGCGTTGGGCGGATGCGCCCAGCCGCCGTGTCCATGGAGATGCGGTACACGTCTCGGGCGCGGTCTACGATGTCGGTGTGGGGATATTCCTTGAAACAGACGATCACGTCGGCTGCGTCGCAAAGGCGCTGCGTCAGGTGGCAATGGAGATCGAGCTCGACACCGATGGCGACGCGCGAGCCGACAATGTCGCGGATGCGGGCCACGAGATCGCCCTCGCAGTCGTCATAGCCATCGGCCACCATGGCCCCGTGCAGGAACAGCTGCACGGTATCGACAGGGAGAGCGGCCTGCAGGTCTTCCAGAATCTGATCCCGCAATGTTTCGTAGACGGGGCGCTGGATGATGCCGGAAGGTTGAGCTCCGGTGCATACGCTTTCGATAACATCGTGGCCATCCGCCTCTGCCATGGCGCGGATTTCGGCGAGATAACACCCGATACCTGCCGGTTCGACGAGGCTGCCATTGCCGCGGCACAGGCCGAAATCCCTGAAGCCGTCCCAGCCCGTGGGCATAGGGACGAAAGTGTTGGTCTCCGTCTCGAACTGAGCGATGAACAATTTCATGACCGGCGCACGAACTGCAGGTTGCGGGTGCGCGGCGTATTCAGCGCAAAGCCTGTGATCTCGTTGCCCTGCCGTTCAGGATGGAGCGTGCCCCTGAACTTCAGAATCCCGAGATCGCTGAAAAAGGCCAAAGCCGAGCCCGTCACAGGCTGAAGGGTCAGAGTATTGCCGCCGAGGTGACCATCAATCTTGAGGGATAGAATGCCGCTCTCGAGCGAAATCCGGGCGGAACTGTCGAGGTCTGCAGAATAATAGTTACCGCCAAGCTGAGCGGCCATGAATTCCACCGCCGGAGGCTCTTCGTCGATGCGCTCCAGCCTGTCCGCCGCACCACAATCGTAGAAATCCAGCGTCTGTGCTGGCGTATCGTCGCCAAGCGCCGGAATGTCGATACGGTAAGGTCCCATGCCGCTGCCGGAGAACAGCAGCTCACATCCCGCACCGCGCCTGTCCATCGGAAGACCGGGATTCGTCAGGACGCCAAGCCCAAGCGCGCCGTCCACATCCACGAGATCGAAGATCAGGCCAGACCCGGTCGCCTGATATCGCCCGAGGATCGGTGCGCAGTCTGCCACCTTCAGTCGCTCAGCCGGTGGACCCAGAAGGTCATCCCCGAGAACAGTGTCGATGACCTTGTGGGACAGATCCGCCGGATTGACCTGCGCACCATTGGCGATGATGATGATGTCCAGCGCGTGATCCGGTACCGTAAGCATCTGGCAGAGACCGCCGACAACGCCCCCGGCATGGTGGACGACTTTGACCCCGCGATAGACGCCGCGCAGCAGGCCAAGACAATATTCGATCTCTTCCCCATCGTTCAGCCGGGTACGCATCGACAGCTGCTGCCAGCTGTCTTCGCTGCCTACAGTCTTTGGCCCGCGCATGTGCGCCATCCAGAGCAGCATGTCGTCGATTGTCGAGATTATGCCCCCTTCGCCGCGAACCTCCTCGCTGGGGAAGATCCCACGGCGATATCCGCCCACTGGCGTGGGGACATGCAGCGTCGCCATGCCGGGATGGATTTCGAAGTCGCTGGGGACAGAACAGGTATCAACCATCCTGAGCGGCCTGAAGATGCGCTCTTCCAGAAACCGTTCGAACGGCCTGCCTGAAAGCCTTTCGATGATGAGCGACAGGAGGTGATATCCCCCGTTGCAATAGATCATCTTGCCGCCGGGCGTGAAATTCACACCGATCTGGCGCAGTTCCATCGACAGGGCAGTGCCGGTCGACTGAATCGCAAAGCCGTCGGCAATGGTCCCGAGGTCGAGATGGCAGCGATACCCGCTCGTGTGGGACATCAGGTTCTGCAGTGTCGCTTCACCCGCAAGCGCCGGAAGTTCGGGCAGGTGCTTGCGCACGCCGTCGCTTGGATGCAGCTTGCCATCTTCGGCCAGCAGCAGAATGGCGAGGCAGGTGAAGTGCTTGCTGGTCGAACCGATCCGCATGCGGGTTGCAGGCGTGTTGGCAACCGAATGTTCTATACTGGCGAGGCCGAGGCCCTTGCGAAGAAGCACCCTGCCTTCATGCGCCACACCCACGACAAGGCCCGGCGCGTCCGAGCGCGCGTAAGCCGTGAACAGTGCCTCTAGCCGTGTGGGCAATGATGGGTTGCTCTCTTCCATCGTCGAAACCTCTGATCGTGTGTCAAGCAAGGCGCCCGGGACAATTTCCCCGGAAATCACCGCGCCTTGTTCATGAAATCCGAAAATTTACCGCCGATGGCCCACAGCATCAGGCTGCTCACCAGCAATCCGATCACCCCAACGGTTGCGACGGAGATTTGCAGAGCGTTCGTCGTCGTTCCAAGGTGGTCGGACAGCGTGCCGACCAGCACAGGCGCGCAGGCCTGCATGCCCACCACCACCATCGCGCTGATGGCGATCATTCGTGCGCGCAGATGAGCGGGGGACAGGTCCTGCACAACGGTCGGGAAAGACATGGTGCCGACGACCGCAACGGTGGTTTGAACACCCATCAGGATAAAGAGGCCATTGGCGCTGGTGATCCACGGCAGCGCAAGCGCTATCAGGGCCGCCAGAAAAAAGCCCAGCCACATCATGTGCAAGGGCGCCCTAACGCCGAGCCGCGCCCTGACGGCCTTCAGATAGAGACTTCCGCCGACAAGGCCGATGATGAGACCGGCGATGGAAGCGACCGCCATGCCGGTCCCGATGTCCTGAGCCGACGCCTGATAGACGCGGCTGGCGATGATGGGGATCCAGCCCGCAGCGGCAACACCAAGCGTACCGAGGCCGAAGCCGAAAAAGAACACGCTCAGCAGTTTCCAGTGGCGGCGAAGATGTGCGCCGAGTGTAACGGTACCCGTCTCTTCCCTGCCCGTTTTCACTACCTGCCGGCGCCCCCGGATCGTCGCGATCAGCAACACGCAGAGTGGACCGGGAATAGCGACGAAGAAGAAGCTCAGCCGCCAGGGTTCCATTCCCTGTACCAGTTCGGGAAAACTTGCGTGGCTGACCGTAACCCATTCGATAAGGCGGCCGCCAAGCGCAAACGCGATGCCGGCCGTAAGGCTGGAGGAAACCACGAAGATGGCATTCGCAAGATGGCGTCTATCATTTCTGAATAGGTCGGGAATCAAGCTGAAGCATATAGGCGCGAGGCCCGCTTCCCCTACGGCAAGAAGCATCGTCGCCAGCATCAGCTGCTCGAAATTCTGGGCAAGCCCGCAGGCGAGTGTCGCGATGCTCCAGATCAGAATGCAGCCGCTCAGGACCACGCGCCGGTCATAGCGATCGGCGAGCCAGCCGATCGGAAAGGCGGCAATGCCGATGATCAGGGCAAGACCGAAGCCCTGCAGCATCCCGAGCTGCACATCGGAGAGCCCGAAGCTCGCGCGCAGCGGTTCTGCGATCAGCACCAGCATCTGGCGATCGACGGCCGCAACGAGAGCGATCAGGATCAGGATGCCGAGCGCATACCAGGCCGATTTTGATGATCCGCTCGCCTGATCCGGCGGGCCTTGCATTTCCGAATCCCCAAGCACCTCCCGGGTCGCGCCTGAGCCGCCCCGGGAGGATGTCGTGCCCGTATCCAGATGCATGTCCGCCGGGCCAGAGTTCACTTAGAAGGATCCTCGCACCTTGATGCCGAACGTCCGGGGCTGGATGATCGGAACCTGGACCGGCGCACCCACACTTGCAAAGGTGCTGTAGCCCGAAATCTGCCCGCGATTGTCGAACAGGTTCTTGACGTAAAGGCCGACATGCACCCGATCCAGATCGATGCCGGCACGGAGGTCCGTGATCGAATAGGAGGGGATGTGGTATTGCGGTGCCGTCGCGCTGTTATTGAAGCTGGAATAACGGTCCCCGACATAGCGGAACCCGGCGCCCAGCGTTGCGCTTGCCCCGTCGGAAATCGGGAAGCTGTAGTCCGCATTCACCGCCGTGGTGAAGCGGGCCGTATCGGGAAGCCGCTCCCCGTTCACACCGCCGAGGAAGGCGGAATCCGCCTGCAGCGTGGCATCCGTAAAGGCAAAGTTGGCGTTGATATCGAGTCCCCGAACAGGACGCGCATTGGCGGAAACTTCGACACCAGTGCTTTTCGCCTTGCTCGCGTTCGCAATCACACCGATGCCGTTGATGGTGGCAACGATCTGGATGTCCGTCCAGTCGATGTAGAAGACATTGGCATCTATGCTGAACCGGTTGTCCGGCGTCGAGGCCTTGAGACCGACATCATAGCTCCAGAGCTTGTCCGTGCGATAGCTGGGCGGGGCCAGCGGATCGCCGGTTGCCGGATCGTAGGAGACGGTATTCGGCCCGCCCGGGCGATAGCCGCTCGCCACGCGGACATAGGCCATGACATCGTCGCTGAACTGATATCGTGGATTGACGAGAAAGGTCGAAATCGTCTGTTTCGAAGACACCTTGGGCGTGGACCCGACCAGAAGGCCTGACCCCTCCTGCCGGCCAGACGAATGATCCCGGGCAATTCGCGCGCCGACCGTCAGATCGAACTTGGGCGTGAAGTGGTAGGTCAGATTGCCGAAGGCAGCGATTTCAGAGAATTTCGACGGGACGTAAACCGTCAGGAGGTCAAAGCCTGCCACAGCGGAATCATCCGCGTTGAGCGGCTGAACCCATTGCCTCTGCCTGTTCCTCGTGTTGGTGTAATACAGCCCCACCAACCACTCCAGTTTGCTGTCGGAAGCAGAAGCCAACCGCAACTCTTCCGTGAAGGTTTTGCTGCGCAGGTCAGTCTTGGCGTAATATTTCGGAAAATCGAGCCCAAACGCCCCAAGCAGCGGCACGAAATAGCCCGATGAATCCTGGAACTGCTTTGTGGTGGAGGATTGATAGCTGGTGATCGACGTCAACGTCGCGCCGCCGAAGTCATAGTCGACTGTTCCGTTGACCAGCCGGTAATACTGGTTGAACGGTTCAGGCGTCAGGCGGTTCTGCAGAAGCGCGCCAAAGACCGGCTCTCCCGTGACCAGATCATAATCGACATCGGCGTGCCCGTCGCGCTTGATATTCTGCAGGAAGGCGCCGAGACGGATCGTCAGCGGATCGCTGGGCTTCAGCAAAACGTCGATTCTGCCGCCATAGATATCGGCCTCATTCGCCTTCCCGGACGCGGCGATATTCTCGATATACCCCGCGTCATGGCTGTAGAAGCCGCCGGCCCGAACGGCAATTTTGCCAGGCACGATCGGCGCGTTGACAACGCCGCGCAGGGTTCCGTTCGTCCCGCCATGGCGCGTCGTAGAAAGATCGACCGACGCTGTTCCTGAAAGGTCATCAAGATCGGGCGCGACCGTGACAAACTTGATCAGCCCGTTCAGCGTGCTGGCGCCATAAAGCGTGCCCTGCGGCCCGCGCAGCACCTCAATGCGTTCAAAGTCAAAGGCCATCGGGTCAAAGCCGGATGCGAGGCCGACACTGGTGCCTGTGTAGGCAACGTCATCGAGATAGATACCCACGGTCGGCGAAACGCCCGTGCCCGTGCTGATGCCGCGCATGTTTACCTGCACGGCGCCCGCTCCGAATGTTTGCAGGGAAACGCCGGGTACAGCCGTTGCGATATCGTTGAAGTCGCGAATACCCCGTTTGTCGATTTCATCTCCCCCAAGGACAGAGATCGACATGGGTGTATCGCTGAGCAAGCCCCTCTGCTTCGTAGCCGTGACCACGATTTCCGGGATGGCAACCCGGGTCTCGGCATCGTTCCCTGCCCCGCCCGTGGCTTCGGCGTATGCCGGATTGGTCATGGCCATTGGCAGTGCAAGTCCGCTCGCGAGGGCCGCTCCTTTGACCTGGCGATACCAACTCATTCCGTCCTCCATCTGAAAATAAGAGAATTATGATTCGTTTATTTAAAAGAACCTGAGTTCTTTTTATTTTGCTGTCAAGCTGCTATCCGCATCCAAGCGGCGGGAGACGTTCGAAGTCGGAGGCTGGAATGGCTTGAAGGCGCGATCTGCTGCGAAAGAAACGAAGCGGAGCGTTGACGGCGGCCTTGCGCGAATGAAAACGCTCCGGCCAGTCAATTGCGAGGATCGAGAGAGAAGAACCATGCCCAAGCGGGATCCGGCGCACATGGTACAGCGACGCCAACAGATTCTGGACGCGGCCATCGCGTGCTTCAGGACAGACGACTATGAAAACACGACCATGAAGCAGATCGGAGAACGTGCCGGTCTCAGCATCGGCGCGCTCTACACCCATTTCAAAAACAAGCGTGAAGTGATGATTGCCATCCTTGAGCAGCAACAAGGATGGTCATCTGCGGCGGAGATTACTTCGATCGCCGAGTTGGAACGATTTCTAGAAGAGACAGCAGTCGGTTTGGCGGGAGAGGACCGGAATGCCTACCGAATAAACATCAATATCGCGCGAGAGGCCCTGAAAGATCCAGACTTGAACGCCGCACTCGGGACGGCGCTCCGTGCATCCTTTCTGATCTTCAAGCAAATGCTCGCGAAACTTCAGAAGGCAGGCTGCATATGTGCAGATTATAATGTGGAGGTCGGCGCCTTTCGACTGCATGCGATTTCCGTCGGAATAATCTTCTGGCATTACCACGACAACGCGATCAGTACCTCGGAAGTCCGGGCACTGTTCAAGGAAGAACTCGAGAGGATGACGCCCTCCACCTGACGACCTCGGCAGCTTGTAAACAACCGGCAGGACCCAGTGATGGGCGCGATCGACGTGCTCGAAGAGCGGAAGCGCGACGAGGATATCTCCGACAAAGCAGTTGTTACGAGGGCTGGATCGTCCCATCGAACCTTGCCGTTCGTTCACAGGTAACTCGGCGGACACGGCCAACCATTGGGACTCTGCAGCCAGCCTGGTCGTGGTCGTAGCGGACGACAGGCTGGGACGGACCGTCGAGAAGATATTCACCTATTCCCGCAAGCCTCCAGCACGCATTTGCGCAGCCAGCGGTGCGCCGGATCACCGTCCAGCCGCGGGTGCCAGAGTAGCGAGATGGTAAATTCGGGAACGGGGAGCGGGATGGGAAAGGTGAACATCCCGTCGCGCAGGGCAGCGGTGTGCAACTCTGGCACAGTTGCGATCAGATCCGATCCGCGCGCGAGCGCCAGCGCAGCGGAAAAGCCGTCCACGGTAGTCATTACATGGCGGGTCAGGCCAAGCCGCTCCATCATCACATCGATGCCGAGCAGGTCGAGCCCCGGGCGCCACGCGACCACATGGTTCCAGGCGGCATAGTCGGACGCACCAACTTCCATGCGCGCCAGCGGGTGATCGCCGCGCACCGCGCCGATATAGCGATCGACGAACAGGGCCTGCGCCCGAACCTCCGGCCCGGTGGTGCCTTCCACCACACCGGTCTCCAGATCGAGCGAGCCGTCGCGCAGCCCCTCGCTATTCTTGTCGAGCTTGCGCACGAACCTGAGCTGGACCCCCGGCGCTTCCTGTTGGACGCGTGCGATCAGCTTGGGTCCGAACGTCTCGGCGATGCCGTCGCTGGTGCGCAGGATGAAGGTGCGCTCGAGCGTCGCAAGCTCGAGCCGGTCGGCGGGGCGCAGAAGAATATGCGCTTTCTCGACCAGATCATGCACCTTCTCCCGCATCTCGATAGCGCGCGGTGTCGGCACCAGCCCACGGCCGGCGCGAACCAGCAGCTGATCGCCGGTGATCGCGCGCAGCCGTGCCAGTGCCCGGCTCATCGCGGAGGGGCTTAGCCGTAGCCGCTTACCGGCGCGCACTACGCTGCCTTCAGTCAGCAGCACGTCGAGCGTGTGAAGTAGGTTGAGATCAGGGGATGCCATGCCGTGTCCTGCCGCAGCCATGCCATCAATATAACGCGTCAAACGCAACCATAATATGCAATCAGTGCGTCTTTCGCGCTATCTGGTACACGCAGTAGGGATCCGCGTCATCAAGAGACGAGGATTTTTGCATCATGACCGGAACAGCGTTGGACAGGTTTGTCGCGGCGGTGCGCGGCGATTGGGAACCGATCACAAGCGAATTGGTGGCGCAGTGCCGCGCGCATCTCGATGCTCTGACTGCAGCAGACGCGAGCGAGGAATGGCTCGCGAACCTGCTCGCCGAGCGCCCGGCCACGCGTGAACTGCACCGTGAGCCGGATAGCTTCATGCTGCTGGCGCATGCCGAGCAACTAGGTCTTTATCGTCCACCGCACGATCATGGCCGGGCCTGGGTGGTCTATGCCGTGCAATCTGGCGCGCTGGAAATCGGTGGCTATGTCCGCGTGCCAGATGCGGGCGGCGACCGGCTGGTGCGGCGCGATGCGATCATCCTGCGGCCGGGCGAAGCGCGCGCCTATCTACCCGGCGATATCCACGATACGCGTTGCCTGACTGAGAATGCGCTGGTTTTCCGATTCACCGAACGCGACCTGCGGCATGAAGATCAGGTCGAGCGCAAACTCACCCGCTTTGTTGAGCGTGACCGCGCCTGGCGCGTGCCGCTGCCATGACCGCACAGGCGCGGCAGGGCGCAAGCATAATGGCGGTGATAGCGGCGATGGCGCTGGTCGTGCTCGACGCGGGACTAGTTAATGTCGCGCTGCCGGTGATGGCCGCATCGTTGCGCGTTACGCCCGCGCAGGCGACCCTGACCGTCAGCGCCTATCAGACTGCACTCGTCATGGGATTGCTGCCGAGCGCCCATGTCGCAGAGAAATTCGGGTACAAAAGGCTGTTCGTGGGCGGGTTGAGCCTGTTCAGCGCGGCTTCGATCCTGTGTGGGTTTGCGCCCAGCCTTGATGTGCTGGTGGCTGCACGCGTGCTGCAAGGGCTAGGCGGAGCAGCGATCATGGCGCTGGGGATTGCGCTGTTGCGCTTCGCACTCGGCGCGGAGCGGCTGGGGCGGGCGATTGGCTGGAACGCGTTGAATGTCGCCCTGTGCTCGGCTGTGGGGCCGGTTGCCGGAGCGCTAATCCTGTCGATCGCGCCTTGGCCCTGGCTGTTCTTCACCAAGCTGCCGGTGATCGCCATGGCGCTGGCCGCTTCGTTCGCGCTGCCCGAAGTGGCGCCGAGCCGGAGCCGCATAGACTATGCTGGGATCTTACTGCACGCCTCGATCGCCGGGCTGTTTCTGGTCGCAGCCGGGATGGCGCAAAGCGTCTGGGCGGCGTTGGCCGCTGGTCTGGCCGTCGCGCTCGCCGTGCTGCTGATCCGGCGCGAGCGTGCGCGGGAAGCGCCGATCTGGCCGATCGACCTGCTGGGCCAGCGCGCGTTTCGGGTTTCGGTGGCGGCGTCGGTCTGCTGCTTTATCGCGCAATCGGCGGGCGTGCTCGCACTGCCCTTCTATCTGCAATTGGGGCTCGGCTACGGCCCTTTCGGTTCTGGCATCGCCATGACGTGCTGGCCATTGACCGTTGCCATGACCAGTTCGATCGCCAGCCGCCTTGCGGAGCGGTTCGCTTCGGCAAGGCTGTGCGTCGCGGGCGGTGCGCTGCTCGGGCTGGGGTTGCTCTTCTCAGCGATATGGCCAGTGGTCGACAGCATCGTGCCGCTTGCCATCGGCGCGGCCCTGAGCGGACTTGGGTTCGGGCTATTCCAGGTGCCCAACAACCGCATCATGTTCCTGAGCGCTCCGCCCGAGCGAAGCGCGGCGGCGGGCGGGATGCAGGGCAGCGCGCGCCTGATCGGGCAGACCATCGGCGCATTCGCGATCGGGCTCTTACTGGCCAGCGCGAGCGCTGCGACGGCTGCCCGCCTCAGCCTCGCGCTGGGAGCTGTTTTCGCTGTCGCTGCTGCGCTGATCAGTTGGTTTGCGGTTCCGTCGCGCCGTTTGCAAAGTCAATCCGTTTCACAGAGAGACTTCGCATGAACTGGCTCAAATTCGTGTTCGCGCTGGCCCTTTGCGCGGTGCCCATCACCGTCGCTGCCAGCGCGCGGACCGCGGCCGCCGTGCTCGCCGTCATTCCCGGCCTCGGCTTCGTGCATCGGTAGCTGCCATTCATTCAGCAGCTCGCCGAGGACGGCAACTGGGCCGTTTCCTGACCGTCGGCTTTCGGTGAGCAAAAGGAACGAGCGGCTACCTCAGCGTGTAAAGCTTGTTCGAAACGCTCGATGAGCATCTTGGTAAGCACCCGGACCTTGCATACGGAGCACTGATCGGGCGGGCGGATGACATAAATGCCCGCCCTAGGCGGGTGATGATGCGCCCTAACCTGAACGAGCGCGCCAAAGAGGATATGTTCATCGGTAGCCGTCGGAGGGATAGGCAATCCCCAGACCTGCTCTTGCAGCAGCAACACGAGCTGTGCCGTTGTCTGCTTTGAAGCTTCCCCTGGGCGAACCGCGACGACCTTGTCGCCATCCGGGAGCTGCCAAGCCTCGGCGCCCTGTATCAGGGCCTGATGGACGGCCAGGTCCTTCAAGCCTCTCAGGATGCGCTTTACCCCCCCTCGACAGATATATTAACTTAGCACTAAATCAACTAGTAGATGCATCCGAAAGGAGAGCATCGTCACGCACACGCACGGCAAAGCTGAAACAGGAAATCAGGACATGTCTGACGAGATCCCTCTGGCATCCTTGCTGCAATACCATGCATCCGCTAGAGCCGGCCGGATCGCACTGATCTTCCGCGATAAGCGGCTGTCCTTCGCGGAACTCGACGCGAGATCCAACCGGCGAGCTCGGCTACTGGCGAGACACGGCGTCCGCAAGGACGATTTTGTCACCGTGTCGTTGCCGAATGGTCTCGACTTCTACGAAACGGTGTTCGCAATCTGGAAGCTGGGCGCCACGCCCAACATCGTTTCGGCAAAGCTGCCGCCCGCGGAGGCGAACGCGATCCTGGAGATCGTCCGGCCAAGCCTGTTCGTCGGCGAAACGCCCCGGACCGGTCTTCCGTCGGTCGCAGGATCGACACGCGCGCATGAGGATCTGTCGGCGGAACCTCTGCCCGAAGCGACTGCGTCGCATTGGAAGGCCATGACCAGCGGAGGGTCAACCGGGCGGCCCAAGGTCATCGTCGACGCCATGGCCGCACGATGGAACCCGCGGAATGGGTTCCTCGGCCAAAGGCCGGGAGACGTTATCCTCAACCCCGGCCCACTATACCATAATGCCCCCTTCCACTGCATCACGATGGGCATGTTCGTCGGCGCTACGATCGTCGAGATGGAGCGGTTTGATGCGCTGCGCGCGCTGGAATTGATCGAGGAGCACGAGGTCAACTGGGTAACGATGGTACCCACGATGATGCACCGCATCTGGCAGTTGGGCCCCGATGTCCTGTCGCGCTTTTCACTGCCTGGACTTCGCATGATGCTGCACATGGCTGCGCCATGCGCGCCGTGGCTCAAGAAGGCCTGGATCGACTGGCTCGGCAGCGAGCGGGTCTGGGAGTATTATGGAAGCACCGAGGGGATTGGCTCGACCATCATTTCTGGCAAGGACTGGCTCGAACACGAAGGCTCGGTCGGAAAAGTGAGGGAAGGCTTCCGCATGAAAATCCTGGACGAAGAGGGCCGCGAATGCCCCCCGGGCCAGGTGGGCGAAGTCTATTTTCGGCCGGATACCGGCGTAGGATCGACTTATCGATACCTCGAAAGTCCCTCGCGGCGGATCGGTGAATGGGAATCCAACGGCGACTTGGGGTCGATCGACGAAGAGGGCTACCTCTACCTGTCTGATCGTCGGAACGACCTGATCATATCGGGGGGTGCCAATATCTATCCTGCAGAAGTCGAAGCCGCGATCGAGGCGCATCCCAATGTCCACACGAGTGCGGTGATCGGGCTTCCAGACGAGGAATGGGGTGCCTTGGTTCATGCGATCGTGCAGCCAGTTGAGGGAGCAACGCTCGAACAGGAGGAACTCCTCGCGTTCGTTTCCCGCCATCTCGCCCGCTACAAACTTCCAAAGTCCATTGAATTCACTATGCAATCGCTGCGCGACGAAGCTGGGAAAGTGCGCCGATCTGCCCTGCGCGATGAATGCCTAGCTAACGTCAGCCGATGAGCGCTTGCTCCCGACGGACCTCGGGCATCCCGTTTACTTGGCGGTCTTGCGTCGCTTGTACAGCGCCTCGAAACCTCCTGCCATAAACGTCACAAACCGCTCCCGGACAGCAGCGAAATCGTCGGACTTGCACAGGTTGCTCGAAAGGCGGTCGATTCGCCCGGTCCGCGAAAGGATCAGCGAATAGGCGCCCGAGGTGAACTGGAAGCTCCAGAACAGGTCTTCCGGAGAAGCGTCGGGCGTGGCCTTCTGTAGAAGGCCAATCAGCCTGAGCACAAGGGGATCGAAGTAGGCGTCCATCATTTCCGCGCCATATCCGGGTGCGTTGTTCACTTGAGCGAAGATCCGCCCGAAGCTGCGCCAATTGTCGTCATCGTCCATATAGACGTCGAAGGCGCTGTCGTAATAGGCGCGAAGTGCCCCCTCGATCGTCGGATGGTCGCCCACTTCTGCCTCGTAGGCATCCAGCCCCGCAGTTCGCGCCTCTACCGCATAGGCCACGCGCCGCTCGAAAACTGCGTCGAACATCGCCTTTTTGGCGTCATTTCCATCGAAATAATAATGAATGAGCGCCGGATGTGTGTCCATCCGATTGGCGACGTCCTTGATGGTGACACCGAAATAGCCGAGCTGAGCGAACAGTTCCTCGCTGGTGTCCAGGATCGTCTTCAATGTCGCTGCGCGCTGCTCGGCGCGGGTCTTGCGGGTGGCTGGTCTGGGTGCTGCGGTCATGGCCTCTGACTTTGGTTGCGGTTCCGATCGCTCGATACCGGGATCGACCCCATCACTGGGAAGCTCTGTCCCGTCCGGCTTACTCGGCAAACGCCTGATCCTTAGCTCATTTATCACTGAATAAACCAGCATGTTCCGGGGGTCGGAATGGCGAAAGCGAAGGGGCTTGCCAGCCCGCCATCTATGCCGTACCAATTTCACTGACTTAGTGCTAAATAAACGAACGAATTCTTTGGGGAGAGAGAAATGCGCTTCATTTCCGCGCGGGCACGGCTCGCTTCGTGCGTATTCACCACTATCGCTTTGGCCGCGGCTGCAACGCATGCCTCGGCACAGGATGTGGATTCCAGCCGAAATGCCGCAGGACAGGATGAAGCTGACGTCGAGCGCCTGGGCGAAATCATCGTCACGGCGGAAAAACGCGCTGAAAGCGCACAGAGCGTTCCCATCGCCATTTCGGCTTTTACCGGAGAAGATTTGGAGAACGCCGGTGTCACCGATATCGAGAGCCTGAAACAGGTCGCGCCCAATCTTCAGTTCGGCAAAGGACCAATCGACAATTTCGTTTCCATCCGCGGGGTGGGCGCCGAGCTCATCAACATAAGTTCCGAACCCGGCGTTTCCATCGCACAGGATGGCGTGCCATTTTCGAGCCCAACCATGTTCGATGCCGCATTCATGGACGTGGCGCGCATCGAGGTGCTCAGGGGACCGCAGGGAACCATCGCAGGGCGTAATGCCACCGGCGGCACCATCAACATCCATTCTGCCCTCCCGACCGACCGCTTCGAGGGGCGCGTGAGGGCCGCGATCGCCAGCTTCGACTACCGGATGGCCGAGGGCATGATAAGCGGTCCACTTGCAGGCGATGTCCTCATGGGACGGCTGGCGGTCCGCCGGGAAAGGTCGGACGGTTGGGCCACGAACACGCTGACCGGCGAGAGGTTCAACAATGCCGACAACTTCAAGGCGCGGGCGACACTTCTTGCCAATTTCAGCCCCGATTTCACGGCGAGTCTCATCGTCGAGAAGTTTGTCGACGATTCCTCGCCGATGATCTTCGGTCTCGGCCGCGCAAGGCCCGACAGGCCGTCCTATGCCGAGGCGATCGGCTCGGTCGAATATGACAAGGACGCGAGGACATTTCGCGCCAACTACCCATCGAATCGTCGAGTCGAGGGCGAAAAGGGAATCCTGCGGCTAAGCTGGGATCTTGATCTCGCCACCAATCTCACGTCGATTACTGGGTATGTCGCGAACAAGAACAGCGGTCAGTTCGGCGGCGCGCTGGTCGATACTCTCGCCGTCTTCGACTATCTGGAAACCGACGTCGAGCAACGGTCTCAGGAGGTGACGCTTACCACGGACCTGTCGGAGAGGCTGGATCTCATCCTTGGCGGCATCTACCTCAATTCCAAATCGCACGAGCCCCTGCTGTTCGGTCTGCCCAGTGCGGGCCTCCCGGTCGATACGTTCGATTTCACCGCCGACCAGACGCTGAACTCTTTCGCTTTCTACACGCAGTGGCGTTACCGGCTGTCGGACAAGCTACGGTTCACTGTCGGCGGCCGCTATACCCATGATGAGAAACACTATCGCGAAGTCGATTTCTTCTCCGGCTTTCCGCTACCGACCGTGAACGCGAAGCGAGCCTGGGAAGCTTTCACGCCTCGCTTCGCGATCGATTACATGCCGAATCCTGACCTGTTGCTGTATGCGAGTGTATCGCGCGGCTTCAAAGCTGGCGGCATCAACGCCTTCGCGACATCCGACGGCACGTTCGATGAATTCGAGCCGGAATTCATCTGGAACTACGAAGCGGGGGTCAAGGCGAACCTGCTCGACAACCGTGTTCAGACCTCGTTGACCGGCTTCTACATGGATTACACCAATGTGCAGCAGAACCTGCGCGTTCTGAACGAGACCACTGGCGTCCTGCTGCCCAACGTGATCAATGCGAGCAGCGCCACGATCAAGGGTATCGAGGCTTCCGTCGACGCCTCCGTGACCGATCAGTTGATGTTGAGAGCCGCGGGAACCTGGCTCGATGCCACATACGACGAACTTGAGACGAACGACCTGATCTATCCGGAGCTCGGCCTGCGCGACCTGTCTGGCAACAGGCTGACGCGGGCACCGGAATGGCAATTCACGACATCGGGAATCTACACCGCGCCGCTGGGGGGCAATCTGCAAGCCATCTTTCGCGCCGACTATCAGTGGCAGAGCAAGGTGTATTTCTCGTTCTTCAACCACCCGCTCAATGCCCAGAAGGCCTATGGGTTGCTAAACCTGTCCGCTTCCCTAGGTCGGGTCGACGGAAGCTGGCGGGTGGATGCGTTCGTCCGCAACGTCACAGACGCTTTCTACGTTACGTACGCCGAAGCGAACGTGAGCCAGGGCAATCCGAGCCTGGGCGGCGCCGTGGGACAGCCCCGGATGTATGGACTGAGCGCGGAATTCAAGTTCTGACCCCCCTGTACGGCTCATCATTTGGAAAGGTTCGCGGCGGTGATCGCTGACGCAGTCCACAGCGCACATGGCTTCGACCGGGAGAGGCTCGCCGCGGTCGAACCTGCATTGCAGGCATTCATCGACCGGGGTGAGCTTTCCGGAATCGTCACGCTTACCTCGAAATCGGGAACCATCGTCCAGTCCTCAGCCCTCGGCTGGCGGGACATGGAAAGCGCGTCGCCGATGCGGACCGATACCCTATTTCGAATAGCCTCGATGACGAAGCCAATCACATCGGCAGCCGCGCTGCGGCTGGTGGAGGAGAAGCGGATCGCACTCGACCAGCCGATCTCCACGTGGGCGCCTGAACTTGCCGATCCGCGGGTGCTTTGCGCAGCGGCAGGCCCACTTGACGAGACCGAGCCCGCTGGGCGCCCGATAACCTTCGAGGATCTGCTCACCCATCGGTCCGGCCTTTCCTACGGCTTCTTTTCCGAGGGGCCGATCCAGCAGGCCTATTTCGATGTGCTAGGCAATCCGTCGATGAATACGATGACGCCGGACGAATGGCTGGCGGCGCTGGGTACCCTGCCGCTCGCCTACCAGCCGGGCGAGCGGTTTCATTACGGCCATTCGACGGACGTTCTGGGTTTCCTCATCGGACGGATCGAGGGGCGCCCGCTGCGTGATGTGCTGCGCGAACGAATTTTCGAACCTCTTGGAATGACCGATACCGACTTCTGGCTGCCACCAGCAAAACGTGATCGCCTCGCCAGCATCTACGAATTTGATGAAGCGGCCGGCGGGTTGTCGAAGGTTGAGATGAGTATGTACGATGAACCGCCGGGCTACACGCCGGGCGGCGGGGGGCTGATCTCCAGCGCCGGGGACTACCACAGGTTTGCCCGGATGCTCCTTCAACGCGGTGAGTTCGAAGGCGTGCGACTCATGCGGCAGGAGACGGTCGAAAGCATGCTGACCAACCGCCTCACTGCGGCACAGCGTCAGGTGCCCTTCGCGGGCATGCCCCTGTGGCGGAAATCCGGCTTCGGACTGGGCCTTTCCATGGCGGAAGACGTCACCGACAATCCCTATGCCTGCGGTGCGGCGGGCTCCTACACGTGGCCGGGAATCTTTGGAACGTGGTGGCAAGCCGATCCAGCCAATGATCTTGTCATGATTTATCTGATCCAGCATCAGGTGCCGGTCTCCGCCCAGTCCGGATCGACGATCGCCACCGGGGTCGGCGCAGCGGGAAGGCGCGCACTGCCTGTCTATCAGCGGGGAATCTACGATGCCTTGAGCGCGGGCGGAGGCAGGGTGGAGGAGCAGCAGCGTGGAACAGACTGAGGTTCCTCTCAAAAGCGGCCATGCCCAAGCTGGCGACCAGCGCATCCATTTCGTCGAACGCGGCCGCGGTGAGCCCCTGCTTTTACTTCATGGGGCTTTCGGTTCCGGAACGGACATCCTGCAGCGCGATTTCGGCCGGAAGCTTACCGCACGCTACCGGGTCGTAGCACCGGATTCGCTGGGCCACGGCGGGAGCGACGCACCGGTTGAACCCGGGCACTACACCGCCAAGCGGCGCGCAGCGCACCTCGCCGCAGTCCTCGATGTCCTGGCAATTGAGCGTGCGCATGTCGTCGGCTACTCGATGGGCGGCTGGATGGCTTCGGCGTTCGCTACCTATTATCCTGATAGGGTAGCCACCCTGGCGATCGGTGGCTGGGACGTTGTCGATGGCATGTATACCCCCGCCGCCGTTTGGGGGATTCCCGAGATAACAGGCCCGTACCTGATCGCGCTTGCACGGGAGGTTAATCCCGAGATAGCAGCGTGGGTCGGCAAGAAGGAGGAATCATCCCTCGCGTCAGCAATCGAGGGGATGAACGATCTTGACGGACTTGCGGAGGGAGTGGCCCGCGTTCCGGCCCCGGTCGCATTCTGGATGGGCGGCGACGATCTTTATTATGCGGCGAGCCAGCAATTCGCAGCAAAGCACGACATCCCGTTTATAGAATTACCCGGCGACCACATCGCCGCGTTTGAAATTCATGGTGCTTCCGCCGCCGAGAGCCTCGCGGACTTCATCGAATCCCACAAACCTGCGGGAGCAATGAAATGAGTCCGCCTGCCGTGGCAACGCTGACAGTGAAGGCAGAGTGATGCCTCAAGCAGAAGCGGAATCCACAGCCCCAGATCGTCTGTCAACGGCAACTGCCATGCGCAGCCATCCACTATCGTTCGGTCTCAAGGCAGGTTATGGCGCGGGCGCGCTCGCTGACGGCATTGTTGCTGCGGGATTCGGCTTCTTCCTGTTGTTCTATCTGACTGCCGTGTGCGGCATGTCGGGCACGCTGGCGGGCACGGCAAAACTGATCGCCCTTCTGGTCGACGCCGTCGCCGATCCTGCGATCGGGCTGGCGAGCGACCGCCTTCGCTCGCGCTGGGGGCGCCGATTGCCCTGGATGGCGTTCAGCCTGCCGCCATTCGCTATTGCGTTTGGCGTGCTGTTTTCCATGCCAGAGTCTCTGACAGGCTTCCCGCAATTCATCTACGTCACGGGTTGCCTGATTGTCCTGCGGGTGACGCTGTCCGGGTTTGTGCTGCCGTATACGGCCGTGGGCGCCGAAGTTACCGATGACTATCGGGAGCGTGCTTCGATCGTGGCCTACCGTCTGATCTCGCAGAGCGCCGGCATCTTGCTTGGCGTCGTCCTTGGCCTTGGCATCTACATGTCCGGCGATGGCGGCCTGCTTGCCCGGGCGCGCTACGTCCCTTATGCTTGGACATCTGCGGTGTTCATCGTGCTCGCCGGGTTCGTCGCCCTCGTCGCCGTCAGGAAAGTCCTGCCGCGGCTGCATGCTCCGACCGTGGCGACGATACCGTTCCTTGCGAGTTTCCGACGCGAGATGATCGAACTGAGCCGTAATCGCTCGTTCCTGGTCCTTTTCGGAACCGTTCTGCTCTACTTTCTTGCCTATTCGGCATCGGTATCGTTGTCGCTGCACGCAACGCGCTACTTCTGGAGCCTCGACGCTTTCTCCATCCAGCTGGTTCTCCTGAGTTCCACGCTCGGACCGCTGTTGGGGGCGCCGATCAGTAGCTTCATTTTGCGTAAAAGCGAGAAGCGCACCCTCGCGATCTCGGCATTTCTCGGGATCGCGATATTTCTGATGTGGCCGCCTCTCGTGAAAATCTACGGACCGCAGATATTCACGCCCTCCAGCACAACGCCGATCCTGATCGTCAATGGAATCCTGTTTGGCACGACCGTCATGATAGGGGGTGTGGCTTTCCAGTCGATGCTTGCGGACACCGCCGACGAGCACGAATGGCTGTTCGGGGTTCGGCGGGAGGGTCTGTTCTTCTCCGGTCTCACACTGGCCTACAAGGGTGCTTCCGGTCTGGGCGGCCTGATCGCCGGCATCGCTTTGGATGTCATCGGTTTTCCCATCGATATCACTTCACGTCCGGACACCTTCCAGCTTCCGGGCTATGTCATTGAAAGGCTCGGCCTGATCGCCGGACCATTGCCTGCGCTGATCGTGATGGTCGCCCCCCTGTTCCTATTCGGCTATCATCTAACAAGAGCAAAACATAAGCATATCGTAGTCAAGCTGGAGATCATGCGAGGCGAATCAGCCGTGAACCAGCGATGATCGTTGGGTGCGTGGAACGGCAACCCCAATCATCTATCCACTGCGGCCAAGCTACGACAAAGAAACCTCTACCGGGTCGGGCGATCCTGAATCTATCCGATTCAATTTTTGATCAGTATCGCCTCCCTTAAAGGCGATCGCCGCCAGCTTGATTTCAACCCGGATCGGCAAGTAACAAGCATAAGGATCGCTCAAGGGGTCTCGATCCAAAGCGGATCGCTCTCGCCAGTCCTAGGCCACCATCAGGCGCGCAAGAGCTGCCTCACTGCTTTTGGAGCCGTGAGGGCCTACTGGGAATGACCGACTATGGGGCGCGAAGCAGCTGATCGATCCCTGACCAGTCCAATGTCCGCTTACCGCAAGTCCGTTGTCAATTCCGGACAGTCGCAAGTGTCGAACTAAGCTGCCACTACTCTTCCCTGTTCAGCAGTTCGATTGCTTCGGTGATTGCCATGCACTGACCTGCGATTTCCTGTATCTGCGCGGCGAGTTGCGTTGAGGTCTCTGCGGGCACGTCCCGTCCCTGACCTTCGACGGAGAGCGTCGCGGCATCCTCGATCCTGGCGGTCAGCACGGCGAACAGCCGGCGTACGCAGTTCCGTCGTTCGATATTGCCCCTTTCGTCCATGGGCACACGAAGCTGCACGCTGCCGGTGAAGTCCATACGCAGCATTTGCAGAGCGTGCAGATTGGACTGGACTTGCTCCGCGAACAGACCGTTGTGGCGTGCGTGAGCCGGTGGGGTTTGCCCCGCCGCCCCCGCCCCGGCCGAGGATTTCCGGGGCTTCGGCTCGTGGGAACACCTGCAAGGTGCAGGTGACCCGCGAGAAGGAGTCCTGACCATGTCCAACGCCCGCAAGACCGTCACTACGACCAAGTCCGCCACCGTCCGGAAGATGCTGCGCCGCTCGACTGGGACGAGCAGGAGCGCGCGCTCGGCTTCTGCTGAGCACATCTTCCCTCGCATCACCACAGCATCGCGAAAATGGCCGTGCGCGAATTTAATGCGCCGCAGAGACACGCGGCGAAAATCGCGCGAATTATGCAGTAGAGACGCGTCTCCGAATATCGACCGCAACACCCGGTCCCGCAAACGCCGCAGAAACTGCGGCCCTCTCGGGCCGCTTCCCGCGAGAACACGAAATCCAAAGTTTTCCGGAAATATATGGTGCGTAGCGCAGTCCATAGCTCGCAGGTCTCGGGCAGTATTTTCCGTGATCTCTGGGAATTTACAGGGAAAACTGGGCAAAGAACACGGAAACCATATAGCATGGCTTACGAAAGGCGCTAGATTTCTGCCGTTCCCACGCGGAGTTGGCTGTTTCGGAAACAGGGAAACAAATCGTCAGGAACAGGGAAGTTAGGGAAGCGGCAAGCGTTTGGGGATTTCACACCTGTGACAGATTCTAGAATGCCTCTACGATAGTGATATTTTCGTTTCCTCCCCCTTTCCCTTCTTCAACGGTTTGAAGCCTATAGTGACCACCTGTTGCTCAGAGTGCGTACACCAATGCTGTCTTGAGTTTGGCATCACTCGCAGCCAGAGGCCGACGCGTCGCCCAGAGGGGTGAAGCCTGCCGTGCAGCTATCCAGCGCCGGACATCGTGTCCCGCGACACGAATTCCATCATACGGCTGGTGATCATGCGCCAGCTCTGTTCTTGCAGCTGTGCCGCGCGATCGGGGAACTGCACAGCCATGCGTGCTGTGCTGCCGGATGTATCGCAGATGATGATGCAGAACGCCTCAAGCTCCGCGGGAGGGATGCTGGGAAGAAGCGTCTTCAGCGCGTCGGAGAGGATCGACGCATTACAGAGCGTGTCTTCCCAATCGAGCTGACGCAGGGGTTCGAAGGTCTGCGCGCCAAACCAGATTTCCCGATAGCCAGTATTCTCGTGCAAGTAGGTCCAGGCGAAATCGAGGATGCTGCGAAGGGCTGTGAGGAAGTCCGAGATGCTGCCCGTGTCTTTGAAAAGCCTGCGGGTATGGTCCTCGATCGTCTGGTGATAGCGTGTGACCAACTGCCCCAGCAGCTCTTCGCGGCTCGCGAAATACTGATAGACCGACCCGATCGGCACTTCGGCGCGCTCGGCGACCTCGTTCATCTTCAGGTCGCCGACGCCACGCTCAACCAAGAGCGCCTCTGCGGCGGTCAGGATGCGATTCACCCGGTCGCGGGCGCGTCGCTGGATGGGGGTGCGCCTTGGAGTGGCGCTGTCTTTCTCGATACGCATTCACTCTCCATAAACGAGTATTGCTCACGTTTCAAAAAGATGATACTTGCTCACATATTGGAAACGGGAGCGAGCAATGACTGAGGCGGGTGTCACGGGTGGGCGTAGCGTGTCGGCTGCAGGTGACGTGGAGGATCGCAGCGACACGGTGTGCATCGTGGGTGCAGGCCCGCACGGCCTGATAGCAGCACGAGCCATGGCGAAATCCGGCTTAAAAGTGGAGATTATCGAACGTCACAGTAGCGTTGGGGGCCTATGGGACATCGCGAACCCCGGCACCCCCATGTACCGCAGCTGCCACTATATTTCGTCGCGGAACACCTCGGCTTATCCGGACTACCCAATGCCGAGGGATTATGCTGATTATCCGAGTAATGCTCATATTCTTGCTTATATTCAAGGTTTCGCGCGCAAGTTCGATCTGATTCGGCTGGCTGAGTTCAATACGGAGATCCAGCACGCCGATCCGTTGGAGTGCGGGGACTGGATCGTCACGCTGAAGCATCTGCCAAGCGGCGAGGTGTGCCGCCGCCGGTACCGGGCGCTGGTCTGCTGCCCGGGCAGCAACTGGCACACCCGGATGCCGGTTCTGGAAGGCGCGTTTTCGGGTGAGATCATTCATTCCGCCGCCTACACCGATAGCGACCAGCTTGAGGGCAAGCGCGTGCTCGTCATCGGGCTCGGCAACAGCGGTGCGGACATCGCCTGCGATTCCGCGCGCGCCGCCGCCACCACATTTATCAGTGTACGCCGCGGCTATCATTTCGTGCCGAAACATGTGTGCGGTATGCCGCTGCTTGAATTCCTGCGCGGCAGCCGGGAGGGAATTCCGAAGCACATATCGGAGCTTCCGCTCGAGGATCTGTTCTATATCATCGTGGGCGATCCCACGCGCTTCGGCCTGCCTAAACCCGATCACGGGCTCCTCGAAAGCCATCCGCTGCTGAACACGCAGCTCATTCACCACCTTGCGCACGGCGATGTCGTCGCCAAGGGAGCGGTCGAGCGGCTGGACGGCAACGGTGTGGTGTTCAAGGACGGAACGCGCGAGGACGTTGATCTTATCATCTGTGCCACCGGCTACGATCATCTGATCCCGTTCATCGATCCGGAGCTGATCGATTGGCAGGATGGGCGACCGCAGCTTTATCTCGGCTCGTTCAATGCCCGCCATCCGACGCTGTTCGTTTTCGGGCTGATCGAGGCTGCGGGCGCGCCCTATTTGCAGGGCGATCAGCTGAGCGTGATGGCAGCGCACTATCTGAAGGCGCGAAAGGATGCACCGGACGTCGCGAGCGCATGGGAGCAGCAGGTTCGGACCGACGCGATCGATCTGAAGCAGGGTATGCACTACATCGCGACGAACCGCACCGCCAATTACGTCAACGTCGAGGTGTTTGTACGCGAGGTGGAGCGCGTGCGGGCCCTGATGGGATGGCCCGAAGTGAAGCCGGGATTCTACGACCCCGCCTGTGCGCCGGAGCGCGCCGCCGCGGAGTAGTCCAACAATCAGCCAAAAATCAGGAGGGGGAATATGCACTGTGAACTGAAAGGCGCGGTCTGTGCCATACTTCTCGCGGGATCGTCCATGCTTGCACAGGTACCTGCATTCGCCCAGAGCGAGGCTGCCGGGTCCGATGGAGAGATTATCATCACGGCCCAGCGGCGCGAGGAATCGCTGCAAAAGGTTCCGGTCGCGGTCACGGTGTTCTCCGGTGATCGGCTGAACGAACTCGGACTGCAGGACAGCGTCGATCTGGGCGACTTCACGCCGAACCTGCAGATCAACGAGATCGCGGGGCCCGGATCGCAGCCCGCGATCTTCCTGCGCGGTATCGGTCTCAACGATTTCAGCCTCAACAATTCGGGGCCGGTAGCGCTCTACACGGATGAGGTCAATCTCAGCGCGTTCGGCGCGCAGAATTTCGCGATGCTCGATCTCAATCGGGTCGAGGTTCTTCGTGGGCCACAGGGCACACTCTATGGACGCAACACCACGGGTGGCGCGGTGAATTTTGTTTCCAATCTTCCCGGCGACAGCTTTGAAGGCCATGCGCTCGCCAGCTACGGATCGTACAATGCGGTTCGCGGTGAATTGGTCGCCAGCGGTCCGCTGAGCGATACAGTCGGTGTGCGTGTCGCCGCGCTGCGCAATTATGCCGAAGGCTATTTCAAGAACGTGCTGACCGGCCAGCGCTCGAACGGCGCCGATGCGTGGGCGCTTCGGGGCACAGTGCGCTACCGGCCGAATGAACGGCTCGACATGATCCTGCGTGGCCGGTTCGACCGAAGCACCAACCGCTTCACCTGGTACGATCAGCTCGGTATGTTCGATCCCGCGTCGGTGCTGGCGGGAACTCCCACGCTCTGCGCGGACGCGCAGATCCTGGCGGGTCAGTGTGTCGATGCATTCGGCTACAGCGATCAGGATCCCAAATACCGGGGCCGCTTCAGCAGCAACGCAAGGCTGAGAAACGAAGCCTACGGCACGTCGCTGCGCATGGCGCTCGATCTCGATGCAGCTCAGATCATCTCGGTTACCGGCTACAACGAGTCCGAGAATTTCTTTCCTGAAGACACAGATGTCAGCCCGAATAGGTTTGTCGAAGTGTCGCTCGGGGCGAAATCGAAAACCTTCTCGCAGGAACTGCGCGCCGGCGGTGAAATCGGTTTCATGAACTGGATCGTCGGTGCCTTCTATTCATGGGAACGCATCACGCAGGACCAGACTGCCGACGTGCTGCGCGACGCGCGGCCTTCGCCCGGCGCGTTCTTCTCCCGCCATCTCAACCGTCAAAGTGGGGAGACTTATGCGGGTTTCGGACAAGTGGAAGTGAAGATCGCGGAACCGCTCACGCTGGTTGCCGGTCTGCGCTACACACACGACCAAAAGGATTTCCGGACCCGGCTGCAATTCGAGGAACCCGGTCTCATCATCCCGCTGTTCGACACGCCGCTCTCCTTCAAGGACAGCAACTGGTCGTGGAAGCTGGGTCTGAACTATGAACCGAGCGCGGATTGGCTGCTCTACGGCAGCGTCTCGCGGGGCTACAAGGGTGGCGGCTTCAATGGCGGTTTCATCTTCAATCCGGCGCAGAACGTACCCTTCGAAACCGAGCAGCTCACTTCCTATGAAATCGGCGCGAAAGGGCGGCTGTTCGATGACCGCGTGACGCTGAACATGGCAAGCTTCTACTATGATTACCGCGACATTCAGGTGTTCTCGCAATTCGATTCAAACGGATTTCCAGTCACGCTGCTGGTGAACGCGCCGAAGGCCGAACTTTATGGCGCAGAGCTGGAACTCTCCGCGCGGCTGGGCGGCGGCTTTTCGTTCAACACGGCGCTCGGCCTGCTCCATTCCGAGTTCAAGGACTTCCCGAGCGACTTCGGAGACTTCTCCGGCAATCGCCTCGCCCGCGCGCCGAGCGTGACGCTGAGCGGCGGCGTTCGCTATGAGGGGGAGATCTCCCCGGATGCGCGTCTGGAGGCGAACATCGATGTGAGCCACCGCAGTTTCGTCTATTACAATACGGAAAACACGGCGCCGGGCCGCGAGCCCGCCTACACGCTGGTGAACGGCCGCATCGGGGTAACGTTTGACGAACGCTATTCGGTCGCGCTGTGGGGCCGGAACCTGTTCGATACCTATTATGCGGTAAACCGGAATCCGCTTTCTGATTTCGGCTTCGTGCAGGTCATTCCGGGAGAGCCCCGCTCTATCGGCATCGAGCTGGGCGTAACGTTCTAGCCCTTCAACCTGCGAATAAGGAAGGGTGCCATGGAACGCAGCGTTGCAGGATATCTCGATCGGTGGTCGGTACGGCCGGGGGATGACCTTCGGGTTCATGTCAGTTCGGACGCACCTGGTTCATACCCGGTCCGTGTCGTCCGTCTGTTTGGCTGCGACAGCCGCTGCGATCCGCCGACCTATGCGGAAGAGCCAGCAGGGTTCGATTGTACGGAGGTGCTGGATGTCACCCGCCATCCCACGATCGCCGGTTCCTGCGTAGAGGTCGATTGCAGTCGCCAGCCGCTTGCCGTTCCGGAGCGGTTCACGCTCACGCTGTTCCTTCATGCCAGCGTTTTGCTTCCACACGATGCCGTCATCGCCAGTTTGAATGCGGATACCGTCGTCGTTGGAATCGATGGCGCCGGGCATCTCTTCGCGGAAGGCGGCGGTGCGCGCGTCAGCGCACCCGTCTCGCTCCTTTCGCGGCGGTGGACAATTCTTGCGTGCACGATCGACAGGTCTGACTGTAAGGTCCTGCTACGCTGGAAAACGCTCGGTGGACGGGGCAGCGATGAGCCCGAAGGCGCGTGGCTCACGCAGTCTGGCGCGCTGCCGTCGGCATCGTCGCTTGGGGAAATCGATAGTCTGCACTTCGGTGCCGGTTCAATTGCCGATACGCGCCGCGGCTTCACCGGGAAACTCGAAGCGCCGGCCATTCATGCGGGCAGCGTAGCGGAAAGCGATCTGGTCAGGCTGATCGCGGACACGGGCTGTGCGTCCATTCTACCCACGACACTTGCGGCGTGGGATTTCGGACGTGATATCGGAACCGAAGCCGTAACCGAATGTATCGCGGGGCGACACGGCGAAACCGTGCAGCAGCCGCTGCGCGGTGTCACCGGCCGCCTGTGGGACGGCAGTGCTTTCGATTGGAAGCACGCACCGGCGCACTATGGTGCGATCCGGTTTCATATCGACGACATGGCCGATGCCGGTTGGCCGGCCGCCTTGCGGCTGAAGATCCCCCAAAACACCCGGTCGGGCCTCTATGCGGTTCGGATCGGCACCGCGCCGGACTGGGCATGGATGCCGTTCTACGTACTGCCGCAGAATGGCGCTGCAACGTCAGATGTCGCCTTTCTTGCTCCGACGGCGAGTTACCTCGCCTACGCCAACGTGATCGTGGCGACCGAGATGCCCGAGCACGTCGCCCAGATGAATCTGGACGGGCCGACCGACCGGTTTCTGCTTTCTCACCCCGAGTTCGGCTATTCACTATACGAAACGCATCCCGATGGCGCCGGCAAGGCGGTCAGCACCTGGCACCGGCCGATCGTCAACGTGGCGCCGTGCACGGTCAACTGGGGCTTCACCGCAGACGGAGACATCATCGCCTGGCTGAAGGCGATCGGTCAGCCGGTCGACATGCTCACAGACGATGTGCTCGACCGGGAAGGCGCGGCGCTCTTGGCGCCTTACCGGGTGGTGATCACGGGCACGCATCCGGAATACTGGTCGCTGCCGATGATGAATGCAGTGCGTGGTTTCCTCGATCGCGGCGGCCGGCTCATCTACATGGGCGGCAACGGCTTCTACTGGCGTGTGGCGTTTCATCCCACGCTTCCCGGCGTCATGGAGGTTCGCCGCGCGGACGACAGCACCCGCGGTTGGCGCGCAGAGCCCGGCGAATATTTCAACAGCTTCGACGGCGGCATGGGTGGCCTCTGGCGCCATCAGGGCCTGCCGCCGCAGCGACTGGTCGGCGTGGGCTTCGCGGCGCAGGGATTCGGCGGCGGACGACCATACCAGCGTACGCGCGCAAGCCATGATCCACGCGCGGCCTTCATTTTCGATGGCGTCGACGGTGATGTCATCGGTGATTTTGGCAGCCATGGCGGCGCTGCCGCCGGCGAGGAGATCGACCGGGCGGACACGGCGCTGGGTACGCCGGCGCACGCGCTCATCGTCGCCTCGGCGAGTGGCTTCAACGAAGCGATGCTCCGCGCCAAGGAAGAACTGCTCATGACCGTGCCGCCCGGTACGCCCGACCCCGATGTTCGCGCCGACATGATTTTCTTCGAAACGCCAGCGGGCGGCGCAGTGTTTTCCACGGGTTCGATCTCGTGGAGCGGCAGCCTTGCACACAACGACTATGCCAATTCCGTGGCAGGCGTGACGGGGAATGTTCTTCGGCGGTTTCTCGATCCCCGGCCGTTTCCGTATCCGGGCAGCGCTCATTGATGGAGGCACGACATGTTCAGGCTTGATGGAAAATGCGCGGTCGTCACCGGGGCCGCGTCCGGTATCGGCGCAGCGACCGCCGAGCGTCTGGCGGCGGCGGGCGCCCGGGTTTCCACGCTCGATCTCGCGCCGACTGGCACGCTTGCCGCCAAAACGGGCGGTATCGGTATTGCAGTCGATGTGTCCGATGAAAGCGCCATGGCCGATGCGGTCGCGCGCGCTGCGGCAGCCATGGGCGGCCTTGACATCATGGTCAACAATGCGGGGATCGGTGATGGCGAGGCACTACTCGAAGGACAGGGGACGGCGCTTTACGAACGCATGTTCCGCGTGAACACGCTCGGCGTCGTGATCGGCACGCGGCACGCGGCGGCGTTCATGGCCAGGCAGGGCCGAGGCGGCGCGATCGTGAACACCGCCTCGCTGGCCGGCACCTTCGGCTTCCCCACGTACGGCGCCTACAGCGCATCGAAAGGGGCCGTCGTGTCCTTCACGCGCGTGGCTGCAACCGAGCTTGGGCCGCGCGGAATTCGGGTGAACTGCATCTGCCCCTCCACCGTCGATACGCCGATGATGGCAGATCCCTCGGCAGCGGCGGAAGGCGCGATGATGGCGATGGCGACGCCGCTCGGCCGTATCTGCAAGCCGACCGAGGTGGCAGCGCTCATCCATTTCCTCGTCGCGGACGACTGTGCCTTCGTCTCCGGGCAGGCGGTGTTGATCGACGGCGCGGTGACCGCGGGCTTCGCGCCCGCGCTTGTTGAGACGCTGGCAGCCGCGGCCATCAGCAATTGAGGACGCAGCCAAAGGGAAGGACGTGTATGGAAAAGGAACTCGCCGGCAAGGTGGCATTCATCACCGGAGCGGGAAAGACCCGCGGCATGGGCGCCGTTACTGCGGCAACGCTGGCGGCCAGGGGCGCTACCGTGATCTTGTCGGATCTCTGCCGCGCTCGGCCGGAATTGCATTGGGGTGCGCTCACGGTCGGGGACAGCCCGGAAGAGCTGGAACGACTCGTTGCGGAAATCCGCACCGCTGGCGGGGATGCCCATGCCGTCGCGGTGGATGTGACCGATCGTGCACAGGTCGAGGCGGCGATGGCGGACTGTACCGACCGCTTCGGCGGGATCGACATTCTGTTCAACAATGCCGGCACGGTCGCGGGTGCCGCCCCGTTTCTGGAGGTGAGCGACGCGGATTGGGGGCTCAGCTTCGCCGTCAATGTGCAGGGAATGATCAACACCTGCCGTGCGGCCATTCCGGTCATGCGGGCACGCGGCGGCGGCGCGATCGTCAACAACTCGTCGCTTTTGGGAATCACGGCAGTTGCCGGCTACAGCGCTTATACGACAACGAAGCACGCTGTTATCGGCCTCACCAAGACCATCGCCGCAGAGTTCGGCGGCGACGGGATTCGCTGCAACGCGATCTGCCCCGGCATGATCCAGACGCAGATGGGCGTGACAGAGGCCGAGATGATGGCCCGTGAGCACGGCGTCAGCTTCGAAGAGGCCAAACAGATGATGTCGGCCCCTGCCGCGCTGCGTCGATGCGGCACGCCCGAGGAGGTCGGCGACGTCGTGGCCTTTCTGGCCGGTCCGGGCGCCCGGTTTCTGACAGGTCTTGCCGTGCCCGTTTCGGGCGGTTTTCCGATGGGGTTGTGAGCCTGTCACTTTCGGAAGGCGGAACCAACTGCGCAAACGCTACGCCCGTTTGACTTGATACTCTTCGGCTGTACCACTCGGACAACCGTGGAGACCCGATTCAGGACGAAAATGGCGGATCAAATCGGTGTCGGATTGATCCACCGTGTGGAAATGCCGGACGCTAGGTGTTGCCTACCTGTCGGCGTCGCTACGAGCTCGCAATGGTGCACGCCGAGCGCCTGTGCGAGCTCGTACAAGGTGATGGACTGCCCGCGATGATTGGTCCGGTTGCATAGTTAGCTGATCTGGATTTTGAAGCGCTTGGGAATGGTGGTCCGGGTCCGGCGTTAGCTTCCGGCTTGGCCTACCCCGATCGGGGTAGGCCAAGTTTCTGACCTGGCAAGATATTCTGCCGGGGTCAGATTGCCAAGACCCATGTGAGGACGGCTAACGTTGTAGTCTCGCCTCCAGGCCTCGATCAGCCGCTTCGCCTCGGGCAGCGAGGCGAACCAATGAACATTGAGACATTCGTCCCGGAGCGACCCGTTGAACGTCTCGATATAGGCATTGTCGGTGGGTTTCCCGGGCCGGCTGAAGTCGATCCGCACACCATGATGATACGCCCATAGATCGACCAGGCGGCCGGTAAATTCCGCGCCATTGTCGGCAAACAGATATTTAGGCGCTCCGCGCTGCCGGGCCAGACGGTTGAGCGCCTCAACGACATGCTCGCCGCGTAGACGCTGGCCGACCTCAATCGCCAGCGCCTCGCGGCTGAACACATCGACGACCGTCAGCATACGGATCTTCTGCCCATCGCTCAGCTGGTCGTGGACGAAATCCAGGCTCCACGCCTCATTCGGCCGCTGCGGCTTAGGCCGGGCTTGCCGGTGCACGATCATCTTGCGCCGGCGGGGCTGTTTTGTCCGCAAAACCAAGCCTTCTTCGCGATACAGCCGGTACACGACGTTCTTGCCGACCCGCCAGCCTTCGCGCTTCAGCATGATATGCACTCGGCGATAGCCATACCGGATCCGCGTCGCCACGATCTCGTGCATTCGCTGCCGGACCGCAGTGCGCGGGTCTCGCCTGCTCGGGCTACGCTGTGTCGATCGATGCTGTCGTGTCACCAGACAGGCCTTGCGCTCGCTGTAGCCGTGAGACGCCACGACATAAGCTACAACTTCTTTCATGAGCGCTGGCCGGGGAACTTTTTTGACAGAACATCCTGCAGCACAGCCTTGTCCAGGCTCAACTCGGCTACCAGCTTCTTGAGCCGATTATTCTCCTCCAGAACCTGTTTCAGTTCCCGGACTTGATCCGATTCCAGACCGGCATATTGCCGCTTCCACCGGTAGTAAGTTTGTTCAGTGATCCCAACTCGACGGATCAAATCCGCAACCGGAAGACCCATCTCAGCCTGCTTCAAAACCGACACAATCTGCTCAACCGAAAACCGTTGCTTCTTCATCGACGTACCTCCCTCCAATAAGGAAATGCGCCGGAAAAACTAACTTACCGTGTCGACCAATTTTCCCCGATCACCTCAATTTCTGATGCCAGCCTGGGCGGGAGGCGGAGCGTAGCGGAGCCGAGCGGCCAAGCTGGCATCTTAATCGTTTCCGGGGCTGGAGGGCGGTAGCCGAGGCTGCTGTGTGGGCGCAGTCGGTTGTAATGCTCGCGCCACCAGCCCGTGACGCAGCGGACCTCCTCCAGGCTGTAGAAGATCTCGCCATTGAGCAGTTCATCGCGAAGGCGGGCATTGAAGCTCTCGATATATCCATTCTCCCAGGGGCTGCCGGGTTCGATGTAGAGGGTGGTGACACCGAGCCGACCCAGCCACTCTCGCACCGCATGGGCGACGAACTCGGGACCATTATCGGACCGGATATGTTCAGGCGGCCCATGCTCGATGAACAGGTCGGCCAACACGTCGATCACGTCGTTGAACCGGAACCGTCGCAGCGGCACCATCCCGTCGCCTCAGCATCTTCGCCATGACTGGCTGGTCGGCGACATCAACCGCATGAACGTAGAAAACATGCTTGGCCAGATCGAGACCAACAGTGGCGACTCTTGTCAAATCAGGGGATTGTTTACTCATGGGCGGCGCTCCTGTGCTTGATCGCTTCGAATCAATCGCCAATCAGAGCGCCGTCCACATCATCACCTCAACTTTTTTCCCGCCGTCATTTCTTTCCAAAATGGAGACGCGTTTGCGCTAAACTGACAGCAATGGATAAAAAAGGGGGGTCGCGCAATTGCGTGACCCCCGACAACAACCACCGAGAATAGTAGTGCGAAAGCACTTTCAGCCCATTACCTTAAAATTGAACGTCAAAAGTGATGCCAATCGTACGGGGCATGCCAGCGTAACGGACATAAGGACCGTTGGCAGTGAAGGCCGATGGATAATAATATTTGTTGGTCAGATTATGACTCCAGAGCTGCACGCTCCAACGATCGTCGAGATTTCCCAAAGCCAGTCTGGCATTGAAGATGGTATAGCTTTCCGTTGCGGTTACCGCCGTCTGAGGAATGCCGTTCTCCCCTCCCCGGGTGGCACCCTTATAGCTTGCGTCACCCCCGACCTCGAAATACAGCGACGAGCTTACAGGCTGGCGATAGTTGGCTGAGACGATGAAGGAAAATTCCGGCGCCTGCGCCAACTTGCCGCCGGACGCATCACGGTAAACCACCGTGGGCCAAGCGCTCTGATTGGGATCAATAGCATTCCACTTGATTGTCTTGGTATCCAGCCACGTTCCCGCGGCATGAAGCATCAAACCCTCCAGCGGCACCCAATCCAATTCAAACTCGGCGCCCATAATTCTGGATTTTTCGATATTGGTCAGGGCGTCAAGGTTCCCGACAGGCGATACGGCAAAGCCGCTTTCCTGCTTGTTCTTATAGTCATAATAAAAGGCATTGGCGTTCAATTGAATGGTGTTATCCAGCAATGTCGTCTTGGCGCCAATTTCATAAGCCCTCAGCTCTTCCGGTTTATAAGGATGCAACGATCCGGCACTGCTGGTAATGCCGCCGTTGAACCCGCCGGATTTAAAGCCACGGGATACGGTCGCGTAGGCGAGAATATTTTCAGTGACCCGGTAATCGAGGCCGATCTTGCCCATCCATTTGTTCGCCGTGATGGTATCCGAATAGGGATGGAAGGCGTCATTAACGTTCGGTGTGCCGATCAAATCGAAGAAATAGGTTGGCGAGTTCGGATCGTCGTCAATCGTCAGGCAGTCGCCCGGCTGAAGGGTTGTCCCGAAGGCGTAATTGGCGAATGCACCCCAGGTGTTATCCTCAGCAGACGCTGAACATCCAGTCCAGGATCGCTTCTCATGTGTGAAACGAACGCCCCCTGTCAGACGCCATTTTTCAGCAAATGACCACTCAACGTGACCAAATGCAGCGTATGATTCCGTGTGCTGCTCCGAAATGCTGTCCAGCTGCAGGATCGGCGAGGCGTTAAAGGGAGCCCTCCCGACCACGACCGCGCCATACCCCGCGCTCGAATCCGGCATGAAGAAGCGGTAATTTTCTTTCACCCTGTCTTTGGAATAATATACGCCTGTCAGCCACGTCAGATTGTCATTGTTGCCGGAAAGAGTGATTTCCTGCGAGAAGACATAAATATTGCTGTCGTTGATATTGGCGTTATCGACAAAGGCGCCGCCGTCATCATCAAATACGTCGTTCCGAGTGAAATGATCGTAGGCGGTCAAGGAGGTCAGGGTCATGCCGCCGAAGTCCTGTTCCAGTTTGATAGACCCCCCGAACAATTCGGCATCCCGCTTCGGACGCAGATTGTAGGTGATCCCGGAAATGGGGTTCGTCCAGCTATTGGTCCAGTCCGCCGCTTTCGCGTCGCCATTCGTAAACCATGGCGGCGTGGCGAACAGCACGCCATCCAGATGATCGGGATCAAAGGTGGCGTAATTCTGAAGCGGAATATAACCGAACCGGCCCAACCGTCCGGCCCCGATCATATTGCCATCCACCGCCTGCGGCGCTTGGTTGTCGGACTTGTCGACAACGTAATGCGCATTCAATTCCAGCCGGGTCGTCTCGCTGACATCAATATCCAAAATGCCGCGGAACGCCGTAACATTCTTTTCGCCCAGCTCGTCATCCCGGGTCAGGCTATGCTGCCAGCCTTCATAGGAGTGGGTCGACTTCATCGCCAGCCGCCCCCGCACCCCGTTACTGATGGGACCGCTGATATAGCTTTCAGCGTCAATCGTCTTATAAGAACTGAAACTTGTTCTCAGGCCAGCTTCAAATTCGGCCGTCGGCTTCTTGCTGACGAAATTGATCTGACCAGCTGTTGTGTTGCGTCCATAAAGGTCACCTTGCGGCCCCCGCAACACCTCTACCCGCTCAACGTCAAACAGAGCGCCACGGCTCATGACGGTGTAAGGGATATTCACCCCGTCAAAATAGAGTCCAACGGTGGAAGAACCACCGGTATAATAGTCCTGAAATCCCACACCGCGAATGGTATAGACGGGAACACCGTTCGCAATCGCTTCATTCACCTGAAGACCCGGCACGAACTTGGCGATATCCTGCGCTGTTTGCACGCCAAGATCCTGAATCATGCCCCCCGACATCACGTTGACCGTAATACCGACATCGTTGATGCCCTGTTCATGGCGCTGAGCCGTAACCGTAATCTCTTCAATTTCCTGTAGGCCGCCGGCATCTTCAGGCGCGGCCCAAGCGGCATTTCCCGCGAATGCCGCGCCAAAGCCAAACACCGACGAAAGCAATACTCCCCGCACACCAATAAATCGCCAACCATTACAGTCGTTTGATGAAATATTCGAAATCATAGCACTCCCTCCTGCGCTTTATTATTTTCGCCCCCTGCACGTTGTTTTTTCAAAGAAATAAATATTAAATTTCTCGACGCGCATTTAATCCCACACACTCACCAAATTTTAGAAGTGAGCATGCAATGTTATTCTAGGAAATTTGGGGATAATAACTTGTCACATTAAATCAAATATTGGAGACCCCTGATAGGAACGGGCGATTCCACCAAATATGATCTTACCGCGCACGCACCTGGCACATTCTCGAAGCTCAGGAAGCCGTCGCCCTCTGGGGCCCATACCGACGCCCTTACGTCACGCTTATTTCATGACGAAAGGATTGGCGACCTTGCCGCTGGTATCGATCCAGACTGTCTTGGTTTGTAGATAGGCATCAATGGCCGCACGGCCGTTTTCGCGGCCGATGCCGCTTTGCTTGTAACCGCCAAAAGGGGCGAGGAAGCTGGCGGCGCGATAGGTGTTGATCCAGATCGTGCCGGCCTGCAACCGTTCCGACATGCGCAAGGCGCACCCAATGTCGGATGTCCACACACCAGCAGCCAAGCCATAGGGGGAATCATTGGCGATCGACAGAGCTTCCGCTTCATCATCAAACGGAATGACCGCCAGGACCGGGCCGAATACCTCTTCCCTTGCGATACGCATTTGATTGTTAACCCCCGTCAGGATGGTCGGCTCGACAAACCAGCCTTCGCCCATATCGCCTGGGATACCGCCTCCAAGGGCGCATTCCGCCCCCTCGTCACGGGCGATCTGCACATAGTCAAGAACCCGCTGGCGCTGCGGCAGGGTGGTGACGGGGCCGACCTGGGTTTCGATCAAGCGCGGATCGCCAAGACGCGCGGTGGCAGCAAGTGCCACAAGTCGTTCCACGAATGCGTCGTGAATATTGCGCTGGACCAGCAGTCGTGAGCCAGCGATGCAGGTCTGGCCACTGGCGGCAAAGATACCGGAAATGACGCCGTGAACGGCATTATCGAGCATCGCATTGTCGAAGACGATGTTGGGGGATTTTCCACCAAGTTCCAGCGTGACCTTTTTCAGCCCTTCGGCAGCGCTTCGATAGACGCTGAGGCCCCCGGCCTCGCCACCGGTGAACGCCACCTTGCGCACATCCGGGTGCCGCACCAGCGGCACGCCCACGTGTTCGGGAAAGCCGGTGACACTATTGACGACACCCGGCGGGAAGCCCGCCTCCTCAAACAGCTCAAGAAAGGCCAGCGTGGAGGCGGAAGCATGTTCGGACGGCTTGATCACGCAGGTGTTCCCCGCCGCCAGGGCCGGCGCCAGCTTCCAGGTCAGCAGCATCAACGGTGAATTCCACGGCGTGATACATGCGATGACACCAAGCGGCTCGCGCCGGGTGTGGGCATGCATGCCGGGTTTGTCGATCGGCAACACCTCGCCCTGGATCTTGTCAGCGAGGCCGCCATAGTAACGGTACCATTCCGGCAGGTAGCGCAATTGCCCCAGCATCTCGACATAGAGCTTGCCATTGTCCCGCACCTCAAGCGCCGCCAGCTTTTCGGCATCCCGCGCCAGAAGATCAGCCAGCCGGGTTAGAAGCTTGCCCCGCGCGGTGGCGGTCAGGTCGCGCCAGCCGGGGGCATGGAAAGCCTTGTGCGCGGCGGCAACGGCGGCATCCACGTCATGGGGTGACGATTCCGGAATTAGCGCCCAGGGCTGGCCGGTATAGGGATCATAAGTGGGAAAGGCGGCTTGCCGGCCGCCAACCTTTCGGTCGCCGACAATATTCTGATAAAGGGGAAGATCCCCAATCGCGTTGGATTGCCCAGCCACTTAATTGCCCTCCCCCCCGGATGCGGCGCGCCGATAGACGATCCTGCCTTCGAACAGGGTTAGATCGACCTTGGTGTCGCTGATCATCTCTGCGGGAATGTCAAAGAGGTTTTGATCGAGAACGATCATGTCTGCCCATTTGCCCGTTTCGATGGAGCCGCTGACGTCGCCGAGTTTGAGCGCCCGGGCACCGTTTTTGGTATAGATCTCGATCGCCTGCGGCAAAGTGATCGCCTGTTCCGCCCACAGCACGCCAGGATAGTCGCCCCAGGGATTGCGGCGGGTAATCAAACCTTCCATGCCGATCCAGGGATTCATGTCGGGCAACGCGCCGGCCGGCCAGTCGCTGCCCGCCACCACATTGACGCCTTCATCCAGCATGGTCTTGACTGGAAAGTAATGCTCGCCGCGCTCGCCCACGGTCCGGACGATCGATTCCGTCTTGATCGAGGGAAACCAGATATAGGGCGAAACTTCGGCAACCGCGTTCAGTTTGACGAAACGGGGAATGTCAATCGGATCAACAAAGCCGGCATGCGCGAGTTCGTGGCGCAGACCGCTGTTGCCGTTGACCTTCCGGGCATAAGCGATCGCATCCAGCGCAGCCCGCTGGGATCCGTCACCAGCGGCATGGATTTTGACCGTGATGCCGGCACGATCAAGCGCGACCACCATCTGATCGAGCTTATCGGGCGTAAAGATCAGCTTGCCCTTGGTCGTCGGCATGTCTGGGGAAGCCGAGGCATAGTCCTGCAGCATGACGGCCGAGCGGGCGGCCGACGGCACGCCATCTAGAACGATCTTGGCGCAATCAGTGTAGAGATTGGGGCCGGCATTTTCACGGCGCACGCGATTGAGACGGGCCATGTCGAGCGTCTCGTCATTGTTCAGGAAGGGATCAACTCCGAGACAAACGCTCAGGTGAAGATTGAGACCATCCCTGACTTGCACCACCTTATAGGCCTCGACCATGGGAACGGAAGCCCAGGCTTCCTTTATGCCGGTAATGCCCAAACTGGCGGCGAGGTTGACGCCTTCAAAGGCTGCGCGCTGATTTTGCTCCGGGGTCCAGCTGGGAATCTTGGCAACCACGAGATCGGCTGCTCGTTCAAACAGCAGGCCATTGGGGACCCGCGTCGCCTTGTCGCGCACGATCTCGCCGCCACTGACATCGGGGGTGTCGCGGTCGATGCCGGCAATAGCTAGGGCCTTGCTGTTGGCCCAGTGGTTATGGAAGGAGCTGTCGCGCAGCAGGACGGCCTTGTCGCCCGAGATCTTGTCCAGCCATTCGCGCGGGGATGCGATCTTGTTGTTTTCGAAGAAATTGGTTTCCCACTGGCCACCGACAATCCAAGTAGCATCGGGATTGCTGGCCACGCAGCCACTTATCTTTTGGGCCATCTGATCGGCTGTGTAGGTTTGCGGGAACTGACATTCGAAAAGCCGGTTCCGATAAGCTTCAAGGGGATGGACATGCAGATCATTGAGTCCGGGCATGGCCATCTTGCCATGCAGGTCGATGACCTGGGTCTTGGCGCCACGATACTGCCCAGCACCGGCGGCGGTGCCGACATAAATCAGCTTCCCCCCCTTGATGGCCACCGCATCGACCCACGGTTGTGCCGCGTTAACCGTATAGATCTTGCCATTGGTCAGAATGAGATCGGCGTCATCGGCAGCTGGTTGCGCCGCCGCCTGACCTCCCATGAGGATCAGTGACAGCAATAGAAGATGTGTCTTTTTCATCATGGCCGTTCCTTGAAAGAGGAAGAGTCACTGTGGCGCGCCGGGGCGGTGACGACTTGTCCGATCAAGTCAAAGATTTGGTCTGGTCGATCGGCGCGCGACCGCACCCGCTATGGCATCGCGCAGACGTTTCGCAGGTTGTTCATGGCTTGACCGTGTCACCGCGGGGCCATTTTCATCACATGGCCATCAACGCCGGGCCGCTAAAAATCCCCCAGCAGCAGATAGGTCTGCTGCTGCCGAGTGAGATCCCGCCGTCTGCGACGAAGGAGATAGCCAAGGAAGCCGAACAGCATCCAGCCGGCGATGATCAGAAATTCCCTCGGCGCCAGAAGGCCCGGGCTGCCGGGAATGACCATTAGCGACACCACCAGCGCAGAAACCGCCGCCCCAGCGTAAATGGTCGCGGGACCGGCACGGTAAGGACGCGGCATGTCCGGGTGGCTCTTGCGCAGGCGAATGGTCGCAAGGCAAGTCATCAGTAGCGACATAGCAAAGGTCAGCGACCCGCTGTTGACGATGGGCACCAACGCCGACTGGCCGACAAAGGGCCCGAGCAGCGAAATCCCGCCGACAAACAGAATGGCATTGCTAGGGGTCTGATGCTTGCCATGCAGTTTGGCGAACCAGTGCGGCAGCAGGCCGGCCCGGCCGAGTGAAAACAACAGCCGGGACGACGCGATATAAAAGCCGTTGAGAGTAGAAACCAGCCCGAGCAGCGCCGCCAGTAGCACAAGCTTGGCCGCCCATTCATAGCCGAAGGCAACCCTGAAAACCTCAGCCGTGGGCATCACGTCCTTCGCCCGCATGATCGCCTTCAACTGGTCCGAGGACACACTCATTGCCATCGCCAGAATGATCAGCACATAGAACAGCGCCCCCAGCACGATGCACACCATGATGGCCAGGCCCAGTTCCCGCGGTTTCATGCTGACCCCGCTCTCTTCCGCTGCCTGGGAGATGGTATCGAAGCCAGCCATGAAATAGGGCGCGACAACCAGCACTGAGATGATCGAGGCCGGCGCCGCCACCCAGATGTTGCCCTCATGCGCGAACATGGGCGTCAGATTGCTGATATGCCCCTTGGTGATGGCAGCAATTATGAAAATGGCGGAACACAGCGCCAGGCCATAGACGATCCACAATTGCACGCGAGTCGAACTCGCCGCCGCGCGGTAATTCAGCCAGATCAAATAGATCCCGACGATCAAGCCCGGCAAAATGGTCGACCAGCCGACCCGATAATCCCCCACATGATAGAGTGTGGATGAGGTCAGCGACGGGATCATGGATTCTGTCAGCACCCCGATGGCGATGGTTTCAAACGGCGTGATGGCGATATAGCTGAGGGCGATCGCCCAGCCGGTCAAAAAGGCGGTCAGGGGCCCGAAAGCCTTGTAGGTGAAGGCCAACTCACCCCCTGCCACGGGCAGGGCCGAGGTCAGTTCGGCATAACAAAGGCCGACCGGGATCAGTAGCAAGCCGCAAAGCAAAAAAGCAAGTATGGCCCCGACCGGCCCGCCATCTGTGAGCCACTGGCCGCTATACATCGCCCAGCCAATGCCGATGATCGCGCCCAGTCCCACGCCAACATAGCTGCTGAACGGGATAGATTTTTCAAGCTGCTCACGCTCAATCATTCTTATGCCTCTACGTTCTCGGGGCTAATGTTATCGCCACGCGGTTACTGCGCGAAAAAGTCCCGGACCAAGGTCAAAAACTGCGCATTTTTCTCGATCTGCGTCCAATGCCCGCATTCGCCAAACACATGCAGGTCGGAATGCGGGATCAATTGATGAAGCTTCAGACTGCTGGAAAGCGGAATGATCCGGTCGTCACGTCCGTGAACGATCAACACCCGATGCGGCAGGGCACACAGGCTCGCCTCCGGCGTCGACAGCGCGTTGATATGCCGTTGCCGCGGCGCGGGAAACAGCGCGGCATAGCTTTCCTGATAGCCGGGTCGCCGGCTGGCCGCATAGCGCGAACGGATCAGGTCATCGGTAATGAAATCGGTGCGATAGGCGAAGGAATATACCAGTGCACGCATATTTTCTTCCGAGGGTTCATACCCCCACACCGCGTCCAGCCCCGGTGTCAGCTCGAATTCGGTGCCGACCGAGCCCATCAGGACAAGGCGATCCACCCGTTCCGGATAACGCGTGGCAAAGGCCAGGGTAAGCGCGCCGCCGAAGGAGTTACCGACAAAGCGGGCCCGCTCAATCTTCAGGGCGTCCATGAAGCCGCACAGATGCGCCATCCAGAATTCGAGATTATAGGTCGTGTCAGGCTTGCGTTCGGTATAGCCGAAGCCGGCCATATCCGGCGCAAGGACCCGGTATTTTTCGGCTAGGGCGGGAATCGTCAGCCGCCAGTTGGCATAGCCCGTCACCCCGGGACCAGAGCCGTGAATGAGGATGACCGGCTCCCCGCTGCCTTGGTCGAGATAGTTGGTGGCCAGGCCATTGGCGATAACGCTTTGACCGATTTCAGGATCATTCATGATGGTTACTCGGCGCTGGAGGGTTGCTCTGATGGGTTTTCCGGCGTCCGCGCCCAGATCATCAGGGCGTTGCGGGCCTCGCTCGTACCGTCTTCCAGCCGCGCGCTCAGGCACAGAAGGCCATCTTCAAAGCGAAAGCGACGGATCTGGCAATTGCCGATCCAGTCCGGAAACAGGCTGATTTCGATGAAATGCGTCACCTGGTCCCCGCTGACCCGGTAATGCCCGAAATAGGTCAGATAGTCGTTATAGGCAGCGGCCTTTTCCTCCGGACTGGCGGTCCATTGCTTGCCCGTGGTGAAGGGCTTGCGGCGGCCTTTCTGAATGGCCGTAAACATGACCCCGTCCGCGCCATAGAAAATGCGGCCCTCAACATCCTGCCCGAAGGGATAGACGACGCGGCCGTCGTCATAGCGTTGCTCCATCGACACGAGCGACCAAAGGCCTTTAATCTGTGCCGCGATCATGTCGTTCCCATCGGTCATGGGCTAGTCCTTCAGACGTTCAAGGTTAAATGCGTTGGAGGGAATAACCTCCGTTGGTTCGAGCACACCACGTTCCGCCGCCAGGGTGCGCTGCCGGCGGGCCGATGCTTGCGCCTCGGGCGGTAACCAGCTGCGCTCATGACCCCAAATACTGGGACCATAAAGCACCTTGGGCTTCCAGGTCGTGTCATCAACCAGCCGTCCGCCCCAGCCGGTTTCGATCATGAAGTCGCTCGGCGTGCGGGAATAGAATGAAAACATATGGTCATTGGAATGGCGACCAAGGGTCACGGTCACCAGATCAGGCTCTTCCTGCGCCATATCATAAAGGCGCCCGACATCATCCAAGAAGACATATTCGATCATGACATGATGCACGCCACGTTCCGGCGAACCAATGATGGCCAGCGTGTGATGCCGCGGATTGACATGAAAAAAGGCCGCGCGAAAAGGCTCCTCCGCCAGGAAGTCGCTCAACTGGAATTTCAGGACATAGCGGTAGAAACGCTCCATCGCCTCAAAATTGTCGGTCTTCAGGGCCACATGCCCCACACCCAGCTCTCCTGTACGAAAGCCGCCGATCGGCCGGGACGGCGTAAAGGGCATCGTCGCATCCGTCGGGCCCGTATAAATCTCGATACGATTGCCGTCGGGATCCAGAAACCAGATCGCCTTCGCCACTTGCCGCCGCGCCAATTCTTCCCGCTGAATCTCGTGAACCTCCACCCCGGCCGCTGCAAGATCCGCCGCCCGAGCCCGCAACGCGCCTTCGCTTGCGACCTCAAAGCCCAAGAACCCCAGACCGTTGCGGTTCGAAGGCTCGACCAGCACGCGCTGCGCCCGCTCGTCCATGCGCAGTGTCAGACGATCGTCGCCATCAATCTGCATCCCCAGAAAGTCACCGGCAAACCGCCGCCAGGCACCAACGTCGGTGGTTTCCGCGCCCAAATATCCAAGTTGCGTAATCTGCATCGGTGCCCCCCGGATCCATTCGTGAATGAAATTAATTGATGCCGCCCCCGGCCACGCAAACCACCTGGCCGGTCATATGGGCAGCATCATCAGACGCGAGAAAGGCAATCGCGCCGGCGACCTCTTCGGCCGTGCCTAAACGCTTCTGAAAGCTGTCCCTCAGGGTTTGATCTATGACATCCCTGTGCCATTGCTGTTCTTGTGGCGTGTTCGGCGCGGTCTTGCGCGGAATCACCCGGTTGGCGGCGATGGCGCCCGGAGCCACGCAATTGACCCGAATATTATGTTCCGCCAGCTCCATGGCCATAGCGACGGTCATGGCATGCACGCCGCCCTTGGCCGCGGCATAGGGCACTCGATAAATGCCCCGGGTGGCAACCGAACCGACATTGACGATCGCCCCATGTCCCTGCCCCAGCATCACCGGCACGACCGCCCGGCAACAGCGCAGGGTCGGCCAAAGCGAGCGGGAAATTTCCTGGGTGATTTCCGCATCCGCATATTCCCAAAACGGCTTGGTCCACATGGTGCCGCCGACATTATGCACGGCGATATCGATCACACCGAAGGCTGCCTGCACTTGCTCGATCATGCTGTCGACGCCCGCCTTGGTCTCGAGATCAGCGCCGATCACCATCGCCTCTCCCTCCAGGGCCATGGCCTCCGCGCAGACGCTCTCGCAAGCGTCCACCACCCGATCGACAAGCGCCACCCGGGCCCCATCCCGAGCCATGCGCAGGGCCGTGGCGCGGCCGATCCCTTGCGCCGCGCCGGTCACGAGGACCGTCCTGCCATGGAAAGATCTCACCGTCCCCCTCTCGACCATGCGAACACGATCGTCATACCGGCCCCACCGCATGACAAGCGGTGAACAGCGCTTCCGCCAGCTGTTCAGAATGCGCCTGCTGGAAGATCAGCGGCGGCGACAGAATAATCTTGTTGCCCACCGGCCGCACCAGCACACCGGCTTGCCGCGCCGCCACTGTTATCCTGTCCGCCAGCTTGGTTTTGGGATCGATCGGCGCCTTGCTGTCTTTGTCCGCCACCAGTTCGATAGCCAACATCAGGCCCTTGCCCCGGACTTCACCGACAAAGGGAAATGCCGCTTCCAGCGGCTTCACAAGCCGCATCAGGGTTTCGCCCTGGACCGCAGCATTTTCCGCCAGATTCTCACGCACAACGATATTCAGCGATGCCAGCCCGGCGGCACAGGCGACGGGATGCCCCGCATAGGTATAGCCATGCATGATGGTGCCGCCGAAATCCCGATTGGCTTCGAAGGCATTCTCGATCTTCTCATTGACCAGGGTCGCGCCAAGCGGGATGTAACCCGATGAAAGCCCCTTCGCCAAACACATGATGTCCGGCTTCACCCCCCAGGCACGGCAGCCGAACAGGCTGCCGGTCCGGCCGAAGCCGGTGATCACCTCGTCCGCCACCAGCAACACGCCATATTGATCGCAGATTTGCCGCACCAGCGGCCAGTAATTGGCCGGCGGCACGATGACGCCACCCGCGCCCTGCACCGGTTCGGCAATGAAGGCCGCCACCGTTTCCGGCCCCTGATACTGGATTTCCCGCTCCAGCTCCGCCGCGCATAATATCCCTAGCTCTTCCGGGTCGCTGGTCCAGGAGTTGCGGTAGGTCCAGGGCGACGTCAGCTGAAAGCAGCCCGGCAACAGGGGCTCGTAGTTACGCCGGTACACACTCTCGCCATTAATCGAGGTGCCGCCGAAATGGGTCCCGTGATAACCCTGTTTCAGGGAAATGAATTTGGTGCGTGTCGGCTGCCCGTTCACCCGGTGATATTGCCGCGCCAGTTTGAGGGCGGTCTCCACAGCGTCGGACCCCCCCGAACTGAACACCGCCCGCTTCATATTCTCATGACCGGCGAAGTCCATCAGCAGGATAGCGAGCTCAGCCGCGCGGGGATGATAGAGGCCACTGAACAGCTGGAAATATTCCAGCTCATCGAGCTGCTTGGCGATCGCTTGCTTGATTTCCTGACGATTGTGACCAACATTCACACACCACAGCCCTGCCCCCGCATCCAAAAGCACATTTCCCTGATCATCCTTCACATAAACACCGTCGCCCGAACAAATCTGGACGGGCTCCAGCGCCTTTTGATCGGCCGGGTGAAGCATCGGATGCCAGAAGGCATTATGGTTCATGGAACGCGTCCTCTTAACTTTTCCCAATGGAATTGGATGATCCGAGCCGGGCGATCGCTCCCTCAGATCGGGTAAACCATGAATCTCTCGATCACGGTGGTATCCGTCACAACCTTCTTCGACCGCAGGCGGGCACCGGCAGCATCAAGCTCGATGCAATCCTCATAAATGCCGGTGGAAAAGAGCGCCGCCCGGCCGGTCTCCGACGGGGTGGTCACCACCAGAAAATTGCTCTCCACCGCATAAAGCGCCTCACCCAGTGGCCGGCAGGCTGTCCGCTGCACGAAATGCCGGGTCGCGTAAGGCGCGAAAATGCCTTTCCAGATCCGGGTGACATAGGTGATGCGATCCTTCAGCCGACTGCGATTGTCATCCATGATCAGCGCCATGGGCAGATCGGCTTTGACGCTTTCCGCCGTGGTCAGGATATAGGAGGCATCTTCCCGCGCGCTGAAGCAGTCCAGCCATCCGTCCATATCCCCGGCGTCCAGCGCCGCGATATAGCGCATCTGAAGGGCGTCGATTTCCGCAAGTGCCGCCATTGTCACCTCGGTCATGCCGGCTCCTTTTCGTAACCCATGATATTGCGGTAATATTCCCAGCCCGGCAGATTCGAGGATTCGTCGTTCTGGGCGAATTCGGTGGGGATCACGGCCTCGTTCTTCACCCCCTTCAGAAAGATCGCGTCGCCCGGCGTATTACTGCCGCTGTGCAGCCGGTGGAAGATCGCCGCGTCCTCCATGCTTACCATGCCGCACGGACCCAGAAGATTCGACGCCTGGCGCACCCGATGGCGGATCAGCTCCGCGTCGTCATCGACATGAGCGAAATAGGCGTAATGGATCTCGGTCGTGTCCACCGTCAGCGGATTGCCGAAGCGAATGGCGATCGAGTCTAAATGCTTGGTCATGCCGGAAATCGGAAACAGCCGCACACTGGCCGAACCGCGCTTTCGGTCCCCCCCGCTCTTGAAATCCAGAAGCGACGGGTCATTGAGGCGGGCGGTCGATTTCGGCAGCGACAACTCGCCCACATAGACCCGATGTCCGCGGTCATTGGCGAGCTGGAACCCTTTGCCGCCCTGCCAGTCCAGCATCTGGAACGCGGTATGCAGCAGTCCCGCATGATAGGTGCAATTGTCCGCATAGGTCTTCCAGTTCGCCTGCAGGACCACCTTCTGATAGCCCAGAAGCCGCAATCGCCCGTCACCCCCCAGGACCTCAGCGATATAGTCGTGCAGACCGTCGAGATAGTCATCAATCGGCGGGGCGTTGCGGCCGAGCGTCACCAGAATCAGCCCATGCACGATGGCGAAGCGCGGCCGGGCCAGCGGGAAATTCTTGCGCTCGAAGCCGTCCGGAAAATCGCCCGGCTTGTTAGGGCAGCCGATCAATTCGCCCTTCGCGTCAAACAGCCAGCGATGATAGGGGCAGTCGAACCGGGATTTGTTACCGGAGGCCGCGGTCTCCACCTGCGCGCCGCGATGCGAGCAGGCATTATACAAGACATTGACCTCGCCATCCTTATCCCGGGTGATCAACAGGGGTACTCGCCCGATCTTGGCGGTCTTGAAATCACCCTTGTTCGGAATTTCCGCCTCGTGCGCCACCAAAAGCCATTCGTTGCCGTAAAAGAGCCGCTCGAGCTCCCGCTCGAAGATATCGGAACGAACGAAAATATCCTTCGGCACGTGGTTCGCCTTGGCCGGCCAGATAACCGGGCTGCCAGGAGTGGTATCGGCCATCGTCAAGGTGGTATCCATCATCACGTCTCCTGTTCCTTGGAACATCTTGAGCGCTTGCCAGAAAGCTCAATACCTCGCCCTACCGACCGGCATGAACGGGGCCTCAAATCTGATGTCAGGCTATCGGGATAGAGATAGGGCGTCTTGTTGCATCTGGACAAATTTTTGTCCTAACCAATCATCCGCGCGACGCTGTTTTAAAAGCAGCACGGCGACCGAAGACGCGATCAGGAAAGCATCTTCTGGCGATATCTGGATGGGGTCTGACCGTTGGACCAGCGACTGAAGGCACGAGTAAAACTGGCCGCTTCCGAAAAGCCGATCACGTAAGCGATCTGGGTGATGGAAAGCGACGATTCCGCTAGGTAATTACGGGCGATTTCAAAATTTATCTTGTCCACAATATTTGTGAAGGATTCACCTTCCGCTTTCAGACGGCGATAGAGCGTCGGCTCGGAAACGCCCAGATGACGCGCGATATTGGCGGCCGTGATCGGGGGCAGCAGATTGCCATCGATGAGCGCGCGGCTGACCCGGTCGGTAAAGGTCTGCACATGGCAATGCTTCTCCAGCTTTTCATCCAGAAAATCCTGAAGAATGCCGGAAAGGCTGGAATCGATCACCTGGCTGCGCGCCTTTGCAAGCGATGCGGGGAAAACAATGCTGTTGGTGTCCTGTTCGAAATAGACCGGGGCCCTCAACAGATTTTGATATTCCCGCACTGGCGCCGACGGGGAATGTCGAAAATTCACCGCGCTAATTTCGATATCAGCGCCGGCGTATATGCGCATCATCCGGCAAGTATGGGCCAGGCTGAATTCCACATCCTGGCGGCAGACGGAATCGCTCACATGATAAAGCTGATAGGTGAAAACGAATTCCTGCGGCCGCTGATAGAATTGGACATGCGTTGTGTCCTGCAGCAGGTTCATATAATGGCAAAAATGGCTCATCGCTTCGAACAGCGTGCGTGACGACAGGAAAAGGAAGCCCAGCGCCCCCAAGGTTTCCGGGCTTGCGGTCCGGGCAAGCCGCAGGGCCAGAAGCGGGTCATTGGCCGCCTTGGCGGCCGCAGAGAAGAACTGCAGATACTTTTTCAGCAGCACTTCGCCGTGCGGCTTGCGCAGATCATTTTCGGTAATGCCGCATTCGGCGAGCAGGGGTGTGGGGTCGATATTATGTTCGGTCAAAGGCAGCAACAGCCCGCGAATGACCGAACACCACATGCGCGGTTCAAGCGGCTGGGAAACGGGTGCCTTACGTGTCATTGCCGAAACACTCTCCCCGGCTGATCAAATCCGTCTTCAGGATAACAGGTTACGGCGCGGATGTTGTCCCCATTTCACCTGAATCATAGACCTTTTCGCCATTGATGAAGGTCATCCTGACCTTCGTTTCATGGATCTTGCTGGCCGGCACCTTGAACGGGTTCTGATTTACGACGATGATATCGGCCAGCATGCCCGGTTCGATCCGCCCCAACTTGTCGGACATGCGCTCCTGCCGGGCCGAATTCACGGTAAACAGGTCAAACGCCTGGTCAAAGTTAATGGCCTCCGCTTTGCCGAAAGACGTAGTGCCGCCGCCGGGCACCTCGCGCGTTACCAATGTTTCCATGCCGATCCAGGGGTCGACGGACGGCACGACCGACCAGTCCGATCCCGGCACCACCTGCGCGCCAGCCTCCAGCATCTCCCGCACGGGCCAAACCCGCTTGATCAGGTCGGGCCCCACGGCCTTGGTAATGTCATCATTGATGGGGCTTGGCGCCCAAAGATAAGGCGATACCTCGAAGGTCGCCCCGATGGCGCGGGCGCGGGCGATATCGCTTGGCGTCACAAAGGTGTTGTGGGCGATGTTGTGCATCTGCGGCCCAAAGCCATTGGCTGCCCGGGCGGCCGCAACGGCGTTGAGGCCGGCCTGTACAGCGGCATTCCCTGCTGCGTGAAATTTGACCGTCAGCCCCATGCGGTCAAAGCGGGTCACCGCCTTGTCCAGCACATCCTGATTGATCAGCAGCATGCCGTAACGGGCGGCGTCATCCGTTCGCCCCTTGATGGTGTCGGCATAGGGTTCCAGCATGGCCGCTGTGTGACTGTCGGTCGGCACGCCATCCAGGAATATCTTGATGCAATCGGGCGAGACCCTTGAGCGTATATAATAATTGCGCGAGGTAATGACCTGATCCGAATTTTCGTTGCCCGGGATCCACACCATGCAAATGGTGACCCGCTGCTTCAATATGCCCTTGTCGGCCAGCGCATCATACGCCTCCAACTCCCGCTGCTCGCCCGCGGTAAAGCCCACCGCCGCCTCGGTGAAGGAGGTAATGCCATAAGAAAGCATCTTGCGGGCCGACCACGTCAGCGCCGCTTGGACCTTTTCCTCAGAGGCTTTGGGGATATGAGTATAAACCAGCTGAGTTGCCGATTCCCGCAGGACACCCGTCGGCGCGCCCGAGGCATCTCGCTCAATGATGCCGCCCTGGGGGTCCGGCGTCTTGGCCGTAATGCCTGCCAGCTCAAGGGCCTTGGAATTCACCCAGGCGCTGTGTGCGCTGGTATCTTCAAGATAGATCGGATGCCCTGCCGTCGCCTTGTCGAGCAGCCGCTTGTGCGGGGCGGTGCCAAGCGCCGACGCGTCCCATTGCCCGCCGGTCACCCATTCCCCCGGCGCCGCCGCATCGGCACAGGCTTTGGCCTCTTTCAAGGTCGCGGCCATGCTTGAGCCTTGTGCAATCTTGCAGGCCATTTGGTTGATGCCACCATAGATCGGATGCACATGGATATCATGTAGCCCCGGCAGGACCGTTTCACCCGCCAAATCGATGATCGTGGTCTTTGGCCCACCGAGAGGCCGGATTTCCGAAGTCTTGCCCACGGCCGTGATGATGCCGTCGCGCACGGCCATCGCCTCGGCCCAGCCCGTCGACGTCTTGACCTGGCCATGGACCAGGATCATGTCCGCCTGCCCCTCGACCGGCAATGTCGCCGCCAGGACCATGCTTCCCCCGCTCAAGGTGGTGAACACCGGCAAAAGACCAAGTCCGATATGCCCCATCCATGACCGCTTCATCAGTCCATCCCCAGGCTGATCGGGGGTATGGGGAGCTTGCGCCCCATACCCCCGAAATTTCATCAGAATTTATGCGACACGGTAACGCCGTACGTTGCGGGCATCCCGTTCAATCTGACATAGCTACCGTTGCCGCTAAAGGCCGCGGTCCAATAATAGCGATTGAAGATGTTGCGCGCCCAGAGGGTGGCCGACCAACGCCCGTCAGCGGCACTGACACCCACGCGGCCATTTACCAGCACATAGTTGCTCACCAGATCCTGAGTGCCCTCGGTGCTGGATTTATAGGAGACGTCGCTGGCCACCATCATGTTGAGCGCGTCGGTGAGCGCCCATTCATAGGTCACAGTGCCATTCGCCTGCCATTTGGGCGCATTGGCCAGAGGCAGACCAGAAGCATCAAACCGCACCACTGTCGGGAACACGCTGTCACTGCTGATCGCCATATAGTCAAGGATCTTGGTGTCGACATAGGTCGCCCCCAGATCGACGGTCAGCCCGGTCATGGGCCGCGCCTGCATCTCCACTTCGGCACCCAGGACCCGCGACTTCGGCACATTGGTCAGCCCGCTGATATTGCCGACAGGAGTCACCGCGATGGTCGGCTCCTGCTTGTTCTCGTAATTATAATAGAAGGCCGAGGCATTGAGCTGCAGGTGCCGGTTCAGCCATTTGGATTTCAGGCCCACTTCATAGGCTGTCAGGGTTTCCGGCTTGTAGGGCAGCAATTGCGAATGGGTTTGCGATGCCGCACCATTGAAGCCGCCCGACTTGAAGCCGTTGGAAACGGTGGCGTAAATCATCACGTCATCGGTCGGGCTGTAATCCGCACCGACCTTTCCCATCCATTTCTTGGTCTTGATGCTGTCGTTGAAGACCGCGAAAGTACCGAAATTCGCCGATCCTTCGATATCGTCATATTGGCCGCAGCCGCCGGGCAGCAACGCACCCGGGTCCGGAAAGCCGTTGGCCAGAATGGTAAAAGGCGTCAGGATATTGTTCCAGCCCCAAGCCAGAGACCCGTCGCCATTATCGTAGGTGCAGCCGGAGAAGCTGCGCTTTTCTTCCGTATAGCGGCTGCCGAGGGTGAGGCGTAGGGCATCGGCGAATTTCCACTCCACATGGCCAAATCCCGCCTTTGATGTCGTTTTCTGGCTATAGCGGTTGTCGATCTGGTTAATACCCAGAATGTTGCCGTAGGACTGCTCCATGAAGATCTTGTAGTCTTCATCAATGGTGTCGTGTGAGTAATAGCCGCCGAGGATCCAGGAAAAATTCGAATCTCCGTTCGAAGCCAGCCGTATTTCCTGCGAAAAGGCCTTGATCTTGTTGGCGTTGGTCGATTGCCCGCTGACGAAGGGCAGGCCGTCCATTTCATAGGCATCGGCACGATCAAACCGATCATAGGCGGTAATCGAGGTCAAGTTGATCCCGTCCGTAACATCCCACTTCAAATGGACGGAACCGCCTTTCAGGGTACTATCGGTCTGCGGCCGGGCCGTCGCCCCCCATTCCGCCAGCCGGTTGTCGCCGACAGAGAAATAGGGCGTGGCGTCCATCCCGGTCGGGATCGGCTGCGACTGGATGTGGCCAACGAGTGTGCCGTCGTAGGCCGTCGGAGCCTGATTTTCGGACCTGTCCTTCACAAGATGAAGATTGATCAGCAGCGAGGCATTGTCGGCCAGATCGACATTCACCTGTCCACGGACCGCGATTTTGTCCTGCTTGCCCAACGTATCGCCCGGCCGGCTGATGCTTCGCTGCCAGCCCTTTCCGGACTCCACAACCTTCGCCGCCAACCGTGCCTGCACCTTGTCGGCCACCGGCCCGCCGACATACCCCTCGGCATCAAGCACATTGAAGCGGCTGAAACCCACCGTCATCCCGGCTTCCAATGCCTTGGTCGGCTTGTTGCTGATGAAGTTGACCTGACCCGCCGTCGCGTTGCGGCCATAAAGGTCACCCTGCGGCCCTTTCAGCACTTCCGCCCGCTGAATATCGAACATCAGGCCGCGGCTCATCACCGGATAGGGAATTGCCACTTCGTCGGCATAAAGCCCGACTGTGCTTGAGGATGCCGTGGCGTAATCGGCGAAGCCGACGCCGCGAATGGTATAAACCGGGACCCCGGTCGGCGCCGCTTCGGTGACGGTGAGACCCGGCGTGATCGCCTGCAGGTCTTGAGCCGTCCGCACCCCGGCACTCTGAAGCTTGTCGGCGGTGAAGGCCTGCATGGTAATGCCGACCCTGCTGATATCCTGCTGCCGCTTCTGCGCCGTGACGACGATTTCCTCGATCTGCTCCTGGGCACATGCGGCGATCGGCAGCATGAGCGCACCAGCGCAAAGCGTGGTGCCGAGCAGTAATTTATAGCGACAATCGCGTGGCGCTTTGATCGACTCTGTCATGATATCACCCCCGTCCATAAAGTTGTCTCTTCCTGACGAGGCGCCGAATTTCTCGATGCGGCCTGTCGTTTTGATTTGGGTCGGTCTGGATTTGCGACGCTGATCGTTTTGACGGACCTTTTCTTTTTTTATTTTATTTCATACACATAAAATCAGGCAAAATACGAACCACGCCCTGAAACAGGCGGGCCTAATACTTTCGCCATTTAATCAAATTGCGTTTAGGTGGGATTGATCATTTCGATCAAATAATTGACTTTTACGGCGGAAACATCTTCGCACTGATTGCAGGCGTCACTGGCATCTATCGACGGGCCCGGCGAGCGACGGCTTGGCGTAAACTACCCCGCGCTTCTCCCGGCCCGGCAAGCCGACCGACAATGCGTATATCGAGACGTTCAACGGGTCGTTCCGGGATGAATGCCTGAACATCCACTGGTTCACCTCGCTCCCCGAGGCGAGGCGTCTGATTGAGGCATGGAGGCAGGACTACAACGTTAGCCGTCCTCACATGGGTCTTGCCGATTTAAGCCCGACGGAATAACTTTCCGGATCAGGATTTTGATGCTGCTACGGTCGACGTGTGCGACATAATCCCGATTATCGTCTCATGGTTTCCGGTGGCAATCTGGTAGTGTTCCGGAACAAAGGCTGACACTGACAGTCTCGTGGTCGGCGGATAACAGATAAAACCTACGGATAGACTTGGCCGGTCTTGACTGTGCCATAGACGAAGCTTGTGTTGATGGAGGCGATGCCGGGAATGGCATGGAGGCGGCTGCGTACGAAGTGTTCATAGGCGTCGAGGTCCGCGACCATTACCCGCAGCAGATAATCGGCCTCCCCGGTCAACAAGTGGCAGTCGAGAATCTCCTCGGCCTTTAGAATCGCCTCCTCGAATGCGCGAACACAGGACTGTTCGTGTTTCGCAAGCTGGATGCGGATGAACGCCGTAAGTCGCAGCCCGTATGCTGCGGCATCAACGCGCGCGGAGTAGCCGGTGATGATACCCCGTTCCTCCAGCAGGCGCACGCGGCGGAGACAGGGTGAAGGCGAGAGGTTGACACGCGCGGCAAGGTCCTGGTTGCTGAGACGGCCATCTTCCTGAAGCGCACGAATGATCTGACGATCTTTGGCATCCATTCCGAAAAATCCAATTGTACGTGGCATTTGATGCCACAAACTTGGCCATTTCCGGCAATATTAGCAAGCCTATTTCAGGCCCTCCTGGCTATGCTCTGGGCGTGTCTCAACGGAGGAAAACGTGTCGATTTCCAGCAGTTCCGGTTTTTCTACCCGTACCATTCATCATGGCTATGACCCCGTCGCACACGAGGGTGCGCTGACACCGCCGCTACACCTCACATCGACATTTGCCTTCGATAGCGTCGAGCAGGGCGCTGCAGCTTTCGCTGGTGAAAATACGGCACATGTCTATTCGCGCATTTCCAATCCTACACTCGATCTGCTTGAACGCCGCATGGCTAGCCTGGAGGATGCGGAAGCGGGACTAGCGTTGGCCTCCGGCATGGGTGCAATTACATCCGTACTGTGGACATTCCTTTCACCAGGCGACGAGATCATCACCGACAAGACGCTATATGGCTGCACATTTGCTTTCATGCGCCATGGCCTCTCGCGCTTCGGCGTCAAGGTTACGCATATCGATCTCTGCGACTCGCGCGCGCTGGAGGCCGCCATCAGCGCGCGCACGCGGATCGTCTACTTCGAGACGCCCGCCAACCCGAACATGCGCCTTGTCGACATCGCCACGGTTTCCGCCGTTGCCAAGGCGCATGGAGCACGCACGGTGGTGGACAACACCTATGCAACGCCGGTGCTGACGCGGCCGATCGCGCTGGGCGCAGATATCGTCGTGCATTCGGCAACGAAATATCTCGGCGGTCACGGCGACCTCGTCGGCGGCATTGCCGTTGGCGCGGCCGAGGATATCGAGCAGGTGCGCCTGATCGGTCTCAAGGACATGACGGGTGCGGTCATGGCGCCCTTCAATGCCATGCTGGTGCTTCGCGGGCTGAAAACCCTCGCGCTTCGCATGGAGAGGCACAGCGACAGCGCCATACGAATTGCAAGGATGCTGTCCTCTCACCCAGCAGTGAGCGCCGTGCACTATCCGGGGCTTGATGCCTTCCCTCAGCACGCGCTCGCCCGTCAGCAGATGCAGGGCTTCGGTGGCATGATCGCTTTCGAACTCAAAGGCGGCTTTCTAGCCGGTTGCGTTATGGCGAACCGGCTGGAGATGATCCGGCGCGCAGTTTCGCTCGGCGATGCCGAAAGCCTGATACAACATCCGGCGAGCATGACACACTCGACCTACACACCTGAAGAACGCGCCGTACACGGCATCTCCGAAGGCCTTCTCCGCCTGTCCGTTGGCCTCGAAGACGTAACTGACATCATCGCAGACCTTGATCAGGCGTTAAGCTGAGCGGCCATTACACTCCGCCAACATAGAGCCCGCCGGAAATGGCTTGAGGAGAAGGAGAGTCTTGAAATAGAGCGCGTTCGTAAAGCTGATCAACTATTTCTGAAGGATTTTGACAGCCGAAAATCAAGGATCAGAGCGCACGATGTAAAGTCTGAAACAAGATACGCGCTCCACTTCTATCTCGAATTATCTTTTTCTGAAATATTCAATTCTTACTTTGCGCGCCCGCTTAACCAAAGCGAATCAGCTCCAGAGTTCAGTGGAAAAATATTTCTGGCCGGTATCGTTCAGCACAACGGCGATCACTCCTCCTTTCTCTGGTCCACTGAGCAGTTTCAGTGCGGCGGCAACATTTGCCCCAGAGGATATACCGACGAATATTCCTTCGCGAATCGCCAAGTCGCGAGCGGTGGAAAGTGCTTCCGAATCTGTCACCGTGATATATCCGTCTGGGGCAACTTCATCCAGCAGTGGTAAACTACGCATGGAATAGCCGCCGCCCTGAATCCGGTGGTTCTCGTCATGTAAATGGCAACCGGCGAGAACGGCGGCACCTGACGGCTCTACGATGTAAGTACGTATCGCTTTGCTTTGGGCACGAAGCGCCATCGTCACCCCTGCAAAAGTTCCTCCCGTCCCAACAAAATCACAGAATGCCGTTATGCATCCACCAGATTGGCGCCAGAACTCTGCACCGGTAGCTTCGTGTGCTTCGTAATTACCCTTGCGATGGAATTGATCCAATCTGAATGCCTTGCGACTCTTCACGATGTCTGCTGCGCATGCCTCAACACGTTCGAGGTCGCTGCCCGACACTTGCCCAGGCCTGGAGCCGGCTACCTGCGCCACCAAGACAACTTCAGCACCCAATGCCCGCATCATCTGGGCACGTTCCACCGAGTTTCCAGCGGACATCACCGCGATAAACGGGTGTCCAAGAACTGCGCAGACGATCGCAGCTCCGGCTCCGGTATTTCCACTCGTCAACTCAACCACGGGTTGCCCGGGACGAAGTTCGCCGGACGCTTCCGCTACCTTCAGAATCTGCAGGGCGACACGGTCTTTCTTTGAGCCGCCAGGATTGAGAAATTCCAACTTGGCGAGAATCCGGCCATCGCAGCCCGCCGTAAGGCGAGAGAGCTCTACCAGCGGCGTTTTGCCGATAGCTTCTAGGACTGAAGGTAGAATAGCGCCCTCATTTCCAGACACGTGTAGCCACTCGCATCAGATTTTCGCCGAGAACAGCCACGACATCCTCATCCTTCCAACCTCGCCTGAGAAGGCATTCTGTAATTCTCGGCAACTCCACAGGGCTGAGGAAAGTAGAGACGACCGGATATTGCTCGGGCGGCCAGATATGTGCTTGTTCAGGTCGCGTAGACTTCATCCCCTGCTGCTGGAAAACATAGTCCAGCCCGATTCCCACATACCGCGCCCCCACAAGCTGCGCGATATAGTCCATATGCTCTGCAACGAGGTCTGGCGTCGCCTTGTTCTCCGCACTCAGGAAAGCACCAACCCCATTGATGCACACGACGCCATCGGTTGCCGCGCAGGCGCGGATCAGTTCGTCTGTGACATTCCGGGGATGATTAACAAGCGCTCTCGGGTTTGAATGTGAGAAAATTGTCGGCAAATCGCTGGCATACATGACATCCAGCGTCGAACGATAACCCGTATGCGAGCAACATTTGATCACCCCGACCCGATCAAGCTCGGCAATGAACTTGTGCCCAAAATCAGTCAAGCCGCGATCATATTCATCGTGCACACCGGAAGCGACGAGATTTTGCCGATTGTACGCCATTAACATCCAACGGACTCCTAAGTCGTAGAGCAGCTGGATGAGTTCCAACTCTTCACCGATCGCGTATGCCCCTTCAACATCAAGACCTACTGCGAGCTTGCCGCTTGCGCGAATTTCCAGGATACTCTTGGCATCCGTAATCATCGCGTAGTCGTCTGGATGGTTCCGAACGAATGCCCGGATCCGTGCCGCCATTCGGATAAGACTGTCCAACGGATAGTTACTGTCACCGATATTGATAATTGCCACATCGGCTCCGCCCTGACGGTACTTCCGGAGCTCCGGAAGCCATGCCATGGTGTCCTCCTCAGGCATACAACCATGATTGTCCCACACTAGAGCATTGCGATGAAGCTCAGCGCACATATCTAGGTCGATTTCTGCCACGTCGGCTTGTCCTTTTATTTCAAGAGAAGTCTAATGGGTTCCGTTCAAAGTACAGAGCTCAGCGGCCATTTCGGCCGTGCTATTTTGCGAAACGGCATTGTGCTGATCTGCAGATCACACACGCCTGGCGCTTCTACCAGCAAGATGTCGGCAGCCAGCGGCTCGAAAGATGGACGAAAATGCTGGGCGGACTTTACGACAAGAGCTCGCTTTTCTTGCGGGGAAATCCCAAATGCCGTGAATACATCTGTAGAGAAAACCTGATTGCGGAGATCAGTCAGGACGAATTGCGAACGCCCGGAGCGTACGCAGACTGCCCGTCCAATCGGCCCTTTGGTGGTGCCGAAGGTCTGAACTGCGTCCATTACGATGCGCTCTACACGCACGACCAGATCGAGCGGCGTCCCACTGAGATGGCAGGCCTTCCCGCCGAATCTCAGCGGCATTTCCGCACCTTCGCCTGCTGCGATAGCAAACTCCACGGCTTGTGGGTCCCAAAGGAGTGCAAGCGCGAAATCATCGATACCACGTTCCAGCAGTGCACGGGCGATAAACGTACTGTCAGATGGGGCACCACCGCCCGGATTATCGGCAGCATCAGCCAGAACCAGCGGTCCCCCCGTCGCAGCCGACACACGCTCTACAGCGTCATTCAATGGGATGAATTCAGGCCTTGCTTGCCCGCGGATATGCCAAAGCGCCCGCCCGATTTCTTGCGCGACAGCATCGCCGACGAAGCGCGCATTGTCGGTCACGACGAGAACCTTTGTGCCCATGTCCTCCGTATCGCCGCGGGAGAATCCGTGAACGATCGAGACGGACAAAACCCCGTCCCGGCCTTCGGCTGCCGATGCAAGATCCACGATACGGCGCATGGCCGGCATCCGTGTGTTCAGGAAATCGATCATACCGCAATCGTAGACGCTGGTGACTGGCTCAATTTCCTTTGTCTGCTGGCGTTCCAGCAGACGGATGAGCTCCATGCCGCGTTCCAGATAGTCTGTGTGAGGGTTTTCCTTGAAGCAAACCAAGATATTCGCGTTGCCCACCATCGCCTCACTGAGGTGGCAATGCGGGTCCAGTTCAGCCCCGACAGGCACATGCTTCCCTACCACCTGCCGAACGCGCGCCAGGAGATCACCTTCGCAATCGTCGTAGCCGTCAGCAATCATTGCGCCGTGCAGGCCCAGAGCCACGATATCAACCGGCATGGCGGCGGCGAGATCCGCGAGCAGCATGTCGCGGAGCTTTTCATAAAGGCTTCGAGACAGTGGACCTGCGGGTTGTGCAAAGGCAATCAAGCCCTGGTGGACATCCCATCCCCGACTTCGCAGCGCCACAAGGGGCGCAACAAACGGATTGACCAGATCAGAAGGTGCCCGGCCCCGGTCATACCACAGGAAGTCGCGAAAAGCCTTCTCCCCAGTGGTGATAGGGGAAAAACTGTTGGTTTCAGTACCAAGCGTAGCCGTGAACGCACGCACGCCCCTCTACTCCTCAAGCACAGTCTGGCTGGGCGACCTGAACGCTCTTCAGGCGTTCGGACCTCTGTTCGATCCTGCGACGAATAATGCTGTGACGTCGACGGTCGATTGGAAACCACCAGACTATCGAACAGGAGATGACATAGAGGGCAGGTGGGACGAAACAGAATATGATCTTGAATGCCAGGATCGCGGAGGGCGTATTTGGCCCAACAGCATTGAACCCGATTGACCCAAGCAAGACGAAGCCCACCGCAGTCGATATGGCAGCGTTGAACTTGAGGATAAGTGTCAGGACCGCCGCAAAGTTCGCAGCACGCTGCGATCCAGTCTTCCACACATCATAGTCAACGACGTCGCCGAGCATCGACATCGGAACAACCGTATCGGCAGCCGAGACGAAGCCACGGAGCGCCACCAGCGCGATAAAGAGGTTAGCACCTTCCGGTCCCGGTGGAACAAGGGCAAGCATTGGCAGAATGAGCGCGCTTGCCAACCAACTTATGGCCCATACCCGCCGCTTATCGAAACGCTTTACCAGCAGGTAAACCAGTGGAGCGCCGAGCATGTGCATGATCGAATACCCTAGCAGCAGCTTGGCGGTTTCCCCTTCGATCCCCATCACGGTCTTCATGTAGAGCATGATCAACGAAGCGGTCAGCCCGCCTCCAAGCCCCCCGAAAATAAAGATCAGAACAAACAATCGAAGCGGACGGTTGCTGAAGATCGCCTTCAAATCCGCCTTCACGGTACTGTCCTTGACCGCCAAAGTGCGCCCTTTCCGAACCAGCAGCAGGCACATGGGAACACCGACTGCCAGCAAGGCCATGATCACCCATGTGATCTTCCGTAGGAAAGGCGCATCCAGCGCGCCAGCGCCCCCGAACGATGCAAGAAACGGAAGACCAAGAAAGATCAACGGTCCAGCAGCACTGCCTATGCCCACGAAAGTCGCAACGCGCGCACGCTCCACGTAACCATGCGAGAGTTCCACACCCCACGCACGATAAGGAATTTCGATGAAGGACCAGGAAATCGATGCCAGCACGTACCAGATGCAGAAATAGTAGATGCTGGCACCTTTCGGGACCCAGAACAGAAAATAGATGCAGAACGCAAGGAGCGTTGCGCCAAGCGCAATCCAAGGCTTGCGCCGACCCCAAGGCGATTTCGTCCTGTCTGAAACCGAGGCGATAACCGGGTCTACAAGCGCATCGACGATACGTCCGGCGAATACGACAGTTCCAATCGCAGTCAATCCGATTCCAGCCTGTGTGGCGTAAATAGTCGGTAAGACGGAACCGAGGGGTGTCATGGCCATGGCCACACCCAGGCCTGGCAGCCCGAAAACCGCAAGTCGCCATGAAGCCAAACGTTCGCTCGCGGCGTCTTGCCCGGAACCCGTCGTCATACCGAATTGCCCCCTCGTTCATCGAAACCCGTCGCTACAAGCGCGAATTTCAGTTCCAGCTCGGCAAGATCTTTTACGGCTTGCGAACCCATATTGACGTGTCCTGCGCCCTCCTGGCGATGCAGAAGAACATGTTGCTCAGGCGTAGCCACCGCCTTTGCGGCAGCAACATACTTGTATGTCCATCCCGGGAGAGCCCGTTCGTCTTCTGCAGCGCAGATGACGAGTAGTGCCGGCTTATATGGCGCGGGGCTCAGATTCTGAATCGGCGCATAGTCTACGAGTCGGTCAAATGTGGCTGAATCCTGTGACGGGTCACCCAGTTCGGCCCGCATGTGTCCGCCATGCGCGGATGCAAGCACCGCGAACAGATCGAGAAGTGGCCGCTGTGCAATCAGGCCTGCAAACAATTCGGGAAACTCGTTGTACGCCACACCTATCGCGAGGCCGCCGAGGCTTTGCCCCTTGGCGACCAACTGTTCAGCACGGACACCGAGGCTCTGCAGATACTCGCACCCCGCCTTGAAGTCATTGAACGTTGCGCGCTTGCGCGCGCCGGAACCCGCCTCGTGCCACGCTGCGCCCAGTTCGCCACCACCCCGCACGTGGGCCACAACCAAGATTCCACCCAACGCCAGCCAAGCTGCTGCCCAGGTAGAATAGAGGGGGCCAACAGATAGACTGATCCCGCCATAGACAGTGATCAAGGTGGGCGCCGAACCGAATTCAGTATTTCGCCCATGCACAATCGTCATGGGCACAAGTGTTTCATCGTCCGAACGATAACTGTCTTGCCGAACAACCACGTCCAGATCAGCTTCGTCAATCAGGAGCGGTAGCTTGCTCGCCAGATCCGCCCCAGCGCTGCACTTGTATATCTGCGGCGGGTGGGCATGGCTCTGGGCGATGATCAGGATATCGTTCGCCCCGCGCCATGTAGCAATGCCCAGAATATCAATACATTCACCCGTATCGATCGCTCCGAGCCTGTTCCCTGACACGTCGAAACGTATCAATCGATCCTGGGCACTCCATTGCTCGACCACGATGATGCAATCACCCTGAAGAAGAGCGCCGGTTCCTGTTGCAGCCGTACCGCTCTTCAACTCGCCCGGCTGCTCGCCTATGACTATGCGAACGTGGCCATAATTGGTGCTCGCCAGCATCGTCGCCACGACCTTACCGCGAGCAGCATCGTGATGTGAAATGAGGAACAATTCCTCGCCGTGCTCTCCAAATGGCCGAAGCAGGCCCGGCGCGCGTTCCATCAAGGACACGGTCTCTCCGCTCTCCGTATCCAGCAGAAGGAGTTCGCTGTCTCGACGAAACAGATTGAATTTCACAATTGCGACCCTGCGCCCATCGGCCAGCGCCCATGGCAGAACCGTTTCACCATTATCCCAGGCATGGGCGAAAACGACGGGATCGCTGGTTGAGATACCCAGCGCATGATAACGCAGACAGGCTTCCGGCGCGGAGCTGCCGGTCATCCAGTGCACGCCTCTAAGAACGCTATAGTAGAAGCCAGCCTCATCCGCTCGCCACGACACGAAAGGCAGCATGAGCGGCGCAATAGGTTGCCCAACCAGCACCTGACGCTCCACGTCGATGACAACAATAGACATCGCCTCGCTGCCGCCAGATGACGCGCCGAACGCCACGAGACGTCCCGTAGGGCTTGGAAAGATATGGCCGGGATGCGGATTGCAGCCTTCAGGGATCGGAATGCGCTCACGGCGCATCGTACCGTCTGCATCTTGCCGTATGCGCTCCAGAACCGAGGCGGCATCCGGGGCTTCTTTCACGACGAGAAACACCCAGTCACCACCAGAAGCCGGCGCGCTTCCAAACCGCGGTCGTGCGAGTTCGCGCTGTACTGCCCGTTCGACCTCTTTCCCGCGTTTCATGCCAGCCACGTATGCCTCGCTGCGGAGCTGCTGTTCGTGGACCCATTGCAGCGTCTCCGGTGCCTGCTCGTTTTCGAGATGGCGGTACGGGTCGGAAATGATACGCTCGCCAAAGGAAAACATCGCCTCGCCGGGTGCGGAGACAGCCTCGGAAGCGCTCATGGCTGCGCTCCGGTGACGGCAAGGAGAAATGCCGTTGTCAGGAGGGCTGCGCGGGTCCTAGCCGAACGGTGCCATGCCGCGTGACCAACGCCCGGGATCACCTCCATCAGGACGGGCTGGTTCGACGTTGCAAGGCGCTGCGCTTCTGCAATGAAGCGGAAAGCCTGGCGTGGTGGGCAATTCGGATCGTGTTCACCGATGATATACAACAGGGCGGGTTTGTGTGCGGCCGACTCAAGCCGTTGAAGTGGTGACAGGGCGAGCACTCTGCGCGCCTCTTCGGCCGATTGGAGCGGGTCACCGACCTCTACCCGGGTCGCCGCTCCTGCCGGTCCTCTAGCCTGGCGTATAATGTCGGCCAGGGGCACCTCACCGACGATCCCCGCGAATAAATCGGGCCGCTGGGCATAAGCAACCGATACGACATAAGCCCCAAAGCTCTCGCCCTTGAGCATGAGCTTCTGCCGCGTGGTAATCCCTTGATCGACGAGTGCCTCCGCAACAGCGTAAAGGTCGTCGAGGGTGACCTGCTTTGCGGCGCCTCGACCCGCTACCCACCACTCATGTCCACGCTCCCCGCCGCCGCGCACGTGTGCAATCGCATAAGCACAGCCTGCCCGCATTGTAGCCCAAACCTCTTCACGGAAGCGGCAAGTCAATGGTGCTCCCAATGCTCCGTAGACATGAAGAAGACAGGCTGTTTCGGTTCTCCGACCATCAGGGAGAATAACGGAAACAGGTACGGACGTTTCGCCAGGGCGCTCAAGCAATAGCGTATGCCATGCAAGGTTTGGGAAACCGTGTTCGCCACCACCAAGAACGGCCTGCCAGACACCGTCCAGGTCGATGGTGAAAAGGGTGTGCGGGAAAGCTGCAGCTTCGGCAAAGACCGCCATACTGCCCTGCCATGAGATAAGTGCGTTGATCGTGGCCAGTGCCGGCGGCACTAGAACGCCGCGCAGCAAGAAATCCGAACGACCGTATCGGCGTAGTTCAGCATGCCCATCACGATATACCCCGACGACGATTTCGTCGCCGACTGCCAACGATACATTGACACCAGGATAAGGCGTTCGCGCGAGTGGAGCACCAAGATTAGCAGTCCGGCATTCCTGAACGCCATGCTGCGCAACGTGCAGTTCTGCCAGTTTGCCGAGATCGCCTTCGCCGCCCCTCAAAACGATAAAACTATCACCCTCGTTGGCAACGTAGGCCACATGACTGCCGCACGGTTCAACAAGCGTAACGACATCGCCGCCACTGAGCGGACGCGCTGCCAGGCCGCATGCCCGCGTCACAAGATTGCGCTGGTCCAGAATCAACCATTTGCAGTCCGGCGTAATGATCGGAAGCGCAGTCCAGCCGCCGTCCCACGCAATAGGCAGAACGAGCCCGCCATTGCCATCAACTGTACGCCAGTGGATTCCATTCCGCCCCTGCGAAGCATCGGTATCGAGATGAACGCCGCGCAGGAGATTGAAATAGAACCCGCTTTCGTCAGGGTGCCAGGTTGCGGACGGGTACAAGGACAGCGTATCGCCGAGATGCAATGGGCGTCCCGTTGCCACTTCGCGCCCACGCACCTCCCAGAGTTCGAGCCCCGGCGGCTTCACTGTATAAAGCACAAAGCGTCCTGACGGACTCGGGTAGAGGCCATGTCGCGACAACACGGCGCCGTTCTCGGTTTCCGTACTGGCCAGCAGCACGGGTTCGCCGTCAGCACCAGCCTTCACCCAGAGTTCCGGCTCCTCGCCCTTCGGGCTGCGCCGGATGAAGAACAGATTATCCCCACCCGCAGCAGCTATCCCAGCAAGATCGAGGTTCGGCATTTCCGCAATAATACGGGAGGCCCGCTCGAATGCATTACTCCCCTCAAGCCAGTCCTGTACGAGCTCGCTCTGCGCGTCCAGCCATGGACGCAGGTCGGCCGCGGATGCATCCTCCATCCAAGCGAACGGGTCGGGAGCGACAACGCCCGGAAGAGATAGTTTCGCATCCCCGGCAGGGAAAAAGGGATAAGAGAGCGACTTCATGCTTCGCCGGCTCCTGCTGAATGTATGACCAGCTCGGAAAGAAGATCGAGCGGCAATTCATGCACCGTCCTTCCTTCCGCACCGGACATGGTCGATGCACAGGTCATAGCGTTGAGGATCGCTTCCTCGGTTGCTTCCGCCACCCCCTGAAAGAGGGGGTTGAGCTGTCGATGGGCCAGAAAGTGCATGTCTTCGAACATGTTCTCTTCCTGCCTCGCCTCGCCGCTGCCAAGCAACAATGCCATCTCGGGGGGAGCCGGAAAGCGGTTTCCCGTGGAAAAGGCAAGAATCAGATCACCACTTAGATTATGGCCAACACCGCCAACCCGGCCGAGACCTAAAACCGCCCGGCGTGCAAGCCGCTCGCACTGCACCGGCATCAGAGGTGCATCGGTCGCGACGATAATGATGATTGACCCGGCCGGGGGATTACGGGGTTTGGGCGAAGGAATGCGATCATAGCCGATGTGTCTTCCGACTGGAGCGCCGGCCACTACCAGTTCAGACCGCGCACCGAAGTTCGCCTGCACGAGAACACCGACCGTATAGTCGCCGACGTCGGTTCCGATACGGCGCGAAGCCGTACCGATACCGCCCTTGAATTCAAAGCACATCATACCCGTGCCACCGCCAACGCCACCCTCGGCAACAGGACCGGCCTGCGCCGCCTCGAGCGCCGCGATCACATGGTGCGGCAAGACCGGCTGATGAAAGCCGTCGTTTAGTGCAGAATCATTCGTCTCCGCGACAACAGGACGAAGGATCCGGTCGGGATATCCCTTAAGCAATTGAGCATAGCGTAGCAGCGTATCGCGCACGATCCCGAGCGACCAGGTAGAGGTCAGGCAGATCGGGGAAGTCAGCATTCCTGCCTCTTCGATCCACTGCACGCCCGTCATCTCACCCCCGCCGTTAAAGCGGTGGAATCCGGCCGCTAGCCAGTCACTCCAGACGTTTTCTGCAGGAATGATCGCGGTCACGCCGGTTCGCGCAATGCACGGATCATCATGAATAATGGTTGAGTGCCCAACACGCACACCGGGAACATCGGTAATCGCATTGGCTGGACCCGTCGGCAATACCCCGATCCGAATGCCAAGTTCACGAACCCTGCTTCTCATGCGGTGATCGTCGCCCTTCGCGATTTGGCCTGCCGGCGACCCGTTGCGCGATACAACTGGACCGCCGGCGCACATTATCTATTCGTAAAGACCCACAATTTTTAGTAGCGGGCGATCAGTAGTGCCAACCGATGCGCACGCCGTAAATGCGTGGTGGCGCGTAAGCTTCAAGCGCACTTGTACCCAGTCCGATGGGCACTGCAAATCCACCCACGCTGCGACTAATGACTGGGCTTTCCTTTGTCAGGTTACGTGCATACAACGTAACATCCCATCCGGGCGAGGCCTTTGACTGGAGCGTCACACTCGCATTCAAAAACGTTTGGGCTTCCGTCTTGTAGGCAACCAGATTGGAACGGTCCACGAAGTAGCTGTCCGTATGGTTGACATCTGCACGAATGCGAACACCCAGATTTTCACCGAGATCATGCGAATACACGACCGAGGCATTACCGGTCCATTTCGGCGCGTAGGGGAGATAGTTCCCAGAGAAATCAAGCGTCGCACCGCCGGATGTCGTGTCGAGATATCGCGAGTATTTTGCGTCCGAGTAGCCACCGCCTGCGCTGATTTCGAGCCCCGGAAATGGTTTGGCGACAATTTCGGCTTCGAAGCCATTGGACCGCGCCTTCGCCGCGTTCGTCACGACAGACACCAATGCCGCCGAGCCCGCAATAGCAGGCACGAGAGCCGCAGTCTGAATATCGCTGTATTTCATGTGGAACACAGCAGCATTGAAGGTCAAACGACGGTCGAACAACATGGACTTAAAGCCAGCTTCAAAGTTCCACACCCGTTCCGGGCCGAAGCGCAGCTGGCTGAACTGTGTAATTGCTGAGGAGGTAATATTATCGACGTTCCAGCCGCCGCTTTTGAAACCCTTGGAAATCGTCACGTAGGACGTGATGTCATCCGACGGCTTGAAACGCAGGCTCACGGTCGGAGAGACGTCGCCTTCACCCGACTTATCAACTTGACGCCCCAGCGTGGGCGCCAGCCCTAAAGGGAACCCGGTCTGGGCATAATCGAGCTTTTTTTCGTCCCGCGTGTAGCGCACGCCCGCACTCGCCGTCAGCTGACTCGTCAAGGTGTAGTCTGCATTCACAAAAGCCGCATAGCTATTGTATGTAACACTGCCAAATGTCGATCCGGTAACATTGCGCAGTACTGAAAATATGCTTGCCGGAGTGCTAAGGAATGTAGTGCTCGAGTGGCCATCCACCTTTTGATTCAGATAGTATAGCCCCGCAACAAACTGAAGGGCGCCGCGCGTTTTATCGAGCCGCAGTTCCTGGCTGAACTGGTTCTGATCATTGAGCACATCCGTCCGCGTTGTATTGCCTGGACCAATATCTCCGTCGTTCTCGCGGCGGCTTCTCGCTTCACGATACCCAGTAATGGAAACGATCTGAAGGTCATCTCCGAGATCATATGTTCCCGTGAGTGCGCCGCCGTGCACAGTGCGGTGATTGAGTGAGATGATGTCCACGTTCGAGGTATAAAGGCCCGCATCAGCGACATAGCCGTAACCGGAGATAATATGCGAGACTACCGGATGCTGATTCTCCCGCAAAGTATCTCCGCTTAACGTAATATTCAGCCGTTCGCTTGGCCTGAACACGATCTTGGCGCGCGCCTGCGTCATGTCCTCATCGGCGATGCGATCTCCTGTCGCCAGGTTTTTGATGTAGCCGTCCCGATCAAAGTTGGTGAGTGCGATACTCGCGGAAATCGAGTCGCTTACTGGACCACCCACGTACGCGGAGAAACGTCTGCCATTGTAATTGCTGAGATCGGCATCGACATTCGCTTCGAACGTGTCGCCTGGCGTTCTTGTGACGATGTTAATCGCGCCAGATGCCGCGTTCTTGCCGAACAGTGTGCCCTGCGGTCCTCGGAGAAACTCGACCCGCTGCACATCTGCCAAATCCTGGTTGAATGAGTAGAGCTTACCCTGGACGACGCCATCAACATAGACGCCGAGCGAAGAATCAAAACCCGGATTGAGCCGGGTCTGGCTCGTGATGCCACGAACCGTGACGATCGACAGTGAGCTGTTTTCCCCTCCGATGAATGCCATGTTTGGAACCGAAGCAGTCAGATCTCTGATGCGAATCGAGCCCCGCTCACCGATCTCCTCACTGCCAAAGCTGGACACCGAAATGGGAACGTCCTGAAGCCGCTCCACCTTCCTGCGCGCCGTTACGACGATATCGTCGCTAACGACCTGCCCGACAGACTCCGCGCTTGCCGAAGCACTGCCGCCAAGAAGAACTGCCAGGCTACAACCGGCCAACATCAGCCGCCTAAACTCGAGATCCCCCATCTCATATCCCCCTTTTGCTCTAGATTTACCGCTATGCTGTGCAGCGATCGGCGGGTTGCCAGTTGCTACTTTGGGCCGCGGAATGTAGGAAACGTAGACCACTCTATGGTTGGCCGTCAAGCGCTTCCAGAAGAGCAAGAGGAATCTGTTTTAGCCCAGTTCACGCGTTAGAATTTTGATACTAATGAAACAAAAATTCCGAAAAATGCGCGTTCAAACCCTCACGTTATCAAAATAGGCAAATGTATGTCGGATGTTCATCAAAATCACCCTCAAATAGTATCAAATGGTATTGAAAATAAAATTTCAGATACAAAAAATTTCATTGAAAAATGCGCAAAGATTAGATGGAGTTCTGCCTGTAATACCCCCATTGATCTTTTAGATATTTCGATTTGCCCAGACGGAAGGACGGCCGTAGCAGCCGCGGAATTCGTTGAAGACGCGAACGCTTCGCCAACGACGCGAATCGTCCTTATCGATCTCGAAATCGGTCGCGTTGAAAGGCTGACAAGTCGAGGAAAGGCCGACCGCGCTCCTCGCTGGTGCCCGACCGGCAAGCGGATCGCCTTTATTTCAGAGGGCGAGCACCCAGGCTGTTCTGAACTGCACGTATTAGAACGAGACGAGAGCAATCACCACGTCGTCAGGGCGCCCACCGGCTGGATCGAGTACTTCCACTGGTCACCGTGCGGTGAAAAGATTCTGCTTGGAATTGCCGGCGCTGATGCAGATTTGGCCGGCGCACAGGGGGGCTTTTCGGTAGCCATTCAAGATGACGCCTTGCCGAACTGGTATCCTCGGATTGAAAAAGACGACCAGGACAGTGCCTGGCGCAGCACTTGGCACTTAGAGCTGACCTCAAACACACTTTCGAGATGCAGCCCGGAAGGTTCGAATGTCTGGGATGCCATCTGGTGCGGTACAAACAGTATCGTAGCGGTATGCTCCGACCGTCCCGACGAAGCTGCTTGGTACCAGTCCGATCTACGGATTTTCGACATCAGCAATGGCGCGGTTCGTATTCTGTGCTCGCCCGATCGACAGATCGGTTGGCTGGCGTCTTCCCCGTCCGGATGCCGCGTTGCCTTCGTCGAAGCCCTCAGTAGTGATCGCACCGTTGTTGCTGGAGACCTCCGCATCGTTGATGTCGCGTCTGGTGTGGTTCAAGAATTGGAAGAATTGAATGTCGACGTTGTCCAATGCCATTGGCGGGGAGACGATAACATTCTGTTTTCTGCGTATCACAGCCCAGAGAGTCTTATTGGGGTCGTCTCGATTACGGGAGATCTAAGGTTTGTCTGGCGCTCGTGCGATCAGACCCCCTCCGGTACACCTTACCCTCGTATATACCCTATTGGCTCCAGCCCCGGTGACGTTGTATTCCTATGCGAAGGCTTCAATGATCCTCCCACGCTCGTATCGCTACGTGATGGCCAATACCGAGTGATTTTGAGCTTTGATACCGGCCGCGACGTAATCACATCACTGGGAGAGGCGCAAAACGTCACATGGATCGCCCCTGATGGACTGGAAATTCAGGGATGGCTGCTCACACCGCAGCATTCCGGTCCCCATCCTCTCGTACTCGACATTCACGGTGGTCCTGTGTGGTGCTGGCGGCCGAAATACCTCGGGAAGTCCGTCAAGCACATGACTCTCCTCGCCCGTGGCTATGCCATTCTGCTCCCTAATCCGCGAGGCTCGAGCGGACGCGGTGATGCTTACGCACGCCACGTGTTCGGAGATATGGGTGGCGCGGATACCCAAGACTATCTCTCAGGCCTAGAGGCGATGATTCGGCTTGGCATCGCCGAGCCGACCAAACTTGGGGTCACAGGCGGAAGCTATGGCGGGTTCATGACAACATGGCTGATCACGCAGGATGACCGGTTTGCTGCAGCCATCCCCGTCTGCCCCGTCACAGATTGGGTCAGTCAGCGATTCACATCGCACATCCCCCATTTCTGCGACACGTTTTTGGCTGACGACCCCCACGCCCCGGCCGGACGCTATTTTTCAAGAAGCCCGATTCATTTCGCGCATCGAGCGCGCACGCCCACCCTCAGCATCTGCGGAGCAAAAGATCGAAATACGCCGCCGACGCAAGCCCTCGAATTCCACCGAGCCTTGACACTCAACGGTATAGAATCTGTACTGCTCACCTATCCACGTGAAGGTCACGGCATACGGGAACTTCCAGCCCTCATCGACTCCGTCGCCCGTCAGATCGACTGGCTGGAGCGGTTTATGCCGCCGGAACCTGTCGAAACCTGACGGTCCATGCTGAACGAAAACCTCTGTAGAATCCGTATCTTCGGCGCGCTCAAAGCTCAGTCTGCATGGTGGCGTCGATCGGTCGTGTCGCGCTGCAGATGGTCCCGATCTTGATTCTAGGCCTTGCCAGCGCGACAAGCGCAACGCATGAGCATTGCGTGCAGTGGTCTATGTTTTACAGCGAGAGGGGGGGGCATGTGACCGATGAAGGGCAAAGGCGCCGGACGCGGACAACGCCTATCCGCCGACCGAAGCGACCGGACAAGGCCCCGAAGCGGGACCGCGGCGACTGGCTAGATGCGGCCCGGAAAACACTGATTTCCGATGGTATTGAGCGCGTGAAGGTCGAGCCACTTGCTGTACAACTAGGTGTTACGACGGGCAGTTTCTATCATCATTTCAAAAACAGGGGAGAGTTGCTCGATCAACTTCTCGAAGACTGGGAGAAGTTCAATAGCGGACCGATGTTCAAGGCTGTAGCGATGGCCGGTAACGATCCAGAGAAGCAGATTGACGCCCTGTTCAAGGTGTGGCTCGCAGAGAGCGACTATAGCCCAGCTTACGATAGTGCGGTTCGCGCATGGGCGCATACCTCCAAGCTCGTGGAAGCTGTTGTTCGCCGCGTAGATGAAAAGAGAATTGAACTTCTCAAGAACATCTTTCAGAAATTTGGCTACGACGAGCAGCGCGCTTTTATCCGTGCCCGTATCGCCTACTTTCACCAAGTTGGTTATCAAGCACTTGAAATTATGGAAAGTAGCGCTGAGCGTCTCGACATTTACATTTACTACAAGGAAGCGCTGGTCGGCGTCCCTCCCACACGGAAGAATTAAGTTACAACCTAGGCTCAATGCAGCCTTGCATAAAACATAGACTTGTCTATGTTATTGTTTGCTGTAAATGAGCAGTCCTACGGCAATTCTATCCATCGACTACCAGAACGACGAACCGCCCTCGAAGGGTGAGGAGGCGGCAGAGAGCCATGGAGCCCCTCCGCGAAGCTCAGGTGAACCTCGACATAAACAGAAATTGCCGGCCCAACCGTAATTCTCCAGCGTCTAAAAATGCCGCTCGCGTTGTTACGAATACATTGAGGATCGTTATTGTCCAATGAACCAGGTTTCACTGATCACCGAAGACCTCGCCGCCCGAAGAATTGATGGCCGCGCTCTTGCCGCATCAATGCGGAAAGGATTGAAGACTCGTGCAGAGGCATTTCGCCACTCAGCCGGCATCACGCCCAGTTTGGCAGTCATACTCGTCGGTGATGATGCCGCGTCCGCTTTGTACGTCGCCAACAAGGTCCGCGCCTGCGAGATGGTCGGTATACGCTCCAGAACAATCCGCCGCGGATCGATCGTAACCACGGATGAATTGCTCGCTCTTATCAGCGAGCTCAATACTGATGTGCACACCCACGGCATCCTCGTTCAACTCCCACTCCCACCTCATATCGATATGGCCGCCGTTCTGGATGCAATAGATATCAACAAGGACGTGGACGGCTTTCATCTCTACAATGTTGGCGGTCTTGTCACCGGTCGGACTGTATTCTCACCTTGCACACCCTATGGTGTACTCAAGCTTCTTGAGCACGCCGACATACCAATTGAAGGTCAGAATGTTGTGGTAGTCGGCGCAAGCAACATTGTCGGCAAGCCGGTTGCGCTAATGCTTATGGCGCGGGACGCTACGGTGTCGATCTGTCACGCTAAAACGCGCGATCTAGCGCAATTCACGATCTTGGCGGACATTCTTGTTGTTGCAGCTGGCGTACCGATGCTCATAACAGCACCGATGGTAAAGCGAGGCGCCGTTGTCGTCGACGTCGGCATAAATCGCCTACCTGAAGGGCAAATTGTCGGTGACGTCGATTTCGCAGGCGTTTCCGCGAAAGCTTCCTACATCACGCCAGTACCCGGTGGCGTGGGTCCTATGACCGTCACGATGCTGCTATCCAACACGATTGATGCAGCCGAGCGTCAATTCGCGGCCAAACACGCTAACGTTGCCTAAACAGGCGAAGGACTTTGGTTCAGCGATCCGAACGCATCCAAGCAATGATTCTTCAATCGACAAATTTACTAGCGCCGTGACGCAGAGAGAGACTGAGCCGCTTCGGCTATCGCCGCCCGCGTCTCGGGATCCTGGAGGCGGACAGCTTGGGCATTGGCTTCCCGCATAAGGCCGCGCCGTAAGACGGCACTATCTTGCAGCAGGTTGCGAATGGCGAGATGAATGCCGGCTGGCATGGCACCCAGCCGGGAGGCTGCGGCCACTGCTGCCTCATCCAGCTCCGGAGCCGTGTGAACGGATGCGACGAGGCCCCAGCTCAGCGCCTGGGTCGCACTGATGCTCCCGCCCTGTAGCAACACACGACGCGCATGACCGCCACCGATCCGCTGCGCAAGCAGCAGGGTTGATCCGGCGTCTGGCACCAGGCCAAGCCGCGCAAAGGGAAAGAGAAAACGAGCCGTGTCAGCAGCGATCGCAATATCCGCCATCAAGGCAAAGCTACAGGCAGCGCCGGCCGCCGCTCCATTTACGGACACGATCGTGGGCACACGACAGCGCTCGAATACTTCAGAAATCCGGACGGTTTGCGTTTCGAAAATATTTGCGAGAGTTTCATCTCCAACAGAAGACAGATCGGCAAGATCCGCACCAGCGGAAAATACGGAGCCGCTTCCCGTAACAATGATTGCGCGAACACCGGGCGCTTCCGCAAGCTGGTCGACCAAATCCGCAATGCAGGCAAGGTCGTCCGGCTTCAGTGCATTACCGCGTTCTGCTGACGCCAGCCGAATCCTGGCGACGGTACCCACCTGGTCGGTTTCAAGTCGGATTGCCATGAACAGTGCTCAGCTTGCTGCCATGATGGCAGAGAACGGCGCCATCCCTTCCTGGAAGGACCCAGGAGCCTCTGCGTCATCGAAATCGGTAATTTCGGCCCATGCAGCAGCCACATCCTCCGGTGAGTGATCGACCCCGCCGGCAATCCGTGCCCCCTTCGTGCGCGCCCAGCGCAATTTCGCCGTCCAGCCGCCGCCAACCTCGAACAAACCACCAGTTTCTTGACAACTGTCATGGCACAACCATGCAACGAGTGGACTAACCAATTCGGATCTCATGGGCGCCAGTTGCTCTGCGGTCATGACCGTACGGGTTAGTCGGGAATCTGCAGCTGGTGCTATAGAGTTCACGTGGATGTTCCGCCCCCTGCCTTCCACTGCAAGCGCCTGGCTGAAACCGTGCAAAGCAAGCTTGAAGGTCGAATAGTGAACCTGGCCAAAGTTTCCATAGATGCCAGCCGCTGAGGATGTGTTGACCACACGCCCATAAGCCTGATCCCGCAAGTACGGCCAAGCAGCGTGCGTGGTCCGAAAAGCACCGCGCAGATGAACATCGTAAAGATCGTCCCAGTCCTGCACCTGCATCTTGTGAAACGCCACGTCACGCAGAAAGCCCGCGTTGTTAATAAGAATATCTACCCGGCCGAAACAATCCAGTGCCGCAGCCACAATCTGCTCGCCTTCCAGCACAGAGTCCGTATTCGCCATAGCACTCCCACCGGCAGCTCGAATGGCACTCGCCACGGTCTCTGCGGGTCCGGCATCAGTGCCGGTTCCGCTCGCTGAAGACCCAATGTCATTCACCAGAACATGAGCGCCGCGAGCACCGAGCAAGAGCGCATGTGCACGGCCAAGCCCCCCTCCCGCTCCCGTGACGATCGCCACTTTGCCCTCAAAGCGAAGTTCTTTAGTCATACAAAAATCTCCTTGATCTAGACGAGATTAGAAACGATGGGGCCTGTCGCATGAACAATCCCGTGAAATGTATGCGCCGCGGCGACGTCGGTATGATTGTCGTGGACAACCCCCCGGTGAATGCACTTAGCCGTGCCGTTCGGGACGGGCTTGTCGTCGCAGTGAATGAAATGGCCCAGAGCGATGCGACGGCAATCCTTGTGCTTTGCACAGGCCGAACCTTTTTCTCCGGCGCCGATATCTCCGAACTTGATCGGCCGCTGGAAGGTGCAGGACTTCTTGACCTTGCGGAAGCCTGCGCTGCCGCGCCGCAACCCGTCATCGCTGCCATGCACGGCAACGTACTGGGTGGCGGCGTGGTCATTGCGTACTGTGCCGATTATCGGATCGCGCTCCCTGGAACACGCTTTGGCCTTCCTGAAGTGCGGCTGGGCCTGCTGGCAACATTCGGCGGCACGCAATTTCTCCCGCGACTGCTGGGTCTTGAGGCTGCACTTGACCTGCTGATCGGTGCGCATTCTATCGATGCCGTTACCGCACTCGAAATTGGCCTTATCGACGCCTTGGTTGAAGGCGACCTGCAGACGGCCGGCCTGCTTCATGCCAACCGGCGGACGCCGAAGCGGTCTGTTGCGAAACTCGGCTGGCAGACAAGCGACCTGCAAGACGGTTCTTTTCTCCTCGACCGAGTTGAAGCCGAAGTTCATGCGCGGACGCCAGGCTGGGAAGCGCCGCTGGCGACCGTCGCCGCTGTGCGCGCAGGGCTCTCCAAAGGCCTTGATGTTGGCCTTGCCGAGGAGGCCCGCCTGTTTGAGAGCCTCAAGGCTTCGCGCCAATCTTACATTTTGCGCAGACTCTTTTTTGCCGAGCGCGCGCTTACGCGAAGCGGCTTCACCCCCGAGATGGCGGAGTGCCTTACCAAGGCGGCCGGTGGACCGTTTGACACCGCACGCGAAGCTGAGCAGCGCAAGGCGATCAGGGCTCTCGGCGTGAACCGATTTGGAAGCGCCGAGCTTGCAGATGCGGCAATCGTCCGAGCACTCGACTGGCCCATTTGGAAAGCTGACGTCTTTGCTCACGATCTGTCCTGATTGAAGGGCACGCCGACATCGGCTCGAGGCTCAGGCGGCAATCCAAGGACACGCTCAGCAATGATGTTGCGCAAAATTTCGTCCGTACCACCAGCGATGCGCATTCCAGCGCCCATACTCCAGGCACGCTCAACGCGCATCCACGTGTTGCCCAGCGCTTCGCCGCACAACGCGCCTTCTTCCTGCCTAAGGTCCAGCAGATAATTCGCCATCTCCTGCACCTGACCGGCAATCACAAGCTTCGCGATGGATTGTTCCGGACCAGGCGTGGTGCCATGCTCCAGAGCGGTGAGCGTGCGGAAATTGAGCAGTTTCAGCCCGCGATCCGCCACGTGCCAACGTGCCAATCGTTCACGGAAAAGTGAATCCTCAGCGACTGAATGCTCACCGAGCTTCATTTCGCGTACCCGCCACAACACCTCCCGATGGTCCATCAGGCCAATGTCCCCGCCAACGTTCAAGCGTTCGAATAACAGTGTCGTGCGGGCACCCGCCCACCCACCCCCGAGCTCGGTAAGGCGATGGTCGTCCGGGATACGAACATCCGTTAGAAAGACCTCATTGAATTCGGCACCGCCAGACAGCTGCCGAATCGGACGCACTTCGACGCCAGACGCTCTCATATCCAGAATAAACAGCGTCAGCCCGGCATGTTTCGCCACGCTTGGATCAGTTCGGGCAAGCAACAGCCCAAAGTCTGAGAACTGAGCACCGGTCGTCCAAATCTTCTGCCCGTTAACAACCCAATCACCATCCACAAATTCCGCCCTCGTCTTCAGCGCAGCGAGATCGGATCCGGCCGAAGGCTCAGAGAACAGTTGGCACCAGATTTCCTGGCCAGCGATGGCAGATCGCACGTAACGGCCGCACAATTGTGCATTACCCAATGCCAACAGCGTCGGGATGCACATGCCAAGGCCAATCTCGTACACGCCGAACGGCACGGCGAACCGCGCCTCCTCTTGCCGATAGATCAGCATTTCGGAGGGTCCTAGGCCGCTCCCACCGTACGCCTTTGGCAGTGTAATCGCGGCATAACCGGCCGCTGCCTTTCGCGCCTGCCAAGCTCGTGCGGCTCGCAAAAGCTCAGTATCGTCAGGATATACCGCTCCCTGGCCAAGCAACGCCGCGTTAGCCGTTAACCAAGCGCGCGCCTTTCCCCGATAGGCGGCATTTTCGGGGCTGTCCTCGAAATCCATGACTTCACCTTCAGTGGACGGCTGTTGCGCCGGCAGCGATCAAAGCGGAAAGCTGGTCACCCCACCTTCGGGATGAACCAATCACAGCTGCGAGTGATCGGGCGCGGCGGTAAAATAGATGGCAATCGGATTCGAAGGTGAAGCCATAACCACCATGGATTTGAAGTGCCTCCTGGGCAGCAAAGAGATAGGCCTCGGTTGCCGCAACCCGGGCAGCGGCGGCGGCAAGCGCCAAGTCGGGGGAAGCACTATCCAGAGCCCAACCGGCATAGAGCGCGTGCGCACGCGCGATCTCGATCTTTACCCACATATTGGCAAGCTTGTGCTTCACGGCTTGGTAGCTGCCGATGCGTCGTCCGAATGTAGTCCGCTCCAATGCATAGAGACGAGCGGCCTCGAGGGCGCGTTCGGCCCCACCGACCTGTTCGAATGCCAGACAGACTGCAGCCCGATCCAACCCGGCCTTCGCTGTCCGAGCAGTTCCAACAGGCACGGCGGGTACACCCGCGAACTCCAACCGTGCAAGCGGTCGACCTGGATCCACGCAGGATAATGCTGTTCTTGCTACACCATCCGAAGATAGATCGACCAGCACGAGAAGGGGTTCGTGGTCGGCCTCTGCGAGAATCAGCCCGCACCTCGCATGCATTCCGTCCGGCACCGGGCTCGCTACCCCGGTCAAGCGGCCTCCCGCGAAACGCGTGGGTTGCAATGAACTCATAGCAGCGGTGCCGATGTATGAGCCATCGGCTATGCCAGGCAACCAAGCGGCGCATTCGACCGAATCCTCAGCCAGCGTCAGCGTCTGAGAAAATAAATAGAGAGATGCAGGCGCAGGTGCACTGGCGACCGCCCAGCCGATCTCGCCAGCAGCTACACATAGTGGGAACGCACCCAGACCCAGCCCGCCGTACTTCTCTGGAATAGAAGCGGCGCACGCTCCTACCTCTACGAGAACCTTCCACGCAGCCGGGCTACTTCGATTGTCGTCTATGCAGGCGCGGGTTTCAGCTAGCGGAGCTGCAGCACTCAACGCCCGACGGAGCTGTTCGCCAAACAGCCTGTGCTCATCTGCCAACTCGAAATTCACCCCGACTCCACGCCTATTTGATTACCTGTGATAGAAAGTCTTGCATTTAGCGACCGGTCGGTCAATGCTTGAGTCGCAATTGGGAGAACGAGATGAGCAAGGCATTTGTCGGTGGCGTAGCCATGGTCCCCTTCAGCAAGCCAAGTGCTGGGGCCAACTATGATGAGATGGGCGCCAAAGCTGCCCGGGGGGCTTTGGCAGATGCTGGCCTCACCTATGATCAAGTGCAGCAAGCTTATGCCGGATTCGTTTATGGCGATTCCACATCGGGCCAGCAAGCGCTTTACAAGGTTGGTCTTACCGGAATTCCGATCATCAATGTCAACAATGCCTGCGCCACAGGATCAACAGCGTTGTTCCTGGCCCGCCAAGCGGTAGCAAGCGGCGCAGTCGATGTGGCTCTGGCTGTGGGCTTCGAGCAGATGAACCCAGGTGCGCTCGGCGTTACAGCGACGGATCGCAATTCCATCATGGGCCTGCATAACATCGTGCTTGCCGCTCAGGAAGACGACGATCCCGAAAAGCCTATGGCTGCGCGCTTTTTCGGCGGCGCTGGCGCGGAGTACCAGATGCGCACCGGTATGAAAACCGAAGCTTTCGCAATGGTAGCCGAGAAAGCGCGGCGCCATGCCGCTGCCAATCCCTACGCGATCTTTCGCGACCCGTTGAGCGTCGATGAGATCATGGCTTCACCCTCCATCTTCGGACCGCTTACACGGCTTCAATGCTGCCCGCCGACCTGCGGCGCAGCGGCGGCCGTAATTGTTTCCGAGGCATTCGCTCGGCGCCATCCAGGCCGCTACGTCGAAATCGTGGCGCAGTCGATGACAACTGACCCCGAGAGCTCCTTCGAAGGTAATAGCCTGATTCGCGCAATCGGCTATGACATGGCACGCAATGGCGCTCGCCAAGTCTATGAAGCGGCAGGGATCGGACCAGATGATGTCGCTGTGGTCGAACTCCACGATTGTTTTACCACCAATGAGGTCCTCACGTACGAGGCGCTTGGACTCGCAGACGAAGGGGAAGCAGAGAAGTTCATTCGTGATGGTGAGAACACGTATGGCGGCCGCGTTGTGACCAACCCGTCCGGCGGCCTACTCTCCAAAGGGCACCCGCTTGGCGCGACAGGCCTTGCGCAATGTGCCGAGTTGGTCTGGCAAGTTCGAGGCGATGCCGGGAAGCGTCAGGTCGAGAATGTGAACTACGCTCTGCAACACAATCTCGGGCTAGGCGGTGCATGCGTCGTTACCCTTTACAAGGCAGCGTGAGCATGGACAGGTCGTTGATCGGCAAGACTTGGCCGGAAAAGCATTTCACAATCACAGCAAACGCTCTCCGTTTTTTCGCGAAAGCAACAGGAGAAACCAATCCTGTTTATCTGAATGAGGAGGCGGCTCGTGCCGCTGGTCATCCAGCTCTTCCCGTACCACCGACATTCCTATTTTCCGCCGAGCTTCTGGCGCCGACCGATAGCATCTGGATCGAAGAGATCGACGTACCACTGGAGAAGGTACTCCATGCCGAGCAAAGCTTTGAGTATGACCGCGTCGTTTATGCCGGGGAAACACTGACGATGAGATCCACGATAAGCGATGTCTATGAGAAGAAAGGCGGCCTGTTGGAGTTCGTGACCCGCGACGTGACCTATCACGATGCCGGCGGACAGCGTTGTGGAATTCTGAAATCGATTCTGGTGGTGCGGCATGGCTGAGGCAAACACATATTCGGTGGGGGAGCAGCTTCCTGAGCTAAAGCATGGCCCCATCTCACGGACAACGCTGGCTCTGTTTGCCGGTGCGTCGGGTGATCACAACCCCATCCACATTGACACAGATTTCGCGCATAAGGCCGGACTTTCAGATGTGTTTGCCCACGGCATGCTTTCTATGGCCTATCTGGCGCAACTTCTGACTGGATGGCTTCCGCAATCGCAGCTGCGCCGATGGCAGGCGCGGTTTGTTTCCATCACGCCTGTGAATGCGATAGTCAGATGCAATGGTGAAATCGTGGAGCTTTTCGAGGAAGCCGGAGAACGCCGTGCGCGCATCCTTATTGGTGTAAAGGTGGAAAACGGCGCTGATACCCTAGCAGGCGAAGCCATCGTAGCGCTGGCATGACAGCAGACTTCATCAGCGGCAATAGACGACTTTCGGGCGAAGATCTCTCGGACCGGTCCCGGCGCGCAGCTAGTGGTCTTGCTGCCTTGGGCATTGGGGAAGGAGACAGTGTCGCCCTGCTGTTACGCAACGACCTCGTGTTTTTTGAAGTCGTTGCCGCCGCTGCCTTGATCGGCGCATACGTGGTTCCAATCAACTGGCACTTCAGGGCTGACGAAGCGCTGTACGTTCTACAGGACTCGAGGGCGAAACTTCTTGTGACGCATGTCGACCTGCGGCCGGTACTGGGCTCTGCGCTACCCGCCGCTTTCCCGGTGCTTTGGGTGGAAACACCGGCGGAACTCTGCGCGGCCTACGGTATTTCGTCCACCCCGGCTCCCGGTCCGACATGGGCCGATTGGCGGGCCGTGCATCCACCTTACTCCGGCACTCCCGCGCGCGCGCGTATGGGTTTGATTTACACATCTGGCACAACCGGGAAGCCCAAGGGGGTACGTCGCGAACCTGCCGGCCCGAGGATGCAGGCTCGGATGGCAAAGTTGATGGGCACCGCTCTCGGGCTGCGACCAGATACGATAATCCGCACCTGTATCACGGGGCCCATCTATCATGCCGCCCCCTATACATATTCGGTAGTGGCTGGTCAGATTGGCGAGCTGGTTGTTCTACAGCCCCGTTTCGATCCCGAGGAGTTGCTGGCACTCGTCGAGCAGCACCGCCTAACACACTTGCACCTCGTCCCGACCATGTTCGTCAGATTGCTGCGACTGCCGGAGGAAGTGCGTGGGCGATACGATCTCTCCGCGCTTGTGTTCGTCGCGCATGGAGCGGCACCCTGCCCACCCCGGGTAAAGCAGGCAATGATCAATTGGTGGGGTCCCATTATTCACGAATATTATGGGGGGACGGAGACTGGCGGCGCGGTTTGCCATACATCTGAGGAAGCGCTGGCGAAACCGGGAACGGTGGGTCGCCCCATGGAGGGATGCGACATTCGGATCCTGGGTCCCGATGGCACCCAGCTCCCCATAGGAGAACCTGGCGAAGTTTATATCCGCTCCGAGAACTTTCCCGATTTCACCTATCACGGCCGGGATGAGGAGCGGCTGAAAGTCGGCGCAGAAGGAGGGTATGTCAGCATCGGCGACATTGGCTATCTAGACGCAGACGGCTATCTGTTTCTGTGCGACCGCGTGCGCGACATGGTCATTTCCGGCGGCGTGAACATCTACCCATCGGAAATCGAAGCCGTTCTGCTCGACCTGCCTGGAGTGCGCGACTGCGCAGTCTTTGGCGTACCAGACGATGAATTCGGCGAAGCCTTGTGCTCCGTCATCGAGGTCCAAGATGGCGCGGAACTCACTGAAGATGCTGTGCGCAAGCATGTTCGCGACCGCCTCGCCTCGTACAAGGTGCCAAAGCTCGTGCGCTTTGATGCAAGTCTCCCACGTGAGGATTCAGGCAAAATCTTCAAACGACGGCTACGCGACGCTTACTGGGCTGACACGGGCAGGGCCATCTGACGCGTGAAAATCTCAATTTCCTCTGAAATCAAGGGTAGCACCAGCGTGAGCGCGCTGCCCAGCGCCGACATCCGATACCCGGTGCATACACAATGACAGCAGCAGCCGCAGGGCCGCTCGCAGGCGTGAAAATAGCCGAATTCGCAGGTCTGGGTCCGGGACCGTTTGCTGCCATGCTGCTCGCGGACCTTGGCGCCGATGTCGTGCGGATCGACCGCCCTGGGAGTGTGGCCGACCAAGTGCTGTCACGCGGCAAACGGTCGATCGCACTGGATCTGAAACAACCGGCGGATGTGGCCCTCGCCGTCGCCCTCGTAGATCGAGCCGAGCTATTGATTGAAAGCTTCCGCCCTGGCGTAATGGAACGTCTAGGCCTTGGGCCGGCGGTGCTGACGAAGCGCAATCCAGCACTTGTCTACGGCCGCATGACCGGCTGGGGGCAGTCAGGTCCGCTTGCGCAGACAGCCGGCCACGATCTTACCTATTTGGCGCTGACCGGCGCACTACACGCCATGGGCCCTGCAGATCGGCCTCCGCCGCCGCCCCTGAATTTAGTGGCCGATTTTGGCGGAGGCGCCCTTTATCTCGTCATGGGAATGCTGGCGGCTCTGACACATGCGCGGGCAACCGGACAAGGCCAAACCGTTGACGCCGCGATGACAGATGGCGCCATTTCGCTCTCCGGTCTTTTTCATGGCCTGCTGCGCGAAGACCGCTGGCAGGACCGGCGGGGCGTCAACTATCTGGATGGCACCGCACCTTGGTACCGTTGCTATGCCTGTTTGGATGGGAAGTTTGTAGCTGTTGCCGCGATTGAGCCGCAGTTCTGGCAGATTCTGCGCGACCGGATCGGCCTCAGCGATCCGATGTTCGCCCGGCAGAATGACAGGAAGCTATGGCCTGCTATGACGCAGTACATGGCGGCCCTGTTCGCTACGCGGACTAGAGACGACTGGTGCGCGCTGACCGAGGGTAGCGATAGCTGCCTTACCCCGGTTCTCTCACTCTCCGAGGCCCCGCTTCATCCCCACAACATTGCGCGAAGCGCCTTCCTTCCTTGCGCCGGCGGGTACGACGCCGCGCCGGCTCCAAAACTCTCCCTCACTCCGGCGCGGGTCGCAGGACCGCCGCCTATGACCGGCGCTGATCGCACATCCGTTCTTCAGAGCTGGCTTGGGGAGAGCTAAGGCGCGCTAGAGGTCCCCTCATGCCGCCGACAGCATGGTACGGAGCGCCTTTTTGTCGATCTTGCCAATCAAGGTCTGCGGTAAAGCCTCGAGTCGTTCAATTCGCTTGGGAGCGGCGGCCGGCCCCCGACGGGCACGGACTTCGGCAATGATGGCGTCGTCTGATGGACTAATCTCATCAACCACGATTGCTGCAGTGACGGCCTCACCCCATAAGGCATCAGGCATACCTACGACTGCGCAGCCACGGATACCCGCCATGCCACCAATTACCTCCTCCACATCACGTGGATAGATATTAAATCCCCCACTGATGATCATATCCTTCTTGCGGTCGACCAGATGAAGATACCCGTCAGCATCAAAGCGGCCGACATCGCCGGTGTGTAGCCACCCCCCTGCGAATGCCTCTGCCGTTTCCTCCGGTCGCTTCCAGTAGCCCTCCATTATGAAGCCGCCGCGCACGCAAATCTCGCCCGGATTGCCGCCCGCCACCGGAGCGCCCGCGTCATCCAACAGCACCATATCCAACGCGGCATGGGGCACACCAACCGATGCCAGCCGTTCAGGACGGGACCCAATATGCTGCGCCCGTGGCAGATAGCTGATACATGTTGGCGCCTCGGTCTGACCGTAGAGCTGCATGAAGATCGGCCCGAACCGTTCCAGTGCTTCGACGAGGCGATCCGTCGCAATTGGCGCTGCACCATACAGGATCGTCTCAAGCGGGCTCAGATCCAGCCCGTGTTCGCGCGCATAGTCCAGCAAGCGATAGATCATGGTTGGCACCAGAAAGGTACAACTGATGTCATGAGTGCACACATAGTCTGCGAAACTTGCGGGCACGAAATTCGGAAGCAGATGGAACTCACCGCCGCGTAACCAGGTTGGATATGCAAGGATTCCGGCAGCATGGGACACAGGTGTGACCGCAAGCACGCGCAGCTCTTGTGGCCATTCCCACTCTGCGGTCGCCATCATCACAGCGGCCAACGCCGAATGATGGCTATGAACGACGCCCTTAGGTCGACCGGTTGTGCCTCCAGTGTAGCCAATGACTGCAATGTCACTGCTCCGCGCCTGACTATCGAGAGAGGCTGGCTGTGCAGAATCGACAAGGCGCCCGAAATCTGTATGGCCTGCTGCTCTTCCGAAAGTCAGCACAATTGGTCGCTTCGGCAAGTTTGCGGCAATTCCCAACACGCGATCAGCGTGCAAAGCATCAGCGCATATGGCATCTACCTCAGAATCCTCGATCATCCAGGCAAGATCGTCATCAGATGCCATCATCGATAGGGGCGTGGTCCGAATTCCTGCAAGCATTGCGGCTGCGGTCGCGACCATGACGTCTGCGCTGTTAGGAGCCAGAAGCGCAAGCGCTGATCCGCGGCTCAGCCCCAGAGCTGCAAGCGCCGTAACGGCCTGACAAGCGCGTCCTCCGAACTGCGAATAGCTGAACACCTGATCGCCGCACACCAGTGCAGGCCGATCACCCCAGCGTCGCACGCTGGATGCGATTAGCCCTCCCAGCGTTCCACCAACATTCAAGCTATCTGGTTTCATTCTGCCTCCGATTATAAGTCTTGCAATAACCGGATGGCCGGTCAATAGATTATCCTAAAATGAGTAACAAACACTGCGGAAGATCAAAAAATGATACTGGGCTTCATCGGCTTGGGCAGCATGGGAGGCGGCATGGCGCGCCGCCTGTTGAATGCGGGATATCAGGTGGTAGGCTTCGATACAGACGAAGCCGCGATCCAAAGCTTCGTAGATGCAGGAGGAGGAATTGTCCAATCTTGCCAGAAATTAGCGGACCAGGCGGAAATCATATTCGCTTCGCTACCGACCATCCAAGCCAGTCGCGCGGTAACTCTGGAAGACGCCGGCATTGGTTGTGGAAAGACCGTACGTATCTTTGTGGAAACCTCCACTGTTGGGCCTTCGCAAGCCCGCGTTATAGCTGAAGCTCTCAACGCCCGAGGTATTGCATATCTGGACGCCCCCGTAAGTGGCGGCACCGATGGCGCGAAGAACGGCACACTTACCACAATCATCGGGGGCGATAGAACTCTCTTCGAGGAAATCGAGCCCATTTTTCGCGCGATGGCAACGCACATCTTCTATTGCGGACCTAGGCCGGGCGATGGGCAACTCTTCAAGGTGGTCAATAACTTCATCGTCATGAACTCACTGGCAGTAGTGTGCCAGGCAATCGCTGCCGGCGTCCGGGCCGGCGCCGACGAAGGACAGTTGCTCGAAGTGATCAACCATTCCACCGGACGGAATTTCGCGACGACGACATTCTTCCCGAATGTCGTACTACCACGCTCCTCCTCCCCCCCCCTGGAAATGGCGATCAAGGATGTGGAGCTGTTCGTGGAACTTGCCCGGGAGCAAGGCCTCAATTCGGATTGTGCGGAACTAGTATTGCAGCAATGGAACGCAGCATCGACCAATGGCCTGAACGCGCTGCAATGGTATGAAAGCCTGTTGCGCACATAATCGATCTTTACTGGACGCTGGGCAAAGATACCATGGTAAGCCTAGTCTCAGAATATCGCCCTGCGCCTCGCTCCCGACATCTGGCCCTTTACGAGGGATACATGGGCATCCTAAGTGAGTACAGATATAGTCAACGACCGCTTGTCCTGTCGCTCCCCGCCAGCCGCAAGTCGTTGCGAAAAGGAAGAGTTTATGGTCGGTGTTAGGTCCAAGGATCATGGTGACAAACGACAACTGATACTGGACAATGCAGCCGGGCTATTCGCGGCACAAGGCTTCAACAAAACATCAATCGCGGAGATTTCGAGTAGCTGCAACGCCTCCAAAGCATGGGTCTATCATTATTTCCCTACCAAGGAGGACATATTATTCACGTTACTGCGCGACTTTCTGGTCGAAGTGCGCGACCGTATCGCCGCCGCAAGTCAGCTTTCTGAAGCACCTGCCGAGCGCCTGCGTGCCTTCATACGCGAATGCCTGCAAATCTACGATGACTATCGCATAAACTATCCATTCCTGTTCAACGAAATGCGCTACCTTCCCGAAGATCAGCAAGCTGAACTTCGCTCCATCGAAAGGCGACCGGTTGCTGATCTGGAAGCAATCCTTGTGGCGCTACGCCCTGACCTCGCCAAAGCCCGGTCTCGACGGCGTCCATTGGCACTGCTCGTCTATGGAACAATCAATTGGACTTACACGTGGTTTGAACCCGAAGGGAAGCTAAGCGCGGATGAACTGACTGATATGGCCATGAGGCTAATTCTGCCAGGCCTATGCGATAAGCGTCTTCTAGACTGATCCTCTCCTGAATTGGTGTATTGCTTCTTTTCAGGTTTCTGACCTGAGTCAGGCCAGCAAAGGTGCATTTGCAGAATCGATCCCCGAAGTACGCTACATAACCGCGATTATCGTCTCATGGTTTCCGGTGTGGCAGCCTGGCAGTTTTCCGGAACAGAGGCAGACACTGACAATCTCGTGGCCGGTGGTTGAATGCAGGACGCTAGGTATCGCTACCTGTCGGCGTCGCCACCAACTCGACATGGCTCACGCCGAGCGCCCGTGCGAGCTCGTACAAGGTGATGATCGTCGGATTACGCCGGCCGTTCTCAAGACTGCTGAGATACTGCTGGGAAAAGCCAGAAAGCGCTTCCACGTCTTCCTGGGTCAATCCCTTCTCACGCCGTATCCGGGCAAGGCGCAGCGCCGTTTCTGAAGAGGATGTCCCTGCTTATTTATGCTTCGACCTTCCTTGCTTCCGGGCAAGGCTGATCCAGATCTCGACTTCCTTGCGGTCGCGATTGACGAGACGTGCCGCGAGTTTGCTATCCCCGCGCTCGATCGCCGCGACGAGGTCGTCGTGCAAGGATTGGAGAGAACGAGTGGAAGTGCCGGGCGCTGCGGGGCCGGTGAAGTGTAGAAGTGCCTTGAATGCCTGTTCGATGCGCGCGCGGTGCGTGCGGTAGAGTTCGGCAGCAAATCGGCTTTCACCGGCTTCCAGGATGGCAATGTGGAGATCGGTATCCACTGCCGCAACCGCGTTTATATCCTGGGCCTCCAGATGCTCCTTGGCCCGCTCAAGGAGTTGCCGGATCGCCTTCATCTGGCGCGCGGTGCGCCGGAGCGCTGCCTGTTCGGCGGCCGGTGCTTCAACCGCATAGCGGAACGCATAGATATCTGCCGCCTCGTCGAGGCTCATCGCACTTTGCGTCTGCGCCTTCGCACGACGATGATCGACCACGTAAGAGCCCGAACCCGTGCGCGTTTCCACCCGATTGAGGTGACTGAGCACCCGCAGCGCTTCCCGGATGGTCGAACGGCCCACGCCGAACTGCGCGGCAAGCTTCATTTCGGGCGGAAGCCTGTCTCCAACCTTGTAGACGCCCTTGTCCATGGCGTCCTGAAGCGCTTCGATGACCTGGTCCACGAGATAGTGCGGCCGAACCTGTCCACCCTCTGGAGAACCCTTGTCCCTGTTCATTCGATCCCCGGCGCTGTCGTCGTCAGCATCCCTTAGCAAGCGCGCGCCATCTGTAAAGCTGTCATACAGCCGGGGAGCCTTTGCGGCAAAGCCCGGTCAGTATAGCTCGTGCGTCAGGCCGTGTTCGTAGAAGGCATTCAGCTGGTCGACGCTGAGTTCCGTGATCTTCGCCATGTCGGCGAGAACCTTGCCGACGGTCGGGAAGCCGCTGACATCGGGCCAGTCTTCAGGTTTCCACAGGTGCGACCGGCGGAAGGCCTTGCCGCAGTGGAAATAGGCTTCGCGAACGCTGACCTTGACCGCGGCCTTGGGAATCTTGCCCTGCTCTGCCAGCCGTTCGAGTACAATGGGCTCTCGCGTCACGATTGCGGGTCCGTTGATCCGAAGGAACGTATCGAGCTTCGGCGCCATGAAGAGAAGGCCGACGCGGCCGTTCTCGATCACGTTGGAGAAGGTCTCCATCTTGTTGTTGCCCGGCCAGTCGGCAAACGCCACGGTTTTGCGATCCAGAGCCTTGACGAAACCGGGCTCCCCGCCGCGCGGTGACGCATCGAGCCCGGCTTCCGTCTCGGACGCCACGCAGACGATCGGTGCCAGTTTCATGTACTGGATCATGTAGTCGTGGATGAAATCGAACTTCGATCTGACGATCAGCGGGCTCGGCATATCGTAATGCTGCCGTAGCTCCTCGAGGCTAGATATCTTGTAGGGATCGGACTCGGTCATCGCACACTCCTCGGCTATTCGATGAACTCGGCGGACGGGTGCGCCCGCGGAAAACGGCGCACATAATCGAGGAAACGCGCCAGCGTCGCATCCGCGCGCGTCAGCGAGCCGACGCGGAAATGGATTGTCTGGCCGATCGCCGAATCCTCCATCGCGATTGCGATCTCGTGGAGGCGGGCCTCTTCCAGAAAGGCGCGGACCTCGGTTTCGTCCTCTGTGCGCTCCGCCGCGAAAACGGAGAACAGGCGACTCTGCGATGGCGCGGGAAGACCCATGGCGGTCATGAAGCCGAACCAGCGCCCATCGAGCGTGCCCGTCTGAAAGAAGATCGACGTGCCGACGATACCGGCACGGATCGTCATGCGCCGACCGCCCCAGAGGCCGTCCATGTCATAGAACATGCTGTGATCCGTCCAAGCCACGTTCCCTTCGGGGTTGGGCCCTTTCAGGTCGAACTTGTGCAGGTACAGGAGGTGCTGGATATCGGGCGTCTGTGCGCAGATGATCCACGGATCGATGTTCATCGGCACCGGGAATTCCTGCGTATCGGTGAGGATATCCGCGTCCAGGAAAGGCCAGTCCGGAATCGCGAACCACGGCTCCTCTCCGTTGAATGCCCAGATGAGGCCATGCTTTTCCTGTGTGGGAAAGGCAAACAGCGATGCCCGTCGGGGCGCAGGGTCACCGCTGCCGGTTTTCTGGCAGATGCCCTCCCTGTTGAATTCCCACATATGATACGGGCACTGCACGTGGTTGCCGACCACCTTGCCGACGGAAATATCGGCGCCGAGGTGCGGGCAGTAAGCGCTGGTTACCTGCGCAGTGCCATCTGTACCGCGAAAGGCGATGACACGCCCGCCGAGGAACGGGAACCCCTTCACCTCCCCAAGGTCGATATCGGCGGACATGCAGATGGGGAACCAGCTTTGCGTATATAGCCCGCTTTCGCCCTCCATCGGAACATGTTCGCCCAGCAGGCGGCGCCTGCGCGGCCGCGTCGTGTCGGTTTGGATAACTGTCGCCATTCTTCGTGCCTTTCGATCAGTTTCGTTGGCCGGTCAGGAGCGCATCGACCTGAATTTCCACCAGAAGCTCGGGAAAAAGCAGCCGCCTGACCTCAACGCCCGTAGAGGCCGGGAAAGGGCCACGTCCGTAAAAGGCCTTGCGCAGCGGTATCGCGGCGCCCAGCGCGTCCATGTCGGTCACGTACATGACCTCCCGAACAACATCGCCGAAACCCAGCCCGAACCCGGCAAGCGTGCGGCCGATCTGGCGGTAAACGAATTCAAACTGCGCATTGAAATCGCCGACGTGAAGCGGCCTGAAGTCTACATCCAGACTGGCAGTGCCCGAGACATGCAGAAGCCTGCCATCGCTTACCGCCTGCGCAAAGCCGATTTGCTGCTGCGCGGCCTGCCATTCTGGAAGAAAAAAGCGGTTGTCATCGGCCATATCTCGCCTCCATTGGTCCGGCTGTCTGACAGATTTGAAATTACGCGTCAATGACAACATCGGCACAGATCCGCGATGAAATATCATTGCCAACGTATCCGCCTTCTGTCATCTGTCTGACAGCCTGACAAAAGATCGGGTCAATTCGAGAATGAAGGGAGAGTGATTATGCGAAGCAAAAAGGGGGTGCTCAGCCTGGCCTGCTGCACGGCGGCCGTCGGAGCCTTGACGGGAGGCTTCGAAGCGCGTGCCGAGACGATCGCGAATGGAAGCATCGTGGCGAGCGGTGACGAAATCGTCATCAGCGCCCGCCGCCGCAATGAAGCCCTTCAGGACGTGCCGATTGCGGTTACGGTCCTGACATCCGAGGAGATTGCAAAATCGGGCATTCAGGGCATCGGCGACATCGCCAACCTCACTCCGAACGTCAGCTTTGACAATGCGCTCAATCTCGGCACGAACTTCCTCACGATTCGCGGACAGGGCCAGAGCCAGTACGCGCCGCCCCCGGCCGCGATTGTGGTGGACGGCGTGCTCACGATCTCGCCGCTGCAGTTCAATGTCGATGAATTCGATTTGCAGCAGGTTGAAGTCCTGAAAGGGCCGCAGGGAGCCATTTACGGGCGGAACGCAATCGCCGGCGCCGTCAACATTACGAGCCGCAAGCCCGGTGACACGTTCGAGGCCCGAATGCTCGCAGGCTACGGTCGCGGCGAGGAGCGGCGCGCGAAAGCGAGCATAAGCGGCCCCGTGATTCCCGGCTTGCTCTCCGTTCTCGCCGGCGTCTCGTTCACCGACCGGCGCGGCCAGGTAGAGAACGTCACGACCGGCGCTTATTCGGACAAGATGAAAGACCTGACCGGCCGGCTGCGCGCGATCGTTACGCCTGCCGACACGATCGAGGTGGACATCAAGTACACCTATTCCGATGCGAAGGGGCGCGATCCCGCGTACATCACGAGCCGTTCGGGCGACCCTTCGATAAGTTCGGATCCGCTCGATGCCAATCGCGAGGGCCGCAACCCGAGGACGCTTCACGACCTGTCGGGTAAACTTAGTGTCGAATCCGGTTTCGGTACGGCGACACTGACGCTGGCCTATGTGCATGTTTCGGAAAATGTCGAGGCTGACTTCGATTTTTCGCCGCTCGACATCTTCGCGGTCAAGCAGACGCAGAGCGAAAGCGGTTTCTCACAGGAGCTCCGCTTCACGTCCACGGACGATGGGCCGCTCCGTTGGCTGGTCGGCGGCTACCATGTGCGTTCGAAGCGGCGCATCGGCGCCGACATTTTCGTCGATCCGTTCTACTTCGGGCTGACGCCGGCGCCCACGCAGGCGGATTTCCTGATCAGCCAGAGCAACGACCTCAACCGCTACGAGACCTGGTCCGGCTTCGCGAATGTCGAGTACGATATCCTGCCGAATCTGGAGGCCGCCGTCGCCGTCCGCTACGATGACGACGACCTCACCCAGCATCCGGGCACCGGAGGCACCCGCCGTGCCGGCTTTTCGAAGTGGCAGCCGAAGGGCACGCTGACTTTCAAGCCGACTGAGGAGTGGATGCTCTATTCCTCGGTAGGCAAGGGCTTCCGCAGCGGCGATTTCAATGCCAGCGGCTCGAGCTTCGGCAATCCGGTGATCGCCGCCGAAACCGCGATCAACTATGAAATCGGCACCAAGGCGCGCCTGTTCGGTGGGCGCGCCATCCTCGATGCCGCGATTTTCCGAACCGATCTAGACAACGGACAGTTCAAGCTGTTCGATGCCGTCGGCGCGACCAACGTCGGCATCAATATCGACAAGACACGCATCGAAGGTTTCGAGGTCGCGGGCGCCTTCCGACTGGTCGAGGGCTTCACGCTGAGCGCCAGCCTCGGCTACGCGGATCCGAAGATTCGCGGCTTCACCCCGCCGCCCGGCTTCGGCGGCTCCACGGCTGAGTATATCGGCAATCGCCCACCACGCATCTCGCGTTACACCGCCAACGTCGGCCTCGACATCGATATACCCGTTGCCGACGATCTGAACCTCTACGTGCGCCCGGAATTCCGCCACACGAGTGGGTTCTACTGGGATCTGGAAAACGATTACCGCCGTCCGTCAGCGAACCTCGTCAACCTGCGCGCCGGGGTACGAGAGGCGGATGGTCGCTGGACTGTCACCGGTTGGGTGAAGAACGCGCTGTCGGAGAAAGTGACAGGAGAATACCAGCCTTTCACCACCTCCGGCCATCCGCTCGGAATCGACGTCTACTATCCTGCCGTCGGTGCAACCTATGGAATCGAACTGACCTACAGCTTCTGATTATACCGGATGCCCGACTGGCGGTCGGGCATCCGCTTGTTGCCGATCAGCGGGCAAGGACTTCGCGGAGGCGTGCGGCGACAGCGCCTGCATGGGTGGTGATCGCCATATGTCCGGCCTCGATCGTGCTGACCTCCCACCCTTCGGCATCAGCTTCCGCCGCGGTTGTCTCGAAGAACGGGAAGCCTGTAAAACGCACATAGTCGCGGCGGCATTGCACGGGACCATCATACTGCGCCGTGTCGGTGAATCCTCTCAGCGGCATGGGGCGCAGGCGTTCCACGACCTTCTGCGCTTCCGCCGTTTCGGGAAGACCCAGAAATGCCGAATTCGGCGGCTGAATGTATCCGGCTGCCTCCTCGGTGATCAGCGGTGCAAACACATCACGAAGCTCCGGGTGCTTGCCGAAAAGCGATTGCCGACGCTGGAGCGTAAAGCCGTCGAGAATGATAAGGTGGCTGACAAGATCGGGCCTGGCAGCGGCGACTTCCCCAGCCACCACCGCTCCATAGCTGTGTCCGACAAGGGCGATATTCTCACTGTCCAGAAACGTCAGCGTCTCCAGAATATCAACCGTATGTTCGGCAAGGCCGGTGTTTGCCGTGCCCAAATGCGTACGTTCGGCAAGCCCCGTCAGTGTGGGAGCGTGGGATTCGAAGCCGAACTTCCGGAGCTCGGCCCGCAGCGGACGCCAGCACCATCCGCCCAGCCAGGCGCCGTGAATCAAGACGATGAAAGGTGAGCTCATAGGCAAAGACTAAACGAACTGAGCTTGGGCCTCAATATCTGTCTGACAGATTTTTTTACTCATCGGCTTTGTACCGGTTAAGCCTCAGTGACGTCCGGATTGTGAAGCATGTTTTGCGGCATGAACTCTCCAGGATCGGACATTACCGACTCCGCGCCAGAACGCTAATTGGGCCCTGCCCCCTTGACCAGCCCCTTCTCTGATCGACGCAAAGGTGAGGGCTATATCGATCCTTTACCCGGAAGCGTCACCATAAAATGTGGCACCCCGATGCCGACTGATACGATTCTACCCAGTCAATCGCGATTATCGTCTCATGGTTTCCGGTGTGGGAGCCTGGCAGTTTTCCGGAACAGAGGCAGCCACTGACAGCATCGTGGCCGATGGGTGAATGCAGGACGCTAGGTATCGCTACCTGTCGGCGTCGCCACCAGCTCGACATGGCTTACACCGAGCGCCCGTGCGAGCTCGTACAAGGTGATGATCGTCGGATTACGTCGGCCGTTCTCAAGACTGCTGAGATACTGCTAGGACGCGCGAACGAGGCACGGGACATTGTCACTCTCATGAATCCCGGCCTGAGGAAGGCCGCAAGCGACTGGCCGAGGCAGACGATGACCTGCTTCACGCCATCAAGCTGGTCGATGAGGGTGTCGAAGCAGCAGAGCGTAGCCGCAGAGCGAAACGCGACGCCCTCTCCGCCCGGGCGCGTGAAGTACGAAACGCTGCGAAGATCGCTTCCCTCGAAAAACAGGCAGAAGCACTGCCGTTATACGACCTCGACGGAAGGATGGCCATTTACAGGCAGATCATCAGGATGGCGCCATCAGAAGCGAAATGGCGCGACAGGATGGCGGCACTGGAAGTCGAGAATGCGAAGATGCGCAAGGAGAGCGTCCGCAGCGAGCGCCCGTCCACCGATGGGGCCATCATCTCAATGCTTGAAGCAATGCTCGCGGTGCCACCGAACGAACTGCGGGTGTGGCCGATCAACCTCTCGCTGCGGCGCCAATATTCGGCCGCTGGGATTGATGACCGATCGGATGCTGTCCGGATCATTGGCCTGCCGCGAAACGATGATCCGCATGTTGTCATCCAGCCCGATCAAACCGCGATCGAACATCCAATGCGCTGTCCCCGAAAGTGCCAAGCCGTTGCTCACGATGTCGGGTCCGTTCGCCTCGACGGGACGAATGTGAGCAGCCTCCACCTCGGCCCGCCCGCCGCCGTTGATGAGCTTCAACCCGGTGACCGCACAGCGCTCATCATAGGCCCGCAAAACAATTCGCCGGAACACGCGATCGCGCACAACGCGCGACACGATCGCGGAAACCCGCTCCCGCACTTCATCAAAAACAAAGGGAGCTTGTTCTTCGCGAAGAACCGGCTCGACGACGGCGAAATCCGTTCTCGGCAGAAGCGGACTTTCATCGACCAAGCCGGCCGCCACAATTCGGGTGAAGTCGCTCGGCGACAGCCCCCGAACGGCCGCCTGAGCCCTCCCGGAAATGCGCCCAACCTCATTAAGTACGCCTCGCTCGATCGGCCCATTCTCATCGGCAAACGGAACCGGTGTTGCGAAATCAAGATAGCTGCCAGGCTCGATCAGCGCGAGGTACATATTGGGCATTGATGGATCAGCAATGACCCGCTCGACCTTGGCCACCGCGTAATAGCCTTTACTGCCAGCAACCTTCCGTGGTTCGTAGTAGACAATCCAGTCGCCGACACACGCCCGCGCCCGCTCGAGATACTGCTTCGGAAACTGATAACGCTCGGCCGGCGTGTCGTCGTAGACCGAATCAGAACGATGGATGAAAACGCCGAACGCCATGCGGAGTTGATAGTGTGAGAACGAGGCGACTGAAAATGGTTCTGGCGTTCGAAAGCGGTTTCCATCCCTGCCCTTGGGCGGCGCGCGCGGCGGCATCCTCGAGCCTTGCGGTGAGAACAGCGAACAGTCGGCGGATACAGTCGCTAGTTCGATATCGTTCTGCTCGACGGGGACGAGCAGGAGCGCGTGCTCGGCTTCTGCTGAGAGCATCTTCCCCCGCATCACCGCAGCATCTCGAAAATGGCTGTGCGCGAATTTAAGGCGTCGCAGAGACACGCGGTGAAATCGCGCGAACTACGCAGAAGAGACACGTCTCCGCCGGCGGGGCGCAACACCCGGCCCCGCAAACGCCGCAGAACTGCGGCCCTCTCGGGCCGCCTACCGAGAGAATGCTAAATCCAAAGTTTTTAGAAAATGAATGGTGCGGTCGAGAAGACTCGAACTTCCACGGCCTTTCGGCCACAGCGACCTCAACGCTGCGCGTCTACCAGTTCCGCCACGACCGCACGTGAAAAGCAGGGCGCGTCTGCGCTCTGCCGACTGGCAAGGCGTGGGCCTCTAGCAGGGAAAATCGCTGACCGCAACAGCGTATCCGTGAGGGCTGAACGAAAAAGGGCGACCCTTTCGGATCGCCCACTTTTCAACTGAAAACAGATGCCGCCATCAGGCCGCGACAGCGTCCTGCTGCGCCTTCGCGCTGGCGAGCTTCTTCATGAGCACTTCCTCGATCTTGGTCTGCGCCGCAGCCTCATCGACGCCTTCCATAGCGGCGAGTTCGCGGGCCAGACGGCCGATCGCCGCTTCGTAGATCTGGCGTTCGGAGTAGCTCTGCTCGGGCTGGTCCTCGGCGCGGTGCAGGTCGCGAACCACCTCGGCGATCGACACGAGGTCGCCCGAGTTGATCTTCGCTTCATACTCCTGCGCGCGGCGCGACCACATGGTGCGCTTCACCTTGGGCTTGCCCTTCAGCGTCGTCATCGCGTCGGCGAGCGTCGCCTGGCTCGAAAGCTTGCGCATACCCACGGCTTCGGCCTTGTTCATGGGAACGCGGAGCGTCATACGCTCCTTATCGAAGCGCAGCACATAGAGCTCCAGTTTCGCGCCCGCGATTTCGGTCGCCTGGAGTTCAACAATCCGGCCGACGCCATGCTTCGGATAAACGACATGGTCGCCAACGCTGAAGCCAGGTGCCTTTGCTGCCATAGATTTGGTTCCTTCGTCAGATGTTCAAAGAGCGCGGAGGTGCCCCCGAACCCGGTCGGGCGCACGAAAAATTCAGATTATCCTGCCGCGACGCTGCGTTCAGGCGGACGGCCGGCAGGTGCGACCGCGCGCGGTTGATTATACAAAGCAAGAGCGCCGTTCAGGGAGCTGCAAAGCTCGCAAAACTGCGCTCAACGAGGCTTATATAACAGAAAAATGACGTCGGCGCTACGCCGAATCTGCGTCAATCAGGCGCAGGCGGCGTAAATCAGCCCGGATTGGACGAAAAGTACTTCTCGAACTTGCCCGCTTCGCCCTTGTGGGCCTCCGCGTCGTCGGGTGCATCCTTCTTGGCCGTAATGTTCGGCCACTGCGCCGAATACGTGGAATTCAGCTCCAGCCACTGGTCAAGCCCGTCTTCGGTATCGGGCAGAATCGCTTCGGCGGGGCATTCCGGCTCGCACACGCCGCAATCGATGCATTCGTTGGGGTTGATGACGAGCATGTTCTCGCCCTCGTAGAAGCAATCCACCGGGCAGACTTCCACGCAGTCCATATACTTGCACTTGATGCAGGCTTCGGTCACCACATAGGTCATCGCGTGTCACCTTCAAAAACGGACGGCGTGTTTCCCGCGTCTGCTACACAGCGACGGTGGCCGGCGTCAATCCACCACAGCCCGGCGTGAGATCGGTGTAGAGCTGGCGCGCCTCCACATAGGGCCCGCGCCGTTCGGCGAGCGCTTCCACGCGCACGATATGCACCTCTCCGCCGCGCGTGTAGCTGAGCACGGCACCGGGCCGCACACGCGCCGAGGCGCGCTCGATGACGCGGCCGTCCATGCGGAGGCGGCGGCTTTCGCAGAGGTTCTGCGCTTCACTGCGGGACTGGGTGCAGCGCGCGTACCAGAGCCATTTGTCGAGACGAAGCGCGGGTCCGAATACCAAGGGCATCATCCTTTCTTCATGGAGGCGAGAACAGCAAAGGGTGAATGATTTTGCGGGGGGGCGCGGGGCGCGGCGCGCTGCGCCGGCACCCCCCGCCAAGCGAAGGTGGTGCGGCCTTCCTGCTGCACGCTGCGGTAGCCGAGCGCGCGCATCAGCTGGCTGAAGCTCTTTTGCGAAAGGCCGAGGCTTTGCATCCACAGCGCATCGGGCACGAACGGCGCGGCGCCGCGGCGCTGCTTGTGCATCGCCTTCACCAGCCGCTCGACCATATCAACGCGGACGGCATCGGTGACGATCGGCCAGAAACCGGCGACCTCGTAGAAAGCGCGCGGAGTGTTTTCGTCGATGGGCACCGAGACGCGGCCGGGCGCGGGCGGCGGCGGGGCGGACTCGAGGCCGCTGCTCACCGCCCAGAGCGCGAGGCGCCAGCGCGTCGGTTCGGGGCGGAGGAGATCGGGGAAGTAGACGTGGGTGGCGCCGACCCGGACACCGCTTCGGTAGAGGAGCGCGTTGTCGGCCTCGCCGAGGTCGGAGAGGAGCGGGAGCGTGGGGGCGCGAGCAAGACAACCGAGACCCTGCGTAAGCTGGACGACGAGGCCGCGGAGCGCGGGGGAGGCGTCTTGGTCGACGCGCGCCTTGAGCTTCAGGAGCGGGCCGAGGTGGCGCCCGACGAGGCGTGTGAACCACGCTTCGAGCCGGACACGCACGGCGGCGCGCGAGGCGGGATCGAGATCCGCGAGGCTCCGATCGAGCCGCACGCGCGGGCTGAGCGGATCGGGGCCGCGCGAGAGATAGCCGACGCGCGCATCGTTCCAGAGGATGCGCGGCGGTAGAGACCCGTTGAATTCGAGCGCGAGCGCATTGTCCTCGCAGGCCGCGAGCAGCCCCGCGCGGCGTACCAGTTCGCCTACGAGACGGCGCTCCGCAGCCGCGAGCAGCCTGCGCTTCTCGCCCGCGCGCGCAGCCGGATCGGTTTCGAAACGGAAGCCGGTCAAACGCCCGATCGCCTCGCCGCCCACGACGACGGCACCGTCCTCGTCGATCTCGGTAGGCAGCAGATGGCCGCGCGCGGAAAGCTCGCGCATCAGCACCGAGGTGCGGCGATCGACGAAGCGCTGCGTCAGCCGCTGGTGGAGCGCATCCGAAAGCCGATCCTCGATCTCCCGCGAACGCTGCGTCCAGGCCTGCGGATCGACCAGCCAGTCCGGCCGATGCGCCGCGAACGTCCACGTGCGCGCCGCCGCGATGCGGTTCGCCAGCATCTCGATATCGCCCTGCACATCATCGAGCCGGGCGAGTTCAGCCGCCACCCAGTCCGTGGGAATCCGCCCCGTGCCTTCGGTGAGATGGCCATAGATGCGCGCGATGAAGCGGGCGTGCGTGTCCGGCCCGGTCTTGCGGTAATCCGGGAGACCGCACACGGCCCACAGCCGCTGCAGCCGCGCCGGGCTGTTCGCGCGCTCGATGATCCAGTCTTCGCGGGCCAGACGCTTCAGCACCTGGAAATCGACCTCGTCGTCGGACCGTGTGAGCCGCGCGTGTTCCGGCCGCACGCCGAGCGAGGCGATGAGCCGCCCGAGCGAGCCGAAATCGAGCCGCGCGTTGCGCCACACCAGCCGGTCGAGCGCCGGGAACGTGTGCGCCTCGATCGCTTCCACCTCGCTCGCGTCGAAGGCGGGCCCGTCGTCGTCGGCAACCACGAGCGGCCCGAAGCTGCCGTCGGTCTGGTAGCGCCCGGCTCGGCCCGCGATCTGCGCCATTTCGGCGGGCCGCAGCCGCCGCACGCGCTTGCCGTCGAACTTGGTGAGCGCAGCGAAGGCGACATGGGCGATATCCATGTTGAGGCCCATGCCGATGGCATCGGTCGCCACCAGATAATCGACCTCTCCGGACTGGTAGAGCTCCACCTGAGCGTTGCGCGTGCGCGGGGAAAGCCCGCCCATCACCACCGCCGCGCCGCCCTTCTGGCGGCGGATCATCTCGGCGAGGCCGTAGACATCCTCCGCGCTGAACGCGACGACCGCACTGCGCTTGGGCAGGCGGGAGAGCTTTTTCGGCCCGACGTGGCTGAGTGTCGAGAACCGCGGCCGGCCGACGATTTCCGCGTCGGGCAGCAGCGCGCGCACGATCGGCCGGATCGTGTCCGACCCCAGGATCATCGTTTCGTCGCGGCCGCGCACGTGGAGCAGGCGATCGGTGAACACGTGCCCGCGCTCGGTGTCCGCGCCGAGTTGCGCCTCGTCGAGCGCGACGAAGGCGACATCCTTGCCCACCGGCATCGATTCCGCCGTGCACAGGAAATAGCGCGCGCCATCGGGAACGATCTTTTCCTCGCCGGTGACGAGCGCGACCTGCGCGGCGCCCTTGATCTGCACCACCCGGTCGTAGACCTCGCGCGCGAGCAGGCGCAGCGGAAAGCCGATCATGCCGCTGGAATGCGCGCACATGCGGGTGACGGCGAGATGGGTCTTGCCCGTGTTGGTGGGCCCGAGAACGGCAGTGACGGAGCGGTCAGTGCCGCTCATGGGCACGCTTCCTGACAGGGATCTTCAGGCGAAGGTTTCGGTGCGTTGCACTCACGAAACAGCACATCTCCCTAAAACACAACATATGGTGTCACCGATCCCTACGACACGCAAGCGACGAAACGATGAAACGAATCGTTTCGGATGCGCCCAACGGCTCGCCGCTTAAATCCTGTCGCTTCATCGCAGCCACGGCGCTTAACCTCCCGTGTTAAATTGACATTAAGCACTCTGAACGACACTTTGCGGCTCGCGGGGAACGGTCGATTTTCGGCCAATTCCAAATTGATGGGTCGCACGCAGATAGAATGTACGCTCCGGCGGCAATGTCTGTGTTGAAAAATTGGGGCGGGGGCTTCGTGTTTCAACCCACCACAGGCGCTTTTGAAGGCGCGACATTTTCGATCCCGGCGCCTTCGGCGCGGGTGCCCTTTGCGTCTGCAAAGCCTGCCGCGCGTCTGGCCGGTATGCGTGGGGCGGACATCGTCGTCGATCTCGGCGCCGAAATCGGCACGAAGCGCTGGTGGCGCGGCATGGGCACGCTTGGCGCGATGCTTGGCGTTGCGGCCACAATCGCGCTGAACCCGGCGCCGCTCGTTCAGCCCGTTCAGCCCGAACTCGCGCCCACGCAGCTTGCCGCGCTCGAGATCGTTTCCATCGCCCCGCTGGCGCAGACGCCGCAGGGCCTCGCCTTTCACCAGCCCACATCCCGCGTCACCGCGCTCGCCGAACCGCCGGAGCGGCCGCGTATCGAAGTGACCGCGCGCCTGCGCGACGTCGACAGCTTCAACGGCGCGCTGCGCCGCGCCGGCGTTTCCGCCGCGGATGTCGCCAACGTCGCGCTGCTCGTTGCCGGCCATACGGACGTGAAATCGCTGAAGCCTGGCGCCACGATCGACCTCGTGCTCGGCCGCCGCAGCGACAAGTCGCAGCCGCGCCCACTCGAATCGCTCGCCTTCCGCGCCGCGTTCGACCTGCGGCTCGAAGTGAACCGCAGCCAGGCCGGCGACCTGATCGTGACGCGCGACGAGATCGCGGTGGACGACAGCCCGCTCGTCGTTGCGGGCGACGTCGGCGGCAGCCTCTACCAGTCCGCGCGCGCCTTCGGCCTGCCGAGCCGCGTCGTCGCGAGCTACATCAAGGCGCTGAGCCCCAAGGTGAATTTCCAGCGCGACGTCAGCTCGCGCGACAGCTTCCAGATGGTCGTGGAGCACCGCCGCGCCGAAACCGGCGAGACCGAGACGGGCAACCTCATCTACGCGAAGCTCGGCGGAAAACGCGATGTCGAGCTGCTGCGCTGGGTCCACAACGGCCGCACCAAGTTCTTCCTCGCCGACGGCTCCTCGGCCGTTGAGGGCATGATCAAGTCGCCGGTGGCGGGCGCGCGTTTCAGCTCCGGCTTCGGCACGCGCTTCCACCCGATCCTGAAGCGTGCGCGGATGCACGCGGGCGTCGATTTCGCGGCGCGCAGCGGCACGCCGGTGATGTCCACCGCGCCGGGCACCGTAATCTTCGCGGGCCGCAACGGCGGCTACGGCAACCAGGTACAGGTGCGCCACGTGAACGGGATCGTCACCACCTACAGCCACCTTTCGCGCATCGCATCGCGCAGCGGCCAGCGTGTCGGCGCCGGCGACGTGATCGGCAATGTCGGCTCCACCGGGCTTTCGACCGGCCCGCACCTCCACTACGAGGTCCACATCGCCGGCCGCCCGGTGAACCCGCGCTCCGCGAAGCTGCCGATCCAGGAGCAACTGGAAGGCCAGGAACTCGCCCGCTTCAAGGCCGAGCTGCAGCGTATGCGGCAGATGAAGCCGATCGCGGTGAGCCACGACGCGTAAAGGCGCGTAACCCCCGGCGCTTGCTTACAACGCCAACCGCATGAAGACCGTACCGGCAACGGGTGAGCGGTAGTAGGCCTCCGCGACTTCGAACCCGTAGCCGAGATAGAGACGCTGCGCGGCCTGCATCGTGGGCAGCGTATCCAGCCACATTTCACGATACCCTCGCGAACGTGCCGCCTCGACAAGCTGATCGATGAGCGCGCGCGCCGCGCCGGTGCCCCGCGCTTCCGGCCGCACATAAAGCCGCTTCATCTCGCAGCACCCCGATCGCCGCATGGCGCGCAGCGCGGCGCACGCCGCAGGACACCCTTCCGGCGTCACGGCAAGAAGAAGTTCACCGTGCGGCGGAGCATACTGGCCGGGCAAGTTCGCGAGTTCGGAGGCGAAATCCTGATAGGCGAGATCGATATCGAGCGAAGCGGCATATTCGCGAAACAAGAGCCGGACCGCATCGAGCGCGTCCGCGTTGCGCGCAGGCGCGATGTCGAGCGGCATCGTCACGGCTTTCGCCGGGGAGATAGCTTGAGTCGTATCACCGCGACCAGCGGGCGAAGATCGCTGTCGGCAGGAGTAACCCCCGCGCTTCTTCGCGGATCGTCATTTCGCCACCCTGCACACTGCCGCCGAGCGGGCGTGTCACCTCTTCGGTGAGGTTGGCGATGGCGATGGCGGACAGGCGCACGGCGTAGGCGGTGAGGACGAGGAACTTCGAGCGGTCGTCCAGCAGCGCGGCACAGGCGCTCATCAACGCGGCGAGCTTCTCGTCCAGTTCCCACACCTCGCCCTTGGGGCCGCGTCCGTACTTGGGCGGATCGAGGATGATGCCCGCATAGCGCCGGCCGCGGCGCACCTCGCGCTCCACGAACTTCAGCGCGTCGTCGATGATCCAGCGGATCGGCGCGTCGCCGAGGCCGGAGAGCTTCTGGTTTTCGACCGCCGCACCGACCGCCTTTTTCGACGCATCGACATGCGTGACGCGCGCGCCCTTCGCGGCCATCACGAGGCTGGCGACGCCAGTGTAGCCGAAGAGGTTGAGCACGTCGTCGCCCGGCGCGATACGGTCCGCGATCCAGTCCCACTGCGGCGCCATGTCCGGGAAGAAGGCGAGGTGGCGAAAGGGTGTGTTGGAGGCCCAGAACTTCACGCCGCCGCGCGAAAGCGGCCAGCTTGGCGGGACCTTCGGCGAGAGCGTCCAGCGCCCGCCGCCGTCTGCATCCGATCCGCCGACGAACTCGCCGTCGGCGCGCCAGTCCGGGGTGGCTGGCGTCCACATCGCCTGCGGTTCCGGGCGGATGAAGCGCCACGGGCCATAGCGTTCGAGCTTGCGGCCGTGGCCGCTGTCGACGAGGCCGAAATCGGCCCAGGGTTCGGTGACGAGCGTTTCGAGCGCCATCAGGCCGCGAGCGCCTTCTCGGCCGCCCCCACGGAGGCGCGGGCCGATGGCCCGGCGAGCATCGCGGCGCCGGCGGCGCGGGCGTCTTCAAGCGTCACCGCATCGATTTCCGCCACAACGTCGGCGGGCTCGACGAGGCGGCCGTAGAGCGCGAGCTGACGGGCGACATAGCTCGCCTGCCCTTCCGTGCTTTCGAGGTTCATCAGCAACCCGGCCTTCACCAGCGCGCGCGCGCGCGCCAGCTCGGCGGGCGCGAGATCCGTCACGGCGCGGGCCAGTTCCTCGCGCACGAGTGCCATCGCCGCCGCCGCCTCGCGCCGCTCGGTGGCGAGGTAAACGTAGAACAGGCCCGCATCATCGAACGCCTGCACGGCCGCATAGATGCTGTACGCGAGCCCCCGCTCCTCGCGCACCGACTGGAACAGACGCGAAGACATGCCGCCGCCCACGGCCTCCGCGAACAGCCGCGCGGCGAAATAATCGGAGGCGAGCGCGCGCGGCGCCGCGAAACCGAGCGCGAGATGCGCCTGCTCGAACCGGCGCGGGTCCGCCGAAAGCCCGCCGACGAAGGTCGCGGGCTCGGGAAGCGTGGGCTCCGCGTGGACAAGATCGCCGAAGCGCACGGCGGCAAGATCGACGAGCATGTCGTGATCGACCTTGCCCGCCGCGACGAGGATCAGCCCGTCCGGCCGGTAACGCTCTTGCCAGCGCACGAGGTCCGCGCGCGTGAGGCCGCCGACGCTCGACTCGTCGCCGAGGATCGAGCGGCCAAGCGGCTGGCCCGGAAACGCAACCGACTGGAGATTGTCGAAAATAATGTCGCCCGGCGTGTCGCGCGCCTCGCCGAGTTCCTGAAGCACGACGCGCTTTTCACGTTCGAGCTCGTCGTCGTCGAAATGCGGCAGGCGCACGAGATCGGCAATGATGCCGGTGCCGAGCGCAAGGTCATCCGCCAGCAGGCGGGCGGAGAACACGGTCGTCTCGCGGCTCGTCGCGGCGTTAAGTTCGCCGCCGACATCCTCGATCGCCTCGGCGATGGCGCGCGCACTGCGTCCGCCCGCGCCCTTGAACACCATGTGCTCGAAGAGGTGGGCGAGGCCGTTTTCGCGCGCACGCTCATGGCGCGAACCGATGTCCGCGAACAGGCCCACCGACACCGTCTCGACGCTCGGCATCTCGCGCGTCGCCACGCGAAGCCCGTTCGCGAGCGTCGAGAGACGCATCATCTGGGCGTGGCCCTCGCCGTGATGAAATCGCGGACAGCGGCATAATCGCCGGGGAGCGACGTAAAGCTCTCCTCGCGGTCGAAGAGGCCGGAGAGGCGCGCGGGCAGCACGGGGCGCACGCCGGTCGCGCGCTCGACGGCATCGCGGAATTTCGCGGGGTGCGCGGTCGCGAGCGTCACGACGGGGATCGCGGGATCGAGATCGGCCGCGCGCGCGGCGGCGAGGCCGATCGCGGTGTGCGGGTCGAGGATGTTGCCGGCCTTTTCGGAGGCCCAGCGCAGCGTGAGCGCCATCTCGTCCTCGTCGACGCGGCAGCTGGTGAAGCGCTCGGCAGCGCGGGCGCGCATGGCGGCGGGGATCTCCATCACCTTCGACGCGTCGAACGCCTGCATCATCGCGGTGAGCTTCGCGCCGTCGCGGTCTGCAAGGTCGAACAGCAGGCGTTCGAAATTGCTCGACACCTGAATATCCATCGAGGGCGCCGCCGTCGGCGTCACGGTGCCGGCCGAATAGTCGCCGACGGAGAGCGCGCGGTGCAGGATGTCGTTGATGTTGGTCGCCACGATCAGCCGCGCGACGGGAAGCCCCATGCGCGCCGCGACATAGCCCGCGAAGACGTCGCCGAAATTGCCCGTCGGCACCGAGAAGGCGACCGCGCGGTGCGGCGCGCCGAGGCGGACGGCGGCGTAGAAATAATAGACAACCTGCGCCATCAGCCGCGCCCAGTTGATCGAGTTGACCGCGCTGATCTCGAAGCGGCTCGTCACGTCCGTATCGCCGAACATGCGTTTCACCATCGCCTGCGCGTCGTCGAACGTGCCGGAAATCGCGATGTTGTGTATGTTGGGCGCCATCACCGTCGTCATTTGGCGGCGCTGCACGTCGCTGACACGGCCTTCCGGGTGCAGCATGAACACGTCGACATGCTCGCGCCCCGCGAGCGCCTGGATCGCGGCGGAGCCGGTATCGCCCGAGGTGGCGCCGACGATGGTGAGGTGGCGTCCGGCGTCTTTCAGGAAATGTTCGAACAGCAGGCCGAGGAACTGCAGCGCGACGTCCTTGAACGCCAGCGTCGGGCCGTGGAACAGCTCGAGCAGGAAATGGCGCGCGTCGAGCTGGACGAGCGGCGTCACCGCCGCGTGGTTGAAGCTCGCATAGGCTTCATCGATCAGGCGCTTGAGATCCGCGTCGGCGATCGAATTGCCGGTGAAGCGGCGGAAGATCGCAAAGGCCGTGTCAGCGTAGCTGAGGCCGGAGAGCGCGGCGATCTCGTCTTTCGACAGAACCGGCCATTCCTCGGGCACGTAAAGGCCGCCGTCCGACGCGAGACCGGCGAGCGTGACGCCCCGAAAATCGAGTGCGGGTGCTCCCCCGCGCGTGCTGATGTACCGCATAACCGCGCGGACTTATCGGGAAGCGGCGAGCATCGCAACAAATAGCGCACAATCCGGCGCTATTCCCGATCGTCATGGGGCGGGAAACAGAAAATATGGGCGAGCACCGATACGCGGCTTCCAAATAGGACGCTGAGGAGAGTGGATGTGACGCGCGGCAAGCCCGGAATGTGTATCGTGAACCCGGCGCTGGTGGCGGATATCGCGCCGCTTACCGGATCGCAGAGCGAAATCATGCGCCGCGCGGGCATCAGCTGGAACAGCTGGATCAAAGTCTGCGCCGGCCTGCCCATCCGGGTTTCCGTCGGCCGCCGCCTCAAGGCGCGGATCCTACCGCGCGCGCACGAGAGTGAGGGCCTGCGTCGCCGATTTCCGGCGGAAACGATGGACGGCATAGATCGCGCGGCGCTCGACGCGGCGTTCCTGCGTCCCATTGTCGCCGCCGTATCGGCGGACCCGATCGCGCTCCCGCCGATCCGCTCGATCCGTCGCGCGCGGCAATTGCTCGTCGTGCGCTATCCGGCCGCGGCTTACGGCGGCGCCGCGCTTTCCTGACGGGAACCTTCCGCCCCCTTCCGGGATTGTGTCCCCCGGAGAGACACATGGGCGATCGTTACCCGGACGGCATCACGGAAACGCACCTCCGCACCCGCCAATGGCACCGGAGCGCCAGCCCGCTGTCGTTCATCGTTCTTGCCACGCTCATTTTGATCGCGGTTTCAGGAACGCTCGGCGGTTTGCCGAACCCTTCGCGGAGCACGGCCGGGCGGGCGGCACGGCTGACGCTGGAAGCGCCCCAAATCGCGCGCAGCGGCATGGTTTTCGAAATGCGGATGCGCATCGACGCCGCGCGCGCGATCGCGCAGCCCGTAATCGCGGTTTCCCCCGCCTACTGGCACGAGCTGACGATCAACACGATGATCCCGGCCGCAGCCGACGAAAGCTATGGACGCGGCGGCTACCGCTTCGAATACGCGCCGCTCGCTGCGGGCGACACGCTGCGCATCAAGGTGGACGGCCAGATCAATCCGGCGCTCGTCGGCGGCACGGCGGGACGCGTTACGCTCTACGACGGGGAAACGCTGCTCGCCGCGCTTCCGGCGCGGCTGGAGGTGCGGCCCTGATGGATATCGTACTGCGCGCCTCGGCGGTCTTCGTCATCCTCTACCTGCTGCTGCGCTTGCTCGGTAAGCGCGAGCTCGGCCAGCTGACGCCCTTCGAGCTGCTGGTGATGATCGTGATGGGCGATCTCATTCAGCAGGGCGTCACGCACAATGATTTCAGCCTCACCGGCGCGCTGCTCGCCGTCGCAACCTTCGGCTTCCTCGCGCTGCTGCTAAGCTGGATCACGTACCTGTTTCCTGCGATGGAGCGCCTGCTCGACGGCAAGCCGCGCGTCGTCGTGCGCGACGGCACGATCATCGCCGAGAACCTGCGACGGGACCGCGTGACGCGATCGGAACTGGAATCGGAAATGCGCCTCGCGGGCATCGCTTCTCTGAAAGACGTCGCGTGGGCGATCATCGAGCCGCAGGGCAAGATCAGCTTCATCAAGGCGCAGGGCGGCACTTCGGAACAGCGTGATCGCAGCGATCCGGTTTAGGCCGTGAAGCGCACCTCGACCGGCGCCGTACCTGCGATATCCGCAAGCACCGTCTCGCCCGGCAGGATCGGCCCGACGCCAGCGGGTGTGCCGGTGAAGATGAGGTCGCCGGGGGCGAGCGCAACGTAAGTCGAGAGCTTCGAAATCACCTCGGCGACGTTCCAGATCATCTGCGAGAGGTCGCCGTTCTGTCGCAGATCACCGTTCACACGGAGCGTGATCGCACCTGCGGCAGGCGGCGCGCCGGGCGTGAGCGCGCCAACGGGCGCCGAGGCATCGAAGCCCTTCGCCATGTCCCACGGGCGGCCCTTCGCCTTCGCATCGGCCTGCAGATCGCGGCGGGTGAGATCGATGCCGACGGCGTGGCCGAAGATCATGGTCGCCGCATCCTGGGCGGATACGTCGCTGCCGCCCGCGCCGAGCGCGACGACAAGCTCGACCTCATGGTGGAGATTGTTCGTCTGGCGTGGGAACCGGAGCGCCGCGCCGCTTTCGACAACCGCATCGGCGGGCTTTGAAAAGAAGAAGGGCTGCTCCCGATCGGGGTTCGAGCCCATCTCGCGCGCGTGGTCGGCATAGTTCTGGCCCACGCAGAAGATGCGCCGCACGGAAAAGCGCTGCGTGCTGCCGGCAATCGCGATCGTCGGCACCTCGACCTTTGGCAAATCCATCATGTCCCTCGTCTCAGCCGCGACACGTAAAGCGCAAAGATAACGCCGAGCGTGGCCGCGAAGGCGAACCACTGCACAGCATAGGCCATGTGGTTGTTGGGTATATCTTCGGGCGACGGCGGCGCGCTCGGTACCAACGGTGCGGGTGCGGCTTCGGAGACGAGCGTGTAACGTGGTCCCGTTCCGCCCGTGCGGACGAGCGTGCCGGTGACCGCGAACGCACCCTTGGGCGGCCACGGCGCGGCCAGCTTCGTCCAGCCATCGGGGCGATCGGACCAGCCGGCATCGACGAGGATCGGCTGCGCCCCGGCGTTGCACAGCAGCAGCATCGAAAAGCCGACCTGCCCGGCCGCGTTCTTGCCGCTGCGGCCCTTTGCAGACGAATCGGGGCAATCCACCATCAGGCGGATGCGGCGAAATTCCTGATCATCGGAAAGACGGGAGGTTTCAAGAACCGGCAGCTTCGCCTGCGCTTTCAGCCGCACGAGCAGATCGGCCTTCCAGTCCGCGCGGTGCAACTGCCAGAAACCGAGGCCGATCATCACCGGTACCATCACGGCGACCATCAATGTCGGCAGCAGCGGCAGGCGCATCAGACGTCCGGCTTGTCGCTAAGCCGGCCCTCCGCGGCCTCGTTCCGGAATTCGAGCGCGAGAAGGATCGCCTTGCCGACGCGCAGCCCCCACACGGTGAGCACGACGAGGATCGGCGGCCAGAGCAGTGCATGGACCCACCACGGCGGATGCGCGCCGAACTCCAGCCACATGGCAAGACCGACAATGAGGAAGCCGAGCAGGAAGATCAGGAACGCGGCAGGCCCATCGCCGACATTGAACCCGGCAATATCAAGCCCGCACGCGGGACAGCGATCCGTGAATTCAAGGAGATTGCGGTAGAGCCTGCCCTTGCCGCAGCGCGGACAGCAGCCTTTGAGCGCGGCCCGGACCGGGTCGACAGCGCCGACGCCGTCCGGGCCGGACGCCATCAATGCCCCGCGACGACTGCCGCGCCGAAGTCGCTGCCCCAGACGTAGATCGCCACGAACAGGAACAGCCAGACGACGTCGACGAAGTGCCAGTACCAGGCGGCCGCTTCGAAGCCGAAATGCTGCTTCGGTGTGAAGTCGCCCTTGTAGGTGCGGATGAGGCAGACGATCAGGAAGATCGTGCCGACGATGACGTGGAAGCCGTGGAAGCCGGTCGCCATGTAGAAGGTGGCGCCGTAGATGTTGCCGGCCATGCCGAAGGCGGCGTGGCTGTATTCATAGGCCTGCACACACGAGAAGATGAAGCCGAGGATCACCGTGAGCCAAAGGCCCTTCTTCAGCCCCTCGCGGTCGCCGTGGATGAGCGCATGGTGCGCCCACGTGACCGTCGTGCCCGAAAGCAGCAGGATGAGCGTGTTGAGCAGCGGGTAGACGAAGGGATCGAGCACTTCGATCCCATGCGGCGGCCACACGCCGCCGACCGCCTCGCCCGTGTCCGGGTACAGCGCAGCGTCGAAATAGGCCCAGAACCACGCAACGAAGAACATCACTTCAGACGCGATGAACAGGATCATGCCGTAGCGGTGGTGCAGCTGCACGACCGGCGTGTGATCGCCCGTGTTCGCTTCGCGGATCACGTCCGACCACCAGCTGTAGAAGGTGAACAGCACAAAGGCGAAACCGAGGAAGAAGACCCAGCCGCCCCACGCCTGCTCATGCATCCAGCCCACACCGCCGGCTGCCATCGTGAGCGCCGAGAACGCGCCGATGAGCGGCCACGGGCTCGGCGGCAGGATGTGGAAGTCGTGGTTCTTGGCACCGGCCATGGTCTTACCCCTGTGTTCCGTCGGCCGCCTTTACGGCCGTATTGGCTGCTGTCTTATTCGTCTCTTCTTCCTGTGGGAAGAAGGTATAGCTGAGCGTGATCTCGTCGATCCGGCGGGCGCTCGCGTCTTCCAGAATCGCCGGATCGATATAGTAGCTGACCGGCATGTCCACCGTCTCGCCGGGCTGCAGCGTCTGCTGGTCGAAGCAGAAACAGTGGATCTTCATGAAATAGCCACCCGCCGTGTCGGGCGAGACGTTGTAGGTCGCCATGCCGGTGATCGGCTTGTCGGTGAGATTGGTGGCTTGATAGAACGCCATCTTGCGCTCGCCGATGCGGATCGTGGCCTGCGTCTGCACGGGCTTGAACGTCCACGCGAGACCGGGCGCGACGTTCGCGTCGAAGCGCACCTTGATGAGCTTGTCGACCGCATTCGGGGCGGCGGTCTCATCCACACGCATCGTCGTGCCGCCGAAGCCGGTGACCTGACAGAACAGGCGGTAGAGCGGCACGCTCGCATAGGCGAGGCCGAGCATCGCCACCGCGACGCCACCCGCGATAAGCCCGGTGCGGCGGATGCCGTTTTCGCCGCTCATCCCATCCTCGCGATCGTGATGGCGTAGAACAGCACGGCAAGCCCGATGAGCACCGCGCCGAGCACGAGATTGCGGCTCTTCCGCTTCTTCTGGAGGTCGTCGTCCGCCACGATCAAGCCAGCAGCCAGCGATCGGCGACGAGTGCGCCGAACATGACGAAGAGATAGAGGACGGAGAAGGCGAACAGGCGGCGTTCCGGGCGCATCGCGGCGGGATCGATCGCATCATTGCGGAACACTGCGACCGCGAGCGCCATGAACACGGCGCCGAGCGCCGCCGCCGTCATGCCATAGATCGCGCCTGTGAGGTGCATCGCCCATGGCACGAGGCTGACGCCGACGAGGAGCGGCGTGTAGGCGAGGATCTGATTGCGCGTGACCCGCGCGCCGTGCGTGACGGGCAGCATCGGCACGCCCGCGTTCGCATAGTCGCTGCGCACGAAGAGCGCGAGGCTCCAGAAATGCGGCGGCGTCCACAGGAAGATGAGCGCGAAGAGGAGGACGGGGAGCGCGGTCACGTCGCCCGTGACCGCCGCCCAGCCGATCACCGGCGGGAAGGCGCCGGCGGCGCCGCCGATGACGATGTTCTGCGGCGTGCGGCGCTTCAGCCAGACCGTGTAGACGAACACGTAGAACAGGATTGAGATGGTGAGCAGCAGCGCCGACGTAATGTTCACGGCGAGCGCCATCACCGCGACCGCGCCGATGGCGAGGCTGACAGCGAAGCCGAACGCGGAAGGCCGATCGATGCGCCCCGCCGGGATCGGGCGGTTCGCCGTGCGCTTCATACGCGCATCGAGATCAGCCTCGTACCACATGTTGAGCGCCCCCGAGGCGCCGGCCGCGACGGCGATGCAGAGCACCGCCGTGAAGCCGATCACCGGGTGGATATGGCCGGGCGCCGCCAGCAGGCCGCAAAGCCCCGTGAAGACGACAAGCGTCATCACGCGCGGCTTCAGCAGCGCGAAATAGTCGCGCCAGTCAGCGAAATCGCTGACCGGCGTGACAGATACGGCGGGTACGCTGGCCACCAGTGTGCCTTACTTGATTTCCGGCAGCGTTTCGAACTGGTGGAACGGCGGCGGCGAGGACAGCGTCCACTCGAGCGTCGTTGCACCCTCGCCCCACGGATTGTCGGCAGCCTTCTTGCCGCCGATCAGCGAGATGATGACGTTCACGAAGAAGAACACCATGCCCACAGCCATGATGACGTAGCCGAGCGACGCGATGTGGTTCCAGTAGGCGAACGCATCCGGATAATCCGGGTAGCGGCGCGGCATACCATCCTGGCCGAGGAAGTGCATCGGGAAGAACATCACGTTCACGCCGATGAAGAACACCCAGAAGTGCAGCTTGCCGAGGAACTCGTTGTACATCCGGCCCGACATCTTCGGGAACCAGTAGTAGAAGCCCGCGAACAGCGCGAACACCGCGCCGAGCGAGAGCACGTAGTGGAAGTGCGCGACCACGTAGTAGGTGTCGTGCATGATCGTATCGACGCCGGCGTTCGACAGAACGACGCCGGTGACGCCGCCGAGCGTGAACATGATGATGAAGCCGATCGCCCACAGCATCGGCGTTTCGAAGCTGATCGAGCCGCCCCACATCGTGGCGATCCACGAGAAGATCTTGATGCCCGTGGGCACCGCGATGATCATCGTCGCCGCCGTGAAGTAGAGCTTCACGTTCACGTCGAGGCCGACCGTGTACATGTGGTGCGCCCACACGATGAAGCCGATGAAGCCGATCGCGACCATCGCATAGGCCATGCCGAGATAGCCGAAGGCGGGCTTGCGGCTGAACGTCGCCACGATCTGGCTGACGATGCCGAAGCCCGGCAGGATCATGATGTAAACCTCGGGGTGACCGAAGAACCAGAACAGGTGCTGGTAGAGCACGGGATCACCGCCGCCCGCCGGATCGAAGAACGTCGTGCCGAAATTGCGGTCCGTCAGCATCATGGTGATCGCGCCGGCGAGAACCGGGAGCGAGAGCAGCAGCAGCCACGCGGTGACGAGCACCGACCACACGAACAGCGGCATCTTGTGCAGCGTCATGCCCGGCGCGCGCATGTTGAAGATGGTGGTGATGAAGTTGATCGCGCCGAGGATCGACGATGCGCCCGCAAGGTGCAGCGAGAAGATCGCAAGGTCGACCGCCGGACCGGGATGGCCGGTCGTCGAGAGCGTCGGATAGACCGTCCAGCCCGTGCCCGCGCCGTTGAAGCCTGCAGGCCCTTCGACGAACATCGAGGCGAGCAGCAGCAGGAAGGCCGGAATGATGAGCCAGAACGAGATGTTGTTCATGCGCGGGAACGCCATGTCCGGCGCGCCGATCATGATGGGCACGAACCAGTTGCCGAAGCCGCCGATCATCGCCGGCATCACCATGAAGAACACCATGATGAGGCCGTGCGCAGTGATGAACGCGTTCCACATGGTTCGTGATAGGCGGCGTCGATATTGCCGCCCGCCCACATCGGCAGATACTGCATGCCCGGCGCTGCAAGCTCGAGGCGCATGATGCCCGAGATCGCGCCGCCGATGATGCCCGCGACGATCGCGAAGATCAGGTACAGCGTCCCGATGTCCTTGTGGTTCGTGGACAGGAACCAGCGAGCGAAGAAGCCCGGCGTGTGATGATCGTCGTGATGCGCGTGGGCGTGATCGCCGTGGGCGTCGTAGTGGGCGGCGGTGGTCTCGGCCATGAGTGTCGTTCCTACCCGAACTTGATCTTAAAGCGTTTCGGCGGCAGCGGCAGGCGCCGCTTCCGGTGCAGCGGGGGCGTCGACCGCAGGCGCCGCAGCGGTGGGCGCTGCAGCGGCAACCTCGACACCGGCATCAGCCTGGCGCGCGGCGACCCATGCGTCGAACTTGTCCTTCGACACGACCTCGACCGCGATCGGCATGAAGCCGTGCTTGGTGCCGCAAAGCTCCGAGCACTGGCCGTAGTAAAGGCCTTCGCGATCGGCCTTGAACCAGGTTTCGTTCACGCGGCCCGGAACGGCATCCATTTTCACCCAGAAGGCCGGAACCGCCCAGCTGTGGATCACGTCAGACGCGGTCAGCAGCACCTTCACGACGGCGCCGACGGGGACGACGACGCGGTTGTCGGTCGCGAGGTTACGCGGCTCGTTCGCCTTCGCGGCGTCCTCATCCGAGAGCATCACCGAATCGAAGCCGAAGCTGCCCTGATCGGGATATTCGTAGCTCCAGTACCACTGGTGGCCGGTCGCCTTGATCGTGAGATCGGCCTTCGGCGGATCATATTGCGCGGCGAGCAGCTTGAACGAGGGGATGGCGATGCCGACGAGCACGAGCACGGGCACCAGCGTCCACACCACCTCGATGAACACGTTGTGCGTCGTCTTCGAAGGGACAGGATTCGCGCTGCGGCGGAATCGGAACATCGACCAGATCAGCAATGCGAACACGAAGGCCGTGATCACGCCCATGATGAGGAGCAGCGCGGTGTTGAAATCCGAACCGCGCTGACCAAGCTCGGTCACCTGCGGCTGAATGTGCCAGCCGCCCTGCGGCTGACCCACTGCGGCGTCGGGCGCTGTGCCCATGTTCGCCAGATTGACGGCAGGTGCCGCCGTTTCCGCGACCGGAGCGGCCTCCGCAGCCTGCTCGACCGTGGCGGCGGCCGGAGCCGCCGCGTCCTGCGCCTGTGCCTGTGCCTGAACGGCGCCGAACGTCAGCGCTGCGGCGACGGCCAATGCCCTGAAACGGCTGTTAAATCCGCGCATCAAACCCCCACTAGTTCCCATACGGACGGTCGGCGCGCGAACGCACCGACGGAATCGATTTGGCGCGCCTTATAGATGCGCGCCGATTCGCGAACAAGCGATAGCTTGCCGCACCCGGCGCTTTCCAGCGCGCGCCGTGGTTCAAACCGCATCCTCGAAGCGGGGCGGCCGCTTCTGCAGCTGAGCGCCCACCGCCTCGCCAAGATCCGCACCCGGCAAGAAAGCCGAATTCCAGATCGCCACATAATCGAGCCCTTCGTCGATGCTCTGGTCGCGGCCGCGATTCAGCACCGCCTTGGTGCCCTGAATGGCAACGGGCGATTTCGATGCGATCTCGCGTGCCAGCGCCTCGCCCGCGGCGATCGCTTCGTCGTGCGCGGCGAGCACGCGATTGAGGAAACCATGGCGTGCCGCCTCCTCCGCCATGAAGCGCCGCCCCGTGTAGGCGAGTTCGCGCACCAGCCCCTGCGGCAGCAGATGCGGGATGCGCTGCAGCGTGCCAACATCGGCAACGATGCCGACGTTGATTTCCTGAATGCTGAAAAAACAGTCCGCCGTGCCGATGCGGATGTCGCACGCCGTGACGAGATCGACGCCGCCGCCGATGCAGCCACCCTGCACCACCGCGATCACCGGCGCCTTGCACGCGTCGACGACCGTAAAGCTCTTCTGCATCGCCTTCACCTTGCGCCGCAGCGCGAGCCGTTGCCGGGCGATTTCCCCGTCTGCCGCTGCCAGCAGGTCCGCGCCCGCCCATTCAAGATCGAGCCCTGCGGTGAAGTGCTTGCCGGTCGAAACGATCAGCACCGCGCGCACCGACGGGTCGACCTCGATCGCCTCGAAAACGTCCACGATCTCGGTCCAGAACGCTTCGGTCATGGTGTTGAACGCCTGCCCTCGCGTCATCGTAACGCGCGCGATTCCGTCCGCCACGGCGAGCGACAGCGTTTGCAGTTCCATTCGGCTCTCTCCCCGGCTAAATCTCACCTCGTCATGACTCGCTTCACCATCAACGGCAATCCTGTCGCTTTTGACCTGCCGGCCGAAACGCCGCTGCTCTGGGCACTGCGCGACGCAATGAACCTCACCGGCACCAAGTTCGGCTGCGGCGCGGGGCTTTGCGGCGCCTGCACGGTGCACATCGACGGACAGGCACAGCGCAGCTGCCAGGTGAATATCGGCGACATCGAAGGCACATTCGTCACCACGATCGAGGGCCTGTCGAAAGACGGCAGCCACCCCGTGCAGCAGGCATGGATCGCCGAGCAGGTGCCCCAGTGCGGCTATTGCCAGCCGGGCATGATCATGGCGGCGGCGGCGTTCCTGAAAGACACGCCGAAGCCCACCGAAGACGACATCAAGACGGGAATCACCAACCTCTGTCGCTGCGGCACCTACCCGCGCATCAAGAAGGCGATCCTGCGCGCGGCAGGGACGCCGCAAGAAGGGTAGCGCCCCGATTTCCGGAACATTCCGGGATGATTTGGCCATAATTCAGGCCTAGCAAGGCAACATTCCACAAGATTTTCGGGGGTTGCCCATGCGCGACGTCCTGCCCATCCAGTTCACGCCGAAGCTCTTTACCGTGCTTCGCGAAGGCTACGGCATGGCCGGGCTGCGCGCCGATGCGCTCGCCGGGCTCACCGTCGCCATCGTCGCGCTGCCGCTTGCCATGGCGCTCGGCATCGCGAGCGGCGCTTCGCCCGACAAGGGGCTGGTGACGGCGGTCGTCGCCGGGTTCCTGATCTCCGCGCTCGGCGGTTCGCGCACGCAGATCGGCGGGCCGACCGGCGCCTTTGTCGTCGTCGTGTTCAATATCATCGCAGAGCATGGCTACGACGGGCTGGTGCTCGCCACGCTGATGGCGGGCGCGATCCTGCTCGTCGCCGGCTACGGGCGGCTCGGCAGCCTCATCAAGTTCATTCCGCACCCCGTCGTCACCGGCTTCACCGCCGGCATCGCCGTCATCATCGCGGCGACGCAGGTGAAGGACTTTCTCGGCCTCCGCATGGCAGAGGTGCCCGCCGACTTCCTGCCCAAGATCGCCGCCTATGGGCAGGCGATCGGGACAATCGACCTTGCCACGCTCGCGGTAGGCGCAGTGTCGCTCGGCATCATCATCGTGCTGCGCCGTTTCGCGCCGAAAGTGCCGGGTTTCCTCGTCGCCGTGGTCGTTGCGGCACTCGCCGTCTCGCTGCTCGGGCTTGCCGTCGATACCGTCGGCTCGCGTTTTCCGAACATCCCCTCCGGGCTTCCGATGCCGCACATCCCGGCGCTCGGGCTCGACAAGGTGACGGCCGTGCTGCCGGCGGCATTCACGATCGCTTTCCTCGCGGGGATCGAAGCGCTGCTCTCCGCCGTCGTCGCCGACGGCATGACCGGATATCGGCACCGCTCCAACCAGGAACTCGTCGGGCAAGGCGTGGCCAATCTCGCCTCCGCCCTCTTCGGCGGGCTGCCGGCGACGGGCGCCATCGCGCGCACCGCCACAAACATACGCGCCGGCGGGCGCACGCCGGTTGCGGGCATATTCCACGCGCTGTTCCTGCTGCTGTTCATGGCCTTCGGCACGAAGCTGATGGGCTATATCCCGATGGCGGCACTCGCGGCGATCCTGTTCATGGTGGCGTGGGGGATGAGCGAGTACGAGCGGCTGCTGCGTATCCGCGCGATGCCGGTGGGCGACCGCGTCGTTCTGCTGCTGACGTTCGCGCTTACCGTGCTCGTCGACCTTACCGTGGCGATCGGTGTCGGCGTCACGCTCGCCAGCCTGATGTTCATGGAACGGATGAGCCGCACGGTCGCCGTGACGGTGCGCGAGGTGGAAACCGAGGATGCCGGGCAGCGGGACGACCTGCCGCCGGGCGTGGAGGTGTTCCGCATCACGGGGCCGTTCTTCTTCGGCGTCGCCTCCGATCTCGTTGAAACGCTGCGCCGGATGGGCCAGCCCCCGCGTGTCATCATCCTGCGGATGCGCGAGGTGCCGCTGCTCGACGCGAGCGGGGTCGAAGGCATCAAGGATTTCGTCAGCATGGCGCACAGACACGGCGCCGCGGTGATTTTCTCAAGCGTGCAGCCCCAGCCCGCGCAGGTGCTGCGCCGCAATGACCTCGGCCCCCGCAGCGGCAAGGTGCGCTTCGCGCCCGATTACGCCGCCGCGCTCGCGATGGCCTCAGCCGAAAGCACGCAGTCGGCTTAAAGCCGCCTTCGTCTCGGCGAGCGTGCGCTCGACGATCTCGGCGCAGCTCAGAATCGCATCGACGCCGCCGCCGCCCTGCCCCGCCGCGAGGCACTGCGTCGCCGGATCGACGTCGAGGATTCCGGCAATCGGCCCCAGCCGGTTCGCCTGCGCGGCTTCTATCACCTGCAGCGGAAACGGCTTCAATTCCTCTGGATGCCGGTCGAAATAGTCGGTGGTGTCGTTGGCGATGGCGCGCAGCGTCTTGCCCGTGAAGCCCCGGCTGATCGTTGTGGAATCGTCGCGCATGGCGACGATCGCATCCTTGTAGGCTTTGCCCGCGTGCGCCTCGTGGCTGGCGATGAAGCGCGTGCCCATCCAAACGCCCTGACACCCGAAGGCGAGCGCCGCCGCGAGCCCGCGCCCGTCATAGAGGCCGCCCGCGGCGATCACCGGAACGTCGACCGCATCGACGCACTGGGGCCAGAGCGCGGCGCTCGCCACCTTGCCGGTATGCCCCCCGCCTTCCGTTCCCTGCGCGATCACCACATCGCAGCCTGCCGCGGCCGCCTTCCGGGCATGGCCCACCGTGCCGCACATCGACATGACGACAAGGCCAGCCGCGTTCAGCTGCGCGAGGATCGGCGTCGGCACGCCGAGGCCCGCGATAAACGCCTTCGCGCCCTCTTCGATGATCACATCGACGCTCGCAGTGAGTGTTTCGGGCTGCGCCGCGAGGAGATCGACGCCGAAGGGCCTGTCGGTGAGATCCTTCACGCGCTTCATCTGCTCGCGGATGAAGGCAGGGCTGGTGCCCGCCATGCCGAGCGAACCGAAGCCGCCCGCGTTCGAAACCGCCGCGCACACCTCGGCATAGGAAACGCCGCCCATCCCCGCGAGCAGGATCGGGTATTCGATGCCGAGCAGATCACAGATCGGTGTGCGAAGGGACATTCAGGGGCCTCCGTGCTGGTATTCGCCCGGAGTATGGGGGGCAGGCGGCGCGGCGCGTAGCTCGCGCTACTGATAAGGCCGCAGCCGTTCGGCGAGGAACCTTTTGCCCCTTACGGCAATTCAGCAGCCATGACCTGGGAGGAAATCGCCATACGGCTGGGTGCCGCGACCGCAATCGGGCTGGCGTTCGGTTTTGATCGGGAAATGCGCGGGCACGAGGCGGGGCTTCGCACGCACGCGCTCGTTGCGCTCAGCTCGGCGATGATCGTGATTTCGGCGCTCATGATGTTCGAAGCGGTGAAGACACCGGAAGCGCAGCCCGATCCGCTGCGCGCGATCGAAGGCCTCGCGCAGGCGGTGGGCTTCATTGCCGCGGGCCTGATCTTCGTGCGCGGCGACAAGGTGAAGAACCTGACGACCGCCGCCAACATATGGCTCTGCGCCGCCGTCGGCATCGCGTGCGGGGCCGGGCAGGTGCCGCTCGTGGTGATCGGCACACTGCTCGGGCTCACCGTCCTCGTCGTGCTGCGCGTCCTTTACCGGGTGGTGCCGAACGCGCAGGACTGATCACTCGGCAGCGACGGCTTCGCCGTAACCGATCATCGCTTTCGTCTCGAGGAACTCGCCGAAGGCATGGTCACCCCATTCACGGCCGTTGCCCGACTGTTTGTAGCCGCCGAAAGGCGCCATCAGGTCGCTGCCCGCGCCATTGATGATGACCTGCCCAGCGCGCATCTGCGAGGCGATCTCGCGCGCCTTCTCGATATCCTTCGCCTGCACGTAGGCAGCGAGGCCGTAGACGGTGTCGTTGCCCTCTTCGATCGCGCGGTCGAGGCTGCCGTAGCCGAGAATGGAGACGACGGGCCCGAAGATCTCCTCGCGCGCCACTGTCATGTCGTTGGTCACGTTGGCGAAAACCGTGGGCTTCACGTAATAGCCGGTCTCCAGCCCCTCGGGCTTGCCGGTGCCGCCCGCGACGAGTTCGGCGCCCTCGTCGATGCCCTTCTGGATAAGGCCCTGGATCTTGTTCCACTGCAGCTCGGAGACAACGGGCCCCATGCGCGCATTGCCGTTGGGGTCGCCCGGCGCCCATGCCTCGGCGGTCGCCTTCGCCACCGCCTTCGCCTCGTCCATGCGGCCCTGCGGCACGAACATACGCGTCGGCGCGTTGCACGACTGGCCGGAGTTGTTGAAGACATGCGCGACGCCCCTTTTCACAGCATCGCCGAAGCCGTCATCGTCGACGAGAATGTTCGGCGACTTGCCACCCAGTTCCTGCGCGACGCGCTTCACCGTCGGCGCTGCCGCCTTCGCGACTTCCACGCCCGCGCGCGTCGAGCCGGTGAAGCTCACCATGTCGACATCGGGATGTGACGAGATCGCCGCGCCCACCGTGGGCCCGTCGCCGTTCACGAGATTGTAGACGCCCTTCGGAACGCCCGCCGCGTGCAGGATTTCGGTCCACAGCCATGCCGAGAACGGCGCGATTTCGGAAGGCTTCAGCACCATCGTGCAGCCCGTCGCGAGCGCGGGCGCGACCTTGCAGGCGATCTGGTTGATCGGCCAGTTCCACGGCGTGATGAACCCGCACACGCCGATCGGCTCCTTGGCGATCATCGTCGTGCCGCGCGGCTCGTGGAACTTATAGGTTTTCAGAACTTCGATCGCGGTGTGCAGGTGACCCGCGCCGATTGCGGCCTGCGCGCTCTTCGCGAGCCATGCGGGCGCGCCCATTTCCTCGGTGATCGCCTCGGCCATCTCGCCGCTGCGCTTCGTGTATTCGGCGAGGATCGCTTGCAGCAGTTCGAGCCGCTCGGCGCGGCTGGTACGAGAGAAGCTGCGGAACGCGACCTTCGCTGCCTTCACCGCCCGATCGACGTCTTCCGCGGAGCCAAGGCTGATGCGCCCGGCGACCGCTTCGGTCGCGGGGTTGAGCACGTCGAGCGTCTTCGCGTCGCCAGCGGGATCGACCCATTCGCCATTGATGTAGAATTTCAGATAGTCGCGCATGTGAAGCTCCTCCTCGGGGGTTTGGGGAACTCCTAGCGCGATTCGGGGCCGCTCCGCATCCCCTTGGGAGTGTCAGGCAGTCACATCCCGTCGCCTGGCGACGGCAAGCCGCAGCTGTTTTTCCGCCTCGATGATCGCGAGCATCACGGCGCCCACGCCCACGACGAGCAGGCCTTCGCGCAGAGGCACCGCCGCGGTTCCGAAAATCCGCTGCAACACGGGAACATACGTGATCGCGAACTGCGCCGCGGTGACGAGCCCGACCATCGCCCAGACCACCCGCGTGCCGCGCACCAGCCGCCAGCTGAGCGATGTCCCCCGCAGGTTGCGGATATAGAACAGATGGAAGATCTCCATCACGACAAGCGTGTTGACCGCGATCGTGCGCGCGGTTTCGACGGAATGACCCCGCGCCACGGCGTAGCCGTACATGCCGAGCACGCCCGCGAGGAACAGCGCCGATACGAGCATGATGTGCCAGATGAAGGCGCGCGTCAGCAGCGGCTCGCTGCGCGGCCGCGGCGGCCGGCGCATGGTGTCCGCGTCGGCAGGCTCGAAGGCGAGCGCAAGGCCGAGCGTGACATCCGTCACCATGTTGACCCAGAGGATCTGGATCGGCGTGACGGGCAGCGCGAGGCCGAACAGCAGCGCGAAGATGATCGTGACGGCTTCGCCGGCGTTCGTGGGCAGCGTCCAGCTGATCACCTTGCGGATGTTCTCGTAGACCGTCCGCCCTTCGCGCACGGCGGCGGCGATCGAGGCGAAATTATCGTCCGCGAGCACCAGGCTCGCCGCCTCCTTCGCGGCCTCGCTGCCCTTGCAGCCCATGGCGATTCCGGCGTCGGCACGCTTCAGGGCGGGCGCATCGTTCACGCCGTCTCCCGTCATGGCGACGGTGAGACCGCGCGCCTGCAAGGCCATCACCAGCCGTAGCTTGTGCTCGGGGCTGGTGCGGGCGAACACATCGACGTCGAGCACGGCGTCGGCAAGCGCGGCGTCGTCCATCCGGTCGAGATCGGCGCCCGTCAGCACGCGCGAGGGATTGGCGAGACCGACCTGCCGGCCGATCGCCGCTGCCGTGCCCGCATGGTCCCCGGTGATCATCTTGACGCGAATTCCCGCAGCCCGGCACTCCGCGACCGCAGCGATGGCCTCTGGCCGCGGCGGATCGATGAGACCGACGAGGCCCAGCATGACGAGTGCATCATCGAGATCGCCCGGCTCCAGCGTCGTTTGCCCCGGCGCGGCGCGGCGCATCGCGAAGGCGAGCACGCGCTCGCCGCCGCAGGCGATGCGCTCGGCCTCAGTGTGCCAATAGGCGCGGTCGATCGGCTGCTCTTCGGTACCGTCGAATTCGGTTCCGCACATCGCGACGATCCGCTCGGGCGCGCCCTTCACGTAAATGACGTCGCCGTTGCCGGTGCGGTGGAGCGTCGCCATGAAGCGGTGCCGCGCGTCGAAGGGAAACACGTCGCTGCGCGGCGCCTGATGCCGCAGCGCCTGCCAGTCGACGCCGATCTTCGCGGCGAAAGCCAGCAGCGCGGCTTCCATCGGATCGCCCTCTGCGCTCCATGTGCCTTCCTGATGCCGAAGCCCGGCGTCGTTACACGCCGCTGCCGCTTGGGCGAGTGCCTGAAGTCCCGGATGATCCTCTTCCGCCGCAGATGTTCCGTTCAGCGTCAGCTTGCCGGTCGGCGCATAGCCATCGCCCTCCAGCACGAACGTGCGACGATCGACGGCGGCCGAGGCCACCATCATCTCGTTCCGTGTCAGCGTGCCCGTCTTGTCGGTGCAGATCACCGAGACCGCGCCCAATGTTTCGATCGCGGGAAGGTGGTGCACGATGGCATTCCGCCGCGCCATTGCCTGGACACCCACAGCCAGCGTGATCGTGAGCACGGCCGGCAGACCCTCCGGGATCGCCGCGACCGACAGACCCACAACGATCATGAACATCTCGGCAAAGTCGCGCCCGGCAACGAGCGACCCGTAAAGCAGCAGCAGCGCGGCGACGAACAGGATGAACAGCGTCAGCCAGCGCGCGAACACATCCATCTGGCGAACGAGCGGCGTGGTGAGCGTTTCGACCTGCGAAAGCAGTCCGCTGACCCGCCCGATCTCGGTTGCCGCGCCGGTTGCGACGACGACGCCGCGTCCGAGACCGCTTGTCACCAGCGTACCGCTGAACGCCATCCCTGTGCGATCGCCGAGCGGCACGTCGGCAGCCACCGGATCGCTGTGCTTCTCGACTGGCACGGATTCGCCGGTGAGGACCGCTTCCTGCACGGCGAGGCCGCGTGCCCGGAAAAGCCGGAGATCGGCGGGAACGCGATCGCCCGCATCCAGGAGAACGACGTCGCCCGATACCAGGTCTTCGGCCGCGATCGTCAGGCGTGTGCCGCCGCGCAGCACGTTCGCGCGCGGCGCGAGCATCTCGCGGATCGCGTCCATCGCGCGTTCGGCACGCCCTTCCTGGATGAAGCCGATCACCGCGTTCGCCAGCACGACCGCAAGAATGACCCCGGCGTCGCTGGTGTGCCCGAGCCCCGACGTCAGCACCGCGGCGGCAATCAGCACGTAGATGAGGATATTGTTGAACTGCGCGAAAAGACGCCGCAGCGCGCTTCGGCGCGGCGGCTCGGGCAGGCGGTTCGCGCCGGACGCCGCCCGTCGCCGCTCCGCGTCCGCATTCGAAAGGCCTAGCTCGGAGCTGCCGACATACGCGAGCATATCAGCGGCGGTCGCCGCATGAGGAGAGGGATGGGTCGGCGCCGGAGGGTCCACGGCCACCCCGATAACGCAAAAAGGCGCCCCTGAGGGCGCCTTTTTGTGCGTTTCGGCAGAAAGGTTGGTTGCGGGAGCAGGATTTGAACCTGCGACCTTCAGGTTATGAGCCTGACGAGCTACCGGGCTGCTCCATCCCGCGTCAACCACGTGTCCGACAAAGTCGGACCTCCAGGTCCGCAAGGCCGATGGCACTTGAGGCCTTTGAACATTGTAAATGGGTTTTTCTTTTCCGTGCGCACCGCCTGCAAAGCCTGGCGACGACCTACTCTTCCACTGCTTGAGCAGTAGTACCATCGGCGCAGTCTGGTTTCACGGCCGAGTTCGGGATGGGATCGGGTGGGTCACAGACGCTATGGTCACCAAGCTATGAAGGCGGTG